>QZVU01000030.1:0-1252 GCA_003602285.1 Arthrobacter frigidicola
GATTCTTCGCGGGTAAATCGGAGCGCTTCACCGCCGCTCCCACAGGTTATGTGCAGGCCTTGAGGGCAGCGCTGTACCTGTGGGAGCGGGCATGCCCGCGAATGGGCCGACAATGGTTAGCAACCTACCATTGTCCACCCCCGCCATGCAGCAGCTTTTTAATTGGCGATCAGCACCTGATGGGTTTTCAGGTCCGCCTCATGGGCGGCGAGAATCTCCGGCAGCGAGTTGCGCAGGTACTCGACCCACGTCTTGATCTTGGCATCCAGGTACTGCCGCGACGGGTAGATGGCGTACAGGTTCAGTTCCTGCAGGCGGTATTCGGGCAGCACCCGCACCAGGCTGCCATCCCGCAGGCCATCGATGGCCGAATAGATCGGCAGCACGCCTACACCCATGCCGCTGCGGATGGCAGTTTTCATGGCGTCGGCGGTATTGACCATGAACGGCGAGCTGGTGATGTTGACCATCTCCTGGCCTTCCGGGCCGTCGAACAGCCATTTTTCCAGCGGGATCACCGGGCTGACCATGCGCAGGCAGGCATGCTTGAGCAGGTCGGCGGGCTTGTGCGCCACGCCGTGGCGGGCGATGTAGTCGGGCGAGGCGCAGACGATGCTGTAGGTGATGCCCAGGCGCTGCGACACGAACCCCGAGTCGGGCAGTTCGGTGGCCAGCACGATGGACACGTCATAGCCCTCGTCAAGCAGGTCGGGCACGCGGTTGGCCATGGTCAGGTCGAAGGTGACGTCCGGGTGCGATTCACGGTAGCGGGCGATTGCATCGACCACGAAATGCTGGCCGACCCCGGTCATCGAGTGCACCTTCAGCTGCCCGGCCGGGCGGGCATGGGCATCGCTGGCTTCGGCTTCGGCTTCTTCCACATAGGTAAGAATCTGTTCGCAACGCATCAGGTAGCGCTTGCCGGCCTCGGTCAGCGCAATGCGGCGGGTGGTACGGTTGAGCAGCCTTGTTTGCAGATGGGCTTCCAGGTTGGAGACCGCCCGCGACACGTTCGCGGTGGTCGTGTCCAGTTGCGCGGCAGCAGCGGTAAAGCTGCCAAGCTGGGCTACGCAACTGAAAGCACGCATGTTTTGCAGGGTGTCCATGGGTCACTCTCGATGTAGAGGACAAAATTGTGTCACGAAGTAACGCAGAAAAGATGAAAAGTTGCCTTCGACCAAAGGCGGATTATCGCTGTTTTGGTAACAAAGATTCGCAGGAATCTGCGCTTATCGCCAGTGCTGCCGCCCCC
>QZVU01000030.1:1262-1997 GCA_003602285.1 Arthrobacter frigidicola
ACCTCTTCCGCGGGAAATCGCAGCTGTGCCGCGTCGCATCATCAGAACGCTCAATGCGTTCAGTGCCTGTGCCCTTGCCCTCACCTTGAGTGGCTGTATCGGAACCTGGGGCATCGCCCCGCAAAGCAAGACGCTGCAAGCCAATACCTTGACCACCGACGCGGCCATACGCGAAGCCGCGACCGACGCCCATTGGCCCGACCAGCAGTGGTGGCACGCCTATGGCGACCCGCAGCTGGATCGCTGGATTACCCTGGCGGTAGCCGGTAGCCCTAGCCTGGCCATGGCCGCGGCGCGTGTGCGCGAGGCCAAGGCCATGGCCGGCGTGGTCGAGTCGGCCGAAAAGCTCCAGGCCAATGGCCAGGCCACCCTCAAGCGCCACAACTGGCCTGAGGACCAGTTCTACGGCCCGGGCGCGCTGTCGGGCGCCAACACCTGGGACAACAACGCCGCCATCGGCTTCAGCTATGCCCTCGACCTCTGGGGCCGTGATCGCAATGCCAGCGAGCAGGCTGTGGACCAGGCGCACATGAGCGTGGCCGAAGCCCGCCAGGCGCAGCTGGAGTTGCAGAACAACGTGGTGCGTGCCTATATCCAGCTGAGCCTGCATTTTGCCCAGCGCGATATCGTCAAGGCCGAACTGGAGCAGCAGGAGCAGATCCTGGCCCTGGCCAAGCGCCGCCTGGATGCCGGCATCGGTACCCATTTCGAAGTCAGCCAGGCCGAAGCGCCGCT
>QZVU01000031.1 GCA_003602285.1 Arthrobacter frigidicola
GACGCCGTCTCGGCCGACACCGACCAGTCGCTTCGGATGTTTCTGGCCAGCCAGGGCGGCGGCCGTAAGGGCGACCTGTCTCGCTTCATCGAAGAAGCGGTACGGGCACACATCCTGGAGCTGAGCGCTGAGCAGGCCAAGGCCGCTAACGCCCATCTGAGTGAGGCAGAATTGACCAACGCGGTTGACGAAGCGCTCGACTGGGCACGTAAGCGCTGATGCGGGTCGTGTTGGATACCAACATCCTGTTCAGCGCCCTGATCTCGCCACATGGCGCGCCCGATGCGATCTACCGTGCCTGGCGGGCGGCGCGTTTCGAGGTGGTGACCTCGCGGATGCAACTCGATGAAATTCGTCGAGCCAGCCGCTATCCCAAGCTTCAGGCCATCCTACAGCCCGCCAAGGTGGGCGCCATGATCAATAACCTGCAACGGGCTGTGGTACTGGAGCGCCTGACCATCGAGGTCGAAGCCGATGATCCGGATGACTCGTTTTTGCTGGCCATGGCCTTGGCGGGCGATGCGGACTACCTGATAACCGGTGATCGCCGCGCCGGCCTGCTGCAACGCGGGCACATCGAACGCACGCGGATCGTCACGCCCGCCGTGTTCTGCGCCGAGGTACTGTGATCGATGCCGGTTGGTTTTCTGACTCAGGAGCAACGCGACGGCTTTGGTCGCTACATCGATGCGCCCAGCCGTGATGAACTGGAGCGCTACTTCCACCTGAGCGATGAAGACCGTGAAGCCATCCAGGTGCTGCGGGGTAACCATAACCGTCTGGGTTATGCCGTTCTGCTGACCACCGTCCGCTTCGTTGGCGTTCTGCCGGACAAGCCCGCCGCCGTGCCGGTGGAAGTCCTGCAGGTGCTTTGCCGACAACTGGCGATTCCAGACCCCGACTGCCTCCAGCGCTATAGCGATCATCGCCGCTGGATACATGCCACCGATATTCAGAACCGCTTTGGCTATCGTCATTTCACCGATCCGGGCATCGGCTTTCGCTTGAGCCGCTGGCTGTATGCCCTCTGCTGGACGGGCACCGACCGGCCGGGAGTGCTGTTTGAGCGAGCCACCTCGTGGCTGTTCACACAGAAAGTCCTCCTGCCTGGTGTGTCTCAACTAGAGCGCTTTATCGCCCAGTTGCGCAGTCGGGTCGAAGAACGCCTCTGGTTTACGCTGGGCCGCAGCGTGACTGAGGAACAGCGATTGCAACTGCAAGACTTGCTGACGGTGGCCGAAGGCAACCGCAGCTCCCGGCTGGATCAATTGCGCTCCGGCCCGGTCATGGTCAGTGGCCCCGCGTTGATTCGGGCACTGCGCCGGCTCGATGACGTGCGCGGCATCGGCATCACCTTGCCGGCGGCGGCGCACATCCCTCCCAGCCGTATCGCCGCCCTGGCCCGCTTCGCCAACACGGCCAAGGTCACCGCGATTAATCGGCTGCCGGCGTCGCGGCGGATGGCGACACTGGTGGCGTTCGCCCTGTGCCTGGAGGCCACCGCGCACGACGACGCCCTGGAGGTCCTGGAAGCGCTGTTACGCGACCTGTTCAGCAACGCGGAGAAGGCCGACAAGAAAGCCCGCATGCGCAGCCTGAAAGACCTGGATCGGTCGGCCGCGACGCTCGCCGCCGCGTGCAAGGTCGTGCTGGACAGCTCAATCAGCGATGACAACGTGCGCGCCCGGCTGTTCAACGACCTGCCGAGGGCCTCGCTGGAGAAAGCCCTGGAAGATGTCAATGCGCTGATCCGCCCGGTTGACGATGTGTATTTTCTCGCCCTGGAGGCGCGCTACCGCAGTGTGCGCCGTTTCCTGCCCGACCTGCTCAAGCACATCCGCTTCGGCTTCAGCCCGGCCGGCAAAGGCGTGGTCGCCGGCCTGGATTGGTTGCAGCTGAACCTGCCCCGCCGGAAACCGGAGGATGACGCGCCGCAGGAGATCGTGGCCAAGGCTTGGCAGAAGCACATTACCCGCGAGGATGGCTCCCT
>QZVU01000032.1 GCA_003602285.1 Arthrobacter frigidicola
TCGACTTGGCTTTTGGCCAAGTCCACCCAGACCTCCCCGACGCCACATTCTCGAATGGCAGAGAGATCCTGAGGCTCGGTCAGCAGGAAGCTGCCGCGCCAGAATGGGTGTCGAACCCAAGAGCAGGCGAGCTTGTGGATGTACATGCCGAGACGAAGCTCGGATACGGGAATGCGTTTTACCAACTTATTTTCCTTTCTGAGTTGGGTGGTTAGGCGTGCGCCGAGGCTGGCACCCAGCGGTAGAGCGGAGGTAAGGTCACGCCAAGATTCTTGGATCAGCCGGAACCGCCGAAATTTCCGTCAGCCGATCAACATGGCTTTGTCTCGCGCTCGGTCGATGCGTTCCTGCATCGCCTGCATGACTTCTTCGTGGGTGTACGACTTGGCGTTGGGGTCGTCGGCCTCTCGGAGAGCTTCCTCGACCTCGCGGGTCATCCGCGCATATTCTTCCGGCCACAGCGCTTGCTCCATGCGCAGCGACGCCTGCCCAAGCAGGTGCAGCAGGCCGAACAGCCGCATGTCATTGGTGGCGACGACGTGCTCTCGAATCCGCTCCTGGATCACCTCGCAGGCCCGATGCGCCTCTGGCGTCGCCGTGCCCTCGTAGCCGGCTGGGAGTTCTGCTTCTTCAGCGATTCGCGCCCAAGCGATAGCCAGCGCCTCGATGGTGGACAGGTTCATTTGCTCATCCACTTGCGCAGCAGACGCTTTTTCAGGGAGGCGCGCTCTTGCGGATTGCGTCCCTTGTGGTTGGCAATGCGATCCGCCGTGGCGGCCTGGCGCTTGATGGGCCAGTAGGAGCGGCCATCCTTACCCATCGACCAGACGTTGCTGACCTGGTTTTCCAGTAGAGGCAGATGGGCGCATAGAGCTTCCGGCGACGCGCTGGCCAGCGCGGTGCGCTCGTGGGTTCGCCAGCGCTGATGCCAGAGTTTCTTGTCCTCGCGCTCGCTACGGCAGGTCGTGTGCCCAACGATGGGCGTTTTGCGGCGGCTGCGGCTCATGATGTGGTTGTCTCCAAGAACATTCAGGACAGGCTTTCTGGGTAGAGCGCCGTCACCGGGACAGGGTTTCTTGCACTTGTTCCAGCGAGGTCATCAGATGATCAACCTGATCCTGAAGATCCACGGCGAGATCAAATAGCTCAGCCACTCGGCTGCGTGATCCCTCGTTGAACGCGGCCATTGCCAGTTGATGCAGCTTCAACAGGTCGGTGCGCAGTTGCGGAGGTGCGCCGTCTGCGCTGTCATTCAAATCGCCGCGCAGCACGTCCACGGCATCGACTGCACGCAGCAGTGCCGTGGTATCGAAATTCTCGGGAGTCAGTTCGTCCCATTCGTCGTCGGTGATGCGGGCTGCCATCAGGAGGGCTCCGATTAAGCGGTTGCGAGCGTTAGATGCCCGATCGGCTCGGCTGCTGGCCGTACCTTGATTTCGATGTCGTAGCCGAGGCGATTCAGACAATCCATCAGCTTGCGTTCGGATAGATTGGTGAAGTCGCCGCGCATCATGCCCGACACCTTCGGTTGCGGGATGCCCATGCGTTTGGCCGCCGCTTGTTGAGTCAGCCCAAGGGCGCGCATGGCCCTCCTGATCTCGACCACCAGGCCGGTCTTGATCTTGAGCTTTTCAGCGTCAGGCAGTCCAAGGTCGGCAAAGACGTTGCCCGAGCTGCGCTGAACCTCGACGCCTTCAATGATTCGTTTTTGCATTTCGTAGCTCCTGTGCCAATACCTCGGCCACCTTCAGCCGAGCGCGGATGATGTCCATGTCGGCCTTTGGCGTGGCGATTCCGCTCTTGCTCTTCTTCTGGAAGCAGTGCAGGACGAACACCGCTTCCGCAAACTTGACCGTGTATACCGCTCGATAGGTGCCGCCGGCATCGTCTTCGACGACCTCCAGCACGCCGGCA
>QZVU01000033.1 GCA_003602285.1 Arthrobacter frigidicola
AGGGGATACAAAATGAACACTCAAATCCTGGTATTCGCTCTGATTGCGATCATTCCAACAAATGCAGACAAAATCTGCCTCGGACATCATGCCGTGTCAAACGGAACCAAAGTAAACACATTAACTGAAAGAGGAGTGGAAGTCGTCAATGCAACTGAAACAGTGGAACGAACAAACACCCCCAGGATCTGCTCAAAAGGGAAAAGGACAGTTGACCTCGGTCAATGTGGACTCCTGGGGACAATCACTGGACCACCTCAATGTGACCAATTCCTAGAATTTTCGGCCGATTTAATTATTGAGAGGCGAGAAGGAAGTGATGTCTGTTATCCTGGAAAATTCGTGAATGAAGAAGCTCTGAGGCAAATTCTCAGAGAATCAGGCGGAATTGACAAGGAACCCATGGGATTCACATACAATGGAATAAGAACTAATGGGGTGACCAGTGCATGTAGGAGATCAGGATCTTCATTCTATGCAGAAATGAAATGGCTCCTGTCAAACACAGATAATGCTGCATTCCCGCAGATGACTAAGTCATATAAAAATACAAGAGAAAGCCCAGCTATAATAGTATGGGGGATCCATCATTCCGTTTCAACTGCAGAGCAAACCAAGCTATATGGGAGTGGAAACAAACTGGTGACAGTTGGGAGTTCTAATTATCAACAATCTTTCGTACCGAGTCCAGGAGCAAGACCACAAGTTAATGGTCAATCTGGAAGAATTGACTTTCATTGGCTAATACTAAATCCCAATGATACAGTCACTTTCAGTTTCAATGGGGCTTTCATAGCTCCAGACCGTGCAAGCTTCCTGAGAGGAAAATCTATGGGAATCCAGAGTGGAGTACAGGTTGATGCCAATTGTGAAGGGGACTGCTATCATAGTGGAGGGACAATAATAAGTAACTTGCCATTTCAGAACATAGATAGCAGGGCAGTTGGAAAATGTCCGAGATATGTTAAGCAAAGGAGTCTTCTGCTGGCAACAGGGATGAAGAATGTTCCTGAGGTTCCAAAGAGAAAACGGACTGCGAGAGGCCTATTTGGTGCTATAGCGGGTTTCATTGAAAATGGATGGGAAGGCCTAATTGATGGTTGGTATGGTTTCAGACACCAGAATGCACAGGGAGAGGGAACTGCTGCAGATTACAAAAGCACTCAATCGGCAATTGATCAAATAACAGGGAAATTAAACCGGCTTATAGCAAAAACCAACCAACAATTTAAGTTGATAGACAATGAATTCAATGAGGTAGAGAAGCAAATCGGTAATGTGATAAATTGGACCAGAGATTCTATAACAGAAGTATGGTCATACAATGCTGAACTCTTGGTGGCAATGGAGAACCAGCATACAATTGATCTGGCTGATTCAGAAATGGACAAACTGTACGAACGAGTGAAAAGACAGCTGAGAGAGAATGCTGAAGAAGATGGCACGGGTTGCTTTGAAATATTTCACAAGTGTGATGATGACTGTATGGCCAGTATTAGAAATAACACCTATGATCACAGAAAATACAGAGAAGAGGCAATGCAAAATAGAATACAGATTGACCCAGTCAAACTAAGCAGCGGCTACAAAGATGTGATACTTTGGTTTAGCTTCGGGGCATCATGTTTCATACTTCTAGCCATTGTAATGGGCCTTGTCTTCATATGTGTGAAGAATGGAAACATGCGGTGCACTATTTGTATATAAGTTTGGAAAAAACACCCTTGTTTCTACTGATCACGCGTA
>QZVU01000034.1 GCA_003602285.1 Arthrobacter frigidicola
CAAAAGCAGCGAGGGCTGAAGTCGACCGGAAATACAGGGTTACTTCAGACCTTCCCTAGATAAATTTAATTTCACGAACAAAACGGTTTCGTTTTGTCGTAGGCTAATTTTGAACTTTCAATTCAACTTACAAGTCTTTCTCGCGAGCAGAACATTATTTTCAACTTTTGCTCGTTAATATGTCACCCATCAATGAGGGGCGAATACCATGAGCTTTTTCAAAAACATCCTGGGCGGGCACCATGGTCGTGAAAACCACGGTGGAGGCAAGCACCACAGCGGGGGACATGGGGCCGAGCAATATGATCGCCATGGCCGGCAGCAGGGCTGCGACGGCGGCAATCAGGTGTATGACGGCGGGCGCCCTGCCACTCCAGCCCCCATCAAAGATCTGCAGGGCTGCAGGCAGTGCCGGACGGCCAACGATCCGTCAGCACGCTTTTGTCTAAACTGCGGAACACCGCTATCGAGTGGTTGCACCGCCTGCGGCTCGCTGCTGAGTGCAGGAGCAAGATTTTGCAGTCAGTGTGGCCAAGCGACGCTCTAAGGCTAGCTAGACAGGAAGGCCAACGAGACCACAACCCTGCGCAAGGAGAAATACGTGGGTTCAAATCACGACCATGGCAGCGCTGCAGTACGCGAGGGGCATCAGAAGAAGCTAATCATGGCGCTCGCCTTGACTGGCAGCTTCATGATTGCAGAAGTGATCGGCGCGTGGATTACCGGCAGCCTGGCGCTGCTGTCGGACGCATCTCACATGTTCACAGATACTGCCGCCTTGGCGATCTCACTGATTGCACTTCAGATAGCCAAGCGGCCGGCAGATCAGAAAAGAACCTTCGGCTATGCGCGCCTGGAAATTCTGGCTTCGACGTTCAACGCCGTGCTGCTCTTCCTGGTGGCGATGTACATCTTGTATGAGGCCTACCAGCGCTTCTTCATGCCGGCGGAGATCGCTACCGGAGCGATGATGTGGATCGCAATCGCCGGCCTGATCATCAACCTAATTTCGATGCGCCTTCTGGCATCTGCGAGCAACGAGAGCCTCAACGTCAAAGGAGCCTACCTCGAAGTTTGGAGCGACATGCTCGGCTCGCTAGGCGTAATCATCGCGGCACTCATCATCCGCTTCACCGGCTGGACTTGGGTCGACACGATTGTCGCTGTGGCAATCGGCCTCTTCGCGAAAGCCTGGGAATCCTCATGGAGGGTGTGCCGAGGGGGCTCGACGTGACGGCAATCGAGGCTACCATCCTCGGCGTAGATGGCGTTACGGACGTTCATGACTTGCACGTCTGGGCCGTCAGCAGTGGCAGCAACGTGATGACGTCGCACGTAGTGATACGGGATTCTGCAGATGGGGATGCTGTGCTGGCGGCCGTCGTGGATGCTGTCAGCGATGCATTCGAAATCCATCACTGCACCATCCAGATCGAGCGGGCAGCTTTCCACGAAAGCGTTCCGTCGCCCTCACACTGATCGATCGGTAAAAACCAAACAAACACATCACCCTCTTGGCTGAGGGTGATGTCGTAGAAGACATGCGGTGAAGGATGGCGTAAACGGCAGGAGCACTTCGAGAGGGGTTGGTGAATGGCTTCGCCTGCCCCCGACCATAACCTCCAGAAGGTTCAGCGATGGCTTGGATCATCACGAAGTATCTACTCACTGCCGGATTAGTGATTCTCGTATCGGAGCTGGCAAAGCGCAGTGACAAGCTGGGCGGGCTGGTCGCCGCCCTGCTGCTGGTCACGGTCTTGACGCTGGTCTGGCTTTACCTGGAGAACCAGAGCATGGAGAAGATCTCCAATCATGCTTGGTACACCTTCTGGTACG
>QZVU01000035.1 GCA_003602285.1 Arthrobacter frigidicola
CACTCTCACCGTTGCACAAGAAGCAGTGCTTCATGTCGAACCGGCAGAAGCAATGGTTTCACTGCGAACTCCGGATACTTCGCCCGACATTCGTTGTTCGTTTTGCTGTCATGTGCATTTCTTTGCGTCTCCGTCTATTGCAAATTCGTGGGCTTCGACCCACCAAGGGATTGAGGTCGTGCCTGTCGAGAGTGCGTTCGACCTTGGTCATGATGTCGCGCTTAAGCTGCTAGAGGACTGCGAGGAAAGCCCAGTATGAATGCGTACTCGATATCGAAGCTGGCTGATGATGCTTGCGTCAGCGTGCATGTCGTGCGCGACTACATGATACGCGGCTTGTTGCACCCTGCTCGGCGAACCGAAAGTGGCTAGAACATTTTCGATGACAAAACACTCGGAAGGCTGCGGTTTCTCCGCGCAGCCTTCGAGTCCGGAATTGGGCTCGACGAACTGGCGCGACTTTGCAAAGCATTGGACGCAGACGATAGCGAAAGCCTGGACCGATGCGTCGAGCGCGTGCGATGGAAGATCGACGTGCGTCGAACAGTTTTGACTGTCGTCGAGGCCTCTTTGAATGAAATGGCGGCCGGTGCAGCTACTTGAGGTCCGGCCGGTAAAAGCGTTGGAATTAGCCACTTCGTATATAATATATTGATTAATATAGCTTTTTCGATGAATGTTTGACTAAAGCCTTTATCGCGACAGTGACTCCTGAAGCTGCTTAAACTGCCCCTGAATCACCGCTTTTTCCTGAAGAATCAACTTGTTCTCATCGGACAGAACTTCCGCTCTATTCTGAGAGGCTTTCAGATCCGTTTTGGTGACCTCTAATGCTTGGGATAGTACGGCCACCTGCTTAGCGGCATCTGCTTTCTGGCTTGCGAGTGCGGCAATATTATCCGCCAATTGTTTGCTTTCATGCTTCCGCTCCCGGTTTTTTGCCGAGGCGTCGTTAAGTTGATGCTCCAAGTTCTGGATATCGGCCACTTGCCTATCCAAGGTGCTTTTGTGCATCGCATTGGCCTGTTCGAGCTCATGCGTTTGTCGTTGTAATTGCGCATTAGTGTCTATCAGCTCGGACGCTCTTGACTCGGCTTGGATGAGCCGGTTTTGCAGGTCTTGAATCTGGTCTTTCAGGCCCCGGTTAACCATCTGGAATTGCTCGCGCTCCTGCTGCCGGTCTTCGGCGGTGCGTTGCTGGTAGGGGGCACCTCAGAAAACGGAAAATAAAGCACGCTAAGCTGTGGAAGCCCCTGCCAAGCTCGTTCCACCTTGCAACGACGCAATCAGCGGACACGAAACATTCCCCTGCCGCGAATGGCAGGCGCACACCAGGTCAGACAGCACAGCCTCCATGCGCGCCAAATCGGCCATCTTCTCGCGCACGTCTTGGAGCTTGTGCTCGGCCAGGCTGCTGGCCTCCTCGCAGTGGGTGCCATCGTCGAGCCGCAGCAACTCGGCGATTTCATCCAGGCTGAAGCCCAACCGCTGGGCCGATTTCACGAATCGCACCCGTGTCACGTCCGCCGCGCCATAGCGGCGAATGCTGCCATAGGGCTTGTCCGGCTCGGGCAACAAGCCCTTGCGCTGATAGAACCGGATGGTCTCCACGTTGACGCCGGCTGCCTTGGCAAAAACGCCAATGGTCAGGTTCTCCAAATTATTTTCCATACCGCTTGACTCCGTACATGAGTACGGAAGTAAGGTTACGCTATCCAATTCAAATTCGAAAGGACAAGCCGAGGAAGGTAGCGGACGACTCATTGGGGTACAGGCAGTGGCCCCGGAAGCGGGCGAGCTGATCCAGACGGCGGTGCTCGCGATCC
>QZVU01000036.1 GCA_003602285.1 Arthrobacter frigidicola
GCTTCGAAGGTGCGCTGACCCGCCACTTCCAGACGGGTTGGGAAGCGGGCGGTACCTTGCACCTGACCCGTTCCGAGGAAGAGGCCGCTGACGGCGGGTGGATCAAGCGTGATGCCCGTTATGCATCCTTGTCCAAGGCCACTGCATTTGTCGGGTGGAAAGACGATGGCCGCAGTGCGCGGCTGCAGGCTAACCATGCCTTCAGCCTGAAGGATGATGCCGACCACGAGATCGACGGTTACACCACCTTCGACCTGCTGGCCAGCCAGGACACCGGCTTCGGCACCTTCAGCGCCGGCATCCAGAACCTGCTGGACAAGCAGTACAGCACGGTCTGGGGCCAACGCGCGACGCTGTTCTATTCGCCGACCTACGGCCCGGCATACCTGTATGACTACCAGGGGCGCGGGCGGACCTACACCCTGACCTGGAGCATGGCCTACTGATGGGTGTTGTTTGCGCCGGCCTCTGTGCGAGCAACTGTCTTGCACGACACCTCAAAGCTGGCGCGATCACTGTGGGAGCGGGCTTGCCCCGCGAACACGGGCGAAGCCCGTGCCATCCACACGGTGTCTTCTTCGCGGGTAAACCTGCTCCCACCCTGATTTGAGCTGCGCTATGTTTTCATGGCTGCGGTAAGTCATCCCGCCACGGCGTGCCCGATCTGAGCATCGCGTTGAGGCGCACGATGAAGATTCTCATGCAGGCCACAATCGCAACCTTGGCAAGTTTCCCCCGCCCACGCAGCGCTTCATATCGGGCTTTGAGCGTTGGATTATGTTTCACCGCCACCAGGCACGCCATGTACAGCGCACGCCTGACCTCAAATCGGCCTCCTGAAATAAAGCGCTTGCCCACGGACTTTCCGCTGTCGTGATTGAAGGGGGCCACGCCGACCAAAGAGGCTATTTCCCTGGACTCCACATGCCCCAGTTCCGGCAAGAGCGCTACCAGCTTGGTCGCTGTTACCATCCCGATGCCTTTGACTTCGTCCAATTTGGCAATCCGTTCATCGTTGAGCACTGTGGCCTGCTGCTTGATCGCTTGCTCCACCAACTTTATCTGCGAGGCAAAGTGCTGGAGATTGGTGTTCAGGAAAATGGCGACCATCGCTGACTGAGCCTGCTTCAGGCGCCGCCGGTCGTCATCTCGCTGTTGGACTAGGCGATCACGCTGCTGAAGGAGTTCCCGTAACAGGGCCCTTTCAGGGCTTGTCTTCAGGGTTGGCTTATCTGGAATGACCTCAGCGAAATGGGCCAGCACTGCGGCGTCGATGGCATCGGTCTTGGCCTTGATACCCAAGGAATCCGCGAATGATCTGGCTCGTGTGGGGTTTACGCGTATGACCTTGTAGCTGGCGTCTTGGAGAAAGCGCATGACATCACGCTCGTAGCCGCCTGTAGCTTCCAGCAAGACGCGCTTGATGCTGAGCCCTCGAAGGCTCTTCACCAGTTCCTCAAAGCCCGCTGGATCATTGCGCACGCTGATCTTGATGCCCTGGGGCCGCACCAGTGCATCAAGGGAAAGACTGGATACATCGATACCCAAGAAGGAAGCCATCACCAAAACCTCCTAGACTTAACAGTGTGAGAGAGCTTTGGCTTGGCCCACGCTTGTGGTTCGAGATTAGGCCCTCATCCAACTGTTCGGGCTCTCGCCAAAGTGGAACGGTGAATGGCAGCTTGTGCTCCCACACGTGCTCAAGGCACCTTCGGCATTCAGCTTGCCATTCACCGCTCTCACTCCAAATTCTAATCCCCTCTCAAGACACAAGCGGCCTTGTGCCGCGAATGGGGCGCGAAGCGCCCCGGCGGT
>QZVU01000037.1 GCA_003602285.1 Arthrobacter frigidicola
TTGACCTCGAACTGGTACAGCCGGGTGTCGGCGATCTGGTCGGCCAGGTCGCGGTCGACTTTCAGGTGCGGCAGGGTCTGCTTCTGCTTGTAGAGGATCTTTGACAGCAGCAAGCTGCCCTTGAGCACGTTGATCTGCTCGTCCAGCGCCTGGTCGGCCTGGGTCAGGCTGTCCAGCTGCTGCTTGGTGCGCAGGTTCTGCTGGGTCAGCTCGTTGAGGCGGTCGGTGCTTTTCAGCAGGTAGTCGGAGAGCTTGAGGTTGATCGCGCTTTCGGTCGCCAGCAGGCTGCTGCCACCGGCCTTCTGGGCCTCGATCGACTGTTGGGTAACCGCTTCCTGGGACTGGGCCAGGCGCTTTTCGTTGATCAGGGTCTGCAGGTCCTGGATTTCCTGCTCCAGGCGCGCGGCGCGCTCGATCAGCAAATCATGACGAGCATTGCCGAGATCTTGCAGCAGGGTGTTGCCGGCCAGTTCCTGGCGGCGCAACAGGGTCAGCGCGTTGAGCGAGGCAAGTTCGGCGTTGAGCTGGTTGCGCTGGTCGGCGTTGATCGATTTGCCGCCGTCCTTGCCGGTTTTAAGGATGGTGTTGATCTGCTGGGCGCGGGCCTGGCTGTTGCTGATTTCGGCCTGGGCGCGTTCCGGGCGGGTTTGCGAATTGATGATCAGGCTGTTGGCTTCGGACAGCGCCTTCTGCAGCTCGCCCTGCTGGGTGTTGCGTTCGCTGAGCATTTGCTCGAGCTGCGGCACGGTGAGTGCGGCGTACCGTTGAGCGACGGGCTGCGCCTTGCTTTGCTTGAGCCTGGCGAGCTCCTTCTGGCTGTCACTGGTTTCCTTGGGCGCACTGGTCAACTGCTGCTTGAGCGCGGCGAGCTTCTTTTCGTTGTCTTCCTTGCTGGCAAGCAGGCTCAGCGTTTGCTCGAGCACTTGCTGCAGGGCCTTCTGGTCAGCCTCGGGCAGTTTGCGCTCGGCGATCTTGTCGAGGCTATTCTGGATGCTGGCGGTGGTCGGGGCTTCTGCCGCGGTGGCGGCAAAGGAAAGGGACAGGCACAGCCCGAGCAGGGCTGTGCGAAGGTACGCGCGCAGGGACATAGGCAGACTACTTGTGGATCCGGCAGAAACGAAGTTTAGAGGAACAATCCTGGTCCGGGTCGCGTTCCTTCGGGGAATCTGACGCCTACTTTCTGAATCTTGTTCCCGTCCATGGTCGCCACGGTCCAGATCGTGCCATGCCAATCGACCTGGTCACCTACTACTGGAGCGCCTCCGACCTTCTGTCGGATGAACTGCGCCAACGGCATTTTCGCGTCCAGGCCATCGAGTTTCAGGCCGTAAAGCGCTGCAACGGCTCCCAGTTCGGCATCGCCTTCGAGCACGAAGTCGCCAAAGAAACGCAGGTCCAGGCCGCGTTGTGGCGCTTGGCTGAACAACTTGCCCAGGGCAGGCAGGTTGTGCTCATGACCGATCACGCAGAGCATGTCGTCAACTTGCAGCACGGTACTGCCTGAGGGGTGCAGCAGTTGTTCGCCCCGGAACAGCGCGGCAATCCGCGTGCCTTCGGGCATTTTCAGCTCGCGCAGGGCGGCCCCGATGCACCATTTTTCGGCGCCCAGGCGGTAGACGAACATTTCCCACTCGCTGGTGATGTGCACTTCCAGGGCAGAGCGGGAGATTGGCGCCGGGTCTGGCGGTACGGTCACTTTTAGCAGTTTGGCCACCCACGGCAGGCTGGTGCCTTGCACCAGCAGTGATACCAGCACGATGAAGAACGCCAGGTTGAAGAACAGCTGAGCGTCTGGCAGGTC
>QZVU01000038.1 GCA_003602285.1 Arthrobacter frigidicola
AAGGGTTCAAATTCCATCTTATTGTATAGCATTGTAGGATCTTGGGACCATTGAATCTTTATAGTTTCCCAATTTCTAATGATCCATTGATATGTGTTAACTAGTACTGATTCTGGACCATTGATCTCCCACATCATGGACGACGAATATGTTATAGTCAGCTTTTCTGTTCCCTGTGTTTCACTAACCTCTTCGGGAGACAAGAGTACGTTTCCCCTCTGGTCTCGGACCCTCAAGAAACGATCAATACTCACTACCACTCTCTCAGTACTGGAATATTCATCTACTCCCATTTTACTAACTCTCACTCCTCTCAATGACATCTCTGTGCTGGGGGTCATGTCAGGTAATATTCCGATCATCCCCATTACATTGTCAATGGGTTCAATTCCCCAGTTTTGAAACAGGACCTTGGCATCCTTTTGGAAATGCCTTAGGAGTTGATGCATGGGATTTAGCCGCTGGTTTGCTCTGTTGACAAAGTTCAAATCACCTCTCACTGCCTTTATCATACAATCCTCTTGTGAGAATACCATTGCCACTATTATTGCCTCAGCAATTGATTGCTCGTCTTTCCCACTCACTATCAGTTGAATCAGTCTTCTGGTTGCTTTCCTTAGAATGGCTGTTGCTCTTCGCCCAACCATTGTGAATTCCTCATATCCTTCATGTACTCTTATTTTCAATGTTTGGAGGTTGCCTGTGAGCACTTCTTCTTCCTTTTTGACAGAAGACCCACTTGTCCTTTTGAAAGTGAAACCTCCAAAGCTGAAGGATGAACTGATCCTTAGGCCCATTGCTGCCTTACATATATCCACAGCTTGTTCTTCTGTTGGGTTTTGTCTAAGGATGTCAACCATTCTAACCCCGCCAATCTGTGTGCTATGGCACATCTCCAAAAGCGAAGCCAACGGGTCTGCTGACACTGTTGCTCTTCTAACAATATTTCTAGCAGCAATAATTAAACTCTGATCAACATCATCATTTCTCACTTCCCCTCCCGGTGTGTACATTTGCTCCCAGCAGGTCCCTTGGGTCAAATGTAATACTTCGATATACACGCTGCTTGTCCCTCCAGCTACTGGTAGAAATCTTGTCTTGCGAACCAGTTCCCTCTCCAACATGTAGGCCACCATTAAAGGGGCAATTTTGCAGTCCTGAAGCTCCTCCTTCTTCTCCTTGGTTATCGTCAACTGTGATTCTGATGTTAATATTCTTGCTCCAACTTCGTTTGGGAATACGACCTCCATAATGACATCTTGTGCTTCCTTAGCACTAAGATCTGCATGGCCTGGGTTTATGTCGACCCTGCGGCGTATTTTAACCTGATTTCGGAAGTGAACGGGGCCGAAGGTCCCATGTTTCAGTCTTTCGACCTTTTCAAAATAGGTTTTATAGACCTTTGGATAGTGGACTGTGCTTGTTGTTGGTCCATTTCTGTTCCACCACGTCACAGCCAGAGGTGACACCATCACTCTGTCTGATCCAGCATCATTTGTCTTGCTCCAAAGGGTTTGACCTTGCTCATTCCTTTCCGGGATCATCTCCATTATCCTTTTGTCTGCTGTAATTGGATATTTCATCGCCATCATCCACTTCATCCTAAGGGCAGGATTCTTCTCCTGTCTTCCCGATGTGTATTTCTTGATTATGGCCATATGGTCCACAGTTGTTTTTGTCAGTATCTCGCGGGTGCGAGACTGTGACATCAAATCTCTTAGTTCTTTTATTCTTTCCATATTGAATATATTTGACCTGCTTTTGCTGATCACGCGTAGATCG
>QZVU01000003.1 GCA_003602285.1 Arthrobacter frigidicola
GCAGACCAGCCAATTCAACCAATCAAAAAACAATCGGTATCAACAAACTTGGCACACTATTGAGTTCTCAAACAACAGGCACTACCGGCACCAAAAACCCTGAAAAACCAGGACCTCATCGCTCCGGAGCAACTTTACAAGCCTACCCGCACCAGCCCATCCCCGCAAATCCGCTCCCCCGCACCACCACCGGACAAACCGGCACCAGCACAACAGAACCAACCCGCAACAACAGACACCAAACCAAGACCACCCCCGACCCGTGCACAGCACACACCAGGAAAGCCTCAGAAATTTGTGTGGGTTTCGCCGCCCTCACCGGGGCAACTCCATAACTATACGACCCCTCCACCCCAAACACAAATCCCCAACCCACCCCCACCCCACCCGCCAAAACCCGGGGTGGAAGCGGGGTCGGAACGGGGTTAGGCCGGTTCGACCTCGACCATGGCGAGGGTCCGCTTGCCCCTGCGGACCAGGGCGTAGCGGCCGTGCAGGAGGGCCTCCGTGCCAATGGCCGCCTCCGGGTCGGTGACCTTGACGTTGTTCACGTAAGCTCCGCCCTCGCTCACGGTCCTCCGGGCGGCCGAGTTGCTGGCGGAGAGCCCGCTGGCCGTGAGCAGCTCGACAATGGTGGGGGTCCCGGCAGGAAGGGTGACGGCCGGCAGTTCGGCGGTGGCCGCCGTGAGGGTGGGCTCGTCGAGCTGGCCCAGCTCCCCCTGGCCGAACAGTGCCGCCGAGGCCGCGATCACCTTCTCGGTGGCGTCGACCCCGTGGATCAGGGAGGTGACGTCGTAGGCGAGGGTGCGCTGCGCCTCGCGCAGGTGCGGCCGTTCGGCGGTGGACTGCTCGAGCGCCTCGATCTCCGCCCGCGTCCGGAAGGTGAACACCTTGAGCCGGTCGATGACGTCGGTGTCGGCGGTGTTGAGCCAGAACTGGAACATGGCGTAGGGGCTGGTCATGGCGGCGTCGAGCCAGATGGCATTGCCTTCGCTCTTGCCGAACTTCGTCCCATCGGAGTTGGTGACCAGGGGCGTGCCGATGGCGTGGACGCTCTTGCCCTCGGCCTTGCGGATCAGTTCGGTTCCGCTTGTGAGGTTGCCCCACTGGTCCGAGCCGCCCGTCTGCAGGACGCACCCGTAGCTCCGGAACAGTTCGAGGAAGTCCATGCCCTGGAGCACCTGGTAGCTGAACTCCGCGTAGCTGATGCCCTCGTCGGAGTTGAGCCGGGTGGCCACGATGTCCTTCTTGATCATGGTCCCGACCCGGTAGTGCTTGCCGACCTCGCGCAGGAAGTCGATGGCGCTCATCGGCGCGGTCCAGTCGAGGTTGTTGACTATGCGGGCCCCGTTGGGGCCGTCGAAGCTCAGGAAGCGCTGAACCTGCCCCTGGAGGTAGCCGACCCATTCGGCCACCGTCTCCCGAGTGTTCATGGTGCGCTCGGCCGTGGGCCGGGGGTCCCCCACCAGCCCGGTCGAACCGCCCACGAGGGCCAGCGGCTTGTGGCCAGCGAGCTGGAGCCTGCGCATCAGCAGCAGCTGCACGAGGTTGCCCAGGTGCAGGCTCGGTGCCGTCGGGTCGAAGCCGCAGTAGTAGGTGACCGGGTCTCCGGCCAGGAGCTCTTCGAGCTCGGCCTCGTCCGTCGAGACGTGCACGAGCCCGCGCCAGCGGAGCTCCTGCCACACGTTGGCGAATGAGGGGTCGTTCTGCTGGGCGCTCAGGCCCGGATCTGAGGATTCTGTCGTCTGCGGCACAGGATCCAAATTATCAGCCCTCGATGCCCTCCGGGATCGTGCCGGTCGAGATCAGGCGCAGCCGCTGGGTGGGGCGTGTCATCGCCACGTACAGGTCCCCCACCCGGGAGGTGGCCGAATCGAGCATGCGCTGCGGCTCCAGGATGACGACGCCGTCGAACTCAAGGCCCTTGGAACCGCGCGGAGTCAGCAGCACGATGTCCTGGGTGGGACCGCCGGCCCCGGATCCGACCCGGTCGCCGTACTCGGCGGTGAGGGCCCGCCGGACGTCGTCGAGCTGGTCCTCGGGGGCGATGACGGCGAGCAGCCCGCCATCCACGATGTCCAGTTCCTCGGGCACCGCCTGCAGCAGGGCGGGAATCAGCTCGGGCACCCGGTCGACGACGGGGGCGAAGCGGCCTTCGCGCACCGCCTTCGGCGCCGAGATCACCAGCCCGGCGGCGGTGGCCATCCGGACGGCGGCTTCGGCGATCTGCGCCGGAGTCCGGTAGTTCACCGTCAGCTCCTCGAGCTGCCAGCGATCACCCACGAACGGTTCGAGCGCCTGGCCCCAGGAGCTCGAACCGGCAGCCGAACTTGTCTGGGCGATGTCTCCGACCACCGTGAACGACTTCACCGGGCAGCGCCGCATGAGCAGGCGCCACTGCATCGGAGAGAGCTCCTGTGCCTCGTCGACGACGATGTGCCCGAAGGCCCAGGTCCGGTCGCCGGCGGCCCGCTCCGCTGCGCTAAGCCGTACTGAGGAAACGGCATTGTGCTGTGCCAGGGCCTCGGCGGTGACGACGCCGTCGACGCCCGAGTCGACGAGGGACGCATTGACGTTCTCGAGGGTGCGCTCGGCATTGGCGAGGTCCCGGCGGTTCTCGGCCTCCCGGGCGGCGGTGTCCCTGCCGGCCGAGGCGTCGAGTTCACCGAGGAGCTCGGCGGCCTCGTCCAGGAGCGGGACGTCGGCCTCGGTCCAGGGGGCGTCGGCCGGCCGCAGCAGCAGTGCCCGGTCCGCCTCGGTCCAGTGCGGTGCGGCCGCGGCGAGGTGGGCGGGCTTGCTCAGCAGCTCGGTGATGAGCTTTTCCGGCGTGAGCGGCATCCAGGCGAGGTTCAGCGCAATCCGCACGTCACGGGAGCTGCGCACGTCCTCGGCGAGGTAGGCCCGGTCGGCGTTGTTGCCGGGACCGGAGGAGGCCTCAAGCTGCTCGGTCAGCTGTTCGGTCAGTTCCCGCAGGAGGATCTTGACGAACGTGACGCGGGCTTCGTTGTGCGGTTTGCCGGTGGCGCGCGCCCGGTCCCTGGCCCGGGCCACCTGGCGCGGCGTCAGGGTCAGCATCGTGCCTTCAACATTGAGCCGGCGGGGCTCCGCCAAGATGCGCTGGCGGTTGGCGACGGCGTTCCGGATGATCTGCGCCATTTCGAGCCGGCCCTTGAGCGCCGCGGCTCCTTCACTGGATTCGGGAACGGTGGTGATGCCGGGCATCAGGGTGCCGATGCCTGCCATCACCACGCCCGTCTCGCCGAGCGAAGGCAGGACCCTCTCGATGTACTTCATGAACGCATCGGTCGGTCCGACGAGGAGCACGCCGGCGGACTTGAGCCGGTCGCGGTGGGTATAGAGGAGGTAGGCGGCGCGGTGCAGGGCCACGGCGGTCTTGCCGGTGCCCGGCCCGCCCTGCACGACCGTCATCCCCGAAAGCGGCGCCCGGATGATGCGGTCCTGCTCGGCCTGGATGGTGCCAACGATGTCGGACATCTGGCCAGTCCGGCGGGAGTTCAGCGCGGCCAGCAACGCCCCCTCGCCCTGCAGCGACTCGTCGTTGCTCAGCAGTCCGGCGTCGAGGACGTCGTCCTCGATGGCGACCACGTCGCGCCGGGAGAGGATCAGGTGCCGGCGGCGGCGGACGCCCATCCGCTCGAAGGCCGTCGCCTGGTAGAACGTTCCGGCCTCGGGCGCCCGCCAGTCGATCATCAGCTGCTGGAGGTCCTCTGTGGAGAGCCCGATCCGGCCGATGTAGCGCTCCTCGCCGTCGTCCAGGTCGAGGCGCCCGAAGACGAGCCGATCGTCCACGGCGTTCAGCTGGGCGAGGCGGTCCTCGTACATGGTGGCAAAAGCGTCGCGTTCGGAGCGGTTCTGGTGCGAGCCGGCCGAGGCGCTGCGGCGGACCTCCGCCAGCTGCCGGGCTTTTTCCTCACGCAGCTCGTCGAGCCGCCGGTACAGGCCGTCAACGTACCCGCGCTCGTGCTCAAGTTCGTTCTTGGCGTGGGACGTTTCATGCATGATGGGTTTCCCTCCCGGAAAGGCAGACCGTCAATTCTATCCTGATTAACGTGCGCAGAACCCTACAGGGTTGACAGCGCGTGCACCCGGCGACCCGGCAGGAGTTCGCGGCCGGCCAGTGCCTCGAGTTCAAGCACGACGCCGCATCCCACCACCTCCGCACCGCCCCGCTCGAAGAGCCGCGCCGCCGCCGCGAGGGTCCCCCCGGTGGCCAGCACGTCGTCGAGCAGGAGCACCCGGGTGCCGGGAGTGACGCTATCCCTGTGGATTTCAAGGGTGGCCTGGCCGTACTCGAGGTCGTAGGCCTCCGAGTAGACAGCGCGCGGCAGTTTTCCGGCCTTCCGGACCGTGACGACGCCGGTTCCGGCGGCATATCCGACGGCAGCCGCGAGCAGGAACCCGCGGGCCTCAATGCCGGCCACGACGTCGAAGGTGCCGTGGAACGGTTCGATGAGGGCGTCGATGACGGTGCGGAACGCCGCGGCGTCCGCGAAGACCGGCGTGAGGTCCCGGAAGATGATTCCGGGCAGGGGAAAGTCCGGCACCGGGGCGCAGAGTTTCTCGACGAGGTCACGTGCGGAACCGGCGCTCTGGGGGGCCGGTGAGCTGATATTCACCCCATCACCTTACGGGCAGCACGGGGCTTCGCGGGCCGGTACTTGGAGACGGTGGGCTCGCCGGGCAGCCAGAAGCGCCATGGGTACTCGGCGCTCCCCCCGGGACCGCTGAGCCCGACGCGCGGACCGGTGGCATACTCCCCGGCCGCTGCGGGCGTTTCGGGCAGCTCGAGGTCCAGCGGCCCGGCGAACAGGTCGGCGCCGTCGAACCGGCGGTCGAGGCCGAGCGCCTGCGCCAGGCGGGCCGGGCCGCGGGCCAGGTCGAGGTCGCTTCGAGGCCCTCCCCGGCGGGCCCGGGCCGTCTCGATTCCCTCGACGACGTCCCCGGCGCGCAGCAGCACGCCTCCGGCGCGGCCGTCGTCACCGCACACCACGTTGGCGCAGTAGTGCATGCCGTAGGTGAAGTACACGTAGAGCGTGCCGGCGGGCCCGTGCAGGGAGGCGTTCCGGGCGGTCCTGCCCCGGAAGGCGTGCGAGCCCGGATCCTCGGTGCCGCGGTAGGCCTCGACCTCGGTGATGCGGACGGTCACCGGCCCTTCTTCGCCCCGATGGGTCAGGAACGCACCGAGCAGCAACGGTGCCGCTTTCAGGGGGTTCACGGCCAGGCGGCTGCGCGACGGGTGGGAAACGGGCGGGGCGGGCGCGGGTGCGCCGGGAACAGGCAGGTGGGCCACAACCAGTTACGGTAGCAAGCCGCCCGCGTCCTCCTCCAACCCGGGCCGCCACGGTGATGTCCGATTCCCGCTAGGTTGGGCTTGGGAAAGCTGGGAGGATGAAGCAATGGACTTCTGGCAGCAGTACCGCGCCATCGACGCCCGCGACGTTCGTTTCGACGGACAGTTCGTCACGGCGGTCTCCAGCACCGGCATTTACTGCAGGCCGTCCTGCCCCGCACGCACCCCGAAGCCGGCGAACGTCCGGTTCTACCGCACGTCGGCCGCGGCCCACGAGGCCGGATACCGGGCCTGCAAGCGCTGCCTGCCCGAGGCTGTGCCCGGCACCCCGGAATGGAATCTGCGCTCGGACGTGGCGGCCCGCTCGATGCGGCTGATCGCCGACGGCGAGGTCGACCGGTCGGGGGTCGCCGGCCTGGCTGGAAAGCTCGGGTACTCGACCCGGCAGCTCAACCGCATCCTGCGTGAGGAACTCGGCGCAGGCCCGCTGGCCCTGGCCCGTGCGAGCCGCGCGCAGACCGCACGGACGCTGCTGACCGCGACCTCGATGAAGCTGTCGGACGTCGCCTTCGCCGCGGGCTTCAACAGCATCCGCCAGTTCAACGACACGGTGCAGGAGGTCTTCGACCTCACCCCGTCCCAGCTGCGCGGGGCGGATTCCCTCACCCGGGCTCCCCGCCGTTCCGCCGACCGCCCGCCCGGTGCGGCCGTCCCGGCGTTTCCGGGGCTGGTCCTGACCCTGCCGGTCCGGGCCCCCTACGACAACGGCATCTTCGGCTTCCTGGCCGCCCGTGCCCTCCCCGGCGTGGAGCAGGGCACGAACGAAAGCTACGCCCGGCTGGTGCAGCTTCCGGGTGGACAGGGCTGGTTCCGCGCGTTCCCCGTGGACGGCAGGGATGCGCCGGGGGGCCTGCGGGTCGAATTGAGCCTTGAGAGCCTCAGCGACCTGCCCGTGCTCCTGAGCCGGATCCGCAGGCTGTTCGACCTCGACGCCGATCCCACGGCCGTCGATGCCGCCCTCTCGGGCAGCCCGCTGTTCGCTCCGCTGGCGGCAGCGGTGCCCGGGATCCGGCTTCCCGGGGCGGTTGACCCCGCGGAGCTCCTCATCCGGGCGATGATCGGCCAGCAGATCACCGTGAGCGCAGCGAGAACCGCGCTCACCTCCCTGGCCGGGGCGGGCACGCCGTCGGTCCTGCCCCAGCCCGGCTTCGAGCGGCTGTTTCCGAATCCGGCGCAGATCGCGGAGGTGGCAGGGAGCGTGCTGCGCGGACCGGCCCGGCGGATCGAGGCGGTGCGCCGCACCGCCGAGGGCCTCGCCGACGGCAGCATCCGCCTCGGCGTGGAGGACGACCCGCAGTCGCTGGCGGACCGGCTGCTTCCCCTTCCCGGGATCGGCCCGTGGACCGTGAACTACGTGGCCATGCGGGTACTTGGGGCAACCGACGTCCACCTCGGCAACGACGCCGCCATCCGGAACGGGTGGGCGGCCCTCACCGGGTCCGGCGGGCCGGCGGCCGGGGCTGCGACCAAGGCCGCGGCGGCCGCCGCGCTCTCCGACGCCATGTCCGCCGTCAGCCCCTGGCGTTCCTATGCCACGATGCACCTGTGGCGGGTTGCCTCCGGCATCCCGGCGCGCGCCTCCGGCGCCCGCCTGGTTCACGCTGCCCGCCCGGGCTCCTCCCCCGATGCTTTACCCCCGGCCCCCTCCAAGGAATCGAAGGACAACCAGTGATGACCTCCCTGACCACCACCATCCCCACTCCGGACGGGCCCTTCACCATCATTGAACGCGACGGGGTGGTGATTGCCTCGGGCTGGACCGCCGACACGGCGGACCTGACCGGGCAGATTCACGCCAGCCTCATGCCGGTCTCGATGAGCGCCGCGCCGGCAGAGCTGCGGCGGATCACCGACGCCGTTGAGGCCTACTACGACGGCGACCTCGCGGCGATCCTCGAGGTCCCCGTCCACCAGCTCTCGGGACCGTTCCGCACCCGCGCCTGGGAGGTGCTGCGCGAGGTGCCGGCGGGCGAGCCGGTCACCTACGCCCAGTACGCGGCGCTGACCGGCAAGGCGACCGCCGTCCGGGCGGCCGCGGCGGCCTGTGCGCGCAACGCGGCGGCCCTTTTTGTCCCGTGCCATCGGGTGGTCCGCACCGACGGCACCCTGGGTGGATTCCGCTGGGGCCTCGAGGTCAAGCGCCGGCTCCTCGACCGGGAGGCCGCAGCGCGCGGCCTCGCCCCTGCCGCGTCGGCCACTGCCTCCGGAGCGCAGACGGCCCTCTTCGGCTGACCCCTCCGCCGGCAGGGCACATTCCGGCCAAGCGCGGAGCCGAGTGCGGCGCGGGTGGACCCAGATGCGTTCTTTCCACCGCCCCTTTCGTCGAGTGCGCAGCTCACCACCCTTTGGCGCCCGTAGAGCGTGGTGACGTGCAGTCTCGACGAGATCGGGCGGGCACCGGGTGGGTCTTTCCGACCGCCCCTTTCGTCGAGTTTGCACGTCACCCCGCTTTGCACCGCGGAACGCGTGGTGAGCTGCAGTTTCGGCGCAGGGGCGTGCCCCGCGGCTGCCGTGCGCGGCGCGAAAAACCGGCCGCGAACCGTTGACAGGAATTACTCCAGTCGCTTTACTTATCGCAACGACGGGCCACTACTTTCACTCCCGTCGCAACCCGCCGTCCTCCTGCTGGCCAAAGGCGACCCGCAGAATTCCCGGTGGGTTCTCAATGGAGCAAAGGAGCACCATGCGAAAGTCAGTTCTCTGGGCCGCGCCCGCCCTCCCCTTCCTGGTTCTCGCGGCCTCGGGCTGCGCACCGGCAGGCAATGACGCCGAGGGCGGCGACAAGTCAATTACGGTGGCCTATCAGACGACCGCCACCTACACGCAGGTGGACAAGCTGATGAAGAAGGCCAAGGAGGATTTCGAAGAGGCCAATCCGGGATCGACAGTCGAGCTCGAGCCCATCCAGGCGGAGGAGAACGACTACGCGACCAAGCTCGCCCTGATGCAGCGCTCCCCCGACACGGCGCCGGATGTCTTCTACGAGGACAGCTTCCGCGTCCGGCCCGACGCCGAAGCGGGTTACCTCCTGGCCCTAGACGAGCACCTCGCCGAGTGGGAGGACTGGGACTCGGCATTCATCGACAGCGCCAAGCAAGCCGGCCTGGGTGCCGACGGAAAGACCTACGCGGTGCCGATGGGAACCGACACCCGCGCCCTCTGGTACAACACCGAGGTGTTTAAGGAAGCCGGGCTCGACGTGCCGTGGGAGCCCAAGACCTGGGATGACATCCTCAGCGCCGCCGAGAAAATCAAGGCTGCCATCCCCGACGCGGTCCCCTTCAACATCTACTCCGGCACCGGCATGGGCGAAGCTGCCTCGATGCAGGGCTTCGAGATGCTCCTCTACGGCACGGAGGACACCCTGTACGACACGGAAGAGGGCAAGTGGGTCGTGGGCTCGCAGGGGTTCAGGGACTCCCTGCAGTTCATCTCCGACGTCTATGGAGGCGGTCTGGGCCCGGAGGTCGCCACGGCGCTTGACTCGAACTACTACCAGCAGCTCAACGGCGAGGGCTACCCCACCAACAAGGTCGGCGCCTCCATCGACGGCTCGTGGATCGCGGGGACCTGGCTTGAGACCGGGCCCGCCCCCTGGCCGGAGTGGTCCGAGGTCATGGCCGTCGCCCCCATGCCCACGCAGAACGGGCAGGAGCCCGGTGCGACGAGCATGTCCGGCGGCTGGACCCTGGCCGTCGGGGCGAACACCAAGAACCCCGACATGGCATTCGACTTCATCAGCACGGCGCTCAATAAGGACAACACCCTGTCCTTCAATAAGGACGCCTCCCAGGTTCCCGTGCGCAGCGACGTCGCCGAGGACCCCTCCTTCACCGAGTCCAGCCCGGTCAACAAGTTCTTCAGCGACCTCGTCGAGGTGACGCACTACCGCCCCACCACCTCGGACTACCCCGAGATCTCGGGAAGCATCCAGCAGGCCATGGAGGCCGTCATGACCGGGGAACAGTCAGTCGAGGAGGCGGCGGACGCGTACGACGACGCGGTCCGGAACCTGGTCGGCGACGACAACGTCATCGAGAAGTGACAGCCACCCCGACCCGGACCGGCGGGGCCAGGAGGCCTCCGCAGGCTGCGCGGCGCCCGGCCGCCGCGGGCCGGACCCCTACTGCGCGCCGCTCACTGCGGCGCGCAGTGCCCCTCGTCCCCGCCGTCGTCCTGCTGGCGCTGTTCATGCTCGGCCCGGTGATCTGGTCCGTCTACGGATCCTTCACCAATGCCTCGCTGTCGGGCACGGCCGCCTCAAACCCGCGGTTCGTCGGCCTCGACAATTATCTTGCGCTCATCACGGACCCCGACTTCCCGAATGCCCTGTGGCTGACCGTCGTGTTCCTGCTCCTCTCGGCGGTCATCGGGCAGAACTTCCTGGGCCTGGGGCTGGCCCTGCTGACCGCCGCGGCGCCTAAGGCGGTCCGCTCGGTCGTCGCGACGACGGTGGTGACGGCGTGGGTCCTCCCGGAGATCGTGGCGGCCTTTGCCTGCTACGCCTTCTTCAGCTCCGACGGAACGCTGAACCGGATGCTCGCCGCCGTCAATGCGGAACCGGTCGACTGGCTTTTCACCTACCCGATGGCCGCCGTCATCCTTGCCAATATCTGGCGGGGCACAGCGTTCTCGATGATGATCTACGAGGCCGCCCTGAACGACGTCGCCCCCGAGATCACCGAGGCCGCCGTCATCGACGGCGCCGGCGGGTGGAAACGCCTGATCTACGTCACCGTCCCCATGATCCGCAACAGCATCTCGACCAACCTGATGCTCATCACGTTGCAGACCCTGTCCGTCTTCACCCTGATCTTCGTGATGACGAGCGGCGGACCGAACCAGCGCAGCACCACCCTGCCGATCTTCGCCTACGCCGAGGCCTTTGGGCTCGGGAAGGTCGGCTACGGCACCGCTATCGCGACGGTCATGCTGCTCATCGGCGCGGTGTTCTCCATCCTCTACATCCGAGTTTTGAAACCGGGGGACAATTCATGACCACCTCCATCGCCTCACCGCGCAGGTCCGTCTCACGCGGCGTCTCCTCGGCCGTCCTGCTCGCGATCGCGGCCTGCTTCCTCCTGCCGCTGGCCTGGCTGCTCCTGGCGTCCCTGGACACGAAGGCAACCGCGTCGTTGAACCTGCCGGCGGAGTTTTCCCTGGCCAACTTCTCCGCGGTCCTCACCCCGGAGCAGACCCTGTGGCCGCTGTGGAACAGCTTCCTCCTCTCGGCCGGCTGCGCCGTCATCACCGTGCTGGCCGCGGTGCTCGCGGCCTATCCGCTGTCCCGCTACCAGGCCCGGTACAACAAGCCGTTCCTCTACGGGGTGCTGTTTGGAACGGGGCTGCCGATCACCGCCATGATGGTCCCCGTGTACAGCATGTTCGTCCGGCTGGGCCAGCTCGACAGCGTGGCCACGGTCGCGCTGTTCATGGCCGCGACCTCGCTGCCGATGGCGATCTGGATGACCAAGAACTTCATGGATTCGGTGCCGGTCAGCCTCGAGGAGGCCGCCTGGATCGACGGGGCGAGCGCGATGCGGGCACTCCGCACCGTCGTCGTTCCGCTGATGCGCCCGGGCCTTGCCGTGGTCTTCATCTTCGTGTTCATCCAGGCGTGGGGAAATTTTTTCATCCCCTTCATCCTGCTGCTCTCGAACCACAAGCAGCCCGCCGCCGTGACGGTGTTCAACTTCTTCGGCCAGTACGGAAGCGTCGCCTACGGGCAGCTCGCGGCCTTCTCCCTGCTCTACTCGATTCCGGTCATCGTCCTCTACATCCTGGTCACCAAGGGCATCGGCGGTTCCTTCGCCACCGCCGGGGCGATCAAGGGCTGACCGTCCCGGCTCCATTTTCCCGAGGCCTGTGGCCACCGCCGGTTCCCCCGGCCCCAACGCACCCGAAAGGTCCCCCCATGCACTACGACAGCCCCCTCGTCGAGGCCCGCGTCCGGCGTTTCCGCGGAGAACGCGTCCAGCCGGCCCTCTACCGAGGCACCTCCTCCCTCACCCTCAGCTCCTGGGAGGTGCCCGACGAGCCCGTGCCCTTCGAGGAGGCCGTACGTAATGAGTTCACTCCCGCCGGGCACGGAATGTACTGGGGCAAGCCGTGGGGCACCGTCTGGTTCCACGCCGAGGGCAAGATTCCCGCCGCATGGGCGGACGAGCAGGAAACCCGGGTCGAACTCGTCGTCGACCTGGGCTTCACCGGGGCGCAGCCCGGATTCCAGGCAGAGGGCACGGTGTACTCGGCGTCGGGCCGCATCCTGAAGGCCGTCGAGCCCCTGAACCGCGGTGTGCGGCTGGACGCCGGGTTCGGCGAGCCCATCGACCTCTACATCGAGGCCGCGGCGAACCCGAATGTGGCCCAGGACTTCCTGTTCATCCCCACCCCTTACGGGGACAAGGCGACGGCGGGAGACGCCCGACTGTACCGCCTCGCCCAGATCGAAGTCGGGCTGCTCGACCTGACGGTGTGGGAGCTGGAGCAGGACTTCGCCGCCCTGCTTGGACTGCTCGGGCAGCTGCCCGCATCCTCCCAGCGGCGCGCCGAGATCCTCCGTGCCCTCGACCGGGCCGTCGATGAGATGGACCCCGACGACGTCGCCGGCACCGCGCAGCTCGGCCGGGACATCCTCGCGCCGGCCCTGGCCAAGCCGGCGTCGGCGAGCGCGCACCGGCTCCACGCCGTCGGGCACGCCCACATCGACTCCGCGTGGCTCTGGCCGACGCGTGAGACGGTCCGGAAGGTGGCGCGGACCTTTTCCAACGTGTGCGACCTCATCGACGAAAACCCAGACTTCGTCTTCGCGGCATCCTCGGCCCAGCAGTACGCGTGGCTCAAGGCCTCCTACCCTGAGCTCTTCGAGCGGGTGAAGGAGAAGGTGGCCGCCGGAAACTTCGTTCCCGTCGGCGGGATGTGGGTCGAATCCGACACCAACCTGCCCGGCGGGGAGGCCTTGGCACGCCAGTTCGTGGCCGGCAAGAACTTCTTCCTCCGTGAGTTCGGCGTCGAGTGCGAGGAGGTGTGGCTGCCCGATTCCTTCGGTTACTCGGCGGCGCTGCCCCAGATCATGGCCGCCGCCGGGGCGCGCTGGTTCCTGACGCAGAAAATTTCGTGGAACGAAACGAACACCATGCCGCACCACACCTTCCGGTGGGAAGGCATCGACGGCACCCAGCTGTTCACCCACTTCCCTCCCGTGGACACCTACAACTCGACCCTGAGCGGCGAGGAACTGGCCCGCGCCGAGAGCCAGTACGCGGAAAAGGGAATCGGCACCACCTCGATGGTCCCCTTCGGCCACGGCGACGGCGGCGGCGGACCGACCCGCGAGATGATCGCCGCCGCCCGGCGGACTTCCTCCCTCGAGGGATCGCCCACGGTGGCCCTCTCCAGCCCCCGGGCCTTCTTTGAGGACGCGGAGGCCGAGTATCCGCAGCCTCCGGTCTGGTCCGGCGAGCTGTACCTTGAGTTCCACCGCGGAACCTACACCTCACAGGCCCGCACCAAGCGCGGCAACCGGCGCTCCGAGCACCTGCTGCGGGAGGCCGAACTGTGGGCCACAACAGCGGCGGTGCGCACCGGGGCCGCCTATCCGGAGCAGGAGCTGCGCGAGATCTGGGAGGTGGTGCTGCTCCAGCAGTTCCACGACATCCTGCCCGGCTCCTCCATCGCCTGGGTTCACCAGGAGGCCGAGCGCAACTACGCCGACGTGGCGGTACGGCTCGGGGCGATCATCGACAGCGCCGCCCGCAGCCTCCTCGGGGCCGGGCCGCACACCGCCGTGCTCAATGCCTCGCCCTACGCAGTCGACGGCGTCCCGGCGCTGTCTGCCGCGGGACGGGACCGGCATCCCGGCGCAGGGACCATTCGCGCGGCCGACGGCGGCTACCGGCTCGAGAACGCCGCGGTCCGGGTCTTCGTCGACGGCACCGGGCTGGTTCGCTCCGTCTACGACGCCGCCGCCGGACGGGAACTGGTGCCCGACGGCGCAGCGGCGAACCTCCTGCAGTTGCACCGCGACACTCCCACCCAATGGGACGCCTGGGACATCGATGAGCACTACCGCCGGAACACGCGCGACCTCACCGAGCTCACGGACCTGCGGGTCATCGACGGGCCCGGCGGCCAGGCGCTGCGGATCGAACGGGAGTTCAGCGCCTCGCGGGTGGTCCAGTTCCTCTCCCTCGACGGCACCGAGCCGAGGCTCGACATCCGGACCGAGGTCGACTGGCACGAACAGAAGAAACTGCTCAAGCTCGCCTTCCCGCTCGATGTGCACGCCGACCGCGCCACCTCCGAGATCCAGTTCGGCCATATCCACCGGCCCACCCACGCCAACACCTCCTGGGACGCCGCCCGCTTCGAAACGGTGGCGCACCGCTGGGTGCATGTTGGCGAAACCGGCTACGGGGTGGCTGTGGCGAACGATTCGACCTATGGACACGACGTCGCACGCTCGTCCTCGACCGGCCGCGGATCGACCACCACCGTGCGGCTCTCGCTGCTGCGGGCTCCGACCTTCCCGGACCCGACGGCCGACCAGGGCCGGCACCTGATGAACGTGTCGCTGCGGGTGGGCGCCGGCATCCCTGAGGCGGTGCGGGAAGGGTACCGGCTCAACCTGCCGCTGCGGACCGTCGAGGGCGTGGGCACTCCGGACGCCGCTCCCCTGTTCACCGTCGACTCCGATGCGCTCGTCGTCGAGGCGGTCAAGCTGGCCGAGGACGGCAGCGGCGACGTCGTCGTCCGCCTCTACGAGGCGCACGGGACGCGGGCCCGGGGAACGCTCACGGCCGGCTTCGCGTTCACCTCGGTGGGCGAAACCGACCTCCTGGAGCGGCCCGTCGAGGGTGCCGCGCTCCGCCGGGCGGAATCGCCGTCGGTGGAACTGGAGCTGCGGCCGTTCCAGCTCGCAACGCTAAGATTTGCACGCAGGGCTTAAGCCGGGGAGCCCGATCGACGGAGAGGGTGTGCCTTGAGCGCTGAATTCGGTGCGCCGTCGCGCCGGGGCACCAACCTTCCGCGGATGGGTGACTTCAACCAGACGGTGGTCCTCGACGCCATTCGGCGGTCCCCGGACGGGCTCAGCCGCGTTGAGCTGGCGGGTGCCACCGGCCTGTCGGCACAGACCCTCTCGAACATCGCCCGGCGGCTGCTCGACCAGGCGCTGATCGTCGAGTCGGGCACTGTGAGGAAGGGGCGCGGGAAGCCGCGGACGGTCCTCACCCTGAACCCGACGGCGGGTTACGCGGTTGGCGTGCACCTCGATCCGGCGGTCATCACCTTCGTGATCCTCGACCTCAGCGGCCGGGTCGTCGCCCACTCCACGCGGCGCACGCCGGTGGAGCCCGGCGCCGAGGCGGTTGTGGATGTCATGGCCTCTGCCGTCGCCGACCTGCTTGCCGGTGCGGGGGTCGACCGGGGCCTCGTGCTGGGCGTCGGGGTCGCATCTCCGGGCCCCATCGACCCGGAGCACGGCGTCGTTGTCGATCCTCCCTTCCTTCGGGGGTGGCACCAGGTGCCCCTGCGGAGCTCCCTCAGTGAGGCGACCGGCTTTCCGGTGGTGCTTGAGAAGGACGTCGCCGCGGCGGCCGTGGCGGAGATCTGGGGCAGTTCCAGCGAGTCGCCGGAGAACTTCCTCTTCGTCTACCTCGGGACCGGCATCGGCATCGGTCTGGTGTCGGGCGGGTCGGTGCTCCGCGGGCGGACGCAGAACGCCGGCGAGGTCGGGCACATCGTCGTGGCCCCCGACGGGCCGGCCTGCACCTGCGGGCTGCGGGGCTGCCTGGCGGTGACCTGCATGCCGCAGAACCTCGTGCAGGAGGCCGTGCTGCTGGGCGTGCTTGACTATGCCGTGGACAACGCCGACCCGGGAGCGGTCGAAACGGCGTTCCTCGACCTGTGCGCCCGTGCGGTGGACGGGGAGGCCGCCCGGAGAATCATCGACGTCTCCGCCGAGCGCGTGGCCAAGGCCGTCTCCGTGCTGACGAACGCCCTCGACTTCGACCGCGTGGTGTTCGGGGGTCCATACTGGCCGCTGCTGGCCGGGTCCTACCTCCGGATTGTTCAGGACGTGCTGACGAGGTTGACCGTGGCCCCGCACGCGGACGGCATCCAGGTCGAGGGAACGGCCTTCGGCACCGATGTGGGCGCGGTTGGGGCCGCGTGCGCGGTGTTCACCAACGCCCTCTCGCCCTCGCCCGAACAGCTGCTGCTGCGGACCGACACGCCTGGCCCGGCTCAGGCGGCCAGGGCCCGGCGGTAGAACTCCTCGAGGACCCGGATCTTGCGCTCGCTCCGGTGGGGTGAGCCACCGGCGAGGTTCACGGCGACCGCGTCGAGATGGGCATGCCAGCGGGCCATGAGCCTTGGAAGCCCCGCCCGGTCCTCCACGACCGCCCGCACCGTCACCCGGGTGCACTTCTTGCCCTCGCGGGCGAGGTCCACCTCGGCCAGCTCGACGAAGGGCTGGTCCTCGGGGTCCGCGGTCAGCGCATCATTGACAAGGAGCAGCTTTCCTTCGTAGCGCCGGTCGAAACGGACGAGCGCCACGCCCTCCACCTCTTCGAGCACGCCCATGCTGGGGGAAAGCGCGAAGCGCCGGCAGTAGGCGTCGCGCAGCTCCATCCAGTCCGTCCCCTCCGCCGGCACGCCGGCCGCCGCCGCCCGCAGGGCCCCGAGCAGCAGCTGCCAGCCCGCCGCTCCCTCGGCCAAAAATTCGTCGGTCTCCGGATGGAGCCGGAGCTGGAGGAGGGTGCCGCCGTTGCTGGGCAGCACCCGGAACTCGACGATCGACACGAGGCCGAACTCGTCCTCCCAGGTGAACTGCACGCTGCTGGGCGGGTCGATGTGCACCACGGTGCCGCTGATGACTCCGCCGTCGAGTTCGAGGGAGAACTCCTTGCCGAGCTTCAGCCCCGGGCTGAGCCGTCCGAGCCAGCGCTCGAGCTTCGGCGGCGAGGTCAGCAGTTCCCACAGATACGACCGCGGGTAGTCGAACTGTTCGTCGAAGGCCAGGACGTGGTTCCCATGGACCTGCTCGACGCGTCCGGTGGGATCCGCCCGCCCGGGGCCGCCCACGTGCGTTCTGCCGGGGTGGGTTTGCCCGGGCACAGTCGTACCGGCGGGGGTTTCGGTTCTGGTGCCTGCGTCCATGGTCCCTCCGGGTGGGTTAGCCACAACCTACTCCGGCTCCGGGCCCGACGGAAGACTCCCCCGGCGGCCCGGACGGGCCGCCGTGGATCCTCAGGAGGCCCGGGGGCGGGCGAAATCCGCCGCCGCGCGCAGCTCCCGCTCGAGGGCTTCGAGCTGGCGGGCGACGGCGGCCGGAGCGGTTCCGCCCTGGGCGTCCCTGCTGCCGAGGGACCCCTCGACGCTCAGGACCTCCCGCACCCCGGGAGTGAGATGGGCGGAGATTCCCGCGTACTCCTCGTCGGTGAGACCGTCAAGGTCCACCCCGCGGCCCTCCGCGAGCCGCACCGCCGCGCCGGACAGTTCGTGCGCCTCACGGAAGGGAACCCCCTGCCTCACCAGCCATTCCGCGACGTCGGTGGCCAGCGCGAATCCCTGGGGCGCCAGCGCTGCCATCCGTTCGGTGGAGAAGGTGAGGGTGGCGATCATCCCGGACACGGCCGGCAGCAGGAGCTCAAGGGTGTCGACGGCGTCGAACACCGGTTCCTTGTCCTCCTGGAGATCCCTGTTGTAGGCCAGGGGCAGTCCCTTCAGGGTAACCAGGAGCCCGGTGAGGTCTCCGATCAGCCGGCCGGCCTTGCCGCGGGCCAGCTCGGCGACATCCGGATTTTTCTTCTGCGGCATGATCGAGGAACCGGTGGAGAACGAGTCATGAAGCGTCACAAAGGAGAACTCCTTGGTGGCCCAGAGAATGATCTCCTCGCTGATACGGGACAGGTCGACGCCGATCATCGCCGCGATCCACGCGAATTCGGCATAGACGTCCCGTGAGGCGGTCCCGTCGATCGAGTTGTGAGTCGCCGAGTCGAACCCGAGGTCGGCGGCCACCGCCTCCGGGTCGAGGCCCAGCGAGGAGCCTGCCAGCGCCCCGGACCCGTAGGGCGAGACGCCCGCGCGCCGGTCCCAGTCCTGCAGCCGCTGCACATCGCGCAGCAGCGCCCAGGCGTGGGCGAGCAGGTGGTGGCTCAGCAGCACCGGCTGGGCGTGCTGCAGGTGCGTGCGCCCCGGCATGGGCGCCTCCGGGTGGGCCCGGGCCTGGCCGACGAGCGCATCGACGACGGAGAGCACGCCGCCGGCGATGACGCGCGCGTGGTCGCGCAGGTACATGCGCCCGAGGGTGGCGACCTGGTCGTTCCGGGACCGGCCGGCGCGCAGCCTGCCCCCCAGCTCCGCGCCCGCCCGCTCGATCAGCCCGCGCTCAAGGGACCCGTGCACGTCCTCGTCCGAGTCCGCCGGGGTGTAGGCCCCGGAGCGGACATCGGCGTCGAGCGCGTCGAGGGCCTTCAGCATCCCGGCCAGCTCGCCCTCGTTCAGCAGCCCGGCCCGGTGCAGCACCCGGGCGTGGGCCCGGGAGCCTTCGATGTCGTACACCGCGAGGCGCCAGTCGAAGTGCGTCGACTTGCTCAGCGCCGCCAGGGCGTCGGCCGGGCCGCCGTCGAACCTGCCGCCCCACAGCGATCCGGTGTTCGTGCTTCCGGTGGCGCGGGCCTCCACCTCAGGCCCCGGCCCGCTGGTCGCGGCCGGAGGCCACCTTGGAGGACAGGCCGAAGATCTCGATGAACCCGCGGGCCATCGACTGGTCGAAGGTGTCCCCGGTGTCGTAGGTGGCCAGGTTGAAGTCGTAGAGCGCGGTCTCGGAGCGGCGGCCGGTGACGGTGGCGCGGCCGCCGTGGAGGTCCATCCGGATGTCCCCGTTCACGTACTTCTGGGTGTCCTCGAGAAAGGTGTCGAGGGAGCGCTTCAGCGGGGAGAACCACTGGCCGTCGTACACCAGTTCGGTCCAGCGCTGGTCGACGGTCTTCTTGAAGCGGGCCTGCTCGCGCTCGACGGTGACGTTCTCGAGCTCGCGGTGCGCGGCGATGAGCGCCATGGCACCGGGTGCCTCGTAGATCTCCCGGCTCTTGATGCCGACAAGGCGGTCCTCGACGATGTCGATGCGGCCCACGCCCTGGGCGCCGGCCCGGCGGTTGAGCTGTTCGATGGCCTGCAGCGGGGTGACGGGGCTGCCGTCGATGGCCACGGGGATGCCGCCGGCGAAGGTGATGACGACCTCGTCAGGTGCCGGGGAGGCCTCCGGGGCGTCGGTGTACTCGTAGACGTCCTTGGTGGGCCCGTTCCAGATGTCCTCGAGGAAGCCGGTCTCCACGGCGCGCCCCCACACGTTCTGGTCGATCGAGAACGGGTTCTTCTTCGTGGTCTCGATGGGGAGGTTCTTCTCCTCGGCGAAGGCGATGGCCTTGTCGCGGGTCAGTGCGAGGTCGCGTACCGGGGCGATGCACTTCAGGTCCGGGCCGCGGGTCTGGATGCCGACCTCGAAGCGGACCTGGTCGTTGCCCTTGCCGGTGCAGCCGTGCGCCACCGTCGTCGCGCCGAACTCGCGGGCGGCGGCCACGAGGTGCTTGACGATCACCGGGCGGGACAGCGCCGAGACCAGCGGGTACGCGTCCATGTACAGGGCGTTGGCCTTCAGGGCGGGCATGCAGTACTCGTTGGCGAACTCGTCCCGCGCGTCGGCGACGTAGGCTTCGACGGCGCCGCAGGCCAGGGCGCGCTGTCGGATGTCCTCGAGGGACTCACCGCCCTGTCCGACGTCGACCGCCACGGCGATCACCTCGGCGCCGGTGGCCTCGGCGATCCAGCCGATGGCCACCGAGGTGTCGAGTCCGCCGGAGTAGGCGAGAACAATGCGTTCGGTCACTGGGTGTGCTCCTTGGGTGAATTCCCGGACACGGCGTCCGGGAGGGGGTTTGAGGGTACGGGGTGGGGATCGCCCGCGCCGAGGGGGTCGCGGGCGTAGTTCAGGAAGCGTTCGGCGACCTCCGCGCCGCCGTTCGGGTCGCGGGTCACGAGCATGACCGTGTCGTCCCCGGCGATGCTGCCGAGGACCGACGGCATAATCGAGTGGTCGATGGCGAGGGCGAGGAAGTTGGCGGCGCCCGGCGGGGTGCGCAGGATGACGAGGTTCGCCGAGGCCTCCGCGGTGACCAGCAGTTCGGCGCACAGTCGAGCGAGGCGCGCGTCGAGGATTTCCTGGGTCAGCCCGGTCTGCGGTGCGCGGCCGCCGCCCTCGCCGGGCACCGCGTACACGAGCGCCCCGTCACGGCCGCGGATCCGCACGGCGCCGAGCTCGACGAGGTCCCGGGAGAGGGTCGCCTGGTTGACCTGGACGCCGTCGGCGGCCAGCAGTGCGGCCAGTTCGGCCTGGGAGCGCACCGACTGGGCGGTGAGCAGGGCGGTGATCCGGGCCTGGCGGGCGGTCTTCGTCGCCGGCCGGTGCGACTCGCGGGTCATGCCGGCCCTTCTTCCGCCGCAGCGGTGCGCAGCAGCCAGGCCAGGAGCGCCTTCTGCGCGTGCAGCCGGTTTTCGGCTTCGTCCCACACCACCGACTGGGGGCCGTCGATCACGTCGGCCGAGATTTCGTAGCCGCGGTAGGCCGGCAGGCAGTGGAGGACGACGGCGTCGGGCCGGGCCCGGCCCATCGCGGCCGCGTCCACGGCGTAGGGGCGGAACAGCTCGAGCCGGGCCGCCTTCTTATCCTCCTGGCCCATTGAGACCCAGGTGTCGGTGGCGACCACGTCGGCGTCCCGGAGGGCGTCGGCCGGGTCCGTGGTGATGAGTACCGAGCCGCCGGTCGCCGCGGCCCGCTCCCGGGCGGCGTCGACGACGGCGCCGGCGGGCAGGTGGCCTTCGGGGCCGGCGATCCGCACGTGCATGCCGGCGGTGACCCCGGCGAGCAGGTAGGAGTTGGCCATGTTGTTGGCGGCGTCGCCGAGGTAGGCCAGGGTGAGTCCGGAGAGTTCGCCCTTGCGCTCGCGGACCGTCATGAGGTCCGCGAGCAGCTGGCAGGGGTGGTAGTCGTCGGAGAGGGCGTTGATGACCGGCACCGAGGACGCCGCGGCCATCTCCTCGAGCCCGGCCTGGGCGTAGGTGCGCCACACGACGGCCGCGGTCATGCGTTCGAGGACCTTCGCGGTGTCGGTGATCGACTCCTTGTGCCCGAGCTGGGATTCCCCGGCACCGATGATCAGCGGCGAGCCGCCGAGGTCGGCGATGCCTGCGGCGAAGGAGATCCTGGTCCGGGTGGAGGTCTTGTCGAAGATGACGGCCACCGTGCGGCGCCCGTGCTCCCCGCCCGCCAGCGGGGCGAGCGAGTAGGGGTCCTTCTTCAGCTCGTCGGCAAGGTCGAGGACCTCGCGCTGCTCCGCGGGACTGAGATCGGTGTCGACCAGGAAGTGTCGGGTCATGATGCGGCTCCTTGCGCGGTGGTGAGGATTCCGGGGAGGGCCTCCAGGAAGCTGTCGGCCTGCGGCCGGGTGAGGATCAGCGGTGGCGCCAGGCGCAGCGTGCGCTCCGAGGTGCTGTTGATGATGAATCCCGCGTTCAGCGCCGCCGAGACCGCCGTGGGCGCGTAGGCGCCGTCCAGGTCGAACCCGACGAGGAGCCCGGCACCCCGGGTCTCGAGAACCCCGGGAACGGCGGCCAGCCCGGCGCGCAGGTGCTCCCCCAGGGCCCGGGCGTTGTCGAGGGCACCGGTTTCCTCGAGGACGGCGAGGGTCGCAAGGCCCGCGGCGCCGGCGACCGGGTTGCCGCCGAACGTCGTCCCGTGCTGCCCGGGGGTGAGCAGGCCCGACGCCGGCCCGTAGGTCATCAGGGCACCGATCGGGAACCCGCCGCCGAGGCCCTTGGCCAGGGTCATGGCGTCGGGGACGATCCCCTCGGCCTGGTGGGCGAACCAGGTGCCGGTGCGGCCGATGCCGGTCTGCACCTCGTCGAGGATGAGCAGGGCGCCGTGTTCCGCGGTGGCTTCCCGGGCCCGCCGAAGGTAGCCCGGCGGCAGCGGGCGCACGCCCGCCTCGCCCTGGATCGGCTCGAGGAACACCGCAGCCACCGTGTCGTCGACGGCGTTCAGCAGGGCCTCCGGGTCCCCGAACGGCAGGTGCTCCACTCCCCCTGGCAGCGGCTGGAACGGCTCCCGGTAGGCCGGTTTCGCGGTCAGGGCCAGGGCGCCCATGCTGCGCCCGTGGAAGGCGCCGTCGAGGGCGAGGATCCGGGTGCGGGTGGGCGAGCCGTTCCGGCGGGCCAGCTTGAACGCGGCCTCGGTGGCCTCGGTCCCGGAGTTGGTGAAGAACACCCGGGAATCGTTCGGGGCTCCGGCGAGCGCCAGCAGCTTCTCGGCGAGCGCGATCTGCGTGGGGCTGGTGAAGAAGTTGGACACGTGGCCAAGGGTTGCCAGCTGGGCCGACACCACCGAGGTGACGAACGGGTGGGCATGGCCCAGGGTGTTCACCGCGATCCCGCCGAGCAGGTCGAGGTAGGTGTTGCCGTCGGCGTCCTCGACGGTGCATCCGCTGCCGCGCACGAGGACGCGCTGCGGGGTGCCGAAGACCCCCAGGAGGGAGGAGCCGTACCGGGCGAGCCAGTCCGCACCGGACGCCGGAGTGCCCATCGGTGAGCCGAGCCGCGCCAGGAACTCCGCACCGCCGGCCTCGGGCACTCCCCCGGTCCCGGCACTCATGCCCGGGCCTCCGGTGCCTGCGCTGCGGCGTCGGCGGTGACCTGGGTGCCGATTCCGGCGTTGGTGAAGGTTTCGAGGATCAGGGAGTGGGCCAGCCGCCCGTCGATGACGGACGCGCTCTCCACGCCGTCGTCGACCGCCTTGAGGCAGGCCGTCATCTTCGGAATCATTCCTGCGGCCAGCGAGGGCAGCAGCTCCCGCAGCTCCGCGGCCGGCAGGGAGGAGATCAGCGAGTCCTTGTCGGGCCAGCTGCGGTACAGCCCCTCGACGTCGGTGAGGATGACGAGCCGCGAGGCCCCCAGCGCCGCGGCCAGGGCCGCGGCCGCGGTGTCCGCGTTGACGTTGAGCACCTGCCCGGTCCCGGCGCCGTCGCCGTCGGTCTCCGGGGCGACGGTGGAGATGACCGGGATCCGGCCGGCCTGAAGGATGTCGAGGATGGCACCGGGGTTGACCCCGGTGACCTCTCCCACCAGGCCGAGGTCGATCTCCTGCCCGTCGACGATGGTGCCGGTGCGCGTTGCCTGAAGCAGGCCGCCGTCCTCGCCGCTCAGTCCCACGGCATAGGGGCCGTGGGCGTTGATCAGGCCCACCAGCTCGCGGCCGACCTGCCCGGTGAGCACCATGCGCACCACGTCCATGGCCTCGGCGTTGGTGATCCGCAGGCCTCCGGCGAATTCGGATTCGATGCCCAGGCGGCCGAGCATCGAGCTGATCTGCGGCCCGCCGCCGTGCACCACGACCGGGCGGACGCCGACGTGGTGCAGGAACACGATGTCCTCGGCGAAGGCGCGGCGCAGGTCGTCGTTGATCATCGCGTTGCCGCCGTACTTGATCACCATGGTGGTTCCAGCGAAGCGCTGGATCCAGGGCAGCGCCTCGACCAGGGCGGCGGCATTACCCTGCGCCCGGAGCAGGCCGGCGGCGGAGGCGGCGGAGTGCGTCACGTTCGGTCCTTCTGTCAGCTCGAGTAGGCAGAGTTCTCGTGCACGTATTCGTGCGTGAGGTCGTTGGTCCAGATGGTGGCGCTGGCGGTCCCGGCGGCGAGGTCGATCTCCACGGCGACCTCCCGGCCCGACAGGTCGACGAGGTCGCGGGGGTCCCCGATGCCGCCGTTGCGGCAGATCTGCACCCCGTTCATCGACACGTTCAGGCGGTCGGGTTCGAACGCGGCGTCGGTGGTGCCTACCGCCGCCAGGACCCGCCCCCAGTTGGGGTCATTGCCGAAGATCGCCGTCTTGAAGAGGTTTGAGCGTGCCACCGCGCGTCCCACGGTTTCGGCGTCGGCCTCGGAGGCTGCACGGACCGTGGTGATGGCGATGGTGTGGCTTGCCCCCTCGGCGTCGGTGATCAGCTGGGAGGCGAGGTCGAGGCAGACACCGGTCAGCGCGGAGGCGAACTGGTCCGGTTCGGGGGCAACTCCGCTGGCTCCCGAGGCGAGCAGCACCACGGTGTCGTTGGTGGACATGCACCCGTCGGCATCGGTCCGGTCGAAGCTGACCCGCACGGCGGCCCGCAGCGCCGCGTCGAGCTGTGCCGGGGGAAGCACGGCGTCGGTGGTGAGCACCACGAGCATTGTCGCGAGCCCGGGGGCAAGCATTCCCGCGCCCTTGGCCATCCCCCCGATCGAGTACCCCTCGCTCGCGGTGTCGGGGGAAGCCGGATAGCGCGCCTCCTTGGAGACGCTGTCGGTGGTCAGAATGGCCTCGGCGGCGGCCGGGCCTCCGGCGGAGCTGAGGTTGCCGGCTGCCTCCGAGACGCCCGCCAGCAGCTTGTCCATCGGCAACTGCTCCCCGATGAGCCCGGTGGAGCAGACGAAGACATCGGCCGCGGAGACTCCCAGCAGGTCCGCCGTGGCCTCGGCCGTGCGGTGGGTGTTGGCGAATCCTTCAGGGCCGGTGCAGGCGTTGGCCCCCCCGGAGTTCAGGACGACGGCGTCGACCCGGCCGTCGGAGACAACCTGGCGCGACCAGAGCACCGGCGCCGCGGCGACCCGGTTTGTGGTGAAGACCGCGGCGGCGTGCGTCAGCGGCCCATCGTTGATGACGAGGGCGACGTCGGAGCCGCCGGAGGCCTTCAGGCCCGCGGCGACGCCGGCGGCACGGAAGCCGCCTGGGGTGGTGATGCTCATGGTGCTGTCCCCTGGAAGGTCAGGCCCGCGGTCTCGTCGAGTCCGAGGGCGATGTTCATTGACTGGACGGCCCCGCCGGCGGTTCCCTTGGTGAGGTTGTCGATGACGCAGCTGACGATGACCCGCCCCGCGTGCGCGTCGAGGGCGAGCTGGAGGTTGGCGTAGTTGGAGCCCAGGACCGCCTTCGTCGCCGGCCACTGCCCTTCCGGCAGGAGCCGCACGAAGGGCTCGGTGCCGTAGGCGGCGGCCCAGGCTGCCCGGAGCTCCTCGGCCGTGGTGCCCGGACGCACCCGGGCCGTCGCCGTGGTGAGGATGCCGCGCGCCATCGGGGCGAGGGTCGGGGTGAAGGAGATCCGCACTGCCTCTCCCGCGGCGGCGCTGAGGCCCTGTTCGATCTCCGGGGTGTGCCGGTGGCTTCCGCCGACGCCGTACGGGCTCATTCCGCCCATCACTTCGGAGCCGAGGAGGTGTGCCTTGGCGGCCTTTCCCGCGCCCGAGGTGCCCGAGGCGGAGACGATGACGACGTCGTCGGGCTCCAGCAGGCCCGCCGCGAAGCCCGGCACGAGGGCGAGCAGGGCGGAGGTCGGATAGCAGCCGGGCACGGCGATCCGGCGGGCGCCGCGCAGGAACTCCCGGTGTCCGGGCAGCTCGGGTAGCCCGTACGGCCAGGTACCTGCGTGCGCGGACCCGTAAAAGGCCTCCCACGCGGCGGGGTCCTCGAGGCGGTGGTCGGCTCCCGCGTCGATGACGAGGGTGTCCGGGGACAGCTCGGCGGCGAGGCCGGCGCTCGCACCGTGGGGCAGCGCCAGGAAGACGACGTCGTGCCCGCCGAGCGTCTCGGCCGAGGTCTCCTCGAGGACCCGGTCCGCGAGCGCGTGGAGGTGCGGCTGGAGCGCGCCGAGCCGCTCGCCGGCGTTGCTGTGGGCGGTGATGGCGCCGATTTTCACCTGCGGATGCGATGCGAGGAGCCGCAGCAGCTCCCCGCCGGCGTACCCGCTGGCTCCCGACACGGCGACTGAAAGGCTCATTCCGCAAGCATACGGCAGATTTATGCAGACCACCACATAGTTATGCACGCGAGGGAGGGCGGGAGCCCGGATGGCGGGAGGAGCAGACCGCGCCTAGCATGAGGATTCACCCCAACGAACGGAGTTCCCCATGGCGAAGGCCATCGTCCTCACCGAGACCGGCGGGCCCGGAGTCCTCTCCAGCACCGAGGTGCCGCGCCCGGAACCGCAGGGCGCCCAGCTGCTGGTCGAGGTCGCCGCGGCCGGCGTCAACTTCATCGAAACCTACCAGCGGAGCGGCGCCTACCCCGTTAGGCTTCCCTTCCCCCTGGGCGGCGAGGCCGCCGGTGTCGTGGTGGGCCTCGGCCCAGCGGCGGTGGGATTCACTGTGGGAGACCGGGTGGCCTTCGCCGAAGGCACCGGCACCTACGCCCAGTATGCGCTGGTGGAGGCGGACAAGGCGCTGCCGGTGCCCGACGACGTGGATCTGGAGACGGCCGCCGCGGCCGCCCTGCAGGGCCTGACGGCGCACTACCTCATCAACTCCACCTTCCCGGTGGCTTCCGGCCAGACGGTGCTGGCCCACGCCGGCGCCGGCGGTGTGGGCCTGCTGCTGATCCAGCTGCTCAAGGCCAAGGGGGCACGGGTGATCACGACGGTGTCCACCGCAGAGAAGGAGGAGCTGGCGCGCGGGGCCGGGGCAGACGAGGTGCTCCGGTATGACGGGTTCGCCGAGGCGGTCCGGGAGCTCACCGGTGGCACCGGCGTCGATGTCGTCTACGACGGGGTGGGCAAGAGCACCTTCGACGGCTCGCTGGACTCGCTGCGGGTGCGCGGCACGATGGTCCTCTTCGGGGCCGCGTCGGGCCCGGTCCCCCCGCTCGACCCGCAGCGCCTGAACCGGGGCGGATCGCTCTTCCTGACCCGGCCGTCGGTCGCCCACTACCTGCTCACCGCCGAGGAGCGCCGCTGGCGGGCCGGCGAGCTGTTCGGTGCGATCACCACCGGCGCCCTGAAGGTCCGCGTCGGGGCAAGGTATCCGCTGGCGGAGACCGCGCGCGCCCATGAGGACCTTGAGTCCCGCCGGACCACCGGGAAGGTGCTCCTGATCCCCTGAGCCCCGGCGGAGGGATTAGCCCCAGTACGCCGCGAGGCACGTCTGGGGGCCGCTCGCGAAACCTTTTCCGGCGGCCCCCAGGAGGAACGCCTCCCGCCGTTCCCTGCCCGATCCGTACCCGGCACCCGGCTGGCGGGCCCCCATGGCCGCGACCGAGGCCAGTGCCTGATTGACGGCTGGCGCCCCCAGGGAGCCGGGGGCCTGCCAGCTGGCCGCCCAGGCACCGGCGAAGCAGTCGGCAATCAGTTCCTTGTGTGCTCCGGTGAATTCGGGGATCGGGACCGCAAACTTCTCGAACCAGTGGATCGCCAGTTCGTCCTGCACATGGTGGCCGAATTCGTGGGCGAGGACCAACGCCACGGCAAAGTCACCCGTGCCTCCTGCGCCGCGGTCGGCGTCCCACAGCCGCTGGAGGGTTGTCACGGGCAGGATGATCATGCCGTTGTCCGAGTCGCTGGTGCCCAGGGCGCCGGTGGGGTCACCGGGGTCGTAGGGATCCGCCGGGCAGTAGTAGGCGTTGGGGTGGTCGTGCTCGACGGCGATGCGGTGCAGGGTGCGGGGATTCCTGCAGTTCGAGGCATGGGTCTTCCCCTCACGGATCATCGTGTAATAGACCTCCGGTTTCCCGAAGCCGTTCTCGTCGAACCAGGCAATCCACTTCCGGTCGAGGTCCCGGAGCACCGTCAGAAGGTAGGCCCGCACGGCCGCAGGGACCGCCGGCTCGTCGATCCCGCTGGCGGGGGGAAGCCGTCCCGGCGCCGCGGGGGTCAGAGCCAGCAGACAGGAGGGTTCATCCCCCCGGGTGCACCCCCGATCCTGAACCGGCCCGGCGTCGGTCGGCTCCGCCGGTCGCGCAGGCGGCGCGGATGGAGGGTACCAGCGCTTCGGGGCCTGGTCCCGGGCTCCTCCCCTCCCGTAGAGGGAGGACGTTCCGGCCGTTGACGGCGACCCCTCCGGCGCACTTGGCCGCACTGGAGGCGGTGTACAGGCGGTGATCAGGCAGAGCGCCAGCAGGCAGGCGGTGATCAGGCAGAGGGCGGGCAGGCCGGGGAATAATGGGCGGGTACCGGGCATTGCTAGGGCTTCCGACAGAGCTGTCGAGGTGCCTTGGGCCTCCCCGGGGCCCGCGTCATTGGTCGAGGCGCGCCACCGCCCGAAACGTCCCGGTTCCCCACTCGATCAGAGGCCGTTGGGAAGGGAGCCGGGCCCAAAGGTTCAGCATCGCAACCGGAGTGGTTGCCGTAGTAACGATTTTAGGCCGGAGTGCCCGCGCTGGGCCCGGAAGCCGGTTACGTGACGCGTCGGTGACAGACTTCCCTCCAGCTTCGGCGGAGAAGCAGTTCGCCGGAGGGCGACGACGGCACCGGGTGCGGGCGAACCGCCCCGGTGCCGCCGTCGTGCCTCAGCGCTGGAAGGCGCCAAACCGTTCGGCGGCCACCGCGATGGCGGAGCCGCGGGCGGCGCTCGCCTCCTCGACGGTGAGCGTGCGGTCCGGTGCGCGGAAGCGAAGGGCGAAGGCAAGGGACTTCTTCCCCTCGTCGATGCCCGGGCCCGAGTACACATCGAACAGGCTCAGGTCCTCGAGGAGGTCCCCCGCCCCCTCGCGCAGGGCTTCAAGCACGGCCGAGGACGGAACGTCGTCCCCAACGACCAGCGCCACGTCCTGGGTGGATGCCGGGAAGGCGGAGAGGTCCCGCGCCACGATGACATCCGGGGCCGCCTCGAACAGCAGGTCGGCGTTGATTTCAAGCGCGACGGTCCGGGCCGGAAGGTCCGAGGCCGCGGTGAGTTTCGGGTGCAGTTCTCCCGCGTAGCCAAGGACTTCCCCGCTGCGCAGCCGGATGCGCGCGGTGCGCCCGGGGTGGAAGGCCTGGTGCGCGCCCTGCTCGACGACGAGGTCGACGCCGGTGACCTCACCCATCAGGCGCACGGCATCCACGGCGTCGGCCCAGTCCCAGGCCCGCGGTGCCAGGCCCGGGCCGGCGGGAGCTTCATGGCCGGTGAACACGGCGGCGATCAGCTGCGGCTGGTACGGGATCCCCTCGTAGAGGGCGTCGAGCACCTCCTCCGGCGGGCGCACGCCAAGGGGCGGGATGCTCTCGGTGCCCATGGATTCACCCGGGAGGAACACCAGTCCGGTCTCCAACAGGGCGAGATCGCGGAACCCGCGGGAGACGTTGCGCCGGACGATCTCGAGAAGCCCCGGCAGCACGGAGGTGCGCAGGTACCCGAGTTCGGCGCTGAGCGGGTTCGCCAGCTTTACGGCCCGGGCCGGCACACCCTCCTCCGCGGATCCAAAGGTGTCGTTCGACACCTTCGAGACAAACGGGTAGGAAAGCACCTCGGTGAGCCCGGCGGCGGCGAGGGCGTTCAGGAGGCGGCGGCGCTGCTGCTGCAGGCGGGTGAGGCCGCGCCCGGGAGGCGCCGTCGGCAGCGAGGACGGGATCTTGTCGAAGCCGACGAGCCGGATGATTTCCTCGGTGAGGTCCTCACGCGTCTCGAGGTCGGGGCGCCAGCTCGGCGGGACGACCTGGTGACCGCCGTCGCGCGCCGTGACGGCGGCGCCGAGGTCCTCGAGGGTGCCGGTGATCTGCTCCGGGGTGAAGTCGAGCCCGATCAGGCGGGCGGGGAAGCCCTCCGGCAGGTCGATCCGGCGCAGCTCCGGGGCCGTCCCGACGTCGGTGGCGGTCGTGTCGGGGGTACCGCCCGCGAGCTGGACGATGAGTTCGACGGCGCGCTGGGCCGCGATGTCGGCGACGTGCCAGTCGACGCCGCGTTCAAAGCGCTTCGACGCCTCGGAGGGCAGGCGGTGGCGGCGCCGGGAGCGGCCGATGCTGACCTCCTCGAAGTGGGCCGATTCGATCAGCACGTTCGCGGTCGCTGCGGAGACCTCCGTCGCCGCACCGCCCATCACCCCGGCGATGCCGATCGGCCCGGAGGCGTCGGTAATCAGCAGGTCGCCCGGGTCGAGGGCGCGCTCCTTGTCGTCGAGGGTCTTGAGCTTTTCGCCCTCGGTGGCTCGCCGGACCACGATGTCGCCGGACAGCCGGTCGAGGTCGTAGAAGTGCAGCGGCTGTCCCAGTTCGAGCATCACGTAGTTGGAGATGTCGACGATCAGCGAGATCGAGCGCATTCCGGCCAGCCGCAGGCGCGCGGCCAGCCAGGGCGGCGTGGGCCGGGTCGGATCGACGCCGCGCACGGTGCGCGCCACGAACCGGTCGCAGCCGGGCCGGCCGTAGATCGGGGCCGTATCCTCGAGCCGCACCGGGTAGCCGGGCCCGGAGGCCTCGGGGACGGTGACGGCGCCGGCCGGGTCGGTGAACCTGGTCCCGGTGGCGTGGGCGTACTCGCGGGCGACGCCGCGGAGGGAGAAGGCGTAACCGCGGTCGGGGGTGACGTTGATTTCGGCGGCCTCGTCGTACAGTCCGAGCAGCTCCAGGGCGTCGGAGCCCACCTCGGGGTCGAGGCCCAGGGTGGAGAGCACCAGGATGCCGTCGTGGTCCTCGCCGATGCCCAGTTCACGCACCGAGGCGATCATGCCGGCCGAGAGGTGGCCGTAGGTCTTGCGCGGGGTGATGGCGAAGTTGCCCGGCAGCAGGGCGCCGGGCAGGGTCACGACCACCTTGTCGCCCTCGGCGAAGTTGTGGGCGCCGCAGACGATGCCCTGCACTCCCGAGGGGTCGATGCCCTCACCGGTCAGGGTCTGCTTGGAGCCTTCGGGTACGACGCGCACCTGGCACCAGTTGATGGTCTTGCCGTTGGACTGCGGCTCCTTGACGATGCTGAGCACCTGGCCCACGACGATGGGGCCCTTCAGCTCGTCGACGGGACGGTGGACCGCCTCCTCCTCGAAGCCCACGGTGACGAGGTCGGCCAGGACGCCTTCCGATGTGGCATCGGCGGGCACTGCGGCGAACTCCCGCAGCCATGAAAGGGGGATTCTCACTTAGATCTCCATCCCGAAGTGTTGGCTGAAACGTACGTCGCCCTCGATCATGTCGTGCATGTCGCTGACCTCATTGCGGAACATGAGCGCCCGCTCGATCCCCATGCCGAAGGCGAACCCGGAGTAGACCTCGGGGTCGATCCCGGCAGCGCGCAGCACGTTCGGGTTGACCATGCCGCAGCCGCCCCACTCGATCCACTGCGGGCCGCCCTTGGCTCCGGGGTGCCAGATGTCCAGCTCGGCGCTCGGCTCCGTGAATGGGAAGTAGTTCGGCCTCAGGCGGACCTTCGCCTCCGCTCCGAAGAGCTGCCGGGTGAAGTGCTCGAGGGTTCCCACGAGGTCGGCCATCGTCAGGCCCTTGTCGATGGCGAGGCCCTCGAACTGGTGGAAGACCGGCGTGTGGGTGGCATCGAGCTCGTCGGTGCGGAAGACCTTCCCCGGGCACAGCACATAGATGGGCAGCTCGCGTTCGAGCATGGAGCGCACCTGCACCGGGGAGGTGTGGGTGCGCAGCACAAGGTGGGCGCTGGGCGGCTCGACGAAGAAGGTGTCCTGCATCTCGCGCGCCGGGTGGTCCGGCTTGAAGTTCAGTGCGTCGAAGTTGAACCACTCCGACTCGAGCTCCGGGCCCTCGGCGATCTCCCAGCCCATGCCGACGAAGATGTCGCTGACGCGTTCCTGCAGGGTGGACAGCGGGTGCCGGGCGCCCATGCGCCGCCGCCGCGGGGCCGCGGTGACGTCGACGGCCTCCTCGACGAGGATCCGGGCGTCGCGTTCGGCTTCGAGTTCGAGGGTGCGGGCGGCGAGCGCGGCGTTGATCCTGCCGCGGGCGGGGCCGATGTTCTTGCCGGCGGCGGCCTTCTGGTCCTTGGCGAGGGCTCCGATGCCGCGGTTGGCCAGGCTGAGGGCCGACTTCTCCCCGGTGTGCGCAATCCGGACCGCCTTGAGGGCATCGAGGGTGTCGGCCGCTGCGATGTCGGCCAGGGCCCGGTCGACCGCCGCGGAGACGGCCGCGGCATCAAGGGGGTCGGGGATTTCGGCGCCGGGGCTCCCGGCGCCGACTTGCTCGTGGGAGTTAGACATCGGGATGGCTTACCTAGCACTCTCGTTTGCGGGTCCGGCGGACGCAGAAAGCCTGCGGAGCCGATCGGGGAAGTTCCGGGAGCAGCGGTTGAACACCAACTTCCCGGCATGGCCAGTCTAATTGACCGGGAACTAGGATATCCGCATGAGCTCCGGCGGCGCAGTGGCCAGCGCCCTGAACTGGCTGAACCTCTCGACCCCCTGCGCGCTGCTGCTCGCCCGGGCCAAGGGGTGCACTCTCTCGCCCGGGCCCGGCGGGATCATCGTCGCCGAAGGCTGGACCGGCCGGTTGCCGATTGCCGGAGCCTTCACCGTGGGAAGCGTCGTGTTCCTGCGCGGGCCCCGCTCACGGGCGGGAGGGGCCCTGCTCGCCCATGAGGCCCGGCACAGCCAGCAGTACGCCGCCTGCCTCGGACTCCCCTTCCTTCCGCTGTATTTCGCCGCCGCCGCGTGGTCGGTGCTGCGCACCGGGGATCCCGCCTCGCTCAACCCCTTCGAACGCCATGCGGGCCTGGCCGATGGCGGCTACCGGCAGCGCCCCGTGCGCAGCCTGCGGTCCGCCGCGGCCGCGGTGATCCGCAGGCGCTGACCGCACGGGCGACGCCGGCCTTCGGTGTTCCGGGCTAGTGTTCGGCGCCGGCGGGGACCTCGATATCGACGGGGTTCTCCAGCGCCGTGACGGCGATGAGGGCGAGCGCCGTCGCCATGGAGCCGACCTCAAGGCCGGGTTTGCCGTGAATGGCTCCCTGGCCGGTCGAGTACGGCACGTGGATGAAGCCGCCGGCGATGTCCTCCCGCGAGGCGAGCAGATCCATCAGGGCGTAGAAGAGGAAATTGCACACATAGGTGCCGGCCGTCTGGGAGACCTCCGCCGGAATCCCGGCCCCGGTCAGCCGCACGAGGGCCGCCTTGATCGGGAGGGAGGTGAAGTAGGCCGCCGGTCCCCCGTCCCGCACCGGGCGGTCGACGGGCTGCTCCCCCCGGTTGTCCGGGATCCGCGCGTCGACGAGGTTGATCGCCACCCGCTCAAGCGAGATGGCGCTCCGGCCGCCCGCCTGCCCCGTGCACAGCACGAGCCTGGGCTGGAACTGCTCCAGTGCAGCGGCGAGCACCAGGGGTGCCTCGGCGAAGGAGCACGGCAGTTCGACCGCCGCGGCCTCGTACCCCTCGGACGCCAGCCGGTCGGCGGCGCCGCGGGCCGCCGACCAAGAGGGATTGACGGCCTCGCCGCCGAAAGGCTCGAAGCCAGTCAGGAGGATCATGAAACCAGCGTAGGCCATCCGGGCCCGGCCATCCTGCTTTTTCCTCGAATATGTGTTCTAATTCAGGGATGCGTTGGGATGCTCAGAAGACCGACCCCGCCCTGCCCGTCACCGGCACCGAACCGCTGCTGCCCCTGGCCGGGCTCGTCCGCACGGTCCGCACCCCCGAGTTCGCCGGCATCACCTTCCACGAGGTGGTTGCCAAGTCCGTGCTGAACCGGGTGCGCGCCGGCTCCGGCATGCCGTTCTCCTGGACGATCAACCCGTACCGCGGCTGTTCCCACGCCTGTGTGTACTGCTTCGCCCGCAAGACCCACAGCTACCTCAACCTCGACTCGGGACTGGACTTCGATTCGCAGCTCGTGGTGAAGACCAACGCCCCGGAGGTGCTGCGGCGGGAACTCGCCCGGCCCTCCTGGAAGCACGAGCACGTGGCGATGGGCACCAATACCGACCCCTACCAGAGGGCCGAGGGACGCTACCGCCTGATGCCGGGCATTATCACCGCACTCGCTGATTCCGGGACGCCGTTTTCGATCCTCACCAAGGGCACGCTCCTGGCCCGGGACATTCCGTTGCTGACTGCCGCCGCCGGCTCCGTCCCGGTGGGGATGGGCATTTCCCTGGCCCTGACCGATGCGGCTATGGCCGAAGCCGTGGAGCCGGGGACGCCGGCGCCCAAGGCGCGCCTCGGGCTGATCCGCAGGCTTCGGGACGCCGGCCTTCCCTGTGGAGTGATGGCCATGCCGATCCTGCCCTGGCTCACCGATACCGATGAAGCCCTCGACGGGCTCTTTGCGGCCCTGGCGGCGGCCGGCGCCACCGGGGTCACGGCGGGACCGCTTCACCTGCGGCCGGGTGCGCGGGAATGGTTCCTAAACTGGTTGTCCCGAAACCACAAGCACCTCCTCCCCCGGTACCGCGACCTCTACGGGAGCGGTTCCTACGCCTCGAAGGAGTACACGCAGTGGCTCACCGGAAGGGTCCGCTATTTCCGGAAGCTCCATGGGCTGGCGGCCGGAGCCGGCTTTATGCGCAGCGCCTCGGCCGGGCAGGAGAGTGCCGGGGAGGGACCTGCGGGAGGCGCGCGGCCCCAGCCGCCCGTTGGCCGGAGCCGGCCGGGCGCGCGCACCTCGCCGGCGCAGGCCGAGCCGACACTGTTCTAGTCCGACACTGTTCTGGCTAACTCTGTTCTGGCCCGGCACTGTTCTGGCTAACTCTGTTCTGGCCCGGCACTGTTCTGGCTAACTCTGTTCTGGCCCGGCACTGTTCTGGCTAACTCTGTTCTGGCCCAGGATGGCGCTGACGATGGGCCGGTCGGCCGGGATCCAGGGCAGCGCCGCCAGTGCGGCGGCGTCGGCCAGGTCAATCCAGCGCAGTTCGTCATGGTCCTGGAGGGGCTGCGGGTCGCCGTCGACCACCTCGGCAAGCCAGACGCGCATCACCGCCGTGGCATGCAGCGGCCACCCGCCCGGAAGAGGTCCGTTCACCTCGGCGCCGAGGCTCACGTCGACACCGAGTTCCTCCCTCAGCTCGCGGTGCAGGGCATCGGTGCAGCTCTCACCGGCCTCGACCTTGCCGCCCGGGAATTCCCACATGCCAGCGAACTGCTCGGGGGCCGTGCGGCGCGCCACGAGGAGGGCGGTGGGGCGGGCGAGGGAGTCCACGATGGCGGCGCCGACGATCTGTCGGAGCGCAGGAGCGGTTTCGCGTAGGGTCACGCCTCGAGTCTAGCGAGCACCGGGTCTCACCAGCGCCGGGTCCGTCCTGCCCCTCAGCTCTCCTCGGGGTGGACCAGCCGGCCGTCGCCAGGCTCATCGAAGTGCTCGGGGTTGAGCTCGTGCCGGTATTCGCCGTGCGGGCTCAGCCCGGGGACGAACTGCCCCGCGTTGAGCTGGGTCGAGGTGTACGCCTCCTCGGAGAACTCCCCGGCGGACTCGTGCCCGGCCTCGGGGAGATTGATGTCCTCCCGGAGGTGCTCGCTCTCCGGCAACTGGTCTTTGGGGTGGAGCCAACTCATGCCTTAAGCCAATCAGACCGAGCCGTTTTGCACCAGAACCCCGCGGCGCGCGGCGCGGTCCCGGAGAGGATGAACAAGACCGGCGAAAGGGGCGGCGCCTGCGGGCCGGCACCTGCGGGCCGGCACCGGCGGGGCGGTGCTGCCGGGCGGTGCTGCCCGGCGATGCCTTCGTGCCGGGAGCCGGGGTGCTGTGACCCATCCAACCTGCGCGCTCCTCCCGCCCGCACTACAGTGGGGAAAGACAACGGCGTCACGCGCCGGAGCTCCGGCGTCGACCTCCATTTCACGCCGAAAGTCGTTTATGTCTTCCTCCCGGCCCGCCGCCGCTCTTACGCCCCGCCAGCTTGGCCTCGCCATCGCTGCCCTCGCCGTCGGCGGTTTCGCCATCGGAACCACCGAGTTCGCCATTATGGGGCTGCTGCAGGAGATGGTCGACGACCTCGGCCTGAGCTACAGCCAGGGCGGCCACGTCATCTCCGCCTACGCCATCGGAGTCGTCGTCGGCGCGCCGGTCCTGGCGACGCTCGGGGCGCGCAGGCGCCAGCGGACCATGGCCCTGGTGCTCATGCTTGTGTTCACGCTCGGCAACCTCTTCTCGTTCCTGGCCGCCGACTACGGCATGCTGCTGCTCTCCCGGTTCCTCTCGGGCCTGCCCCACGGCGCCTACTTCGGGGTGGCCGCCGTGATCGCCGCCTCCCTGGCCAAGCCGACCCGGCGTGCCTGGGCGATCTCGATGGTGATGGTCGGCCTCAGCATCGCCAACGTGATCGGAGTGCCGTTCGCCACCTGGCTGGGCCAGCAGTTCGGCTGGCGCTCAATGTTCCTGCTGGTCGCGGTCACCGGTGTCGCCACCGTCCTCCTGGTCCTTCGGTTTGTTCCGCTGCAGGAGGTGCACCCCGACGCGAGCATCCGCAGCGAACTCTCCGCGCTGCGCCGTCCGCAGATGTGGATGACCCTACTGATCGGCACGGTGGGCTTCGGCGGCTTCTTCGCCGTCTATTCGTACATTTCCCCGATCATCACCGAAGTCACCGACCTGCCCGCGGGCGTCCTGCCCCTGGTCGTCGCCCTGTACGGCATCGGCATGCTCGTCGGCAACGTGGTGGGCGGGCGGATCGCCGACAGGTCGGTCCTGGGCAGCATCTACGCGGTCATGGCGGTCATCGTCGTCGTGCTCGTGGTATTCCCGCTGGCGATGCGCTTCCCGCCGACGGCGTTCCTGTTCGTCTTCCTGGTCGGCGCCAGCGGCGCCTCACTGATCCCGTCACTGCAGACCAGGCTCCTCGATGTCTCCCCCGGCGCGCCCTCGCTGGCCTCTTCGCTGAACCACGCCGCACTCAACATCGCCAACGCCCTGGGCGCGGCGGTGGGCGGGGCGGTCATTGCCGCCGGCTGGGGATTCACGGCGCCGGCCCTGGTCGGGGCGGGGCTGGCCGTGGTGGGGCTCCTAGTGGCGCTGACCAGCGGCAGGATGGACGCCCGGTCGGCACGGGCCAGGGCGCGCACCCTCGAACCGGTGGGCTGAGGCCGGAGGCAGGGCCCAGAAGCGGGCCGCTCAGGCGGGGAAAGAGGTGTTCGGCAGTGTCCGGCGCTGGGCCCGGGCCGAGGCGTAGAGGCAGACCGTGGCCGCGGTGCCCACATTGAGACTTTCGGCCTGCCCGTAGATCGGCACGGCCACCCGGTGTCCGGCCGCCTCGACCAGGTCGGCAGGAAGGCCCTGGGCCTCATTGCCGAAGAGCCAGGCGGTCGGCTCTTCGAGCCGGGCGCGGTCCCCCGCGTCACCGACGGCGGTGCCGGCCGGGGCGAGCCGGCGTGCGGAGGACTCATCCTGGAGCGCATCGAGGTCGACGTCGCCGTACCCGTCCGCTGCAAGGACCGTCAGGGAGTGTTCCTGCAGTGCCGCAAGGAGTTCGTCCCGGTCGGCTCCGAGCACCACAGGAAGGTGGAAGAGCGAGCCGGCGGTCGAGCGCACCGCCTTCGGGTTGTAGAGGTCGACGCTCGAGGCGGTGAGGATGACGGCGTCGGCTCCCACGGAGTCGGCCGCCCGCAGGATGGTTCCGGCGTTGCCCGGATCGCGGACCTCGACCAGCACCGCGAGCAGCTTCGGACGCGCCGCGAGGACGCTTTCGAGCGAGACGTCGATGAAGCGGCAGACCGCGATGAGACCCTGCGGGGTGACGGTCGAGGACATCTCGGCGAGGACCTCGTCGGTGACCAGCCGCGCGGCGGGAAGGCCCGGCCCGTCGGCCAGTGCAGCGATGTCGGGGTTGCGTTCAAGGGCAGCGCCGGTGGCGAAGAGCTCGGTGACGACCTCCTGCCCGCCGGAGGCCGCGCGCAGCGCGTGGAGCCGAAGCGCCTCGCGGACCGCCTGGGGGCCTTCGGCGAGGAACTGCCGCCGCTTTAAACGCCCCGGACGCCCCGCAAGCCGCGCGACCTCCCTCACCCGATCGGCTCGGGGGTTGGTCATCGCTGGTGCCTGGGGGCGTCCGGATATGCTCATGAAATTTCAGGCTGCCGCCGGCGGTGCCGGCAACGGACCTAGGCCTTCGCTGCGGCCTTGGCCTTGGTGGCCCGGGGCGCCTTGACGACCTTCTCTTCCGCGACAACGGGAGCGGAGGTGTCGGCGGGCAGGGCGGCCTTGGCCAGCGATACCAGCGTGGCAAACGCGGCGGCGTCGGTGACGGCGAGGTCGGCGAGCATGCGGCGGTCCACCTGGATCTCCGCGGCCTTCAGGCCCTGGATCAGGCGGTTGTAGGTGAGGCCGTTCGCGCGGGATGCAGCGTTGATGCGCTGAATCCACAGGCGGCGGAAGTCGCCCTTGCGCTTGCGGCGGTCACCGTAGCTGTACACAAACGAGTGCAGCAGCTGCTCTTTGGCCTTGCGGTACAGGCGCGAACGCTGCCCGCGGTAGCCCTTGGCGCGCTCAAGAATAACCCGACGCTTTTTGTGGGCGTTTACCGCCCGCTTCACACGTGCCACGTGCGTACTCCTTCAGTAGTTCGTCCGTCCGGCCTGCTGGCCGCGGTGCCCTCCGCTGTGCGGTGCCCGAAGACGGAATGGTTGGTGTGGTCTTAGACGCCCAGCATCTTCTTGATGACCTTGGTGTCGGCCTTCGAGACGATCTTGTCGCTGGCCAGACGGCGGGTCAGCGTCGAGGACTTGTGCTCGAGGTAGTGGCGGCGGTTGGCCTGCTGGCGCTTCAGCTTGCCGCTGCCGGTCAGCTTGAAGCGCTTCTTGGCGCCACTGTGGGTCTTCATCTTCGGCATGGGAACCGATCTCCTTCTGCTAGCCGCGGACGGGTGTCAGCGGTTGGACGGCGCCCAGGAGCGCCTGCGGTTTTACTTGGTCACCCGGAGGGATTCCAAGAGCTGGGAAGTTCCTACTCGGAGCTTCCAGGCTTCGGCCGGCTCGACGGGCTCTTCGAGGGAGCCGTCCTTCCGGCGGGCTTGGGGGTGGCAGCGGGCTTGGGGGTGGCAGCGGGCTTGGGAACCGCCATCGGCTTCGGTGCCGCCATTGGCTTCGGCGCGGGCGCCGGTGCTGCCGGTGCCGCGGGTGCTGCCGCAGCGGGCTTGGCCTCGGCGGGCTTCGACGCCGCCGGGCGGGCGGCTGCGGGCCTTGATGCCGCGGCTGCCGGCCGGGTGGCCCTGGCTGGCGCCTGCCGGGGTGCCGGCGCCTTGGCCTGCTCGGCGGCGGGTGCTGCCGGCTCGGCGGCGGGTGCTGCCGGCTCGGCGGCGGGTGCTGCCGGCTCGGCGGCGGGTGCTGCCGGCTCGGCGGCGGGTGCTGCCGGCTCGGCGGCGGGTGCTGCCGGCTCGGCGGCGGGTGCTGCCGGCTCGGCGGCGGGTGCTGCCTGCTCGACGACGGCCGGGGCCGTCTCCTGGGCGGGTGCTGCCTGCTCGGGCGCTTCCGGTGCGGCCTCGGCGGGAGCCGTTGCCTCCTCCGGCTGGCTGCCGGTGATCGAGTACCCCTCGGGCAGCAGATCCGCGAGGGTCTGCGTCAGCGGCGCGCCGCTGGCTCCCGAGACGTCGACGCGGGGCGTGCCGGCCTTGGCTGCCTCGTTCGCCGCCTTGGCATCGGCGCGCTGCGTGGCGCGGCGCGCTTCGGCCTTCGCCTCGGCCTTGTTCTTGACCGGGCCGATCACCATCACCATGTTGCGTCCGTCGATCCTCGGTGAGGACTCGACGACGCCGACCTCGGCGACATCCTCGGCGAAGCGCTGCAGCAGCCGGATGCCCATTTCGGGGCGCTGCTGTTCACGGCCGCGGAACTGGATCATGGCCTTGACCTTGTCGCCCGCGCCGAGGAACCGGATGGCGTGACCGCGCTTGGTCTCGTAGTCGTGGGTGTCGATCTTCAGGCGGAAGCGGATTTCCTTAAGGACCGTGTTGGTCTGGTTCTTCCGTGCCTCACGCGCCTTGACCGCGGCTTCGTACTTGTACTTGCCAAAATCCATCAGCTTGGCAACCGGAGGCTTGGCCTGCGGTGCAACCTCAACAAGATCCAGGTCGGACTCGGCGGCAAGTCGAAGTGCGTCCTCGATACGGACAATTCCTACCTGTTCGCCGGCAGGCCCAACCAACCGCACCTCGGAAACGCGGATACGATCATTGATTCTTGGCTCGCTAATGTGTAGCTCCTGATTGTTGAAGACCCGGGAGACCGCCTGCACATGGAGAAGGCCTCCAATCGCATGCGCAATCGAAGGCCTCGGGTATCAGTGCGTACACGTCCGGCAGATACCGGCGTGTGCTCAGGCGCGGGTTGCGCCTGCTGCACCGACCTGGACCCGGCTGCCTGTAGCACTTCCCTAAGAAGCACCAGGCAATCGCGGGTGGGAGAGGACTCCGCTTGCATCCTGAACGTGTTCTTTCCCATACCCGCAGGGGGCGCTGGAAGTAACGACGTTCAGTTGGTCTGTGACAAGCTTACCAGTATGAGCACTCCGAACAGCAATCCCGCCGAAACCGGGCCCGAGGCCCAGGCTTCCGCCTCCGACCCCTCTCCAATCCGCCGCAGCTTCGCGGAGGAGGCGGCGCCGGAGCACGGCTCCGACGAGTCGGTCCAGCAGCACATGCGCGACATCGCGGAGGTGGCCGCCGTGGAGGTCATCACCACCTCGGCCGTCCACCTGATGAGCGCCGCCGCCGTCAAATGCGGTCTCGCTGCCGGCGACGACGCGGAGGAGCTCAAGGACCTCGACGAAGCCCGGAAGCTGATCACCGCCCTCGCCGGGTTCGTCACGGCAGCCGCCCCCGAGATCGGCAGCCAGCATGCCGGCCCGTTGCGCGACGGCCTGCGTTCGCTGCAGCTGGCCTTCCGGGAGGCGTCGGTGATCCCCGATGCGCCGGGCAAGGGTCCCGGCGAGAAATTTACGGGCCCCGTCAACTAGCACTGCCAGACCAGCACCGCCCCACTCGGCACCGCCGCACTCGGCACCGCCGCACTCGGCACCGGTTCGACGGCGGCCGGCCCCCAACGGGGCTGGCCGCCGCTGCGTTTAAGGGCGGCTGCGTTTGAGAACCACTGCACTTAAGGCCCACGGTGTTCAAGGGCCGCGGTCAACGGCTCGGCGCGCCGGACCTGCCGGGCCGCACGGGACCTGCCCTCCGACGGGCGTCCGGGAACGGCTCTCAGCCGACGGGCGCCCGGCGGCGCCGGACCTGCTGGGCGGCAAGCCCTGCGGTGCCGATGAGCGCCGCGGCGCCGCCCACGGCGACGAAACCTCCCCACGGGCCGGCCGTGTCGATCAGCAACCCGGCGAGCGGAGCCCCAACGGCGACGCCGGAGGTCAGAGCCGAGCCGTACCAGCCCATGGCCTCTCCCCTGCGCTTCTCCGGTACGAGGTCGGCGACCTTCTCGGAGGCGGCGGAGAGCACCGGTGCGCAGAGAAGGCCAGGGGCGATAGAGAGCAGGCTGAGGGACAGGGTGTCGGTGGCGAAGGCCATCGGAATGGTCAGCACCCCCATTCCGAGCAGGAGCACCAGGGGCGAGATCGGCTTGTGCAGGGCACCGTAGAGCAGCCCCCCGACAATCGAGGCGGCGCACCAGGCGGCGAATACCAGCCCGAGCTGCTCCTCTTTGCCGGTGTGCTCGAGAGTGGCGATGATGCCGACCTCGGTCCCGGAGAGCGCGAGGCCTGCCCCGGCGGCGACGGCCATGACGACTGCCAACGGGATGGTGACCCACGCGAACCGGGAACCAAATCGGGAACCGACCCTGCCGCCCATCCGCCGCAGCATCGGCACCGCGGCGCGCGGCATCAGTTCCGCCGATGCCTCGTTGACCCGGGCGGGTGCGGCGGCCACCACGGATTCGACCGCCATCGCCGAGTCCTCCGCCTCGCTCGGCGCGGGAAGCGCCCCGGGCTGTCCCGTGCGGGTGGGCGGGTTGTAGATCATCAGCAGGATGCCCGCCGCGGCGGTGGCGAAGCCCACGAGGGTGAGGCCGAGCACCGTCGACACCTGGGTGGCGAGCACGATGCCGACGGCCGGGCCCACCATGAAGATTGTTTCGGTGGAGATTGCGTCAAGGGTGAAGGCGGTGCGGCGGGACTGTCCCTCGACGAGCACGCCGAGGGACTGGCGCACCACGGAGAAGACCGGGAGGGTGAACAGCCCGCCCACCAGCGCCGCCAGCAGGAGCCACTCGTAGGGCAGGCGCGGGGCGATCGACCAGATGACGGCCTCGGCGATGATCGAGGGGATCAGCGCCCTGCGCAGCCCGACGCTGTCCACCCGCCGGCCCCGCCAGGGTGCGCCGACGGCGATGCCGATCGTCACCAGCGCGGCCACCGTCCCGGCGGCGGCGTAGCCGCGGTCGAGGGTCTGAACGACGTGAAGGGTCAGGAGGACCCCCGCGGCGGAGTGCGGGAACCGGGCGACCATGCCGACGAGCAGCAGCCTCCGGACCGGAACGACGCGCAGCAGTTCCAGGTAGACGGCAAAGTTCACGGCGGCATCTCTCTTGCTGATCCTTCGCGGTCAGCGGGTTATTCGGATCTCCAGGGAGTCGACCCGTTCGACGAACTCCCGGCGGGCCTGGAGCGAGGCGCGCAGGCGCTCCACCAGGTCCCGGACGGCGGTGGGGCTGAGCCCGGGCTGCAGCCGGACACTCATCTTCAGTTCGGGCCCGGCTCCGCCGCCGGAGACAAGCCTACCGCCAGCGGTCCGGGCGGCCACTCCGGAGCCCGGCTCAAGGACGACGTCGAGGATTGCCTCCTCGGCGGTGCTGATCGGCGCGACGATGGAGCCGAGGCCGGGGTCGCGGTAGCACGGGGTCCAGGGCTCCTGCTGGGCCAGCGCCCAGACCGCCGGACGGCGGACCACGAACGTGAAGTCGGCTCCCGGGTCGACGACCAGCAGTTCGGCCTTCTCCGCCACGCCGGCCAGGGCCGCCCGCGCCGCGTAGGCGGCCACGGGACGGGCGTCGGGGTGCCAGGCCGCGAGCCGGTCCGCGGAGCTGAACACCGGCAGCGCCGCCCGCCCGTCGGGCGCACGCAGGGTCACCAGGGCCATGTCGGCTTCCTTGTCGGCCTCGACACCGTCGACGCCCTCCCCGGCGGCGGCGAGCTGGGCCACGATGGGGATGAAGACCCGCGCCGAGGCCAGCGCCTGGATCACCTGCTCCTCGCCGCCGGTTCCCTCGATCAGGTCGTGGACCGCGGCCGAGTAGCCGGGATCGGCCTGTCCGTCGTCGTCGTCGAAGTTATGGAGGGGGTTCCCGTCACCGGAGAGGTCCCGTCCGGCCCAGGGCCGTCCCGCCGAGTCCGTGGTGTTTCCCGCCAGCGCGGCGGCGATGTGCGCCGGGAGCTGCCTGCTCATTCCCGCGGTGCCGGGTGGCCGGCCACGTCCAGCGCCTGGGGAAGGGTGAACGCCCCGGCGTAGAGGGCCTTGCCGACGATCGCTCCTTCGAGGCCGCTGGGCACCAGCTGGCGCAGTGCCGCGAGGTCATCGAGGGTCGAGATGCCACCGGATGCCACCACGGGCCGGCTGGTGCGCTCGATCACCTGCTTCAGCAGTTCGAGGTTGGGGCCCTGCAGGGTGCCGTCCTTGGTGACGTCGGTGACGACGTAACGGGCGCATCCTGCATCCTCGAGCCGCTGCAGCACCTCCCACAGGTCCCCGCCCTCCTGGGTCCATCCCCGGGCGGCGAGGGTGGTGCCGCGGACGTCGAGTCCGACGGCGATGGCGTCGCCGTATCGGGCGATGGCGCTGGCGGTCCACTCGGGATTCTCGAGGGCGGCCGTTCCGAGGTTTACCCTGGTGGCTCCGAGGGAGAGCGCGGCGTCGAGTGATTCGTCGTCGCGGATTCCGCCGGAGAGCTCGACCTTGATGTCGAGCTTCCGGACCACCTTCTCGAGGAGCGGCCGGTTCGATCCGCGCCCGAACGCGGCATCGAGGTCGACGAGGTGGACCCACTCCGCCCCGTCCTCCTGCCAGGCCAGCGCCGCGTCGACAGGGTCGCCGTAGCTGGTTTCGCTGCCGGCGGCCCCCTGGACGAGGCGGACGGCCTGGCCGTCGGCGACGTCCACGGCGGGGAGGAGTTCCAGGTTGGGAGAGTCGGTGAACGGGCTCATGAGCTTCTTTCGGTCGACGCGGCCGGGACGGGCCGCGGGAATTGGTGCGCAGCTGGTGGAGGTGCACAGCTGGCGGGGATGCAAGGCCGGGGTGTAAGGCGGGAGTGCCGGGCGAGCGCTGGTGCGGGGCGGGTGCGGGACGGCGGTGGATGGTGTTCCCGCCGTGCCGTACTGCACCTGCCTAGGCGTTCAGGGTGAAGAGGTACGCCCCGACCAGGGCCATGCCGGCGAGGATCCAGAAACCGATGATCAGCGCCTTGGGGAAGCCCTGCGAGCGGAAGGACAACGCCCCGCCGATCAGCAGGCCCGCAACCCCCATCAGGATGACGCTGATCATGATTTTGCTACCCTGCCGATCCAGTTGCGCAGGAGCTGGGCTCCGGCGTCGCCTGATTTCTCCGGGTGGAACTGGGTCGCCGAGAGCGGGCCGTTCTCGACGGCGGCGATGAACCTCCCGCCGTGGTCGGACCAGGTCACCTGCGGCGGCTTCATCATGGGCTGGCTGACGTCGAAGTCCCAGTGCTGCACTCCGTAGGAGTGGACGAAGTAGAACCGCTCGTCCTCGATGCCGTTGAACAGCACCGAGTCCTCCGGCGGGCTGACAGTGTTCCAGCCCATGTGGGGCACCACCTCGGCCTGGAGGCGCTCGACCTTGCCGGGCCACTCCCCCATCCCTGCGGTGCGCACGCCGTGCTCGACCCCTTCGTCGAAGAGGATCTGCAGGCCCACGCAGATGCCGAGGACGGGACGGCCCCCCGCCACGCGGCGTCCGATCAGGCGCAGCGCATCGACGTCCTTCAGGCCCTTCATCACGGCCGCGAAGGCGCCCACGCCGGGCACCACCAGCCCGTCGGCGTTGAGGACGTCCTGCGACTTGGCGCTGAGGGTGACCTCGGCACCGACGTGCTCAAGGGCCCGCACCACGGAGCGGACGTTGCCCGACCCGTAGTCGAGCACGGTTATCTTCGGCGCGCTCACAGTGCCCCCTTCGTCGACGGGATGCCTTCGACCCGGGGGTCGGACTCCACTGCGGCACGGAGGGCCCGTGCGAAGGCCTTGAACTGCGCCTCGACGATGTGGTGGGGATCGCGGCCGGCGAGCACGGTGAGGTGCAGGCAGATTCCGGCGTGCAGCGCGATGGCTTCGAAGACGTGGCGGGTCAGCGATCCGGTGAAGTGTCCTCCGATGAGGTGGTACTCCTGACCGGCCGGCTCGCCGCCGTGGACGAGGAAGGGGCGCCCGGAAATGTCGACGACGGCATTGGCAAGGGCCTCGTCCAGGGGAACGGTCGCCTCGCCGAAACGCCGGATGCCGGCCTTGGTGCCGAGCGCCTCACGGAGGGCCTCCCCGAAGGCGATCGCTGTGTCTTCGACGGTGTGGTGGACGTCGATGTGCGTATCCCCCGTGGCCTTCACCGTCAGGTCAATCAGCGAATGCTTGGCGAGGGCGGTGAGCATGTGGTCGTAGAACGGCACGGAGGTGCTGATGTCCGAGGTACCCGTGCCGTCGAGGTTGACCTCGAGGTACACGCTGGATTCGCTGGTGGTCCGCTCGATCCGCGCAGTGCGGGCGGCGGAGATCTCCACGGTCATTGGTGTCCTTCGCTAGGGGCTTCGCATCGGTGCTGCCTGCATCCGGAGGTTCAGGGGCGGCGCACGTTCCCCTCCAGTCTAAGAGACGCCGGTCAGAGGAGGCGCTTCAGTGACTCAAGGAACACTGTGGTTTCGCTCTCGGTACCGGCTGTCACGCGCAGATGGCCGGGGATGCCGACGTCGCGGATCAGCACCCCTGCCTCGAGCAGGCCCCGCCAGACCCGTTGCGGATCCGCCAGTCCGCCGAACAGGACGAAGTTGGCATCGGAGGGGGCCGGGTTCAGGCCCAGCGCCGTGAGCTCGGTGACGATGCGGTCGCGCTGGACCTTGATCGCCTCGACGTTCGCCAGGAGGGTGGCGGAGTGGGTCAGTGCGGCGTTGGCGGCGGCCTGGGTGATGGCCGAGAGGTGGTACGGCAGACGGACCAGGCGGAGCGCGTCGGCGACCTCCGGTGCCGCCGCGAGGTACCCCAGGCGGGCGCCGGCCAGGGCGAAGGCCTTGCTCATGGTGCGCGAGACGATGAGCCGTTCCCGGCCCGGGAGCAGGGTGATTGCGCTGGGCGTCCCGGCGTGGGAGAACTCTGCATAGGCCTCATCGACGATGATGATGGCCCGCGCCGCGGCACCGGCATCGTAGGCGGCCTCAACGACGTCGAGCCCCAGCGCCGTCCCCGTCGGGTTGTTCGGCGAGCAGAGGAAGACGATATTGGCTCCCGAGGAGGCGACCTCCTGGGCGACATAGCCGGCCTCGAGCTGGAATGAAGCGTCCCGCGGGGCGGTGACATAGCGGGTGTCCGTGGCGCTGGCCAGCAGCGGATACATGGAATAGGTGGGCGGGAAGCCGATCGCGGTGCGTCCCGGGCCCCCGAAGGCCTGCAGGATCTGCTGGAGCACCTCATTGGAGCCGTTGGCGGCCCAGACCTGATCGGCGGTGACTCCACCGCCGAGGTAGCGGGCCAGGTTTCCGCGCAGTTCGGTGAATTCGCGGTCGGGATAACGGTTCAGGCCGAGGGCTGCCGCCTGCACCGCGTCCACGATGGCCCGGTGAACCTCGGCGGGCACCCCATGGGTGTTCTCATTGACGTTGAGCAGGATCGGTACGTCAATCTGCGGTGCACCGTAGGGAGATAGCCCCACAAGGTTCTCACGCAGCGGAAGGCGGGACAGGGACTCAAGGCGGTTCCTCACCTCTCGAGCCTAAACGACGGTCCGCCCGGGCGTGGAATTGAGGCGGGCCGATGGCCGGCCGCCGCCGGCGGGCGCGGGCTACCGGGAGACTGGGATCGCAACGACCTGGCCCGCCTGCACCGTCGATGACCCCAGCCCATTGAGCTCGACGATCTCCGAGACCACGTCGCGCGGATCCCGCTCGGGAGCGAACTCGCCCGCCAGGGACCAGAGGGTTTCCCCCGGTGCCACATTGACGTTCAGAGTCTCGGTCGGCTGTCCGGCGTCGCTGCCGGCCCGGGCCGGCGCCGTCGTGGACGCGGCAAGGAACACCAGGGCGGCCACCAGCAGCACCAGCGGCACCCCGACCAGCAGCACCCGGCCACGGCGCGTCAGCCGCAGCGGGGGCAGATCCGCATCCCGCTGACTGGGAAGACGGTCGCCCCTCTGGCCAAGGGACCGGAAACCACCAGCCACTGCGGAACCTGCGGTGGCACTGAGCGGGCCTGGCGTTGCGGTCATGACGTGTACCTCTTCTGGAGTTTCGAATAAGTTCAACCCGTTCGAACAAGTTATTCGAACATGTCTTCTATTTCGTCCTGCTTATTCTTAGCATCTGTTATCGAGCTTTGTCGAGACTCGCTCGAACATATGTTTGAAAACACCCCCGCGCTCGCCTACCGTTGGGTTCAGAGGAAGACGCGGCTTCCGGGGTTTCACTACCGGACGGCGACAACCTGACAACACCATCTGCCACCGACAAAACGATCCGACGACGGGTCCGGCGCAGGTGGCGGCGCAGCGAAGGGACAAACCAGTGGCAGAGCGGGCAGCGGAAGAGGCGCCGGCGGTTCCGGCCGTCCCGGTGGGAGAGGCAGCCGCAGGAGTTCCCACCGGCGCGCCGATGCGTGGGCGTCCGAGGGGCCGGAGCGTCCCCAAGGGTCTGACCACGCGGCAGATGAAGATCCTCGAAACGATCCAACGGTCGATCGGCGCCAACGGGTATCCCCCGTCGATGCGTGAGATCGGGGACACGGTGGGGCTCGCGAGTCTCTCGAGCGTCACGCACCAGCTGTCCCAGCTGGAGCGGCTTGGGTATATCCGCAGGGACCCGAAACGGCCGCGGGCCATGGAGATCCTGCTTCCGCTGACTCTGGCGGACGCCCCTGCCTCCGAACAGGGCCGGTCGGGCACGGGCCCGGCCTCCGAGTTCTCCGGCGCTGTGGACACCGCGATGGTGCCCATGGTCGGACGGATTGCCGCGGGTGGTCCGATCCTGGCCGATCAGGTCGTCGAGGACGTCATGCCGCTGCCGCGCCAGCTCGTCGGTCACGGCGAACTCTTCATGCTCCGGGTAACGGGTGACTCGATGATCGACGCCGCCATCTGCGACGGTGACTGGGTGGTGGTCCGGCGCCAGCAGAGTGCCCAGAACGGAGAGATTGTCGCCGCGCTCCTCGATGACGAGGCAACCGTCAAGACCTTCCGCCAGCGGGACGGGCATACCTGGCTGCTGCCGCAGAACACCCGGTACGAACCAATTCTGGGCGACCACGCGAGCATCATGGGCAAGGTGGTTTCGGTGATGCGCGCCCTGTAGGCCCTCGGTCCGCCGACCGTGCGGGCCGTGCCGGCTGGCCCGCTGCATCGGTCGCGGGCGTCATGCCGGCGGGCCGGCCGCGCCGGTTGAAGACATCGTGACCGGCCGTGCCGGCCACGCCGGGGGCGGGGCTCGGCCGCAATAGTCGGCGCCCGGTGCAATACTGGCGGCATATCGCTCGGAAGGGAAGGTCCGCCGGATGCCGCTTGATACCTCTACCCTGAGGGTCGCCTTCGGTGTCGTCGCGCTCATCCAGCTCGTGCTGTTCTACCTTGTGACCTTCCGCCGCACCCGGTCGGCCTACAGCGCCTGGTGGTGCACGGCCATCGGCCTGTTCCTTGCCGGGTCCGCAGCGTTCCTCCTCGACGGCACCTCCCATCAGATCTGGGCCAACCCGCTGGGGAACACCCTGCTCGTGGCCGGCGCCGCGGCCGTCTGGGCGGCGGCCCGCTCGCTCCACCGCGGGCGCCCGCGGGTGGCACAGCTTGCCGCCCCGCCCCTGCTCACGGCTCTCGCCTCGGCCGCGGACAACCCCGCAGTCAACGCCTGGTCCGGCGGGCCGGTGTTCCTCGCGATGATGTCCCTGCTGTTCGGGCTCGCCGCCCGCGAGGTGTGGCGGCCCGTGCCCCACCTGGTGCGCACCCAGATACCGCTGGCCGTCGCCTCGGGTTTCCTCTCGCTCTTCTATCTGGGCCGTGGCATCGCGTTCGTCGTTGACGGCGTCGACGGGTTCGTCTTCACCACCTACTTCGGGTCGGCGGTGACCACCCTGATCACCCTGACCCTCCTCGTCGTGGTCTCCTTCACCATGGCCGCGTTGAGCAACGAACAGATCACCCGGGACCTGCGGCACAAGGCAGCGCGGGACGGACTGACCGGGCTGCTCAACCGTTCCGCCTTCCTTGACCGGGCGGACCGTGAGCTGAAACGCTTCACCGCCGCCGGCATCCCGGGGGCGCTGATCCTTGCGGACCTCGACCGCTTCAAACAGGTCAACGACACCTACGGCCACGCGGCGGGCGACACCGCGCTGCGGGCGTTCGCGGAGGCGTGTTCGCGGTCGGTGCGCTCGACCGACCTCGTCGGGCGCTACGGCGGGGAGGAGTTCATCATCCTGCTCGCCGGCGCCGATGGGGAGCGTGCCGAGGCGGTCAGCGCGGAGATCAGCCGGGTGCTGCAAGGAACACGGACGGCGGAGGGCTTTCCGCTGCCCACGGTCAGCTACGGCATCGCCGACGCCGGCGCGGCGGGCCGCGGGCTGGAGGCCGTCATCGCCGCGGCCGACGCCGCGCTCTACGCTGCGAAGTCGCAGGGCCGGAACCGGGCCGTCCGGGCCGCCGTGTAGCCGCTGCTGGACCGCTGCTCCCCTCAGGCTCCTACCCGGCGGCGACCCGCTCGAGGATGCCAAGCACCGTCGTTCGATCGGTCGTGTGCCAGAACGGCGGCAGGGCGGCGCGCAGGAACGACCCGTAGCGCGCAGTGGCCAGGCGCGAGTCGAGGACCGCGACGACGCCGCGGTCGCCGGAGGCCCGGATCAGGCGTCCTGCCCCCTGGGCGAGGCGCACGGCAGCGTGCGTGGCGGACACACTCATGAACCCGTTCCCTCCGGCCCGCGCCACCGCCCGGGTGCGGGCGGTCATGAGCGGATCGTCGGGGCGGGGAAAGGGGATGCGGTCGATCATCACGAGCCGGCACGACTGCCCCGGCACATCGACTCCCTGCCACAGGGACATCGTCCCGAACAGGCAGGTGTCCGGTTCCTCGGCGAACTGCTGCACGAGCGAGGGAAGCGACGCCTCACCCTGGCACAGGATCTCGAAGTCGACGAGCGGCCGCAGCGCCTCGGCTGCCTCCTCCGCTGCCCGGCGGGAGGAAAACAGCCCGAGCGCTCCGCCGCGGGAGGCCTTGAGCAGTGCGGTCAGTTCGGCGAGCTGGGCCTCGGAGGTTCCCCGTTCCGGCTTGGGGAGGTCCTTGGCCACATACAGCACCCCCTGGCGCGGGTAGTCGAAGGGACTTCCGACGTCGACCCCGGCCCAGGACGGCGCCCCCGCCCCGGTGAGCCCGAGCGAGCCGGCGACCGGACCGAATTCGGCGCCGATCGCGAGGGTCGCCGAGGTCAGCACGACCGTGTGGTCTTCGAACAGTCCCTCGCGCAGGCGCCCCGCGACGGACAGCGGTGCCACGTTCAGGATGGCCGGAGCGCTCTCGTCGGCCATTGAGTAGCCGGCGCCCGGGGTGAAGGTGCTGGGCCGGGAGGCCCAGACCACCTCGCTGGCCTCACCGGCGGCCAGGAGCCGCTCGGCCACCTCGAAGACCAGGCCGAGCCGTCCGCGCGCCTGCTGCCGGCCGCCGTCGGCGTCGCCCGGGCCGTCGGCCTTGCCGTCGGTCTTGGTGTCCGACAGGGCAGCACGCGAGGCGTCGCGGACCTGTTCGAGGGCGGATTCGAGCTCCTCGGGAAGCCCTCCGGGGATCAGCCCCGACGGCAGGAGCGCGCAGGCCTCCTCGAGGGCCTTGCCCGCGGAGTCGAGTGCGTCGGTGCGCAGCGATGCGTGACGGCGCACCGCGGTCGCGGCCGCGGAGACCATCGCCGCCGAGAGCTGGCCCGAGACGGCCCCGGTGACCCGGTCGTGGAGCTCGTGGGCCTCGTCGATGACGACGACGTCGTAGTCCGGGAGCACCGCCAGGCCCTCGAAGGCGCTGATGGCGAGCATCGCGTGGTTCGTGATGACGATGTCGGCGGTCGCGGCGGCCTCGCGGGCACGCTCGCTGAAGCACTCCTTGGCCACCGGGCACCGCTGGGCGCCGAGGCACTCAAGGCTGCTGACCGACACCTGGCGCCAGGCCCGGTCGCTGACGCCCGGCAGCAGTTCGTCGCGGTCACCGGTCTCGGTGTCCTCGGCCCATTCGCGGAGGCGCACCACCTCCCGGCCGAGCGCGCTGCCCGGCGCGGCCGGTGCCGCGCCGGGGTGCTGGACGGCGTCCTCGCCGAGGCTGAACAGGGCGTCGGGGGCGTCCTCCTCCGGGAATCCCCCCGCCGTCTTGTGCAGGCACACGTAGTTCGACCGCCCCTTGAGGAGGGCGACGTCGACGGGCCGGGGAAGGTGCGGCTGGACCGCCGACAGCAGCCGCGGCAGGTCACGGCCCACGATCTGTGCCTGCAGGGCCAGGGTCGCCGTCGACACGATCGAGGGCTTCTCGCTCTCCATGGCATGGGCGATCAGCGGCAGCAGGTAGGCCAGCGACTTTCCTGTTCCGGTCCCGGCCTGGACGAGAAGGTGCTCCCCGGTGTCGATGGCCTCGCTCACCCGGCGCGTCATCTCATGCTGACCGGCGCGGCTTTCACCGCCCATCGCCGCAACGGCGGCATCCAGCAGGTTCAGCGCGTCGGGCTCGGGCCCTTTACTCATGCCTCAGGTACGGCTCGAGCTCGGCGGCGAGGCCCTCCCTCACCATCACCTCAAGCACGGTTCCCTCTTCGGCGTGGTCCAGGGAGAGGATCTCTGCGTCCTCTTCGTGGAGCCGGCTGATGATCTCCCCGTGGTCGTAGGGAACGAGCAGCGACATCCGCACCCCCGGCCTCGGGATGGAGGTGCTGATCTGCATCCGCAGTTCATCGATACCCTGGCCCGTGCGGGCCGAGACGACGACGTGGTGCGGCTCCCGCTGCCGGAGCCGTTCGAGGACGAACGGGTCGGCGGCGTCGGCCTTGTTGAGCACGATGATCTCGGGGATCTTCCGGGCGTCGACCTCGGCGAGGACCGTGCGCACGGCGGCGATCTGCCCTTCGGGGTCGGGATGGGACGCGTCGACGACGTGGAGGATCAGGTCGGCGTCCGCCACCTCCTCAAGGGTCGACCGGAAGGCCTCGACGAGCTGGGTGGGCAGCGACCGGACGAAGCCGACGGTGTCCACGAGGGTGTACCCGAGGCCGTCGGTGGTCTCGGCCCGGCGCACCGTCGGATCCAGGGTCGCGAACAAAGCATTCTCCACCAGCACTCCGGCGTCGGTGAGCCGGTTCAGCAGTGATGACTTCCCGGCGTTGGTGTAGCCGGCGATGGCCACCGACGGCACCTGGTTGCGGCGCCGGTTCGAGCGCTTGGTCTCCCGGGCCGGCTTCATGCCGGCGATCTCGCGGCGCAGCTTCGCCATGCGGGTGCGGATCTTCCGGCGGTCGAGTTCGATCTTCGTCTCACCCGGACCGCGGGAGCCCATGCCGGCGCCGGCGCTGCCGACCTGGCCACCGGCCTGGCGGGACATCGATTCACCCCAGCCACGAAGCCGCGGCAGGAGGTATTCGAGCTGGGCGAGCTCCACCTGGGCCTTGCCCTCGCGCGACTGGGCGTGCTGGGCGAAGATGTCGAGGATCAGGGCGGTCCGGTCGATGACCTTGACCTTCACGATGTCCTCGAGGCCCCTGCGCTGGGAGGGGGAAAGCTCGCTGTCGACGATGACGGTGTCGGCTCCGACGGCCGCCACCACGTCCTTGAGCTCCTGGGCCTTGCCGGAGCCAAGGAAGGTGGCGGGGTCCGGCTTCAGGCGCCGCTGGACCATCCCGTCGAGCACCTCCGAGCCGGCGGTCTCCGCGAGGGCGGCGAGCTCCTGGAGCGAGTTCTCGGCGTCCTGCGCCGTGCCGTCGCTCCAGAGACCGGCGAGGACGACGCGCTCAAGGCGCAGCTGGCGGTATTCGACCTCGGTGACGTCTTCAAGTTCGGTCGAGAGACCGGCCACGCGGCGCAGGGCGTGCCGCTCGGCGAGGTCCTCCTGGTCTCCGTCGAACTCGGAGTGCTCCTGTGCGGAAGCGGAAAGGGCCTGGGCGCGTGAGCGCCACGTCGCCGGGGCACCACCGGTCGATCCGTCACCGGCCGGGGGCTTGGCTGCCGCCGAGGATTTGGACTCGACCGCCTCGTCGTGGGCGAGAATCCGGTCGATGACAGCCTGGATCTCCGCGGGTCCCATCTCGGCTCCGGTCGATCCTTCGTGGTTCGTGGTCATGTTCTCCTTTGTCATTGCGTCCTTCAATGCTAGTAGCACGAAAACCGCCGGCACAGCGAATTCACTCTCCGCGCAACGGTCTTGCCCCCGGCCGGCCAGCCGCTTCGGGCGGGCCGGGTTCCGGCAGGCCTCCGCCCGATGGACGGCCCGGCGGGGCACTAGGCTTTTGCTTATGGAATCCCAGCACTACTTCAGCCCCCAGCCCGCCGGCCCGGGCGTCCGGCGGCCGCTGTCGGTTGTCCTCAATGGGGAGCAGCGCGACCTCGTGACGTCGTCGGGCCTGTTCAGCCCCGACGGAATCGACAAGGGCACCGCTATCCTGCTCGGCTCCGTCCCCGAGCCGCGGGGCAGCCGCCTGCTCGACGTCGGCAGCGGATGGGGTCCGCTGGCCCTGACCCTTGCGCTGAAGGCCCCGGACGCCCAGGTGTACGCCGTGGACGTCAATGAGCGGTGCATCGCCCTGACCCGGGACAATGCGGCCCGCCTCGGCCTGGCGAATGTCTCTGCCGGCACGCCGGACGACGTGGACCCGTCGCTCGAGTTCGACACCATCTGGTCGAATCCCCCCATCCGGATCGGCAAGGCGGAGCTTCACGCCCTCCTGCTGCGCTGGCTGCCGCGGCTCGCCCCCGGCGGGGAGGCGTGGCTCGTGGTGCAGAAGAACCTTGGCGCCGATTCCCTGCAGCGCTGGCTCGCCGAAGCCCTTCCCTCCGGCTTCACCGTGCGCCGGGCAGACACCGCGAAGTCCTTCCGGATTCTGCACATCACCCGTCCGGCGGACTGACGGCGCACGCCGGGCAGGGCCCTGGCTGCGGTGGGGTCGCTGCCCTGGCCAGCACGGCCGTGCGGGAGACCGCGGGCCGGGTCGATTGCGGAGCGGGTCCGTTCAGGCCCCGAGCAGGGTCCCCTCCGCCACGAGCACCGCGGGCCCGCTGAGGTCGACGTGCTCCCGTCCATCGGCGCCGGTGTGGAAGACGACTCCCAGCACGCCGCCGGGGACGCTGACCGCCCAGTGGGAGGGCGACTCCGGTCCGGCCCAGTAGCGGGTGGCGACGGCGGCCGCGCACGCCCCGGTGCCGCAGGAGAAGGTCTCGCCCACCCCGCGTTCGTGGACCCTCATCGTGAGCCTGCCCACGCCGTCCTCCACGAGAGGCTCGGCGGGCACGACGAATTCGACGTTCGTGCCGTGCGGGGGCACCGGATCGACCTTCGGGACCTCGATCAGCGGTGGCGCGGCGAGCTCGTCCAGCCCCGCCAGGGCGACGACCGTGTGCGGGTTGCCCATGCTCACCGACAGGCCCGGCCGCGGGACGCCCAGGCCCGCCGCCTCCACCGTCGAGTCCACCGCTCGAGCGGCAGCCTCCCCGGGATGAATGAACTCCCAGGGGCCCATGTCCACCGAGTACCCGTCGGCCGAGCGCGAGACCACCTTGACGCCGGCCCTCGTCGCCACTGACACCGTGGCCCCGTCGTCGAGGCTCACCAGGCCCTTGCTGATCAGGAAGTGGACGAAGACCCGGACGCCGTTGCCGCACATCTCGGAGACGGATCCGTCGGCGTTGCGGTAATCCATGAACCACTCGGCCTCCGGGGTCCCTGCGAGCAGCTCACGCCCCTCGGGGAGCTGCCCGGAGCGCACAGCACGGATCAGCCCGTCGGCTCCGACTCCACGGTGGCGGTCGCACACAGCGGCGACGGCGTCGGCTCGAAGGTCGAGTGCCGCCTCGGGGTCAAGGAGGAGGAGGAAGTCGTTGCCCGTTCCATGGCCCTTGGTGAACGGCACACCGGTCAGGGGCGATACGGTCGGGGCCTGCCGGGCGGGTGCGGTACTCACCCTTCTAGGATAGTGGCCCGGCGCCGCGGGCAAGGAGGAGCGACCGCTGGATCAGGTCCGGAGCCCGCCAGGGCAGCCACTGCACCCGGGGGTCCCCACGGAACCAGGTGCGCTGGCGTTTGGCGAACTGCCGGGTCGCGGTGATGGTGTCGTCGATGGCCGCGGACTCGCTGAGGGCGCCGTCCAGGACCGAAAGGAATTGGGAGTAGCCCAGGGCCCGCGAGGCGGTGCGTCCGTCCCGGAGGCCCCGGGCGTCGAGGGCCCGGACCTCCTCGAGCAGGCCGCCGCGGACCATCGTGTGCACCCGTTCCGCGAGCCGTACCTGGAGTTCCTGCGCGTCGACCGCCAGGCCGAGCTGGACCGCCGGCGCGTAGTACTGCCGGTCGGGCATGAAGGAGCTGAACGGGCGGCCGGTGAGTTCGGCCACCTCCAGTGCCCGCACCAACCGGCGGTCATCGGCGATCCGCTCCGCCGACACCGGATCCACCGCGGCGAGCCTGACGCGCAGCGCGGCGGACCCTCCGGCGGCGAGTTCGGCCTCGAGGCGTTCCCGGAGGGCCGGATCGGTGCCGGGGAATTCCAGCCGGTCGAGGACGGCTCGAACGTAGAGTCCGGACCCGCCGACGAGCACCGGGACCCTGCCGCGGGCCCGGACGGCATCGATGGCCCGCCGGGCCTCGGCCTGGTAGGCGGCGACGCTCGCCTCCTCGCGGATGTCGAGGATGTCGAGGAGGTGGTGCGGGACTCCGCGCCGCTCCTGGGCCGGCACCTTGGCCGTTCCGATGTCCATCCCGCGGTAGAACTGGAGCGCGTCGGCGTTGATGACCTCACCGCCGAGCTCAAGGGCGAGGGCGATCGCCAGGTCGGACTTCCCCGTGCCGGTCGGACCGACGACCGCGACGATGGGCGGCGGAGCGTCCCCGGCTTCTCCTCCCCCGGGTCCGCCTGCGGGACCGGGGCCCGGGACGGACGGTATCAAGAGCGGCGCGGGGGCAGCACCGGCATGCCCAGGGACACGCCCGCGCCGGCTGCGCCGGACCCGCTGCCGGGGACAGGCGCCCCGCAGGAGTCGGCCTGGCTGCGGTCCCAGGCGTCCCCGGCACGGGAGCGCCGCACCGAGTATTCGGCGGCGGTGGGATCGGACAGCAGGTGGAAGGGCGCGGCGTGGGTCACCGGGACGGTCACCAGGTCGCCGGGGCGGGGCACCTCGGCTCCGGCAGGAACGCTGAAGTGCACCAGCCGCTGGTCCTGGGCGCGTCCGGTCAGGCGGTGGGTCTCCCCGGCTTTCCGGCCCTGATTAGCCGTCACCATCACCTCGACGGACCGGCCCACCTGACGGGCGTTTTCTTCTTCGGCGATGCGGTCCTGCAGCGCGGTGAGGCGTTCGAAGCGTTCCTGCACCACGTGCTTGGGCAACTGGTCCGGAAGGTCCGCTGCCGGGGTGCCCGGGCGCCTCGAGTACTGGAACGTGAAGGCCGTCGCGAAGCGGGACTTCTCGACGACGTCGAGGGTGGCCTGGAAGTCCTCCTCGGTTTCACCGGGGAAGCCGACGATGATGTCGGTGGAGATCGCGGCGGACGGCATCCGCTCGCGCACGCGGTCCAGGATGCCCAGGAACTTCGCCGACCGGTACGAGCGGCGCATCGCCTTGAGGATGCGGTCGGAGCCGGACTGAAGCGGCATGTGGAGCTGCGGCATGACGTTGGGGGTTTCGGCCATGGCGTCGATGACGTCGTCGGTGAACGCCGCCGGGTGCGGGCTGGTGAAACGGACCCGCTCGAGTCCTTCGATGCTGCCGCAGGCGCGGAGCAGTTTCGCGAAGGCGCCCCGGTCGCCGAATTCGACGCCGTAGGAGTTCACGTTCTGGCCGAGCAGCGTCACCTCGATGGCGCCGTCGGCCACCAGGGCTTCGATCTCGGCGAGGATCTCTCCGGGCCGGCGGTCGCGCTCCTTCCCGCGGAGGGAGGGCACGATGCAGAACGTGCAGGTGTTGTTGCACCCGACCGAGATGGAGACCCACCCGGCGTACACCGAGTCCCGTTTGGTGGGCAGGGTCGAGGGGAAGACGTCGAGGGATTCGAGGATTTCGAGCTGCGCCTCGTCGTTGTGCCGGGCGCGTTCGAGCAGCGCCGGCAGCGCCCCGATGTTGTGCGTGCCGAAGACGGCGTCGACCCAGGGTGCCTTGCGGAGGATGGTCTCCCGGTCCTTCTGCGCCAGGCAGCCGCCGACGGCGACCTGCATTCCCGGGTTGGCCTCCTTGACCGGAGCGAGCATGCCGAGGTTTCCGTAGAGCTTGTTATCGGCATTCTCACGGACGGCGCAGGTGTTGAAGACGACGACGTCGGCCTGCCCTCCGGTGGCCGGGGTGAGTCCCGCCCCCTCGAGGAGGCCCGAGATCCGCTCCGAGTCGTGGACGTTCATCTGGCACCCGAAGGTGCGCACCTCGTAGGTGCGCTGCGGGCCGGCGGAAACCGCCGCCGCCGGGATTGTCGACGGTTCGGCGGAGGAAGGTGCGGGGACTGTAATACTCACGGCTTAAGGGTACGACCGCCCCGCCACCGGCCCACAATCCCGCGCCGGAGGGCAGGATTCACTCCGGCGGGAGGAGAGCACAGGAGGATGCCCTGGCCGCGTCATCCGGCGGCGGTGTCCTGCCCGTCGAGGGCGTCCTTCACGAGCGCGAAGGCCAGGCCGGGAGCGTAGCCCTTCCGGGCGAGCATCGAAACGAGCCTGCGGACCTCCTTATCCCGCGCGGCGCGGTCCGAAGGGTCAACGCCCTGCCGCATCTTCCGGTGGATCAGTTCACGTGCGGCGTCACGCTCGTCGTCGTCGCTCACCTGGGCGAGGGCGTCCTCGGCAAGGGCCGGGTCAATCCCCTTCTCGGCCAGTTCCCGCTTCAAAGCCGACCGGGCCAGGGACCGGGTGGCGGAGCGGCTGCGGACCCACATCCGGGCGAACTCAGCGTCGTCGATGAGCTGGACCTCTTCGAAGCGGTCCAGGACGGCGGCCGCGGCTTCAGGGGGAACGCCGCGCTCGGCAAGCTTCCCGGCCAGCTGGTGGCGGCTTCTCGGCGCCATCGCGAGCTGGCGAAGCACGATGGAGCGGGCGAGGGCGAAGGGATCGGACGGCTGCGCCTGATCCGCTGGGCCCTCCGGCGTTGCTTCCCCGCGGCCGCGACGCCGTGCACGCCCACTGGAGCCGTCGGCGGTGCCCGCCCCGCTGTGCGGCGCGTCCTCTGGGAACCCGGAAGGGCTCCACGGGGCCGGGCCGGCCTCATCGGGATCCTGTTCGGGAGGGAGATCCGCCGAGCGTCCGAAGACGGGGCCGAATGCCGAATCGTCGAGGGCGCGCTCGGTCTTCCGCCGGCTGCGTGGCTTGGGCGTCTGTCCCCCGAAGGATCCCCCGCTGCCGGACTTCCCGAAGGACCCGCCGCCGGCCGGCTTTTTCCTCAACGATCCGCCGCCGGCCGGTTTTTGACCGAAGCCCCCACCCGCAATGTTCTCCCCGGATGGTCCACCCTTGGCCCGCTTCCGCCCGAACGACCCGCCACCGGCAGACTTTTTCCCGAAGGACCCACGGCTGGCCGGCTTCCTCCAGGAGGACCCGTCGGCCGCGGACTCTTCGCCGAAGGTCATGCCGCCGGCAGCGTTTGCGCCGAACATCTCGTATTCGGCCGGCGGTCCGGCGGACAGGCCGCCGGCAGCGTTCGCGCCGAACATCTCGTATTCGGCCGGCGGTCCGGCGGACAGGCCGCCGCCAGCGTTCGCGCCGAACATCTCGTATTCGGCCGGCGGTCCGGCGGACAGGCCGCCGCCAGCGTTCGCGCCGAACAACTCGTATTCGGTCAGCTGGTGTTTTGCCGATGGTCCGTCAGGTGTCCGGTGGATTTCCCCGGTATCGGCCGGTGTGCTTTCGGAATCCCCTGGGGGCGGCGGGCCGCCGGCCCGCCGCCCCCAGGATCCGGCTCCTGCCACGGTTCTTACTCTCCTCCGACAGCCTTCAGCTTGGGGCCGCCCTCGTTCTCTTCGGGCTGCACACCGATGCCAAGCTTGACCCGGATCTTCTGCTCAAGCTCGTCGGCGAGGTCGGGGTTGTCGATGAGGAACTTGCGTGCGTTTTCCTTGCCCTGCCCGAGCTGGTCGCCGTCGTAGGTGAACCAGGCGCCGGACTTCTTGACCAGTCCGTTCTCGACGCCCACATCGATCAGACCACCCTCTCGGGAGATGCCGTGTCCGTAGAGAATGTCGAACTCGGCCTGCTTGAAGGGCGGGGCCATCTTGTTCTTCACGATCTTGGCCCGGGTCCGGTTGCCGACCGGGTTCACGCCCTCTTTGAGGGTCTCGATCCGGCGGACGTCGATGCGCACGGAGGCGTAGAACTTCAGCGCCTTGCCACCCGTCGTGGTTTCGGGGCTGCCGAAGAAGACACCGATCTTTTCGCGGAGCTGGTTGATGAAGATGGCGGTGGTCTTGGTCTGGCTCAGGCGGCCGGTGATCTTGCGGAGGGCCTGGCTCATGAGCCGGGCCTGCAGGCCCACATGGCTGTCGCCCATCTCGCCTTCGATTTCCGCGCGGGGAACAAGCGCTGCCACGGAGTCGATCACCACAATGTCGATGGAGCCGGATCCGATAAGCATGTCCATGATCTCGAGTGCCTGCTCACCGGTGTCGGGCTGGGACACCAGGAGTGCGTCGGTGTCGACCCCCAGCTTCTTCGCGTACTCCGGGTCGAGGGCATGCTCGGCGTCGATGAAGGCCGCGATGCCGCCGTTGCGCTGGGCGCTGGCCACCGCGTGGAGGGCCACCGTGGTCTTACCCGAGGACTCGGGTCCGTAGATCTCGACGACGCGGCCGCGGGGCAGCCCGCCGATGCCGAGCGCGGCGTCAAGGGCGATCGAGCTGGTGGAGATGGTCTCGATCGGCGCCCGGATCTCATCGCCGAGCCGCATAACGGAGCCCTTGCCGTACTGCTTGTCAATCTGCGCGAGGGCAGCCTGGAGGGCCTTCTCACGATCGGCTGGTGCAGCCATTGTTCACCTCGGTTGATTGTGCCCTGGGCTTGCGAAACCTCGCGGGCCGTTTGCATGTTCGTTCCGACCCTACCGGCCGGCTCTGACAGTCTTGGGAGGCCGCCCGGTATGTGAAAAACCGGCAGGACCCGTCCTCCAAGCATATCGCCATCCGAACAGATATTCGAATGAATTGGGTGGATTGGCGGCGTGTCCTATTCGGCCCGGCTGCGGGCCCGGGGCTTGAGGTCGCGCCCCAGCCACCGCTCGCGGGGCACGTCCTGCACCGTGCACACCGCCTCCCACACCCGCCGGGGGTCGATGCCCGCCCGCAGCGCGTCGAGGGCGGTCCGGTCCCCCAGTTCGCCGATCACGAGATCGCCCGCGAGGCTTCGTGAGTAGTGGGCGCCGAACTCGTCGTCCATCAGCCGCCAAAAGTCGCTAAGCCGCATTTTCTATCCTTTGTCGTTGCTGTTTCTACAGGATGCCCCAACCGCGCAGGCGGCCGCATTTGATTTTCCGGCGGAGCCGGGCCGGGAGGTTGCCGATCCGTTACCCGCAGCGGGGCGGCTGGAGGGACCGCGAACCATAGAATAAGCGGTATGACCCCTGACCCCAGCACTACCGACGCCGCAGTGGATTCCGCCATCGTGGCGCTTGAGCAGCAACTCAGTATGCTCTGGAGGCGCGCCCGGTCCAACTCCTACAAGGTGGCCCGCAGGGTGCACCCGGAGATGGAACCAGCCGCCTACGGTCTCCTCGTTATCCTTCAGCAGGAGGGCTCGATGCGGCTCACCGACATTGCCGCGAGCGTCGGGGTGGGCAAACCGTCGGTGAGCCGGCAGATCGCCATGCTCGAACAGCTCGGCCTCGTGCAGAAAGAGGCGGATCCGCTTGACGGCCGCGCCCAGGCCATCTCGCTGACACCGGCAGGCACGCAGCAGCTGGTGAACGCCCAGACCGCCCGTAAGCAGGCCTTCCACGAACTGATGGCCGACTGGGACGTCTCCGACCTCGAGCAGCTTGGCCACCTGATCGCCCAGCTCAACGCCACCTATGCCAAGGACAACTGGTAGGCCCCTCTGCCGGACGCTGAGAGCCGCATCCCAGCGGATTGAAGCCGGAGGGTGGAGCCGGAAGCGTAAGCCGCGTGTGAAGCCGCGTGTTTGAAGCCGCGTGTTTGAAGCCGCGTGTTTGAAGCCGCGCCTTAAAAGCAGCAGGACCCGCCGGTGGGCGGGTCCCTGTAAGTCGCTGCTGCCTAGCGGTTCGTCGCCGCCAGGCCCCTGCGGAAGTTTTCGGTGAGATCGTCGGGGATGTTGTTCTCGAACTCGCGGGAGAATTCCTGCGGAACGGTGTCCGGTACCGAAACACCCTCCGCCTCCGCGAGCCGGTCGCTGACCTCCCGCAGCATCGAGGACAGTGGTACGTCCAGCGCGCTGCAGATTGATGAGAGGAGTTCAGATGACGCTTCCTTCTGGCCGCGCTCCACTTCGCTCAGGTAACCCAGGGAAACCCTTGCACTGTGGGAGACTTCACGCAGCGTACGGCCCTGGCGCTGGCGGACGTCCCTGAGGACGTCTCCGATCTCATGGCGTAGTACGACCATTTTGCGCTCCTTTGGCTTGCGTTGTGCGTCATCTGCCAACCCCACATCACGCCAACGGACCACTCCGTTTACGGATACGGGTTGTCTTACCATCTGTATCGCCTTGCTCCCTCATAAATGCGGACCCGCCGGGAAGCGGAGAATGCATAGTCGGTCCGGCCCGAGCTTCTTGGGCCTGAGTCGTCAACCTTATCAACGGCTCGCTGTATAGATAACTAGTGTGTCTTCACATTTGTTCCCTTAGGATCGCCCCGCCGAGCAGGTCCAGGGCGGCTTCGCAGGACGCAGCACGCACCGACTCCCGTCCGCCGGGGAAACCGAACCTCCGCACTTCGGTCCCGCCAGCGGTGGCCACGGCGATGAAAACGGTGCCCACCGGCTGCCCGTCATGCGGTGCGGGCCCTGCCACTCCGGTGGTGGAGACGGCGGCATCGACGCCGAGCACCCGGCGGGCACCCTCGGCCATCTGGGCGGCGACGTTGGGATCCACCGAGCCCGCAGAGTCGAGCAGCGCCGCGTCGACCCCGAGCACGTCCCGCTTGACCCCGTTGGCATAGGCGACGATCCCGCCGCGCAGCGTTCCCGACGCTCCCGGCACGTCGGCCAGCGCCGCCGATACCTGCCCGGCGGTCAGGGATTCGGCGGTCCCGACGGTGACCTGCGCGGCCAGGGCGGCCGCGACGACGTCGGCAGCGTTCACTGCTGCCCGTTGGAGCGGGCACTGGCACGCAGCTGTGCGGCCTGCCGGAGGTAGTCGAGGCCGGTCACCACGGTGATCACCAGGGCCGCCGCCATGAAGGCCGCCGCGATCCACCAGCCCCACGCGCCGGGGGTGCTGGCGAACGGGAGGAGGAAGACCAGGATGGCCGCTGTCTGGACGACGGTCTTGAGCTTGCCCCCGCGCGAGGCCGGCATGACGCCGTAGCGGATCACGGCGAAACGCAGCAGGGTGATGCCCAGTTCGCGGGCGAGGATCACGATGGTGACCCACCACCAGAGCTCGCCCAGGATCGAGAGCATGATCAGGGCCGAGCCGATCAGCAGCTTGTCGGCGATCGGGTCGGCGATCTTCCCGAAGTCGGTGATCAGCCCGCGGCTGCGCGCGAGGTCGCCGTCGAGCTTGTCGGTGTAGATCGCCACGGCGAAGGTGATCACTGCGAGCCAGCGGAACAACCCGCCCGTGCTCTCATCGGCGGCGAGGAACCAGACGAAGAAGGGGACCAGCACGATCCGCACGACGGTAAGGATGTTCGCGATATTCAGAACGGGCACTTCTTTGGCTGGGGTGTTCATCACGCGATAAGGCTACCTTCCTGTGAGGCTCCAGGCGTCCTCGCCGTCCTCTTCGGCGTCGTCGGTTCCGTCGTTCCATTCGACCGCCTGGGAGCGCGCTGCAAGGTCGTCGGCCACGAGGTCGACGGGGGGCGCGGCCGGTGCGGCAGCGGCCGCTGGCGCCTGCGGCGCGGCGGCGCCTTCACCGCCGCGCATGGCGGCGAGCACCGGGGCGAGGTCGTCCGGCTTGACGAGCACGTCGCGGGCCTTGGAGCCCTCCGAGGGACCCACGACGCCGCGGGACTCAAGCAGGTCCATGAGCCGACCGGCCTTGGCGAAGCCGACCCGCAGCTTGCGCTGGAGCATCGAGGTCGAGCCGAACTGGGTCGTCACCACCAGCTCGGTGGCCTGCAGCAGCACCTCGAGGTCGTCTCCGATGTCGTCGTCGATCTGCTTCTTGGGCGCCTCGACGGCGACGTCCTCGCGGTACACCGCCCCGAGCTGGCCCTTGACGTGCTCCACCACGCGGTGGATTTCGGACTCCGTCACCCAGGCACCCTGGACGCGCATCGGCTTTGAGGCCCCCATCGGCAGGAACAGGGCGTCGCCCTGGCCGATCAGCTTCTCCGCGCCGGGCTGGTCGAGCACGACGCGGGAGTCGGTGACAGAGGAGGTGGCGAAGGCCATGCGGGAGGGCACGTTCGCCTTGATCAGGCCCGTGACGACGTCGACCGAGGGCCGCTGGGTGGCGAGGACCAGATGGATGCCGGCGGCGCGGGCCAGCTGGGTGATGCGCACGATCGAGTCTTCGACGTCGCGCGGGGCGACCATCATCAGGTCGGCGAGCTCGTCCACGATCACGAGCAGGTACGGGTAGGGGCGCACCACGCGCTTGGAGCCCTCGGGCGGTACGACCTTGCCGTTGCGGACGGCCTTGTTGAAGTCGTCGATGTGCTTGAACCCGTAGTTGGCGAGGTCGTCGTAGCGGGTGTCCATCTCGCGGACCACCCACTGCAGGGCCTCGGCGGCTTTCTTCGGGTTGGTGATGATCGGGGTGATCAGGTGCGGAACGCCCTCGTAGGCGGTGAGCTCAACCCGCTTGGGGTCGACCATGACCATGCGCACCTCGTCGGGGGTGGCCCGCATCAGGATCGAGGTGATCATGGAGTTCACGAAGGAGGACTTGCCCGCGCCGGTGGCGCCGGCGACGAGGAGGTGGGGCATCTTCGCGAGGTTCGCGACGACGAAGCCGCCCTCGACGTCCTTGCCCACGCCCATCACCATCGGGTGTTCGGTCTTGCGGGCGTTGCCCGAGCGCAGCACGTCCCCGAGGGAGACGGTCTCACGGTCGGTGTTCGGGATCTCGATGCCGATCGCCGACTTGCCGGGAATCGGCGAGAGGATGCGCACGTCCGAGCTGGCAACGGCATAGGAGATGTTCTTCGACAGGGCGGTGACCCGCTCCACCTTGGTGCCGGAGGCCAGCTCGATCTCGTAGCGGGTCACCGTGGGGCCGCGGGAGAAGCCGGTGACCTTGGCGTCGACGTTGAACTGCTCAAGGGTGTGCGTCAGGGCGGCGACGACGGCGTCGTTGGCCTCCGAGCGCTCCTTGGGCGGGGTGCCGGCCGGGAGGTAGTCCGAGGGCGGCAGGGTATAGGCCACGTCCCCGGCCAGCTGAAGCTGCTCGGTGCGCTGCGGGATCGGCGAAGGCGGGGTCTGCGGCTGGACGGGGGTGGAGGGCACGATGAGGGCCTTGGCGGCCGGCACGACGTCGATCGCCTCGGTGGCGGGCTCGCCCGCCGGCTCGTCCCCCAGGCCCTGGGCCCGCTTGATCTTTTCGGTTGCGAGTTCCTGCTGCGTGGGGCGGCGCACGCCTGCGGGGATCTGCCGCTCGGCCTCGCGGGCCTTGCGTTCCTCGTCCTCGATCAGGGCGCGTTCGAACGCCTCGTCGCCGACGAACCCGTCGGCGGACGGATCCTCGGTCGAATCGTCGCCGCGGTTCTTGGACGAGCGTTCCTTGCGCTTCGATTTTGGCTTCACTGCGGTCGAGCCGTGCGACTCGTAGAGGTAGCTCTGGTCGTGGCCGTCCCGGTCGGCGGCGTCGATGAGATCCTGGCCCATCAGGTGCTCGTACAGGCTCCGGAGCCGGCCGGGGATGTGGCGGAAGGGCGTGGCGGTGATGATCAGCAGGCTCACGAAGACGACGAAGCCGAGCAGCACACCGACCGGCCAGGGCGTGAGCACGGAGCTCAGCGGACCGGCCACCAGGAAGCCGACGACTCCGCCGGCGCGCCAGAGCAGCGGCAGGCCCGCGGAGAGGCCCGGCTGTCCGCCGACGAGGTGGGAGATGCCGGAACCGGCGAACAGGAGGATCAGCAGGCCGATGGCGATCCGGTTGTTGGCCCGGTGCGCCTCGGGGTAACGGAACAGGCGCACCGCGCCGATCCCGAGCAGGAAGGGGATCAGCAGTGCCATCCAGCCGAAGGTCCCGCCGGCGACGGCGTGGATGACGTCCGCGACCGGGCCCTTGAGGGCCCACCACTCGACGGCGGCGACGGCCACGGCCAGCAGCAGGAGGAAGAATCCGGTGCCGTCCCGGCGCAGTTCGCGCTCCGGGTGGACCTCGTGGCCGAACTTCCGGACCCCCGCGCCGGTCGTCCGGGCGACGCCCAGCCAGGCCCCGCGCACGGCGCGGACGGGAAGCGGCGGCCGGTCATCGGCCGGCACGGCGAGAGTCTTGGTGGTCTGCGTCCTGGCGCTGGAGGAACCCCGGCCCGACGTTGAGCGTCCAGCGGGCGCGGCCTTGCCGCGCGATCGCTGGGGGCCCCGCGGGGCAGGGGAAGTACGAGTCGCCATACTGCTACGGTACCGGACGGGGTCCGCGTTTCCCGGAATATGCGCGGTTTCCGGGGCTAGCAGGGGCCCCCGGCCTCTCCGGCAGCGGAGCGGGACCGGGAGCCGGGTCAGGCCTCCAGGACCACCGGGATGATCATCGGGCGGCGGCGGTACCGGCGGTTCACCCAGGTGCCGATGACCCGGCGCACCACCTGCTGGAGCTGGTACGTGGTGTGGTCGGTATTGCTGCGCACCGCCTCTTCGAGGGCGGCGTTGAGCTTGCCGGTGATCTCGTCGAACACCGAATCGTCCTCGGCAAAGCCGCGGGCGTGGATGTCCGGACCGGAGACGATCTTGCCGGTGGTGCGGTTGACGACGGCCACGATGGAGATGAACCCCTCCTCGCCGAGGATGCGGCGGTCCTTGAGGTCGGCGTCGGTAATCTCGCCGACGCTCGATCCGTCGACATACACGAAGCCGCACTCCACGGCTCCGACCGCCCGCGCCTTCCCACCGACGAGGTCGATGACAGAGCCGTTGTCGGCGAGGATCACGTTCTCCGCAGGCACCCCGGTCAGCTCCGCGAGCCGGCCGTTGGCGATGAGGTGGCGGGTCTCCCCGTGGACCGGCATCACATTGCGCGGCTTCAGGATGTTGTAGCAGTAGAGCAGCTCCCCCGCCGCCGCGTGGCCGGAGACATGGACCCGGGCGTTGCCCTTGTGGACGACGTCCGCGCCAAGCTTCAGCAGGCCGTTGATGACCCGGAACACCGCGTTCTCATTGCCCGGAATGAGCGAGGACGCAAGGATCACCGTGTCGCCCGGGCCCACCGTGATGCGGTGGTCGCCGTTGGCCATCCGGGACAGGGCCGCCATGGGTTCGCCCTGGGAGCCGGTGGACATCAGCACCACCCGATCGTCGGGCAGGTTGTCGACGTCCTTGAGGTCCACGAGGATGCCTTCGGGCACCCGGAGGTAGCCCAGTCGAGCGGCGATGCCCATATTGCGGACCATTGAGCGCCCGGCGAAGCAGACAAAGCGTCCGTGGGCGTGTGCGGCGTCGAGGACCTGCTGGACCCGGTGCACGTGGGAGGAGAAGGAGGCCACGATGATCCGCTTGCGGACGTCGGCGAACAGCCGCTCGAGGACCGGCCCGATCTCCCGCTCGGCGGCGGTGAAGCCGGGCACATCGGCGTTGGTCGAGTCGACGAGGAACAGGTCAACGCCTTCCTCGCCCAGCCGGGAGAAGGCGCGCAGGTCGGTGATGCGCCCATCGAGTGGAAGCTGGTCCATCTTGAAGTCGCCGGTGTGAAGCACGTTTCCGGCCTCGGTGCGGATGAACACCGCCAGCGCGTCGGGAATCGAGTGGTTCACCGCGACGAACTCGCACTCGAAGGGGCCGAACTGTTCGATCTGCCCCTCGGACACCGTGAGCGTGTACGGGCGGATGCGGTGTTCCTGCAGCTTCGCCTCGATCAGGGCCAGGGTGAGCTGGGAACCGATGAGCGGGATGTCCTCCTTGAGCCGCAGCAGGTAGGGCACCGCGCCGATGTGGTCCTCATGGCCGTGGGTCAGGACGAGGCCGACGACGTCGTCGAGCCGGCCCTCCAGGTAGGAGAAGTCAGGCAGGATCAGGTCGACGCCGGGCTGGTGCTCCTCGGGGAAGAGCACCCCGCAGTCCACGATGAGCAGCTTGCCGTTCAGCTCGAAGACCGCCATGTTGCGGCCGATCTCCCCAAGGCCACCGAGCGCCACAATGCGGAGGGTTCCGTCGGCGAGCGGCGGCGCGGGGGCCAGCGGGGCGGTTGGACTCATGCGCGCGCCCCGGCAGCCTGCGAGGGCGCGGCCGGCGGGAGGTCCCACCCCGCCTCGGCCAGGTCCGCAAACACCGGCTCGAGCTCCGCCGGGGTCGGAACCACAAGCGGCAGGCGCACGGCGGCGCCCGCGAGGGTGCCCTGGCGGTGGAGGATCTGCTTGGCGGAGACCGCCCCGGGAAGGTGGGTCATCACGGCGCGGATCACCGGGTCCAGCTCGAAGTGAAGGCGCCGGGCGGTCGCGAAGTCCCCGGCCGCGGCCGCGTCCACGAGCGCCCGGAACTGGGCGGTGGCCACGTGCGCGGTGACACTGACGACGCCGACGGCCCCGGCCGCCATCCAGGGCAGGGTGAGGCCGTCGTCGCCCGAGTAGACGGCGAGGTCGGTGTTGGCCAGCACCCTCGTCACCTCGGCGAAGTCGGCCTTGGCGTCCTTGAGCGCGAGGACCGCCGGGTGGTCCGCCAGCCGGATCATCGTCTCGGTGGCAATGGGGATACCGGCGCGGCCCGGAATGTCGTAGATCATGATCGGCAGGTCCGTCGCGTCGGCGACGGCGGTGAAATGCGCGAGGACCCCGGCCTGGGTTGGCTTGTTGTAATACGGGGTAACAACCAGCTGGGCGTCGACGCCGGCACGGACGGCACGGTGCGCCATCTCCACCGAGTGCGAGGTGTGGTTGGTGCCGGTCCCGGCAATCACCCGCGCCCGGCCGCCAACGGCCTGGGCGACGACCCGGAACAGGTCTTCCTTCTCCGAGTCCTCAAGGGTCGAGGTCTCCCCTGTGGTGCCGGAGACGACGAGGCCGTCGCAGCCGTCGTCGACGAGCCGCGAGGCCAGGGCGGCGGCTCCGTCGAGGTCCACCGCCCCATCGGCGGTGAACGGGGTGACCATTGCGGCGACCAGGGTGCCGAACGGGTTTGAGGGGAGGATTTCAACCATGGGTAAAACGTTACCTGCTCGGGCCGCGGGGTGGAGGGCGGGGCGCCGCCGCCGTCGGCGGAACACCCGCCGCGGCGGGCCGCTGTGAGACGATCGAGGGATGGTGTCCTCCCCGGCCTTCCGGCGTCTGACCGGCCTCGACGCGGCCCGCGGCATAGCCCTTTTCGGAATGATGAGCACCCACATCTTTCCCCTGTACGTCCCCGGGACGGCCGACCCATCGTGGGTCGCGCTGCTCTTCACCGGGCGGGCGTCGGCCCTGTTCGCCGTGGTGGCAGGGATCGGGCTCGCACTGCTGACGGGCGGAAGCACTCCGCACCGGTCAGGGGTCCTCTCGGCGGACCGCCGCGGGATCGCCGTGCGCGCCGTCATCATCGCCACCGTCGGGCTCGTGCTCGGCGGCGTGGAGACGAACATCGCCATCATCCTCTTCCACTACGGGATCCTGTTCCTGCTGGCCCTTCCCTTCCTGGGCCTGCGGCTGCCGGTCCTCGCGGCCTGGGCGGCCGGCTGGCTGCTGCTCTCCCCCGTCGCGGCCTTCCTCCTGCGCCCCTGGATCGAGGGGACGCTCAATCCGCCCTCGCTCGACGGAAATCCGGTCTGGGAGCACTTCCTCGAGCCGGCGACCCTGCTGGCGGATGTCTTCGTCACCGGGTACTACCCGGCGCTGCAGTGGCTGAGCTATCTCCTCATCGGCGTGGTGATCGGACGCCTCGACCTCGCCCGGCTGGGCGTCCAGGCTGCGTTGATCCTCGGCGGCGCCGCGGCGGCCGTCGGCGCCAAGGCGGCCAGCGGCTACCTGCTCGGCCCCGCCGGCGGCCTGGACGCGCTGCTTTCGACGCCGGAAGGAACGCGCTACCCCCTCGAGGCGATGCTGCAGGTGGGGATCGGGGGCCTCAACTCGACCGGGTCGTGGTGGTGGCTGGCCGTCAGCACCCCGCATTCCGGGACGCCCTTCGACCTGCTGCACACGGCCGGGACCGCCGCCGCGGTGACCGGGTTCTGCCTGCTGGTCACCCGCCGCTACCGTCAGCTGCTCCTTCCGCTCTCGGCGCCGGGGGCGATGACCCTGACCCTGTATTCGCTCCACATCTGCGTCATGAGCTGGGTCGATCAGCAGGAGCCCGTGCTCGATCCCGCCCCGGTGTTCTGGTTCCAGGCGCTGGGTGCGGTGGCGCTCGGCATCCTGTTCCAGCGGATCCACGCCCGCGGCCCCCTCGAGCTGATCGCCTCGGGAGCCGCGCAGGCCGCCCGGAGCGGCGGGCACCCGGCATCGCGTCCGGACCGGCGCTGACCCGCCGCGGGACGTCGGGCGGGTATCAGCAGGCCTGACGTACCCGCCGCCTGGACCTCCGCCCGCACGCCGGGCCGACCGGCTCAGCGGAACAGGCGGGCGGCGTCGCGCATTGCCTTCCGGGCGCGGGTGCGGTCGCCGGCGGCATCGTAGGCGCAGGAGAGCCGGAACCAGCTGCGCCAGTTCTCCGGGTCGTTTTCGACCTCCGCCTGGTACTGCGGGAAGCGCTCGTCGGCTGCAGCGCGGACGATCCGTCCGGCCGGGGTGCGCGGCAGGTCGTCAACGGGCAGTCCGCCCTCGGCCTCGAGGACCTTGGCCATGCGCTCCGTCTGGGCGCCGAAAAGCAGTTCGCGGATCAGGGCCCAGGCCCCGATGATCGGCAGGAACAGGTACCCCGCGCCCAGCGCCTTGGCCACCGGTGAGGGGTCGCCGAGCAGCAGGACGCCGCGCTGGAACGTGACGGCCAGCCAGAGCACCAGCAGAAGGGTGACGAAGACGACGCCGATCTTTACGCGGTGACGGCGGAAGGTCTCAAGCATGGGGGTCCTTGTTCGTTGCGAGGTCGAGGTAGCCCTCGAGGCCGACCGTGAGGCCGGGGTGGGAGGCCACGCTCCGAAGCCCGAGCAGGACGCCGGGCATGAAGGAGGCGCGGTCGAAGGAGTCGTGGCGGATGGTCAGCTGCTCGCCCGGGCTGCCCAGCAGCACCTCCTGGTGGGCCGTCAGCCCGCGCAGGCGCACGGAGTGGACGGGGATGCCGTCGGCGTCCGCGCCGCGGGCCCCGGCGAGGCCGCCGGCTGTCGCATCAGGGGCGGCGGGCACTCCGGCCGCGCCGCGGGCCGCGCTGATGAGCTGTGCGGTGCGCAGGGCCGTCCCCGAGGGGGCGTCCACCTTGTCGGGGTGGTGGAGTTCGATGATCTCGACGGATTCGAAGTACCGGGCGGCCTGGGCGGCGAACGCCGTGGCCAGCACCGAGCCGAGGGCGAAGTTCGGGGCGATCAGCACGCCGGTGGACGGGGTGCGCCCGAGCAGGGCGCCCAGCCCGTCGAGCCGTTCAGGGGTCCAGCCGGTGGTTCCGACGACGGCGTGGAGGCCGTGCTCGACGGCGAAGCGGACATTGTCATAGGTCGCCTCGGGCACGGTCAGGTCAAGCACCACCCGGGCGCCGGAGGAGACCAGGGTGGCAAGGTCATCCCCCCGGCCCAGCGCCGCCACGAGGGAGAGGTCCTCCGCGGCCTGGATGGCGGCGACCGCTTCGGAGCCCATGCGCCCCGAGGCGCCGAGCACTGCAACCGGGAGTTCCTGCGTCATGCCTCCCAGCCTACTGTTCCTACCCTGCGCCGACCCATTCCACGGTGCCGTCGGTGAAGAACTGTTCCTTCCAGACCGGCACGCGCTCCTTGACGGCGTCGACGAGTTCCGAGCAGGCCGCGAAGGCGGCCCCTCGGTGGGCGGCGGCGACGGCGGCCACGAGGGCCGGGTCGCCGATCTCGAGCGGGCCGATCCGGTGCGCCACCCAGAGGCGGACGCCATCGTGCCGGGCGGCGATCTCGGCGGCGACCTCGGCGATGACCCGTTCGGCGCTGGGGTGGGAGGTGTAGCTCAGCGAGGTGACCTCCCGCCCGCCATCGTGGTTCCTCACCACGCCGCTGAAGGAAACCGCGGCGCCGCACCGCGGGGAGTCCACGGCGGCCAGGGCCTCGTCGGGGGTGATGGGCGTGTCCGAGACGTAGGCCCGGACGACTTCACTGGTGGTCATGGGATCCTTCCAGCTGGGCGCAGATGTGGCCGATAAGCGGTGCGAGGACGGCGAGCCCGTCACGCACTCCCCCGGGTGAGCCCGGGAGGTTGATCACGAAGGTGCGTCCGGCGGTGCCGGCCAGGCCGCGGGTGAGGGCCGCGGTGGGCACCTTGTCGGCTCCCGCCCGGCGCGCCGCCTCCATAATGCCCGGCAGCTGCCGGTCCAGGTAGGGCAGGGTCTGCTCCGGCGTGGCGTCGTCGGCGCTCAGCCCGGTGCCCCCGCTGGTGATGAGCACGGCCGGCCCGGCGGCCAGCGCCCGGCCGATGGCCTCGCCCACGGCGTCCCCGTCGGGCACCACCTCGGCGTCCTGCACGGCGAAGCCGTGCTCGAGGAGCCAGCCGGCCACGAGGGGGCCGCATTCGTCCTGGTAGGCGCCGGCGGCGGCGCGGGTCGAGGCGATAATCACCGCGGCGTTCCTCAGCGGGGTCATACGCTCCAGTCTCCGCTCTTCCCGCCGGTCTTCGAAAGGACCTTCGTCTCCCGGATCACGGCGCGCGGGTCGACGGCCTTGATCATGTCGTAGAGGGTCAGGGCGGCGATGGAAGCGGCGGTCAGCGCCTCCATCTCGACCCCGGTCACCGAGGTCGTCTTGACCAGCGCCGTCACCGTGACGGTCCCCGCGTCGGCGGCGAAATCGACCGAGACGCGGCTGATCGGCAGCGGATGGCACAGCGGGATCAGAGTGGAGGTCTGCTTGGCGGCCATAATCCCGGCGACGCGGGCGACGGCGAGGGCGTCCCCCTTGGGCAGCGACCCGTCGGTGATCATGGCGACGACCCCGGCGCTGGTCTCCAGGACCGACTGTGCCACCGCCTGGCGGGCCGTCACGGCCTTGCCGGAGACATCGACCATGTGGGCGGTGCCGTCGGCCCGGACATGGGACAGCGCGGGCGCATCGCCGGCTTCGTTGGGTGTCATGAGGGCAGCTCCTGGTGGGTTGGGGCCGGCACGGGAGGTGCCGGCTGCGGGACGGGGCCGATCAGCCAGACGGTCACTTCGTCGCCGGCGGACGCTTCGGAGAGGCCGACCGGGAAGTGGACGAGGGCGTTCGAGCCGGCGAGGGCGTTGAGCAGATGGGATCCGGGGCCTCCGATGAGTTCGACCTGCCCCTCCCGGTACAGCCCGCGCCGGATCTGGTGCTTGGCGGCCGGGGACGACGCCGGTGCGGTGAGCCGGGCCGGAAGCGCGACCCGCGGTGCGGGCGCGCCGGTCAGGGCCGTCAGGGCCGGGCGGAGGAACATTTCGAAGGACACGAGGGCGCTGACGGGGTTGCCGGGAAAGCCGAGGAACGGGACCCTGCCGAGCGTGCCGATCGCCTGCGGCCCGCCGGGCTGCAGGGCCACCCCGGGGAACTCGACGCCGCTGCCGGACAGGGCCTGCTTGACCACCTCGTAGGCGCCCTGGCTGATGCCGCCGGAGGTCAGGATCAGGTGGACCTCCGCCGCGGGCGGGGTGTCGAGCGCCTCGCGCAGCTTTCCCGGATCGTCGGAGAGGACCCGGGTCCGGAGGACCTCCGCGCCGGCGTCGCGCAAGGCGGCCTCAAGCAGGGTGGTGTTGGCGTCGTAGATCCGGCCGTCCCCGAGCGGCCTGCCGGGCTCGGTCACTTCGTCCCCGGTGGACAGCAGCAGCACGCGGAACGGCGTGCGGACGGCGACCTCGGCCAGGCCGCATGCAGCCAGCAGCCCCAGCTGCGCCGGACCCAGCAGGGTCCCGGCCCCCAGGGCCAGTTCCCCGGCGGCGATGTCGCTGCCGGCGCGTCGGATGAAGGTGCCGGCGGGTGTTCCGGCAGGCAGCCGCACCTCAGGCGGCCCGCCCTCGCCCGCTGACAGGGAGGGGAACCGCGGCGGGTCCGCGCGCTCGATCGGCACTACCGCGCCGGTGCCGGCGGGAACCATCGCCCCGGTCATGATCGGCACGGCCGTGCCGGGCTCGAGCGGCGGCGGGGAGCTGCCGGCGGGAACCGGCGCCCCCACGCGGAGCCGGAGGTGGCCCTCGGGCTCCCCGTCTCCCGCCGCGGCCGAGCCGTCCCCCAGGTCGCGCAGATGCACTGCGTAGCCGTCCATCTGCGAGTTGTCGAAGGGAGGAAGGGCCACCGGGGCAGGGACGTCCGCGGCGAGGACCCGGCCGAGGGCCGCGCTGAGCGGAAGGGACTCCGCGGCGCCGGCTCCACGTACGGCCCGGGCGTAGGCACCGGCGCCCAGGAGCTGTTCGACCGCCAACTGGTGCTCGGAAACGCTGCGGGTCATGACGTCCTTTCGGCTGCGCCCTGTGGGGCGGGTGCTGCGGTGCTTCAACCCTAGTCCGCCGGGGGCCTCCACGGCCTCCTGCCGGGGCTGAAGAAAGAACAGCCAGCGAACACCCCGTCCCCGGGCGCGACCTCCGCCCGGGGAATTGGCCCTTGGAGCCGATGCGAAAAGGCGTAACCTCTCACTATGGGAATATCTCTCGGGCTGCCGGGCCCGGCACCCACGGATCCGGGCGTGGGCCTGCTCGACACCTTCGGGCGCCGCGCCACCGATCTGCGTGTGTCGCTGACCGACAAGTGCAACCTGCGCTGCACCTACTGCATGCCGGCGGAGGGCCTCAACTGGCTGCAGAAGGAGCAGGTACTCTCCCGCGCCGAAATCGTGCGCCTGGTGCGGATCGGCGTCGACCTGCTCGGGGTGCGTGAGCTCCGCCTGACCGGTGGGGAACCCCTGGTGCGGGCGGACCTGGTGGAGATCATCTCGGACCTGCGCACCGCCCACCCCGGTCTGCCGATTTCCCTGACGACCAACGGGCTGGGGCTCGACAAGAAGGCAGCCCGGCTGAAGGAGGCGGGGCTCACCCGCATCAACGTCTCGATGGATTCCCTGCACCCCGGGACCTTCGCCCAGCTGACCCGGCGTCCGTTCCTCGACCGGGTGCTGCGCGGGATCGAGGCCGGCGCGGAGGTGGGGCTGGGCCTGGTGAAGATCAATGCGGTGCTGATGCGCGGCATCAATGACCATGAGGCCCCCGAGCTGCTCGAATGGGCCGTCTCACGCGGGTTCGAGCTGCGGTTCATCGAGCAGATGCCCCTCGACGCCGACCACGGCTGGACCCGGGACGGCATGGTCACGGCCGCGGAGATGCGCGCGCTGCTCGAACCGGCCTTCATCCTGACCGCCGACCCGCGCAGCCGCGACGGCGCACCGGCCGAGCGGTGGGAGGTGCGGCGGCGCAGCGCACCGGAGACGGTCGTGGGCTCGGTGGGCATCATCGCCTCCGTCACGGAGCCGTTCTGCGCCGACTGCCGCAGGACCCGGATCACCGCCGAGGGCAAGGTGATGAGCTGCCTGTTCTCCCGCGAGGAAACGGACCTGCGGGAACTGCTGCGCTCGGACGCCGACGACGCCGCGGTCGCCCGGCGGTGGCAGGAGGCGATGTGGGCCAAGCCCAAGGCGCACGGAATGGCCCGGACCGGGCTCGGCGCCGAGGGCTTCATCCAGCCCGACCGTTCGATGAGCGCGATCGGTGGCTGAATGCTGATCCGCTATTTCGGTGCGGCCCGCGCGGCAGCGGGCACCGCCGAGGAAACCCTCGACGGCGCCGGGGCCACCGTTGAAGACGTCCTGGCCATCATCGGCGACCGCTATGCCGGAACCCAGAGCCCGTCAATGGAGCAGGTCCTGCGGCGCAGCAGCTTCCTGCTGAACGAGGTGGCGCTGCGTGACCGCGGCCGGGTCCTGGCCGAGCAGGACGTCCTCGACGTCCTGCCGCCCTTCGCCGGCGGCTGACCGGCCGCCGCAGCGGTCAAGCCCGCGCCTGCGCCGGGCACACCGCCTCCGGGCGCCTACAGCCCGAAGTCCGCCGGACCGTCGAAGGGTCCGACGACCATCGTGGTGCGCGGCGCGGCGGCCAGCTCCGCGGCCAGTTCCTGGACCTCGGCCGGGGTGACGGCACGGACCCGGGCGAGGGACTCATCGAGGTCGATGAACTCCCCCGAAACGAGTTCCGAGCGGCCGAGGCGCGACATGCGCGAGCTGCTGTCCTCCAGGGCGAGCACCAGGCCGCCGGAAAGCTGGCCCACGGCCTTGCGCAGCTCCTCCTCGCTGATCCCGTCGCGGCCAAGGCGGTCAAGCTCCTCCCCCAGCAGGGCGATGACCTGTCCTGTCTTGGCCGGTGAGCACCCCGCGTACATGGCGAAGTAGCCGGCGTCGGCGTAGGAGGCCGAGAAGGAGTAGGTCGAGTACACCAGGCCCCGCTTCTCCCGGATCTCCTGGAACAGCCGCGAAGACATGCCGCCGCCGAGCACGGCGTTCAGCACGCTCATGACGAAACGGCGCTCGTCCGTGGCCACCAGTGAGGGGCAGCCGATCAGGATGTTCGCCTGTTCGACCGCGCGGCGGATCACGTGCACGCCTGGGGCGCCGGAGATCTCGACGGGCCTGCCGGGACGGCGGGGCACCGGCACGGCGCCCTCCTCGAGGACCCAGCCGGCCTCCTCAAGGGCCTGCTGCACCTGCCGGCAGACGGTGTCGTGGTCGAGGCCGCCGGCGGCGGTGACGACGAGTTCGGCGGGGGTGTAGTACCGGCGGTAGTGGGCCAGCACCGCGTCGCGCGGGATGGCGCGGATGGCCTCGGGGGTGCCTCCGATGGGCCGCCCAAGGGGGTGGCTGCCGAGGACGGCCGAGACGAACTCCTCGTGCGCGACGTCGGCGGGGTCATCGCTGTCCATCGCGATTTCCTCGAGGATGACGTCGCGTTCCTGCTCGAGTTCCTCGGGGTCGAGGACGGCCGAAGTGACCATATCGGCGATCACGTCGATGGCCAGGGGCAGGTCCGTGTCGAGCACCCGGGCGTAGTAGCAGGTGTTCTCCTTGGCCGTCGCCGCGTTGGACTCGCCGCCGACCTCGTCAAAGGCGGAAGCGATCTCCAGCGCGGAGCGCTTCCGGGTGCCCTTGAACAGCAGGTGCTCAAGGAAGTGGGTGGAGCCGTGCTCGCCCTCGGCCTCGTCCCGTGAGCCGACTCCGACCCAGAACCCGATGGTGGCGGAGCGCTGCCCGGGCATCGCCTCGGTCAGGACGCGCACGCCGCCGGGCAGCACCGAGCGGCGGACCACCGCCCCGCCGGGGTCGCCGGCCACGAACGTCGGGTCACCGCTCTCACCGTCGGCAAGCGGCGTGGGGAGCAGCGGAAGGGAAACAGCTGAAGGCAGTGACATCGGGGTCTCTCAGGGTTGAGCGTCGATCGGGAAACGGCCAACGGCCCCGCCGTGGACCAGGGGGTCCACGGCGGGGCCGTCGGCGGTGGAACCGCGGGCACCTAGCTGACGGTGTCCTCGGCGGGCACCTCAGGGAGCTCGATGCCGGCGTCGTCGGCAGCCTCATCGGCAACCACCGGCGACAGCGAGAGCTTTCCGCGGTCGTCGATCTTGGTGATCTCGACCTGGACCTTCTGGCCCACAGCGACGACGTCGTCGACGTTGTCGACGCGCTTGCCGCCCGAGAGCTTGCGCAGCTCGGAGATGTGGAGCAGGCCGTCCTTGCCCGGGGTGAGGGAGACGAACGCGCCGAACGTCGTCGTCTTGACGACGGTGCCCAGGTAGCGCTCGCCGATCTCGGGAACCTGGGGGTTCGCGATGGCGTTGACCGCCGCGCGGGCGGCCTCAGCCGAGCCGCCGTCGGTCGCGCCGATCAGCACAGTGCCGTCATCCTCGATGGAGATGTCGGCGCCGGTGTCTTCCTGGATCTGGTTGATCATCTTGCCCTTGGGGCCGATGACCTCGCCGATCTTGTCAACGGGGATCTTGACCGAGATGATCCGCGGCGCGAACTCGGAGAGCTCGTCCGGGGCGTCGATCGCGGCTTCGAGCACGCCGAGGATGTGGAGGCGGGCCTCGCGGGCCTGCTTCAGCGCGGCGGCCAGCACCGAGGCGGGGATGCCGTCGAGCTTGGTGTCGAGCTGGATGGCGGTGACGAACTCGGAGGTACCAGCGACCTTGAAGTCCATGTCGCCGAAGGCATCCTCGGCTCCAAGGATGTCGGTCAGCGCCGCGTAGCGGGTCTGGCCGTCGACCTCATCGGAGACGAGGCCCATGGCGATGCCCGCGACAGGTGCCCGCAGCGGGACACCGGCGTTGAGCAGCGACAGCGTCGAGGCGCAGACCGAGCCCATCGAGGTGGAGCCGTTGGAGCTCAGCGCCTCGGAGACCTGGCGGATCGCGTAGGGGAATTCCTCACGGCTCGGCAGGACCGGGGCGATGGCACGCTCGGCCAGGGCGCCGTGGCCGATTTCGCGGCGCTTGGGCGAACCTACGCGGCCGGTTTCACCGGTGGAGTACGGCGGGAAGTTGTAGTGGTGCATGTAGCGCTTGCGCGTCACCGGGGACAGCGAGTCGATCTGCTGTTCCATCTTGAGCATGTTCAGCGTAGTGACACCCAGGATCTGGGTCTCGCCGCGCTCGAAGATGGCCGAACCGTGGACGCGGGGCAGGACCTCGACCTCGGCGGTGAGCTTGCGGATGTCTGAAAGGCCACGGCCGTCGATACGGACCTGGTCCTTGAGGATGCGCTGGCGCACGACGGCCTTGGTGACCGAGCGGAAGGCTGCGGAGAGCTCCTTCTCGCGCCCCTCAAAGGAACCAGCGAGGGACTCGAGGACCTCGGCCTTGAGGGCGTCGGAGGCGGTATTGCGCTCCTGCTTGTCGGCGATCTGGAAGACCTCGGCGAGCTTCTGCGCGGCGGCCGACTCGACGGCGGCGTAGACGTCGTCCTGGTAGTCGAGGAACACGGGGAATTCGACGGTCGGCTTGGCCGCACGCGAGGCCAGGTCCGACTGCGCTTCGCACAGGGCGCGGATGAACGGCTTTGCCGCTTCAAGGCCCTCGGCGACGATCTCCTCGGTCGGTGCCGTAGCGCCGTTTTCCTTGATCAGGTTCCAGGAGTTGTCGGTCGCTTCGGCCTCGACCATCATGATGGCGACGTCGTCACCGACGACGCGGCCTGCAACGACCATGTCGAAGACGGAGTTCTCGAGCTCGGAGTGCTTCGGGAAGGCGATCCACTGGTCGCTTCCGCTGCCGTCGGAGACGAGGGCAACGCGGACGCCGCCGATCGGGCCGGAGAAGGGAAGTCCGGAGAGCTGGGTGGACATGGAGGCCGCGTTGATGGCGACGACATCGTAGCGGACGTCGGGATTGATCGCCAGCACGGTGACGACGATCTGGACCTCGTTGCGCAGGCCCTTGACGAAGGCCGGACGCAGCGGGCGGTCCATCAGGCGGCAGGCGAGGATCGCCTCGGTGGAGGGGCGTCCCTCGCGGCGGAAGAACGAGCCCGGGATGCGCCCGGCGCCGTACATGCGCTCTTCGACGTCGACGGTCAGCGGGAAGAAGTCGAAGCCTTCGCGCGGGGAGCTTCCGGCGGTGGTCGCCGAAAGGAGCGCGGTGTCTTCGTCGATGTAGACCATCGCTGCGCCGGCGGCCTGCTGGGCAAGGCGGCCGGTCTCGAAGCGGACGGTGCGTGTTCCGAAGCGGCCATTGTCGATGACGGCTTCAGCAAATTGGATCTCGGGACCCTCCATAGAGAGTCACCTCCGTTTCTTTGTGGTGGGGGCGGTCGGCACCATTGTCGGGCGGCCCCTCGTGGGCCGCCTGTGCACCCGGTCTTCGATCGAGATCCACGGGACGGCGGCCTCTGCGGCCCGCCTCCCGGAGATCACTACCGAGGACCGCGAATGCGCGGTGCCTGCTGGCTCCAGATGTTTATCTAGCGGTGGTGCACCCGGACGAACCGGGCATAAGCGGAAGGCGGCTCCGTCTCCCGGGGAGATGGCGCCGCCTTCCATTCAACCTATCGGCGCAGGCCGAGGCGCTCGATGAGCGTCCGGTAACGCGTGATGTCGGTGTCGCGCAGGTAGTCCAGCAGGCGACGGCGGCGTCCGACCAGAAGAAGCAGGCCACGACGGGTGTGGTGGTCATGCTTGTGCATCTTCAGGTGTTCGGTCAGGTCGAGGATGCGGCGGGAAAGCATCGCGATCTGCACCTCGGGGGAACCGGTGTCCCCCTCGGAGGTGGCGTACTCTTTGATGATTTCCTGCTTGATAGCGGCGTCAAGGGCCACGTGTAACTCCTAGAGTTGTACCGTGAATAAGAGGTTTCGGCCGGCCGCCGGACCGTCCGCCGGAGCGGACCGCGCGAAGGCCTGACACACAAAAATCCAGCCACCACGGACTGCAGCCGGATCTCAGCCTCCAGTTTAGCCGCTGGCCTGCAGATCTGTCGAAAGCACCTGCCGCGAACGGTTCACGTCGAGGCTCATCTGCTCGGCCAGCGCCTCGGGTCCGGTGTAGGTGATCTGGCCCCGCAGCCGCTGGACGAACTCGACGACAATCCTCTGCCCGTACAGGTCGAAGGCCGAGATCTCCTCCTCCGGACGGTCGATGACGTGCGCCTCGACCTGCCGGGTGACGCCTTCGAAGGTCGGGTTCGATCCGACGGAGATGGCGGCGGGCCACCGGGTCCCCGATCCGTCGACGAGCCAGCCGGCATAGATCCCGTCGGCCGGGACGTAGCCCTCGGCGTCGTCGGCGAGGTTGGCCGTCGGGAAGCCCATCTCCCTGCCCCGCTTCGCCCCGTGGACGACCTCGCCGCGCATCCGGTGCGGGCGTCCGAGGATCCGGGCCGCGGTTTCCACGTCCCCGGCGTCAAGCGATTCCCGCACCCAGGTCGAAGAGCAGCGGCGCGTTGCCTCGCCCTCGCCGGTCGCGAGGGGCACGCTCGCGGCGAAGTCGTCGATGGCGAGCACCTCGAAGCCGAACCGCTGGCCAAGGGCGCGCATTGTCTCGAGGTCACCGCTGTTGCCGCGCCCAAACCGCACGTCATGTCCGATGACGACGGCGCGGGCGTGGAGCGCGTTCACGAGAACCTTCTCGACGAACTCTTCGGGGGTGTGGGAGGCGAGGTCGAGGGTGTAGTGCATCATCAGGACGCCGTCGATGCCGGTCTCGGCCAGCGTGTGCACCCGGTCCTCGAGCCCCATGATCAGCGCCGGTGCGCTGTCGGGGCGGTGGACCTGGGCGGGGTGCGGGTCGAAGGAGATGGCAACGGCCGCGGCGTCGCGCTTCCGCGCCGCCTCAACCAGGTGCTCCAGCACGCGCTGGTGGCCCCGGTGGACACCGTCGAAGTTGCCGAGCGTGAGGACCGACGGGCCGAAATCGTGGGGCACATCGGCAAGGTCTCTCCAGTAGAACACGCATCTCCTTCGCCGTTGCGGCTTTCCGCGGCGCGGGCCGGACCGTCCGGTTCCCTGCAGCGCCACTGTCCATTATTGCCGATAACGCGGTAGTTCATTTCCGGTTTACCGTCCGTCCGCTTCCGGTTTCGGGCACCCGGCCGCTCCGTCCCACCTCGCCCGCCGGGTCCGCAGCTCACCACCTTTCGAGCCCGTGGAAGCGTGGTGAGCTGCAGTCTCGGCGGATACCCGCGGCCGCAGCCGCGGCGATGGCCAGGATCAGCTGCGGGAGCTGAAGTCCTTCCGCATCTGGGTGGTCTTGGTGATGTACTTGTGCCACACCAGCAGGGCGGCCGGGAAGGCGAGCTCAACGACCATGAGGATGATCAGCAGGTAGTGCGGGGTTCCCGAGAACGCCCAGGACAGCACCCTGCCGATGCCTCCGGCGAAGACCATGAGGCAGACCAGCCAGAGCATGTTGGCCCACTGGAACTTCACGGCGATGGTGACGAAGGCTGCCCCCACGCCGACCATCATGGCGGAGAAGAAACGGAACTGGTTCTCGAGGGTCGGGTTGACGGGCCGGGCGTCGGTGTCGGGAAGGCCGGCGGTGCCGAGGATCAGGTAGTAGGCGCCGAACCCGGCAAGGATCAGGCCGACGAGGACGACGACGGTGCGGAACATGCTCCAGTCGCTGCCGCCGATCCCCTCGCGGGGCTTGGCGCCCTCCCTGGCCTTGGTCCGGTCCCTGGTGGTCCCCTCCTTGGTTGTCCCTTCCTTGGTGGTCCCTTCGTTGGCTGAACCGGCTGCGGTGCGGGACGGCGCAGGTGTGGAGGGCGGTCGGGTGGCGGGTGGGGTTCCGGCCGGACCGCTGCCGGTTCCGCCGCTGACCGGACCGCTGCCGGTCGACTCAGTGCTGGATGCTGAAGCCGCCGAGCCCGGGGGGTTGGTCCGCGGCCGGCCGTGCGGGTCCGGGATGTTCGTGCTCATGGCGCTTCCTCGCTGTCCTTGCTGCTCCTGCCGCAATACTCTCACGCACCACAGGGACCGGAAAGGGCGATCTTGGGAGTGCCCGGCGGGTCGGGCCGTGGCACGCGGGCCCGGGCCGCTGCCGGGCGGAGGGCGGTGCCGCCTAGGCCGGGACGGGGGCCGCTGGCCGGTTGCGGTACAGCCAGGCCAGGCCGAGGACCGGAAGGATCAGGGGGACGTAGCCGTAGCCCTGGCCGAAGGCGGACCACACCGTGTCGGCGGGGAAGGCCTGCGGGTCGAGGAGGCTGAAGCTGCCAACGGCCAGCACGCCGATGAGTTCGACGCTGACGGCGGCGACGGAGATTCGAAACCAGCGGGCGCCGGGCCGGGCCAGCGAGACGGTCGCGAGGACGTAGACGGCGGCCGCGCAGGCGGTCAGCAGGTAGGCCAGCGGCGCCTCGGAGAACTTGGTAGCGATCTGGAAGGCGGCCCGTGCGGAGGCGGCCAGGGCGAAGATGCCGTAGACGGCAATCAGCAGCCGGCCCGGGCCGTGCGTCCGCCGGGCCTCCCCTCCCCCGTCGGAAGGGCCGGCAGGGCTGGCCCCGCTGGCGGAGGGCGTACCTGACTTGCCGGGGCCGCCGCTTCCGTCGCTTCCGGTGTGCTTCACAGTCCTGCCACTCCGTCCCAAATCTGCTCCATCCGAACCAGCATGACAAACACGGCGAGCCCGGCGGCGGCGAGCACGAGATTGCTCCAGCGGCTCCGCTCGAGGATGGCCCACCAGAAGGCGCCCACCGGCAGGACCAGGGCGGTCAGGAGGTATCCCCAGAATTCCCAGGCCTCGCCGAGCACCGGCTCTCCCCCGGCCTGCCGTACTCCGGCGGCCACGGCATAGACGAGCAGGAACAGCTCGACGGCGGCCACGGAGAGGATGGTGATGTCGTTCGGAGGCTGGCGGAGCAGCGCGGCCCCGATGCACAGCAGGGCGGAGACGACGCCGATCACCGAGCCCGCCAGGAGGAATCCGTCCATCACGCCGGACCGTTTCCGGGCGCGAAGACCAGCAGGGCCCGGGCGTCCTGGCCGCGGTTCTCGAGCAGGGCCACGAGGGTGCCGGCGGGCGAGAAGGCAGCCACGGGCCCGGCCTCCTGCCCGGCGGGGATCTTCCGGCCGTGGGAGACGTCGTCGGCCTCGGCGGCGCTGAGCTCCCGCACCGGGAACAGGGCGCGCCCGGCGTCGTCGAGCTCAAGCAGCGTCAGCTTCTCGGCAAGCTGGTCAAGGGTGGAGGCCCCCTCGATGGTGTAGGGGCCCACCCGGGTGCGCCGCAGCGCGGTGAGATGCCCGCCCACCCCCAGGGCCGTCCCCAGGTCCCGGGCGAGGGCGCGGATGTAGGTGCCGGAGCTGCACTCGACGGTGACGTCGACGTCCTGCTGCCGTCCGCCATTGACGCGGCGGATGTCGTGGACCTCGAGCCGGGAGACCGTGACGGACCGCGCCTCAAGCTGGACATCTTCCCCGGAGCGCACCCGGGCGTAGGCCCGCTGGCCCTTGACCTTGATGGCGCTCACGCTGCTGGGCACCTGGGAGATCGTCCCGGTGAGGGCGCGCACGCCGGCGGAGATGTCCTCGGGGGTGATGGCGGCCGCGATGCTGCCCCCGGTGATCTCGCCCTCGGCGTCGTCGGTGATCGTCGACTGGCCCAGCCGGATGGTGGCGGTGTAGGTCTTGTCGGTGCCCACGATGTAGGTGAGCAGCCGGGTGGCGCGGTTGACGCCGATCACCAGGACGCCGGTGGCCATCGGGTCGAGGGTGCCGGCGTGGCCGACCTTGCGGGTGCCCGCCAGCCGGCGCATGCGTCCAACGACGTCATGGCTGGTCCAGCCCTGGGGCTTGTCCACGATTATCAGCCCTGAGTGGACCTGCCCGGAATTCACGCCTCCCAGTATAGGGCGAAGGCCGGGGCGCTCCCCGCCGGCCGGTGCCGCCCGCGCGGCGCAGCGCAGGCGATAGCATTCCCCTATGCTTCCCGCCGCCCACGCCCGCCGCGTTCCGGTCAACCAGATCCGCGAGATCACCCAGGCTGCATGGGCCACCCCGCGCTCCATCGTGCTCAGCATCGGCGAGCCCGGGTTCACCGTCGCCCGGCACGTCCTTGAGGCGTCGATGGCGGCCCTGGACCGCGACGAGACGAACTACACGCCCAATGCGGGCATCGCACCGCTGCGGGAGGCCTTCGCCGCCCGGTTCCTCGCGCACAACGGCGTGGCCGTGGATCCCTCGCAGGTCTACGTGACCGCCGGTGCCCAGCAGGGGCTGCACCTGGCGATGAGCACCCTCCTCGGGCCCGGCGACGAGGTGCTCGTCCCCAACCCCGGCTACCCCACCTACCCGATGACGGCCGGGCTGGTGCATGCCGTCGCTGTCCCCTACCCGCTGCTGCCGGACAACGGCTTCCAGCCGCGCATCGAAGACCTCGAGGCGCTGGTGACCCCGCGTACCCGGATGCTCGTCCTCAACTCGCCGTCGAACCCGCTCGGCGCCGTGTTCGACGCCGACCTGACCCGGCGGCTGGTTGACCTCGCGCGGCGGCGGGACCTGTGGATCCTCTCCGATGAGTGCTACGAGGCGTTCACCTTCGACGTCGAGCATGTGAGTCCGGCACGCTTCGACGCCGGCGGCCCCGAGGCCCCCGCGGATGCCGGCAGTCCGAGGGTCTTCACCTCCCTGACCCTCTCGAAGACCTACGGCCTGACGGGGCTGCGGATCGGCGCGCTCATCACCCCGCCCGGCATGGAGCCGCTGCTGAACAACATCATGGAAGCCACCGTGTCCTGCGTCTCCGCGCCCTCCCAGTACGGCGCCCTCGCGGCGCTGACCGGGCCGCAGGACTACGTGGTCGACGCCCTGGCGCACTACCGGAAGAACCGGGACGCCGCCACGGCGGTGCTCCGGGAGCTCAATATCCCGTACCTGCCGGCGCAGGGGGCGTTCTACCTGTGGGCCGATGTTTCCCACGCCTCCGGCGGCGACGTCCGGGCGTGGGTCGCTTCGCTGCTGGAGACCCGCGGGGTGGCCCTGGCACCGGGAACGGCGTTCGGATCCGGGGGTGAGGGCTGGGTCCGGATTGCCCTGTGCACCGAGACCGACGCGCTGGTCGAGGGTCTGGGACGCCTCCCGCACAGAAGAAGCAGCTGACCTGCGGTCAGCTGCTTCTTCTGCGTGCCCGGAGGCGGGCACCGGAGCTGCCGGGCGTACCCGGCCCTCAATCAGTGCGGAGCCCTAGAGCCCGCGCGGAGCCTCGGTCGACTCCTCGTCGCGCTCCTCGGCGGTGCGGTACGGGTCGGCGTCGCCGGCGAATTCGGCGCCCTGGGCGATGGCTGCCACCTCGGCGTCGCGTTCGCGGGCCTTCCGGAGAAGCTCCTCGAGATGGCCGGCGTTCACCGGAATCTCGTCGGGAACGAACTCGAGCGTCGGCGTGAGCCGGGCCGTGATGTTCTTGCCGACTTCGGCGCGCAGGATCCCGCGGGCGGATTCGAGGGCCGCCCGGGTGGCCTGCTGCTCGTCCTCGTCACCGAGCACGGTGTAGTAGAGGGTGGCGTGCTGGAGGTCGTTGGTGACGCGTGCATCGGTCAGGGTCACCGCTTCGAGCCGTGGATCCTTGACCCTGCGGCGGAGAGCCTCGGCGACAATCACCTTGATCCGCTGTGCGAGCCGCGCAGCGCGTGCCGGATCTGCCATTACTCTTCCTCCTGTTGCTCTGGTCTGCTGAAACGTTGAGCCGGCCGCAGCACGGCCGGCGGACAGCACAGGCGCCCCGGATCCCGGAGCGCCTGCGCTGTGCTACCTGCTAGACGCGGGGCTTCTCCCGCATTTCGAAGGTCTCGATGGTGTCGCCTTCCTTGACGTCGTTGAAGGACCCAAGGCCGATACCGCACTCGAAGTCCGTCCGGACCTCGGTGACGTCGTCCTTGAACCGCTTCAGCGAGTCGACGGTGAGGCCCTCGCCGATAACCTTGCCCTCGCGCAGGACGCGGGCCTTGGTGTTGCGGCGGATGATCCCCGAGCGGACGATCGAGCCTGCGATGTTTCCGAACTTCGAGGAACGGAAGACTTCGCGGACTTCGGCGGTGCCGAGCTGGACCTCCTCGTACTCCGGCTTGAGCATGCCCTTGAGGGCGAGCTCAATGTCATCGATGGCTGCATAGATGACGGAGTAGAAGCGCATGTCCACGCCTTCACGCTCGGCCAGGTCGGCCACGCGCTCGGCGGGCTTGACGTTGAAACCGATGATGATCGCGTTGTCCACGGTCGCCAGGTTGACGTCGTTCTGCGTGATGGCGCCGACACCGCGGTGGATGACGCGCAGCTGCACGCCTTCGCCGACGTCGATCTTGAGGAGCGAATCCTCGAGCGCCTCAACGGCACCGGAGACGTCGCCCTTGAGGATGAGGTTGAGGGTGTCAACCTTGCCCTCGGCCACTGCCTGGTCGAAGTCCTCGAGGCTGATGCGCTTGCGGCGCTTCGCCAGGGCGGCGTTGCGGTCAGCGGTCTCACGCTTCTCGGCGATCTGGCGGGCGGTGCGCTCGTCGTCGGTGACGAAGAACGTGTCGCCTGCCCTTGGCACTGTGGAAAGACCGAGCACCTGGACGGGCCGCGACGGTCCGGCCGTGGTGACCACATCGCCGTTCTCGTTGAACATGGCACGGACGCGTCCGTGGGCCGTTCCGGCGACGATGGTGTCTCCGACGCGCAGCGTTCCCGACTGGACCAGGACGGTCGCAACGGCGCCGCGGCCCTTGTCGAGGTTTGCCTCGATGGCGATGCCGCGGGCGTCCTTGTTCGGGTTGGCCCGCATGTCGAGCGCCGCGTCGGCGGTCAGCAGGACCGCTTCGAGCAGCTCGTCGATGCCGTCGCCCTTGAGCGCGGAGACGTGGACGAACATGGTGTCGCCGCCGTACTCCTCGGGAACCAGACCGTATTCGGTCAGCTGTCCCTTGACCTTGTCCGGGTTGGCGCCTTCCTTATCCATCTTGTTCACTGCGACGACGATCGGCACGTTGGCCGCCTGGGCGTGGTTGAGCGCCTCAACGGTCTGCGGCATGACGCCGTCGTCCGCTGCGACAACCAGCACCGCGATGTCGGTGACGCTGGCACCACGGGCACGCATGGCGGTGAACGCCTCGTGACCGGGGGTGTCGATGAAGGTGATCGCGCGTTCCGAATCCTCCATCTCGTGCTGGATCTGGTAGGCACCGATATGCTGGGTGATCCCGCCGTGCTCGCCCTCGACAACCTTCGTGTTGCGGATGGCGTCAAGCAGGCGCGTCTTACCGTGGTCGACGTGGCCCATGACGGTGACAACCGGAGGACGTGCCTCAAGCTGCTCGTCGCCTTCGGCCTCAAGCTCGGCATCGAAGTCGATGTCGAAGCTGCTGAGCAGCTCGCGCTCTTCGTCCTCGGGGGAAACGACCTGGATCAGGTAGCCCAGCTCGGTTCCAAGCACCTGGAAGGTGTCCTCGTCGAGTGACTGGGTCGCCGTCGCCATTTCACCGAGGTGGAAGAGCACGGTGACCAGGGCTGCCGGGTTCGCCTCGATCTTGTCGGCGAAGTCGGTGATCGACGCACCGCGGCGCAGGCGCACGACGGTGTTTCCGTCGCCGCGGGGAACGCTGACGCCGCCCAGCGAGGGAGCCGACATCTGCTCGAGTTCCTGCCGCTTGGCACGCTTCGACTTGCGCTGCTTGCCGCGGCCGGCTCCTCCCTTACCGAAGGCTCCGGCGGTGCCGCCGCGTCCGCGGCCGCCCTTGCCGAAACCGCCGCCTGCGGGGGCTCCACCGGGGCTGGCCGGGGCTCCACCGGGACCGCGGCGCGGTCCTGCACCCGCTCCGGGCGCACCGCGGCCGGGGGCTGCGGGACGTTCGGTGCGGTTGGGCATCATGCCCGGGGTCGGACGGTTTCCACCGGGACCGGCGGGACGGGGCGCACCCGGACGCGGAGCGCCCGGGCGGGGTCCACCGGCGCCTGCTGCCGGACGGGGTCCGCCTGCACCTGCTGCCGGACGGGGACCGCCCGGACCTGCCGCCGGGCGGGGTCCGCGCTCGTCCTCACGGCGTCCACCCGGGCGGGGCATGCCCTGGGAGGGTGCGAACGGGTTGTTGCCCGGACGCGGTCCGCCACCGGGACGGTCGCCCGTCCGGTCGGCCGGACGATCGCCGTCGCCGCGGCGGGAGCCCATGCCCTGCGAGGGGGCGAAGGGGTTGTTGCCCGGACGCGGTGCGCCACCGGGGCGGGTGCTGCCGGGACGGGCCGCTCCTGCCGCAGGAGGGGCTGCCGGAGTGCGGGGTGCCGGACGGGCACCGGGCTTGGCGGCCGAGGAGTTTCCGGCCGGGGTGCCGTCGCCGGCCGGTGCCTGCGGGGCGGCCGGCTCGGAGAACGGCGAGGGGCTGGCAGCGGGGGCCTGCTCCTGCGCGGGGGCAGGGGCCTGCTCGGCCTCTGCCGGCTTCGGCTGGGCGCCGGGGCCGGGAACTGCCGGGGTAGAGGGCTCCGGTGACGGGGCCGCCGGGGCGGGCTCCGCGCTGGCCGGCGCCGGTGCAGAGGCCTTGGGCGCCGAAGCGGCCGCGGCGGTCTTGGATGCACCGTTGGCGGGGAAGGCGCCGCGAAGTTTCTTCACGACGGGGGCCTCAATGGTTGAGGAGGCGGAACGGACGAATTCGCCCAGTTCCTGCAGTTTTGCTACTGCATCTTTCGAGGTAATACCGAGCTCTTTTGCGAGTTCGTGTACGCGGACCTTGGCCACATTTCTCCTGTCTCGGTCCGCACCGAGTCAGGTACGAACCGTCTAATTCCTACTGCAGAACCCGCCTGCCGAGGCAGCCGGGAAGCCGAATGCAGAGCTCAACGGATTGTTCATCGTTGGGCACTCATCGCTGGGTACTCATCGGGTTTCCATCAGTTTTCTGACCCGCTTTCAGGGAGGACGGTTTCTTGCCTGGGGCCTTTGGAGGTCCCAGTGAGTGCATGGAATTGAAGCGCCAGTTGCCCGGTCTCGACAGCGCCCCGAAAAGCACGGTGAAATGCCTTGCGTCGAAGAGCCGTTTCCATACAGGCCGGATCCGGGTGCAGCCATGCGCCCCGACCGGACAGCCGGCGGTGCGCATCAAGCACGGCGACCTTACCTTCGTCGCCTGCCTGGGCCACCACCCGCATTAGTTCCGACTGGTTCCCGCGCTGCCGGCAGCCGATGCAGGTCCGGATGGGATGGAATCCCGTGTCCGTCGTGCCCGGTCCGCCGAGGCGCGTGAAATCCTCAGTCCCTTCCATTCTACCGCTTCCGCGAACGATGTTGTTACCCGCGCCCCGCTCAGGCCTTGGCGGGCTGGGCGGCGTCGGAGACGATGTCGATGCGCCAGCCGGTGAGCTTGGCGGCAAGGCGCGCGTTCTGGCCCTCCTTGCCGATGGCAAGGGAGAGCTGGTAGTCGGGGACGACGACGCGGGCCGAGCGGGTCGTCTCGTCGGTGATCGTCACCGAGGACACCCGCGACGGCGACAGTGCGCTGGCGATGAAGGTGGCGGCGTCGTCGCTGTAGTCGACGATGTCGATCTTCTCGTCGTTGAGCTCACTCATGACCGCACGCACGCGCGAGCCCATCTCCCCGATGCAGGCACCCTTGGCGTTGACGCCGGGGACATTGGCCTTGACGGCGATCTTCGTGCGGTGCCCGGCCTCGCGGGCAAGCGCCACAATCTCGACGGTCTTATCGGCGATCTCGGGAACTTCGAGTTCGAAGAGCTTCCGCACCAGGCCCGGGTGGGAGCGTGAGAGCGTGATCGAGGGGCCCTTCATGCCGCGGTGGACGTCGACGACGAAGGCACGCAGCCGGGTGCCGTGAAGGTACTTTTCCCCCGGCACCTGCTCGGGCGGCGGCAGCACTGCTTCGACCGAGCCGAGGTTGACCTGGATCATGTGCGGGTTGCTGCCCTGCTGGATCATGCCGGCGACGAGTTCGCCCTCCTTGCCGCGGAACTCGCCGAGGATGTTGTCGTCCTCGGCGTCGCGCAGCCGCTGCAGGATGATCTGCCGGGCGGTGCTCGCGGCGATGCGCCCAAAACCGCTCGGCGTGTCGTCAAACTCACCGACCGGCTCGCCGTCATCGTCGACCTCGGTCGCCCAGATGGTCACGTGGCCGTTCCTGCGGTCGAGTTCGGCCCGCGCCTTTTCCACCGCGCCGGGACTGCGGTGATAGGCCACGAGCAGGGCCTGCTCGATCGTGGGGATCAGCAGGTCAAGCGGGATCTCCCGTTCGCGCTCGAGCAGCCTCAGCGCGCTCATATCAATATCCATTGGGGGACTCCTTAGGCTGGGTGCGCCGGACCGGGATCGCCCGGACCGTCGGCACCGTTGTCTTCGTGGTGTTCATCCTCGGCGTGTGCAAATTCGACCTGCACCGTGCCTTTGCGGATCCGGGAAAATTCAAGGGTGATCGGTTCGCCCTGGCGGGGTTTCATCCCCTTCTTGACGGGCAGCTGCGGAAGCAGCCGGATGCCGTCGGCGGACACCTCGAGCAGCCGCCCCACGACGTTGTCGCCGCTGTCCGGCGTCACCTCGACGAGCCGGCCGACGTTCCTGCGCCAGTGCCGCGGCTCGGTCAGGGGCCGGGAAACTCCGGGGGAGGAAATTTCGAGGCTGTACGGCCTGCCGTCGTCGTGGGGGTCGTTGTCCATGGCCTCGGAGAGGTCGAGGGAGACACTCGAGATGACGTCGAGGCCGATGCCGCCCTGCCGGTCCTCCGGAAGGTCCACGATGACGTGGACGGTGCGCTGCACGCCGGCGGTCTTGATGTCGATGTCCTCGAGGAAGAGGTCGTGCTTCTCGACGACCGGCTGGAGCAGATCCCGGAGTCTCTGCGCTTCCGCCTGCAGCTCGGCATCTCGGGCCGCTTTGCGCGGCGACGACGGATTTCCCTGGCCGGACCGAACCGCCATAGCTGCCTCCCACTCGATGATGTTGTCTCCCAAGAGTACCGACTTTCGGTAGGCGCAGATGTATCGGCGGCTCAAACCGGCCCGATCATGACATGATCTCTTCCTGTGAAGACACCCCCGCCCCGCCAGCGCGTCACCGGGAAAACGGGGGCCCCTCCCGCCGGTTCCCGGGCGGCCGGGCTCCTCGTTCCGGTACTGGTCTTCCTGCTGGTGACGGGCGCCGGGGTCGCCGCGCTGAGCCCCCGCGGCGGGTCGGAACCGACCTTCACGGAACGGGCGCAGCAAGCCTCCGCGGACCGTGCCCGGGACCTCGCTGCCGACGCCGCCGTGCTTGCCGCCGCCGCGCCGACGGCCGGTTACGCCGAGACCGCGGAGCTGCTTGAGGCGCAGGCCAGCGGCCTCGCCCCCGCCAGCCCGGACGGCGCGCGGGGAAAAAATGCCGGCACCCGCTCCGGCACCGGGACCGGCGCTCCGGACGCGGCTGCGGAGAGCACCTCCCCGGCCGTGCCCCTGACCCCTGCGGAGTTCCTTGAGGACCTTAGGGCCTCTGCCGGCAGGAACCTCGCGGATGCGGTTCAGGCCGAGCCGGGGATCGCGAGGCTCCTCGCCTCGGTCGGCAGCAGCCAGTGGCAGCAGGCCGCCTCCCTGAGCGCCGTGCTGGGCCTGCCCGTCGAGGCTCCGGCTGCGGCCGGCCTGAACGCGGCCGACTCTCCGGCGTGCACGGAGAAACCCCGGGGCAGCGCCGAACAGCGCCGCGCGCTGCTGTCGGCCGTCCGCACCGAGGACCGGGCCGTCTACGCCTACGAGGTGGCCGCCGCCCGGCTGCCCGATCCGGAGGCCCTGCTGGCGGCTTCCCGGGAGCACGCCGCAGTGGCCGCCGCGGCCACCTCGGCGCTGGCCGGGCTCTGCGCCCCGCCGGCGCCGGTTCCCCCTGCCTACGCCCTGGCCCCGGAGTTCCTCGCCGACCCCGCGGCCGGCATCGCGCGGCTGGAGCAGGAGGTGAGCGTGTTCTACGGTTCGGTGGTCGGCTCGGGCGGACCGGCACTTCGGGGCTGGGCGGTCGGGCGGCTCACCACCGCCGTCCAGCGCAGCTTCGCCCTGGACGGCGTCGCTGAGCCCTTCCCCGGCATTCCCGTCGAGGAGCAGGCACTGCCCGCGGCGGAGAGCACCGACGGATCCAAGGCGGAGGATACTGGGAAACCATGAGCGGACAGAATGCCTTCCACGACGGCGAGCCGCACCGGGGCGCGCTCGCCCAACGCCTGAACCGCCTGCGCGCGGGAGTCCTCGGGGCGAATGACGGCATCGTCTCGGTGGCCGCCGTCGTCGTCGGAGTTGCCGGCGTGACCACCGCTTCCGGGCCCATCCTCACCGCCGGTGTTGCGGCCCTTGTCGGCGGAGCCCTCTCCATGGCCCTTGGCGAGTACGTGTCGGTGAGCAGCCAGAGCGACAGCCAGCGGGCCCTGATCGAGAAGGAGCGCCGGGAGCTCGAGGAGGAGCCGGAGGAGGAACTGCTCGAACTGGCCGGCCTCTACCAGGCGAAGGGACTCAGCGCCGAGACCGCAATGACGGTGGCGGTCGAACTCACCGAGAGGGACGCGCTCGGCGCACACCTTTCGGCGGAGCTGGGCATCGACGAGGACGACGTCGTCAGCCCCTGGCACGCGGCGTTCGCGTCGGCCGTGGCCTTCACCGTCGGGGCCGTGCTGCCGCTGATCGCCATCATGCTCCCCCCGACCGGGCTGCGGGTTCCGATCACCTTCGCTGCCGTCCTCGTGGCCCTTGCCCTGACCGGCGGCCTCGGAGCGCAGGTGGGCGGCGGGTCGAAACTGCGCGCCGCGCTGAGGGTCGTCGTCGGAGGGTTCCTCGCCCTCTCGGCTACCTTCCTGATCGGAAACCTGCTCGGGGCCACAAATCTCGTATAGCGTGCTGGAATGACAGGTTTCGCAGTCGAGCTCCCCGAGGGGCTGAAGCGCGCCGCGCGGCAGCTGCCCGGCGGAAGCGCCTGGCTGCGGAACTGGCCCGGCATCCTCCAGCGGTACCTCGAAGGGTGGGAGCTGACCCTCGATCTTCCCTCCGGCCGGCCGCCCTGGTCCGGACAGTGCTCGGTGGTCCTGCCGGTACTCACCCCGGAGGGCACGGAGGCCGCGCTGAAGATCGGCGTTCCGCACGAGGAGTCCCGCACCGAGCCCGAGGCGCTCACGCTGTGGGGCGGCGCCGGGGCCGTGCGGCTGCTGGCCTCCAACGCCGCGGACTCCGTGCTGCTGCTGGAGCGCCTCGATGCGCGCCGCCCGCTCGGGTCGCTTCCGTTGGAGCAGACAACGGCCATCTGGGGCGCGCTGATGCGGCAGTTGTCCCTGCGCCCGGACGCCAGGAGCGATTGGGCACGGATTCCCGCGCTCGCCGCCGAGGCCGAGACCTGGACCGACACCCTGCCCGCGGACTGGGAGGCCACCGGCAGGCCGTTCCCGCGGTGGCTGCTTGAGCACGCCCTTGAAACCTGCCAGGTACGTGGAGCCGTGGGCCGGCGCTCGGCGCGGGACGTGCTGGTGCATTCTGACCTTCACTACGGGAACATCCTGGCCCGCCGCACGCCGGACGCCGGCGCCGGAGCTTCTGCGTCGGAAGGGCCAGCAGCGGAGCAGCCGCCGGCCCGCGGCTTCGTCGCCATCGATCCCAAGCCCCTGCTCGGGGACGCCGAGTACGCCGTCGCACCCATGCTGTGGAACCGGATCGGGGACCTCCCGCCCGCCGATCCGGCCTCGGAGCTGCGCCTGCGGTGCGCCGCGCTGGCTGCGTCGGCCGGCCTGGATCCGGAACTGGCCCGCGACTGGGCAGTGGTGCGGGAGGTGCGCAACGCCCTCTACTACCTTGAGCTGGGCTCGCCGGGCGACGCGAGGCGGTCGCTGTGGGTGGCGAGTTCGCTGCTGGGCCGGACGCTGCCGGACCTCCCGCCGGCGCACCTGCTCAGCGCTCCGTGAGCGGTCTCAGGTTCTCGACCCACACGTCGTAGCCGAGCTTCACAATCAGTGCGCCGACCACGACGAGGAAGATGATGCGGATGAACCGGCTCCCCCGGGTGATGGCCATCCGGGAGCCGAGATACCCGCCGACCATATTGGCCGCCCCCAGCAGGAGCCCGAGGCCCCACAGGATCGAGCCGTGCGGCAGGAAGAACACCAGGGCGCCGAAGTTGGTGGCCATGTTGACGATCTTGGCCTTCGCGCTTGCCCCCAGGAAGCTGTAGCCGAGCAGCGTCACCATCGCGATGACGAGGAACGAGCCGGTGCCCGGGCCGATCAGTCCGTCGTAGAACCCGATCACGCCGCCGATGGCCCCCGCGGTCCCGTAGTGCCGCCGACCCGAGTACTTGAGCTTCGTCAGGGTCCCGACGGTGGGCCTCAGCGCGGTAAAGACCGCGACGGCGATCAGGGCCGCGACAATGATCGGCTTGAACACCGACGAGGGCAGCGAGGCCGCCAGCACCGCTCCGCCGAAGCTGCCCGCCAGCGCGATCAGCGCCATCGGAACGGCGGTGCGCAGGTCGGGGTGGGCGCGGCGGTAGTAGGTGATGGCGCTCGTCGTGGTGCCGAAGATCGAGCCCATCTTGTTCGTCGCCAGCGCCTGGACGGGCGTGATGCCCGGCACCAGGAGCAGCGCCGGCAGCTGCAGCAGCCCTCCCCCGCCCACGACGGCGTCGATCCATCCGGCGGCCAGGCCGGCGATGAGCACCAGCAGGACCGTCGCCAGCTCGATTTCTTCGAGCCCTGAGACCACCGGGGCTAGCCGTTCAGGACGGCGCGCAGGTGCTCCAGCGCCTCGCCGACGGCGACGGTTGTTGCCTCCCCGGTCCGCCGGTCCTTCACCTCGATCACGCCGTCGGCCAGGCCGCGGCCCACCACGACGATCGTGGGGACGCCGATCAGTTCGGCGTCGCCGAACTTCACACCCGGTGAGACCTTGGGCCGGTCGTCGTACATCACGTCGAAGCCGGCGGCCTCGAGGTCCCCGGCGAGCTGCTCGGCGGCGGCGAAGATCTCCTCGCCCTTGCCGGTGGCGACGATGTGCACGTCGGCGGGGGCGACGTTGCGGGGCCAGATGATGCCCTTGTCGTCGTGGTTGGCTTCGGCCAGGGCTGCCACGGCCCGGGTGACGCCCACGCCGTAGGAGCCCATGGTGACGGTGGCCAGCTTGCCGTTGGCGTCGAGGACCTTCAGGCCGAGGGCCTCGGTGTACAGGCGGCCGAGCTGGAAGATGTGGCCCATTTCGATGCCGCGGGCCGCCTGGAGCGGCCCGGAGCCGTCCGGGGCCTCGTCGCCTTCGCGTACCTCGACGGCCTCGATGGTGCCGTCCCAAGCGAAGTCGCGGCCCGCGACGAGGCCGAAGACGTGCCGTCCGGGCTGGTTCGCGCCGGTGATCCAGGTGGTGCCGGAGACGATGCGCGGGTCGACGAGGTAGCGCAGCCCGGTGCTCCCCTCGAGTCCGAGGACGGCTCCGTCGAGGCTCTCGCCCGGGCCGATGTAGCCCTTGACCAGGCCGGGGTGCTTCTTGAGGTCCTCATCGGTTGCGGCTTCGACGGCGACCTCGCCGCCCACCTCCAGGTGGGTGCCGATGGTGGCTTCCAGGCGCTTGAGGTCGACGGTGCGGTCTCCGGGCACTCCGACCACGAAGATCTCGCGGCCGCCGGTGGGCAGCACGGCGGCCAGGACGACGTTCTTGAGGGTGTCGGCAGCCGTCCAGGGCCCCCCGTCCCGCGGCGCATTCGCGTTGGCGGAGTTCACCAGCGTCTCGATGGTGGGGGTGTCGGGGGTGTCGAGCACCTCGGCCGCGGGAGCCCCGGAGAAGTCGATTGCGGGGGGCACGACGGTGGTGACGGCCTCGACGTTCGCGGTGTAGCCTCCGGCGGAGCGCACGAAGGTGTCCTCGCCGATCTCGGTCGGGTGGAGGAATTCCTCGCTCTTGGAGCCGCCCATGGCGCCGGAGGTCGCCGTGACCGGGATGACCTCGAGCCCGAGGCGTTCGAAGATGCGCAGGTAGGCCTGCCTGTGCAGCTGGTAGCTGCGGTCCAGGCCGGCGTCGTCGATGTCGAAGGAGTAGGAGTCCTTCATGATGAATTCGCGGCCGCGGAGCAGGCCGGCGCGGGGCCGGGCCTCGTCGCGGTACTTGTTCTGGATCTGGTACAGGCTGACCGGGAGGTCCTTGTAGGAGTTGTAGAGGTCCTTCACCAGCAGCGTGAACATTTCCTCGTGGGTGGGGGCCAGGAGGTAGTCGGCGCCCTTGCGGTCCTGCAGGCGGAAGATGCCGTCGCCGTACTCGGTCCAGCGGTTCGTCACCTCGTAGGGTTCCTTCGGCAGCAGGGCCGGGAAGTGGACCTCCTGCGCGCCGATGGCCGCCATCTCCTCACGGATGATTGCTTCAACCCGGCCCAGGACCTTCAGGCCCAGCGGCAGCCAGCTGTAGATCCCCGGCGCGGCCCGCCGGATGTAGCCCGCGCGGACCAGCAGCCGGTGGCTTGCCACTTCGGCTTCGGCAGGGTCTTCACGCAGGGTGCGCAGGAAAAGGGTTGAAAGTCGTAGGACCACGCTGGGGAATCCGTTTCTTCGAGACAGGCCCCGACCGGGCGGGGAACAACAGGTACCAATCTATCGGCTCCGGCGCCCGGCCAACGACAGGCACCGTCAGCCGCAGCCCTGCCTCCCCGGCGGTGGAAGACCCGGCTTGCAGGAGAGCAGGCGTCAGAGCAGGAGAGCAGGTGCTAGAGAAGAACAGTGGCGAAGGTTCCGGCCTCGGTGAAACCGACCCGGCGGTAGGAGGCGATGGCGCGGGCGTTGTACGAGTTGACGTAGAGACTGACCGTCGGCGCGAGGGCGCGGGCCGCCACGGCCACAGCCGCCATGTATCCGGCGCTCAGGCCCCTGCCGCGGTAGTCCGGGTTCATCCAGACGCCCTGGACCTGGACGGCCTGGGATGACACAGTGCCGAGTTCCGCCTTGAAGATCACGGCTCCGTCGTCCGCGAAGGCGGCCAGGGAGTGCTTCCTGCGGATGAGCGAATCGACGCGGCGGCGGTAGTGTTCGGTGCCGCCGATGTAGGGCGAGTAGCCGACCTCCTCCTCGAACATTGCGGCGCAGGCGGGCAGCAGGACATCAAGTTCATCGGGCCGCGTGAAGCGTATTCCCGATGCCGGCTCAACCGCGGGGTTGGTGTCCAGCGTGAGCAGCGGCTGGACCGGGCGCAGGTCGAAGGGCTCGGAGGAATAGTCCTGAAGGGTTGACCACAGCGCCAGCACGCCGGCAGCCGGTCCGAAGATCGAGGAGAAGCTGCGGCCCGAGCGGCCCAGGTGCTCGCCGAACTCAGCGCCGGTCTCTGCGCTCACGCCGACAGGGATCAGGTTCACTCCGGCCCAGCAGGCGCATTCCAGCCCGCCGTTCCGGTACATGCCCACAATGTGACCGCCCACCGCCGAGCCCGCGGCGCTTCCGGTGGCTTCAAGGTGCGCCGCGAGGAAGACATTGGCCACCGGATCCCGGTTCACGAGGGCCCACAGGGCCGCGGTGTCCTGCTGTTCGAGGACGCGGAAGGACCACGGCCCGACAGGGTCGGCCGGTGCCTTAGCTAACGGTAACCACGGGGCCACCCGGGACAGCATTTTCGCCATCGGTCTCCCCCATCTCCTCCGCGATCCTCATTGCTTCTTCGATGAGTGTTTCGACGATCTGGTCCTCGGGGACGGTCTTGATCACTTCGCCGCGGACGAAGATCTGCCCCTTGCCGTTGCCGGAGGCCACCCCGAGGTCGGCTTCGCGGGCCTCTCCCGGGCCGTTCACCACGCAGCCCATGACGGCGACGCGCAGCGGGACCTCCATGCCTTCGAGTCCGGCGGTGACCTGGTCCGCGAGGGTGTAGACGTCGACCTGGGCGCGGCCGCAGGAGGGGCAGGACACGATTTCGAGCTTGCGGGGCCGGAGGTTCAGCGACTGCAGGATCTGGTTGCCGACCTTGACCTCCTCCACCGGAGGGGCCGAGAGGGACACGCGGATGGTGTCGCCGATGCCCTTGGAGAGGAGCGCACCGAAAGCGGTGGCCGACTTGATGGTGCCCTGAAAGGCAGGTCCGGCCTCGGTCACGCCGAGGTGGAGCGGCCAGTCGCCGCGTTCGGCGAGCAGCTCGTAGGCGCGCACCATGATCACGGGGTCGTTGTGCTTGACCGAGATCTTGAAGTCGTGGAAGTCGTGCTCCTCGAACAGGGAGGCTTCCCAGACGGCCGACTCGACGAGGGCCTCAGGGGTGGCCTTGCCGTACTTCTCCATCAGGCGCGGATCGAGCGATCCTGCGTTCACTCCGATGCGGATCGAGGTGCCGGCGGCCTTCGCTGCGGCGGCAATCTCCTTGACCTGGTCGTCGAACTTGCGGATGTTGCCCGGGTTGACGCGGACCGCGGCGCAGCCGGCGTCGATCGCGGCGAAGACGTACTTCGGCTGGAAGTGGATGTCGGCGATCACCGGGATCTGGGACTTCCTGGCGATGATCGGCAACGCGGCGGCGTCGTCGGCCGAGGGGCAGGCGACGCGCACGATGTCGCAGCCGGTCGCCGTCAGTTCGGCGATCTGCTGGAGCGTCGCGTTGATGTCGGTGGTCGGCGTCGTGGTCATCGACTGGATGCTGATCGGGGAATCCGAGCCCACCCCGACCGAGCCGACCTTGATCTGGCGGGTTTTGCGCCGCGGGGCGAGTACGGGCGGGGGCGCTGCTGGCATTCCTAGGCTGACCGAAGTCAAAACATCCTCCATGTGGCGGCATCAGCCGCGTGGCAGTCCGATTTTCCTGATCTCATTATCCACCCCGGAGAAGTCGGTTCTCCTAGTTGAAGGACGAAGCTCACACGTACTTGGCGAAAGCACCGACGACGGGGTTCCATTCCGTGGTCTTCACAGCGGAGATCGCCTGGGCCCGGGTGAAGGGGTCCTCGCTCACGAGCTGGTGCAGATCGTCCTCGGAGTCGGCGGTGAAGACCAGCAGGGCTCCGGTCCCGTCGGCGAACGGCCCGGAGGCCAGGAGCCGGCCCTGCTCGACGAGACGGGCCAGCCACTCCCGGTGGGCCGGACGGTGTTCGGCCCGAAGGTCGGACTGGTCGGGGCTGTAGACGTACTCGACGGCGAAAACACTCATAAACCCACCCTACGTGATCAGAGCAGGTAGTTCGCCGCGAGTGAGGCCACGCCGGCGGCCCACAGCATCGAGGTCAGGGTGCCGATGATGAAGCGTTCGGCGGCCGCCGGTGTTTCCTTGAGTTCGGCGTACCGGCCCAGGCCCTTGATCGCCACCACGTAGGCGATGGCCACCGGTTCGCTGGTGAGGATGGCGGTGGCGACGGCGAGCCGTTCGAGCACGCCGATGACGAGCCCGCCGCGGAGGACCCCCGCGGGGAGCTCGGGCGGCGGCGCCGGAGCGGGCGGGGTCCCCTGCTCCCAGGGGTTGGGCCGGGGCGGGGCCGGGAAGGCGAGCTGAGGCTGGTCCGCAGGCTCCGGCCCTGACTCGCTGAGGCGCTCCTGGGCATCGACGGTCCGGGCGAGGCGCAGCACCAGGGTGGTGACGGGCCAGCCGAGCCCTCCCGCGGCGAGCAGGGTCAGGAGGATCCAGATCAGTTCCATCAGCGATCCCCCTTGGACGCACCTGCGGCCGGGCCGCGCTCTGCACTGCCGGCGGGCTCGGGCCGGCCGCCGCCGGTGGTGGCGGGCTCCTCCGGAGCACGGACTGTGCCGGAAGGGTTGGAGAGGTCGGCGGTGTCGGCCCACCGGAGCAGGAGCGCCGCCGCCGGACGGGCGGCCCATTCCTCGGTCCAGGCCGAGCGCGCCACTGCCTTGCTGACCGACTGCGGGGCGATGCCCAGTTCCCTCGCGGCGGCCGTCTGGCTCCCCCACCTGCCCGGTTCCAGCCGGTCAAGGATGCGCCACTCCGCCCGGGTCCGGTGCATGACATGGCGTCCGATCAGGGTCAGCACTCCCTCGGCCTCGGCGGCTCCGGGCGGGCCCTCCACGGCCAGCGGCGCGCGGTCACCGGTCTTCTTGGCCCGCTCGACGGCGGTACGCGCGGCCACGAAGGCGCTGCCGCGTCCCTCCCGGGGGCTGGCGGGCAGGGGATGCTCGATCCCGCCGATCCCGAGGCCTACGTACCAGCCGCCCTGGCGCAGGCACAGCAGTGCCGCTTCGATGGCGGCCTCGGCCGTTGCGGGAATGCCCTGCGCCTCGTCGCCGACCGAGCGCTCGAAGGGTGTGACCACGTCCACCCCGCGGAGCAGCTCCAGGAGGTCCGGGACGCGGTCGACGTCGTGCTGACTGCCGGCCTGGTCGATCGTGAGTACGAACACGAAACTGAGCCTATAAGGCTGAAAGTCGATTTTCAACCATATTGGGGTTCAAATGAATTTACACCCTATCCGAAGAGGGACACCGGCTTCACGATGTCGGCGTAGATCAGCAGGATGCCCATGCCCATCAGGAGGACAGCCACCGCGTAGGTCAGGGGCAGCAGCTTGGCCATGTCGAACGGGCCCGGGTCGGGGCGGCGGAAGATCCGGGCGACGGTGCGCCGCAGCCCCTCCCACAGGGCTCCGGCGACGTGCCCGCCGTCGAGCGGGAGAAGGGGGATGAGGTTGAAGACGAACAGCGCGAGGTTGACTCCGCCCACCAGCCCGACGAGGGTCGCTGCCCGTGCCTTGAGGGGAATTTCCTCCATGGCGGAGACCTCGCCGGCGATCCTGCCGACGCCCACCACGCTGATCGGGCCCTCCGGGTCCCGGGGCGCGTCCGAGAACGCGGCCTCCCCGACATCGACCACCCGCTGGGGCAGGTTCAGCACGACGCCGGTGACCCGGACCAGGGAATCCCCCACCGCGGGGAGGACCTCGCTGGCCGGCTGTGGCACCAGCTCCTGCTGGGAGCCGATGCCGATGAAGCCGACCTCTTGAGTGATTGGGGTGCCGTCGTCGTCGACGCGGGCCTGGCCGTCGGGCCCTGCCACGGGCCGCTCGGTGAGCAGCGGGGTGATGGACGAGCTGCGCGTCTCCCCGTCGCGGACGTAGCTGATCGGAACGCTGCGGCCCGCGGCCTCGCGGATCCACTCCGAGAACTGGCCCCAGCTTTCGACGTCGCGGCCGTCGAAGGTGAGGATGCGGTCACCGGGCTGCAGCCCCGCCTCGAACGCGGGGGCGGCCGGGTCGCCGTCGGCGCAGTCGGTCTGGCCGGTCTCGGCCTGCCGGTCGGCCGGAACCACGCACTTGTAGACCTCGGCGACCGTCGTCGTCGCCTGCGCGGTCCCGAAGCCCATAATCAGGACGGCGAACAGGACAATCCCGATCAGCAGGTTCATCAGGGGCCCGCCGAGCATGATGATGATGCGCTTGTAGATCGGCAGCTTGTAGAAAACGCGCTTTTCGTCGCCGGGCTGGAGCTGCACGGCGGCGGCCTGGCGTGCGTCGTTGGTCAGTTGCTGGAAGACGCCGGTGCCGGACTGGCGGGCCCTGCCTTCGTCGTCGGTGGGCCCGGGGGGAAACATTCCGATCATCGAGATGTAGCCGCCGGCGGGGATCGCCTTGATTCCGTACTCAGTCTCGCCCTTGCGGCGGGACCAGAGGGTGGGGCCGAAGCCAACCATGTACTGGGTGACGCGGACCTTGAACAGCTTCGCCGGCACCAGGTGTCCCACCTCGTGGAGCGCGATGGACGCACCGATGCCCACCACAACGAAAAGCACTCCGAGGATGAAGAGCAGAATAGACAAGGCGTTTCCTTCGAATTCGAGTTCCGTCGCGGTTGTGTCGGGCGGAGTTGTGTTGGGCGGGGTTGTCGGACGCGGGTGCGTCCGGCAGGCGGATCCCTATCCGGCGGAGGTTTCCTTCATTCCACAACGGGCGCGGGCGGAGGCACGTGCCCGGCGTTCGGCGTCGAGCACCGCCTCGAGGGTGATGCCTCCGGCGTGGGCGCCGCCGGGTGCCGCCCCGGTGTGCCCGGATTCACTGGTTTCGGCCACCACCGCGGCGACCGTATCGACGATGTCGGTGAAGCCGATGATGCCCGCATGGAAGGCCTCGACGGCTTCCTCATTGGCGGCGTTGAACACCGCCATCGACGTGCCGCCCGCCGCGGCCGCCGTCTTCGCCAGGCGCACCGCGGGAAACGCTTCCTCATCGAGCGGCTCGAAGGTCCAGCTCGCGGCGGTGCGCCAGTCACATGCGGCGGCGGAACCCGGGACACGGTAGGGCCAGCCGATTCCGAGTGCGATCGGAAGGCGCATGTCCGGCGGCGAGGCCTGGGCGATGGTGGAGCCGTCGATGAACTGGACCATCGAGTGGATGACCGACTGGGGGTGCACCACGACGTCGATTCGTTCCAGCGGAATGTCGAAGAGCAGGTGCGCCTCGATGACCTCGAGGGCCTTGTTCACCATGGTGGCGGAGTTGGTGGTGACTACCCTGCCCATGGTCCAGGTGGGGTGGGCCAGCGCCTGGGCCGGGGTGACGGCGGTGAGGTCGGAGCGGGACATGCCGCGGAATGGGCCGCCCGAGGCTGTGAGTACCAGTCGGTCCACCTCGTCCGGAAGGCCCGACCGGAGGGCCTGGGCGAGGGCTGAATGCTCCGAGTCGACCGGCACCAGCTGCCCAGGTGCCGCTGCGTCCTTCACGAGCTGCCCCCCGACGATCAGGGACTCCTTGTTCGCCAGGGCCAGCAGGTGCCCTGCCTGCAGGGCGGCGAGGGTGGGCGCGAGGCCGATCGAGCCGGTGATGCCGTTGAGGACGACGTCGGCCTCGGGCCAGGCGGCCAGGCGCCGGGCCGCGTCGGGTCCGACGACGATTTCCGGGTTGTAGCCGCGCACTCCTGCGGCATCCGCGGCCTTGCCGATGGCCTGTTCGAGTTCGCTTTCGGTGCACAGGGCGGCCCCGACCGCCGGGGCGCGGGTTGCCACGGCCTGTCGGGCCAGCATGGCCGGGTTGCGGCCGCCGGCGGCGAGCGCGGCGACGCTGAACCGGTCCGGGGCCTGGGCGATCACGTCAAGCGCCTGGGTGCCGATGGAACCGGTGGATCCCAGGAGAACGACCCGGCGGTGGCCGCGCGGAAGCTTGGTGAAGTCCATGGCCCAAGTATCCCGCACGGCGCGCCGTCGGTAGAAACGGTCGGGCCCCTAGGCGAGCGCGCTGATGGCGTCGCGCACCGTCTGCTCCCCCGAGGTGAGTTCGAGGACCATTGAGCGGCCGGTGTTGCCGACCAGGAGTGCGGCGAGGACGGAGGCGACGTCGGCGCGCGGGATGGAGCCGAAGCCGGTCTTAGCGGCGAGCTTCACCCGGCCGGTGCCCGGTTCGTCGGTGAGCCCTCCTGGCCGGACGATCGTCCAGCTCAGCTGCTTCCGGGCCTGCAGGTCCTGTTCGGCGGCGAGTTTGGCCAGCAGGTAGGCGTAGAAGACGTCATCCATGCCCTCGGGCCGGGCGCCGCCGTCGACGGAGTCGGCGCCCATCGAGGAGATCTGGAGGAAGCGTCCCACTCCGGCGAGTTCTGCGGCGTCGGCGAGCAGCACCGAGGCTGCGCGGTCGACGGTGTCCTTGCGTTCAACGCCACTGCCCGGCCCTGCTCCGGCGGCGAAGACGACGGCGTCCGCCCCTGTGAGGACCTCGGCCACTTCCTGGGCGGTGGCCGACTCGAGGTCGAGAACCACCGGGTCGGCTCCGTCCTGTCGAAGGTCCGCCTCGTGGTCGGGGTTCCGGATCAGTCCGGTGACGTAGTGGCCCTGCGCCACCAGCCGGCGGGTCAGTTCGCGGGCGATTTTTCCGTGGGCTCCTGCAATGACTGTTCTCATATGGGGACAACGGTTGTGGCCCCGGGCACATTCCCCGCCCGTCAGATGCACCTTTCGGGCGGGGCTTGTCGGGTACGTCCGAGGGCGGACGTCAGGCCATTACCGCACCAATCGACCCGCTCAAATGTCAGTGGCGGATGACAGAGTGAGGTCATGGAAGCGACGACGCAGCCATCCACAACCCGCGAGATTCCCGTGCCGGCGGGGCTCAGCGGTGCAATCCAGTTGTTCTCCCCTGAACTCCTCGATGGGCCCGGCCTCGTGGCCGCCCTCGGGAAGATTGAGTCTCTGATCAACTGGGCGCAGGCGGGCCAGACACGGATCCTGCACCTGCTCGAACAGAACTTCCTCGACGCTGCGGCCGCTGAATCCCTCCCACGGCCTGCCGGGACCAACGGGAGCACCCGGGCAGCGCTTCGCCGGCTCGACGAAGACCTCGCAACAAGCCTTGCCGCCACCGAGGCCGCGTGTGCGCTGCGCATTCCGGAGCGCACGGCACTCGGGAAGCTGCGGACCGCCCGCCTGCTGTGCGAGGACTTCCCGGCAACCCTCCTGGCCCTGCGCAACGGACAGCTCAACTACCGCCAGGCGGAGGTGATCGTCGACGAAGCACTCCTGCTGCCACCCGACGCCCGGGCCGGCTTCGAGGAGCACCTGCTCGCCGTTGCACCTACCCAGACGACGGCCGAATTGGCCCGCATCAGCCGGCGCGAGCGGGAGAAGCATCACCCCGACACGATTCTGCAGCGGGCACGGAAAGCTGCAGCCGACCGCAGGGTGTCCCTCGCCCCCGACCTCGACGGGATGTGCTGGTTCTCGGCCTACCTTCCCGCGGACACGGCGGCGGCCGCCTACAACCGGTTGACCACCCTGGCCCGAGCGGTGCAGGGCCCCGATGAGCCGAGGACTCTCACCCAACTGCGGGCCGACGTCCTTGCCGATCTGCTGACCAAGGCCGCCCTCCCGACGGGTGGAAGCGACACATCGGCGCAGGCCGATGTTCTGGTGACCATGGATGTCCAGACCCTCCTCGGAGTCGCCGACCACCCAGCCGAGCTCGAGGGATACGGGCCCATCAGTCCGGAAACCGCGAGGGAACTCGCGGCACTGTCCGGCAGCTTCCTCCCTCTGCTGACCTGCGAGGGCCGGAACGTGCTGGCCATGGGCCGGAAGGCTCGACTGCCATCTACGACGCTGCGAAGGTGGCTCCGGTACCGCGACGCGACCTGCCGTTTCCCCGGCTGCGGCCGGTCGGCGGCAAACTCCGACATCGACCACAGCATTCCTTGGTCGCGGGGTGGTCGGACGGACCACGGAAACCTCGCCCACCTCTGCCGCAAGCATCACATGTACAAGTCGGCGACCTGCTGGAACCTCCTCGAGAACGACGCCGGTACCCTGAAGTGGAAGTCACCCACCGGGCGCCACTACACGACGGCGCCGCCGGGACAACTGGCCGAGCCGCCGCCGTTTTGACGCGGGCCGCTCCCCCGGCCGGAAAGACCGGATGGACTCGGAAGGACACCGCCCGAATGGAATCCGCGCATCTCATGAACAGACTGCGCATGGCATAGACGGTGTGGTCCCCGCATGGCACCCATCTCCGTATGCTCCGCCGGGCCGGACGCCTCGGCTCCTACGTCAGTCGCGGACCCGGGAAAGCACCTGCTCGGCGTGCCTCAGGATCGGGCCGTCGATCATGCGCCCCTGGTACTGGAATACCCCGCCCCGGCCGGCGGCCTCACGCAGCAGGTCCCGGGCCTGCTCAACTTCCTCGTCACTCGGCGCATAGGCCCTGCGCACCGGCTCGGCCTGGCTGGGATGGATGCAGGCCTTCGCGAAGAATCCCGAGGCCGCGGCATCCTCTGCCTCGGCCGCGAGCCCGTCAAGGTCGGGAATGTCGAGATAGACGGAGTCGATGGCGGGAATGCCGGCGGCCCCTGCCGCGAGGAGGACCTGCGAGCGCGCATGGGCCGCCACTCCGCGGTAGGCGCCGTCCTTGCCGCGGCTCGAGGTACCTCCGAGCGAGGCGACAAGATCCTCGGCGCCCCACATCAGCGCGGTGACATTGGGCTGGATCGCGATGTGCGGTGCCTTGAGGATCCCCGCGGCCGTCTCGCACAGGGCGATCACGTCGTAGGACGGCAGGTGCAGTCCGACATCGCGGAGGTCACCACCTGATCCGGCCTTGGCCAGCATGACCGTGCGGTAGGAGGTCCGGCGCAGCGCCGCGCAATCGCGCAGGAAGTCGCCTGTCGGGACCGGATTGATCCGCACGATGGTGCGCTCCGGATCCAGCGCGCTGTCGATGAGCGCCTCCCGTGCCGCCTCCTTGTTCTCCGGTGCGACGGCGTCCTCAAGGTCGAGGATGACGGCGTCGGCCCGTTCGGCGGCCTTGCGGTAACGCTCGGGCCGGTCCGCCGGACAGAACAGCAGCGACGGACCCATCGTGAAGCCGCTCACGAGCCGGCCGCCTCGTGTCCTGCCCGTGACCACATCAGAACCGAGCGCTCCGCGGAAGCGACGACGACGCCGTCCTGGTTCCGGCCGGTGTGCACCATGGTGACGATCCCCTGTCCGGGGCGGGATGACGATTCCCGCACCCCGGTGATCTCCGTTTCGGTGTACAACGTGTCGCCGTGGAAGAGCGGATGGGGAAACCGGATGTCCGTCAGCCCGAGCTGGGCCACGATGGTGCCCTGCGTGAGCTGGGTGACCGACTGGCCCACGAGCGTCGCCAGGGTGAGCATCGAGTTGACGAGCCGCTGACCGAAGGGCTGGCCCTGGGACCAGGCGGCATCGAGGTGAAGGCCCTGTGTGTTCATGGTGAGGGTCGTGAAGAGCACATTGTCTGCCTCGGTCAGAGTACGGCCCGGACGGTGGGCGTACCTCACCCCGGTCTTCAGCTCATCGAAGTACAGCCCGCGCTGCACGATCACCCCGCCCGGCACCGGCTCCTGCGCCTCACTCATCAATGCGGACCTCGAGCGGAGCGCCGGTGCGAGCGATGACTTCCTCAACGCTCACGCCGGGTGCCGTTTCGCGCAGCACGAGCGTTCCGCCCCCGCGGGTGGAATCGACGTCGATCACCGCGAGGTCGGTGATGATGCGGTCGACACAGCCCTTGCCCGTCAGCGGGAGGGAGCAGCGTTCAACGATCTTGGGGTTCCCTGTGCGGTCAACGTGCTCCATCATCACGATCAACCGCTTGGCGCCGAACACGAGGTCCATGGCGCCGCCCATCCCCTTGACCATCTTGCCCGGGATGACCCAATTCGCCAGATCGCCGTTGGCCGCGACCTCCATCGCACCGAGCACGGCGAGGTCGACGTGGCCGCCGCGGACCATGCCAAAGGACGCGGCCGAATCGAAGAACGACGCACCGGCGTTGACGGTCACGGTCTCCTTGCCGGCGTTGATCAGGTCGGGGTCCAGCTGCTCTTCCGTCGGATACGGTCCCACCCCGAGGATGCCGTTCTCGGAGTGGAGCACCACCTCGACGGACTCCGGAATGTAGTTCGGGATCAGCGTCGGCATCCCGATGCCAAGGTTGACGTACTGGCCGTTTTCGAGCTCCAGGGCCACCCGGGCCGCGAGTTCATTTCGAGTCAATGCCACGTCTCAGGCCTCCTTGGCTGGTGATGGTTCTGTGGCCGACAGCGACACGGTGCGCTTTTCGATCCGCTTTTCGACGTCGGGCGCATGCACAACCCGCTGCACGAAGATCCCGGGGAGATGGATGTGTTCGGGATCGAGTTCCCCCGGCTCCACCAGTTCCTCAACCTCCGCGATGGTGATCCTCCCGGCCTGGGCGGCCAGCGGATTGAAGTTTGCGGCCGTCGCGTGAAAGACGAGGTTGCCGTGGCGGTCGCCCTTCCAGGCATGGACCAAAGCGAAGTCGGGGCGCACCGATTCCTCGAGCACGTAATCGACGCCGTCGAAGGTCCGGACCTCCTTGGGCTTGGAGGAGACGAGAACGTTCCCGTCGGCGTCGTACTTCTGCGGCAGCCCACCCTCGCTCACGAGGGTGCCCACCCCGGCGGTGGTGTAGAACGCCGGGATGCCCGCGCCGCCGGCCCGCAGCTTCTCGGCGAGGGTGCCCTGCGGCGTCAGCTCGACCTCCAGTTCGCCCGAAAGGTACTGGCGGGCGAACTCCTTGTTCTCACCCACGTAGGAGCTGATGGTGCGGCGGATCCGGTGGTCCATCAGCAGGACACCGAGCCCCCATTCGTCCACTCCGCAGTTGTTGCTGATGGTTTCGAGGTTCCCCGTGCCCTGCGCGTGCAGGGCGTCGATCAGGACCGAGGGAATCCCGCACAGGCCGAACCCGCCCACGGCGAGGCTCGCCCCATCCTGGATGTCGGCGACGGCCTCCGCCGCGCTTGCCACAACTTTGTCGATCACTGCTTCTCCTTCAACTCCATTGCTGGCAGGTTACAGGCCCAACTCGCGCGCGATCAGCATGAGCTGAACCTCGGTGGTGCCCTCGCCGATTTCGAGGATCTTCGAATCCCGGTAGTGCCGGGAGACGGTGAACTCGTTGATGAAACCGTACCCGCCGAAGATCTGGGTTGCGTCCCTTGCGTTATCCATTGCGGCCTCGCCGGCGACCAGCTTGGCGATGGAGGCCTGCGTCTTGAACGGCTTGCCGGCGAGCATCCGCGACGCGGCGTCGTAGTAGGCGAGGCGTGCGGTGTGCGCCCGGGCCTGCATGCGGGCGATCTTGAACTGGATCGACTGGTAGGAGCCGATATTGGTGCCGAACGCCTGGCGTTCCTTGGCGTACCGCAGCGACTGCTCGACGCAGCCCTGCGCCGCGCCGGTGGCGAGCGCGGCGATGGCGATCCGGCCCTCATCGAGGATCTGCAGGAAGTTCGCGTAGCCGCGGCCACGGGTGCCCAGCAGGTTTGCCTCGGGCACGCGGACGTCGCGCAGGGTCAGCGGGTGGGTGTCGGAGGCGTTCCAGCCAACCTTGTTGTAGGCCTTCTCGGCGGTGAAACCGGGGGTGTCGGAGGGAACGAGGATCGTCGAGATCTCCTTCTTCACCGTCCCATTGGGGCCCTCGGAAGTTCCGGTCACCGCGGTGACTGTGACCAGGGTCGTGATGTCGGTGCCGGAGTTGGTGATGAACTCCTTGGTGCCGTTGATGACCCACTCGCGGCCGTTCGGGCCGTCCTCGAGCCGGGCGGTCGTGCGGGTGCCCGAGGCGTCGGAACCGGCCTCGGATTCGGTCAGGCCAAAGCCGCCGAGGGCCTTGCCGGAGGCAAGGGACGGCAGCCAGGTCTGCTTCTGTTCCTCGGTGCCGAACCGGTAGATCGGCATTGCGCCGAGGGAGACACCGGCCTCGAGGGTGATGGCCACCGACTGGTCGACCCGGGCGAGCTGTTCGAGCGCGAGGCACAGCGCGAAGTAGTCGCCGCCCATTCCGCCGTATTCCTCCGGGAACGGCAGGCCGAACAGGCCCATGTCCGCCATCTGCTTCACCACGTCGTAGGGGAAGCTGTGCTCCTCGTCGTGCTTGGCGGAAACCGGCGCGACAACCTCGTCGGCGAATTCGCGCACTGTGTCAACGAGGTCCTGGTACTCCTCAGACAGTTCAAAGTTCATCGTGCTGATACTTCCTTCGCTGTTGGTTCCTGCGCTGCTGTCTCCTGCGCTGATGTTTGCTGATCTGCAGTGTCCTGATCGGCTTCCTGCCCGGCGGGTTCTCCGGCCGGGACGGCCTCCTCGACATGGATGCTTGCGACCACCTGATCGGCGCGCACCAGGTCCCCCGGTTTCAGGGTGAGGTGGACGGTTCCGGCGACGGCGGCCCGGAGCTGGTGCTCCATCTTCATCGCCTCGACGGCCAGGAGCACCTGGCCCTCCTCGACGGCGTCACCGTCGCTGACGGACACCGAGACGACGGTGCCCGGCATGGGGCTTCGCACGAGCGGGTCGGCTGTTCCGGCAGCACGGGCCACCAGCGCGAGCTGGGCCTGCAGGCGGGCGCTGCGGCTGAGCCGGCGCACCGAGACCGACCAGCCGCCCTCCCCCAGCCAGGACACTCCGTCCGCGTGCACCATCGCCACACCGGTGCGCACGCCGTCCACGACGGCACCGCCTGCGGGATCGAGCCGGACGGTTTGGGTCGGCCCACCATCGACGGCCACCGCGAACGTCCCGTGCGACCCCGCGGAGTCGGCAGGCAGGATCGATACCTCGCGGACATCGTCGGGGCCCACCTCAAGGCTCAGCCGGCGCGGCCGGGGCACGCCCAGCCGGAAGCCGTCCCGGCGCTGCCAGGGCGGCAGCTCCGCTGCGGCGTGAGAGCCGCCGCCCTGCGCATCGGATGTGAGCATCCCGACGGCGAGGACGGCGAGTTCGGCGTCGGTCACGGTCCGGAAGGCAAGCCCCGGCAGTTTCCGCTCGATCAGCGTGGTGTCGAGCCGCGCGGCCCGGACGTCCTCGTCGCCGATGAGCAGGCGCAAATATTCGGTGTTGGTATCGATGCCGAGCACCACCGAGGAGGCGAGCGCGGTATCGAGCCGGTCGAGGGCCTCGGTCCGGTCGGCACCCCACGCGATGACCTTGGAAAGCATCGGATCATAGGCGGCCGGGATGGTGAGCCCGGGCAGGAGAGAGCTGTCCACCCGGATCCCCTCGCCCGCCGGTTCCTCGAGGCGCAGCACCGTGCCCGAGGAGGGAAGGAAGCCTGCCTCCGGGTTCTCCGCGTAGACCCGCGCCTCAACCGCATGGCCGGTAAGCACGACGTCGTCCTGCCCGAAGGCGAGAGTCTCCCCTCCGGCGATGCGCACCTGCCACTCGACCAGATCGACGCCGGTGACGAGTTCGGTCACCGGGTGCTCCACCTGCAGGCGCGTGTTCATCTCCATGAAGAAGAACTCATCCGGCGAGGCATCCGAAACGAGGAACTCGACGGTGCCCGCCCCGGTGTAGTTCACGCTGCGTGCGGCGTTGCAGGCTGCCTCGCCGATGCGGGCGCGGGTTGCCTCGGTGAGCAGGGCCGACGGCGCCTCCTCGATGACTTTCTGGTGGCGGCGCTGCAGGGAGCACTCACGCTCCCCCAGGTGGACGACGTTCCCGTGCTGGTCGGCCAGCACCTGAACCTCGATGTGGCGCGGGGTGGGGATGAGCCGTTCAAGGAACAGGGTGTCGTCGCCGAACGCGGAGGCGGCAACGCGCCGGGCGGTCAGCAGCACCGCTGGCAGTTCCTCCGGCTCGTACACGGCGTGCATGCCCTTCCCGCCGCCGCCGGCCGAAGGCTTGATGAGCAGCGGGTAGCCGATGTTTCCGGCCGCCTCGATCAGCTGCTCGTCCGTCAGGCCCGGCTCGGCGAGCCCCGGAACGACGGGAACGCCGTGTCCGGCCACATGGTTCTTCGAGCGGATCTTATCGCCCATGACGTTCAGTGCGTGAACGTCGGGGCCGATGAAGACGATGCCCTCCTCCGCCAGCGCCCGGGCGAACCCGGCGTTCTCGCTGAGGAACCCGTAGCCGGGGTGGACCGCTTCGGCACCGGTGCGCCGGCAGGCGGCGAGGATCGCCTCGGCGCTGAGGTAGCTCTCGGCGGCGGAGGCGGGGCCGATCCGCATGGCGGTGTCGGCCTCCTGGACGTGGCGGGCCCCGGCGTCGGCGTCGCTGTAGACGGCGACGGAGCGGATGCCCAGGGAGCGCAGGGTGCGGATGACCCGGCAGGCGATCTCGCCTCGGTTGGCAACAAGGACCGTCGAGAACGGCGGCCGGTGGGGAGCAGTCATGGGCAGGTCTCTCACATCCGGAAGAGGCCGAAGGAGGTCTCCGGCAGCGGGGTGTTGGCGCACACGTCAAGGGCGAGCCCGAGCACGGTGCGGGTGTCGGCGGGGTCGATGATCCCGTCGTCCCACAGCCGGGCCGTTGAGTAGTAGGGGCTTCCCTGGGCCTCGTACTGCTCCCGGATCGGGGCGGTGAAGGCCGCTTCCTCCTCGGCGCTCCACTCTTCCCCGCGCGCCTCGAGCTGGTCGCGCTTGACCGTGCTGAGCACCGAGGAGGCCTGGTTGCCGCCCATGACGGAGATGCGGCTCGCCGGCCACATCCACAGGAAGCGCGGGGAGTAAGCCCGCCCGCACATCGAATAGTTGCCGGCTCCGAAGGAGCCTCCGATCACCACGGTGAGCTTGGGAACCCGGCAGGTGGCCACCGCGGTGACCATCTTGGCCCCGTTCTTGGCGATGCCGCCGGCCTCGGAGTCCCTGCCGACCATGAAGCCGGAGATGTTCTGCAGGAAGATCAGCGGGATGCCCCGCTGGTCGCACAGCTCGATGAAGTGGGCGCCCTTGAGCGCCGACTCGCTGAAGAGCACTCCGTTGTTGGCGACGATCCCGACCTTGTGCCCGTGCAGGGTGGCGAACCCGGTCACCAGCGTGGTGCCGTAGTCGCGCTTGAACTCGTGGAAGAGGCTTCCGTCGACGAGGCGCGCGATGACCTCGCGCACGTCGTAGGAGGCGTTGACGTCCACCGGAACGGCGCCGTAGAGCTCGTCGGTGTCGACGGCGGGCGGCTGCACCGGAACGGTGCCCTCCGCCGGCCGCTGGACCGGAAGCGTCGAGATGATGTCGCGCACGATCTCGAGGGCGTGGTGGTCGTTCTCCGCGAGGTGGTCGGTGACTCCGGAGACCCGGGAGTGAAGCTCGCCGCCGCCGAGTTCCTCCGCCGTGACGACCTCGCCGATGGCGGCCTTCACCAGCGGCGGCCCGCCCAGGAAGATAGTGCCCTGGTTCCGGACGATCACCGTTTCATCGCTCATGGCCGGGACATAGGCGCCGCCTGCGGTGCAGGAGCCCAGAACGGCCGCGATCTGGGGGATCTTCCGCGCCGACAGGGTGGCCTGGTTGTAGAAGATGCGGCCGAAGTGGTCGCGGTCGGGAAACACCTCGTCCTGCTTCGGCAGGTAGGCACCGCCGGAGTCGACGAGGTAGACGCACGGCAGGTTGTTCTCGAGCGCAATCTCCTGGGCCCGCAGGTGCTTCTTCACCGTGAGCGGGTAATAGGTGCCGCCCTTGACCGTCGCGTCATTGGAGATGACCAGCACGTGCCGCCCGTGGACCAGGCCGATGCCCGCGATGACGCCGGCTCCCGGGGACTCGTCGTCGTACATGCCGTTGGCCGCCAGCGGCGCGATTTCGAGGAAGGGGCTGCCGTCGTCGAGCAGGAAGTCGATGCGTTCGCGCGGCAGGAGCTTGCCGCGGGCAACGTGCCGTTCGCGGGACCGCGGCGGTCCGCCCAGAGCGGTTTCCGCGAGGCGGTCGCGGAGTTCCGCGGCCAGGCGGCGCTGCGCCTCGTCGTTCTCCAAGAAATCCAGCGAGGTGGTGTCCACCTTCGACGTGAGCGTCTCCATCGACTCTTCCCTTAAACAACTTAAGTTAGTAAGCACTAACCGAATTTAGGTTAGTGGCTATTAACCGGCCTGTCCACCACAATAAGAGCACATTCACCAGCCGCGAAGGATATTTCCATGGAATCACCGCCCACCGTCGACCGGGTTACGGGCCGCAGCCTGGCCAAGGCCTCGCGGCGCGCCGCCCTTCTGAGCGCGGCGGCCCAGCTTTTTGCCGAGCGCGGGTACAACGGTGTCTCCATTGAGGACCTCGGTGCTGCTGCGGGCGTCAGCGGGCCGGCCGTCTACCGCCACTTCAGCGGCAAGCCCGCAGTGCTCTCGGCACTGCTGACAGGAGTCAGTGAGGACCTCCTCGACGGCGGCCGGGCCGTCCTGGCCAACTCCGCCGACGCCGACAGCGCACTGCGCGGACTCATCGAGTTCCAGGTCGATTTCGCGCTCAGCAACGCCAACGTCATCCGCGTCCAGGACCGCGACCTCAGCAGCCTGTCCCGCGAGGACGCCCAGACGGTGAGGTCACTGCAGCGCCGCTACCTCGAGGTGTGGGTCGAGGCGATGGCCGACCGCACTCCGGGTGCGGACCTCGTACAGCTGCGCCGCAAGGCCCACGCGGTGTTCGGACTCATCAACTCAACCCCCCATACCACCCAGGGCAGCAGGAGCAGCAGGGATCTCGGCGGCCTGCGTCTCCTCCTGGAGAACATGGCCTGGGCCGCCCTGAACGCCTGAGCCCGGCATCCGCCTGACCCGCAGGTACGCTGGTTCCTTACCGATACCGACAGTGCCCCCTAACCAACAGTGCCCCCTGACCAACAGTGCCTCCTAACCAACAGTGCCCCCTAACCGAAAGTTCCGCCGTGATTGAACTCCGCCCCGTTGAAGCCGCCGACCTGGATAAGTTCTTCACCCACCAGCTGGACCCGAGCGCCAACCACATGGCGGGCTTCGCCGCGAAGAACCCATCGGACCGCGGGGTCTTCGACCACCACTGGCAGGACATCCTCAACAACCCCAGGATCACGGTGCGCACCATCCTCGCGGACGGCGAGGTCGTCGGCAGCATCCTCGCCTACAAGGACGAGGAAACCCCCGAAATCAGCTACTGGGTGGACAAGGCCCGCTGGGGCCAGGGCATTACGACGGCGGCGGTGGGCCAGTTCCTCACCGAGGTGACCGAACGCCCCCTGCGCGCCCGGGCCGTGGTCGACAATGTCAGCTCAATCCGCATCCTTGAGCGGTGGGGCTTCCAGCGCGTCGGCGAGGCCCAGGGTTTCGCCAACGCCCGCGGCGCTGTGGTCAAGGAACTGATCCTCGAACTGCCCTGAGCCGGCCGGAACCGCGCTGAGCCGGCGGAGGGCGAGGCCGGGGCTGCGCGACGGCGAGGCCGGGGCTGGACGACGGCGAGGCCGGGGCCGCGGCTCTCGGTCGGGCGGGCCCGCCGTCCGTCACCGCGGCGCCCGCTCAGGCGCCTTCGACGGCGGGCTCCGCGGCCTCCGCGCCTTCGACGTCGCGCCCCGCGGCCTACGCGCCTTCGACGTCGCGCTCCGCGGCCTCAATCGCCGGTTCGGTCACCATCCGCATGCCCAGCAGCAGCGCCAGGGACAGGATGCCCATCGAAGCGAACACCGTGGTCAGCCCGAAGTACTGCGCCACCAGCCCGCCGGCGGCCGCGCCCGCCGGCATGGTGCCCCAGGCCAGCAGGCGGTAGGCGCTGTTGACCCGTCCGAGCAGCCGGTCCGGAGTGATCCGCTGCCGCAGCGAGACCGAAACAACGTTCCAGACGGCGATGGCCACCCCGCCCAGGAAGAAGGCCAGGCCAATGAGCACCGGGTCTGCTGTCACGGCCGGGATCCCGACGAGGGGCACGCTCGCAAGGATCGCCACGGCCAGGGACCTGGAGCGTCCCAACCGCTTCTCGATCCCCTCGGCGACGAGCGAGCCGAGCACGCTTCCGACGGCGATCGAGGTCAGCAGCAGCCCGAAACCGGGCTCCGAAAGCTTCATGGCCGATCCGGGTCCGACGGCGAAGAGCACGAAGACGGTGAACGCCGCGCTGGTGGCGAAGTTGAAGCCTCCGACCATTGCCGCAAGCGTGCGCAGCAGCGGCCTGCTCCACAGGAACCGCAACCCCTCGGCGATGTCCGCACGCATTGAGGTGGATGTGGTCCGCTCGACCCGGAAACCACCGCGCACGAACAGCAGTGCTCCCACCGCGCAGACCCACAGGGCCGCCGGGACGGTCAGGGCCAGGGTGGCTCCCGCGACGACGAGCGCTCCCCCGAGCGGTGGCCCGATGAACTGGTTCGCCGTCAGTTCCACCGCGAAGAGCCGGCCGTTGGCCCGCGAGAGTACCGGCCGGGGCACCACCTGCGGCAGGATCGACTGGGCCGAGGTGTCGTAGGCGGTCTCGGAGCAGCCGATGCCGAACGCCACAAGGTAGAGGGCCCAGATCGGCTCCGCCCCGGACAGCAGGGCGGCAACGAGGGCGAGGAGAAGCGCGGCGCGAGCGGTGTTGGCCGTAAGCATGATCCGGCGGCGGTCGCCGCGGTCGGCGAGCGCTCCGGCGGGGAGCGCGAAGAACAACCACGGCAGCGACAGGGCGACGGCGAGCCCGGCAATCAGCGTCGGGGAATCGGTGAAGCGCAGGGCAATCAGCGGCAGGGCGACCTTGAGGACGCCGTCGGCGAGGTTCGAGAAGCCCGAAGCGGTCCACAGCGTCCAGAACGGGGCCCCGAGCGGCTGCCGTTCGCCATCGGGCACCGCATCCCCGGGAGGGTGCCCTCCATCCTCCACCACGGAATCCCCGTCCTATCTCCGGCCGGCGCGAGCCGCCGGCGGCGTTCGCCGGCGCAGCCCGCCGGCACAGCCTGCGGTCGCTTCGGCCGTTCTCTTCGGCCGTTAGCTCCAACCCGTCGAGAGCATTCGCTCCCCAAGGTCCAAGTAAAGCGCTATTCGACGAAGCGCCACCTCGGGCGCGCCGCACCAGGCAGCCGGCCGAGGGTCGTGACTTTGAGCCCGCCTGTCCCGCCCTAAGCGGAACAACTCCCGGCACCTCCAGGGCAAGGCACGGTGCGATCGGGTGACGCACCCGGGTGGAACGGCATGCGCCGCCCGACCGCCGACGGCGCCTCCGCCCGGTGCGGTTCACCGGGCGCGGCTCAGCGGGTGCGGTTCACCGGGTGCGGTTCAGCGGGTCCCGTTCAGCGGGTCCGGTAGCGCGCGTAGATCAGTCCGCTGTCGAAGGCGCGCTCCTCGATCAGGTCGAGATCCAGCCTCACGCCGTCGGGGAAGAACCGCTTGCCACCCCCGACCACACTCGTGGTGATGAACAGGTGGTACTCGTCCACCAGACCGGCCGCGATCGCCTGAGCCGCGAGGTTCGGACCATCGACGCTGAGGTCGGAGTCGGACTCCTCCTTGAGCCTGCGCACCGCATCAGGGTCGAAGGTCCGCTCGATCCGGGTCTTCGCGCTTGACGCGGCCTCCAGCGTCGTGGAGTACACGATCTTTTCCGCGGCCTGCCAGTCGCGGGCATACTGCAGGATGTGCGGAGGCACGTCGGGCAGGGTGTGCGCCGTCTCCCAGAACACCATCGTCTCGTACATCCGCCGGCCGTAGAGGAAGGTGCGGACGGGGCGGAAAATGTCACCGATGAAGGTGTGCACCTCCTCGACCTCGGCCCCGGCGCCAAGGTCGCCCTCCGCCGCCTCCGCGTAGCCGTCGAGCGAGGTGATCATCGAGTAGATCAGCTTTGCCATGCTTCTCCTTCGGGTACGCGGGGCACTCTGCGCGGTCTGCACGCGGTTCGAGCGCGGTCCGGCAGGGGCCGCTGCACGAACCGAAACGGACCGGAACCAACCGGAACGGAACGGAACGACCGGCCGGCCGGTCCCCCTCGACCGCCGGATTTCCGACGAAGCGTACCCCGGGCTGCCCGCCCGGCTCCACCATTCCGGCACCTGCCGATCCCGCCCATGCCAATCCACCCCTGCCTCCCGCTGCCCCCCCGCTGCCCCCGCTGTGCCCCACGGCGCCCACGGCGCCCACGGCGCCCGCCACGCCCGCTGTGCCCCCACGGCGCCCGCCACGCCCGCTGTGCCCCCACGGCGCCACAGCGCCCGTCTCGTCCGCATAGAGCCCGCCGCGCCCGCCGGAGCGCGGGTAGTCTGACTCCATGGTCGACTCCACGCGCCGCCAACAACTCATCATCGACACCCTTGTGGAAGCCCATGAGGCACTGATGGAGGCCGATCCTCACGCTTTCCGTGCCCGGTTCCGGAAGATGGCCGCCGACCCCTACGCGTTCTACCGGGGCAGCGCCGCCCTCTTCTATGCCGACATGGCGGACCTCGACGACCGCTGGGCCGACGAGCGCACTAGCCGCGTGTGGATTCACGGTGACCTGCACGCCGCAAACTTCGGCACCTACATGAGCAACGAAGGACGCCTGACCTTCGACGTCAACGACTTCGACGAGGCCTACGTGGGCCATTTCTCCTGGGACCTCCGCCGCTTCGCCGCGTCCCTCGCCCTGCTGTGCTGGCAGAAGGCACTGCCCACCCGGGCCGTGCACGACCTCGCCCGGGTCTACCTTCAGGCCTACCTGGACCGGGTGCGCGACTATGTTCATGCCGAAGACGCCGATTTCGCCTTCGGCCTCTCCAACACCGACGGGGCGATCCGCGCCGTCCTGCAGGAGGCCCGGGCCTCGAAACGGACGGTGCTGCTGGACGCCCTGACCCGCATCGAGGACTACGAACGGCACTTCCGCGAGGACGGTTCCATCCGCACGCTTGAGGAGGCGGAGTACCGGAAGGTCAACGCCGCGTTCGAGGAATACCTGACCACCATTCCCGAGAGCGAACGGTCCCGGCGGCGGGTGTTCTACCGGGTTAAGGGAATCGTCGGCAAGAAGGGCTTCGGCATTGGCAGTGCGGGCCTGCCGGCCTACAACGTCCTCATCGAAGGCTTCGACGAGGCCCAGGAAAACGACATCATCCTCGCCATGAAGCAGTCGAACGTCGCCGCGCCCAGCAGGATCGTCTCCGATGAGCGGGTGCGCTCCTACTTCATTGACGACGGCCACCGCGCGGTCATCAGCCAGCGCTCACTCCAAACCCACACCGATCCCTTCCTCGGCTACACCACGATCGACGGGGTGTCCTTCGTCGTCGGCGAACTCTCCCCCTACAAGCGGGACCTTGACTGGGAAGACCTGACGGAGCCGTCCCAGATGGAACCCGTCCTGGCCAGCCTCGGCCAGGCCACCGCCAAGATCCACTGTGCCAGCGACGAGGACAGTGACCACGACCTTGTGCCGTTCCGCATCGAAACTGCGATCATTGAGTTACTTGAGGGCCGTGAGGAGGAGTTCATCGAAGACATCATCGACTTCGCCACGGCCTACGCGGCGGAGGTCCGCCGGGATCATTCATTGTTCGTCGATGCCTTCCGGGAAGGAAAGATCACAGCAGTTCCGGCCACCTGAACCTTCCCCAGCAGAGCGAAAATCAACCTATTGCGCGTCGTCCGGCCTGCCGTGCCGCCCGTCCGCAGATCCGAGGAGAATTGCCAATGACCGTTCAGACCCACACCCCCGGCAGGAAACAGTGGCGCCTCGTCCTGCTCGCCGTGCCGTTCGCCGCCCTGCTGGGAGCGTGTGCCCAGGTCGAGGACACAGCCCGGGACGCCGTGTCCTCGGCAGCGACCGCCGCGGCAGGTGAGGTCAAGGAGCAGATCTGCAAGGTGACCGAGGATGGCCTGGTCAGTGTGCGGGATAAGGAACTCCTCGGCGGCCTCATCGGTCCCGCTCGAACCGCCGGGGTACCCGAGGAGATCCTGGCGCCGGCGGATCGGTTGGCCGAGTCCGGCGACGCGGTGCCCGACGACGCCCTGTCCGAACTACGTGGAGCATGCGGACAGGAACCGGAGCCCTCCGCCACCTGACCTCGGCCACCTGACCAAGGTCCGGTGCAAGTCGAATCTGGCCTCTGGGATATGTCTTGACCGGGCCTGCACCGTCGATCATCCTTGAATCTACTAAGCATGCTTAGGAATTCATCGGAGGGCCTCGAACAGCGTCATGGCGGGCACTCGGTGACGGATTGCCGAACACCGGAGCGCCACGCTCCTTGGCGACTTCCGGGGTGTGAATCGGGCCGACCCGGACATCCTTTCGATGGGCGGACTCGAAAGGCGGCAATGACAACCACAGGGAAAGAACACCTCGTGAAGGACCTGGCCGAACTCGAGCGCCTGGTCACGACGGTGGACGGCGTTTGCCTGCGCTACTCGAAAGGGTTCGGGGCCGACGCAGGCTCACAGAGCACCGACACCGAAAGCGGGCTGGCACTCCCCGGCCTCTCGGTGAACCCACTCACTCCGGAAGCCTGGTGGACCCGCCCGCTGGCGGACTGGCTGGCCCGCCAGATCTGCCAGTACAAGCACCTGAGCGAGCGGCGGGACCGCCATGCCTGGATCCTGACTGGAACCTGCGCCGGCCGCGGACCGGACTGCGAGCCCCTCCTGACCGACATCCGTCCCCTCGGGCGGCTCGATTCAGCCGTCCTTGAAGAGGCAGAGCGCATCTACGAGGAGCGGTTTCGGGCCCGTCAGGGGCCGTAGCGGGGTCAGTTCCGCGCGTCGGGGGAACTGACTGGGAAATTAATAAGCCTCCTGATCTTTCGCTTTCCTGACTTCCCATCTACACTAGGAAAACCGGTCGAGCAGGAGGCCTGTGGCCCCTCGACCATGGAGTCCTCATGAACAACGCTCTGCATGTTCATTTCCCCACGTCCGACCTCGACGCCCCTTCCGCACTGTGGGGACACGCCCCCCAGCCGGCGGCTGTGTCCGGCTCGTCCGCAGGCGAAGTCCAGTTCCCCACGGACCTTTCCGCGCTGTCCACCCGGCAGTTGCGCACCATGTGCAACCAGACCTACCAACTCATGGACACCGCGTACCCACCGCTTGAGGTGCGGGAGCGTTACGAGGCCCTTGTCGAGGAGTTGGAACACAGGGAGCAGACGGCGCAGGCTCCGGTACCGGTGGAGACGACGGGCCAGCGGGGGACCTTTCGTGACAACGTGCTGTACTCGCGGTTCGAGCTGTACCGGGACGGCCTGATGGCCGGGTACGTGAAATACGAGCTGCGCGGCGGGGAAGTCCTGCTGATCCAGGCAGTCATTGACCGCAGGTTCCGCTCCATGGGACTCGAGCCCGTGCTGATGCAGTCGGTGCTGATGAACGCCCACCGCCGGCGCCTCGATATCGCACCCTACTGCGCCGAATCCCAGGAGTTCCTGCGGGAGAACCCCCAGTTCCTGCGCCTGCTCCTCCCCCATCAGCGCGACCGGTTCCTCGCCGCTGCCGGCGGGTGAGCAGGGCGCCGGCCGCTCATTCTTGAGGTAAATCATAGGGTTTCCGCGGGGGCTCCTTGAGGTGCGGGGAACACAATGGGAGAGTACGGAAAGCAGGAGTCCCGAAGAACGGGTCAGGGGGGCCTTTAGGCAGGGGCGCCGGCCGCTTTCGCCGCCGACTCACCCAAGGGACAGATCCATGCAGCATCAGCGCACCTTCGAGGCCCTCGAATGTTCCGGCCTGTCCCTCGGTGAGGTCGTCCAGCACTACCTGAACATGGGCGGCTCGATGGACGAGCTTGAGGTCGATGCCTACCTGCATGGGTTGATTCAGCTCCCCGCGCAGGAGCGCGACTGCATCTCGCAGGCCGTCAATGAACTGATCGATGATATGTTCGCGGGCGCAAGCTACCACTGCTGCCGCGCCCCTTACAGCCCTGAACACCGCTCCAACCTGCGCTTGCAGTCACCTCCGGCACCACCTGCCAGGTTGAGGTCCCGCCTGCGGCTGCGACCCACCCGCGTCGACAGCTGACCGCCGCCCGCTCCCTGCGGCGGCGCTCATGGGCCACCCGCTTCGACAGCTGACCACTTGGCGCTACCCTCCGGCTGCCGCCTGCGCGTGACCGTTGCCGTTGCCGTTGCCGTTGCCGTTGCCGTTCAGCCGGATATCGCCGGTGCTGGCCAGCTGTTCGGCGACCACCTGAAGCTTCGTATTCGTTGTTGAGCTCACGGCCGAGAGCAGCACGAAGGCCTGCGGTGCACTGATCTTGAAGCGTTCCATGAGGATCCCCTTGGCCTGGCCGATCACATCCCGGTTGACGAGAGCCTGATTGAGCTGGCTGATCTCCAGGGCATCGGCAAACGCGACGGCGGCATGGGCAGCGACCAGCTGCCCGATCTGCTCGCTCTCGTCATCAAAAGCGCCAACCTCGGCACCATAGAGATTGAGCGCCCCAAGCGTGTCGCCCTCAACGAACAGCTGGAACGACAGCATGCTCCGGGCACCCAGGTCCCAGGCCCGCCGGGCGAACCTGGGCCAGCGGGTTTCGCTCCCCAAGTCGGGAACCCGGACCATCTGTTCTTCATAGGCGGCATCAAGGCACGGACCCTGACTGGTTTCACTTTGGACTGCGTCGACCCTGCGGGGCAGGTCGCCGGATGCGGCCCGGGACTCCACCGTCCGACGAGCCCTCACCAGACTGATCGACGCGTGCGCCACCTGGGGAATCAACCGGATCGCCGCCCGCACGATGTCTTCGAGGACAGCCTCGGTGTCCTGCTCCTTCTGCAGCTCGCGCGCGAGCAGGCCCAGTTGATCGGCGAGATCCCCCATGTCGCGCGGCTGGTCCCCCGCCTGGGAATTCGTCTCAATCACCGTCCGCCCTCACGTCGCTGCTCCCGTTCTGGTCATCTGCCGCCGCCGACCCACGTCCCCGCCATCTGCGCAGTCGACCGTAGGACGATCCCCGGCGCACTGGTTGCTGCAACGTTGGACATTGGAATCTGGGTGGGCTGGAGCCACCCGGCGCGCCGCCCATGCCCGCTCCCGGCGGAGCGTGCACCTCCGTGCAGGCGGGCCGGTGTCCGACCGGTGCCCTTCTGTTGATTTCCCGACTCTACTCCCCGCCGTCAACCCGGCCGCCCCGAATGCCGCTGTATTTCCATGGATTTCAAGCAGGGGCAGGAGCCTGCGCCCGCTGATCCGGCGCTGAACGATGCAGGGGCCCGCCGGGCCCTGCGGCAAAACCATTCCGGCGCCCGGGCATCCCGGCGGGGTACGGCGACAGCCGTCACACCATCGTGAGGACCATCCCCGGGTCGGCCAGGATCGCGCCGACGTCGGCGAGGAACCGCGAACCCTGCTCGCCGTCGACCAGCCGGTGGTCGAAGGAGAGGCTAAGGGTCATGACGGACCGCAGAGCAATCTGCCCTCCGTATTCCCAGGGCATGCGGCGGACGGCGCCCATGGCAAGGATCGCAGCCTCCCCGGGGTTGAGGATCGGCGTTCCGGCGTCGATGCCGAAGACACCGATGTTCGTAATGGAGATGGTGCCGCCCGAAAGATCCGCAGGACCCGTCTTGCCGGCACGCGCGCGCTCGGTGAGGCCTGTCAGCGCTCCGGCCAGTTCCAGCAGGCTGAGCTCCTGGGCGTCCTTGATATTGGGCACCAGCAGTCCCCGCGGGGTTGCGGCCGCGATGCCGAGGTTCACGTAGTTGAACTGCACGATGTCCCCGGCGGCTTCGTCCCAGCGGGAGTTCAGCGTCGGGTTGCGCTGGAGGGCGATGCACAGAGCCTTTGCGACGATCGTCAGCGGCGTGATCCGCACGCCCGCAAAGGCCTTCGATTCCTTGACCCGGCCGATGAGTTCCATGGTGGGTGTGACGTCGATGGTCAGGAATTCGGTCACGTGCGGCGCGGTGAAGGCGCTGGCCACCATGGCCGCCGCCGTGTGCTTGCGCATCCCCTTGATCGGTGTGCGCGTCTCCCGGGCGGTGTCCTGCGCTCCGGCCGGTATGAAGGTGGCCGGTGAGGAGATGACCGATGCCGGCGCAACGCCGCCGCCGGTGCCCACGCCGTCGGATGCGGAAGCCACCTGCGCGGCGGCCAGGACGTCGTCTCGGGTGATCAGCCCACCGGGCCCGGTTCCCGGAACCCCCTCGAGGCGGATGCCCAGATCGCGCGCCAGCTTCCGCACCGGAGGAGTCGAGCGCGGACGCTCGCCGCTGATCGTTCGGACCGGGGTGGCGGGGAGCGGACCGGCCGGTTCGAGGACAGGCGCCACGGGCACGGCCTCGAATGCAGGGCGGGCAGGAACGGCAGGAACGGCAGGAACGGCCTCAATCATCGGTGCGGATCCGGCCCTTTCGGCCAAACCCGGAAGGGCGGACCCTCCGGCCGGATTCAAGCCACCCGACAGCTGGGACGCGAAGCGCCGGGCACGCCGTTCGGGCCGCCCGCCCTTCTCCACAGCTGCACCGTATCCCACAAGGTTCGGCTCACGTTTGGCAGGGGCTCCGGTATCCCCGCCGGACGCGGCGCTCCCGGTGGACGGCGGCGCTCCGGCGGGCCCGGCCACCTCGAAGGACACCAGCGGCGCGCCGACCTCGACCACGGTGCCGGGCTGTTCGTGAAGCTCGGCGATGACGCCTGCGTAGGGCGATGGCAGTTCGACCACGGCCTTCGCGGTCTCCACATCGGCAATGATCTGGTTCAGCTCGACGGTGTCCCCCACCGCCACATGCCAGCTGACGATTTCAGATTCCGTGAGGCCTTCGCCCAGGTCCGGAAGCCGGAACTCCTTGATCACGCCTGCCACTACCTTTCAAGTCCGCTCAGTGAATTGGGCCGGCCGAGCACGCGGTCGACGCCGTCGAGGATGCGGTCGAGGTCCGGCAGATGGTGGAATTCGAGCTTGGAGTACGGATAGGGGATGTCGAACCCCGTGACCCGGACCGGTGCGTGCTCGAGGTGGTAGAAGCACCGCTCGGTGATGCTCGCGGCGATCTCCGCTCCGAGTCCGCCGGACTGCGCGGCCTCATGGGTGATGACGAGACGCCCGGTCTTCCGCACGGAGGCTTCGACGGTCTCGAAGTCGATGGGTGCCAGCGAGCGCAGGTCGATGACCTCCACGGAAACGCCGTCGTCGCCGGCGGCCACCGCGGCGTCGCGCGCGGTGGGAACCAGCGGTCCGTAGGTCACCAGGGTGACGTCGGAGCCCTCTGTGACAACGCGCGCCTTCTCCATGCTTGAGGCCGCCGGGTCGGAGCCCTCGTCGACCTCGCCCTTGACGTGGTAGCGGCGCTTGGGCTCGAAGTACAGCACAGGGTCATCGGAGCTGATGGCCTGCTGGATCATCGTGTAGGCGTCCTGCGGGTTCGACGGGCTGATCACGCGCAGGCCGGAGGTGTGGGTGAAGTACGCCTCGGGTGATTCCGAGTGGTGCTCCGGGGACCCGATGCCGCCGCCGAAGGGAACCCGGATGGTGATCGGCATCTTCACCGCGCCCTGGGTGCGGTAGTGGATCTTCGCGACCTGGCAGACGATCTGGTCGAACGCCGGGTAGATGAAGCCGTCGAACTGGATCTCGACGACGGGCCGGTAGCCGCGGTAGGCCATACCGACGGCGGTGCCCATGATCCCCGCCTCGGCGAGCGGAGTGTCAAGGACCCGGTGGGCGCCGAAATCCTTCTGCAGCCCGTCGGTGATGCGGAAGACGCCGCCCAGCTTGCCGATGTCCTCGCCCATGAGGATCACCTTGGGATCGTTGTCCATGGCCCGGCGCAGGCCCGCGTTGATCGCGCGGCCGAAGGTAAGAGTGGACATCAGGAGCTCCCGTCGGAGGATGCGCTGTCGGCAAAGGATGAAAGGTACCGCTCGTAATGGTCCTGCTGGCGGTCGAGCCAGGAATTCGGGGTGCTGTAGACGTGCTTGAACACGTCCGACGGTGCCGGCTCGGGCATGCCCAGGCAGCCGGCGCGCAGTTCTGCGGCGACGGCGTCGGCCTTGGCCTTCACGGCGGCAGTGAAGGCCTCGTCGAACAGACCTCGGGAGTCGAGGTGCGCCTCGAGGCGCTTCAGCGGGTCCTTCGCCGCCCAGTCCTCGAGCTCGTTGGCGTCGCGGTACCGGGTGGGGTCGTCCGCGGTGGTGTGCGGGCCCATCCGGTAGGTGACCGCCTCGATGAAGGTCGGGCCGCCGCCGGAGCGTGCCCGGGCGAGGGCCTGACGGGTGACGGCGAGGCAGGCGAGCACGTCGTTGCCGTCAACCCGCACGGACGGGATGCCGAAGCCGGGGGCGCGGTTGGCAATCGGCACGTGGGCCTGGAGACCGACCGGCTCGGAGATGGCCCAGTGGTTGTTCTGGCAGAAAAAGATGACCGGGGCCTGGAAGCTCGCTGCGAAGACCATCGCCTCGTTGACGTCGCCCTGGCTGGTGGCGCCGTCGCCGAAGTAGGTGACTGCCACGGCGTCGTCGCCGTCGTTGAGGACGCCCATCGCGTAGCCAGTGGCGTGGAGGGTCTGCGCTCCGATGATGACCTGGGGCGTGGCCATATTGATGGCGAAGGGGTCCCAGCCGGAGGAGGCGTTGCCGCGCCAGACGCGCAGGATGTCGGTGAGGTCCACTCCCCTGCAGTAGGCGACGGCGTTCTCGCGGTAACTCGAGAAGACGAAGTCGTCGCTGCGCAGCGCGCGGCCCGAGCCGATCTGCGCCGCCTCCTGACCGAGCAGCGGCGGCCAGAGGGCCAGTTCACCCTGGCGCTGGAGCGCCGTGGCCTCCGAATCGATCCTGCGGACGACGACCATGTCCTCGTAGAGGCCCTGCAGCGCCGCGCCGTCGATGTCGGCGACCAGCGCGTCGTAGGCCGGTTCCGGAACGCGGACGCCGTCGGCGGTGATCAGCTGGATGAGTCCGGAGCCTGGCTCCCCCGGGCCACCGGGAACGGATTCGATGTTTTTCAGGGCCACAATTGCACTTCGCCTTCACTGTCAGGCCGGTCCGTCCGCGGCGCCGCAGCACCTCCAGGACACCCCGGGCGCCATTACCCGAAGTACCTGTGACACTACTCACACACCACAGGTGGCACAACCGAAATGTTGTTCACTGAGCATTATGCTCTATTCCGCGCGGTCCGGGCGTGTTAGCGTTGCGCAGTATGCAACCCCTTGATGGCACCGATCTCCGCCTGCTCCTCGCGATGGCCAAGGACCCCCGGCGGACCGTCGTCGCCCTTGCCGAAAAACTCGGCCTCTCCCGCAATACGGTGCAGGCACGCATGACCCGGCTTGAGCAGAAATCGGTCTTCCTCTCCTTCGAACGGCGCATCAATCCCGCCGCCCTGGGCTATCCCCTGATGGCCTTCATCCACGTGCATGTCCAGCAGCAGAAGCTTTCGGAAATCACCGCCAGGATCAGCGAGATTCCGGAGGTGATCGAGGCGTACGGCCTCAGCGGGCAGGCCGACATCCTCGTGCGCGTCGTCTCGGCGGACGCCGAGGACCTGTTCCGGGTGAACGGGAAGATCCTCGCCTGTGACGGCGTCGAGCGCTGCGACACGTCCCTGGCGATGGGTGAACTCATTCCCTTCCGGGTCGAGCCCCTGCTGCACCGCGGGCCGCGGCAGCCGTCCTGACCAGCGCCCTGCTGGGGCACCTCAGCTCGGCTCCGGCGTTTTCCTTTTGGTTCGCCGCGCCCGGGGATAGGGTCGAATTACCGCCGGATGCCGACTTGGGCACCGCACACTGACGGGACCGACTCTGCGAAGGAGTAGACCATGGCCCACGAATCCGAAGAACCCTCAAGCCCGGTCCGTGACGGCCTCACTGAACCAACCACACCCCTGACCCGCGAACGGACCGAGCAGACGGCCCCTGGCGACGATGTGGATGGCTCCGCCAACCTCGACTTCAACTTCAGCGGCGCCGATGAGTCCGGCCAGCCCGAGGAGGCTCCGGGGCTCAACGTCGCGGCCGGCCCCGCCGAGGAGGAGGACCGCGAGAAAACCGACGAGCGGGAACTGACCACGGACATCAGCCCCAGCGACTAGCACGGAAACGGCACGGCACGGTTCGGCACGGCCGTTCCCGCCCGGACGCCGAAGGGCCGCAGCACCGTTGACGGTACTGCGGCCCTTTGCCGTGCGGGTCGGGGAGGTCGGTTCCCGCGCCCTAGTGGTCGACCGCCTTTTCGGCGCCCACACCAGTGAGCGAGCGGACCTCCATCTCCGCCTGGACGAGGGGATCCTCGGTCCGCTTGGACAGTGTGGTCCCCAGCCAGCCGAGGAAGAAGGCCAGCGGAATCGACACGATGCCGGGGTTGTTGAGCGGGAAGATCGAGAAGTCCGCTCCCTTGATCATCGACGTCTCGCCGCCGGAGACGACCGGCGACAGCGCGATCAGCAGGATCGCCGAGCCCAGGCCGCCGTACATGCTCCACATGGCGCCCTGAGTGTTGAACTTCCGCCAGAACAGCGAGTAGAGGATGGTCGGCAGGTTCGCGCTCGCCGCGACGGCGAAGGCCAGGGCCACAAGGAACGCGACGTTCTGGCCCGAGGCACCGATGCCGCCCAGGATGGAGAGCAGGCCGATGACGACGACGGTGCGCCGTGCGACCTTGACCTCGCCGTCCGGGTCGACCTTGCCGCGGCGGATGACGTTCGCGTAGATGTCGTGGGCGAACGAGGCCGCCGCGGTGATGGTCAGGCCTGCCACCACGGCGAGGATCGTGGCGAACGCGACCGCGGAAATCAGTCCCAGCAGCAGCGGTCCGCCGAGCTCGAACGCGAGCAGCGGGGCCGCCGAGTTGACCGCGCCCGGCGCCGCAAGAATGCGCTCGGCACCGATCAGGGCGCTGGCGCCGTAGCCCAGCACGAGGGTGAACAGGTAGAACGCGCCGATGAGCCAGATGGCCCACACCACCGAGCGGCGGGCCTCCTTGGCGGTCGGCACCGTGTAGAAGCGCATCAGGACGTGAGGCAGTGCCGCCGTGCCGAAGACGAGTGCGAGCGCCAGGGAGATGAAGTCGAGCCGGGTGGTGCCGGTCAGGCCGTACTGCAGGCCGGGGCTGGTGATCGCCGCGTTGCCCGAGGTCTCGACGGCCGCGCCGAGCAGGGTGGAGAAGTTGAAGTCGTGGATTGCGAGGACCCACACGGTCATGATGAACGCACCCGTGATGAGCAGGAACGCCTTGATGATCTGCACCCAGGTGGTGCCTTTCATGCCGCCGATCAGGACGTAAATGATCATCAGGATTCCGACGACGGCGATCACCAGGGACTGGCCGACGCGGTCGTCGATGCCCAGCAGCAGGGAGACGAGGCCGCCGGCGCCGGCCATCTGGGCCAGCAGGTAGAAGAAGCACACGGCCAGCGTGGTGATGGCTGCCGCGATGCGGACCGGTCGCTGCTGGAGGCGGAAGGAGAGGACATCGGCCATGGTGAACTTGCCGGTGTTGCGCAGCAGCTCCGCAACGAGCAGCAGGGCCACGAGCCAGGCGACGAGGAAGCCGATGGAGTAGAGGAACCCGTCATAGCCGTTGATGGCGATGGCACCGACAATGCCCAGGAAGGAGGCTGCGGAGAGGTAGTCCCCCGCGATCGCCGTCCCGTTCTGCGGGCCCGTGAAGGAGCGGCCGGCGGCGTAGTAGTCGGCCGCTGTCTTGTTGTTGCGGCTGGCCCGCAGCACGATCACCAGCGTGATCGCTACAAACAGGCCGAAAATCGTGATGTTCAGCCAGGGCTCGCCGACGCGGGTCGACTCGGTGGTCTGCAGGGGCAGGAACGGACCTGCGGTGAGGGGACTGATCATTTCTTCCCGCCTGTCGGATCGCTGAATGCTTCGGGGGCGGCACTCTCAAGCTCGTGCCGGAGGTTGGCCGCGATGGGATCGAGACGCCGGTTGGCGTAGCTGACGTACCACATGGTGATCGCGAACGTGCTGACGAACTGCGCCAGCCCGAGGAGGATGCCGATATTGACGTTGCCGAAGACCGGGGTGGCCATGAACTCGTGGGCGTAGTCGGCCAGCAGCACGTAGGCGAAGTACCACAGCAGGAACGCCACTGCCATGGGGAAGACGAAGCTGCGGTGCCGCTTGCGCAGTTCGCGGAACTGCTCGGCCTCCTGGACCTCCGTGAAGTCGACGGCGGGCCGGGCGGCCGTCCCCGCGGTGTGTGCACCGGCCGCCGGGGCCGCCTGGTGTGCCGGGACGCCGTCGGTCCGGCCGGTTCCCGGAGTTCCGCCGTCGGGGCCCGGCGATCCCCCGTCCGGTTCGATTGGGTGCGAACCCATTGTTCCTCCTCTGCTTGGACTTTTCCCTGCGGTGCCGGCGGCAGTGCCGGGCAGGGTCGACCTGCGATGTGACTTCACTCACTCTCACTCGTGCCGAGGCGCTTTTCCAGCGCTGCGCAATAGTCCCGCGCCCAACGGGCGGCGCGCTGCGCCGAACGGTCAGGCCGGATGCCTGGGCTGGCCCCGCCAAGGCGGGGAGGTCAAGCCGGGCTGCCAGACAGGGAGGCCAGCCAGGGAGGCCAGGGCGGCGGCGGAGCAGCGGCGTCCCCGCCGCCTGTCGTGAACCGAGCCGATACTGTAGAGCCATGGTCAGCCCCGCCGTCGACACCGCCCTGGTGTTCGCCGTCGCCGCCATCACCCTGGCGGTCGTCGGTTCGGTCGGATTCAGGCTGTCCCGCTCCTTCCGGGACCTCGGATCCGACGCCGACCGCGCCACGTACACCACCCTCCACACCGCGGCGCTCGCCTCCGAGCACCTGCGGGAGGGATTGACCCCGGCGGGGGCCTCCAAGGCGAGCCGCCATCTCCGCGGCCTGCTGCGGTGCGACACCCTGATGATCACCGACGAGGCGGCCGTGCTCGGCTGGGACGGCGCTCGTACTCTTCCGGCCGGGGTGATGGACGCGATCGGCGGATCTCTGGCGAATGGTCGCACGCAGATCGTGCGCCGGCCCCAGCTGGAGCAGGCGGGCATCACCGGCCTGGGTGAGCTCGTCGTCGCGCCGGTCCGGGTGGACCAGCGGGTGGTGGGGACCGTCGGCGCCTTTGCCGCAGAGGCCAATGCCGGTCTGGTACGCGCGACGAACGAACTGGCCGGCTGGGTCTCGACGCAGGTCGAGCTGGCGGAGCTCGACTCCTCCCGCCGGCTGCTGATCGAGGCCGAGGTGCGGGCGCTGCGCGCCCAGATCAGCCCGCACTTCATCTACAACTCACTCAACGCCATCGCCTCGTTCATCAACACGGACCCGCAGCGCGCCCGCGACCTCGTCGTCGAGTTCGCCGACTTCACCCGGTACTCCTTCCGGCGCCACGGCGACTTCACCACCGTGGCCGAGGAACTCCAGAGCATCGACCGGTACCTGCTCCTCGAGCGCGCCCGCTTCGGTGACCGGCTGAAGGTCCGGCTCGAGATCGGCCCGGAGGTATTGGGCACCGTCATCCCGTTCCTGAGCCTTCAGCCGCTCGTCGAGAACGCGGTGCGCCACGGCCTCGAGTCGAAGGAAGGCACCGGGCACATCACCATCACCGCCCGCGACGCCGGGACCTTCGCGGAAGTCACCGTTGAGGACGACGGCGTGGGCATTGAGCCCGACCACCTCCGCTCAGTCCTCGCCGGTCACGCCGACGGGGTGCACGTGGGCCTGCGGAACGTCGATTCGCGGCTGCGCCAGGTGTACGGCGACGACCACGGCCTGATCATCGACACCGCCCCCGGCGCCGGGACCCTGATCACGCTGCGGGTCCCCAAATTCCAGCCCGGGAACCGCGCCTGAGCGTACGCTAGGGACCATGGTCAATGTGGTCATCGCCGACGATGAGCTTCCGGCAGTGGAGGAGCTCGCCTTCCTGCTCTCCCAGGACAGCAGGGTCCGGACCATCCACCGCGCCTCAAGCGGCGCCGAGGTGCTGGCCACCCTTGAACAGTCCGACGTCGACGCCCTGTTCCTCGACATCCACATGCCGGCCGTGTCCGGACTCGATATCGCGCGCTCGATCGCCGCCCTCGACCGGCCGCCCGCCGTCGTGTTTGTCACCGCCGACGAGGACCGCGCCCTTGAGGCATTCGACCTGCGGGCCGTCGACTACCTGCTGAAGCCGGTGCGCCGGGAGCGGCTGTCCGAATCGGTCCGGCGCATCTGCGAGCTCGCCGAAGGCAGCGCTGCGGCACCGGAGGTGATTACCGTCGACCAGGGCGGGATCAGCCGGCGGATCCGCCGCGATGAGGTCCGCTACGTCCAGGCGCAGGGCGACTACGCCCGGCTCCACACCGCCGGGGCGAGCTACCTGATCCGCATTCCCCTGAACGATCTGGAACGGCAGTGGGCCGACGCCGGCTTCCTGCGCATCCACAGGTCCTACCTCGTGGCCATGGACCAGGTGCGCCTGGTGCGCCTCGGCGCGGGACGCCCCAGCGTGACCGTCGGCGACGCCGAACTGCCGGTGAGCCGCAGGCACCTGCCCGGGGTGCGCGAGCAGCTCGAGGCGACGCGCCTGCGGCCCGGCCACTAGGCCGCCCCGCCATGACCACCCCCGAGCCGCTCCGGCCGCCCCCTGCCCCCGACTCCGGGCGCCCCGACTCCGGACCCCCTGCCCGGGTGCGGGTCACGGCGCCGCGCACCAGCGCGAGGCCCAGTACCGGGACCTACCCGGTGACCCGTGAGATGGCCGAACACTCGGCGGTCGGCGAGGTCTTCGTCGGCTCCCTCATCCGGTCCCAGCTGCGCCTGGCGCTCGTGGTCGCCGGCGGGTTCCTCATTATCCTGATCGGCATCCCGGTCCTGCTCGGGCTGTTCCCCTCGATCCGGGAGGTCACCGTGTTCACCGTGCCCGTACCCTGGCTGCTGCTCGGCCTCGGGGTCTACCCGCTGTCCATCGCCTGCGCGGCGCTCTACGTGCGCAGCGCCTCACGCAACGAGAAGCGGTTCCAGGACTTGATCGATGAGGGCTGACGAGGTGGGCGACGCCTTCGGGCTCAACCCCGCCGTCGGATACGCCGCCCTGCTGCTCGTGGCGGTGACAACGCTCCTGATCGGAATCTACGGGCTGCGCATCTCGCGGACCACCGGCGACTTCTACGTGGCCTCCCGCACCGTGCGGCCCTGGTGGAACGCGTCGGCCATCGGCGGAGAGTACCTCTCGGCCGCAAGTTTCCTCGGCGTCGCCGGGCTGATCCTCATCTCCGGGACCGACGCCCTGTGGTTCCCCATCGGCTACACCGCCGGGTACCTCATGCTGCTGCTGTTCGTCGCCGCGCCGCTGCGCCGTTCGGGGGCCTACACGATCCCCGACTTCGCGCAGGCACGGCTGGAATCCCTGCCTGCCCGCCGGGTCACCAGCCTGCTCGTGATCGTCGTCGGCTGGCTGTATATCGTGCCGCAGCTCCACGGGGCCGCGCTCACCGTGAGCATCACGACCGGGCTGCCGGCGTGGGTGGGCCCGCTCGCCGTCGTCGTCGTCGTGTGTGCCGGCGTAATGGGCGGCGGCATGCGCTCGATCACCTTCGTTCAGGCCTTCCAGTACTGGCTCAAGCTCACGGCGCTGGCCGTGCCCGCCGTGTTCATCCTGCTGCGCCTGGGCGTGGAGGGCCTGCCCGTGACCGACGGGGGCGCCGCCTTCACCGCGGACCTGAACACCACCGCCGGCGCCTCCCTCTACAGCACCGGTTCCCTGGTGATCGCCCTGCTCTTCGGCACTCTGGGGCTGCCGCACGTGCTCGTGCGCTTCTATACCAACCCCGACGGCGCCTCGGCACGGCGCACCACCCTGATCGTGCTGGCCCTGCTGTCGGTGTTCTACCTCTTTCCCACCCTCTTCGGCATCCTCGGGCGCATCTACACCCCCGACCTCGCCGTGCCGGGGGCGGCCGATGCCACGGTGCTGATGCTGCCCGGAAGGATCTTCTACGGCGCCGCCGGGGATGCGCTGACGGCGTTCGTCACGGCGGGGGCGTTTGCCGCATTCCTTTCCACCTCGAGCGGCCTCGTGGTCTCGCTGGCCGGCGTCGTCAGCCAGGAGTTCTTCTCCGGCAGCGTGCGGGGGTTCCGCCGGGCCGCTGTCCTTTCGACCCTCGTGCCGCTGGTGCTGGCGCTGCTGACCGATTCGCTGGCACTTGCCGGCAGCGTGGGCTCGGTCTTCGCCTTCACCGCCTCAACGCTGTGCCCGCTGCTGCTGCTGGGCATCTGGTGGCGCGGGCTGACCGACGCCGGGGCGGTGGCCGGCATGCTCGCCGGCGCGGTCCTGTGCGGGGGTTCGATCCTCACGGCCGCGCTGCTCGGCCCGGAGGCGGCGTCCCTTGACTGGCTCCGGCAGCCCGCGCTCTGGACGGTGCCCGCCGCGTTCCTCGTGATGATCGTCGTCTCCCGGGCGACCCGGGGCCGGCGGCCGGCGGGAACCTCCCGCGTGCTGGCGCGGCTTCACACACCCGAGGCTCCCGGGCCCCGGCTTGCCGGCCCGAAGGCCGAGCCGTCAGTCGATTGAGGCCATGAGTTCGACGACCCGGTCAAGGAAGGCGTCGACCTGGTTCTCCTCGTAGCCGGCGGCCCCAACGGTCTCCCGGAAGACGGCCCGGCGCACCACGTCGACGCTCAGCGGCAGATCGTTCTCGAAGTACCGCAGGAGCTTCTCGCACAGGGCGTCGACGTCCTCGGTGTTGTAGCTCAGCGCCTTCTTCTTGGTCGGCCTGCGGAAACGCTCGCCGGGGGCCCGGTGGAGCCGGCCGCGCAGGATTGCGGAGGCGCGGCCGATCTGCATCAGCCAGGCGTCTTCACCCTTGGCCTCGATCAACTGGTCGCGTTCCCGCTGGGCGAAGGCGTCCTCGAGCCGGTCGAGTGCGGCGTCGACGTCCTGCGGCTCGTAGCCGCCCTTCGCCGGTTCGAATACGATGGCGCGGACCTGGGCGCTGGTGATCGGACCGTCACCGGACTCGCCGTTGTTGTAGAAGGTGCGGGCCCGGACCAGGAAGCGGTCCACCTGCCGGGTGTTGTAGCCATAGCTGCGCCGGCCGACGCGCGCAAAAGGTGAGCTGCCCTGGCGAGCATCGTCCATGGTGCCTGTGTCTTTCTGCTGAGACCAAAAAGGCTGGCGGAATCCCCGTCCGCTAGATCAGCCCTGGTACCAATGTAGCGGACAGCAGGAACGCCATCGGCGAGGCGAAGACCACCGAGTCGAGCCGGTCCATGACTCCCCCGTGGCCGGGCAGCATGGTGCCCATATCCTTCACGCCGAGTTCACGCTTGATCATCGATTCGGCCAGGTCGCCGGCCGTGGCCGCCGCAACGATGGCCACGGCAAGGACCAGGCCCACCCAGAGCGGCTGGTCGAGCAGGAAGACCGCGCACAGCGCGCCGATCACCATGGCGCCGCCGACCGAACCGCCGAAGCCCTCCCAGGACTTCTTCGGACTGATCTTCGGGGCCATGGGATGCTTCCCGAACAGCACGCCGATCAGGTAGCCGAAGGTGTCGTTGGCGACGACCAGCAGCAGGAGCGTCGCGATGAGCAGGTACCCACCGGGAAGCTGGAGGAGCAGCATCGCAAAACTGAGCATGAAGGGCACCCACAGGAGGGTGAAGGCACCGGCCATGACGGCCCGCGGCGCCCCCGGTGCGGGGTCGAGCGACCGCCACAGCAGCAGGGCCAGGAATGAGAAGACAGAGGCGAAGGCGAGGCTCTCCGCACCGCCGTAGTAGGCGGCGAGGGGCAGTGCCACGCTTGCGGCCACCGCCGGAACCAGGGGCATGCCGATGCGGCGCACCGCCAGGGCGCGCGACACCTCGAGGACGCCGAGGACGCCGAGCACCGTCACCAGTGCGACGAAGGCAAGCGGGAAGAAGAGGAGGCCGCCAAGGACCAGGATCATCAGGCCCACCCCGACCCCGATGGCGGCCGGCAGATTCCGGCCGGCCCGCGAGGGCGCTCCCGGCTCGCGCGGTGGCCGGCGTGACCGGCGGAAAAGTCGTGGGCCGCGTTTGCGTGCCTCACGCAGTTCGCGTCGGGTCACCGGTCCGGCCGGAACGGCGGCCGCGGGCGACGGCGTCCCGGACGTGCCGGAATGCACCGTGGCGGGGAGTGGCTCGGGTGTTGCCGGAATGTCCGGCGTCGGATCCGCGGGGCCGGAGGCGGTGGCTCCGGCCGGGCTGGTCCCCGATCCGACGGCCGTACCGGCCGTGCCGGCCGCACCGGCTGCTTGGACCGCCGGCACGGCGCCGGTCACCCGCGGGACTGCGGCCGAGGCAACCGACGGATGAGGGGCGCTTCCACCGGATGTATCACGGGCGGCCCCGTCGCCCGAGGGGACGTTGCCGCCCACTGAGGGCTTAGGAACATGCATCAGACTTCGAGGAGCTCGGCTTCCTTACGCTTGAGCATGTCGTCGATGGTGTCCGTGTGGGACTTCGTCAGGGCGTCGAGTTCCTTTTCGCCGCGCGAACCCTCGTCCTCGCCGGCGTCGCCGTCCTTGACGGCCTTGTCCAGGCCGTCCTTGGCCTTGCGGCGGATGTTCCGCATCGAGATCTTCGCGTCCTCGGCCTTGGTGCGCACGAGCTTGACGTACTCCTTGCGGCGCTCCTGGGTGAGCTCGGGGAGCACCACCCGGATGACGTTGCCGTCGTTGGAGGGGTTGGCGCCCAGGTCGGAGTCGCGGAGGGCGCGCTCGATGTCATTGAGGGCGGCCCGGTCGAACGGGGTGATCAGCAGGGTGCGCGCCTCGGGGTTCTGGAAGGAGGCGAGCTGCTGCAGCGGCGTCGGCGCGCCGTAGTAGCTGACCATGACCTTGGAGAACATCGCAGGATTGGCCCGCCCGGTCCGCACTGTCGCGAAGTCGACCTTCGCCGCTTCTACGGCCTTATCCATCTTCTCGGTGGCCTCTAGCAAGATCTCTTCGATCACGATGTCTCCTTAGCTCTGCGTTCAGTTGCCCGGCAACCGGTCCAGTGTTCAATCCTAGTTCACCGACCGGACCCCGGGGCCCGGATTCGGAGCCCGCGGGCTAGTTGGTGACCCGCGTGCCGAGCTTCTCGCCGCGGATGGCACGGGTGACGTTGCCCTCGCCCTCCATACCGAACACCACCATCTCCAGGTCGTTGTCCTTGCACATGGTCATGGCGGTCTGGTCCATCACCCGGATATCGCGGCGCAGGGCCTCCTCGTAGGAAAGGGTGATGAGCTTCTCGGCGGAGGGATCCTTGTGCGGATCGGCCGTGTAGACGCCGTCGACGCCGCTCTTGGCCATCAGCACCTCATCGGCGTGCACCTCGAGCGCACGCTGGGCCGCCACGGTGTCGGTGGAGAAGTACGGCAGTCCCGCTCCGGCACCGAAGATGACCACGCGGCCCTTCTCGAGGTGGCGGATGGCACGCCGGGGAATGTACGCCTCGGCAACCTGGCCCATGGTGATGGCGCTCTGGACACGGGTCTCAACGCCCTCCTGCTCCAGGAAGTCCTGGAGGGCGAGGCAGTTCATCACCGTGCCGAGCATGCCCATGTAGTCGGCGCGCGAGCGGTCCATCCCGCTCTGGGAGAGTTCAGCGCCGCGGAAGAAGTTTCCACCGCCGACGACGATCGCCACCTCCACCTCGCCTACAGTGGCCGCGATCTGCTTGGATACAGCCCTCACCGTTTCCGGATCGACGCCGAGCTTGCCGCCGCCGAAGACCTCGCCGGAAAGCTTGAGGAGCACCCGCCGTCGTCCGTTCTTGCCACCCGTGATTGCCGGTTCAAGGTTGTCCATGATGCCTCCCAGGGCGTAAAGCGGTGCGTTCTGCACAGTTTGTAAAAGAATACGGTGCGCCGGGCGGGCGCGAAAAAGGGTGGCCACCAGGGGCGGCCACCCTTTCCATCGTTACAACCGATCCGGCGTCCGGACCTACGCGCCGACGCGGAAGCGGGCGAAGGCGGTGGCCTTCACTCCGGCGTCGCTCAGGACCTGGGCGATCGACTTCTTGGTGTCCTTCGAGAAGGGCTGGTCGACCAGGACGGCGTCCTTGAAGAAGCCGGTCAGGCGGCCTTCAACGATCTTGGTGAGTGCTGCCTCGGGCTTGCCCTCGGTGCGGGCGGTCTCCTCGGCGATGCGGCGCTCCGACTCGACCAGGTCCGCGGGAACCTCGTCACGGGTCAGGTAGGTCGGGGTGTACGCGGCGATGTGGAGCGCGACGTCGTGGGCGGCCTCAACCGCAGCGGCGCCTTCGCCCTCGACGGCGAACAGCACGCCGACCTGGGCGGGGAGGTCCTTCGAGGTGCGGTGCAGGTACGCGTCGACGACGGCACCCTCAACGCGGGCCACACGGCGGATGTCGACCTTCTCGCCCAGCAGGGCGCCGGCCTCGATGACGTGCTCCGACATGGGGCGGCCGTCGACCTCGAAGGCCAGCAGGGCCTCGACGTCGGTGGCGCCCGACGCGATGGCGGCGTCGAGGACCTTGTTGGAGAAGTCGATGAAGGGTCCGGCCTTGGCGACGAAGTCGGTCTCGCAGTTGACTTCGACCATGACGCCGACGCTGCCGTCGACGCGTGCGGCGACGAGGCCCTCGGCGGTCGAACGGCCTTCACGCTTGGTGGCGCCCTTGAGGCCCTTGATGCGGATGACCTCGAGTGCCTTGTCCGGATCGCCGTTGGCCTCGTCGAGGGCCTTCTTGACGTCCATCATGCCTGCGCCGGTGCGCTCACGGAGGGCCTTGATATCAGCGACGGTGTAATTCGCCATGGAAAACTCCTAAATTCTTGTTGATCTGCGAAGAGGATCCCTGCCGGCGCTCAGCCGGTGGAACATGCGTAAGGGGCGCGGAATCACCCACACCCCTTACGCAAGAGAACTACTTGGTGTCGGCTGCGGCGTCCTCGGCGGGAGCTGCTTCGGCGGCAGGAACTTCGGCAGCGGGGGCCTCGGCAACAGGAGCTGCTTCAGCGGCAGGAGCTGCTTCAGCGGCGGGAGCCTCGGCGTTGGCCTCGGCGGCGCCCAGCAGTTCACGCTCCCACTCGGCGAGGGGCTCTTCGGCTGCAGCGGTGTCGGTGCCGTTGGCGCGGTTGTTGCGGGCGATGAGGCCCTCGGCAACGGCGTCGGCGACAACACGGGTCAGCAGGTTGACGGCGCGGATGGCGTCGTCGTTGCCCGGGATCGGGAAGTCGACCTCGTCCGGGTCGCAGTTGGTGTCGAGGATCGCGACGACGGGGATGTTGAGCTTCTTGGCCTCGTCAATGGCGAGGTGCTCCTTCTTGGTGTCGACAACCCAGATGACCGAGGGAGCCTTGGTCAGGTTGCGGATACCGCCGAGGTTGCTCTGAAGCTTCGTGAGCTCACGCTTCAGAAGGAGGAGCTCCTTCTTGGTGTGGCCCGAGCCGGCGACGTCGTCGAAGTCGATCTCTTCGAGTTCCTTCATGCGCTCGATGCGCTTGGAAACCGTCTGGAAGTTGGTGAGCATGCCGCCGAGCCAACGCTGGTTGACGTAGGGCTGGCCGACGCGGGTGGCCTGGTCGGCGATCGCTTCCTGGGCCTGCTTCTTGGTACCGACGAACAGGACGGTTCCACCGTGGGCGACAGTGGCCTTGACGAACTCGTAGGCGCGGTCGATGTAGGACAGCGACTGCTGCAGGTCGATAATGTAGATACCGTTGCGCTCGGTGAAAATGAAGCGCTTCATCTTCGGGTTCCAGCGACGAGTCTGGTGGCCGAAGTGGACGCCGCTGTCGAGCAGCTGGCGCATGGTTACTACTGGCATGGGATGCCTTTCGTTTCAGCAGGGCGTGCGCGCGACACGGCGCTTCCGCTGCTTTGTTGACGGTTAATAGCGTTCCGCCCGGGATGGGCGTTCCTCCTGGTGCCTGGTCGTTGGAAAACCCACTCCCCCAACCGGATCGCTCCGGACCGCTGGGATAGTGCCCCGCACGTCGTCGAGACGAAGGCGGGTCGCAGGCACGCGTAGTCAGCCGGCACATTTCCTGCGCGTTTTGGTGGTGTTCCAGGACGCGGGGAGAACGGCAGACTGCTCCGTCAAGTGTACTACAGCGGTGTTATGCCTCCGGACGGTCCGGGCGCCTCCCTCGCTGGCCGGGACCATCAAGCGACGAGTGGACCCGAAAGCGACGAGCGGACCCGGCATATCGGCCGCTCTGGTCGCTTTCGGGTGCGCCGGTCGCTTTTAGGTGTATCAACCACGCGGCGGACCGGCGGACCAAGGAACGACGGGCGCCCACCTTGGCGACGAGTGGACCCGAAAGCGACGAGCGGACCCGGAATATCGGGCTCTCCTGTCGCTTCCGGGTGCGCCGGTCGCATTCGGGTGCGCCGGTCGCATTCGGGTGTGCCGGTCGTTTTCGGATGCCGATGAGCCGGACGGGATCCGCCCGGCATGCCTGTGCCGTCTTCGGGCCCGGTTTCCACATACGAGCCGCGGACAATCACACGAGCATTGAAGGAGCGCATCGTCGAGAGCATGACCCCTGCATCTGCGGTCCGCGTGCCGTGGCACCACACCCGCCGGACGGACGCCGTGCGGCAGGAGGACCCCACTCCCCCGGTCCGGCCTTCGCACCCAGCCCGGGACGGGATGACCGGGCTATCCCGGAAGGACCTCCGGCCGGGCACCCGAGGAACCGCAAAGTGGTGGCGTCACAGACGTTTCGCGAACGCCCTGATCGCAGTGGTGCTGTCAGTTTCGGCGGGGCCTGCAGGATCGGCTGAACCGATGGCGCCGTCCGCGCCGACAGGTTCTGCCTGGCTGGTGCAGAGCCTCAGCCCGGGAGGATTCGCCCGCACGGACTCCCTGCAGGGCGCACCGACGGATGACTACGTACCGCCGTGGTCTTGGCCGCTTCCACCCGTCCCTGCCGTCACCCGCCACTTCATCCCGCCGCCCGAGCCGTGGCAGGCGGGCCACCGCGGGGTCGATCTTGCGGTCGGTCCGGGGAACGACGTGCTCAGCCCGGCCGATGGCGTCGTCACCTTCGTGGGGATGGTCGCCGGGCGGCCGGTGCTCAGCATCGGCCACCAAGGAGGCCTCGTGAGCAGCTTCGAGCCGGTCAAGAGCACCCTCACCAGGGGCGCACGGGTGGAGCGGGGCCAAAGCGTGGGCACTCCGGCGGGGCCGCCGCACTGTCCCTTCGCCTGCATCCACTGGGGCGTCCGCCGCGACGGGGAGTACGTCAATCCGCTCAACTACGTCACCGATCGCCGCCCTTCGGTCCTGCTTCCCCTCCCGGAGGGGCTGCAATGACCCGGAAACGCAGAAGACCCCCAGAATCTGCCCGATCCCGAGGGTCTGCGCGGCCTGCCGGCTGCTACACGAACGCGGCGATGCCGGTGATTGAGCGCCCCGCCACCAGTGTGTTGATCTCCTGGGTTCCTTCGTAGGAGTAGATCGCCTCGGCATCCGAGAAGATTTTCGCCATCTCGTAGTCGGTGACGATGCCGTTGCCCCCGAGGATGTTCCGCCCTGCCGCCACGCTCTCGCGCATGCGCGCCGTCGTGAACGCCTTGGCCAGCGCGGAGTGCTCATCCTTGGCCTGGCCGAGGTCCTCGAGCTGGGAGAGCCGGACCATCATGCCCATCGAGCTCATGGCGTTGCCCAGGATCTGCACCAGCTGCTGCTGCACGAGCTGGAAGGACGCTAGCGGGCGGCCGAACTGCTGGCGTTCCACCGCGTACCGGCGTGCTACATCGAAGGCGGCCATCTGCTGACCCACGGCCTGCCAGCCGACCGACAGCCTCGTCACCTTCAGGACCTTGTTCGTGTCGCGGAAGCTGTTGGCTCCCGCGAGGTGGAAGTCGTCCGGAACCACAACGTTGTCGAGGACGATATCGGCGTTCTCCACCGACCGCAGTGCGATCTTGTTCTCGATCCTCGTGGCCGAGTAGCCGGGGAGGGTTGTGTCGACCATAAAGCCCTTGACCTGGTTGTCCTCGACGTCGCGGGCGTAGATGATGACCCAGTCGGAGAAGGTGGCGTTGCCGATCCAGCGCTTGGCACCGTTGAGGATCCAGTTGCCACCGTCCCGCCGGGCCGTGGTCCGGGTCCCGCCGGCGACGTCGGACCCGCCCAGGGGTTCGGTCAGCCCGAACGCCCCGACCTTGCGGAAGGAGTAGATGTCCGGCAGCCACGCCTCCTGCTGCTCCTTGGAGGCCAGCGCTTCGATGGAGCCGGTGAACAGCCCGTCGTGGACGCCCATGAACGTCGCGATGGAGGTGTCGGCGCGGGTGAATTCCGAGTGCACGATACCTGCGAAAAGGTTCGAGTAGCCCTGGCGGCGGATGGGGCTCACGACGTCGAGTTCGGCAAGCTTCGGAATGATGCTCTTGGGGAACACGCCCTCGTTCCACCAGCCGACGGCGTTCGGGCGGACTTCGGCGTCCAGCCACGTGCGGATTTCGGCCAGCCGCGAGCGCTCCTTGTCGCTCAGCAGGGCTTCGAATGCGAGGAAATCGCCATCGGCATAGGGCAGGTTGTTTAGGTCGATCTGGAGCTTGCTCATGAGAGTTCCTTCGTCCCGATCCTCAATGATCAGGAATGTCGGCCGGCCGGTGCTGGTGGCGCGCGGGGCGCCGTCCATCAAGGTTACCCGTCGGTAACATAGTGCGCCAGTAGGGGCCCATGAAAGGCGCGCCGCAGGGGCGGCACAGAGACGGCACAGGGACGGCGGGCGACCGCCCGACAGGTGGACGGCACACAAAAAGATCCCCGGAACTCTGGAGTTCCGGGGATCTTCCCTTGTAGGGCTGCTGGGGCTTGAACCCAGGACAAACGGATTATGAGTCCGCTGCTCTAACCAGCTGAGCTACAGCCCCTTGTGCGGATGCCGGCGGCGCCTGACCCAGGCTGCGCCGGCGGCACGGTTTATTGTATCCGCTCGGCCGAAGCCGCCCGGCGCCCCGAAACGGAACGGGCAAGCCCGTCTAGCGGAGGCCACTGGCCGGGCCCACACCGGTGCGCAGGCAGGGACCGGCCGGGGCGCGAACCGGAACTAGGCGAGTTCGACCTCCACGCTGAGCCCGTAGTAGAGCCGTTCAAAGGTTTCGAGGGTGGTTTCGAGGCTGTGCTTCTCGACGAGGGAACGGCTCGCCTTGCCCATCCGCTCCCGGTCGGCGTCCGGCAGGGTGACAAGTTCGGTGATGCGGCGGCCCAGCTCGTCGCTGTCGTGCGGGGTGAAAAGGTAGCCGTTCTCGCCGTCGGCCACGAGATGCGGCAGGGCCATTGCATTGGCCAGCAGCACCGGGGTGGAGGCGGACATCGCCTCGAGCGTCACCAGCGACTGCAGTTCCGCGGTGCCTGGCTGGCAGAAAATGTCGGCCCGGAGGTAGGCGAGGCGGAGTTCCTCGTCGCTGACCAGACCGAGGAACCTCACCCGGTCACTGATCCCGAGACGGGCGGCCTGGGCCTGCAGGGCGTGTTTGACCTCGCCGCCGCCGATCACCTCGAGGTGGACGTCCAGCTCCGCGGGGGTCTTCGCCACGGCATCGATCAACACGTCGACGTGCTTCTCTTCGGCCAGGCGCCCGACGAAGAGCACCGTCGGGTGCTCACGCGGGGGCAGCTGCTCACCGGGACGCGGTTCATACGCCGCAGAGTCGATGCCGTTGGAGATCGGCAGCACCTGGCGCAGGAACGCATGATCGTGCATGGCCTTGGCCGCCAGCGGGGTCGGCGTCGTGACGGCATCGGCCTTGCCCATGACCCGGCCCATGTCCCGCCAGGAGTTTTTGGCGACGATGCGCTTGAACCACTCGGGGAAGGGCAGGAACGGGTTGAGGTTCTCCGGCATGAAGTGGTTCGTGGCGACCACCCGGATCCCGCGCTTCACCGCTTCGTAGAGCGTGTACTCCCCCACCATGTAGTGGCACTGGATGTGCACGACGTCGGGGTTGACTCGGTCGAAGAGCATGCTGATATCGCGCTTGATCTCCCACGGCAGGCAGATGCGCCAGTAGTCGTGGGTGGGCACGCTGTGCGAACGGAGCCGGTGGACGGTCCACGCCCCGGCCGGCTCCTCGGTGTAGCTGCGGCCGTTGGCCGGGTTCGGCGCCAGGACGTGCACGTTGTGGCCGCGGGCGGCCATCCCCTTGGCCAGGCGGTACCCGAACTGGGCGGCGCCGTTGATATTGGGAGGGTAGGTATCTGCCGCGATCAGGACGGTCAGTGGCTTGGTATCAGCCGGATAACTCACTTTGGATCCCCCACGTAGGTTTATCGGAAGCGGCAGAGCGCCGTCGTCGTCAGCGCCGCCGCCTTACGACATCAGGATGATGGCGCGACAACGCCACCACCCCCACGATAGCAATCAATGCGGCCCCGGCCATTCCAATCGCCGTGACGGTGGGGACCTCTGGCTTCAGTTCCCCCAGAATTGTAATACCGACGGCGATTCCGACGATCGGGTCGATCACCGTCAGCCCGGCGATCACGAGGTCCGGCGGGCCCGTGGCATAGGCGCTCTGCACGAACCACGATCCGAGCAGGGCGGCGGCGACCAGCGCGAGGACGGTGTACCACGGGACGTTCAGCAGGAACCGGCCGTTGGGGTCAAGCAGGTGCGTCGCGACGATCTTCGTCAGCACCGCCACGAAGCCGAAGAGCACCCCGGCGCCGAGAATGTAGGCGAAGGCGTTGAGCCGCCGGCGAGCCGCCAGGCCGAGGGAGCCGAAGACGGCGACGGCGAGGGTGAGCAGCAGCACCGCCGACAGCTCCTGGTTCACGCCCACGCGGTGCTCGGCCCGGGTGACGTTCACCGCGAGCAGGACGAACAGGGCGCTGCCGGTGACGCAGGCGGTGATGGCGGCCACGGTGGGCCGGTTGAGCCGGATCCCCTGGTCCTTGGAATTGATGACGGTGGTGATCACCAGGGCGATCGCGCCGATGGGCTGAACGACGGTGAGGGTTGCCATCGCCAGGGCGACAACGTTCATCCCCATCCCGGCCACCAGCAGGGCGAGCCCGAAGACCCAGCGGGGGTTGCGCAGCAGGCGCAGGACGGCGGCGGAGCCAAGCGCCAGGCCTCCGGTGTTCGCACGCACGGCGCTGCCCTGCCGCTGGGCACCGAGGGCAAGGCAGGCAGCCCCCACCAGGGCGAGGAGGATCGCGAGAAGCGTCATGGGCGCACCGGCCGCCGCCGCTGCCCGTACCCTCCGCCTGGCCCCCGTCCCTTGAAGGTCCGCCGCGGCGGATCAGCCCTCACGTGCCGTCTCTGCCGCCGGCTGGGTCAGCGGCCGGCCCGCCGCGCGCTCGGCACGGTGGAGGCGGTGGGCCGCGGTGAAGTACCCGTAAAAGGCGATCAGGTGGCCGACGCAGCCGGCGATCAGGAGCGCGTGGGCGACCGCCAGGAGCCATGGATTGTCAAATCCCGGCACCCGGTGAAGGAGCAGCAGGGGCGACCCGAGCAGCAGCAGGGCCGTGCGGATCTTCCCCACGACGCTGACGCGCAGGCGCAGCCTGCTGCCGAAGAGGATCAGGGCATTGGTGATGAGGATGGCGTCGGGGATGACAATCGACCACACGAGCCAGGCCGGTGCCACCCCGTCGACGACGAAGGTGATGGCAACGATGATCAGGGCCGTGCGGTCGGCGACCGGGTCGAGCCACTGACCCACGGAGGACACCTGGTTGAAGCGCCGGGCGAGGTAGCCGTCAACCCAGTCGGTTGACCCCACGAGCACCAGGGTGAGCACCGCAGGGCCGTACTGGTTGGTGACAATGAACCAGACGAACAACGGCACGCCGAGGAACCGGACCAGGGTGACGGCGTTTGGCAGGGTCCACGCGGTCGCCAGCACAGGGCCTTCTCCGCCGGGACGCGTTCCGGCGCCGATAAGTCGAATCACTAAGTGCCTCCACTGCCATTATGCAGGCAGATCCGGGGCAATCCGCTATTTGGCAGCCAGACGGCGGACCATCACGGCCAGGGCCACGAGGGAAGCGCCAAGGACACTCAGCGGCTGCCAGCGGTCCTTGAGCTCGATCGTGTGCGGAACGGGCTTCTCGACGGCGGTCGCTGCGGTCCCGGCGGCAGGTGCACCCTTCCGTCCGGCCCGCTCCGCACGGGTCTGCGCGGCGCGCGCCTTGACCTTTTCGCGGTTCTCGGCGAAGCGGCTCTTGACGTCGAGGCGGCTCCCCAGCGAATCCCGGGCCTCGGCGATGTGGATCCTGCGCTCCCCGGAACGTCCGCGCAGTTCCTCGTACGAGGGCGTGGGCTCCTTGGGCTTGCGCTCCTTCGCCTTCTCGGCTTCCTCCTGCTCGTCCTTCGGCTTCTTGACGTCGAGCGTCGCGGGGTCGAAGCTGCGGCCCTCACGCAGGACGCCGATGTCGTACCGTACGCCGCGGATCGCGTCTTCGGGCAGCAGCGGCAGGGCCTTCTTGAATCGCGAGACACCGATCAGGCCGATGATTGCCGCGAGGACGAGGAACAGGGCGGCGACCAGCAGGGCGGCGAGCCAGGCCGGCATGATCGTGGCGAGGCCCATGATGCCCGCGACGAGCAGGGAGATCGCGAAGGCGACGAGGAACACCACAGCGACGGCGAGGAACGCGGCCGCGACCCCGGCCTTGATTCCCTTTTGCTTCATCTGCTCCAGGGCCAGCGAGTATTCGTCGCTGAGCTGGCGCGGGGTGAGCCGCGCGAAGAGCCGAAGTATGCCAAAGAGGGAAAGCGAGCCGGTTGACCGCTTGCCGCGTGTACTAGCCGAGCTGCTCATACGCCCTGCCTCCATTCGTGATCCTGCTGCCTGAGAGATACTGACCCTAAAATTACCACCGGTGGGAGGAGGGGCAGCCGTAAATTGTTTCCTCTGCGTACTTGCGGACGGGTCCAGCTCCGGCGGGACCTGCCCGCCGCCCGCATTCCCAACACACTACGTCAGTGGGAAGCCTGCTTAGCACCCATTTCCCCGGGAGACGTTCTAAGATATCCAAGACACTGGTTCGCCACAGCAACTAAAAGGCGGGCCCGGCGCGGCCCCGACCCTTCGGCCCACGTCATGAAACGGCGCAGCGCGGCGCCTCCCTACCGTTTCAATCCCCCGGTGGAATAGCGTTGCTGACGACCGGGGCTGCCCGAGCCACCCCGAACCACCACGTCCCGATAGGTAGCCCTTGACCACCGCGATCTCCCCCGGCGACAGCCTCTCCCGCAGGGAAAAACTTATTTACGTTGGCATTCTCGGTGCCCTGACGGCGCTGGGCCCCTTCACCATCGATCTCTACCTTCCGGCCTTCCCCGCGCTGCAGCGTGACTTCAACGTCACGGAAGCCGCGGTCCAGCTGACCCTCACCGGCACGATCATCGGCCTCGCCGTGGGCCAGCTCATCGTGGGCCCGCTCAGCGACAAGGTCGGCCGGCGGGTGCCGCTGATCCTGGCCACCTCGCTCCATGTCGGAGCCTCGATCGGCGTAGCCCTGTCCATGGACATCAACATGCTCATGTTTTTCCGCGTCCTGCAGGGCGTGGGGGCCGCCGGCGGCGGCGTTGTGGCCCTGGCCACGGTGCGCGACCTGTTCAGCGGTTATGCACTGGTGCGGATGTTCTCCTACCTGGCCCTCGTCAACGGCATGGCCCCGATCTTTGCCCCGGTGATCGGGTCGCAGCTGCTGGTGGTGGTGGACTGGCCCGGGATCTTCTGGTTCCTGGCCGCCTACGGGATCCTGGTCATCGTCGCCGTGTCGGTCTTCATCATCGAGACGCTTCCGCGGGAGCGCCGGAAGAGCTCGGGCTCGACCGCGCTCCAGCGCTACCGCGCCGTGCTCACGGACCGGATCTTCCTGGGGGTGCTGCTGGTCGGCGGAATGAACTTCTCGGGCCTGTTCTCCTACCTGTCGGCCTCGCCGTTCCTCTTCCAGAACCTCTACGGGCTCAGCGAGCAGCAGTACGGCCTGCTGTTCGGGATCAACTCCCTGGGCATCGTGGCCGGCGTGCAGATCAGCTCCCGGGTGCTGCGGAAATACGGGCCGCAGTGGGTGATTGCCGTCGCCACCGTCGTCATGCTGGTGATGTCGCTGCTGATCGTGGCGTTCGACCAGCTGGGGCTGGGGCTGTGGGGCACCGCCGTCCCCCTGTGGTTCTACATCATGGCCGCCGGCTTCGTCTTCCCCTGCGTGCAGGTGCTTGCCCTGTTCAACCACGGCGCGCAGGCCGGCACCGCCGCCTCGATCCTCGGAGCAGTGACCTTCGGCCTGGCCGGTGCCGTTTCGCCGGTCGTGGGCGTGCTGGGCATCGACAGCGCCACCCCCATGGCGGTGGTGATGGCCGCCTGCATCGCCCTGGCCATCGTGGCCCTCTGGACGATCGTGCGGCCGCGGAGCGTGCCCGCGCTGGCCTAGCCGCCGGGCTCAGGACCCCGGCACGACGGCGGCCGGCGGAGCAAGGAGAGCCGCCCGGGTATGCTCATCCCGCCGTTTGGGAGGCCTGGGCCTCGGCGGCCCGGGCGATATTGCGGGCCATCGGTTTGAAGATGAAGTTGTGGAAGGGCAGCACAGCGAGCCAGTAGAGGCGGCCTGAAAGGCCCTTTGGGAAGAACACCGCGCGCTGCCGGTAGGTGCTCCCGGTGCCGTCCGGTTCGACGCTCAGTTCAAGCCAGGCCCGGCCGGGAACCTTCATCTCCGCCCGCAGGCGCAGCCGCTCCCCCCTGACCAGCTCCTCGACGCGCCAGAAGTCGAGAGCTTCGCCGGTGAGGAGCTCCTCGGCGTCCCGTCGGCCGCGGCGCAGGCCCACGCCGCCGACCAGCTTGTCCATCCATCCGCGGGCGGCCCAGGCGACGGGCCAGGAGTACCAGCCGTTCTCCCCGCCTATGCCTTCCACGACGCTCCACAGCGCCGTGGCCGGGGCCGAGGAGCGGTAGGTCTGCAGGTCGGTGAAGACGGTGTGGCCGGCCCACTGCGGGTCGGACGGCAGCGGGTCCGCCACGGCGTCGGAACTCGAGGCACCGGCCCAGCTGGTTTCGACTTCGCCGCCGCGCATCTTGCCGAGCGCCAGGTCAACCGCCGTGCGGTACCCGGTGAGCCCGCCCTCGGGCACGGGGATGAACTCGTCGATGTCGTGTTCGGCAGTGATGGCATCGTGCTGAAGCGACTCGATGAGCGGCATGGCCATGACCCGAGGGATGGGTGTGACGAGGTTCACCCAGTGACCGGCCAGGCGCGGGGTCAGCACGGGCAGGGCCAGGATCGTCCGGCGCGGCAGGCCTGCCGCCTCGGCGTACTGGTTCATCATCTCGGCGTACGTCAGCACCTCCCGTGAACCGATGTCGAAGGTCCGGTTGACGCCCGCGGGGAGGCCCAGGGCGCCGATGAGGTACTGGATGACGTCGCGGACGGCGATGGGTTCGATCCGGTTCAGCACCCACTTGGGCGCGGGCATCACGGGCAGGACGTCGGCGAGGTGGCGGATCATTTCGAAGGACGCGGATCCCGAACCGATGACGACGCCGGCCTGGAAGGCGATGGTCGGGGTGTCCGACTCGAGCAGGATGCGCCCGACTTCGGTGCGTGAACGCATGTGGGTCGACAGGTCGACACCGTCGGGGTGGAGCCCCCCGAGGTAGATGATGCGCCCGACTCCGGCGGCCGTCGCAGCGGAAGCCACCGTGGCGGCGATTGACGATTCACGGCGTTCGAACCCGCGGCCCGAGCCCATTGAGTGAACCAGGTAGTAGAGGGCGTCGACGCCTCCACAGGCGGCCTTCATGGTCTCGGGATCCTGGAGGTCGCCCTGGACGACCTCGACCCGCTCGGCCCAGGGGACGTCCTTGAGCTTCTCGGGCGTGCGCACCACCACCCGGACGGTGTGGCCTTCGTTGAGGAGGCGTGAGACGAGCCGTCCGCCGATGTAGCCGGTGGCGCCCGTGACAAGGATGACACTGCCGTGGGAGTTCATGGCTCAACCCTACGCCCGGAGGACCATCCTCCAGCAGGGCCCGATGCCGCGGGAGCCGCCTCCCCGGGAGCCTCGCTGCAGTAACCGGGCACCGGCGAGGTTCGACTCCAAGGAGTCCGGACCGAAAAAAGAAGGGCCGTTGACGGGAAAACCCGTCAACGGCCCTGGTTGCTCCTCCGACTGGACTTGAACCAGTAACCCTTCGATTAACAGTCGAATGCTCTGCCAATTGAGCTACGGAGGAAAGCGGCAGATACAACTTTACATACGAAACCGGGTGAAGTGAAATTGGCGCTGGATCAGTCCGGCCGGAGCTGCCGGCGCTGCATCTCGAGGTCCATCAGCTCACGCTGCAGCTGGTTGTAGAGGACCGGATCGGCGGCGGGATCCATGCGCTGGAGCTGCCCCAGTTTCTCGGCCTTCTGCTGCGTGATCCGCAGCTCGGTCAACCGGTTCAGGATGTCCCGGCAGTACACAGCCATGGCGTCGGCGTCCTTCGCCGGCAGCGGGCGCACGGCGAGCTCGCTCACCAGCGGCCGCAGCACGTCGGGCACCTCCCCGCGCACCCGTTCGACCCACTGCGCGGCATCGGTCCCGGCGGCTCCCGCGGCGAGCACGGCGGTGCGCAGTGCGGCATAGACGGGCACCGAGAACGGGGCGTCGCCGAACCGCTCCCACTGGGTGGCATCGAGCAGTCCCGGCTGCTGCAGCACCACCTCGAGGGCTTCACGCTCCATCCGCGCCATCGGGTCGCGCGGATCCGGCCGGGTGAACTGCGGCCGGTCAAGGGCACCCTCCGCGGCTGGACCGTCCTGCCCGGCCCCTGAGGCCCCCTGGTGTGCGTTCCCGGCCTGGGAGGCCGACCGGTCGCCGCCGGAGGGCCCGCCGTACCCGGAGTCGGTGCGCCCGAAGTCTGTGCGCCCGGAGCCGGCGCCTGCCGGGGCCCCTGCGGTGGCCGACGGCGCCGCACCCTCACGGCGCGCGGCGGCCGCGACGGCCCTCCCCACCTGGTCCTCCCCCACGAACTGCATGCCCAGCCAGCGCGAGAGCTCCCGCGTGTAGGTCGAGCGCAGGGACACGTCGCGGATGCGCGCCACGATCGGGGCCGCATGGCGCAGGGCCTTGACCTGGCCCTCGCCGGTGGACAGGTCGAAGTTCGCGAACGAGGCCTTGATGGCGAATTCGAAGAGCGGCCGCCGGTCGGCGATGAGGCTCCGCACCGCCTCGTCGCCGCGGGTCTGGCGCAGGTCGCACGGATCGGCGCCCGAGGGCTCCACGGCGACATACGTCTGGGCGATGAAGCGCTGGTCCTCCTCGAAGGCCCTCAGGGCGGCCTTCTGGCCGGCGGCATCGCCGTCGAAGGTGAAGACGACCTCTCCCCCGGTGCCGTCGTCGGAGAGCAGCCGGCGGGCGATCTTGATGTGGTCCGCCCCGAAGGCCGTCCCGCAGGTCGCGACGGCGGTGCCGACGCCGGCGAGGTGGCATGCCATCACGTCGGTGTAGCCCTCGACGACCACCAGCTGGCGGGTCTTGGCGATGTCCTTCTTGGCGAGGTCGATGCCGTAAAGGACCGACGACTTCTTGTAGAGCGAGGTTTCCGGGGTGTTCAGGTACTTTGGCCCCTGGTCCTCCTCGTACAGCTTCCGGGCCCCGAATCCGACCGTGTCGCCGGTGATGTCGCGGATGGGCCAGATCAGCCGGCCGCGGAAGCGGTCGTAGAGCCGCGAGGCGTTGGTCGAGGAGACGCTGAACATGCCGGTGAGCTTGAGCTCGTCGTGCGTGAAGCCCCGTCCGGTGAGATGGTTCAGCAGCCCGTCCCAGCCCTGCGGGGCGTAGCCCACCCCGAAGTGGGCGGCGGCCTCACGGTCGAAGCCGCGCTCCTGGAGGAACTGCCGGCCGGCGGCCCCCCCGGGGGTCAGCAGCTGGTCCCGGTAGAACTCCGCGGCGATCTTGTGGGCGTCCAGGAGGCGCTGGCGCCGGCCGACGTCCTCCCGGCGCGGCCCGGTGCCCCCGTCCTCGTAGTGGAGCTCGAGGCCAAGGCGCGCTGCGAGTTTCTCCACCGTCTCGGTGAAGGAGGTGTGGTCGAGCTTCTGGAGGAAGGAGATGACGTCGCCGCCCTCGCCGCAGCCGAAGCAGTGGTAGGAGCCCAGCTGGGGGCGCACGTGGAAGGAGGGCGACCGTTCGTCGTGGAAGGGACACAACCCCTTGTACGAGCCCACGCCTGCGGACTTGAGGGTGACGTAGCCGTCGACGATCTCCTTGATGTCGGTGCGCTGGCGTACCTCATCGATGTCTTCACGCTTGATGAGTCCGGCCATGACAACAGTTTAGGCCCCGCCACCGACACCTTCGGCGGCAGCGCCCGGCGGGCCCGCTGCGCCGCCGCGGAGCTCAGCGGCGGCCGTGGGCCTGGAACCGCGCTACCAAAGGGCAGGGACGGGCCCGACGATCCTCTCGTGCAGGGCCAGCGCCGAGCCGTCAGTGAGGGAGGCCACCTGGTCGATCACCACGCGCAGCCGCGCGTCGTCGTCGCCGGCGGCCTGCCAGTCGGCCGCGAAGGACTGTTCGAGGTAGCGGTCTCCGTTGGCGGCCATCTGCGCCACGAGCGAGGAGAGCACCTCGCGCTGGCGTTCGTAGAGCGGCTGCCGGTGGTCGGTGGTCATCACGTAGGTGGTGGCAAGGCCCTTCATCACGGCGATCTCGAGCTGGGTCTCCTCGGGGACCACCATCTGCGCCGCGTAGCGGGTGAGCGGGTCCGTGCCGTAGATGGCGCGGGTCGCCTCGAGGGCGCTCAGGCAGAACCGGCCGATCAGCTGGCTGGTCATGTTCTTCAGGGCGGCCATGGAGCGGCGGCTGCCGTCCGCCTCCCGCACCCAGACGGCTGTCTTCTCGAGCCGCGCGAGGGCAGCATCGACTGCGGCCGGGTCGCTGCCGGGCAGGTACCACTGCTGGGTGTAGCCCACCACGCGCGCCCGCGCGTCGGGGCTGTCCATCCAGCGCAGCTGCAGGTGCCCGGCGACAATGGCGTCCTCGACGTCGTGGACCGAATAGGAGATGTCGTCGGCCAGATCCATCACCTGGGCCTCAAGGCAGGAGCGGCCGGCCGGGGTGCCGGCGCGCAGCCACGAAAAGACCGGGAGGTCGTCGTCGTACGCGCCGAACTTGGAGGTGCGGTGCCCGTTGATGAGGGGCGCGTCCGCGGCCGTCCAGGGGTACTTGCAGGCGGCGTCGAGGCTGGCCCGGGTGAGGTTCAGGCCCGCCGAGGTGCCGTCGGGGCGGATGACCTTCGGTTCGAGGCGCGTGAGCAGCCGAAGGGTCTGGGCGTTGCCTTCGAACCCGCCGATGCCGTGGGCGATCTCATTCAGGGCGGTCTCGCCGTTGTGCCCGAAGGGCGGGTGGCCGAGGTCGTGGGCGAGGCAGGCGGCGTCGACGATATCGGGGTCGCAGCCCAGGGAGCGGCCGAGCTCGCGGCCGACCTGGGCGACCTCGAGGCTGTGGGTGAGCCGGGTCCGCACGAAGTCGTCGGTGTCCGGGGCCACGACCTGGGTCTTGGCGCCAAGGCGCCGGAGCGCCGAGGAGTGGAGGACCCGGGCACGGTCCCGTTCGAAATCGGAGCGGTGGGTGCTCTTGGCGGGCTCGTCGACCCACCGGTGGAGATCCTCGACGGCGTAGCCCGCCGTCAGTGGTGCTGAGGGAAAGCTCATGAACCCTTCCTGCCTTTCGGCCGGTGGTCGTGGTCGGCGCGGCGTGCCGCCGAACGCCGGACGTCCGGAGAGTCAGCCACCGGAGACGTCCAGTTCCGCCGCCGAGATGTCGGCCTGCTGTGCCTCGTTGAGGCGCCGCGACTGAAGCCAGTTCTCCGGCAGGGAGGTCTTCTTCGGCGAGCCGGCCCGGCCGCGGGGGCCCTCCGCATCGGCGCCCGGATAGGGCGAATCGGCGTCGAGCTCGGCGAGGAGGCCCCGCAGCACCTCGAGCGTGGGCACCGTGGCGAGCTTGGCGCGCAGTTCGCCCCCAACCACGTACCCCTTGAAGTACCACGCCATGTGCTTGCGGATGTCCCGCAGGCCCATCATTTCGCTCCCGAAGGCGTCGACGAGCAGCTCGGCGTGGCGGTACACGGTCTCGGCCACCTGGCCGAGGCCCGGCTGGTGGCGCTCGGCGCTTCCCTCGAAGGCGTTCATGAGGTCGCCGAAGAGCCAGGGGCGGCCCTGGCAGCCGCGGCCGATCACGACGCCGTCGACGCCGGTCTCGCGCACCATGCGGACCGCGTCCTCGGCGCTCCAGATGTCGCCGTTGCCGAGCACCGGGATGTCGGGAAGGGCGTTGCGCAGTTCGGCGATGGCCGACCAGTCGGCCTTGCCGGAGTAGTACTGCGAGGCGGTGCGGCCGTGGAGGGCGACGGCGGCCACTCCGCTGTCGCGGGCGATCCGGCCGGCCTCGAGGAAGGTCAGGTGGTCCTCGTCGATGCCCTTGCGCATCTTGATGGTCAGCGGGATACCTCCCTTGGAGGCCTCGCGGACCGCGGTCTGGACGATGCCCGTGAACAGGTCGAGCTTCCAAGGCAGCGCCGCTCCGCCGCCGCGGCGCGTCACCTTGGGCACGGGGCAGCCGAAGTTGAGGTCGATGTGGTCGGCCCGGTCCTCCTCGACGAGGAGGCGCACGGCGGCGCCGACGGTGGCCGGGTCCACCCCGTACAGCTGCACGGAGCGGACCGACTCGTCCTCGTCGTGGGAGATGATCCGCAGGGATTCGGGGCTGCGTTCGACCAGCGCCCGCGAGGTGACCATCTCGGAGACGTACAGTCCGCCGCCGTACTCGCGGCACAGCCGGCGGAACGCCTTGTTGGTGATGCCCGCCATGGGGGCCAGGATCACGGGGGTGTCCACGGTGATCGGGCCAAGGCGCAGCGGAGGAAGGTCGAGCCGGGTGGCCGCGTCGACGGACTCTGCTGATGCCGCCGCGTCGGCTGCGGCGGGCGCGTCAGTGTTTGAGGCCTCACTGGCTGGGGCGTCGACGGCGGGGGCGGCGGAACGGAGTGCGGGCCCGGCGGTCCGGGTGGTTACGGCAGTCACCCCTCCATTGTCGCAAGTGCGGGCAAATCGGGCACATCGGCCCTCCGGCGGCCTAATCCGTCAGCCGGTCCGATAGCCGGTCCGTCAGCCGGTCCGGCAGCCGGTCCAGGAGCGCCCTGGCGGGGCCGCGCGGCGTCCCCGGAGTGGTTCCGGGACCGCCGCCGTGCCGCCTAGTGGGATTCGGCCTCCCGACGGGTCCGGCGGGAGCCCGCCGGCACCTCCGGCTCCGCTCCGGATCCGTTCCCGGCCCCCGACGGCGTGCCCTGCAGGGCTCCCTGCAGCTCGTCCTGGCGGGCCGGCTCCGGCGGGCCGCCAGGGCCCGCCGGAACCGTGGCGGGCACCGGCGCCGCACCCGTTCCACGCCCGCCGACGGCCTTGACGACCGCCACGGCGATGGCCGTGGTGACCGGAATGGCCAGAACCAGGCCGATGGACCCCACGAGGGTTCGCACCACTTCCTCCGCGAGCTCGCCGCTGGTGAGGGTGTCGATCAGGGCCCGGTCGTAGAGCGAGACAAGGATCAGCACGGGCAGGGCGGCACCGGCATAGGCGAACGCGATCGTGTAGACGGTTGAGGCGATGTGGTCGCGGCCGATGCGCATGGCCCCCGCGAACAAGCGCCGCGCGGGGGTGGACGGCGCAAGTTCGTAGAGCTCCCAGACCGCCGAAGACTGGGTGATGGTGACGTCGTTGAGCACGCCCAGGCCGGAGATGATCAGCCCGCACAGGATGATCGAGGAGATCGACAACTGGTCGGAAGCGTTGACCAGCGCGTACGCATTGTCGTCGCCCACCCCCGTCAGATGGGCCGTCCCGGTGGCCCAGGCCGCCAGCACCGCGGTGATGCCCAGGCCGAAGATGGTGCCGAGCAGCGCCGTCGAGGTGCGGGCGGAGAAACCGTGGGCGAAGTACAGCACCCCGATCATGATGGCCACCGAACCCACGAGGCCGAGCAGCAGGGGCGGCGCGCCCTCCACGAGGCCTGGCAGGATGAACTGCGCCAGGATGAACAGCGCCCCGACGAGCCCGAGCATCGCCCGGAATCCCCGCCAGCGGGCGACGGCGACCACTACGACGGCGTAGAGGATGGTCAGAGCGGCGATCGGCACCGTGCGGATGAAGTCGACGAAGACATAGGGCGCCGATCCACCCTGGATGACCCCCTCGAGGTTCAGGTACCGGATCCGGTCCCCCGCCTCGACGGCGCTGGCCTTGGCCAGTTCGGGGGTCACCTCGACGGGCACTGTGGGGCCGCCCGCGTCGGGCACCGTGAAGGCGACCAGGCAGGTGAGGGCCTCGCCGCCGGCGTCGACGGTGGGCTGGGAGGACGGGCAGTCCTCGAAGGCCGCCCGCTGCACCGTTCCGGTCTCGAACGTGACCCCCTCGGCGGTCGCGTAGGGGTTGGCCACCGAAATCTCCGAGGTGTCGCCCGAGGGCCAGAGCAGCCACATGCCGGCGAGAGTCAGCAGCCCCAGCGGAAGGAGGATGGCTGCCAGGAGGAAATTTGCCCGCCGGCGGGTGGCAATCATTGGAGCGGTCGGCTCCGAAGAACCGGCAGTCGGAGTGTGGCTGATACCCACGGACATCCTTCGGTTGGTGGTGCAGAAGTTACAGAAGAGCAAGGTTTTCATACGGAGTCTACGCAGGGTGGACACCCGGGCGGTGCCGCCTAGGGTTGGAAGCAAGGGCATCCGGCGCACACCGTGAGGGCGGCGCCCAGGAGTTGGAGAGGGCACGATGAGCGGGAACGGTGCTGGAGAGGGCAGGACGCCGCGGCGTCCCGGCCGCCCCGCAGTGCCCGCCGACCCGGTCCTGACGGTGCGCGCACCGCGGGGTGAGGTCACCGCCGTCGCCCTGGTGCTTCACGGCGGCCGGGCCCACAGCTTCGACCCCGTGCGCAGCCGGCACCTCAGCCCGTCCCGGATGATCCCCTTCGCCTCGATCCTCCACCGCCGGGGCGGCCCGCACGGCCTGGCCGTTCTGGCACTGCGCAACCGGGTGCGCGGTTGGAACGGCCCCGAGATGTCGGCGCTGCAGGACGCACGCTGGGCCCTCGGGCGCATCCGGCAGCAGCACCCGGGCGTCCCGGTCTACCTCGTGGGGCACTCCATGGGAGGGCTCACCGCAATCTGCGCGGCGGACGACCCGCAGGTCCGCGCCGTCGCGGCCCTCGCCCCCTGGCTTGAAAGCAACACTCCGGTGGAACCCGTCAAGGACCGGCACCTGTTGATCGTGCACGGCGACATCGACCGCTGGACCAGCCCCCGCCAGTCCCGCCGCTTCGCCGAGCGCGCCCTGCCCCTCGCCGCTTCGGTGAACTACGTCAGCGTCCGCAATGCCGGGCACTTCATGTTCCGCAAGGTCGGCAGCTGGCACGGCATTACGGCCTCCTTCATCCTGAGCCGTTTCGCGGCGGACACCGGAGCCGGCATAGAGCCCGCGCATCTGCGCCTGGCGCGGACGCTGCTGGCTGCCGACGAACCACTGGCCATTCGAGTCTGAGGCGCCAGTGTCTGAGGCGCCGCGTGCGGCCGGACAGCAGTCACCGGGGCGTAGGACCACCGCCGCCCCTCCACCAACCGGAACAGGACAGAAACACGATGGTATGGAAACCGAAGCAGAACGACCGGATGTACCGCGTGGTGGTGCGGGCGGGGCTGCTGACCTTCGCGGCGCTGCGGCTGCGGGTTGACGTCACGGGCACCGGAAACCTTCCCGCCCCGGACCCACTGCAGGGCCGCTCCCGCCGCGCGGTGCCCGGAAGGGGCGCCGTCGTGGCCATCACGCACTTCGGCTACCTGGACTTCGCCTTCGCCGAGCTCGTCCTCTGGAAGCACGCGCGGGTGCAGATGCGGTACATGATCACCAAGGCGGCGGCATCACATCCGGTGGTCGGGCCGATCGTGTACGGCCTGGGGCACGTCGTCACCGACCGCCGCGCCGGGGCCGAGGCCTACGCCGACGCGCTGGCGAAACTACGCGCCGGCGAGTACGTCGCCATCCTCCCCGAGGCCGGGGTGAGCCGCAGCTACACGGTGCGCGAGCTCAAGACCGGGGCCGTGCGGCTTGCGGCGGAGGCCGGCGTGCCGATCATCCCCGTCTCCGTATGGGGATCACACCGCCTGCTGACCCGGGGCCACGGCTTTTCGCTTCGGCGCGCCTGGGGGTCCCCGGTGCGGATCCACGTGAGCGAACCCATCCGGCACACTCCCGACGCGGATGTGGCCGCGGAGACGGAGAAGCTGCGCGCCGAGCTGCAGGACGGCATCGAGCGGTGCATCGAGACCTTCCCGCTGGTCCCGGCCCCCGGTGAGTGGTGGCAGCCGGCCCACCTCGGCGGCGGAGCCATGACGGAGACCGAACGGGCCGCCGCGGACGCCCATGACCTCGCCACCGGGCGGTACAGCAGGGGCTGAGCCGCTGACGGCCCGATGCGGGCCGTCAGCAGCGGGCGGGCGCTGCCCGCACTGCTCGGTGCGGGCGCTCCCCCGGTGCGGGCGGTCAGCCGGCGACGACGAAGGTGGCCGGGGCGGCCTCCACGGCGGAGCCCGCCGCGAGCAGCGGCTCGAGGACGTTCACCAGTGCCGTCATCGAATCGTCAACCTCGAGCTGGACCGGGTAGGTGTGGACGAGCATGGCGAGCAGGCTGGCCACCGCGGCCTCCTGCTCGGATGCGGGCAGGGACGTGTCGAATCCGAGCAGGACGTCGGCCGGCGCGTCGGTGCGGGCCGAGGTGTAGCTGACGGCGAAGGCCGCGATGGACCCGCCGTCGGTCCTGGGCTTGTCCCGCAGCACCACCGCCCCTCCGGCGCCGGTCGCGTCGGCCAGGAGCAGGTTCTGGGCCCGGCCGAGGGTCATCTCCGCCCGGTCCCAGCCGTGGACGGCCGTGTAGAAGGCGGCGACGGCCTGCGTGAGCTCCACCGAACCGGTCGCTGCCTCCTCGAGCTGGGGTCCGGAGGCGTCCTCGAAGCGCGGGGCCGCCAGGGCGCCCGGCTTCACCACGATCACCCGGGAGCGCTGGATGGTGCTGAATCCGGTGGCCTCGGCGAAGGCCGCCCCGGAGGTCCCGGGCTGGACCTTGCTGCGCAGCGCCGTGACGCCCGACGGCGACGCCGCGGCCTCGTGGCGCAGCATCGTCAGCAGGGTCGAGCCGACACCGGAGCGGCGGTGGTCGGCCGCCACCTCGACGTAGCACCAGAGCCTCTCCGGGTGCAGTGCCGTCTCATAGGCGAACCCCGCCGCGACCGGGATGCCCTGGTCGAGTACGGTGATGCACCGGTTCCAGGGTTCCTCCGAGGAGGGGCGGAAGGAGCCGCGGAACTGCTCCGACGGGGTCGACTCCGGGCCGCCCCACAGCTGGAGCAGCTCGAGGTCGTCGCCGTCCTGCCAGGCTCGGTATTCGAGGGCCATCAGGCGCCCAGCATCCGCTCGGCGAGGTAGCCCTGGACCTTGTCCAGGGAGACACGTTCCTGCGCCATGGTGTCGCGTTCGCGGATGGTCACGGCCTGGTCTTCGAGGGTGTCGAAGTCGACGGTGATGCAGAACGGCGTGCCGATCTCGTCCTGGCGGCGGTAGCGGCGTCCGATCGCCCCGGCGTCGTCGAAGTCGATGTTCCAGTTCCGCCGCAGCTGCGCCGCCAGCTCCTTGGCCTTGGGCGAGAGGTCCTCATTGCGGCTCAGCGGCAGCACCGCGGCCTTGACGGGGGCAAGGCGCGGATCGAGCTTGAGCACCGTGCGCTTGTCTACGCCGCCCTTGGCGTTGGGCGCCTCGTCCTCGGTGTAGGCATCGACGAGGAACGCCATGAAGGAGCGGGTCAGGCCCGCGGCGGGCTCGATCACGTACGGGGTGTAGCGCTCGTTGGTGGCCTGGTTGAAGTAGCTCAGGTCCGTCCCGGAGTGCTTCGAGTGGGTCGAAAGGTCGAAGTCGGTGCGGTTGGCGATGCCTTCGAGCTCGCCCCACTCCGAGCCCTGGAACCCGAAGCGGTATTCGATGTCCGTGGTGCCCTTGGAGTAGTGGCTGAGCTTGTCCAGCGGGTGCTCGAAGAGGCGCAGGTTCTCGGGGCGGATGCCGAGGTCGGTGTACCAGTCGTAACGGGTGGAGATCCAGTACTTGTGCCACTCGTCGTCGGTGCCGGGCTCGACGAAGAACTCCATCTCCATCTGCTCGAACTCGCGGGTGCGGAAGATGAAGTTGCCCGGGGTGATCTCGTTGCGGAAGCTCTTGCCGATCTGGCCGATGCCGAACGGCGGCTTCCGCCGGGAGGTGGTGAGCACGTTGTTGAAGTTCACGAAGATGCCCTGGGCGGTCTCGGGGCGCAGGTAGTGCATCCCCTCCTCGCTGGCGACGGGGCCGAGGTAGGTCTTCATCAGCCCCGAGAAGCTCTGGGGTTCGGTCCAGCGGCCCTTGGTGCCGCAGTTGGCGCAGGTGATGTCGAGCAGCCCGTTCTCGGGGGCACGGCCCTTCTTCTCCTCGAACTCCTCCTCGAGGTGGTCCTGCCGGTAGCGCTTGTGGCAGTTCAGGCACTCGACCAGCGGGTCGCTGAAGACCTCGACGTGGCCCGAGGCCTCCCACACCTGGCGGGGAAGGATCACCGCGGAGTCGAGGCCGACGACGTCCTCCCGCCCGCGCACCATCGACTGCCACCACTGCCGCTTGATGTTCTCCTTCAGTTCAACGCCGAGGGGCCCGTAGTCCCACGCCGAACGCGATCCGCCGTAGATCTCCCCGGACTGGAAGACGAAGCCCCTCCGCTTGGAGAGGGAGATGATTGGGTCGAGAGCTGATTTAGGTGCCGCCATGGGGGTTCTCCGGTCGTCAGCAGGCCGCTGGGTGCGGTCCGCGGGATGGTGGGTGCAAAGCTGTGGATCCTTCCGGGTTTCCGCCGTCGGGAAACTACGGAAATCAGGAAGGGAAAGTCCGGCTCCAAGCCTACCGGCACCGGAGCCGGACCCGCCCCTAGGTGCGCCCGGCCGTCGTCCCGATCCGCCGGCGGCGCGCGGCCGCGGCCGCGGCGCCGCGGGGCCAGGGCAGGGTGGTCAGCACGATGGCAACGATGGTCAGGAGGGTGCCTGCGACGGTGGCGAAGGCGACGACGCTTCCGGGTGCCGGGACGAACAGGTCAAGGGCCAGCGATCCCACGAGCTGGCCGCCGATCAGGCCAAGGCCCGTGAGCAGGACGCCGAGGCTGCGCACCAGCAGCGCTCCCAGGCCGATGAAGACACAGCCCATGGGCCCGCCCAGGTAGTACCACCACTCCGTCGGCAGGGCGTTGCCGGGTCCGGCGATCGCGAGCTTCACCAGCCAGGCCGCGAGCAGGACCACGGCCCCGGCGATGAAGTTCACCAGGGTGGCGGTGATGGGGGTTCCGTAGTGGAAGGCCGCCGTCCCGTTCATTGCCTGCTGGAAGCTCAGCAGAATGCCGGCGGCGACCGGCAGCAGGACCGGGATCAGCCAGGACGAGGGCTCCCCCGCCGCACCGAACCGGGGCGACACGGCCCAGATCACCGACACCACCGTCAGCACGACGCCGATGATGCGCATCGGTGTCGCGGATCTCTTGCCGGCCGGGCCGATGCCGAGGCGGTCGACGACGAGCCCGCTCAGGGACTGGCCCATGACCGCGGCCACGGAGAACAGCGCGACGCCGATGAGGCTGATGGTCAGGGACTGGGAGAAGACGAAGAACGCACCGATCGCCCCGGCCGCCAGGTACAGCGGCGGGAACCGGCGTTCGCGCACCGAGGGACCGATCGCACGGAAGCCCGCCCGGCCGCGCGGCAGCACGAGGGTAATCAGGATCATCACCACCAGTCCGGTGCCGAAGCTCACCAGGGCCGCCGCGACGCCGTCGTCGAGCCGGGCGCCCAGGGCCCCGTTGATGCGCCCCTGGACGGGGATGGCCGTCCCGGCGGCGAGCGCCACCGGGATGCCGATAAGGGGCGGGAGCGGGGCTGAGGAAGTCACCGGTCAAGTTTAGTGGACCGGCGCCTGCCTCCGGTCGGGCAGAATTGCCTTATGAGCAGTGAACCGAACGGACCCGGCGCGTCGGCCGGCATCAGCGAACTTTCCATCTCCGACGGCATGATCCGGCTGGGACAGCTGCTGAAGCTCGCCTCCCTGGCCGAGGACGGAGCCGAGGCGAAGACCCTGATCGATAACGGGCTGGTCCAGGTCAACGGCGACATCGAGGAGCGCCGCGGGCGCCAGCTCCACCCCGGCGACGTCGTGAGCGTCAACGGCCAGACCGTGCGGATCGTCGCAGGCTGAGCGCCCGGCCTTTCAGCTCCCGCCGGTTCCCCCGGTCGGTGCCTTCAGCACCGTCAGCGTCAGGAACTCCCGGACGTGCGCCAGCTCCTGCTGGCTGATGCTGTGCCCCATGTTTGGGTACAGCACCTTGGTCAGCCGGGTGGTCGAGGTCGCCCAGCGGTGCGTGTACTCCACCATTGAGGAGGCGATCACCTCGTCCGCCTGGTCCCGGCCCCAGAAGAAGGGCACCGAACGGCCCGCCAGCGCCTCGTCCTGGAAGAAGGGATGGCCTTCGGGTGGAACGGCGAACCCCGAGAGGCCCACGACCGTGGCGAAGTCGTCCGGGCGGTGGCGCAGCAGCGAGGTGGCAACACCCATCCCCATGGAGAACCCCAGCAGGCTGACGCTCGTGTGCGGTGCCCGGATGGCATCGAGCCATTCCGCCACGGGCCCCAGCGCGTCGACGACGGCTTCCACCGAGTACCCGGCGTCCCGGGACAGCGGGAACCACGAGTACCCCTGGTCCTCGGTGGAGGGAGCGCGGACCGAGACCACCGTGAACTCCTCGGGCAGGTAATCGGCGAGCGCCATGAGGTCGCGTTCGTCGGCCATATAGCCGTGAAGAAGCACAAGAAGCGGGGTTCCGGCCCGCTCGCTTTCCGGCCGGGACCAGAGCGTGACCGGGTCCCAGGCGGGCGTGGACAGGGGGGCGGAGCCGGTTTTCGTCATCCCCCAATTCTGGCATGCACGGCGACCCGGCCCGCCCGCTCCGCGCGCTCCGCTGACCCCCGGTGCCGTAACGGGGCTACCTACGGTCGCGTAGCCGGCCCCGGAGTTGGCAGGATGAAGGGGTGAGTGAAAAACAGGCAGTATCCGCAGTTGACGGATCCGTACACGTCGAAGGGGAGGCCATCCCCCACCCCTGGCGGCGGTACGTCGCCCTTGGTGATTCCTTCACCGAGGGGATCGGAGACCCCAACCCCGACAGCGTCGGAGGAAACCGCGGCTGGGCCGACCGGGTCGCCGAGGAACTCAGCCGGGGCTGCGGCAGCTTCTCCTACGCGAACCTTGCGGTACGGGGACGGTTGCTGCAGCAGATCGTTGACCAGCAGGTGGGGCCGGCACTGGCCCTCAAGCCGGACCTCGTGAGCATCTCCGCCGGCGGCAACGACCTCCTGCGGCCCGGTGCCGACCCCGATCAGCTCGCCGCACGGCTCGACTCCGCAGTGCAGACCCTCGGCAGCGAGGGCGCGACGGTGGTGCTGTTCACCGGACCCGACGTGCGCGACACGGTGCTGGGAAAGGTGCGGCTGAAGACCGCCGTGTACAACGAGAACCTGCGGGTCATCGCAGCCCGGCACGACGCCGTGATCGCCGACATGTGGGCGCTGCGGCAGCTCGCCGATCCCCGGATGTGGTCCGAGGACCGGCTCCACTTCTCCCCCCTGGGGCACCACACGATCGCGATGATGGTCCTCGACACGCTCGCGGTGAACCACACCCTCGAACCGATGCAGGCCAAGCCGCTTCCGCCGAAGAGCTGGCGCCTTGCACGCACCGAGGACGTCGTCTGGGCCCGGGAATACCTGGTGCCGTGGATCCTCAGGCGCCTGCGCCACCGTTCCTCCGGTGATGGAATCAGCCCCAAGCGACCGGAGGCCTCGACGATCTTCGGTCCGGCCATGCCGCCCGGCGCAGGCCTGTAGGCGCGGCGGGCCTGTAGGCGCGGCGGGCCCGGTCCGTTTCGGCGGCGGCCCGCTGAAGGCCACTACCTGCCCCGAAATCCCCTCCTACCCTGTCCCGCCGGGGTTCCACCTGTTCCTCCGAAATTCCCTTCCTCGGCCCTGGTAAGCGGCATAGCCTGTCGGATTACTAGGATTCGAGCGGCTGGGGAGAGTCGGAATGAGAACTAAATCAGCACACATTGGCATCCTTGCGATCGCTACCATCACCGTCCTTTCTGGATGTTCGGATGCGGGCGCAGCGGACCCGGGCGGACAGGACCTGCCGGAGGAGATCCGGCTCGGGTACTTTCCCAACCTCACCCACGCTCCGGCGCTGGTGGCCGAGGCCGAGGGCCTGTACGACGAGCATCTGGACGGAGTGGACCTTCAGACCCAGACCTTCAGCGCCGGGCCGGAGGCGATCGAGGCGCTGTTCTCCGGCGCCATCGACATGACCGTCATCGGCCCCAACCCCACCATCAACGGCTTCACCCAGAGCCAGGGCAAGGCCCTGAAGGTTCTTGCCGGTGTCGCCTCCGGCGGCGCGGGGCTGGTGGTGCGGCCGGGGATCGACAGCGCCGAGGACCTCAAGGGCGCCACCCTCGCCACCCCCCAGCTGGGCAACACGCAGGACGTGGCGCTGCGGACCTGGCTCGAGGGCGAGGGACTCACCGCGGACACCGAGGGCGGCGGGGACGTCAGCATCAAACCGCAGGAGAACTCGGCCGCCCTCCAGTCCTTCGTGGCCGGCGACATCGACGGCGCGTGGGTGCCGGAACCGTGGCTGACCCGCCTTATCGAGGAGGGAGGGGGCGAACTGCTCGTCGACGAGGGGGAGCTGTGGCCGGAGGGGCGGTTCGTCGTGGCCAACCTGATCGTCCGCACCGAGTTCCTCGAGGAGCACCCCGACACGGTGCAGGCGGTGCTCGAAGGCCACCTCGACGCGCTGGAGTTCATGGAGGAGGACCCCGAGGGCGCCCAGAAGGTCTTCAACGACAAGATCGAGGAGATCACCGGTCAGCGGGTGAAGGACGAGTACCTCGAGGCCGCCTGGGAAAACGTCGAGTTCACCTACGACCCGCTCCCCGAGACGCTGGTCACCGGAGCGGACCACGCGGTGTCGGTGGGCCTCCTCGAAAAGGTCGAACTCGAGGGCCTCTACACGCTTGATCCCCTCAACACCGTGCTCGAGGACAGAGGACTCACCGGGGTGAAGGAGCCGTGATGCGCCTCGGCACCGCCGGGCCACGGGGCAGGATGCCCGCCCCGCACGCCACCACGGAACGCGCCGCCATCTCGCTGCGCGGGGTCGGCAAGGACTTCCGGGGCGCCGCCGGTGAAACCGTCGCCCTCGACAGTGTCGACCTGGACATCGACGCCGGGGACTTCGTCTGCCTTCTGGGGCAGTCCGGGTGTGGCAAGTCGACCCTGCTGAACCTCATCGCTGGCCTCGACTCCCCCAGCCGGGGCAGCATCGATGTGGGCGGCCGCCGGGTCGGCATGATGTTCCAGGACGCCAACCTCTTCCCGTGGCTCACCGTACGGGGAAACATCGAACTGGCGCTGCGCCTGTCCGGCGTGCCGGCCCGGGAGTTCGGCCCCCGCGTCGACGAGCTGCTCGAAACGGTGCGGCTGCCCCGGGCGGCCTCCATGCGCCCCCACGAGCTGTCAGGCGGCATGCGCCAGCGGGTCGCCCTCGCCCGGACGCTCGCCCAGGACTGCTCGATCCTCCTCATGGACGAACCCTTCGCCGCCCTGGATGCGATCACCCGCGACGCCATGCACGACGAGACCGAACGCATCTGGCTCGAACGGGAGCTGACGATCGTCTTCGTCACCCACAACGTGCGGGAGTCGGCCCGGCTGGGGAACCGGGTCCTGGTGATGACGCCGGACCCCGGACGGATCGACTCCGAACTCCGGATCGGGCTGCAGCGGCCCCGGCGGATGGAAGACCCCGGCGTCGCCGACCGCGCCGCCGACCTGCACCGGCGCCTTTCGGGAAGGAACGAGCCATGAGCGACATCGACGCCGGCCGCCTGGTCGGCAAGGCAGCGGCACCCACGCGCCGGATCCGCTTCACCGGGCCGGAGGGCCGACCCGCCGCCTCCCTCGGCTCCCGCATTGTCCGCCGGAGCTGGCCGCCCCTGCTTGCAGTGATCATCACCCTGCTCCTGTGGGAAGTGGTTTACCTCAGCGGCTGGCGCCCCAGCTATGTCCTGCCCGACCCGGCGACCGTCCTGCAGCGCACCGGCGAAATGGTGGCCAGCGGCAAGTTCTGGCAGGCCCTCGGCACGACGATGTTCCGTGCGGCGGCCGGCTTCGGCCTGGCCCTCGGCATCGGTACCCTCATCGGCCTGGTCGTCTCGTTCTCCCGAACCCTCCGGGCAGCGATCGGTTCAATGATCACGGGGCTGCAGACCATGCCGTCCATCGCCTGGTTCCCCTTCGCGATCCTGCTCTTCGGCCTCTCCGAGAGCGCAATCCTCTTCGTGGTGATCCTCGGGGCGGCCCCGTCCATCGCCAACGGCATCATCTCCGGCATCGACGACGTGCCAAAGGCCCTCATCCGCACCGCGACGGTGCTCGGCGCCCGGGGGCTGAGCCTCTACCGGTATGTCGTGGTGCCCGCCGCCCTTCCCGCCTACCTCTCCGGTCTCAAGCAGGGCTGGGCCTTCGCCTGGCGCTCGCTCATGGCCGGGGAACTGCTCGTCATCATCGCGTCCAAGCCCTCACTGGGCGTGCAGCTGCAGTTCCACCGGGAGTTCGCCGACACCGCCGGCCTGATGTCCGTCATGATCATCATCCTGGTTCTCGGCATGCTCATCGACGGTGTGCTCTCCCGGGTGTCCAACGGCGTGCGGGCACGGCGCGGCATGGGCCCGGTGTCCTGATGCCGGCCGCTTCCGGTGGGGGTCGGCGGCCATGCAGGTGACAGCGCGCGCCGACTACGCACTTCGGGCGGTCATCGAGCTTGCCTGCAGCGAGCAGGAGGTGCTCACCCGGGATGCCCTGGCCAGCCAGCAGCACATTCCGCCCAAGTTCCTTGAATCGATCCTCGGGGAACTGAGCCGGTCGGGCCTGCTCGCCTCGCGCCGCGGGTCCGGCGGCGGGTATTCCCTGACCCGGCCGGCGACGGAGATCACGCTCGCCGACGTTCTCCGGTCTGTTGACGGTCCCCTGGCCGGGGTGCGGGGAGAGAGCCCGGAGCAGGTTACCTACCCGGAATCCACGAAAAGGCTGCGCGACGTCTGGGTGGCCACCAGGGCCAGCCTGCGCCTGGTCCTTGAGACGACCAGCGTCGCCGACGTCGCCCTGGGCGAACTTCCCGTCCCGGTCCAGGAGCTGCTGACGCTGCCCGGAGCGTGGGAACGCCGCTGAACTCCTGCTCTTCAGCGGGGCCGTCGACACGCTGCGCGGCCCCTAGGCGTCGAGGGAAACCTCTCCGCGGGCGACGGCGTCGGCGCAGGCGCTGAGGTCCGGTCCAGGCTGGAAGTCGACGAACTGCGGCTGGAGCTTGGCGAAGAGGAATTCATACACTTCCTCCCTGCTGCGGCCGCCGAGGGTCTCCACCGCCTCCCTCACCGCCTCCTGCAGCGCGCGGTCCGCGTCAAGCAGGATCTTCCCGCGGGCTTCCTCGTTCCAGCCGATGCTGTTCAGGTCCATGAACCGTCCTTCCTCGCGGACGCCGCCGGCCGGCGCCGGGGCGTGCTCGGCACCACTGTAGGGGCGGCCGGTCCGGCGCGCCCAGCGTTTTTGCTGACGCTACCGGGGGTAGAAACGGGCGCGCAGGTGTGCGTCGAGCTGCCCGATCTCGGTCAGGAAGGCGTCGTGGCCGATCGGTGAGGAGATGGTGTGGACGGGAACCTCGCCCGGGAGGGCGTCCGCGAGGGCGTGCGCCTGCTCCGGGAAGTAGAGCCGGTCCGAATCCACGGCGGCGATGAGCACCTCGGCGCTCACCGCGCCGAGCGCCTGCCGCAGGGTACCCCGGCCGCGTGCGGCGTCGTGGCTCATCAGGGCCTCGGTCAGCACGAGGTAGCTGTTGGCGTCGAAGCGCTGCACGAGCTTCGCGGCCTGGTGGTCGAGGTAGCTTTCCACCGAATACCGTCCGCGGTCCGCCGGACGCACCCCTCCGAAGGGGGCCTCGGTGCCCTGGGCGCTTCGCCCGAACCGGAGGGCGAACTCGGTCTCGGACCGGTAGGTGATATGGGCGATCCGCCGGGCGAGCCCCAGCCCGGCCGCCGGCGGTGGAGAACCGTAGTAGTCTCCGCCGGCGTAGTGCGGATCGAGGCGGATGGCCTGCAGCTGGGCCTGCGCGAAGGCGATCTGCTCGGCCGTGCTCGCGGCGGAGCAGGCGATGACGGCGCACCGGGCCACCCGCTCCGGGTACACCAGCGCCCACTCAAGCGCCCGGGCTCCGCCCATTGAGCCGCCCAGCACGGAGTGCCAGCGGCGGATCCCGAGCTGATCGGCCAGCAGCGCTTCGGCCCGGACGGAATCGCGGATGGTGATAAAGGGAAAGCGCGAGCCCCAGGGCCGGCCGTCGGGAGCCTGCGTCGAGGGGCCGGTGGACCCGTAGCAGCCGCCGAGCATATTGGCGGCCACGACGAAGTACCGGTCGGTGTCAACGGTGCGGCCGGGACCGACGAGCGCATCCCACCATCCGTCCTCGTTCGACCCGCCCCGGGCCACGTGGGAGCTGCCGGTCAGCGCGTGTTCGATTAGGACGGCGTTGGAGGCGTCGGCGTTGAGCACACCCCAGGTCTCGTAGGCGAGCTCGACCCCGGGCAGGAACCCTCCGGTCTCAAGGGTGGCGGGGCCAAGGCGGGCGGTCCTGACGACGCCGTCGCGCCCGGGCACGACCGGGGCGCGCCCGGGGTAGGCAGGAAGGTAGGCGGTCACGGTCCGCTAGCTTCCCTTCGCCGCACGGAAGCCGGCGTCGAGGTCGGCCAGGATGTCCTGGAGGTTCTCGAGCCCGACGGCCAGGCGCACCAGGCCCGGGCGCACTCCCGCGGCAAGCTGGGCTTCGGCGCCGAGCTGGCTGTGGGTCGTGGAGGCGGGGTGGATCACCAGGGAGCGGACATCACCGACATTGGCCACGTGGGAGTGCAGTTCGAGGCCGTCGACGAAGCGCCTGCCGGCTTCGATCCCGCCGGCGATATCGAAGGACACGATGGCGCCGGTACCGTTCGGCCCGTACTTCAGCCCGCGCTCGTACCAGGGGCTCGAGGGCAGGCCGGCGTAGGCGACCGATTCGACGTCGTCGTGGAGTTCGAGCCATTCCGCCACGGCGCGGGCGTTGGCGATGTGGCGCTCCATCCGCAGACTGAGCGTCTCGAGGCCCTGGGCGATTAGGAAGGCGTTGAACGGGGAGATTGCGGACCCGAGGTCGCGCAGCAGCTGGACGCGGGCCTTGAGGATGAAGGCGAGGTTCGCCCCCAGTGCGCTGCCCACACCGAGGTCCCTGGCGTACACCAGGCCGGAGTAGCTCTCGTCGGGGGTGTTGAAGCCCGGGAACCTTTCCGGGTCGCGGCCGTAGTCGAAGCGGCCCGAGTCGACGATGACGCCGCCGATGGCGGTGCCGTGGCCACCAAGGTACTTGGTGGCGGAGTGCACGACGATGTCGGCGCCCCACTCGATGGGGCGGATGAGGTACGGCGTGGACACCGTCGCATCGGCGATCAGGGGGATGCCGTGTTCGTGGGCGATCGCGCTGATCCCCTCAAGATCGAGCACGTCCTGGCGGGGGTTCGAGACGACCTCCCCGAAGAACGCCTTGGTATTGGGCCGGACGGCGGCGCGCCACTGCCCAAGGTCGTCGGGGTTCTCCACGAAGGTGGTTTCGATGCCGAACTTCCTCAGGGTGTGCCGGAAGAGGTTGTAGGTGCCCCCGTAGAGGCTCGGGCTTGCGACGATGTGGTCGCCCGCCTCGGCAAGGTTGAGGATCGCGTAGGTTTCGGCCGCCTGCCCCGAGGCGAGCAGCAGGGCGCCCACCCCGCCGTCGAGCGAGGCGATGCGGGCTTCGACGACCTCCTGGGTCGGATTGCCGATGCGCGTGTAGATCGGGGCGAGCTCGGTCAGCGCGAACCGGTCGGCCGCGCTCTGGGTGCTCGGGAACACGAAGGACGTGCTCTGGTAGATGGGCAGCGCCCGTGCCCCCGTGGCGGCGTCGGGCGTCTGCCCCGCGTGGATCTGGCGGGTTTCGAAGGACCAGTTGCTGGACATGGCATTCCCTGTCGATGAAGGGGCCCGTCCGCCGCCGGAAACCGCCGGCGGGGACCCGCGCTTGCGCAGCGCCGTGTGGCGCTCCGCCAGGTCTTCACCCGGGGCACCCCGCCGCGGTGGAGGGTTGCCGGCCAGCAAGCCGGGGCTGTGTGCTGGCACTCATGACCTTTTCCCCATGAAAGCCGAAACCCGCGGCCGGGGGCAATTTGTGACTCTCCGTTAAGTAAGGTGAGCCTAAGTCGAGACGCGGATCACAAAGTGCCACTATGTAGCCATGCGCCTGGACCATGTATCTTATGCCTGCGAACCCGACGGACTGGCCGCCACCGCGGACCGGATTTCCTCAGCTTTGGGCGTCGAAGCGGTTAAGGGTGGTGTGCACCCCCGTTTCGGGACCCGGAACATGATTGTGCCGCTGGCCAACGGCCAGTATGTCGAGGTGGTTGAGGTCCTCGACCACCCCGCGTCCATCAAGGCCCCGTTCGGCCAGGCCGTGCGTGCCCGCTCCGAGGCCGGTGGCGGCTGGATGGGCTGGGTCGTGGCGGTCGACGACCTCACGCCCTTCGAAGAACGCCTTGGGCGCCAGTCGGTCCCGGGCAACCGGAAGTTCCCCGACGGCCAGGAGCTCACCTGGCAGCAGATCGGCATCAAGGGCCTGATCTCCGACCCCCAGGTTCCGTACCTGCTGCGGTGGGACGACGGGACCGAGGCGCTTCACCCCTCCAACGCCCGCCCGTCGACGGTGCGCCTCGATTCCCTGACCATCGCCGGATCATGCGCGCGGGTCACCGAATGGCTTGGCACTCCCGTCGAGGCGCCCCTGGGGGAGGTCTCCGTGAAGTGGATCGCCCCGAATGGAACGCCGGGACTCATGTCGGTCACCTTCGACACCGGCAACGGCAAGATCGAAATCTAGCCCGCGCCGGGAAACGCCGTCCGGGGAACGCTGTGGTCGCACGGCTCGCTGTGGTGGTCCCGGTGTTCAACGAGCCCTCCATCGGCAGGACCCTTGAGGGGCTCTACCGCCAGCAGCACCGGGACGGTGTCTCCGTCTACGTCGTCGACAACGCATCGACCGACGATACGCGCGCGCGGATCGCCTCCTTCCTTGCCGGCCGCGACGGCTTTCCGCTGACGGTCCTCGAGGAGCCCGTGAAGGGCACCGGGGCGGCCAGCGATACCGGCTTCCGCCGCGCCATCACCGACGGCTTCGCCCTGGTGTGCCGGACCGACGGAGACAGCGTTCCGCGGCCGGACTGGACCGGGCGGATCCTTGCCGGCTTCGCGGCCCGCCCGGGCCTTGCACTGCTGGGCGGCAGGAGCGTGCCACTCGACGACGCCTACCGCCGCGCCGGGGACGCCCTGGTGATTCCCGCCGCCTTCCTTGTCCTGCGCGCAGCGCTGGCCGCCGGCCACTTCGACCGCAGCTACCTGAGGCTCGTCGCCGGACACAACCTCGCAACCCGCGCCGCCGCCTACGAGCAGGTGGGGGGATTTCCGCGCACCTCGATCGCCGAGCGCGATGAGGACATCGAGTACACCCTGCGCGTTGCGCGGACGCTGGGCAGGGCGGCCGTTCGAATCGACCGCGGCCTCGTCGTGGCCACCTCCATGCGCAGGATCCGCGCCTACGGGCCGGCGCGGGCGGCGGTCCACCAGCTGCTGCCCGGCCTGCGGGGCACGCTGGGCAGGGATGCCGACATCCGCTGACGGCTCCGTCCGCGCGGCAGCCTCCGCTGGCCGGCGGGCCGGACGGGCAGCTGGAACGCGGTCGGGGCGCTTCCCGTCCTGACGGGAAGCAGGCGTGTCAAGGCAACCGGAGCACCGAAATATCCGCCCGGGGGACTGCCGGGACTGGTTTAGTGGAAAGTGGCGCCGAAGTTGTCAAGCAGCGAGCAGTCTGCGGGGTCGGGAGTGGTTGCAGGGCCCTTGCCCTGCAACCGTTCTCTTTAAGGCAGGTGTTCCCGCCTCGACCCGCTCAATCCGGTCCGCTAGTCCCCGATGCCGATCGCCGGACCGAGCAGGGCGAAGCCGACGAAGCCGGTGATGTCGAGCGCCGCGTGGGCGATGACCAGCGGCATCACCCGGCCGGTGCGCAGGTAGGCATAGCCGAAGACCAGGCCCAGGATCACATTGCCCACGAACGGCCCGATGCCCTGGTAGAGGTGGTAGCTGCCGCGCAGCAGCGCGCTGGTGATGAGGACGGCCGGGACGGACCAGCCCAGCCGGCGCAGCCGCTCGAACAGATACCCGACCACGAGGACCTCCTCGAGCACCGCGTGGCGCAGGGCCGACAGCACGAGCACGGGCACCGTCCACCAGTAGTCATCGAGGGCCGCCGGGACAATGGCGGTGGTGATGCCGAGCGCGCGTCCGGCGGCGTAGACGCCGAGGGTTCCCACCCCCATGGCCACCGCCAGGCCGAGCCCGAGGCCGAAATCCAGGGCGGGGCGTTCGAAGGTGAAGCCGATCCGCCGGAACGCCGAGGCCCCGCCGGCGCTCAGCAGGAACAGGGCGAGGGCGACCGGGACGAGGGCGAAGAAGATCCCGAGCAGCTGGTACGCCAGGTCGAAGTACTGCCGGTCGTTGAGCACGGGGTTGAGGGTGGTGGTCTGGCCGGCGAGCGGACCGGAGGTCGCCTTGTCCAGCAGCCGCACCACCGCGTACACGCCCGACTGTCCGAGGGAAAGTCCCATCACGATCAGGATTTCCGCGGTGATCCGCCGCCGCTCCCGCAGTGCCGGCGGGTGGACGGTGGGTGAGAGAGAGCGCATGGAGGTTATCTTTCCAGCGCCCGGCTCCGATTCCCAGCCGCCCTAGCCGAGCCTCACCCCGGCGCGCCAGACGGCTCCGGTCAGCGGGATGCCGGGCCGGTAGGCGAGGTGGGTGGCGGAGGGGGCGTTGAGCAGCTGCAGGTCGGCCCGGTGCCCGACGGCGAGGGAGCCCACGGCGCGCCGGCCGTCGGCATCGGCCCCGGCTTCGCGCCCGAGCGACAGGGCACCGCCGTAGGTGGCGGCCCGGACCGCCTCCTGAACGCTCAGGCCCATCTGCAGCACGGCGGTGGTGACGCAGAACGCCATCGACGTGGTGTAGGAAGTGCCGGGGTTGCAGTTGCTGGCCAGAGCGAGCTGGACCCCGGCGTCGAGCAGCCGGCGGGCGGGCGGGAAGGGCTGTCGGGTGGAAAGGTCGCACGCCGGCAGGCAGGTCGCCACGGTGCCCCGCCCCGGTGCGGCCGCCCGCCCGGCGGGCCCGGCCTCCCCGGCGCGCGCGGGATCCCCGCCGGAGGGGTCCCCGCCGGAGGGGTCCCCGCTGGACCAGGACCCGGCGAGGGCGTCGACGTCGGCGTCGCTGAGGTGATTGACGTGGTCGACGCTCGCGGCGCCGAACTCAACGGCGAGCGCGGTTCCCTCCCCCGGGCCGAGCTGGTTGCCGTGGACCCGCAGCCCCAGCCCGGCTTCGCGGCAGGCCGTCAGTACCGCCCGGCTCTGCTCGGCGGTGAAGGCGCCCCGCTCGCAGAAGACGTCGGCCCACTGGACGTAGGGGCGGACGGCGTCGAGCATGGGACCGCAGACGAGCTCGGTGTACGCATCGGCGTCGACGCCGGCCGGCACGAGGTGCGCGCCGAGGTAGGTCACCTCGTCGACGACGCCGGCGGCGATCCGCGCGCTGCGGGCCTCGTGTTCGACGTCGAGCCCGTAGCCGGTCTTCGTTTCGAGGTAGGTGGTGCCGCCGGAGGCCGCCTCGGCTGCCCGGCCCAGCAGCAGCCGGGTCAGCTCGTAGTCCCCCGCGGCCCGCGTGGCCTCGGTGGTGACCGCGATGCCGCCGGCCTGGTATTCGGCTCCGGCCATCCGGGCTTCGAATTCGGCGGTGCGGTCGCCGGCGAAGACGAGGTGGGTGTGGCTGTCGACCCAGCCGGGCAGGCCCGCCCGGCCTTCGGCGTCGTGCACGGTATCCGCTGCCGGGGCGGCCGCGGCCGGGCCGATCCAGCTGATCCGCTCTCCCTCGAGGACGACGGCGGCGTCGGTGAGGACCCGCTGGTCGGCATCGGAGGTTGAGAGTTCACCGATATTGGTGATGAGGGTCGAGCTCACTGGATTCCTCCTGCGTTGATGCTGCGGTCGGTGCCGCAGTCGGCGCCGATGCGGCCGCCGTCCATCCTGCCGAGGACGGCCGCCAGCAGGTCCGCGGGGTCGCCCAGGCGCAGGTGCCGCCCGCGGTGGGCGGCGGGGACCCCGCCGATGACGACGTCGGTGACGTCCTGCGCCGTGGCCGAATACACGAGCTGCTCCGGATCGCTGCCGACGGTGCGCACCGAGCGGGGGTCGATGGCCACGAGGTCGCACACGGCACCCGGCTCGAGGCCGGCCGGCGGGCGGCCCTGCGCCCGGAGCCCGCCCCCGGTTCCGGCGGCGAGCAGCCGGGCCGGGGTGAACTGCGGGCGGCCTCCCGTCGCGAGGCGTTCGCCGTGCTCCAGTGCCCGCATTTCGATCCACGGGTCGATGACGGCGTGCTGGTCGGTGCCCAGGGCAATGCGGGCGCCGGCGCGCTCCAGCCCGCCGGCGGGGCCGATCCCGTCGGCCAGGTCGGCCTCGGTGGTGGGGCACATCACCACCGTGGCTTCGGCGCCGCCGAGCAGGTCGATGTCGGCTTCCGTGAGGTGGGTGGCGTGCACCGCCGAGAGCCGGGAGGTCAGCAGTCCGGTGGAGGAGAGCAGGCCGGTGGGGGTGAGACCCGTGGCCGCGAGGCAGGCCTCGTTCTCGGCGGGCTGTTCGGAGAGGTGGATGTGGACCGGGACCTCCGGCGGAAGGGCTCCGGCGATCTCCGCGAGGGCCTCCGGCGGGACGGCCCGCACCGAGTGCAGGGCCGCGCCGACCGTGACGGACGACGCCGGGAAGCGTTCGGCCACCGCCTCCCGGAGCGAGGCGAAACGGCGCAGCCAGCCTCCGGCGGACGCGTCGGCGAACCGGAGCTGATCCGGCCCGGGCGGAGCGCCGAAGCCCGCGCTGAGGTAGCAGGTGTCGAGAAGGGTCAGCCGGATCCCGGCGCGGACGGCCGCCCGGGCCAGGGCCAGTTCCATGGCGTGGGGCTCGTCGGCGTCGGCGCTTCCGGCCGTGTCGGAGCCCGCCGGGGCCGCCGCCGCCGGATCGAACACCATCGAATCCGGCGTCGTCCCGGCTCCGTAGGGCGAGCCGTCGGGCCGGTGGTGTACGTAGTGGAATTCGGCGACGCTGCTCCAGCCGGTGACGACCATTTCGGCAAAGACGGCGGTGGCCAGTTCTTCGTACAGCTCCGGGGTCAGCTCCCGCGCCGTGGCGTACATCGATTCGCGCCAGGTCCAGAAGCTGCCCGGGGCGCCGTTGTGGGTGCGGCCGCGCAGCACCCGGTGGAAGGCGTGGGAGTGGGCGTTGGCGGCGGCCGGGAAGACGACGCCGGGAAGCACCGTGTCCCCGGCCTGCGCTGCAACCCCCGCCTCGAGGGAGACCACCGTCCCATCCCCGGCGGGCATCACCCGGACGCCCTCGACGACGCCGCGGTCCCCCAGCCAGGCCGCCGCGCACCAGAGCGGCGCCGGAGCCGGCGTCCCGGCGCCGGCCCCGTCCGTCGAGGCGCCGCTCACAGCAGGTCCTCGAGCACGTCGGCGAGGGCGGCGGCCCCGGCGTCGGCGTCTTCCCGTTCCACATACTCCTCCGGGGAGTGGCTGACCCCGGTGGGGTTCCGCACGTACAGCATGGCCGACGGCACGACGCCGGCGAGCACCGCGGCGTCGTGGCCGGCGCCGGTGGGCAGGGACGGCGCCCCGCCGAGGGAGTTGCCGAGCCCCCGCTGCAGGGCGGGGTCGAAGGCTACGGTGCCGCTGAAGGATTCCTCGGTGAGGGTGACCGAACAGCCCTCGAAGGCGGCGGCCTTCTGCGCCTTGCCGTGGATGGTTTCGACGAGGGCGGCGGTGGCGGCGTCGTCGGGATGGCGCACGTCGAGCCAGAGGTCCACCCGGGAGGCGATCACATTGGTGCCGCCGGGCACCGGGGTCAGGCGGCCCACGGTGGCCCGGGCGCCGTCCTGGCGGCGGGCGGCCTCGCGCACCGCCAGCACGATCTGCGCTGCGGCGACCATCGGATCGGCGCGGTCGGCCATCACGGTGGTGCCGGCGTGGTTGCCCTGCCCCCGCACCGACAGCCTCCACCGCCCGTGGCCGAGGACGAAGGAGCCCACGGCGACGGCGGAGTCCAGGTCGATCAGTCCCCGCCCCTGCTCGACGTGGAGTTCGAGAAAGTCGCCGATGTTTCCCAGCGCCTCGTCGTCGCGCCCCAGCCCGGCCGGGTCGAGGCCCGCCGCGCGGGAGGCCTCGGCGAAGGTGGTTCCGTCGGCGTCGGTGAGGTTGCGGGCCCGGTCGGCGTCGATCGTGCCGGTGAGCAGGCGCGAGCCCAGGCACGCCACCCCGAAGCGCGAGCCCTCCTCCTCGGGGAAGACCGCGACCGCGAGGGAGCGGTTCGGCTGCACGCCGCGCCCGCGCAGGAGATCGACCGCGGCCAGTGCCGAGGCGACCCCGAGGGGCCCGTCGAAGGCTCCGCCGCCCGGCACGGAGTCGAGGTGGCTGCCGGTGACGAGCGATCCTCTCCGCCCGGTCCCTGGGACGTCCCACCAGGCCCACAGGATGCCGTTGCGGTCGGTTTCGACGGCCAGCCCGCGCCGGCCGGCCTCGGCCGCGAACCACTCACGCAGTTCGCTCTCCGCGCCGGAGTACACCGGGCGGGAGTACCCGCCGCGGCGGGCGTCGCGGCCGACACCGTCGATCGAGTCGAGAAGGGTTGAGACGGATTGCATGTTGCCTCCGGGCAGAACGGCTGCGGGCGGTACGGGTGGCGGCACCGGCGGGTGCAGTGGATGCAGTGAGGTGGTGCGGTGCGGTGGCTTTGGCGGCACGCGGCGTGCCGCGGGTGGGCCCCCTCCGTTACTCCTGCATGGGGATGCGCACGCCGCGTTCGGCGGCGACCTCGGCGGCCCGGGGGTAGCCGGCGTCGACGTGGCGGATGACGCCCATGCCGGGGTCGTTGGTCAGCAGCCGCTCCAGCTTCGAGGCGGCCAGCTCGGTCCCGTCGGCCACCGAGACCTGCCCGGCGTGGATGGAGCGGCCGATGCCGACCCCGCCGCCGTGGTGGATGGAGACCCAGGTGGCTCCGGAGGATGTGTTGAGCAGGGCGTTGAGCAGCGGCCAGTCGGCGACGGCGTCCGAGCCGTCGGCCATGGCTTCGGTCTCCCGGTAGGGCGAGGCGACCGAGCCCGAATCGAGGTGGTCCCGTCCGATGACGATCGGCGCGGAGACCTTCCCCTCGGCGACGAGGCGGTTGAAGAGGAGGCCGGCCTTGGCGCGGTCGCCGTAGCCGAGCCAGCAGATGCGTGCCGGCAGGCCTTCGAACTCGACGTGCTCGGCGGCTGCGTCGAGCCAGCGGTGGAGGTGCGTGTTGTCCGGGAACAGCTCCTTGAGGGCGGCGTCGGTGACGGCGATGTCGGCCGGGTCCCCGGAGAGGGCGACCCAGCGGAACGGGCCGAGGCCCTCGCAGAACAGCGGGCGGATGTAGGCAGGGACGAAGCCGGGGAAGTCGAAGGCCCGCGCGTAGCCGCCGGAGCGTGCCTCGTCGCGGATGGAGTTGCCGTAGTCGAACACCTCGGCGCCGGCGTCGAGGAACCCGACCATCGCCTCGACGTGGCGGGCCATCGAGGCCTGTGCCTTCTTGGTGAAGCCCACCGGGTCCGCCGCGGCCTCCCGCGCCCAGTCCTCGAGGGCGATGCCTTCGGGGAGGTAGCTCAGCGGGTCGTGTGCCGAGGTCTGGTCGGTGACGATGTCGATGTCGACCCCGCGCCGGAGCAGTTCCGGGAAGACCTCGGCGGCGTTGCCCACGACGCCCACCGACAGCGCCCGCTTCTCCGCCTTCGCGGCGAGGACGGAGGCGAGGGCGTCGTCGAGCGAGTCGGCGACGGTGTCGAGGTAACGCTTGGCGACCCGGCGGCGCAGGCGCGACTCGTCGACGTCGACGATCAGCACCGCTCCCCCGTTCAGGGTGACGGCCAGCGGCTGCGCCCCGCCCATGCCGCCGCAGCCGGCGGTGAGGGTGAGGGTGCCGGCGAGGGAGCCGCCAAAGCGTTTGGCGGCGATCGCGGCGAAGGTCTCGAAGGTGCCCTGCAGGATGCCCTGGGTGCCGATGTAGATCCAGGACCCGGCGGTCATCTGCCCGTACATCATCAGCCCCTCCGCCTCGAGCCGGCGGAACTCCGGCCAGGTGGCCCAGTCCCCCACGAGGTTCGAGTTGGCCAGCAGCACCCGCGGAGCCCACGGGTTGGTGCGGAAGATGCCGACGGGCTTGCCCGACTGCACCAGCAGCGTTTCGTCGTCCTCGAGGTCCTCGAGGGAGCGCACGATGGCGTCGTAGGCCTCCCAGCTGCGGGCGGCCCGGCCCGTCCCGCCGTACACCACGAGGTCCTCGGGGCGTTCGGCGACCTCGGGGTCGAGGTTGTTCATCAGCATCCGCAGCGGAGCCTCGGTCTGCCAGCTCTTGGCCGTCCGGGCCGTGCCGCGTGCGGCGCGGATGCTCCGGGACGGATCGGAGGTGGTGGCGCGGGGACTCGGGGCGGTGGCCTCGGGTGAGCTCATGCTGATTCTCCTTCAGGGGTTGCTGAGGTGACGGGGAGGATGGCGGCGGCCTCGCGGGCCACGTGCATCCCGATCCCTGCTGATTCGTCTTCTCGAATGCGGTAGCTGGGTACGACGACGCTGAGGGCCGCGGCGATGCGCCCTCCGGCGCGGACGGGGGCCGCGATGGCGGTGACGTCGGCTTCGACGCCGTCGCGCACCACGACGTACCCCGTGGAGGGTGTCGCCCCCGAAAGGACCGCGCCGACCGCCGTCCCCTCAAGGGGGATGCTGCGGCCGACCCAGCTGGCGTGGCGCACCGAGTGGGTGCCTTCGCGCACGGCGAGGTAGACCCCGTGGCCGTCGTGGGAGGGGACGCTGAGGTAGGCCGATTCCCCGGTCAGGCCGACGAGCCGGTCAAGGGCTCCCTCGGCGAGGGAGACGAGGGATTCGGAGCTGAGCGCCTGGGCGCCCAGCTGGACGACCCGGAGCCCCGCCCGGTAGCCGCCGGCGCCGTCCCGGCGCACGAAGCCCGTGGATTCGAGGGTGCGCAGGAGCCGCAGCGCCGTCGAGGCCGAGAGCCCTGCGTCGCGGGCGGCCTCGGCCAGGGACACCGTGCCCCGCTCGCACACCGCACCCAGGAGCAGCAACGCCCGCTCCACTGAGCGGGTTGAGGTATCTGCCACTCGTATCCCCTTGCGCGTTGGTCGGATTTGTATTTCACTTATTGAAACTCCATTTTCACTCAATGGCAATAGTCCGGTGAACCCCGGAGGCCATGCGAAGCGAGGCTCCCCATGACTGCAGAGCACACAGCCCCGGGCACCACCGGCACCCTTCCGGCCGATCCGGCACCCGGCTCCGCCGCCGCCGGCCGCGGCGGACCCATCCGGATCGGCACCGGCCCCCTCACTCCGGCCGAGGTGGTGGCGATCGCCCGCCACGGCGCGCAGGTGGAGCTCGACGGCGGCGCCCTCGAGGCGATGGCCGCCTCCCGCCGCGTTGTGGATCAGCTCGCCGGGGACACCACCCCCCACTACGGGGTCTCGACCGGCTTCGGCGCCCTGGCCACGAAGCACATCCCGCCAGCCCAGCGCACCCAGCTCCAGCGCAGCCTGATCCGCAGCCACGCGGCCTCCTCGGGGGCGGAAGTGGACCGTGAGGTGGTGCGCGGGCTGATGCTCGGGCGGCTCTCGACCATGGCCACGGGCCGCACCGGCGTCCGGCCGGTGGTCGCCGAGACCTACGCGGCGATGCTCAATGCCGGCATCACCCCGGTAATCGGAGAGTACGGCTCCCTCGGGTGCTCCGGAGACCTCGCCCCGCTCTCCCATGTGGCACTTGCCCTGATGGGCGAGGGCGCCGTGCGCACCCTCGACGGGTCTCCCGCCTCCGCCGCGGATGCCCTCGCGGCCGCCGGCATCGCTCCGGTCGAGCTGCGCGAAAAGGAGGGGCTCGCGCTGATCAACGGCACCGACGGCATGCTCGGCATGCTGGTGCTCGCCTCGACAGACCTGCACCGGCTGCTGAAGACGGCCGACCTCGCCGCCGCCATGAGTGTCGAGGGCCTGCTGTGCACCGACGCCGTCTTCGCCGCCGACCTGCACGAACTGCGCCCGCACCCCGGACAGCGCGACTCCGCCGCGAACATCCGCACCCTCCTCAAGGATTCCGCGCTCATTGCCGCGGAACTGACCGCCGAAACCGGACGCCACCGCTTCACCCGGGTCCAGGACGCCTACTCGCTGCGCTGCGCCCCGCAGGTCCACGGAGCGGCCCGGGCCACCCTCGCCCACGGCAACTCGGTGGCGGACATCGAACTCGGTTCGGCCATCGACAACCCGGTGATCACCCCCGACGGCAGGATCGAATCCAACGGCAACTTCCACGGAGCCCCCGTCGGCTACGTACTCGACTTCCTCGCCATCGCCGTCGCCGACATCGCCTCGATGAGTGAACGCCGCACCGACCGTTTCCTCGACAAGGCACGCAACCACGGCCTCAACCCCTTCCTGGCCGACGATCCGGGGGTCGACTCGGGGCACATGATCGCCCAGTACACCTCCGCCGGGATCGTCTCGGAACTCAAGCGGCTCGCCAACCCGGCCTCGGTCGACTCCATCCCGTCCTCTGCCATGCAGGAGGACCACGTCTCCATGGGCTGGGCGGCAGGGCTGAAGCTGCGCCGCTCCCTCGACGGGCTGACCCGGGTCCTCGCCATCGAGATCCTCACCGCGGCCCGTGCCCTCGACCTGCGGGACGGCGGCCTCGCCACGGCGCGCAGCTCGGAGGCCATCACCGCGGTGCGCCGGGTGCTGCGCCGGGACATCGAGGGCCCGGGCACCGACCGGTACCTCGCACCGGAGATCGAGGCTGCACGGGTGCTTGTCGACGACGGCTCGTTGATTGCCGCCGCCGAGGAAAGGCTCGGGGCCGGACTGCTCTAGGCCGGGGAACGGCCGCGGACTGGGGGTTTGTTAGGGTTGGCTTACCACCCTCTTCCGGAAGCGAGCCGTACCCCCATGAGCGCACCCGCCATTCGAAAGCCCCGCCCCCAGGTGGTGCTCAGTGTCCTCGAGACGATCCGGCTCAGCCCGCACATGGTCCGTGTCGTCGCCGGCGGCGAGGCCTTCCCCATGCTCCTTGAGAACGAGCACACGGACCGCTACGTCAAGCTGCTCTTCGCACGGCCGGAGCTCGGGCTCGTTCCCCCCTACGACCTCGAGGCCCTCGCTGAGCAGCTCCCGCCCGGGGACCTGCCCATCAAGCGGACCTACACGGTGCGCTGGATGGACCGGGAGCGGCAGCTGCTCGCCATTGACTTCGTGGTCCACGGCGATGAGGGAATCGCCGGCCCGTGGGCTGCCGGCGCCCGGCCCGGGGACCCGCTCGTGCTGATGGGCCCATCGGGGGCCTGGACGCCGAAGCCCGACGCCGACTGGTACCTCTTCGCCGGCGACGAGGCGGCTCTTCCCGCCATCGCCGCGGGCCTCGAGTCCCTCCCGGAAGCCGCCACCGGTATCGCCTGGCTCGAGGTGGACGACGAGGCGGACATCCTCCCGCTCCGGGCCCCGGCCGGCGTCGAACTCCGCTGGCTGTTCCGGCGCTGCCGGCCGGCCGGAACGACGACACTGCTCGCCGACGCCGTCGCCGCCGCGCAGTGGCCCGAGGGCCGGGTCGAGGCGTTCGTCCACGGCGAGCGGGGGGCCATGAAGGCGCTGCGCGATATCCTGTTCGGCCAGCGCGGTCTCGAACGCGCCCAGGTCTCCCTCTCGGGCTACTGGGCCTACGGCCGGGCCGAGGACCGGTTCCAGGCCGAGAAACGGGAGCCGATCGGCAAGATCCTCGACTAGGCGCGGACCCGGCCGCCGGGCCGGCGGATCAGGTCAGCGGCCCGCCGGGATCCCATCGGCACGGCCGGTCTTCGGATCCGTGCGGCGCAGCAGTCGGTCCATCACGGGCTCGGCGATCCGGGCCAAAATCGGTCCGAGGATCGCCATGATCAGCACGTACGTCGTCGCCAGCGCCGCGATCTCCGGGACCACAGCGCCCGAAGCCACGGCAAGCCCGGCAATGACGATCGAGAACTCGCCGCGGGCAACCAGCGCGGACCCGGCCCGCGCCCGGCCGCGGGGCTTGATGCCCTGGCGGGCCGCAGCCCACCAGCCGGTGGCAATCTTGGTGGCCGCCGTGACCAGCGCCAGCACCACGGCCCAGCCCAGGACCGGAGGGATCGACGCCGGATCGGTGTTCAGGCCAAAGACCACGAAGAAGATCGCGGCGAAAAGGTCGCGCAGCGGCTCGAGCACACGGGAGGCGTTTTCCGCCGTCGCGCCGGAGATTGCGATGCCCAGCAGGAAGGCGCCGACGGCGGCCGAGACCTGGAGGGTCGAGGCGAGCCCGGCGACCAGCAGCGCGGCCCCGATGAGCGTCAGCAGGAACACCTCGCGGTCCTTGCTGTCGACGATCGCCGAGACCACATTGCCCCAGCGCAGGGCGACGACGAGGACGAGGGTCACCACGACGAGGGAGATGCCCACGGCCTGGAGGCCTCCGGCGAAGCTGAGCCCGGCGAGCACTGCCGTCAGCACCGGCAGGTAGATGGCCATGGCGAGGTCCTCGAACACGAGGATCGCCAGCACCGTCGGGGTTTCCCTGTTGCCAAGGCGCCCGAGGTCGGAGATCACCTTCGCGGCGATGCCGGACGAGGAGATGTAGGTGACTCCGGCCATCACCAGGGCGCCGACGGGACCCCACCCCAGCAGGAGCGCGACGGCTGCCCCGGGGACGGCGTTCAGGACGATATCGAGCACGCCGGCCATCCAGGACTGCCGCATCCCGGTGACGAGTTCCTTGGCGGAATACTCAAGGCCCAGCATCAGCAGCAGGAGGACGACTCCGATCTCGCTGGCCACCTCGCTGAAGCGTTCGAGGCCCTCGAGGGCGAGGAACCCGCCCTGGCCGAAGAAGAGCCCCCCGACCAGGTACAGCGGGATCGGCGACAGTCCGAAGCGCGCGGCCAGGCGGCCGAGGGCGCCAAGGCACAGCAGGACAGCGCCGAGTTCGATCAGCGTTATTGCGGTTGTGTGCACCGATCAGCCGTGCCGGAGAATCTTCGCGGCGGTGTCCAGACCTTCGGAGGTACCGACAACGACCAGGAGGTCGCCGGCGGCGAGGACGAAATCCGGAGTCGGAGAGGCCTGGACCTCACCGGAGCTGAGCACCGCCACCACCGACGCGCCCGACCGCGAGCGCATGCGCGTCTCGCCGAGGGAACGTCCGTCGAAGGGAGATCCACGCTCCACCAGGAACTGGCGGGTGGTGACCCCGGGTAGGTCGCGGTGTTCCTCGGTCAGCCGGGCCACGAGCTGCCGGGCGCCCAGCAGGTTCCCGATCGTCGCGGCCTCATCTGGGGTCAGGGGGATCGATGCGACACAGGCGTCGGGGTCGTTGGCCGCCGAAATAATGAGGTCAAGGCTCCCCTCGCGGTGCGCGACGATGCCGATCCGGCGTCCTGACGAGGTTTCGATATCCCTGCGGACCCCGATCCCGGGCAGTGGGACTTCATCAACGTTCATCCGACCATCCTATGCCTGTCCCGGGGTGCCGTTGCCGACCCTCGAACGCGGCTGCCGGCCGCGGACTGCGGCGTGACATTTCGGTCCGGGCCGAGGTAGATCATCCGTTGGAGGCTGCGGCGGCGGGGGCGAGTTCGGCCGCGGCCTGCGTGTCCCCCGGCTCCTGTCCACTCAGCTGCGCCGCTGCGAGCTCGGCAAGAGCCGAGGACGTCTGGAAGCCGTAGCCGCCCTGGCCCGCCAGCCAGAAGAAGCCTTCGGCGTCCGGATCGAACCCGACGATAGGGATCCCGCTGGGCGGGGAGGTCCGCAGCCCGGTCCAGGACCGGACGACTCCGGTGATCCCGAGGGTGGTGAGTGTGTTAAGCCGGAGAATCAGCGCCTCGACGTCTCCGGGGTTGGGGCGGGCGTCCTCCGCGGTGCTGGGGACGCTTTCGCACGGCGAGATCAAGACACCCGCTTCGTCACGGCGGAAGTAGAAGGAGTCATCGGCCGAAGCGACCATCGGCGTGCCCGGGACCGGCTGCGACTCCACCCGGACGACGGCGGCGGTGCGCCGGTAGGGCACCAGGTTCCGGGGTGCCGCCCCGCACAGCTCCGCAAGCCGGTCCGCCCAGGCACCGGCGGCGTTGACCATCACGCCGGCGTTGATCTCCTGCTCCCCCGCCCGCACCCGCCACCGGCCTCCGCTGCGCTCGGCGGCCGTGACCCGGGCGCCGGTCAGGATTGCCACCCCGGATGCCACGGCGGCCGACCGGTGGTATTCAAGCAGGGCGTCGGTGTCGGTGCCGACGCAGGTGGTGTCGAGCCCGGCCGCCTCGAAGGTGTCCGGAAGCAGCTGCGGGCACAGCCGAAGGGCCTCGGCGTGGGTCACCCGGCGCATTGGGCCGGCAGCCCTGGCGGCGACGTCGGCCTCGCTGCCGATCAGCAGGTAGCTCCGCGGCGTGGTGAGCACGAGGCGGGTCCGCTCCTGCACGCCGGCGAGCAGGCCGAGGGTGCGGGCGGTGAGCCGGCGCACCACCGGCGGGCCGTAGCTGGGATTCAGCTGCCGGGCGGACCGGGACGAGGTGTGGTAACCGAGGGTCGGTTCCGCCTCGACGAGGGCCACGGTCGGGCCGCCGCGGGAGGCGAGTTCCGAGGCCAGCGACAGGCCGGCGATGCCGCCACCGACAATGAGGACATCGCAGCTAAGGTTCATGGCGCCATCGTAGGCACATCCGCTCCGCGCCGGGCACCATGGGTCCACCCGGCGCGCCCGGCGGGAGCCTCGGCTCCGGGAGGAACGTACCGCCCGCTGGCGGCCGGACCTCCCCCGGTCGGGCCCGCCGGGAACTCCGGAGTTTTGGCCGTTACGCGCCGCCCCCGGGCCGCTAGCCGGCTGCGGTCTCGGAGCGGGCCGCGACGAACGCCCGGACGCAGGCCTCGATGTCCTCGCTGCTGTGCGCGGCGGAGAGCTGGACGCGGATGCGCGCGGCACCCTTGGGCACCACCGGGTAGCTGAACGCGGTGACGAAGACCCCGTGGGCCAGCATGGCGTCGGCGGTCTTCGCCGCCAGGACCGCGTCGCCGAACATCACCGGGATGATCGCGTGCTCGCCCTCGAGCAGCTCGAAGCCCTCCTCGGTCATCCGGCGGCGGAAGTGGGCCGCGTTGTCGACGAGGGTGGCGCGCAGCTCGGCGCTGTTCTGGACCAGGTCCAGGGCGGTCAGGGTCGCGGCGACGATCGAGGGCGCCAGGGAGTTCGAGAACAGGTAGGGCCGGGCGCGCTGGCGGAGCACCTCAACGATCTCGCGGCGGGCGGCGACATAGCCACCCGACGCCCCGCCCAGGGCCTTGCCGAACGTTCCGGTGTAGATGTCGACGCGATCCCCGACGCCGGCGTGTTCGGGGGTGCCGGCACCGGTCGGGCCCATGAAGCCGACGGCGTGCGAGTCATCGACCATGACCATCGCGTCGTACTTATCGGCAAGGTCGCAGATGGCCTCGAGCGGAGCGAGGTAGCCGTCCATCGAGAAGATTCCGTCGGTGACGATCAGGCGGCGCCTCGCCGAGGAGGCCTCCTGAAGCTTCGCCTCGAGGTCGGCCATGTCCCGGTTGGCGTACCGGAAGCGCTGAGCCTTGCTCAGGCGGATGCCGTCGATGATCGAGGCGTGGTTCAGCGCATCGGAGATGACGGCGTCCTCCGCCGAGAGCAGGGATTCGAACACTCCCCCATTGGCGTCGAAGCAGGAGGAGAAGAGGATGGTGTCGTCGGTTCCGAGGAACTGCGACACCCGCCGCTCCAGCTCAAGGTGGAGGTCCTGGGTGCCGCAGATGAAGCGCACCGAGGCCATGCCGAAGCCGCGCTCGTCCAGGGCGGTCTTCGCGGCCTCGATGATCTGCGGGTGGTCCGCAAGGCCCAGGTAGTTGTTGGCGCAGAAGTTCAGGACCTCGGCTGACCCTCCGGTGCGCAGCCCGGCCCGGATGTGGCTTGACTGGGGCGAGGAGATGGTGCGCTCGTGCTTGAACAGCCCCGCGCTGCGGATCTCCTCAAGCTCGCCGGTGAGCTGGTCGCGGATGGAGGTGTACATGTCGCTGCTCCTTGAAGGATGGGACGGCTGGAGTTGGAACGGCTGGAACCGGCAGGGACCGCGAAGGACCCGGAGGCGCCGGAGCTTAGAGGGAGGTCCAGTCGAGGACCACTTTGCCGCTGGCTCCGCGGCGGGCGGTGTCGAATCCGGCCTGCCATTCGGAGGCCGGCAGGGTGTCGGTGACGACGCTCGCGACGGCGTCGCGCAGTGCGGGGTTTGACTGCAGCATGGCGCTCATGGCGTACCAGGTCTCGAACATCTCGCGCCCGTAGATGCCCTTGAGGGTGAGCATGTGGGTGACCACCTTGCCCCAGTCGATGGAGATCGGCGACGACGGCAGGCCGAGCATGGCGATGCGCCCTCCATGGGTCATATTGTCGATCATCTCGGGCAGGGCCGAGGGGTGGCCCGACATCTCCATGCCGATGTCGAAGCCCTCCTTCATGCCCAGCTCCTGCTGCGCCTCGAGGATGCGCATGCGGCTGACGTCGATGGCGATGTCGGCCCCGACAGCCCGGGCGAGTTCCAGGCGGGGCGCGGCGATGTCGGTGACCGCGATCTTCCGGGCGCCGGCGTGGCGGGCCACCGCAACGGCCATCAGGCCGATGGGTCCGGCGCCGGTGATGAGGACGTCCTCCCCGACCAGCGGAAAGCTCAGGGCGGTGTGGACGGCGTTGCCGAAGGGGTCGAAGACGGCGCCAAGTTCAGGAGTGATCTCGTCGTGGTGCACCCAGACGTTGGTCTCGGGAAGGACGACGTATTCGGCGAAGGCGCCGTCGCGCTGGACGCCGACGCTCGAGGTGCGGATGCACATCTGGCGCCGCCCGGCGCGGCAGTTGCGGCAGATTCCGCAGACGACGTGGCCTTCGCCGGAGACCCGGTCGCCGATCTTCACGTCGCGGACGCCGCCGCCGAGTTCGACCACCTCGCCGTAGAACTCATGGCCCGGGATCAGTGGGGCGTTGATCATGCCCTGCGCCCAGGAGTCCCAAGACTCGATGTGGAGATCGGTTCCGCAGATCCCGGTGGTCATGACCCGGATCTTCACTTCTCCGAGGCCCACCGCCGGCTCGGGACGGTCGACCAGTTCGAATCCGGGATGCGCACCGGACTTGTAAAGCGCCTTCACTCCATCTTCCTTCCGCGCCAATTCCTCACGGCCGGCTGGATCTGCCGACGGCGGGCTGGTGCAACTCGGGTGGCTGTTGTGACAACCACCGCAAGATTATCAGTGCCCGCCGGGCCCCAGAGGCGGGCGGGGCGGAGCCACAACTGCCCGCCGACCGGCATCGGTCAGTGGGCAGAACCCTCACGGGAACCACTGCTGCCCACCCACCAGCCTCGGTCAGCGGGCAGAACCCTCGCGGGAACCACTGCTGCCCACCCACCAGCCTCGGTCAGTGGGCAGAACCCTCACGGGAATCACTGCTGCCCACTCATCACCCCTGGTCAGTGGGCATGTCCGGATATGCCCACCCGCCAGGCCTGGTCAGTGGGTAGAACGGTTCGTCGGGAAGCGCGTTGCCGAGAGGTGCAAGGCTGCCTTTGGGAGAAACACCCGGTACCCTACCGGGGACGCAGAACTGCCCACCGACAGGGTGCTGTCGGTGGGCAGTCGTGGACCACGCAGGACGCTGCGTCAGCCTTCGACGCCCAGGCGCTGCAGGATCAGCTCGCGCACCCGGCCGGCGTCGGCCTGTCCGCGGGTGGCCTTCATGACGCCGCCCACGATCGCTCCGACGGCCTGGACCTTGCCGCCGCGGATCTTCTCCGCGACGTCCGGCTGCGCCGCCAGCGCGCCGTCGATGGCCTCGAGCAGGGGGCCGTCGTCCGAGACGACGGCGAGTCCGCGCGCCTCAACGACCTCGGCGGGGGTGCCCTCGCCGGCCAGGACGCCGTCGAGCACCTCGCGGGAGAGCTTGTCGTTGATCTTGCCCGATTCGATCAGGGCGTTCAGTTCGACGATCAGCTCGGGGGTGACGCCCAGTTCGGCGGGCTCGAGGTCGGCGATCTTGGCGCGGCGGGAAATCTCGCCCATCCACCACTTGCGGGCGACGGCGGGGCTGACACCGGCGGCGACGGTGTCCTCGACCGAGGACATCACGCCGGCGTTGACGACGTCGCGGAACTCGGCGTCTGAGTAGCCCCAGTCCGCTTGAAGGCGCTTGCGGCGCTCGGCGGGCGGTTCGGGCAGCTCCGAGCGCAGCTTCTCGATCCAGGCGTCGTTGGTGACGACGGGAACCAGGTCCGGCTCCGGGAAGTAGCGGTAGTCGTCGGCGTCGGATTTGGGCCGGCCGGCGGTAGTGGAGCGGGTGTCCTCATGCCAGTGGCGGGTCTCCTGCACGATCGCCGCACCGGAGTCCAGGACCGCGGCGTGCCGCTGGATCTCGTACGTCACCGCGTGCTCGACCGACCTAAGGGAGTTCACGTTCTTGGTCTCGGTGCGGGTGCCCAGGGTGGTGCTGCCCTTGGGCATGAGGGAGACGTTCGCGTCACAGCGGACGTTGCCGCGCTCCATCCGGGCGTCGGAGACCCCGAGGTTCTTCACAATCTCCCGGATGGCCGCAACGTAGGCCTTCGCCAGCTCCGGTGCGCGCCGACCCGCGCCCAGGATGGGCTTGGTGACGATCTCCACCAGCGGCACGCCCGCGCGGTTGTAGTCGACGAGGGAGAACTCGGCGCCCTGGATGCGGCCGGTGGCCCCGCCCATGTGGGTGAGCTTCCCGGCGTCCTCCTCCATGTGGGCGCGTTCGATCTCCACGGTGAACACGGTGCCGTCGGCCAGTTCAATGTCGATGGCGCCGTCGTAGGCGATCGGCTCGTCGTACTGGGAGGTCTGGAAGTTCTTCGGGGTGTCCGGGTAGAAGTAGTTCTTCCGGGCGAAGTGGCTGCGCTCGGCGATCTTGCAGCCCAGGGCCAGCCCGATCTTGATCGAGGACTCAACGGCGACCCGGTTGACCACCGGAAGCACCCCGGGCAGGCCGAGGTCCACCGGGGTGATGTTGGTGTTCGGGGTGTCCCCGAAACCGTTGGGGGCCGAGGAGAACATCTTGGTCCGAGTGTTCAGCTCGACATGCACCTCGAAGCCGAGCGCCGGGTCGTACTTCTCCATGGCCTCGTCGAAGGACAGGACCTCGTCGTGTACAGCAGTCATTTACTTCACTCCCGCAATCTCGGGGGCCTGCGCCAGCAGCGGTCCGCCCCACTTGTCTTCAAGCAGTGATTCGAGCACGGCGCCGACCCGGTAGAGCCGGGCGTCCTGGCGCGCAGGGGCCAGCAGCTGGATGCCGACCGGCAGGTTGTCCTCGTCGGCGAGCCCGTTGGGCAGGGACAGCCCCGGGATGCCGGCCATGTTCGCGGGGATGGTGGCGACATCGTTGAGGTACATCGCCAGCGGATCGTCGAGCTTTTCCCCCAGGCGGAACGCCGTGGTGGGCGCCGTCGGGGAGATCAGGACATCGGCCTGGGTGAAGGCGGCATTGAAGTCGCGCTGGATCAGGGTGCGCACCTTCTGGGCGGAACCGTAGTAGGCGTCGTAGTAGCCCGCGCTCAGGGCGTAGGTGCCGAGGATGATGCGACGCTTGACCTCGTCGCCGAAGCCTGCGGCGCGGGTGGCGCCCATGACTCGTTCGATCGTGGGGGCACCCTCGGGCACCACGCGAAGGCCGAAGCGCACGCCGTCGTACTTGGCGAGGTTGCTCGAGGCCTCCGAGGGCATGATCAGGTAGTAGGCGCCCAGGGCGTACTTGAAGTTCGGGCAGGAGACCTCGACGATCTCGGCGCCGGCGCCGCGGAGCAGCTCAAGGGATTCCGCAAAGCGGTTCAGGACGCCGGTCTGGTAGCCCTCGCCCGAGAGTTCCTTGATGACGCCGACGCGCAGGCCCTTCACCTCGCCGCGCCGGGCGGCCTCGACGAGGGCGCCGACGGGGTCGGTGAGGGAGGTGGAGTCGTGCGGGTCGTGGCCGCCGATGACCTCGTGGAGCAGCGCGGAGTCCAGCACGGTGCGTGAGACCGGGCCGATCTGGTCCAGCGAGGACGCCATGGCGATCGCGCCGTAGCGCGAGACGCCGCCGTAGGTCGGCTTGACGCCGACCGTGCCGGTGACGGCGCCGGGCTGGCGGATCGAGCCGCCTGTGTCGGTGCCCAGGGCCAGCGGCGCCTCGAAGGCGGCGACGGCGGCGGCGGAGCCTCCGCCGGAGCCGCCGGGGATCCGGTCGAGGTCCCAGGGGTTGCGGGTGGGCCCGTACGCGGAGTGCTCGGTGGAGGAGCCCATGGCGAACTCGTCGAGGTTGGTCTTGCCCAGGATGGGCATCCGCGCCTCGCGCAGCCGGCGGATCACCGTGGCGTCGTAGGGGCTGTGCCAGCCCTCGAGGATCTTCGAGCCGGCCGTGGTGGGCTGGCCCTTGGTAACGATGAGGTCCTTCACGGCGATCGGCACGCCGGCCAGCGGGTGCAGGGTGTCGCCGTCGGCGCGCGCCTTATCGACCTCGGCGGCGACGAGCAGCGCCTCCTCGGTGTTGACGTGGAGGAACGCGTTGATCGAGCCGTCCACGGCGGCGATCCGGTCGAGGTGGGCCTGGGTGGCGTCGACGGCGGAGACCTCGCGCGACTGCAGCTTCTGTGCGAGCGCGGCGGCGCTCAGGCGGATGATTTCACTCATTGGGTTACTCCCCGTCCAGGATTGCAGGGACCCGAAAGCGTCCGTCGGCGTTGTCGGGGGCGCCGGCGAGGGCCTCCTCGTTGCTGAGCGTCTCGCCCACGACGTCGTCGCGGTAGACGTTGCTCAGCGGAATCGGGTGGCTGGTGGCGGGGACGTCGTCGCCGGCCACCTCGCTGACGCTCTTGATCGAATCCACGATGACGGCCAGCTCGCCGGCCATGCGGTCGAGTTCCTCGGAACTCATGTCGATGTGCGCCAGCCGCGCCAGATGCGCGACGTCCTCACGGTTAATCTCAGCCATGGATCTCCCCTGGAAGTGGATGGGTGTCTGCCTCTAGTCTACGGGCGGACAGCCCCCGGGCGGGCACCGTGAAACCCGCCCGGAGGACCCTTCGAACACCGGCCCTAGAGCTCCAGGCGGAAGACCCAGAGCAGGATGTCCTCGTTGGGCACGAGCCAGTCGCGCTCGGGAACGCGGTGGAAGCCCATGGACTCGTAGAGCCGGTGTGCGCGCACCATGTTGGATCCGCTGGTGAGGCTGACGGCGTTGATGCCGGGCAGGGTCCGGGCGTGGGCGATGATCGCCTCGACCATGGCCCGGCCGATGCCTGCGCGCTGCACGGCGGGGTCCACGGCGAGCATGCGGAACTCGAGCTCCCCGGCGATGGCGATGTCAGTGTAGCGCTGCCCTTCGAAGGTCAGCGCCACCGAGCCCACCACCCGGCCGTCGCGTTCGGCGACCCAGATCTCGGCGTGCTCGGCCCGGTGGGCGACGTCCGAGAGCACCGCCATGTAGGGGTGGTCCTCGTCGGCAAAGTAACCCGCCTCGAGGTAGGCGGTGCGGGTGATGCGCGCCACCTCGTCGTAGTCGCTGGGCAGTACCGGCCGGATCGAAAGGGTGTCGGCGGGGTGGGAGGAGTCGGTGCGTGCGGTTTCCACGGTGTCCTTCATCGAGAATAAAAAGCCAATTTTACGCCCGGCGCCACTGCACCACGCCGGTCCGCGGTGTGTTTTCGGGCACGAATTCCCGCCCCGGCCGGCCGGTCTCCGACGGCTCCGGGTCCGGGAGTTCCCCGGGGGTGGCAGCGGACCCACCCGGCGTGTCTGGAAATTAGTTACGTTGACTTAGCCCGTGATGGAGATTACTTTCACACTAGAGGCCGTGGCGCATGCCACCGCCCCAGCCGCGATGGAGGGGACAGCAAGTGAGAAAGCTCAAGCGTTCAATGGCCGTGACTGCAGTGGCAGCACTGGCGCTGACAGCATGTGGAAACGGCGGCGGTTCCGACGCCGAGGGCGAGACGCTCAGCGTCTGGATCATGGAGGGGACAAACCCCGACGCCGAAAGCTTCTTTCAGGGAGTGAAATCCGAGTTCAAGGAAGAGACCGGCGCCACCCTCGATGTGCAGTTCGTTCAGTGGGCCGAGGCCCACGACAAGTTTGTCACGTCCATTGCCGGGAACACGACGCCGGACGTCGCCGAAACCGGAAGCACGTGGACCGCCGAGTTCGCCGAGGCAGGCGCCCTGGCCCCGCTCGACGAGCAGATCGAGAAGGCCGGGCTGAAGGACGACCTCGTCGAGGGCCTGGTCGAAGCCGGCACCCTCGAGGACAGCCTCTACGGCATGCCCTGGTACGCCGGGGTCCGCTCGGTCGTCTACCGCAAGGACATTTTCGAAAAGCACGGCCTGACCCCGCCCACCTCGTGGGACGGTCTGCGCGAGGCCGGCCTCGCCCTGAAAGAGGCCGAGCCCGACATGACGCCGTTCGCCGTTCCCGGAGACTCCGCCTACCTGGCCTACCCCTTCATCTGGGGCGCGGGTGCCGAGCTCGCCGAGCAGGAGGGCGACACCTGGTCCTCGGGTCTTGACTCCCCCGAAGCCCGCGAGGGCGTGAAGTTCTACACCGACCTCGCCGTTCAGGACGGCCTGTCCTCCGCCGGGGCCACCACCTGGAACGAGAAGGACGTGCTCGACAACTTCGTCAAGGGCAACCTCTCAATGGCCACCATGGGGTCCTGGGCGATGCCTGCGATCCTCGAGCAGAACCCCGACCTCGAGGGCAAGATCGGCGCCTTCCCGATCCCCGGCCCCGAGTCCGGCTACAGCCCCTCCTTCCTGGGCGGCTCGCACCTGAGCGTGTTCGAGGGATCCAAGAAGCAGGAACTCGCCTGGAAGTTCGTCGAGATGATGACCACCGGCGAGACGGCGGCCGAGTGGGCCGAACAAACCAATTACTTCCCCGGCCAGGCCTCCCTGCTCGAGGAAGCGGCCAAGTCCGACGACCCGCTGGTCAAGCCGTTCGCCACCCAGATGGTCGAAGCCGGAACCTCGGTTCCCGTCGCTCCGGGCTGGGGCGCCGTCGAGGCGAAGAAGACGGTTCCGGCGATGATCCAGTCAATCCTCTCGGGCGACAAGAGCGTCGACCAGGCGACCGAAGACGCCGCCACCGAAATCGAAGAACTGCTGAACGGAAAGTAATTCTTTGACCACCTCCACCAAGGCTGGAGCCGCACGCCCGGCACCGCGTGCGGCCTCCGGCCCGCCTCCACCCCAGCGCCGCCGGCCCGGCAGGCAGCGCATGGCATCTGCCCGGCCGTGGCTGCTCCTGGCCCCGGCCCTCGCGGTGCTCGCCGTGCTGCTGCTGTGGCCGCTCGCCCGCGTCGTGCTCATCTCCTTCCAGGACTACGGGCTGCGCGAGATCGTCAGCGGACGCTCGAACTACATTGGCCTCGCCAACTACGCCGAGGTCTTCGCGGACCCGGCGCTCTGGACCGTCGTCCTTCCCAACACCGTGGGATTCGCGGTGGCCGCCGTGGGCGGAACCGTGATTCTCGGCACCCTGGTGGCACTGCTGCTGGCCAGCCTGAACCGCCTCTGGCGCACCATCGTCAGCAGCGCCGTCATGGTGGCCTGGGCGATGCCCGCCGTGACCGGCACCTACGTGTGGATCTGGATCTTCGACGCCGACCGCGGCATCGTCAGCCAGTTCCTTCAGGGCGTGGGCCTGCTCGATGAGCCGCACAACTGGTTCACCGACCGCTGGTCCTTCTACGCCGTCGTCCTGGTCAACATCGTCCACCACGGCTTCCCGTTCGTGGCGATCACCGTGCTGGCCGGCCTGCTCGGGGTCTCCAAGGAGATGCTCGAAGCGGCAACCGTCGACGGCGCCGGCGCCGTCCGCCGCTTCTTCTCGATCACCTTCCCCACCCTTCGGCCCGTCTTCGCGGTCGTCGTGATCCTCTCCACCATCTGGGACTTCAAGGTGTTCGCGCAGATCTACCTCCAGCCGGGCGGATCGGGCTCGAACCGCTCCGTGTTCAACCTCGGCGTGTGGTCCTACGTGGAGTCGTTCGCCCAGAACCGGTACGGGTTCGGCTCGGCCATCGCCGTGCTGCTCACCGTGCTGCTGCTGGCCATCAGCGTCGTCTACGTCCGCACGCTGTTCAAGGAGGAAAAGTGAAAGCACCCTCGGCACCCTCCGCACCGGACGCCGTGCGCATCCCGGCCCGCCGGCCCCGCAGCCGCCGGGCACGGGTGGCGCTCGCCTGGAAGGCGGCGGCCGTCGCCGCGCTGCTGCTGTTCACCCTCTTCCCGACCTACTGGATGATCAGCAGCGCCTTCGACGGTCGCGCCTCGGGCGGGGCCCAGTCGCTGTTCCCCGCCGAGCCGACGCTCGAGAACTTCAGCTACGTCCTCTCCGAGGCGGGCTTTGGCACCTTCCTGCGCAACTCCGCCATCGTGGCGGTGTCAACCGTGGTGCTCTCCGGGATCCTCGCCCTCTTCGCCGCCGTCGCCGTCGCACGTTTCCGGTTCCGGTTCCGCACCGGAATCCTCATGCTGATCCTGATCATCCAGATGGTGCCGCTGGAGGCCCTGGTGATCCCGCTGTTCATCCAGGTGCGGGACCTGCAGCTGCTCAACTCCTTCCTTGGCCTGATCATCGTCTACGTCGCGTTCTCCCTCCCCTTCGCCATCTGGATGCTCCGCGGCTTCGTGGCGGCGGTGCCCGTCGAACTCGAGGAGGCCGCCTACATCGACGGCGCCAGCTGGGGCCGCATGTTCTGGTCGGTGCTGCTGCCCCTGGTGGCGCCCGGACTGGTGGCCACCAGCGTGTTCGCCTTCATCATCGCGTGGAACGAATTCATCTTCGCCCTGACCTTCATGGACAGCCCCGCCACCTACACGGTCGCCGTGGGCCTCCAGCAGTTCTTCGGCGAGAACTCCAACGAGTGGGGCTACGTGATGGCCGGCTCCACCCTGATCACGCTGCCGGTGATGATCTTCTTCATCCTCGTGCAGCGCCGGCTCAGCGGCGGCCTGGTCTCCGGGGCGGTGAAGGGGTGAACGCCGCCGACCGCCTCCGCCTGGTCAACAGCGTCATCCTGCCCGGGTTCCTGGGCACGGCCCTGCCCGCCTGGCTGGAGGAGGCGCTCCACCACGGGCTGGGCGGCGTCGTCTACTTCAGCCAGAACATCGACCCGGACACTCCGGGCGCGGTGGGCCGGCTCTCGGAGGCGGTCCTGGCCGCCAACCCCTACGCGGTCATCGGCATCGACGAGGAGGGCGGCAACGTGACCCGCCTGCAGTCCGCCGCCGGTTCCAGCATCCCCGGCGCCGCCGTCCTCGGCGTGCTGGACGACGTCGGACTCACCGAGGACGCCGGCCGCGACATCGGCGTCCTCGCCCGCGCCGCCGGGGTGAACCTGGTGCTGGCTCCGGTCGCGGATGTGAACACCAATCCGCTCAACCCCATCATCGGGGTGCGGTCCTTCGGGGCGGACACCGCCCGCGTCTCTGCGCACACCGCGGCACTGGTCCGCGGCCTGCAGTCAGCGGGCGTCGGGGCCTGTGCCAAACACTTCCCCGGCCACGGCGACACCAGCACCGACTCCCACCTCGAACTGCCGCGGGTGGAGCTGAGCCTCGAGGAGATGCGCCGGGACCACCTGCCGCCGTTCGCCGCCGCGGTGGAGCAGGACGTGGCAGCGGTGATGAGCGCCCACATCGTGATCCCGGAGCTCGGCGAACTGCCCGCGACCCTCAACCCCGCCGCCGTCGCCCTGCTCCGGGAACTGGGCCACGACGGGCTCCTGGTCACCGATGCCCTCGACATGGCTGCGGTGCGCGCCGGCGTCGGATCGGGCCAGGGCGCTGTGCTGGCGCTGAAGGCCGGGGCCGACCTGCTGTGCGTCGGCAATCCGTCGAACCTCGGCCCCAAGGCCGGCAGCACCTCGGACGAGGACGACTACCGGGAGGTGCGCGACGCACTCCTGGCCGCCCTCGACGAAGGCACCCTGACACCCGCCCACTTCGAGGCCGCCTCCCGGCGCATCCGGCGCTTCGCGGAGGCGGCGCGGCAGGCCCGCGCCGGGGCACCGGATTCGGCCGGCGCTCCGGCGCCCTCCGGGCGGGACTGGGTGGACGCCGCAGCGCGCGCTGTCACCGGCGTCCTGCCGTCCTGGCCGCGGAACGGTACCACGACGGACCCGGTCCAGCTCCTGGACGGCCGCGGCCGAGCCAATATCGCCGCGGGCCCGCTCAGCGACGTGTTCTCCGCAGCCCTCGCCCGGCGCGCCGCCGTCCGGCGGTCTGCCCTTCCGGACCCGGCCGGCACGGCGGACCGAATCGGCTCGCTTGCCCTGACGCCGGAGAGCCGGGTAGTGGTACTGACCGACGACCTCTCCCCCGGTGGCGCCCAGCTCGCGGCCGCCCGGGCGGTTCGCGCCCTGCTGCCCGGGGCGGCGTGGGTCCATACCGGAACCGTGCCGGCCGGCGGACAGGACCTCCCGGCCGTGTACACCCACGGCACCTCGCGGGCCAGCGCCGAGGCGCTCGCTGCCCGGCTGCTCGGCTGAGGGCGGGCACCCGCCCGTCTCTCCCGCCGAGACTGCAGCTCACCCCGCTTTCCCGCGTCGAAAGCGTGGTGAGCTGCACACTCAACGGGGACGATAGCCGCCGAAACTGCAGCACACCACGCTTCTCCGGAGCCTAAGCGTGGTGTGCTGCCAACTCGACGGTCAGTCTTCGGCCGGCTCCAGGGGCACGTGCCCGGCGTCGGCGGCCGGATCACCCGCGTCCGAACCTTCGGGCTCCGAACCTCCTGCAGCCTGGCCATCCGCATCCGCTCCACCCGCGTCCTGGACACCTGCTTCCTGACCGTCGGCGTCCGGGCCAGCCAGGCCCGCGGGACCGTCGGCCAGGAGCCGGGCGAAGCCCTCCTCGTCGAGCACCGGAACGCCCAGCTGTTCGGCCTTGTCGAGCTTGGTGCCGGCGTTCTCCCCGGCGACCACATAGCTCGTGTTCTTCGACACCGACCCCGAGGCCTTGCCGCCGCGCGTGATGATCGCTTCCTTCGCCTCGTCCCGGTTGTACCGCTCCAGGGAACCGGTGACGACGACGGTGAGGCCTTCGAGGGTGCGCGGCACGGACTCGTCCTGTTCGTCCTCCATCCGCACCCCGGCCGCGGCCCAGGAATCGACGATCTCGCGGTGCCAGTCCTCCTCGAACCACTCCTTCAGGGCGGCGGCGATGGTCGGGCCGACGCCGTCGACGTGGGCCAGCTCCTCCTCGCTCGCGGCGCGGATGCGGTCCATCGACCCGAAGGCCGTGGCAAGCGCCCGGGAGGCGGTGGGCCCGACGTGCCGGATGGACAGGGCCACGAGGACCCGCCACAGCGGCTGCTTCTTCGCCTTTTCGAGCTCCACGAACAGCTTGCGCGTGGTGGCGCTGGGCTCGGAGGGTTTCTTCGCCGTTCCCTTGGAGTAGAAGTAGGGGACGAGTTCGCGTCCCACCACCTCCCCCTTGACCTTCTTGTCCCGCTCGATCTTCACATCGGCGAGCATCTCCGGGGTCAGGTTGAAGATCTGTGCCTCGGTGGTGATCGGCGGCACCGCCGGCTCGGCGGGCCGGGTCAGGGCGATGGCCGCCTCCCAGCCGAGGGCCTCGATGTCGAACGCTCCCCGGCCGGCGAGGTGGAAGACGCGCTCGCGCAGCTGGGAGGGGCAGGACCAGGCGTTGGGGCAGCGGATGTCGACGTCGCCCTCCTTTGCCGGCTGCAGGGGCGTTCCGCAGGAGGGGCATTCGGTGGGCATGACGAAGTCGCGCACCGGGGGGTCCTGCTGGTCGCGCAGGGCGACGACGGGCCCGACGATTTCGGGGATGACGTCGCCGGCCTTGCGCAGGACGACGATGTCGCCAATCTTCACGCCCTTGGCCTTGACCACCTCCTGGTTGTGGAGGGTGGCCATGCTGACCGTGGAGCCGGCCACCTTGACCGGCTCCATCAGCCCAAAGGGCGTCACCCGCCCGGTCCGGCCGACGTTGACGAGGATGTCGAGCAGCTTGGTGTTGACCTCCTCGGGCGGGTACTTGTAGGCGACACACCAGCGGGGCACCCTCGAGGTGTGCCCGAGGGCCCGCTGCAGGGCGAAGCTGTCGACCTTCACCACGATGCCGTCGATCTCGTGGCGCAGCGAGTGCCGCTTGTCGCCGTAGCGTTCGATGAACCCGACGATGGCTTCCTCGTCGTCGAGCACCTCGGAATAGGGCGAGACCGGCAGGCCCCAACGGCGCAGCAGCTCGTAGGTCTCTGACTGCGCTTCGGCGGTGAGGCCGGTGCGCGCACCGATGCCGTGCATGTAGGCGTCCAGGGGGCGCTCGGCCGTCAGCGCCGGGTCCTTCTGCCGCAGGGATCCGGCGGCGGCGTTCCGCGGGTTGGCGAAGGGCGCCTTGCCGGCGGCGACCATGCGCTCGTTGAGGGCGGCGAAGTCCTTGGAGGGGATGAACACCTCGCCGCGGACCTCGACCTCTTCGGGCACGTCGTCCCCGGTGAGCTGCCGCGGGATGGAGGCGATGGTGAGCACGTTGTGGGTGATGTCCTCGCCGGTGACGCCGTCCCCGCGGGTGGCGGCGCGCACGAGTTCCCCGTTGCGGTAGAGCAGGTTGACGGCCAGGCCGTCGATCTTCAGCTCGGTGAGCCAGCGGACGCTGCTGCCCGGGCTGCGCTGCTCGATGCCGGCCGAGGCGCGCCGGAGCCAGACGGTGAGCTCCTCGAGGGAGAAGACGTCCTCGATGCTGTACATGCGCTGGAGGTGCTCCACGGGCGCGAAGGCCGAGGAGACGTCCCCGCCGACCTCCTGGGTCGGGGAATCGTTGGAGACCAGCTCCGGGTGCAGTGCCTCGATGGTTTCGAGCCGGCGGAACAGTTCGTCGAACTCGGCGTCGGAGACGGTCGGCGCGTTCTCCTGGTAGTACGCGTACCGGTGGGCGCGGATGGCGTCGGCGAGGTTCCGGTATTCCTCGCGGAGGTCTTCGCTGGGCGTGCCGGTGCCGTCTTTGGGGCCGGTGGTGCTGAGGGCGTCTTCTGTTCCTGAGGTCACCGTCCCATCTTGCCCTAAGGCCGCCGGGCGTTCTAGCACGGCTCAGGGCGCCGCCGGGACTCCCGTGGCGTCGATGACGATGACCGAGACGTTGTCCCGGGCACCGGAGCGCAGGGTGGCCTCGATGAGGGTGTCGGCCGCCTCCTGGGGGTCCGCGACGGTGGCGAGGATCCCGCAGATCTCCTCGTCGGTGAGTTCACCGCTGAGCCCGTCGGAGCACACCAGGATCCGGTCCCCCTCCTCCACCGGCAGCAGCCAGAAGTCCGGTTCGGCGTCGTCGCCCGTGCCCAGGGCGCGGGTGACCACATGCCGGCGCGGGTGGGTGCGGGCCTGCTCCTCCGTGATCTGCCCGGTGTCGACAAGTTCCTGGACCTCGGAGTGGTCGACGGTGATCTGCCCGAACTGTCCCTGGCTCAGGCGGTAGGTGCGGGAGTCTCCGACGTTGAAGAAGAGCCAGTGGGGGGTGCCGGCCGCCTCGACGAGCACCACGCCGCTGAGGGTGGTCCCGGCGCGTCCGCTGGTCTCCTGCCGGATGCGGGCGTCGGCCTCCTGCACCAGCTCGTCAAGGTCCTCCGCGGTGAGCCGGGGCAGCCGGGTGCCGGCGATCGCGCTCATGCCGAGGGTCTGCACGCAGAGGCCGCTGGCCACCTCCCCCGCCTCGTGGCCGCCCATGCCGTCGGCGACGGCGAAGATCGGGTCCGCCGCGATCAGCGAGTCCTCGTTGTTGTCGCGGCGCAGCCCGGTGTGGGTGGCGTGCCCGCACACCACGCGCAGGCCCTGGCCCGCGTCCGCGGGAACCTCGATCGAACCGCTCATCGAGCCGCCCCGGGCAGCAGCCGACCGGTGCGGAGAGCGGGGCGCGGGTGCCTGCCGGCGGGGATGTTCAGCTGGTCGGTCATCTGTCCATTCTGCACTGGAGTGCGGTGGGCCACCAGCGGAGGCTGTGCCGGGCGCCGTTGCGTGGTCGGGCGGGCGCTCAGTCGAGCACCAGCCCGCTGCCGGTCCCCCGGGCCAGGGTCACCGGGTGGACCTCCCCGAAACCGCGCACGGTGCGTGCCTGCTGCGGAATCAGGACGAACTTCTCATTGCCGCTGAGCGTGGCGGCGGTGGTGGCGTCGATCAGCACCGTGCCGGGCTCGGCCAGGGCGGTCAGGCGCGCGGCGAGGTTCACCGTGGGGCCGTAGATATCCCCCAGCCGGGACAGGATCCTCCCCCAGACCATCGAGACCCGGGCCGAGGGCAGCAGGTCGTCCTCGGTGAACGCCTTGGCCAGGGCCAGGGAGATCTCCGCGCCGGCCTCGGGCGATTCGGCGATGTAGAGGACTTCATCGCCGATCGTCTTCACCAGCCGGCCGCCGCCGACCGAGATGATCTCGGCGCACTTGTTCTCGAACCGCTGCACCAGCTGGGCGAGGGTCCGCTCGTTCATCTGCCGGGACAGGCTGGTGTAGGACACCAGGTCCGCGAAGCCGACGGCGCGCGCCAGCGGCAGGGGTGCGTCGTCCTCGTCGCCGTCCCGGCCCTCCTCGCTCGCCCGCAGGCCCGACTCGGCCCGGAGGGCGAGGCGCTGGACGGCAGCGTTCATCTGGCGCCGCCACGCGTACACCAGCATCTTCTCGAGGGGCTCGATTAGGTCGGGGAGCTCCGAGACCAGCGCCTTGCGGGCCACCGCGTCGGGGATGCCGCGCTGGACGACCATCTCCTCGACGATGGCCTCGATCTGCCACACAACCATGCGGTCGGTCATCTGGCCGACCGCCCGGGTGATGGAGATGGCGGCGTCCTCGGTGAGCTGTTCCTGCCGGACCAGTTCGATGATGGTCGTCAGCGCTTCCTTGTCCTTCTCGGTGAACGCGACATCCTCGTCCCCGATATTGGGGAAGCCCATGGCGCGCCAGAGCTTGCGGGCCGACAGCAGGGAGACCCCGGCGCGGGCGGCCACCTCGCGCCGGCGCAGGGTGCGTTCCGCCCCGAGGAGTTCGATCTCCAGCGCCCGGATCGCTTCGCGGTGCGGGTCGGCGGAAGCGGGCGCGGGCGCGGGGGAAGGCACCGGTGCGGGTGCGGGGTCGGGCAAAGGGTCGAGGCGTTCGCCGGGGTGCCCGTTCGATCCCGGCAGTTCCTGCGGCTGCCACACGGCCTTGGGCGGGGGCACGGCGGCGTCGGCGTCGGGGCGGCTTGCGGTGGTCATACCGCCCCCCTCCAGGCCCCGCCGGGGCCGTCCTGCCGCGCTTCCGGATGCGCGGGCTGCCCCTGATCCGGCCACTGATCGGGCCACTGGTCCGGTCCGGGCTGACCCATCATGGCACGGCCGTTGAACAGTGCCGACTGCGGGAGCGCTCCGATCGCTTCGGCGACGTGGTCCCGAAACACGGCGGCGCAGGGCACGTCGCGGTAGCTGACCGAGCGGCCGAACCCCAGGTCGAGGGTGAGCGTGCCGCTGCCGAAAGGCCGCTGCACCAGGGACTGGGTCACCCCCACCTGGTGGACGGCGGCCAGCGGCACCTCGTACAGGCTCCGCCGAGTCATCCCGCGGCGGTGGATGAGCCGTTGATTCGTGAGGATATAGCGGCCGGCCAGCCAGCGCAGCAGCGGACGGAAGAACATCCTCAGCAGCAGCAGGGCGCCGCCGACAGCGGCCACCGTGACGAGCAGGGGCTGCCACTGCTGCAGCTCCGGCGGCACCGCGGCGCGGCTGAGCCAGCCCAGGGCGTAGCCGCCGGCGGTGAGCACGGCCAGGGCGCCGATCGACGGCCAGATCAGGCTCCGCGGGGTGGCCCGCGTCCGGGTGAGGACCTGCTCGCCGGGGGCGAGTTTCACCTTCATCGCGACGGCCCCGGGGCGGTGAGCACGCCTGGGGTAGGCGCAGCGGCGGGGACGTTGCCGACCGGGCCGCGCGGCGGCCGTCCGGCCCGGGCTGACGACGTCATCCGGCGTCCTGACCCGCGGGCCGCAGGTGCACGATGTCGCCGACGGAGACGGTGTGCCGCCCGCCGTCGTCGTCGCGCATCACGAGCCCGCCGCGCTCATCAAGCGCCAGCGCGTGGCCGGTCAGTTCGCGGCCGCCGGGAAGTTCCGCCCGGACGTCCCGCCCAAGGGTGTGCATGCGCCCGGAGACCGCGCCGGCGAGGGTGCTCCCATCGGCGAGGGTAGCGGAGGCATCACCGTCGACGGCGCAGAAGGCTGAGTAGCGGGCGGCGAAGGTGCGCAGGAAGGACTTCAGGAGGATATTGCGGTCCGTGGTGCCCGCGTACTCAAGGAGCAGGGAGGTGGCGGTGGGCACCGGCAGTTCCGAATCGGTGAGGCTGACATTGAGCCCGACCCCCACGACCAGCGCGGGCGGCGAGCCGTTGGCTCCGGGAACGAACCGGGCGAGCACCCCGGCCAGCTTGCGGGAATCGACGATGACGTCGTTGGGCCACTTCAGCTGCGGACTCACTTCGGTGCGGTCCTCGATGCTCTCGGCCAGGGCCAGGGCGGCAAGCAGTGAAAGCCAGGAGTAGCTCTCCGTGGGGAGGGGCCGGCCGCCGGCGTTCACGGGCCGCAGCAGCAGGCTCACGATCAGGGAGGACCGCTCCGGGGCCACCCAGCTGCGGCCGAGCCGTCCACGTCCGGCGCGCTGCATCTCCGCCGTCAGCACCGAAAGGTCGGGCCACTGCCCGGGTTCCAGCTCGGCCAGCCCGGCCAGATCGTCGTTGGTGGAGCCGGTCTCCTGAACCAGCTCCACGCGCGCATACGGTCCGGCCGGAGCGCACAGGGCCACCGACAGCGCCGCCGCGTCCAAACCGGGTCGCTCCAGGTTTGAGTAGCGGTTGGTCATGCCTCCGATTCTACCCAGCCGGGCAGCGCCCACCGGCTCACAGGAAAATGTCCTGGACGAGCCGGTCCTCCGGCGCGCCCAGGCTGTACGGGCTAAAGTCGCTCACTCCCTCCTCCCGGAGCACCTCCTCGTCGGTGAAGAAGTTGCCGGTGCAGCTGTGTGAGCTGCGCGAGAGCACCGCGTGTGCCGCGTCGGCGACGATCTCCGGGCGGCGGGCGGCCTGCACCAGGGTGCCGCCGCCTGGCATATTGCGGATCGCCGCGGTGTCGATCAGGGTCTTCGGCCACAGGGAGTTCACGGCAATGCCCTCCCCGCGCAGCTCCTCCGCCAGGCCGAGCGTGGTCAGGCTCATCCCGTACTTGGCCAGGGTGTAGGCGAGGTGCGCGCCGGCCCACTTCGGGTCGAGGTTCAGCGGCGGGGAGAGCGTCAGGATGTGCGGGTTGTCGGAGCGGCGCAGCGCGTCGAGCGAGAACTTGCTGAGCATGAACGTGCCGCGGACGTTGACGTCGGCCATCAGGTCGTAGCGCTTCATGTCGACCTCGGGGGTGCGGGAGAGGTCGATCGCGGAGGCATTGTTGACGACGGCGTCGATCCGGCCGAAGCGCCCGAGCGCGGCGTCGACAGCGCCGCGCACGTCCTCGTCGCGGCGGACGTCGCCGACGAGGGGCAGGGCCGTTCCGCCGGCCTCCTCGATGAGGCGTGCGGCGCTGGAGACGGTTCCCTCGAGCTTCGGGTGCGGCTCGCCGGTCTTGGCCAGGAGCACGATGTTCGCTCCGTCGCGGGCGGCGCGCAGCGCGATCGCCAGGCCGATGCCCCGGCTCCCGCCCGACATCAGGAGCGTGCGCCCCCGCAGGGGAGCCTCCGGGGGGTTGACGGCCGTCGCCGGGACGGGATTCTCTGCTGGTGTCGCTGCTGCGTTCTCTGCTGCGTTGCTGGCGGTCATGCGGCAAGAATACGCAGGCGGGGGCGCGGCGCCGGCTGCGACGCACCGAATGTTACCGACCGGTAACCCGAGGGGTCGGACTAAGTGTTCGCGCCGGAACCTGTAGGAGTCCTACAGTCGGAGGGGCCCCTCGGCTCACTAGACTGGGACGGTCGCTCGTTTTTTTGGAGGATTCCTCACAAGGAGCCCCCCGGAGGCCGCCGCGCCAGACGCCCGCCCTACCCCCTGCACTCGGAGATTCAATGAAGCAAGACGTGGAACCCGACCTCAAGACGACCGCCGGCAAGCTCGCCGACTTCCGGCGCCGGCAGAGCCAGTCGCTGCTGCCTTCGGGCCCCGAAGCCGTTGAACGCCAGCACGCCCGCGGCAAGAACACGGCCCGCGAACGCATCGACCTCCTCGTCGACCCCGGGTCCTTCGTCGAGTTCGACGCCCTGGCCGTCCACCGCTCGAACGCGTTCGGCATGGACAAGAAGCGGCCCCTCGGGGACGGCGTGGTCTCCGGCTACGCCACCGTCGACGGGCGCCTCATCGGGATCTACAGCCAGGACTTCACCGTCTTCGGCGGCTCCCTCAGCCAGGTCAACGGCGAGAAGATCGTCAAGGTCCAGGAGTTCGCGCTGCGCAACGGCTGCCCGGTGGTGGGCATCAACGACGGCGGCGGGGCCCGCATCCAGGAGGGCGTGGCCTCCCTGGCCATGTTCGCCGACATCTTCCGCAACAACGTCCATGCCTCCGGCGTCGTCCCCCAGATCTCCCTGATCCTCGGACCGTGCGCGGGCGGGGCCGCCTACTCGCCGGCCCTGACTGACTACGTGGTGATGGTGGACAAGACCTCCCACATGTTCATCACGGGCCCGGACGTCATCAAGACCGTCACCGGCGAGGACGTCGACATGGAGACCCTCGGCGGCGCACGCCAGCACAACACCACCACCGGCACCTCGACCTACCTCGCGGCCGACGAACAGGACGCCGTCGGCTTCGTGCGCGAACTGCTCGACTACCTCCCCTCGAACAACCTCGCCGAGGCCCCGCTCGGGGAGTTCACCGAGATGCTCGAGACGACGCTCGAGGACGAGGCCCTCGACACGCTGATCCCGGACTCCGCGAACCAGCCCTACGACATGCACGCAGTGATCGCCGCGATCGTCGACGACGGCCATTTCCTGGAGATGCAGGCGCTCTACGCGCCGAACTCGCTCATCGGGTACGCCCGGGTGGAGGGCCACACCATCGGCATCGTCGCCAACCAGCCGATGCAATTCGCCGGCACCCTCGACATCAACGCCTCCGAGAAGGCCGCCCGCTTCGTCCGCCACTGCGACGCGTTCAACATCCCCATCCTGACCCTGGTCGACGTTCCGGGCTTCCTGCCCGGCAAGGACCAGGAGTTCAACGGCATCATCCGCCGCGGCGCGAAGCTCCTCTACGCCTACGCCGAGGCGACCGTGCCCAAGGTGACGGTGATTACCCGCAAGGCCTACGGCGGGGCATACATCGTGATGGGCTCCAAGAAGCTCGGCGCGGACCTCAACCTGGCGTGGCCGACGGCGCAGATCGGCGTCATGGGCGCTCAGGGCGCGGTGAACATCCTCTACCGCGGCCACCTGAAGGCGGTCGCCGAGGCCGGCGGCGACGTCGAGGCGGCACGCGCCGAGGTGGTCCAGCAGTACGAAGAGGAGCTGCTCAACCCGTACCAGGCGGCGCAGCTCGGCTACGTCGACGCCGTCATCGCCCCCTCCGACACCCGGGTCCAGGTGGTGCGGGCGCTGCGGGCGCTGCGTGACAAGCGGGCCACCCTGCCCGCCAAAAAGCACGGGAACATCCCGCTGTGAGCACCGGCACCCCGGAGGAGGAACCGCTGCTGCGCGTGGTGGCGGGGAACCCCACGGACGAAGAGGTGGCCGCGCTGACCGCCGTCGTCCTGGCGATGGCGGACTCAGGGGACTCGAATGACCGGCGCCACCCGGGCCGGGCGTGGCTGCGCCGGACCCTGCTGCGCCTGCACCCGCTGCCCGGGCCCGGCTCCTGGCGGCGCAGCGGCAGGTAGGCGCAGCGGCAGGTAGGCGCAGCGCACGCCGCCGCATGCCCGCGGTCCGGGGCCTGCCGGTCAGCGCGGGTCGGTGACGGTTCCGAGGAACAGGGGCAGGCCGGTGGCCTCGTGGAGCACTGCGTAGAGGAACGGCCGGTCAACCTCGACCACCAGTTCCGGATCGACCGGCACCGAGGTGGCCATCAGTTCGAACTGGGTCACCGCCGCGGCGACCGTCCCCTTCTCCCCCACGGTGATCGAGGCGGCCTGGGCCGCCGCTGAGACGACCGCGTCGGGCTGGATGGCGGAAAGGTCCGGTGCGCCGCCAAGGGTTTCCCGCAGGCCGAGCCTGCGCAGCAGCGGCAGCAGGTCGAAGGCGCTGTCCGACGCCCAGCGCGGCAGGCCAAGCCCCAGGAAGACCTCACCGGCCTCCTCCATCGCCCCTGCGACCTCAAGCAGAGCCTCCTCAGAGCACGCAGGCAGGGCGGGCCCGTCGTGGGACCCGGCGTCGCCGTCGGCGAGCACGACCCGCAGCACGAACCCCTCGGTGTAGGGGACGTCGACCGCCACCCACCGGGGGCCGGCGGCGTACCGGGCCGGGGTACGGGTATGCATTCGATCGACCGCCACGGTGGTGCCGTCGGGCAGCCGAAAGTCCTCGGGGTAGGTGCCGGACGGGTCGAAGGGCTCGGCCCAGGCGGCCGCGAAGTATGCGGTGTTGAGCAGCGACAGGGTCGTATCCGGGTTGTACTCAACGGGCGCCTCTGTCATGCGCCCGCCGGTGGCCTCCGATACCCAGCGGTTCAGCACCGCCTCCGTTGCGGGATCGGCAAAGTCGACGGGATACACGCCGGCGCTGGAGTGGCGGGCCAGCATGGCGAGGAACGCGTCCCCGGTGGGGGTCCGCCGGTCCACGAACACGCCGTTGGCCAGGTGCAGCACCGGGACGGCCGGCGGCTCCTGCGCCTGAACCGCCCCGGGGTCGCCGTCGTACGGTGCGAGCCGGGCCAGCAGGGCCTCAAGGGCCGTGGTGCTGCCCTCCGCCGGCAGGCCCAGGACGGCGTCGAGTTCGGCGGCCGTGCTTGAGCCGGCCCCGGCCCGCAGCATCAGCAGGGCGCATAGGGCACTGACCGGGCTGGTGACGACGTTCTTCCCGGGCGCTCCGGCCAGCAGCGCCGCGCCCAGCCGGTAGGCACTCCGGCGCAGGGCCTCCTCCAGTGACACCGGCCCCGGCCGGTCGTCCCGTCCAGGGCGCCGGTCCTGAGCACGATCCTGTCCCCCGTCCTGTTCCTGTCCCCCGTCCTGTTCCTGTCCCCGGTCCTGTTTCCGTCCCTGATCCTCGTCCTGAAAATTCCTCCGCGGGTCCCCCGCCGCCGTATTCATGCCCTCACCCTAGGGGTCCGGAGGAAGGGAAGGGTGTTTTCGCGCGGCGCCGCGCTGAGGCGCCCGACCTGCCCCGGATATTTCGGCCGAACCGTAGCCCGGGGCAACGGACGGCGCTAGGCTCGGGCTGTGACCAACGAGACTCCCCCTGCCTCCACCCCTTCCACCCCGTCCTCCGGCTCCGGCACCGAGGGTGCCGCACGCCAGCCAACGGCCATCGACGCCGTCGCGGAGACCTACACCGCCACCCTGACCCGGTTGGACCCCGGATTCGCCACGGTCCTCGGCGTGCCCGGCCGGGAGACCGAATTCCGGGACTACTCCCCGGCCGGCATCGAGGCCTTCGCCGAGGCGGCACGCTCCGCCCTGGCCGACCTCTCCGGACTCGAGCCGGTCGACGACGTCGACGCCGTCACCCTCGACGCGATGCGCGAACGCCTCGGGCTCGAACTGGAGATCCATGAGACCGGGGCGAACCTCTCCGAGCTCAACAACCTCGAAAGCCCCGCCCAGAACGTCCGGGCCATCTTCGACCTCATGCCGACGGCCACCGAGGAGCACTGGGCGCACATCGCCGGCCGCCTGTCGAACGTCCCGGCCGCCCTCTCGGGCTACATCACCTCCCTGCGCCGCGGACGGGAACTGGGCCTTGTCGCCGCCTCCCGCCAGATCGGCATCGTCATCGAGCAGGTCACCCGGTACGCCGAGGACGGCGGCTTCTTCGACAGCTTCGCCGCGGGCGCGGCCACGGACGACGGGCCCGTGACCGGGCCGCTCGCCGCCGAGCTGCGCAGCGGAGCCGAGGCCGCCCGCCTGGCCTACCGCGGGCTCGCCGCGTTCCTGCAGGAGGAGCTGCTGCCCGGTGCCCCCACCAAGGACGCCGTCGGCCGTGAACGCTACGCCCTGATGTCGCGCCTGTTCCTCGGGTCCGCCGTCGACCTCGAGGAGACCTACCAGTGGGGCGTCGAGGAACTCGACCGCATCATCGCCGAACAGGAGGCAGTCGCCTCGGAGATCCGGCCCGGCGCCTCCATCGAAGAGGCCATCGCGGTCCTCGACGCCGATCCGGCCCGCCAGCTCCACGGCACCGACGCGCTGCGCGAGTGGATGCAGGAGCTGTCCGACGGCGCGGTGCAGGCCCTGGCCGGCGTGCACTTCGACATCCCCGACATCATGCGCACCCTCGAATGCCGCATCGCCCCCACCCACGAGGGCGGCATCTACTACACCGGCCCCAGCGACGATTTCTCCCGGCCCGGACGCATGTGGTGGTCAGTGCCCGAGGGTGAGGACTCGTTCACCACCTGGAAGGAGACGACGACCGTCTACCACGAGGGCGTCCCGGGCCATCACCTCCAGGTCGCCACCGCTGTCTACCAGCGGCGGCTGTTGAACGCCTGGCGGCGCAACGCCGTCTGGGTCTCCGGCCAGGGCGAGGGGTGGGCGCTGTACGCCGAACGCCTGATGCAGGAGCTCGGCTTCCTCAACGATCCGGGCGACCGGCTCGGGATGCTCGACGCCCAGCGGATGCGTGCGGCGCGCGTGGTCTTCGACATCGGCGTCCACCTCGAACTCGAGGTGCCGCAGCGGTGGGGCTCGGGAACGTGGACCCCCGAGAAGGGCTACGAATTCCTCCGCAGCAACATCGCCATCAGCGAGGGCCAGCTGAACTTCGAGTTCAACCGGTACCTCGGCTGGCCCGGGCAGGCGCCCTCCTACAAGGTGGGGCAGCGGCTCTGGGAGCAGATCCGCGACGAGGTCAGGGAACGCGAGGGCGCGGCCTTCGACCTGCGGGCCTTCCACACCCGGGCGCTCAACCTCGGATCGGTGGGGCTGGACACGCTCCGCCGGGCGCTGCTGAGCTAGCTCTCCGGGGCGGGCCGCCGCCCGCCCCGGTTCCCCGCCGGCCCGCCGCCTGCATAGGGTAGGGAAATGACTCCGCGCCTGATCCTTGCCTCGGCCTCCCCCGCCCGCACCAAACTCCTTCGGGAGGCCGGCATCCGGCACACCACCCTCGTCTCGGACGTCGACGAGGCCGCCGTCGCCGCCGGGTACGGGGAGCTCGACGCCCACGACACCTCCCTGCTGCTCGCACGGGCCAAGGCCGAAGCGGTCGCCTCCCTGCCCGAGGCCGAGGACGCCCTCGTGGTGGGGTGCGACTCCATCTTCGAATTCGAGGGTGAGGCGCACGGCAAGCCCTACGAGCCCGACGTCGCCCGCGCCCGGATCCGGCGCATGAGCGGCTCCTCCGGGGTACTTCACACCGGGCACTGGCTGGTCGACAACCGGGAGAACGGTTCGGGGGCCACCATCGGCGGGGTCAACTCCGCCACCGTCCACTTCGGGGTGATGTCCGAGCAGGAGGTAGACGCCTACGTCGCCAGCGGGGAGCCCCTTCACTGCGCCGGCTCCTTCACCATCGACGGGCTGGGCGGAGCCTTCATCGAACGGATCGAGGGCGATCCGCACACCGTGGTCGGGCTCAGCATCTCCACGCTCCGCGCGCTGCTGGCCTCGGCGGGCGTCCCGGTGATCGACCTGTGGGAATCTGCGGACCGCGCCTGAGCGATTTGTAGGACCCCTACAAAGGAACGGCCCGCAACACGCAACGACGGCACCGTTTATGGGCGGAATCAACAATTAGACGCTAGGCTCCGATCAGACCCGAAGGAGCATTCCACCCCATGAGCACACCACCGCCAGGCGCTGTCCCCGCGCCCCTGCCGCCCGCCGCCACCCCCGACGCCGTGTCCACCTCGGTGACGAAGGTGCTCGTCGCGAACCGTGGCGAAATCGCCGTCCGCGTCATCCGGGCCGCACGCGACGAGGGCATCGCCTCGGTCGCGGTGTACGCGGATTCGGACCGGGAGGCCCTCCATGTGCGCCTCGCCGATGAGGCCTTCGCCCTGGGCGGGACCACCGCGGCCGAGTCCTACCTGGTGATGGACCGCATCCTCGACGCCGCCCGGCGCAGCGGCGCCGACGCCATCCACCCCGGCTACGGCTTCCTCTCCGAGAACGCCGACTTCGCCCGGCGCGTCCAGGAGGCCGGCCTGACCTGGATCGGCCCGTCCCCGGACGCCATCTCCAAGCTCGGCGACAAGGTGCAGGCGCGCCACATCGCGGACAAGGTCGGCGCCCCGCTGGTCCCCGGCACGAAGGACCCCGTCGCCTCCGTCCAGGAGGTGCTCGACTTCGCCGATGAATTCGGCCTGCCCATCGCCATCAAGGCCGCCTTCGGCGGCGGCGGCCGCGGCATCAAGGTGGTCCGTGAGCGCGAGGAAATCCCCGAGCTCTACGATTCGGCGGTCCGCGAGGCGACCGCCGCCTTCGGCCGTGGCGAGTGCTTCGTCGAGCGCTTCCTCGATGCCCCCCGCCACGTCGAGACCCAGTGCCTGGCCGATGCGCACGGCAACGTCGTCGTCGTCTCCACCCGCGACTGCTCGCTTCAGCGCCGCAACCAGAAGCTGGTCGAGGAGGCTCCGGCGCCGTTCCTGACGCCTGACCAGAACCAGCGCCTCTACGAGGCCTCCAAGGCGATCCTGCGCGAGGCCGACTACCAGGGCGCCGGCACCTGCGAGTTCCTCGTCGGCAAGGACGGCACCATCTCCTTCCTCGAGGTCAACACCCGGCTGCAGGTTGAGCACCCGGTCTCCGAAGAGGTCACCGGCATCGACCTGGTGCGCGAACAGTTCCGCATCGCCCGCGGTGAAGCCCTCGGCTACGGCGACCCCGAGGTGCGCGGCCACTCCTTCGAGTTCCGCATCAACGGCGAGGACGCCGGCCGGGGCTTCCTTCCCTCCCCCGGCACCGTCGAGACGCTGAAGCTGCCCACCGGCCCCGGCGTCCGCGTCGACTCCGGCGTGGAGCAGGGCGAGGTGATCGGAGGAAACTTCGACTCGATGCTTGCCAAGCTCATCGTCACCGGCGCCACCCGGGAGCAGGCCCTGCAACGGGCCCGGCGCGCCATCGCCGAGATGGAGGTCGGCGGGATGCCCACCGTGCTTCCCTTCCACGCCGCGGTGGTCGCCGATCCGGCCTTCGCCCCCGCCGAGGGACCCTTCGCGGTCCACACCCGGTGGATCGAGACCGAGTTCGACAACCGGATCGAGCCGTGGGTCCCCACCGGCGCGGACCCGGCGCCCGAGGAATCCCGGCAGCGGGTCACGGTCGAGGTTGGGGGCCGCCGCCTTGAGGTCGTCCTCCCGGCAGGGCTGGGCGCGGGCAACGGCCGGCCGCCCGCAGCGGCGGGCAAGCCCAAGAAGTCCCAGCGCCCCCGGGCGGGTGCGGCCGTCGCCAACGGCGACGACCTGACCTCGCCCATGCAGGGCACCATCGTCAAGGTTGCCGCCTCCGACGGCGACAAGGTGTCCGAAGGCGACCTCATCGTGGTCCTCGAGGCGATGAAGATGGAACAGCCGCTCACTGCCCACAAGTCGGGCACCCTGTCCGGCCTCTCCGCCGCCCCTGGGGACACGGTGTCGGCCGGGTCGGTTATCGCCGCCATCCGCTCCTAGCGGAGGGCGGTCAGCCGTCCTTCTTCTCCTCCGACTTCCCCTTGCCGGTGTCGTCGTTGCCCTTCTCGGCGTCGTCGTCCTTTTCGTCGTCCTTGTCGTTGCCCTTGCCCGGATCCTCGGGGTTCGGTTCCGTTGGTTCCGCCGGCTTCGGTTCCTCGGGCGTGGGCTCCGCAGGTGCCCCGGTCTCCGGTTCCGGCGCGTCCGGCGAGGGTTCAACCGGTGCGGGTTCAACCGGTGCGGGCTCGACCGGCGCCGGCTCGACCGGAGCCGGAACCACCGGCGCGGGCGGGGCGGCGGAGGTCGCCGGCGCGGGGGCCGGGCCGGCCGGGGGCGTTGTCGACGCCGAAGGGGTCGGCTCCTCGCCGGCCTCCTGGAGGGAGGCGACGACGGCGTCGATCCTCGCCGAGATCAGCGCCGCTCGGTCCTCGGACATCGCGCCGTCAGCGGCCGACGCCTCAACCTCCTGCCGCAGGGCCTCGGCGCGGTCCAGGGCAGCCTGCGTGTTCCCCGCGGCGGCGAGGCCGGCGATCTCGCGCACCGAGGCCGAAAGCTCCCGGGCGGCGTCCGCGTCCAGCGAGCCAGGCGCCCCGCAGCCGGCCAGGGCCAGCGACCCGGCGACGGCGGCCACCAGGACCGGGCGGGTCAGGGCCCGCCGGAGACTCAGCATCATGGGTTCACACTTTCGTAGAGTTCCTCAAGCCGTTCGCCGGTGGATCCCGGCACCGATGGCAGGGGTTCGGGGTCGGCGCCCGATCCGGCGGGCCGGTTCAGCAGCACCGCGGCAAGCACTCCCAGCGCGGCCAGCAGCACCGCGACGGCGATCAGCCAGCCCGGTACGCGCCTGCGCCGGATTCCGCGGTCCCGGCCGGAGTGAGGAGGCCGGTCCGGATCGAGGACCGGAGAGGCACCCACCGGTGCGGCAACCTCCGCGGTCTCCGGACCCCGGACGGGATCCCCTGCGATGGGCGGGGCGGTCGTGGCGGCACCGGCGGGCAGAGGACTCGTCGGGACCGCTGCCGCGGGCGATCCCGCCGCAGATGCCGCCGTCGTGGGTGCCGCCGCAGGTGCCGCCGTCGTCGGGGCTGGGGTCGCCGTCGGTGCTGCCGCAGGCAGGGCCACCGTGTGGGCCGCCGCTACCGGCACGGCAGCCGTGGGCGCATCCACCCGCGACACCGGCGCCGTCGGAGTGTCCGCCTCCTCGCCGGGCGCCGCGCCCGGGCCAGGGGCCGGACCGCCCGCCGCGGGCATCGCCTGGAGAGGTTCCAGGGGCACCAAGGCAGCGTGCACGGCGGCGACCGGCGCGCCGCCGTCGAGCCCGGCCAGGGCCGTCGCGACGGCACGGGCGTCGGGGCGGGCAGCGGGATCGTCGAGGGTCATGGCGGCCAGAAGCTCGCCCATTCCGGCGCCGGCGCTTGCCGGGATGGAGGGGCTGCGGTGCAGCCGGGCCAGGGCGCTTTCGACCCCGGTCCCGGGGAAGGCCCGCTCGCCGGTCAGACACTCAATCAGGACCAGGCCCAGGGAGTAGATGTCGGTGGGCGATCCCACCATCTCGCCGCGGGCCTGCTCGGGGCTGAAGTAGGCGGCGCTGCCGACGACCTGCCCGGTGGCCGTCATGCCGCTGCCGTCGAAGAACCGGGCAATGCCGAAGTCGGTCAGCAGGTAGGTGAAGACACCGCTTCCGGGCTCGGCGTCGCGGGTGAGGATATTCGAGGGTTTGATGTCCCGGTGGATGACGCCGCGGTGATGGATATGGTGGAGCGCCCGCGAGAGGTCGAGGCCCACGTGGCGGGCACCGGCGGGAGTGAGCGGGCCGGCGCGGAGCACCGCTCCGAGGTCGGGGCCCGGAATGTACTCCATCACGAGGTAGGCGCCGTCGCCGGAGGCGTGTTCGGTGTCCATGTCGAGCACCCGGACCAGCCCGGGGTGGTCGAGCCCGGCGAGGAGCCTCGCCTCGACGGATCCGCGTTCGATTCCGTCGGCGGTGCCCGGCCGGAACACCTTAATGGCAACGTCACGTTCGAGTCGGGTATCCCGGCCCAGGTACACCTCGGCCATCCCGCCGGCACCCACGCGCCGGCCCAGCGCATAGCGCCCGCCCGCAAGTGTAGAAACCGTCATCGCTCCCGCATCCAGTAATCGTAAGTAAGCTTCGTTTAGTTGATTGTACGGGCAACCCGGCGCCCGCGCGGCACCTGCGGGAACGCGGATACCACCCGAAAAACGGCCCACCGGGGGTTAAACGACGCCGGCGCGGCCCCCAAAGGGAACCGCGCCGGCTTCGTTGGTTGGGTAAGGATCAGGCGATGTGGTTGTCGTAGTCCCGATCGCGGGTCTCGCGGGAGATCCACAGTGCGACGAAGGTCAGGACCGCCGCAATGCTGAGGTAGAGCCCCACCAGGAAGGTGCTACCGTCGGCGACCTTCCACAGCGCAATGGCCACGAAGGACGCCGGCGCCGCACCGATCACGCTTGAGAGGTTGTAGGCCACGGCGGACCCGGTGTAGCGCACGTTTGCCGGAAAGAGTTCAGGCAGGACGGCGGCCATCGGCCCGAAGGTCAGGCCCATGAGGATGAACCCGATGATCAGCAGCGCCATGGCACCGGTGCTGCCGGCACCGAACAGGGGAACCCAGGTGAAGCCGAAGACGGCGATGCCCGCGGTCACCGCCAGGAGCATCCTGCGGCGTCCGAACCGTTCCGCCAGCGGACCCGAGACCAGGGTGAAGATCCCGAAGAACACGACGCCGAGGATGAGCATCCACAGGAAGTCCCCGCGGGCGATCCCGAGGCCCGGCACGAAGCCCGCGGCCTGCTCGGCCGTGAACTCCTTGCCCGCCGCCTCGGCGCCGGCCCGCGCCTGGTCGACGGTGGCCGGGCTGGTGCCGTAGGTCAGGGTGAAGGAGGTCATCAGGTAGAACAGCACGTACGTGGCGAACATGATGAAGGTGCCCAGTACCAGCGGCCGCCAGTGCCTGCGGAAGACCTCGCCGAGGGGAAGCTTGACGACCTTGCCCTCGTCCCGGACCTTCTGGAAGGAAAGGCTCTCGATGAGCTTCAGCCGCACATACAGCCCAACGATCACCAGGACGGCGCTGAGCAGGAACGGAACGCGCCAGCCCCAGCTCATGAACTGCTCGTCGGTCAGGTTGGTGTTGAGCACGACGAAGAGGATGTTCGCGAGGATGAAGCCGATCGGGGCACCCAGCTGCGGGAAGGTGCCGAAGACGGCGCGCTTGCCCTCAGGGGCGTTCTCGGTGGCCAGCAGGGCCGCACCGCTCCACTCGCCGCCGAGGGCGAGGCCCTGGAAGAAGCGCAGCACCACGAGCAGCAGCGGGGCGAGGATGATCCAGCCGGAGTTTTCCGCCGTCGGAAGCAGCCCGATCAGGAAGGTGGCGATACCCATGGTGAGCAGGGAGGCCACCAGGGTGGCCTTGCGGCCGATCTTGTCGCCGTAGTGGCCGAAGATGATCGAGCCGAGCGGGCGGGCGACGAACGCGACGCCGAAGACGGCGAAGGAGCTCAGGAGCTGGTTCGCCGGGGTGGCGTTGGGGAAGAACAGGGCCGGGAACACCAGCACGGACGCCGTGGCGTAGATATAAAAGTCGTAGAACTCGATGGTGGTGCCGATGAGGCTGGCGAAGATGACGCGGCCGCGCGGGTTCAGCGGCTTGGTGGCACCGCCCAGTGCAGCGGGTGTTGAAGAGGACATGGTTCGGCTTTCTCTGGCGGGGCTGCAGGCCCAGGAGAGGGAGCGGAACTGCCTCCCCTGCGGCCGGATCCATTCGGTGTAATCCGAATATTGCATCACCACCTTCCACAGAGTGGATAAAGATGTCCATTTACTGGACAGCCGGGGTGGACCGCAGTCCGCCCAGGCCGCCGCTACAGCCGCACGTGGAGCCGGCGGGCCGCCTCGGAGATCGATCCGGTCAGCGAGGGGTACACGGTGAAGGTGTTGGCGACGTCGTCGACGTGGAGCTTCTTGGTCACCGCGATGGCCAGCGGGAAGATCAGCTCGGAGGCGCGCGGGCCGACCACCACCCCGCCGATCACCGTGCCGGAGCCTGCACGGGAGATGACCTTCACGAAGCCGTCCTTGACGTTCATCATCTTCGCCCTCGCGTTGGTGTGGAGGGAAAGCTTGATGACGTCGCCCTGATACCTGCCCGAGGCGATGTCGGCCTCGGTGACACCGACGGTGGCGATCTCGGGCGTGGTGAAGATGTTCGAAGCGACCTGCTTGAGCTTGAGCGGGGTGACGGTGTCCCCCAGCAGGTGCGCGATGGCGATCCGGCCCTGCATGGCGGCGACCGAGGCGAGGGCGAACACCCCGGTGCAGTCACCGGCGGCGTACACGTTCGGCGCCGTCGTGCGTGAGACCCCGTCCACGACGATGTGGCCCGATTCGGTGAGGGCCACCCCTGCCTCTTCAAGTCCGATGTCGGCGGTGTTCGGAACCGCGCCGACGGCCATGAGGCAGTGGCTGCCCTCGATGACCTTGCCGTCGGAGAGGTGGACCTCGACGCCGGTCGAGGTGCGCTTGACCTTGTCGGCGCGGGTCTTCGAGAGGACCGTCATGCCGCGGTTGAGGAAGACGTCCTCGAGGACGGCGGCGGCGTCGGCGTCCTCACCGGGAAGCACCTGGTCGCGGCTGGAGATGAGCGTGACCTTGGCGCCCAGGCCGTTGTAGGCGGAGGCGAACTCGGCGCCGGTGACCCCGGAGCCCACGACGATCAGGTGCTCGGGGACCTCGGTGAGGTTGTAGATCTGGGTCCAGTTGAAAATCCGCTCCCCGTCCGGCACTGCGGTGGACAGGTCGCGCGGGTGGGATCCGACGGCGATCAGCAGGGCGTCGGCCTCGATCACCGAGGTCTCCCCTTCGGATACGACCTCGATGCGGTGGTTGTCCAGGAGCTTCCCGGTGCCGATGATGATCTGCACGCCGTTGCGCTCAAGGGTGGCCCGGATGTCGGCCGACTGCTCGACTGCGAGCTTCAGGAGCCGCTGGTTGACCTTGTGCAGGTCGGCCGCGACGGAGGTGTCGGTGAAGTTGACGCCGAGGCTGTGGGCGTCGGTGAAGCGGGTCATGGTGTCCGCGGTGGCGATGAGGGTCTTCGATGGCACCACATCGGTCAGCACCGCCGAGCCGCCCAGCCCCTGCCGTTCGACGATCGTGACGTTGGCGCCGAGGGAGGAAGCGACCATCGCCGCCTCGTATCCGCCCGGGCCGCCGCCGAGGATGGCAATACGCAGGGAGCTGAAATCAAGTTGATTGGTCACAGCACCTTATTGTCCCCCATCCCGGGCGGCGGCCCAAACGATTTGGCGGCTTGGCCGGTGGGCGTCGGGAGGCAGGATGTCCGCCCGGCACCGCTGTGAAGCCCGGCGTCCGCCGCGCCGTCGGACGGCGAGCACGCCCCGGATCGACCCACAGACCCGAAAACGACGGGCGGACCGGATAAATCGGGCCCATTCGTCGCGTTCGGGTGCGCAGAACGCCTTCCGGCCCGGTGACATCCGCCTCGCACACCGCAATGGCCGCGCACCGCCCCCGCACGCCGGGTCGCCCCGCGGTACCTGGCCCGCCGCGAGCGGCCCGCTGGAACGGCCCCAGTCCACGCGGTAGGTTTGTGCGGTGACGAATGATCCTTTTGACCTTGCCCGCAGTGCCGCCGACTACATCGCCGAAAAGACCGGGGTGGAGCGGCACGACACCGCCCTCGTCCTGGGCTCCGGGTGGGGCGGCGCCGCCGGCCTGATCGGGGAGACGACGGCCTCCGTCGACGCCTCCGACATCCCCGGCTTCTCGGCACCCGCCGTCGTCGGACACGTGGGTACGATCAGCTCGGTGCTGACCCCGACAGGAAAGCGCGCCCTGGTCCTTGGCGCGCGTACCCACTTCTACGAGGGCAAGGGCGTCCGCGCCGTCGTCCACGGGGTCCGCACCGCGGCGGCCACCGGCGCGAAGACCCTGGTGCTGACCAACGGGTGCGGCGGGCTGCAGGAGCGCTGGACGCCGGGCACCCCGGTGCTCATCAGCGACCACATCAACCTCACCGCGACGTCCCCCCTCGAGGGAGCGACGTTCGTCGACCTCACCGACCTCTACTCGGCCCGGATCCGGAAGATCGCCCTTGACGTCGACCCGACCCTCGACTCGGGCGTCTACGCCCAGTTCACCGGCCCGCACTACGAAACCCCCGCCGAGGTGCAGTACGCCCGGCGGATCGGCGCCGACCTCGTGGGCATGTCCACCGCCCTCGAGGCGATCGCCGCCCGCCACGCCGGCATGGAGGTCTTCGGGCTGTCCCTGGTCACAAACCTCGCCGCCGGCATCAGCCCGGTCCCGCTGAGCCACGCCGAAGTTCTTGAGGCAGGACAGGCGGCCGGGCCGCGCATCTCCCGTCTGCTCGCCGACATCGTCGCCAAGCTCTAAGCACCCTCCGCCCCGACGCACCCAGGCAGGTTCTCCCCCATGACTTCCCCCGAACAGCAGCTCCTTCTGTCCTCGGCCACGGCCTGGGCGCAGGCCGACCCGGATCCGCAGACCGCCGCCGAACTTGAAGCCCTTGTCGACGCCGTACTGCAGGGCGATGCCGCGGCCGAAGCCGAACTGCGCGACCGGTTCTCCGGGCCGCTGCTGTTCGGAACCGCCGGGCTGCGGGCCGCACTCGGCGCCGGACCGAACCGCATGAACCGGGTCGTGGTCCGGCGCGCCGCCGCAGGTGTCGCGGCGCACGCCCTCGACCTGGCCTCGGCTGGGGACGGGGACGGCGGCGCCTACGTGCCGCGCGCCGTCATCGGCTTCGACGCACGCCACAACTCGCGCGTCTTCGCCGAGGAGACCGCGGCCATCTTCGCCGCGGCGGGCCTTGAAACCTTCCTGATGCCCTCGGAGCTTCCCACCCCGGTCCTCGCCTACGCCGTGCGCGCCCTCGAGTGCGAGGTGGGCATCATGGTGACCGCCAGCCACAATCCGCCGCAGGACAACGGGTACAAGGTCTACCTCGGTGGCCGCGCCGTCGCCGAGGAGGCCCGCGGGGTACAGATCGTCGCACCCCATGACGCCGGCATCGCCGCGCACATCGCGGCGGTCGGCAGCGTCGACTCGGTCCCGCTGGCCGTCGACGGGTGGACCATCCTGCCCGAAAGCATCGAAATGGATTACGTCACCGCCGTGGCGGCCCTCGCCGACCCGGCGTTCACCGCCCGGGACCTCAACATCGTCCTCACCCCCATGCACGGGGTGGGCGGGCGCACGGCGCGCTCCGTGCTGCACACGGCCGGCTTCGAGAACGTGACGATGGTGGAGCGCCAGGCCGAACCGGACCCCGACTTCCCCACCGTCTCCTTCCCCAACCCGGAGGAGCCGGGAGCCCTTGATCTCGCCCTGGAGACGGCGCAGGAGGCCGACGCCGACCTGGTGATCGCCAACGACCCCGACGCCGACCGCGTCGCGCTGGCCGCCAAGGACCCCGCCACCGGCGCCTGGCGAATGCTGCGCGGCGACGAGGTCGGAACCCTCCTCGGCGCCCACCTTGCCGCCCGCGCCACGGCCGGGGGCTCCACGGGCGGCGCGGTGTTCGCGAACTCGATCGTCTCCTCCCGCCTGCTGGGCCGGGTGGCGGCCGCCGCGGGCATCTCCCACGTGCAGACCCTCACCGGCTTCAAATGGATCGCCCGGGTGCCCGGCCTCAGTTACGGCTACGAGGAGGCCCTCGGCTACTGCGTCGCACCTACGACGGTCCGCGACAAGGACGGCATCTCCGCCGGGCTCCTGCTCGCCGAGCTCGCCGCAGCCACCAAGGCCGCGGGCCGCACGCTGTTCGACCTGCTCGATGACGCGTTCCTCGCCCACGGCCTCCACACCGCGGACCAGCTCTCCGTCCGGGTCGCCAGCCTCCCGCTGCTGGGCGAGATGATGGCCCGGCTGCGCTCGAAGCCGCCGCAGTCGTTCGCCGGGTCGCCCGTGGCCACCGCCGTCGACCTGTCCCAGGGCTCGGAGCACCTGCCGCCGACCGACGGCCTGCTCTACCTCACCGGCGATTCGACCCGGGTGATCATCCGCCCCAGCGGCACCGAGCCCAAGCTCAAGTGCTACCTCGAGGTGATCGAGCCGGTCGCCTCCGCCGAGGGGCTCGCCGATGCAAAGGCCGCGGCCCGAATCCGCCTCGAGGCGGTCCGGGCCGACGTCGGCGCCGCCCTCGGGCTCTGACGCCGCCTCCCCCGGCTCCGGCCGTGCCGCCCGTTCCCCATCTCGTGAAAAGATAGCCCTATGCCTAGCGATGTCTCCCTTGCCTCCTATATCGACCACACCCTCCTGAAGCCCGAAGCCAGCCGTGAGCAGATCCTCGCGGTCTGTGCGGAGGCCGTTGAACACTCCTTCAAGTCGGTCTGCGTGAACCCGATCTGGGTCAGCACCGTCCACACCGCCGTCAAGGACAGCGGCGTGCTGACCTGCTCCGTCATCGGCTTCCCCTTCGGCGCCACCCCCACCGAGGTGAAGGTCTTCGAGGCCCGGGGTGCCGTGGCCGACGGCGCCGACGAGGTCGACATGGTGATCGACCTGGCCGCGGCCCGCGCCGGGAACTACGAGGCGCTGGTGCTCGACATCCGCGCGGTGGCCGAGGCCGTCCACGAGGGCGGGGCGATCCTGAAGGTCATCATCGAGACCTCCCAGCTGAACGAGGACCAGAAGGTCCTCGCCTGCAGGGCCTCGGTCGAGGCCGGCGCCGACTTCGTGAAGACCTCAACCGGGTTCAACGGCGGCGGCGCCACCGTCGAGGACATCGCCCTGATGCGCCGCACCGTCGGCCCGGACATCGGCGTGAAGGCCTCCGGCGGGGTGCGCACCCTGGCCGACGCCCGCGCCATGATCGACGCCGGGGCAACCCGGATCGGCGCCAGCTCCGGAGTCGCTATCCTTAAGGGTGAACAGGGCGCCTTAGGGTACTGACGGACAGCGCGACCAGCACGATTTCCCACTCGAAGGAGTACTAATGTCACATTCGGTAGATCCGGGCAGCGCCCCGTCCGACCGTCAGCAGGCGCAGCGCGAGCAGGCTGACAGCGACCGCGCGGGCCGTCCCGAGTCCAAGCAGCCGGCCCACGCCGGCGTCGGCCACCTCGGCGAGAACATCCTGGTCTTCACGATCATGTTCGTGCTGTTCCTCATCGGCCTGTGGGCCATCAGCTTCTCCAACGGAGAGAACGTCTGGCCCTTCGCCGTGTGCATCGGCCTGGCCTTCATCGCGTTCTTCATCCCGCAGGGAGTGATCGGCCGCTCGGACACCGGCGCCGACCTCGCCGCCGGCAACCGCACCAAGGCCAAGAAGCGCTCGGCGGCCGTCGACTCCTAACGTCCGCCCTGACCGGGCCTCCGGTCACCCGCAGTATTCTCAGAGGCCGCCCCGTTTAGGGACGGCCTCTGCTGCGTCCGGGACGCGCGTTTCCCCGGACCACTTCACGACCGACGCACCCGAAAACGACGCACGCGCCGCCTATCCCGGGTCCGTCGGTCGTTTTGTGGCCCGCTGGTCGCGAGGGGCCGCGCCGGTCGCTTCGAGGCGCGCCGGCCGTCCCGGAGAGCGCTCCCCTAGGCCGCGAACACCGCGTCGACGACGTTCTGGGCCCACTCGAGGATCTCGGCGTCGACGAGGTCCCGCCCGCCGATCCGGGCGGTCTTCGGCTTCGGCACGAGCACCGCGTTCAGCGCCGGCTTGACCGAGGCGCCCGGGTACATGCGGTTCAGGCGCATCTGCTTCGACTCCGGCAGCTCGGCCGGCGCGAACTTGATGAAGTTGCCCTGCAGCGCGACGTCGGTCAGTCCGGCCGCCCGAGCCGAGACGCGGAAACGGGCGACGGCGATGAGGTTCGCCACCGGCGGCGGCAGCTCCCCGTAGCGGTCGGTGAGCTCCTCGACGACGCCTTCGATGGCCTCGTTCGTCGCCGCTCCGGCGAGCTTGCGGTACGCCTCAAGGCGCAGCCGCTCCCCCGGCACGTAGTCGTGGGGCAGGTGCGCATTGACCGGCAGCTCGATCTTCATTTCGGCGGCCTTCTCCTCGGCCTCGCCCCTGAAGCTGGCCACCGCCTCGCCGACCAGCCGGATGTACAGGTCGAAGCCGACGCCCTGAATGTGGCCCGACTGCTCCCCGCCGAGCATGTTGCCCGCCCCGCGGATCTCGAGGTCCTTCAGGGCCAGCTGCATGCCCGCACCGAGCTCGTTGTGGGAGGCCACGGCCTTGAGGCGTTCAAGGGCCACCTCGCCCAGCGGCTTTTCCGTGGGGTAGAGGAAGTAGGCGTAGGCCCGTTCCCGGCCGCGGCCGACGCGCCCGCGCAGCTGGTGCAGCTGCGAGAGACCGTAGTTATCGGCGCGGTCCACGATCAGGGTGTTGGCGTTGGAGATGTCCAGGCCGGTCTCGATGATGGTGGTGCACACCAGCACGTCGAAGCGCTTCTCCCAAAAGTCAACGATGATCTGCTCGAGGCGAGACTCGCTCATCTGCCCGTGCGCCACTGCGACCCGCGCCTCCGGCACCAGTTCGCGCAGCTGCGCGGCGGTGCGGTCGATGGAGGAGACCCGGTTGTGGACGAAGAACACCTGGCCCTCGCGCATGAGCTCCCGCCGGATCGCCGCGGAGGCCTGCTTGTCCGTGTACGGCCCGACGTAGGTGAGCACCGGGTGCCGCTCCTCCGGCGGGGTGGCCAGCGTGGAGGTCTCCCGGATGCCCGTCAGCGACATCTCGAGGGTCCGCGGGATCGGGGTGGCGCTCATGGCGAGCACGTCGACATTGGTGCGCATCTTCTTCAGCGCCTCCTTGTGCTCGACGCCGAAGCGCTGCTCCTCGTCCACGATCACCAGCCCGAGGTCGCGGAACGCGATCTCCTTGGAGAGCAGCCGGTGCGTGCCGATGACGACGTCGACGGCCCCGGAGGCCAGCCCCTCGGCGGTCTCCCGGGTTTCCTTGGCGGTCTGGAAGCGGGACATCGGCCGGACCGTGACGGGGAAGCCGGAGAAGCGCTCGGAAAAGGTCTCGAAGTGCTGCTGCACCAGCAGCGTCGTCGGCACCAGCACGGCGACCTGCTTGCCGTCCTGGACGGCCTTAAAGGCGGCGCGGACGGCGATTTCGGTCTTGCCGTAGCCGACGTCGCCGGAGACGAGGCGGTCCATCGGGACCTCGCGCTCCATGTCGGCCTTGACCTCGTTGATCGTGGTGAGCTGGTCGGGGGTCTCCACGTAGGGGAAGGCCTCCTCGAGCTCGCGCTGCCAGGGCGTGTCCGGGGCGAAGGAGTGCCCGCGCGAGGCCATCCGCGCCGAGTACAGCCGGATCAGTTCCCCGGCGATCTCCTTGACGGCCTTCCGGGCGGAGTTCTTGGTCTTGGCCCAGTCCGAACCGCCCATCTTGCTCAGCGCCGGGGTGTCCCCGCCGACATAGCGCGTCACCTGGTCGAGCTGGTCGGTGGGCACGAAGAGCCGGTCCCCGGGGGCTCCGCGCTTGGAGGGGGCGTACTCGAGGACGAGGTACTCCCGGGTGGTCCGGGTGGGCCCGGCGCCGGTGGAGCGCTGCATCAGTTCGACAAAGCGCGCCACGCCGTGCTGCTCATGCACCACGAAGTCGCCCTCTTTGAGCTGCAGGGGGTCGACGGCGTTGCGCCGGCGCGAGGGCATCTTGCGCATGTCCCGGGTGCCCTGGGCGCTGGTGCGCCCAAGCAGGTCCGCCTCGGTGAGCAGCCCCAGCTTCAGGCCGTCGAGGACGAACCCGCGCCCGGCCCGCGCCGTGGTGATCTCGATGATGCCCGGCTGCGGCTCGGACTCAAGGGAGTCGACCCGCCGGGCCGGGATGTTCGAGTCGGAAAACAGTTCGGCGAGGCGCTTGGCCGGGCCGGGGCCCTCGGTGGCGACGACGACGCGCCAGGAGTCGCGCACCCGCCCGCCGATGAAGTCCATCATCTCCGCGACGTCGCCCTGGTAGCCGCGCGGTTCGCGGGCGTGAAGGGAGAAGCTGTCGACGTCGGCGAGGAGGTCCTCCCCGGCGCCGAGGGAGGTGATGCCCCACCAGGCGACGTCATGCCCGAGGGCCGTGGCGCGCGTCTCGGTGAGGGAGCGGAAGCTCGCGGCCTGCAGATCGGTGCCGAGCCCGCCGCTGAGGTCGAGCGGGGCGGCGCCACCGTCGGAGGCCGTGGACCAGGCGGCGGCGAGGAACTCCTCGTTGGTCGCAGCCAGGTCGTGGGCGCGGGTGCGGACCTTCTCGGGTTCGATCACGACGGCGATCGAGCCGGCCGGAAGCTCACCGACGAAGGGCACCATGGCGTCGACAAGCACCGGGGCCAGCGACTCCATGCCTTCCACGGCAATCCCGCCGGCGATCTTCTCGAGCATGCCGGCCGCGGCGGGCAGCTCGGGCAGCAGTTTCGCCGCCCGGGACATCACCGAGGGGGTGATGAGGATTTCCCGGCACGGCGGCGCGTACAGCACCGTGGGGTGCTCATCGGAGTTCAGGGAACGCTGGTCGGCCACGGCGAACCAGCGCATGGAGTCGATCTCGTCGCCGAAGAACTCGACACGCACCGGGTGGTCCTCGGTGGGCGGGAACACGTCGATGATGCCGCCGCGCACCGCGAACTCCCCGCGGTGGGTGACCATGTCGACCCGGGCGTAGGCGGCGTCGGCCAGGGACTTCACCACCTCGGTGAAGGCCACCTCGTCGCCGACCTTGACCGAGACCGGCTCCAGCTCCCCCAGGCCCGCCACGAGCGGCTGCACGACGGCGCGGATCGGCGCCGCGATGACGCGCACCGGGGAGCCTTCGGGGTGGGCGAGGCGGCGCAGGACGGAGAGCCGGCGCCCCACGGTGTCGGAGCGCGGGGAGAGGCGTTCATGCGGGAGGGTCTCCCAGCTGGGGAACTCCTCGACCTCGGCCGCGGGAAGGTAGCTGCGAAGCGCGGCCGCGAGGTCCTCGGTCTCCCTGCCGGTGGCGGTGACCGCGAGGACCACCGGCACGGCCGAGCCGGATCCGGCGTCGTCGTCCCGGCGCAGGCCGTCGACCAGTTCGGCGAGCAGCGCCGCGCGCATTCCGGCCGGGGCGCCGATCTGCAGGTCGGTGCTGCGCTGGCCCACCGGGCGCGCGGCGTTTGCCCGCACCCGCGCGTAGGACGGGTCCTCGGCCAGTGCGGCCCGCAGTCCATTGAGGCTCATGGGTATCTGGTTCCTCACATCGGTGACACGTTGGATGGTGATCGTCCGGCGCTGGACGTCCTCGAGTGCCGCCGGCCGCCGCTGGGGATCGGGCGCCGGCCGCGGCCGGTTGGAGCCGCAGGACAGCACAAAAGACCGGAATCCGCTGCTGATCCCGGGTACAGTTCCCCAGTTTACCGGCTTCTCCGGCCGGTCCCAGCGCTTCCCGGGACAGGTTCAACCAGCGGCGGGCACGTAGGATGGCAAAAGCGAGCTACACCCCCGACTTCCAACCCCCGAACTACAACCCCGGAGGAACTATGGCACTGAACGCCTCGACCACTCTGCCCTACGACGCCGCGGCCGTGACCCGCGTGTTCACCGACGAAGGATTCCTTCAGCACATGAGCCGCCATGTCGGTGGAGCGCTCGAATCGCTCACCGTCGACGGCGAGATCACCGGCCCCTTCACCCTCACCGCCGTGCGGACCATGCCCACGACGCGGCTGCCGGACATGGCCCGCAAATTCGTCGGTGAAACGCTGACGGTCACCCAGACCGAGCGCTGGGCCGCTCCGGCGCCCGACGGTTCCCGTGAGGCGCGGGTCGAGATGGCCGTGGCGGGCGTTCCGCTGAGCGTCACCGCCATCCAGCGCCTGGTCGCGGACGGAGAGAAGACCCGCGTCGATCTGCAGGGCGCCGTCAGTTCGTCGATCCCCTTCCTCGGCGGCAAGATCGCCGGCGCAGCCGAGCCCATGATCGGCAAGGCACTTAACATCCAGGCCGCCGAAGCCCAGCGCTGGCTGGAAACCCACTAACTCTCCGCACCCCACCCCGAAAGACTTCCCCGTGTCCCTGCCTGCACCACTTGCCCTCGTCCTGATCCTCGCCGGGGTCTGGACCCTCATCGTCTGGCCGCCGTTCCTCCGCCGCATCCTCAAGGATCCGCGCGCCCGGGATGAGAAGGGAGCGCCGACGCGCTTCCTGACGGTTCACTTCATGCTGATTTCGACCTCGATGATCCTCGGCCTGGCCACCGCGATCATCGGGGTCCGGGCGCTGGCCGGCTAGGCCCGCCGGTGCCGCCGCGCCGGCCCGGTCCGGGCCGGCTTCCACCTTTCAGCCTTCGACGGCCGCCAGGACAGCGGAGAAGCGCATCACGGCAGCGTCAACGCCCGAGGAGCAGCACATGAGCAGCGAACACAGCGGAAGCACTGCGGCGAACCGCGTGCTGCAGCGCTCAAGCTATCCCGAGTGGCTGCGCATCCACGAGATCCTCCGCAAGGAGACGGTCGGCGGGATCATCCTGCTCGTGGTCACCGTCGCCGCCCTCATCTGGGCCAACTCGCCCTTCGCCGGAAGCTACTTCGCACTGCGTGACTTCGAGTTCGGCTACGAGCCGTGGCACCTGAAGCTGACCGTCGGTGAGTGGGCGGCCGACGGGCTCCTCGCCATCTTCTTCTTCCTCACCGGCCTCGAGCTGAAACGGGAGTTCGTCGCCGGAGACCTGCGCCGGCCCAGCAGGGCCATCGTCCCCGTGGCGGCGGCCGCCGGCGGCGTCGTCGTGCCGGCGCTGATCTACACCGCGGTCAATCTCTCCTCCCCCGAGACCCTGCGCGGCTGGGCGATCCCGACGGCGACGGACATCGCGTTCGCCCTTGCCGTGCTCGCGGTGATCAGTTCCCACCTGCCCGGCGCCCTGCGGATCTTCCTGCTCACCCTCGCCGTGGTGGACGACCTCATCGCGATCGCCATCATCGCGTTCTTCTACTCGACCGACGTGCACGTCGAGTACCTGCTGTGGATGCTGCTGCCGCTCGGACTCTTCGGTTTCCTGGCCCAGCGCAACCCGAAGTTCTTCGGCCGGCGCCTCCCGGCGGCCTGGCTGATCCTGCTGCCCCTGGGCACCGCCGCCTGGGCCCTGATGCACGCCTCCGGTGTCCACGCCACGGTGGCCGGCGTCCTGCTGGGCTTCCTGGTGCCGGTGCTGCGCCGGAAGGACGGCATCGTGCAGCCGCCCCGGCCGGGGAAGCCGGGCCTGGCCGAGGTCTTCGAACACCGGTTCCGGCCGCTGTCCACCGGCGTGGCGATCCCCCTGTTCGCGTTTTTCTCGGCGGGCGTTGCCGTTGGCGGCGCCGAGGGGTTCGTCTCCGCGCTGGGCGACCCGGTGACTCTCGGCATCATCGCCGCCCTGGTGCTGGGTAAGCCTGCAGGGATCCTGCTCACCACCTGGGGTGTCACGAAGACCACGAAGGCCAGCCTCGATCCCGGGCTCAGCTGGTGGGACGTCCTGGGCGTCGGGATCCTCGCCGGGGTGGGCTTCACCGTCTCCCTGCTGGTGAACGACCTCAGCTTCGACGCCGGCAGCGCGTCCAATGACCATGCCAAGGTTGCGATCCTCTCGGCGTCGCTCGCGTCGGCGCTGCTGGCCACGGTAGTGCTGCGGCTGCGCAACCGGTACTACCGGGCCATCGAGGCCGAGGAACAGCTCGACCGGGATCGGGACGGAATTCCCGACGTGTTCGAGGACCGGGACCAGTAACGTCAGTGGAGAGACCTATGGGGGCAGGCATGGCAACAGGCACAGCTGCGGAAACAGCAGGGACGGCGGCGGGCGCGGCAAGCACGCGCACGGCGGGCGGAGCGGCGGGCTCCGCGCCGCGCGGATCAGAGGTCCCGCTGCTGCGCCGCGGCGACCGGCGGCGGAAGGTCGTGCTCAGCCAGGGCGCCCTGTCGATCGTCGTCGTGCTCGTCGTCGCGCTCCTGTGGCTGCTCGACCCGGACTCCCTCTTCGCCGATCCCCTCTTCCCTGCGGGGATCCTCCTCGAGGCGGGCCTGCTCCTGCTGTGCTTCGTTATCCCGTGGCAGCGCCTGCCCGCCTGGGCGGCGCTCGCGGTCCCACTGCTGGATTTCGCCGCACTTGGGCTGCTGCGCGCCGGTGCCGGCGACTACCTCTCCGGGGTAGGGGTGCTCGCCGCCTTCCCGGCCGCCTGGATCGCCGCCTCCCGCATCCCGACGGCCGCGGCGGCGGCCCTTACCGCAGGCGGCTCCCTGTGCATCGTCTGGGGGCCCCTGCTGTTCAGCGAGGTCAGGCCCGGTCCGGCCGAATTCCTCGGGCCGTTCCTGCTGCCGGTGGTGCTGACCGGACTCGCGGCATTCATATCGATCCTCACCACGGAGCGCCGTGCCCAGCAGGAGGCGGTCAGCCGGTCCCAGGCCGCGCTGCGCAGGGCGGCCGCCGAGGGGGTCGCCCGCGAGCGGCTCCTGGCCACCATCCTCGACACCGTGGGGGTCGGCCTGGTGGTGGTGGACCGGGACGGACACGACGTGCTGATGAACGCCCGCCAGCGGATCTCGCACGGGATGGCCGCCCCGCCCGGCAATGACGACCCCAACGAAGGGCAGCTGCTGATCTTCGGCCCCGACCGGGAAACCCCGATCCCGGCCGAGGACCGCCCGGTGCGGCGCGCGGTGCAGGGCGAGTCCTTTGACGACGTCCAGATCTGGCTGGGCAGCGGCCGCGCGCAGCAGGCGGTCTCGGTATCGGCCCGCGCCATGACCGACGACGACGGCGCGTTCGCCGGAACTGTCGTGTCCTTCACGGACATCACCTCGCTGCTGAGTGCGCTGCACGCCAAGGATGACTTCCTCTCGAACGTCTCCCATGAATTCCGCACGCCGCTGACCTCGGTCCTTGGATTCCTCGACCTGATCCTTGACCGCAGGGACTCCCTGGAGCCCGACGTGGTGCGCTACCTTTCGGTGGCGCGGCGCAATGCGCTGCAGCTCGAGGCCCTGGTGGATGACCTCCTCGCCATCAACGCGGGCACTTTCCGGGTCAGGCCGGTGCCGTGCGATGTCGGCGAACTGGTCGGTGCGTGCATCGCCTCGGCGCAGCCGGCGGCCGACGCTGCAGGGGTCCGGCTGATCAACACCGCCCCTGCCGCCCTGCCCGCCGTTGCCGACCCCGTCCGGCTGGGCCAGGCGCTCGACAACCTTGTGTCGAACGCCGTGAAGTACAACCGCCGGGGCGGCACCATCACCGTGGGCGCCGAACTCACCGGGGGGCTGCTCCGGCTCGGGGTAGAGGACACCGGCATCGGCATCGAGGCCGAAGAGCTGAGCCAGGTGTTCGACCGGTTCTTCCGCTCCCCCGCCGTGCGCGTCTCGACCGTGCAGGGCGTGGGCCTCGGCCTGCTGATCACCAAGAGCATCGTCACCGAACACGGCGGCACGATCAGCGCGGTCAGTGAGCCCGGCCAGGGCAGCACCTTCACCATGACCCTGCCGCAGCCCGGCTGAGCGGCGGCCCGGACCCGGGCGACGGGCTGCTAGCCGTTGGCCGCCAGGAGCGATTCCTCGAGGGCGACCCAGGCGAGCATCGCGCACTTCACCCGGGCCGGATAGCGGGAGACGCCCGAGAAGGCCGCGGCATCGCCGAGCACCTCCTCATCGGCCGGGATCGTTCCGCGCGAGCGCATCACCTCGCGGAAGGCATCGATGAGCCCGACCGCCTCATCCCGCTCAAGCCCCTCCACCAGGTCGGTGAGCACCGATGCGGAGGCCATGGAGATGGCGCAGCCGGCGCCGTCCCAGCTGAGGGACGCCACCGTGCCGCCGTCGACGACGGTGCGAAGGGTGATCTCATCCCCGCAGACGGGGTTGAGCTGGTGCGACTCCCCGACCGACCCTGGGCCGGTGTTCTCAAGCAGCCCCGAACCGTGACGCTCGCGGGCGTGGTCGAGGATGATCTGCTGGTAAAGCTGTTCGAGGTTCGTTGCCATGTCAGCGCGCTCCAAAGAAGGGACGGACGCCGGCGACGGCCTCCAGGAAGAAGTCGACCTCGTCCGTGGTGTTGTAGAGGTAGGTGCTGGCGCGGGTGGTGGCCGTCAGCCCCAGGCGCCGGTGCAGGGGCTGCGCGCAGTGGTGGCCCACCCGGACGGCGATGCCCTGCTCATCGAGGAACTGTCCGACGTCGTGGGCGTGGACGCCGGCGACGTCGAACGCGGCCAGCCCGATCCGCGGCACACCGGCCCGCGGTCCGAGGACGCGGATCCCCTCGATGGCCGTCAGTCCCTCCACCAGGCGCGCCCCAAGCTCGCTTTCCCACGCCTCGATGCGGTGCATGCCGGTCTCGGAGAGGTAGTTCGCCGCCGCGCCGAGGGCGATGGCCTGGGAGATGCGCTGGGTTCCGGCCTCGAAGCGGTTCGGGGCCGGGAGGTACTCCGCCCGCTCCATCGTCACGGTGGTGATCATCGAACCGCCGGTGAGGAAGGGCGGCATCGCGTTGAGCAGCTCCGAGCGGCCGTACAGGGCTCCGATGCCGGTGGGGCCGAGCATCTTGTGCCCGGAGAGCACCAGGAAGTCCACGTCCAGCGCCTTCACGTCGACGGGAAGGTGGGGTACCGACTGGCACGCGTCGAGCAGCGTCAGCGCACCGACCTCCTTTGCCAGCCGTACGAGCTCGGCCACGGGGTTGATGGTGCCGAGCACATTCGAGGCGTGGGTGAAGGCAAGGATCTTTGTCGCCGGCGTGATCACACCGGCTGCGTCCTCAAGCCGGAGGGCGCCGTCGTCGTCCACGGGGAGGAACCGGAGTTCAGCGCCGGTGCGCGCCGCCAGTTCCTGCCAGGGGATGAGGTTGGCGTGGTGTTCCATCTCGGTGACGACGATGGTGTCGCCCGGCCCCACCCGGAAGCGTTCGGCCTCCGCTCCCCCGCGGCCCGCGGCGGCGTTGGACATGGCGTAGGCGACGAGGTTGATCGCCTCGGTGGCATTCGACGTCCAGACCAGTTCGTCCGGGCGCGCGTTGATGAAACCGGCGACGGCGGCGCGTGCCGCCTCGTAGGCGTCGGTCGCCTCAACGGCGAGGGTATGCGCCCCGCGGTGCACCGCGGCGTTGCGCTGTTCGTAGAACTCCTGTTCCGCCTCAAGGACGGAGACGGGGTTCTGGGAGGTCGCTCCCGAGTCGAGGTACACGAGCGGCGCTCCATTGACCTCGGTGCCCAGGATCGGGAAGTCATTGCGGATGCGCAGCACTTCGGCGTTGGCGAACGGCGCCTCGGGGGGCAGCAGGGTGACGGGCGGGGAAACCACGGCCAAAGCGGAAGCTCCTTAGGAACGGCAGGCGCCGGCCCGGCATGGGCCAGTTAGATCACATGGATCTATCCTAATTCTCGCACGGTGAAACCGTCCTCGCTGCGCAGTGCCTTACAGCCACCCATCGTCCCCGGCAGGGTTTGCCGGCCGGGTGAAGATGTGGACCGCCCAGACCATCATCAGCGTCATCGCGCCCAGCTCCCCTGCAATCTCCAGCTGGTTCATCGCGCTCAGCGCCAGGCTGGGCAGAAGGTCGCCCAGGATGAAATGAAGCATGTCCATCCCGACGGCGAAGAGGGCGAGGAGGACGGCCAGGCCAATAAAGACATAGGAGTCCCGGCGGGGCCGTCCGCGGCTGATCAGGTGGGCGATGAGCAGCGGGGCGCCCAGCGCCGCGGCCACTCCAGCCCACACCAGGAGCTCTCCGAGGTCCTGCGAGCGCAGCCCGAACAGCGCGGGAAGCTCGAGCCGGGTGTCGATGGCGCGGCCCACCTCCTCGTGGATGCGGAAGAAGTCATCGGCGCTCATGGCAAGCAGCACCAGGGCCCACGCCCCGTACACGGCCGCGTCCCGGAACCGTTCCGCCTTGCGCGCCGGTGCGGCGGCGATCCACAGCAGCAGGACGGAGGCGACGAGGAGCTGGAGATTTCCGAAAAGCTCGGCCAGGGTCCGGTCCTTGTTGCCGTCGAAGAGCTCACGGTGGAGGAACCCGAAGGCACCGCCGGCGTCGACATAGTTGCGGAGGACGCTCGCCGCGACCAGCAGCAGGTCCGCTGCGAGGACGGTGCTGCCGAGGACCAGCGCGAGAGGAGTCAGGTGACGGACCGTGCGCCCCCGCGTCGGGCGTAGTCGTGAGAGCATGCACTTTCCCTTCCCCAGGCAAAGGGTTCCCGGCGGCCGGGAATCGGACTCCATTATGTAGTTGCCTTCCAAGCCTTTGTCCACAGCTGGAGCCCACCGATTTGTCCGGTCTCCGGCCGGCGTGCGGCGGACGGGAGGCGATGCGCACCGTTCACCGGCCCCGCGGGGGCCAGTGAAGCTCCCGCATCTTTTCCGCGGATGTCCCCGCTCGGCTTTAACTTCCGGCACAATGGCACTACCGGAGCACCGGCTGCCGGCACCGGCAGGAAACCCAACGCAGAGGGGACTCATGGGGAAGGGCACCAGCGGTCGCATCATCACCGGGCGGGGGGACTCCCCGCTCGACTCCCTCGTGGAGCAGCTGTGGCGGGAGCCCGTCGCCACCGGATCCGTCCGGGTTGTCCTCGATCCTGAACCGGACACCGCGTGGGAGGACGCCGAGGACTACTGGGTGGTCCCCTCCGCGGCACGGCCTACGATCCTGATCCCCCGCGGACGCCCCGCCGTTACCGCCGCGGCGCTCCTTTCCTACCGCGGCCTGCGGCCTGTCCGCGTGCGGGCGGCCCGCACCCTCCTGGGCGTGCCCTCCCGGTTCGGGCTGCCGCCCGCACCGCACCGGCTCGCCGTCCAACGGCGCACCGGCGCCGGCGGGGCCGCCCCGCTCCCCCTCGAGGAACTTCAGGCGTGCCTGAACCGGGATCGCCTGTATGCCGCCATCGGCATCCGGCTCGGCGACAACCGCAAGCCGACCCTTCAGCTCTTCTCACCGGCCGGGGTGCCCGCGGGGTACGCCAAGCTGGCCTGGGACGATGCAAGCCAGGAAGCCATTTCCACCGAGGCCGCCGCCCTTGCCGAGGTCGGCGGCGGCACCGGCCCGACGCGTGCTCCGCGCCTTCTGGGAACCGGCAGCTGGCAGGGACGTCCCTACCTCATCACCGAGCCCCTTCCCGGCAAGGTACGGGGCGTCCGGGGCCGCATCCCGATGCCGACCCCGCAGGAGATGTTTGCGCTCTGCCCGGTTGAACGCGTCGACACCCTCTCCTCGACCCTCCAGTTCTCGGCCCTCACCAAGCGGCTGGAGGTGCTCGGCGCGACCGGTGACCGGGAGGTCGCCCGTGCCGCAGGCACGCTGGCCTCCCTGCTCTCGGAGCGGAACGCGCGCGTGCCCGTCACGGCACGCTGGCACGGCGACCTGGTGCCGTGGAATACGGCCCGGGAGCCGGACGGCCAGCTCTGGTGCTGGGACTGGGAGTCCTCCGACGCCGATGCCGCGGCGGGACTCGACGCGCTTCACTGGACGATCAGCGTACGCAGGGAGTCCGCCGGAATCCCTGCGGCCGACAGCCTCGACGCGGCCCTGGCCGAAGCCGCGCCCTTCCTGCGGGCGGCAGGTGCGCCGCCGTCGAGCTGGGCCGACATCGCCGCTGTCTATGCCCTCGTTGTGGTCGAAAGGGCCTGGGCCCTCGCACTCCGCAACGGCGGCTGGTCCGCTTCCCGGACCAGCCGCAGCCAGAGCCTGGACCTGCTGGCCAGGGCGGCGGGACTGCTGTCCGGGCCGGGGGCCCAGCCGCCGCGTTAGGCGTCCGCCCTCAGTTCACGGCGGAAGCGTTCACGGCGGACGCGTTTAGTGTGGACGCGTCCACTGCGGACGCCACGGCAGCGCTCCGGCGGAACCAGCCGGCTGCCTGCCGCGGGCTGGTCCGCACCCGCGGCCCGGCGGCCACCGACACCGGCACCGGCACCGGGCTAGGAAGCCACAGGCTCCGGTGCGCGGCGCCGGGCCTTCTGCTCGGCGGTGCGCGGCTTGTGCGGCATCCTCCGCCCTCCCCGCACGAGCAGCGTCCCGAGCAGTTCCGCGCGGACTCCGGCGAGTTCCGTAGCGGTCATCTCCACCTCTCCCTTCCGGGTCCGGCCGCCTTCGACCGTCAGCACGGCCGCGCCGGCGAGCCGGGCCGCCGCCATCCTGCTGGCGCTTGGGGCGTTGGCGGGCAGGGCCAGGACCACTACGGGAGATGAGTCCTTCCGGGCGAGGAAACGCCGTCGGACGGCATCGGTCACGTAGTCGTCGGCGTCGTGGTCGGAGGCGCCGCGTGCGGCCTCAACCACCCTCAGTCCGGGGACCGACTCGGAGACGAGGACCTCGGCGCCGCCCTCCTTCGCGCCGAAACGGAGCTGGAGGGCTTCGGTCATCAACTCCATTTCCTCCGGCGTGGTGCCCATCAGGACGAGCTCGACCTCAAAGCCAGCCTGCGCCAGGACCACCGAAAGATTCGGTGCAACCGGGTAGAAGGCGCGGCCGCTCGTCGCGTCGATGACCGCCAGAGCGGTCACCGGGCCCCGGCCGGCGAACAGCCGCTCGCGGACCGCCCGGTAGGCGTCGAGTTCGGCCCCCCGCGCAGGAAGGGTCGGTTCCGGCGACACCAGTTCCGCGAGCACGGGCCCGCTTCCCGCCTGCTCGACGTCGTAGCCGTCGTTGATCCTGCGCCTAAGTGCGTGGGAGAGGAATGCCAGCAGGACCCCCGCCACCAGTCCGCCGGCGAGGCCCGACCCGAGCACCCGGGTGTAGTTGGTTGACACAGGGCTTTCGGCGGCGGGGGTGATCACGGTGCCGCCCGTCGTGTCGATGGCGTTGAGCTCGTTGATTTCGAATTCGATGTTCGAAATCCGGTTGGTGAGGGTGACCCGGTCCGCACCCGGGGCGGCCAGGGAGGTGTTCAGCCCCGCCAGCTGTTCCTCGAGCTGGTTGCGCATCGTGGTCCGTCGGGCGTCGGCCTGCTCCTGCCGGTACGCGAGGTAGGAGGTGGCCATCGCGTCGGCACCGTCGACGGCTCGGGCCTCGGTGCGCGAGGAGTACGAGATCAGGGCCGTGGTCCCGTCGGTCCCGGTCTTGACGTCGACGTTGTTCCGCAGGTCCGCCGTGCTGTCGCCGCCGGGGACCTCCTTGGAGGCCTCGCTTGCCACGACGTAGGAGCTGGCAATCTCCCCCTCGGTCGCAGCGTCAAGCAGCCCGGACGCGGGCCGGGACGGATTGAATGGGTCCGAGACGATGACGTTGACGTTCACCAATGCGCTGGCGGTCACGCGTGCGCCCCCGGTCAGCAGATAGGCGAGGGCCAGCAGAAGCCCGATGAGCATCGCGGCTACGACAGTTTTCCAGTGCCTCCTGAGAACGGCGAGGTAATGTCCCATTCCCAGCGATGATTTCTCGTCCATTTTCGTCTCATTCTGTTGCTGTATCGGCCGGTTTACGTCCTAGATTCCATGTCCATGTCGTTGCAGGCGGTCGACAACCCGCCGGTCGGAGACGGCCCCCGCGGCCACCCCCAGCGCCAGGACCGCCCGGGGTTCGCGCCAGTTGGCCCGCAGGGACCGCCCGGCCCACCGGAAGGCTTCCCTGCGGTTCCCGAGGGCCGCATGCCCGAAGGCGAGCTGCCCGAAGACGCGGCTCTTCCCCACGGAGCTGCGAAGGATGTCAGGGTGGTGCTCAAGCATCCACAGGTGGGCGCGGTTCTTGACCTCCCACTGCTCGTAGAAGTAGGACGATCCGCCCCAGAACACCCGCACCAGCGGTGAATCGACGTGAAGGATCGGTTTCCGCCGGGCGGCCCGCAGCAGCAGGTCCCAGTCCTCGCACATGCTGTTCGGAATCTCCTCATCGACGAGACCGATGGTGGAGAGAAGCGAGTCGCGGCGGATGACGAAGGAGGAGGAGTGCACCATGGCCATCCGCGACCGCAGCAGATCCTCATAGGTCACCTCGGCTTTGCCTGCGAGGCGGACCGATTCCGTGCCGGAGTAGTCAACACTCATCGCCGTTGAACAGAATTCTGCCTCCGGGTTCTCCTGGAGGGCGGCGATCTGGCGGGTCAGTTTCTCGGGGAACCAGGTGTCATCGTCGTCGCAGAAGGCGACGAAGTCCGTCGTCAGGCCCAGGATTCCCGTGTTCCGGGCTCCCGCCAGGCCCGGCGTCCTCGAATTCGCGACGGGCAGGACCTGCCGCCGGTCCCCCTCCAGTGCAAGGGATTCGTCGGGGTCGCACTTGTCGTGGACCACCAGGACGGTGATGGCGCCCGGATAGTCCTGTTCGAGGATTGAGGCAAGGGCCCGCCGCATGAGCTGCGGCCGGCGGTGGGTGGCGAGCACGACGCCCACGTGCGGGGCGGGCAGCACCAGGGTCGGGGCATCGAGAAACTGAGGTTCCCGCCCCAACGGTCTCCTCGTGGCTCTATCTGTCACGTTCCGCCGTCCCTCTGCAGTGCGTTTGATGGGTCACTGTACCAGCGAAGGCGCCACCCGCAAGAGGTTCTTTTGATCGGCAAACCGTCGGTGGAATTCCGCCTCCCAAATAGTTTCCGGCTCCCCCTACCAAAAAGAGCACGGTCCTTTACCATCGAGGGAACGCCCACGATGGGAGGCACGGTGCTTATGAGCAACAGTGTGGAAGGCCGGAAGGCACAGCCGGGCTCTGCCCCCGGCACCGCGGCGGCCTCCCGTCCCGGGGCTGACGTCGGCCGGCTGCCGGCCTGGCCGATTGTCGCCGCCTTCGCGGGTTTCCCGCTGTGGTGGGCGCTGGGGTTCGGAGACATGGCCTGGCCGGTCTTCGGCGCGCTGATGGTGCTCATCCTGGCACGGGCGGGAAAGGTGCGGGCGCCCCGGGGCTTTGGCATCCTGCTGCTCTTCCTGCTCTGGGTGCTGTGTTCGATGATTCAGATCGACGAACCGCTGCGCATCATCGGCTTCTTCTACCGGTTCTTCCTCTACGCCGCGGCAACCGTCGTCTTCGTCTACGTCTACAACGCCCGGCAGACGCTCACGGACCGCCGCATCTTCGGGGTCCTGACGGTCTTCTGGCTGATCGTCGTCGCCGGCGGGTTCGCCGGTCTCGCGTTTCCCCTCTTCGAGCTCAAGACGCCTTTGGCCTACGTCCTCCCGCAGGCCCTGCTCGACAATTCGTATGTCGACGAGATGACCACCCGGGACCTCACCCAGTACAACCCGGACCCGAACGCGACCGTCATCTCCGCGCCGCGGCCGAGTGCCCCGTTCCTCTACGCCAATGGATGGGGAAACGGCTACTCGCTCCTCACCCCTGCGGTGGCTGTCTACCTTTCCATGGTGCGCGGCGAGCGGAGGTTCTGGTGGCTTGTGGCGGCGCTTCCCATCTCCTTCATCCCCGCCTTCCTCACCCTGAACCGGGGCATGTTCCTGGGCCTGGGAATCGCCCTGCTCTACCTTGGGTTCCGGGCGGCGCTGCTGGGCCGCACCCGGGTCATCGGCACGATCCTCGCACTCTCCGTGGTCGCCGGCGTGGCCGTGGTGCAGCTTCCCGTCATCGAGCGGCTCGAGCAGCGCACAGCCCGCGTCTCAAGCATCGATGACCGCGGGGAGCTCTACCAGGAGACCTTCCGGCGCACACTCGATTCCCCGGTGTTCGGCTACGGCGCGCCCCGGCCGTCCGAGCGCTCGGGGCAGCCCTCCGCCGGCACGCAGGGGCACGTGTGGCTCGTCCTCTTCTCCCATGGGTTCGTCGGGCTCGGACTGTTCCTGGCCTGGCTGGTCCATGCCTTCCTCTCGACCCTCCGCCGCACCGACCTCGTCGGCCTGGTCTGCAACACCCTGCTGCTCGTGGGGCTGGTGGAAATCTTCTACTACGGCATCCTCGGTTCGGGACTGGTCATCCTCGTGGTGATCGCCGCCGTCGGACTGCGGGGACGCCCGAAGCTCCCCCTGCGGGAGACTGCGGCAGTCAGGTAGGCGGTTAGAAAGTAGGGTATCGGTCCGGCCTTTACAGGTACCGAAGTCGTCCCCGCTTGGGTTCTGCCCGCGCGCTCCCCACAGCTACTCTTTGTGCACTCTGCGGGATTCCAATGGGATTGCCGCCCCGGGAGACCGGGGAAAACCGTGCTTGCGCAAGTGCTAGGGGCGAACGTGAGAACACACGCGAACGTGGGAAAACAGCGGCCATTACTCAAGGTCCTCGGCTCGGCGGTCGCGTCGCTCATGGTGCTGACCGGCCTGGCCGTGCTGTCGGCTCCGGCGTCGGGCGCTGTCGCCCGCACGGGAGCCGACGCAGCGACGGCTGCCGCCTCCTGCTGGGAAATCAAGCAGAACAACGCCGCTGTGCCTTCGGGCACCTACTGGCTGTTGACGCCGAAGATGGCGGCGCCCGCCCAGTTCTACTGCGACATGGTCACCGGCGGCGGCGGCTGGGTCCTCGTCGGCAAGGGCCGGGAGAAGTGGATGCCCGGCTACGAGGGCACCGGGAACCCGACCGCCCTCCAGACCGCCGGCGTCAGCCCCATGTCGGGAGCCACCACCCAGTATTCGTCGACAGTGGTCGACGCCCTGCTCAACGGCAGTCGGGTCGATAGTCTCGCCGACGGCATCCGGCTCAAGCGGGCGAAGAACACCACCGGCACGGCTTGGCATGAAACCCGCATCGCCCTCGCCAAACGGGACCGGTGGGTGTGGACCTTCAGTGCCCTGCACCCCATCACGTGGTACTCCTTCGACGGCGTGCGGGCACCCAGCGGAGGAGTCACTGCCAGTTTCGGCGTCGACGACGCGTACCGGAAGGTCAAGTCGGATGCGCGGTTCGACTCCGGCCAGAACTACACCATGGGCTTCGCCTACGGCAGCGGGGTCAAGGGGACGACCAGCGCAGGCACCTACCTGTGGTCGGCCACTGAGGGGCTGGGCGGAGCCCGGCCCTACACCGAAGTCTTCATCCGGCCCAGGATTTTCTCGACCACGGGCTTCACCGCGATCCCCGACGCAGGAACCGCAGCGAAGACCAACCTTCCCGTAGCCGAATCCGTCGCCCTCGACAGCCCCTGGGGCGTCACCGGATTCACCACGCGCCGACGCGAGGGCGACGTCGAGGTCCAGGCTTTCGCGCAGAGCGGCAACCGGATGTTCGTCGGCGGGAACTTCACTGCCGTCCAGCGCACATCGACCGGCACCGACAAGGTCGCCCGCAGTTTCCTCGCGGCCTTCGACGTCACGACGGGCGAACTGCTCACCGACTTCGTGCCGAAGCTCAACGCCCCGGTGATGTCCCTCGCCGTGCTCCCCAACGGGAACCTGGTCGCCGGTGGCTACTTCACCACGGCCAATGGAGCCGCCGCGACGTCGATCGTGGCACTGAACCCGACCACCGGTGCGACGGTTCCCGGCTGGACTGTGAAGGTTGAAGACCGGACCACCTCGGGCATCCTGCGCGTCGGCGACCTCGCCGTCAAGGGCAACTGGCTCTACCTCGGCGGAGCGTTCACCCACGTGGCGGGCGGAAGCAATCCCACCACGTTCAAGTACACGCGGAACGCCGCACGGGTCTCGGTGACCGACGGCACCCCGGCCACGAACTGGAACCCGGATTTCAACGGCACGGTGGTCTCCATCGACCCCAGCGACGACGGATCCCGCCTCTACGCGGCCGGGTACTTCACGGCGAAGGGCTCGACGGCGGCCAGCAAGGCGGCCGCGGTGCAGACGGTCGACGGCGCACCCCTTGCCACCCCGGCCTGGAACCCCACCTGGAGCAGCAACTCGAACTACCAGCAGACAATCGGCCAGGTCGGAAACCGGGTCTGGGTCGGGGGCTCCGAGCACAGCTTCTTCAGCTTCTCGACAAGCACCTTCGCGCGCCTTTCGGGGAACATCGGCCAGAAGAACGGCGACTTCCAGGCCATTGCCGAGAGCCCGCGTGGGATTCTCTACGGCGGGTCCCACGGACACCACTTCAACTATTCGAACGCGTTCTTCTGGCCGAACATGGGCACCGGCTGGACCCAGGCCGACGCCTACGAGTGGACGGGGGCGTGGAATGCGGCGACGGGGGACTACATCCCCAGCTTTACGCCCGCCATGAAGTTCCGCTCCGGATCGGGTATCTGGGCGCAGATCGTCGACAGCAATGGAACCCTCTGGGCCGGCGGCGACATGACCACTGCCCGCACCCGCAGCTCCGGCAGCTCCTGGGCCGGCGGATTCGCCCGGTTCCCGCAGCGGGATGCGGTGGCGCCCACCCGGCCCGGAACCCCAACAATCTCCGACAACACGGCATCGACCGTCCGGCTGACCTGGGCCGGGTCCTCCGACGCCGGCAGCCGGGTGACGTACCAGATCCTCCGCGACGACCGCGTTGTGGCCACCACCACCGGAACGACCGCCGTGGTTCCCAAGGACGGCAGCAACCGCTTCTTTGTCCGCGCGGCGGATACCGCGGGAAACCTTTCGGCGAGCACACCGGTGGTGACGGCCTCGGCCGCGCTCACCTCCGCGAACTCGGCCCCGGCTGCGGCCTTCACCTCCAAGGCCACGGGGCTGGCCGCCACCTTCGACGGCAGCGGCTCCACCGATTCTGACGGCACCATCGCCTCCTATGCCTGGGACTTCGGCGACGGAAGCACGGGCACCGGAGCCACCGCCACGCGCACCTACGCGGCGGCCGGAACCTACACGGTGAAACTGACGGTCACCGACGACAAGGGCGCCACCGGAGTGAAGTCCGCCCCGGTCACCGTCAGTGCTGCCGCAGCGAACTCGGCCCCGGCTGCGGCCTTCACCTCCAAGGCCACGGGGCTGGCCGCCAGCTTCGACGGCAGCGGCTCCACCGATTCCGACGGCACCATCGCCTCCTATGCCTGGGACTTCGGCGACGGAAGCACGGGCACCGGAGCCACCGCCACGCGCACCTACGCGGCGGCCGGAACCTACACGGTGAAGCTGACGGTCACCGACGACAAGGGCGCCACCGGAGTGAAGTCCGCCCCGGTCACCGTCAGTGCGGCGGTGGCGGGCCAGGAATCGGTGCTGATCGCGGCGAAGTCGCCCTGGAGCTGGCGCTATGAAGCTCCAGCTCCGCCGACGTCCTGGAAGGCCAACGGATTCGACGCCACCGCCTGGAAGTCGGGGCCCGCGGTGCTGGGCTTCGGGTCGGCGGGGCTGGGAACCGACGTCGACTTCACCCCCGAAACAACGACCGACAGGCCATTGACTGCATATTTCCTGCGGCAGTTCTCCGTTCCGTCAGCGGCCTCGGTGTCGAAACTTACCCTGCAGACTGTCGCCGACGACGGTGTGGTGGTCTACGTCAACGGGACCGAGGTCGGCCGGAAGAACCTGCCCACCGGCCCCATCTCCCACAGCACCTACGCATCGAGCTCTGTCAGCACCTCGACGGCCAACACGACACCGTTCGTCATCGACGTCCCGGTGGCCCTGCTGGTCGACGGCGTGAACACAGTGGCGGTCGAAACCCACGTCAACTACCGGGCCACCCGGGACATGAGCATGGACCTGACGGCGAAGGCGACAACCACGAACTAGGCGCCCTGAGCCTGTGGCCCAAGACCCTGCCCGGCGGCCAAGGTCCCGGGGTGTGGCGGAGCCGACCCTGCGGGGAACGGAATCCCGGATCCCGGCAGCCCGGCGTCGGCCGCCCCTGCGGTCCGGGCAGGGAGGCCGATCAGCAGCTGGGGTCGTCCGGGAAGCGAATCTCCTCGACCAGCCAGGCGCCGCCGTCACCGCGCACCAGGGACAGGACGTTCAACGACCGGTTTCCGGCCGAGCCCTCCCTCAGGACCACCCCTTCGTCCGTCACAACCCGAACCTTCGAGGAATCGACGCAGGCATTCACCGTCATCCTCGCCGGGGTGACCGCTCCGTCGTAGGCGACAATCTCGAGCCCGGCGATGGTCGGCACGCCCTCCTGGCGCCAGTTGTTGCTCTCGAACTCGGCCGCCTGGGCGAGGATCGCTCCCTGCGCGGGGCCGACGGCGAGCGCCTTGAGCTCATCGGCGGTCGGAATCTTGGCCGCTGCGAGGACCGACGCCGTCTTGCCGACGTAGGCCTGCGACAGAGTCGACGCTTTCTCCTTTTCGGCCGCCGGCACCGGAATCCGGGCGGAGGCCGCCGGTGCGGGCACTGCGCCGGGGGCGCCGCTTCCGGTTTCTGCTTCCGGGGCGGCCGGCGCTTTGGTGGCCGGTGTCGACCCGGCAGGCGCTGTCTTCACCGGAGCTGCCTTCACCGGAGCTGCCTCTTCCGTCGCCTTCTCCCCGGCGCCCCGGGTGGCCTCCGGGGCCGTTTCGGGTGCCTCACTCTCGGTTCCACCGGGTGCGGTGCGCGCAGTATCGAGGCTGCCGCCCGGCGGGGAAACGATCAGGAAGGCGCACACCGCAACACCGGCCACGGGGAGCACGACCCGAAGCGGACGGAAGCGACCCGAGGGTTTCTGCGATGACGCCATGGCCAGCCTCCTTGGCGAAGAAAAAAGACGATACAGTGCGAGGGATTCACCCAATATCTTGTCCTAGGGCATCCATCTATGCTCAAGTATCGTACAAAACGGCGCCGCCTGGGGTGGATTCGCCTAACGATGTGGTAGTGCATTGTCCGGTCGGTCTAGAGGGGGACGGGGTGGCGAAGTTGCCGGGACTGGGGGCGGTATGAAGGCGGAGCATGCGTCGGAGGCCCGGCGTGCGGCCCGCGGCGGACTGATCAGCGGGTTGGGAGCCGGCACCAGCGCTGTCATGGGCCTGCTGCTCATCCTCGTGCTCGGCCGCTCCTTCGGTGAGTATGGGGCCGGCATCGTCCTTCAATCCATCGCAGTGTTCTCCATCGCCCTGGGCATCGCTCGAACGGGAATGGACACAACGAGCGTGTGGATCCTCCCCCGGCTTGCCTCCACCGCGCCGGAGAGGATCCGCGGGGCGGTTCTGGCACTGCTCCTGCCGGCCGTCGCCGTCAGCATCGCCTTGACGCTGATGCTTTACTTTCTCCTTCCGCCGCTGACCGAGGACCTCGTGCAACTGCCGCCGGAGGTCGTTGGAGCGGTCCGGACGATAGCCCTGTTCCTGCCGTTCGCGGCGGTGATGATGGTCGCCCTTGCCGCCACCCGGGGGCTGGGGAGCATCCTCCCCTACACGGTGATCGGGGCCGTGGCCGTTCCGGCAGCGCGGCCGCTCGCCGTCCTGGCGGTCGTCCTGCTGGGTGGTTCCGCCGCAATGGGAGCCCTCGCCTGGGCCCTGCCGCTGCCGGCGGCCATGGCCATTGCGCTGGTGGTGCTCGCGGGGCGGGTCCGTGAGCATGAGCTGCGTGCGGGGTTGAGGGGCCGCTGGCGCCCCTCTCCAAAGGTCTCGACGGGGGTGCGTCGGTTCGCCCTGCCCCGCTGGTATTCCTCCGGCGTCGAACAGGCGATCGTGTGGTTCGACGTAATCCTCGTCGGCGCCATCGCCGGTGCCGGAGCCGCGGGCATCTACGGAACAGTCAGCAGGTTCGTCACGGCCGGGCTGATCGTCTCAACGGCGATGCGGATGGTGATCTCGCCCCGGTTCAGCGCCCTCCTCGAGGAGCGCAAGGTCGACGCCGTCCAGACCCTCTACTCAACGACCCTGACCTGGATCGTGCTTTTCGGAACGCCCATCTACGGGCTGTTCATGTTCTTCGCACCCACGGTGCTGAGCTGGTTCGGGCCGGGGTTCTCCGAAGGTGCCACGGCCCTGGTCATCCTCTGCGTCGGGGCAATCTGTTTCCTCTTCGGCGGGAACATCGACTCGGTGCTTACCATGAGCGGCCGAAGCGGCTGGATGGCCTTCAACAAGTCCGTGGTGCTTGCCGTCAACATCGCGGCGAACCTCGTCCTCGTGCCCCGGTGGGGAATTCTCGGCGCCGCCTCCGCCTGGGCGTTCAGCATGTTCCTCGATGCGTTGCTCGCCTCGGTCGAAACCCGCATCTTCGTCGGCATCCGGTTCGACGCCGGCCGGGTGGCCTACGCGCTGATGGTGGCGGCGGTGAGCGTCGTGCCCGGAAGCCTGCTCGTGCTCTCGCTGCTGGGCAGCTCAACGACCTCGCTGGCGGTGGCAGGACTCATTACGGTGACAATTCTGGCTCTGTGGTGCTGGTTTGACCGGTACAGGCTCAGACTGGATGGACTGCGCCGAGCCGCCCGGAAACCGGCGGCGGCCGGGTCGCGGACGGTTGAGTCGAAAGGAGTTTGAGTGGTCACGCTGACAGACATTAAGGACGCTTCCCCCCGATGGCTCAAGGACGTGGGCGATACCCTCACGCGGTCCTATGGCCGGCGGACCGCTACGGCACGGCCGGTTCCCGATTTCCTGATCATCGGCACCAAACGCGGCGGAACCACCTCCCTCTTCAATTACCTCCTGATGCATCCCGGCGTCCTCGGGCTTTTTCCCCAAATCCGGGGGAGGAAGAGCACCGACTACTTCTTCAAGGAGTACCACCGGGGCGAAGGCTGGTACCGCTCGCATTTCCATACGGACTCCTACCGCAGGCTTGTGGCCCGGTCGGCGGGTCACCGGCCGGTGAGCGGTGAAGCCTCGCCCTACTACCAGTGGGATCCCCGGATCGCCGAACGGGTCCGTGCGACGGCCCCCGACGTCCGGGCCATCGCGTTGCTCCGCGACCCCGTCGACCGCGCCTGGTCCCACCATCAGGAACGGGCCGCCAACGGCGTCGAACCGCTCGGCTTCGAAGCGGCACTGGCCGCCGAGGAGGACCGGCTCGCCGGTGAGCTCGACGCCATGCTGGCGGACCCCGCCTACTACAGCACGGCCTACGACTTCTACTCCTACCGCAGCCGCGGCCTCTACCTTCCCCAGATCCAGAACTGGCACGCGTCCTTTCCCGAGGGCCAGCTGCTGGTCCTGCGCAGCGAGGACATGTACTCCGACGTCCAGGGAACCTTCGACACCGTGTGCGATTTCCTCGGCCTTCCGCGCTTCGCCCTTCCCTCGACCAAGCCGTTCAATGCGATCACCCGCTCGAGCATTCCACCCAGCGCCCGGAAGGAGCTCGAGGATTTCTATTCTGGCCCCAATCAGGACCTCGCCGACTATCTCGGCCGGCCCCTCCTCTGGACCTGAGGGGTCTTCGATGCCCTCGGGATGCCCCGCTCCCGGCCGGAGACGGCGTCCATGACCTCCTGGCAGGACGTCCTCCACCACCCCGTGCTCCAGTTGCGCGGGCACAGCCTCGACGTGCTCGAACTCCTTCTCGGCGGGCTGTACGCCCCTGCCGGCGGGTACTGTCTTCCCGGCCGGAAACCGGCTTCCTGGCCGGCGGAACCGACGCTGCGGGTTCCCGCCACGACGGCGCGGGCAGCCCTCGCCCGCGGCGGGCTGCTGCTGGCCGATCCCGACGGCACTCCCCTGGCCCGCCTAGCCGTCGACGGCACGGCCGCGGGCGCCGCCGAGGAGGACGTCTATGTCTCCGGGACGCCCGCACCGCTCCAGCCGGCCGAGCATGGCCCCTTCCGCAGGCTGCGGCTGACAGCGCCCCTTGCCGTGCCGGACGTCCGCGGCGGGGACCGGGCACCGCTCGTGGTGGCCGCCTTCGCGGGGGTCCCATCGCTGGAGCAGCTGACCCGTACCCTCGTCGGCGCCCGCGGGGCGAACCTGGTCCTCCTCGCCGTCGCTGACAGCGACACCGCCCGGCAGGAGGGAACGGCCCGGCTGATTGAATCGCTGGAGGCGGTTGCGGCGCAGGTGCCCGGCGGCCGCGTCCGGCTCCTCATTGTTCCCACCGGCACTGTTCCCACCGGCACTATTCCCACCGGCATTGTTCCCACCGGCATTGTTCCCACCGGCATCGTTCCCGCCGGCACAGTTCCCACCGGCACAGTTCCCACCGGTGCAACCGATCATGACGGCAGTGCTCCCGCCGGCGGCGCCGCGCGGCTCCTGGCCCGCCTCGGCGCGGACATCCTCCTCGACTTCACCTCCGGGCCGCAGGGAGGATCCCCCGCGGCGGGGCCCGGACGCAGTGACGAACGCGGGAGCCCCGCCGGAGCCCCCCGCCCGCGGGGCCTTGTGGTCCTCTTCACCGGCCTTTCAGGCTCCGGCAAGTCGACGCTGGCGCGGGAGGTCGCCGAACGCCTGCAGCGGGCGGACGGACGGCACACGGAGCTCCTGGATGGCGACGACGTGCGGACCCTGCTTTCCTCAGGGCTTGGTTTCTCGCGTGCGGACCGGGAACTGAATGTGCGGCGCATCGGGTGGGTGGCCGCCCGCGTTGCCGAGGCGGGCGGCATCGCGCTGTGCGCCCCCATCGCACCCTTCGAGTCCTCGCGCCGGGAAGTCCGTGCGATGGCCTCGGCCTCAAGCGACTTCCTGCTCGTCCACGTGTCAACGCCGCTTGCCGTGTGCGAGGAGCGTGACCGGAAGGGCCTATATGCCAAAGCCCGCGCCGGACTGATCCCCGAGTTCACCGGCATCTCGTCCCCCTACGAGGAGCCCGGCGACGCCGACGTCGTCGTCGATCTGGCACGGGTGGGTGTCGCCGAGGGCGCCGCCCGGCTCCTCGACGCGGTGCGGCGCCTCGGTTGAAGCGAGGAACGCGGCTGACGCGGTCCGGCGCCTAGTCCGCTCCGACGATCATGCCGGCACCGACCGTTGCGTTCGTTGCCTCGTCGATGAGGACGAATCCGCCGGTCGCGCGGTTCCTCCCGTACTCGTCGGCCATCAGCGGAGAGGTCGTCCGGAGTCGGACCCTGCCGATTTCATTGAGCCGGAGATCGACTGCCTCCTGGTTCCGGTGGAGTGTATTGATGTTGAGCTCATACTGCAGCTCCTTGACCAGGGTGCGGGCGGTGCGGGTGGTGTGCTTGATCGCGAGTTTCCGGCCCGGAACCAGGGGGCTGTCGCCCATCCAGCACACCATCGCATCGATGTCCTGGGACACCGAGGGACGGTTGTTGGGCCTGCAGATCATGTCCCCGCGGGAGACATCGAGGTCATCCTCGAGCCGGAGGACGACGGACATCGGGGCGAAGGCCTCCTCGACGGGGCCGTCCGCCGTCTCGATCCCGGCGATGCGCGTGCCCAGCCCGCTGGGCAGGACAACCACCTCATCCCCCGTCTTGAGCACCCCTCCGGCGACCTGTCCCGCATACCCGCGGTAGTCCTGGTTGAGATTCTGGTGGGGACGGATGACGTACTGCACCGGGAACCGGACGTCCACGAGGTTCCGGTCACTGGCGATATGGACGTTCTCGAGATGGTGGAGCAGGGGCGCACCCTGGTACCAGGGCATGTTCGCGGACCGCTCGACGACGTTGTCGCCCTTCAGCGCCGACATCGGGATGACCGTCAGGTCGCTGATCTGCAGCTTTGAGGCGAACTCGACGAACTCGGCACGGATTGATTCGTACACCTCCTCGGACCAGTCGACCAGGTCCATCTTGTTCACCGCGAGCACGAGGTGGGGAACCTGGAGCAGGGATACGAGGAAGGCGTGCCGCCGGCTCTGCTCAATCAGCCCCTTGCGGGCGTCGGCGAGCACGATGCCGACGTCGGCCGTCGATGCCCCCGTGACCATATTGCGGGTGTACTGGATGTGCCCGGGGGTGTCAGCGACGATGAACTTGCGCTTTGGCGTGGCGAAATACCGGTACGCGACGTCGATGGTGATGCCCTGCTCCCGCTCGGCCCTCAGCCCGTCGGTGAGCAGGGCGAGGTCGGTGTAGTCGTCCCCCCGGTCCCGGCTGGTCCGTTCGATCGCTTCAAGCTGGTCGGTGAAGATGGACTTGGAGTCGTAGAGCATGCGCCCGATCAGCGTGCTCTTTCCGTCGTCGACCGACCCGGCCGTGGCAAGGCGCAGGAGATCCATCAGAAGTACCCCTCTTTCTTTCGGTCTTCCATGGCCGCTTCGCTGACCTGGTCATCCCCGCGGGTCGCTCCCCGTTCGGTGAGGCGCGTGCCGGCGACCTCCTCGCGGACCTGCGTCGGCGTCGCAGCAGTCGAGGGGACGGCGGCAGTGAGGGTGGCATCGCCCATGGTGCGGTACCGGACGTCGGCCTCGAACACCTCTTCCGAGGGGCGCGGCTGGCAGAAGCTGTGGACGGCGAAGAGCATGCCGTTGCGCCTGAACACCGGCCGCCGGTGCGAGTAGTAGAGGGAGGGAACCTCGATGTTTTCCTGCTCGATGTAGCTCCAAATATCGAGTTCCGTCCAGTTGGAGATGGGGAACACCCGGATGCTCTCCCCGACGTGCACTCGTGTGTTGTAGAGGCCCCACACCTCCGGACGCTGGCTCTTGGGGTCCCACTGCCCGAACTCGTCGCGGAAGGAAAAGACGCGTTCCTTGGCCCGTGCCTTCTCCTCATCGCGCCGTGCGCCGCCGAGCAGTGCCGTGAAGCCGTGCTTCTCGGCGGTCTCAAGGAGCACCGCCGTCTGGATCCGGTTCCGCGACCCGTTCGGTTCCTCCCGAACCACTCCCCGGTCGATGGCTTCCTGCACCGATCCGACGACGAGCGTCAGTCCGAGGCGCTTCACCTCCCGGTCCCGGTGCTCGAGCACCTCGTCGAAGTTATGACCGGTATCGATGTGCAGCACGGGGAAAGGGATCCGGGCCGGCGCGAACGCCCTGCGGGCGAGCTCGAGCATCACGATCGAGTCCTTGCCTCCGGAGAACATCAGGGCGGGCCGCTCAAGTTCGGCGGCCACCTCCCGGATGATGAAGATCGCCTCCGCCTCGAGCGTCTTCAGGTGGCTCAGGCTGTACCGCGGGGAGTGTGCTGTGCGGCCCATCGGATTCTTCTCCTCTCCTGCCACCGGTTTCATGGCAGTCCTCCTGTTTCGACCCTCAGTTGCCTCAGGGCGGTGAGCAGCGTCCCGGCGAGCTCCGGCCGGCACAGCAGCAGGTCGGGCAGGTACGGGTCGGCCCGGTTGTAGGTCACGGGCGACCCGTCGATCCGGCTCGCATGCAGGCCAAGCCGGGTGGCGACGGCGACGGGCGCCGCGGAGTCCCACTCGTACTGGCCCCCCGCGTGGACGTACGCGTCCACCTCCCCCCGAACCACGGCTGCGGCCTTGTAGCCTGCCGAGCCCAGGGGAACCAACTCGCCCCCGACCTCGCGGGCGAGCGCCCCGGCGAAGGACGGCGCGCGGGTCCGGGACACTGCGATCCTCACCGGATGCCCAAAGCGCGGAGGAACGGGTCGGGCTGCAGTGGCAAGCACCACGTCTTCGGCCGGCAGTGCGACAGCACCGGCGGTGAGGCTCCCCCCGTCGGGCCCGGCCTCCCACAGGGCAACGTGCACGGCCCAGTCGGGCCGCCCCTCGGAGTATTCGCGGGTGCCGTCCAGCGGATCGAGGATCCAGACGCGGCGGGCTGCGCGCCGGGAGGGGTTGTCAACCGACTCTTCGGACAGCACCGCATCCCCAGGGCGGCAGCGCCCGAGCGCGGCCAGCAGGTATTCGTGGGAGCGCCGGTCCCCGAGGGTTCCGAGCCGCTTGCGCTCCGTACCCTTCCTGCGCTCCGATGCCCGGAGCTCGACGAGCAGGCGCCCGGCCCCCGCTGCGAGATCTGCCGCGAGCGCCGAGTCGCTCTGTGCCGCATCACGCTGGGCCGCATCACTCTGGGCCGCATCGCCCTGTGCCACATCGCCCTGTGCCGGAATCGGTTCACTTACCTGGTCCATCGTCATCCCTCCGCCCCTCTCCTGCTGAAAACGCCTTTTAAAGTGTGCAACCCCTCCTGTTTTTCCCTGTGTTTCTCCCGTTTCTCCCGTGTGTTTCTCCCGTGTGTTTTTCCCTGGGCCGGGCCGGGGGTCAATAGGCTCCTACGGGTTGGAAGACCACCTTGAAGGTGCGCCACATCACGAGCAGGTCGCCGGTGACGGACCAGTTCTCGACGTAGTAGAGATCAAGGCGGATGCTTTCGTCCCAGTCGAGGTCGGACCGGCCGCTGATCTGCCACAGACCGGTCAGGCCCGGCTTGATGAAGAGGCGGCGGTGGGCGTGCCCGTGGTAGCTCGACACCTCGCTGGGAAGCGGAGGCCGCGGGCCGACCAGCGACATGTCTCCCTTGAGCACGTTGTAGAACTGCGGCAGCTCATCGAGTGAGTACTTCCGGATCCACCGCCCTACGTCCGTGACCCGCGGGTCGTCCTTCATCTTGAACAGGACGCCGTTGCCCTCGTTGTGCTGCCTCAGGTTTTCAAGATCGGATTCGGCGGAGGTCACCATCGAACGGAACTTGTACATGCGGAACAGCTCCGAGCCGCGGCCTGCGCGGTCCTGTGCGAAGAACACCGGCCCGGGTGAATCAAGCCGGATGAGGACCGCCAGGAGCATGAACAGCGGGGCCAGCGCGATGAGCGCGGCGGCCGAGAGGAAGATGTCCATCGCCCGCTTGATGACGTGGCGGCCGCCGGTGAACTGGGGCAGCTCCACATGCATGAGGGGAAGTCCCTCAACCGGACGCATCCGGATCCGCGGGCCGGCGACGTTGGTCAGGGAGGAGGCGAGCACCAGTTCGGTGGAGGTGCGTTCAAGGCGCCACCCGAGTTCCCGGATGTACCTCGTGCCCTTGCGCAGGTGTCCGGCGACGATGACCGCGTCGGCCCCGGTGTGGAGCACGAAGTCCTCGACATTGCCGAGCCCGCACACGGCCGGCACGAGCTTGTCGCCGACCCGGATCGAGGACTGGTTCCCCTTGCACTCGAGGACCGCCCCCACGACGTCGTACACGGGACCCGACTTGCGTGCCAGCTGGCTGGCGACGTAGTCCACGTCGTGGCGCCGGCCGACGACGACGACCTTGGAGAGGAAGTGGCCATAGCGCCGCTGCTCGTTGAGCCACAGCCGCCACAGCCACCGGCTCGCCACCAGCAGTACCACCCCTGCCGCGAAGGTGAGCACCAGGAACCGCCGGAAGTGTTCGATATCGAGGACGACGACGGAGACGGCGAGCGCCCCGAAGGTGGCCGTGCCCGCGTGCAGGACCTTCTTGTACTCGGCGGCGCCGACGCCGATCAGGCGTGGATCCCTGGTGCGGAAGAGGTACATCGCGCTCAGCCAGCCGCCGGCACAGCCAAGGAGCAGCCCGAAGGTGATCTTCAGGCCTTCCTCCTCAAGCGCCGTCCCGGTGAAGAGACGTCCACAGACCAAGACGACCAGGAGGATCAGGAGCGTATCCGTGACCCGGAGCGACTGCTGGTACCGCCGCCGCCAGGCGATTCCCGAAAGGACCCGGCGCGTGCTGCCCACCGCAGCCCGTGCGGGAAGCGTGCTGATCCTCCCCGGCGACAGGGCGGGGTTCGCCCCCGTCATGCCGCCGCCCCCCGACGGCCGGCCGCCTGGGGGGCGGCAAAGTGGGGAGCCGACGGCGACTGGGGACGAACCTCGGTCTCGGGAGGTTCTAACGCCGCCGGCTCCGCTGAAGGGTGCCCCACCGACGCCGGGGCGGGCCCGGATCCGGTGGTGCAGGTGACCGACGGGGGCGCCGCAGCGCCGCCTCGAAGCGTCGGCCCGAAAGGATGAACTCCTGGTAAAACAGCCTTCGATGTGCGGTGAAAGCCGCAGCAACCACGTCCGCCCATCATGAGACCCTGTTCCTCTAAAGTTCACCCCAAGCTTGCTGTTCTTCTTGGATTGAGCCTATGAACAGGCCGCTGCCGCTGCACGAGTAGGGGTTACGCTACTTCGACGGACACTGGGCACCGCGGTACTCGATGGCGGTGGTGGACTACGTGGGCTTGTCGCCTTGAGTACCCACAGGCTGCCGCGCTCCACTCACCTGCGGCCGGGGCGCGGGGATTCCAGAGGTCGGGGACGGGCGGGGGCCCTCACCGGTCCTGGCTGTGCTGGAGTTCCTCGCGCCGATTGATTCCTAGTTTCGCGAAGATCCGGTACAGGTGCCCCTCGACGGTGCGCACCGAAACATTCTGGCGCTCGGCGATGTCCCGGTTGGAGTAGCCTTCGGCGACGAGGGAGACGATGTCCTGCTCCCGCCGGGTCAGGCGGGCGCCGGGGGCGGAGCCGGCCGTCCCGGCCGCGGGCTGGTCCGTGCGGGAGAGGACCGCCGTCAGTCGGGTCTGCGCGCTTCGGGCCTTCTGCCCGGCCCCCCGCGAGGTCCACAGCTCGGCCGCGAGCCGGAGGCAGGCTCCGGCGAGCGGGAGGTATCCGGCGTCCTCTGCCGTGGTGGCGGCCTCGGCCAGCCGCACGGGATCCGAATCCCGCGCGGCGGACGCGAAGGCGTGAAGGACCGCACCCTCCAAGCCCTCAAAGTGCCCGGTCAGGGCGGCAAGGGGCGCGAAGGCCCCTGCATCTCCGAGCCGCGCTGCCTGTTCCAGCGCTGTCGCGGCCACTTCGAGCATGCCATCGGCCGCCGCGCCGTCCGCGATCTGCCTCAGCTCAGCCGCCACCCCGTGGGGCTCGCCGAGCAGCGCACCGGCGGCGAGGGCGTAGACCCGTCCGGTGAGCCGCATCTCCCTGCTCCCCCGGTTGGGAACCGTCGTGTATTCGTCGATGAGCGCCTTGGCCCGCGCGGTGTCCGACGCCGCGGCGCAGGCGAAGGCGGCGAGCCCGGTGGCCATGGTGAGTACCTGGGTGACGTCGGATTCCCGGAGCCCCTCCACGGCGAGCAGCAGCCGGTCGCGGGCAGCGCCGGTTCGCCCGCTCCTCAGCGCGGCGATGCCCTCGAAGAGGTCGGACCAGCCGGCGAAATAGGAGGGATTCCGTGAGGAGTGCCGTGCGTAGTTCTCGAAGACCGCGCGGGCGGAGTTCCACTCGCCCGCATGCACGAGGGACAGGATGTGCCGGGAGGCCACGAACTCCCGGTAGGTCAGCAGCTGGTGATCCTCGGCGTCGATCAGGGCCAGCGCCTCGGCGGTGCAGGCCGCTCCCGACACCGGCCGTCCCGTGGAGGCGAGCAGTTCCCCGAGCAGGGCCAGGGCACCGGTCCGGGTCTCGGCACTGCCATGCGGGCTCTCCACCGCCTCCCGCAGCGGCCTTTCCAGTCCATGGAGCTGCCCCTCGAGCAGCAGGACGTAGCAGCGGAGCAGGCGCGCTCCGAGGTGGGAGGTTGCGGCGGCGTCGGTGAGTGCCCGGCTCCTGCCCGCCGACTCGATCGCCTCGATCAGGAAATCCCACTGGTCGATGTCCCGGCGCAGGTCCTCGGATGACTCTCCCAGGCGGAGCCGGATGTCGAAGGACAGGAGGGTTGCTTCCTTCGCGACGAGCAGGTTGGTGCACCGGAGGCGGGCTTCGTCGACGAGCTCCCTGGAATAGCCGAGGTTGCCGCGCGCGATCTGGGCGCGGGCGATTTCGACAAGCGCCCTGCCGCGGAGCCCGGGCGCCGAGACGGCCCGAGCCGCCCGCAGGGCGAAGCCGGGATCGTTGAGCCGGTTGGCAACAACCGCGGCCCGCAGCAGGCTCGGGTCGTCGGGTGGCACTCCGCAGTCGAGGCCCCAGGCCACACTGCGCAGGAATCCTTCGAGCGATTCGGTCCGGGGATCGAGCACCTCGAGGACGGCACGGCGGATGGCCATGCTGCGTGCGGTGGGGACGGAGGTACGGAGGACTTCGCTGTAGAGCGGGTGGCTGAGGGAGACGAGGCGTTCGGGCGCCGGACCGACGGTGATCAGCTGATCGTCCTGGAGGTTCCGGACGCTGTCGGGATCGGCGCAGCGTGAAAGCGCCTTCAGGGCGATGGGTTCGGCCAGGGCGACGACTTCAAGGGCCGCCAGGTCGGGAGCACTGCGTTGGCGCAGCTGGCTCTGGATCAGGTCCACGAGGCGCAGGTCGACCGAGGGCTGGCCGACCATGCGCCACACGCCGTTGCGTTCGACGAGGTATCCCTGCCCGCGGCCCTGCGTCAGCAGCGTGAGCAGGAACAGGGGGTTCCCGCCCGTGGCACCCGCGAGCAGGTTGCTTGTCCCCGTCAGTACATTGCCGCCGAGGACCTGCCGGCACAGTTCGTCCACCGCCGAATCGTCAAGCGGTTCGAGATCGAACCGCACCAGGAGGCCGTCGCGGCTCAGGGCGAGGAACTCGGCGGGCGGGTGGGGTGCGGCCCTCGACAGGATGAGCAGCCGGGCCCGGCGGGCACTGACGAGCTGTGCCAGCAGGGCGCAGGTGCTCTCGTCGAGCTCGTGCGCATCGTCGACGACGAAGAGCGGGAGCTGCGAGGACCGGCCCCTGGGCGCGGGGAGGTGTTTCATCAGGCTGCGCAGGATGGCCACGGGTGAACCCACCTCTTCGACCGACAGGCCCTGGAGGTACGGGGAGAGGGCGCCGAAGGGGATGCGGCGCAGGGACGAGCCGCCGGTGATCGGGAAAACCTCGGCCGCCCCTCCGAGCTCCTGCACCACCGCGCGGGCGAGCGCGGTCTTGCCGACACCGGGCTCACCCACCACCATCGCGCCGAAGCCGGCCGGGTCGTGGAGCGCGGTGAGAATCCCGTCGATGATTTTCGTCCGTCCGACGAGGGGGACGCCCTCCTGGATTCTCATCATGAATATCGGCTGTCCGTCTACTTGAAAATCAGGGCAAGCTGCTTGCGGCTCGAGAGACCGAGCTTCGTCAGGATCTGGTGAACGTGTCCTTCGACGGTCCGCACCGAGACGTGTTCGGCCTCGGCAATGACCTTATTCGACGCACCGCGGGCCACGAACCGTGCGATCTTCCTTTCCCTCTCGCTGAGGATCGCCCTGCTGCGCGCCGGCCTCCGCCCCGGTGCGGCGGCCCGGCGGAGGATCTGGTCGGCATAAATGCCGATCATCGCGTCGCCGTTCTCAAGGAACTCGATGGCGCGCTCCGCCGCATGGGCTGCGAGCCCATCATGCCCCGAATAGAGGGCGGCGCTGGCGGCGTCGAGAAGGACCTCGGAATTCCGTGCGGCGATCCCCTTACCCAGCAGTTCCAGGACCCGGGCGAGGGGCCCCTCGCAGGTGGCGGCGGCGGCGCACAGCCGCTCCACGAGGTCATCGGAGCCAAGCTGCACCGCCTGGGAGAGGAAGAGGAGCTCCTGTCCCTTGTTGCCGGCAGCGGCGTTTGCCTCCGCCCGGGACCGCAGCAACTCCTGAGCCGCGCCGGGCTCGCCCAGCGCGGCCCCGGCGAGGATCCGGAAGTACTCGGCGCTGTCACGGTAATGCCAGGAGTGGCGCTCGGAGTTCAGGTCGACGGCGTTCAGGTGCTCCCGGGCCCCGGCCGGGTCCCCCCGGAGCGCGAGGGCGTAGGCACCGGCTGCCTCCGCGAGGGGCAGCAGTCCGTGCCGATCACTGGCCCGCAGCTGGCTGATGGCCGGAACGAGCCGGTCCAGCGCGTCCTGGCTGCGGCCGGCGAAGGCGTGGAGCAGACCTTCGGTGAACTCCGAGGCCGAACCGTCGTAGATGCTTGCATCGGCGTCCCGTTCCGGGGCCTCGGCCATCGCCAGTGCCTCGTTCCAGTACCCGGCGGCCAGCAGCGCGGTAAAGAGGTGAGTTCCGCCCCGCTCGATCTCGAGTGGGTCCCGCTCTGCCCCCACGAGCCGGGCGACAAGGGAACGGGCGGTTTCCACGGCGGCCTCCTGGCGGCCCGCCATCGCCAGGGCCGAGGCGAGCAGCCCCTGGAGCCGGGAGGTGGGCCGGCCGTGCGCCGAACGCGCCTCGATCCGTCCGGGGAGGGACTCTGTGAGCCCGACCGAGCGGCCCTCGAACAGTTCACGTTCCGCCGCGAAGTCCTCAAGCTGTTCGAGGAGGTCCTGCACCTCCTCGGCAGGGGCGGAGGCCAGCCGCGCACGCGCCGCGTCGAGCAGCGGAGCCGTCTCGGCGTGCCGCTGGTGGCTGCGCATCGTCAGCTCCGCCTTCGTGAGCATCAGCTCCACTTCCAGCCGCAGGCCGACCGGCGCAGCCCCGTCTCCAAGCAGGGGGGCAATGGTGGCCAGGGCCTCATCGACCCGGCGCTCCAGGGCCAGCGCGCGCGCCGCTTCGAGGACGGTCGCCGGGCCGCGCTCGGCGTCGGGCACCGCTGCGAGGAAGCCCAGCGCCGCCGACGGCTCGGACCGCAGGTTGGCCTCCCGGGCGGCCTCGATCAGCGCCGGGGCCTCAACCGGGACCCCGTTGTCGAGGCTCCACCGGATCAGGGACGCACGGCTCGGCCCGGGCATGGAGCTGTCCGTGCGCAGTCCGTTCAGCGTTGAGAGCGCGGCGCGTCCCGGCACGGAAACGAGCTGGGAGCGCAGCGACTCGGCCAGCCCCTCGTCGGACACGCGCACGAGGGGAGGACCGCCCTGTTCCGCCCAGAGGATGCCCTGCTCCTGAAGGACGTTGACCGGCTCCGGCGGGAACACCTGAAGCAGCAGGTCCAGGGGAACCGCGCCGACGACGGCGACGGTCTCGAGCAGCGGACGCCGGTCCGGGGAGATCCGCTCGAGCTGACCGGTGACGCACTCGGTCATCGGCTTGCCCGCCCGGGATCCGTCCCCGCCGCCGCCGGAAACCCAGACCCCGTCGCTCAGGGCGAGGTGCCCTGATTCAACGTCGGCGAGGGTGATCGCCTGAAGGTACCGAGGGTTTCCGCCGCTTGCCTGCCACAGCCCGAGGGCCACAGAGCGGGAGACGGGGTTGCCCAGTGCGGCGGTGAGCAGTTCGGTTGTCTTCTCCAGGTCGAGGGGTTCGACGTCGAGCCGGCGCACGACGTCGTCCTTCCACAGGTTGAACAGCTCGAGCGGTGCGCGCTGCATGTCCCCGCAGATGCCCAGGACCCGGACGGATCCCACGCGGACCAGGTGGGCGATGACCATCGCCGAGAATTCGTCGAAGTCCTCGATATTGTCGAGCACCATCAGGGTGCGGGCGCCCCCGGTGCCGGGCTGGAAGCGGCTCTGAAGCGAGCTCAGGAGCAGAAGCGGGTTGGCCGAAGTTTCCTCGTCAAGCTGGGCAAGGACCATGCTGAGCACTCCGTAGGGGGTGTCCGCGATGGCCGCCGAGCCGCGCAGGTACAGCACCTCGAAATCCCGGGCAAGGTCACTGCTGACCCGGCGGGCGATGAGTGTCTTGCCCACCCCGGCCTGTCCGACGAGGACCACTCCACCACCCGAGGCCTGCACGAGGGCCTTCCGGGCATAGTCGATCTCCTCGGAACGCCCCACGAGGGGCCAACTGCTGTCCAGCCCCGTCATGTGCAGCGCCCCATCGCACTTCCCCCGGCCCCAACCGGCAGCCCCGGTTCGAAACCGGGGCTGGTACCACAAGTCACCATTGAGTCCGCCCCACAACGATTGTCTTGGAGCATCACACTACCTCCCCGTGTGAGGAAAGCCACTGAAGCGGCGAACAAGGTTTAATGCTGTAGTGTTCGCACCCGCGCCGCCGGCCCCGCGCTGCGGGGGCCCGGAGCCGCGCGGGCGGGACCGGTTTTCAACCGGCAGGAGCGTGGAATTTTTGCTGGGCGGCAACGAGTCCGGTGCGGATCACGGCCTCGACGGCGTCGGCCGCATCCTCGAGGAGGAAGGGCAGTTCCTTCTTCTCCGCGGTGCCGAAGTCCTTGAGGACGAAGTCGGCGGTGTCCTGCCGGCCGGGAGGACGCCCGACGCCGACCCGGACCCGGAGGTAGTCCTTCGTGCCCAGGGCCCGGCTGATGTCCCGGAGGCCGTTGTGCCCGCCTTCGCCGCCGCCGGCCTTGAGCCGGACAGTGTTGAAGGGAATGTCGATCTCGTCGTGCACCGCAAGAACGCGCTCGGCGGGGATTCCGTAAAATTTCGCCAGCGCGGAGACGGGTCCGCCGGAGAGGTTCATATAGGTCAGCGGTTTCATCAGGACCACGCGCGGACCGCCGGGGCCGAGCCGTCCCTCGAGGGCCACCGCCTGCGTCCGGGTTGACCGGAACCGCCCATTGAGGCGTGCTGCCAGAAGGTCGAGGACCATCGAACCCACATTGTGGCGGTTGCCGCTGTAGCCGGGCCCGGGATTCCCGAGCCCGGCTACGAGCCATGCGTCAGTTGGCATGAAGACCGGCAGGATTAGCTGTTGTCGGCAGCGGGCTCGGCTGCGCCGGCTTCCTCAGCGGGGGCCTCGGTCTCACCGAGGTCCTGGACCGTCGGAGCGGCGAGGTTGACGATGAGCGTGTCGGCGTCGATCAGGAGCCGGGTGCCCGCGGGCAGCTGGATGTCGGAGGCGAGGATGTGCTCGCCGACCTGGCGGCCCTCGATGTTGACGGTGAGGCTTTCGGGCAGGTGGGTGGCCTCGGCCTCGACGAGCACGGTGTTGCTTTCGAGGTTGACGACGACCTCGGGGGCCGCCTCGCCCTCGATGTGGATGGTGACGTCGACTTCGACCTTCTCGCCGCGGCGGACCGTCAGCAGGTCGATGTGCTCAATGATCTGCTTCAGCGGGTTGCGCTGGATGTCCTTGGCGAGGGCCAGGTGCTCGGTGCCGTCGACCTCGAGGGTCAGCAGGGCGTTGGGGGTGCGCACGGCGAGGGTGGTGGCCTTCGCGGGGAGCAGGACGTGGAGAGGATCCCCACCGTGCCCGTAGATGACTGCGGGGATCTTGTTGGCGCGGCGGGCCTGACGGGCCGCGCCCTTGCCGAATTCGTTGCGTACTTCTGCTGGGAGCTTTTGCTCTGACATGGGGTTCTCCTCGTGGAACGCTGGATAGCTGGTGCGCCGGAGGCGGGGCCAGCCCGTGGACGTTGCCGGGGCATTGAGGAGCGCGTCTAGAAACCGCTCACTGCTGGTAGAAGCACCAGCTGCTGAAAGTCGCTAGCCACCGTCGATCACGGAGTCCGCCCGATTTCTCGGGCCGCTCCCTCGCCTAGGCATCGCAGACCATCCTACAGCACCCTCGGGGCTCCCCTGACCCTCCCCGGGGCAGAGGCCGGGACCGCCGGGGGCCGCCTTAGGTGCTGATGATCCGCCGGGACGCAGCGGCTTCAAGGACACCGCGGTCGGGGCGCGCCAGGTCCAGCACCCGCACCACCCCGCGTGTCGCTGCGGCCGACGCGATTTCCTCCTGATGGCCGTCGACGTGCTCCCGGTGGGCCGGGTCCCGCACCGCAAGGACGGGCATCTTGCCCAGGCTCATCAGTTGAAGGATCGTTCCCACCCCGGCGTGGGTGATAACGACGTCGGCGGCCGCGGCGCACCGGCTCAGGTCGCCGAAGCCCATCTCTTGGTGCACGGTGCCCGGAAGGCCGGAACGCCGGGTGGAGCCGAGCTGCCAGGTCAGCTCATCCCCGGGCTGGAGGATCGACAGCACGGCATCGACCGCCCGGTCGAACGCGTAGGGCCGGATCGTCCCGAGGGTGACCAGGATTTTCCGCACCCGGGCAGGCTCCGTCCCGGAGGAACAGGAGAAGGAATCCCAGATGGTGCCGGCGTAGGGCCAGCGGCGTGAGGACCAGCCCTCGTACTGGGCGTAGGTCCGTACCCGCGGCGCACGCTCAAGGATTCTGCCGGTGAAGGATGGAGCGGAGACCCGGGCGAGGCTCTCGACGTAGTAGGTGGGAATTCCGAACAGTGCCGCCAGGGGAAGCCCCGACACCGCGACGGCCGCCCCGGTGCTGATACAGGCGTCGAAGGACTCACGGCGCAGGATCGACAGGATCCTGCGTGCGGCCCTGAGGGTGGCCGGCGCATCGCGGGGCGCGACGTAGTCGACGAACTGGCTCCGCCGCGCACTCAGCATCGAGACGGTCTGTTGGGTTTCAAAGGTCACCCAAAGCGAATCCTCCGACGCCTGAACGGTGCCGTCGATTTTCAGGAGTTCCGAGAGGTGCCCGCCGGCGGAGGACACCCACAGCACCTTGGCGCCCCGCGGCAACATGTCGAATTCGATTAGCGCTCCCAGCCTCGTGCCCGGCAATTTCAGCCCATTGTGCCATTCGAGGCCGCGTTGCGGCACTGCCGGTTCGGGCCGCGCCGCCCACGGGCGTCACTCCACAAAGAAAGCCGGGCCGGAACGTCAATGTTCCGGCCCGGCCACCTGCAGGTCTTCCTGCCGAGGTTAAGGGTCGGCGGCGGCTGGGGATGAAGTCCTGGTCTCAAGAAGACTTCGACACCGCCGACCCGGTTCGGTGAAGCCGGCTCATTTTCTGGGTTCCGACTTGTCAAAACTCTATGTCCCCCGGGAGGACGGCAACACAAGTAATCGCGCCCGAATTCCCCTGTTCTGCTACCTGTTCCCGGGCACGGCACTACCTCATCGCCGAGGCTCCTACTCGGCAGGTCCTACTCCGGCCGGACGATCGATTCGTACTCCGCCGTCAGCTCCTCGCGCCGGGTGATTCCGAGCTTCGCGTAGATGCGGTAAAGATGGCCCTCGACGGTCCGGGGGGAGACCGTCAGCGCGGCGGCGATCGCACGGTTCGACGCTCCGTCGAGGGCGAGGGAAGCGATCTCCCGCTCCCGCGCGGTCAGCTTCGTCGGCTCCTCGGCGTCACCCAGGAGCGCGGGCGCGCAGCCCTCGAGGCGCTGGCGCCGGCGCCGGGCCACCTGGAGCAGTTCGCGCTGGGTCCGGCGGTCCCCCGCGCCCGACAGCAGCCGCATGGCCCGGTAGGCGGCGTCGGCCGCCACAAGGTGCTTTTGGGAAAGTTCCGCCTTGTCCCCCGCCGCTGCCAGCCGCTCCGGATCCCCGGAAACCGCCGCGGCGGCGTACGCTCTCAGCACCGCCGCCTCACGGCCTTCCATCGTGCCCGTGAGCGCCTCCAGCCGGACGGCGGACTCCTCGTCACCCAGCGCCACGAGGATCTCGAGGATGTCCTTTTCGACGGCGGAGAGACCCTTCCCGGCCGCAGTGGCGGCCAGGCCCGTCAGCCGGTCGAGGTGGTGCTCGCGGTTTGAAGAGGGCAGCAGGGCCGCATGGGTGAAAGCCTGTCCCAGCAGCGCGAGGGGGCGGCTGCCCCGGTGGGCCTGGGCGGCGAATTCGGTCGTCAGCGCCTCGGCACGGTCCGCCCGGCCCAGCGCGCTGGAGGCGAGGGCGGCGACGGCGAGGGTGTACGGGAGCAGAAGTTCCTTGTCGGACCGGCGGAGCGCTTCGAGCGCGGGACCCAGTTTTTCCATCCCCATCCGGAACCTGCCCCGGCGCACCTCGAGCAGCGCATCGAGGGCGGCGAGCGCCCCGCCGGTAAAGTCGTAGTCGCGGGCCGGCCGGCGGGCATAGTCCTGGAGGGCGGCCTCGGCCTCTGCGAACTCTCCGGAGTGGATCAGCACCAGGAGGTGGCGGGTGAGCGTGAAGGCGTGGAAATCGTTGAAGAGGCCGGGATTCGTGCGCACCAGGGCCAGGCCGGACGCCGTCAGCGCCTTGGCCTCGGTTCCCCGGCCGGTCGCCCCGAGGGCCTCACCGAGCAGGGACTGGGCCAGGGCGAAGTTGAGCTCGCCGCCGGCCTCATCCGGTCCGATCGCCCGCAGCCGCGTCTCGGCATCGGCGTAGCGGCCCTCGAGGTTGTAGGCGAAGCAGCGCAGCAGGGTGACCTCCGGCGGGTCCGCCGGGAAGTGGTGCTTCGACTGAAGCACGGCGCCCCACCGGTCGGCCAGGGTATGGATGTCCTTCAGCGGCCTGCCCTGGAACAGCCGCAGGCGCACCGTGAGAACCGCCGCGGCGGCAAGCACCTCGAGCTGCCCGGCTGCCTCGAGGGTTCCGCGCAGCAGGTCTTCGGCTTCGGGCAGGTGCATCCGGGCGATTTCGACCCGCGCCCGCTCCACCCGGGCTGCGGTGGCGTGTTCCGGACCTGCCACCGCCGAGGCGAACCGGACCGAGGAGGACAGGTCGAAGTAACGGTGGGCGAGACGGGCCCCGTCAATGAGCTCGGCGTCCGAAACGGCTTCCCCGCAGTCAAGGGCCCAGTTGAGGTGCCGGATCCGGCCGGGGCCCACCGTGGGGATCGGAGTTGAGCCGGCGGCCAGCTCGGCCCTCAGCACGGCGCTCCGACCTGCCGGGACGAGTCCGCGCACGATCCTTCCGTAGAGCCGGTGGGTGGGAACCGCGAAGGCCGGATGGCCCGGCATGCTCATGATGAGCCCGGCCTCGAGCAGGCTCGGCACGGCTGTGGCATCGGTGATGCCGGAGAGCGCCGAGAAGGGAACAGGTTCTGCGAGGGCGAGCGCTTCGAAGGCCTTCCGTTCCTGCGGCGGCAGCCGCAGGCAGATGCCCCGCACGAGGTCGGCGAGGGAGGCGGGCACCCTCAGCTCCTCCCCGGACAGCTGCCATACCCCCGCGGTTTCGGTGAGCGCTCCATCGGCGAGGGACTGGTCCAGCAGGGTCCGTAGGAACAGCGGATTTCCGCCCGACTCCTCCCAGAGGCGCTCCCCGGTTCCGCGAACAAGCTCGCCGCCGAGTACTTTCGTGCACACCTCCGCCACCTCGGCCGCGTCCAGGGGTCCCACCTCGAATCGGGCGAGCAGTCCTTCCCTGCAGAGGGACACGAGTTCCTCGGAGACCGGTTCCTGCGGCCGCGAGAAGGCGACGAGGCGCACGGTGCGCGAGGAGACAAGCTGGGAGAGCACGTGGCTGCTGTCGTCGTCGACCTCGTGGGCGTCGTCGACGACAAGCAGCACCGGGCGGCCCTTGGACTCCTCACGGAAGAACGAGATCAGGATCCGCAGCACCGAGAGCGAGGACTCGATGTCGCGGGCCGTTGCCCGTCCCAGGAACGGCGCCAGCGCCGCGTAGGGTGCGTTGCTCAGGGCCGGGCCCGGGTGGATCAGGAAGGAAGCCGCCGAGTGCAGCGTCCGCTCCACGAGGTGGCGGGCGAGCGCCGTCTTGCCCATCCCCGCCTCTCCGAAAACGAACGCCCCGTGCAGGTCCGAGCGCGTCACGGCGTGCTCGAGGGCTTCGATTAGCGGGTTCCGGCCGACGAGGTCCCCGTCCACCAGCGAAGCGGTGGTCCTCATGAGCGGGTTTCGGTGGGGATGAGCTCTCCAAGCTCGCTCCGGGTCGAGACGTTCAGTTTCGAGTACACCTGGTAGAGGTGGCCCTCGACCGTGCGCACCGAGACGAACATCTGCGCGGCGATCGCCTTGTTGCTCGCCCCCGCCGCCGCGAGCCGGGTGACCTCGCGTTCCCTGGCGGTGAGCCGTTCGAGGCCCGACCCTGCCGAGCTCCAGGCCGCGGCCTCGGGAAGGATCTCCCGGACCCGGCGCTGCAGTTGGCGGAGGGTGTTCTTCTCGCGCGTTCCGGCGGCGCTGCGCAGAGCGGCCTGGGCGGCGTCGGAGGCGAAGCGGCGGTCCCCCTGCGCGGAGGCGAGTTCGGCGGCCTGCACCAGCAGTTCGGCATCTCCGTTGCCCAGCCCCTTGGCGTAGAGCTCACAGGTCCGGGCGAACGCGCCCTGGAGCGAGGCGGACACCGCGGTCAGCGGATCGAGCGCCGTCCTGTCGCCGAGGCGCACAGCCCGGGACAGGGACAGCAGCGCCCACGCGCCCGCGCCGGCGCGGCGGTCAACCTCCCCGAGGGCGTGGAGGTCGCGGGCCGCGTCGGCCTTGACCTCAAGGAGCGAGGACACCAGGAGCTGAAGGTGCCGGGACGCGCGCCGGACCTTCCACGGGCTTGCTGGGCCGGCCTCGGTGACCGGAAGGTGGGCGATTGCCTGTTCGAGGTTGCGCTCCTGGGCGTGGCAGTAGGTGATTCCGGCCGCGGCCAGGGGCAGCAGGCCCTGCGGGTCGCGGACGCGCAGCTGGTTGAGCGCGGGAGCGAGCAGTTCGAGGGCGGGACCGACCCTGCCCTGGAGCGCCTCGGCAACACCTTCGGCGACGGCGCCCCATGATCCGCGCCCGGCCTCCGGACCCCCCCTCGGCAGTCCGGCTGCGGCCAGCATCCGTTCGCCCTCGGCGCCCGAGCCGGCGAGCCGGTACACCTCCCCGATCTGCTGGACGGCGAAGGTCCGGGTGGTCCCGCTGATGCCCGGTCCCCCGACCCGGCGGGCGAGGTCGGTGGCCAGTTCCATTGCCTCGAGCTGCCGGGCGGTCATCGCCCAGGCTTCGCACAGCCAGCCCTCGACGCGCGCCCGGAACTCGGCGTCGAGCCCGTCATCGGAGGCAAGGACCGCCGGAAGCTCTGCCGCGTTGTGCAGGAACCGGCCGTCCCAGGAGGCCTGCTCGGCGCGGGCCAGCAGCGCCTCCTTGCGCAGTTCCGCGGCCTCCGGCAGGGGCTGCTCGCCGGCGAGGCCGGCGGCGGCCCGGTCGAGGAGGGCCGCGCTGCCGGGCTGGCCGAGCTGACGGAGGATGCGCGCCTGCAGCAGGCGCAGCCGGAAGAGGTCGGCACCGGCGGGGCTCTCCGGGCGGCCCGCCAGGGCCGCCGCGGTCGAGGCGGCGCGTTCGAAATCCCCCTGTCCGAGGTCGGCGATGACCGACTCGAGCACCAGGGCGGCGGGTACCGAGCGGGCCTTTCCGCTTGCCGCGATCTCCGCGGCCGCCGCGAAGTCGCCGGCGCGGTTGGCCGAGCGGGCGCCGGCCAGGGCGACCTCGGGAGGCAGCGGGAGTCCGGCCCGGAGCAGCCACTGTGCATGCCGGGTCGGTTCGGCCTCTAGGACCGCCCCAAAGCCCGGCTGGGACGCGAAGTCGGCGTAGAGCGCCCCGGCCTCCTCCGCGGGAACACTTTCGGCGACGGCGTCGGCAAGGGCGGGTGCGGTGCAGCGCGCGGCCGGCGCCGGCCCGTGGTCGACGCTGATGACGCGCGCCTCCTGCACGGTGTCGAGGTCTTCCGGGCTGAACCGCTTGAGCGCCATCGGCCAGGGCAGGTGGCCGGCCAGGGCGGTCAGGCGTACGATTCTGCGCTGTTCCCGGCTCAGCTCGGGCAGGGCCGATCCGGCTTCCGCGAGTTCCTCGCCCAGGACCAGCCGGCCGGGCAGCAGCACCCAGGAGCCGTTGCTCCGGGCGAGGAGGTTGCGCCGGGCCATCCCCCGCAGCGCCGTGCGGAGGACCCTCGGGTTGCCGGCGCTGAACTCCCACAGCGCCTGCAGGCACTCCTGGGATGCCGGCGCCCCCAGTTCGGCCTCGACGAACCGGGTCGATTCGTCGAAGGTGAGCGGCGGAACGTCGAAGCGCTGAAGCGAACCGTCGCACCACATCGCCATGAAGGCGCCGTCGGCGAGGGCGAAATCCTTGACGGCCAGCAGGATGCGGGCGTCGCCGTTCTGTACGAGCTGGCTGATGACGCCGGAGGAGGCGGCGTCAAGCTGCTCGGCGTTGTCGACCGCGATGATGACCGACTCGCCGCGGGCATGACGCCGCAGGGCGGCGCTCAGCGCCTGGAGGACCATCACCGGGTTGCCGAGCACCTCCCGTTCCACCTCGGAGAGGAGGAAGCTCAGGGCACGGTAGGGAATGCGCCGGGAAGCGGCCGATCCCCGCACGTTGACGATGTGGACCCCGGACGCCGACTGGAGGACCTGCTGCAGGAGCGCCGTCTTGCCGACGCCCGTCCCTCCGACGAGGACCGCTCCCGAGGATCCCTCCCGGCGGAGGGCCGTCTGGATCCCGGCAAGCAGTTCGGTGCGCCCGATGAAGAAGCTGCCGGGCAGCAGCGGGGTCATTTCGGGCCGCCCTGGACGACCGGTGCATGGACCGGTGTGGCATGACGCGAATAAATCACTCTGTGAGACCGCATTGAGACCAACTTCTTCCCCGGGCTGTGAGTTCTCCTGATACACAGCCTAGAAACGAGTGGGCCCGCGAACACGAGTGGTGACTACGGAAGTTCCCGTGCAACTACCCGTTTTCGTGCGGCAGATGCGTGAATGCCTACTCAATTGGCCGACGCTCACTACCTAGCATCGGACCTTCGGCCCCTTTACCCTACTGGGGTGGAGGGCGTCCGCCCCACCTAGGTTGAGGGGATTCTACCGTCCTGCAGCAGGCTCAGGCGATCCCGTCGAAAAGGCTCGTGACGGATCCGTCGTCGAACACCTCCCGGATCGCACGGGCGATCAGCGGCGCAATTGAGAGCACCGTCAACTGCGGGAAGCGTTTCTCGGCGGGAATCGGCAGGGTGTTGGTGACGACCACTTCCCGCGCGCCCGACTCCGCGAGCCGGCGTGATGCCGGCTCGGAGAAGACAGCGTGCGTGGCGGCGATTATAACATCCTTCGCTCCGGCGTTCTTCAGCACCTGTACGGCTCCGGAGATCGTTCCTCCGGTGTCGATCATGTCGTCGATGAGCACGCAGGTGCGTCCCTCGATCTGGCCGACGACCTGCTTTGACACGGCCTGGTTGGGGACCGTGAGGTCCCGGCTCTTGTGGACGAACGCCAGCGGTGCACCGCCGAGCCGTTCGGCCCACTGCTCGGCCACCCGCACCCGGCCGGTGTCCGGCGAGACCACGGTGACGTTGTCTGCATCGACGCGTGAGCGGATGTATTCGGCGAGCAGCGGAATCGCCATCAGGTGATCCACCGGGCCGTCGAAGAAGCCCTGGATCTGCGAGGTGTGAAGGTCGACGGACATCAGCCGGTTGGCTCCGGCCGTCTTGTAGAGGTCGGCGACCAGGCGCGCCGAGATGGGCTCGCGGCCCCGGCCTTTCTTGTCCTGGCGGGCATAGGGATAGAACGGGGACACCACCGTGATGCGCTTGGCGGAGGCGCGCTTCAGCGAATCGACCATGATCAGCTGTTCCATCAGCCAGTTGTTCAGCGGGGCGGGGTGCGCCTGGATCACGAAGACGTCGGTGCCGCGCACGCTCTCGCCCGACCGGACGTAGATCTCCCCGTTGGCGAAGTCGTAGGCGGAGACGGGCAGGAGTTCGGTGCCAAGTTCCGCGGCGATCTCCTCCGCGAGTTCGGGGTGGGCGCGCCCGGAGGCCAGGACCAGCTTCTTCTCGCCGTGTGCCGTGATTTCGCTCATGCCTGGCTGCTCTCTTCTGTTGGTGTCGCCACTGTGCCGGGGGTGGTGCTGGTGGAGGAAGGACCGGTGGCCGGGGGGTCCGAGGCAGGGTCACCGGCCGATGCCGCGGCGGCCCGGGCGGAGGCAGTGCCGGGCCGCTTCGCCCCGACCCACCCTTCGGCGTTGCGCTGAGGGGCGATGCTCAGGCCCAGGGCACCGGCGGGGACGTCCTTGCGGATCACCGCGCCGGCTCCCGTGTAGGCGCCGTCACCGACGGTGACGGGCGCGACGAAGACGGTGTTCGAACTGGTGCGCACATGGGAGCCGATGACGGTGCGGTGCTTGTTCACGCCGTCGTAGTTGGCCGTGATGTTTCCGCAGCCGATGTTCGTGTACTCGCCGATCTCGGCGTCGCCGGCGTAGCCCAGGTGGGACAGCTTCGAGCCGCGGCCGATGGTGACATTCTTGGTCTCGTAGAAGGCCCCGATCTTGCCTTCCTCGCCGAGCACCGTGCCCGGGCGCAGGTAGGTGAAGGGGCCGACGGAGGCGCCGGCACCGATCCGCGCGCCGCTTCCATGGGTGCGCACCACGGAGGCGTCCTCGCCGACGAGAACATCGGTGAGGGTGGTGTCGGGACCGACCACCGCACCGCGTTCGAGCCGGGTTGCCCCGTGGAGCTGGGTGCCCGGCAGGACGGTGGTGTCCTCGCTGAGCACGGCCGTGGCGTCGATCCAGGTCGTTGCCGGGTCGATGATGCTCACCCCGGCCCGCATCCATGCGGTGACGATCCGCCGGTTCAGCTCCGCGCCAAGGCTGGCCAGCTGCACGCGGTCGTTGACCCCCTCGACCTGCCAGCGGTCCTCGGAGACGACGGCGGCGACCCGGCCGCCCGCGGCGCGGCAGAGGCCGAGGACGTCGGTCAGGTACATCTCGCCCTGGGCGTTGTCGGCGCCGACCTGCCCCAGCGCGGTGCGCAGGAGCCCGGCGTCGAAGGCATAGATTCCGGAGTTGATCTCGCGGATCTTCCGCTCTACGTCGGTGGCGTCCTTGTGCTCCACAATGGCCGTGACCGTGCCGTCGGCTCCCCGCAGGATCCTGCCGTAGCCGTCGGCGTTGTCGAGGACCGCGGTCAGGACGGTCACCGCGTTCGCTCCTGCCCGGTGCTCGGCCAGGAGGTGTTCAAGCGTCGCGGGGGTGAGCAGCGGCACGTCACCGTAGGTGACGACGACGGTGCCTTTGAGGGGGGCGCCGTGGCGGGCGTCGAGCGCCTCGAGGGCGACCTGGACGGCTCTGCCGGTGCCCGGAATCTCGTCCTGGTCCACGAGCAGCGCGCCGGGGTCGAGGGCGGCGATGTGGCCGGCGACGAGGTCGCGTTCATGGCGGACCACCACGGCCAGCGCCTCCGGTCCGAGTGCACGGGCCGCGGCGAGGGCGTGGCCCACGAGGGAGAGACCTCCCAGCGGGTGCAGGACCTTCGGGGTCCTCGACTTCATCCGGGTGCCTGCTCCGGCAGCGAGGACGATCACTGCGGCCGGTGGGGAGGATTCCAATGGTGCCGTCGCAGCAGCGGCGTCCTGATGGCTCACGAAGAAGCGCTCCTACCTGTTGGGGGTGTGACCGGCGGGTGGCCACCCGGTCATAGTACCGGGCCGTTTCCACCGTTCCGCCCATAGGATTCGAACCTATACTCCGCAGCTCCAAAGGCTGGGGTGCTGCCATTACACCAGGGCGGACCATGCGCGCCCTGCCGTAGGCAGCACGTGCACACGGTTATCAAGTCTGCCACGAACGGAATCCATCGGCGACCCGGCCCGGTCCGTAGGATGGAGGAATGAGCCAGCCTTCAGCACCCGGGGACGGGGCCGTCCGACCCCGCATGACGGGTGCCCAGCGGCGCGCCCAGCTCATTGACGTCGGCCGGGCACTGTTCGCACTTCGGGGCCTCGACGGGACCACGATCGAGGAGATCGCCGCGGCGGCAGGGGTGTCCAAACCGGTGATCTACGAGCACTTCGGCAGCAAGGAAGGCCTCTACACCCAGGTGGTCGACGTCGAGTTCCACATCCTGCTGCGCAGCGTCACGACCGCCCTCGCCGGCGATGCCGGGTCCCGGGAGCTGCTTGAGCGCGCGGCGCTTGCCCTCCTCGACTACATCGAGAACAGCACCGACGGTTTCCGCATCCTCATGCGCGACGCCGCCCCGTCCCAGCCCGAGGGCGCGTTTTCCACACTGCTGTCCCGGATCGCCGCACGCGTGGAACACATCATGGCGGCCGAGTTTGAAAAGCGCGGATACCTGCCCCAGGACGGTGCCATCTATGCCCAGATGCTTGTCGGGATGGTGGCGATGACCGGCCAGTGGTGGCTCGACGCGCGCCAGCCGGACAAGCGGACCGTGGCGGCGCACCTTGTGAACCTCGCCTGGAACGGCCTCAGCGGGCTGTCGATCGACCCGCAGCTGCGCAGCGCCTGAGGCCCTGCGCGCCGGCACGCGGGGACGGGTGTCAGAAGAGCGGGTGTCAGAAGAGGATGATCAGCAGGACGATCACCACGATGACGCCAAGGCCCGTACCGATGCCCACCCGGCGGCCGGCTGCCGGCCGCGTATCCTGCTTCCTGCGCCGGCCATGGACTGTGTTTCCACTGTTGCTGCTCATGGCACCAAGGGTAGGACCGGCTTCTCCCACCAACCACAGTAGTAACTACTCGTTCCCCTCCGTGAAGTACTCGGAGAAGGCTTCTCCTGCGGCCGCCGGGGACCGGTGCTAAGTTACCCCCATGTCGAACGAACCTGCCGGGGAGGGCCCCGGGCGCAGGGCGGGGAACCCGGACGAACGGCGGCGGGAGCCGGCGCTCCACCCCGCTCCGCCGCGGCCGGAACTCGCCGGAAGCGCCCCCGCACCCATCGTTGCCGCGGTGCCGCCGCCGGGCCCGGTGGGAGCCGCCCGGTCCCTCTGGCTCGCGAGCTTCGCGGCCGGGATCGTGGCGGCCCTGCTTGCGTTCCTCAACCGCCGGTCCCAGCTTGACCGGCTGCGCGAGGCGGCGGCCGGCATCGGGGCCGAACGGGACCCGATGACCCTTGACACCGTTGCCGCGGTTGCGTGGTGGGGCGGGCTGGGCGCCCTCCTGGTCCTCATCGGCATCGAAGCGCTCCTGCTCGCCGTCCTGCTGCGCCGGCGTGGCTGGCCGCGGTGGGTACTGCTGGTGCTCCTGCCCGTGCACCTCGCGGTGCTGGCCGCCGGCGGCTCGATACTTGCCCCTCCGGGCGCGGAGACCTACTTCGTGCTGCTCCTGGTGGCGCAGGCCCTGCTCGGCGCTGCGGCGCTGGCCGCAAGCCTGCTCCCCCGCGCCAACGCGTGGTTCCGCCGCGGCTGAAACCGGTCATTGACGGACTGCGAGCCCTGCTCGTCGGACCGGGACACAGGGGTTCAGAGGGGGGCTGCCGGCTCCTGGGCGGTATCGGCAAGCAACGCCTCGCAGCTGCGGATCACCGTCTGGCACAGTTCCAGGGCACTCCTGTCGGTCAACGGGTTTTCGGCCACGGCGCGCCAGCGGCGCAGCTGAAGCACCGCCTCTGTCCGCACCTGATCCGCAGGTGCGTCCCGCCGCAGTCCCAGCCGGCGCGCAGGTGCCACCCCGCTGCCGCCGATGAGCCGTTCCGCGTCCGCCGCCAGGTCCGGCGCGAGGGCCACCCCGCTGGTGTGGAGCACCCCAAGGAGCCGAAGCTCCCGGTACTCATGGGCACCGGCAAGGATCCGCTCGATCGACGCAGCGAGGGCGGCGGTGCCGGGCCGGGGCCGGGCACGCACGAGGGCGTCGACACCGATCAGGACGTTTCGGGCCTTGAGCTGGGCCGCCCGGGCCTGGAACTGGCCCGAGAGCGCACGGAGGATGTCGTCAAGGCCGCTGCGCCGGGCCAGTTCGCGGGCCAGGGCCGTCGGCTCGCCGATGCCCCCGCCGAGCAGTGCGCACGCGAGCCGGACCCCGAACAGGCCGAACCGTTCAAGCAAAACGGCGCGCTCCCCCGCGGGAACGCCCCCGGGCGCGTCCTCCCGGACGAACCGGTCGGCGGAGAGGAGGAGGCGCTCGCGGTCCCCGCGCTCGAGCCGTGCCAGCGCCGCGAGGGCGGCGAACTCGCTCTGGCGCAGGGTCCGCGCGCTCTGGGCGAGGAGGCCGGCGACCGGGACGACGCCCAGGGCCAGGCGGCGCAGGCCGGCGTCGTTCCGGTAGCGGGCGGCCACCTCGCGGGCGGCCAGCAGCGCATCGATCCGTCCCGCTCCGACCTCGTCGGCCCGCGAGAGGACCGCCAGCGCGTTGACCGTACCCGACTGTCCCGCCGCAGTGTCCTGGAAGGACTCGAGGAAGCCGAGGTCGCTCGCGTGGAGGTGGCGCATCAGGTAGATCAGGGCGTCGGCCTCCGACGGTGCGTCGCCCGGGGTGAGGAACCCCACCGAGCGAGCGGAAATCTCACGCGACAGCGATGCGATCCCGGGGGTGTCGATGAGCGTGAGGTCCCGCAGGGCCCGGGCCGGCCATTCCACCACGAGCCGGTCCACCTCGTCGGCGGGGGTGCCGCCGAGGTCGAGCTGCAGCCGGCCCTCCACCCGGCGCACGGGCAGCGCCCGCGGGGCACCGTCAAGCGGGTGCAGGGTCACCCGGGGGGTGTCCCCATGGCGGTACCAGGTGATGACCCGGGTGCATTCCCCGGTGTCCGTGGGGGCGATCTCTTCGCCGATCACCGCATTGAGAAGCGTGGATTTGCCCGCCTTCACCATCCCGGCGACGGCGACGCGGAGCGGTTCGCGCAGCCGCCGGTCATAGCCCGAGAGCACGGCCAGCGCCGCCGGGTCCGCCCCGTACACCTCCTGGGCGTCCTGGACGAGCGCTGCCACCGCGGTACCCACGCCATCGGTCACGGCCGCGCCGCCGCGGGGTCACCTTCCAGTGCGCGGGCCTCGGCGTGCAGGGCGTCGACGCGCTTCAGCTCGGCCCGGATCTGCTGCATCCGCTGCTCCCGCTCGAGGGCGTAGGTGGCCGCGGCCTTCTGCGCCGCCGCGACCGAATCACCCAGCGAGCGGTGGTGCTCTTCGGCGATCTCGGAGAAGTGGTCGCGGGTGGCGCGCTGGATCAGGCGCAGCCGGTCCTTGAGTTCCTTCCCGACCTGGAAGACGACGTCGTCGATCTGCCGCCGCACGAGCGCCTTCGCCTCGCCCTGCCTGCGCTTGAGCCGCGCCTCCTTGTCCTCCCGGTAGGCCTTGCGTCCCAGCAGGAGCCCGGCTCCCACCGAGAAGGGGTTGATCAGGGACATACCGACGATGCCGGTGAGCAGCCCGAACATCAGGACGCCGCCGTAGGATCCGCGCATGCCGATCAGGACCTTCTGCAGGGGGCCCACCCTGCCCGGGTCGAGCGTCGGCACCTTCTCGACGGGGCTCAGGACGTCCTGGGTGTCGGAGACCGAAAGCACCGGCAGCCGCACCTCGTCCTGCTGGAAATGCTCGGCGACCTGCTCGGCCAGCCAGGCGGAGCGTTCACTGGTCCAGACGAAGGTGTCGGAGACCGCCGAGGCGACCCGCTGCTCGAGCCACTGGGCGAACTGGTCCCAGGTCGGCCCCGGGTCCCCTTCGTCGATCGCCTGCTCCGCTTCGCGCTGGATCCTGCGCAGCCGGTCGCGCAGGTCGTACTCCATGTCGGCGATGAGGTCGCTGATGCCGTCGTTGAGGGTGACCTGCCAGCGGGCCGACCGCCGGCGCTGCTCATCGGCGCGCTCCTTGGCGGCCTCAAGCCCGGCGATCATCAGCGGGGTCCGTTCGGGGTCCTCAAGCGCTCCGAGTTCAGACGTCAGCGACAGGCGCAGGTGCTCGGTGATCGAGAGCAGGTCCTGGGCGACGGAGCGGCGTTGGAGCCGTTCGGCGGAGCCGAGGATGTCCGAGCGCAGGTAGGCCACCAGCGCCGGGAACCCCGACTCGGCATTGAGTTCGTTGTCCTTGAGGCGGGCCGCGTGCAGGCGCAGGTCGGAGGACACCGGGATCAGCGGGATCCCGGGGCGCACCCGGTCCAGGTGGGCGCGGTCGAGTTCGGCGACCCGCCGCCACTGCGGGTAGAGGTCGGTCTTGGTCAGGACGCAGCCGATATTCGGGGAGACCCGCAGGGCCTGGCGCAGGAAGCGGATTTCCGGTTCGGTGTATTCCTGGGAGGCGTCGGAGACCAGCAGCATCGCATCGGCCGTCGGCAGCGCGGTAAGCGTTGTCAGCGAGTGCGCCGAATCGAGGCCGCCGACCCCGGGCGAGTCGACGAGGGAGAGCCCGCCGGTCAGGACCTTGCGCGGCAGGGCCACCTCGGCCGCCACGAGCCGGCGCTCGTTGCCGGGGTTGCCCTTCTCCGAAACGTAGGAGGCGATATCGGCCAGGTCGACCGGCTGGCGCTCCAGCGCGGGCCCGCCGTCGGCCGCCGGGTCGGCGTCCCGGGGCACCACGAGGACGGCCGAGGGCTGCTCGCCGTAGCGCACCACGGTGGGCACCGAGGTGGCGATGTCGTCATCCACCGGGCACACGGGCGCGTTGACCAGGGCGTTGATGAGCTGGCTCTTACCTTGCTTAAACTCTCCAACGACGATCACCCGGATGTTCGCGTCGAGGAGGCGGCCGCGGGTCGATTCGAGGCGGCGGCGCAGGTCCGCCCGGTCTCCGGCCTGCACCAGGTCAATGCCGCGCTCCACAAGTTGAACCAGCTCGGCCACAGGTGCACCTCCCGGGAAAGACGATGACTCGAGACTACAGAGCGGCCCGGCGGGAAGCACGCTTCCTGCCGGGCCGAGCCGTTCTTCTTGAGACAAACTTGCGGGAGGCTGCTAGGAATCGGCCTCCAGGTCCACCTCGCCGCCCTCGTCGGCTGTGACCTCGGTGTCGGTCAGGACGACCGACTCGTCGATCGAGGTGAACTCGGTGGTGATGTCGTCCACGACAACCTCGGTGGAGGTGTCGTTGAAGGACTCGTCGAACTCCGCCTCGACGGCGACGGACTTGTCGGTGTTGAAGGATTCGTCGATGACGACCTCGGTCTCGGTGGTGGTCGTCGTCTCGGTGGTCGTCGTGGTCTCGTTGTAGGAATCCGTGACGTCGACCTCGTTGAACGAGTCCTCGATCTCGACGTCCAGGTCCGTGTTGATCGAGTGGTCGGTGACGGACTTGTCGACCTCATTGAAGGAGTCGTCGATCTCGACGGTCGTCGAATTGTCGTTGTTCGAATCCCGCACCGTGGTCGTCGACTCGTCCGTGGTCTCGTTGAACGAGTCCTCGAACTCGACGTCCACGTCCGTGTTGTACGAGTCGTTGATGTCGTTGTCCTCGTCGTTGTCCTCGTTGTAGGAGTCGTTGATCGACTCGTCCTCGTTGTAGGAGTCGTTGACCGAGTTGTCCTTGTTGTAGGAATCCTCGGTGTTGTGGGAATCCTCGGTGACGTCGTTGTCCTCATTGAAGGAGTCATCGATCTCGACGTCGACATCGGTGTTGCCGATGCCGATATGCGCGTCATCCCCGGCATGAACCGTGGTGGAGTTGTCGGTGGATTCGTCGACGGAGTTGTCGACCTCGACGTCGCCTTCGGCCGCGATGGCGTCATCGCCCGAGGCGACAATGGCGTCGTTGTCGAAGAACTGGGTGACATCGCCGTCGGCCCAGATGTTCTGGTTGACCGACTGGTCGGTGATGGTGTCCCGGTCATCGATGGTCGACGTGTAGGAGTAGTTGTTCATTACGTGAGTCAGGGTCTGGACCGCGTGGCCGTGATCGTTGTAGTCGTCGTGGCCATGGTCGTCATCGTCGTCATCGTGATCGTGATCGTGGCCCCGGCCGCCGCCATGCCCGTGGTCATCGTCGTCGTCATCGCCGTGGCTGTGGCCCGCACCGGTGATCGGCCCGACGCTGACGGAGCCGGCGTTGCCGCTCATCGGCGCCTCGATGGTGGAGTCATTGCCGCCGGTGTTGTACTCGCGGTCGAAGGACGAGTTCACGGCGACGGGGGCGTAGTCGAGGATGACCGGCAGAACCGCATCGACATCTTCCATGCAGACACCTCCGAGCCCGGCGTCGGCGAGGGCCCCCTCGGGGTCAGCCTTGAAGGCCGCCGCGGCCTCGGGGTCCTTGAACAGGTTCATCAGGAATTCGAGAAGAGTCGTTGCGAGAGTTGGCATTTTGGGTTCCCCTGCTTGGTGATGATCGGTTGTTCTGAGAGCGCCGATGCTTGGATCGCCTGAATTCAATCTAGGACCGGCGCCGTCCGCCGCCATCGGGGATTCCTCCCCTTCCGGGGACTCCTTCAATAGGGGTTTGAGCATCGCCCGGCAGTAGGGGTACGGGGTAATCGGACACCCCGCGCACCGGAACAGGGGGTCGGGCGACCACCGGGGCGGGCGCCGGCCGGGAGGCCCTGCCCTGAGGCGGCCGCGCACCAGGAAGCGACTCCCGCGCCCGCAAACGACCAGTGCACCAGAAAACGACGGGCGGACCCGCTATATCCGGTCTCGACGTCGCAATCGGGCGCGTTTCTGCCCCTGCGCCCGCCGGGTGCCCTAAGCCCCGCCCGGCCCCTTCTCGGCCTTGGCCAGGGCGACGCGCAGCTGGTCGAGCAGGTCGGCGCGGGTGGTGACACCGAGGCGGCGCCGGATGCGTGCGATGTGGTGCTCGGCAGTGCGCGGAGAGATGAAGATCGCCTGGCCGATCTCCCGGTAGGTCCTGCCCTCAAGCACGAGCCGGGCGACTTCGCGCTCGCGGGCGCTCAGCCCCGACCCGTCCGATCCCGCGGCCGCACCCGGCCGCGGCGCCGCCGGACCGGTGGTACCGGCCGCGGGCCGGGATGACGGCATGGCCGCGGTGTCGGGGGCCGGATGCAGGTCCCGGGCACAGGCCATCAGGCGGGCCATGTCTTTCCGGTCATCGGCCCGGGACGCGGCCTGGCCCGCCAGCCGCGACCCGTCCCAGGTGTAGCCGGCGGCCGCCAGCCCGCGCGCTGCGTTCTCAACGGCGGAGACCTCGAAGCGGCCGGCGAGCACTGAGATCCATACCCGGCCACCGGTGGCGAGCACCGCGGCCAGGGGGTAGCGGCCGGCGCTGCGCACCAGAGCCGCCGCGTGCGGGGCCAGGTCCTGCGGCCGGTCCGAAAGGAGCGCCGCCTGGACCGCTGCCCAGTGCAGCGGCACCGACCACAGCGGCGGGTTGGCCAGCCGCTCCAGCAGCGCCCAGGCCTCGGCGAGCGGGACTTCGAGCCGGCCCGCGTCGCGCAGGCGGGCGCCGGCGACAAGGAGTTCGCCGAGGGGCAGGAGGAGGTAGAGGTCGATCGAGACGCGCAGGATGCCCTCGCGGGCCCGCTGCCAGGCGTGCACCAGGGCCGGGACATCGCCGGTCCGCCGGGCCAGGGCCACCTCGAGTGCGGTGAGGAAGAACTCGTCCCGGGGGACGAGCGTGCCGGGGCCGGAGACCGCCTCGGCGGCGAAGGACCGGGCTTCGCCGGGCAGGTCCCGCTGCAGTGCGGTCCATGCCCGGAGCAGCAGCAGCCGTGGGCGGGCCGCCGGTCCGCCCTGCCCGCCGGCGAGCGCCGCGTCAAGGACCGATTCGGCGAGCTCGAGCTCACCGCTGCTGAGTGCCGCCAGGGCGGCGAGTGCGGCCGGCAGGTCGGGCAGGGGAAGCACCTGACCCGAGGCTGTCATCATGTCGGAGGCGCGAATCAGTCCGGGCAGGGCCTGCGCCGGAGCGGGCCCCAGCGAGGTGTGCATACCCCGCCCCATCAGTGCGACCGAGACGGCACGCACCGTTGGGGAGCCGTCCTGCGCGGTTCCCCCGAGCATCTTTTCCGCTGCGTCCCTGTCGCCGCTGCCGATCATCGTGACGGCGGCCAGGGCGGCAGAACTCCCGGCCCGCCCCTCCCCCAGCCAACGGTACACATCGGCACCGCGGGCGAGCATGCCGCGCTGGGCCCACACGGACGCGGCGACGTCGGCGGCACGGGCGATGTCCGGCGCCTCTTTCTGGGCGAGCAGATGGTCAAGGATCCTGCACGCGCCGTCGAGGTCGCCCACCGCTGCGGCAGCCTGGGCCCGGCGGGCCGCGGTGGAGAGCCCGTCGGCGCCGGCGGCGCCCGCCTCCTCGTACAGCGCCGCCGCGGCCTCCGGTGCGTCGGGCAGCTCCGCGTCGGCCGCGACCATCAGCGCAGCCGCCACCCGGGGGTGCTGCAGCCCGTCGCGGGCCAGTCCGCGGGCAACCTCCCCGGACCGCAGCTCCCCGTCCGTCAACAGGTCCACGAGGGAGTGCTGCAGCTCCCGGATGCGGTAGTCGGGAGTTGCCGCGAGCAGGGCGCGGCGGATCAGGGGGGCGAGCCGTCCGTCGGGAAGCAGCATCCCAGCGGACCGGCCCCGGGCGAGCAGGGCATCGACCGGGGTGCCGGCCGCCGCCAGCCCCGGCGGGACCTGCCGCGGCGGGACGAAGCCGACGGCCATCGCCAGAAGCAGTTCGCGCAGCGCGGTGTCGACGCCGTCGAGTTCGTAGCCGAGCTGGTCCATGACACCGCGGGGAACCTCCGGGGCGGAGCCTGTTCCGCCGGGCTCCTGCTGCAGGCCCGCGGTGACCCGCTGCACGAGCCACGGCATTCCGCCCGTGAGGTTCGCCACCAGCTCAAGGGTCGCCGCCGGCACCGGCTCGCCCAGGGCGGCACCGAGATAGCGGGCGAGATCGTCAGTGCCCAGCGGACCCAGCACCACCGGCGGATGGCGCTGTTCGAGGACGGCGGCGAGGCGCTCCAGGGCCGGACTCCGGGGCCAGCCCCGGTAGGAAACGATGACATCGTCGGAGCGGTCCTCAAGAAGCGAGTGAATCCGGGCAAGCGCGGCGTCGTCGAGGAGGTGGGCGTCATCGACGAGGACCGCCCGGCGGGCACCGTCCAACCCGGTTTCACCGAATCCAGCCTCGAGGGCGGCAGGGCCGCGCACGACGCCGATTCCGGCGTCCCGGTAGCGCTCCTCGGCAAGGTCGAGGAGGGCGCTCTTGCCTGATCCGCCGGCGCCTGAGATCCCCGCAACGAGACGCCGCTGCGGATCGGCCGCGGACCGGTCCGCAGCCTCGAGGAGGGACGCGGCAACCGTTCTCCGCAGCGGACACGGCAGTGAGACCCCCAGACTTCCTCCCTGCACCTCCGGTCAGCCTTCCGGCGCTGTCGGCGGTGGGGCCGGGGCGGTCTCGATGGCCGCGCTGGGTTCCGGGCTGGGATCCACCGGGGCGGACTGCGTGGGCACCGGACCGCTCGGCGGCGGCGCCGGCTCGGTTGTCGGGGACGGAGGCGGCTGGGTCACCGGCGGCGGCGTCGGCTCGGTCGTCGGAGGCTGCTGGGTCACCGGCGGCTGGGTCACCGGCGGCGGCTCGGTCGTCGGAGGCGGCTGGGTCAGCGGCGGCTCGGTCGCCGGCGGCGGCGTCGGCTCCGGCACCGGGGACGGGGACGGGGACGGCGAGCCGGGCGGAGTGCCCGGAGTCGGATCGGGAGTTCCGGGGGCCGGCGCAGCGGACGGTTCTCCGCTGCCGTCCGCGCCCGCCGTCCCGGAGTCTGCGGAGGTGGTGCCAGGAGAGCTCTTCCTTCCGGTGGGGAGCGAATCATCGCCCGCCCCGGAATCCTTTTCCTGCGTCGCGGCTTGACCGGATCCACTGCCGGGTCCGAGCGCGGCAATCCCTGCCGGTACTCCGTTGGCCGGAGCCGGCGGCCCGGCCGGATCCGTCAGCTGCGAGAACCAGGTCCTGTCCGGTGTATCCGGATTCGTGTCGCCGCCCGTCGGCTCTCCGGTCGGGGAACTGGGCGGGCCCGTGCTGGAATCGGCCTCCGCGGCGGCGCTCAGGCCCCCGAAGAACCGCGGGCTCTGTGCGGCCGTCGCCGTCAGACCGGTGAGCAGCGCGACGGACACGGCCACCGCCCCGATCCGCACGCCCGTGCGGGAACGGGCGGTTCCGGCGCCGGCCGGGGCGAGGACCGGCGGCGCGCCGGAGGCCATGGCAGGCCGCTCGGGAATCCCCGGCGCGCCGGCCGGCGCTCCCCCGTCGTCCCCGTCGAGGTCCTCCTCCACGAGGCCGGCGGCGGCGAACGCGGCTCCCAAGGCGATCGATGCCTTGGGGTCGGCGTCGATGGCGATCGGCCGTTCGAGCTCCTCCGAAAGCAGTTCGGCAACGAGGGGAATCCTCGAGGATCCGCCGATCAGCAGGATCGCGTCGAGGTCGGCGGCCTCAACCCCGGCGGCCTCAAGAACCCCGGCGAGCACCTCGACGGTCGAGCGCACCGGATCCTCGATCATCGACTCGAACTCGGACCGGACAAGCCGCACGGAGGTGTGCGCCCCGGGCAGCAGCACCGGGATGGTCGCCTCGGAGTCGGCGGACAGGGCCTCTTTTGCCTCCGTGCATTCCCGGCGGACCCGGGCGAGGGCCGACAGGACCCCGGTGTCCGAGACGTCGAGGTCCGCGAAGGCCGATCCGGCCCCGGCGGCCACATGGGCAAAGACGGCCTGGTCGAAGTCGGCCCCGCCGAGCCGCTCCATGCCGCCGGGCCGCCCGAGCACCGTGAAAGTGTCGGAGTCGTTCTTGCGCAGCACCGCGGCATCGAAGGTCCCGCCGCCGAGGTCGTACACGGCAATCGTGCTGCCCGGCTCGATCCGCTCCTGGGAGGCGTAGTGGAGGGCGGCTGCCTCCGGTTCGCTCAGGAGCATGACGTCGGCAAGCCCCACGCCGGCCAGCGCGCCCCGGACCAGGCCCGTCCGGTGGTCGCCCCAGCCCGCCGGGTGGGAGACTGTCACCGCCACGGGAGGCTCGCCTTCGCGCTCTCCGGCACGGTCCACGACCCAGCGTGCCATTGTGGCAAACAGGTCCTCGGCGGCGACGCTCACCCCGCCGACCACGAAGGGAACCGGGTCGCCGATCCGGCGCTTGAATTCACGCACCATTCGCTCGGGGCACTCAAGCCCGCGCCGCTCCGCGGCCTCCCCCACGAGCATCTGCCCGTCCTCGCCGAGGAACACCACAGTGGGCACCGCGCCTCCGCGCAGTCCCAGGCCCAGGGCCGATGGCGTCGCTACCGAGTCACCGCCAAGGCGGGTGATCGCGGCGGCCGTGAAACTCGTTCCGATATCAACGCCTAGGACGTACGGCATACAGAATTCCTAAAAAATGAGCGTATTCGGGCACCACGGGGTTCCTTCAAGCTAACACCGGGCTTCCGCGGCTTACGACGGAAATTCCGCGTATCCGCTACTCATATTTAGGTGCGGACTACTCGCCCAGGACCTCCGCGGCGAGCAGCCACTGCTCTTCCAGTCCGTCGGTTTCTTCCTGGAGTGCCTTGAGCTTCGCATTCAGGTCCGCGAGGTACTCGAAATCGGCGTCGGGCTTCGCGCCCGCCTCCTCCATCTGCTGGTGAAGCCTGCCCTTTTGGGCATCGATCTTCGTGATCTGCCGCTCGATCCGGGCGAGGTCCTTGCGGGCCTGGCGCAGGTCGGCCTCCGACGATGCGAGCCCTGCCCCGCTGTCCTTCGACACGGCAGGGGACGCCGAGGCTCCGGTCACCGCCAGGGACGGCGCGGCCCGCCTCAGCTCGAGGTACTGGTCCACCCCGCCGGGAAGGTCCCGCAGGCGCCCGTCGCCGAGCAGGGCCATCTGGGTGTCGGTGACCCGTTCAAGGAGGTACCGGTCGTGGGAGACCACAACGAGGGTCCCGGGCCAGCCGTCGAGGACGTCCTCGATGGCCGAGAGGGTGTCGGTGTCCAGGTCGTTCGTCGGTTCGTCGAGCATCAGGACGTTCGGTTCACCCACGAGCAGCCGCAGCAGCTGGAGCCGCCGGCGTTCCCCGCCGGAGAGTTCGCTGACGCGGGTCCACTGCTTCTCGTTGGTGAAGCCGAGCTGCTCGACGAGCTGGCTGGCCGAGACCTCCTTGCCGCCGACGCTGAAGACGCGCTTCTCGGCCTCGATCACCTCGATCACCCGGCTGTCCCCCAGCTCGTCGAGCTCACGGACCTCCTGGGACAGCACGGCGGTCTGCACCGTCTTGCCGCGCTTCAGCCGCCCCTTGGTCGGTGCCACCTCGCCGTTGAGCATGCGCAGCAGCGTCGTCTTGCCCGAACCGTTCACCCCGACCAGGCCGAGGCGCTGCCCCGGTGCCAGCCGCAGGGTCACGTTGGAGAACAATTGGCGTTCCTGCCCGCCGGCGTCGATGGTGAGGCTGATGTCCTCAAGGTCGAGCACGTCCCTGCCGAGGCGGGACATCGCCATCTTGTTCAGGGCGAGCGTATCGCGCGGCTCCGGGACGTCGGCGATCAGCTCGTTCGCCGCCTCGATCCGGAACTTGGGCTTCGCGGTGCGCGCAGGCGCGCCGCGGCGCAGCCAGGCGAGCTCCTTCTTGACGAGCTGGACCCGCTTGCTCTCGATGACCGCGTTCATGCGGTCCCGTTCGGCGCGGGCGAGGACGTACGCGGCGTAGCCGCCGTCGAATCCGTCGACGATGGCGTCGTGGACCTCCCAGGTGCGGGTGCTGATCTCATCGAGGAACCAGCGGTCGTGGGTGACGACGAGGAGCCCGCCTTCGGTCGGGCGCCAGCGCTGCTTCAGGTGCCCGGCGAGCCAGGCCACGCCCTCGACGTCGAGGTGGTTGGTGGGCTCGTCGAGCATGATCACGTCGTGGTCGCCGATGAGCAGTTTCGCCAGCGCCACCCGCCGCTTCTGCCCGCCCGACAGCGAGGAGACCGGCGCGTGCCAGTCCACTTCGGAGACGAGTCCGCCCATGACGTCGCGGATCTTGGGGCTTGAGGCCCACTCGTGGTCGTCCTGGGTCCCGACGATCGCCTCGCCCACGGAGAGGGAGCCGTCGAGGACATCGGTCTGGTCGAGGTAGCCGACGCTCACGTCGCGCCGGCGGGTGACCCGCCCGGAGTCGGGGGTGGTGCGCTGGGCGAGCAGGCGCATGAGCGTTGACTTGCCGTCGCCGTTGCGCCCCACCATTCCGATGCGGTCGCCGTCCTCGAGGCCGAGGGACACCCCATCGAGGATGGTGCGGGTAACGAAGGCGACGCCGAGGTTTTCAGCGCCGAGGAGGTGTGCCAATGCGAACTGCTTTCGGTAAGGGGTGTCGGCCGGCTGGCTCAGCCGGCAGTGTCGGTGGCGATCCGCGCGCCGTGCGCCGGGCCGTGGACCGCGGTGGCGGTCATCCCCGCGGCCTCGAGCCGGGACTCGAGCTCGACGGCATGCCCAGCGCTGCGGGCCAGGAACGCCACGGTCGGTCCGGAGCCGGAGACGATCCCCGCAAGGGCGCCGGCCTTTGTTCCTGCTTCAAGGATATCGCCAAGGCCCGGTGCGAGTTCCAGCGCCGGCTCCTGGAGGTCGTTGTGGAGCAGCGGCGCCAGGGCCGGGGCGTTTCCGGCCCGCATCGCGCCGAGGATGGCCGGATCGATTCCGGGCTGGAGCGGCGCCTGCGCCCCCGTGCGCAGCCGGATCTCATCGAGCAGCCGGTACACCTCGGGGGTGGACAGGCCGTAGTCCGCGGGCACCAGCACCCAGTGCAGCGGTGTTTTGGAGATGGCAGGGGTCAGCTGCTCGCCGACGCCCAGGCCGACGGCGGTGCCGCCGAGCAGCGCGAAGGGGACGTCGGCGCCAAGGCTCACGGCGATCTTCGCGAGTTCGTCCCGGGAGAAGCCGCTGCCCCAGAGGGCGTCGCAGGCGAGCAGCGCCGCCGCCGCGTCGGCCGAGCCGCCGCCCATCCCACCGGAGACGGGCACGCGCTTGGTGATGTCGAGGTGCACGCCGGTCGAGCCCGGGCTCACCTCGGCGAGCAGCTGCGCTGCGCGGACGGCGAGGTTGGTGGCGTCGAGGGGTACCGCGCCGAGGGGCAGGTTGAGGGTGCCCTGGCCATTGACGCTGACGGTGACGGCGTCGCCGTCCACCCGGGTCGCCGTGACCTCCTCATACAGGGAGACGGCGAGGAACACGCTGGCGATCCCGTGGTAGCCGTCCTCGCGGGGAGGGCCCACCCGCAGGGAGACGTTGATCTTGCCCGGAGCCCGGACCCGGACCCTGCGCGGGCCACCCCGCAACTGTCCAGCTCTTCCCGACTCCATAGGGTCAAACTTAGATCACCGGCTTCCGTGCGGAAAATCGCAGCCGTCAGGCGGTTGGGGCCTTCCCCTCGGCGATCCGCGCGTAGGCGGCGATGTCAAGCACCTCACCGCGGGCCGTCGGGTCGACCCCGGCCCGCACGAGGGCCTGCTCCGCGAGGACGGGACTGCCGGCCCAGCCGGACAGGGCCGCCCGCAGCGTCTTGCGGCGCTGGGCGAAGGCGGCGTCGATAACGGCGAAGACCTCTTCGCGGGACGCCGTCGTGGCCGGCGGGTCGTGCCGGGTGAAGCGCACCAGCCCGGAGGCGATCTTGGGGGCGGGCCAGAAGACGTTCATGCCGATCACCCCGGCCTTGGCCATCCGCGCGTACCAGGCCGCCTTGACCGAGGGGACGCCGTAGACCTTCGACCCCGGTCCCGCGGCGAGCCGGTCGGCCACCTCGTCCTGCACCATGACCAGGCCCGAGCGCAGCGAGGGGAACCGGGCGAGCAGGTTCAGCACCACGGGCACCGCGACGTTGTAGGGGAGGTTCGCCACGAGGGCCGTCGGCGGGTGCGGCAGCTCGGTGACGCGCAGGGCGTCGGCCAGCACGACGTCAAGCGCGTCCGCCCGCTCCGGGCGCCACTGCCGCACCGTGGCCGGAAGCCGGCCGGCCAGGACGGGGTCGATCTCGACCGCCACGACGCGTTCGGCGGCGTCGAGCAGGCCGAGGGTCAGCGAGCCCAGCCCGGGGCCCACCTCGAGCACCGTCTCGCCCTCGCCCAGCTGGGCCGCGGCGACGATCCGGCGGATGGTGTTGCCGTCGATCACGAAGTTCTGGCCGAGCGTCTTGGTGGGCCGGATGTCGAGCTCCGCAGCCAGCCGGCGGATGTCGGCTGCACCGAGCAGCGGTGCGGGCGGCGGCGGTGTCGAAGGCATTGTCACCTAGTTATGGTAGCCGCCGGCCGGCCTCCGCCGGTTCAGCGGCGCCCGTCCCGGGCTCAGCTCAGGCCGAGCTTCGAGGCGCAGGAGGGCCAGTGGCCCCAGCCGCCGTTGCCCTTGAGCACCTCGGCCGTGGCGATCTGCTCCGCCGGGGTGGCAAGGTGCGGCAGCGGTGCGTATTTGCCGCCGCCGGCGCCCAGCCAGCTCGGCCCGCTGAACTGCAGGCCGCCGTAGTAGCCGTTGCCGGAATTGATCGACCAGTTTCCCCCGGACTCGCACTCGGCCAGCGCGGCCCAGACGTTTCCCTGCGGGGCCGGTCCACCGGCGGGCCGGCTGTCCTCCTTCGCGGGGGCTGCGGCGGGCCGGGGTTTGGCGGCGGGGCGGGTTCCGACGGCGATCTCCGCGGGGACCGGTTCCCGGGTGACCGTGCGGCTGAGCAGCCGGCGGGAGACCTCCCTGCCGTCCTCGAGGCGGACGGCGTAGACGCTGGTGCGCTCGCCGTCGACGCCTGCGACGGTGACCTTCCGCTCGCCGCGGGGAAGCCCGGGGTCCTCGGTCTCAACGCTTTCGAAGGCGATGGGTTCGGTGAGCGTGCGGGTGGCCTTGCTTGTGATGCGGGTGATCTTCACGCCGAGCCCGTCGATGACGGCAGCGGAGGCCGGAACGGAGATGCGGTCCTCCGCCCCGAGGGTGATTCCAGCCTCGGCCAGCAGCTCCGGGAGCCAGACGGCCGAGGTGGCGCGCACCGAAGTGGTTCCGCCCACAGTGAGGGTCACCCTTTTCTGGGTCCGGATGGTGATGGCCGAATCCACTGCGGAGAGTTCGGTGGCGGGCGGCAGCGACACCGTCGCGGTGCGGGCCAGTCCCAGCTCGGCCAGCAGGTCCCCGATGGTCTTCACCGTGGTGGGGTGCGTCGAACGGACGCCGTCGAGGATCAGGTCGATCTCCTGAGCCCTGCGCACCTCGATTGCGGCGCCGTCAGGAACCTCCGCCGTGCGGGCGGGGACGATGACGTCGTGCGGGCCCAGCGGCACCTCGGCCTTGGCCAGGATCTCCTCGACCGTGCCGCCGTAGGTCTGCACCGTCGAGGTGCGGCCCTCGACGGTGAGTTCGACCTGCTTGCCGTTGCCGACGAAGGCGACGAGCCCCGAGACGAGGCTCATCATCACCACCGTCTGGCCCGTCCGCTTCAGCCAGTGCCTGCGCACCCTTTTCCCCACCGGGTCCCCCATGTACGAAGTCTCCGGGCACGGGGAATCGCAGCGCGGGAACCGGAGCCTGCCGAAAGCGCAGGGCGCACTGATCACCACCGGGCACGCGGACGGCCCGGAGCTGCTGGAGGTGCCTGCGGAGGCGGCGGCGGAGCACTGGTGCTCCGCCGGCGGCGATGCCGCAGGCGGTGTCAGTCCGAATGCCTTCCCCGACCCCGGCTAACAGGTGCTAACCGTAACCGTGCCGTGACCTCAACTCCAAACCCTTGCGCGCCATCTGTCCCACCGGTCCCGGCCTGCGTCGCGTCCTGTTTTCCGCGCTGCGTCCCGCCGGACGGCCGCGATCGGTCGGAACCGGTTGATCGTGGGGACCGATCAGTCCCAGGAACCGTAGACGGCGGTGGAGTTCGCCAGGATCCGCCCGCACAGCTCCTCGATGTCGGCGCCGAGCACCTCGGCCATGGCCCGCACGGTGTAAGGCACCACGTAGGACGCATTCGGCTGGCCCCGGTACGGGTGCGGGGTGAGGAATGGGGAGTCCGTCTCGGCAAGGATCAGCGAGGGGTCGGCGATGGCCAGGGCCTCCCGGAGGTTGCCGGCGTTCTTGAAGGTGACGGTGCCCGCGAAGGACATGTACCAGCCGTTCTCGTTGCAGATCCGGGCCAGGGCCGCGTCGCCGGAGAAGCAGTGGAGCACCACCCGCTCCGGCGCACCCTCCTCGAGGACGGTGGCCACGACGTCGTCATGGGCGTCCCGGTCGTGGATCTGGAGGGCGAGGCCGAGGCGCTTGGCGATGTCGAGGTGGCGCCGGAAGGAGTAACGCTGGCGCTCGATGCCCTCCTCGGGGGTGCGGAAGTAGTCGAGGCCCGTCTCGCCGATGGCCCGGATGCGCGGGTGCGCCGCGAGCTGCTCGATCTCCTCGAGCGCCTCCTCGAGCGAACCCTCTGCTGCAAGTTTCGGAGCGTCGTTGGGGTGGAGGGCCACGGCGCCGAGGATCCGCGGATCGGCGTCGACGGCCTTCACGGTGAAGCGTGAGGACTCAAGGTCCGAGCCCACCTGGACCACCCCGGCCACCCCCGCGGCCTCCGCCGCGTCCAGGGCCGCGCGCAGGCTGACCTCGACCAGCCCGTCGCGGAAGTCGAGGTGGGTGTGGTTGTCGATCACCGGAACAGGCAGCGGCTCCGGCAGCGGCGGGTAGTCGAGTTTCCGGCGCTGGCCCCCATCGCCCTCCGACTTCCGTGCCCTCACCGGGGCCGGACCGGGGCCGCCGGGGGTGTCGCCGGAGGTGCCATCGGGCGCGCCGACCGGCCGGTAGGGCCCCGGGATGGAGCCTGCTGAGTACGCGGAACTGTTGCTCATGGCCCCAGCCTATCCAGCCCGGGAACTTTCCACCCGCGCGGGAGGTTGACCTAGTAATCTAAGTATCTAGTCAGCCAAAGCACCCCCACCGTGGCGGTCGCCGAGGTCATCGCCTGCGCGTCGTATTCTCCGGCCGCTCTCCGCCGGACTCCGACCCGTAGCTGCCGAAGCGCGGAAGGCACCCATGGACGTCCAGAACACGACCGTCGAGGATTCCCACCTGTCAGGCGCGGCGGGACAGGACCCGGCGGTTGAGTCCTTTGCCGCGGTGGCGTCGGGGATCCTCGACTCGATCAACACGGTGATCGACGGCAAGCCCGATGCGGCGCGGCTGGCCCTGACGGTGCTGCTGGCGCAGGGACACCTGCTGCTCGAGGACGTGCCGGGGGTCGGCAAGACGATGCTCGCCAAGACCCTCGCGCGCACCATCGACTGCACCGTGAACCGCATCCAGTTCACCCCGGACCTGCTGCCCTCCGATGTGACCGGGGTGTCGATCTACAACCAGGACTCGCGCCGCTTCGAGTTCCGTCCCGGGCCGGTGTTCGCCAACATCGTGATCGGCGATGAGATCAACCGGGCCTCGGCCAAGACCCAGTCGGCGCTGCTTGAGTGCATGGAGGAACACCAGGTCACCGTCGACGGGCGCACCCACGCCCTGGGTGATCCGTTCATGGTCGTCGCCACCCAGAACCCCATCGAGATGGAGGGGACGTATCCGCTGCCGGAGGCCCAGCGGGACCGGTTCATGGCCCGCATCTCCATGGGCTACCCCGACGCCCGCTCCGAAATCGAAATGCTGGAGACCCACCAGTCCCTCTCGCCCCTGGCGGAGGTCCGGCCCTCCACCACGGCCGCAGGCATCGCGGCCATGATGGCCTCCGTGCGCACCGTCTACGTCTCCCCTGCGGTGAAGGAGTACACCGTGGCCCTGGGCGCTGCGACCCGCGCCCACCAGCGGCTGCGGCTGGGGGCCAGCCCGCGGGCCCTGCTCCAGCTACTCCGCGCGGCCAAGGCCACTGCGGCCCTCGAAGGCCGGGACTTCGTCCTTCCCGATGACATCACGGCCATGGCCGGTCCCGTCCTCGCCCACCGCCTGATGCTCGACCGGCGGGCGGCGAGCGCAGGGGAAACCGCCGCCTCCGTCGTCGAGAACGTGCTGTCGAAGGTGCCGGTTCCGCGTGATGCGCGCGGGGCCGGGACCCGGGGCCGCTGACGGGTTCCGGCCGGCCATGGCGCTGCTCGACCGACTCCCCTCGAACGTCCTGACCCAGCGCGGGTGGGGCTTCGTGATCGCGGGCGGTGCGGCGCTGCTGGCCGCGCAGATCCTGGGCCGCCGCGACCTGCTCTACGTGGGGGTCTTCCTCGCCTGCCTTCCGGCCCTGTCGGTGCTGATGCTGCGGCTGATCAAGCCGCGGTTCACCATCGAACGCAGCTTCGCCCCCTCCACCATGGAGACCGGCTCCACAACCACTGTCTCACTGGCCGTGGCCTCCAACGGCCCGCCGGGGCCGCCGGTCACCATGGAGGAACACGTGCCGCCGCGCTTCGGGCGTGCCCCGCAGTTCACCTTCCCCTCGCGCAATCCGACGCGCAACGGAGTGAGCCTCTATGAGTACCGCCTCCGCTCCTCAACCCGCGGCCTCTTCGACATCGGCCCGGTGACCGCGCAGTTCACCGACCCCTTCGGGCTGGGCACCTCCCGGCACCTCCTCGGACATCCCGATTCCCTCGTGGTGACCCCGGCGCCGCTGGATCTGGTGGCCGCCCCGCTTTCCGGATCGCGCGGCACCGACGGCACCGCCGCGACCCGCCGCCAGGCGAACCCCAGCGACGACGACGTGATGACGCGCGAGTACCGGCACGGGGATTCGATGCGCCGCGTGCACTGGGCCGCCACGGCCCGCCACAACGAGCTGATGGTGCGGCAGGAGGAATCGGTGACCACGCCCGAGGCCACGCTCCTGATGGACCAGCGGCAGTCCAGTTTCAGCTACGGCTTCAACCCCGTGTTCGGCGCCGATTCCCGCCACGGCGGGGCGGGCATCAACACGATCCCGGCCTTTGAATGGGCCGTGACGGCGGCGGTGTCGATCAGCGCGCACCTGCTGGAGCGCAGCTACGCGCTGCGGTTCCTTGACCACCACGGGGCTCCCGCCCTGCTGCGGTCCCCCTCCGCTCCCTTCCCCGGGGATGAGGAATTCCAGGGCCCCGGCGCGCTGGCCGCCATCGCGGAGGGACTCGCGGCGCTCGGCCCCGCCCATGACGGCGGCCGGCGCAGCGGGAGCACCGCTGCGGGGGCCGGTCCCGCCCGCCGGCCGGTGCGGCGGCGCAGCGGGAGCAGCCCGGCAGGATCCCCGGAGGCGGTGCCGCCGGGCCGCGGTTCCCGCCGGGAGGACCCCCAGCACGACCCCGGCTCCCCCTTCGGCGACGACCTGCTCGACCGGCTCGCGTCCACCCGGCACCGGGGCCCGCTGATCGCCGTCCTCGGACTGTTAACGTCCGAGGAGGCGCGGAGCCTCGCCACCGCCTCCGGCTATGGATCGGCGGCCCTGGCCCTCGTGGTCGTCGACCGGCCGGCCGAGGCCGCCGCCCAGATCGACATCCTGCGCACCGCCGGCTGGCATGCGGCCGCCGCCTCCCCGCGCGCCGACATGCCGGCCGTGTGGGCGGGTCTCGGCACCGCCGCGCCGGCCGCCCCGGCCGGCCCGCGCACCTCCACCCAGGAAGGTCTCCGGTGACAGCGACGCTCGAACGCCCCGTGGCCGACTCACGGCACGCCTCCGGCACCACCCCCGAGGGCCCGTCCCGTCCCGACTACGCGCACTGGGCTGTCAGCGCAGCGGCGGGCGCGGGCATACTCGCCGCGTCCACCAGCCTCAACGGCGTCATCGAACCCTGGACCTGGTTCGGGCCGGTGTTCAACACCGTGCTACCCGTGATGATCGCCATGTCGCTGGCGCGGACCCTGCGGCTGCCCGGGCTGGTCATCCTCCTCGCGGGTCTGCTCACCCTGGGCGGCTGTCTGACCTCGCGGTTCGTCCCGGACCAAAGCATCCTCGGGGTGATCCCGGGGCCCGGTACCGGCGTCCAGCTGCAGATCCTGCTCAACCATGCCGAGGACACTGTCACCTCACAGGCGGCACCGGTCCTCCCCGGGGCCGGCATCTTCCTGGTGACCTGCGCCGCCATCGGGCTGATCGCCATCGCCGTCGACACCCTTGCCACCACCCTGCGGATGCCCGCCGTCAGCGGCATCGGGCTGCTGGCCCTCATGGTGGTTCCGGCAGTGGTGAAGCCGCTGGGCGTCGGGATGGCGCCGTTCCTCCTGACGGTGGCCGCCTACCTGCTGCTTCTGGGCTGCGCGCAGTGGCGTGAGGGCCTACTAGCAGCCTCGGCGGAAACGGGATCCACGGGGTACCTCGGGCGCGGCCTGGCGGTGGGCGCTGCGGCGGTCGCCGTCACGGTGCTCCTGCCCCTTGCCATTCCCGGGTTCAACAGCGGAGCTTTCCCGCAGGGTGCCCGGCTGAACGTGTGGGGCAGCTCCTCCGGGCTCAATCCGGCGGTAACCCTCGGCAATGACCTGCGCAACCCGGCCGGCTTCGGTCGGGTCACCTATGCCACGAACTCCCCCGAACCGGTGTACCTGAGGGCAGTGACGCTTGAGGATTTCGCCGGGCAGCGGTGGGAACCCGACCAGCGCCGGGACGAACGCGAGCCCGGGCTCCAGGGCATGGGCTCCGAGTCGGTCCGTTCGGCCGGGGAATTCGGCGCCACCGCGTACACGCGGATCAACACCGACAGCTACACCAGCCCGTGGCTGCTGGCCCCCTACGCGCCGGTCAGCGTCGCGAGCCTCAACGGGCGCTGGACCTGGGACCCGAAGAACCTCAGCATCCTCTCCTACGACGGCGGCACCTCGGTGCGCCAGGAGTACGAGGTGATCAGCACGCTGCCCGACCTCACCGAGGAGCGCCTGAGCGCCATCCGGCCGGCGCCGAAGGGCGCTGTGGCTCCGGTCTTTACGGACCTGCCGGAGGACACCCCCGACATCGTGCTCGAGACCACCGAAGAGGTCACCGGGCGGCTGCGGAATCCCTACGACCAGGCGATCGCCATCCAGAACTTCCTGAGGAGCCGGACCTTCACCTATTCGGTGGATGCGCCGGTCGAGGGCGGCTACGACGGAAGCAGCATGGGCGTGATGGCCCGGTTCCTGGAGACGCGCGCCGGCTACTGCGTCCACTACGCCGGCACGATGGCGGTGATGGCGCGGGCCGCGGGCATCCCCAGCCGGGTCGCCGTCGGGTACACCCCGGGCACCACGACGGGCGATCTGGAGGCCGGACCCGACGGCATGGAACTGCGCGAGTTCGCCGTGGATTCCCGCAACGCCCATGCCTGGCCCGAGCTGTACTTCAACGGGGTCGGCTGGGTGCGGTTCGAGCCCACCCCCTCACGAGGCGTCGTTCCGGACTACGCGCAGACGATCACCTCGCCGTTCAATGTCCGCGTCGACGACTACGACAACCTCAACCCCGGCGCCGCGGACGTGCCGCAGGGTACGGCCGCCGACCCGGAGGAGACCTCCGCCGGCGCCGCCGATCCGGCCGCCGCCCAGTCCCGGGCAGCCGCGGCCGGGACCGCGGCGGCCGCGGGTCTCCTGCTTGCGCTCCTGCCCCTGCTGATCCGCTCGGCACGCACGGCGGCGCGGCGGCGCCGGGTGCTCGCCGGCGATGGACCCGGTGCCGCGTCCGCCGCCTGGGCCCAGACGACCGAGATTGCCGGAGACTACGGACACCCGGCACTGCCAACCGACTCCCCGCGCGCGTTCTCGCAGCGGCTGCGCACCGGGGCCGGCCTGCACGGGCCCGCGGCGGACTCGCTGGAAAGACTCCAGCGGGCCTTCGAGCGCGAGGAGTACGCCGGCCCCGCGGCGGCACCTCCCGCCGGGGCGGACGTTGCCCTCCTGTCCGCTCCGGCGGCCAGCTGGGACGACGTCACGGGGGTGACCGCTGCGCTGCGGGAGCAGAGCAGCCTGCCGTCCCGGCTGCGGGCCCGCTTCCTTCCCCGGTCGCTGCTGCGCCCGACCCGGTAGCGGCCCGGTCAGAAGGCCGTGGGTCAGGTAGCGGCCAGGTCAGGAGGCGTAGATCAGGAGGCGGTGGGGTCGGCGATGCCGATGTACTGGGTGTAGAGGTACTCCTCGATCCCCTCGGAGCCGCCCTCCCGCCCGAGCCCTGACTGCTTGATCCCGCCGAACGGGGCCGCAGCGTTGGAGATGACCCCGGCGTTCAGGCCGAGCATCCCCGTTTCGAGGCGTTCGCCCATGCGCAGTCCACGGTTGAGGTCGCGGGTGAAGACGTAGGCCACCAGCCCGTACTCGGTGTCGTTGGCCAGCTGCACCGCCTGGTCCTCGGTGGAGAAGGTGACGATGGGGGCCACCGGGCCGAAGATCTCCTCCTTCAGGATGCGGGAGGACCGGACCACGCCCTTCAGGACCGTGGGCTGGTAGAAGTAGCCGGGGCCCTCGACCGGCGCACCACCGGTCACGGCCTCGGCGCCGTCGGCGAGCGCGTCCGTGACCAGGCTGTGGACCTTGTCCCGGCTCTTGCCGTCGATCAGCGGTCCGAGCTTCGATTCGTCCTCGGTGCCGCGGGCGGTCCGCATGCCGGCCATCCGCTCGGCCAGCCGCGCCGCGAACTCGTCGGCCACCGACTCGTGGACAAGGAAGCGGTTCGCGGCGGTGCACGCCTCGCCCATGTTGCGCAGCTTCGCCGCGAGCGCGCCGGTGACGGCGGCGTCCAGGTCGGCGTCCTCGAACACGAGGAAGGGCGCGTTGCCGCCGAGTTCCATCGAGGTGCGCAGGACGTTCTTCGACGCGGCGGCCAGCAGGCTGCGCCCCACCGGGGTGGAGCCCGTGAAGGAGAGCTTGCGCAGGCGCGGATCCTCGACCAGCGGACCGGTGACCCCCTGCGCGTCGGTGGTGTGGATGACGTTCAGCACGCCGGCCGGCAGCCCGGCCTCCTCCATCACCTGGGCGAACAGGGAGGAGGTCAGTGGCGTGAGGTTCGCGGGCTTGAGCACCATGGTGCAGCCGGCGGCGACCGCGGGGGCGATCTTGCGCGTGGCCATGGCCAGCGGGAAGTTCCAGGGCGTGATCAGGAGGCACGGGCCCACCGGCTTCTTGGTGACGAGCAGCCGGGACTTCCCGTCCGGAGCCATGGAGTACCGCCCGGAGGCCCTGACCGCTTCCTCGGAGAACCAGCGGAGGAACTCGGCGCCGTAGGTGACCTCCCCGCGGGCCTCGGCCAGGGGCTTGCCCATCTCAAGGGTCATCAGCAGCGCGAAGTCGTCTGCGCGCGCCGTCACGAGTTCGAAGGCCCGGCGGAGGATCTCGCCGCGCTCGCGCGGGGCCGTCCGGGCCCAGTCCTCCTGCGCCGCGACGGCGGCGTCCAGCGCGGCCGCGCCGTCGGCCGGGGTGGCGTCAGCGATCGAGATCAGGGTCTTGCCCGTCGCGGGGTCCTCGATGTTGAATGAGGCGCCGGTTGAGGAATCGCGCCACTCCCCACCGATCAGCAGTCCGGTGGGAACCCGGGCCAGCAGGTCCTGTTCGCGCTCGACGGTGACAGTCATAAGTAACTCCTCGACGGTAAGGGGCGGTGGAAGCGGCACTGGAGCTGCGGCGGACGCGGCCCGGATTCCCGCTCACGCTAGCGCCGGGCGGCCGGGCCTGTCCAGACTCCGATGCACCACGGCATGCCCGGGGTGTTGTTCAGGTGCACAACCCTCCGCTCCGGGGGGGGGGTGCGCCGCGCCGGATCTACCGGGAGGCGATGACGGCGGCGTAGAGCTCGCGCTTGCTGACCCGGGCGTCCTCGGCGACGGCGGCCACTGCCTCTTTGAGGCGGAGTCCGTTCCCCACCAGTTCGTGCACCGCCGCCACATGATCCTCCGGGCGGGAGGGTGCCGCAGCGGGGGCCCCGCCGACGACGACGGCGATCTCGCCGCGGATCTCGCCGTCCTGCGCCCATTCGAGGAGCTCAAGCAGGGACCCGCGGAGGACCTGCTCGTGCACCTTCGTCAGCTCGCGGGCCACGGCCGCCGGCCGGTCACCGCCGAAGGCCGCGCGCAGGGACCGCAGCATCGCCTCGAGGCGGTGCGGCGCCTCGAAGAAGACCATGGTGCGGCGCTCGGCGGCCAGTTCGGCCAGCCGGGTGGACCGCTCCCCGGCCTTGCGCGGCAGGAAACCTTCGAAGCAGAACCGGTCGGTGGGAAGACCGGAGAGCGCCAGGGCCGTGAGCACGGCCGAGGGCCCCGGCGCCGCGGTGACCGCGATCCCTTCGGCCACTGCGGCCTCCACCAGGCGGTAGCCGGGGTCGGACACCGAGGGCATGCCGGCGTCGGTGACCATCAGGAGGGTCGCCCCGGAGCGCACCTCCTCGAGCAGATCGGCGGTGCGGGTGGCCTCGTTGTGCTCGTGGTAGCTCACGATCTTCCCCGCTACGGTGACGTCGAGCGCCTGCACCAGCCGGTGGAGCCTGCGGGTATCTTCGGCCGCAACCACGTCGGCACTGCCCAGCAGCCCGACGAGCCGTTCGGTCGCATCCCCCATATTGCCGATTGGGGTTCCGGCCAGCACCACCCGGCCGCGGGTTCCGCCGTCGCCGGCGGTTCCGCGGTAGGCGGCGAAGGCCGGCCGGGCGGCGTTCGCCCCCGATCCTGCGGCGTCGTCGGGGACGGGTGCCGGGGCATTTCCTGCGGGTTCATTCACTACTCAAGGGTAGCCCCTGCGCTGCGGCCCGGCCCCGCCGCGGAGGGAGGTGGAGCTCAGGTGGTGCTGACGTCCTTCGTGGCGTGGTCATAGCGGAAGGTGACCTGCCCGCCGGGGTGGTGCAGCTCGTGGTCCGAACCGTCCCGGACGCCGAAGGCCCCGTAGTTTTCCACCCAGGAGCGGTCGATGGCCACCTTGTAGGAGTAGGCGCCGGCCGGCAGGTCCGTGGTGATCTTCCAGACCGACTCGTCCTGGTCGAAGACCATCTGCACCTCATCGAAGTGCGGGGCCCAGTCCTCAGCCGCCCCGAGGTGGGAGCCGAAGTTGCCTGCAATCGCGACAGCCGCCGGCTGGCCGGGATGCTGTTCCGCCGCGGAGGCGGGTCCGCTGCCCTCCGCCGCCGGGGCCCCGCCACCGGCCTCCTCCGCTGCGCCATCCGCGGTGCCCGCCGTTCCGGAGGCCTCCGGAAGGGGGGTTCCCGCGGGCACCGGCGTGCCGGCGGCGAGGGCCGAGGCGAAGGATTCCTCGTCGGGGAAGGCAACGGTCGCCCGGAGTCCCTCCTCGGTGATGGTCCAGCCGCTGCGGCCCTTGACCATCCAGCCCGCCTTGACGAGCTTCGCCGACGCCGTCGTCAGCGTCTTGAATCCCCGTGGGACGCCGCCGCTGAGCAGCTCGCTTTCACGCTCGTTCAGGGGCACGCGGGCGATGGCCTCGGCCAGCACGGCGGAGCCGGGGCCGCCTGCGGCCCCCTGCGCCCGGTCGGCAAGGACATCGAGTACGGCCTTGAGCCTCTGGGTGGTGCCGTCCTGCGCCTTCGTCTTCACAATCGCCCTCCATGGGTTCGTCTTTACACCCGGCAACGCGGAGCCGGTGCCGCATTCCGTCAATGTCAACGCTAAGTGACGTCCGCGTCATCGGTCCAATAGCTAAGCAGACGGCTGACTTTCCCCGTATCGGGTTCCTCTGCCGCGCGCGGGGCACGGTACCCTTGGCGCATGGGGAACCATCACCACGGACACGACTCCACGCACCGCGGGCCGCTGGCCGCCGCGCTGGCAATTACGGTGGCCGTCTTCATTCTCCAGGTCATTGGCGCCGCCCTGACGGGCAGCCTGGCTTTGCTCTTCGACTCGGCCCACGTCTTCACCGACGCCGCCGGGCTCTCCCTCGCGCTGGCGGCGGCCACCCTGGCCCTGCGGCCGGCCACCGCACGGCGCACCTGGGGCTTCCGCCGGGCGGAGGTTGTCGCCGCCATGGCCCAGGCGGGACTGCTCCTCGCCGTCGGGCTCTACGTGCTCATCGAGGGCGTACGCCGGCTTATCGAGCCGACCCCCGTCGCCGGGCCCGAACTGATTGTCTTCGGCGCCATCGGGCTGGCCGGCAACATTGCGGCGCTGGCGGTGCTGGCACGCCACCGCTCAGCGAACTTCAACCTCCGCGCCGCCTTCCTCGAGGTGCTCAATGACGCGCTGGGGTCGGTGGCCGTGATCATCGCCGCCGTCATCATCACCCTGACCGGGTGGGTGCGCGCCGATGCGCTGGTGGCCCTGCTGATCGGGGCGCTGATCGTTCCCCGCACCATCCGCCTGCTGCGCCAGACGGTCAGCGTTCTGCTCGAATCGACGCCCGCGGGCATCGACCCGGACGCGGTGCGCGCCCATATTTCCAACCTGGCCTTCGTCACCGACGTCCACGACCTCCACATCACGCAGATCGCCACGGGCCTGCCCGTCCTGACCGCCCACGTGGTGGTGGAGGACGAGTGCTACACCAGCGGCAACGCGCACAAGGTCCTCGACCAGCTGCAGGTGTGCGTCGGGCAGCACTTCGATCTCAGCATCGAGCACAGCACCTTCCAGATCGAACCCGCGAGCCACCGCCTCCACGAAGAGGGCCTCGCCCACTAGGAGAGCCTCCGGCGGAAACCATGCACCCCGGTAGCATGGCAGGGTGAGCCACGCCGCCGTCCTGGAGACCGGGAAGTCCCTGCCGGGATCGCACCGGTGGGTGGCCTCCCCGCGGGCGGCTTTCACCGAACAGGCGCTGCGGGCCCGGCTCCTTGGTGCGCCGGCGCCGGGCGGTGTGCTGGCCTGGCTGCTGCCGGTGGCCCTGGCCGTCCTGGGCGGGGTGCTGCGCTTCGTCCGCCTCGGCGATCCGGGCAGCCTCGTCTTCGACGAGACCTACTACGTCAAGGACGCCTACTCGCTGCTGCTTTCCGGCTATGAACGGGAGTGGCCCGAGGACGCCAACGATTCCTTCAACGCCGGGGATCCGTCAGTCATCCTTCCGACCGCCGACTACGTGGTGCACCCGCCGCTGGGCAAGTGGATGATCGCCGGAGGCCTGCTGCTCTTCGGCCCCGGCAACCCGTTCGGGTGGCGTTTCTCGGCGGCGCTGGTCGGTACCCTCTCGATCCTCCTGCTGGCCTTCGTCGCCTGGCGCCTCCTTGGCTCTCCGGTCCTGGGGGCGGTGGCCGGACTGCTCCTCGCCGTCGACGGCCACCACCTGGTGCACTCGCGCACATCACTCCTTGACATCTTCCTGATGTTCTGGCTGCTGCTGGCCTTCGCCGCGCTGCTGCTGGACCGGGAGCAGGGCCGGAGGCGCCTGGCGCGCCGGCTGGCGGCCGTGGCCGGCGGCATGGGTGGCCCGCCATCCCCCGCCCACCTGCGGTTCGGCCCGTGGCTCGGCCTCCGCCCCTGGCGCATCGCGGCCGGGATCTGCCTCGGTCTGGCCCTCGGGACGAAGTGGTCGGCCCTTCCCTACATCGCCGCGTTCGGGCTCCTCACCGTGGCGTGGGACCTGGGAGCCCGGCGCGTCGCCGGGATCCGGCGGTGGGCCAGCGGGGCCGTGCTGAAGGACGGCCTGCAGGCGTTCGTCTCGATCGTGCCGCTGGCCGCGCTGACCTATCTCGCCACCTGGTCCGGATGGTTCGCCTCCCGGGACGCCTACGACCGCCAGTGGGCCGCATCCAACCCTTCCGCGCAGTGGGACTGGGTGCCCCCTGCCCTGAGATCTCTGGCCGAATACCACCGCAGCGCCTACTCCTTCCACCAGGGCCTGGCCTCGGACCACCCGTATGAGGCCCATGCGGGACTGTGGCTGATCCTCGGCCGCCCCACCTCGTTCTTTTACGAAAAGCCGACCGGCTGCGGCGCAGAGGCGTGCTCGCAGGCGGTCACGGTGCTGGGCAATCCGCTGATCTGGTGGAGTTCGGCCCTCGCCCTGCTTATCCTGCTGGCGGTCTGGATCCGCAGCAGGGACTGGCGGGCCGCGGCGGTCCTCACCGGCGCCGCCGCCGGCTACCTGCCGTGGTTCCTCTACCCCGAGCGCACCATGTTCTACTTCTATGCCGTCGCCTTCGAACCCTTCCTCATCCTCGCCCTGGTCTACTGTCTGGGCCTGGTGCTGGGCGGGCCGTCGGACTCCCTGCGGCGCCGGCGCGTCGGCGTCCTGCTCGTTGGCGCGTTCCTTGCGGCCGCGGTCCTCGTCTCCGCCTACTTCCTGCCGATCTGGACCGCCGACGTGATTCCCTACGAGCAGTGGCGGCAGCGCATGTGGATCCCGCGCTGGATCTGAGCCTGCACTCCCGGGGCGGCGCGCACCGGCGGATACTGTAAGGGCCGGCACCGGCCTGCCGGCACAGGGCCGGGCACATGAACATTGCACAGGAGCAGGGCACGGGACGACGGGCGGGGGTGGGAAGAATGCTCTTTCGGGACCGGATCGATGCGGGACGGCAGCTCGCCGGACGGCTGGCCGATCTTTCGGGCCCGGTGGTGGTCCTCGGTTTGCCCCGCGGCGGGGTGCCCGTGGCGGCGGAGGTCGCGGCGGCCCTGCGTGCGCCGCTGGATGTGGTGGTGGTGCGCAAGCTCGGAGTGCCCTCCCAGCCCGAACTGGCGATGGGGGCGATCGGCGAAGACGGCATCCGCGTCCTTGAGGAACGCGTGATCCAGCGCGCCCGCGTGAGCGACGAGGAGCTGCGGGCCGTCGAGGAACGGGAACGATCCGTCCTCCAGGCACGCACGGCCCTGCTGCGGCGGGGACGCGCACGCATCGACCTCACCGGCCGCACCGCGGTGGTGGTCGACGACGGCGTCGCCACGGGCGCGACCGCCCGGGTGGCCTGCAGGGTGGTGCGCGGCCTGAACGCCGCCCGGGTCGTCCTTGCGGCACCGGTCGCGCCGTTCGATGCCGCCGCCCGCATCCCCGAGGCCGACGCACACGTGTTCCTCGCGGCCCCCCACCGCTTCCGGTCGGTCGGCGAGCATTACGGCGATTTCTCCCCCGTGGAGGAAGCCGAGGTCATCTCCCTGCTCGACGCCGCGGCAGCCGGCCGGCCGGACTGAGGCCTCCGAAAACGTCCCATTGCGACAAACCGGCCCGCTTTTCCGGCCCCGCCCGTCGCTTTCGGGTGCACCCGTCGCTTTCGGGTGCACGCGCCGTCCCCGGCCCGACCGTCGTCGTCGGATGCGCCGGGCGGGCCGGTGGGCGCTGACACGAAAGGGACTTGTTCTTTCCATTGCCCCGGCGAAGTGATAGAACGAGCCACGAGGCGCAACCCCTACCGCTCGGCGAAGCGTTCAGGGCTCCCCGAGGGGCAGGCCAGTCCGTTACGACGGCAGGACTCCGCATCCGATTGGAGGAACACATGGGCATCATCTCATCAGGTTTTCGGGGGCGCAGGAACAAGGACCAGCCCGGTCTGCCGCCCGGGCAGTACCTGACCGAAAGCTTTCCGGTCCTCTCCGCCGGTCCGACGCCAAGGATCGACACCGCCGAGTGGGAGTTCCAACTCACCACCGAGGCCGGGCAGGTGCACTCCTGGTCCTGGGACGACTTCCAGAACCTGCCGCAGGAGGAATTCACCGTCGACATCCACTGCGTGACCAGCTGGTCGAAGTTCGGCACGCGCTGGAAGGGAGTGTCCCTCGACACCTTCTTCCAGGACGTTGACACCTCCCACCCCTACACGATGTTCTCCAGCTACGGCGGCTACACGACGAACCTGCCGATGGAGGACATCCTCAACGGCAAGGCGTGGATCGTCCACCAGTTCGACGGCGAGGATCTCCAGCCCGCCCACGGCGGCCCCGCACGGCTGCTCGTCCCCCACCTCTACTTCTGGAAGAGCGCCAAGTGGGTCCGGGGACTGAGGATGATGGAGCGCAACGACCCGGGCTTCTGGGAGACCAACGGCTACAACCTCCACGGCGATCCCTGGCTCGAGGAACGGTACTGGTGAGCCGCACCTGGAGGACCGCCGACGTCGTCGAGGCGCGGTTCGAGACGGCCACCGCACGGACCATCGCCCTCCAGTTCCCCGATCCGGTCAGCAGCATCGGCGGCCAGCACGTCGATATCCGGCTCACGGCCCCCGACGGATACACCGCCGTGCGGTCGTACTCGGTGGCCGGGACTCTGCCGCCGACCGGCCTTGAAATCACTGTTGAGGAGCTGGAGGACGGCGAGGTGTCCCCTTACCTCGTCAGGGACCTGACAGTGGGCGACCAGGTCGAGATGCGGGGGCCCGTCGGCGGCTGGTTCGTGTGGCAGCCCTCGGACACCTCCCCGGTGCAGCTCATCGGCGGAGGCTCCGGGGTGGTGCCCCTGATGGCCATGGTGCGCTCCCACCGCGCGGCAGGCAGTACCGTGCCGATGCAGCTCCTCTATTCGGTCCGCGGGCCCTCGAGCGTTATCTACCGCGGGGAACTCGAAAAACTCGAGGCCTCCTCGCCGCCCCTGCCGGTGGAGTATGTCTACACCCGGGAGGCACCGGCCGGGGATCCCGTGGGACGGCTCTCCCCCGCCACGCTGATGCCCCGGATCCTGCCGCCGGCGGCCGACCCGGCCGTGTTCATCTGCGGTGCCACGGGCTTCGTGGAAGCGGTGGCGGCCTGGCTCGTGGAGGCCGGGTACACCGAAGGCCGCATCAAGACCGAACGCTACGGTGGAACAGGAGACGGATCATGAGCCTTGGACTTGACGATGGGCTGGCCGACGGCACGGGAACGGAGGCCGGTGGGCAGGACTACCTCGATGGAAACGCCCTCGCGGGACCGCTCTCCGAATTCTCTTCGGGGGATCTGACCGTGGCCGAGGGCCGGTGCGAGAACTGCGGGATGACGGGCGTGCTGGCGACGACCCGCGTCTATGCCCACGCCCCGGGGATGACCGCCCGGTGCAGGGGGTGCGGATCGGTGCTGCTGCGGCTGACCGAGGCGGGGGGACGGACGGTCCTCGACCTGCGGGGGTTGAGCTACCTGAGCATCCAGCGGGACTGATCGGCGATCAGTCCCGCGGGACTGATCGGCGTCCCGGCCGGCGGCGGGTCCGTGCCGGTCTATTCTCCGCCGGGTCCGGATAGGACGCAGAACTCGTTCCCCTCCGGATCGGCAAGCACCGTCCAGAACGCGTCCGCCGGCTGGCCGACGTCGATCCGGCGCGCGCCCAGCCCGAGGAGCCGCTCCACCTCCGCGGCCGGGGAACCGTCAGCCCGCAGGTCCAGGTGGAGGCGGTTCTTGCCGGTCTTCGGTTCGGGCACCGCAACGATGTCGATACCCGGCTCCCGGCCGTCCGCGGCGGCGATGCTGATGATGCCCTCGTCCTCCCCGGTCACCTGCCAGCCGAGAGCCGCCGTCCAGAAGGCGGCGACGGCACGCGGATCGGCGGCGTCAATAGCGACGACGGCGATGCGGCTTGCCATCCTCAGGATTTCGGCGCGCCGATATTGACCAGCCAGCTGACCCCGAATCTGTCGCTGCACATGCCGAAGCTGTCGCCCCAAGGTGCCCGCTCGAGCGGCAGCGTCACTGTGCCGCCGTCGCTGAGCTTGTCCCAGTACCCGCGCAGTTCCGCCTCGTCGGTGCCGCTCAGCGAGACCGAGTGGTTGGTGCCCACGGTGTAGTCCATACTGTTCGGAGTGTCGGCCCCCATCAGCACCAAGCCGCTCTCGGTCTCAAGCATTCCGTGCATGATCTTGTCCTGCTCCGCAGGATCCTCGCTGGCCTGGAAGTCGCCGAAGGTGCTCAGGGTGAGCTCACCGCCGAATACCGAATGGTAGAACTCCATCGCTTCCCTCGCCGTATCGCGGAACCCAAGATATGGGTTAAGGCGTGTGGTCATCGCGCTTCCTCCTCAAGGTCGGTGCTGCTTGGCGGTCCGAATCGGTATCCTGCTCCGTGGTACAGCACCGATTATGGGCCCCGTGACGGCGGTGCGGTAGGTCGGGAGGAGATTTCCGCAGTGCACCCTGTCGAGCGGCAGGACCCGGCGGGCGCCGGTGCCTAGGAGCCGGACAGCGCGGCGCGGTGCCGGGCCTGAAGCTCGTCCTGGGCGGCCTGCGACCTTTCCCGGCGCCGCCGGGTGGGCCAGGTGAGCACCAGGGTCAGCAGCGTCGCCGCGAGCACGAGGAAGCCCACGGTGGCGGCCGCGTCGGTCCAGAACTGCTCGGGGAAGAGCCGGATCAGGGTGTCGTCCACCCGGAAGGTCCAGGTGCCGTCGGCGAAGAACAGCGCGTGGACCGAGGTGAAGAAGACCTCCCAGGCCAGCACCGCCGACACGGCAAGGACCACGATGAGGACCAGGGTCAGCACGGCACCGGAGAACAGCGCCCTGCGGATTCCGCCCTTGTACCGGCGGGCAAGGTACGCACAGGCCACAATTGCGATCACCAGCAGCACGAACGCGGCCGCGAAGGACAGCTGGAGTACGGCTTTCACGTCGGCCATGTGGCTGACCTCGCTGTCGAGGAACAGCTGCTGTCCGCCGGGGTTGACCAGCCCGCCTAGGTAGCGGGCAGGGGCGAAGTTGAGGACGTAGTCGAGCGCGTAGGACCCGTAGGTCATGCGGTCCTGGGTGGAAAACCCGAACTCGTCGGCAGGAAAGCCCGGGCGGTGGTATTCGGCCCAGAGGAAGAAGGAGGAAGTGACGGCCCGAACCGCGCCGGCCAGCACCACGATCGGGAAGATTGCGGCGACCACGACCTGCAGGAACCGTGCGAGGGCCGGCTTGGCTGCCACGGCGTGTTCCCGTTCGAGGGCGCGCCGCCGGACCTCCTGCTCGGACGGGCGCAGCAGCAGCGCCCCGGTGTCGGAATCCGGTTCGTTCTCCGGCTCCCGGCGCACGTGCGTCCCGCCGCGCGGGGTTTGTACCCCTTCGGCCTCCCCGGAGGAGGCGCCGACGGCGGTGGCGCCCACGGCGGTGGCCCCCACGGCGGTGGCGCCCACGGCGGTGTCCTCGGCACCGATCCCACCCGACGTCGATCCCTGCCGCGGGGCATCGCTGACCGGCAGCGCGGCGGTGGCTGGTTGCGACTCCTTCGCTGGTTCAGAATCTGTGGCCCGCTCGGAGTTGGTGGGCTCAGACCCTTCGGGGCCGGACCCCGGCGACTGCTGCCCCTGTTCCCCCACGGGGGGCGCGGCCGGGACCGACCCGGCCGGTGCCGGGTCGATCCCGGTCGGTTCGGCCACAGGGTCACCGGCCGGTGCCGGGTCGATCCCGGTCGGTTCGGCCACAGGGTCACCGGCCGGTGCCGGGTCGGTGGCAGTCCGTTCGGCCACGGGGTTCCCGGTGGGCACCGGATCGACGGCGGTTGCACCGCGTGGATCGGAGTCAGTCGGCGTCTGGGCCGCAGCCGACGCCGCAGCGCCGTGCCACTCGCTGTCGGAGGCCCCAGCGGGGACATACCTTGACACATCGGGCATGGTGCTTGCCCTCCGCATGGGCAGCGGGTCGCGCTGGGCGATGGGAGCCGGGGCGGACTCCGGGGCATGCCCCTGGTGGTCCTGCCCGGTGCCGGTTCCGTCGGTCTCAGCCACTGCGGTGTCTCCTTGTTTTGCCTTACCCGGCCGCGTCGCGGCTTTCCCCTTCGAGACTACCGGGCCGCACCCCCGTGCACCCGGAAGTGGAGCCCCGCACGGCGTTCCTTACGCCGTGCGCGCCGCCCCTCCCCGGTCAAAGGCGGCGAGGTCTCCGGTGGCCCCGGCCCGGACGGCGCGCCGGCCGAGGATCAGGGTGTAGGCCCAGTACGCGGCGAGGACGAGGAGACCGATGCCCAGGCGCGCCCAGTGCGGCAGCCCGCTGGGGGTGACGAAGCCCTCGACGAGGCCCGAGACGAACAGGACGAGGACGAGTCCGAGGGCGACCGTGATCAGGGACCGCCCCTCCTCGGACAGCGCTGCGGCCCGGGTCCGCCGTCCCGGCGACACCCAGGCCCAGAAGATCCTCAGGCCCGCGGCCGTGGCGATGAAGATGGCCGTCACCTCCATGAACCCGTGGGGAAGGATGTAGAGGAAGAACACGTCGAGTTTGTCGAAGGCGGCCATCATCCCGCCGGCGAGACCGATGGACTGTGCGTTCTGGTAGAGGATGAACGGCGGCCAGATTCCGGTGACCCCGAAGGCGACCGCCTGGAGGACGATCCAGGCGTTGTTGGTCCACACCAGACCGGCGAAGGACGCCGCCGGGTTCTCCGAGTAGTAGTCGATGAAGTCCTCCTCGACGTACCGGCGCAGGTCCTCGTCCGTTCCAAGGGCCGCGATCACGCCCGGCGTGTTCACCACCCACGCCCCGTACGCCCAGGCGACGGCGGTGAACAGCACCCCCACGACGACGGTGAGCCAGCGCACGCGGTAGAACGCGGCGGGGAGCGAGACGACGAAGAACAGCGCGATGTCTTCGAGGAAGTGGGAGCGGGCGCCGCTGAAGCGGGTCCGCGCCCGCGACAGGCGCATGGACAGGGCGCCCGACAGTTCCCCCTCGGGGGCGATGGAACGGATCATCGACAGGTGGGTCGACACGCGCTGGTAGAGGACCAGCAGTTCGTCCGCCTCCGCGCCGGTGAGGCTGCGGCGCCGCACCAGCTCATCGAGCCGCTCCCAGTCGGGGCGGTGCACTGCACTGAAGGCGTCGACGTCCATGATGCCCACCATATAGCGCACGGTGGAGGATAGGGTGGAGCCCGGACAGCCGGTGATGCGAAGGGGGAACGTCAGTGGATTCAGTGGTGACCGGCGAGGCCGTGGTCCTCGAACTGCGCTCGGCCGGCTTCGCGGCCCGCGCCCTCAGTTCAATCATCGACACTGTCGCCCAGATCGTGGTGTTCCTCGGCATCATCTTCCTGGTGGGGAGCACCCTCGACGGGATCCTGGACCCGGCGCTGACCCGGGCCCTGACGCTGGTGCTGGTCCTCCTGGTGTTCCTGATCCTGCCGGTCACCATCGAAACCCTCACCCGCGGCAAGTCCCTGGGCCGGGTGATGCTCGGGCTGCGGATCGTGCGCGACGACGGCGGCGCCATCCGGTTCCGGCATGCGTTCATCCGCGGCATGCTCGCTGTGTTCGAGATCTACATGCTGGTCGGCTCGCTCGCCTTCGTCGTGGCGCTGTTCAATGAGCGCTCGAAGCGGCTTGGAGACCTGCTGGCCGGGACGTACGCGCTGCGCGAGCGGCTGGTCGTGAAGCCGCGTGCGGTGCCCGAGGTGCCGCAGCACCTCCAGGCCTGGGCGGCGACCGCTGATATCGGGCGGCTTCCCGATCCGCTGGCCCGCCGGGTCTCCCAGTTCCTGGCGCAGGCACCCCGCCTCACCCCGCAGTCCCGGGGGGCCCTCGCCATCGAGCTGGCCCGAGAGGTCGGCTCTGCCGTCGCGCCGGCCCCGCCGCAGGGCACCCACCCCGAGGACTTCCTGGCCGCGGTGGCCGCCACCCGCCGCGGGCGGGACTATTCCCGCCTGCTCCGCCAGAAGGAGGCCGTCGGCTCGACGGCCGAACGGCTGCACCGGCTTCCCTTCAGCCGGTAGCCGGCCGGCCCGCGGGATGGACCGGTGCTACTGCCGGGTCCCGTTCACGTAGTCCTCCCAGGACAGGTTCCAGTCACCGAAACCGTCGTGGACGTACATCGGGCCGTAGTTCGTGTTGAGGATCCGCACCACGTCCCCGGGGCCGAAGTTGTCGTAGAAGTACTTCGCCCCTTCCGGGGACATTCCGACGCAGCCGTGGGAGACATTGATCGAGCCGAGGGCCACCTGAGCGGCGGGCAGCGCCTCGTGGACGAAGGCGCCGCCGTTGCTCAGCCGGCTGGCGTGCTTGACCACCGTGGGCGGGTAGTAGGCTTCGTCGCCGGGCTTGAGCCCGATGGACTCCGCAGTGAACTTCGTCGACTCGTACTTCTCCATCACCACGTGGTAGCCCACGGTGGAGGGCCACTCCGGGGTGCCGAGGGTGACCGGGAAGGTGCGCTGCAGCTTCCCGCCGATGTAGACGTTCATGGTCTTGGTCTTGTCATCGACGACCGCGAGGCGCGTGTCGTGGGTGTTCACGGTGAACGTCCGGTCGAAGTTTCCGATCATGGCGTTGCCGAAGTCGACGCCGAAGAGTTTCATGTCCACGGTGATGGTGCTGTTGGGTGCCCAGAACTCCTGGGGCCGGTAGCGCACCTTGGTGTCGTTGAGCCAGTAGAACGCGCCGGGCTGCCCGCTGGTGCTCGTGACCTTGATGGCCTTTTCGACCGCGTCCTTGTTCACCACGGGCTCGCTGAAGTTGATCTCCAGCGGCTGGCCGGTGCCCACGGTGGTTCCGTCGAGCGGGTACAGGGCGGCGTCGGCCTCGTTGGCCGGTTCGACGGTGGAGAAGGTCTGCTCGCGGGTCGTCGTGCCCCCTGATGCGTCGCTCACCGTATAGGTGAAGGCGTACTGGGTGTTGAACGCCAGCCGCTCCCCCGCGGTCCACTTGGTGCCGTCCGCCGAGAGGGTACCGCCGACCGGGGCGCCGCCGGTGACCGGCTCCAGGGTGACGTCGGAAATCCTGCCGTTGCGTGCGCTGACCTCGGCCACGGTCACCGGGTTGACGGCGGCTGCGCCGTCGGCCGGAACCGCGTTCACCGTGACGTCCCGCGCCGGGGGCGCGGTGGTCGGCGCGGGCGCGGTGGGGGTGGAGCTCGGGCGGGCAGGCGCGGACGGACCCTGCCCGGCCTCGCTGGGGGAACCGTCCCAGGGCGAGGCGACCGCCAGTCCGATCCCCCCGCCGACGACGAGGAGACCGGCGACGGCGATCGCCACGACCTTCCCTGCGCGCCGACCCGATCCGCCCTGCCCAGCTGACTGCGTCATACGCCCAACCCGTTCCTCGAAGAATGCTGCCGAAGTGCGATTTTACGCGCCGGGACCCGCCGCGCCGTGCAGGAACGGTTACGAACCGCCAACGATCGGCGTGGCGGCAGCCTCAGTACCGGTACTGGTCGGTCTTGTACGGGCCGGCAGCGTCGAGGTCGAGGTATTCGGCCTGCGCCTTCGTCAGTTCCGTCAGCTCGACACCCAGGGCGCCGAGGTGGAGCCGGGCGACCTTCTCGTCGAGGATCTTCGGCAGCACGTAGACCTGCTTGTCGTAGACCGGTGAGCCCTCGGTGTCGGAAAGCTCCCACTTGGTGAACAGTTCGATCTGCGCGATGGTCTGGTTGGCGAAGGAGTTGCTCATGACGAAGGACGGGTGGCCCGTGGCGTTGCCGAGGTTCAGCAGGCGCCCTTCGGAGAGCATAATGATCGAGTGCGCCCCGGTGCCTGCGGCGGCGTCCTCCGGGAAGACCCACTCGTGAACCTGGGGCTTGATCTCGATCCGGGTGATCCCGGGAACCTTCGCGAGGCCCGCGATGTCGATCTCGTTGTCGAAGTGGCCGATGTTCCCGACGATGGCCTGGTGCTTCATGCCCGCCATGTGGGAGGCCATGATGACGTCCTTGTTGCCGGTGGTGGTGATGAAGATGTCGCCCTGGGCCAGCACGGATTCCAGCTTGGCCACCTGGTAGCCGTCCATGGCGGCCTGCAGCGCGCAGATCGGGTCGATCTCGGTGACGATCACGCGCGCTCCCTGGCCGCGCAGGGCCTCGGCTGCGCCCTTGCCGACGTCGCCGTATCCGCACACGACGGCGACCTTGCCGCCGATGAGGACGTCGGTGGCGCGGTTGAGTCCGTCGGGCAGCGAGTGCCGGATGCCGTACTTGTTGTCGAACTTCGACTTTGTCACGGAGTCGTTGACGTTGATGGCCGGGAACAACAGCTTGCCCTGTGCCGCCAGCTGGTACAGGCGGTGCACGCCGGTCGTGGTCTCCTCGGTGACGCCCTTGATACCTGCGGCAATCGCGGTCCACTTCCCGGGCTCGGTGTCGATGGTGCTGCGCAGCACGTCGAGGAACACGGTGTACTCGTGGGAGTAGTCGACGTCGTTTTCGGCCGGGTTCGCGGGGACGGCGCCGGCGGCTTCGAACTCGGCGCCCTTGTGCACGAGCATGGTGGCGTCGCCGCCGTCGTCGAGGATCATGTTCGGCCCGAGGCCCTCGGTCGAACCGGGCCAGGTGAGGATCTGGGCCGCGGTCCACCAGTATTCCTCGAGGGTCTCGTTCTTCCAGGCGAACACGGGCACGCCGGCCGGCTCGTTCACTGTGCCTGCGCCGACGACGACGGCGGCCGCCGCCTCGTCCTGGGTGGAGAAGATGTTGCATGAGGCCCAGCGCACCTCCGCGCCGAGCGCGGTGAGGGTCTCGATGAGAACGGCCGTCTGCACCGTCATGTGCAGGGAGCCGGCGATGCGCGCCCCCTTGAGCGGCTGAGAATCGGCGTACTCGCGGCGCAGCGCCATCAGCCCGGGCATCTCGTGTTCGGCCAGGCGGATCTGGTGCCGGCCGGCCTCGGCGAGGGAGATGTCGGCGATCTTGTAATCGAAGGTCATGGGGTTCCTCATCGTGTGCCGGGATGGGCGGCATCGGATGCCGCTGTCTGTGCTTCGGAGGCAAGGAGCACCGGGATGCCTTCCTCAAGACGGTAGGTGCGCCGGAGCCCGTCGGGGCCGGACGCACCGGAGACCAGGACGCCGTCCTGCTCCACCAGCGCGGCTCCGGTGACCGGGCAGCGCATCACTTCGAGCAGCTGCTTGGACAGATGTGCCATGGACGGAAGCTTTCTGGAGAGGGGTGGAGGCCTTCCTCCAGCCTACCGCCGGGCCGGTGGAGGCGGGAAACCCTCAGGAGGTGCGCCTATTCCTTGAGGATGCGCAGGTGTCCGCGGCGCGGTCCGGTGCCCTCGGCGGGCGGCTCGATGGGGGTCCTGCTCGAGCGCTGGGAGACCTGCCCCGGCTCGGGGGCGCGGTCGACGCCGGCCTCGCGGACTGCGTCGGCCAGGGCGAGCAGGTCGTCGGGGTTCGGCCCGGGGGGTGTGGAGGGAAGCATCAGGTGGACCACTTCCCAGCCGCGGGGCACCGTCAGGGTTTCGGCGTGCTGGGCGCACAGGTCGTAGCAGTGCGGCTCCGCATAGGTCGCCAGCGGCCCGAGCACGGCCGTCGAGTCGGCATAGACATAGGTGAGCGTGGCGAAGGCAGGGCGCTGGCACGCGGAACGAGAGCATGTTCGGAGGGATCCCACGATCGGCAAGCCTACCCGCTGCCTGGGTCAAACTCCGGAAGCACCGCCGCGGCGGGAACCCGGATGGATGCATCGATGGTGCGATGGGCATACAGTTCTACCATGCGGGATGCTTCAACATTTTCGGTTAACCTCTCCGGCGCCGAGGCGGCGGGGCCCCGTGGGGGCCGATCCTATTTCGAGCGCCGCAGAAACCGGCGTGGCAGGGGCCTTCGAGGGGACTTGATCGGGTCGCATCTGCCGGGCTTCCGGACGCGGGCGGAGCGGTTCGACGACTGGGTGATGGAATCGGCCCAGCGCCTCGAGCGGCTCTGGGGCGAGCGGATCCAGGACCTTCAGATCATCGTCCAGGAGATCCCCGACGGGCTCGAGGACATGACCCGGGAGAAGATACGGGACCTGCTCGGCTCCGCGACCCCGGCCGCGCCGGGCCGCCCGGCGGCGATCACCGTGTACCGCCACCCGGTGGAGACGGCGGCCAAGGGCGTGATGCCGGTCAACGAGCTGGTCCACGATGTCGTCGTCGAGCAGGCCGCTGAGCTGCTCGGCATGGCCCCGGAGGCCGTTGACCCGGCCTACGGGCGCTCCCAGGCCTGACCGGCCGCGCTTACCCGCGCCGGCTGCCGGCCCGCCGCCCGGCAACGGCCGCAGCGGCGGGGTTGATCAGGCGGGGTTGATCAGGCGAGGTTGATCAGGCGAGGTTCAGTACCCGAGGATGACCGGGATGCTCTCGCGTCCGGTGGCTCCCGGGGGCACTGCGCTCACCGAGATGCCGGCGGCACCGGAGAGGGTGTTGACCTGGGCGCCGTACACGGGATCCCCCGTGGCGCTGATGACCGCCGCGGCGGCACCCTTCATCAGTTCAGACGCAGGAACGGCCATGGAGGTGCCGCCGGCGAGGTTGAAGATTTTCGGGGTGCCCAGGGTCCCGTCGGCCCGGATACCGGTCACGCTCACTTCCGAGCGGCCGGACGGCGAACCGAAGACCAACGAGGCATCCGTGCCGTCGGCGAAGACGACACTCGAATCTCCGCCGATCCGCGCCGCGGCAACAGCGAGTCCCTGATCGACGGGTTTGCCCGGGCCCGTCCCCCGGCTGACCCGCACGGCCGTCGAGACCGGAACATCGGCGCTGACGGCGACGGTGTAGTTCCCCTCGGGCAGTTCATCGAGCGGCAGCGTCGTCAGCGCTCCCGCCCGGGCCGTGACGACTCCCCCGCCGTCGAGGGCCCGCTCTCCGTCGGGACCGAGGACCACCACGTCGAGGACGGCGTCGCTGGTTCCGGGGACCAGCACCTGCAGGGCCGGGGAGGCCCCTTCGTACCCCTTCTGCTCCCGGATGCGCCGCGAGGTGGCGGCGTCCTGGATGGACACCCCGGGAATGACCTGGGTGTCCGCGGGACCGGCGGTCGGCGTCAGCAGCTCCACCCCTCCGGGGGTGAGCCCCCGCAGCACGCTCTGCTGGATATAGGCGGCGACCCGGCCGCCGGTGCTGCGCACCCGCACCGCAAGCTGCTCCTGGTCGGCAGCGAGACCGCCAAGGACCAGCTGCCGAGTCTGGCCCGGCGGCACGAGCAGCCCGGTGCCGCCGGCGGGCTTCAGCGGTCCCTCGGCGCCGGTCAGTTCGAGGTCGACGGTCGCCGGGGTCGAGGTGGGGTTGGACAGGAGAAGCACCGAGGTTGAGCCGACGGTGGTGTCGGCGCCGAGGATCCACAGGTCGTTCGAGGGCGCCTGGCAGGGGGCGGCAGCGAGCCCGCGCAGGTCGCCGTCCCTGGCGGTGTAGCTGAACATGGCGCCGGCCACCGGAGTCTGGGCGCCGAGCGGTTCGGCCCGGAACACCGAGGCATCCTGAACGGCCGTACCGCCGGCCACTCCGGCAGTCCGGCTGGTGAGCCCGGTGGAGTCGCTGCTCGCCGGAGGGGCGGCCTCCGCACCCTCCGAGGGTCCCTTCGAGAGCACTGCCAGCGGGTCGCCGCCGCCGAGGGGGGAAAGGGCGCTGCCTGGAAGCGCTCCCGAGAGGTCTCCCAGCACCATGGCACTGACCAGGCTCTTGGCCGATTTGGAGACCGGGCTGAATTCCGGGTCGATGCCTCCGGCATCGGCTCCGAGCAGCCGGGGCGGTCCGGCGCAGACCGCCGTGTAGTCCCCAGCGGGCACGGCCGTCTCTACCAGGTCATAGCCGAGGGCGTCCGCCGCCGGGCGGGGAATCAGGGTGCCGGCGGCCAGCGCCGCCGTGGCTCCCAGCACCAGCACCGCGGCCGCGGCACCCTGCGGCCCCTGCAGTCCACGGCGGCGCGGGCCCTTGGTTGCCGTCGCGGCCGACACGGCCGACGCAGCGGAAGGTGCCGCACCGGGAGCGGGAGCCTGGACCGCAGCAGCGTCGGGGCCAGCGGGTTCCGACGCGCGCCGGGCGGCGCCCTCCTGGGACACTTCCTCCTGGGACGCTTCCTCCTGGGACCCTTCCTCCCGCTTTCCTCCCGCCTGAAAGGCTTCCTCCCGCGGAAGTTCCTGCGGCGGAAGTCCCTCGTGGGGTGCGGGCTGTCCGGGGCTCCCGCCCTCGGTGCGTCCGTTCCCGGTTCCCCTGTCGGTTCCGCCGCTCATGCTTCCGTCTTTCCAGAGTTCGATCCCACGAGACCGGGACCGGTCCCGTGCTGGCCCCTTCCGGTGTCCGCCTTCAGGGACCCCGGCCCGTGCCGCACGGGCTCCTCCGGTGGATGCCCGCTTCGGGGTGCCGTAGGAGCGGCGGGCCGCCCCTGCACCGGACGCACCGCCGCGGGCACGCGCGCCAGCTTCGGACCGGTCGGAAGGGGAAGCGCGAGCAGCAGCGTAATGAGCAGGACCGCGGCCTGGCCGGCCTCGACCCACGGCTGCCAGGGGCTGAGGAACCTTACCTCGAGCTCACCGCCGGCGGCGGGCAGCGCGAAGGCCTGCGCCCATCCGGTCGACTGGCTGTCCAGGGCCCGCCCGTTGAGGGTGGCCTTCCAGCCCGGATCCGCCCGTTCCGCGAGCACCAGGGTGCGGCCTTCGGACCCGGACGGGATGTCGGCGTCAACGGTGAGCGGGCCGGAGCGAACGAGTGCCTCGGCGCTGCCGGAGGCATCGAGGATGCGCACCCGCGCGGTCTGGGCGCCGGCGTCCTCGACGCCGGCCGGTGTTGCCGGGGGCACCACGCGCCAGAGCCAGCCGGAGGGTGTACTGCCGACGGCGGCCAGTCCCGGGACGGAGTTCAGCTGCCCGGCCAGCAGTTCCGCTGCCGTTCCGCTCTGCTGGAGCACGACATAGCCGACGCCAAGTGCGCGGAGGTCCTCCCGCGGGTCGGTCCCCGTTCCCCCGGTGATCACCGCGACGGTGGTACGGAGTGCTGCCGTCGCATCGTCGTCGCCGCGCACGTCCGCCCGGCCCGGTGGCCCCTGCACGGCGCGGGCGGCGTACAGCGGGGACAGCGCATCGAGGGTGGTGCCGCCGCCGCGCACCAGGGCGGCCTCGATGGCGCCCTCCTCCATTCGTTCGAGCACCAGGGTGCGGGTGCGGTCCGGTCCGTTGCCGCGGTCGGCGGCGGTCGCCGGCAGGGTCCGGGCCGAGCTGGGTGAGACCTGGAGGTCGGCTCCGAACCGGGTGCCGGAGGCCGCCGTACCCTCTGGAACGGTGTCCGCGGTCCCCTTCCCCGCCGTTTCGTCCCCTGCAGGGGATCCCCCGTCGGAAGCGGATGCCGCCGTGCCGGAGGCCGGCGCCGCAAGCACCTGGGGAAGGGTCCACAGCCCAAGGCTGACTGCCGGACCGAGGGCCAGCACGACCGCCCCCGCCGCAAGCAGCGGCCGGACCCCGCGCCGGAGCGCTCCGGCGGGCGCCGTCCGGGCGGCGAAGCGGTCGGCGCCTAGAAGCGCGGCGGCGAGCACGGCCAGGCCGAAGGCGGAGACCAGGGGGCCGGGGAAGGGCGGGATGAGGGAGGTCGGGCCGGCCGCGACGGGCAGGTGGGCCGAAGCCGCGCTGCAGGCCAGCACCAGGAGGGCGAAGGCCCACGCGGACAGTGCCGCCGGCCGGATGCGCCCGGAGAACAACGCGCCGGCGGCGAGCAGCACGGCCGGCGCTCCCACGACGAGGGCGGCGGCCAGGGCCCACGGTCCGGCGGCCGGGATGGCGGCCGGGGCGGCCAGAGCGTCAAAGGACACAGGGTAGCCCAGCACCTGCTGCCAGGGCGCGGCAGCGGAGAACTGAAGCGGCACCCCCGGGTCCCCGAGGATGCCCCGGGGCTCGAGTCCCGCGGAGACGGCGACCGGCAGGGCCAGCACGAGGGGAGGAAGCAGCGACCACCAGAGGGTCCGGGCCCTCCGGCGCAGGATCAGGCATGCCGCGGCGATGCCGAGGACGGCGGCGGGCAGCAGTGAGGGCGCCGCCGAGGTGGCTGCGGCCAGGGCAAGGCCTGCCGCTGCGGCGGCGGTCCAGCTCGGCACCCCGTTCGTGCCGGGCCGCAGCCGGACCTCACCGGTTGCGGACGGCACGGAGGCGGCTGCGCCGACGGCACGGACCAGGCCCAGAAGCACGAGCGGCAGCAGGAGGTGGGCGAGCAGGGCACCGAGCCTGCCGCTGCCGAGCGCGACCTGAAGGGCCGGCACCGCAGCCCAGAAGAATGCCGCCCACAGGCGCAGCCCGCGCGAGCGGGTGAGCGCGCCCGCCGCAAACCAGGCGGCGAGCCCGGCCAGCGGCAGCGCGAGCAGGTGGATGGCGACGAGCGCTGCATTGGGGTTGCCCAGCCCGAGCGCCGAGAGCGCCCAAAGCAGGTAGGAGAAGGGGCTGCCGTGCCCGGGCGCCCCGGAGCCCAGGGGCACCCACCACGCCGAGGCCTTCTCCCAGATCTCCGCCGGCGTGGGCGGAAGGGGCAGCAGCGCTCCCCCGGCGAGGGACGGGGCTCCGATCCAGCCGCGCAGGGCCACCAGGGATACACCGAGCAGCACGGCCGCGGCGGCAAGAGCCCCCGCCCCGACCCATGCCCGGCCCGGCGCCGTCAGCGCCGCGAAATCGTCATTGCTGTCGCCGGCCGGGACGTCCTGCTCGGGAACGGCCCCCATGCCGCCTCCCCCGGCAACCGCCCCGCGAGCGGTGAACGCCTCAAGGACGGACCGGCGGTGCGCCCAGACCTCGCGGCGCGGAGTGACCAGCGGCCGCGCGACGCCCCGCGGCAGCCGCCGGGTCCGTCGGGCGCTGCGCCGGGACCGGGCCAGGACCACCGGACGAAGCGCTGCGGCAAGGCTTGCCAGAAGCTGCCCCGTGCCGTGGGCGGGATCCTTGGCGAGCAGTCCAAGCAGGAGCCGGCCGAAACCACCGAGCACCGCGCCGACGGCGAGGAAGGGCACCTGCCACAGCGGGGCATGCTTGAGCCGAAGGAAGACCTCGGCCCGGCGGGCGGCCCGGCTGCCGACCGGTCCGGTCCCGCGGGAGGAGGCATGGTGAAGCACTGCGGCCGGCACCACGACCACCCGGTGTCCGGCGAGGCGGTTGCGCCAGCAGAAGTCGATGTCGTCGCCCACGCCCGGCAGTGCCGGATCGAACCCGCCCAGGGTATCCCAGACGTCCCGGCGGATGAGCATCCCGGCGGAGTTTACGGCGAAGATGTCGCTGCGGGCGTCGTACTGGCCCTGGTCGTGCTCGTCGACGTCGATGAGGGTGAGCCGCTCCGCCCACCGGCTGATGGAGAGCCCGACGTCGAGGAGTTCCCGTGGGTTGTCCCAGTGAACCTGCTTGGTCCCGGCGACCGTCACCGAGGGTGCGCGCTCGACGGCAAGGAGGAGCTCCTCGAGCGCCGTGGGCCCGGGTGCCGAGTCGTCGTGCAGCAGCCAGAGCCAGTCCTGGTTCTCTGAACCCTCCGCGGCGGCCTTCCGCGGGGGAATCTGCGCTACGGCCGTCCGGACGGCGGTACCAAAGCCGGCCCGGGCCGGCGAGCCCACCACGGGCGTGCCGACGGGAAGGCCGAGCTGGAGGGTCGACGCCGAACCGTCGGTGGAGCCGGTGTCAACGCCGACACAGAAGTCGACCGGGCGGGTTTGCCCGGCGAGGGCCTCGAGGGTGGTGGAAAGATAGCGGGCGCCGTTGTGGGCTACGACGACGGCCGTAACGCGGAGGTCAAGCAGAATCAGACTGCTCGCTTCCGCAACCGGCGCCGCTCGCGCTCCGAGAGTCCGCCCCAGATGCCGAAGCGCTCGTCGTTCTCAAGCGCATACTCGAGGCATTCCGAGCGCACCATGCAGGCACCGCAGACCTTCTTGGCGTCCCGGGTGGAGCCGCCCTTTTCGGGGAAGAAGGCCTCGGGGTCGGTCTGCGCGCACAGCGCATCCGACTGCCAGCCGAGTTCGCCGTCGTCGTAGCCGCCGGCCGGAGACAGGCCGGGCCACTCGGGCTGGGCCTTCCGCTCGCCGGGGGCGGGTTCCGGCGCGTTCCAGGCGTCGTCGGAGCGGCCCGGCAGGACGAGGAGGCTGCGTGGGCCCTGCTCAACTTCCGGCAGGCCGGTCAGTGCTTCGTGGGCCGCCAGGAAGGCCGTGGCCTGGTCCTCGAGGGAACTGCGCGTATCCTCGCGGTACCGCTCGGCCGCACCGGGGTCGGCGGGGTCAATGAACCAGTCGTCGGGCACCCCCCGCGAACCGTAGCGCGCCGAAGCATGCGCTGCGATGTGGCGTTGGTCCTCGACGCGTTCTGGATTCCCCATAGTCAGCCCTTCCGGTGTCCCCATCCCAGCCTCATCCCGGTCGACGCTCGCGCCGGGGTGCTGGAAAAAATCCGATACCTAATTACAAGGGTGTAATACACAGGAGTCAAGCGGGGGCGGCAATTTTACAGAGCAAACTTCCATTTGCGGGCGAACGCCACGCGGGAAAACTTACTCGAATTACCCGCCGCACTACTTGGATAGGACCCGGAATGCCAGGGCTGCCCTCCCCGCGGTGCGCACGTCCCATCAATTCTATGCTGGGAAGCGCACGCCCCTCTAATCGCGGCGTCATCCGCCCCAACCTGGAGAAACACTCATGGACCAGCACCCCCTTCCCACGGCCGTCCTCTCCCGCCTGCGGGAAGCGACTTCGCCGCGCCTCGTCTGGTACGGCCCCGACGGCCGCATCGAACTGTCGGGCAGGGTGTTCGACAACTGGGTCGCAAAAACAGCGAATCTCCTCATTGAGGAACTCGACGCCGAGGCCGGTACGCGCGTCGAGCTCGACCTGCCGGTTCATTGGAAGTCTCTGGTGTGGGCGTTGGCCTGCTGGCAGGTGGGGGCGGTTGTGGTCCCTCCGTCCGCTCCGCCGGGATCCGATCCCGGCCCGGCAGCAGGCGCCGACCTTGTGGTGACCTCGGCAGAGCGGGAGGTGGCCCCGCCGGCGGTGCAGGTGGCCGTCGCCCTTGGCGCGCTGGCCCTGCGCTGGCCCGCTACGCTGCCGGCGGGGGCGGTCGACTACGCCGCCGAGGTGCGTTCCTACGGCGATTACTTCGCCGACGCCGTGGCGCAGGACGCCTCCACCGTCCTGTTCGACGGAGCCGGACCGGACGGTGCCGGACCGGCGGATCCCCTGACGGTCGCCGGGCTGAACCGGCTGTATGCGGCGGTGCCTCAGCCAACCGGCGTCGTGCTCCTGGGAGCGGACACTTCCCTGCCCCGGGCCCTGGCGGCGGCACTTGCGGTCTGGAGCGTCGACGGGACCCTCGTCGTCGTCCATCCGGAGGTTCCAATCACGCAGAGCCTGCTCGACGGCGAACGCGTGGGCGCCCGGGCGGCCTTCGCCCCGGACGCCGGCTGAGACCGGAGGCAGGGCCGGGAACGGGCTACTTCGGGTCCGGATCCCCGGTGCCGATGCGGACGTTTCCGGCAGTTCCCACCTTGGGCAGGGTGTCGGTGTGAACGTGCAGGAGCTCGTGGTCCTGGCTGAAGTTCGGGTCCGCGTCGAGTTCGACATTGAAGACCCAGAAGCGGTAGGCCACGAAACGCACGGCGGTCGCGAGCACCGTGCCTGCGATGCCGGCAAGGAACAGCAGGTTGGGATCGAGGATCCCGAAGGGGTACTTGGCGAGCCACACGCAGCCGGCAGCGATGCCCATTCCAATCACGTTGATCAGGACGAACATCGAGAATTCGCGCAGCGGGTTGGGCTGCCTGCGGTGGCGGAAGGTCCAGTAGCGGTTGGCGACCCAGGCGAAGAGGGTCGCCACGGAGGCGGACACCAGACGGGCCTTGACCTCGCTGCCGGCCATCGGGCCGTGGATCAGCCACCAGAACAGCCCGTTGTCTATGACAAACGCCACTCCTCCAACGGCCCCGAATTTGGCGAGTTCCCGCCAGAAGAGGGAGACGAGGCCCCGGATGCGTTCCGTAACTGCTGACATATGACCTCCGCGGTCCAAGGGTAATTACCGTCCACCGCAGAGCGTCGGGCTCGCCACTGCAGGCGGCCCGGCGGAACACCGGGCGGCGTCCCGCTCCGCGCCGGCGCGTGGCGTACGAGCCCTCATCTTACGGTCCGAACCTGTGCGTTTCCTACCTCTTCGGCTCCGTCCGGCCCCCCGCATCCCAGCGATGGCTGCGCTGGTAGGTACCCTGAGATAGTGACTTTTCCCGTAATTGGCGTAGTGGGCGGTGGCCAGCTGGCCCGCATGATGGCAGCGCCGGCGATTGAGCTCGGCCTCGAACTAAGGGTCCTGGCGGAGGGGCCCGGCGTGTCGGCCGTGGCCGCCGTCGCCGCGTCAACCGTCGGCGACTACACCGATCTCCAGGCGCTGCGCGCGTTCGCCGCAGGGGTCGACGTGCTCACCTTCGACCACGAGCACGTGCCCGGGGAGCTGCTGGAGCAGCTCACCGCCGAAGGCGTCAATGTGCAGCCGCGCCCCTCGGCCCTCGCCCATGCGCAGGACAAGCTGCGGATGCGCCGCGCGGTCGAGGACCTTGGCCTGCCCAACCCGCGCTGGGCCCCCGTCGCCGACCTCGGCGCCCTTGAGGCCTTCGGCCGCACCGCCGGCTGGCCCGTGGTCCTGAAGACCCCCCGCGGCGGCTATGACGGCAAGGGCGTCCTCGTCCTGGAGACGCCCGCGGACCTCCCCCGGGCCGCCGACTGGTTCGGAGCGGGCGACCTCCTCGCGGAGCAGTTCGTGCCGTTCGAGCGCGAGCTGTCGGTCCTCGTGGCACGCACACCGTCGGGCCGGACCCGGGCGTGGCCCGTCGTTCACTCGATCCAGGTCGCCAGCGTCTGCGACGAGGTCATCGCACCGGCGCAGGGGCTCGACCCCTCGGTGGCGGCCGCCGCCACCAAGGCGGCGCTGCGGCTCGCCGAGGCGCTGGAGGTGACCGGCGTGATGGCCGTTGAACTCTTCGAAACGCCCGCTTCCCCCGCCGGCTTCCTGATCAATGAACTGGCAATGCGCCCCCACAACTCGGGGCACTGGACGATGGACGGCTCCGTCACCGGCCAGTTCGAACAGCACCTGCGCGCCGTCCTCGACCTTCCACTCGGGGACACCTCCCCGACCGGGCCGGTCGTGGTGATGAAGAACTACCTGGGCGGGGCCAACACCGACATTTTCGGCGCCTACGCCGAGGCCCTCGCCGCGGAACCGTCGGCTAAAGTGCACTTCTACGGCAAAGAGGTGCGCCCCGGCCGCAAGATCGGCCACGTGAACGTCGTTGCCGCGGCGGGCGAGGACCTCAGGACGGTTCGGGCCCGCGCCGGCAGGACCGCTGCGATCCTGCGCGACGGCACCGATTCCTGGAAGGAAAAATAGTGATCAACCCACTGGTGGGACTGGTGATGGGTTCGGATTCGGACTGGCCCGTCATGGAGCAGGCGGCCGCGGCCCTCGACGAGTTCGGGATCGCCTACGAGGCCGACGTCGTCTCGGCGCACCGGATGCCCGTGGAAATGATCGAGTACGGCCGGCAGGCGCACGACCGCGGGCTGCGCGTCCTGATCGCCGGGGCCGGCGGAGCCGCGCACCTGCCCGGGATGCTCGCCTCCGTCACCCCGCTGCCGGTGATCGGTGTGCCCGTCCCGCTGAAGTACCTCGACGGCATGGACTCGCTGCTCTCAATCGTCCAGATGCCCGCGGGTGTCCCCGTAGCCACCGTCTCAATCGGCGGAGCCCGCAACGCGGGACTGCTCGCCGCCCGCATCCTCGCCGCCGGTGAGGGCGACACCGCCGAAAGGCTGAGGGCCCAGCTCGTCTCCTTCGCAGCGGAGCTGAAGGAGACAGCCACGGCGAAGGGCGCCGCCCTGCGCGGGCGGACTGCCCGCCGGGCGACGGAGACCCCATGATCGACAACCCCAGTGCCTCCACCCCCGCGCGGGGCATCCGCGGACAGCTCACCGATCCGGTGCGCTATCCCCAGTCGGCCCCGCCCGAGGTACGGACCAAGCGTGCCTTCTTCCTGCTCGTCCTGACGCTGTTCCTCCCCGGTTCGGCCCAGATCGTCGCCGGTGACCGGCGCCTCGGCCGCCGGGCGCTCCGGGTCACCTTCACCGTCTGGGTCCTGGCCATCGCCGGGGCCGTCCTGGCCGCTTCAAACCGGCAGATCCTCGTGACCCTCGTGACCCACCGGCTGTGGTCGCTGCTGCTGATCGCCGTGCTGCTGGCGCTGGCCGCGGGCTGGGCGTTCCTGTTCATCAACACGCTGCGGATCATCTGCCTGCCGCTGCTTGAGCGCGGAGTGCGGCCCCTGGTGGCGGCCGCCCTGGCCGGCGTCATGCTCGTCACCAGCGGCTCGCTCGCCTACGGCGCCTACCTCCTGGGGCTGGGCCAGTCCACCGTCGGCTCGATCTTCCAGGCCGGGCCGGCCTTCGAACCCGTCGACGGCCGCTACAACTTCCTGCTGATGGGAGGCGACGCCGGGGAGGACCGCACCGGACGCCGCCCCGACAGCATCTCCGTCATCAGCGTCGACGCCAAGACCGGGGCGACGATCACCTTCAGCATTCCGCGTAACTTCCAGAACGCTCCGTTCCCGGAGGATTCGCCCCTGCGGGAGGTGTACCCCGACGGCTACAACTGCGGCGACGAGTGCATCATCAACAGCCTCTACACCACGGTGTCTCAGAACTACGCCGACCTCTACCCGGGCAGCAAGGACCCCGGGGCCGAGGCCATGATGGACGCCGCGTCCGGAGTGCTCGGGCTCGAGGTGCAGGGCTACCTCCTCGTCGACCTCAACGGCTTCGAGGAGCTCATCGACGCAATGGGCGGCATCCGCATCAACGCGGGCGGCTGGGTCCCCATTTCGGGCCCCGACATCCCCGGCACCGACCCGGTGCGCCACTACCCGCCCGAGGGTTGGATCCCGCCGGGAGTCCAGACCCTCGACGGCTTCCACGCCCTCTGGTACGCCCGGTCGCGCGAGTTCGTCACCGACTATGACCGCATCTCCCGGCAGCAGTGCGTGCAGCAGGCCATGATCGCCCAGCTCGACCCCGCAACGCTGCTCACCCATTTCCAGGCGATCGCCGCGGCCGGCACCCAGGTCGTCGAGACCGACATCCCCCAGGACCAGCTCGGAAGCTTCGTGGACCTGGCGCTGAAGGCCAAGGAGCACGAGACGCGCCGCCTGACCATCGGCCCGCCGGACTTCGGCACTCCCGCCGACAACTTCGTCACCTACCCCGATTTCGACGACATCCACTCCCGCGTCCAGCAGGAGCTCGCCGCGGCCTCCGGAACCGATGCCGGAGCCGCCGGGGAACTGCCCGGTCTTGAGCGCGCAGGCCTGACCACCGTGCTGCCTGCACAGACTACGGATCCTGGCATCACCCAGGAGTACCTCGACCAGCTCGCCGCCATCGGTGACGACGCCACCCTGAGCACCCTGCTGGCCAACAACGGGGAATGCTCCCCGGCCTGACCCCGACGAAGAGGAGCGCCATGTACCTGCTCGAGAACACCATCCGGCCCTATGCGTGGGGCTCCCGGACCGCGATCGCCGAGCTCCTGGGCAGGGCGCCCTCCGGGGGGCCGGAGGCCGAGCTGTGGATCGGCGCCCACCCCGGGGCGCCGTCCGTTGCGGAACTGCCGGACGGACGCTCCCCGCTGGACGCGCTCATCGACGCCGACCCCGACGCAGCCCTGGGCGCGGAGGTGGCGGCACGTTTCGGGCGCCGGCTCCCCTACCTGATGAAGGTGCTCGCCGCCGGGTCGGCGCTCTCGCTGCAGGTGCACCCCAGCACCGCGCAGGCCGAGGCGGGCTTCGACGCCGAGGAGAGCGCCGGCGTCCCGGCGGACGCGCCCGAGCGCAACTACAAGGACCGCAGCGCCAAGCCCGAGATGGTGTTCGCCCTCTCCCCTTTCGAGGCGCTGTGCGGGTTCCGGCCGCTGGCCGAGGCCGCCGCCGTCTTCAGTCACCTCGAGACCCTGGTTGAGCCGGGCTCCGAGGAGGCGGAGGTGCTCGGCGCGGTGGCTGCGGAACTCGGCTCTGGCCCCGCCGGGCTCCGTTCGGGCTTCGAGATGCTCCTCGCCGCCCGTCCGGAGATCGTCGCGGCGGTCGAGGCGGCCGTGTCTGCCCCGCCGGAGGGGTCCGGGGATGCCGGTGACCCCCGCTTCACCCGGGACCTGGCCACCGTGGCCGAACTCGGCTCGCAGTACCCCGGTGATCCCGGCGTCCTGATCGCCCTGCTGCTCAACCGCGTCTCGCTGCAGCCCGGGGAGGTCCTCTACCTCCCCGCCGGGAACATCCATGCCTACCTCAGCGGGCTGGGCATCGAGGTGATGGCCTCCTCGGACAATGTGCTCCGGGGCGGGCTGACCCCCAAGCACGTCGACACGCGCGAGCTCCTGAGGACCGTCGTGTTCGAGCCGCTCGCACCCCCGGCGCTGCAGCCCGAGCGCACACTGCTCGGGCAGGAGCTTTACCGTCCGCCGTTCGCGGAGTTCCAGCTCCAGCGCATCGCCCTCGACCCGGTCTCGGGGCCCGGGCAGGAGGGAAGCATGGCCCCCTCCCACGTGCCGCTGGCGCAGCACGGGCCCACGGTGGTCCTCGCCGTCTCCGGCTCGATCCTGATCGACTCCCCCGCCTCGGATCTGCTGCTGACCCGGGGCCAGAGCGCCTTCATCCCCGCCGGGGAGGCGCCGGTCCTGGTGCGGCCGGCCGGGGAAAGCACCCACGAGGGCGTCCTCGCCTTCGCCGTCACCGTCGGTTCAGACGCGGACGGGGTCGACGGCGCCTGAGTCCGGCGCCGGGCCGGGGCCCGGTCAGCGACGCAGTTTGGTCAGCGCCGGGCCGGGGCCCGGTCAGCGGCGCAGTTTGGCCGCAGCCGCACCGAGCAGCACCCGGCCGCCCCGCACCGCCGTCTTGGCCAGCGGGAGGGCCGACGCGAACACCGGGTACAGGGGTGAGAGCGCCTTGTCCCAGGTGCCCATCAGCTGGTCCTCGTGGCCGGCCCAGCCCATCTTGAACTTTGAGACGCCGTCGTTGAGGAGGCCGTTGAAGTCGTAGCGGGTGATCCCCCGGCGCTTCATCTCCTCGATGGCGAACCACTTCAGGGCGTAGTTCGCGCGGAGCCGCTCGCCCTCCTCCGTCATCCCGCCGTACAGCTCAAAGGATGTGGCGTCGCTGGCGGAGAGCCACAGGAAGGCCACCACCTCGGTGCCGCTGAAGGCCGCGTACACCGGGGAGGCCTCGCCCAGATTGTCGAAGATGTCGAAGTAGTAGGAGTCCTCGTGGATCCCGAAACCGGCCCGCTCTGCGGTCTGGCGGTAGACGGCCAGGCAGGCCGGCAGCTCCGCGCGGACGACCCGCTGGTAGTCGAGGGCCTCCCGGCCCGACTTGCGGATGTACTGGCGGTGCTTCTTGCTCATCCCCGCCAGCAGGTCCTCGGTGGACTGCGTGAGGTCGAGGATCAGGGTCCGTCCGATGAGGATCGTATTGGTGCTGCGCTTCCAGCCGGCGGAGGCCAGACGCGCCTCGACCGCGCTGCCGGCCTCCCAGTCCGGTTCGATCGAGAGCGCGACGGAGCCGTGGGCCGAGGAGACGTGCGCCGCCACGGCGTCGAGGACCTCGACCTCGCGGCCTTCGACGGCCTGCGGTCCGCGCGGAATGTAGGCGAGGCTGCGCAGGGGGAACGGGAGCTTCCGCAGCAGCACCTGCGCCGAGCCGACCGTTGCATCGCCGTCGCGCACCTCGACGCGCTCCACCGACCACCCGTGGTCCGCCTTCGTCTGGCCCCACCCCCACAGCTGCTGGGGATGACCGGACAGGGCGTTCACACCGGCATCCCAGAGGGCGCGGTCAAGGCAGGGCGTTACGGAGAGGCTCATGAGCCAACTCTATCGGGACGGCACCTGTGGGCGTGCGCCGCCCGGGCCACCCCCACCGGGAGCGCACCACCGACCGTTCAGCCATCCCCCGGCGCCGGAATTACTGCATTATTACTGCATTTTCGGTGCAGACGGCGCCCTCCGGCCGCAGGAGTTCCAGGGCGCGTGCGGGTGTGACAAGAGACACCCAGAGGCGGCTCCGGGCAAGCCCGCGGCGTACCCGCGCGTAGGCTGGAAAGTATGCTTAGAACCGCCGCACGATCTGAAGGACCACCCGGACAGCACGACACACCGGCTCCCGACCTCCCCGAATCCAGCCTTGATCCCGGACCGGCTCCCGCCCTGACGGAACCCGACCCAGCCCCCGCCGCGGGCTCCGCCCGGCTTGACCGGCCGGTGTTCTTCACCGCCCTCGGCGTCATCACCGCACTCGTTCTGGCCGCGGCAATCTTCCCGTCGGAATTCACCGCCGTCACCGCCGCCGTCCTCGCCGGCCTCGTCACCAACTTCGGCTGGGCCTTCGTGGCGACCGCCACCGGCTTTGTCGCCTTCGCCCTCTTCCTCGTTTTCAGCCGGTACGGCAAGATCCGGCTCGGCCGTGATGATGAGAAACCCCGCTACTCGACGTTGTCCTGGATCGCCATGATGTTCAGCGCCGGCATGGGCATCGGCCTGATGTTCTACGGCGTCACCGAGCCCATCTCCCACTACCTGACGCCGCCCGTGGAAGGCATCGAACCGGGCAGCCCGGCCGCCGCCCGCCAGGCCATGAACTACACGCTGTTCCACTGGGCCATCCACCCGTGGGCCATCTATGCGGTCGTCGGCCTGGCCCTCGCCTACTCCGCCTACCGCAAGGGCCGCGGAGCCGGCTTCAGCGGCGCGTTCCTCCCCCTGTTCCGCGGCAGGCCTGCCCCCGGCGCGCTGCGCGCCATCGACGTCTTCGCAATCTTCGCCACGCTCTTCGGATCGGCCACCTCCCTGGGCCTCGGCGTGATGCAGATCAACGGTGGCCTCACCGAGGTCTTCGGCACCGGAAGCAGCCTCGGCCTGCAGATCGGCATCATCGCCCTGTTGACGATCTGCTTCGTCATCTCCGCCGTCAGCGGCATCAGCCGCGGCATCAAGTGGCTCTCCAACGGCAATATGATCCTCGCCCTGGCCCTGCTGTTCTTCCTCTTCGTCGTCGGTCCCACGGTGTTCATCCTCGAACTGATTCCCGCCTCCGCCGGCAGCTACCTCGTCAGCCTGCCGCAGATGGCCTCACGCACCGGGGCGTTCGGCGGCCATGAGTGGCTCTCCACCTGGACCATCTTCTACTGGGCCTGGTGGGTTTCCTGGACCCCCTTCGTCGGGTCCTTCCTCGCGAAGATCTCCCGCGGACGCACCATCAGGGAGTTCGTGATCGGCGTCGTCGCGGTGCCCAGCGCCATCAGCGTCCTCTGGTTCAGCGTATGGGGCGGCACCGCCATCACCGCACAGGACTCAGGCACCGACATCGCCGCCGCGAACGCCGAAAGCCAGGAGTCGGCGATGTTCGCCCTGCTGGCCGACTACCCGCTGGCGGCCATCACGTCCGTCGTCGTGGTGCTCCTCGTCGCCGTGTTCTTCATTTCCGGCGCCGACGCCTCCTCCATCGTCCTCGGCTCGCTGTCCTCCTTCGGCGCGGCCGTGCCGCCGAAGTGGATCACCGTGCTGTGGGGACTGCTCACCGGGGCGGTGGCGGCCACCCTGCTCTGGGTGGGGAGCCTGCAGGCCCTGCAGACGCTGACCATCATCGCCGCCGCGCCGTTCCTGCTCATCATGATCGGCCTGTGCACGGCGCTGATGATGGACCTGGTCCGGGACCCTGCCGTGACGGGCGCCCGCCCGGCGTCGCTCCGTGAGGCCCGGCAGCGGCGCACCCGCCCGGCGTCGCTCCGTGAGGCCCGGGAGCGGCGCGCCCGGCTCCTCCGCGGCCGCCGGCGGCAGCTGCAGTAGGCGCGTCAGGCGATCTTCACGATCGCGCTGCCCGACGCCGCGCTCTCGGCGACCGCGGCGAGCACCCGCTGAAGCTGCAGCCCGTCCTCGAAGGACGGGCTCGGCTCCGTGCCGGCCGCCACGGCCACCAGGAAGTCGCGGATCTCGTGGGTGAAGGAGTGCTCCCAGCCGAGCAGGTGGCCCTGCGGCCACCACGCCTCGAGGTAGGGGTGTTCGGGTTCAGTGACCAGGACGCGGGTGAACCCCTGCCCGGCGGGGGCGACCGCGCCGTCGAACACGGAGAGCTCGTTGAGCGACTCGGAGTCGAAGGAAAGGGACCCGCGGGTGCCGAACACTTCGATCCGCAGGGCGTTTTTCCGGCCCAGCGCCATCCGTGACACCTCGACGCTCGCCACCGCGCCCGAGGTCAGGAAAAGGCTCGCCCAGACCGCGTCGTCGACGGTAACCTCCTGCGGGCCCTCGGGCCCGCGGCGGGACCCGACGAAGGTGCGCATCCGGCCGGTGACATCGGCGACGGTGTCCCCCAGCAGGAACTGCACCTGGTCGATGGCGTGGGAGGCGATGTCCCCCAGCGCCCCGGAGCCGGCCTTCTCCTTCTGCAGCCGCCACACCATAGGCGCCTCGGCGTCGGCCAGCCAGTCCTGGAGGTAGGCCGTGCGGACCTGGCGGATCTCCCCGAGCCGGCCCTCGGCGATGAGCGTGCGGGCCAGGGCGAGCGCGGGGACCCGCCGAAAGTTGAACCCGACCATCGACTGGACGCCGCGCGCCCGGGCCGCGCGGGCGGCCGCGACCATAGTTTCGGCCTCCGCGACGGTATTGGCCAGCGGCTTCTCCACCAGGACGTGCTTGCCGGCCTCAAGGGCGGCCACGGCGATCTCGGCGTGCAGCCACCCCGGCGTGCAGATATCGACGATGTCGATGTCGGGCCGGGCGATAACCTTCCGCCAGTCGGTCTCGGATTCCTGCCAGCCGTACCGCCGGGCCGCGTCGGCCACCGAGTCGGCGTCCCGCCCGACGAGGACCTTCTGTTCGAAGGCCGGAACCTCGAAGTACCCGGCGACATTACGCCAGGCATGGGAGTGCGCCTTGCCCATGAAGGCGTAGCCGATCACGGCCACGCCCAGCGGGCGGGTCGAGTCACGCTGCGGAGCCATCGCCATCACCGGCCCTTTCCCCGGCGGAGGCCGGCGCCCTGCTTGATCTGCCTGCTCGACTTTCCTACTTGATGCGGGCGTAGCTCTCCCACTTGTGGGCCTGGTGCTCGCCGTCCACCACGCGGATGGTCCCGGACTTGGAGCGCATGACAATCGACTGGGTGAGGACCTTGTCCTTGTTGTACCGCACTCCGCGCAGCAGGTCGCCGTCGGTGATGCCCGTCGCGGCGAAGTAGCAGTTGTCGCTGGTGACCAGGTCGTCGGTCGAGAGGACCCGGTCGAGGTCGTGCCCGGCGTCGATGGCCTTCTGCTTCTCCTCGTCGCTGGTCGGCCACAGCCGGCCCTGGATGACGCCGCCGAGGGTCTTGATGGCGCAGGCGGCCACGATGCCCTCGGGCGTTCCGCCGATGCCCATCAGGGCGTCGACGTCGGTCCCTTCGCGGGCCGCGGCGATCGCGCCGGCGACGTCGCCGTCCATGATGAACTTCGTGCGGGCCCCGGCGGCGCGGATCTCCTCGATCAGCGGCTTGTGCCGGTCCCGGTCGAGCACCATGACGTTGAGCTGGCTGACCTTCTTGCCCTTGGACTTGGCGATCAGGTGGAGGTTCTGTTTTACCGGCAGGCGCAGGTCGACCATGTCCGCGGCCTCCGGGCCGGTGACGAGCTTCTCCATGTAGAACACCGCCGAAGGGTCGAACATGGTGCCGCGTTCGGCGACGGCGAGCACGGCGAGCGCGTTGTTGATGCCCAGGGCGGTCAGCCGGGTGCCGTCGATGGGGTCAACCGCGACGTCGCACAGCGGGCCGCTGCCGTCGCCCACCCGCTCGCCGTTGAAGAGCATGGGGGCTTCGTCCTTCTCGCCCTCGCCGATGACGACGATGCCGTTGAAGTGCACCGTCGAGAGCAGGGAGCGCATGGCGTCGACCGCGGCGCCGTCCGCGAGGTTCTTGTCACCGAAGCCCACCCAGTGCCCGCCGGCGATGGCCGCGGCCTCGGTGACGCGCACCAGTTCCAGCGCGAGGTTGCGGTCAGGCTCCTGGTCGCCGACGGCAAGGGCCGGCGACAGGGTGGAGTACTGGGCGTTCTGGGCGGTGGGGTTTGCGGCGTTGTCGGTCACGTGGGTCCTCGTCGTTGAAGGCAGCGTTCGTTGAAGGCGATGTTCGTTGAAAGCAGTGTTGTCGCAGGTCCGGTTCCGCCGGCGGGGCCGGCACAGTCCCTGAAGCCATCATAGTGGGGGAGGTCCGCCAGTGGAGCAGGCCTTGGGGCATCCCGTTTAGGCCGGGGGCCTCCGGTGGGGGAAAATGGGAAGGTGAGCGATGCACAGCAGGAGACCGCAGGGCCCGACGGCGCCCGGCCCGGCGCCGACACCCCGGCTCCCAAGCCGGTCCTGACCCCCGCCCAGGCCAAACGCGCCAACTCGACGGTGGTGGGCATGGTGATGGCGGTGGCCGCGACCGTCGCGATCGTCGTCCCGGTCGTCCTGATCAATCCCACGCACACCGCCGAGACCTACCAGCGCGACATCGACGTCGAGCGGGTCGCCGGCCAGGCCGCGGGCGACGCAGGCTACGCGCCGGCCGCCCCGGAACTGCCCGAGGACTGGAACTCGAACTTCGCGCGCTGGACCGCGGGCACCAGCGACGGCGTCGACTACTGGGAGGTCGGCTACCTCACCCCGGACAAGGGCTTTATCCAGTTCACCCAGACCGTCGAGGGCAACCCGTCCTGGACGGCCCAGCAGGCCGGTGAGGCGCAGGTCTCCGGCGGACGCACCATCGGCGGGGTCGAGTGGGAGCTGCTCGATGCCTCAAACGGCGATACGGTGCTCACCTCCGAGGTGGAAGGGTCCACCCTCATCCTCAGCGGCGAGGCCGACCTCGCCGAATTCGACGTACTCGCCAAGGCGGTCCTGGCCGACGTCGAGCCCGCGCCGCCGACTGCCGAGGCTCCCTGACCCACCGGTAGAGTGGGGGGCGTGACCGAGCAACTGACCCCCGCCCAGGCCTGGCTCCGACTTCAGGAAGGCAACGCGCGCTTCGTCGCCGCGGATTCCTCCCACCCCAACCAGGACGCCTCTCGCCGAACCTCCCTGGTGCACAACCAGAACCCCTTCGCCGTGATCTTCGGGTGCTCCGACTCCCGGCTCGCCGCCGAAATCATCTTCGACCTCGGCCTCGGCGACGTGTTCGTCGTCCGCACCGCCGGCCAGGTGATCGACGACGCCGTGCTCGGTTCCCTCGAGTACAGCGTGAGCGTGCTGGGCGTGCCGCTGATCGTCATCCTCGGGCACGACAACTGCGGGGCGGTCACCGCGACGATGGACGCCATCGACACCGGGAACATGCCCACCGGGTTCCTGCGGGACCTCGTGGAGCGCATCACCCCCTCCGTGCTCACGGCCCGGCGCGACGGAACGACAGAGGTCAACGGCACCGCCGTCGAACACGTGCGGCAGACCTCCAAGCGCCTGGTGGACAGCTCCCGGGTGATCGCCGACGCCGTGGAGTCCGGCTCGACCGCCGTCGTCGGCGTATCGTACCGGCTGGCGGAGGGCAAGGTCGTGCGGGTCTCCGGATTTGGCGCACTGTAAGCGCTGAGGCGAGAATTGGCCCATGACGCCAACCCCGAACACCACTTCCCAGGACGCCGGATTCCGGATCGAGCACGACACCATGGGCGAGGTCCGCGTTCCGGCCAACGCCCTGTACCGCGCGCAGACCCAGCGCGCCGTTGAAAACTTCCCGATCTCCGGCACCACCCTTGAGCGGGCGCACATCGAAGCGCTGGCCCGCATCAAGAAGGCAGCCGCGACCGCCAACGCCGAACTGGGGGTGCTCGACGGCGAGCGCGCCCGGGCCATCGAAGCCGCAGCCGAGGAGGTGGCGGCGGGCAAGTACGACGGCGACTTCCCCGTCGACATCTACCAGACCGGCTCGGGGACCTCCTCGAACATGAACGCCAACGAGGTCATCGCGACCCTGGCCACGCGCGCCCTCGAGGCCGCCGGCAGCACTGTGACGGTCCACCCCAACGACCACGTCAACGCCTCCCAGTCCTCGAACGACGTCTTCCCGACCTCGGTGCACGTCGCGGCGACCTCGGCGCTGACGAACGACCTGATCCCGGCGCTTGAGCACCTCGCCGCGGCGCTGGAGCGCAAGGCCGGGGAGTTCAGCACCGTGGTGAAGTCCGGGCGCACGCACCTGATGGACGCCACCCCGGTCACCCTCGGCCAGGAGTTCGGCGGCTACGCCGCGCAGGTCCGCTACGGCATCGAGCGGATCTCGGCCTCCCTGCCCCGCGTGGCCGAGGTTCCCCTGGGCGGCACCGCCGTCGGCACCGGCATCAACACCCCTGCCGGTTTCTCGGCGCGCGTGATCGAGCTGCTCGCCGCCGACACCGCCCTTCCGCTGACCGAGGCCCGCGACCACTTCGAGGCCCAGGCGAACCGTGACGGCCTCGTCGAGGTCTCCGGGATGCTGCGCACCATCGCCGTGTCCCTGACGAAGATCCACAATGACCTGCGCTGGCTCGGCTCCGGCCCCAACACGGGCCTCGGGGAGATCGCCCTGCCCGATCTGCAGCCTGGCTCCTCGATCATGCCGGGCAAGGTCAACCCGGTCATCCCGGAGGCCGTACTCATGGTCTGCGCGCAGGTCATCGGCAACGACGCCACCGTGGCCTGGGCCGGCACCAACGGCGCGTTCGAGCTCAATGTCGGCATCCCGGTGATCGCCCGCAACGTGCTCGAGTCCATCCGCCTGCTCAGCAACTCCTGCCGCGTCTCGGCGGACCGCATGGTCGACGGGATCACCGCGAACGTGGAGCGGGCCCGCTTCCTCGCCGAGGCCTCGCCGTCGATCGTCACTCCGCTGAACAAGTACATCGGCTACGAGAACGCCGCGAAGATCGCCAAGAAGGCCGTCGCCGAGGGGCTCACCGTGCGTGAGGCAGTCGTCGCCCTTGGCTTCGTGGAGCGCGGCGAGCTCACTGAGGAGCAGCTCGATACGGCACTCGACGTCCTGTCGATGACCCGCCCGCCGCAGGGCTGACGCCTTCCGCGCGCCCGAACGCGTCCAGCGCGCCCGATAACGACGAACGCACCGGTTTTATCCGGTGCGTTCGTCGTTAACGGGTCCGGTTGTCGTTTTCGCGTACGGGCGTCGCTAACGGGTGCGTTCCCGCGGGGTCAGCGGTTGAAGGATGGCACGCCGTCGGCGGCGGCGGCCGTGAGCACCAGTTCCCGGTGGCGTGCGTTGAGCTCCGGGAGGGCGTCGAGGGCGAACCAGCCCACCTCGAGGGACTCGTCGTCGTTCACGCGGGCCTCCCCGCCGAGGTAGCGGCAGCGGAAGTCGAGGTTCAGGAAGGTGCAGACATCACCGTTGGGGAAGGTGATCGGGCCGACGACGCCGACGTTGAGAAGGACCTCGACCTGAACGTCCACGCCGGTCTCCTCGTACACCTCGCGGCGCATCGCCTGGGCCGGTTCCTCCCCCGGGTCGACCATGCCGGTGATGATCGTCCACCGGCCGTTGTCCGCGCGCCGGCCCAGCAGCACCTCCCCCGCCGCGTTGTAGACCACCGCGCCCACCCCTGGCAGCCAGAGCGGGGCGTGGCCGATCTTTTCCCTCAGTTCAAGGACGAAGTCGGGTGTAGGCATGCAAAATACCCTACGTCACCGGCGCAGCCCGGCCGTTCACAGTCCGGCCGTCCGCACCCCAGTCCGTCCACAGCCCGGCCGGGGTGCCGCCCAAAGTGCGCCCCTAGATCTCGGCGCCTTCGAGCAGGTCGGTGACCAGCGCCGCGATGGGCGAGCGCTCCGACCGCGTGAGGGTGATGTGCCCGAACAGGGGGTGGCCCTTGAGGGTCTCGACGACGGCGGCGATGCCGTCGTGCCGGCCCACCCGGAGGTTATCGCGCTGAGCGATGTCGTGGGTGAGTACGACCCGCGAGTTCTGCCCGATCCGGCTCATCACCGTCAGGAGCACGTTCTTCTCGAGGGACTGCGCCTCGTCGACGATGACGAAGGAGTCGTGGAGGCTGCGCCCGCGGATGTGGGTCAGCGGAAGCACCTCGAGCATGCCGCGGTCGAGCACCTCCTCGACGACCTCCTGCGAGACCAGCGCGCCGAGGGTGTCGAAGACCGCCTGTGCCCAAGGGTTCATCTTGTCGTTCTCGCTGCCGGGAAGGTACCCGAGCTCCTGCCCGCCCACCGCATACAGCGGCCGGAACACCACGACCTTGCGGTGCTCCCGCCGCTCCAGGACGGCCTCCAGCCCGGCGCACAGCGCCAGCGCCGACTTGCCGGTGCCTGCCCGCCCGCCCAGGGACACGATGCCGACCTCCTTATCGAGCAGCAGGTCGATGGCCAGGCGCTGCTCGGCGGAACGGCCGGAGAGCCCGAAGACGTCCCGGTCGGCCCGCACCACGCGGAGCTGTTTGTCCGCACCGACCCGCGCCAGCCCCGAACCGCGGGGGGAATGGAGGATCGCCCCGGTGTTGACGGGCAGCTCCGCGCCGGCATCCGAGTGCACCGGCCGGTGGTCGTAGAGGGCGTTGAGGTCCTCCACTGACACATCGAGTTCGGCCACCCCGGTCCAGCCCGAGTCCTTGACGAGTTCATTGCGGTACTCGTCGGCCAGCAACCCCATGGCGGAGGCCTTCACCCGCATGGGCAGGTCCTTCGAGACCACGGTGACGTCCCGGCCCTCGAGGGACAGGTGCTTGGCCACGGCCAGGATCCGAGCGTCATTGTCGGCGCTGCGGAACCCGACCGGAAGGACCTCCGGCGAGACGTGGTTGAGCTCGACCTTCAGCGTTCCGCCCTCTTCCCCGAGAGGGACCGCCGTGTCCAGCCCGCCGTGCTTGACCCGCAGGTCATCGAGCAGCCGCAGCGCCTTCCGCGCAAAGTAGCCCAGCTCCGGGTCGTGGCGCTTGCCCTCGAGCTCGGAAATGACGACGACCGGAAGGATCACCTCGTGCTCGGCGAACCGCAGCACCGCCCGCGGGTCCGACAGCAGGACCGAGGTGTCGATGACGTAGCTGCGCCGGCCATCGGCGGCCGGAGATGGGGAGGTGCTGGATGGTGCCACGTGGACTCCGCTCCGGGGTGCGGGCACCCCGAGTTCGAGGTGGGGCGAGGCGGCCCGGGCCGAGGCCGGGTCCGGCCTCCCCGGGCTGTGCGGAACGGGTGTGCGTTCCGGCGTCATGGGCGGCCTCTCCGTCCGCCGGCGGAGGCGCCGGTGGATGGAGAAAGACTACGCCGACAGCGGCCCGGACGAGCAGCAGAAAACCCGTGTCGAAAATGAATTGCCGATGAACCGTTATGAACCGAAGCGGCGCTGCCGACGCCCGAAGTCGCGCAGGGCGCGGAGGAAGTCGACGCGGCGGAAGTCCGGCCAGAGCGCTTCGCAGAAGTAGAACTCGCTGTACGCGCTCTGCCACATCAGGAACCCGGAGAGGCGCTGCTCCCCCGAGGTGCGGATGACCAGGTCGGGATCCTGCTGGCCGCGCGTGTAGAGGAACGACGAAATGTGCTCATCGGTCAGCTCCCCCGCGAGCTGCTCGAGGGATTTACCCTTCTCCGCCGAGTTCAGCAGGAGTTCCTTGACGGCGTCGACGATCTCCCGCCGTCCGCCGTAGCCCACGGCGACGTTGACGTGGACCCCGTCGATGCCCGCTGTCTGGGCCGCGAGGTGCGCAAGCTTCCCGGCGAGGTCCGCGGGGAGCAGTTCGAGGGCGCCCACGGGCTGGACGCGGACCCGGTGGCTCTCGCCGAGCCGGTCGAGGGTGTTGGCGATGATGTCGAGGAGCTGCTCAATCTCCTCCTGCGGACGGCCCATATTGTCGGTGGAGAGCATGTAGAGGGTGACGACGTCCACGCCGAGCTCCTCGCACCAGCCGAGGAACTCGTGGATTTTGTCGGCCCCGGCCTGATGCCCGTGGCTCGTGGGGGCGCCGGCGATTTTCGCCCACCGCCGGTTGCCGTCGACCATGACGCCGATGTGGTGCGGAATGCGCTCCGGACTCAGGCCCCGCTGGAGCCGCCGTTCATAAAAGCTGTAGGCGAATTCTGGGATTTTCAGGAACACGCCCGGGTCGCCCTTCCTTTCGGTCCAATGTCCGCGCACCTTCCGGAGCGCTACCCCTACGGTACCGGCCCGGCGCACAATCACCCGGAGGTTGACCCTCCCACATCGCTACTCGTCGGTAACTTACGCGACCGTAGGTTACTCTCTTTGCATGACTTCGCCTTCTCAGCGCCGGAAGAAGCCAGCCCCCTCGGACCGGCCGGGACCGGTGGAGGCGGCCCTCGACGACGTCGCCGAAGCCCTGGCGGCAAAGCCGTCCTGGCGTGGCTGGATCCATGCGGTCGCCACTCCCCTGGCCCTCGCGGCGGGCATCGTGCTCATCCTCGCCGCCCCGACCGGCGGACTTCGGGTGGCATCGGCGGTCTATGCCGCCACCGGCGTCCTGCTCTTTGGGGTCAGCGCGGTCTACCACCGCGGGAACTGGAGCGCGCGGACGCGCCTGGTGCTCAAGCGGCTGGACCACACCAACATCATGCTGGTCATCGCCGGGTCCTATACGCCGCTGGCCTGGGCGATGCTCGAGCGCAGCACCGCAGTGACCCTGCTGTGGATCATCTGGGCGGGCGCGCTCATCGGGGTCCTGTTCCGGATCCTGTGGCTCAACGCGCCGCGCTGGCTCTACGTGCCGGTCTATGTGGCCCTTGGCATGGGCGCCCTGTTCTACCTTCCCGCGTTCTGGGCGGCCGACCCGCTGGTCACGGTGCTCATCCTGACCGGCGGCGCGCTCTACATCGCCGGGGCGGTGTTCTACGCGCTGCGCCGCCCGAACTTCAGCATCGAACGCTTCGGCTTCCACGAGCTTTTCCACGCCTTCACCGTGGCCGCGTTCGCCGCCCATTTCGCGGCGATCCTGCTCGCCGTGCTCGATCCGGCCACCGCCTGACCCGCGGCCGCCCTCAGGGCGCCGAAAGGAGCTCCACGAGTTCCGCCGGAGTTTCGACCGGGCGCTGGCAGACCATCCCCCGGCACAGATAGGCCCGCGGCGCCCCGGCCTCCCCCTGCGTCCTGCCCGCGAGCAGCGGCACGGCACCGTCCGCCGCGCCGTCCGGACCCGCCGGGGCGAGGACCAGGCCGGCCCGGCCGAAACGCCGTCCCGCGTCGGCGAGCGCCGCCGCGGCCTCGGGTGTTCCCCCAACGACGGCGAGCTCCTGCGGGCCGGCGGCGAAGGCCTGGGCCGCGGCCAGCGCCCAGCCGACGGCGGACGGCGCGCGGTCGGCCAGATGGGCCGCGTAGCGCAGGATCTGGGCGGACAGGGCCCGGTGCCGGGCGGACCCGCTGTAGGCGGAGTAGGTGAGCAGGGCCGAGGCGAACAGCGCCGTGCCGCTCGGAGTGGGACCGTCGAGGGGGTCGGAGCCCTCCTCGGAGCCCTGGGCGGCGAGCAGCGGCCCGTCCGGGGAGGCGGAATCGGCCAGGCGTCCGCCGCGCAGGAACCGCCGTTCGGCGGTGACCAGGAGCCGCTCCGCGGCGGTGTACCAGGTGGTGTCCCCCGTCGCGGCGAACAGGGCGAACAGGCCTTCCGCGCACCCGGCGTAGTCCTCGAGGAGTCCCTCGATGCCGATGGCGCGCCCCTCGTGGGAGACCCGGCGCAGCACCGCGCCGTCCCAGTGAACCTTCAGCAGGTAGGACGCCGCGGCGGCGGCCGCATCGATCAGCGGCCGCTCGCCAAGGGCCGCCCCGGAGTCAGCCAGCGCCGCGATGGCCAGGCCGTTCCATCCCGCCACGACCTTGCTGTCCCGGCCCGGCTGCGGGCGCGCCGCGCGGGCCTCGCGGAGCCGGGGTGCCGCCCGGTCCCAGAGCCGGAGTTCGGCGGCGGTGAGAACCCTGCCGGCGTGCAGGGTGAAGGCGCCGTCCTCGACGGCGCCGGCGGCGGTGTCGAACAGGTCCGCGACGGCCTGCGCCTCGGCGCCGAGCACCGCCTCCAGCTCCCCGCGCGTCCAGACGTAGGTCCCGCCCTCCACCGAGCGCCCGTCGATGATCGTATCGGCGTCGAGCGATGAGGCGAAGGCGCCGCCGTCGACCACCATCTCCCCGAGCAGCCACTGCGCCGTGCCGCGCACGACGTCGGCGGCGAGCGCCCGCTCGCCGTCCGTGCGCGCGGTCAGTGAGAATTCGGCGTAGAGGCGCAGCAGCTGGGCGTTGTCGTAGAGCATCTTCTCGAAGTGGGGCACCGCCCAGGCCCGGTCGACCGCGTAGCGGGCAAAGCCGCCGCCGAGGCGGTCGTAGATGCCGGAGACGGCCATGGCCTCAAGGGTCCGGCCGGCGAGCCCGGCGGCCTCTTCGGCCGTGGCGGAGGAGCTCCGGGCGTGGGCGAGCAGGAACCGGAGCGCGGTGGACGGCGGGAACTTGGGCGCGCCGCCGAAGCCGGCGTACACCCGGTCCTCCCCTTCGGCCACGGCGCGCACCGCCGCCTCAAGCAACGCGTCGTCGACGGGTGTGCCGGACCCGGCGGGGATGCGCACCGGATCCGGTTCCCAGTCCAGGCCGAGGACTCCGACGAGGTCGCTCTTCTGCCGCTGCGCCGCCCCCAGGCCCTCCGCGAGCGCCGCGGCGCTGCGCTCGACCTCCTCCCGGCGCTGGTCCCACGCCTCGGAGACCGCTTCGAGGACCTGGTGGAAGGACGGGCGCCCGGCGATGGGCAGGGGCGGAAAGTAGGTTCCGGCGAAGAAGGCGCGGCCGTCGGGGAGGGCGAAGACGCTCATCGGCCACCCGCCCTGGCCGGTCATCGCCTGGGTCGCCCCCATGTAGACGGCGTCCACGTCCGGGCGCTCCTCGCGGTCCACCTTGACGCTGACAAACCGCTGGTTGAGGTACTGCGCCACGACGTCGTCCTCAAAGGACTCATGGGCCATGACGTGACACCAGTGGCAGGCGGCGTAGCCGACGGAGAGGAACACCGGAACGTCCCGGGTGCGGGCCTCGGCGAACGCCTCATCCCCGAACGGCCACCAGTCGACCGGATTGTCCGCGTGCTGGCGGAGGTAGGCCGACGCCTGGGCCTTCAGCCGCCCGCCCACGGGTCAGTCCCGTCCGGCCGTTCCGGAAGCCGTGCCGGTGCCTGCGCCCGGACCGGACTCAGGCCGGTTCGTTGATTCCGGACGGTCCGTTGACTCCGGACGGTCCGTGGACTCCGGCCGGTCCTGCGCTGCCGGGCGGACGGCATCGGGTCCGGACCCGTTCTCGTCGAGCATTGAGTTGTACCGGACGCGGCGGATCCGCTTGCTCATATCCCGGATGAGGAAGATGACGGCAACGACGATCAGCACCGTGAAGATGAAGCCCAGGGTTCCCGGCGTCACGGACTCCGGGTCGAGACCCGGCCGAAGGTCATCCCCGGTTGAGGAAGCCACGGCGGCGGCCAGGTTGAGCGGGAGGTTCACTTTGCACCACTTTCACATCCGACGGCGGAAAGCCCGCCACCTTCCAATTCTACGTGGCCCGGGCTCAGCGCGGCTCCGGTATTCCGGCGAACAGGTCATCCTCCGGAAGGGTGGACCCGACGTGGGAGTGGATCAGCGAATAGTCCTCCCAGGGCCACACCTTGCGCTGCATCTCGGCGGAGACGGCGAAGAAGAACCCCTCGGGGTCGACCTGCGTGCGGTGCGACATCAGCGCCTTGTCCCGCAGCCCGAAGTAGTCGCCGGCGTCGATCTGAGTGGTGGTCGCGTGCGTGGGTGCCGGAGGCTGGTGCCCCTCGGCGTCGGCCTCGAGCCACTGGGCGATGCGCTCGGAGTAGGGCGACTGGATCCCTGCCTCCTCGAGGGCGAAGTGCAGGGCACGGAAACGCTCGGGGTTGAAGGCGCGGTCGTAGTAGAGCTTGTCGACGCGCCAGGCCTCGCCGGTGCCGGGGTAGCGGGAGGGGTCCGCTGCCGCCTCGAAGGCTTCGACGGCGACCCGGTGGGCCATGATGTGGTCCGGGTGCGGATACCCGCCGTTCTCGTCATAGCTGAGGATCACGTGCGGGCGGAACTCACGCACGAGCCGGACCAGCGGCGCAGCGGCGCGTTCCAGCGGCTGCAGGGCGAAGCAGCCCGCCGGCAGGTCCGGCAGCGGGTCCCCTTCGGGCAGCCCCGAGTCGGCGAAGCCCAGCCAGCGCTGCTTCACCGAGAGGACTTCCGCGGCGCGGGCCATCTCCAGGCGCCGCAGCCCCGCCAGGTCGCGGCGGGCATGGGGGTCGCCCTCCATCGCCGCGTTCAGGATGGATCCGCGTTCGCCTCCCGTGCAGGTGGCAACGAGCACGTCGACGCCGGCGGCCGCGTACTTCGCCATGGTCGCCGCGCCCTTGCTCGACTCGTCGTCGGGGTGGGCATGGACCGCCAGGAGGCGGAAGCCGGAACGGGACGCGGCGGGGTTATCCGTGCTGAACAAGGAGGCTCCTGGTAAGGGTCGGGTGAGGCAGGGGCGCGGTCCGCGGCGCAGGCAAACCGCCCCGCAAATCGACGGTAAAATACGGAGGTGAGCTCCGGAAATGCGCCTACCCCAAGAGTAGCCAATCGCTACGGTGCCCCCAAGCCGGTCCGCGCGGCCGGACGGCGCCGCTGGTGGGTCATCGGGGCCCTCGCCGCGGCCGTCATCACCATTGGAATCTTCGCCTTTTCCACGGTGGGCCCGCGGGTTTCCTTCAAGGATGTCGGGTTCTCCTTCTCCTCCGACCAGCAGGCACGGGTTGACTTCGAGGTGACCAAGCCCACCGACGCCACCGCCCACTGCGCGGTGCAGGTGCTGAGCGAAAACTACGCCGTCGTCGGGTGGAAGGTTGTGACCATCGGGCCCGGCCCCGCGGGTGCCGGCGGCGGGCGCACGACGGCGCAGCAGGTCGAGCTGCGCACCGACTCCCCGGGCGTTTCCGGCGGCGTGGACAGCTGCTGGATCGCCGGAACCCGCGACTGACGGGTTTCCGCCCGTCGAAACCGCAGCTCACCACGTTTCGCCCCGCCCAAAGCGTGGTCAGCTGCACACTCGGCGGGCAAGCCCTACTCGACAGGCAAGGCCCATCCGCCGAAACGGCACCTCACCACGCTTTCCCCGTCCCGAAGCGTGGTGAGCTGCACACTCGACGGGCAAACGGCTCCTCGGAAACCCTCCGGCAGCGCAACATCTGCGGCAAAAGGAGCGCAAGGGCTGCGGCGAAAAGAAGGACGCTGGGTTTTTTCTTGGGTTATCTGCAAGTGCTGACTAGACTGGAGACATACCCACCCCGCCCCGACGGAGACCCCCGCGGTCACCCAGACGGCGGGGTTCTTGCTTGTGGTCGGCCTTTCAGTGCCGGCCGACGGCAGAACATCAAGAGCCGGCCCGCCTCCGCGGGTCCGGACATACCTAAGGAGATGCCCCGTGTCGACTAACAGCGCACCCGTTGCCTGGCTCACGCAGGAGTCCTACACGCGCCTCAAGGCCGAACTGGAACACCTCTCCGGGCCCGGGCGCACAGAGATCGTTGCTCGCATCGAGCAGGCCCGCTCCGAGGGAGATCTCAAGGAGAACGGCGGCTACCACGCCGCCAAGGAGGAGCAGGGCAAGGCCGAAGCCCGTATCCGCCAGCTCACCGAGCTGCTCAACAACGCCCAGGTCGGCCAGGCGCCCGCCGACGACGGCGTAGTGGAGCCCGGCATGATGGTCGAGGCGAAGATCGCCGGCGACGTCGAGTCCTTCCTGCTGGGCAGCCGCGAGGTTGCCGGAGACACCGACATCGACGTCTACAGCGAGCGCTCGCCCCTCGGTGCCGCCATCCAGGGCAAGAAGGCCGGCGACACCGTCAGCTACACCGCGCCCAACGGCCGGAACATCACTGTGGAGATTCTCTCGGCCAAGCCCTACGCGGGCTAGCAGCACTCCCCCGCAGCCGGCCCGGCCGGCGGCGGCTCAGCGGCGCAGGACGCGGCCCGTTCCGGAAGGGACGGGCCGCTTCCGCAACAGGAACGCCGCAAGGATCCCGCCGAGGGCGCCGAACAGGTGGGCCTGCCACGAGACGTTCGAGCCGACCACGGGCAGGACGCCCCAGAGGATCGACCCGTACATCAGGAACAGCAGCACCGCCAGGAGGATCTGCCTCCAGTTGCGGTTGTAAAAGCCGCGGGCCACAAGGTACGTGAACAGGCCGAACACCACCCCGGAGGCGCCGATGGTCAGCCCTCCGCCGGTGAGCCAGACGCCGAGCCCGCTGGCCAGCCAGCTGGTGCCCAGGGCCACCGCGAACCGCCGGAGGCCCTCGAGGAACGCGAGGAACCCCAGCACCACCAGCGGCAGCGTATTGCTCAGCAGGTGCCCGACGCCGCCGTGGAGCAGCGGGGCGAACAGGATCCCGTCAAGCCCGCGGACCCGGCGCGGTTCAATCGCGAGGACCGAGGTCAGCCCCCGCCCGGAGAACGTGTCGATGAGGTAGAGCGCCCACAGCACCGCGGCAAAGGCCAGGACGGTGGTGAGGCCGAGCTTCGCGCGCCGGGCCAGCATCTCAGCCCTGGATCACAACGGGCTGGAAACCTTCGGCCCGCAGGTTGCTCAGGACCTGTTCGCAGTGCTCATCGCCCTTGGTCTCCATATTGATGGTGATGGCGACGTCGCCCATGCTGATGGAGCCGCCTACCCGGGTGTGGTCGACGCCGGTGACGTTGGCATCGGATTCGGCGATGATCCGCGAGATCGTGGCCAGCGAGCCGGGCCGGTCGTCGAGCAGCATGCGGACCACGAGGTAGCGGCCGGCGGCGGCGAGGCCGCGCTGGATCACCTTGAGCATGAGCATGGGGTCGATGTTGCCCCCGGAGAGCACGACGGCGGTGTTGCCCGGGAGGGCGCCGTTCTCAGTGAGCTTGCCGTCGAGCAGCGCGGCGACCCCGACGGCGCCGGCGGGTTCGACGACCATCTTGGTGCGTTCGAGCAGGAAGATCAGGGCCCGAGCGAGGGAGTCCTCGCTGACGGTGACGACGTCGTCAACGAGTTCGCGGATGATGGAGAACGGCAGCTGCCCCGGCCGGCCGACGGCGATGCCGTCGGCGATGGTCGAGACCTTCGTCAGGGGCACGAGCGCGTCGGCGGCGAGCGAGGGCGGGTAGGCGGCGGCGTTTTCTGCCTGCACCCCGATGATGCGGATGTTCCGGCCGAGCTCGCGCGCCCGGGCCTTGACCGCCACAGCCACTCCGGCCAGGAGCCCGCCGCCGCCGACGCCCATCAGGATGGTGTCGACCTCGGGGCACTGCTCGAGGATTTCAAGGCCGATCGTTCCCTGCCCGGCCACGACGTCCACATTGTCGAAGGGATGGACGAAGACCGCGCCGGTCTCGTCGGCGTAGCGCTTGGCTTCGGCCAGGGCCTCGTCCACGTTGTGTCCGTGGAGGACCACCTCCGCGCCGTGCCCGCGGGTGGCGGCGAGCTTGGGCAGCGCCACCCCCAGCGGCATGAAGATCCGGGCCTGAATGCCCAGCCGGCTGGCCGCCACCGCCACGCCCTGGGCGTGGTTTCCGGCGGAGGCCGCGACCACGCCGCGGGCCCGTTCGGCCGGGGTGAGCTTCGCCATCCGGGTGTAGGCCCCGCGCACCTTGAAGGAGCCGGCCCGCTGGAGGTTTTCGCACTTGAGCCAGACGTTGGCCCCAATGAGCCGGCCCAACGCCCGGGACTCCTCGATCGGGGTCCGCGCAATGACGCCGGCCAGCAGCTCCTGGGCGGCCTCGATGTCCCCGAGGGTCACCGGAAGCCGGGACATCTCTTCGAGGGTGTGGGTGGACGCGGCGCCGAGGGCGGTCTGCTCTGTCACAGGGTGTTCCTTTTCGGGGTTAGGGGAGCGGCAGCGGACCCGGGGCCGGGTGCGACCCGTTCAGGGCAGGGTCGGTCTCCCAGGCCCGCCGCGCAATGTATTTCACGGAGGTGTTCAGCACGGCGAGCAGCGGCACGGAGAACAGGGCGCCCGAAATCCCCGCGACGAGGGTGCCCCCGGTCACCGCGAGCACCACCGCGAGGGGGTGCAGGGCGACCGCCGGCCCCATGATCATCGGCTGCAGGAAGTTTCCCTCGAGCTGCTGGACGATGAGAACGATCGCGAGCATGATCAGGGCGTTGACCCAGCCGTTGGCAACCAGAGCCAGCAGCACCGCGACGATACCGGTGGCGAGGGCTCCAACGATGGGGATGAAGGACCCGATGAACACCAGCACCGCCAACGGCAGCGCCAGGGGCACACCGATGATGGCCGCACCGGCACCGATACAGGCTGCGTCAACGAAGGCGACGAGCAGCTGGACCCGGACATAACTGCCCATCGAGGTCCAGCCGCGCCGGCCCGCGCCGTCGATCGCCGCCCGGGCGCGCACCGGGGCCAGATCGACAATAAAGCGCCAGATCCGTCCGCCGTCGATCAGGAAGAAGAACAGGGCGAACAGCGTCAGCAGCGAACCGGCAGCGAAGTGCCCGGCGCTCGACCCGAAGGACAGCGCCCCGCTGACGATGGTTCCACCGTTGTTCTGGAGGGCGTCCCCTGCCTCCTGCAGGAAGCCGACCACCTCGTCCGTGGTGATGTTCAGCGGCCCGTCGGACAGTCCGGCGAGGATCTGCTCGATCCCGGTGCGGGTTTCCCCCCACAGGCTCGAGAAGCCCAGCGCCAGCTGCCGGCCGACGAGTGAGAGCGCTCCGACGACGAGGACGACGAGCCCGAGGACCGTGAGGGTGACCGCCAGCCCGGTGGGCACCTTGTGGCGAACCATGAAGCTGGTCAGCGGCAGCAGCAGCGAAGCGAGCAGGCCCGCAATCATCAGGGGGATGACGATCAGCGTGATGTGGCTGAGCAGCCAGATCAGGACGCCGGCGACGACCACGACAATGCCCACGCGCCAGGACCAGGCGGCGCCGACCCTCAGTGCGTAGGGAACGTCATCCTGGGGCGCCGGGCGTCCGCGCCGTGCAGGGGCTCCGCCGTCAGCACCGCGGGATGCGCGGGAGGACTTTCCGGCGGGTCCGCCCGCCCCGGTGGGGGCGGTGGCGGGTGGTGCAGCCGCGCCGTCAGCGGCGCCGGGGGTGGCGGCGGCGGGAACGGCGCGCTGGAGGGCCCGCTTGGGGAAACCTCCGGAGAGTCGCTGCATGAGCCAATCTTTCCACACAAGCCTGCGCCGCGAGTTATCCGAGACGCGGGCGGATTCCCCACCGGGCCGTGAAGGTCGCCCCAGGCTCGAGCCACCTCAGGCCGTGGCCCGAGTTGAAGGCGTTGGCCGGCGCCGTCATCGGTTCGACGGCGACCGCCCGGTCAACGCCGGGGTAGGTCCTGCTGATGAACACATGCACGAACTCGAACTCCGGGTCGGCCCACAGCGTGACCGACCGGCCGTCCGGCGCGGTGAGGGTGTGCTCGAAGCGCCCGTCGACGGTGGTGAGCCCGGTGAAGGCCGAATCGAACTCGATGTCGCCGACCCGCTTCCCGCCGCGCAGGTCCCGGTCGCCGGAGACGGACACCCGGCCCACGGGAATTGAGCGTTCGTCGGTGTCGAAGACGGTGTCGGCGTTCACGGTGAGGGTGAGGTCCTCGGTGGGCACCCCGGAGATCTTCAGGTAGGGGTGGGCGCCCAGGCCGAACGGTGCCCGGGCGTCGGAGTGGTTGGTCAGCGACTGGGTGACCTGCAGTCCTCCGCCGTTGAGTTCGTAGGACGCGGTGTGGGTCAGGTGGAACGGGTAGCCGTGCTGCGGGAAGATCTCGGCGGCCAGGACGACGGCGTCCTCGGCCACCGACTGGGCGTAGTAGCCGGTGTTGCGCAGCAGTCCGTGGCTGGCGTTGCCCTTGGACGGCTCGGTGATGTCGAGGCGCTGCTCGGCGCCGTCGAGCGTCCACACGCCGCGGTCGACGCGGTTGGCCCAGGGGGCGAGGAGAATCCCCGCGCCGCCGGCGGGAATCGAATTCTCGCCCCAGGTCTCGGTCAGCTGCACTCCGTCCACGGTGTAGGAGCGGAGGGCCGCCGCGAGGGAGGCGATCACCGCCGTCGAACTGCCGGAGGTCAGGAGGTAGTTCGTGCCGGAGGCCGGCCGCCGCGGAGTATCCATGCACCGATGCTACCGCCGCCAGGATGAGCGCGCCCGCCCGGACGGCAGCGCGGGGAGGACGCGCTTCCCCCGGCCGCTACTTTCGGATATGTTTGTTTCTGTTCGATTTTGTTAACCACGATCTCGATGCAGAGCCGGAGCGGTTCCGGCACCTGTCTTCCCCACCGCCGCCCGGGAGGTGCGATGCTCGCTGCCGAACGGCACGCCGCCATCCTCGCCGCCCTCGACGGCCGCCCGGTGGTGCGCGTCACGGAGCTCGCCGGCAAGCTCGGGGTCTCCGAGATGACCGTGAGGCGCGATATCGACGCCCTCTCCGCCGCCGGCTCGGTCCACCGCATCCACGGCGGCGCGGCGCGCGCAGGGGTGCTGGCGGCGGCCGAGCCGGGGTTCCCCGCCAATGCGCGCCGCCAGGCGGCCCAGAAACGGGCCATCGCCCGGGCAGCGGCCCAGCTGGTGCTCCCGGGCATGACCATCTCGGTGACCGGCGGCACCACAACCGTCCAGCTCGTTGACCACCTGGCGCAGATGGAGGGGCTCACCGTCGTCACCAACTCCCTGCCTGCCGCCGACCGGTTCCACCGGCTCACCGCCGGCGGCCGCGGGCCTGCCGTGCTGCTCACCGGCGGGGAACGTTCGCCCTCCGAGGCCCTCGTGGGCCCGCTGGCCACGGCCGCCATCCGCGCGCTCAACGTCGACCTGTGCTTCATGGGCGTCCACGGCGTCGACGTCGACGCCGGCATCACCACCCCGAACCTCGCCGAGGCCGAAACGAACCGGGCCTTCGCCGACGGCTGCGGGCACCTCGTGGTGCTTGCCGACTCAACCAAGTTCGGCGTCGTGAGCCTGGCCCGCATCACGGGCCTCGAGGAAACCTCCTGCCTGATCACCGACACCCTCCCTGCGGAGCCCGGCTTCGCACGGCACACGCTTGTCACCACCCCCGAGACCATCAAGGACGCAAGGAAAGCCCTCACATGACGCATATCACCCCCACCACGCTCTCGGACGGCCGCGAGCTGATCTACTTCGACGCCTCGGAGGATTCGGCCCGGCTGCACGCCGACCCCGCCGCGACGGCCGACCGCCGCGGCCTCGACCCCCGCGGCACCGCCACCGGCGATGCCCGCTACGACGCGCTCAGCGGCGAGTGGGTCGCCGTGGCCGCGCACCGCCAGACCCGCACGCACCTCCCCCCGGCCGACCAGTGCCCGCTGTGCGCCTCGAACGAGCGCTACGCCTCCGAGATCCCGGCCCCGGACTACGAGGTCGTGGTGTTCGAGAACCGGTTCGCCTCGTTCGGCCCGCAGCTCGGCTCGCTGCCGGACACCCCCGAGTGGGGCACGACGACGACGGCCTTCGGCCGCTGCGAGGTCATCGCTTTCGACCCGGCACACGACGGCTCCTTCGCCTCGCTCTCCCCCGAGCGTGCCCGCACCGTCATCGACGCGTGGGCTCAGCGCACCGAGGCCCTCTCGGCGATGGAAGGCATCCGTCAGGTCTTCCCCTTCGAGAACCGCGGCGCCGAGATCGGCGTCACCCTGCTCCACCCGCACGGGCAGATCTACGCCTACCCCTTCATTCCGCCGCGTGCGGCGCAGCTCGGCGTGCAGGCAACCGCCTTCTACGAGGCATCCGGCGGACGCGAGACGCTGATGGGCGCCGCCCTGAAGAAGGAGCGGGACTCCGGGGAGCGGATGATCCTCGAGGGCAAGCACTTCAGCGCGTTTGTCCCCTTCGCCGCGCGCTGGCCGCTTGAGGTACACCTCGTGCCGCACCGCCAGGTCCCGGACCTCGCGGCGCTGAACCCGGCCGAGCGCGATGACCTCACCGAGGTCTACCTGAACCTGCTGGGCAAGGTCGACGCCCTGTACTCGACCCCCACGCCGTACATCGCCGCCTGGCAGCAGGCACCCCTGGATGCGCGCATCCGCCCCGCCAGCTACCTCCACCTGCAGCTGACCTCGCCGCGCCGTGCGGAGGACAAGCTGAAGTTCCTCGCCGGCTCCGAAGCGGCCATGGGAGCGTTCATCAACGACACCACCCCCGAGCAGGTTGCCGACCGACTGCGCAACGCCGTGCCGGGAACCCCAGGAAAGGCAACCTCATGACTCTCTCCGCAGCAGAACTCGCCGCGGCGTTCACCGCCCGCTTCGGCACCGAGCCGGCCGGCGTCTGGTCGGCTCCTGGCCGGGTGAACCTGATCGGTGAGCACACCGACTACAACGACGGCTTCGTGCTTCCCTTCGCCATCGACCGCTCGACGATGGTCGCCGCCCGGCCCCGCACCGACAGCACCGTCCGGGTCGCCTCAACCTTCAGCGAGGGCGACGTCGTCACCGCCGACCTGGACGGGCTGGCCGCGGGCGACGTCGAGGGCTGGGCCGCCTACCCGGTGGGCGTCCTCTGGGCGCTCGGCCGGTCAGGCCACGCGGTCCCGGGCATGGACCTGCTCGTCGACTCCTCGGTGCCCGTCGGCGCCGGGCTCTCCTCCTCGGCCGCGCTTGAGTGCGCCGTCGCCGCGGCGGCCAACGACCTTGCCTCGGCGGGGCTCTCGCGCTCCCAGCTGGCCTCGATCGGGCGGCTGGCCGAGAACGAGATGGTCGGCGCGCCCACCGGCATCATGGACCAGACCGCCTCGCTGCTGGGCGAGGTGGGCCACGCCGTCTTCCTCGACTGCCGCAGCCTCGAGACGATGCTCGTGCCGCTCGACCTCGACGGTGCGGGGCTGACCCTGCTGGTGATGGACACCCGGGTGAGCCATTCCCACTCGACCGGCGGCTATGCCTCCCGCCGCGCATCCTGCGAGGAGGGCGCCCGGCAGATGGGCGTGCCCGCCCTGCGCGATCTCTCGGTGGCCGACCTGGGCAACGCCGCGGGGATCCTCGACGAGGAGACCTTCCGGCGGGTGCGCCACGTGGTGACCGAGAACGCCCGGGTTGAGGACACCGTCGCCGTGCTGACCACCAAGGGCCCGGGTGCCCTCGGGCCGCTGCTGAACCAGAGCCACGCCTCGATGCGCGATGATTTTGAGATCAGCTGCCCCGAACTCGACCTCGCCGTCGACACCGCGGTCTCGGCCGGCGCGGTGGGCGCGCGCATGACCGGCGGCGGCTTCGGCGGCGCCGCGATTGCCCTCGTGAACACCGAGGACGCCGACGCCGTTTCCAAGGCGGTTACAGCTGCCTTTGCCGACGCCGGGTTCAAGTCTCCGGTGATCTTCGGTGTAATGCCCGACGCCGGGGCCCGCCGGGTGGCCTGAGCGCCCGCAATCGAGACACCGGTGGTATCCGCGGATACCACCGGGCCCACAGGGAAGGGCCCGCAGCTGGTGCTGCGGGCCCTTCCTGTTTGATTCTCTAAGCAGCGAGCGGTGCTGCGGCTGTGTTACTCGTCGCCGCGCAGGATCGCGATCAGGCGCAGGAACTCGATGTACAGCCAGATCAGCGTGACCGTGAGGCCGAATGCAGCCGTCCAGGAGTAGCGCTGCGGGGCGCCGTTCCGGACCGCCACCTCGATCTGGGTGAAGTCAATGATCAGCGAGAACGCGGCGAGGCCGATGGCGAAGATGCCGATGATGACGCCGAACGGAATGCCGGTGCCCAGGAATTCCTCGCTGCGCAGGCCCCACGGGTTGTCGTTAAGACCGAAGACCATGAGACCCAGGTTGATCAGCGAGAACGCCAGGTAGCTCAGCGTGGCGATCATGAAGAACTTCATCGCCTTGGGCGTCGCACGCACCTTACCGCTCTTGAACAGCGCCAGGGTCACGCCGAACACCGTCAGGGTGCCGAGGAGGGCCTGGATCGCGATGCCGGGGAAGGCCGCCTCGAGGAACATGGTGATCCCGCCGAGGAACAGGCCCTCGAGCGCCGAGTAGGCAAGGATGAGAGCCGGGACCGGCTCGCGCTTGAAGGAGTTGACCAGGCCCAGGATGAATCCGCCGATCAGGCCGACGATCATCAGGACCGGCGCGAGCCCCGGCACGAGGAATACCGGGATGGCCGCGCCCACGAGAACGACTGCGATCGAGAGAATCGTCTTGACGATGACGTCGTCGTAGGTCATCCGGCCGGTCTCGGCCGGTCCCGCCGCAGGGCGGTTGTACATGTGCTCCAGCTGCTGCTGGTTCAGGGCCGACTGACCCGCGAAGGTCGTCGTACCGTAGGCCGCCGGGCTGGTGCCGCGGGCGGCAGAACGGAAGGTCTTTCCGTTGAAAACCGGATTTCCGCCGATTGCCATTTTGTGTAGTCCTCCAATTGGGGGCTGTAAGTGTTCCAACCCTACCCATATCAACGCTGTAAGTGGGCTTTTGTTCCCGCCCCGGGCCGCGTCCCCCGCGCCGTTGCGCGCAGTTGTTATCCAATCGCTACCTGCCCGGGGCCGATTGGTTCGGAACGGAAACAGCGCCCGAGTAACATAAGCTCCACATTGAGTGACACCAGTCACACGCATGATCTCCTGCCCGTCCGGCAGGCGGCCCCCACAGTGGAGGTTCCTATCTTGATAACCCAACCGACGCCTGCACGGCTCGGGAAGATGATCGCTGCCCTTTTCAGCGTGCTTCTCGCCGTGCTTCTCAGCGCACCGTCAGCGCAGGCGTCCACCCAGCCGCCCGGAAGGGCGATGAATTCGGCAGTACCTGCAACTGTTCAGGCGGAAGAGTTCCAGGACCGCATCAGCGGCGTCCTTCGAGGCGTCGACGGTCCGATCGCCGACGTCACCATCACGGCCACGGGCAACGGCTTTGAAGGCGAAACCACCTCCGGCGAGAACGGCTTCTGGTCGATCGGTGTGCCGGAACAGGGCTCCTATGAGGTCGAGGTCGACGAAGACACCCTCCCCGAGGGAATCACCCTCGCCGAGGGCCAGGAGAACCCGCGCACGGTCACCTTTGCCGGAACGTCAAACGCCACGACCCTCTTCCTGTTCGGCGAAGGAATCGTCGCCCAGGGCGGAACCTTCTGGGACACCCTCGGCGAACGCGCCCTCGCAGGCTTCAGCTTCGGGCTGCTCCTCGCGCTGAGCGCCGTCGGACTCTCGCTGATCTTCGGCACCACGGGCCTGACCAACTTCGCCCACGGCGAGATGGTCACCCTCGGGGCCGTCCTGACCTTCGGCTTCGCCGCGCTCGGACTCCCCGCGCCGGTCGCCATCATCCTGGCGGTGATCGGCGGCGGCGTGCTCGGTTACGTGCAGGACGCCGGGCTGTGGAAGCCGCTGCGGAACCGCGGCACCGGCCTCGTCCCTATGATGATCGTCAGCATCGGCCTGGCGCTGGCGCTGCGCTACATCATCCAGTTCAACTTCGGCGGGGCGACCACCCAGCTTCCCGGCTCCCAGGGCGAGATCATCAACCTCGGGGCACTCTCCATCTCGCAGAACAACCTGAACTCGCTCATCGTGAGCCTCGTTGTCATCCTGCTGGTGGCGTTCCTGCTGCTGAAGACCCGCATCGGCAAGGCGACCCGCGCGGTGGCCGACAATCCCGCGCTGGCGGCGGCGTCGGGCATCGACGTCGACCGGGTGATCCGGATCGTCTGGGTGATCGGCGGCATGCTCGCCGCGCTGGGCGGCATCCTGTGGGCCTACTACCGCCCGGGGGTCTCCTTCAACATGGGCCAGCAGATCCTGCTGCTGATCTTTGCCGGCGTTGTGCTCGGCGGCCTCGGCACGGTCTTTGGGGCGCTCATCGGCTCAATCATCGTGGGGCTGTTCGTCGAAATCTCAACGCTCTGGCTTGAGGCCGACCTGAAGTACGTCGGCGCTCTGCTCATCATGATTCTCGTGCTCCTCTTCCGGCCGCAGGGTATCCTCGGCCGCCGCGAGCGCATAGGTTAGGGGTTCCAATGGATTTCGGAAACATCCTTGTCAACGCCTTCGGCGAACTCATCAGCCCGACGACGGCCGCCTACGCGCTGGCCGCCCTCGGCCTCGCCGTCCACTTCGGCTACTCGGGCCTGCTGAACTTCGGGCAGGCGGGCTTCATGGCCGTCGGAGCCTACGGCTTCGCCATCTCCACGCTGACCTTCAACGCCCCATTGCCCGTCGCGGTGCTCGTGGCAATGCTCGCGTCGGTGGTGTTCGCCATCGTGCTGGGCATCCCGACCCTGCGCCTCCGGACCGACTATCTCGCGATCGTCACCATCGCCGCCGCGGAAATCGTCCGGTACGTGGTCACCACCAACGACCTCACCGAGGTCACCGGCTCGGCGAATGGGCTGGCGGCCTTTGAGGGCGGGTTCTACGCCCTCAACCCCTTCCCGGCGGGCACCTACAACATCGGCCCCCTGGCGATGAATGAGCGCAACTTCTGGATCCGCGTCGTGGGCTGGTCGGTCGTGATCCTCGCCTGCCTCACGGTGTGGCTGCTCATGCGCAGCCCCTGGGGACGCGTGCTCAAGGGCATCCGCGAGGACGAGAACGCCGTCCGCGCCCTGGGCAAGAACGTCTACGCCTACAAGATGCAGGCACTGGTGATCGGCGGCATCCTCGGATCGCTCGCGGGGATGGTGTTCACCCTCCCCCGCGGCGCCGTCCAGCCGGCCAACTACGCCACCGAACTGACGTTCTTCCTCTATACCTGCCTGCTGCTCGGAGGCATGGCCACCGTGCTGGGACCGGTGATCGGCGCCATGATGTTCTGGGTGGTCCTGTCACTGACCCAGGGCATCCTGTACGGCGCGATCGAGTCGGGTGCCATCACCTTCCTCACGAACACCCAGGCCGGGCAGCTGCGCTACATCCTCGTCGGTATCGCCCTGATGCTGCTGATGGTCTTTAGACCGCAGGGCGTGCTGGGCAATAAGAAGGAGCTGGCATTCGCATGAGCGAGAATTCCTCCAACCACGTCCCGTCCGGCGGTGGCGCCCACCGCGCCACGCCGTCGGATTCGACGGCGGGGTCCGCCGTCGCCGCGGCCCCCGCGGGTGATGACTACATGAACGACACCCGGCCCATCGCCACCGGCGACGCCGGCCCGGGCTGCCGCAAGCGGGACCCCATCGTCGTCGCGAAGAACGTCACCCGCAGCTTCGGCGGCATCAACGCCGTCGACGTCGAATACCTCGAGATTCCGCGCAACAAGATCACCGCCCTGATCGGCCCCAACGGCGCCGGAAAGACGACGCTGTTCAACCTGCTCACCGGATTCGACAACCCCAACAGCGGGGACTGGGAGTTCGACGGCAAGCCGCTCGCCAAGGTCCCGCCGTACAAGGTGGCCCGGATGGGCATGGTGCGCACCTTCCAGCTCACCAAGGTGATGGGCAAGCTCACGGTCATCGAGAACATGCGCCTCGGAGCCACCAAGCAGCCCGGCGAGAGCCTGGCCAAGGCGCTGTTCAAGGGCATGTGGGGTGCCCGCGAGAGGGAGATCACCGCCCAGGCCGAGGTGCTCCTCGCGAAGTTCAAGCTCGACACCAAGCGGGACGACTACGCCGCATCCCTCTCGGGCGGGCAGCGCAAGCTCCTGGAGATGGCACGGGCCCTCATGGTCAAGCCGCGCCTGGTGATGCTCGATGAGCCCATGGCCGGCGTCAACCCGGCCCTGACCCAGTCGCTGCTCGACCACATCAAAAACCTCAAGGCCGAAGGCATGACGGTGCTGTTCGTCGAACACGACATGCACATGGTCCGCCATATCGCCGACTGGGTGGTGGTGATGGCCGAAGGGAAGGTCGTCGCCGAGGGACCGCCCGACGTCGTCATGAAGGACCAGGCCGTCATCGACGCCTACCTGGGCGCGCACCACGACGTCGACCTTGGCGACTCGACCGGCGTCGAGCGCCTCGAGGAGGAGCTCGCCCAGGACTCCGAGTCGGTCGTCGGCACCGAGGACGAGGGAATCCTCGGCCACTCAATCACCGAGGTCAGCGAACCCGGATCCACCCGCACCGGATCGACCGGCACTGAGGAGACAAAGCGATGAGCGAGTACGAAGGCGACTCCGTGGTGAAGGTCACCGATCTGGTGGCCGGGTACCTGCCCGGGGTCAACATCCTCAACGGGTGCAGCATCGAGGCCCGCCGGGGCGAACTGATCGGCATCATCGGACCGAACGGCGCGGGCAAGTCGACCCTGCTCAAGGCGATGTTCGGCCTGGTGAAGATCCACTCCGGGCAGGTGATCGTCCGCGGCAAGGACCTCACCGGTCTCAAGGCGAACCGCCTGGTCAGCCAGGGCGTGGGCTTCGTGCCGCAGAACAACAACGTCTTCTCGACGCTGACCATCGAGGAAAACCTGCAGATGGGCATGTACCAGCGGCCCAAGGACTTCAAGACGCGGTTCGACTTCGTCACCAGCCTCTTCCCGGAACTGGGCAAGCGGCGCACCCAGCGGGCCGGCTCCCTGTCCGGCGGCGAGCGCCAGATGGTGGCCATGGGCCGGGCGCTGATGATGGAACCGGCGGTGCTGCTGCTCGATGAGCCCTCGGCAGGCCTGTCCCCCGTCAAGCAGGACGAGACGTTCCTGCGCGTCCACGAGATCAACCGGGCAGGCGTCTCGGTGATCATGGTCGAGCAGAACGCGCGGCGGTGCCTGCAGATCTGCGACCGCGCCTACGTGCTCGATCAGGGCAAGGACGCCTACACCGGCACCGGCCGCGAACTGATGAAGGACCCCAAGGTGATCCAGCTGTACCTGGGCACCCTGGCCGACACGGCCTGATCTCCCTAGTACATCACTGCTTGGCACAGCACTGCGGGCGGCTCCGGAAACGGGCCGCCCGCAGTCGTTTAACCCTGCAGAAGGTCCTCCAACCTCTTCAATCGAACCCCTTGACGTATACCCCCTGGGGGTATATGTTCGACACGTCAGCATCACCTGGACGGGTCAAGGAGCCTCCCATGCAGCACCAAACCCAGCATTCCCCCGGGGCGCACCGGCACTCCCCGGCGGCGCCCGCCTCTCCCCCGCGCCCCGGCGGGTCTCCGGGTTCTCCGCCCGGCCGGTCCCATCAGCAGTCTGCATCCGCGGCGGCGTACCACAGCGCCCCGCCCAACGGTCTCGCCGGGCCTGCCGGTCATGCCGGTCATGCCGGTCACGGAGACCACGAGGTCCATGCCTCGGGCCAGCACGCCGGCCACAGCACCGCGATGTTCCGCAGCAGGTTCTGGATCAGCCTCGCCCTCGCCGTCCCGGTCGTCGCCTTCAGCCCCATGTTCGCCATGATCCTGGGGTACAGCCTGCCGACCTTCCCCGGCGCGGCGCTGATCTCCCCGGTGCTCGGCACGGCCATCTTTCTCTACGGCGGTACCCCGTTCCTCCGCGGCGGGTGGGGCGAGCTGAGGTCGCGGCAGCCCGGGATGATGCTGCTGATCGCCATGGCCATCACCGTGGCCTTCGCCGCCTCCTGGAGCACCACCCTCGGCCTCGGCGGGTTCGACCTGGACTTCTGGTGGGAACTCGCCCTGCTGATCGTCATCATGCTCCTGGGGCACTGGATGGAGATGCGCGCCCTCGGGTCGGCCGCCGGCGCCCTCGACGCCCTCGCCGCCCTGCTGCCCGACGAGGCCGACCGCGTCACCGCGGACGGGGTCGAAACCGTACCGGTGTCATCCCTCGCCCCCGGCGACGTCGTCCTGGTGCGGTCCGGGGCCCGGGTGCCCGCCGACGGCACGGTCACCGAGGGCGCGGCGGAGTTCGACGAGTCGATGATCACCGGCGAATCCCGCACCGTGTTGCGCCGGAAGGGCGACCCCGTAACGGCGGGCACCGTGGCCACCGACAACGCCGTGCGCGTGGCGGTGAGGGCAGTCGGCGGTGACACGGCACTGGCGGGCATCCAGCGGCTCGTCGCCGACGCGCAGGCCTCCTCCTCACGGGCGCAGGCCCTTGCGGACCGTGCCGCCGCCCTGCTGTTCTACTTCGCCCTGGGCGCCGGTATCGTGACCTTCCTCGCCTGGCTGGCCCTCGGGAGCCCCGAGGACGCCGTCGTCCGCACCGTGACGGTGCTGGTCATCGCCTGCCCCCACGCCCTGGGCCTGGCCATCCCCCTGGTGATCGCACTGTCGACCGAGCGTGCTGCCCGGGCCGGGGTGCTGATCAAGGACCGCCTGGCGCTGGAGCGGATGCGCACCATCGACGTCGTGCTCTTCGACAAAACCGGGACCCTCACCGAGGGCCGCCCGGAGGTCACCGGCGTGGCCGCGGTGCCCGGCATGAGCCACTCCCGGCTGCTGGCGCTTGCGGGGGCGGCCGAGGCCGACAGCGAGCATCCTGTGGCGCGGGCCGTGACCCGGGCCGCCGCCGGGGACGCCGGGGCGACGGAGCTCGCCTATGCGGGGACCGGGTTCTCCTCGATGACCGGACGCGGCGTGCGGGCCACCGTGGCCGGCTCCGAGGTCCTTGTCGGCGGGCCGAACCTCCTGCGGGAGCTCTCCCTCGAGATCCCGGCGGGCATCGCCGGGCCGGTGGCCTCCTGGACCTCCCGCGGAGCGTCGGTGCTCTCCGTGGTCCGCGACGGCAGCGTCATTGGGGCGCTGGCGCTTGAGGACCGGGTGCGGGACGAGTCCCGGGCCGGGGTGTTGGCGCTGCAGGACCGCGGGGTCAAGGTCGCGATGATCACCGGCGACGCCCGGCAGGTCGCCGACGCGGTGGCCCGAGATCTGGGCGTGGACGAGGTCTTCGCCGAGGTCCTCCCGCAGGACAAGGATGCGAAGGTCGCCGAACTCCAGGCACGGGGATTGACGGTGGCGATGGTCGGCGACGGCGTCAACGACTCCCCGGCGCTGGCACGGGCGGAGGTCGGGATCGCGATCGGCGGCGGGACCGACGTCGCCATCGAGACCGCCGGGGTGGTGCTTGCCGGCAATGACCCGCGCGCGGTGCTCTCGATGATCGACCTGTCGCGGGCCAGTTACCGGAAGATGATCCAGAACCTCGTCTGGGCCGCGGGATATAACGTGGCCGCCGTGCCGCTGGCGGCCGGCGTGCTGGCCTTCGCCGGGGTGCTGCTGTCGCCTGCGGCCGGAGCCGTGCTGATGAGCGTGTCGACGATCGTCGTGGCACTCAACGCCCAGCTGCTGCGCCGGCTCAATCTCGACCCGCGGCGCCTCGCGGGAACACCCCGCTGAGCTCCATGAATACCCCGGGACCGACGTGTCGGTCCCCTCGAGAACCCAAAGGAGAATGAACATGAAACGCTATTCGACCCTGACCGGCCTCGCCCTGGTCCTTGTCCTTGCCGGCTGTGGGGCCGGCCCGGAGGCCGGACACGGCTCCGGCCATGACTCAGGGCAGGCGCCGCCGTCGGCGTCCAGCTCCCCCACCGTGTCGGCCGGGCTGTCCAACGCCGCCGACGTGGAGTTCGCCGCCGGAATGATCCCGCACCACGAGCAGGCAGTGGAAATGAGCGATTCGATGCTCGCCAAGGCCGGGATCGACCCGGAGGTTACTGCTCTGGCCACCCGCATCAAGGCAGCCCAGGCGCCGGAGATCCGAACGATGAAGGCCTGGCTCGACGCCTGGGGGAAGCCCGGCGCGGGCGGTGGCAGCGGAGCCGGTCACGCTTCCGGACACGGCGGGGAGGCCGTTGGCGGGGGCAGCGGGATGATGAGCGGCGGACAGCTTGAGGAGCTCGCGGGCGCCAAGGGCGACGAAGCGTCGCGGCTGTTCCTTGCCGGGATGATCGAGCACCACAAGGGCGCCATCGACATGGCGGAACAGGAGCTGGAGGCGGGCGCCGATCCCGGCGCCAAGGACCTCGCCGCGTCGATAGTGCAAGCGCAGGAGTCGGAAATCAAGGAGATGGAAGCCCTGCTCGCGGGCCTTTAGACTGCCGGGGACCGTCTCGACCACACGGCCCTGACGGTTTTTCACGGCGGACGGGGAAGGACACAATGAACCCGGAACATGGGAGCGCGGCACCAGGGCGCACGCAGCTGAAGGGCGCGGCGCCGAGGAGTTCAGAGCAGAGGGGCACACCACCGGCCCGGCTGGTCGGCAGGGGGTTCATGGGGGTGTTCCGGGCGATGAAGGTGCTCAGGCCTTCCCGCCCCATTCATCCCCACGGGGTACGCCTGACGGGATACCTCGCCGTGGACGGCGGCACCTCAAGCGGCATCCCGTGGCTCGACACCGCGGGAAGCACCCCGGTCGAGGCGCGGCTCTCACGGTCGGTGGGCCTGCCGGGTCCCCTGCCGGACATCATCGGACTCGCGGTGAGGATTCCCTCGGGCGACGCGCACGCCGATCTGCTGCTGTCCTCGACGGGAAGCTCACCGCTGGGCCGGTTCGTGCTGGTCCCCCGGCTGAACATCGCCCGCTCCCCGCTGACCACCATGATGCCGTACCGGGGAGCGCGCGGGCCGGTCCTGCTGGCCGCGCGGACCACCGGGCAGCGGTCCACCACCCCCGGCCGGCTTCCGGCGTCGCTGCCGGCCTTCCGGCGCAGGCTCGCGGGACGTGCGTGGTCGATGGAGCTGTCCTATGCCCGTCCGCTGGGGCGCTGGATCCGGTTCGGAACCCTCACGCTCACGCTTGACCCCGACCAGGGCCAGGCGGACCTGCGGTTCGACCCGGTCCGCAACCCCCTGCCCACGGCGTCGACCTATGAGTGGGCCGCGGAGCTGCGCCGGGGCTCCTACGCCGTCGCCCGTTCCCCCCGGCACAACCAATCCGACGAACGCACCCGATAACGACCCACGCACCAGTTAACGACCCTCGCACCAGTTAACGACAAACGCACCCGATCTATCGGGTGCGTTTGTCGTTAACTGGTCCCCGGACGGGCCCGGACAGGCGGAAGGCCCCGCCCTGGTGGACGGGGCCTTCCGGTGCAGCGGATGTGCTGACCCGAGATGAGGTTAGAGCTTGCCAACCTCGGAACGGCTCGGCTGCGGCACGTTGTTCTCGTCGTACTGGTAGATGCCGATGGCGGCTTCCGTGGGATCGCCGTTCTCGTCGAAGGAGACCGGGCCGGAGATACCGTCGTAGTCGATGTCTTCACCGTCGCGCAGCAGGGTCACGCAGCCGGCGAAGTCGAAGCACTTCTCGCCGTCCTTCGAGACGGACTCGAGCTCCCCTGCGATGGCGGTTCCATCGGTGCTGCCTGCAGCCTCGGCTGCCAGCGACATCAGGTTGACGGCGTCGTAGCTTTCACCGGCGTAGCTCCAGCTGGTCAGCTTGGGGTCGATCTCAAGCAGTGCCTTCTGGAATTCGTCGCCGGTGAAGGGGCCGGGGATGGTGCCCTGGGCGCCCTCGAGGGTGCCCGGCTCCAGGTCCTTGCTGTAGTCGGTGGTGTTGCCGTCGACCATGAACATGCTCGAGGGTTCGATGCCCTTGCCGGTGAGCAGCGGAACGATGCTCTTGGCCTGGTCGAAGGTGATGATGACGATGGCGTCGGGCTTGGCCGCGACCACCGCATCGACCTGGCTGCTGAACTGGGAATCGCCTTCGTTGAACAGTTCGGCGGCGACGACCTTGCCACCGGCTCCTTCAACGGTTTCGGTGATGTTGGCCTGAAGGCCGGTGCCGTAGGCGTCGTTGAGGACAATCATGCCGACGGTCTGGGCGCCGCAGGACATGATGTAGTTGCCGAGCGTGCGTCCCTGCAGGACGTCCGACGGTGCGGTGCGCCAGTACAGGCCCTTGTCGTCCCAGTCGGTGAATTCCGGGGAGGTGTTCGCCGGGGAGAACTGCACGACGCCGGCTCCCGTGATCTGGTTGATGACGGTCTTGGAGACGCCTGACGAAGCGGCGCCGATGATGGCGCTGACATCCTGGGACAGGAGTTCGGTGACCGACTGGGTGGCGATGTCAGTGGTGGTGTCGCCGGAGTCGCGGTGTACGACGGAAATTTCCTTGCCGAGGACGCCGCCTGATTCGTTGACTTCCTTGACCGCGAGGTTCACGCCCGCGATTTCCGGCGGGCCGAGGAACGCGAGGGCACCGGTGGTCGGCAGGATGGATCCGAACTTCAGGGGCGTATCGGTGACGGTCTTTGCCTCGGGGACAGCCGAGGGGTCGCCCTTCTCGCCGGCTTCCGCAGCCTCGCCGCCTTCGCTGGGCGGGCAGGACAGTGCGCCCGCGGTTTCGGCGGTCGCCGAGGCGCCGGGCTCGGCGCCGTCCTCGGGTGCCGCGTTTCCGCCGCCACCGCCGCCGCCACAGCCCGAGGCAAAGAGTGCAATACCCAGGCTGAGGGCTGCGATCTTCGCTGCGCGCGGAGCATTCTCCCCGATGCCGGACCGCATCGGGTTGCGTGTTACAGTCATCAATTTTTCTCCTCGACCGAAAGGCATCGTCAGCCTTCGCTGCACTCACCAGGTGTTCCTGGTATGTAGAAAAGCTAATGCAAAAAAGGGCCGAACATAAGGGAATCCGGTTACATCCTTGTAACGCTCGTCACACCGGGGCCTCGGCGGGGTTGACACCGGGGCGGTGGGGAGACGATCGGGCGGCGATTTGTCCGGGCAGCGCGTCGAGGAGCAGGCCGCGAACACCGCGGACGGCGGAGGCGTCAGCGGACGGTCGTGCTCAGGTTTCGGGCCGACGGGCCCGGTGGTACCCCAGGTCGGACTCGAACCGACACTGAACAGATTTTAAGTCTGGTGCCTCTGCCATTGGGCTACTGGGGCGGATCCTCCGCAGGTCAAGAATATCGCGCCGGGACACCCGCACCCGCTCCAGGCGCGGCCCGGCGTCGCAGGGTACGGGGTGAACCCCGGCTGGAGGGCATCACCGGTTAAGCGGCGACGGCGGGCCCCCGCTTGTGCGGGAACCCACCGTCGTGTCCGGCGGACCGGGTAAATCAGGCGTTCGAGGCGGCCTTGCTGCTCGCCTTTCCGGCCGGGGCCGGAGGTGCCGACTGAAGGGCGGTGTCCTTCTTCGGCGGCGGGGTGGCTGCGTTGCGGAACTGCCGGCGCGGGGTCTGCAGGTCCGCGATGGGGGCGAGGTCCCTGCCGAAGATAAAGCTCATCGACCAGTTGGAGATGACCCGGGCCTTGCGCTCGAACATCGGCATGGCCATGCCGTGGTACCCGCGGTGGGCCAGCCAGGCCGGGAAGCCGCGCATCCCGAAGCCCATGATGTTGGCGACACCCTTGAAGGTACCGAAGCCAGCGACGGCGCCCAGGTTGGTGTGCTTGTACTCCTGGACGCGGCCCACGCCGTAGTTCTGGGCGTAGATGTTCTTCGCGAGGCGCTTCGCCTGGCGGACCGCATGCTGGGCGTTGGGGACGCAGAACCCGCCCACGCCACCGCCGCTGAGGTCGGGCACGGCCGCGACGTCGCCGGCGGTCCAGGCGTGCTGGAGGGGTCCGTCGTCGCCGGTGATGCGCAGTTCGGCGTTCGCACGCAGGCGGCCGCGGTCATCGATCGGGAAGTCGGTGGAGCGGACGACGGGGTTGGCCTGCACGCCGGCGGTCCAGATAAGGGTGTCGGTTGCGAACTCATCGGCCGGGGTCTTGTCCGGCATGTTGATCAGCTTCAGGTTGCCGTCGACGGCGCTGGCGAGCGAGGTGTTGAGCAGGACCTGGATGCCGCGTGACCGCAGGTGCTCGACGACCCAGACGGCCTGCTGCTCGGTGACCTCGGGCATGACGCGCGGCATGGCCTCGATCAGGACGAAGCGGACATCGGAGCGCTTGAGGCGGGCGTTCTTCTTCACCGCATCGCGGGCCATATCCTCGATCTCGGTGATGGCTTCGATGCCGGCGAACCCGCCGCCGACGACGACGAAGGTCAGCATCCGGTCCCGGGCCGGGCCGGCGGGCAGCAGCGAGCCGGTCTCGATGCGCTCGAGGATCTGGTTGCGCAGTGCGACGGCCTCTTCGATCGTCTTCAGGCCGATGCCCTGGTCCTTCAGCCCCTCGATGGGGAAGGTGCGGGTGATCGCGCCGGCGGCCATGACGATGTCGGTGTAGCCGAGCGTGAACGGCTCACCCTCCCCTGCGGGCTCGATCGTGGCGGTGCGGGCGGCGTGGTCCACCCCGGTGACCCGGCCGCTGATGAGCTCGGTCTCGGGCAGGTGGACGCGGTGCGAGACGATGGCGTGGCGCGCCTCGATGCTTCCGGAGGCCACCTCGGGGAGGAACGGCTGGTACGTCATGTAGGGAAGGGGGTCGACCAGGGTGACGATGCCACCGTGGGACTTCACCTTCTTCTGCAGCTTGTGGGCCACATAGAGGCCGACGTAGCCGCCTCCAACGACGAGGATGCGCGGACGATCAGAGAACAGTGAGTTCGATGCCATGGCTCGATAGTACCGGACTTTGTGAAAGTCTTCACTAACTGTGAGGAACCTCTACCCGCTCAGCCGCGCGGGCTTCCATGGCCGGTCTCAGCGGGGCGGTCGGCCCGCTGCTGGACGTCGAAGGCACCGGTGTCCGGCTCCTCCCGCAGGGGCACCAGGCGCTCGGTGCGCCGGACCCGCAGGACGTGGACGGTTCCGGCCACCAGGAGCATAAGGAACAGGCCGGAGAAGCCCAGGACCACCATCGGGGGCAGCACCGTTGAGGATCCGGCCCCTTCGTGGGCCTGCGGGACCGGGGCGGCCGGGATGTCGGGGGCGGCGTTGTTCTCGGCCGGAGCCGGAGGTGCCGCCTCGGCGGGCGGCTTCCCCCGCCGGTACACCTGGATCCACTGCTCGATGCTGCCGAGCTGGTTGGCCTCGGGAACCTCGACCCCTGGGCCGACGGCGGCGGCGACGTCGAGGATGCCGTGCCCGTATATGGTGTCGAAGCCCGGCGCCCCGGCGTCGCGGGCCGTGCCGACAATGCGGTTGATGACCTGCGCGGCGCTCAGCTCCGGGTACTTGGAGCGGATCAGCGCCGCCACCCCGGAGACGAGCGGTGCGGCACCCGAGGTTCCCGACCACTCGGCGTAGAACGCCCCGGGCAGCCCGCCGACGAGGTTTTCCGACGGCGCCGCGACGGCGATGCTGATGCCCTCGGATGAGGATTCCCTGCTCGCCACCCCGCTGCGGTCAAGCCCAGCGACCGACAGAACGCCGGGGATGGTGGCGGGGGCACCGACCTGGGTGAGCCCGCCGGCCCGGTTGCCCGCGGCGGCCACCACGACGACGTCGCGCTTCTCGGCGTAGAGGAACGCCTCGTCCCAGCTCTCGGGCCAGGTGGTCGAGGTGCTCCCGAGCGACATGTTGATGACCTTGGCCCCGTTGTCCACCGCCCAGCGCACGGCATTCGGGATCTGCTCGTCCGTGCCGATCCCCGCCGGGTTGGGGCCGCTGTTGGGCCCCTCGATCCAGACCGACACGGCGAGCAGGTCCGCCTTCGGTGCCACCCCGACGATGCCGTCGGGGCCCTCGCCGTACGCGGCGAGCGGGGACGGTGCGGCCCCCTCGGCGGGACGCGGCCCGTGCCCCCTGCCGGCCAGGAGGGTGGAAACGAGGGTGCCGTGCTCGGGCACCTCGCCGATGCCCTGCTGGCCGTCCCCGCGGCCGGCACCCGAGGCGTCGATCCCGGCGGTGACGGCCCCGCGCAGGTCCGGGTGGGAGCTGTCGACGCCGCTGTCGATCACGGCAACCTTGACCCCCTCGCCCTGGGTCGACTTCCAGGCCTCGGTCACCCCGTAGTCCTGCAGCCAGTACTGCTTGTCCCGAACGTGGTCGGCCCGGGCCGGGGCCGCAGTGCACAGCAGCATTGCCGCGGCAAGGACAGCGGCGGACGCACGGGAGGCGAGGCGGCGGGCCGCCCGCGTGGGTGAAGGTGCGGTGCTGGTGTGCGAAAAGGTCAAAAAATCACTTCCGGAGGGCGGGAACGCTGAGGGCAATGCCGTCGAGGATGTCGTGTTCGCTGGCCACGGCGGAACCGACCCGGCCGCCGGTGGCCTCGGCGATGTACTCGACGACGCACTTCCAGATCAGGGCCCCGGCGCCGATGACGTCGACCCGGCCGGGGTGCATGTAGGGCAGGGCCGCACGGGCGGCCCGGTCGCGGCGCAGCAGGTCGTCGGCGGCTCCGGCGATGGCGGCAGTGCTCAGGCGTGCGCCGTGGATGCGCTCGGGAAGGTACGAGGGAAGCTGCAGCGCGTGCGCTGTCACCGTGGTGATGCTTCCGGCGACACCGATCAGGGTGCTCACCTCCCCGAAGGGCACCTCGCGTCCGGCCTCGCTGATCAACGCGCGGACCTCGCGTTCCATCGCCTCGATCTCGGCTCCGGTGGGCGGATCGGAGCGGAGGAAGCGTTCGGTGAACCGGACGCAGCCCATGTCCATGCTGCGGGCCGCGGTCACGGCGCCGCCGCGCCCCGCGACGAATTCGGTGCTGCCGCCGCCGAGGTCAACGACCATCACGGTGTCGGTGTCGGGCACGTCAAGCACGCTCACGGCGCCGTTGAAGGACAGCGACGCCTCCTCGTCTCCGCTGACCACTTCGGGCTCGACCCCGAGGCGCTGGCGGATGCCATCGACGAAGACGTCCCGGTTCTCGGCGTCGCGGGAGGCGGAGGTGGCGACGAAGCGGAGCCCCTCGGCGCCGTGGGTGCGGATCAGCTCGGCGTATTCCTCGGTGGCCTCGAAGGTCCGCGCCAGGGCGGCCTCGGAGAGCCGCCCGGTGGCATCGACGCCCTCTCCGAGGCGCACCACCCTCATGCGCCGTTCGACGTCGGTCAGCACGCCGTCCTCGATGTCGGCGATCAGCAGCCGGATGGAGTTCGTTCCACAGTCAACCGCGGCGGTCCTCATTGTTTCTCCTGTGCTTCGGCTCGTCGCCCGGCACGCTTGCGCTCGAGCTCTTCGGGGCTGAGTCCCTGGGTCTTGGTGTGCCGGCTGAGGTCGGCGGAGGGCGGATCGCCGGAGGTGTCCCAGGCGCCGGTGCAGTAGCACACGTCCGCGGTCCACCACTCGGCGATGCCCTCGAGCGCCTCGTCGCCCAGCGGGTTGACCCCGGGCCCTGCCGCCAGTGAATGCCCGACCAGGACGTGGAGGCATTTCACCCGGGTGGGCATGCCGCCGGCGGATACCCCGGCGATCTCGGGGACCGGGCCGGTCCCTGCCCGGTCGCCGACCTCCTCGCGGGCGGCAAGGTAGGCCTCGTGTGCGGCCCGGTACTGTTCGGCGAGGTCCGCGTCCCGGCCGAGCCGCTCCGTCATTTCCGTCATCACGCCGTCGGCCTCAAGCCGGGACACCGCAGAGGTGATCACGGGGTGGGTCAGGTAGTAGGTGGTGGGAAAGGGAATGCCGTTGCTGAGGCGGGGTGCGGTCACGGCCACCAGCGGGTTGCCGCACACGCATCGCGCCCCGATCTCGACGACGTCGCGGACCGGCCGCCCGAGCTGGCGGCTCAGGACCTCGTGGTCCCGGGCCGTGGGGGTCCGCTCGTCCTGCTGAGCCACTTGGGGTCCTTCCTTGCTGCCCGGTGCGGGCAGGTGTTCTGGTGTTGTCAGTCCGTCGCGGCGCGGGAGACCGATTCCCACAGCGAATCGACCCACGGGAGGTCTTCGGGCTGTCCGGCGGAGCCGGTGCCGGTTGACTCCTCGATGCCCGAGCCGCCCTTGACGAGGTAGCGCTTCTCCCCCGGCATCACGAGGAAGATGCGTTCACGGGCCTGCTGCTTGATGTAGGCGGGGTCGTCCCAGCGGGCCAGGTCCGCCCGGTGCTGCTCCTGGGCCTGCTGCTGCTCGGCGATCTGCTCCCGCAGTGCCGACACCTCGCCCTGCTGGCGGAGGTAGTTGCTCACCGAGGGGACGAGCAGCACGATCACCGCGACGAGGACGAGGGCCAGCGCCAGCAGGCGCCCGGAGAAGGACTGCGCGGGAATGGGTTTGGCGTCCTCGGCCGGAACGATTATGCGGTTCCGGGGCCGGACCGCGCTGGCCCCTGCCCTGCGGATGGACCCGGCGAGCTGCTCACGTTCGGCGGCCCGGACCTCGGACGGCGTTGCGTGCTTCCGGGCCGGGGCGGGCTGGGGTGCGGGTGCCGCGCCGGCGGCGGGCTTGGTCCGGACCCGGTCCGCCGGCGGCCCTCCGACCGAGCCCGGATGAGTGCCGGGTTTCGCCGGAGGCGCCCCGGCAGCCGTCCGGTCCGCCGCGTGGGGCGACGGACGGACGGCATGCGGCACGTTGGGGCGGCGGGCAGACATGGCACTCCTCGGCTGGTTGCTGCGACGGGATCCTTACGGACCCCGTCTAACGAGGGTAACTGCCCTCCGGTTCAACTATGCAGTGAAACGCGGGAAGGCGCTGCGCCCGGCATAACGGGCGGCGTCGTCGAGTTCCTCTTCGATGCGCAGCAGCTGGTTGTACTTCGCGACGCGCTCGGACCGGGCGGGGGCGCCGGTCTTGATCTGGCCGGCGTTCGTGGCAACACAGATGTCGGCGATCGTGGTGTCCTCGGTCTCGCCGGAGCGGTGCGAAGTGATCGTGGTGTAGCCGGAGCGCTGGGCCAGTGAGATCGCGTCGAGGGTTTCCGTCAGCGTGCCGATCTGGTTGACCTTGACCAGCAGCGAGTTGGCCGTGTCGGCGGTGATGCCGCGCTCGAGGCGGGTGGGGTTGGTGACGAACAGGTCGTCGCCGACGATCTGCACCTTGTCGCCGAGGGACGCGGTAAGGGCCTTCCAGCCCTCCCAGTCCTCCTCGTCCAGGGGATCCTCGATGGACAACAGCGGGTAGTCGCGCACCAGCTCTTCGTAGTAGGCGCTCATCTCGGCGGTGCTGAGGGACTTGCCCTCGAACGTGTAGACCCCGTCGCTGAAGAACTCGGAGGCCGCGACGTCAAGCGCGAAGGCGATGTCGGTTCCGGGCTTGTAGCCGGCCCGCTCCACCGCGGTGGTGATCAGGTCGAGCGCGTCCCGGTTGGAAGGAAGGTTCGGCGCGAAGCCGCCCTCGTCGCCGAGGCCGGTGGCGAGGCCCTTTTCCTTGAGGACGGCCTTGAGCTCGTGGTAGACCTCGACGCCCCAGCGCAGGCCCTCGGAGAAGGAGGCGGCACCGAGGGGAACGATCATGAATTCCTGGATGTCGACGTCGGAGTCAGCGTGGGAGCCGCCGTTGAGGATGTTCATCAGGGGCACGGGAAGGACGTGCGCGTTGGGGCCGCCCAGGTAGCGGTAGAGCGGCAGGGCGGAGGATTCGGCGGCGGCGCGGGCCACGGCGAGGGAGACGCCCAGCATGGCGTTGGCGCCGAGGCTTGACTTGTTCTCGGTGCCGTCGAGGTCGAGCATGGCCTGGTCGATGGCGCGCTGGTCTGCGGCGTCGAAGCCGAGGAGGGCGGGCTGGATCTGGTCGATGACCGCCTCGACGGCCTGCAGGACGCCCTTGCCCAGGTAGCGGGCCTTGTCGCCGTCGCGGCGTTCGTTGGCCTCGAAGGCACCGGTGGAGGCGCCGGAGGGGACGGCGGCGCGGCCGAAGGTGTCGTCGTCGAGCAGGACCTCCACCTCAACGGTGGGGTTGCCGCGGGAGTCGAGGATTTCCCTCGCGTGGATGGCGTCGATGATTGCCATGGAAATGCTCCTTTGGGTTGGAGGGGTCGAGATTCCACCGCGGGGACGGTGGTCAAAGCGTTGGCAGTGCCGTCTTAAGGGTAGTTCACTGCCGCGGGGGGCGGAGGCCCGTCACCCGGCTCCGCCCGGTGGAGAACCGGCCACGGAGTCCTGGAAGCGCCGGACGGCGGCGCGCAGGGCCCGCTCCGGGTCGAGGCCCCGGGAGGCGGCACCGCGCACCAGCGCGAAGAGGGCGTCGCCGAGCTCCTCCTCGGTGAGCGGGGCGGCCGCGGCGGCTCCGTCGTGGGCGGGCGGCGTGCCGAGTGTCCCGGCCCGGTGCAGGCTCGATGCGGCGCGGGCGAGGGCGGGCAGGTGCCGCGGAATGCCGTCGAAGGCCGAGGCGCGGTCCGGGCGTTCGCGCTCCTTCACCGTCTGCCAGGTCCGGGCGATCTCCTCGGCGCTGGCGTCCGCACCGCCCTCGCGGGCCAGCAGCGAGCCGTCGGCTGCAAAGACGTGGGGGTTCCGGCGGATCATCTTGGCCGTCAGCCCCTCGGCGACCTCCCGCAGGCCGAAGCTGCCCTCCTCGTGCTGGAGCTGGGCGTGGAGCACCACCTGAAGCAGCACGTCGCCCAGCTCGCCCAGCAGCTCGGTCCGCGCCTCGGGGTTCCCCGCCTCCGCGCCGGCGGGCCCCCCGAGGGCCTCGAGGGCCTCGACGAGTTCGTAGCTCTCCTCGATGAGGTACTGCACGAGCGAGGCGTGAGTGAGGGCACCCATCCATGGGCACCGGGCCCTCAGGACGGCGATGATCTCCACGAGGCGGTCAACCGCGGCGCCGGCGCCGCCCGCCGGGTCGGCGGATCCGGGTGCGTCGGGCATGGCGGCCTAGGAGGCGGCGGTCTCGAACTCGGACACCACGAACTCCGTCAGGGCCTCCCGGTCCTCGAGGGAGAGGAAGGCGGCGTCGACGGCGTTGAGGGTCAGCTCCAGCAGGTCGCTGAGGTCGTACCCGAAGGTGTCGGCGAGGAGTTCGAACTCCCCGGTCAGGCTCACCCCGCTCATCAGCCGGTTGTCGGTGTTCACGGTGACCTTGAAGCCCAGCTGGTACAGCATGTCGATCGGGTGGCTTCCGATGTCGCTCCCGAAGGCCTCAACCGCCCCGGTCTGCAGGTTCGACGACGGGCACAGCTCCAGGGCGATCCCGCGGTCGCGCACCCAGGCGGCGACCCGGCCCAGGATGGCGGTCTCGACGCCGTCCTCCCCGTTCCCGGTGGCGTCGGCGCGCTCGAGGGAGATGTCCTCGGCGATGCGCACCCCATGGCCGAGGCGCAGTGCCCGGCCGGAGACCAGTGCGTCGACGATGCTCTCCAGCCCGTCGGCCTCGCCGGCGTGGACGGTGGCGGGGAACTGGTGGGCGGCGAGGTAGGTGAACGCGTTGGCAAGCCGCGAGGGCGGGAAGCCCTTTTCGGCTCCGGCGATGTCGAAGCCCACGGCGCCGCGGTCCCGGTGACGGACGGCGAGCTCGGCGATCTCCTGGCCGCGGTCGGCGTGGCGCATGGCGGTGATGAGCTGGCCGACCTGGATGACCCGCCCGGCGGCCCGGGCGGACGCGACGCCGGCGGAGAGCCCTTCCTGCACGGCTTCGACGGCCTCATCCAGGCTCAGGCCCGAGGCGGTGTGCTGTTCGGGGGCCCAGCGTACCTCGCCGTAGACGACGCCGTCAGCCGCGAGGTCCTCGACGAATTCGCGGGCCACCCGCACCAGCGCGCTGCGGGTCTGCATGACGGCGATGGTGTGGTCAAACGTCTCGAGGTAGCGCACCAGCGATCCGGAATCGGCGGAGTCGCGGAACCACCGGCCGAGCGCTTCCGCATCCGAGGCCGGAAGGGCATGCCCCACCTCGGCCGCCAGCTCGAGGATGGTCGCGGGGCGCAGGCCCCCGTCGAGGTGGTCGTGGAGGGAGACCTTGGGGAGGCTGCGGATGTCGAAGGAGGGGCCAGGGGCGGGAGTCTGGGAGGAGTTCGTCACGCGTTCAACCCTACAGGTGGGCCCGGACGGGCCGCACCCTCAGGCGGCCTGGTCGATGTCGGGAACCTCCGGTCCGGCCACCGCCGGAAGCCCCGGGGACACCGGGGCCAGCGCCCTGCCGGAGGCTGCACTGAGCACCCGGTCGACGGCCACGCCCATGACCACGGCCACCGCGATGGCCACGGCGACCCCCAGCAGCTGGTTGCCGGCGAACCACGCACCGGCCAGCGCGCCGATGCCCACGGAGTACGCCCCCCAGACGCCGCCGGCAAGGGCGGACAGGGCGACGAAGCGCCGCCGCGGGTAGCCCGTGGTGCCGGCGGCGAGGTTTACCGCCACCCTGCCGATCGGCAGGAAGCGGCCCACCAGGAGCAGGGAGGCGGCCCGCTTGTCGAGCTCGTACTTCGCCCAGGCGAAGGAGCGGCGCATGCGGGGCCGGCGCATCCACCGGAACCGGGTCAGCCCGATCCCCCGGCCGATGGCGTAGGCGGTGTTGTCGCCGAGAAAGGCCCCGAGCGAGGCCGCCAGCATCAGCAGCCAGGGGTTGGGGTGGCCCTCGGTGAGGATCAGGGACGCCAGGCCCACGACCACCGATTCGCTGGGGAAGGGCGGGAAGAACCCGTCGACGGTGCAGCAGACGAACACCACCAGGTACACCCAGGGCTGTGCCGCGGCGTCGATGACCCATTCGTTGATCCCGGCGAGCAGGGAGAACATCAGGTCCATGGGAAACCGCCGGCCCCAGGCCCGCCCCGCCGGGCGGGATCCTCGTTATTCAGCATTGGATCAGTCTGCGCTGGGGCCGGGCGGGCCCACATCAGGGAGGCCCCCTATTCGGGCCCCCTAATTCCGCCCCCAGTCCCTCATTCCCGTGCCCACGGAGGAGCAGGAACTCCCCGCCGGCCCGGGCGCGGGCCGGCGGGGAGCGGCGGGCTGGGACCCCAGGGGCTAGGAGACCCGGTCGAGGATGAGTTCCTGGGCCGGGCGGGAGCCCTCCGGGGCGATCACGACGGCGTCGGCGAGGGCCTCGCGGGCCCGCTCGAAGCGCTCGGGGGTGTCGGTCAGCAGGGTCAGAAGCGGCTCTCCCGCACGCACGAGCGCTCCGGGCTTGGCGTGCATCCGCACCCCGGCGCCGGCCTGCACGGCGTCCTCCTTGCGGGCCCGGCCCGCGCCGAGCCGCCACGCCGCCACACCGACGGCGAGGGCGTCGAGTTCGACCAGCACGCCGTCGGCGGGGGCATAGATGGTTTCGGACTCCCGGGCCACGGGCAGGGTGGCGCGGGGGTCCCCGCCCTGCGCCTCGATCATGCGGTTCCAGACGTCCATCGCGCGGCCGTCGCGGAGCGCCGCGGCAGGGTCGGCGTCGGGCACGCCCGCCGCGGCGAGCATCTCCTCGGCCAGGCGCACGGTGAGTTCGACGACGTCTTCGGGCCCTCCGCCTGCGAGGACCTCGACGGATTCCTCAACCTCGATGGCGTTGCCGGCGGTGAGTCCGAGCGGCGTGCTCATGTTGGTCAGCAGGGCCACGGTCCGCACGCCGGCGTCGGTGCCCAGGTCGACCATGGTGCGCGCCAGTTCGAGGGCGTCCTCGCGGGTCTTCATGAAGGCGCCGGTGCCGACCTTGACGTCAAGGATCAGCGACCCGGTGCCCTCGGCGATCTTCTTGCTCATGATCGAGGAGGCGATGAGCGGAATGGCCTCGACGGTGCCGGTGACGTCCCGCAGGGCGTAGAGCTTCTTATCGGCGGGGGCCAGGCCGGTTCCCGCCGCGCAGATCACGGCGCCGACGTCGGCGAGCTGGCGCATCATCTCGTCGTTGCTCAGGTGTGCCCGCCAGCCCGGGATCGACTCGAGCTTGTCGAGGGTGCCGCCGGTGTGCCCGAGGCCGCGGCCCGAGAGCTGGGGCACGGCCACCCCGAAGACAGCCACGAGCGGTGCCAGCGGCAGGGTGATCTTGTCGCCCACGCCGCCGGTGGAGTGCTTGTCGCTGGTGGGCCGGCCCAGGGAGGAGAAGTCCAGGCGCTCCCCCGAAGCGATCATCGCGGCGGTCCAGCGCGAGATCTCCGCCCGGTCCATGCCGTTGAGCAGGATGGCCATGTTCAGTGCCGCCATCTGCTCGTCGGCGACGGCACCGCGTGTGTAGGCGTCGATCGTCCAGTCGATCTGTTCCGGGGTCAGGGTGCCCCGGTCCCGCTTGGTCCGGATGATGTCGACAGCGTCGAAGGCTTCGGTCATGGTTCTACCTCTGGGGTTCGTGGGGTGGGTCGCGCTGGGATTCAGGAGAGGTTCTCGGGCCCGAAGGCGTCCGGGAGGACCTCGTCCATGGTGCGGATGCCGCTGACTGTCTGCAGCACCATGCCGGGGGCGCGGAACTCGTAGAGCAGCTGGCGGCAGCGCCCGCACGGCATCAGGGTGTTCCCCGAGCCGTCGACGCAGCTGAAGGCGACGATGCGGCCGCCGCCGGTCATGGCCAGGCTGCTCACCAGCGCGCATTCGGCGCACAGGGTCAGCCCGTAGGAGGCGTTCTCGACGTTGCACCCGGAGATGATGCGGCCATCGTCGATCAGGGCAGCAGCCCCGACGGGGAACTTCGAGTAGGGGACGTACGCGCGCTGCATGGCGGCGGTGGCCGCCTGCTTCAGCTCCTCCCAGGGGAGGTCGCGGGATTCGAGGGCCGGATCGGTCACCGGTATCGCTCCTGTATCTGGTTGGGGTCGCTTGTCTGGTTGGGGTAACTCGTCTGGTTCGGCTCGGTCATGGATTTCGGGGGCCGCTGCGGAACTGCGGCCGGGCCCGGGGCCGGCGCGGCCCCGGGCCCGGTGCTCAGCCCTTGACGTAGGGGATGCCGCTGGCTCCCGGTGCGCGGGAGCGCCCAACGAGGCCTGCGACGGCGAAGACCGTCACGACGTAGGGCAGCATGCGCAGGAACTGGTCCGGGACCGGGGTCCCGAGCAGGCTGAGCACGTTCGAGAGGTTCGTCGCGAAGCCGAAGAGCAGGGCCGCGAAGAACGCACCGATCGGGTTCCACCGGCCAAAGATCAGCGCGGCGAGGGCGATATAGCCCTGTCCTGCCGTCATGTCGCGGCCGAACCCGGAGACCGAGACCAGCGTGAAGAAGGACCCGCCGACGCCGGCGACGACACCGGCGAGCAGCACGTTCATGAAGCGCATCCGGTTCACGTTGACGCCCAGGGTGTCCGCGGCCTTGGGGTGCTCGCCGACCGCGCGGGTCCGCAGCCCCCACCGCGAGCGGAAGAGCGCCACGTAGATGACGGCGACGGCGATGTACATGAGGTAGCCGACGATGGTCTGCTCGAAGAGGATCGGTCCCAGGATGGGGATCTCGGACAGCACCGGAATGCTCAGCACCGGAAGCCGCGGGGGCGAGTTCCACGTCTCGGCGTCCTTGCTCAGCACGGAGGAGAACAGGAAGCCGGTCAGGCCCGAGACGAGCACGTTGAGCACGACGCCGACGATCACCTGGTTGACGATGTAGCGGATGCTGAACACCGCCAGGAGGAAAGAGACGATGACGCCGGCCAGTGCGGCGGCGAACAGGCCGACGATGGCGCTGCCGGAGACCGACGCGGCGACGGCGGCCGCGAACGCCCCGAAGAGCAGCTGGCCCTCGATGGCGATGTTCACGACGCCGGAGCGTTCGCTGAGCACCCCGGAGAGCGAACCGAAGATCAGCGGCACGGCCAGGGTCACCGACCCGGCGAGCAGCCCGTACAGGGCGACGTTGGGGTTGTTGGCGCTGCCGACGACCCAGGTGAGGAAGCCGATGAGGAAGAGCACCGCGAAGACGGCCACGAGCCACACGGGCACCGCCGACCCGCGCCGGACCGCGAGGACCGCCAGGACTGCGAGGGCCGCAAGCATGACGGCGGTGAGCCAGCCGGTCGCCACGGCGGGCAGGACCAGGTCGGGCAGCACGATGGCGTCGTTGGGGTCCGAGAGCCGGAAGGTCACATTGTTGCGGGGTGCTCCCGCACCGAAGACCAGCAGGGCGACAACGGCCAGGACGGACAGCAGGATCGGGGTCTTCCAGCTGCGGACTGCTCCTGCGGGTGCTGCGGAGCGGCCTGGGGCTGCGGTGGTGACTGTACTCATGCTGCGCCTCCGGTGGCTGCGGTCTTGCGGTTCCTGCGTGCCCCGGCTGATGGGATGGCTCCCGGGGTGGGCAGGCGGAAGAGCGACCGCACCAGCGGTGGGGCCGCGATGAACAGGACGATCAGGGACTGCACGACCAGGACGATGTCGATGCTCGTTCCGGTCGAGGCCTGCATGGTGACGCCGCCGGCGCGGAAGGCGCCGAACAGGAGTCCCGCGGCGAAGGTGCCCCATGGGCTGGAGCGGCCCAGCAGCGCCACGGTGATCGCGTCGAAGCCGAAGCTGGCGGCCACCCCGGAGGTGAGGACCTTCTCGGTGCCGGCGACCTGCGCCACACCGGCGAGCCCGGCGAGGGCGCCGGCGATGGCCATGGCGAGGATGTAGCCCCTGCTGACGCTCACGCCGGCGGTGCGGGCGGCGGTGGCGTTGGCGCCCACGGCCCGCAGTTCGAAGCCGACGGTGGAGCGGTTGAGCAGCCACCAGACGAAGACCGTGGCCAGCACGGCGACGACGAAGCCCCAGTGGAGCCGGAAGCCGCTGCCCAGCAGCGGCGGGTACAGCGCCGTCGCCTCGAGCTGCGGGCTGATCGGGTTGGTGGAACCCGGGCGCTGGAAGCCGGGGGTGCTCAGCAGGTACAGCACCAGGTTGATGGCGATGTAGTTGAGCATGATGGTGAGGATGACCTCGTGGGCACCGGTGCGCGCCTTGAGCACGCCGACGAGCCCGCCCCAGATCGCACCGCCGAGCATGCCGGCGAGGATCACCAGCAGCAGGTGCAGGCCGAAGGGCAGGTTGGCGGTGAACCCGACCCAGCCGGCGAGGGTGGCGCCGATCAGGATCTGGCCCTGGGCGCCGATGTTGAACAGCCCGGCGCGGAAGGCCAGGGCGACGCCGAGGCCGGCGCAGATCAGGGGCGTGGCGACGGTGAGGGTCTGGGTCAGCGGGTAGATCATCCGGGCGAAGCTGTCGCCGCCGGCGTTGAAGACCGAGCCCTGGAACAGGGCGGCGTACGCACCGGAGGCGGCCGACCAGGCCGCGCCGATGGTGTCCATCGGCCGGGAGAAGAAGTAGGAGGCGGAGCGGGCCACGTCTTCGTCGGTGACGGCGATCAGCAGCCCGCCCAGGATGAGCGAGAGGACCACGGCCAGGACGGCGACCAGGGCGTTGCCGGTGATGATCCGCTGCATCAGCGGCTGCTCATCCCCCGGGCCTGCCGCGGCGAGGGCGGCCGGGGAGGCGGGCACGGCGGGCGGCGGCACCTGTCCGCCTCCGGTTTCGGCGGCGGCCTCGAGGCGCCGTTCCTCCTCGCGGGCGGCCTCCTGGGCGGCCCGGCGGGTGGGCGGCTGGCCGCCGGCGGTATCCGGTGTCACCGGCGGGTTTTCCTGCGGACTCACTGGTCCCCTCCTTGAAGTTCGGTGGCCTGCGCCAGGGCCTCGTCGGCGTGCATGCCGGCCATCATCAGGCCCAGGACATCCCGCGAGGTGTCGGCCGGGACGATCCCCATCAGGCGCCCCCGGTACAGTACGGCGATGCGGTCGGCGAGCTCGAGGACCTCGTCGAGCTCGGTGGACACGATCATCACGGGGGTGCCGCCGTCGCGTTCGGCGACGATGCGTTTGTGGAGGAATTCGATGGAGCCGACGTCGACGCCGCGGGTGGGCTGGGACGCAATGAACAGTTTAAGCGGCCGGGAGAACTCCCGCGCCATGACGACCTTCTGCTGGTTGCCGCCCGAGAGCGTTCCCGCCGCCGCCGAGGCGGACTGGGTGCGCACGTCGTATTCGGCGATCTTCTCCTGCGCGTTCTTTTCGATCACGGCGGGGCGCATGGTCAGGCCGCGGGCGAAGGGCGCCTCGTCGTAGCGGTTGAGGATGAGGTTCTCGGCGACCGAGAAGGTGCCCACGAGGCCCTCGACGCTGCGGTCCTCGGGGACGAACCCGACGCCCTCCTTGATGACGTCGCGGACGCTGCGCCCCAGCAGTTCCTCGCCGTCGAGGGTGATCGAGCCGCTCACGTGCTCCTGGAGGCCCATGATGGCCTCGGTGAGCTCGGTCTGGCCGTTGCCCTGGACGCCGGCGATGGCCAGGATCTCGCCCTTGGCGATGTCGAAGCTGAGCCCGTCGACGACGTGCTGGCCGTTGGCGGCGCGCACCGTGAGGTCGCGCACCGAGAAGGTCACCTCGCCGGGGGCGGCCGGTGCCTTCTGGAGGGTCAGGCTGACCGAGCGGCCCACCATCAGGGAGGCGAGTTCGGTTGTTGACGCGCCGGGTTCGGCGGTGCCGACCACCTTGCCGCGCCGGATGACGGTGATGACGTCGGAGACGGCCTTGACCTCGCGCAGCTTGTGGGAGATGAAGACGATCGACTTCCCGTCGGCCTTGAGCTGGCCCATGATGCCGAGCAGCTCGTCGGTCTCCTTGGGCGTCAGGACGGCCGTCGGTTCGTCGAGGATGAGGACTTCGGCGTCGCGGACCAGGGCCTTGATGATTTCGACGCGCTGCTGGACGCCCACCGGGAGCTCCTCGACGATGGCGTCGGGGTCGACGTCGAACCCGTACTGGTCGGAGATCTGCCGGATCCGGGTGCGGGTCTCGGAGAGGTTGAGCAACCCGCCCGCGCCGACCGACTCATTGCCCAGCGCCACGTTCTCGGCGACGGTGAAGACGGGCACCAGCATGAAGTGCTGGTGCACCATGCCGATGCCGGAGGCCATCGCCTCGCCGGGGCCGGAGAAGGTCGCGGGCTTGTCATTGACGAGGATAGTGCCCTCGGTCGGCTGGTACAGCCCGTAGAGGACGTTCATCAGCGTCGACTTGCCGGCACCGTTCTCGCCCAGGAGGCTGTGGACCTGTCCGGGTTCGACCACGAGGTCGATGTGGTCGTTGGCGACCAGGGAACCAAACCGTTTGGTGATTCCTTTGAGTTCGAGTTTCACAACCCACCCAATCTGTTCTGTGCGGAGACTTGCGTTGTCAGTGCCGGCACCGGGTGCCCCTGTCCCGGTCCACAAAAACGAACCGCTTCCCTCCCGGGGATTGGATCCGCAGGAGGGAAGCGGTTCAAGGACTGCTCGGTGCTACTTGGGGCTCGCTGCGGACTCAACCGTTATGTCGCCCGAAACGATCTGTTCCTTGATCTCGTCGAGCTCGCCCTGCAGCTCTTCGGGAACGTTGGCTTCCTGGTCGTGGAACGGGGCCAGGGCCACGCCCCCGTTCTCCAGGGTGCCGATGTACGGGGTGTTGTCGAAGTCGCCCTCGACGTCGGAGCTGATGACCTCGTTGACGGCGTCGCCCATGAGCTTCATGACGGAGGTGAGGATGAACTCCTCGCCCTTGCCTGCGGTCTCGAAGCCATCAGAGTCGACCCACACGACGGTGGCCTTCTTGCCGCCTTCGTTGGCTTCGATCACGGCGTCGAGGGTGCCGAGGCCGACCGGGCCGGCAACGGGCATGATGACGTCGGCGCCTTCATTGATGAAGTTCTGGGTGTTGGTCTTGCCCGCACCCTGATCGTTGAAGTTGCCGATGAAGGTGCCGTTCTGGGCTTCCTTGTCCCAGCCGAGCAGCTGGACGTCGGCGTCCTTCTGCTCGTTGTAGTAGGTGACGCCGTCGGCGAATCCGTCCATGAAGATGGTCACGGTCGGGATGTTAATGCCGCCGTAGGTGGCCACCTTGCCGGTCTCGGACGTCGCTGCCGCGGCGTAGCCGGCCAGGAACGCGGCCTGGGCCGTGTCGTAGATGATCGGCTTGACGTTGTCGGCCTCGATTGAGTTGTCATCGACGATCGCGAAGTGCGAATCCGGGTTGGCCTCGGCCGCTTCCTTGGTGGTGTCCGCGAGCAGGAAGCCGACGGTGACCGTGAGGTCGCAGCCCTGCTGGACCATCTGGTCCACGTTGGGACCGAAGTCGGTCTCGGCCTGGGACTCGGCCTGGTTGATCTCGATGCCGAGTTCCTTCTCGGCCTTCTTCAGTCCTTCGTAGCTCGACTGGTTGAAGGAGCGGTCGTCGAATCCACCCGAGTCGGAGACGATGCAGCCGAGGTAGTCCGAGCTCTCCCCGGATCCACCGGCCTCCTCGGCGGGCGGTGCGCCGCAGGCGCTGAGAATGAGGGCCGACGCACCGAGGACGGCAGCCGAAAGGGCGGCGCCGCGCCTGGTTGTGCGCAGTGAGTTCTTCAATATTCCTCCAGAAAAGAAAGATAAGCCCCGCGGCTGAACGCCGGTGAGTGTCCGCTCCGAGTCGGGCTCGAAGCTCTGTTTTCACTGGTCGGGCCACGGCGCTGGCGGCACCTTGAGTGCAGCACAGTATGGGATCACTCTAGTGGGCGGGTGACGCGCGACACTACCACCGCCGTCGGCCACGTCAACATTGTTCGGGATTTGTTACACCTCAGGATATCCCACGGTGCGTGCCGGCCGCGCCGCGCCCGCGCTCGGAGGGGCTGCTCCGCGGCAGCTCGAAACCTCGGTCCGGCCGGACCAGGACCTCGGGTCCGCGGCCGGCTCAGGTCGCCGGGTCAGCTCCGCAGCGCCGGGTCAGCTCCGCAGCGCCGGTCAGTGGCGCAGGCCGAGAACAGCGCGCAGCGCCGCGGCGGCCATGACGCGCACGCCGCAGCCGATGGCGTGCTCGTCCGGAATGTAGTCGCCGCGGTGCAGGTCGAAGGTCTCGCCGCGCGGAGTGCGCGTGCCGAGGCGCATCATGGCGCCGGGGACCTCCTGGGTCATCCACGCGAAGTCCTCCCCGCCCATCGACTGCGGGGTGAGGACGACGGCGTCGGGGCCCAGTTCGGCGCGGGCGGCGGCCTCGAGCAGCCCCGTCTCCGCCTCGGAGTTGATCACCGGAGGCACGCCCCGGATGTGTTCGAGCTGCACCTCCACCCCGAACGGCGCAGCGGCCTGGCGCACCGCATGGTCGAACAGGTCTCCGGCGGACTGCCAGGCCTCGCCGTCGAGGCAGCGCAGCGTGCCCGAGAGGAAACCGTGGGCCGGGATCGCGTTGGGCGCCGAGCCGGCGTGGATCTGGCCCCACACCACCGACACCGAACTGCGCACGTCGATGCGCCGGGAGAGCACGGCGGGCACGTTGACGGCGATCGAGGCAAGCGCGAAGGTCAGGTCTTCGGTCAGGTGCGGGCGCGAGGTGTGGCCGCCGCGTCCGGTGAGTTCGACGCGGAGGGTGTCGGAGGCCGAGGTGATCGCCCCGATGCGGGTTCCCACCTGGCCGACGTCGATGCGGGGGTCGCAGTGCAGGGCGAGGATGCGCGGAACATCGGCGAGGATGCCCTGGGCGATCACCTCGATCGCACCGCCGGGCATCGTCTCCTCGGCGGGCTGGAAGATGATGCGCACCGTGCCGTCGAGGGGGGTCTGGGCGTCGATCGAAGCGAGTACCAGGGCCACGCCCACCATGACGGTGGTGTGGATGTCGTGGCCGCACGCGTGGGCCACGCCCGGGTTGACCGAGGCATACGCGAGGCCGGTCTCCTCGACGATCGGCAGCGCATCGATGTCCGCGCGCAGGCCCACCTTGATGGGCCCCTGCCCGATGTCGACGCACACGCCCGTGTTTTCCAGCCGCTTGGGCTGCAAGCCGGCCTGCTCGAGACGTTCAACGATGCGGTCGGTGGTCCGGTATTCCTTGTAGGAAAGCTCGGGGTGGGAGTGGAGGTCGCGCCGGAAGTGGGTCAGTTCTTCGAGCAGGGGGGCGAGCCACACGCCAATGTGCGGTACTGCTGCGTCGGGGCGTTTGAGTTCCACGCTCCAAGCCTACCGACCCGCGCCCCCGGAACCGTAAAGCGGGCGCCGGCCGGCGTCACCGAAGGTCTCGGGACCGGCCCCGGGCGGGCGTGATCCGGTCCGCAGCCAGGTCAGAGGACGTCGGTGTCTCCGCTGGCCCGCAGGTGCTCCACGGCCTTCTTGACCTCCTGGGCGTGTTCCTTGGTCGTCACCAGCAGCGCGTCGGGGGTGTCGACGATGACAACGTCGTTGATGCCGATCAGCGCGATCACCCGCTTGGTATCGGAAACGACGATGCCCGAGGCGTTTTCGGCGAAGACCCGCGCCCCCTCCCCCATCACCGTGATCTTGCTGGTTTCGGTGGCCGGGTGCAGCCTGCCGATCGCGGCGAAGTCTCCGACGTCGTCCCAGGTGAACCTGCCCGGGATCATGGCGACGTCGCCGGCGGCCGCCGCGGGCTCGGCCACGGCATAGTCGATGGCGATTTTCGGCAGGGACGGCCAGATCCGCCGCGCGGTCTTCACCCGGCGCGGGGTGTCCCAGTCGTCGGCGATTTCGCTCAGGCCGGCGAAGAGCTCGGGCTCGTTCGCCTCGAGGTGCTTGAGCATCAGCGCCACCGGCGCCACGAACATGCCGGCGTTCCAGCTGTACTTGCCCGACTCGAGGTAGCCGCGCGCCACCGGCTCCGAGGGTTTCTCAACGAACTCGATGACGGCGTGCGCACTGGGCGCCCCCGCGATGTCGAGGGGCTCGCCCGCCCGGATGTAGCCGAAACCGGTGGACGGGTGGGACGGCTCGATGCCGATGGTGACGATATAGCCCTGGGCTGCCGTGTGGATCGCCTCGCGCACCGCGTCCTGGAAGACGTCGACGGGGGTGATCACCTGATCCGCGGCGAAGGAGCCCATGATGATGTCCGGGTTCCGGCGGTACAGGATGGCCGCGGCCAGCCCGATGGCTGCCGCCGAATCCTTGGGCTCGCTCTCGAGGACAAGGTTGGTGTCCTCAAGCTCGGGCAGCTGGGCGAGGACCGCCCCGCGGTGCACCACACCGGTGACAACCATGGTCCGCCCCGGGCACAGCGGGCCGAGCCGGTCGTAGGTCGCCCGGATCAGGGTGCTGCCGGAGCCGGTGAGGTCGTGGAGGAACTTCGGCGCGGCGGCGCGGGACAGCGGCCACAGCCGGGTGCCGACCCCTCCCGCGGGGATCACGGCGTGGAAGCGGTCGAACACGTCCTGGGGTTGGGCGGCTGCCCTTTCGGTAGTCATCGCCTCCCACGTTAGCTGACACCTCCGGGGCGCGCCGGAAGGATTTTTGGAAAGGACGGTGCCGCGGCGCCGTCCGTCAATGTGAATAGCCTCACAGTATAGGGGAGCCTAAATTGAAGGCGGCCCGTCCCCGGCCTAGATTATCCTTGACTTAGAGTGCTCTCGCACCGGCGACATTCCTGCGTGGAAGACACGCTAACGCCCGTGCGATGCAGGGAGGTAAATTCAATGCCGAAGACACCAGCTGGCACCCTCTACCGTGGCCGCGAGGGCCAGTGGTCGTGGGTAGCACACCGCATCACCGGGGTAGTGATTTTCTTTTTCCTCCTCGTCCACGTCCTGGACACGTCGCTGGTCCGGGTTTCACCGGAAGCCTATGACGCGGTCATCGCCGCGTATAAGAACCCCATCATGGGCCTGGGCGAGCTCGGCCTCGTCGGCGCCATCGTCTTCCACGCCTTCAACGGACTCCGCGTCATCGCCGTGGACTTCTGGAAGAAGGGCCCGCGCTACCACCGCCAGATGCTGTGGGGCGTCGTCGGCCTCTGGGCGCTGACAATGCTCGCCTTCTCCATCCGCCATCTTTCGGTTGTCTTCGGAGGTCACTAAGCCATGGCTGTTCCCACTGTAGAAAGCCCCCGCTCGGGGCGCGTCTCCCCCGGCTACTCCCGCACCCGCTCCTCCCGCGGCAACTTCGAGATGGGCGCCTGGCTGTTCATGCGCCTGTCCGGGGTGGTCCTCGTGGTGATGATCTTCGTCCACCTGTGGACGTCCCTGGTGGCCGGTGACGGCATCAGCCAGGTCGACTTCGGCTTCGTGGCCGGCAAGTGGGCCAGCCCCATCTGGCAGGCCTGGGACCTGGTGCTGCTCTGGCTGGCCATGCTGCACGGAACCAACGGCGTGCGCACCATCATCAACGACTACGCGGAGAAGAACTCGACGCGCATGTGGCTCAAGGGCGTGCTCTACACGGCCACCGTCGTCATCATCCTCCTGGGCACCCTGGTCATCTTCACCTTCGATCCCTGCCCGGTCATCGACGGCGTGGCCCACGTCGCCTCCTACTGCCCCACCGCGTAGCGGCGCAGGCCGCCCCGGCGGCCGCCTCATTGTTTCAACAGAAAGAGCGACAAGCATGCAGGTCCACAAGTACGACGTCGTCATCGTCGGAGCAGGCGGCGCAGGGATGCGCGCGGCCATCGAGTCCGGTCAGCGGGCGCGCACGGCTGTACTGACAAAGCTCTACCCCACGCGCTCACACACCGGCGCCGCGCAGGGCGGCATGTGCGCCGCTCTCGCCAATGTCGAGGAAGACAACTGGGAGTGGCACACGTTCGACACCGTCAAGGGCGGTGACTACCTCGTCGACCAGGATGCCGCCGAGGTGATGGCCAAGGAAGCGATCGACGCCGTCCTCGACCTCGAGAAGATGGGGCTGCCGTTCAACCGCACCCCCGAGGGCCGGATCGACCAGCGCCGCTTCGGCGGCCACACCCGCGACCACGGCAAGGCCCCCGTCCGCCGGTCCTGCTACGCCGCGGACCGCACCGGCCACATGATCCTGCAGACGCTGTACCAAAACTGCGTCAAGCACAACGTCGAGTTCTACAACGAGTACTACGTCCTCGACCTGCTGATGGTCGACCAGGAAGTGACCGAGAACGGCGTGACCCGGCTGCAGAAGCGCGTCGCCGGCGTCGTCTCCTACGACCTCGCCTCCGGTGAGCTGCACGTGTTCCAGGCCAAGTCCGTCATCTTCGCCTCCGGCGGCGTCGGCAAGGTCTACAAGACCACCTCCAACGCCCACACCCTCACCGGCGACGGCATGGGCATCGCCTTCCGCCGGGGCATCCCCCTCGAGGACATGGAGTTCTTCCAGTTCCACCCGACGGGCCTGGCCGGGCTGGGCATCCTCCTGTCGGAGGCCGCCCGCGGCGAGGGCGCGATCCTGCGCAACTCCGAGGGCGAACGCTTCATGGAGCGCTACGCCCCCACCATCAAGGACCTGGCACCGCGCGACATCGTCGCCCGGTCGATGGCCAACGAGGTCCGCGAGGGCCGCGGCTCCGGGCCGAACAAGGACTACGTCCTGCTCGACCTGACACACCTTGAACCGGCGCACATCGACGCGAAGCTCCCGGACATCACCGAGTTCGCCCGGACCTACCTCGGCGTGGAGCCCTACACCGAGCCGGTGCCGGTCTTCCCGACGGCGCACTACGCCATGGGCGGGATCCCCACGAACATCAAGGCCGAGGTCCTCCAGGACAACGACACCATCGTGCCCGGGCTCTACGCCGCCGGCGAGGTGGCCTGCGTCTCGGTGCACGGCTCGAACCGGCTGGGCACGAACTCGCTGCTGGACATCAACGTCTTCGGCAAGCGGGCCGGCATCTACGCGGCGGAGTACGCCCTCACCGCCGACTTCGTCGACATCCCCGCGGACCCGCTGGCCGATACTGTCGCCCTGCTCGACACGGCCCGCAGTTCCGAGGGCGGGGAGCGCGTCGCGCAGATCCGCAAGGAACTCCAGGACATCATGGACGCCAACGTTCAGGTGTTCCGCACCGAGGAGACCCTCCTCGAGGCGCTGCGCGTCATCGACGGGCTCGAGGAGCGCTACAAGCGCATCTCCGTCCAGGACAAGGGGAAGCGCTTCAACCTCGATCTCCTCGAGGCCGTCGAGCTCGGGTTCCTGCTGGACATGGCCAAGGTCATGACCGCCGCGGCCCTGCACCGCAAGGAGTCCCGCGGAGGCCACTTCCGCGAGGACTACCCCAACCGCGACGACGAGAACTTCATGACCCACTCGATGGCCTATAAGGACCCGAGCGCCGTCGAGACCAGCGGCGTCCGCCTTGAGACCAAGCCGGTCATTTTCACCCGTTACCAGCCGATGGAGCGTAAGTACTGATGAGCACCCCAACCATCGAAAAAGAGCCGGCCTCGAAGGTCGAGCTTCCCGCCGGCGTCGGGGGCGGGGAAATTCCCTCCTTCGACATCACGCTCAAGGTCCGCCGCTACAACCCCGAGGTCTCCGACGAGGCGCACTGGGACGAATGGCAGCTGACCATGTACGGCACGGACCGCGTGCTCGACGCCCTGCACAAGGTCAAGTGGGAGCACGACGGATCGGTGTCCTTCCGCCGCTCCTGCGCCCACGGTGTCTGCGGCTCCGACGCCATGCGGATCAACGGCCGCAACCGGCTCGCCTGCAAGACCCTGCTGAAGGACCTCGACACCTCCAAGCCGATCCTGGTCGAGCCGATCAAGGGCCTGCCGGTGGAGAAGGACCTGATCGTGGACATGGAGCCGTTCTTCCAGTCCTACCGCGAGATCATGCCGTTCCTGATCACCAAGGGCCACGAGCCCACCCGGGAGCGCCTGCAGTCCGCCGAGGACCGGGAGCGTTACGACGACACCACCAAGTGCATCCTGTGCGCCGCGTGCACCTCGTCCTGCCCCGTGTTCTGGACCGACGGCCAGTACTTCGGGCCCGCCGCGATCGTCAACGCGCACCGCTTCATCTTCGACTCCCGCGACGACGCCGGCGACATGCGCCTTGAGATCCTCAACGACAAGGAAGGCGTGTGGCGCTGCCGCACCACCTTCAACTGCTCGGAAGCCTGCCCGCGCGGCATCCAGGTCACCAAGGCCATCTCCGAGGTCAAACAGGCCATCCTGACCCGCAAGATCTGACCCGACGCGGCACCGCGATTGAGGGTTGCTCTGGCCACCCCTGCGTCCGATAAAGGGCGGCCCCGGCGGGGCCGCCCTTTTCGCGTTCCCGCCTGGGCGCTCCCCCGCTCCAGGCTGTCCTTCCGCTTGGCCGTACTCCCGCTTGGCTGTCCTTCCGCTGCGGATCACGCCCGGTCAGGGCCTTCGGCGGGCCTTCCGGCTCTGCTGCCGCAGGGTGCCCGCCTTCTCCCGGTGCTCATGGGCGGCCAGCGCCTCGGCGTCGGCCGTCCCCACGGCGCCCCACGCCGCCGCCATGAGGTACACCTGGCTCAGCAGGTAGAACCAGACGAAGAGGCCGAGGATCACGGCGAACGGGGCGAGCAGCGGCGAGCTGGCGAGGCCGCCAAGGAGCGATGCGCTCACAGTTCTCAGCACGGTACTGCCCACCCCGGCGAAGACCGCGGCCTGCAGCAGGACCTTCCGCGGCATATCGATCGCGGAGGTGGTGTGGAGCAGGAGGGTTGCGACCGCCGTATCGAGGACGAGCATGATGGCGAAGCCGGCGAGCTGCGTCAGCGGACGCGACGCCTCTGTCAGCCCCACCAGGTCGAGGGCGAAGTCGAGCATCGTATTGGCGATGAACCCGACGCCGGTGGTCACCAGCAGCGCGACCGCCAGGACGAGCAGCACCGCGAGATCCTTGAGGATGATCCTTATTGCGCTCTCGGTGACCGGGCCCAGGGCGAAGATGCTCCGCATGCCTGCCCGGATGCCGGCCATCCAGACGAGCGAGGAGACGAGCATGACGGCCGTCGAGATGACGAGCGCGGCACCGAACCCCGCCCCCGAGAACAGTTCCTCCCGGGTGGCGAGCCCGCCGTCGCCGGTGTCGATGAGGCCGGGCGTGGTGGCCCCTACCGTTTCGACGATGAGGTCCTGCAGGCGGGTGTCTCCGGCAATGATCAGGCCGAGGATGGAGAACCCCGCCACGAGCATCGCGGCGATCGCGAAGAACATGCGGTAGGCGATGCCTGCGGCCAGCAGCGCCCCGCGGCGCAGTGCGTACAGCTGGAGCGCCCGCAGCGGCCGCAGGGCGCTCAGCCTGGCGAGTGCGACCCGGAGCCGGGCGGCGGCGACGGCCGCGGAGCCCGCGTGGTCCCGCTCGGCGCGGGTGAGGTTCTGGCGTGCTTCGAGGATTTTCACGACCAGCCGGGCGTGGTCGGCCGGAGAGACAGGGTCAGCGCTCCTCGCGGTCCTCAGTGTCTTCGCCAAAGGTCAGCTCTTCCCGCAGTTTCCACAGCCCAGAATGCTCATGCTCATACAGTCCCATGGTACGGACCTCAAAGGAGGCTTCGAAGGACCGCAGCTGCTGCGCGGCCTCGTCCATGCTGGCCTCGCTCACGTCGTGGGCGACAGTGACGTGCGGGTGGAACGGGAACTCGAGGGTGCGTTCGAGGGGTCCGGTCTGCAGCCGGGAGTGGAGCTCGACGCACTCCCGGAAGCCGGCACGCACGTTGAGGAACACCACCGGTGACAGCGGCCGGAAGGAGCCGGTGCCGCTGAGCGTCACGGTGAAGGGACCCTGCTTCGCGGCCACGGCGCGGACGTGTTCGAGCGTCCATTCCCAGTCGGTGGCCGGCGTCGTGGTGATGAGGGTGATGTGCGGGGGCACGAGGAAGGCCATGGGGTCCCCGAACGAGGCCCGCCATCGTTCCAGCTCCCCCGCCAGCGGTTCGGGAATCGGCAGCGTGACGCCCACGCAGGTGGTTTCGGGCAGTCCGGGCCCGGCGTCGGCCGGGTCCCGGCGCAGCTCACTCATCCGCTGGCGCATGGCCTAACGTGCTCCGGCCGGGACCGGGGTGGGAAGGAACCCCACCTTCGCGTACACGTCGGCCAGCGTCGCCGAGGCTGTCTCCCGCGCCTTGGCCGCCCCCTTGGCGAGCAGGCGGTCGAGTTCGGCCGGATCGTCGAGGAGCTCGGCGGCGCGCGCCTGGATCGGCCCGAGGGATTCGGCGACCACCTCGGCCAGGTCCACCTTCAGGTGCCCGTACATCCTGCCCTCGTACTCCGCCTCGAGGGACGGGATGGAGCGGCCGGTCAGCGCCGAGTAGATCGTCAGCAGGTTCGAGACCCCGGGTTTTTCCTCGCGGTCGAACGTGATCGACGTGCCCGCGTCGGTCACGGCGGACCGGATGCGCTTCGCCGTGACCTTCGGATCGTCGAGCAGGTTCACCAGCCCCATCGGGGACGAGGCCGACTTCGACATCTTGGCTGTCGGGTTCTGCAGGTCGTAGATCTTGGCCGATTCCTTCTGGATGAAGGGCTTGGGCACCACGAAGGTTTCACCGAAGCGGGCATTGAACCGCTGCGCGAGGTCGCGGCTGAGTTCGACGTGCTGGCGCTGGTCCTCCCCCACCGGGACGCCCTCGGGCTGGTACAGCAGGATGTCCGCCGCCTGCAGGATGGGGTAGGTGAACAGGCCGACGCTGGCCTGCTCGGAGCCCTGCTTCGAGGCCTTGTCCTTGAACTGGGTCATCCGCGAGGCCTCACCAAACCCGGTGATGCAGTTGAGCACCCAGGCCAGCTGGGCGTGCTCGGGCACATGGGACTGGACGAACAGGGTGGCCTTGTCCACGTCCACCCCGCCGGCAATGTACTGGGCGGCGGTGATCCGGGTCCGTTCGGCGAGCTCCGCGGGGTCCTGCGGCACGGTGATCGCATGCAGGTCCGGGATGAAGAACACCGCGTCGTAGTCCTCCTGCATCCGGACCCAGTGCACCAGCGCACCGAGGTAGTTGCCGAGGTGGAGCGATCCCGCGGAGGGCTGCATCCCCGAGAGGATGCGCTGGCGGCCGGTGGGTGCGGTGAGGGTCATGGCGCGCTTCCTGTCGTCTAGAGAGAGTAGTCAACGACCACGGGGGCGTGGTCGGAAAAACGGGTGTCCCACGACGGTGCGCGGTCGACGGTGGCCTCGACCGCCGCCGCGGCGAGCCCGGGGGTCGCGAGGTGGTAGTCGATCCGCCAGCCGGTGTCGTTGTCGAAGGCTTTCCCGCGCCAAGACCACCAGGTGTAGGGGCCGTCGACGTCACCGGAGAGGGCCCGGTGGACGTCGACATAGCCGACGCCGTCGCCGAAGAACCGGTCGAAGTAGGCGCGCTCCTCGGGCAGGAAGCCGGCCTTCTTCAGGTTGCCCTTCCAGTTGCGGATGTCCCGCTCGGTGTGGCCGACGTTGAGGTCGCCGACAATGAGCACGTGGTCCGACTCGGCGGCGAGCACCGGCAGGCGGGCCTCCATGACGTCGAGGAAGCGGTACTTGTCGTCCTGCTTGGGGGTGCCGACGTCGCCGGAGTGAACATAGGCGCTCACCACCGTCAGGGAGGAGCCGTTGACCTTGAAGTCGGCCTCGACCCAGCGTCCCGAGGTATCGAAGTAGGGCTCCCCGATCGATGACCGGGTCGCGGAGGGTTCGACGCGGGAGGCGATGGCCACCCCGGCGCGGCCCTTGGCCTCCGCCTCGGCGTGGAGCAGGTGCCAGGAATCACCGAGCAGTTCGCGCACCACGGCGTCGGGGGCGCGCACCTCCTGCAGGCAGAGAATGTCGACACCGCGCCCGTCCAGCCACTGGTCCATGCCGCGCTTGTAGGCGGCACGGATTCCGTTGACGTTTACTGTTGCAATCCGGAGGGGTTTCATCGGGATATCGGAAGCGGCACTCACTCGACCCACCTTACCCCGGAGCACCGGGCGAATCATGTTGGCGGAACCCGATCAGGACGGCTGGGCACCTAGTCGACGATGGTGCCCTCGACGGGCCCCTCACCGGCGTTCTTCATCATCGACCGGGCGTTGTGCGAGGTGATCTCGATGGTCTCCAGGGCGCGCTCGACCATGCCCTCGTCGCTGCCGAGGTATTCGCGGACCACACCCACCTGGACCTGGACGATCTTGAAGCTGTGATCGAGCTTCAGGTCACGGGCGCGGGTCGCCTCGTCGGAGGGACCGGCCTGGCGCCGGGCTGGGACGAAGCCCCCTTGCGCCTCGCTGAAGCGGTCAGCGGCCTTCCGCGCGGCCCCGCGCAGGGTGAAGACCACGTAGGAGAAGATGAGCAGCCAGCCAAGGGAGATGAGCACGACGAGCCAGCCGACGACGTCGTTCTCGTTGGCCGCAAACACCACGGCGACGAGGAACACGACGATCATGATGGCCATGCCCACCGTCCCCATGCGGACGCTGATACCCCGGCGGGCGGGCTTTCCTGTGCTTCCCAATGACTGCATGGGCCCATTCTTCCAAACAACGCCCCCCCTCCCATCGGCTTCCACCACCGGCGAACGCCCGCGCGCAGGCCTGTGCGGGGGCCCTCGCCTGACCCGGGCCGGAAAAGTTTTTTCGAATTCACCCATCCGTGATCCGTCTCACCCCGAACCTCCTGTGTGCGCGCCCCCTACCGGCCTGCATCATCCGCACTTATGGAGGAAATTCTCATGAATAAGAAAATGCGTCTTCTTGCAGCTCCAGCCCTTGCCCTCGGCGCGGTCGCTCTGGCGGGATCCCCCGCCCTGGCCGCGGACGGCTCCTACTCATCGACCCTTGGCCAGCTGAACGGCACCACGGGAACCGGCACCATCACCGTCGATGTCACCGGCAACACCGCCATGGTCAACCTTCAGGTTTCCGGCCTCGCAGAGACCTTCATGGACGGGCCCTACCCGCACGTCCAGCACATTCACGGCGGCGCCCAGGGCGTCTGCCCCACCCCCGAGGCCGACGCCAACGGCGACGGCATCATCAGTGTCAGTGAGGGTGCCCCGGGCTACGGCGGCATCCTGACCACCCTGAGCACCAGCGGCGCCACGACCCCCGCCGAGGGCCTGAACCTGGCACTGGGCGGACAGGGCGGGACCTACTCCATCCAGCGTTCCATCGAGCTCGACGCGGACACCAAGGCCGCACTCGAAGCCGGAACCGCCGTCGTGGTGGTCCACGGCCTCGACCCCGCCACCTCGACCGGCTCGGAAGAGGCGTTCAACTCGCCCAGCGATCTGAACCCCGACCTCCCGCTGGGCGCCACCTCGCCCGCACTGTGTGGCACGCTCGTCGCCTCCCAGATGGGGGCAATGCCCAACGGCGGCGCGGACACCGGCGCCGAGCAGCCGGGTGCAGGCGATAACACCGCCATGATCGCCCTCGGTGGCGGCCTGCTCCTCGCGGCAGCAGCCGGCGGCACCTACGCCGTCCGCCGCCGTTCAGCGGACAACGCGTAACTCCCTCCTCATCCCGTGATGAGCAGAACAACCGGCCGCCGCTGGGGCTTCGCAGCCCCGGCGGCGGCCGCCCTCCTCCTCCTGGCCGGCTGCGGCGGAACCCCGGCCGCGTCCAGCCCCGAGACGGCCGCACCCCCGACGAGCACGTCCTCCCCCAGCCCGTCCGCGGCCCCCGGCACCTTAGCGCCGACCGCGGACTCCCCGGCGCCGGCCGAGACCCCGGCGCCCACCAAGGCCCCGGCGCCCGCACCTGCGGCTCCCAAGATCCCCGCACCGCAGGCGCCGGCGGTCCTGGCGGCCTCGCCGCCGGTATCCCTCTCCATTCCCGCGATCGGTGCCACCTCTAAGCTGCTCCGGCTGGGACTGCGCGCGGATAAGACCCTCGAGGTACCGCCCGACGGCCCGGGTGCCCCCGCCAGCTGGTACACCGAGTCCCCCACCCCGGGCGAGCGCGGGCCCGCCGTCCTGCTCGGCCACGTGAACGCCACCGACGGCGGCAAGGGCGTCTTCGCCGACCTTCGGGCGCTAAAGCCCGGCGACCGCATCAGCGTGGCGCGCGAGGACGGAAGCACCGCCGAGTTTAAGGTCCTCCGCGGCGAGGCGTACGCCAAGGACGCCTTCCCGACCGCGAAGGTCTACGGGAACACCCCCGGCGCGGAACTGAGGCTCATCACCTGTGACGGCTACGACCCTGCCACCGGGGAGTTCGACGACAACTACGTGGTGTACGCAGCCCTCGTGGGCTGATGCCGTTCGCCCTGATGCCGTTCGCGCTGATCCCGGCTGTGCTCCTCGTCCTGCGGCACCGGCCTCAGCCGGCGACCAGGCAGAACGGGTGGCCGGCCGGATCAAGGTAGACGCGGAAGGTGTCGGTGCCCGAGTTGAGGCTCACGGCGCCGCTGGCCAGGACCTGCGCCTCGGCCTCGTCGAGGTCGGCCACGAGCACATCGAGGTGCATCTGCTGCGGGACGTCCTGCCCGGGCCACTTCGGCCGGGTGTAGTTCTTCACCAGCTGGAAGGCCAGCGCGGGACGATCGGCGGCGTCACCGATGGTGATCCAGTCAGCTGACTCGTCCACCCGGATCATGCCGAACAGGTTCTGGTAGAAGGTGGCGAGCTGCCCGGGGTCAGGGCAGTCAAGGACAGTTGCTTGCCAGGATCCAATCATGGTCTCAGTATGCGTCGGGGCGCGCCCCTCCGGTAGATGCTGGAGGCAACCTCCGGCGGTGCCCTAACCGGCCAGCGGGATGACCTCGATCCCCCGGCCCGCGCCGACGATCACCAGCACCCGCTCCCCCACCACGCCGTCGAAGGCCCGGGCGAGTTCCTCCCCGGAGGGCACCGCCGCGTCCGGGGTGGGATCGGCCCGCCGCCACAGGGTGACCCCGGCGCCGGTGATCCCGCCGATCAGCTCAGCGAGCGGCTCGGCGCCGGCGCCGGCCACGAGGATCACCGAGCCGATCGCCCGGCGGTCCGCGGGCGCGGCCCCTCCGGCCGCCCGGTCCTGCCTCCAGACGCTGAAGTGGTAGGCGGCCGTGCCGCCCGTCGCCAGGAGCAGCCCCAGGGGTGCCCGCACGCGCTCGATCAGTGCCGCCCCGCCGACCTCCGCGAGCAGGAATTCGAAGATCAGGTACCCGAGCACCAGCAGCGTGATGAGGGCGACCAGGGCACTGAGGCCGAAGACCGCCACGAGGTAGACCCGGCGCCGGGACCGTTCCCCGGCGCCGGGTGCCGCCGTCGGGCGCCACGCGGACCACCAGACCGGGCCGCCCACCGCCAGCGAACTGATTCCCCCAAGCAGCAGGGTCCGGGGGTCGTTGCCGACCACGGGCGAGGCGAGCGCTGCGAGGAGGGCGTTGACGATCACCCCGACGCCGGCCGCCGCGGCCGCCAGGGAAACGCCCGAGGTGACGAGCCGGCCGGCCAGGCGGGTGCCCTCGGCCCGGGTGGCGGCGGCGCGCAGGTGGTAGACCCACACCGGGGCGCCGATTGCCGCCGCGGCGAGCGCCGGCGCCAGGGGACTCAGCAGCGCGGGCAGCGGATCCGTCCGGTCGAAGGCGAGCCGCAGCAGCACGAAGAGCACCGTGCCCAGTCCGCCGAGGGTCAGCAGGCCCGCACCGAGCACCCCGAACAGCACCAGGGCGACGTTGGAGAGCGCCGTGCGCAGGTGCCGTCCGCCGCCGCGCACCCAGTACGCCAGCCAGAGACCGGCTCCCCCCGCCGCCCAGACGAGGGCCGCAAGGGACGCGCGCCACCAGGGCACCCCGATGGCTCCCGCCGAGGTGGAGCCCTCGACGGCCGCGTCGAGGAGGCCAGCCAGCGCCCAGTAGGCCCCGCCGACCGCCAGGACGAGTCCGAAGATGTAGCCTCCAACGAGCGGAAGATCCTTCAGCGCCAGCGGTCCCCTGGTCTGGTGGCGCCACATCCAGTGGTGCCACAGGAGCACCCCGGTCCAGACGAGGCCGCGCGCCAGGTCCTCCGACCACCGCTCCGGGTCGCCGCCGATGAGCGAGGCCGCCGTGCCGAGCAGCGCGGTGGCCGCGGTGATCAGTGACACCGCGTAGATCCCGGCCATGTAGAGGCCCCAGGCGGTCGAGGACCGTTCGCTGTCCACCCGACGCCAGGCGACCCACCACAGGAGGGCGGCCAGCGGTCCGCCGACGAGGGTGAAGGCCAGCGAGCGGGCCAGGCCGGTGACATCGTCCGCGACCAGAACGTCGCCGGCATTAAAGAGCCGCCCGAGCAGTCCGGTGAGGCCGCCGGCGCCGATGAGCACCAGGGCGAAGAGTAGCGTGAAGACGATCAGCCGGCGCAGGACCGGCAGGGCGGGACTCCCTCCGGGGGCGGCCCGCGTGCCGGTGCTCACCGGGCCTCCGCCCCGGCGTCGCACACGCGCAGCTGCCACGGGGCCCGCTCGATGAGCCAATCGCCGTCGACGCGGACGAGGCCGAACTCATCCCGGGATTCGTATTCCGAGGAGCCGAAGGGACCGCCCGCATCGAAGGTCACGATCGACACCTCGACGTCCGCCGTGTTCTCCCGCTCCCGGGTCGCGACGAGGCTGATCCGAAGGTTGTCCCCGGTGGGGGTGTGGAACTCGTCGCAGGGCTCGGACTGCTCCGAGAGGTAGGCGGCCGCGGCCACCTCATCCCCGTCGATCACCGCCGCGGAGTAGCGCTGGACCACACCGCCGGGGGTGGAGGCATCGAGCAGCTTCACCTCTCCGCGGGAGAACACGACGGCCAGGGCAACCACCACGAGGAGGCCGAGCACCGCGAGCAGAACGGGGAGGGTGCGGTCGCGCCGAGCGGAATTCATGTGCACAGTATGCGCCACCGTGCGGGGTCAGCCGCCGTGGCCGGGTGTACCGCGGCACTGTTCCATGAATAGCCGGTCCCCGCGGGCCGGCACCGGCTATTTGAGGAACAGCGCCCGCAGGCGCCCGGTGGTGAGCACCACGCCGATTCCGATCATGGCGGCGTAGTAGAGCACGTGGACCCCGGTGGCCGCGGTGAACACCCCGGCGCTGATCTGCCGGAGGAGTTCGACGCCGTGCCAGAGCGGCAGGGCCTGGATGAACCACTGGATGGGCTGCGGGTAGACGCTCAGCGGGTAGAAGGTCGCCGAGAACAGGAACATGGGCAGCATCACGAAGTTGACCCACTCCATCTGCTGGAAGGTCTTCATGAAGCTGGTGATGGCCATGCCGAACGCCGCGAACCCGAAGGCGATCAGCACGGAGGCCGGAATCATCAGCAGGGCCCACGGCGTGGTGATCAGGCCCATCACGCCCATCACCGCCGTGAACCCCGTTGCGTAGAGCGCCCCGCGCAGCAGGGCCAGGAAGATCTCGCCGATGGCGACGTCGAGCGGCCCGAGCGAGGTCGACAGCATCCCCTGGTAGAGCTTGGCGAAGTTCATCTTGAAGAAGACATTCCAGGTGCTGTCGTAGACGGCGCCGTTCATCGCCGACACCGCCAGCAGGGCCGGGGCGATGTACGCGGCGTAACTGATCTCGGAGCCGCCCGGTCCGGTCACCGTGCCCACGAGCGCGCCGAGGCCCACACCCATCGACAGCAGGTACAGCACCGGTTCGAAGAAACCGGAGACCATCACCATCCAGTTGCTGCTCTTCGTGGCGCGCAGGCCGCGGGCAATGACCGCGCGGGCGTTGCGTGAATACAGGGCGCCCAGGGTGCGCGGGCGGCCGGTGAGCCGGTAGTCCTCGACGGAGAGCGAGTTCGTCATGCGCCCAGCCTCCGCGCGAAGGTCCGCTGGGCCAGGCGCCAGCCGAGCATCGTCAGGGCAATCAGGAAGAGCAGGTGGACCGCGGCGAGGCCCGGCGGGATGGCGTGCCCGTAGGTCAGGGCCCGCCCAAGTTCCGTGCCGTGCCACAGCGGTGAGATCCAGCCGATCCAGCGCAGCAGCAGCGGGAGGGTGTCGAGCGGGAAGAAGGTTCCGGAAAACAGGAACAGCGGGGTGGCGATGAACCGCATCACGAGGGCGAACTGGCCCTTGTCCTCGGTGAGGCTTGCGGCGTAGGCCATCAGGGGCACCCCGAAGGCCAGGCCGCTGAGCACCGCGACGGGCACGGCGGCCCAGCCCCAGGGCGACGGCGAGGCCCCGAAGAGGGCGACGATGGCGAAGTAGATGACCGACATCACCGCCAGCCTCAGGGTGACGGCGATAATGTGGCCGTTGACGATCTGGTGGGTGCCCAGCGGGGAGGCGTGCGGGCCGTAGTAGACCCGGCGCCACTTGAAGCCGTCCATCACCGGGTAGGTGAATTCGTTCGTCGCCGCCATCAGGGCGGCCGAGGCCAGCAGGGCGGGGGCGAGGAAGGCGAGGTAGCTCACGCCGCCGAACGTCCCGGCCCCGGAGCTGTCCACCAGGCTGGCCAGGCCAACCCCCATGGCGAAGAGGTACATCACCGGGGTTCCCACGCTGGAGGCGAGGATTGTCCACCGGTAGCTGTTCATGACCCGCAGGACATGTTCGGCGTAGTACCAGGAGCCGAAGGCACGGGCCCGGGCGGCCGAGACCGCGGGTGGATGGGCACGCCCCGGACCGGGCGTGCCGGCAGGGGCCGCGGGGCGGGCACCGGTGCGGTGCTCAGTCAACGAGGCTCCTTCCGGTCAGGCGCAGGAACACGTCCTCGAGGGAGGACCGGCGCACCAGGGAGGTGATGGGGTGGAGGCCGCGGGCGGTGACCTGCTCGAGGGCCGCCTCGCCGTCGGCGGCATAGATGAGGACCCGGTCGGGCAGGGTCTCGAGCCGCTCCCCGATGCCCTCGAGGTCGGCCGCCACGGTGGTGTTGCGTTCGGAGCCGAACCGCAGTTCGAGCACTTCGCGGGTCGAATGCTCCCGGATGAGGGTGGCCGGCGACCCCTCGGCCATGATCCTGCCCTTGTCCACGACCACCAGGCGGTCGCACAGCTGCTCGGCTTCGTCCATGTAGTGGGTCGTCAGGATCAGGGTGACCCCGGACTCCTTGAGGCGGAAGAGCCGGTCCCAGAGGATGTGGCGAGCCTGCGGGTCAAGGCCTGTCGTCGGCTCGTCGAGGAGCAGGATCTTCGGCTCGTTGATCAGCGACCGGGCGATGGTCAGCCGGCGCTTCATGCCGCCCGAGAGCGAGTCGACCTTGGCGCCGGCCTTCTCGGTAAGCTGCGCGAACTCGAGCAACTCGTCGACCTTGGGCTTCAGGTAGCTCATCGGCAGGCCGAAGTAGCGCCCGTACACCAGAAGGTTGTCGCGGACCCGCAGTTCCTCGTCGAGGTTGTCCTGCTGCGGCACGACGCCAAGGTGGGCACGGACCTCGGGGCCGTGCCGCTCGGGGTCGAGGCCCATGATGGAGAGCTCGCCCGAGGTGCGCTGGGAGACCCCGCCGATCATCTTCATCGTCGTCGACTTGCCGGCTCCGTTGGGGCCCAGCAGCCCGAAGGCCTCCCCTGCCGGCACCTCGAAGGAAATCCCGTCGACGGCGGCGAACTCGCCGTAGTGCTTCGTCAGGGCGCGCGCGGCAATAACAGGCTCAGCGGTGAGGTTGGGAGGCACCAGCCAAGCCTAGGCCAGAAAAGTCATTGGGACTAGCCAATCCGGGCACGAGCGCGGCGACTGGACGGCCGGTGCGCCCGAAAACGACACGCAGCCCCGAAAACGACATTCGCACCGCATTTATCGGGTGCGAATGTCGTTTTCGGGTGCGTTTGCGCCTAGAGCCGGCGTTCGGCGGCGTCGACCACATTGGCCAGCAGCATCGCCCGGGTCATGGGCCCGACGCCGCCGGGGTTGGGCGACAGCCAGCCGGCGACCTCGGCCGCGGCAGGTTCGACGTCGCCGGAAAGGACCGCCTTGCCCGTCTCGGGGTCCTCGATGCGGGTGACTCCGACGTCGAGCACGATCGCCCCGGGCTTGAGCTGCGCCGCCTTGATCATGCCGGGGAAGCCCGCGGCGGCCACGACGACGTCGGCCCGCGCGAGGTGGTCCTGGAGGTCGGTGGTGCCGGTGTGGGCGAGGGTGACCGTGGCGTTGACCGCCTTGCGGGTCAGGAGGAGCCCCAGGGGCCGGCCGACGGTGACGCCGCGGCCGACCACCAGCACGTTCCGCCCCGCGAGCTCGATGCCGTGGCGCCGCAGCAGTTCGATGATGCCGTTGGGCGTGCACGGCAGCGGCGAGGCCATCGGCGCGCCCACGTTGAGCACCAGCCGGCCCAGGTTGGTCGGGTGCAGGCCGTCGGCGTCCTTGTCGGGGTCGATCCGCTCGAGGATGCGGTTCGTGTCGATGTGCTTCGGCAGGGGAAGCTGGACGATGTACCCGGTGGTTTCGTCGTCGGCGTTGAGTTCGTCGATGACCGCTTCGAGCTCCTCCTGTGTGATGGTCGCGGGCAGGTCCCGGCGGATCGAACGGATGCCGATCTGGGCGCAGTCGCGGTGCTTCCCCGCGACATAGGATTTGCTGGCCGGGTCGTCCCCCACGAGGACGGTGCCGAGGCCGGGCTGCACGCCGCGGGCGGCGAGCCCGCGGACCCGCACGGCGAGCTCGTCCTTGATCGCGGCGGCCGTGGCCTTGCCGTCGAGGACGCGGGCAGTGGTGGTGCTCATGGACGTTCTCCGGTCGTTTCAGGGGTCTCGATCAGTTCAAGAAGGAACGCCTTCCCGCGGTCGCAGCACCCGGTGAAGCAGCATTCCGCGCTGGGAATGTCGAACTCACCGGACGCCGCCGCCCGGGAGGAGGCGGCGCCCGCGGGGAGTTCTCCTACCACTCCTCGTGGCCCGGGTACAGCGGGAAGTTGGCGGCGAGCGCCGATACCCGTGCCCGCAGGGCGGCGACGTCGGGGGACGGCTTGAGTGCGGCGGCGATGATTTCGGCGACCTCGGTGAACTCGGCGGCACCGAAGCCGCGCGTGGCCAGCGCCGGGGTGCCGATGCGCAGCCCGGAGGTGACCATGGGAGGCCGCGGGTCGAAGGGAACGGCGTTGCGGTTGACGGTGATGCCGACCGAGTGGAGGAGGTCCTCCGCCTGCTGCCCGTCGAGGCTCGAGTTGCGCAGGTCGACAAGCACCAGGTGCACGTCCGTGCCGCCGGTCAGGACGGAGACGCCGTGCTCGGTGACGTCGGACCCGGTGAGGCGCTCGGCGATGATCCGGGCGCCCTCGAGGACCCGCTCCTGGCGTTCCTTGAATTCGGCGGATCCCGCGATCTTGAAGGCGGTGGCCTTGGCGGCGATGACGTGCATCAGCGGCCCGCCCTGCTGGCCGGGGAAGACGCTCGAGTTGAGCTTCTTGGCCCAGTCCTGCTTGGCCAGGATGACTCCGGAGCGCGGACCGGCGAGGGTCTTGTGGACGGTTGAGGTCACCACGTCGGAGTACTGGACCGGGCTGGGGTGCAGGCCCGCGGCGACGAGCCCGGCGAAGTGGGCCATATCGGTCCACAGCAGCGCACCGGTCTCGTCGGCGATGGAGCGGAACGCCTCGAAGTCGAGGTGGCGCGGGTACGCGGACCAGCCGGCGATGAGGACGTCGGGCTTCTCGGCGAGCGCCTGGGCGCGGACCCGGTCCATGTCGAGCCGGTGGGTGTCCTCCTCGACACCGTAGGCGGCGACCTCGTAGAGCTTGCCCGAGAAGTTCAGCTTCATGCCGTGGGTGAGGTGCCCGCCGTGGGCCAGTGAGAGGCCCATGATCTTGTCGCCCGGTTTGATCATGGCGGCGAGGGCGGCGGCGTTGGCCTGCGCTCCCGAGTGCGGCTGCACGTTGGCGTACTCGGCGCCGAACAGCTCCTTGACGCGGGAGATGGCGAGGTTTTCGGCGACGTCGACGTGCTCGCAGCCGCCGTAGTAGCGGCGTCCCGGGTAGCCCTCGGCGTACTTGTTGGTCAGGACCGAGCCCTGGGCCTCAAGCACGGCGCGGGGCGCGAAGTTCTCAGAGGCGATCATTTCAAGGGTGTCCCGCTGGCGGCCCAGCTCGTCGCGCAGGACTGCGGCGATCTCCGGGTCGATCTCGGACAGCGGGGCGTTGGTGACGGAATCGGTCAGGGGCGAAGTGGTCACGAAAGGTCCTTCGGTGGTGGGGTGCTTTACAGCTCAGGCTACCCGCAGCACTGTGGTGCAGCCCACCCGGGGCGGCGCGCAGCGGCGGAAGTAACCCCCGGCCCAGGCGTGCGATCCGTGGTTGGCACAGTGCCCCGCAGGGTCCTTCGGGCCCTCGCCCGGCTCCCTGCAGTGCGTGCCGCTTCCCGGTGGTTGCCCACCCTACGCCAGTCGCGGCGCCACCTATCCTAGCCGCAGCGCTCCGGACGGTGCCACCCGGGCCAGTGGATCCCGGGGCACCTTACGCTGTCGTCCGCAGTCCCGGCCGCGGTCCCGGCCGCGGTCCCGGCCGCGGTGCCGGCGGGAGTTCCAGCGCCGTGCCTGGCGCCGTAGCGGGATGGGTACCGACCTGCTGCCGGGGAGGCCTTTCCGGCGATGTGATGCTCCTCATGGAGGGCTCCATTTGGGGCCGGCGCCGGAATACCCGTGGATTTGGGCCGGTTGCACCGTTCACATGCCCGGTCTCAGCCGGGCCGATGGATGCCGGTGCCGACGCCGGTGGAACAGGGCGGGATAGTGGACAACGAAGTGCGCGAGACGGATATCGTCGTCATCGGGGCCGGCCAGGCCGGCCTGAGCAGTGGGTACTACCTGCGCAGGCGCGGGATCGAGCCGGGCAGCGGCTTCGTGATGCTCGATGCGAACGACGGCCCCGGAGGCGCCTGGCGCCACCGCTGGCCGTCGCTGACGTTCGATGCCGCCCACGGACTCCACCCGCTGCCGGGCCTGCCCTTCGAAACCCCCGACCCGAAGGAGCCGTCCTCGGCCGTCGTGACCCGCTACTACGGCGCCTACGAGGCGGAGTTCGGGCTCCCGGTGATCCGCCCGGCGCGCGTGGCCCGGGTGGAACGCATCGACGGTGGGGAACGCCTCGAGGTCACCGGCCGCGAGGGCATCTCCTGGCGGGCGCGGGCCGTCATCAACGCCACCGGCACCTGGGACAGCCCCTACCTGCCCTACTATCCGGGGCGGGAGCTCTTTCGCGGCCGGCAGCTTCACACCCACGGGTTCCGCGCCGCCTCGGACTTCACCGGCAAACGGGTCCTCGTGGTCGGCGGAGGGACCTCGGCCGCCCAGTTCCTGCTCCAGCTCAACGACGCCGGCGCCAGCACCGTCTGGAGCACCCGCCGGCCCCTGGAATGGTTCGACCGCGACTTCACCCCGGAATGGGGACGGGACATCGAGGCCGCTGTCAACGCCCGCACCCGCGCCGGGCTTCCCCCGAAGAGTGTCGTGGGCACCACGGGCATTTCCCTCACGGCGCAGTACGCGGCCGGCATCGAGGCGGGAATCCTCGTCTCACGCGGGCCGATGCGGCGGCTCACCGAACACGGCGTCGAACTCGAGGACGGCACCTACGAACCCGTCGACGTCGTGCTTTGGGCCACCGGCTTCCGGGCCTCTATCGACCATCTGGCCCCGCTGCACCTGCGCGAGCCCGGCGGGGGCATCCGCATGGACGGCGTCCGGGTGATGCGCGAGGACCGCCTCCTGATGGTCGGCTACGGTGCGTCCGCCTCCACGGTGGGGGCCACCCGCGCGGGCCGCGCCGCCGCCCTGGCTGCGCTGAAGGTTCTGGGTTCCCGGGAACCGGTGCCTGCCCGGTAGCCCGGGACCCCGGTAGCCTTGGACGGTGACCGCACCAGCATCGAGCTCCTATTCCCTCACGCTCTCCTGCCCCGACCGGCCGGGCATCGTCCACGGAGTGTCCGGGGCCCTCGTCGCCGCCGGCGCAAACATCACCGAGTCCCAGCAGTACGGGAGCCCGGACACGGGCACCTTCTTCATGCGCGTGGCACTGGCCACGGACGCCGGTGAGGCCGAACTGCGCCGGCAGCTGGAGCCGGTCGCCCGTTCCTTCGGCATGGACTGGGAGCTTAACGTCGACGGCACGCCCACCCGCACGCTGATCCTGGTCTCGAAGGCCGCCCACTGCCTCAACGACCTGCTGTTCCAGCACCGCTCCGGTACGCTGCCCATCGAGGTTCCGGTGATCGTCTCGAACCATCCCGACCTTGCGGACCTCGCCGCATTCTACGGAGTGGAGTTCCACCACATCCCCGTGACTCCGGAGACGAAGGAGGACGCCGAGGAGCAGCTGCGCGCGCTCATCGTTGAACACCGGATCGACCTCGTGGTGCTCGCCCGGTACATGCAGATCCTCAGCGACGGCCTCTGCGCCGACCTGCGCGGGCGGGCCATCAACATCCACCACTCCTTCCTCCCCTCCTTCAAGGGCGCGCGCCCCTACCACCAGGCGCACGCCCGCGGCGTGAAGCTGATCGGCGCCACGGCGCACTACGTCACCGGGGCGCTTGACGAGGGCCCGATCATCGAACAGGAGGTGATCCGGGTAGACCACGCCCGCAGCGTCGAGCAGTTCGTGGCCATCGGGCGGGAGCTGGAGGGGCGCGCCCTGGTGCAGGCCGTTCAGTGGCACGCCGAACACCGGGTCCTGCTCGACGGGCAACGGACCATCGTCTTCAACTAGGGTGGTTACCTATAGTAGGTTGTGAGAAGGATGCGTTGATGTGAAGACCGGGACAGGTGACGTCATGGGGGGAACAGGTCCGCGCAGGCTTTCCAGGGCGGACCGCCGGCAACAGCTGCTTGAAACGGCATTGCTGATCGTGCGTGAGGAAGGCGCGGATCGGCTGACGCTGGGACATCTGGCGGCCCGGGCGGGAGTATCCAAACCCATCGCGTACGAGCATTTCGGCAGCCGCTCCGGTCTGCTTATCGAGCTGTACAGGTCCCTCGACGCCGACCAGGTGCGGAAGCTCCGGACTGCGCTGGCGGATGGGGCGGGTACGCTCCAGGAGACTGCAGTACTCCTAGCGACCACTTACATCCATTGCGCTGCCGATACCAACGGTGACTGGCAGGCTGTCGGCGCGGCTTTGGCCGGCAGCGATGAGAAGGATGCCGTCCTCCAGGAAATGGTCGATGGTTACGTGAAGCTGTTTGCCGCCGCCTTGGCTCCCCACACCCCGCTGGGGCCAGAGGAGCTCGAACTGCGCTGCATAGGACTGGTGGGTGCCGGCGAAGCGCTGGCTGCCGCGATGGTGCGGGGCGGCTGCAGTGAGATCGACGCCGCACATACTTTCACGACGCTGATCCCCGCCGGGCTCGCAGCCTTCGGTGACCACGTGTCGACGTCGTCGCCGCGATGAACCGGATCCGCCGGGCCAGTTGACCTACACCGGCAGGCGATCAGCCGCGGTTATCGCCTGAGCAATGTCCTGCGCAAGCTGTTTTGTCTCTTCGGCAAGGGCTGTGGCCGTCTTCGTCTCGGAGTCATAAAGGTACCGGGTCGACCCTCGCCGAGCTCCGCAGAAATCCACAATTCCGTGCTCGATCTGCGTGCTGAGCGAGGTCCCGTACCCATGTCGCTGATACCCGTCGGCGTCACCTCCGGCGATCGGAACCAGGTGGATGGTCAGTCGTTGCAGCTTCGGCGTCAGCGATCCGCCTTCCGGTTGGTCAAAGGCCCAGCCATTGACAAAAACGCGGTCGATCCAGCCCTTGAGCAGCGCCGGCATCGACCACCAGTACACCGGGAAAACCAGGATGAGATGCTCGACCCGATCAAGGCGTTTCTGCTCGGCAGCTACGTCGCCAGGCACTGCGGCGCCCCGGCGGTAAGCCGAGCGATCGCCGGCATTGAACCGCGGATCGAACTTCTCAGCAGCGAGATCGGCCACCTCGCTCGATACGCCGGCGTCGGTGAGCGCATCACCAACCTCTGCAGCGACCCGATGACTGAGCGAACCCAGATCAGGGTGAGCAACGACGATCAGAGCCCGCGTCATGACCTTCTCCTTCGACATGCTCGAAATAACCTACCGTCGGTAAGTTACTAACAGTAGGATAAGGCGGGCCCGTATGGCAAGGCTCCAGCGCTGACCGCGGGACGGCGGAACGAAGGGCGCACCTGCCGCGGGACCCCATCTGGAGTCCTATGCTGGCCGTATGGCCCACCTCATCAGCATCAACGGATCCAGCCCGAGCATCGCCGGCACAGCATTCACGGCACCCACCGCATCGATCATCGGCGACGTGGTGCTCGGCGAGTCGGCCAGCGCCTTCTACGGGGTCAGCGTGCGCGCCGATACCGCGCCCATCCGGGTGGGCGAGGGAAGCAACCTCCAGGACAACGTGGTGGTCCATGCCGATCCGGGCTTCCCCACGACCATCGGCAGCGGAGTCAGCGTCGGCCACGGCGCCGTGGTCCACGGCTGCACCATCGAAAACGACTGCCTGATCGGCATGAACGCCACGGTGCTCAACGGGGCGGTCATCGGGGCGGAGTCGCTGGTGGCCGCCGGCGCCGTCGTGCTCGAGGGAACGGTCGTCCCGCCCCGCTCGCTCGTGGCCGGCGTCCCCGGGAAGGTCCGCCGACCCCTCTCCGAGGAGGAGGTGGCCGGCATCCGGGACAACGCCACGAGCTACCGCGGCCTGGCACGGCAGCATCAAGCTGCGTTAACTTCTTGACTACAAACGAGCGCTGAGGCACCCTTGGATACATGCGCGCAGAACCCGCCTCGACGACGAGGATCCATCCCGGCGCACTGCTTCCTCGGCCGGGCTCCCAGTCAGCACTCCGGGAACAGAACCAGCAGCGCATCATCCGGGCCCTGGTTAACGGAGGCCCCCAGACGCAGGCGGAACTCGCCCGCCAGACCGGACTCTCGACCGCCACGGTCTCGAACATTGTCAAGGTGATGGCCGGGAGCGGGATCGTCACCACCGTCCCCACTACGAGTTCGGGGCGGCGGGCCCTGTCCGTCATCCTCAACGACAACGGATCGGTCGCCGCCGGAATCGACATCGGCCGCCGCCACGTGCGGGTGGTGCTCGCGGGGCTCGACTACCGCATCCTGCGCGAGCAGGCCGCGGCCCTGCCCCTCGGGCACAGCGCGGCGGAGGGCCTTCGGGTCGCCGCCGGCCTGCTCGACACGGTGCTGAGCCAGGCCGGCATTCCCCGGTCGGCGGTGCTCGGTGCAGGCATCGGCATCCCCGGCCCGATCGACCGTCGCACCGGCACCGTGGTGCAGGGCGCGATCCTGCCCGAGTGGGTGGGGATCAATATCCGGGAGACCTTCGGGGCCCGGCTCGGAATGCCCGTCTACATCGAGAATGACGCCAATCTGGGCGCCCTGGCCCAGATCACCTGGGGCCAGCACAGCCGGGTGGAGAACCTCATGTTCATGAAGGTCGGCTCCGGCATCGGGGCGGGCCTGATCCTCAACGGCGCGCTCTTCTACGGCAATGTGGGGATCACCGGCGAACTCGGGCACACAACGATCAGCGAGCACGGGCTGGTGTGCCGGTGCGGCAACCGCGGCTGCCTCGAGACCGTCGCCTCGACCTCCACCATGATCGAACTGCTCAACCGTGGCTCCGGCCAGCCCGTGGACACCCAGGGCATCGTCGAACTGGCCCTGGGCGGAGACACCGCTGCCCTGCGCGTGATCGACGACGCTGGACTGGCCATCGGGCGGGCCGTGGCTCACGTGGCGAACCTGATCAATCCCGAGGTGGTGGTGATGGGCGGGCCACTGACGGGGCTCGGGGACATCCTGCTGAACCCCATCCGCCGCGGCCTCCTGCGTCATTCCGTCCCCATCGTCGGGGAGACGACGAGCGTTCACATGTCCGCGCTCGGCGACCGGGCCGAGGCGCTGGGGGGCGCCGCCGTCGTCCTGTCACAGCCTGCACGCGCAGCCATCCCCCTGGTTCCTTCGTAACTGTTAGGAGTCAAAAGACTGCGTCTTGCGTTCAAGACTTGACGGCAAGCGTGGGGGCAGGGTTCAATTCTTTTGGGTCGCTTCGAGGGCCCGCCACGAGACAACGCCGTCATTGCCGGGAGGCTTCAATGGAGAACCACACAATCCTTGAGATGCGATCGATCACCAAGGAATTCCCAGGCGTCAAGGCCCTCTCCGATGTTTCGATCACTGTGCGTGCCGGCGAGATCCACGCGATCTGCGGCGAGAACGGCGCCGGCAAGTCCACCCTGATGAAGGTCCTCTCCGGCCTCTACCCCTACGGGGACTACTCCGGATCGATCATCTTCCAGGGCTCCGAGGTCCAGTTCAAGGACATCCGTTCCAGCGAGGCCGCCGGCATCGTCATCATCCACCAGGAACTGGCCCTCATCCCCGAGCTCTCCATCGCCGAGAACATTTTCCTGGGCAACGAGCCGACCCGCTTCGGGGTCATCGACTGGGACAAGGTCAACCGCGAAACCCTCGAACTGATGGCCCGGGTGGGACTCTCGGAGGACCCCACCACCAAGATCAAGGACATCGGCGTCGGCAAGCAGCAGCTCGTCGAGATCGCCAAGGCGCTCAGCAAGTCGGTCAAGCTGCTCATCCTCGACGAGCCCACCGCCGCCCTGAACGAGACCGACTCCCAGCACCTCCTGGACCTCATGTCCGGGCTGCGCTCCAAGGGCATCTCGTGCATCATGATCTCCCACAAGCTCAACGAGATCGAGCAGATCGCCGACTCGATCACGATCATCCGCGACGGCAAGTCGATCGAGACCCTCCATGTGAAGGAGGACGGCGTCGACGAGGACCGCATCATCCGCGGCATGGTCGGCCGCTCCCTCGAATCCCGCTTCCCCGAGCACACCCCGAAGCTGGGCGAGGTGTTCTTCGAGGTGCGCGACTGGACCGTCGGCCACCCCTCGGTCCCGGACCGGCTCGTCGCCAAGGGCTCGAACTTCTACGTGCGCCGCGGTGAGATCGTCGGCTTCGCCGGCCTCATGGGCGCCGGACGCACCGAACTGGCGCGCTCGGTCTTCGGCCGCTCCTACGGCAACTTCAAGTCCGGCCAGATCTTCATCAACGGCAAGGAGGTGACGCTGAAGTCCGTGCCCCAGGCCATCGAGGCCGGCCTCGCGTACGTCACCGAGGACCGCAAGTCCCTCGGCCTGAACCTGCTCGACGACATCAAGTCGACCACCGTCTCGGCGAACCTGAAGAAGATCACCCGCAACCTCGTCGTCGACAAGGACGAGGAGTACAAAATTGCGGAGGAGTACCGCAAGTCGCTGCGCACCAAGACCCCAAGCGTCAACGAGGGCGTCGCGAAACTCTCGGGCGGGAACCAGCAGAAAGTGGTCCTGTCGAAGTGGATGTTCACCGACCCCGAGCTGCTGATCCTCGATGAGCCCACCCGCGGAATCGACGTCGGTGCCAAATTTGAGATTTACGGGATTATCCAGCGCCTCGCCTCGCAGGGCAAGGGAGTCATCGTCATCTCCTCCGAGCTTCCTGAACTGCTCGGACTGTCCGACCGTATTTACACAATCTTTGAGGGTGCGATCACCGGTGAGATCGCCCGGGAGGACGCAAGCCAGGAATCCCTCATGAAACTGATGACCGCCAGCAAAAAAGCTGCCTGACCGAAGCCCCTAGGACGCCAACCATGAATTCCCTCAAGAAAATCTTCGGCGGAGACACCCGCCAGTTCGGGATGATCTTCGCGTTGATCGCGCTGGTCATCTTCTTCCAGTGGCAGACCGGAGGCAAGACGCTGACCTCCGGCAACATGATGAACCTCTTCAACGGCAACTCCTACATCCTGATCCTCGCGATCGGGATGGTGCTGGTCATCATCGCCGGGCACATCGACCTCTCCGTGGGGTCTGTGGCGGCCTTCGCCGGCATCGTCGTGGCCATCGCCATGCGTGACTGGGGCCTGCCGTGGTTCGGCGGGATCCTCGTCGGCCTGCTCCTGGGCGCGGTGATCGGGGCCTGGCAGGGCTTCTGGGTCGCCTACGTCGGCATACCGGCGTTCATCGTGACCCTCGCCGGAATGCTGCTCTTCCGCGGCGCCAACCAGTTCGTCGGCAAGTCCAACACCGTCCCCGTTCCTGAGGGATTCCAGTACATCGGCTCCGGCTACCTCCCCGAGGTCGGCCCGGTCACCGGGTACAACAACCTCACCCTCCTGCTGGGCCTGCTCCTTGTCGCCTTCGTGATCTACAACGAGCTGCGCACCCGCAAGCGCCTCGCCCGGGTCGGCGCCGAGGTCCCCGAGATGTGGGTCTCCCTCGTCAAGGTGGGCCTGATCTCCGCCGCCATCCTGTACGCGACCTACCTGTTTGCCACCGGCCGCCCCGGCACCTCCTTCCCCATCCCGGGCCTGATCCTCGGCGCCCTGGTGGTCATCTTCGGCTTCATCTCCAACAAGACCATCGCCGGCCGCCACGTGTACGCCGTGGGCGGCAACCGGCACGCCGCTGAACTCTCCGGAGTCCAGAGCAAGAAGGTCAACTTCATGGTCATGATGAACATGTCCATCCTGGCGGCCCTGGCCGGCATGATCTTCGTCGGGCGCTCCACCGCCTCCGGCCCGTTCGACGGCGTCGGCTGGGAGCTTGACGCGATCGCCGCGGTCTTCATCGGCGGTGCTGCGGTGACCGGCGGCGTCGGCACCGTCATCGGCTCGATCATCGGCGGCCTGGTGATGGCCGTGCTGAACAACGGCCTGCAGCTGCTGGGCATCGGCGCGGACATGACCCAGATCATCAAGGGCCTCGTGCTGCTCGTCGCCGTCGCCTTCGACGTCTACAACAAGACCCAGGGCAAGCCCTCGATCACCGGCCTCCTGACCCGCAACTTCGGCAACAAGTCCAAGCCGGACCTGCCGAGCGAGGTCCGGAGCCCCGACAGCGAGCAGTCGATTTCCACCAAGGAAGTCATCTCCAAGTCCTGACGGCCGGCACCTGACAGGTGGCGCCGCCAAGTTTCAACCGTCCGAAAAAAGCAAGCTAAAGAAAGAGAATGGAATGCGTAATTTCGCAAAGTCCTTTGCGGCAGTCGCTGCAATCTCGGCGCTCGCGCTGACCTCCTGCGGCCGTGAAGATCCGGGCACCGGCAACGAGGGCGGCGGCACCGGCAACGAGGCAGCCTCCGAAGGCTTCGAGGAGGGTGCCGCAATCGGCGTCGCCCTGCCCCAGAAGACCTCGGAGAACTGGGTCCTGGCCGAAAAGCTGTTCAACGACGGCCTGACCGAGGCCGGTTACGAGCCCGACGTACAGTTCGCCAACGGCGGTGTCTCGGAGCAGCAGAACCAGATCAACTCCATGATCACCAACGGTGTCGAGGTCCTGATCGTCGGTGCCATCGACGGCGCCCAGCTGGGCAGCCAGCTGTCACAGGCCGCCGAGGCCGGCATCACCGTCATCGCGTACGACCGCCTCCTGACCAACACGGAGAACGTCGACTACTACGTGGCCTACGACAACTTCCAGGTCGGCGAGCTGCAGGGCCAGGCCCTGCTCGACGGCATGGCCGAGAAGGGCGAAGGACCCTACAACGTCGAGCTGTTCGCCGGATCCCCCGACGACGCCAACGCCCAGGTCTTCTTCGACGGTGCGATGAGCATCCTCCAGCCCAAGATCGACGACGGCACGCTGAACGTCGTCTCCGGCCAGGTCGAGTTTAACCAGGCCGTCACCCAGGGCTGGAAGGCGGAGAACGCCCAGCGCCGCATGGACACCCTGCTCTCCGGCAACTACGACTCCGAGGAACTCCACGGCGTCCTGTCCCCCAACGACACCCTGGCCCGCGCCATCCTCACCTCGGTGAAGGCCGCCGGCAAGGACATCCCCATCGTCACCGGCCAGGACTCCGAGGTTGAATCGGTCAAGTCGATCATCGCGGGCGAGCAGTACTCGACCATCAACAAGGACACCCGCGACCTGGTGGAGCACTCCATCACCATGGTCGAAGGCCTTGCTGCCGGCGAGGAGCTCGAAGTCAACGACGAAGAGTCCTACGACAACGGCGTGAAGGTCGTTCCGGCCTACCTGCTCGAGCCGCAGATCGTCACCAAGGAAAACGCAGCAGAGGCCTACGCCGACGATCCCACGCTCTCCGAGGTCGTCAAGTAACCCCTTAGATCCGGCCCGGCGACGGGCTGAGCGGGGAATCCCGGTACCGCCTCGGCGGTACCGGGATTTCTTTTTGTCCCACCGGATACCGGACCGGGCACCGGACTGAACAACTGACCAGACGGCGGCGCGGGCCCGGACACGGCGCGGGCCGGACACGGCGGCGCTGGACCGCGGCGGCTTTCGCCGAAAGGATGAGGTCATGACACCTCACCAGCGACTCATTGTTCAGCCTCCCTGCGCCGTGCCCGGAGCGCCCAGCCCCCTGGCGGCCACCGGCCGCCCCCTGCGGTGGGGGGTCGTGGCCACCGGCGGCATCGCCTCGAAGGTCACCGCCGACATCGCCCTGCTCGAGGACGCCGTCCTGCACGCCGTGAGCTCCCGCAGCGCCGATCGGGCACGTGAGTTCGCCGAACGTTTCGGCTTCGCCACCAGCTACGGGGACGACGGCGGGGTGCCCGGCTACCAGCAGCTCTTCAATGACCCGGACGTCGACGTCGTCTACGTCACCACCCCGCACGCACAGCACTTCGAGGTGGCCCGGGCCGCCCTGGCCGGCGGAAAGCACGTCCTGTGCGAAAAGCCCTTCACCGTCAACGCGGCCGAGGCCGCGGCACTGATCGACCTCGCCGCATCCCGCGGCCTATTCCTGATGGAGGCCGTGTGGACGCGCTTCCTGCCCAGCGTCAACCGCGCCCTGGACATTCTCGCCTCCGGCGAACTCGGCGACATCCGCTGGGTGCAGGCCGACCTTGGTTTCCCCGCCGGCTACAACCCGTCCAGCCGGATCTGGGACCCGGCCGCCGGCGGTGGAGCGCTGCTCGACCTCACCGTGTACCCCCTCACGTGGGCGGTCGGCGCCCTCGGCTTCCCCGCGTCGGTCTCTGCCTCCGGGGAACTGAACGGGGACGGAGTGGACGTCCAGAACGCCGTGACGCTCAGCTACGAAGGGGGCGCCCAGGCCCAGCTGACCTCCTCCCTCGGTGCCCTGGGCCCGGCCGCCGCCACCGTGGCCGGCAGCGGCGGCTGGCTGCGCACCGGCGGCGGGCCGCTCCACAACCCGCGCGAGCTCACGGTGCAGCCGCTCAACGGCGAGCTGCGGACCGAAACCTTCGACGCCGTGGGCGCCGGGTACACCTACGAGCTGCGGGAGACCACCCGCTGCATCCAGGCCGGGCTGCTCGAGAGCCCCACCATGCCGGTGGCGGACACACTCACCACCATGCACCTGCTTGACGGGATCCGGGACCAGCTGGGGCTGCGCTACGCCAACGATTCGGTGTAGGGCCGCCCATTCAACCAAAAGGCCGCCCCCGCGGATGCGGGAGCGGCCTTTTGATTGGACGGTTGCCGGTCGTTCGAGCCGGGCGGCCCGTCAGGCGGCGAGGATCGCCAGGACCTCCTGGAGCTTCTGCGACGGACGCATCGCGGAGGCCACCTTGGTGACGTCGGGGTGGTAGTAGCCGGCGATGTCGACGGGCGAACCCTGCACGGCGAGGAGTTCGGCGACGATCGTCTCCTCGTTGGACGCCAGCGCCTCGGCCACCACGGTGAAGGCCTGCGCCAGTTCGGTGTCATCGGTCTGCTGTGCGAGTTCCTGCGCCCAATACCGCGCCAGGTAGAAGTGGCTGCCGCGGTTGTCGATCTCGCCGACCCGGCGGCTCGGCGACTTGTTCTCGAGCAGGAACGTGCCGGTGGCCCGGTCAAGGGTGTCGGCGAGGATCTGCGCGCGCGCATTTCCGGTCGACACCGCGAGGTGCTCGAAACTTACGGCCAGTGCGAGGAACTCGCCGAGGCTGTCCCAGCGGAGGTGGTTCTCCTTCAGAAACTGCTGGACGTGCTTCGGCGCCGACCCGCCGGCGCCGGTCTCGAAGAGTCCACCGCCGTTCATGAGGGGAACCACCGAAAGCATCTTGGCGCTGGTCCCCAGTTCGAGGATGGGGAACAGGTCGGTGAGGTAATCGCGCAGGACGTTGCCGGACACCGAGATGGTGTCCTCTCCCTTGCGGATGCGCTCCAGGGTGAAGGCGGTGGCCTTCTCCGGGGTCATAATCTCGAGCTGCAGGCCCTCGGTGTCGTGCTCCCCGAGGTATTCCCGGACCTTGGCGATGAGGTTGGCGTCGTGGGCGCGGCTTTCGTCGAGCCAAAACACAGCGGGCATTCCCGATGCACGGGCGCGCGTCACGGCGAGCTTGACCCAGTCGCGGATGGGCGCATCCTTGGTCTGGCAGGCCCGCCAGATGTCACCCGGCTGGACCTCGTGCTCGATGAGGACGGTTCCCGCGCTGTCGAGGACCTGCACGGTGCCGGATGCGGCGATCTCGAAGGTCTTGTCGTGGCTGCCGTATTCCTCGGCGGCCTGCGCCATCAGTCCGACGTTCGGGACGGTGCCCATGGTGGTGGGGTCGAAGGCGCCGTTGGCCCGGCAGTCATCGAGGACCGCCGTGTAGATGCCGGCGTAGCTGCTGTCGGGGATGACTGCGAGCGTGTCGGCTTCCGACCCGTCCGGCCCCCACATGTGTCCGGAGCTGCGGATCATCGCCGGCATGGAGGCGTCAACGATCACGTCACTGGGGACGTGGAGGTTGGTGATGCCCTTGTCCGAGTCGACCATGGCCAGCTTCGGGCCTTCGGCCATGCCCTTCTCGATGGCGGCCTTCACGCCGTCGCGCACGTCAGCGGGCAGCGCGTCGAGCCCGCCCAGGATCGAGGCGAGGCCGTTGCTCGGGCTGAGGCCGGCGGCGGCCAGCTGGTCGCCGTAGGTGGCGAAAAGTTCGGGCAGGAAGGCCTTCACCACGTGCCCGAAGATGATGGGGTCCGAGACCTTCATCATGGTGGCCTTCAGGTGGACCGAGAACAGCACGTCCTCCTGCTTGGCAAGGGCGACCTGTGCCTTCAGGAACTCGTCGAGGGCGGCCGCGCGCATGACGGTGCCGTCCACCACCTCACCGGCGAGGACGGGGACGGACTCCTTCAGGACGGTGGTGGCGCCGTCGGCGTCGACGAACTGGATCCGGAGGGTGTCCTCGGCGTCGAGCACGACCGACTTCTCGTTCGACCGGAAGTCGTCGGCGCCCATTGAGGCCACGCGGGTCTTCGACTCCGGCGTCCAGGCGCCCATGCTGTGGGGGTTCTGGCGGGCGAAGTTCTTCACGGATGCGGGGGCCCGCCGGTCCGAGTTGCCTTCGCGCAGGACGGGGTTGACGGCGCTGCCCTTGACCTTGTCGTAGCGCGCGCGGGCTTCCTTCTCCTCGTCGGTGGAGGGGGCGTCCGGATAATCGGGCAGCGCGTAGCCCTGGCCCTGCAGCTCGGCGATCGCGGCCTTCAGCTGCGGGATCGAGGCGCTGATGTTGGGGAGCTTGATGATGTTCGCCTCGGGGGTCTTCGCGAGGGCACCGAGTTCGGCCAGCGCGTCGGGCACCTGCTGGTCTTCGGTGAGGCGGTCGCCGAAGAGGGAGAGGATGCGGCCCGAGAGCGAGATGTCGCGGGTTTCGATGTCCACTCCGGCCGTCGAGGCGAACGCCTCGATGATCGGCAGGAACGAGTAGGTTGCCAGCATGGGCGCTTCATCGGTGTGGGTGTAAATGATCTTGGCCATTGGCGTCTCCTCGGGAGTCTTCGGATGCTGAGTCTTCGGATGCTGTGAATTCTGGGTATTCCTCGGTTCCAACCTACCCGAGGGGCCCGCCGGGGCTAGTGGAAGAAGTGCCGTGCGCCGGTGAAGTACAGGGGAACCCCCGCTGCGTTCGCGGCGTCGATCACTTCGGAGTCACGCACCGATCCCCCGGGCTGGACGACGGCGCGCACCCCGGCGTCGAGCAGGATCTGCAGGCCGTCGGCGAAGGGGAAGAAGGCGTCGGAGGCGGCGACCGAGCCGCGGGCGCGCTCGACGCCGTCGCCGGCGAGCGTGTTGGCCCGCTCCACGGCGAGCCGGCAGGAGTCGAGGCGGTTGACCTGGCCCATGCCGACGCCGACCGAGGCGCCGTCGGAGGCAAGCAGGATGGCGTTCGACTTCGCGGCCCGGCAGGCGCGCCAGGCGAAGGCGAGGTCGGCGAGGGTTGCCTCGTCGACCGCCTCACCGGCGGCGAGGGTCCAGTTCGCGGGGTCGTCGCCGTCGGCCTGCAGCGCGTCGGCCTGCTGGACGAGCACGCCGCCGGAGACCTGGCGCAGCTCCACCGGCTCGCGGCGGTAGCCCTCGGGCAGGACGAGGAGGCGGATGTTCTTCTTCTGCGAGAGGATCTCCACGGCCTCGGGGGCGAAGGACGGGGCGATCACGACCTCGGTGAAGATGTCCTTCACGGCCTCGGCCATGCGGGCGCTCACCTCGCGGTTGGCGGCGATCACACCGCCGAAGGCCGACACCGGGTCGCAGGAGTGCGCCTTGGCGTGGGCGTCGGCGATCGGGTCCTCGGCGCCGGCGGCACCGACGGCGACGCCGCACGGGTTGGCGTGCTTGATGATCGCCACTGCGGGCTCATCGAAATCGAAGGCGGCACGCAGGGCGGCGTCGGCGTCGACGAAGTTGTTGTAGCTCATGGCCTTGCCGTGCAGCTGGGTGGCCTGGGCGATGCCCGGGGCCGCTGCCTTGTCGGCGTAGAGGGCCGCCGGCTGGTGCGGGTTCTCGCCGTAGCGCAGCACCTCGGAGCGTTCCAGGGCCTGTCCTGCGTAGGCGGGCCACACGGTGTCCCCGGAAGTCTCGCCCTCGGTGTCATCGCCGAACTGGGCTGCGGTCCAGGTCGCCACCGCGGTGTCATAGGCGGCGGTGTGAGCGAAGGCCAACGCCGCGAGGCGGCGGCGGGCGCGGAGGTCGAATCCGCCCTCCCCCGCGGCGGCAACGACGTCGGCGTACCGGGCCGGGTCGACGACGACGGCGACCGAGGGGTGGTTCTTCGCGGCGGAGCGCACCATGGCGGGGCCGCCGATGTCGATCTGCTCGACGACGTCGTCGGGGGCGGCGCCTGAGCGGACCGTCTCGACGAAGGGGTAGAGGTTGACGACGACGAGGTCGAAGGCCTCGACGTCGAGCTCGGCGAGCTGGGCGACGTGCTCGTCGCGGCGGCGGTCGGCGAGGATGCCGGCGTGGATCTTGGGATGGAGGGTCTTGACCCGGCCGTCGAGGCACTCGGGGAAGCCTGTGACCTCGGACACCTCGGTCACGGGCACCCCGGCCGCGGCGATGCGGGACGCCGTGGAGCCGGTGGAGACGAGGGCCACCCCCGCCGCGGAGAGGCCGCGGGCCAGATCCTCCAGACCGGTCTTGTCGTACACCGAGATCAGGGCCCGGCGGATGGGAACACGGTCAAGATGGGTGGGGCTCACGCAGATCTCCGTACTGTGGCTGTGCGGGGGGTCACTCCAATTCTATAGGCGCACCTGGGAGGGCCCAGGACAAGGCCCCCGCAAGGACGGCGTAGAATCGGAGGGCACAGATTATAGTCATCAGGACTTTAACTCGTCATTTCTGCGTTGCAGATCATCAGGGACACATTGTTCAGTGCCCCTCCGCGCGGCTTTAGAGTTTCGCGATCTCCCCGCCCGTCCAGGAAGGCACCGTGAGCACCTCAATTTCATTACCCACCGGCGACCAGGTGGTCCAGGACCTTCCCTGGCGGTGGCGTGTGCAGGGAAGGATCTTCCTGATCGGCGGCCTCGGCTTCATGTTCGATGCCTGGGACGTCACCCTCAACGGCTACCTCATCCCCCTGCTCTCCGCCGACTGGGGCCTGACGCCCGGCCAGGCGGCCTGGATAGGCACCTCGAACCTGATCGGCATGGCCCTTGGGGCGTTCGCCTGGGGCTCCATCGCCGACCTCATCGGCCGCCGGACGGCGTTCACCGCGACCCTGCTGATCTTCTCCGTCTTCACCGTCCTCGGCGCCTTCTCCCCCGACATCGTGTGGTTCTCCATCTTCCGCTTCGCGGCGGGGTTCGGCCTGGGCGGCTGTATCCCGGTGGACTACGCCCTGGTCGGTGAGTTCACCCCCCGCAGGCACCGGGGCCGGGTACTCACCGCTATGGACGCCTGGTGGCCGATCGGAGCCTTCCTCTGCGGCGTGGTCACCACGCTGCTCGTGGCGACCTTCGGGGACTGGCGGTACGCCATGCTGGTGATGGTCCTGCCGGCGCTGCTGGTGTTCTGGGTGCGCCGCTCCGTCCCCGAATCCCCGCTGTACCTGGTGCAGAAGGGCCGTCAGGAGGAGGCCCGGAAGGTCATCGACTCCCTCGTCGAGCGCACCGGCGGCGAGAAGGTGGCATGGCGGCTGCCCGAGCCCGGCACGGCGGAGAAAGTGACCCTGGGCGGGCTCACCGGCCAGTTCTCCGGAATCTGGCGCTACAACTGGCGGCTGACCCTCACCGCCTGGTCGCTCTTCCTGACCATCCTGCTGGTGTACTACGGGGCGCTCACCTGGATGCCGAAGATCCTCATCGAGGCCGGATACAAGCAGTCGGTCGCGTTCATCACGACGGCCGGCATGACCGGCATCGGGCTGTTCGGCGTGATTGCGGCGGCGCTGCTCGTGGAGCGGGTGGGCCGCAAGTGGATCCTCGGGGTCACCGGGCCGCTGTCGGCCGCCGTCCTGGTCGTGTTCGCCCTCACCGTCGAACTGCCCCTGGTGGCGACCCTGTGGCTCCTGGCCTTCGGCTTCCTGATCCAGGTCGCCATCCCGGTGCTCTACACCTACGTCTCGGAGCTCTACCCCACGCACCTGCGCGGGTCGGGATTCGGCTGGGCCTCGACGGTCTCCCGCGTCGGCGCCGGACTGGTGCCGCTCATCTTCGGGTCCCTGCTCTGGCCCTACCTCGGACTGCCGCTGACCTTCGCGCTCACCGGCGCCCTGGTGCTCGCCGCCGTGCTGTGGATGGCGCGCAACGCCCCCGAGACGCGCGGCGCCGAGCTGCCCTAGGGGGCAGCACGGCGCCGTCGGGCACCCGGCTTACTCCGGCAGCTCGACCCCGGGGGTCTCCTCCAGCGAGGTGAGCTTCCATGCCCCGTCGGCGTACTTCACCGACGCGGTGTAGATCGTCCCGTCCGGGCTGAACGGCCGGTGCTCGAGGACCTGACCCTCCGCACCGAAGGCGGTGAACTCCCCGGGATTGACGGGGAGCAGCGCGCTCACGGCGCCGCCGGCGCCTTCGGGCGAGGTGATGAGGACGTTCTTGACCTTGGGCTGCCCGCCGAGGATCCACCCGCCGTCCCCGTACACCTCCGCGATGCGGCCAACCCGTTCGGCCTCGGCGGCCGCGCCGTCGAGGTGGGCGAGGAGCACCTCCGTGTCCCCTGTCTGCAGGGCGTAGGCGGTGAGGTCGAAGTAGTGGAACAGGAACGCCCGCGCCCCCTCGTGCGAGTTCTCGGTGACGAGGTCGTTGGACTCCGGCTGGCGGATGTTCGACGCCGGCGCGCTCGAGCTGGCCGGCGACGGGACCACGGATTCCGGCGCGGCGGCCGGCTGCGCGGGGGTGCCGCAGGCGCTGAGGACGACGGAGGTGGCGAGGGCGGCGGTGAGGACCGCGGTGCGAAGAAGGCTCATTGAGTGTCCCAGGGTGGAAGTGCGGGACGCCGGGCGCCCGGGGCGTCGGTTCCGCCCGGTCCACACTATCGGTGGCTCAGGGCAACAAGTCAGGAAAACCGGTCCGCTGTGACGGACATCGCATCCGCACCGGAGGCTTCCGAAGCTAGAGCCACTTCCGGCGGCGGAAGGCCCAGTAGAGGCCCACCCCCATGGCAATCATGAGCAGCAGCGCGAAGGGGTAGCCCAGGACCCAGTGCAGCTCGGGCATGACATCGAAGTTCATCCCGTAGATCGAGGCGACGAGGGTCGGGGCGAAGAGGATCGCCGCCCAGGAGGAGATCCGCTTGACCTCCTCGTTCTGGGCCAGCGATGTCTCCGTCAGCCGGGTCATCTCCTCGTTCTGCCGCTGGGCCACGAGCGTCGAGTGGACGGTCAGCAGGCTCTGCAGCAGGGTGCGGAAGGTGTTGACCCGCTCCACGATGCGCAGCACGTGGTCGAGCACATCGCGCAGGCGCCGGGCGAGCTCCCCCTCGCCCCGGAACTCCGTGGAACCGCGCTGCAGCGACTCGATGATGGCCTGGAGCGGCTGGGTGGCCCGCTGGAACTCGATCACCTCCCGGTGGAGTTCGTAGATCCGCCGGGACACATCGGGGTCGCCGCCGAAGAGCTCGTTTTCGATCTCGTCGATGTCGTTTTCAAGCCCGTTCACCACCGGCAGGTATTCGTCGACCACCTCGTCGAGGATCGCGTACAGCACCGCCTGGGGGCCCATCGCCAGCAGGTCGGGGCCCGCCTCCATGCGCGTGCGCACCGTACCCAGGTCCGGGGATTCCGCGTGCCGGATGGTGACGACGAAGTCGGCGCCCGTGAAGACGTGGAGCTCACCGAACTCGACCTTCTCCTCGCGGTCCAGGTACCGGGCTGGGCGCAGCACGACGAACAGCGTTTCGCCGTAGCGTTCGAGCTTCGCGCGCTGGTGTCCGTTGGCGGCGTCCTCGACGGCCAACTCGTGCAGCCCGAACTCGTCGGCCACCGCCTGGATCTCGGCGCGGTTTGGGCGGTACAGGCCGATCCAGCCCATGCCTGCGGTCTCGCGCATCGCCTCGAAGGTCGAGTCGAGGTTGTCCGGCTCGATCCTCCGCCGGCCGTTGACGTAGACGGCGTTCGCGACCAGCGCGTTCACTGCGCGCTCCCCAGCATCCGCAGGGTTTCGATCAGGAGCCTGCGCTCCTCGACCTTGATGCGTTCATGGAGAGTCTCCTCGGTGTCGTCCGGGAGGACGGCGACGGGCGCCTGGGCGAGGATGGGGCCGGTGTCCACGCCGGCGTCGGCGATCATCACGGTGCACCCGGTGACTTTGACGCCGTAGGCGAGCGCGTCACGGACCCCGTGGGCGCCGGGGAAGCTCGGCAGCAGCGCGGGGTGGGTGTTGAGGTAGCGGTTGGGGAACCGGTCGAGGAAGCCCTGGTCGACGATCCTCATGAACCCGGAGGAGACGACGTAATCGGGGGCGTAGGAGGCGACCGCCTCCCCCAGCGCGTCGTTCCAGTCCGAGCGCTCCGGGTAGTCCGCGAAGTCCACGACGAAGGTGGGGATCCCGGCGCGTGCCGCCCGCTCGACGCCGAGGGTCCCGGGGCGGTCGGCGCCGACGGCGGCGATTTCGGCGTCGAGGCCGCCGGAGGCGACCGCGTCGATGACGGCCTGGAGGTTGGACCCCGTGCCGGAGACCAGGAGAACAATGCGCATTGCTCCACTGTAGGCGGCACGGTGGGCCCGGCGTAAACCGCAGCGGCTAGGGTTGGAGGATGAAACAGCGGCCCTCACCACCGTCCGACGGCCCAGCCGACCACCCGTCCAGCGACTCATCCGGCCGAGCGTCCAAGCACCCCCACGGGGCCGGCGCCGGACGGCCCGCCTCCGGGGCGGAGCCCGCGCCGGAGGAGGGTGCCCGGGCGCTCCCGATGTGGTTCCTGGTCAGCCTCGTGGCGGCGGTTGCCACCAGTTCCCTCGACCTGCCGTTCAAGGTTTTCGGTCTGGGCTTCAGCGTCCTGGCCCTCGTGCTGGGTATCGCGACCCTGGTGCGCGCGGTGCGGCGCCGGCTGGGCGGGCTGGTGCGCGTCACCGCCGCCGTGGGGGTGGGCCTTGCCGGTTTCCTCGCCCTCTCCACCGCCGTACTGATCGCCCTTTGGCCGGTCACCGCGAACTATGAGGACTGCATTGACACCGCCCTGACGCTCAAGGCCGAGCGGGCATGCCAGGACCGGCTGCTGACCCTCGACGGGTTCCTTCCGGACTGACCGGTTCCTTCCGGACTGACGGGTTCCTTATGGATTGAGCCGGGAGCGTCCTGCGTTCGGAGGGTCAGGCGTCCCGGCGCTGCGGTTCGCGCTCCAGCAGGGGCGCCATGGCGTAGCCGAGCACCGCACCGATCCCAACCTCGGCGCCCAGCCACAGGGCGACCGCGAGCGGGTCCGGGCCGAGGTCGGTCAGGCGGCCGATGCCCAGCGACGCCCGCGACAGCAGGGCGAGTGCCGCGCCGCCAAGGCCCGCGAGGAGGCCCACGAAAAGTCCGAGGCACACCGTGGAGACGATCGAGGTGAGCCAGCGGGCCGGGGTCTTGAGGCTCAGCCACTCGTCGAAGTGGTTCTCGCCCTCCCGGAAGAACCACCATCCCGCCAGCAGGCCCGCCACCACGGGCAGCGCCAGGGCCACGATGCCAAATTCGAGGGCCCCGGCCGGCAGTGCCCCGAGCACCGGGACGGCGGGGAGGGGACCGACAGTGCTGGCCATCGGCGTGAGCGAACTGCCGGTGCCGAGGGCGAACCCTGCCCCTGAGGCCCAGGCGAGGGTCCATACCACGAGGTTCGGCAGCAGGCCGAGCTGCCCGAGGGTCAGGGCCGTCGACCCGGCGATCCCCGCCTCGAGGCGTTCGTACACGGTGATGACTTCGGTCCAGTGAAGGGCCACGGCGGCGGCGAACAGGAGCGCCGCCAGGCCGGTGGCCGCCAGCACGCCCAGGAAGGCCGAGCGCACCACGGACCAGGCGTACGATCCGGCCCAGCGCGAGTGCTGGCTGGTCCGGGCGATCCAGGAGGCGAGGTCCACTCCGATCAGGCGGCTCCAGGCGCCGGCCTCACGGTAGGCGCCGGTGACGATGCCAAGGCCCGCCGACACCGGCGGGATCAGCGCACCCGCCGTCAGGGACACGGACACGTCGGCGTTCGTCGAGAAGTAGGCCACGGCGGCGCCTACCACCGCGTAGATGCCCAGCGCCCCGAGAACGGCCTGCCACAGCTGATCGGTGTAGGAGGCGCGGGCGAGGCGCCGTCCGGCACGCCAGGCGAGGAGGAACGGCACGAGCACCAGGCCGAGCGGAACGGCGTGCAGCAGGCCGGAGGTCGTCCCGGCGATCACCGTCCCCGGCGGGAAGGTGAGCACCAGCGGCACCCCATGCATCACCAGCCAGGCGTGGCCGGCCGACTGCGCCGCGGAGACGGCGTCGCGGTCGGCGAATCCACCGGTCAGCCACACCGCGGCGACCGGGATCAGGACCAGGGCCGCGGAGATCGCTGCGGCCTGGCCGAGCTCGAACACCCCCTGCAGCCAGAGGGGCATGGGAACGGCTGTCGGTCTCCGGCGTGGAAGTTTCATCCCTTCAATGGTGCCACCGGCTTCGGCCGGCTCCGCCCACCGACGCGGCCCGGCGGCACCGGTGGGCTAGCCGAGCAGGTCGGCGATCCCCCGAGCGGTGGCCAGCCCGGCCCCGACAAAGGCGATGACGACGACGGCGAAGCGGGCGGTGTCGTCCCGCACGAAGCGCCCGAGTTTTTCTCCGGTGAAGATGCCTGCGAGGATGACGCCGCCGATGGCCCCCCACATCCAGGGGGCGAGCACCGGGGCCTGGGCCGGGTCGAGCAGGAGTTTGATCGCGAGGGTCACGAGCCCGATGACGACGAAGAAGGGCTGCAGGGTCGCCGCGAAGGGCCGCTGCGGCCACCTCGCCAGGACGGCGTAGGCGCTCACCGCCGGTCCGCCGACCCCGGCCATCGAGTTGGTGAGCCCGGCACCGAATCCGGCCAGGACCTTGGGCACGTTGCCCCGGACGACGACGTCGGAGCGCTGGAGCACCAGGGAGATGGACAGGGCGGCGAGCACGACGGCGCCGACGGTCACCGCCAGCGGCGCCGCGGGGGCGGCGACGGCGATGAGCGAACCGGGGATTGAGCCTAAGAGTGAGGGAAGAGTCAGCCAGCGGAACATGCTCCAGTCGATGTCCCGCCAGACCCGTCCGACGATGATCGCCGAGGACACCACCCCGCAGATGTTCACCATCAGCACCCCCTCGTGGGGGCCGAGGATCAGCACGAGGAACGGGGCGATGAGCAGGGCGAAGCCGAGGCCGGCGATGCGCTGGGCCACGGCTCCGGCGAAGATGGCGCCGAGCACGACCACAAAAATCCCAAGGGTCACCGTCCCCACAGTACGCAGGGCGGTGGCATAGTCGGTGCGCGCGGCGCGGGGGTACCCTGAACCCATGACCTTGCTCACCACCGCCCTCGACACGGCGGACTGGCGGAAATCAGTGTTCAAGCTCTACGGGCAGGTGCGCCGCAGCGCAGCCGAGGACTCCCCCGAGGCGGCCCATGCCCTCTGGCGGGCCGGCCGGGACCACCTGCTGGGCACCCACCCGGCCTCTCCCCTCGACGCCGCGGCGAAGGAGCGCTTTGCAGGGGTTGCCATGGCCGACTACGACCCGGCCTACCGGTTCGAGGCCGCGGTGAGCGATGAGGGGGCCGGGGAGGTCCGGGACGTCGAGACGGGCACCGACGGCACCGTGCCCTTCCAGCGGCTGGGCAGCGTCGTGCTGCCGGGACTAGGGCAGCTCGCGCTGTGGCGCCTCCAGTCCTACGGCGGCGGCATCTTCCTTCCCCTGCGTGACACCACTGCGGGGCGCGACGGCGGAACCTACGGGGGCGGGCGGTACCTGCTCGACACCATCAAAGGCGCCCACCTGGGCGAGGGCCGCCAGCCCGGCAGCATCGTGATCGACCTGAACTTCTGCTACAACGCCTCGTGCGCCTATGACGAGGCGTGGGCGTGCCCGCTGCCGGGGCCCGAGAACCGGCTCGACGCCGAGGTCCCGGTCGGAGAGCTTTACCGCATCTACTAGGCCCCCGGATCAGGGGCCGATACCCCCGGCTGCCGCCCGCCCGCGTACCGCACCCGGTACCGGACCGGCGCCTTGAGCTGCAGCCGCCCGCAGGCTCTATCATGGAAGATTCAAACCCATCTGCGCGGAGGCAACGATTACAGACACGGCTGCACAACACGACATCTATTTCGGCGCTCCCGAACCGGAGAACGAAGCTGAGATTCTCGAGTCCGCCTCCCGTGCGGCAGTCGCCCGATTCACTGACCGCTCCGACATCACGACCGTCAAGCGGCGCTTTACCCTGATCAACTCGGACCGCACCCCGCACGAGGCCATGGTCGAGGACCTGCTGTTCATCCGTGCTGCCCTCGATGCCGCCGGTATCCAGTTCCTGCTGGTGCGCGGCAATGACGAACGCCCCGTCATCGCCATCGACGTCAAGGACCAGGAGCGGCTGCGCGCGGCCCTGGTGGAGGCGTGCCGGAACGAACCCTTCTATTCACGCACCGTTGACACCAAGCGCCGCACCACCCTGCTGGTCGCGGACGGGTCCCTTTCGCACAGCCGCAAGGCCCGCATCTACCGGCTGTTCCGCCCCCGCATCGAACCGATCGGCGGGCTGGCCTACGGACCCTCCGCCGGCGTGCAGATCGAACTGTGGACCCTCCACGCCGACAACATCGAACTCCCGGTGGAGAACTCCCTGACCCGCCGCACGGTGCCTGCGGCCGAGGCGGTGCGCGGATCCGTTGAGCGCCACGGCCTGAAGTGGCCCACCATCGACAATATGTTCGCCGACCACGCCTCGGACATCGGCTTCGACATCGACCTCGTCTTCTCCTGGGTGGACGGCAGCAGCCCGGAATTCCAGGCTGCGCGCGCCGCGCGGATGAAGGGTGCCGTCGTCGGTGAAGGCGACGACCACGAGGCGCGCTTCCGCCAGATCAACGAACTGAAGTACGCGCTGCGCTCGGTGTACATGTTCGCCCCCTGGGTGCGCCGGATCTTCATCGCCACTGACTCCCAGCGCCCGGAGTGGCTGGCGGACCACCCCTCCGTAACCCTGGTGCGGGCCGAGGAGCACTTCTTGGATCCCTCGGTGCTGCCGACTCACAATTCGCAGGCCGTCGAGGCCCAGCTGCAGCACATTCCCGGGCTCGCAGAGCACTTCCTCTACTCGAACGACGACATGTTCTTCGGCCGCCCCGTGGCCCCGGACATGTTCTTCTCCCCCGGGGGGATCACCAAGTTCATCGAGGCCGACACCAGAATCGGCCTCGGCGAGAACGACGCCGAGCGCAGCGGCTTCGAGAACGCGGCGCGCGTGAACCGGCGGCTGCTCCACGAGCGGTTCGGCCGGATCACGACCCGCCACCTCGAGCACACGGCGGCTCCGCTGCGCAAGAGCGTGCTGCTGGAGATGGAGCAGGAGTTCGCCGCGGAGTTCAAGGCCACCGCCGCCTCGACCTTCCGTGCCAAGGACAACATCTCGGTCACCAACTCGCTCTACCACTACTACTCGCTGCTGACCGGGCGGGCGGTCACCCAGGAGATGGCGCGGGTGAAGTATGTCGACACCACCGCGCGGTCGGGCCTGAAGAGCCTCAACAAGATGCTCGACAAGCGGAACTTCGACTTCTTCTGCCTCAATGACGGAAGCTTTCCCGAGGTGCCCGCCGACGAGCGGGCGCGGCTCGTCACGGAGTTCCTCGAGAAGTACTTCCCGGTCAAGGCGCCCTGGGAGAAGTAACCCGTCCGGGCGCGTGCCAGACTTGCTCCATGCAGACGTTCCTGCCGTACCCGGATTTCGCTGCCAGCGCCGCCGTGCTCGACCAGGCACGACTGGGCAAGCAGCGCGTCGAGACGCTGCAGGCGCTCCGGGCGCTCGTTCTTCCCGACTACGGGTGGCAGCGGCACCCGGCCATCCGGATGTGGATGGGCTATGTGCCGGCCCTGAGCCTTTACGGTCGAGCGATGGTTGAGGAGTGGGTCTCGCGCGGGCACGCCGATACGACGGGCCCGCTGATCCGGGAATTCGCCCCCGACGCCGACCCGAGGGAAGTCCTGCTGCCGTCGTGGCTTGGTGACGCCGGTGTGCATCTGAGCCACCAGTCAAACCTGATCCAGAAGGCCCCCGAGATCTACCGGGACCGCTTCCCGGGCGTCCCGGAGGACCTGCCCTACCTGTGGCCAGAGCCCGAACGGGAGATCCTCCCGGCCGAACCCGCCGGCGGCCGGGTCTGGGTCTGGCGGACCGACGCCGTCCCTGCCGGGGAGCCCGGGGAGTCCGAGGCGGCCCTCCGGATGCCGCTGCAGGCTCCCGGCGGCCGGGCCGCCCCGAAGTGGGAGCGCCAGCTCGCGGTCTTCGAGCACGGCATCGCCGACGGCGACCCGGTGGTGCTCGCCGGTGCCGATCCGGAGCGGTTCCGCACCGGCACCGCCGGGCCGGTGCTGCTGGCAGAGGATGTCCTGCTGCGCGGCGTGGTCCTGGACGGCTGGGTGCGACGCGGCGACTTCGAGCACCCGGCCCTCCTTCAGGATCCGCGGACCCTGTTCTGTGTGCCGCTGCCCCGGCGCTGACCTGTTCCGGCGGGCCAGCAAGGCCCCGCTGGACCGTCAGTTCCGGCTGAACTGGTCTAATTCCGCTGAACCGGTCTAACTCACCGAACCGGCCGCCCCCCCCCTGAACTGGTAGGACCCCGGTGATCCGGTCAGATCCAGCTCATCCGGTCAGATCCAGGTGAGCCGGTCAGACCCCGCTGAATTGGCGGGCCGGTGCCGCCTCGGCGATCCGCACCCCCGCCGCCTCGAGGCGGCGCCGGGTTTCGGCGCGGGGAACGGTCTCCCCCACAGCGGTGTACTGCCCGGCGGGCACCACCGAATGCACGATCGTGTCCTCGTAGACGTGGACCATGTTGTAGGACTGGGCGCCGTCGCGGCCCCGGGTGCCCCCGGCATCGAAGAGCAGGTCCTGGGTGTAGCAGGTGGCCGAGGCCACCGAGACGGGGACTCCGGCGAAGGTCGCCGTCGTCGAATAGTGGAGGTGCCCGGCGATGACGGCCCGGATGTCGGAGCCGCGCACCACCTCGGCCAGTTCGCGCTGCCCGCGCAGTTCCACGAGGACCGCGAGGTCCTGGACGCTGGGCACCGGCGGGTGGTGCAGGGCGAGGATGGTGCCGTGCGGGGCGGGGGTGAGCAGTTCGTTGGCCAGCCACAGCAGCTGGTCACGGCCGAGCGCGCCGTGGTGGCGGCCCGGGACGCTCGAGTCGAGGGTGATGACCCGCAGCCCGTCGATGTCGTAGGAGCGGTCGACGGGCCCGGAGGAGGGAGCTTCGTCGAGGAGGCCCTCGCGGAAGCTGGGGCGGTCGTCGTGGTTGCCCATCGCCCACACCACCTGCGCCCCGAGGCTCTCAGCGGCAGGATCGACGATGGCCCGCAGCTTCGCGTAGGCGCCGGGCTCGCCCTTGTCGGCGAGGTCTCCAGTGAATACGATCGCGTCGGGCCGGGCCCCGGAGGCGGTCAGATCGGCGAAGATCCGGCGCAGCCGCTCCTCGCTGTCCACAGCCCCGTAGAGGGGGCCGGGACCTCCCACCAGGTGGGTGTCGCTCAGATGCAGGATGAAATGCTGCGGCCTCGGATGTTCGGCCGTCCGGTACTCCATGGCAACCTTCTTGGTAGTTGACTGCGTCGTACAACCCAATTGCCTTCCATCAAAGCAGAGCACAGGCACCCGTGAGGTGAATGCGGTGCGGCAAGTCGGAAAACTTAAGGCGCACCTCGACCTTCTGGCTCAGCCCTCCCTGGATTCGGAGATGAAACCCTTCTCGACCATGAAGTCGAAAGCCACGTCGGCGGGCTCCTGCCCCTCGACGTCGACCAGCAGGTTCATCCGCCGCAGCTCCTCGTCCGTGAGTTCGGCCGCGACCTGCGCGAACACCTCCTCAAGGCCCGGGTGCTCCTTGAGCACCTCGGTGCCGAAGACGGGCGCGGCATTGTAGGCGGGGAAGAAGTTTAGGTCGTCCTCGAGCAGGGTCAATTCCAGCGCGTCGATCCGGCCGTCGGTTGAGAACACCTCACCGAAGTTGCAGTCGCCCTTGTCGGTGGCCGAGTACACGGCGCCGGTGTCGTAGACCCCGATGTTGCCGTCGGGCACCCCGTCGGGGGTGCCGCGGGTCAGGCCGTAGTGCTTGAGCATGGGGTTCAGGCCGTCGCTGCGCGAGTTGAACTCGGACTCCACGCAGAAGGTGCGCTCCTCCACGGGCAGTTCGGCGATCTGCGAGAGCTTGCTGATCCCTCCGAGTTCCTCGACGGCTTCGGTGCGCACCGCGATGGCGTAGGTGTTGTTCAGCGGGGCGGGCCGGCCCCAGGTGAGGTTGTTGGCGAGGTCGGCGTCATGGACGGCCTGCCACTGCTTTTCCTTGTCGGGAATGCCTTCCGACTGGTTCAGGAAGGTCAGCCACGCCGTGCCGGTGTATTCGATGGTCAGGTCGGCGTCGCCCGAGACGAGCAGCTCGCGGACCGGCTGGCTGCCGGGCACATTGGTGAGGTCGGTGACGTCGAATCCGGCCGCCGCGGCGGCGAGCACCGAGATCTTCCCAAGGATCAGCTGCTCGGTAAAGTTCTTCGAGGTGACGGTCAGCTCGGCGCCCTCGGCCCCCTCGAGGACCTCGATCGATCCCGGACCGGCCTCGGGCACGTAGGAGGTCGCCGGCTGCAGGCCGCAGCCGGCAAGCAGCGCCGCCGACGCCGCGAGGAGGCCCGGGAGCACCCGGCCGGTGACGGAGGGGGAACGGTGCACGGTCATGAGAGTCCTTTCGGGCGTGCCATGTGCTCGATGACGCGGCCGGCCCAGTCGACGAGCAGCGCCAGGAGCGCCACGATCACCGAGCCCGCCACGAGCACGCGTGGAAGGTTCAGGTTCACGCCGGTGGTGATGAGGATGCCCAGGCCGCCGCCGTTGATGAAGGTGGCCAGGGCGCCGGTGCCGACGAGCAGGACCAGGGCGGTCCGGATGCCGGCGAGCATGATGGGAACCGCAAGGGGAAGCTCGACGCGCACCAGCACGGCCAGGGCACTCATGCCCATCCCCCGGCCGGCCTCGACCAGCCGCGGGTCGACCTGGTTCAGGCCGACCATGGTGTTGCGCAAAACGGGCAGCATGGCGTAGAGCACCAGAGCGGCGACCGCGGCCCGAAACCCGAAGCCGAGCCAGAAGGCCAGGAGGACCACGAGCCCGACGGCGGGGGCCGCCTGGCCGAAATTGGCAAGGGCGAGCACCGGCCCGTTGAAACGCGCCAGATGCCTGCGGGTGAGCAGGACCCCCAGCGGGACGGCGATCAGCAGCACGATCAGCGCCGACAGTCCCGTCAGGGCCAGGTGCTCACGGGTGTAGCCGGCAAGGGATGCGGGGCTGAGGGTGGTGCGCTCGGTGTCGCTGAGGTCGGCCACGGCCAGCCAGACCGACAGGGCCACGCCGACCAGCAGGATTCCGGCAAGCTGCAGCAGCAGCGGGCGCCACGACAGCGGTGCGGCGTCCGCGCGGATGGCCGCCTCCTGCCCTGCCGGGACGGCGGTGCGCGGAGACTCACTCACCGGTGCGCTCCGGTCCGGCCAGGCCGGCCGCCGGCACGCCGGGGGCGCCGCTGGCCTGCACGGCCTCGAGCGTGCCGGTGTTCACTCCGACCGGGCGGCCCTGGGCGTGGGCGGTGCGGGCGTGCCGGTGGGCCCGCCCGATCGCGTCCATGACGGTGTCGACGTCGATCACGCCGCGGAACGTATCGCGGGGGCCGGTCACCAGCGCCGCGCCGACGCTCGAGACGAGCATGGTGTCGAGGGCGTCATTGAGGGTGGCGCGGTTTCCCACGACCGGCAGCCGCGGGTCGCGTGCAGCGCCGACCCGCTCGAGCCGGCCCAGCTGCCGGCGCGAGAGCCACTGCAGGGGGCGGTTCCGTGCATCGACGATGACTGAGTGGTTGTGCCCGACGGCGTCCATGCGTGAGAGCACGTCGGTGGCGAGGTCGCCGGGACGGGCCACGACGGCGTCAGCCACCTCGACCTCGTCCACGCGGGTTAGCGTCAGCTGCTTGAGGCCTGCGCCGGAGCCGATGAAGTTCTCGACGAATTCGTTGGCGGGCTCGGCAAGGATGCGTTCGGGGGTGTCGTACTGGACGAGCTGGGCGCCCTCGTTGAAGATCGCGATCCAGTCACCCAGCTTCACCGCCTCGTCGAAGTCGTGGGTGACGCAGACGATGGTCTTCTGCAGTTCGCTCTGGATGTTGAGCAGCTCGTCCTGCAGGCGCTGGCGCGTGATGGGATCGACCGCACCGAACGGTTCATCCATGAGCAGCACCGGCGGGTCGGCGGCGAGGGCGCGGGCCACCCCGACGCGCTGCTGCTGGCCGCCGGAGAGTTCGCGCGGGAACCGGTCGCGGTAGCGGTCGGGATCGAGGGAGACCAGTTCGAGCAGCTCGTCGACGCGTGCAGCAATGCGCTCCTTGCTCCAGCCGAGCATCTTGGGAACGATGGCGATGTTGGCGGCGACGCTCATGTGCGGGAACAGTCCTCCGGCCTGGATGACGTACCCGATCCGCCGGCGCAGGGCGTCGCCGTCGATCCGGGTGACGTCGTCGCCGTCGAGCACGATCCGGCCCTCGGTGGGCTCGATCAGCCGGTTGATCATCTTGAGCGTGGTGGTTTTGCCGCAGCCGGAGGGCCCGACGAACATCACGATCTTCCCGGCCGGGATTTCAAGGGTGAGCCCGTTCACCGCGGGCTTGCCCTGGCCGGGATACCGCTTGGTGACGGTGTCGAGCAGAATGCTGGCACCGGTGATCGGCGGAGCCGCCGCGGCGGCCGGCGAGGGGAGAGTTGTTTCAGACACGGATACCTCGTGGGGTTGTGAGCCGGCCCAGGCCGACGAGAAGCAGGTCAAGGACAAGGGCAAGGAGAATGACGCAGACGACACCGGTGGCGACCGACTCGAACGAGTTCGCCCCGCCCAGCCGGGAGAGCCCGGAGAAGATGAGGCCGCCGAGGCCGGGGCCGAGGGCGTAGGCGGTGATGGCGGCGATCCCCATCACCATCTGCGCCGAAACGCGGATCCCGGTGAGGATGACCGGCCACGCCAGGGGAAGCTCGATCCGGACGAGCGTGCGGACCCGCCCCATGCCGATGCCGCGTGCTGCCTCAACCAGGGACTGGTCGATGCCGGTCAGGCCGACGACGGCATTGCGGAGGATCGGCAGTGCCGCGAAGAACGCCACGACGATCACCGCCGGGCCCACTCCGAATCCGAGGGGGGCGATCAGCAGGCCGATCAGCGCGAAGGCGGGAATCGTGAGGCCGATCGCGGAAATACCGTTCACGAGGGCCGAGAGGGTGGGGCTGCGGTAGACGAGCGTGGCCAGGACGACGGCGGCCACCGCAGCGAGCAGCAGGCACTGCACCACGAGGGAGAAGTGCTGCCAGCTCGAGAAGAGGATCGAGTCGATCCTATCGACGAGGAAATCGGTCACATTCGTACCCTTTTCACCTTGGGGGAACTGCCCGCGCGTAGGTCGCGCCGGGAGGAAACCAGGCCGCTTTATCGGTGAACGGCGGCCTCTACCTTAGGCAGGTTTCACAGAAGTTCGCATTTCACCAGCCGTCCCAAGGGCCCCTCCGGTAACGCCGGATGGCCGCCCGCGACGGTCCCCGGCGGCGTCCCGCGTCACCTTCGGCGGTATGCTGGATTCGCCCTCGGGACCGCCGTAGGCTCGATCCAGCCCGTGGCTCCGCCGTGGGTTTCAGCACCGAATCCGTGGCGGAAATCCGCGGATGTATTCACCGAAAGTAGGACCATTTCATGGTTATCAAACTCAGCCACATCCCGCCGCGGGCGGCTACCGGCGCCTTCATCCTCAACTCCGGAATCGGCAAGGTCGGCATCGACCAGGAGAGCGCCGCGTACATGCAGCAGATGGCCGCCGGCGTCTTCCCCCAGGCCGGCCAGCTCGACCCGGAGAAGTTCGGCAAGATCCTCTCCGCGGTGGAGATCGGCCTGGGCAGCCTCCTGCTCGTGCCGTTCGTTCCCAGCCGCCTCGCCGGCCTGGCCCTGGCGGGTTTTTCCGGGGGGCTTCTTGCGATGTACCTCAAGACCGAGGGAATGACGGAGAAGGACGGGGTGCGCCCAACCCAGGCCGGAACCCCTGTCGCCAAGGACGTCTGGATGCTCGGCATCGCCCTGGGCCTCATCCTCGACTCGCCGAAGAAGCGGAAGTAGCCGCCCGCCCGCCGTACCGGTGCACACGCCAAGCCTGCTGACAGTAAGCTGCCTTAGGTATTTCGAGGAGAAGTGCTTATGCTGACTTCACACGGTAGTCCCGCGTCGACCGGAGGTTGAAAACCCACTCCTCGAGCCGTCCGGGACGTTCGAAGCAAAGGGGCGGGTATGAAGACTCGGAAGTCACTGGCCATTGCGGCAGCGTTAGGGCTGACACTCTCGGCGTGCGCCACCGGTACGGGCGGCTCCCAGACAGCCGAAGACAGCCAGTTCGACCCGGAGGCCGAGGTCTCCGGGGAACTGAACATCATGGGCTTCGGCGCGACCGACGAGATCGGCGAAACGCGCGTGAAGTCGGCCGAGGAGAAGCTCGACGGCGTGAAGGTGAGCCTGGTCGAAGGCGACCTGGACATCCAGCAGTTCCTCTCCGCCGTCGCCTCCGGGGAACCGCCGGCCCTGATCTACGCCAACCGCAACCAGCTTGGGACCTTTGCCTCCCGGGGGGCGATTCTGCCCCTGAACGAGTGCATCAACGCCCATGGCATTCAGGTCGACCACTTCCGGGCGGCGGCAATGAGCCAGGTGACCTTCGAGGACGAGGTCTACGGAGTGCCCGAGTTCAACCAGGTGCAGATCGTCATGGGCAACTCGGCGCTGCTCGAGGAACAGGGCCTCAGCGTCGAGGACATCGACGGCTCTGACTGGGACGGCATCCGGAAGGCCACCGATACGCTCGTCAAGAACGAGGGCAAGCTCAGCGTGATCGGCTACGACACGAAGCTCCCCGAATTCCTTCCCATCTGGGCCAAGGCCAACGGTGCCGACATCATCTCCGCGGACGGACGCAAAGCCCAGCTCAACGACCCCGCCGTCGTCGAGGCCCTCGAGTTCGCCTCTGAGATCTATGAGAAGCAGGGCGGCTTCAGCGCCGTCAAGGCGTTCCGGGACTCGGCCGATTTCTTCGGGGAGGGAAACCAGTTCGCCTCCAACACGCTCGGGGCCATGCCCATGGAGCAGTGGTACGTCAACATCCTCAACGACGTCTCGCCGGATGCCCCGATGGCGTTCACCACCCTGAAGGACACCTCGGGCAAGACCATGAGCTACTCCAGCGGGTCGGCCTGGGCCATCCCGAAGGGAAGCTCAAACCCCGAGGCCGCCTGCCGGTTCATCGAACACATGACCAAGGTCGACACCTGGATGGAGGCCGCCACCGCCCGCGCCGACATGCGCGCCGAGGAGGGCAAGCCGTTCACGGGGCTGTTCACCGGCAACCAGGCCGCCGACGAGCGGATCAAGGAAGAGTTCGTCAAGGTGGGCTCCGACCCCAAGTGGGACGCGGCCATCGAGGCATCGTACGAGGCCAACGAAGCATCCTTCGCCCTGCCGGCCAGCCCCGCCGACGCCGAATTCGAGACGGCGTGGGAGGACGCGGTGAACCGGGTGCTCAACGGCCAGCAGGAACCCCAGGCCGCCCTCGACCAGGCGCAGGAGGAGGCCCAGCAGGCTCTTGACGAGGCCTGGAGCTCCTGGGACGAGGAATAGGAGATGAGCTCGCAGGCCGCCCCGCTGCGGGGTCCTCGGGCCGCTAAGCCGGTGCTCCGGCCGGGCCAGCGGCGGAACCGCCGCCGCGCCCGGCGCGCCGCGCTGCTGTTCATCAGCCCGTGGATCGCCGGTTTCCTCATCTTCACGCTCTGGCCGGTGATTTACAGCGCCTACCTGTCGCTGACCGACTACGACGTGATCAACAACCCGAACTTCGTGGGCACGGCCAACTATGCCGAGCTGTTCGAGGACCCGAAGACCGCCCTGTCGCTGCGCAACACCTTCATCTACACCGCCATCTCGGTGCCGGCGCACGTGATCGTGTCGCTGCTGCTGGCGCTGCTGCTGAACCGGGCCGGGCGCGCCTCCGGGTTCTTCCGGACGGTGTTCTACCTGCCGAAGATGACGCCCCCGGTGGCCATCGGCATCCTGGTGCTGCTCCTGTTCAACGGGCAGAACGGACTGGTCAACGGTTTCCTCGGCTGGTTCGGCATCGACGGTCCGGCGTGGACCACCGACCCGTCCTGGATCAAGCCCGGGCTGATCCTGATGAGCCTGTGGACCCTCGGGTCATCGGTGATCATCCTGCTGGCGGCGCTGCGCGATGTGCCGCAGGAACTCTACGACTCGGCGAAGGTCGACGGCGCCAACAGCTTCCAGGTCACCCGCAGTATCACCCTGCCGATGATCAGCGGGAGCCTGTTCTTCCTCGTCATCATCAACACGATCGCCGGGTTCCAGACTTTCACCGAGGCGTACACGGCGTTCTTCGGCTCGGGCAACACCACCTACAGCAACGACGCCGCCCTGTTCTACTCGATCTACCTGTTCCAGCAGGCCTTCGAATTCCTCCACATGGGCTACGCCTCCGCCATGGCCTGGGTGCTGTTCGTCATCGTCCTGATCGTCACGGTGATCCAGATGGTCGTCAGCCGGAGGTTCGTCTACTACGAAAGCGGGAACAACGATGGCTGATCTCCAGGCCGGGCCGTCCCAGCTGCCGCCGGTCGCGCCGGTCCGCCCCGTTGACGGCGCCCCCGCGGCGGTGGCGCCGGCGCCGCGGCGCACCGGCCCGGCGGGGACCCGCCGCAGCCCCGTCGCCCGGGTGCTCACCTGGCTGGCGCTGGGTGCCGCGACGGTCATCTTCACCTATCCGCTGCTGTGGCTGATCAGCGCCTCCTTCAAGCCGCGCTCAGAGGTCTTCGACAACCGGCTGATCCCAAAGTCGTTCACATTCGAGAACTACCTCACCGTCTGGCAGGAGGCTCCGCTCGCGCTGTGGCTGAGCAACACCGTGCTCGTCACGGTGCTCGCCGCCACCACCGTCACCATCTCCAGTGCCCTGGTGGCGTGGGGCTTCGCGTTCTTCCGGTTCCGGGGCCGCAATGTGCTGTTCGGCCTGGTTTTGGCGACCATGATGCTCCCCGGCGCGGTCACCATGATTCCGACCTTCCTGATCTGGAACAGCCTGGGCCAGGTCGGCACGCTCACCCCGCTGTGGGCGGGCAACCTCTTCGGCAGCGCGTTCTACATCTTCCTGCTGCGCCAGTTCTTCCTGGGACTGCCGCGCGAGCTGTTCGAGGCCGCCCGTGTGGACGGGGCGAACAACTGGCACATGTTCTCGCGCATCGCGCTGCCGCTGTGCAAACCCGCCCTCGTCGTCACCCTGCTCTTCGAGTTCCAGGCGGCCTGGACGGACCTGATGCGCCCGCTGATCTACCTGCGGGACAGTTCGACCTTCACGGTCCCCCGAGGCCTGAAGGCCCTGCTCGATCAGTTCGGGTTCGGCGGGGACTGGCACTGGGAACTGGTGGTGACGGCGAGCGTGATCACCACGGTGCCGATGATCGTCCTCTTCTTTATCGGCCAGCGGCACTTCGTCGAGGGGATCGCCACCACGGGCAACAAGGGCTGACAGCCCGGCGGACCGAGCGGGTGCGGAGAGCCTTCTGCCACCCGGAGGGCTACCGTGGCGAGGCATCCCGGCTGCGCTGGGCCGGAGTGACCAGCGCCGCGATCCGGAGGAGTTCGGCTCTGGGGATCCCGGTGGCTTCGGACAGCGCGCCCGGCTCCTCCCCCGCCCCGAAGGCCTCAAGCACAAGATCCCGGTACAGCAGGGCCAGCCGGTCGCGCTCGAACTCCGCTCGTTCGAGGTCGGCTGCAGCAATCATGATCTGCTTGAGGGGACTGGGGCTGGATTCGGACATGGCCGCCCTTTCACGTAACAGGGGTTGGTCTTCGAATTTATCAGCCGATCAGGACCTTCCGCGACCTTCGCCGCTGTAGGGCGCGCGCGGTGGAGCCGGTTGTTCTGCAATGAATTCATTCACCGCGTGCGCGAGCATGTCCCGCTCAAAAGCCGGAAGCAGCAGCGAACTGTAGAGGTAGGCGTCCACCTCCTCCTCGCCGGCATTCCCGCCGAGCCCGACATAGCGCAGCCACAGCTCATAAAGGCTCAGGCTCGTCTGCCGGAAAGCCGCACAGGTGCGGCGCTGCTGGTCCTTTTCGCTGATCACCGGACCCTACCGCTTCTGGACTCGCGCCGGCACTGGGGCGTCCTCCCCGGAAGGACCGGGAAACCGGTGCCCCACACCGGCACATCGGCGTGAAATCGACTACAACTCCAACGTATCGGGCAAGCCCGGGTTTGGAAAGAAAGGTCCTTGCGGAACTCCCCTTTGCACTGCTTGGCTAGAATTTTCCGGTTTGCCCCAGGGAGGATCCAACGTGTTCACACCGAATATCGCCGAGGGGATCCACCGCATCACCCACGCGCACACGAACTGCTATCTGGTCGAGGACGGCGGGGGCCTGCTCCTTGTCGACGCCGGGCTGCCGGGCACGCGGCGGAAGTTCATCGGCGCGCTGAGCAGCCTGGGCAGGAGCCTCGCCGACGTGCGGGCCGTGGTGCTCACCCATGGCCATTTCGACCACGTCGGGTTCGCCGAATACCTGCGGAGCCAGCACGGGATCCCCGTCTACGGCCACGTGGACGACGCGTACATTGCCGCCCACCCCTACCGATACCAGCGCGAGAGGACGCCGCTGCTGTACCCGGTGCGGTATCCCCAGGCGGTCCCGGTGCTGGCCCGCATGACGGCCGCCGGAGCACTCAAGGTGCGCGGGGTGAAGAAACTTGAGCCGTTGACGTCCGCCAGTGCCGCCGCCCTGCCGGGAAACCCCGTCCTGGTCCCCTCTCCGGGGCACACCCTCGGCCACTGTGCGCTGTCCTTCCCGGAGCGGGGCGTGCTGATCAGCGGTGACGCACTGGTGACCCTCGACCCTTACACCGGCCGGAGGGGCCCGCAGATCGTCGCCCGGGCCGCGACCGCAGACACCGCCGCTGCCCTCACCTCTCTCGATGCGCTCGAGGGCACCGGAGCCGAGTTCGTCCTGCCCGGGCACGGCTACGCGTGGACCAACGGGGTGGCGAAGGCCGCGGCGGAGGCCCGCCTGGTCGGGGCGCACTAGCGCCGCCGGCCGCGCGCCCGGAATGCGGGTCGGGACCGGGCCGTCCGAACGATAGGCTCTAGTCATGGACTCGCTGAACCACAGGGCTGTGATGGAGTTTGCCACGACCGCCCTCCGCCGTGCCGCTCTCCTTTTCTTCGGTGTCCAGGCGGCCGTCATCGCCTCCGCCGTCCTCATCGACGCCGTTCAGAAGCGGATCCGCAGGACCCGTGAAGGTTTCCCCCGGCCCGGTACCTTCACCACGACGATCAACGAGTCCACGACGACCGTCTACACCTACGGCGAAGATCTCTTCAACGCGATGATCGAGGCCATTGAGAGTGCCGAGCACGAGATCCTGCTCGAGACCTACATCTGGAAGGGCGACGCGGTGGGGCGGCGGTTCCGTGACGCCATCAACGCGGCGGCGGCCCGCGGCGTCAAGGTCCACGTGATCTACGACGGCTTCGCCAACCTCGTGGTGCGCCCCTCGTTCTACCAATTCCATCCTGACGTCCAGGTGTTCCGGTTCCCGGTCCTGCGCCCCTCGGTGCTGTTCACCAACATCCGGGGCACCGGCCTCGACCACCGGAAACTGATGGTGGTTGACGACGCCATTGGCTTCGTCGGCGGGTACAACATCGGTTCCCTGTACGCCACCAAGTGGCGGGACACGCACCTGGCGATCACCGGGCCGTCGGTGTGGGAGCTGCGCCAGGCCTTCGTGAGTGTCTGGAACCTGAGCGCGAAGCGGCAGGCGAAGATGGCCGACACGAGCGCCGGTTTCTGGGAGCCGCGGATCCGGGCCGTCAACAACATCCCGGCGAACCTCGTGTTCCCCATCCGGGGGGTCTACCTCGACGCCATCAACCGCGCCACGCGCTCCATCTACATCACCACCGCCTACTTCATCCCCGACCAGCAGATTATGGACGCGCTGCTGCGGGCGAGCCAGCGCGGCGTTGACGTGCGCGTGATCCTGCCCGAGGACTCCAACCACGTCGTTGCCGACTGCCTCTCGCGCGGGTTCTACTCCTCGATGCTGCGCTGCGGCGTGCAGGTCCTGCTGTATCAGAACGCCATGATCCACGCCAAGACCGCGACGGTGGACGGCGAATGGTCGACGGTGGGCACGGCGAACATCGATCGGCTGAGCTTGACCGGCAACTACGAAACCAACCTCGAAATCTTCGATAAGGATCTGGCCCGCACCATGGAACAGATCTTCGAGATCGACAGCTCAAACACCCGCCTGCTCACCCTCGAGGAGTGGGAGAGCCGGCACGTCGTGGCGCGGTTCAGCGAAACGGTGCTCGCGCCGCTCCGCCCCTTCCTCTAGGGCGGCCAGCCGGCGGCGGGCGCCCTCCTTGGCGCTGTCCGGCGGGCGGCCTCCACCCTGCATGAAGTCCCCGGGATAGCGGGGTGAGGATCCGCAGGCCGGATGCCGGTCGGATGCTGGTCAGCGGCCGGCGGCATATCCCTGCGCGCCGCGCGGGTTGGCCGCCGCCTGGAGGATCCCGGTGGCCGGATCGGCAGTGACGCAGGAGAGCCGCCCCAGCGCCCAGTCCCCGGCCCGGGTCACGACGTGTCCGCGGCGTTCGAGCTCCGCAATGACCTCGTCCCCCAGCCGGTCCTCCACGACCGCTCCACCCGGTTCCCACGTGCGCGGCCAGAAGGAACCGGGAATCGACGTCGTGTGGAGCAAGGGCGCGTCGATGGCCTCCTGGGGGGTGTAGCCCCCGACGATGGTCCGCAGCAGGTACAGCAGCTGCCACTGGTCCTGCTGGTCCCCTCCGGGCGAGCCGAGGGCCACCACGGGCTCGCCGTCCCGCAGCACGAGCGTGGGGGTCAGGGTGGTGCGCGGGCGCCGGCCGGGGCGCAGCGTTGAGGGGGCGCCGTCCTCCAGCCACGTCATCTGCAGGCGGGTACCGAGGCAGAAGCCGAGCCCGGGGATGGCCGGCGAGGACTGGAGCCAGCCGCCGCTCGGGGTCGCCGAGATCATGTTCCCCCAGCGGTCGACGACGTCGATGTGGCAGGTATCACCGCGGGTCTCCCCCGCGCGGGAGACTGTCGGTTCCCCCGCCCCGGCGAACGGCCTCCCGGCGGCCGCCGGCGGGGTGTACTCGGTCCTCAGCGGCGGGAGGAACGGTTCGTGTCCCGGAACGCTGCCGGGACGGAATTCGGTTGAGGCCCGCTCTCCGATCAGGGCCCGGCGCTGCGCCGCGTACTCCTCCGAGAGCAGGTACTCAAGGGGCACCGCGGCGTCGCCGTAGTAGGCCTCACGGTCCGCAATGGCGAGCTTCTGGGCCTCGAGGATGGTGTGCGCGCCGAGTGCCGTTGAGGGGTCGAGGTGGTCATCGGGAAGCCCGTCCAGGATTGCGAGGGTCTGCAGCAGCGCCGGCCCCTGCCCCCACGGTCCGGTCTTGGCGATGGTGAAGCCGCGGAACTCGTAGGTGGCCGCCGGTTCATACCCGGCCCTGAAGCCGGCGAAGTCCCCGCGGGTGATCACCCCGGCGTGGTCGGTCCCTGACGAATGGCGGTGCGGGAGGGAAAGGAAGTCCGCCGCGGCCGAGGCCACGGCCCCGGTCCGCCACTCGCGGCGGGCGGCGTCGATCCGGGCCTCCCGGGTCGGGGCCCCGGACCCGGCGCCGACGAGGCCGTCGAGGACCCCCGCGTACGCCTCGTTGGTGATGATCTCCCCTGCGGCCGGCGGCCGCCCGTCCGGCATCCACAGGGCCGCCGAGCTGGGCCAGTGTTCGGTGAACAGCTCGGCGACGGTGGCGATGGTGGCACCGACACGGGCCAGAACGGGGTGCCCGTGCCGGGCGTAGCCGATCGCATACGCCAGGACATCGCCGAGTTCCCACGAGCCATGGTCGCGCAGCAGCAGCAGCCATGCGTCGACGGCCGCGGGCACCGCGGCCGCCAGGGCTCCCGCACCGGGCACCAGCTCGAGTCCCTCGGCCAGGTAGTGTTCCCGGGTGGCACCTGCCGGGGCGGGGCCCTGCCCCATGAGCACGGTCGGCGTGGGGTCCGCGGCGGTGGCGAAGACGCCCGTCATGTCACCGCCGGGGCCGTTGAGGTGGGGTTCGACGACGTGCAGCACGAAGGCCCCCGCGACCGCGGCGTCGAAGGCGTTGCCGCCGCGCTCCAGGACAGCCTGCGCGGAGGCCGTCGCCAGCCAGTGGGTGGAGGCGGTCATGCCGAAGGTGCCCTGCAGGGTGGGACGGGTGGTGAAGGTCTCCGCCGGTGTGTACGTCATGGAAGCGCCTTTCGGCCCGGGCAGGGCGTGGACGGGCCTCCCCTCGGCGGGGCCCGTGAATACCGGATATCTTCTCTGCTCCGACGATATGCTTTCGTATACATTCCTCACAAGATCATCACCAGCACCGGCGCGGGCCGGGCGGATCCGTCCGGCGGGGCCGCCGGGCCTGGACTGCGGCCGTCCCACCCGCCGGCCCGTCACCGTGACCCCGTCCCTGCGGCCCGTTCCTGCGGCCTGTCCTTGGACACCCTGGACGGGACCGCTCCCTGCCCCCGATTGCCGCCGGCCACGTCCCTGGAGGACCGCATGAAGAAAACGTCCCTGCCCACCGACCGGCTCCACCTGGTGTTGATGCTCGTGCTGACGTTCTCCACCGGTGTCATCGATGCCGTCGGCTACCTCGGCCTGGACCGGGTGTTCACCGGCAACATGACGGGCAACGTCGTGCTCCTCGGGATGGCCTTCGCCGGCGGCAGCGACCTTCCCGTGCTCCGGCCCGCCCTTGCGCTCGCCTTCTTCATGGTGGGGGCAGCCATCGCGGGGCGGCTGCTGCGCCGGGCACCCGAGGGCTGGTCGGGCCGGACGACCACCGCCCTTGCCGCGGTGGCGGGGGTGATGGTGGCGCTCGCCCTCTTCACGGCCCTTTTCGACGTCGCCGAGGACGAGACCCTGGGAAGCATCACGACGTCGGCCCTCGGCCTGGTGATGGGGATTCAGGCCGCCACCGCGAAACGTCTGAAGGTCGCCGAGATCACGACGGTCGTGGTGACCTCCACCATCACCGGGCTTGCCTCCGACTCGAGGATCGCGGGCGGAAAGGGCCCCTTCTGGGTGCGCCGGGCCGCCGCCATCGCCCTCATCCTGGCCGGCGCCGTCGCGGGGGCCGGGGCGCTGAAGATCGACCTGTGGGCGGGCATCGCCCTCTCGGCCGTCCTGACCTGCGCCGTGACAGTCATCGGCCAGGTGCGGTCGCGGCGCGATGCCCGGGCTACTTTGGTCGACGTTTACCGTTAAGGAGAAGAAGGCACCGACCCGAACCGCGGGCACGGTCTCGATAAGAGATGGATAAGCACACAGTGGACCGATTTGTAGAAGGCCCGTCGGCCGTGGCGGCATCGAACCGAGCGACGGAGCCACCGGCGGACCCGACCGGCGCCCCCGCAGGCGAGGCCTTCCCCTTCCATCGCCTGACGCGCTCCTGGGCCGGCCATAGGTGGTGGAAGCCCCTGGTGACCGGGCTGCTCGGCACCATCTTCTACCTGGTGTTCATGCTCATCGTGCTCGTGATCGGCGGGATCAGAGGCGGTCTCGACCCGGCGCTTGGGGCCTCTTACCTCGAAAGACTTGAGTCCTTCGATCTCTCGGACCCGCTCGTGTTCGGCTTCACGATGGTGTCCCTCATCCTGCTGATTCCCGCGCTCGCCCTTGCGGCCCTGATCACCGGGCCCCGGCCCATCGGGCTGCTCTCCTCGGTCCACGGGCGGATCCGGTGGGGATGGCTCGGCCGGTGCCTCGCCGCTGCCGCCGTGATCTACTCGCTCAGCATCGCGCTGTCCTTCCTTCTTGAGCCGCTGTTCCCCGGCTACGTTCCCGCTACCCTCGACCTTGCGGGTCCGCGGGTGGGCATCCTGATCGCGATGACCCTCCTGCTCGTGCCGTTCCAGGCCGCCGCCGAGGAATACGTGTTCCGCGGCTACCTCATGCAGGCGGTCGGCAGCTGGCTGCGCCATCCCGCCTTCGCAATCCTCCTGCCGGTCCCGCTGTTCGTGCTGGGTCACGGGTATGACCTGCTGGGTCAGCTCGACGTCGCCCTGTTCGCCGTCTTCGCAGGGTGGATCACGTGGCGCACGGGCGGCCTTGAGGCGGCCATCGCTGCGCACGTCGTCAACAACTCGACGATCTTCCTGCTCGGCGCAGTGGGCCTCGTGGACGTCAACGCCAAGGAGGGCTCCGCCATCGGGCTTGGCATCTCGGTGCTGACAACGGCGGCTTTCGCGGTCGTCGTGCTGCGGATGTTCGACCGGTCCGGCAGCCTTCGGCGGGACCGGATAGTCGTGCCGGCGCCGGTTCCGGCCATTCAGCCTTACGCTCAGTACCCCTACGGGCAGTATCCCTTCGTGCCGACTGCCGGGCAGTACCCGCCGTACCCTCAGGGCCAGGTTCCGGCCGGCCAGGTTCCGGCCGGCCAGGTCCCGGCCGGGCAGTACCCGCCACCGTACGCGGGGCAGTACCCCCAGGGGCAGTCTCCTGCCGGGCAGTACCCGCCGCCCTACGCAGCACCGTTCCCGCAGGGGCAGTCTCCCGCCGGGCAGTACCCGCCGCCCTATGGTGCACCGTCCCCGCAGGGGCAGGTCCCTGCCGGGCAGTACCCGCCGCCCTATGCAGCACCGCACCCCTCGGAGCAGCATCGGGGTCAGCATCCCCAGCCAGCGCCGGCGGAGCAGCACTCGCCGGGAACCTCCGTCGACGACCAGCAGGCCGGCGCCGGATCTTCCGATACCACCTCTGAGGACCCAGATAGGCGACCGCGGGATCAGGCCCGGCGCGACCGATAGCGGGGCGGGTAACCGCGCCGGGCCGCCCGAGCGTGAAGACGGCTGGGCGGCTCAGTCCTCGACGAGGAGGCCCAGGTTCTCGGCGAGGATCGGCGCGAGGAGGCCCAGCTGATAGGAATCGATGGTGACCCCGCCCAGCCCGTCCGGACCGGTGAGCGCCCGGAACTCGGTGGTGCGCAGGTCGACGTCCCGCAACCTGCTTCCCGTGAGGGTGAGTGTGTTGATCCGGCAGTTGCGCAGCGCGACGCGGACTCCCTTCGCCTCGGTGAGATCGAGGTCGCCGATGATGCAGTCCGAGATGTCGACATCGGTGAGGGTCGAGCTGCGGAGATTGAGGAAGTCGAGCTTCCCGCCGCTGATCCGCACCGATTCGAGCGTGCTGTTATAGAGTTCAGCCGATCCCCAGCGGGTGCCCTCGAGCCAGACGTTGCGCCAGGAGCTCCGGGCTGCGGCGAAGACGGGGGCGAACAGCTCGGTGAAGCGGCACTCGCGGAAACGGGCCCCGCGCAGCTGCGTCTCGTTGAGGGAGGTGCCTTCGAACAGGCACTCGCTGAAGGAGATACCGCCGAGGTCCAGGCCGTCGAGGCTCGTGGAGGAGTACAGCTCGCCTTCGCGGTGATCGCCCGCCTCCGGAGGACCGTCCTGGGGCACTGCGAGGTCCCGCAGCACCAAATCTTCGATCCGCGGAGACCGGGTTGAGCTTTTCGGCATGAGCTGTCCTGGGGGTGGGTGGAGGCGGAGCCCGGGACGCTGCCCCGAGCCGGGTCTTCGGAAGTCTAGCGAAGCGCATCGACATCCCGCCGCGAACACCCCCGATCGCGACGGGCGCGCCCGATTGCGACGAGCGCCCCCGAATTATCCGGCCCGGCCGTCGCTTTCAGGCGCCACCTCGCTCTGAGGTACCGCCGTCGTCTCCGGGTGCGCTCGTCGTTTCTGGGCACGGCTGCCGTTTCGGGCGCCGTCCTTTCTCACAGCCCGCCCTGCTCCTAGACTGGCCTCGGGATCCAAGCCCACCCCACGGGCGCGAGAGCACCCCCGAACGAAGGTGTCGGAACATGGCTGAAACTACACATGCTCACGGGGAGGAAGCCTCCCTCCTGAAGGTGCTCGGCAACTGGGACGCGCTGGCCCTCGGTTTCGGCGCCATGATCGGTTTCGGCTGGGTGGTTCTCACCGGCGACTGGATCACCTCGGCGGGTACCCTCGGCGCGGTGGCCGCAATGGTCACGGGCGGCGTCATCATGGGCGTTGTTGGCCTCACCTATGCCGAGCTGACTGCCGCGATGCCGAAGGCGGGCGGTGAGCACAACTTCCTGCTTCGCGGAATGGGTCCGCGGTGGTCCTTCATCGGCTCGTGGGCGATCACGGGCGGATATGTCACCATCGTCGCCTTCGAAGCCGTAGCGCTTCCCCGCACCGCCGAATACCTGTTCCCGGACCTGAGCCGGATCCCGCTGTGGGAGGTCGCCGGGGATCAGGTGCACCTCACGTGGGCACTGGTCGGCGCCCTCGCCGCCGTCGTCATCACCTGGGTAAACATCCGCGGGGTCAAGCTGGCGGGTGTCGCCCAGACCTTCGTTGTGCTGTTCCTGCTCCTCATCGGAGCAATCCTCATCCTTGGCTCCTTCACCGGCGGATCTACCGCCAATATGGAGCCCCTCTTCGATGGGGGCGTCGCCGGCTACTTCGGCGTGCTCGTCGTCGTTCCCTTCCTCTTCATTGGGTTCGACGTCATCCCCCAGTCGGCCGAAGAGGTGGATATCCCAGCTCGCCAGATCGGCCGCCTCGTCGTCGTCGCGGTGATCCTCGCGACCATCTGGTACGTCATGACGATCCTGACGACATCCTCCGCCATGCCGGTCGAAGACCTCGCCGGCGCCGACATTGCGACGGCCGACGCCATGGGCGCAATGTTTGGCTCCGACTTCATGGCCAAGGTGCTCATCGCCGGCGGCATCGCAGGAATCCTCACGTCCTGGAACTCGCTGCTCCTCGGAGCGTCGCGGTTGATGTATTCGATGGCCCGATCCGGAATGCTCCCGCGCTGGTTCGGCGTGCTCCACCCGAAGTACCGCACCCCCGCAAACGCGCTGATGTTCATCGGTGCGCTGTCATTTCTCGCACCGTTCTTTGGGGAGGAGATGCTCGGCTGGCTCGTCGATTCTGGCGCGCCGAGCATCATCATCGCCTACATCCTCGTGTCGCTCGTGTTCGTGATCCTCCGCCGTACCGATCCCGGCATGGAGCGTCCGCTCCGCGTCGGCGGCAACGGGTCAGCCGGCCTGATCATCGGGTGGGCCGCCGTCGTGCTGTGCGTCGGGCTGCTGAGCCTGTACATGCCTGGCATGCCGGCCTCGCTCACCCCGCCGCCGTGGATCCTGTTCGGCCTGTGGTGGGTCCTCGGTCTGTTTTTCCTGTTCCGCATCCCGTCCGGGATCAAGCCCGGGGAGCATGCCGAAGAGCGGTTACTGGAGCGCCTCGGCAACCGGCGTCCTTAGAGTGCGGGCAACGAGTCCGCGGGCGTCCTGCGGACGTCATTTCCCGCGGTGAAGGTGCCCGCTCGCGACGGGCGCGCCCGATTGCGACGAGCGGACCGGAAATATCCGGCGCGGGGGTCGCTTTCGGGCACCGCCGTCGCTTTTGGGTACCGCCGTCGTTTCCGGCACCCCAAGGAACCCAGTTCAGCCGCGACGCCGGGCTGCCCGACGGCCACCGGACTGCCCTCCCTACGGGGTGCCCTAGGGTTGAAGTCATGGAATCGCCGATCGAGAGCTACCTCAAAAAGATCCACCAGGAGATTGCGGAGCTGAAGGACGGCAAGCCGTACAGCACCATCCCGGCCATGGCGAACGTCGACCCGGACAACTTCGGCATCTGCCTCACCACCGTCGACGGGTACACCTACGAGATCGGCGACACCCGGCAGGAATTCACTATCCAGTCGATCTCCAAGCCCTTCACCTACGGGCTTGCGCTGGCCGATCTGGGCATGGAAGCCGTGGATGCAAAGGTCGACGTCGAACCGTCGGGTGATTCCTTCAACGAGATATCCCTCGCCCCCGGCACCGGCCGGCCCGCCAACGCCATGATCAACGCCGGCGCCCTTACCGCGACCTCCCTCGTCCGCTCCGCCGGCGGCAACACCCGGTTCAAGCGCATCCTCAACACGTACTCTGCCTTCGCGGGCCGGCAGTTGAGCGTCGACGAGGAGATCTTCGAGTCCGAGCTCGACCACGGCCACCGAAACCGGGCCCTGGCCTACCTGCTGCGGTCCTTCAACATCCTCGAGTCCGATCCGGCGCCGGTCATCAGCGACTACTTTCGCCAGTGCTCGGTCCAGGTGACCTGCCTGGACCTGTCGGTCATGGCCGCGACGCTCGCCAATGCCGGCCGCAACCCGCTGACGGGCAAGGAGGTGCTGGGCATCGGCGAGGTGGAGCGCGTCCTGTCGGTGATGGCCACCTCGGGCATGTACGACGACGCCGGCTCCTGGCTGAGCAACGTCGGCATGCCGGCCAAGAGCGGTGTCGGCGGCGGAACGATCGCCGTCCTGCCCGGCCAGGTCGGCCTCGCCGTGTATTCCCCGCCGCTCGACGCCCACGGGAGCAGCGTCCGCGGCGTGGCCACCGCCGAGCGGCTCTCCAACGATATGGAACTCCACTTCGTCCGGGCCGCGCGCACCGGCCGCTCGGCCATCCGGTCGACCTACGACATCACCGGGGCCCCCTCGGGCATCCGGCGTAACGACGAGGCCATGGACATCCTCCGCGAACACGGGCACCGCGCCAGGGTCATCGAGCTCAACGGCGACCTGCTGTTCGCGGGCACCGAGTCCATGGTCCGCGAACTGAGCAGCCTGGGCGAGGACGTCGCCCTCGTCATCCTTGACCTGCGCCGCGTCGACGAGGTGGCCGGGGTGTCCCTGCGCCTGCTGGCCGAGGTGCGTGAGAACCTCGTGGCGGCCGGCCGGGAACTCGTCCTGATCGACGCCGACGGCAACCTCGCCGAAACCTTTCAGGACGTGGACCGGGAGGTGCCGACCTTCGACACCCGCACCGCCGCCGTCGAGTGGTGCGAAAACGAGCTGATCGGCCGCTACGGCGACGAGCTGTGCCTGCCGGCCGAGGTCGAAGTCGCCGACTGCCCGGCGCTCAGCCCGCTGAGCGCGGCGGACGTCGACGCCCTCGCCGAGCGGATGGAGGACCGCACCTACGCCGACCGCGACGTGATCCGGCGCGTCGGCCAGCGCTTCGGCGGCGTCTTCTTCATTCTCTCGGGCAGGATCGAGACCTCCGTGCCCGGCCCGACCGGCGGTCGCGTGAAGCTGACCACCCTCAGCGCCGGGATGACGTTCGGCGAGCTCGCGCTGGGCAGCTCGGACCGGCAGGAAACTACAGTGAAGGCGGTGGGCAAGGTCCGGCTGAAGGTCCTGACGGCGGACGCCATCAGCAGCATCGAGGAGGAGGACCCGCGGCTCGGCGTCGAACTGTGGAAGGCCCTGACCCGCGACGCGTACACGCGCGTTGACCTGTATCTCCGCGAGACCGCCGTGCGGATCCGCGACTAGGACTGGGGATAGGCTCGAGGCATGACAGTGCTGATCGCCGGGAGCGGAGACCTTGGAACGGAGGCCGGGCTGCGCTACGCCGCGGCCGGGCACCGGGTGGTGGGCTGGCGGCGCTCCCCCGGCCGGCTTCCGGAGCAGATTGAGGGCCAGGCAGTCGACCTCACCGGCACCCTGCCGGAGGTCCCGGCCGACACGGAGATCGTGGTGATCGCCACCGCCGCCGGCGAGCGCACCGAGGCGGCCTACCGAGCAGCCTACGTGAGCGCGACAGCGAACCTCCTCGACGCCCTTGAGCGCGACGGCGTGAGCCCCCGCCGGATCCTCTTCGTCTCCTCAACCGCCGTGTACGGCGACTTCGGCGGCGGACTCGTGGGCGAAGAGTCCCCGGCGGAGCCCGAAACACCCACGGGGAAAATCCTGAGGGAGGCCGAGGTGCTCCTGCTGGAGCGCTCCCCCGGCACCCTGGTCCTGCGGCTCTCGGGCATCTACGGGCCGGGCCGCACCCGGCTGATCGACTCGGTCACCTCCGGGCGGGCCGTCCTGCCGGCCGAGCCCCAGTGGACCAACCGGATCCACCGCGACGACGCAGCCGCCGCCATCGTTCACCTCACCTCGGCGGTGGAAGCCCCCGCGCCGGTATATCTTGGCACCGATGAGGAGCCCTCGGACCTCGCCGACGTCCTGCGTTTCCTCGCGGCCGAACTGCGCCTGCCGGCTCCCCCGGCCGGCCCGACCAGCACCACCCGCGGCGGCGACAAGCGCTGCTCGAGCGCCCTGCTGCGGTCGACCGGGTTCGGGTTCACGTACCCGACCTACCGGGAGGGGTACCGGGCCGTACTCGCAGGCGAGGGCGTCCGCCACCCCTGATCCGTCCGGGGCACGTTGATATGTGCGCGGATGTGCACCTATGCTGAAGATCCCCGTTCCGCCTGCCCCCAAGGAGCCCATGCTCACCGTCCTGCGGGTTCCGGCCTACCGGAAGCTGCTCACCGCCCAGGTTGTGGCCCTGGCGGGCACCGGCCTCCTCACAGTGGCCCTCGGCCTGCTTGCCTTCGACCTTGCCGGCGGGCAGGCGGGCGCCGTCCTCGGCACTGCTTTCACCCTTAAGATGGTCGCCTACGTCTTCGCCGCGCCCTTCATGTCCGCCCTGGTGGGGCATCTGCCCCGCCGGGCGGTGCTGATCGGCGCGGACCTGGTGCGTGCCGCCATCGCGCTGGCCCTGCCGGGGGTCGACTCGATCTGGCAGATCTACCTGCTCGTCTTCCTCCTGCAGTCGGCCTCGGCCACCTTCACCCCGGCGTTCCAGGCCATCATCCCTGTTGTCCTGCCGCGCGAGCGGGACTACACGCGGGCGCTGTCGCTCTCCCGCCTCGCCTACGATCTCGAGTCACTGCTCAGCCCGCTGCTGGCGGCCGCCCTGCTGCTCGTCCTTTCCTACTCGAACCTGTTCATCGGGACGGCCGCCGGTTTCCTGCTCTCGGCCGCCCTGGTCGCGGCCACCCGGCTGCCGCCGATTCCACCGGCGGACCCGGCCGGGTCGCTGCTGCACCGCACCACCCTCGGGACGCGGATCTTCATGCGCTTGGCCCCGCTGCGCGGGCTGCTGGCCCTTGACCTTGCCGTGGCTGCGGGGACGGCCTACGTGCTCGTGAATACCGTGGTGCATGTCCGGGAGGTGTTCGACCGCTCCGATACCGACGTCGCGCTCGCCCTCGCCTGCTACGGTGCGGGCTCGATGTTTGTTGCCCTTGCCGCCCCGCGGCTCCTTGACCGGATCTCCGACCGTTCCCTCATGCTCACCGGCGGCATTCTGCTGCCGCCCGGGCTTGCCGCCGCCGCGCTCCTGACCTGGACGGAGCAGCTCCCGGTCCCCCTCACGGACCATTCCTGGCTGCTCTACCTGGGCCTGTGGGGGCTGCTCGGCGCCGGGACCTCAATGATCAGCACCCCTTCGGGGCGGCTGCTGCGCCGGGCCGCCACCGACAGCACCCGGAACCAGCTCTTCACGGCCCAGTTCTCGCTGTCGCACGCGTGCTTTATCCTCACCTATCCGGCGGCTGGCTGGATCGGCGCCGCAGCGGGCCAGCCGGCCGCGGCGCTGGTCCTGGCGGCGCTGGCCGCGGCGGGCACCGTCGGGGCGGTCCGCCTGTGGCCGCGCGTTGCCCGGCCGGTGCCGCCCACCGCGGGCTCGGCGGCCGAAGGGAACCGGGATGGGCGGTAAAGGGCCCAGCCTTCACCATCCCGGGCCGCCGGATCCGGAGCGGCTGGGATCCGGCGCGGCCACGTTTCGGATGCTCGCGGATCCGACCCGGCTGCACCTCCTGTGGCTGCTCACCCACGGACCGTCCGACGTCGGCACCCTCGTGGCACGCACGGCGGTGAGCCGCACCTCGGTCAGCCAGCACCTGGCGAAGCTGCGTCTCGCCGGCCTCGTCAGCACCCACCGCGAGAGCCGCCGCGTGATCTACAGCATCACGGACGGCCATTTGGCGCGGCTGGTCCGGGAGGGCCTGAACCATGCCGACCACCGCGTCACGGGGGAACCCGGGCACGGCTGAGGTGCGGTGCGGCGCCGGGCCCCGCGTACGGGCCTACGCGGACTCGGGCAGGCCCGCCCGGGCGGGCGCCCCCGCCGTCCTCCGGCTCATGCGCCAGAGCCTGCGCACCGACCACGCAAAGATGCCCACCACGAGGAGGTTGCGCAGCGTCAGCAGGAGCGCGACGGCCGGGTTCAGCCCGTACCGCAGCTCGTCGTAGAAGATCGGGTAGACGAGCGTTGTAAGCGCCGCGGTCAGGAGCATCGCCGCCGCCGGGAGCCGCCAGCCCCCTGCGGTATCGAGCACCAGCCCTGCCGCGATCGCCGCGGCGATCCAGAGCATGAACTGGGGTGATCCGACCTTATTGAACACGACGAGCGTGGTCACCAGGGCGAGCGAGGCGGTGGCCAGCAGCGGACCGGGGCGCGCTCCACGGCGGAGCCCGACGGCGACCAGCGCGGCGGATGCGAGCACCGCCAGGGCCAGCAGCGGGCCCATCAGGGCGGAGACCTGCCCGCTCAGCGCCCCCCTCACCTCCATGGTGTTGATGATCTTGTCCTCGTAGAAGTACGCGCCCGAGGTGCCCGTGATCGCCTGCCAGACGCCGGGCGTCGACAGCGGCGCCTCGAGCTGCATTCCACGCGCACCCTGGGCGCCGAGGAAGCCGGTGAGGTTGCGGAGGTCACCGAAGACGGCGACGACGACGGCGATGCCCGCTGACAGTCCGGCACCCGCCAGCGCGATCCGAAGACGGCCGCGGCAGGTGATGACCGCGGCCAGTACGACGGCGGCGGGCCAGACCTTCACCCAGCTCGCTGCGCTGAGCAGGAGGGAGGCAAGGACCGGCCGCGCTGCAAGGAGCAGGATTCCGACGATCACCACGGGGGCGGTCAGCCCGTCGAGGCGTCCCACCGCGACCGGGCCGAGCAGTGCCGTGGCAGCGAGCCACCAGTACGCCGCCCGGGGGCCGTGCGGCGTGCCGCGGCGAAGCAGGGCGGCGGTGCTGGCCGCGTTGAGGGCTGCGAAGATGCCGAACCACGTCAGCTGGTACAGCTCCGGGCCGAGGGCCGTGGCGGCGACAATGGGCACGATGGCTCCGGTGGGATAGACCCAGGCGGTGGAAATGCCCTGCCAGATGCCGTCGTTCAGGGCCTGGTAGGCCCAGCCGCGGTAGATGTTGATGTCGCTGAGCACTCCCCCGGACAGGATGAAGGGCATCAGCCGGGCGAGGAACCCCGCGTGGATCAGCGCGAAGAAGATCCAGACGGACGAGGTGCGGTAAGGGAAGTCCGGACCAAGCCGAAGTGATCGCACGGGCGCTCCTGGTGGGTAGGGTGGTGGGCCAAGTCTTTCATCCACGCGCGCGGGCCTGGAAATCGCAGGCCCGGAAATCGCAGGCCCGGAAATCGCAGGCCCGGAATCACTGGCCCGGATATCCCGGGCCGGGCGAGACCGCGCCCGGTCCCGGAGTCCCGGTCCCGGGGGGGTCCTGAAACCCGGGACGCCGCCCGTATGGGGGCCCTCCGCGCGTGCGCCGCACCTTGCAGGTCCCGCGCGCCCGCCCTGCTATAGTCGGCGCAGGTGGCCACCGTCCGGCTCACCTGAGGGGCGGTCGTGGGCCCGGCTCGCACTGCACCGATGCACAGCGATCAGCGAAGGTTCACGATGCAACCATGCTCCACGCCGCCGCGAAGGCTCCCCTCCTGATGTCCGGGCGTATCGGCGTTCGGCGCCGGCTGCGGGGGGCGGTGTGCCATGGGCATCACTGAACTGACTGTCACCCTGTGGCAGGAGCGGCGGGTGCTTGAGGAACTGCTCGCGGCGACCGGCCAGGCGTTGGCACCGCCCGTGGACTCCGCCCAGGGCCCGGCGGAAGCACCGCGCGCCGAGTCCGACCTGCGCAAGGAACTCGGGCTGATCCGCCTGGCGCGGGATGTCGAACTGGCCGCCGTCGCTCAGGAGTGGGGGCTCGGATCCGCGACAGGACTGGCGGGCCTCGCCGCCGGCGCGCCAACCGACTCCTGGCGCTGGGTCCTCGATTCCCACCACCAGGCGCTGACCGACCTCGAGGTGCGGCTGCGCGCCGGCCGCACCGCGGAGGCACCCGGCACAACTTCGCAGGCGGGCGGTCCCGTCCCGGATGAACCGCCACGCCCAGGCGGGGACCGCGACGACGGACCGGGCCCGCCCGCCCTGCCGGACTCACTGCTCGGACACGCCCTGAACGCGGTCTCAGAGGGCTCCCTGATCACGGACGCCGCCCAGGACATCGTGTACGCCAACGCCGCCTTCACGGCCATCACGGGCTACACCTCCGAGGAACTTCTCGGGAAGAACTGCCGGATCCTCCAGGGCCCCGGTTCGGACCGCGTCACGCTTGCCGCCATGAGCAGCCGCCTTCAGCGGGGGGAGACCTTTCGGGGCAATGTCCTCAACTACCGCAAGAACGGTTCACCGTTCTGGAACGCACTCACCGTTTCACCGCTGCGCGACGACGACGGCAGGATCACCCACTTCGTCAGCATCCAGCGTGACATCACCGCCCAGGTGGCACTGCAGGAGGAACTGCGCTTCCTCGCCCTTCACGACCCGCTGACCGGGCTGCCCAACCGCAGCGGCCTCGAACAGCGGCTGAGCGCCGCACCAGCCGCCACGGACGTGGCGCTTGGGGTGATTCGCTTCAACAATTTCCGCCACGTCAACGAGACGTTCGGCCGCGACGCCGGCGACGCCCTCCTGCGCGAGATGGCACACCGGTTGAAGTCAAACCTGCGCACCACCGATTTCCTCGCCCGGATCGGCGGAGACGAGTTCGTTCTCCTGATCGCGGGCATCGACGACGCCGAGGCGCACCGGCAGATCGGCTCCGTCGCCGCTCGGCTCCACCGTGCCGTTGAAAGTCCGGTGCCGCTCGGCGGAGGGAACGTGGTCGACGTCGGAATGAGCATGGGGCTGGCGCTGCACCGCGCCGGCCGCGACGGGTTTGGCGACTCCCGGCGGAGGGCGGAGGCCGCCCTCTCGGATGTACCGGTCCAGGGGGACCGCGGCCGGCAGTGGTGGCGCCTCGCCGAACCCGGCGATCCGGTACCGCACCCCGGTAATCCGTCCCTGCACCCCGAGCCCGGCGCGTCCGCAACCGTGCCGCGTCCGGAAAGCCCAGCGCCGCAGACCGGAGATCCAGCCCCCGGCCCGCGCGGCCCAGCGGGGACACTGTCACTGGTCCTGCAGCCCGTTGTGGACCTCCGGACGGGAAAAGTGGACCTCCTGGAGGCGCTCGCGCGGGTCAGCGTCGACGGCCACCCCCCGGTGGGACCGGCCGACTTCCTGCCGGCGCTGGCCCCGCAGGAAGTTGACCAGCTTTTCCAGGACGCCCTTGAGCAGGCCCTGTCCCACCTCGCCCGCTGGGACCGCTCGGGGCGTGCCTTCCGGGTCAGCGTGAACCTCAGCCCCTCCACCCTGCTCGATCCGCAGTGCGCCGGGTGGGTCGCCTCTACCCTCGAACGGCACCGCATCGCGCCGGACCGGCTCGTCCTTGAACTTCTCGAAACCGGTGCGATCACCTCCCCGGTTCAGGTGGCCGCCCTGTCGCACCTCCGGACCCTGGGCGTCTGCCTCGCCATGGACGACCTCGGGTCGGGCTACAGCAGTCTTCAGCGGTTGTCCGTGCTGCCTTTCAGCGCGGTGAAGATCGATGGCGCGCTGACCGCCCAGCTGAGGACACGGCCCGTGCGGACGCTGACGATCCTCGCGATGCTGGTCCAGATGGGCCGCGACCTCGACTGGGACGTCATCATCGAAGGCCTTGAGGACGCTGCCCTGACCGAGGCTGCACGGATCCTCGCACCGCCCTTCGGACAGGGATACCATTTGGCCCCTCCCCTGGAACCGGGTGACGTCCCCGCCTGGGTTGAAGGCTTTGCCCCGCGCGGCGCCGACGGCGGGCTGGACACCTTCCTTGGTGCCCTCGCGTACACCTGGCAGTTCACCCGGCTGCGCTCGCCCCATCCCGGGCCACAGGACCAGTGCCCGCTCACGGCGTTCCTGGACGCGCACGCTGAGCCCGGGTCGCCGGCCTTTGACTGGCACGGCCTCCAGCACGGTCCGGCCGCGGACGCCCCGGAGCCTGGGGCACGGCTTGTGGACTGGCTTGCGGACCGCAGTATCGAAGAATATGCACGGCTTCCCCTGAATTAGCCGGGCCGGCTAAAGAATTCGGCAGATTGGGGATGCAAAAAACGTTTTCCTCCCTAAGATCAGTGGTGGAACGCGGGACCTTTTTCCGCGGCTCGTTGCCCAGTGCCCGCGGAAAGGGCCACCATGGATCCCACTCTTATTCCGATTATCCTCATCGTCGCGGCTGTGCTTGTCCTCGCCGTCATCGGCGTCATTCTTGCCCGCATGGCGCTCCACATTGCCAGCCCTGACCAGGCCCTGATTATCTCGTCGAAAGACAGCAAGGGTCAGCCCGACCCCGACAGCCAGCGTGTGGTCTTCGGGCGGATCTTCATCAATCCGTTCTCGCAGCGCGCCTACCCCATCTCCCTGGCCTCCCGCCAGGTCTCGCTCAAGATCGAGGGAATCTCGCAGAACGGGATCAAACTGCACCTCACCGGGGTGGCGCAGGTCAAGGTGGGCGGCGACGCCGACGCCGTCCGCAAGGCGGCCCAACGGTTCCTCAACCAGCAGGAGGCCATTGACCACTACACCCAGGAAACCCTTTCCGGGTCGCTCCGCTCTATTGTGGGCACACTGACTGTCGAATCAATTATCAAAGACCGGGCCACCTTTGCAAAGAGCGTGAAGGAAGAGGCCGAACACTCAATGCACAATCAGGGTCTCGAAATCGACACTTTCCAGATTCAGTCGGTAGACGACGATTCAGGTTATTTGAAAAACCTTGGCCGCCCGGAGGCCGCACTGGCCGAGAAAAATGCCAAAATTGCCGAGGCCCGGTCGGTCCAGGAATCGGAGCAGGCCCGCGCAATCTCCGACGAGCAGGTAGCCCTGGCGCACCAGCAGCTCATTATCAAGCGTGCTGAACTGAAGGAAGTCGCCGACGCCCGCCAGGCGCGGGCGGACGCGGCCGGGCCCCTCGCCGTGGCGGAACAGAACGAGCAAGTGATCATCCGCGAGCAGCAGGTGGCCCAGCGGCGCGCCGAACTGCGCGAGCGCGAGCTCGACACCGAGGTCCGCAAGCCCGCGGACGCCGAGAAGTACAGGTTGATCCAGCAGGCCGATGCCCGGCTCGAGGAGCGGCGGCGGGCCTCGGAGGCGACCGAGATCGAGGCACGGGTGGAACTGGCCAAGCGCAAGCTCAACGCTGAAGGCGACCGGGTTGCGGCGGAGGCAGACGCCGCCGCGAACACGGCACGGGGAACCGCCGAAGCGGCCGTCCAGGAGGCGCGCGGGCGCGCCGAGGCGGCAGTGATCCGTTCACGCGGCGAGGCGGAGGCGGAATCCACCGAGGCCCGGGGCAAGGCAGAGGCCGCCGGCATCGCGGCGCAGGCCGAAGCCTACGAGAAGTTCAACGAAGCGGCCGTGCTGAGCAAGGTCCTTGAGGTCCTGCCCGCGATGGCGCGGGAGGTCGCCGCTCCGCTTGCGGCGATCAAGACGATGACGGTTGTGTCCAACGACGGCGCGGGCCAGCTCAGCCGGGACGTGTCGACCGGCGTGCAGCAGACCACCCAGCTGATCAAGGACACCACCGGCCTCGATGTCATCACCCTGCTGGGCGACATCCTGAAGGGCGCGGGGTCGGGCCCGCGCGCCTCCGCGAACGGCGGCGCCGTGTCACCGCCGGCCCCGGGCGGATCCGCGGACGGCGGGCGGCCCTGACCTTTCGGCACCCCGCCGCCTGCCCGGCGGCGGGGTGCCGGCCCGCACCGGCCCCGGGTGTTCGGGCGCTCGGGCCTCAGGCCGCAGACGTTCAGGCGCCCGAGCTTCAGGGCTCGGGCATTCGGGGCTTAGGCCTTCGAGACTCGGGGCCCGGGTCGCTCGGCCGTTGCGGCCTGCAGAGGCTCAGGCCAGCAGTTCCAGCCGCGGCCCGGCCGGCTCGGCGGTCGTGCGGATCTCGCGCACCAGCCAGTCCACGAGGAGCCGTCCGGCCCCGGCGTGTGCCGCCCGTGGATCATGCTGCTGAAGGTGCCACCGGTCCACGTCGGCGCTGCTGCCGTGAGAGGCGAGGAATCGACTCAGGGGGCATTCGGCCAGGGCGCGGGGGTGGGGCGAACCAAGTCGGGCGAACTGCCAGTGGTAGGCCAACGCCCCAAGGCACGTGCGGAGCGAACCGTTGCGCACCGGCAGGCGGAAGTGCTCGACCCACGCCGCGGCATCCTGGGGTGCCAGCGGGGGGCTGAAGTGGAAGCCCTGACCCAAGGGCGCGCCGAGGACCGCCACCGCCTCGGCAATCCCCTCGTCCTCGATCCCTTCGATCACGACGTTCATGCCGAAATCCCTGCCCATCTGGATCAGGGTCGCGATCAGGCTGAGCGTCTCGGGCGGCTTGGTGCGGATGTCCGCGAGCAGATCGCGGTCGAGCTTGATGGCGTTGAACGGCAGCGACGACAGCCGCTTGAGGCTGCTGTATCCCGCGCCGAGGTCGTCCATGGCGAGGCCGACCCCCAGCCGGACCAGTTGGCTGAGGGCCTCCCGCTGGATGTCCCACTCGAGGGTCTGCGATTCGAGCAGTTCGAGGCCGAGCCGGTGGGGCGCGATTCCATGGCGGGTCAGGGCGCTGCCGATCAGTGCGGGTGAGGCCGGATCGAGAAGGGTGGTGGGCGGCAGGTTGACCGACACGCTGTAGTTCAGCCCCTGCCGGTCCCACTCGGCCACCTGGGCAAGGGACTGCTCCAGGACCGTGGAGAAGAGTTGGTCCAGGTCGAGGGGGCCCAGGTCCTTGACGAACCCGGCGGGCTCCAGCACCGTCCCGTTGGGAAGGGTCAGGCGGGCCAGGGCTTCGAACAGGTGCACCGAGCCGTCCCGCAGGTCGATGACGGGCTGAAGGCAGATCGACAGCCCTCCACCGTAGAGGGCATCGCGCTGCCGCTCGCGGGCCCACGCGGCCTCCTCCCCGGCCATATCGGCGGGATCCACCCCCTCTGCGGCGCCGGCGGAGGCGGCGACCGCGGCACCGCCGGAGGCCCCGGCCGGCGCCGGGGAGACCTCGGCGGCAAGCTCCCACCATCGGCGCCGCCCGTGTTTGCGGGTCTTCACCTCGTAGAGGGCCTCATCGGCGCTCTTGAGCAGGGAAGCGGTGTCGAAGCCGTCTTCCGGAAACAGGGCGAGCCCCATGCTCATCCCGATGGTCACCCTGCGCCCATCGATGCTGAAGGGCACCTCGACGGCGGAGGAAAGCCGCTCCAGGACCCGGGTGAGGCCTGCCTCGGCAGCGCCGCGGCTGATACCGCTGAGGATCAGGACGAACTCGTCCCCGCCCATCCGGCCGAGGAAATCCTCATCGCGCAGCTGCGCCTGGATCCGCGCCGCCCACTCCTTGAGCAGCAGGTCCCCCGCCTCGTGCCCGAAGGTGTTGTTCACGACGCGGAAGTCGTCGAGATCGATCATGCCCACGGCCGCAGTGATCTCGGACCGGGGCCCGCCCGCCAGAATGTCCGCAAGGTGGTTGTTCATCGCCAGGCGGTTCGGCAGTCCGGTGACGGGATCGTGGAGCGCCTGGAAGCGGAGCTGTTCATGGAGCGCCATGCGGGTGTTGATGTCGCGCTGGACACTCACGAAGTGGGTGAGCTCCCCCGACTCGGAAGTCAGGGGCGTGATACTGAGCATGTTCCAGAACGCGGACCCGTCCTTCCGGTAGTTGAGGATTTCACCGCGGAAGGGCTCACCGGCGTCGAGTGCAAGCCGGATGGCGGCCCGGGTCTCGACGTCGGTGCCCGGCCCCTGAAGCATCCGGCAGTTCCGCCCCAACGCCTCATCGGCCGTGTAGCCGGTGATGGCCGTGAAAGATTCCGAGACGTGCTGGATATTCTCCAAAGCATCGGTGATCAACGAAATTTCCGAGGTCGCAGCCATCGCCTTGATGAACAGCTCCTCCGGCAGTTCGCCGCCGCCGAAACGCGGCCCATGGCGCAGATGCATGAAGTAGTCCCCCTCTACCTGTCACACCCGAAAGCACCGGCCACCCGCCGTCGTGCCCGCGCGGTCGGCACAGCGTTGCGCTGCGCCTTAGGACGGATGTTAATGGCATGCTAACCCGTATCTAACCCGGCGCATATCTGGTGCTTTTGCCGGAACGGGCGACAAAAGCCGTCCAAGAACCATGGTGGGAGCGCACCAACCATCCGGCCTGAAGGAAGGGCACAACATGGGATCCAACGTCGAAATGTCCGGAGGACAGCTGGTGCAGCAGGTCCGCCCACCGGGCGTCCCGCCCGGCCCCAGGGAGCCGGCATGATCCAGCAGCGGGCACGGGCGACCCGCGAGTCCATCCTCGCCGGGGCCGCTGCGGTCTTCGAAAAGGAAGGGTACGGGATGGCCTCACTCGCGCGTGTCGCGGAGGAGGCCTCGGTGACCAAGGGCGCGCTGTACTTCCACTTCCGTTCCAAGGACGAACTGGCGCGGGCGGTCATTGCGGCCCAGCATGCCCGTGGGATGGAGCGCTCCGCCGCCGTTATTGCTGAGGGCCGCCCGCCGCTCGAGTCGATGATCCTGATGATCAAAGGCTTCGGGGAGGACAGCCTCACTGAGCCGATCGTCCGCGCCGGAATCCGCCTGACCTTCGAGGCATCGGCTTTCGGCCAGGACGTGGCGGGGCCCTTTCGGCACTGGACCGAGGCCCTGGAGTCAATGACCCTCGCCGCACGGGATGAGGGCTGGCTGCATGCGGAGGTTGACCCGGGGTCCTTTGCGCGGATTCTGGTGGCCTCGGTCGCCGGCATTCAGATGCTCTCCAACATCCTCGATGCGCGCCGGGACCTGATGGAGCGCATCGAGGAGATGTGGGCGGCCCTCCTCCCCGGGATCCTCGCCCAGGAGCACCAGCAGGAGGTTCGGCGGCTCGTCGGACTCGTCCGCAGAACACCGGAGGAGTGAAACCGGTCGAATGGTTTGTTTTTAACGCCGGCTGAGCTTAAGCTTCGATGTGGCGCACGACTCACCGCTCCGTGGGGGAAGCGATGAGACGACGGAACGCATCCGTTCCCGCCACTGACCGTGCCCGGCGCGTGGTTCACTCCACGCCCGGGCACGGCCACAACCCCGCGGCCCGCTGGCCGCTTCGCTCAACCAGCCTCGCTCAACCAGCCTCGCTCAACCTGCCTCGTGTTGCCATGACCGCAGCGCCTCGACCACCAGGTCGTGGTCGGCGACCTGCGGCAACCCGGACACCGTCACGACGGCCACCGGCCCCACACCGCGCACATACAGGGGAAACGCTCCGCCATGGGCGGCATAGAGCGCGGGATCGAGCATCGGATTGTCCTCGGCCCTTCCGCCACCCCGGCGCGCCCGCAGCCCGACCAGCAGGGACGGCTCCGCATACCGCAGCGCGGTGCGGCTCTTGGCGGCGGCCCACAGGTCGTTGTCGTAGGTGGCGCCATGCAGGGCGACGTGGAAGACCGTGTGGTCGCTGCGGCGGATGTCGATGGCGATTGGGAGATCCCTTTCGGTCCCCAGCTCCACTAGCCGGAGTCCGAGGGCAAGCGCATCGGCAGCGGTGAACCGGTCAAACTGGAGCTCGGCGATCTCGCCTTCGATCTTCCCGATCGCATCGGCGAGCAGCTCCTCCGACTGGGGTTCGAATGAATCCGGATCGAATTCCGGGGCGTGCGGGAGTTCAGGTGTCTGCATCGCACCAACCTACTCCGCGGCGGCCCTTCGTGCCTGCTGCAGTTTCGGGACGGGCCCAAGTTTCAGGACGGGCCGGCACACCCGGCGGGCCTCTGTGCCATGGACCCGGACCGGGCAGCCGGCCGGTGCCTACCGCCGGCCCAGAATCCCCCGGATCATTCCGCCGAGTCCGCCGCGCGAACCGCTGCTCATGCCGCCCCGGCCGGTGGTGCGCCCCATGCCGCGCCCTACTCCGCCCATGCCGCGCCCTACTCCGCCCGTGCCGCGGGTCCCGCGGGTGCCCGTGGTCCCCGTGGTGCCGCGGCCCGCCAGTCGTCCCGCAGCGTTGATAAGTCGGTTGCTCAAGCCCATGGCGCACTCCCTGGTTGGCTGTGCCCGCAGGTTGATTACCCACCGGTCACGCCTCAATGCTAAGCCTGCGTTGTATTCCCGGCCATAACTTTCAGGACCCTTCATTCCGCGGATTCCCTCTGGGTAGGATGATGACCTCAGCCCCCATCCGAGGCCCCGGGGGCGGCGGCGGGAACTCGCACAAGGAGCGGACAGCATGGCAATCGCGGAGGACGACGGCGGGGAAATGGTGATCGGCGATGTCAGCCGGGTGGGCGGACGGGCACTTGCGGTGGGGCTTTCAGGCACCAGGGGCGACGAGGTGCTGAAGATCGGCTGGGTGGAGCAGTCCGCCGAACTCGAACTCACCATGGAGGAGGCGGTTGCCCTGCGCGACGAGATCGACAGGATCATCCGCGACCGCCAGTCCCACTCCCAGGGACGTTAGGCCTGCACCGCGGGATCGGCGACGATGACCCGGTGGTTGCCCTCGCACTGATAGACGGCGATCGCCCCCTCCGGAACGGGTCCGGACGCCGGCCACTGGCTCTCCGGAAGCTCCTGCAGGCTCGATCCGCACGATGGACACACAGCGCTCATCTTCTCCTCCTGGATACCGCGGGCAGGTCCTGCCATTAAACCCGGTCGCTGCCGCCGGGCCTACAGGATTGGGTTTACGCCGGCGCTGGACAAATCGCTCGACCTGCCCCTCCTTTGACACTTCTGCTCCGGCCTTCCTAGACTCAACCCACCCCGTGAGAGCGCTCTCTGCGGCAGCACGGAGTTTCCGCAACCCATTCAAGGAGCAGGTAAGGGCCCATGTCTCAGCAGGAACACTTCCGCACAAACTGGCCGCAGGGCTTTCTCTGGGGTTCGGCTACCGCCGCCGCCCAGGTGGAGGGGGCCGGCCATGAAGGCGGCAAGGAGGACTCGGTCTGGGACGCCTTCGCCCGCATCCCCGGCGCCGTCGCGAAGGGAGAGAACCTCGAGACCGCTGTGGACCACTACCACCGCATGCCCGAGGATGTCCGCCTGATGAAGGAACTCGGACTCGACTCCTACCGGTTCTCCACCAGCTGGGCCCGCGTGCGCCCCGGGGACCGCGCCGTGAACCGCGAGGGACTCGACTTCTACTCCCGGCTCGTCGATGAACTGCTCGACGCCGGTATCCTGCCATGGCTGACCCTCTACCACTGGGATCTGCCGCAGGCGCTTGAGGAGAAGGGCGGGTGGGCCAACCGCGACACCGCCTACCGCTTCGTCGAGTACGCCACCGACGTCTACGAGGCCCTCGGCGACCGTGTGAAGCACTGGACGACCTTCAACGAGCCGTTCTGCTCCTCACTGCTCGGCTACGGCTCCGGGGTGCATGCCCCGGGCCGCCAGGAGCCGCGCGCCGCCATCGCCGCCGTGCACCACCAGCACCTGGCACACGGCCTGGCCGTGGCGGAGCTGCGCAACCGCGGCGCCGTGCACCTTGGCATCACCCTCAACCTCAGCAATTCAATCCCGAAGGACCCGTCCGACCCGGTCGATCTCGAAGCGGCGCGCCTTTTCGATTCCCTGCAGAACCGGATCTTCATCGACCCGATCCTCCGTGGCGCCTATCCCGAGGACTCCCTGAGGGACCTGAAACCGTTCGGGCTGGCCGAGCTCATCCAGCCGGGCGACCTTGAGGTGATCGGGGCTCCGCTGGACTTCCTCGGAGTGAACCACTATCACGATGACCTCATCAGCGGGCACCCCGACCTCTCGGGCAGCGACGGACATTCAGGCGGCGCGGAGCGGCCGGCGGCGTCGCCCTGGATCGGCGCCGAATGGATCACCTTCCCCAGCCGCGGCCTGCCGCGCACGGCCATGGACTGGGAGGTCAACCCCGACGGGCTGCGGCACCTGCTGGTGCGCCTGGGCCGGGAGTACGAAACCCTCCCCCCGCTGTACATCACGGAGAACGGTGCGGCGTACGACGACGAGGTCAGTGCCGATGGTGCCGTCCACGACACCGAGCGCACCCGGTTCATCGTGGACCATATCGACGCCGTGGGACGGGCCATCGACGAGGGCGCCGACGTGCGGGGGTACTTTGTGTGGTCCCTGCTCGACAACTTTGAATGGTCGTGGGGCTACGGCAAACGGTTCGGCATCGTGCGCGTTGACTACGACACCCTGGCCCGCACCATTAAGGACAGCGGCCACGCCTACGGCCGGGTGATCGCCGCCTCGCATTCGGGGTCCGATCCGGCCGCCGCGCCAGCCGAGCCACAGGACCGGCCGGCTAGGTAGGCTGCCGCCCTGTGACACACCGCGATCCGGGCCGGGCCCGGCCGGCGCCGACCCTCGAAATGGTGGCGGCGCTGGCCGGAGTCTCGCGCGCCACCGTCTCCCGGGTTGTGAACGATTCCCCGGCGGTCGATCCGCAGCGCGCACGGGCGGTCAGGGATGCCATCGCGGCACTGAACTACGTCCCGAACCGAGCCGCCCGCTCGCTGGCCAGCCGGCGGACCCAGGCGGTGACGCTGGTGCTCCCGGAGTCGACCTCAAAGGTCTTCACCGACCCCTTCTTCGCCTCGGTCATCGAGGGAATCGCCGGCTACCTTGCGGAAACCGAGTACACCCTCACCATGATCCTGTCCTCGGAGTCCTCACCCGAGAAGACCCGGCGCTACCTGCTGGGCGGGAACGTGGACGGGGCCCTCGTGGTGTCCCATCACAGCGGGGACAACTCCTGGGCACGGGTGAGCGGGTCCCTGCCTGTCGTCTTCGCCGGCCGCCCGCTGGTGGGAGAGGCCGCGAGCCACTACGTCGAGGTTGAGAACGAGCCGGGCGCGGCCGCCGCCACGGACCTCCTGCTGTCGCGGGGGCGGCGGAACATCGCCACCATCGCCGGGCCGCAGGACATGCCCGCCGGGATTGACCGGCTCGCCGGCTGGCGCAGGGCACTGGCCGGTGCAGGCCTTGATTCCTCGAGGGTCGAGTTCGGGGACTTCACCCCCGCCTCTGGGGCGGCGGCGATGCGCCGGCTCCTTGCCCGCGGCGCCCCGATCGATGGGCTGTTCGTGGCGAGCGCCCAGATGGCCGCCGGCGCGTACTCGGTCCTCGCGTCGCACTCGCTGCGGGTTCCCGGGGATATGGCGGTCGTCGGGTTCGACGACGACGAGTTCGCGGCGGCGCTCACCCCGGCCCTGACGACAGTCCACCATCCGGTGACCGGTCTGGGCGCACGGATGGCGGAGAAGCTTGTGGCCCTGATCGAAGGCCGCCCGGTCGAACGGGTCACCCGGCTGGGCACATCCCTGGTCCTTCGCGGTTCTGCCTGAGCGGCACGCCCGCCCGGTGGCCATCCGGGGACGCCGGGCCCGCCTGGGCCCGGCGAATCAGGCTTCGGCCTCTTCCGCGTCCCCATCCGGGGTCTTGAGGACGGTCACCTCGGCGACGGGCCGGGAATCCAGCTCCGCGTCCTCGTCCCTGCGGTCAAGTTCCTCGGTCAGCTCCTCAAGGCGAAACTCAGTCTCCGGAACAAGCTCCCCCAGCTCGTCGTACTCAGCATCGATCTCGCGGTGGATCTTGCTGTGCAGGACCTCGACCGACTCGTCCCTGAGCTCCGTCAGGTCTTCGGGGAACGGCTCCTCCGGGGTGAGTCTGCTCTTGTTGGGCATGTGTTCTGCTCTGTCTGTGGGAGGGGTGGCGGGGACCGGGTTCGACTCAACAGCGTTGGTCGAAGCCATTAGAAAAGCATATAGGTAGCTTCCCTAACAAATGTCAACGTGGCCTTGATTCCCTCCCAGGCATCCGGAGGAGAACCGCGGCCTCACTCGGGCTGGATTTCCTTGGCACCCGCCGGCGCACCCGACAGCCCGACCACCTCGGGCTCGGGCAGGTCTGCGGCCTCCGCGATGAGGGCCGGATGTTCGCCGTGGCGCAGCGCCTCGACGACAGCCTCCTCAAGGGTCAGTGAGGCGTGGTCGAGTTCGAAGGCGGCAGCCTCCTTGTCTGCTGCGGCAATGCGGATGCGTCGGAGGTCTTCCTCGTTCATGTGTTCAGCCCTTCTTTCCTGGACCGGAAATGCGCCGGGAAGACCATTCCGCCCCCCATCTGTCCTGCTCGAAATCAGCCGAACACGCTCATCATAGGAGTACTTCAGAGTTTGCGATAGCGGCGGGTGCGGACGGCAACCAACCGTTCACATCCTGTCCCTCGCACGGAGCCGTCCGGCATGGCGGCACCTTGCCCAACAGTGATGTCTTTGCGAGTGTTGGCATCTCCGACTCCCTCCCGAGAGGCATGACACATGGATCTGGCCTCAGCGGCAGCCGAGCTGTACGCGCTGCCCCTTGACGAGTTCACCCGTGCGCGGGACGACCGGGCGAAGGAGGCCGCTGCGGCCGGGGACAAGGACCTGGGCGGTGCACTCCGGAAGCTTCGGAAGGCCTCGACGGCGGCCTGGCTGGTGAACCTCCTGGTCGACCGGCAGCGGGAGGAGATCGAGCAGGTGCTTGCCCTGGGCGAATCCCTGCGCGAGGCCCAGGAGACCACCGACCGGGCCCGCCTTCACGCGCTGGGGCAGCAGCGGCAGCGCCTCCTGGCCGGCGTCGCACGGCAAAGCCTTGACCTCGCCGCCGGACTCGGCCACCCGGTCGGAGCCTCCGCCCTGCCGGAGGTGGAGGGGACCCTTCGGGCGGCGATGACCGATCCGGGCGCGGCGGCGGCAGTCCTCACCGGCCGGCTTGTGCGCCCGCTCGAGGTCTCGGGGTGGGAGCCGGTTGATCTGACCGGGGCGGTCGCCGGGCCGTTTGAGGACCCGTTCGAAGCCGGTGCCGACGCCGGGGATGAGGGCCGGCCGGCCGATGATTCGAAGCGCGCGGCGCGGCTGGCGCAGGCCAAGGCCGACCTTTCGGAGGCCACGGCCGCCGCCGAGCGGGCGGCCGGGGAGGCCGAAGCACTGCAGAAGCGCGCGCACCGGATCGCGGTGAAGCGCGAGGGGCTTGCGGCCTCCATCGAGGACCTCCAGGAGCGGCTGGGGGTGCTGCAGCGCGAGTTAGATGGATTGGACGCCGAAGCCGCCGAGGCCGGGCGCGCGAATGACGCAGCAGAACGTGCGGCGGAGGCCGCACAGGAGGAGGTGGAGCAGGCGCAGCAGCGGGTCGGGGAACTCACCTGACGGTGGGCACCCCGGGAAGTCCGGCTGAGGCCTCGGCAGGGGCGGCGGTCCCTGCTAAGGTAGCGGCATGTCGGCCCGGCCGGACGCCTATGGCGACGCGTTGGAGAGGGCGAGGGTTCACGCTGAGAAGTGGCTCGCGTCAGTGCCTACGCGCGCTCTGCCGCCCGGGCGCACGGCGGACGAACTCGCCGCGCAGTTCGCCGCTCCCCTGCCCGATCAGCCGACCGATCCCGCTCGAGTCATCGATGAGCTCGCCCTGCTCGCCGAGCCGGGGCTGATGGCCATGCCGTCGGGCCGGTTCTTCGGCTGGGTCATCGGCGGCACCCTGCCGGCGGCGCTCGGCGCCGACTGGCTGGTGAGCGCATGGGACCAGAACGCGGGGCTGCGCTTCGCCACCCCGGCCGTGGTGGCCGCCGAGGAAGCCGCCGGGGGATGGCTGCTGGAGCTGCTCGGCCTCCCGGCCGGAAGCGGCGTGGGGTTCACCACCGGGGCCACCATGGCGAACTTCGTCGGCCTCGCCGCCGGGCGCCAGGTCGTCCTCGATCGGGCCGGCTGGAACCTCGACCGGGACGGCCTCGCCGGAGGCCCCCGCGTCCGGGTCTTCGTCGGAGCCGAACGGCACGACGTCATCGACCTTGCCGTGCGCTACCTCGGGCTCGGTGCCCCGACCGTGGTCGAGGCGGATGCCCAGGGCCGCCTTCGGCCCGATGCCCTTGCGGCGGCTCTGGACGCCGACGAGGGCCCCGCCCTCGTCTGCCTTCAGGCAGGCAACCTCCACTCCGGGGCGTCCGATCCAATGACCGAAGCGGTCGCGGTCGCCCATGCGAGGGGCGCCTGGGTCCACGTCGACGGCGCCTTCGGCCTGTGGGCCGCAGCAAGCCCGCACTACCGGGGGCAGCTGGCCGGCATCGAAGCGGCCGATTCCTGGGCCACGGACGCCCACAAGACGCTCAATGTCCCCTACGACTGCGGGGTGGCGTTTGTCGCCCGGCCCGAGGTGATGCGCGGGGTGTTCGGGGTGCACACGAGCTACCTCATCGCCGATGTCTCGGGCCCGGGGGACCCGCTGGAAAAGGTTCCGGAGCTGTCCCGCCGGGCCCGCGGCGTCCCGGTCTGGGCCGCCCTGCGCTCCCTCGGCCGCTCCGGCACCGTCGACCTCGTCGAGCGGCTTGCCCGTCACGCCCGTGCCCTCGCCGACGGTATCGGCCGGTTGCCCGGGGCCGAGATCCTCAACGAGGTGGCCTTCACCCAGGTCTGCGTGAGCTTCGGGGACGACGACCGCACCCGGCGGGTCACCGAAAACCTGCTCGCCGAAGGAACGGCCTGGATGTCCGGATCCCGCTGGCACGACCGGGCGGTGCTCCGGATCTCCGTGAGCAACTGGTCCACCGACGAGGACGACGTCGAGCAGTCGATCGCCTCCGTCGCCCGTGCCCTCTCGGCGGTTGGGGAGGGGTGAGCGGGCGCAGTGGATGACCCGATGAGCTCCCGCGGCACCATGGTCCTGCGCTTCTTGGCCGCCCCGACCGACGTCGCCGTCGGCGGCAGCACCGTGCAGGCCGGCCGGGTGCTCGAGTGGATCGACAAGGCAGGGTTCGCCTGTGCCGTCGGCTGGAGCGGCGGCTACTGCGTCACCGCCTATGTCGGGGACGTCCGGTTCACCCGGCCGATCCCCGCCGGCAGCCTCATCGAGGCCCATGCAAAGCTGATCTACACCGGCAGCACCAGCATGCACATCCTGGTCAGCGTCCTCTCCGCGAACCCCCGTTCCGGCAGGTACGAGGAGGCCACCGAGTGCCTCCTGGTGTTCGTCGCCGTCGACGACGCCGGCGCCCCGCGGCGCGTTCCCGAGTGGACCCCCTCGACCGATGAGGAACGCGCCTTCCATGCGGCGGCCGCGGAGCGCATCCCGATCCGGTCGGAGATCAAGAAGGAGGTGGCCCGCACCACCTACACCGCGGCCGGGTCCGGGCCGCGAATGACCTTTCGGTTCCTCACGGCACCCACGGACGCGAACTGGAGCGGCAAGACCCACGGCGGCACGGTGATGGCCTGGATCGATGAGACGGCGTTCGCCTGCGCCACCGGGTGGTGCCGGCAGAACACCGCGGCCGTCTACGCCGGCGGCATCCACTTCCACCGGCCCATCCCGGTGGGCCACCTCCTCGAGATCGAGGCGAGGCTGCTGATGACCGGAACCTCGAGCATGCACATCGGGCTGCGCGTGCGTGCCGCCGACCCGAAGGACCAAGTGATGCATCTCGCCGCACAGTGCCTGAGTGTCTTCGTGGCCCTGGACGACGACGGCCGCGCCGTCCCGGTGCCGGCATATACGCCCGCCACCGACGAGGACGAGGCACTACAGCGCCATGCGCAAAGGCTCAAGGAGCTCCGCGAGGGCATGCCGGTGCTGGACCTGAGGCCGTAGGCTCCCTCGTGACGCCTGTCTCCCCCGGCGGAACAACCAGCGCGGCCCGGCCGTTGCGGCAGTATGACTGATACCCCCCACACGTCAACGACTCTGTCCCCCACCATCGACCTCAAGGACCTCGGGACGGTCCACCGGCTGGGCTTTGGCGCCATGCGCATCACCGGCCCGGGCATCTGGGGTGAGCCGGCACACCGCGGCACTGCCATCGACGTCGTGCGCCGTGCCGTCGAGCTCGGGGTGGACTTCATCGACACCGCGGACTCCTACGGGCCCGACGTCAGCGAGGAGATCCTGGCCGAGGCCCTCTACCCCTACCCGGAGGGCGTGCGCATCGCCACGAAGGTCGGCTTCACCCGGCCCGGCCCCAACCGGTGGGTCGCTGTCGGCCGCCCCGAATACCTGCGTCAGCAGACCGAACTCAGTCTCCGCAAGCTCCGCGTGGACTCCCTCGACCTGCTCCAGCTGCACCGGATCGATTCCAAGGTCGACGCCGGCGAGCAGTTCGCCACCCTCCGCGACCTCCAGCAGGAAGGCAAGGTGAAGGCCCTCGGCCTGTCCGAGGTCACGGTGGACCAGCTGAAGGAGGCGGAGAAGTACTTTCCAGTCTCTACCGTGCAGAACCGGTACAACCTCACCGACCGCACCTCCGAGGACGTCCTGAACTACGCCACGGAGAACGGGATCGGCTTCATCCCCTGGGCGCCGATCTCGGCCGGCGAGCTGGCCCTCCCCGGCGGCCCGGTGGACGAGGCAGCCCGGCGGCTGAATGCCAGCGCATCCCAGGTCGCCCTGGCCTGGCTGCTGCGCCGTTCGCCGGTGATGATGCCGATCCCGGGCACGGGCTCCATCGATCACCTCGAGGACAATATGGGCGCCCTCGAAATCGCGCTCGATGACGCAACCTACGCGCAGCTCGAATCCGCCCGGTGACGCTCCAGGCTGAACCGGGCATAAATACCGGCCCGGGTAGGCTGAATCCAAGGACACCAATCAACCGATCGGCGTGCCCGCTGGGCGCGCCCGTGAAGGAGTACAACCCATGGCCCGAATCCTGATGGTCGTATCGTCCGCCGACGCCCTCACCATGAAAGACGGCAGCTCCCACCCGACCGGCGTCTGGGCCGAAGAGCTCGTCGTCGCGCACCGCACCCTCCGTGAGGCCGGGCACTCGGTGCAGCTCGCCTCCCCCGGCGGGGTCAAGCCGACGATCGACGCGGCGAGCCTCGACCCGGAGCAGATCGGCGGCGCCGCCAAGGCCGAGGACTTCCGCTCCTACCTCGCGGACATCGACAACGAGCTTTCCTCTCCCCTGGTCCTGGCGCACGTCAGCGCGTCCGACTTCGACGGCGTCGTGATGCCCGGCGGCCACGGCCCCATGGCCGACCTCGCGGAGAACAAAGATTTCGGCCGGATCCTCGTGGAGACCAACAAGGCGGGCAAGGTCATCGCACCGTTCTGCCACGGCCCGGCCGGCCTGCTCAGCGCCGTGGACGAGGATGGCGGCTTTGCATTCGCCGGACGGCGCATGACAGTGTTCACCAACGAGGAGGAGCTCGCGGGCGGCACCGGCGAGAACACCCCCTGGTTCGTCGAGGACGTGCTGCGCGAGCGGGGCGCGGTCCTTGAGACCTCGGCCGCGTGGAGCAGCGCCGTGGTGCGGGACGGCAACCTGATCACCGGGCAGAACCCGCAGTCGAGCGAGGATGTCGCCAAGGAAGTCATCAAGGCTCTCGCCGAGTAAGCTCCGAGGCGTCCGCAGCTGGACGAAACGAGTGCGGGCGGCCACCGAAGGGTGACCGCCCGCCGTCGTTCCCGATGTTCGATGTCCCGGGTCAGTGCCGGATCAGCCGTACAGCGCCGGGCGCATGCAGGTGAGGTAGGTGTTCAGGCCGCGTGCCCTGTCCACCTCCAACCGATCGACCTCGGCGACGAGCAGTTCCTCCCCGCCGCCGGCGATCCCGAGGAAGGTGCCATACGGACTCGCGATGCTGCTGAGCCCCGTGAAGTCGGGGCCCGTGTGGTTGGCGTAGGCGATGTAGACGCCGTTCTCTAGCGCACGGGCCGGCACCAGCAGGGTGGAGATCCGTTCCGCGTTGTAGGTCAGTTCCGGCGGACGCCCGCCGACATCCCCTGTCGTCGGAACGGCCGTGGGGATGCACAGCAGGTCGGCACCGCGCCGTGCCGCGCTGCGTGAAAACTCCGGGAATTCAATGTCGTAGCAGATGCCCAGCGCCACGGAGAGACCCATCAGGGGCACCACGTCCGGCAGGTCGTTTCCCGGTGTGAAGACCGACTTCTCCTCGGGTCCGAACAGGTGCGATTTCCGGTACCGGGTAAGTTCCACCCCCTGCCGGTCGAACAGCGAGGCACTGATGTGGTGCCGGTCCCCCGCGGCCTCGACGGTCGATCCGACGAGCGCGATGCCGTGCCGGCGGGCGATACCGGCCAGTTCAGCCCGGATGCCTTCCCCGTCCGAACCGACAACGCGCGCCGGGGCGTAACCGGTGGCGAAGAGCTCGGGGGTCACCAGGAGCTCCGCCCCCTGTTCCGCGGCGCGCGCGGCATAGTCGTCGATGCGGCGCAGGTTCTCCTCGACGGCGTTGACCGCCCCCTCGGCCTGCAGCACTGCCATTGCCGGCACGGCTCCTCCTGCCCAGGGGTCCGCCCGCCCCGGCGTAACACCTGAAAAATCGAACGAAATCCATTGACAGCCTTCATGATAGGCACAACTATTGGTCGATAACCGAATGACATTCGATTATTGGAGACCCGGACCAATGGATTCAGCTGACACCACGACGGCGGCCGAGCTTCGCCGGCGGCTCGCCGAAATCTCGGCCCACGAACAAGGCGATCCGTCGCGGAATGCCCTCTCGAGGCGGGACCTCGGCCTGTTCACGGCCGTGACCCTCGGCATCACCCTGCTTGGCTTCCTGGTGCTGGCCCTGTGAGCACTGCACGCGGCGAGCGCGGCAGGCCTGTAACGGACGGTGAAAACGGCGGATCCCTCGGTTCGCTCCCCCTGCTCCGCAAAGAGCGGATCTGGAACGGATCCGACTTCACCGGCGTCAATATCAGCCTTGCCATCGCCACCTGGGCGTTCCTCGTCGGCGGCTCAACGGCACTGCTTGTCGGCTTCCAGCAGGGCATCGCCGCCATGGTCATCGGCAATGCGATCGGCCTTGGCTTCATGATCCTCGCCAGCGTCGTGGCGAGCCAGCGCTACGGCGTCGAGCAGTACACCATCCTCCGGCCGGTGTTCGGGCTGGTCGGGGTGGGCATCCTTGTCTTCACCGTCATCCTGATCACCGAGATGGGCTGGTCGTCGCTGCTCGCGATCATGGTGGGCCGGGCCGTCACCCAGGTGTCGAACTCGACCTTCAGCACCGACTTCGGCCCGGAGAGCCTCATGGTGACGTTCTTCGCGCTGATGGCCATTGCCATCTCCTGGTGGATCCTCTCCCGCGGGCCGGTGACCATCGGCCGGTTCAACAAGTTCATCGCCCCGGGGCTGATCGTCGTCACGGTGTTCCTGATGATCTTCCTCGTCCTCAACACCTCGTGGGATGCACTCCTCACCGCGGCGCCGCTGGCGCCGTTCGAGGACGACCGCCTCAACTTCGCCCTGGCCGTGGAGTTCAACGCCGGCGTCGGGGTGTCCTGGTACCCGGTGATGGGCTCGCTCGCCCGCCTGACCAAGACACCGCGGGCGGCCCTGTGGCCCTCCTACGGCGGACTGCTCGGTGCCACCCTGATCGCGCAGATCGTCGGCATGGCTGCGGCCCTGACCCTCGGGGACTCCGACCCGACGGTCTGGATGCTTCCCTTCGGCGGACCCCTGCTCGGCGCCTTCATCCTGCTGTTCATCGCCTTCGCCAACATCACCAGCACCTCCTCCATCGTCTACTCCACGGTGCTTGCCCTCCGGCAGGCCAGCGGAAACCTGCTTTCGCGGGTGCGGTGGGCGTGGCTGTGCGCCGCGTTCTTCGTCCTGCCGGCCATCCTCGCCTTCTTCCCGGGCTTCATGTACGAGCAGTTCATGGTTTTCGTGACCCTCAGCGGGGCCTTCCTCGCCCCGATGTGCGGAGCGATCATCGCCGACTACTTCGTGCTGCGCCGCCAGCGGGTCGAACTCGAGCACCTCTACCGGCACCGCAGCGACAGCGTCTACCACTTCTCCGGCGGGATCAACTGGGCCGGGCTGGGGGCGGTGGCGGCCGGAGCCGTCTTCTACCTGGTGATCTACAACCCCGTTACGCTCACCACCCTGCCGGTCTTCAGCTACATCACCGCCTCCCTGCCCTCTGCCATCGTCGGGGCCGTCGTCTACTACGCACTCGCCCGCGTTCTGTATGTCCGCCGGGGTATCGGCGGCTACGCATCCGCCGCGGCGAAGATTGAGGAACGCGCATGAGCCGCCTCTCCCGCGCTGCGGTACACCGGGCCGGTACGCGGAACCTCGACCTGACCAGTGTCGAGGTGGCCGACCCCGGCCCGGGAACCGTCCTGGTCCGCATGGGAGCCTCGGGGGTCTGCGGGTCGGACCGCCATGTGCTCGACGGCGACTGGACCTTGCCCTCCCCCACCGTGATGGGCCACGAAGGGGCCGGCACCGTCGAGGCGGTCGGCGAGGGCGTCACCGACGTCGCCGTCGGCGATTCCGTCATCCTCTCCTGGTTCTACCCCTGCCGGCGCTGCACGGCCTGCGTCTCGGGGAGGTCCTACGTGTGCACGGGCAGCCGGTCGGAGGAGTGCCTGCTGCCGGACGGCAGCACCCCGCTCTCCCTCGACGGCGCGAGGGCGTTCCCGTACCTGAGCGTCGGTTCGATGAGCGAGTACGCAGTGGTCCCCGAGGCAGGCGCCATCCGCATCCCGAGGGAGGTGCCCTTCGACGTCGCGAGCCTCATCGGCTGCTCCGTCGCGACCGGCTTCGGTGCTGTTGTGAACGACGCCGGGGTGGAGGCCGGGACCTCGGCCGTCGTGGTGGGGACCGGAGGGGTTGGCCTCTCGATCATCATGGCGCTGCAGCTCGTCGGCGCGAATCCGATCATCGCCGTGGACCTGAGCGAGGAAAAGCTCGTGGCGGCGAAGGCCTTCGGCGCCACCCATACCTTGACGCCCTCGGACGGGCTCGCTGAGGAGATCCACCGGCTGACGAGCGGTGGGGCTGCGTACGCCTTCGAGGCGATCGGGCGGGTCTCGACCATCGAGTCCCTTCCGTCACTGATCGCGGCCGGGGGCAAGGCTGTGATCGTTGGCCTTCCTCCCGAGGACTCCCCCATCTCCATCGACGCGCTGGCGCTAGCCGAGAGCGGAAAGTCCCTCATCGGGTCCAACTATGGTTCTACGGTGCCCGGCCGGGATTTCCCCCGCCTCGCCGGACTGTACCTCGCGGGGCGCCTGCCCGTTGATCGGCTCATCTCGCATCGGATTAAGCTGAACGAGGTCAATGAGGCCTTCGAGGCGATGCGCCGGGGCGAGCGGGCCCGGAGCGTAATCGTGTTCTAGGACTGCCGGCGGGCCTTCCGCCGGTACGGATGACGGCGGGCCTTCCGCCGGTACGGATGACGGCGGAGGTGCGGCAGCGCACCCCAGGACGGGAGGGACCATGGGGCGTCCACGCCAGGCGATCCTGTCGCCCGAGAAGATCTACCGGGCAGCCCTTGAGCTGGTTGACGAATTTGGGGACTTCACCCTGCCCGGCCTGGCGCAGCGGCTGAACGTCAGCCCATCCTCCATCTACCACCACGTCCAGGGACGTCCGGAGATCATTAACGGCATCCGTTCAGTCATTGGGTCGGACGCGCTGGCGTCGGGTGATTTCTTCAGCGCCGGACCGGCCTGGCAGGACCGCGCCGCGGCGTGGGCGCGCAGCTACCGCAGCGCGCTGGGCCAGCACGCCAAGGCCATCCCGCTGCTGGTCGGCGAGGCAGTGACGGACAAGGCCACCCTCGATATCTATGAAGAGCTCGCCGCCCTGTTGGCCGGGGCTGGCTTTGGGCCAAATCACGTGGTCGTCGCCGTCACGGCGCTCGACAGCTTTCTGCTGGGGTCCGCCCTGGACTGGGCGTCCCCGGAGTCGGCGTGGGTGGCCGATCCCGCTGCGCAGCCCGCTCTCCACGAAGCCTTCGCCCAGGCCTCCCTTGAGGGACGGCGCTCCGACCTCGGATTCGAGGTCGGAGTGAGGGCGATCATCACTCAGCTGGAGACGCTCCTGCCCGAACGCCAGCGGGCGGCCACCAGTAGGTGACCGCCCGCCGTCGTTCGATGATGACGCGTTCGATGATAAAGCGTTCGATGGTGAAGCGTCGGATGCGCCATCGCGCGGTGTTCCCGCAGTCGAGTGTTTAGGCCTCCGCGACAACCCACGCGGTGGTGTCGGTGGGAAGCTTCCCGTCAGCCAGGGGCGCGCTGCTCACAACCACCCGGCCCGCCGGCAGGTCAACCGGGTCGGCGCCGAAGTTGGTCACCGAGTGCCAGCCGCCGGAGCGGGTGAAGTGAAGGACCTCCCGTGCCGAGGGAACCCAGTCGAGCTGCTCGGTGGTCTGGAGTTCCCGGCGCAGTGCCAGGGCACGGCGGTAGAGGTTCAGGGTGGAGTCCCCGCCCTCCTCCTGCACCTCGACGGCGGAGTCGGAGAACCAGTCCGGCTGCGGCAGGTGGGCCGTGTGTCCCCCGAAGCCGAAGGAGGGCCCGTCGGCGGTCCAGGGCAGCGGCACCCGGCACCCGTCGCGGCCGACCTCGACGCCCGGGTTGCGGAAGAACGTCGGGTCCTGGCGCGCCTCGTCGGCGATATCGGCCACCTCGTGCAGGCCCAGCTCCTCACCCTGGTACAGGTAGGCCGAGCCGGGCAGCCCGAACATCAGCAGGGACGCGGCGCGGGCGCGCCGGAGGCCGCGTTCAGCGTCCAGCTCCGGGGTGGTTCCACCGCTGAGGAGCCAGTCGATGCCGGTGGGCTTCCCGTCGCCGGCCGGGGGCAGTCCGTAGCGCGTGGCGTGGCGGACCACGTCGTGGTTGGAGAAGACCCAGGTCGAGGAGGCGCCGGAGTTCTCGGCCTCGGTGAGGTTGGTGGTGATGATGCTGCGGAACTGGCCGGGGTTCCAGTCGGCGCGCAGCAGATCGAAGTTGAACGCCTGGCCGAGCCCGTCGGGGCTGGCATAGCGGGCCCGCCGGGTCGCGTGGACCCAGGCCTCGGCGACGGCGGTGCGCGGCGGGTCGTACTCGTTGAACACCCGGCGCCATTCGGTGTAGATCTCGTGGACCTCGTCGCGGTCCCAGAAGGGGTGCTCGCCGTTGAGGTTTTCGTCCTCGGCGCCCAGTTCGGCCTTCGAGGGAAGCGGGTCGGTGAGGTTCTTGGTCAGCGCGTGCGCCACGTCCACCCGGAAGCCGTCGACACCGCGGTCGGACCAGAAGCGCAGCGTCTTCAGGAAGTCATCGCGCACCTCCCGGTTGTCCCAGTTGAGGTCCGGCTGCTCCGGAGCGAAGAGGTGAAGGTACCACTGGCCGTCCTCGGTGCGGTCCCAGGCGGGCCCGCCGAACACGGACTCCCAGTCCGAGGGCGGCTCCGAGCCGTCCGGGCCCTTGCCGTCGCGGAAGATGTAGCGCTCCCGGGCCGGTGATCCCTTCGGTGAGGCCAGGGCCTCACGGAACCACTCGTGCCGGTTGGAGGTGTGGTTGGGCACGATGTCGGCGATGAGCTTGATCCCGGCCCCGTGCAGGGCGGCGACCAGTTCATCGAAGTCCTCGAGGGTTCCGAGCTTCGGGTCGACGTTGCGGTAGTCATCGACGTCGTAGCCGCCGTCGGCCAGGGCCGAGGGGTAGAACGGGCTGAGCCACACGGCGTCCACGCCCAGGGACAACAGGTACGGAACCCTCGAGGTGATGCCCTTGATGTCACCCAGACCGTCGCCGTTGGAGTCGGCGAAGCTGCGGGGGTAGATCTGGTAGACGGCGGCCTGGCGCCACCAGTTGGGATCCGACATGGAGCCGGTCTGTGCGGAAAGTTCGGCGGTGCTTGTAGCCACGGCGGGGTTTCCTTTCGGTGTCTGGTGAGAGTTTATTTGGTCGAGCCGCGCATGACGCCGGAGACAACCCAGCGCTGGGCGAACAGGTAGACGAGCAGCAGCGGCGCCAGGGCCAGCAAATAGGAGGCGAAGGCCACCGGGTAGTTGGTGTTGAACTGGCCCTGGAAGATGAACTGGGCCAGCGGGAGGGTCTGGGCGGCCGGGTCCGAGAGGATCACCAGGGGCAGCAGGAAGTCATTCCACGCCCACAGGCAGGTGAGGATGCCCACGGTGGCGTTCATCGGCCCAAGCAGCGGGAAGATGATGCGCCAGAAGATCGTCCAGGTGCTGGCACCGTCGGTGAGGGCGGCCTCCTCCAGCTCGAGCGGGATCGAGCGGATGTAGGCCACGTAGACGAAGATGTTGAACGAGAGTCCGTACACCGTGTAGAGCAGGATCAGGCCGAGCTGGTTATCGAGACCCAGGATCGCGGTTTCCTTGACCACCGAGAGCAGGATGATCGGGAACGGTACGAAGAGGGCGGCGATGAAGTACAGGTAGAGGCCCTTGAAGAACTTCCGGTGAAGGTTCCGGGCGATGGCGTAGGCGACCATCGAGTTCGTCAGGAGCGTCAGCAGCACCGCCCCGACCGTCACCAGCGCGATGTTCAGCAGCGCCCGCGGGAACTTGACCGTGGTCCACGCCTCGGCGAAGTTTTCCCAGCGGGCACCGACGGGCAGTTCGAACCCGGTGCCGCCGAGCTGGTCAGGTGTCTTCAGTGCAGTGACGACGGCGAGGTACAACGGGATGAGCACCGTCAGGGAACAGACCGCGACGAGTGCGGTGAGCCACCAGTTGATCTTCGCGCGGTCGCGCCGCAGAGCCCTGGGGGCGGGCCCGGATGGGGCAGAGGTACGTGGCGCTGCCGATTCGGCTGTAGCTGTCATTAGAACGAAGCCTCCCTGCGCTGCAGGATGCGCAGCTGGACGAATGAGATGGCGATGATGACGATGAGGTAGATCACGGCATTGGCGGTCTGATAGCCGTATTCGCCGCCCTCAAACCCGCCACGGTAGATGAGCAGGGAGATCGATTCCGTCGACGTGCCCGGTCCGCCGGCGGTCAGGGAGACGATCTGGTCGAACACCTGCAGGAAGTTCTTCAGGGACAGAACCATGTTGATGGTGAAGAACGCCCCGATGAGGGGGAAGGTGATGGACCGGAACTGCCGCCATGAGGAGGCGCCGTCGAGCGAGGCCGCCTCGTACAGCTCACCGCCGATGGTCTGCAGCCCGGCCAGGTAGATGATGATGTTGAAGGCGGCCGCCTGCCAGACGGAGAGGATCACCACGCCGATCCAGGCCGTATCGGCGCCGGCGAGGATGCTCGTGGTCAGGGCATTGATCCCGAGCGCCTCGGCGATCGCCGGGACGGAGTTGGAGAACAGGTAGTTGAAGACGTATCCGACGATGAGGATCGACAGGATGTTCGGGATGAAGAAGATCCCGCGGAAGCCCGTCTTGAACTTGATCCGCCCGTTGAGGGCGATGGCCACGGCCAGGGAGATGACGTTAACCGCGATGGTCGACACGATCGCGAACAGGAAGGTGAACCCGTAGGCGTTGAGGATCCGGTCGTCGCGGAAGAGGTTGATGTAGTTGCTCAGCCCGACGAAGGACCACTCACCGTAGCCGGCGTAGTTGGTGAAGCTGAAGTAGATTCCGCTCAGCAGCGGCACGGTGTGGAACACCGCGAAGATCACCAGCGCCGGGAGGACCATGAAGTAAAAGACCCGGGGAGTCTTGCGGCCGACGTTCGGCCGTGTCAGCGTGCTCATGGCTTGTCCTTCTCATTGCTGATGGTGCGGGCGGCAATCTTGTTCCACTCGTTGTCCAGTGATGCGAGGAGGTCCTCGGTGCTCCCTCCGAGGGCGAACTCCTGGAGCAGCGGCGCCAGCGGCAGGCTCGAGGGGATCTGGTGGTCGATGAAGCCGATCAGTCGTCCCTCAGTGAAGTAGGGGGCGAGCCCCTCGAGCGCCGGATCCTCATTGGGCGGGCTGGTCTTCAGGGGTGAGAAGGCGCTCTGCTCCTTCGCGTAGGCCTCGACGACCTCCTGGGAGAGGAGGAACTCCGTGAACCTGCGTGCCTCCTCGGGGTGCTCGGTGTCGCGTCCGATGGAGATCCCGACGTCGACGCCGGAGACGACGACGGTCTCGGCGGGGTCGTTGGTGGCGGGGTAGGGGAACGAGCCGATATTGGCGTCGGGGTTCGCGGCCCGGATAGCCGGGATCGCATAGCTGCCCTGGAGGTACATCGCCGCCTCGCCGGCGCCGAAGGCCGCATTGCCGGCGTTGTAGTCCCTGCTCGGCGCATCGGGCTGGCCGTAGGAGAACAGCGTCTTCAGTTTCTCCGCCGCTTCCGGGTAGTCCTTGGAGAACGACACCTTGCCGTCCTTGGACTTTAGGTCCTCGAAGAAGCCCTCGGGCTGGAGGGCGCCGCCGAGGTTCACGAAGGCCGGCCCAACGGTCCAGGCGTCCTTGAGCGTGGTGTAAAACGGGGTCACACCGTTGGCCTTGAAGGTTTCGGCCGCCTCGATCAGCTCATCCCAGGTCCGGGGAGGGTCCACGTCGTACTTGGCGAAGATGTCCTTGTTGTACAGGATGCCGCTGGCGTTGCTGGAGAACGGCAGCGCGTTGACCTCAGAGGGAGTGCGGGAGCCGAGTTCCTGGACGATGTCCTTGACCGCCGGAAGCACGGTGTCGGCTGCTGGATGGTCGCTGAGGTCGGCGAAGACGCCCGCCTCCGCGAGCTTGCCGTAGTTGCCGTTGGTGTTGAGGGTCAGGACGTCCGGTGTCTTGTTCTTCACCAGGAGCGTGCGGATGGCGGTGTCGGCATTGGGCACATGGTTCTGCACCACGTTGATGCCGGGATTCTGGGCTTCGAACTCGCTGATGATCTTGTCGAAACTGCCGACGGCTTCCGGTTTGAACTGGAAGAAATCGAGGGTCACGACGTCGGTGTCGGTGGGCGCGCAGGCGGACAGCATCAGCGCTGTCGCGGCCGCGGTGGCGAAAAGCTTCGCTCGAACCCGGCGCTGTATAAACATGTGATTATTTTTACCTTGAAATAAAGTAGAGTGTCAAAAGGCCCTCGAACACCCATCCGGGGTCTTCCTGCGTAGTTCTTGGGCGGTGTTACAGTTACGGTGAAAATAATCACGGAATCTCCGGAGGCGGCCATGGAATCAGTCCTCGCTCTCTCCCCGGACAGTCCCGTCCGCAGCATCGCGCGCGAGGTGCTGATCCACGGCCCGATTTCGAGGTCCAACCTGGCCTCCCGCCTCGGCCTCTCGGGCGCGAGCCTCACCCGGCTCAGCAAACCGCTGCTCGACGCCGGGGTGGTGCGCGAGAGGAACGAATTGGTCCCCGGCGGAGTCGGCCGCCCGACACGCCCGCTCGAGATCGTTCCGGAGGCCCACCGGTTCGTCGGCATCAAGCTCAGCGGCACGAGTGCGGCGGGCGTTGCGACGAACCTCCGCTCGGACTCCCTCGGCACGGCCGAGAGGCTCCTGCCGAGCCATGACGTCGCCGACGTGGTTTCGACGATCCTGGCGGTCATCGAGGACCTTGGCGGCGCCTCGCAGTTCAGCGGCGTCGGCATCAGCATCGGCGGAAAGCTCAGCGCTGACGGTGTCGTGGTCCGCGCACCGTTCCTCGGCTGGCGGGACGTGCCCCTGGCGCAGTTGATCGAGGCCGAGGTCGCGGTTCCGGTCGCGGTTGAGAACGACGTCGTTGCCCTCACCATGGCCGAACACTGGTTCGGTGGCGGACGCGGGGAAACCGACTTCGCCGTCCTCACCGTCGGCGCCGGCGTGGGGTACGGGCTGGTGCTCAACGACACCGTCATCGCGCCACCGGATGCCGGCCTCGGCCTCCTGGGCCACTACCCGCTCGACCCATCGGGCCCCCTGTGCTTTGAGGGCCACCGCGGGTGTTCCTCGGCCGTCCTCACCATCCCGGCGATCTGCGCCCAGGTCGCCGCCGCCACGGGCCAGCAGTACCGGTACGAGGACATCCTCGATCTGGCCCGCGCCGGCCATCCCGTTGCACGGGCGGTGATGGACGCCGCGGGCACCGCCCTGGGAACGCTGATCGCCGCCGTCGGGAACCTCACGATGGTCGACCTCGTGGTGCTCTCCGGGGAGGGGATGGAACTCGCCGACGTGTCTCCCGAAAAAATCGACGCGGCGATTGCGTACCGCCGGGACCCGGAAGCGACGCCGATCCGGCTGAAGCGCCAGCCGACCGACTTCGGCGAGTGGGCCCGGGGCGCAGCCGCCGTCGTCATCCAGCGCTCAATCCTCGGCACCCTGCGCTAGTCCCCTGAGTGATCAGCGGCGGGCGGCCCCCCGACTGGCCGCCCGCCGCTGGCTGTCCTCAGGCCCCGGCCTGCCGCCGGCTCAGCGCCAGCCCGCCGCGGGCGCGACATGCCGAACGATGCTGTCGAGGAGCGTCGCGTTGTACTCGACGCCGAGCTGGTTCGGGATGGTCAGCAGGACGGTGTCCGCTGCCTGCACCGCCGCATCGGCGGCGAGCTGCGCGGCGATGGCGTCCGGCTCCCCGATGTAGCTCTTGCCGAAGCGGGCCTGGACGCCGCCGAGGTTGCCGACCTGGTCGGTGGCCTCGAGTTGTGCCCTTACCCCGAAGTAGTAGCGGTCCTCGTCAGTGACCAGGGGGAACACGCTGCGGCTCACCGACACGCGCGGGGTTCCCGCGTGCCCGGCCGAGGCCCACGCTGCGCGGAAGACCTCGATCTGCTCGGCCTGGAGCTGGTCGAAGGGAACCCCGGTATCCTCGGTCAGCAGGGTGGAGCTCATGAGGTTCATACCCTGCTCCCCCGACCACTTCGCGGTGGCCCGGGTGCCCGATCCCCACCAGATGCGTCCACTGAGCCCCGGAGCCTGGGGATCGATGGCCAGCTGCCCTGCCGACCCGGTCATCCGAGGATCGGCGTCGGCGACTCCAGCCCCGGCGATCGCGGCCCGGAAGATGGCCGTCTTCCGGCGCGCGTCGTCGGCGTCCGAGAGCCCCTCGGCCGTCACGTAGCCGAACTTCTCATAGCCGCGCAGGGCCGGTTCGGGTGATCCCCGGCTGACCCCGAGCTGCAGCCGGCCGTTGCTGATCAGATCGGTGACGGCCGCTTCCTCCGCCATGTACAGGGGGTTCTCGTAACGCATGTCGATGATGCCCGTCCCCAGCTCAATGCGGCTGGTACGGGCCGCCATCGCCGCCAGCAGCGGGAAGGGCGAGGCGAACTGGGGGGCAAAGTGGTGGACCCGCAGGAACGCGCCGTCGACGCCGACCTCCTCGGCGGCGACCGCGAGCTCCACCATCTGCTGCAGGGCCTCCCGTGCCGTGGGCACGAGGGAACCCTGGACATCCTGGTAGTGCCCGAAGGACAGAAAACCTATTTTCTTCATGCCCGGGTAGCGTCCCCGGTCCGGCCCTTATTCCCCGGATCCACTTCCCCGGTTCCACTTCCCCGGCCACTCTTCCCCGGCCACTCTTTCCCTGTCGCTGCCCGGGGTCTCATCCCCGGGGTGCAGGCCCCTCACATAGTCGGCGGCCTGGTCCACGATCTGCTCAAGGGGCAGGCTCAGGTCGACGGTGACACCGCGCTCGTCCTCCTGCAGGGTCTGCAGTACCTCGTACTGGGATACCAGCAGCGAGGGCGGCATGAACTGATGGGTGCGGCGCGCCACGCGTTCGGCCACCACCTCCATCGGTCCGTGCGGGTGGACCATCACCACGGTCGGCGCGAAGCTGCGCAGCAGGTCGCGGTAGGAGCGCTTCAGCGCAGAGCAGGCCACGACGAGGCCGGAATCCCCGCCCTGCGCGAGCCTCTCCCCCACGGCCCGCAGCCAGGGCAGTCGTTCGGTGTCGGTGAGGGGCGTGCCTGCCGCCATGAGTTTCCGGTTGTGCTCGGAATGCAGGTCGTCGCCGTCGACGAAGTCGGCGCCGAGGCGGGCGGCCAGCAGGGTTCCGACGGTGGTCTTACCGGAGCCCTGCACCCCCATGACAACGACCGGAGGAAGCTGGGGATGCGGCACGGTTGACCCTTCGTCGGACCGCGGGGTGCGCGGCGGGGAGATGGACGTCTGAGCATTCTACAAAGCGGTGCCCGGATCGCCACAGGTACGGGTGGAGGAGGGGCCGCCCTAGGATTCAGCTATGACTTCTGAGATGTGGCGGGCGCGCACCGAGTGGCCCCTGGCCGGGGCCGCGGTCCTCTTCCTCCTGATTTATTCGGTCCAGGTGATTCTGCCGCTGAGTCCGGCCGAGTCCTCCCTGCTGTCCGCCGTGAACTGGGCCATCTGGGCGGTCTTCCTCCTGGACTTCCTGGTGAACCTCGCGCTGGCGGAGCGGCGGTGGCGTTGGCTGCTCCGGAACCTCCACGAACTGCTCATCCTTCTCCTGCCCATGCTGCGGCCGCTGCGCCTGCTGCGGTTGCTGACCCTGCTGCGGGTGCTGAACCGGGCCGGCGGAGACGCCCTCCGGGGCCGGCTGGCGCTCTATGTCCTCGCCTCCGCGGCGATCCTTTCCTATGCCGGCGCCCTGGCGGTGCTCGATGTGGAGCAGGATAGTCAGGAGGGCAACATCCTCACCATCGGTGATGCCCTCTGGTGGTCCCTGACGACCGTGACCTCCGTGGGCTATGGGGATCACTTCCCCGTCACGGTGCCCGGCCGGCTGGTTGCCTCGGGCCTCATGGTGCTCGGCATCGCGGTCCTGGGCGTCGTCACCGCCACAGTGGCTTCCTGGCTGGTAGAGAGCGTCTCGGCCGGATCGGCCGACGACTCCGCCGACGCCGTGCGGCAGGAACTCGCTGCGGTGCGCGCCCAGCTCGCCGAACTCACCGACCAGCTCGCAGCCGGGCGCCGGCCGCCGGACTGAGTCCGGCGGGGGTGAACGGCGGGGGTGGACGGCGGGGGTGGAGACCGGGTTGGATGAGGCCGGCGGGACGCGCTCGGGCGTGCGAAGCGGTACGCCGACGGAGGCTGAACTAGCCTGAGACGGGCTTGCCGGTCAGCAGTTCTCCGGCGAGCCGCCCCAGCTCATCCTGGGTGACCAGGTCGGGCTCAGTGGTTCCGATCTGCTGGGCCGACGCAACGGTGGCGCCCTCCCTGGCCAGAACCCCGATGATGTACATGGTCTGACCGGTGGGCAGGGCCTGGGCCATCAGGAAGGACACCGTTTCTCCACCCACCGGATCGATGGGCAGTTCCTCCATGGTGACCGAGACCGTCTGGCCTTCGATGGTCATGGTGAATTCCGTACACCCCGACGTGTTGATGTCCAGGCTCTGCGCCAAGAGGTCCGGATTGTCATTGGACGCGAGGGACACCACGGTGATCGAACCGGCTGGGTCGGGGATGCCGATCCCCGCAGCCGCCGCAGCGTCCTCGGGGATCTGCTGCAGGCTCTTGTTCGCCATCTCCGCGCATGCCGCCGGCTCGATCACGGCCGCGTCGAGTCCCATTCTGACCAGATCCATCCCTGCCGCCTGCTGATCCGGCGGAACCGGAGTAAACGGCCGGCCCTGGGCATCCAGGAGCCCGGCTACGCGTGCCTCAAGTTCCGCCGGCGGCAGCACTTCGGGTGCGACGGGCGGCTTGGCCGGAGCGGTCGATGCAGGGACTGTCGGCTCTGGGGCCGCAGAGACGGGCCGGGTGGGATCCGGCGAGGCGACGGATTTGGCTGGAGAACCCTCCGCCTCCGCCCCGGGGCCGGGGCCGAACACGCCGCAGCCCGAGAGCAGTGCTCCGACAGTCAACAGGGCGCCTATGCGCGCGCCGATTCTCCCCATGCTCTCCCCCATTGAATCCCCCGGATGCGTCGTAATCAGCACAGCGTACACGCAGGGCGTGTCTCCCGCCCGGCTGGTCCACCAAATTCACCGAGGTTCCGGCCGCCCTGCACCGACTGCGTCCGAGCCCAGAGAAAAAAGTAAGTAGGTGTATTGCTCGATTGTCTAGATAAATGTCATACTCGAATTCTTCGCTGGGGAGTGGATTCACAATCGGTCCATGCGGCAGGACGCAGGCAGGACCTCCACGAGCCGGGGAGGGTTGGTCCACAAACAGAGCAGGTTTCCATGTCGGGCAACACTCAAGCGACGGGTGCGCATCGTTTAGCATGCGCATGCTCGGACTCCGGGACCCTGCAGCCGTGACCGCCAACGGCTCAACGACCCCCACTCTGCTCCAGCTCATTGAGGAAGTCGCGGGCGGCAGTGAGCCGGCGTTTGAGTCGCTCTATGAGCAGACCGTCCGCCGGGTGTACCGAGTGGCCCTGAATGTAATCAAGAACCCGGCGATGACCGCTGAGATTGTTCAGGAAGTCTATCTGCTCGTCTGGACGTCGGCTGGAAAGTACGATCCCTCCCTCGGCTCACCCCAGACCTGGATCCTCACCCTCGCCCACCGGCGGGCGGTGGACCGCGTCCGCAGTGAGCAGAGTTCCTCCGAACGCGGTGCGCGCCACGCCCAGGAAATGGGTGCGCTCAAGCACGATTCAATCGACGAGACGGTCCACCGCTCCCTGATGGCCGAGACGGTCCGCAGGTGCCTCTCCTCGCTGACGGACCACCAGGCCGAGGCCATCCGGCTCGCCTACTACGGCGGCCTGACCTATGTCGAGGTCGCCGAGGCACTCAACCTCAAGGTCCCCACGGCGAAGTCCCGCATCCAGAGCGGGCTGACGAAACTCCGCCGCACACTCGAGGTCGAAGGCTACGACGCCCACTCCCGGTAGGCCCCCGCCTACCGAACGCACCGGCCGCCTCCCCGCGCCGACTGCGCCTGGAATGGCGCGATGCGGTAGCTTGGGGTATTCCTGACCCGGTCTCGATTCACCCCAGGGGGAGCAATGCAGGATGCGCTTATCGATCAGCCCCGCCTGGAGGAGCTTTCCCGCCAGGCCGTGCTGCGCGCTTACGGACTCCCCTCCAACACCGGGGAAGCAACCTCCGGCGAGGTCTCTCCCCCACCCGAACTGTTGAACCTGGTCCGGCTCGCGGTGCAGATCACCGGAATGGCCTCGGGTGCCATCAACATCATCACCGCGGACGAGCAGCACACGATCGCCGCGCACGGCATCGAGCCGGAGGTCTGCTCCCGGGAGGACTCGATGTGCTCCAAGGTATTCCAGTCGGGTGAGATCACAGTGGTGCCCGACGCCACCCGGGACCACCGCTTCGTCAACAATCCCTTCGTCAACGGGGTGAAGTCCAGCATCCGCTCCTACGCCTCGGTGCCGCTGGTCTCCCCGGCAGGCTCGGCCCTCGGCTCGCTCTGCGTCTTCACGAGCGATCGCCAGGACCTTGATCCGGAGCGCCGTGAGGGCCTTGAGATTCTCGCAGCGCAGGTCATCGAGGTGCTCGAACTGCAGCTGAGGACCCGGCAGCTCGCCGATGCACTGGCCACCGTCCGGCGCAGCAACGAGGACCTCGCCGGGTTCGCGGCCCGGGTCAGCCACGATCTCAAGAATCCACTCACGGCCATCCTTGGCTATGCGGAACTGGGCGAGCAGGACGATTCGGTGTCGGGTCCCGCTGCAGGCTACCTCCGCATCATCCGGGGAAGCGCCGGCCGGATGCTCGAGACGGTCCAGGAGGTCCTTGACTTCTCCCGGGTCGGTGGAAGCATCACGCGGGAGCGGGTCCCACTGGCCGCCGCCGTCTCCGCCGTCCGGCAGGACATCCTGCCGCTGGTGCAGGACTCCGGGGCGGGCATCACCACCGCCGACGCCGAGCTGGTCGCCGACCCGACGCTGCTCCGCGCCCTGCTGCAGAACCTCATCGCCAATGCCATCAAGTACTCCCGCCCCGGTACCGCCCCGCGCATCGCGGTGCTCGCCGAGACCGGTGACGCCCAGGTCCTCACCGTCGTTGACAACGGCAAGGGCATCGCCCCCGAGGACCGCACCCGGGTCCTCGAGCCGCTGGTACGGCTGTCCCGCGAGGGCGATCCGCCAGGCACCGGGATCGGCCTTGCGACCTGCGCCCGGATCGCCTCGGCCCATGGCGGGAGCATCTCGATCACCGACACTCCGGGCGGCGGCACAACGGTGAGGGTCGATCTGGGCCCGGCCGGTCCCCTCGGCGCCTCAGGCCCTGCCGGAACGGCGCCGAGGGGCAGGGCCTAGGGCAGCTTCACCGCCAGCACGTTGCACCGGGCCGACAGCAGGATCGTCTGCGCGGTGGAGCCCATGATGAGCTTGCCAACCGGCGTGCGGTGCCGCAGCCCGATCACCAGGAGTTCGGCGTTCAGGCTTTCGGCGGCCTCGAGGACCTCCTCGGCCGCCGTGGCGTCCGAGGTGCCGTGCCGGATCTCGTATTTCACATTCGAGGCCGCCAGTTTCCCCTCAAGCCGGGACACATCCGTGTCATCGGCGTAGCCGGGGTCAACGAGCCGGTCCGCACGGGTGGTGTTCACCACCACCAGCCCGGCGTCCCGTCGCCGCGCCTCGTGGATCGCCTCCTCCACCGCTGCGTCTCCGAGGGCGTTGGGCACGTAGCCGACAACGATGGTGCTCATGGGCCTTCCTTTCGGTTCTTGGTGCTTGAAGCTCCGGAGTGGGCCCCACCGGACACGGTGTCCGGCCCGTGAGCGCTCTTGGCGCCGGGGACGCCGGCCGCCGCACCCGGATCACCGGGTTCAACGGGTTCAACGGGTTCAACGGGATCACCGGACGCCGCGGGTGCCGTACCGGAGGTCCCGTCGGCGTCCGGACCGCCCGGGGCGCCCGACGCGCGGGGAGTACCGGTGCCGTCATCGACGTCGTCCTCGAGGTCGTCGGTGGTCTCCGCCTCCAGCGCGCTCTGACGCTTCCTCATCCAGAAGGACAGGACGAAGATGATAATGAGCACCACGTAGATGACTGCGGCGATCGGCGAGGACACCAGCGCCACCGGATCGCCCTGGGAGATGGCCAGGGAGCGCCGCAGCTGGTTCTCGAAGATCGGGCCAAGGATCAGGCCGACCACCATGGGTGCAACCGGGTAGCCGAAGCGCCGCATGAAGAACCCGAGGATGCCAAGGATCAGCAGGATGATCACGTCAATGGGCGTGAAGTTCACCGAGAACGCACCCAGGGCGGCGAACACGAGGATGCCGGCGTAGAGGTAGGGCCGCGGGATCTGGAGGATCTTGACCCAGATGCCCACCAGGGGAAGGTTCAGCACCAGCAGCATGAGGTTGCCGACATAGAGGCTGGCGATCAGGGCCCATACCAGCGCGCTATCGTTTTCGAAGAGCTGCGGACCGACCGGGATCTGGTAGCGCTGGAATGCCACCAGGAGCATCGCGGCGGTGGCGGTGGTGGGGATGCCGAGGGTCAGCAACGGCACCAGCACACCGGCGGCTGCGGCATTGTTCGCCGCCTCCGGTCCGGCGACGCCCTCAATGGCGCCCTTGCCGAACTGCTTCTTCCGGGCGCCCTTGGCGAGCTTGCGCTCGGAGGCGTAGGAGAGGAAGGTGGCGACGTCGGCGCCTCCGGCCGGGATGGTGCCGACGGGGAAGCCGATCGCGGTGCCGCGGAGCCAGGGCCGCCAGGAGCGCCTCCAGTCCTCCTTGCGCATCCACTTGGTCCAGCCGCCGGTCACCGGGATCACCTTGATGGGCCCGTGGCGCAGCCGGGAGGCGACGTAGAGTGCCTCGCCGACCGCGAACAGCGCGACGGCGACGAGGACGACGTCGATCCCGTCCGCAAGGAACGGGCTGCCGAAGGTGTACCGCTGCTGGGCTGTGAGCGAATCGAAGCCCATGGTGGCGATGAACAGGCCAAGGGCCAGGGACGCGAGCCCGCGCAGCACCGAGGACCCCAACAGGGCCCCGACGGTCAGGAAGGCGACGACCATGAGGGCGACGTACTCGACCGGGCCGATCTGCACGGCGAATGCCGCCACGTAGGGGGCGACGAAGCTCAGCAGGACGGTGGCGATGGTGCCGGCGATAAAGGAGCCGACCGCCGCGGTGGCCAGCGCGGCGGCGCCGCGGCCGGCCTTGGCCATCCGGTTGCCCTCGAGGGCCGTGACGATCGAGGACGACTCCCCGGGGGTGTTGAGCAGGATGGAGGTGGTCGAACCGCCGTACATTCCGCCGTAGTAGATGCCGGCGAAGACGATGATTGCCGCCGTCGGCTCGAGGCTGTAGGTCAGCGGCATCAGCAGCGCAACGGTCATGGCGGGCCCGATGCCGGGAAGCACCCCGACGGCGGTGCCCACGAGCACCCCGCCCAGTGCGAACAGCAGGTACATCGGCTGCGCAGCGACGGCGAAGCCTTCGAGGAGGCTCATGAAGTTATCCACTGAAGACACCGAACCCTTCGAGGATGCCCGCGGGCAGGGAGACGCCGAGCAGCCCGGCGAAGACGAACTGCAGGACGAGCGCCAGGACGATGGCGGTGATCAGGTTGCGGAACCAGGGCCGGGCGCCGAGGGACCACGCGGCACCGAAGAACAGCACCGCGGCCGCAATGGGCCAGCCCAGGGGCACGATCAGGAAGGAGTGGAGCAGGACGAAGCCGGCGAGCTTCCCGACGGTTGCCCAGTCGGTGGCGATGTTCGGGTCGACGTCCTCCCCCTCCTCCGGCACGCCGGTCCCGCCGCGCAGCAGCTGGATGACAAGGCCCGTCCCGACGAGGACGAGCATGCCCGAGACCAGGTAGGGGAAGGCCTTGGGGCCGATGTCGCTGGCGGAGGGCGGGGTCTGGATGGACGCCCCGGCAACGAATCCCACCACGCCGACGCTGATCACGATGAGCGCAAAGATAAGCTCTCCGATCGGCCGGCCGGGAGCGGCGGTGGTGCCGCTCCCGGTGGGGCTGGACGTTGAGGTGCTCATAACTACAGCAGGCCGATCTCGGTCAGGGTGGTCTTCACCGTGGCGATGTCCTCGGTGAGGAAGGTGTCGAACTCCTCGCCGGTCAGGAACGCATCGGACCAGTTGTTCTCCTTGAGGGTCGTCTTCCAGGCCTCGGTCTCGTGGAGGTCGGTGACGAGTTCGGTGAGCTTGTCGGCCTGCGCCTCGTCGATCGACCCCGGGGCGACGACGCCGCGCCAGTTGGTGAGCACCACGTCGATGCCCTGGTCGGTGAGGGTCTGGACCTCGGGGAGCTGCGGGGCGGCCTCCTTGCCGGAGACGGCGAGGGCGCGCAGCTTGCCGGCCTCGACCTGCTCGGCGTACTCGCCGACGCCGGAGATGCCGGCGTTCACCTTGTTTCCCAGCAGCGCGGCGAGGGATTCACCGCCACCTGAGTACGGGATGTAGTTCAGCTTGTCGGGGGCGATACCGGCCTCCTTGAGGACCATTCCGGCGAGGATGTGGTCTGCGCCGCCGGCGGAGCCGCCGGTGATGGAGACGCCCTGGCCCTTCGCCTCGATGTCATCGAGGAGGTCCTGCATGTTCTGGTACGGCGAGTCGGCTGGGACGACGACGACGAGCGGCTCGTCCGTCATGCGGGCGATCGGCGTCGTGTCCTCGATCCGGTTCGCCGCGTTGTTCGTCTCCACCGCTCCAACCATCACGTAGCCCATGACCATCAGGGTGTTGGGGTCGGTCTCGGTGGCGAGCTGGGCCAGCCCGTTGGTTCCGCCGGCACCGCCGACGTTGACCACGGAGGCCGTCTCGACGAGGTCGTTGTCCTGCAGGTCCTTCTGCATGGCGCGGCCGGTCTGGTCCCAGCCGCCGCCCGGGTCGGCCGGGACCACGATGTTGAGCTTCTCGATGGCGTCGCCGCCCCCGCCCCCGGTGGTGCTCTCGGTCATCGAGCCGCAGGCCGAAAGAGCAAGCGCGGAGGCCAGGGCGAGTGCTGTCAGGGTAGTTCGGCGCGAGCCGGCTGGGTTGATCTTCATGGGGGTGTCTCTTCCTTGAGATGTGATGTGGATCACCACGCTCGTTTCAGCGTAGGAACGTGTCAAAGGCAGCGGAAGAATACGGTCGTAACGCTCGTATTGGTCTTTATGGTCCCGGCGATCGGGTGGAATTCCGGGCCGCAGCTGCCCGCCGCCGTGCCACAATGGGCGCATGGTCCGGACGATGTCGCTGCGGTTCCAGCTGTTCCTGCTGCAGTTGTTCATCGTGCTCGCCGTCGTCCTGGTGGCCGGATCCACGGCCGTCGCGAGCCAGATGCAGCAGATCCGCGACCAGTATGAGGACCGCATGGTGGGGGTCGCGCAGTCGGTGGCGCAGCTGCCCTCGATCATCGAGGCGTTCGACGACCCGGAGCCGAGCGCCACCATCCAGCCGATCGCCGACCTGATCGCCCAGTCCACCGGGGTGACGTACGTGGTGGTGACCGACGAACGCGGGGTGAGGTATTCCCACCCGAACCCGGAGCTGATCGGCAAGGTGGTCTCCACCGACCCGTCGGTCCCGCTCTCCGGCGAAATCTACGTCGGTACGCAGACCGGCACCCTCGGCGAGTCGTGGCGCGTGAAGGTTCCGATCTACTCCGCGGCAGGGGAGATTATCGGCACGGCCTCGGTGGGCACCCTTGAGTCCGAGCTCCGGGAGGACCTCTTCGAGGACCTCCCCCGCCTGCTGATCTGGCTGGTCGCTGCCGCGCTGGTCGGCTCGGCCGGTTCCATCTACATCTCCCGCCTGGTCTGGCGCCGCATCTACAAGCTTGAACCCGAGGAAATTGCGTCCCTGCTCGAGACGCGCGACGCCATGCTCCACGGCATCAGCGAGGGAATGGTGGCCGTTGACGAGAACGACCGGATCGCCCTGATGAACGACGAGGCCAAGCGGCTGCTCGAGCTCGACGACGCCGCCACCGGCCGGCACGCCTCCGAGGTCCTCGATCCCGCCCTCGCCCGGCTCCTCACCTCCCCCGGTGACGCCGACGAGACAGTCCTCGTGGGCGAGCGGGTCCTGCTGGCACGGACCACCGACGCCGTCGTCGACTCCAAGCGGGTGGGCAACGTAATGATTCTGCGCGACCGCACCGAACTCCACCAGCTCCTGACGGACTTGGACGGAGCCCGGGACGTCACCGCCGCCCTGCGCGCCCAGGCCCATGAGTTCGCCAACCGCATGCACACGGTGTCCGGGCTGCTCGAACTGGGCCGCACGGCGCAGGCGGTCGACTTCATCTCCCGCTCCGGTCACGGCGGCGCCCTGATCTCGGGCAGCATCGCCCCGGGCATCACCGATCCCGACGCCGCGAGCCTGCTGATGGCCAAGAGCACCATCTGCGCCGAGAAGGACATCGTCCTCGCGGTGACTGAGACCTCCACCCTCGAGCCAGACGGCACCACCGACGCCGTCACCATCCTCGGGAACCTCATCGACAATGCGATGGAGGCCGTCGGCGCCGACGGCACGATCAGCGTCGACCTTGAGTCCGGCCCGGAAATGATCCGCATCACCGTGGCCGATGACGGCCCCGGCATACCGGACGAGGTGCTTGGCCGGATCTTCTCCTCCGGCTTCTCGACGAAGGACGGCGGAAGCGCAGGCACCCGGGGCTTCGGCCTGGCCCTGGTGACGCGTATCGCCGAACGCCGCCACGGGCAGGTCGTCGTGGAGGAGTCGCTGCTGGGCGGCGCCGAGTTCACCGTCTTCCTCGCCCGCCAGCCCGCCGGCCGACCCCTGCAGGCGTCATGAGCCTGATCCGCACTGTGGTGGTCGACGACGACTCCGAGGTCGCCGGGGTCCACACCGGGTTCCTGCTGGCCCACGGCGGTTTCGACGTCGTCGGCGTGGCGCACACCGGCGCCCGCGCGCTCGAGCTCGTAGACCTGTTGAAGCCCCAGCTCGTCCTGCTCGATATCCACCTGCCGGACATGTCCGGGATCGAGGTGCTGCGCGCCGCCCGGAACCTGCCGGGGGATCCCGTCGACATCATCGCCATTACCGCAGCCCGGGAACTGGAGACGGTTCGGGCCGCGGTGGCCGGCGGGGTGCTCCACTATCTCGTGAAGCCGTTCAACTCCCAGGTCCTCAACCAGCGGCTCGACGCCTATGTGGAATACCACCGGGCCGTGGCCACCCACGCCTCGGTTGGGGCGGCGGCGCTGGATCAGCACCGCATCGACCAGCTCCTGCGGCCCACGGGGCCCGGGGCCCCGGCCGGGGCGGTCCGCACGGCGCAGGGTCCGACGCCCAAGGGGCTGTCGGCGCCCACCCTCGACGCCGTCGTCGCCGACCTGCGGACCCGGCCGGACGGGGCCTCGGCATCGGAGGTCGCCGAGCGCCTCGGGATGGCGAGGGTCAGCGCCCGCCGCTACCTCGAATTCCTTGTCACGAAGGGCCAGGTGCGCATCGTTCCGCGCTACGGCACCGCCGGGCGGCCGGAAAAGTTCTACCTGTGGACCGGGCGCTGAACGCCCGGCCCCCGGCGCGGGGCCGGTAGTGCCCCAATGGCCGTGGGTGCTGCTCCTCCATGCCCTGTTCCTGCAGCTGGCCGCCTATATCGTGCGTCCCGCCGCGGCCTACCGCGCCCTCGAGCTCGGCGTCGAGCCGGCGCTGCTCGGCCTGATCGCGGCGAGCTTTGCGCTCCTGCCGTTGTTCATCGCCGTCCTGGTAGGCCGGGCCACCGACGCCGGGCACCAACGCGCGGTGCTGCTCGGCGGCGCCGCGCTCATGGCCGGGGCCGGGGCGGGGCTGGTGTTCACATCGTCGTCCCTTGAGCTGCTGCTGCTGTGGAATGGAGTGCTCGGGCTCGGGCACCTTCTGTGTGTGGTGGGCCAGCAGAGCCGGATCGCCGAGGGAGAGTCCGGCCGGCTCGATGCCGCGTTCGGCCTTTACACCTTCGCCGGATCGGCCGGGCAGGCAGTGGGGCCGCTGTTGATCACGGTGTTCGGCGGCGGCCGGGTGTTGCCCGACACCCGGGCGCTGTTCCTGGCCTACACCGCCTCCGCGGTCGTCCTGCTGGTACTCACGTTCCCTCTGGTTCGCCGCCCCCGGCGGACGGGCAGGGCACCAGTGCGGCCGGGGGCGTCCCGGGGCAGCCTGGGCAGCGCGTTCACCCGGACCACCCGTCAATCCCGGGGGAAGCTGGTCGGGGCGATGGTCGTCAGTGCCATGGTCCTGGGCGCCATCGACCTGATCGCGGTGTACCTTCCGGCGCTGGGGGTGGAGCGCGGGATCCCGGCCGCCGTCGTCGGGATCCTGCTCAGTGTGCGGGCCGGGGCGACGATGGCCTCGCGGCTCTACCTCGGGCCGCTCGTGGCCCGGTTCGGCCGGGCCGAACTGATCGCGCTCTCCACGGCGGTGTCAGCGCTTGCCGTGGGCGCACTCGCCGCGCCGCTGAACCTGGTGCTGCTGGCCGCCGTCCTGGTGCTCGCGGGGGTGGCACTCGGCATCGGGCAGCCGCTGACCATGACCGTGATTTCCCTCGAGGCCCCGACCGGCACTCAAGGCACCTGGCTGGCCCTGCGCCTGAGCGCGAACCGGCTGGGCCAGTCGGCGATCCCGGCCGGTGTCGGGCTGGTCGCGGCGGCGGCCGGGGTGGCGGGCGTCTTCGGCGTCACCGCTGCGGGCCTCGCGCTGGTCGCCGCCGGGTCCTGGTATTCGCTGTGGAAGGAGCGGGGCTAGGCAGCGCCGACGAACCAAGAGTTGGATCGATCATGAATTCAGGTAGATATAGCCGCCGACAAGCCAATAGCCGAGCCACATGACGACCCGGTAGGGCGTGTGCTGCAGGATCGGTGCCTGCTCGCTCAGCGGCTTTGCGTACCGCCCGCGGGGGTTGGCGACCTGCAGCACCTTGTCCTGATTCGTGAGGGGATATAGCACCAGGGCCACGACGACGCAGTACGCCCCCGCAAGAGCAAGGGCGGGGTAGTTCGATCCGGGATCAGCGAACGGCATGGCGGAGGCGACCGGCACCGCAAGAACACTCCCGACCACACCGACACGCTTATATTTTCGGTCCATCGGCGTGCCTTCGAAAACAAAGTCGGCGTACCTCCCGCGGAAGAACCCTGACATCAGAATCAGAAGTGAAAGGAACATGAGGACGTCAATCAACGAGCACGTCCGTCCGGGGATTCTTTCCATCGCATAGGACGGCACGCTATCAAGGACTGCACTCGGCGCCGCGGAGCGACTTTCATCCACAACAGGTGAATTCCGCCGTCCTCAGGCCCGCACCCAGACGCCTGACAGCGACGGGGAGGGTGAAACCCGCTTCCTAGCCCCCGCTCCGGGAGACCCGATGCGAACCCCGTCGCCGCGGTGACCGCCGCCCCACTTTCGGCAGCCAGGCGATGCTGGCACTCGGAATCTCGATTCGGCTGAGCCACGCCTTCGTGCTTCGTTCGGTGTGTTCGAGGTCGAGCTGCGAGACCGCATGGTCGATGGCGGCCAGCACGGAGCCCTGGAGCATCCATAACTCCTTCTGTTCCCGCGGATCAACGTCAAGGAGCATAAGCTCGGTGAGTACGGCTCGGGTCTCGCGGACACTTTCGAGCATATGTTCAAGCGCCTCGTCAGCGCGGTCACCCATGCCGCTGCCATACTCGGCTTCGACGAGGTCACCGAAGGCGCGCAGCCCGTTCGCCAGATCGTCAAGCACGAACGCAAACGCCCGACGAAGCTCCCTCTCGGTCGGGTCCGGCAATCCACTCCGCTCCGCCGGCGCCGCTTTACCGATGACGACGAGCAAAGCCCGTTCGGCCGCGAGGCACTTTTCCAAGCGGTCAAGGGCAGCGCGCAGCCCCGGGTAGACAACCGCCATGGCCAGCGCGCGCGGGTTGAACCGGCGGCTCTCCCTCACCGTCTCCACCTCGGCCGAGGCGGTGCGGAGCTCCTTGGCGATGTCGTCCGACCACTCGTACCATTCCTTCACCTCCTCTGGATGCGGCGGTCGATCACCAAGTGCCCGTGCGACTTCGTCCATCAGCGCCGCCTGCGATCGGGTGACACGTCGCACCGCATCGCTGGCACGCGAATTCGGGATTGCGACCGGAACCACGAGGCTGAACGCGATCCCCACCACGGTGCCAATCAGGGTGTTCGCCACGCGCACCTCCGCCGCAATGCCGGGGGTCGAGACCGCAAGGATCAGCATCCCGCTAATGGGCGCCTCGAGTGTCTGGTCCCCTAGCCGCAGGACCATGGCGGCGGTCAGGGAGGCGGCGATCACGAGGCCCAAGCTCCACCAGGACAGTCCGATCATCGCTGTGACAGCGATGGCGATGAAAACGCCGGTGAGCACCGCCCCGACCCGGACCATTCCCATCAGCAGCGTGCCGACCGTCGAGGCCTGAACCACCAGCAGCGCCGTGAGCGGTGCCGTCAGGTCCAGGATGCCGGGAAAGAGGATGTCGGCGACGACGTAGGCGACCACTGCTGCCACAGTGAGCCGGAGAATCTGCGTGGCGGCCGGCGTGAGACGCTTCGGCACCTCACCCAACGACGCCGGCATGGCAGGCCAGACCGACCACAGCATCCTGCGCACGCTCCAATGCCGACGCGGCTTGCGACTTCCATTCCGTTCGCTCATGCTGATCCCGGGACTGGTTGGGAGAATGCGCCCCCGGCGAAGCAACCGCTGCACCAGAGCGCGTCTTGGCCTGAACGTACCCCCGACACTGCCGTGTGACTACCCGTCGGAGCCCTGAAGACAAGACATTTCCCAGCCGATGCCGGCTACCGATCGAACCTTGCATCGATTGATCCGTCTACTACGCGGGGCCTTTCGGCATCTAGCGGCTCATCCCCGGGGTGGTTAGTCCTCCGTCGCACTCACAATTGAGAACCGCCGGCCCACCGGGTAGGAAAGTCCCGCGTCGTCCAAGGCGATTAGGTCCCCGGGCTCCAGCGACAGCGCCGAGGAGACAACGACCCGCCCTTCGGCGCTGACGAGTGACACTGCGGGGCCAAGCTGGCGCAGGCCGCGAATGAGGTTCTGTTCGAGGGTGCGCACGGCGACGTCGGTGCCGACAATCCCTGCGACCTCTACACTGCCCTCCCGGCGGACCGGGTGCGTGAAGGTGACAACGTAGTCGTCCGTGCACAGGAAGTCGATGTAGGGCCCCGTCGCGTGCGGAATGCCCGATTCCACCGGAATCCGGAACCACTCGGCCTTGAGGTAGCGCTCCATCGAGCTGGGGCTGAAATTGGCCAACGCATCAACCCGCTCCAGCTGGGGCCCCTGCCACCAGGCGATATAGCTGCGGTCCGGGCCGACAAGCCCGGAGTTGGCGATGAATCCCGCACCGGCGAGTTCCGGGCTGTCCTTGGCGAGCAGTCCCTTCACCGCGGGCTGCACGAGGCCGTCGATGGCCGCACCCGGAACGATGCCGCGCATGCCCGACAGGTCTCTGCCGAGATCCTGCGCCCACTTCTCGAGGGTGCCCTCAATGCCGGCGATCAGGGACTGCACCTGGCGGACGGGTGCCGGTACTTCGATCTGTTCTGCAGCCATGGAAGGCTCCTTGTGGGCGCGGAGTGTCATCGCGAATGCTCGTCCAGCAGCCAATGGATCAGGGCGTGGACGAGTTCCTTGGTTGTGGTTTCGGCGAGCGCGGTGTCGCGGGCCTCAATGGCGTCGGCGACGGCGGTCCGCATGCCGACGGAAGCCTCGCGGAAGGCCTCGTCGGTGTAGGGCAGCAGGGTCAGGGTTCCGAGGTCGGCCTGCAGGCGCACGAGTTCCCGGCCCAGGCGGGCCGAGCGGGCGATGGCGGCGAGTTCGAGCAGGAACTCGGAGTCAACGAGCCGCCAGGACAGCAGTGTGTCCTGCGCTGGGCGAAGGTAGGTGCGCAGGATGGCCAGCTCCGTCGCATCGGCCCGGCGCGCTGCGATCCCGGCGCAGGCGACCGTGACGATCGAGTAGTGGAGTCCGAGGTCATTGATCTGCAGGCGGGTGAGTGTCCGTAGCTGCTCGTGGGCGCCCTTGATTGAGGGGAGGAAGTCCTCGGCGACGAAACTGCCTCCGTTCCGGCCGCGGGTTGTGGTGATCAGTCCCCGGGCCCGCAGGCTTGAGAGCGCCTCCCGTGCGGTGACCGGGGAAACCCCGAGGGCCGCCGCAAGCTCCACCTCGCTCGGCAGCCGCTGACCGCTCACCAGCAGCCCGGTTTCCACCGCCTGCTCGATGCGCTCAACCACCTGTTCGGCCAGTCCTGACGAACGCAGCGGCGCGAAGACGGCGGCAAGTCCCCGGGACGCGGAGGAGGCTTGCTGGGTCACGGACTCACTGTAACGAGAAATTTCAGCTGACGTCTATACATAAAACATATAAGGTCATAGGCTTTAGCGCAGTTCCACGAGTGAGGCAGGTCACAGCGCCTCGACAGCTGCCCCCGCAGCGGAAAGGCACCGGCCCCGATGACCCAGACGGCCCTCAATCCAGGAGAGAAGACAGTGTCCTCCAACGTTCCGACGATCTCCCTGCGTGGACTCACCAAGGAGTTTGGCGAGACGACGGCGGTCGACGGCATCGACCTCGAGATCCGCCAGGGCGAGTTCTTCTCAATGCTCGGCCCCTCGGGATCGGGGAAGACCACGGTGCTGCGCCTCATCGCCGGCTTCGAGTCCCCCACCAGCGGAACGGTCGAGCTCGAAGGAACCGACGTCACGGCGCGCGCGCCCTTTGATCGGGACGTCAACACGGTCTTCCAGGACTATGCGCTCTTTCCGCACATGAGCCTCATCGACAATGTGGCGTACGGCCTGCGGGTGCGCGGGGTTCCGAAGCGGGAGCGCCGCGACCGTGCCGCGGCCGCCTTGGATCGCGTCCAGCTCGGCAGCTTCCTTGGCCGCAGGCCCTCCCAGCTCTCCGGCGGCCAGCGGCAGCGGGTCGCCCTCGCCCGGGCGCTCGTCGTCGAGCCGCGGGTGCTCCTGCTCGACGAGCCCCTGGGAGCCCTCGACCTCAAGCTGCGCCAGCAGATGCAGGTCGAACTCAAGGAGCTGCAGCGCTCGCTCGGCATCACCTTCATCTTCGTCACCCACGACCAGGAGGAGGCGCTCACGATGAGCGACCGGATCGGCGTCTTCAACGCCGGCCGCCTGGTGCAGGTCGGCTCGGCGAAAGAGATTTACGACCGCCCGAACGGCGAATTCGTCGCCAACTTCGTGGGCACCTCAAACATCTTCCCCGCCGCCGTGGGCTCCAGCCTGTACGGGAGGGCCGAGGCATTCTCCGTGCGGCCTGAACGACTCCGGCTCGCCCATCCCGGCGGCGCCGGCCGGGACGGCACCACCGCGATCCGGGGAACCGTCTCGGCGCTGGTGTACCTCGGGCATGCCACGCAGGTCCGGGTCGCCATCAGCGACGGCACCACGGCGGTGGTCCTCGTCCACCCGGCCGCCCTGGCCGAGGAGGACGTGACGCCGGGCAGGGAGGTCGCCGTCGAGTGGCGCACCTCCGACGTCGTCTGGCTCCCGCCCACCGGCTGACCGGGCAACCTCCCCCGGCGGCAGCCCGCCCCGCACCTACTCCCGCACCGACTTCCCGCATCATCGACCGAAAGGCAGAACCATGAGCACGTCCCCCAAGCGGTACTGGCCGCTTTCCCTGGCAGCGGTCGCCGTCCTCGCGGCGACCTCCTGCGGCACCTCCTCCGGCGGCGGCGACGCCGACGCCGAGGCGCCCGCGAAGACCGCCCAGACGGAGATCGGCGAGGGCGAAGGCAAGCTGTCGATCCTGGCGTGGCCCGGCTACGTCGAAGACGGCAGCAACGACCCCGAGGTCGACTGGGTCTCCGCCTTCGAGGAGGAGACCGGGTGCATGGTCGACTTCAAGCCCTTCGGCACCTCCGATGAGGCCGTCACCCTCATGCGCACCGGGCAGTACGACGTCGTCTCCGCCTCCGGGGATGCCTCGCTCCGCCTGATCGCCGGCGGCGATGTCGATCCGGTGAACACCGACCTGCTGAAGAACTACGACGACGTCTACCCGTTCCTCAAGGACCAGCCGTGGAACACCGTCGATGACAAGAACTACGGGATGCCGCACGGTTGGGGAGCCAACGTGCTGATGTACCGCGCGGACCTCGTCGACCCCGCCCCCACCTCCTGGAAGGCCGTGTTCGAGGACGCCGAGAAGTACTCGGGCAAGGTCACCGCCTACGACTCCCCCATCTACATCGCCGACGCCGCGCTGTACCTGATGAAGCACAACCCGGAGCTTGGGATCGAGAACCCCTACGCCCTCGACAAGGACCAGCTGGCTGCCGCCGTCGACCTGCTGAAGGCCCAGCGGGAGCATGTCGGCGAGTACTGGTCCGACGTCGTGAAGGAGGTCCAGTCCTTCGCCAGCGGCGGAAGCGTCGTCGGCACCACCTGGCAGGTGGGGGCGAACATCGCCACGGCCGACGGCACCAAGGTCGAGACGATCCTTCCCGAAGAGGGAGCCACCGGCTGGTCCGACACTTGGATGATCGGCTCGGAATCGAAGAACAAGAACTGCGCCTACATGTGGCTCGACTACATCGCCAGCCCGGAGGCCAACGCCCAGGTGGCCGAGTACTTCGGTGAGTCCCCCGCCAACCCCGCCGCGTGCGAGCTGACCAAGGACGCCAACCACTGCGAGACGTTCCACTCCGGCGACGAGGAATACGCCAACCAGATCTGGTACTGGACCACCCCGGTGGCCGACTGCATCGACGGACGCACCGACGTCGAATGCACCGACTACTCCGAGTGGACCAAGGCCTGGACAGAGATCAAGGGCTGAGCCGGGATCCCGGGCCAGGGCGCAACCGCATCAGCAGGACGGACGAAAAGGTAACCACAGATGACACTTGAGACCGAACCGCGCCCCGCCCCGGCGCCCGCCCGGCCGGGGAACCGGCGGGTATCGGCGGCGCTGCACCGCAGCCCCCGCCTGCGCCTCGCGGGCCTGCTCACCGCTCCGGCGGCCTGGCTGATCCTGGTGTACATCGCGGCCCTGGCCGCCCTGCTGATCACGGCCCTCTGGACGGTGGACACCTTCACCGGGAAGGTGTCCACCACCTGGACCTTCGACAACATCCTTACCGTCACCACCGACCCCGTGTACCAGGCGATCACGCTGCGGACCCTCCGGATCGCCGTCGTCGTCACCCTGATCGATATGGTGATCGCCCTGCCGATCGCCTTCTTCATCGCCAAGGTGGCCGACAAGCGGTGGGAGAAACTGCTCATCGTGGCGGTGCTGATGCCCCTGTGGGCCAGCTACCTCGTCAAGGCCTACGCATGGCGGAACGTCCTCGCCGAGGGCGGACCGCTCGAGTGGCTCGGTGCCCCGGTGGGCCTTAACAGCCCCGGCTACAGCGAAACCGCCGTCGTGCTGACCCTCGCCTACATCTGGCTCCCGTACATGATCCTTCCCCTTCACGCCGGCTTCGAACGGGTGCCCGACTCGCTGATCGAGGCCTCGGGCGATTTGGGCGCGAAGCCCCTGGCGACACTGCGCCTGGTGGTTCTGCCCATCCTCGTCCCCTCGATCATCGCCGGCACCATCTTCACGTTCTCCCTGTCCCTTGGGGACTACATCACGGCGCAGATCGTCGGGGGCACCACCCAGATGCTCGGCACCGTGGTGTACGCCAATGTCGGGGCGGCGAACAACCTGCCGCTGGCGGCCGCCGTGGCGCTCATCCCGATCGCCATCATCATGATCTATCTCTTCGTGGTCCGCCGCACCGGCGCCCTGAACAACCTGTAGGAGCCGGCCGTGAAGCTTTCGCGCAGTGCCAAGACCATCCTCGGGGTCATCACCGGGCTGATCCTGCTGTTCATCTACCTGCCGCTGCTGCTGGTGGTGGTGAACTCCTTCAACGCTGACCGCACCTTCGGCTGGCCCCCGCGCAGCTTCACCCTCGAGTGGTGGGGCCGCGCCGTCGCCTCCGAGGGGGTCCGGGACGCCCTGGCGACGTCGGTGCAGGTCGCCGTGATATCCACGATCATCTCGCTGATTTTGGGCACGCTGCTGGCCCTGGCCCTGCAGCGGTACAGCTTCTTCGGGCGTGACGTGATCAACCTGCTGGTCATCCTGCCCATCGCGCTGCCCGGCATCGTCACCGGCATCGCCCTGAACAACCTCTTCACCACCGTGCTGGGGGTTCCGCTGAGCCTGTGGACGGTCATCGTCGCACACGCCACCTTCTGCATGGTGACGGTGTTCAACAACGCCATCGCCCGGCTGCGCCGCGTCAACGGCAGCCTCGAGGAGGCCTCCGCGGACCTCGGGGCCGGCGTCTTCACCACTTTCGTCCTGGTGACCCTGCCCCAGCTGCGCTCGGCCCTGCTCGCCGGCGGGCTGCTGGCATTCGCGCTCAGCTTCGACGAGATCATCGTGACCACCTTCACCATCGGCGCCGGCCAGCAGACCCTTCCGGTCTGGATCCTCTCGAACCTGTTCCGCCCCAACCAGGCGCCGGTGGTCAACGTCGTCGCCGTCATCCTCATTGTCGTCTCCATCGTTCCCATCTGGCTGGCGCAGCGGCTCTCCAGCGATTCGGTCGCCGGAACCGGCGCGCCGGGCATCGGACGGGGGAAGATAAAGAAAGCCAAGGTTTCATCCGCCCCCTGACCCTGAGGTGATCCCATCCTCGACCTGCTGCTCGTCAACGCGGCCATCTCCCCAATGGCCGGGGCCTCTTCCACCGCCGCCACCGTCGGGATCCTGCACGGACGCATCGTCGGGCTCGACGGGCAGGTCGAGGGCCTTCGAGCCCGCCGCACCCTGAACTGCCGCGGTGCGGTGGTCCTCCCGGGGTTCGGGGATGCGCACAACCACATGGCGTGGTTCGGGCAGTCCCTCTCCGAGCTCGACCTCAGTGGCTGCGCCACCGTCGAGGAGGTGTACGACGCCGTGGCAGCCTTCGCGTCGGGCCTGGATGCCGGGGAGTGGCTCATCGGGTCCGGCTACGACAACACGGTCCTCGGTGCCCACCCGCACCGGGAACGGCTCGACGCCGCGGCGCCGGGCCACCCGGTGTGGCTCAAGCACCGCTCCGGCCACGCGGCCACGGTGAACACCGAGGTGCTGGCCCGGGCCGGCGTGATGGACGGATCGGCCGGGACCCCGGTCGGCGGGGAGGTCGTCCGGGACGGAAACGGACCCACCGGCGTGCTGCAGGAACAGGCCCAGAAACTGGTGACCCAGCTCGTCATCCCCTATCCGGTTGAGGCCCTGGCGGACGCCATCACCGCCGCCAGCGAACGCTACGCCGCCGAAGGACTGACCCACGTCACCGAGGCCGGCATCGGCGCGGGTTGGATCGGGCGCAGCCCGGTGGAGCTGGCCGCCTACGCCCTCGCCCGCGAGCGCGGCGGGCTGAGGACACGGGTGCAGCTGATGGCCAGCAGCGACGCGCTCCACCCGCTCACCTCCCACCGGCAGGACCGGATCACCTTCGGACTCGACCTCGGCGTGCACACAGGCTTCGGCGATGACACGCTGCGGCTGGGGCCGATGAAGATCTTCATCGACGGTTCCCTCCTCGGGCGCACCGCCGCCGTCACCGAACCCTTCTGCGGTCAGGAGCACAACACTGGAAGCCTTCAGCTCTCCCTCGGGGAGCTTACCGGCCGCATCGTCGATGCCCACTGCTCCGGTTGGACCGTCGCCGCCCATGCCATCGGCGACCGCGCCGTCGACGTCGCCCTCGACGCGTTCGAGGCCGCACAGGCCGCCCATCCGCGCCCGGGAGTGCGCCACCGGATCGAACATGCGGGCATCGTCCGGGAGGACCAGCTGGCGCGGTTCGCTGCGCTTGGCGTCACCCCGGTTCCACAGCTGCGCTTCCTTCACGAGATGGGACCGGTTCTGCTCGAGACGGTTGGCGGAGAGCGGGAGGCCCTCGTGTACCGGCACCGTTCATTCCTTGAGGCCGGCGTGCGGGTGCCCGGCAGCTCCGACCGCCCGGTCGCAGCCGGTGCCCCGCTGCTGGGCATGCAGTCGATGGTCCAGCGCAGCACAGCAGCCGGCCGGGTGATAAGCCCCGCCGAACGGGTCGACGCCGCCACGGCCCTGCGCGCCTACACCGTGGATGCGGCGTGGATCGCTGGCGACGAGGACATCCGGGGAACCCTTGCGCCGGGGAAACTCGCCGACCTGGTCCTGCTCTCGGACCATCCGGCGGCCGTGCCCGCCGACGGGATCGGGCAGATCCAGGTGCTCGCCACCTTCGTCGGCGGCCAGTGCGTCTCTGGGGAGGACTTCGTCGCCTCCCTGGAGGTGTAGCCGTGCCGGAACCGGAGGCGGCCTCGTCCGGTGAGCCGTGGTGGAAGACCGCCGTCATCTATGAGGTGTACCCGCGCTCCTTCGCGGACGGCAACGGCGACGGCGTGGGCGACCTGCAGGGTCTCCTGGCGAGGCTGCCCTACCTCGCCTCGCTCGGAGTGGACGGCTTCTGGCTGACTCCGTTCCAAACCTCCCCCCAGGTGGACCAGGGCTACGACGTGAGCGACTACTGCGGGGTGGATCCGCTCTTCGGCACGATGGCCGACTTCGACGCGGTGCTCGACCGGGCCCACAGCCTGGGCCTGCGCGTCCTGGTCGACGTCGTCCCCAACCACTGTTCCGTGGAGCACCCCCTCTTCCAGCAGGCCCTCGCTGCGGGCCCCGGCTCGAAGGAGCGCGAGCTGTTCCACTTCGCCGACGGGCCCGCCGACGGCACTCCCCCGAACAACTGGCAGAGCGTCTTCGGCGGACGGGCCTGGACCCGCGCCGACCCGGAGTCGACGAGCGACACGCAGTGGTACCTGCACCTCTTCTCCCCTGCCCAGCCGGACTGGAACTGGCGCAACCCGGCCGTGGGCGACTACTTCGAAGAGGTGCTGCGGTTCTGGCTGGACAAGGGCGTGGACGGGCTGCGCATCGATGTGGCACACGCCCTGTTCAAGGCCGAGGGGCTTCCCGACTCCCCCACCGGCACCCCCGTAGTGGACGGGCTCCGCTCAAACCGGCAGGTCTCCGACCAGGAGGAGGTACACGCCGTCTACCGGAGATGGCGCCGGCTCGCCGACTCCTACTCCCCGCCCCGCGTCCTGGTCGGCGAGGTCAACCTCGATCCCCACCGCGCCGCCCGGTACACCCGGCCCGACGAACTGCACCAGGCGTTCGCCTTCGCCTTCGTCCGGCTCGGCTGGGACCCGGCCGCCTGGGCCGCCGTGGGCACCGAGCTGGAGGCGGCGAGGAAGGACCACGGCGCGGCACCGACCTGGGCACTGGAGAACCACGACGTTATCCGCGCCGCCACCCGGTTCGGCGGCGGCGGGCACGGCGCCGCGCGGGCGCGGGCGGCCCTGCTGACAATCCTGGGGCTGCCCGGCGGAGCGTACCTCTACCAGGGCCAGGAACTCGGGCTCCCGGAGGCCGAGGTGCCGCCGGCGGCACGGCGCGACCCCATGGTTGCCCGCGGCGGGATCTCCCGCGACGGCGCCCGGGTTCCGCTGCCCTGGACCGCGGACGCGGCGTCCGCCCACGGCTTCTCAATGACAGGTCCCACGGCCGAACCATGGCTGCCGCAACCACCCGGATGGGGGCAATGGGCCATCGAGGGCCAACGGAACGACCCGGCATCCCCGCAGCAGCTGGTGGTCCGCGCCCTCGAACTCCGCAGGCGGCTGCTGGCCGAGGGCGTCCTCGACGCGGGCGACGGCGCCTCCTGGCACGTTGGCGACGGCGGTCTGCTGCTCTGCGAGCGCGGGCACGGCTTCGTGCTGGCCGTTGCCATGGGCGAAGCCCCCGTGCGGCTTCCCTCCGGGACGGTGCTGATCACCGCCGTTCCGCAGGTCGTCGAGGGCTGGCTTGAACCCGACAACGCGGCCTGGGTGCTCCGCGCCCGGAGCTGACCCGGCCTTCGACCGGACCTCGGACCGCCAGGGCTGCGCTAGCCCTCGGTCGGCAGGGTTCCGGTCGGAATCGTCGACTCGTCCGGTGTGGGCCCGTCGGTCTCCCCGTCGGAGGTTGGCAGCGTCCCGGTGGGGATCGTCGACTCCTCCGGTGATGCAGAGTCCATCGGAAGCGGTGTGATGTTGCCCGTGGGCGGAACCACCGGCTCCTCGGCGGGATTGTCGCAGCCCAGAAGCGCCAGGGCACCCAGGACAACGACGACCGGAAAACTCTTCAGGGTCTTGGAATTCATGTCCGCTTCTTCCCTCGGTCCGTCCCCTTGCCTTCAACGGTAGCGAGGGGCAAATCGCTGGGAACAGCAGCGATTCGGCCCTGATCCTGCTTGGAGAAGCACCGGAATCGGAGTAAAATGCTTCGCCGCTTCTTCCACCGCCAGTGGATCCGCATCCACCGGCTGGCCGCGGCCTTCCACTAGGATCGGACCGACGTATCCTCCAACGGGCGGAGCCTGGTCTTGAGCGTTTCCATCGGCACTTCCGGGTGGAGTTACGACCACTGGAACGATGTGCTGTACCCCGCGGGCACTCCGACAGCCCGGAGGCTGCAGTACTACTACCAGCGGTTCAGCACCGTCGAGCTGAACGCCAGCTTCTACCGGTGGCCCCGCGAGTCGACCTTCGCCGGCTGGCGGGAGCGCCTTCCATCCGGATTCCTTTTCTCGGTCAAGGCCCCGCGGGGACTCACCCACGCCAAGAAGCTGTACGCACCGGAGGTGTGGGTAGAGCGCATCATCCGGTGCTGGCACGAGCTGGGCGACAAGCGGGCCGTCCTTCTGGTCCAGCTCCCACCCGCGATGCAGCGCGACGACGCCCGGCTCGACTATTTTCTGGCGCTGCTGCCGGACTGGATCCGGGTTGCCGTCGAGTTCCGGCACCCGAGCTGGGAGACGGAGGAGGTCTATTCGCTGCTAGAACGCCACGGTGCGGCCTACTGCGTGATGAGCGGCGCCAACCTGCCGTGCGTCCTGCGTGCCACCGCGCCGTTCGTGTACCTGCGGATGCACGGCCCGGATACCCATCATCTGTACGGCGGGTTCTACAGCGACGCGGATCTGCACTGGTGGGCGGACCGGATCCGTGAGTGGCAGGGCGCCGGGAAGGATGTGTTCGTTTACTTCAACAACGACGGCGGCGGCAACGCGGTGCGCAATGCCGACACGTTGCGGGCGATCCTGGGCGGGGGCTGATGGCGCGCCCCGGCCTTCGGCGCGAACCCGGCCCGGGGCAGAAATTGCTCCATCCCTCGCGCGGGTTCCGTTTAGGGTAAGCACCATGACCAATTCTGCTGAGAACGGACCCGACGCCAACCACCAGCGCCCGGATGGAGTCGACGACGCCACCGTCGAGGCCCTGGGCAAGCTCTCCGAGGCACTCGAGGTGGTTGAACACGCCCGGGGCTACCTGTACGGCTTCCACCGCCTGACGGGCAAGGCCGACCTGGCCCTCGGTGAGGCCGTCGAACTGCTCCGCACGGCCGGCCACGCAGACCTCGCCGAGACACTCAACAAAGACCTCGTGGGCCGCAATGTGATCGAGGGGCGCTGGACATTCCAGATCGTCGAGGACTACGACGATTCCTACTACGCGGAGTTCAAAGCGCTCGAGAAGCTGGCCCGGGACAAGCTGGCCGACGGCAAGCGTCACCTCTTCGAGGCCGAGATGAAGGAAGACCGCCGCACGCAGGGCCGCGAGCACCACGAGGCCCTGCCACCGGAAGCCTCCTAGGTGGGAGCCCCGACCCTCAACACCGAGCGCTCAGGCTCCGGCAAGCCGCTGGTCCTGGTGCACGGCTTGGGCTCGAGCCTGCGCAACTGGGATCCCGTGGCGCCCGCCCTCGCCCGCCAGCGTGAGGTCGTGGCCGTCGACCTGCCGGGCTTCGGCACCAGCGCTCCGCTCACCGGCGAGGTGACCGTTGCGACCCTCACGGATGCACTGCAGGACTACCTCGTGGAGCAGGGCCTGGCCGACGCCGACGTCGTCGGCAGCTCCATGGGCGCCCGGATGGTGGTCGAACTGGCTCGACGGGGACATCGCGGCACCGCCGTCGCGCTTAGCCCGGGCGGGTTCTGGAACCATCGACAACGCGCAATCTTCACGGCAAGCATCACAGCCTCCATCGCCCTCGTGCGGCGCATCCAGCCGGCGCTTCCCTTCCTGACCCGGCAGGCCGCCGGACGCACGGCCCTGCTGGCCCAGTTCTCGGCCCGGCCATGGCGGCTCGACCCGCAGCTCGTTCTCACGGAGCTGCGCGGCTTTGCCACCTCCCCCAGCCTCGACGACGCCCGCAGGGCGCTCTCCTACGGGCCCAATCAGTCAGGTGCTCCGGGTGGGACGCTCAAGGGCAGGCTCGCCTTAGGTTGGGGACGCCAAGACCGGGTAACTCTGCCCAGTGAAGCCGCCCTAGCCGTGGCCCTTTACCCCGGGGCCACCCTGGAGTGGTTCGGGAACTGCGGGCACTTTCCTCACTGGGACCAGCCGGAGCGGACCGTGGACTTCCTGCTCCGCGTCCTCCGGTGAGTCGGGGGCCTGGATCGGGTCAGCGCTGCTTCCGGTTCGTGATCGCCGCCCGTGTTGTCTCCAGCGCATCGACCGTCGCGTCGTAGCTGCTCTGTGCAACACCGACGAAGATGCAGTCAACCAAGGCGAGCTGGGCAATCCGTGACGCCATGGCGCCGGAGCGGAAAGCGGTCTCGCGGACCATCGTGAGCAGGCACAGGTCCGCGGCCTCCGCGAGAGGTGAGCCTGCGCCGTTGGTAATTCCGATGGTCGTTGCGCCTGCCTCCCGGGCCCGCTCAACGAACTCGAGGGTCTCGGCGGTCCTGCCGCTGTGGGAAAAAGCCACGGCGACGTCGCCGGCGCCCATCAGGGACGCTCCCATCAGGGCGTCGTGGGGATCGTCGAAGGAATGGACCATCCTGCGGATCCGGAACAGCTTGTGCTGGAGGTCATCGGCCACCACCGCTCCGGCGCCGACTCCGTAGACCAGGATCTGGCGCGCCGTGCTGATGCGCTCAACGGCGCTGCGCAGCTGGTCGATGTCCAGGTGGGAAAGGGTCTCTTCAATGCCCAGGGTTTCCGCGAAGGCGATCTTGGCGACAGTGTCGGCCAGGGAGTCGTCGGGGCTGATGTCTGCACCGAACCGTTTGGTATCCCCGAACTGCGCGGTCTCCCGGCCGATCTCGGTGGCCATCGAAAGCCGCAGTTGGGCGTAGCCCGCGTAGCCGACGGCCCGGCAGAAGCGCACCACTGATGGTTCGGAAGTGCTGCAGATGTGCGCCAGCTCCGAAATGGTGTGGCGCAGCACCGTCTCTGGATCGGCGAGGATTTCCTCAGCCACCCGCCGCGCGGAAGGAGGAAGCGTGGGCAGCTGCGCCTGGATTGCCGATTGGATGCTCATCTGCCGCTTTCGGGAGCCGGTGGAAGGGAAAAGTCGGTCAGTTACAACCATGTAAAAGGTATCGTAAGTGACCTACATAGGGGAGGCAGCTGCAATGGGCGAAAAAATGAAGGACAGCACGTCGGTTCTCCCCTCGGGCAGAGGTGGCCGAAACCCGGCGCTCCTCCTCACCGCGCACGCGGTCACCGTCCCTCTCGTGCGGCCGTTTGTCACCGCCGTGCGCCGCACGACCGTCCTCGAATCGGTGCTCGTTGAGGTGCGGGACGCCGAAGGGCGCTCGGGCTGGGGTGAAGCCCCGATCAGTGCGGTGACGGGCGCGACGACGGCAGGCGTGATCGCCTCGGTGCACGGCCCGCTGCAGGCCCTGCTGGAGTCCGACGACGAATCGGCCGATCTCTCCGCTGCGCTTTCCCGGATCGCCGGCTCGGAGGAACGCAGCGCCGCCCGCATGGCCGTGGACTGCGCACTCCACGACCTCGCGGCACGCCGCGCAGGGCTGCCGTTGTACCGCTACCTGGGCGGCCGGCACAACCGCATCCTCACCGACATGACCCTCTCCGTCGACGGACCCGCGGCCCTCGCCCGGGCCGCCGCCGCCCACCGGGCCGCCGGGTTCGACTGCGTGAAGGTCAAGCTCGATGCGCACGGCGATCCGGTGGCGAAGCTCCGGGCGGTGCGGAACGCCGTGGGCGTCGAGGCCCGGGTGCGCATTGACGCCAATCAGGCCTTTACCGCCGACGAGGCCATCCGGTTCATTAGGGCCCTTGAGGAAGACGGAGTCGACCTTGAGCTCGTCGAGCAGCCGGTTCCAGCCGGCGACTGGGACGGCCTTGCCCGGGTCACTTCCTCCGTGCGGACCCCCATTCTCGCCGACGAATCCGTGTGGACCGTGAAGGACCTCCACCGGCTCATCGACGCGGGCGCGGCGACAATGGTCAACATCAAGCTCGCCAAGACCGGCGGACTCACCCCGGCAATGGAGCTTGCCGCGGCGGCGCGGGCCGCCGGCATCGGGGTGCTCGTGGGCTGCATGATGGAAAGCGGCGTCGGCATCGGCGCGGCCGCCGCCTTTGCCTCGGCCGTGGCCGCCGAGTCCGGGGCCGAGGTTCCGCAGGACCTCGACGGCGGCCTGTGGCTTAGGGAGTCACCCGTCGACGGCGGCGCCCGCTACTCGGGCAGCACTATCGTCCTTGACGATGCGCCGGGTTCGGGGATTATGCGGTTGCGGAAGCCACAGCCGCAGCGCTGACCGCAGCCGACGCCGACCGGTTCGCTTCGATTTCCGCGCGATGCTCCTGGGCCCACCCCACGAGCGGCATGGCCTGCCGGAGGAAGCCCGCACCCAGTGGGGTCAGCGCGTATTCAACTCGAGGGGGCATCTCCGGATACGAGGTGCGGGTCACCATTCCGTCCTTCTCGAGGGTCCGCAGGGTCGCCGTGAGCACCCGGTGGGAAATGGGGGGAAGGGCCGCCTGCAGCGCGGTGAACCTCAGCGGCCCGCCGGTGAGCTGGTCGAGTGCTGCCATCGACCATTTGTCGCCCAATCGACTGACGATCCCCCGCACGAAGGCGATCGTCTCTGCTTCCTTGTCGCAGATGACCTGCGCCTGCTCCACCGCAGCTAATTTCATGATTGCCGATTCTCCGGATCCTGTTGACCTTCATTCGCCCGTTGCTGGGTTCCGGGTTGGGCGGCCCGATCGGGCCTCCTGCCAGGGCAGCATGTGGGCACCCGTCCGCAGCCTGGGCTGGGAACTCCGCCCAAGGGAACGCGCCCTCCGATTATGCCGGACCATTCTGTGTGCGGCCCGGGAGCGCACCCGGAGCCCGGCTTAGACGCGAGCGAATTCCCACCTCGAGAAATGATTGGCGCAGAACCGCCGGTGCAAATCTAGATCCAGGAAAGCGAATTTTAGTTTCACCCAGGAACGACGGAAATTACAAATCATCCGCCTTTTAGGCCCGATCGGGGGAACTGGCTAAATACGACGAATATGCCGCGTGGGCGGTCGGACCCTTTTCGGTGAAAACCGGGCGCCCGGCGCCGCCCGTCGGCCCGAAACCGTCGCCGGAAGGCCCAGATGGCGCGGATTCGGAGGGCCCAGCCCGCGCCCGGTCGTACTCCTGTGGCAACTCCCCCGAGGCACCTCAACCGGCCCTTCATTATTTTCAGGTGCGTAACGCACGTTAAAGTGCGTGTAACAACGCACTTTAAAGTGCGTGTCAAAAGGGGAAATATTGCCGGTTCAGGGTGGGTTGTAGATTCTGCTGAACAAGCACACGAACAACTGGTCCTGGAAGGGAACAATATGACTAAGATCGCAATCATCCTTGGAAGCACGCGCCCGGGGCGCAACGGCGAAGCCGTCGCCAACTGGGTCTTCGAGAAGGCTGCAACCCGCGAGGATGCCAGCTACGAGATCGTCGACCTCCGGGACTACCCGCTGCCTCACTTCGACGAGCCGATGCCCCCGCTGATGGGCCAGTACTCGCACGACCACACCAAGGATTGGGCAGCGAAGATCGCCGAATTCGACGGCTATGTCTTCGTCACCCCCGAGTACAACCACTCGACCTCCGGTGTCCTGAAGAACGCCATCGACTTCCTGTCCGCTGAGTGGAACAACAAGGCCGCCGGCTTCGTCAGCTACGGTTCCGTTGGAGGCGTGCGCGCAGTTGAGCACCTTCGCCTCGTCGCCGCTGAACTGCAGATGGCAACGGTCCGCGACCAGGCCGCCCTGTCGCTGTTCACCGACTTCGAGAACTTCTCGGTCCTGAAGCCGGGCGACCACCAGGTTGCTGCGCTGGAGAGCATGTTCAACCAGCTCGAAGCATGGTCGAAGGCTCTGGAGCCGCTGCGCGCCAGCGTCGCCGCCTGATTGCCTCAGCAGTTCGGCCGATGATCGGCACAGCCTGAACCAGCCCGGAGTGGCCTCGGGCAGCGCTCCGACGTTTGTAGTGCCCGGCCCACTACGCCAACCAGCACAGGTTCGGCCTGCCCACCGTTCGGCGGTGGGCAGGCCACGGCACAGAGGACAAGCCTTATGGAATTTGGAATTTTCACCGTCGGGCAAATCGGGTTTGATCCGCACACCGGCCGGATGCCCACCGAACACGACCGCCTCCTTGGTCTGACGAGGCTTGCGAAGCACGCCGAAGACGCCGGCCTCGACATTTTCGCGCTCGGTGAGCACCACAACAAGCCGTTCACGGTCAGCTCGCCAACGACGGTCCTGGGCTACATCGCCGGCCAGACGAGCACCATCACGCTCTCCACGGCCACCACGCTCATCACCACCAATGACCCGGTGAAGATCGCCGAGGACTACGCCACCCTCCAGCACCTCACCAACGGCCGGATGGACCTCATGCTCGGGCGCGGCAACACCGTGCCCGTCTACGAGTGGTTCGGCCAGGACGTGCACGACGGCATCGAACTCGCCGTCGAGAACTACGCCCTGCTGCGCCGGCTCTGGCGCGAGGACGAGGTGAACTGGACCGGAAAGTACCGGACTCCACTGCGCCACTTCACCGCCACCCCCCGGCCGCTGAACGGCACCCCGCCGTTCGTCTGGCACGGCTCCATCCGCAGCCCCGAGATTGCCGAACAGGCCGCCCGCTACGGCGACGGCTTCTTCGTGAACAACCTGTTCATGCCCACCAGCTACTTCGCCCAGTACGTCGACTTCTACCGCGCACGCTTCGAAGCCCACGGCCACGGGCCGGGCGCCTCGGCAATCGTCGGTGCCGGCGGCGCGATCTTCGTCCGCGCGAACTCCCAGGATGCGTTCCGGCTGGCCGAGCCCTACTACCGCGCCTCCCTGCTCAACCAGGGCGACAGCCTCGAAGCCGCCGCTGCCACTACCGGAATGATCATCGGCAGCCCCGCCCAGGTCGTCGAGAAGATCGAGCTGCAGCGCGAGGCGTTCGGGGACTACCAGCGCCAGCTGTTTGCCTTCGACTTCGGCGGGCAGAGCGAGCAGGTCCTGCACGAACAAATCGACGTGCTGGGCGAACACGTCCTGCCCGCCCTCCGGGAGTCAAAGGCCGAGCCGGCAGCGTAGCCCGCAGCGGAAGACGAACCCGGTGCAGCGCCCGGGCAGGAACCGGCCCTGCCCGGGCACTCCACTGCGCCGGGACTGCTGCGTCACTCGGCCGGAGCGCCGCCCTTGGCGGTCTCCTTACCCGCTGCAACGGCTTCGGCGTGGCGCATGACCAGGGATGCCGCCACGAGGGAAGCGGAAAAGGGCAGGAGCGCGATCGTTGCCACCGAATAGAGGGTCGTCACGGCCATGGCCACTGGCGCCCCTGCGGCGGGGTAGAACGTCCCGAAATTGCCGATGATCACCGGGCTGAGAATCATCATCAGAACGCCGGCAACGCCGAGGAGGATCCCCCACCGCAACACTGTTTTGCGCATCTTTACCTCGGTCATTCGGTCCCCCTGGGCACTCGCGGTACTTCGTCCGTCCGAGTGAAGCACCGGATCGGGCCGGGTACAACGCCGGCGGCGGGATCGTTGCGCGTTCGTGTCCGCCTCAGCCCGTCGCCCACTCCTCGACCGGGCCCTCGAGCACATAGTGGAGACCTCCCGGACGCGTGCGGGAGAGGTCCCAGGCCAGCCGGGACAGCGCGCCGATCGCCGTCGTCGCCTCCGCCTCGCCGTACGCCCGGGTACAGACGGCGAGGATGAAGCCGCCCATCGGGTCCGTCCCGTCGCAGGGCTGCACGAAGGCGACATCGTGGCGGATGCCGGTGACCCACCCGGACTTCGAACCCCACCGCGCCTCCGCAGGAAGCGCCGGCCCGATCAGGCTGTACTCCTGCGCCCGCAGCAGCTCAACCATGAACCGCGTACTCGACCTGCCCGCCGCCCGGCCCGTGACGATGGCACTCATGATGGCCGTCAGGTCCCGGGCGGTGGTCTGCTGCGTCAGCCCCGCCGCCAGCCCCTCAAGGTCGCCGAACAGCCGCTCCATTTTCGACGACGCCGCCCCGCACACCTCGAGTGCCTCCCGGACGGCATCGAGTCCGACCAGTTCAACAGCCATATTGGTTGCTTCGTTGGAGGAGACGACGATCATCCGGCGCAGCACCTCTCGCAGCGACACGGGCCGGCCGGCGGGAGGCATACCGTCGTCGGTTTCGTCGGGGTCCTGCTCGAAGCTGAAGGTGCCACCGCCCGGTGCGGAGGAGCGAAAGGTCAGCCGTGAGGAAAGCTGCTGGCTGAGCCGCAGTTTTCCGGCGTCCACGGCGCGCAGGGCGGCGATGAGCACCGCGAGCTTGATGGTGCTCGCCGCGTAGACGGCGGTGTCGGCACCGCCTTCGGCAATGACCTCCCCGTCGAAGGTGGTCAGGCAGTAGGAGATGTGGGGGACGCCGTCGCTGTAGTCCGAGACGATGCTCATGCCGTCACCTCCCGGGCGGCCCGGGAGTAGGCCGCGTCGGCGACGCGGACACGGAACGGGCCGATGGCGTTGGAAAGCCGGTGCGGATGCACGCGGTTGGTCAGCAGCACTACCGTCACCGAGCGGGTGCGGTCCAGAATCAGCGATGTGCCGGTGAAGCCGTTGTGCCCGCGGGCCTGGGCACCGGCGGTGCCCATCCAGTCAGGCTGCCCGATGCGCAGGCCGAGCGCGTGCCAGCCGATCTCCGGGTCGGCCGCGCGCTGCGCGCCCAGCATGCGCGGCATCTGGTCGGTCCACAGCCCGTCGGCCAGCTCCGGTGGAAGCAGCGCCTCCGGCCGGTCGCGGAGCACGTTTCCGAGCCCCAGCACTGCCTCGGCGGTCCCGAAGAGGCCCGCATTGGCCACGGCGCCACCCAGGAACCATGCGCTTTCGTCGTGCACCTCGCCCCGCACCATGCCCCTGCCGGTCTCCGGCTGGTACTCAGTCGCCGCGGAGTCTTCGCGCCGGGGCCGGTGGGTCAGGGCCGCCGTCCGGGGATCGAGGTGCCGCAGCGGGGCGAGCACCTTCTCCTCGACGAGTTCCGCCCATTCCCGTCCCGTGGCATTCTCCGCGAGGGCCATCGCGGTGTTGAATCCGACGCAGGAGTAGGTGAACTCCGTACCCGGCGCGTTGATCAGAGGGATCGAGAGCAGATCCTCAAGCCGGCCGGCCCTGCCGGTTCCGGCCGGGAGCGTGCGCCATCCCTCCCAGGTGCCCGGCAGCCCGGAGGTATGGGTGAGCAGGTGGCGAAGGGTGATGGTGCCGCGGTCGCCGTGCCGGAAGGTCGGCAGGTGGCGGCCGACCGGCTCGTCGAGGTCGAGCACCCCGTCGGCCACCAGCGCCAGTGCGGCCACGGTACTGACAATCTTGGTCACCGAGGCGAGGTCATAGACGGTCTCCGGCCGCGCCGGCACGCGGTCCCCGGGTGCCAGGGCGGCGCCTCCGTTCCCGAAGGCGACGGCACTGCCGACGGCGATGGGACCGGTGATCCGACCGCCGACGTCGACGGCGGCGACCGCCGACGGCGCCGCACCGGTGCCGACCTCCTCGGTGAGGATCCGCCGGAGCTCCTCCTCGAGGGAGTCTTCGGCGTGCGGCCGGGAGGACAAGGGGGTCTCAGGAGAGGACAAGGCGTGGACTTTCGTCGGCGGTCAGGGTGGCGGGCACGCCGAGGGGGACGCTGAGGGCGGCCGGGCCATGCCCGAATCCGAGTTCCTCGACGAGCGGAATGCCGAGGGGCACCAGGAGTTCCTCGACGAGCGCCCTCACCTCGTGCGGTTCACCGCACTGGCTCCACGAGCCCAGCGCGAGCCCCGCCAGTCCGTCGAACCAGCCCGCACGCAGGAGGGAGGTCAGGAGTCCGTCGAGCTTGTAGATGTCCTCGGTGACGTCCTCGAGCAGCCCGATCCGGCCCTCGTTCGAGGGCGCGGGCCGGCCGCGGGCACCCAGGGTCATGGCGAGCAGGCTGAGGTTGCCGCCGGTGAGGATCCCGCTCGCCTTGCCCGGCACGAGCGTCGCGGCCGCGGGACCCGTCAGCGTCCGGCCTTGGTACGGGGTGAACAGGGCCTCGCGCAGCCCGTCGCGGGCGGCGGGGTCCTCCAGCACGGCGTCGGTGGCGGGCATCGGGGTGAACCAGGTGGCTAGGCCGAGGTGGTCGGCCCAGTACTCGTGCAGGGCGGTGACATCGGAGGAGCCGATCAGCGGTTTGGGCCGGGCGGAGCGGAGCTTCTCGGCGTCGAGCAGGTCCAGGAGCCGGACGGCGCCGTAACCGCCGCGCAGGCAGATCACCGCGGCGATGCTGTCGTCGCAGACCAGGTCCTGGAGGTCGGCGGCGCGGTCGGCGTCGGACCCAGCGAGGTAGGGCGCGCGCGGGTGCACATCGCGGGCGTGCCGGCCGAGCACCGGTTCGAGCCCCCACTCCTCGAGCAGTCGGAGTGCCCTATCGATCTTCGCGGCGTCCGCCGGGCCCGACGGCGAGACCAGGCCCACCCGGTCCCCCGCCCGCAGCGGACGCAGTTCGGGCCGCGGCCCCTGCGGTGCGGCCGGTCCGCCGGTCACCGGGCGGCCTCGGGCTGCACCGACAGCTCGGGGGTGCCCGTGCTGGTCGGGACGACGCTCAGGAGTTTGCGGGTGTACTCGTGCTGCGGGTTGAGCAGCACGTCCTCGACGCGGCCCTCCTCGACGATCCGCCCTTCGTACATCACCACCACCCGGTCTGCGATGTTCCACGCCAGCCCGAGGTCGTGGGTGATCACCAGGGCGCCGAGGCCGAGTTCGCACCGTAGCCGCAGGAACAGGGCCAGGACCCCGGCGCGCACCGACGCGTCAAGGCTCGCGACGGGTTCGTCGGCAACGAGGAACTCCGGGTCGAGGGCGAGGGCCCCGGCGATGACGACGCGCTGCCGCTGGCCTCCGGAGAGCTCCTGCGGGATGGCGGTGAAATACTTCTGCGGCGGGTTCAGTTCGGCCTTGGCCAGCGCCGCGGCCACGAGCCCGCGTTCGTCGCCGTCGAGGTGATGGAGGCGCGGGCCCTCAGCCACCGCCTCGTACACCGAATGCTTCGGATTCAGGGCGGCGGTGGGATCCTGCAGCACGAATTGGACCGCGCGGCGGTACGCCTTGAGCGCTTTGCGCCGGTGCACCAGCGGCTCACCGCGGAAGAGCACCTCGCCGGATGTGGGCTTCTGCAGTCCCAGCAGGGTCCGGGCCAGGGTGGTCTTGCCGGAGCCGGACTGGCCCACCAGGGCCACGATCTCCCCGGCGTTGCACGTGAGGTTCACCGAGTCGACGGCGTTGGTGGCGCTGCGGCCGAACCTCACCGAGAGGTTGCGGGCCTCAAGCACCGGGGTCGGACCGGCCGACGGCACTGCCGCCGCTCCGGCCGCGGGCACCGGGGGAACCGGCACCGGGGAACCCGCCGTCGGCGCCGGAGAACCCGCCATCGGCGCGGCGCGGCGGCCGGAGCCCGCGCGGGGTGGCACGCCGTCGGATGGGATGCCGTCGGTGCGGACGCCGCCGTTGTGCCGGTCGGCGTCGTGCGCCGTCGGGGCGTTCGGCGCGGTGTAGGTGGGCAGCCGGAGCCGTGAGGCAGGGTCGCCGATCGTGGGGAACGCCGAGGCCAGGGCGGCGGTGTGCGGGTGCTGCGGGTTGCGCATCACCTCCGCGGACGGGCCGTCCTCGACGATCCGGCCGGCCTGCATCACCACGATGCGTTCACAGGTGGCGGCGAGCACGGAGAGGTCGTGGCTGATCATGATCAGTGACAGGCCGCGGTCGCGGACCAGGGAGGTGAGCAGGTCGAGGACCTGGGCCTGCACCACGACGTCGAGCGCCGTCGTGGGTTCATCGGCGATCAGCACCTCGGGTTCGCAGGCCAGGGCCATGGCCATCATGATGCGCTGCTTCTGCCCGCCCGAGAGTTCGTGCGGGTAGGACAGCCCCTTGGCCACGGGCAGCCCGACCTGTTCGAGCAGTTCGTTGACGCGGGCGGTGCGCGCCGCTTCGTTCCGGTACTTCGCGCCGTCGCCGGTGGCGTGAATCTGCAGGGCCTCGGCGATCTGGTCGCGAACCTTCCGCACCGGGTTCAGGGAGTGCATGGCGCCCTGGAAGACGATAGCGGCCTCGGTCCACCTGACCGAGCGCAGCCGGCCCCAGCTGAGTGTGGAGATGTCGTCCTCGCCAAGCAGGATGGAGCCTTCGATGGTGGCGTTCGCGGGCAGCAGGCGCAGCACCGACACGGCGAGGGTCGACTTGCCGCAGCCCGACTCCCCGGCGATGCCGACAGTGGCGCCGGGCTCAACAGTGAGGTTGACACCATCGACGGCGGTGACGGTGCCGCGTCCACCCTCGGTCTGCGTCGTATAGGTGATGCGCAGGTCCTTCAGTTGCAGGCGGGCCATTAGCGTCCTCGCAGTGTGGGGTTGATGACGGATTCGAGGGCGCGTCCAACGAGGGTGAAGGACAGCACCACGAGAACGATGGCGAGGCCCGGCGGCAGCACGTACCACCAGTAGCCGCCGGTGGCGGCGCCGGTGTCGAGGGCGGACTTGAGCATGCCGCCCCAGGAGACGCTGCTGGGGTCGCCGAGGCCGAGGAAGGCCAGCGTCGACTCGGCGATGATGGCCGAGCCGACGGTGAGCGTGGTGTTGGCGAGGACGAGCGGCATGACGGCCGGCAGCACGTGCCGGCCGATGACGTGCGCGTCCGAGGCTCCCAGCGCCCAGGCCCGTTCGATGTAGGGGCGGGCCTCGACGGTGAGGGTCTGGGAGCGGACCAGGCGGGCGGTGCCGGCCCAGGAGGTCACGCCGATGGCGACGACGATGGTGGCGATGCCGGGCCCGATGATGCTTGAGAGCACGATGGCCAGCACCAGCCCGGGCACCACGAGGAAGAAGTCGATCAGGCGCATCAGCACGGCCTGGGTGACGCCGGTGAAGTGGCCGGCGGCCATGCCCATCACCGTGCCGATGACCATGGAGACGAGGGTGGCGGCGAAGCCGACCACCAGGGAGATCCGCGCGCCCCAGATCAGCAGGGCAAGTACCGACCTCCCGGCGGGGTCGGTGCCAAGCGGGTTGGCAAGGCTTGGCGGTTCGTTGCGTCCGGCGGTGACCTGGGTGACGTCAAGGACGCTGGCCGGGGCGAACAGCGGGATGACGGCGGCCAGCGCGATGACGGCCAGCAGGATGATCAGCCCGGCCAGGCCGGCCCGGTTGCGGGCGAACTCCTTCCAGCCGTCGGCCAGCGCCTGGCGGCGCCGCGCCGCCGCGACGTTGACGCGGCGGGTGCCCGCGGAGCCGGTTGACGTGCTCATGCGGCACGCAGCCGGGGGTCGAGGAAGCGGTAGAGCAGGTCGGCGAGGAAGTTCATCACGATCACAATCGAGGAGAAGACGACGAAGGTGCCCTGCAGCAGCGGGAAGTCCGGCGCGGAGAGGGCCTGGAAGGTCAGCAGCCCGAGGCCCGGCCAGGAGAACACCGTTTCGACGGTCACCGCTCCCCCGACGAGCCCGCCGAGGGTGAGGAAGATCAGCGTCACGGTGGGCAGCAGCGCGTTGGGCACCGCGTGGCGGCGGCGCACCAGGTCCTCCCGCAGGCCCTTGGCGCGGGCGGTCTGGAGGTAGTCCGAGGTCATTTCCTCGAGCAGGGAGGCGCGCATGACCATCAGGTATTGGGCGTAGACGACGGCGACCATGGTGACCACCGGCAGGACCATGTGCCGGGCGACGTCCCAGAGCAGCGGTAACCCCGTGGCGGTGGTGCCGGCGGTGACGAGTCCCCCGGTGGGGAACCAGTGGAGGCCGCCGCCGAAGACCAGCAGGAGGATCAGGCCGAGCCAGAAGGTGGGCACCGACCAGAACACCAGGGCCAGGCCGGTCTGGGTCTTGTCGAAGAGGCTGCCGCGGTGCCAGGCCGCCCGCTGCCCCAGCCACAGTCCCAGCACCACGGAGATGAGCGCGGCGGTGCCGGTGAGCAGGAGGGTCGGGCCGAGCCGGTCGAGGATCAGGTTCAGGACCGGCTCGCTGTAGGTGTAGGAGTAGCCGAGCCGGCCCTGGGCCAGGTCGGCGAGGTAGCGCAGGAACTGCGTGAGCAGCGGGTCGTTGAACCCCAGCTGCTCACGCAGCAGTTCCATCTGTTCGGCGCTGACCCGGCGCCCCTCCGCCAAAGAGCGGACGGGGTCACCGGGCAGGATGCGGAAGGCGAAGAACCCGAGCAGCACCACCATGACCAGGGAGATCACGGCGCCGCCGGCCTTCAGGGCGGCGTAGCGCAGCCACGACGATGCCCGGGGTGGTTCATCCAGTGCCGGCTCCCCCGGGACGAGGTCGGCGGCACTCAGCGCGTTGGACATCGGTTACTGCCGGTCGTCCGCGGTGGCGCGGCGGCGCTTGGCCAGGAAGAACGCCGCGAGCCCTCCGACGACGAGCACTCCGACGACGGGGACGATGACCGCTGCGGGGTTGGCCTCGCTGGTCGCCCCGGCCGCTTCGAGCTCACCGGCCGGCGTCGCGCTGTAGACGCCCCAGGGGCCGTTCTGGGCCAGGATGACCCCGCCCTCCTTGGGCTGGGTGGTGAACGGTCCGAACTTGTCGGACCGGTAGGCCTCGAGGGAGTCGGCGTAGAACAGGACGTGGTTCACGGCGGCGTCGTAGATCAGTTTCTGGGCGTCGACCACGAGTTCGCTGCGGCGTTCCTGGTCGAGCTCGGTGTGCTGTTCCTTGTAGATGGTGTCGAACTCCGGGGAGCACCAGTTGGATTCGTTGGTGGCGCCGGTTCCGTCGGCGTTCGGGCGCGAGGAGCACTGGTTGATGGAGAGCTGGAAGTCGGGGTCGGGTCCGATGCCCCATCCGGTGAAGTACATGTCGTAGTTGCCGAGGATCGAGTCATCGTTGAGCTGGCCCGAGGCCTTGATCTCGGTGGTGGCTTCGATGCCGATTTCCTTCAGCCAGGGCACCACGTAGTCGGCCATCTGGGCGTGGGTGGGCTTGCTGTTGCTTCCAGCCAGGCGGAGCTTCAGCGGCTTGCCCTCCTTGTCCAGGCGGATGCCGTCCGGGCCCATCTTGTAGCCGGCCTCGTCGAGGATCCGGTTGGCTTCCTCGGGGTCGTAGCTGTAGGGCAGTTCCTCGTCGGTGTCCCAGTGGTACAGCGGGTACACGGCGGGGATCTCACCGGTGGCCTGTTCGCCCAGGCCTTCGAGGACCTTCTCCAGCAGGGTCTTGCTGTCGATGGCGCGGGCGATCGCCTTGCGCAGTTCGATGTCCTTCAGGGCGGGGTTGCCGTCGCCCATGAGCTTGCCCTCGGAGTTGATCGTGCCCGAGTTGATGTTCAGTGCCTGGTAGCGCCGTCCGGCGCCCGAGTTGACGGTGATGTTCTCCTCGGATTCGAGGGCCTTGTACTGCGCCGGAGTGAGGTCGCCGACGACGTCGAGTTCACCGTTGAGCAGTGCCTGCACGGCGGCGTCACTGTTGCGGTAGGGCACGTAGGTGACGGCGTCGACCTTGGCCTTGCCGCGCCAGTAGTTGGGGTTGGCCTTCATGCGCACGCCCGAGCTCGGGCTGTAGCTTTCGACGGTGAACGGGCCGCTGCCGACGGCGTTCTCGGAGTTCTCGAAGGTGGAGGGGTCGTCGACCTTGGACCAGATGTGCTCGGGCACGATCGCGAGGTCGGCGCCGGGGTTCGGTGCCTGTGCCTCGTTCAGCGTGATGACGAGGGTCTGGTCGTCCGGGGCCTCGACGGAGTCGATGTTTTCAAGGAGCGTACCGTTGGCCGCCTTGAGGGTGTCGTTCTCGGCGATCGCGTTGAAGGTCCACGCGGCGTCCTGGGCGGTCACCGGCTCGCCGTCGGACCACTTCCGGTCCTCGCCGATGGTGTAGGTCCAGGTGGTGCCGTCCTTGGAGGTCTCCCAGGACTCGGCCAGTGCCGGCACGATCTCGTTGTTTTCCGGGCCGTAGGTGACGAGGCCTTCGTACTGCAGCAGCAGGATGTTGGTGCTGGCCGCCAGGATGGCAGTGAAGGGGTTGAGGGAGTCGATGTCGCCGGTGAGGGCGAGCTTCAGCGTTGTGTCTTCCGCCTTTTCGCCGGCGGTAGCCGCGGGAACGGCCAGTGCGCCGGGCGTGAGGGCGAGTGCCGCGGCGAGGAGGCCTGCTCCTGCGGTGCGGCGGAGCCCGGCGCCTCGGGGGAAGGGGCGCAGCGGCCCGTCGGTGGGGATGGGAGACCTGGATGCCATCGTTTCTCTTTCGCTTGAGCCTGCCAGCAGGTCAGGGTGGCCGGGGCAGAGCGCCGCGGACCCGATTCCGGTGAGAGAAGAACCCGTCTGGAGTATCGGCCGTCACCACGCTGTGCGGCCGATGTAAGTAAGCTACACAGGAGGCCGTTGTGATGCAAACCACTTACCAAGGTGTGTTGGATCACACGGTACAGTCGGAACTCGAGGCGGATTTCTCCGCCGTGGCACCCCAGCACCGGAGGAACAGATGGGCAGCATCGATACGGCCGAGTTGTGCGCAGCACTCATCCGCTTCGACACCAGCAACTACGGCGAGGGCAAGAGCGAGGGTGAGCGCGGCGCCGCCGAGTTCATTGCCCGGCTCCTCACCGATGCCGGTTACGCGCCGCAGATCCTCGGGCCCACCCCGGAGCGTGCCTCCGTGGTCGTGCGGGTGCCCGGCGCCGACCGCTCCCTGCCGGGACTGCTCGTCCACGGTCATCTCGACGTCGTTCCGGCCGAGCCGGAGCAGTGGAGCGTCGATCCGTTCGCCGGCGAGATCCGCGACGGGTACATCTGGGGCCGGGGCGCCAGCGATATGAAGGACATGGTCGCCATGACCCTTGCCACCCTCCTGACCTGGGCCGAGGAGGGCACCGGCCCGCAGCGCGACGTCGTCGTCGCCTTCGTCGCCGATGAGGAGGACAAGGGAGACTACGGTGCCCTGTGGCTCGTGGCCGAACACCCGGAGCTGTTCGAGGGCGTCGAGGCAGCCGTCGGTGAGTCCGGAGGGGCACCGACCTTCCTCACCTCTGACACCGGCGAGGAGGTGCGGCTGTACCCCGTGGCGGCCGCCGAGCGCGGCACCATGCACATGCGGATCACGACGACGGGCACCTCCGGCCACGGTTCGCGGCCGAACGCCGACAACGCCGTCATCCACCTGCTTGAGGCGCTGCACCGGGTCACCGAGCACTCCTGGCCGCTCAAGCTGACGCCGACCGTGAGGGCCTACCTCGAGCAGACGAACGCGGCGCTGGGGCATTCGGTGGACCTCACTACCGAGGAAGGCGTCGAGGAAGCGGTGGCGCGGATGGGCGACCTCGGCGGCGTCGCCAGGACCACCATCCGGTGCTCGTCGACGCCCACGGTGCTCAATGCCGGCTACAAGGTCAACGTCATTCCGGGCATCGCCCATGCCGAACTCGACGTGCGGTGTCTGCCGGGTACCGAGGAAGAGACCCTGGCGGTGCTCGACGGCCTGCTGGGCCCGCGGGTCTCCCGGGTGTTCATTTCGCACCAGCCGCCGGTGCAGGCGCCGATCGATTCGCCCTGGTTCGACGCCATGCGGGCGGCCCTGCAGCGGCACGACCCGGCCGCCGTGGTGGTGCCGCGGTGCATGGGCGGTGGAACCGACGCGAAGGCGTTCACCCCGTTGGGCATCGCCTGCTACGGCTTTTCACCGCAGGGGGCCGACCCGGAGGGCCGGACCTCGGACGGCGTGCACGGGATCAATGAGCGGGTTTCGGTGCATGGTGTGAGGACGGGTCAGCGGATCCTTCAGGACTTCCTGAGCACCGTCTAGGCCCAGCACCGGCCTGCACGGCGCCTCCGGGCGCCTCTGCCCACTGATCAGAGCCGATCAATGGGCAGAACCGTCTGAAGCCCGCCCGAGGCACATTCCTGCCCACTCACCAGGTTCGGTCACTGGGCAGAACCGTCTGGAATCCTGCCGAGGCACATGGCTGCCCACTCACCAGGTTCGGTCACTGGGCATATCCGGACATGCCCACTGACCAACGGCGGCCACTGGGCAGAACCGACACCAGCAGGGGTTCCAAGCACTCCTGCCCACTGATCACGGCCCGTCACTGGGCAGAACCGTCTGGAATCCTGCCGAGGCACATGGCTGCCCACTCACCAGGTTCGGTCACTGGGCATATCCGGACATGCCCACTGACCAACGGCGGTCACTGGGCAGGACCGACACCAGCAGGGGTTCCAAGCACTCCTGCCCACTGATCACGGCCCGCCACTGGGCAGAACCGTCTGGAATCCTGCCGAGGCACATGGCTGCCCACTCACCAGGTTCGGTCACTGGGCATATCCGGACATGCCCACTGACCAACGGCGGTCACTGGGCAG
>QZVU01000039.1:0-1175 GCA_003602285.1 Arthrobacter frigidicola
TGCTATCTGGTGCCCCTGTTCTGGGCACGCGCCTTCATGTTGACCAGCGCTGTATTGGTAAGCCTCTATATCGTCAGGCAGAAAACCCTGCACACACCGAAGTGACATTTTTTTGTCGCCAAATATCACTTTCGCCTAACGGTCGTTTTCTTTATCCGAAATGGTTCTGGAACCACACAAAAGCCTTGTATTCATTGGCTTTCTTGCCTTTTCGCGCGCTTGCCAGCACAAAGTTTCGCTGCCCTTGTTAGACAATATATGTCTTATATTGCTATTTTATATGAAGAAATCTTCTTATCTATCGCGTTGAATGTACTTAGCTGTGTTGTTAAAAACCTGCAACACTATACGCGATAATTTTATCGTCATTTTTTTGGCGAGCAGCAGGATCAATTCCAGGATCAGGGAGATGTACCATGCGCGTTTTGAACCCCATCACCAGTGCATTACTGTTGGCCCTGGCGAGTGCCAACGTACAGGCGATGTCGATCACCGAGGCCGTCCAGAGCGCCGTGGACTACCACCCGCAGGTAAGCTCCAACCGTAACAGCAAGCTGTCGGCCGATGAAGACGTCAAGTTTGCGCGTGGTGGCTACTACCCTTCCGTGGATTTGGTTGCTGGCTATGGCCGCCAGCGTTCGGACAATGCCACCACCCGTGCCGAGGGTAACCACAACAAGGAAACCCTCAACTACACCCAGTCCGAGCTACGCCTGCGGCAGATGATTTTCGACGGTTTCAACACCGCGAACGAAGTGGGCCGCACCGAAGCGGTTTCTACCTCCCGCGCCTACTACACCCAGGCAGTTGCCCAGGATGTCGCCCTGCGTGCGATCGAGGTATACCTGGAAGTGCTCAAGCGCCGTGAGCTGGTAACCCTGGCCAAGAACAACCTGCAAGCCCACCTGCGCGTCAACGACCAGATCGGCCTGCGTAACGAGCGCGGCGTTGGCAGCACCGCCGACCTCGACCAGTCCCGCGCCCGTCGCGCCCTGGCGGAAAACAACCTGGATACCGCCGAAGTGGACCTGGCCGATGCCGAGGCCAACTTCTTCAGCGTGATCGGCCGTGCCCCGGACGAACTGGAAAGCCCGCCGACCATCAAGGGCGAGGTGCCTGAGACCCTCGACGGCGCGCGCGACAGCATGCGCCAGAACAACCCCTACATCAAATCG
>QZVU01000039.1:1185-1777 GCA_003602285.1 Arthrobacter frigidicola
TGACGCGCACAAGATCAACCAGGCCCTGGACATCCGCAACAACGCCCTGCGTGAGCTGACCGAAAACCTGAGCCTGGCGTGGAACGCCATGAACAATGCCAGCAAGCAGCTGCCTACCGCGCGTGAATACGCCGAGACCACCAAGCGCGTGCGCGCCGCTTACCAGGACCAGTTCGGCCTGGGCCAGCGTACCCTGCTGGACGTGCTTGACAGTGAAAACGAGCTGTACAACGCCGACCGCCGTTACACCGAAGTCCGCTACACCGAGGAATTCTCGCGCTACCGCGTGCTGGCGACCATGGGTGAGCTGTTGAGCAAACAGCGTATTTCGCTGCCGCCAGAGGCGCTGGCTACCACGGAAGTGCGTACCGAGGCGCGTCTACCTGAGATGCGTTGATCGGCTTCAAGTTCTGGGGGCCGCTTTGCGGCCCTTTCGCCGGCAAGCCAGCTCCCACAGGTACTGCATCGGCCTTGAAAGCTGCAGATATCCTGGGGGAGCTGGCTTGCCGGCGATAGGGTCGGCACAAGCATCAAACATTTTGCTCAGTGCAGTATCTGCGCCAGGAACGCCTTGGCCCGCTCGGTACGCGGC
>QZVU01000040.1 GCA_003602285.1 Arthrobacter frigidicola
CAAGAACCAGGACGGCAAGCGCGACCCGGAAATGCACCAGAGCAAGAAAGGGAACCAGTATTACTTTGGCATGAAGGCGCACATCGGCGTAGATGATGAGTCGGGGCTGGTACACAGCGTGGTAGGCACGGCAGCCAACGTGGCGGATATCACCCAGGTCGACAAACTGCTGCACGGTGACGAGAACGTCGTCTGCGCCGATGCCGGCTACACCGGCGTCGAAAAGCGCCCCGAACATGCTGGCCGCGAAGTGATCTGGCAGGTCGCAGCACGCCGCAGCACCTACAAGAAGCTCGATAAACGCAGCGCCCTGTACAAAGCCAAGCGCAAGATCGAGAAGGCCAAGTCACAAGTGCGAGCGAAGGTCGAGCACCCGTTTCGAGTGATCAAGCGCCAATTCGGTTACGTGAAGGTGCGCTTCCGTGGCCTGGCCAAGAACACCGCTCAGCTGGTGACGCTGTTCGCGCTGTCGAACCTATGGATGGCGCGCCGACATTTGCTGACTACCGCAGGAAAGGTGCACCTGTAATGCGGAAAATGGCTGCTGCGAGGTGCTCGCGGCGGCCAAAAACGGAGAACTGAGCGGGTTACCTGGTCGATTTTGATCGACGGCCCGCTTTCAAAAGCAGCGAGGGCTGAAGTCGACCGGAAATACAGGGTTACTTCAGACCTTCCTTAGCGGAATCGCATGGCCGCTGGCTTAGCACTGCTGACTTTTGACACCCATTCTCAAACTGGAAAAAGCATGTCACCACTTCGAAATCTTGCCGTGTTCGGTTGTATCGCTCTGTCGCTGGCAGGGTGCAATGACAAAAAAATCAACGTGACCATCCCAATGGGCGCTGTCCTCTACGCAAAACTCTATCACCTCGGTGATCCTGCGCTTGGCACTGTTCTGCCGACCGAGTACCGGGCAGGTGGGGCTGGCAAGGTGGATTATGATTTTTCTCAGGTCCTGGCCGGCGGCGACTGCGCTCTGGGCATCCCCCTCGAATGGAACAACAGCATGAAGAAGCATGTGGCTGCGACCGCCACACTGTCGTGTGACGGAGTTGAGCAGCGAGAGCTGAAAGGCTATGTGGTCGACAAAGATGGGAAGGAAGGCCTGGACGGCGTTGCGTTGGGCGGTGTGGTCTCGTTCGTGGTGACCGAATCCGTTTCCGTGAAGTAATGACGATCACGGATTGATCGAACTAGGGGAGGGCGACGGCGCCCGACTTGAACGTCGGGCGCGAATGGTGCGGGGCGATTCGCTTTAAGCGGTCATCTGAAGGCCGAAGGACTCTGCAATACGGCCGACAATGGTCGGGAGGTCACCCTGGATCTTGAGTGCTTTGAAGTCGAGATCCTCGGTAGCCAGGCGGTCCAGGAACAGCTGCATGTCCGCGGTGATGCTTTCGGGCAGCTCGATCACTTCGCCGGTCAGCAGACTGGTCAGGGCCAGGACATCGTTCCGGTGCTTTCTGATGTCCTTACTGTCTGCCCCGCCTTCACCGTTTTCTTTGCGCTGAGACAAGTCGAGCCAGGCTTTAGCCTTGAAGGGGATAAGGCGATCGGCGCCGATATAAGTCAGCTCCTCACCCTGCTGGCGGCCGGACAGTAGGAACTGGTAATAGTCCTCGTTCAGCAAAATGGCGCTCAAGCTCGAAACCGATTCGTCTGTTGGGATGGGGTCAGCGTTGCGTTTTCTTCGTGCTCCAGGCCTTCCGGCGCCCGCGAGAATAGCTCGATCATCACGGGGTAGGAGGGATCTGTAGGCTTTTGGAA
>QZVU01000041.1:0-622 GCA_003602285.1 Arthrobacter frigidicola
GCTTGTCGAACTCGAAGATTGCGCGCCGCGTCGGGTTCGGCGCCGTATAGGTGCACAGCTTGCGGATCAGCGTGCCCTGCGTCATTTCCTTCAGGCCCAGTGTGGCGACGATTCGGTCGATGTTCGCCTTCTCACCGACGATGAGTTGCCGGTCGATCTGGCCAGCCGGCCGGATCAGGCATTTCTCGTACAATGCCAGATCATCGGCGCAATACAGCTCCTGCAACTGGTCGTCGAGGTCGGTGAAGCGCGGCTCGAAACGAAGTCCGAACCAGTGCAGGATGGCGAAGTTGGCCTTGTTGATGCTGTGCATGTCGCCGGTGATCGCGCTCGGCACGATGTCCGACGTGTTGCGGTACCAGATGTCGAACACGTGGTGAGCCTCGTACTCGTGTGCGCCTATCAGGTAGCCGTTCAACGGCACGTGATTGCACAGCAGCGTGTAGGCGACGACGCCCTTGCCGCGGCCGAAATATTTGCGCGAGTAGCGCGCCTTCACAGTTGGTCGCTCGACGCCGAATTTCTGCCCATCAACGGCACCGTACAACGAATCGAGGTCGAACGAGTAATGCGGGAAGATCGGCAGTGCGGCGATGGCGTTGCTGATGCAATCGTTGGCCAC
>QZVU01000041.1:632-1732 GCA_003602285.1 Arthrobacter frigidicola
TAGCGTCGCCTGGCGCAGGTACTGCTGGTAGGTACTCTCCAGGACGTGGTACGGGATGTCGCTGGTACGTGCCATAACCTGGTTGCCGTGGTTCATGGCTTGGGCAATGATCACCGCCATCAGACTGTCGGCGTCGGCTACCTTCTTCGCATAGCGTGGCTGCAATGGTGTCAGCGCCGACAGGAACTGGCACTGGCCGTTGACGAAGCGAAACACGTCGGCGACATCGCAGTATGGCAGTTGCTCGTAGAGAGCTTGCTCGCGCGCCTTCTGGTTCTCCCCCTTGGGCTTGCGCCAGGTCAGTCTCTGCGTGTCCTTGTCGTATTCCAGGTGCGTCAGCTTGCCCTGTTTCAGCTCGCGATTGAACGCCACCCATTGCGCACGCAACTCGGCCGCCAGTGCATCGAGCTGGGCACTGACCGGCTGCCGCAGGAAGGGGATGTCCATCTGCGCGAGCACGGCGGCTTTCTCGTCCATCGAAACCAACTCGTCGGACAAATGCCGGTGCTGCAAGCTGTCGTCAATGTAGAGCTCGCCCGCCTGGAAGCGTTTCCTGACCTGACGGTAAAGCCAGAATTCGTAACGATCGGCATGCAGGCCTGTCGGCGTGCCTTCGGCATCGAACATCAGCAGGTACGGACGCAAGCGTTTCGGCAGCGTTGCCGCCGGACATTCGTCGAGTGGCCGTTGTGATAGGCGCTGCTGCTTGGCGAACACGCTCTTGGCCCAAGTCAGCGCCGCGAGCCATGGGTTATCGGGGGCCGTGCCGGCGAAGTCGAGCGCGACGTACAGCGGCCGTAGATGGCGTCGAATGCGTTCGGCCAGGCCGTCCACCGCCTGCCAGTGCAGCGCCAGTTTGTTCAGTGGCTTGACGCTCATGCGCTGCGCCGTGTTTTGCAGCAATTCCCTGGACATGATTTTGTAGGCGCGTTGGCGCACCTCGCCGAACGGCGTCGGATCGGCCACGCTGTCGTCCACGTACAGCGACAGCAGGCGGCCAACCTGCGGCGTTTCCTGATGGCGTCGCAGCTGTTCGGCGACAAAGGACTGTTTCGCACCCGTGCGGCTCTCGTCCTCAAGTTTTTTCATGTGGAAGGCCA
>QZVU01000042.1 GCA_003602285.1 Arthrobacter frigidicola
TGTAATGCGGGAAATGGCCGGCGCGAGGTGCTCGCGCCGGCTATAAATCCGGAAAGAGGGGATGATTTGATCGTTTTTTAGCCGAATCACCGTTTTGAAATCGGCAAGGGCTGGAGTCAGCCAGAAATACCTGACTACTTCAGACCATCCCTAGGAGGGTGTAGACAAAATAAAGTAAGCTGCTTGTCCCTTGCCTACGCAGCCTTGAGCCATGCCTAAAACTGGACGCCCGCCCGTAATCGCTGCGGAGCATTACCCTCTGCTGACCAGGCTCGCTCATGCGCAACCCTATTCCAGCCAATCCGAACTGGCGCAGGCATTCCATGCTGAAACGGGTATTACCGCTCATCCCGATACCTTTGCCAAAGCGCTGAGGCTGGCCGGGATCGTTCGTGTAAAGGAACGAGCCAAAGGTAGTTTCCAGCCATCTGAGGCTCGTAAGTCTTATGGTTACACCGAGGCCCACCGACGTCAGTTGCCGGAACAGCGCTACCCCAGTTGCCTGACGGACGCAGAATGGACGCTGGTCGCTGATTTGTTTGAAGTCTCGGGAGGTCGTGGCGTGCCGCCTCGTCACTCCCGACGGACGCTTTTGGAAGCGTGCTGTTATGTCGTTCGCACAGGATGCTCGTGGCGAATGCTGCCTCACGAGTTTCCGCATTGGGACAATGTCTATAAAACCTTTCGACGGTGGAGCGCTCAGGGCAAATTCGAGCAAATGCACGACCGGCTTCGTGCCCAATGGCGAGAGCGGGTGGATCGTGATGAAAAGCCGTCAGCCGCTGTTCTCGATTCCCAGTCAACTCGTAGCTCTCCCCAAGGCGGAGAAAGTGGGTACGACGCCGGCAAAAAGGTCAAAGGGCGCAAGCGAAGTCTGGTCGTTGATACCCTTGGCTTGCTCTTGGCAGTGAGTATCAGTGCCGCCAGTGTGCAGGACCGAGACGCGGCGGACGACGCGGTGACATCCTCGATGGGCAAGTACCCATCCGTGAATACTCTGTTCGTTGACAGTGCCTACGCCGGGAAGTGGGCTCAGCGGACGCAAGACATTCATGCTGTTCAGGTTCAGGTCATAAGAGGACCGAATAATCGCCGTACCGGGAAATGGCATTCAGCACAAGGCGAGCTGTTCGCGTCAGCACCAGCACCGAGTGGTTTTGTGGTTATGCCCAAACGCTGGGTAGTGGAACGAACTCACGCCTGGAATGAGCGAGCCAGGCGGCTGATCATGCACCATGATCGTTTACTCGATGTAAGTGCGGCATGGGTATGGCTGGCTGAGGCTCGCATGCTGGCCCGTCGGCTTACTACTTGATTTTGTCTACACCCTCTAAGGAATTCATGATGAACTCCTTCTCGGCATCCCTTCGACCGGGGGCATCTGAGCCACCACCTGAACTTAGGGCTTCACCGATGCCGCCGTAGTCAATCGTAACGGTGCCGACCCGGTTGTGACGCCTATCTTGGCCGATGGTACTGGCATGGTGACCAAAGTGCTTAAGCTGGTAGGAAATGAACGGCAGTCCTACAGCAGCCCTGAACATCTGGTTGGAGAGTGAGTGCCTCAGTGTGTAGGGCGATACATCCAGCTCTTCGAGTTCGTCGAAGGTCACGGTGTTGGCCAAGAAAGTACAGAGTTGATGGGTTAACCCAGACCCGCTCAACGAGTTGGCCTCATGTTGCATGCCTGGCTTCACGGTGTTCATGTTGGCGAACAGGTAGGGGTT
>QZVU01000044.1 GCA_003602285.1 Arthrobacter frigidicola
GTGCAGCTGGATGACGAACTGCAGCTGGATGACTATGAAGCCAACTTCCGCCGCATGTTCGGGAATGCACGCATGGACGCGGTGCTGGGTTCGGTGAACGGCAGCGTGCGTTTCCATGGCCTGACTCCGACCAGCATGAAGCTCGAAGGCCTCGACCGCCACCTGCGCCTGATCGACAGCTACAAGAAGCTGCATGCGGCCCGAGCCAAATTCGCCTGAGAGCGGCGGTCCCACTCGTTATTTTGTGCTGGCTGTACCGCCGTCATCGCCGGCAAGCCAGCTCCCACAGGTACTGCACATGACTTGAATACGATGCGGCCAATGTGGGAGCTGGCTTGCCGGCGATCACGGGCGAAGCCCGTGCCATGCAAACCTTGCCTACTGGGCCAGCAGCGCCTCCATCTCCCGATACCCTCGCTGGCGCGCATGCTCCAGCGCGGTGACCCCCTCCTGGTCGGCAATCTGCCGGTCCGCACCTGCCGCCATCAGCCGGCGCACAATCTCCACATGCCGCGGTCCGCCATCCCCCAGAATCACTGCCTCCATGAGCGCGGTCCAGTGCAGCCGGTTCAAGTGGTTCACGTCCACCCCGGCATCGATCAGCATCTGCACTGTTTCTACATGCCCACGCTCGGCCGCCGGTATCAACGCAGTTCCCCCGTATCGGTTGGTGCTCTTGAGGTCGGCACCGTGGCTCAGGGTCAGCCGCAGTATATCGTTCAGGCCCCGGGCGCCAGCATACAGGTAAGGGCTGTCAGCAATATTGTCCTCGGCGTTCACATCGGCACCGGCCTGGATCAGCGCTTGCGCCGCCGCCACCTGGTTGGCGTGGGTGGCCACCAGCAGGGCAGTGCGCCCTTGCTCATCACGGCTTTCCAGTTGGGCACCTTGCGCCAGCAACTGTTGCAGGGTGTGCACGTCGTTGTGGCGGGCGGCGGTGTGCAGGCGGTAGTCCATGGTGGTGTTCTCGGCGTGGGCGGCAAGGCTGGTGAACAGGGCAAACAGCATGGCTGCGACGGGTCTACGCATGGGGTGTGCTCCGGATTGGCCTGCCTGCATCCTAGAAAAATCGCACCAAGTCTTGAAGTTAAGTTTGCGCATGACCGACAGTGGTCTGCTGAATAGACAAGGCAGGAAGCAAAACGATGAAGTTCTCCGCACCGGTGATGAGCGCGCTGTGCCTGGCGATCGCCAGTGGGTGGGCCTGTGCCGATCACGTGTTGCCCGCGCCACCCGAACGGGCCTCCGGCTACCGCACTGGCCTGCAGCCGGTGCACGCCAACCGGCATATGGCCGCCGCCGCCAACCCGCTGGCCAGTGAAGCGGGGCGGGCGATGTTGCGTGCCGGTGGCAGTGCCATTGACGCCGCCATCGCCATGCAGATGGTGCTGACCTTGGTCGAGCCGCAATCCAGTGGCATTGGGGGTGGGGCCTTTATCCTCTACTGGGACGGGAAGCGCGTGCAGGCTTTCGACGGCCGCGAGGCAGCCCCGTCGCAGGTAACGGAAAAGCTGTTCTTGCAAGCCGATGGTTCACCGATGCCCTTCAGGTCGGCACAGATCGGCGGGCGTTCAGTGGGGGTGCCCGGGGTTTTGCGCGCGCTGAAGCTGGCTCACGAGCAGCACGGCAAGCTGCCTTGGCAGCAACTCTTTGCCCCGGCCATTGCGTTGGCACGTAGC
>QZVU01000045.1 GCA_003602285.1 Arthrobacter frigidicola
ACGCGTGATCAGTAGAAACAAGGGTATTTTTCTTCAATTGTCATACTCCTCTGCATTGTCTCCGAAGAAATAAGATCCTTCATTATTCATGTCAAAGGAAGGCACGATCGGGTTCGTTGCCTTTTCGTCCGAGAGCTCGAAGACTCCCCGCCCCTGGAATGACACATCTTCTGGTCTGGCACTTTCCATCATTCTTATGATTTCAGTCCTCATGTCAGACGTTCTACCCTCATTATTTCCTGTAAATGCTGCCATAATGGTTGCTCTTTCGAAAGGAAGGTTTCTCTGTACTGAGAAAGTGGGTTGAACGCTGACCTGTCCTGCAGATGCCCTCTGTTGGTTGGTGTTCCCTCCGCTTCTGGTTCTTATAGCCCAATATCTACTTCTCAATTCAAGAGTATTGGAGTCCATTGCTTCCATGTTCTCATTTGAAGCAATTTGAACCCCTCTAGTGGATAGCTGTCCTCTTGGGACCATTCTTGTCCCTCTAATGAAACTTGAGACCCTAAGGTCCTCAAACGCTGCAGAGTGGCATGCCATCCACACTAGTTGGCTCTTATGTGCTGGGTTCTCATTTGGTCTAATGAGACTAAAGACCTGGCTGTTTTGAAGCAGACGAAAAGGATCTATTCCAACCAAGGAGTACCCTTCTCTCTCAAAGTCATATCCACTAGCCACTGCAAGCCCGTACACACAAGCAGGCAAGCAGGATTTATGAGCCACTGATCCCCTCAGGATGAGTGCAGACCTTGCCAGAAAAATAAGATCTTCTATTTCAGCATTCCCAGGATTTCTGCTCTCTCGCACTTGATCCATCATCGCCCTTTGTGCTGCTGTTTGGAATTTCCCTTTGAGGATGTTGCACATTCTCTCATATGCAATTCTTGTTCTTCTTCCATTTTCGCCTCTCCAGAAATTCCGGTCGTTGATCCCTCGTTTTATCATCCGAATCAGTTCCATCACCATTGTCCCTATTCCCTTTACTGCTGCACCTGCAGCTCCAGATCTCCTCGGGAGAGTTGATCCTTGCATCAGAGAGCACATCCGGGGATCCATTCCAGTACGCACGAGAGCTCTCGTTCTCTGATAGGTAGCATCATTTAGGTTGGAATGCCATATCATCAGATGGGTAAGACCAGCAGTTGCATCCTCTCCATTGTTCGCTTGTCTCCAAATTCTCCTGATTTCCTCTTTGTCATACAGGATCAGCTCTCTCACCCATTTTCCGTCTCTTCTCCTGTAAATTGGACCTCCAGTTTTCTTAGGGTCCTTTCCTGCACTGGGGTGCTCTTCCAGGTATCTGTTCCTTCTTTCATCAAATGCAGAGAGTACCATTCTCTCTATTGTTATACTGTTTTGAATCAGCCTCCCTTCATTGTCACTGAGTTTGAGTTCTGTGCACATCTGTATGTAGAATCTCCCAATGCCGCTAACCATTCTTCCAACAGACGCCCTGATCTCAGTAGCATTCTGGCGTTCCCCACCAGTTTCCATCTGTTCATAGGATCGTTTGGTGCCTTGAGACGCCATGATTTTGATGTCACTCAGTGAGTGATTATCTACCCTGCTTTTGCTGATCACGCGTA
>QZVU01000046.1 GCA_003602285.1 Arthrobacter frigidicola
ATCAAGCGGGCTCAGGCGCTGGGTTTCACGCTCTCGGAAGTCGGTGGACTGCTGACGCTGGATGAGTCGTGCGCCTGTGCCGAAACGCGAGCACGGGCTGCACGCAAGCTCGCGTTGATCGAGCAGAAGATGGCCGACTTGGTCGTCATGCAGCAACTGTTAGGCGAACTGGTGCAGCAATGTGATGCGGGAGACGGCGGAACGATCTGCCCGATCATCGAGGCACTGATCAGAGAGTAATGCCTGGCGGGTGAGCTGGAGATCGGAAAGCCCCTTTACGGTGGGATTCAGAGCTTACGTTGGTTTTTGGTTCCATTGCTCCCCAAACCCCGTCAATGCGATTGCACCGGGTGAGATCGAGACGTCGATCCTGTCTGCCGGGACCGAACTGATCGTCGATCAGCAGATCCCCATGCACCGCTTGGGCAAGCCGGAAGAAGTCGCATCCCTGGTGCATTTCCTCTGCACCCGAGGCGCGTCGTACATCAACGGTTCGGAGATTCATGTCAACGGTGGTCAGCACGTCTGAAATAATCTGGAAATCCCGGCCGGAAACTTCCATCATTCGGGCCGGGCATCCGCCGCAGATGAGCGATCAATGAGCAACCCCTACCCTATTCAAACCCTCAATCACTCTTACCTGGGCAGTGGCATCTACGAGTTGCTGCGCGAGGCACTGATCACCGGGCGTTTCCAGCCCGATGACCGCCTGCGCATCCGCGACCTGGCCGAACAACTGGGCACCAGCGTCACACCGGTGCGCGACGCGATCCTGCAACTGGCCAAGGAACAGGCGCTGATCCTCAAGACCCCGCGTGACATCCGCGTACCCATCCTCACCGCCGCGCAATACGGCGAGATCCGCAGCATCCGCCTGGCGCTTGAAGGCCTGGCTGCGGAGACGGCCGCCGCGCTGGTGACCGACAGCGAACTCGCAGACCTGCAAGCCTGCATCGAAAACAACATCGCCGCGATCAACGCCCAGGACTTGCAAGCCGCTCTCAAGTGCAATCAGCAATTTCACTACGCGCTGACCACCATCGCGCGCATGCCGGTGCTGGCGGGTTTGCTCGATAGCCTGTGGATGCGCACCGGCCCACTGATCGCCCGTGCCTATGGCAACTTCAACGAGCGCATGGCCATCGACCATCACTGGGAAGTGCTCGACGCACTCAAGCGCCGCGATGGCGCGGCGGCACGGGCGGCCATCTGCCGTGACATTCTCGATGGCAACGAGAAGATGCTCGAGTACATCGAGATGGCGCAGGCGGACTGATTGGCAGTCAATTCGACTGTTGACGAAACATAGATGACCAGTTAGTTTATTAAAACTTTCTCATCACTGGATGTCTCTGTCATGGCTCGCCCGGTCAACCTCGAAGTCAGATCCCGTTTGCTGTCGATTGGCCGCCAGGTGGTTCACAACCGTGGCTTCAACGGCTGCGGCGTCCAGGACATCACCGCCGCTGCCGAGATTCCCAAGGGCTCTTTCTACAACTACTTCGCCAGCAAGGAAGACTTCGCGGCAGAGATCCTCGAGGAATACTGGACCTCGATCGAAACCCGCCACGGGCCGATCTTCTACGACGCCCGGGTCAAGCCGCTGGAGCGCATCGGCCAGTTCTTCCAGGCCCTGGTGCTCGAGCACGGCGAGCATGAATACAGCCTGGGTTGCC
>QZVU01000047.1:0-572 GCA_003602285.1 Arthrobacter frigidicola
ATGATAACAGACCCAACCTTTGATGAATACCAATCACCTTTATACCCCTGATAAATTCCATTAATCAGCCTGACGACGCAGGAAAGCCGGGATATCAAGGTAGTCCAGGTCATCCTGAGGGTTCAGTTTAGCGGCTGCAGCAGCACCTGCATGGGCCTGATTGCGCATCACGGTCGGGCGCTCCAGGTCACGGTAGTTGACCGCTGGCTGCTCCTGGCGTACCGGCGCAGGATTGGACGCCTCGTATGCCTGCTGGGCGGTCTGCAGGGTGTTGTCGACCACTTTGACCGGCTTCTCGATGCGCGCGCCCAGGCCAGTGGCCACAACGGTAACGTGCAGCTCGTCGCGCATGTCCGGGTCGATCACGGTGCCGACCTTGACCATGGCGTGGTCAGAGGCGAAGGCTTCGATGATGCTACCCACATCGGAGTACTCACCCAGCGACAGGTCCGGACCTGCGGTGATGTTCACCAGGATGCCACGGGCGCCCTGCAGGTTGACGTCTTCCAGCAATGGGTTGCGGATCGCCGCTTCGGTGGCTTCACGGGCGCGGTTCGGGCCGCTGGCACAGC
>QZVU01000047.1:582-1670 GCA_003602285.1 Arthrobacter frigidicola
GCCGCGAACGGCACCGGCCAGCACATCGTCGGCCTTGGCAAAGGCAGACAGCAAGCTGGCATCCTTGCCCAGGATGGTCAGCAGTTTCTCGTTGGGAATGGTGATCAACGAGTCGACGCTTTCAGCCAGCATGCGGATGCCTTCATCGGCGATCTGCATACGTTTGCGGCCTTCGAACGGGAACGGACGGGTCACCACGGCTACGGTGAGAATGCCCATTTCCTTGGCCACTTCGGCAATGATCGGCGCTGCACCGGTACCGGTACCGCCACCCATGCCAGTGGTGATGAACACCATGTTGGTGCCCTGCAGTACCTCAGCGATGCGCTCACGGTCTTCCAGCGCAGCCTGACGGCCCACTTCCGGATTGGCACCGGCACCCAGGCCCTTGGTCACGCCAGTGCCCAATTGCAGGATGGTGCGCGCGCCAATGCTTTTCAGCGCCTGGGCATCGGTGTTGGCGCAGATGAATTCCACGCCCTCGATGCTGCTCTTGACCATGTGGTTGACGGCGTTGCCGCCACCACCACCAACGCCGATCACCTTGATGACCGGGCTTTGCGGGACGTTGTCTACGAGCTCGAACATTTTCCCTCTCCTTACAGTTCTCTAGTTGTTGCGCCTACCACTACTGCTTTGAAACTTAGAAGTTGCCCTGGACCCACTTCTTGAAGCGCTCAAGCACTGGGGCCTTCGGTTCATCGCCATAGCTGTTGTTGCTGCTGTTTGTGTTACCGGTCAGGATCAGGTCCTCGGACTGCTTCAGCAGACCGTAAGTGAGCAAGCCCACGCCGGTGGAATAGATCGGGTTGCGAACCACGTCGCTCAGCCCCCGAACGCTGTGCGGTACACCCAGGCGTACCGGCATGTGGAAGATTTCCTCGGCCAGTTCCACGGCACCTTCCATCTTCGCGGTGCCACCGGTGAGTACGATGCCAGCTGGCACCAGGTCTTCGTAGCCGCTGCGGCGCAGTTCGGCCTGAATCAGGGTGAAGAGCTCGTCGTAACGTGGCTCTACCACTTCAGCCAACGCCTGACGCGACAGCTCGCGCGGTGGGCGGTCGCCCACGCTCGGCACCTTGATGGTT
>QZVU01000048.1 GCA_003602285.1 Arthrobacter frigidicola
TTTCCACCTGTTATATCGGGCAGCGATCAACCGGGATAAACCTTACTCGGCGGTTACGTCCTGCGCTTAACAAAGACGAATTACTTTGTGCCTTGCCGGCGTTGCCATTCCTCGGCCAGCAGCTGGGCTTGCTGTAACTGTTCGGGCTTCATTTGAGCTGCATAGTCTGCAACGACTTTTGCTGCTGTCGGTTCTCCCGACGCTGCGGCCAGACTCATCCACTGGTATGCCTGCACCTGGTCGGGCGCGATGTCGGTAAGACCCTTTGCAAACAGCTGGGCCAGCCTGACTTGAGCCTGCGTGTGTCCCTGCTCGGCAGCGAGGCGGTACCACTTGAAAGCCTCTGCATCGTTGGCAGGAGCCGCACGCCCATTCTTATACATACCGTCGACTTCACTTCCGTAGAGGCGCCCGAGGTTGAACTGTGCATCGGCTTCACCCTGCTCGGCCGCCCTGCGGAACCACTGGATCGATGCCGCGTGGTTTTGCTTTACTCCCATACCGCATTTGTACGCAAGACCCATGAGGTTCTGAGCCATGGCATCGCCAGCCCTGGCCTTCTTTTCCCAATCACTGACGGTCTCTGGCGACAATGTTTCAATCGCGGCGCCGAGCTTAGAAAAATCATAAGCCGCCAACGCTTGGTTTGGCATGCCTAACGTTGCGGTACTTGCCAGTACGATCGTCAAGCACGCGCGTACACGGCGTAATTTAAGTCTGATGTCACAAAACATAAAAACTCCTCTGTCCCTGTTTTGGTGCCCAAGGTTTAGCCGGCACAGCACGATAGCTGTGTCACATCCTTCGAAAAAGTCTGTGCCACCAGTTTGAGACCTTCAACCATGGTGAGGTAAGGGAAAAGCTGGTTAGCCAGATCCTGGACGGTCATGCGGGCCCGGATGGCAATCGCGGCAGTCTGGATGATTTCGCCTGCTTCCGGTGTCACAGCCTGGACTCCGAGAATGCGTCCGGACCCTGCCTCAGCAACAAGCTTGATAAAGCCGCGGGTATCGAAGTTGGCGAGTGCACGCGGCACATTGTCGAGCGTGAGCGTACGGCTTTCGGTTTGCAGACCAATGCGCTGGGCCTCTGCTTCACTGTAGCCTACCGTGGCAACTTGCGGATCGGTGAACACGACTGCCGGCATGGCGTCGAGATCGAGCTTTACGTCGCCGCCGGTCATATTAATGCCAGCCCGGGTACCAGCCGCGGCTGCAACGTAGACGTACTGAGGCTGGTCAGTGCAGTCGCCAGCTGCGTAAATGTTCGAAGCACTCGTGCGCATGCCTTGATCGATCAGGATGCGATGTTGCGAGTCAAACGTCACACCTGCGCGCTCGAGATTCAGGCTTGCGGTATTTGGCGTGCGGCCGGTGGCAACAAGCAATTGATCCACCTTTAACTCGCCCTGCGCGGTCGTCAGGATGAATTGGCGGTCGACATAGGTCACGGCACTCGCCTGCGTCTGTGTCAGCACCGTGATGCCTTCCGCACGGAAAGCTGCAGTCACGGCCTCGCCAATGGCAGGGTCGTCACTGGCAAACAAGGTGCGCCGGGCCAGGACCGTCACCTCGCTGCCCAAGCGCGCAAACGCTTGTGCCAGTTCCAGTGCTACGACCGAGGCGCCAATTACTGCCAGCCGTTTAGGAATGGCTTCGCTAACC
>QZVU01000004.1 GCA_003602285.1 Arthrobacter frigidicola
GCGCCCATGGCCAGGGCCAGCAGGATGAACACCGAGACATAGAAGCGCCGGCGCCGGTTCAGCAGCCCCTCCTTCCGGACCTGCTTCAGGAGGACCGAATAGGACGCAACAACGTCATTTGGTTTGGCGATCCGGACTTTGCGGCCGGCGGCTGTGACGCTCATAAATATCCCTGGGGGTCGGGTCGGCTTCCCAGCCTTCGATGCGGGCGAGCCCCGCACATTACTTCACTCTACGCGCACTACCCGTGTAAAGCGTGTGCCAATTCACTTTGGTTGCGTTTGTCCCATCCGGCTGTTGGATGTGCGCCGGCGCGGCGCCGGCGGCGCGGCGGGCACTAGACTGGGGAGCTATGCGCGCCATTGCCAAGTACCGCACCCCCATCGTCTGGCTCCTCGTCGTGGCCCTGATCCTCAGCGTGGGTGCAGGGTTCTTTTCCGCCGTCTTCTAGGCCTCCTTGTCTCACTCCCGCCGGGCGGCCTAAAGTAGTAAGCAGGCTTAGCTTCTGGCGAACGCTTCGTGCGGGTCACCTCGGAGGCCCGGGACCCAACCGGCAACGGAGGAAAAATGAATCCACATTCTGCAACCAGCGACCAGTACACGTTCCAGAACCCGGTGACACGGTTTGAAAGCATCGCTCCGCCGAAGCAGGACCAGCCGGAGCCAGGACTGGACCGGGACCTCGCGCCCCACGCCGACCGCGGGGAGACCTCCTACCGCGGCACCGGCCGGCTCCAGGGCCGTAAGGCCCTGATCACCGGCGCGGACTCAGGAATCGGCGCCGCCGTCGCCATCGCCTTCGCGAGGGAGGGCGCCGACGTCGCCATCGGCTACCTGCCGGAGGAGGAGCCCGACGCCGACACCGTGATCCGGCTGATCGAGGAAAGCGGGCGCAAGGGCGTGAAGCTCCCCGGCGACGTCAAGGACGCTGACTTCTGCCGCTCCATGGTGCAGCAGGCCGCCGAGCACCTGGGCGGCCTCGACATCCTCGTGAACAATGCGGCCAAGCAGGTGGCGGTCGAATCCCTCGAGGACCTGACGGACGAGCAGCTCGAGCACACGTACAAGACGAATATCCAGTCCTTCTTCTGGATCACGCGGGAGGCCCTGAAGTTCCTCCCACCGGGCTCCTCGATCGTCAACAGCACTTCGATCCAGGCCTATGAGCCCTCCCCGACGCTGATCGACTACGCCAGCACGAAGGCGGCGATCAACAACTTCACCAAAGGCATGGCCCAGCAGCTCGCGCCTAAGGGCATCCGGGTCAACGCCGTGGCCCCGGGCCCCATCTGGACGCCGCTTCAGGTCTCCGACGGTCAGCCCAAGGAGGCCCTGCCTGAGTTCGGGAAGAGCACGCCCCTGGGCCGGGCCGGTCAGCCCACCGAGCTGGCGCCGGCGTATGTCTTTCTGGCCTCCGCGGAGTCAAGCTTCGTCCTGGGGGAGACCCTCAACGTCAACGGCGGGATGCCCTCGCCCTGAGGGCCCGGACACTGAGCGCCCAGCCGTGCTGAGGCACACAAAGGCCCCGGGTTCCTTGGATCCCGGGGCTTTGTGCTGCTGTTGTGTCCGGCTCAAACCGGTCTTGACGGCCTAGCTGCGGCCGAGCTCGTCGTAGTCCGCGCGGTCGATCCGGCGGTGGTAGCGCATCCCGGCGAGGCCGCCGAGGATCGCGCCGATCAGTGCCGCGAGGGCGGCAACCACGACGGAGATGACCCCGGCGGTGGTCAGGTCGCCTTCGTTGATGGGCAGCCGCGGGAAGCTGTTGAGGTTGGCGAGGATGTCGAACTGGCTGCCGGCAATGACGCCGAGGATGGCCACGACGACGGCGATGATCAGGGCCCACAGCCACACCGCAATTCCCTGCTTGGCGCCGTCGAATCGAGCCATCCGCCCTGCGACGTACCCGCCGGCGAAGTAGGAGACCAGCAGCAGCACCAGCAGCACGATGGCGGAAGTGACCCCGACCGTCTGGGCGTCCTGGGATGCCTGGTCGGCGGCTTCATTGAGGTTGGTATTCGTCGAGAGGCTGAAAACGGCGCCGGCCGCCGCGAGCAGGGCGGTCAGCAGCACCGCCATGCCGGTGGCCGTCAGCCAGCCGAAGAAGGCGGAGCCGAACTTCATGCCGCCGAACTCCTCCTTTTCGCGCTGGTGAAGTGCGCGGCGGTCGGCGGCGGCCGGGATGGCGTCGTTGGCCACGGAGTGACGGTCCGAGCCCCTGCGGTGCTCATCCGGATCCAGGGTGTGGGACCCGGAGTCCTTGATCGCACTGACGGGGACGGCGCGGGTGTGCGCGCGGGTGGCGGTGTCGTCGGCCCCGGTGTCGTCGACCCGGTTCGCGTGGGTGTGCTCGCGGGTCGCGGTGTCGTCGGATGGCGCTTCGCCGACGCTGCTCGCGCCGGAGGAGTGCTGCGTGTCGTTCCCGCGGGCGTGCGCTCCCTGCCCTTGGTCGGTGCCGCGGGGGCGCCGCAGAGCTCCGTCGGTGTCCCCTATTCCTGGCGTACTCATGCGTCCTCCTGTTTGCAAGACCAAATTTTTACTCAGTTCCCTTAGTATTGCAGGCCGCGCTGTGGAACTCTACGTGCCGGGGCGCGCCGGTCCCGGGTGGGAGACTGGGCGCATGGACTTCCAGGTATTGATGACGGTGGTGAGCGGACTACTCATTGCGGTGGGCACTGCGGGTGTTGTGGTTCCGGTGCTGCCCGGCAGCGTGCTGATCGTCGGATCGCTGCTGCTGTGGGCCTTCGCCGTCGAAAGCGCCGTGGGATGGGTGGTCTTCGGCCTAGGGTCCCTGTTCGCCGTGGCCGGCCTGCTTTCGGGGCTGGTCCTGACTGGAAGGACACTGAAACGCCAGCGAATTCCGGGCCGCTCGGTGACGATCGGGCTGATCATCGGCGTGGTGGGGATGTTCGCAGTCCCCGTGGTGGGTCTGTTCCTGGGCTTCGCACTGGGACTGTTTGCCAGCGAATACCAGCGGCAGCGCAACGCCCGGTCCGCCCTTTCCTCAAGCCTTCAGGCCCTGAAGGCCACCGGGCTGGGCATCCTGGCCGAGCTCGGCTTCGCGTTCGCCGCCGGCACCACCTGGATCCTTGGCGTCTGGGTGCACTTCGCCTGAGGCCTCTGCCCCACACGACCGAAAACGCCCAGTGCACCCGATAACGACAAACGCACCCGGTTTATCGGGTGCGTTTGTCGTTATCGGGTGCGTCTGCTGCCAGGGGCGGCCGGGAGCCGTGGGCTACCTGCCGAAGTTCTTCCCGTAGCGGGTCTTGTCGGCCCGGTTGATCGAGCCGGGGCGGCGAGTCGGGGCGCCGCCGCGCTTCTGCATCACCTTGGAGACAACAATGGGGGCCAGCGCCCAGAGGATTCGCTTGAGCATGACGGTTTGTCCTTTCGTCCGGAGCCGGAATCGGCATCAATACTAATCCTACTGACTAATTGTCCGTCGAGGGACCGTTCGTGACGAAATCCCGAAGTGCCGCCAGCTGCGTTCGGCGCACCTCCGGGTTCAGGTACATCATGTGGCCGGCTTCGTGGAAGTGGTGCGAGAAGCGGGCCTTCGCCTGGTCGGAGAGGGACATATGCGCCCAGACATATTCGGCGGCGAAGTGCGGAGTGGCGCCGTCGTGGTAGCCGTAGTCGACATGCACGCGGAGGGAAGGGTTGTGGATGAGCAGGCGCTCGAGCACGTTCGAGACATCGACGGGCGCCCCTTCGAAGGTGCGGTAGCTCCAGGGCTGCACCCTGGCGGTGAGGATCTCATACGGGAGGTCGTTCTCGTAGCCCAGTTCCGCGCGCACGTAGTGGTTCATTGCGGCGGCGAAGGGTCCGGTGATCGCCCGCATGCTCGGGTCGTCCCAGGAATCCGAGCTCTGGAGGTTCTCGGGAGGGGCGGTGAACCTGCCATCGATCCGGCCGACGGCCAGGCCCTCGCCGCGCAGCAGTTCGGCGGCGAACTCGGAGTAGTCCCAGCGCAGGTTGGTGCGGCGGATGAATCCTTCGTCGAGGGTGGTGATGGAGCTCAGGCGGGCGACGACGTCGTCGTACTCGGCCGAGGTGAGCCGGTTGCCCTGGGTGAGGGCATAGCCGAAGTCCGCGGCGGCGAACTGCTCGGCGTCCCGCACCACTTCGGCCAGGTCCCGTTCGCCGTGGCGGCCGTGGAAGTGGGCGATGGCGGCGTAGGTGGGAAGGTGGAGAGCGTAGGGCAGGTCGCTGCCCGGGAAGAAGCGCAGGGTCGACATATTGAGCACTGTGGAGATCAGCCCAAGTCCGTTCACCGCCATCCCGTAGGCGTCGAACAGGCGGCCGGCGACGGCGACCGCACGCAGCGTGCCGTAGGACTCTCCGACAAGGTACTTGGGGGACAGCCAGCGGTTGTTGCGGGTTGTCCAGAGGCGGATCACCTCGGCGACGAGGTCCCGGTCCTCGATGAAGGCGTGGAACTCGTCGGTTTTCTCCCCCTCCACTACGCGCGAGAACCCGGTGTTGACCGGGTCGATCATCACGAGGTCGCTGGTTTCGAGCAGGGAATCGGGGTTGTCAACAAGCCCGAAGGGGGCGGGGGTCATCGCTCCGACGTCGCCGGCGTCCACCAGCCGGGGCCCGAGCAGGCCCAGGTGGAGCCACACCGAGGAGGACCCGGGTCCGCCGTTGAACGCAAAGGTCACCGGGCGTCCGGGCTCCCCGTCGTCCTTGGTGTAGGCGGCGAGGAAGATTTCGGCCTTGGGCCGGAAGCCGTCGGCCCGCCCGTCTTTGGTCTCTTCCCGGCGCAACACGAGCCGCCCGGTGGTCGTCGTGTACTTCAGGCCCGACGGCGAGGTATGGCCGCGCGAGACGAAGTCGTCGCTGACGTCCTTCGATTCGGTGGGCGGGTCGGCGGGAGTCGGGGTTCCTGTCGGGTCATCAGCCATGGCACGAGCCTAGCCGTGGTTGATTCAGGCAACCACTAGGAGTCCACGGGTTGGGCGGAACGCCGGGCGGCCTGCGGGGCTTCGCCCGTCCAGACGGTGCCCTGCTGGGGCCGCGCATAGAACAGCGCCGCCGCCAGGCCGATGAGGATGACAGTGGCTGGCAGGTAAAGGGCCTGCCCCATGGAGAGCGCGTAGCCGGCCTGGGCCGCCTCGGGCAGGGTCGACCCGGTGTCCGCGGATCCGCCGCCGAGGTTGGCGCTGAGCCGGGCCTGCATCATCGCCGCGATGGCGGAGCTGCCCAGAACCGCTCCGACCTGCCGCGTGGTGTTATACACGCCGGAGCCCGCCCCGGCCAGCGAAGGGTCAAGGTTGCGGGTGGCGGTGAGGGAAACCGGGGCCCAGATGCCGGCGCTTGAGAGTCCGAGAAGCGAGACCGGAAGCAGGATCAGCCACAGTGGGACATCCGGGGTGAGGATTGCGCCCAGCCAGAACAGCGCGGCCGACATCCCGGCGAAGCCGAGCACCGCCATGAGCTTCGGGTTGTTGCGCTGGACGAACCGGCCCACGAATGGAGCCAGGACGCCGGAGACCACGGCCATCGGCGTGAGCAGAAGGGCCGCCTGCGTCGGGCTGAGCCCCCGCACGTTCTGGGCGTAGAGCATCAGCGGGAGCGCCATGGTGGTGATCGAGAAGCCCATGGCGGTGATCGAGGTGTTCGCGAGGGAGAAATTGCGGTCCCGGAACAGCCGCAGCGGAAGCAGCGGTTCCGCCCGGTTGAGGCGCTGCCACAGCACGAAGGCCGTCAGGAGGCCGAGCCCGGCAATGATCAGGGACCATACGGTCACCGGCCCCGCTATGGTGCCCCAGTCGTACAATTCCCCCTCCTGGATGCCGAAGACGAGGCAGAACATCCCCGCCGCACTGAGCAGCACGCCGAGGAGGTCGAAGCGGTGGCTGTTGGTTTTCAGTTTTGGCACGAGCCGGTAGGCAAGGATGAATCCGATCACTCCCACCGGGAGGTTGATGAAGAAGATCCATTCCCAGCCCAGGCTGTCCACCAGGATGCCGCCGAGGACCGGACCGACGAGGGTGGCCACGCCGGCCACCGATCCCCACAGGCCCATGGCGGTGCCGCGCCGTTCCGGCGGGAAGATGCGGGTGATGACCGACATGGTCTGGGGGGTCATGAAGGCGGCCCCGAGACCCTGGAAAACGCGGGCGAGAATGAGGGTTCCGACCGAATCGGCGAGCCCGCACCATGCGCTGGAAAGGGTGAAGACGACAAGCCCCACGAGATAGATCCGGCGCGGGCCGAAGCGGTCACCCAACCGACCGGTGATCAGCAGCGGCACGGCGAACGCCAGCAGATAGGCGCTGGTGACCCAGATGACCTCGTCTAGGGTGGCACCGAGGCCATCCATGATGGCCGGGGTCGCCACCGAGACGATCGTCGAGTCGACGAGGATCATGAAAAACCCGATCACCAGTGACCACAGGGCGGGCCAGGGCCGGATCTCCCCGCCCTCGGCAGTCGGCTGGGCAGTTACCGATTCGTCGCGGGGCATGGTTCACAGGTTACTCCTGTGCGCCGACGAAACCCGCGGCGGTTCCCGGGTCCGCCGCCAGCGGCGGGTGCGGCCCGTCGGTCCGTCATCCGGGGCGGTCGCCGGCGTGGACCGGCGCCCCGCCCCGGCTGTGGGCGGCTAGGCTGCCTGGGCTACGTCGTCGGCGATCCAGAGGTCGGGGCCGAAGACCTCGTAGTGGATGTCCCGCGGTGAGACCCCGCGCCGCAGGAGCGAGGTGCGGATGCCCTGCATGAAGGACAGGGGGCCGCAGAGGAAGTACTCGGCCCCTGCCGGAAGGGCGATCGGATCGAGGTTCATGCGCCCCGGTCGGCGGTCATGGCTTCCGCCCCGAAAGGCGCCGGTGGTCGAGTCCCATGCTACGAACCGTGCGGAGGCAAGGCCGGCCAGGTCCTCCTTGAGCTGGCGCTGGAGGATTGCGGGGCCCGGGTTGCGGTCGACGTGGAGGAAGGTGACGCTGCGCTGGCTCCCGGTCCGGGCCAGGTGGGACAGCATGCCGGCGTGCGGGGTGACGCCGACGCCGGCGCTGGCAAGGACGAGCGGCCGGTCGGAGGGCTGCAGCACCATCTCCCCGAACGGAGCGGAGACCTGCACGCGGTCGCCGACGGCGAAGCGGTCATGAAGGGCGGCGGACACCTCACCCTGGGGGCCCGATGCGGGGCGTTCGCGCTTGACGGTGATCTGCCTACGGCTTCCGTCGTCGGCCCGGGACAGGCTGTACTGCCGGGGCTGGAGGAGTCCGTCCTGCATGGGGATCCGCACCGAAACATACTGGCCCGGCAGTGAAGCCGCGGCGGTGCCGCCGTCGGACGGTTCAAGCACCAGCGTCACCACCCCTTCGGTCTCGGCCGTCTTGCGGGTGATCGTCCACTCGCGCCAGACCTCCCCGGCGGCAAGACCGGCGGTCCGGTAGAGATCGCGTTCCTGGTTGATCAGGACGTTGGCCATGAGCCAGTAGACCTCATCCCAGGCCGCCGCCACCTCCGGGGTCACCGCCTCGCCCAGGACATCGACGACGGCCCACATCAGGTGCTCGTGCACGACGCCGTACTGTTCCGGGCGGATTCCCAGGGAGGCGTGCTTATGTGAGATGCGTGCCAGCAGCTGGTCGGGCAGCTCGTCCGCCTTGTTCAGCAGATGTCCCGCGAAGGCAGCAATCGAGCCTGCAAGGGCCTTCTGCTGGCGGCCGCCGGCCTGGTTTCCCCGGTTGAAGACGCCGTCGAGGAGCTCAGGGTGGGCCTCGAACAGGTGGGTGTAGAACCGCTGGGTGATCTCGTCGAGGTTTTCGCCGACGACTGGGAGCGTGGCAGCGATCACGGGGCGGGACTGATCCGACAACATTGGAGATTCTTCCTTCGACGCGAACGACGGACCGCAGGGGTCCTTGGGGCCGGGCGGGAGCGGCGCGGAGGCGTCGGCTGGCGCGGGGACTGGTTTCACTTTAGCGAATTTCTACAGCCTGTAGAAATTGGGCGGCGGCCATCACCTCCGCCTCCCGGAGCACCTTCCCGCCGGCACCGGACGTCGGAGCCCCGAGGGGGCGCCGAAGGCGCTTTCCGGCCGGCTTTGAGCAAAGCGGGAACTATTCGCTAGAGTGAGGGGGTCGGGGCTTTAGCTCAGTTGGTAGAGCGTTTCGTTCGCAATGAAAAGGTCAGGGGTTCGATTCCCCTAAGCTCCACTACGAAGGCCCTTTGGCCTGCGGAAACGCCGGCGTGAAGGACTTTTTTCTTGGCTCGCGGAGGCTCAATCACACGGAAACCACACGCTTTCGTCGAAGTTGGGTTGGGCCGGTGTCGTTGAGTTCCGTCCGTCCCGAACTTTCGTTGTGGTAGGTGCCATCACATGGACAGATGTTCCGGACCGAGTGGTGACTCCGTACCGAACTGTTGGAGGGTTGCCGTGAGGTCCGGTGACTCGGTCGCCTTAGCGATGTAGTGCTTCTCTGTGATTGCCGTCCCGGAATGACCCAGTTGGGCGGCAGCTTGCCTGGAGCTGTATTCCTGGTCGATGAGAGTGGCAACTGATTTACGGAAGACATGCGGGGTTACCCATTCGTAGGGCGATCCCGCGCGGGCGTCCCGCCATTGCCTGCGGAAGTTGTGGGGACTGCGCACTGTCCCCGTGGAGGACGGAAACAGCATGTCTTCGGGTTTGGGCTGCTCGGCTGAATACCTGCGTTGGAGTGTTTGCACGGCAAAGGGCGGCACCTTCATGGTGCGGAAGCCCGCTTTTGTCTTCGGATGGTCTTGCCGGTAGGCGCCGCGGCCTTTCTCCATGACGACGGTTCCCGAGATGGTGATGGTGGGCGGTTCCGCTTGGAGGTCGATGTCCTGCCAACGGATGGCCAGGACCTCGCCAATTCGGGCGCCCGTTGCAAGGAAGATATCGAGAACGTCCAGTAGGTCTGCCGCACGTGGCCGTCCCTGGTGGGCGGGGTCCTTTTGCCACCCGGCAATGACAGTCCGGAGCTTCTGAACGTCTTCGACTGACAGTGCCTTGACGTCCTTCCTGGCGATTTTGATGGCTCCGACATCCCGGACCGGATTGCTGCGCAGGGCATCGTGCCGGAGCGCGAGACCGATCATGCCGGTCAGAATGATTTTCGAATGACGTGCGGTGGCAGGGTGGTCTGCGGCGACGTTTTTGAGGAACCGGTCGATACGGCCGGTGCTCAGCTCGTGCAGCCGGAGTCCGGCCAGTGCGGGCTCGATGACACGCCTGTAGGTGTCACGGTAGCCATCGATGGTCCTTCGGCCCGCGCGGCCATTGTTCTCAATTTCGTCGAACCACAGATCGCTGAGCTCGGATAGCCGAGTAGTTCTGGAGATTTCACTTGAGGTAGGGGTTCGCCGATCCTGGAACGAAGTGACAAGGGTTCGCTCGGCGGCGGCTCCGCTGGTTCCGCAGGCTTCCGCGGTGCGGGTGATGCCGTCGGTGTCGCGGTATCTTGTCGTCGCACGCCAGCGGCCATTCGGGTGTTTTTTCCGGCTGATCTTCCCCCATGTTCCAAGCGGTAGAGGAGGCCTGGGTGACATTTAGGCTTCCAATCGAGAAGACAGCCAGGAGTCGTAGTCGGTGCGGCTGATTCGGAGATGCCTTCCGATTCGATACGCGCGAGGGCCGAGGTGTTTGACCCGCCACTGGTAAAACGTCTGCTCTGGAATCTGTAGCTGGGTGCAGATGTCCTTCGGGGTCAGCCACTGATCGTCGGCAGCTTCCGCAGTGTTGCTGCTTTCTGGGGTGCTAGTCATGAAATTCTTTCCGTCGTAGTTGCCGGCCCAAGGGCAAGGTCTGTTCCCCGTTCATGGGAGCAGGGTGTCGGAACGGCATGACGGACACATGAAAGCTTGCCGCCAGCGGCGCCACCAGAGCCCTGCAAGTGCTCGGGAAGAGTGCATATCCAATGTGCGATATGACTGGGCGTGAGTCGGCACTCACGGCGATTGCCTTGGATGCCAGAGGTGTGAGGTGGTTGGTTCGCTAGGGCTGGATGCATCGCCTGGCCGGGCGAGGGCTGCAGATATAACGGCGGTCGCTCTTCACGCTGCGGGACAGCCAGACGAAGCCATCGCCTTGCTTCTCGATCTAGTGGTGGACTTCGTTCTCACCTCTGACGCTGAGCGCTACACGCCAGCAATCAGTGGAAGCGCGGCATATATTCGCTCCTCGGAAAGTCCGGAGCATTCGTAAGCAGTGATTCCCACTCAGGGATCCTTCAGCGGGCAGATTGTTGGACTGGTTCATCGCGGCAGAGGAGCGTGTGCTCCGGCCTATCGTTTGCGGGCCAGGCGAAGGTATACCACTGACCACACCACCGCTAGTGAGAAACCTACAGAGAGCAACACCCAGGCCAGATTGAAGGCGGTACCTGTCAGCGGTTCGCCCTGAAGGAAAGCGCCGAGGAACATGCCGAAACCGATGAGGGCCATCGCCGCAGCGGTTACCTGTCCCTGTAAGACTTTTCGTTTATCTCTGAACGGGCTCGACTTGTTCATAGCTCAAACTAGCGCGGCCCGCACCACACTGCACCGGCCCGTGCACCATTTGTTCTCCGGCGCTGCGGCTGCCTTACGGCAGCCAACGGACAAAACGAACCTGCCGCATAAATCGATCCTTATCCGCTACTAGCTGGAGTGATCTGCCCTTGGCGATCTGCGGTGCTTGACGACGGCCAACCCTACGATGTTGGCGGCCGCGAACCCAAACGTCATCACGCTTAGAATGACGTCGAAGGTGATCCAGAACGGCGAAGTATGTTCAGTGACGAGGGCTACGACTCCGAGGATGAGGCCCAGAAAAACGCCGCTCATGGAGGGGAAGGATCGCTTCTTTGAGGGTTCCTTACTCGACCTACCGTTGATGGCGCGACACCTTCTCTGGCAATTCCAACCCAGCCTGTCTACATGAATGCTACGCCCCGGCTCATGGACCGCAACCCGCTCGTTCGACTGTGGGCACGGGGACTTATGCGCGTCGACATTAGCGAATTTATCAAACCGATGCCCCCAGCGAAGCAGATACGCAGCGAGGCATGTTTGTCACAGCGGCCCGTCCGCATTTCGCCCCGTTAGCCGTTGGCTTACCCCGACACTATTCTGCGGCGATTGCCGGCAGCAATACCATATAGAACCTGGCTCCGTTCAGTCGCGTATGCCCCGCCCGAGAAAAAGCCCGGCGAAGGTAGGTCAACCGCTTTGTTCGATGCCCTGCTTCGGACGGCACCTCATCGGAAACGTGCAGGATTCGTCCCTCGGCTAGGACTTCACCGCTTAACGGATGCTCCGCTTGTGATCGTTCCGACGGATTCCGCCTGCAGAGGAAGACGTTTGAATTGTCAGGCCGCGAGTAACTTCAACCCTAGAGCTCGATAAGCGGAGAAGGGATCGATGCATGACACGCCGATGGCTTCAGCGGCATCCGGGATCTTGACGCGGCGAACCGAGTCCTTCGCACTGACCTCGCTTGTCACTAGAATGGCCGATTCGGCCTTCGCCTGCGCAATGATCCTGTAGTCGACGGATTCCAGAAAGTCTGACTGGGCCTGCTGAGAATAGATTCTTGAGGGATCGGTTACCCAAGCAGTCAACTCGCCCATAGCCGATGCGACGCCCACCGAGTCATCGAGCCAGAAATCTGGTCTCACGACAGATGCCCATTGTTTGAGAAGGTCCTCGTCGAGCGGCCGGTTCCCCGCATCGATTTCTCCCTTCACCCACTTACTCGAGGAGGCAGCTCCTGATAACTTGCCGTCGCATACCCAGCTCCAGAACCCTGGTGCAATGTCAAAGCCGTAGTGTTGCCTGCTAGCCGCAATGAACGCGTTCGAGTCGAAGATGTACATCAACGTGAGACCCCCAGTCGGCGCGCGTATTCATCGAAATTCATTGCGGAGCGCATTGACATCAACTTCATTCCCTCCGCGTAAGTTGTACTGCCCTCTACAGTGTCACCGATTATCGCCCTGGAAAGACGGTCTCCAACCCGATAGGGCTGATTGTAATAGTGATCGCCGCCATCACTCGGCTTCTCCTTGTCTGCTAGACGCTTTAAGCGCCGCTCTTCGTTCTCGTACACCAACTGAAAGTCGGAAAAAGCTTCTAACCCGTATCGACGCAGGGCTTGAAGGACGACCAGGGTTCCGCATCGATACACCCGTGCTAGTTTGTCGAGGGCGTCTGGGATTGGAAGGGTGCGTACGGAGGCCCAATGTGAAGCAAGTTCTTCTTCTGGAACCAGAACTTGCGATGCAACTTGGTTACACCATTTCTCGATGTCGTACTGCCCATCGCGATCAGGCCCCTCATTGCCGATTCCTGCCTTCCCTCGCCAAATATGCGCAAACTCATGAACCAAGGTAAATATCTGCCCATTCAGCGTTTGCTTCGTATTCACGAATACGAGAGGAGCGAGGGAATCAGGAAGCGCGAAGCCGCGAAACTCCGCTGGATTTAGCGGCCTTTTCGTATTATTGGCCACCATGGAGGTGGCGATAGTTAGACCACCCAAGCGTTCGAAGGCACGTAGGAGGTACTTTCGCGTATCGCTCCACGTTCCGGTCCGCTGGCTTAGTTCAAAAGCCAGCGCTGTTCGAATGTCCGCGGCGGTTCCTGCTGCGTCCCGCTCTCTTGCGCTACCTACAACCGCAACTTCAGGGAGTCCATGGCGCTGTGCATAATCTCGATACCAGTCTTGACGGGTGAGACTCTGATTTAGCACTGCCATCAAATCCGGGCTGGGCTTGGTAGAGCCTGGAGCAAAGCCATCTCGGAAATCTGGAATTGGAAGTTCCCAAGCCGGTGGATCCTGAAGAAACATGTAACCGAATGGTACTCCGGCGGTTTTTGCCAGCCGTGTGAGTTCATTCAAAGTTGGTTTCGCCCGTCGCTCGACCCAAGCATCGAACTTCGGGAAGGCCGCCAGGTCTCTATCTCCGTGAAATGAAAGATCGCGAACCCACCGGAGTATGTCGGGGCTTACATCAACGCGAATAGTCGCCACCGTCATCCCCCTCGTCGACCGTTTTGGTTAGCTTATCTATGGTGATGGATTTTCTGGCTACGACTCGCGTTGTGCAGCAGTGAGGTTGCGTAGTTCTCATGACTAGAACTTGGCGATTCGGCACAGGATGGAGTTCTTGTGCATTATCAGCGCCGATACTCAACATCGCTCGAAGCGCTGGACGAAGCGCTCAGCCCGAGTTCCAGCACTTGTCATCTGGCACTAGCATATGCGCTCTAGAGACAGCGGTCGTCGCCGTGTCCGCGAGCATCCTAAGCTTGCTGCTTGTTGCCGAACTGGTCATCGCTTAGCCCCCTGCTACGCCGTCTCAGCAAGTGCCCTGTGCCTAGCTGGGCGACCTCATCTGCGTGGGGCCCACCTTGTTTTGCGGTCGACGCAGGTCCGTGTCATTCCGAAGCACAAAGAGAGGAGCAACAAGGCCATGGAATCCGCGTGCCGGTCGTCCGCCGCTAGTTCGTGAAACGCCTGCTGGCGAACGGCTAGGCACCCACGGGCTGGCAGTACGTTACCGTCCGCAACTTGGCCCACCACTCCCAGGTTGCAAGCGGGCACGAGGGAACCGTGGTCGCTGAGATGGCCGGAGCGAAGAGCGGAGGCAAGGAAACGTGGGGATGGAACTCGCTCCGCGACCACTTAGCGGAGACCACCATCCGCCCCGAAGTGCCAATGATCGCGATGGTCTGAGCAGGGTCGGAGAAGACGATGGCTAAGGACTCGTGGCGCCCACCGGCCTGGAGCCACCTCGCCTACCTCCCCCAGCAGGTCACATGGGGATGCACCCCGAGCGAGGTCGAGCAGATCATCCTCGACAGCGCCAACAAGACCACCGAACCGGACGAAGGCACCGAGGCTGCCGCAGACGGCGAAGTTGATGTCTGAGAGGCGGCAAACAATGGCCGAGCTTGGTCAGGTCATTCGAGACGCCCGTCGGAGCCGGGGCTGGTCGCAGGCGGAGCTCAGAGAACGTGCACAGGTCTCGCGTCCGACTGTTGCACGTATCGAAAGTGGCGATGATGTGAATACAGGGACTTTGGTGAAGGTCACTGAGGCTTTGGGGGTAAGCCGAGAACTCAGGCCACGAGCAACACGGGAACTTGGAGCAGCGGAATTGCGTTGATCCGACGTCTCAGGTCCTTGGAAGTTGAGCGCTTGGGGCCGGTCCCTCGACCAGTGGGGACACACCGCTGGACTTGGGGCTCGAAGTGGGTAGCGCTTGTCGCGTAGCACCTAGTCGAGCCAGGCGTTGCCCTTACAGCGTCGTCGCGCTGGCGTCTCAGCGAACGCTTTTCCAGCGCTCGGCCTGTTCTGCAGTGATGCCGATGTGCAGCTGGTCGGGCACCTTCAGGTGACGGCCGGAGATGGTCACCAGCGGCCACATCGGACCGTCTCAGTGGGGCCATTTACGGTTGACATAGTCACGATGCGTTGGAACTCGGATCGAATCTGTTTTTACCTGACTCTGTCGGATACGAATTTCTGCTGGTTGCTCGTCATGCTTTGAGGTCTCGTTACCTAGAGGGAAGAGGGCATCATCCATCACTCGACTTTAGTCTCCCTGCCGACGATGACTCTACTGAATGGGGTACGACCAGGATCTTACGATCGGTATTCCGGACCGGCCTGCCTGCGGACAGCGCAACCAGCATTTGCGTTGTTCCTCTGCCGTTCTGTACGACGTGAAGGACACTCATGAGGTCCTCCACGTGTGCTCGAACAAGGTTGAGTATCCTCCAGGCTTCCAAGGGACTAAGTGCAAGCGACTTCGCGAACTCTAGCTCCCTGCCGTACTCAAAGTGTGGGAGAGGTAAGTCCTCCTCGTCTGGTCGACGGTCTCCCTCGACGCCGAGCCGGGACAGCTTCGTTTTGAAATCGTCCTTGCCCTCTTTGGTGCGAAGCTCATCGCGGAGGTGAGTCAGTTTGTTGCGGATCCACTGAAGATCGGTCAGCTCTTCGGGTATTACTGACAGACCGAGGTAGTCGAGGTAGAACTTTTTGCACTCGGACATGGACCAACTATCTTCTGTACTAAGTTTCACCAAACTCGAGCCATGGCGGCGCAGGATCCCGTCGGCTGATTCTTCAAGGAACACCTCTAGCAGGGTGAAGGTGTCTTTGAGCACTGCGGAGGAGAGCTGACTCCAGTAGGGGCCGGGGTAAATGCCCACCTCCGTTATGAAGTGGCTGTCTGCTTCATCCCCGTACATGTTTTCCGGATTCATCGAGCTGACTGCTTCGTGGGCTTCGTCCTCCTTGAGGGCGAGCCAGGACGACATGCCTTGAGCGGTGGTCCAAAGGAAGCTCCGCAGTTCCAGCTCGTTCAGGTGCCAGATGTTGTAGGTCCACGTTGTCTTGGCGTGGTGAATTCCGGGGAAACGCTCGTCCATGCTGATCATTGGCCGAGTTTAGGTGGTGAGCCTGTTCTTGACGAAGTGATCATGGGTAAAGCTCGTGTCTCACACAGGTGGTGGCATGAACTCCGTCCAAGCCCTACCCACGCGGTCCACGTCGAGCGAAGTTCGGCCCTGCACTGCGTGCTTTGGTATGGCTGGACTGCGACTACAAAGGGTGTGAGGCGTCATCTTCCTGGCTTCCGAGCAGGTCGCCAGAGCGGGCTGGCGATTACGCACACCCCATAGACCCAGTGGTCTAATTCGTGCAGCGGATACAGCAGGTTGCTGTTCCCTTCGCGATTGCGTACGCGAAGGAGCAGGTTGCCTGCATCTCACCTTAGGAGCAGCATCCGGTGCTGACCTTGCCAATGGTCATGAAATCAAATTTCCCGGGCTTCCTTAGGATGCAGAGCCGCTTTAAGTTCAGCGATCGCTTTCTCACCAAAAGGTAGGAGGATTTCAAGGAAATCTCCATAGGCTGTCGCATCGAGCAAATTGGCCCACATCTCAGTCATGTTGGAACTTGGTTCCCAGCGATTCCGTAGAGGAAGGTCGGGTAGTTCTGAGTGGATCATCTTGCCATATGTTGTGAACATCATTACTGTGGCGCCTAAGTCAAAGTACTTTTCTCGCAATTGTAAAAAGTTCGCTTTTTCTGTTTCGTCCAGTTTTTCAAACGCGACCGGGGCGAATGGCTCGATAATTGATAAGAGAAAGTCGAGCCGCTTCGTGACCTCAGGGCGAAGGTGGTGATCAATCCAAGTGCTTTCAAACTCAGCTTGAAATTCAGTCCATGTTAGAAGACGTAAATTCGTGAGGTCAGCAGCAGTAGTGGCTCCTCGCTGAAAATTACTCGAAGTAATTATGTAGCCGATATTTGCACCACCTTCGGCTACGACAGTCCGGAAACCATGTATAACGTTTTTGGGGACTGAGCTTTTCCATAACTTGCATTCGCAAAAAATGATGTTTTCTCGGCCTTGGTTCGCCTCTGCCGCATATACATCGACTTCAGCTGTTCCTCTAGCGAGAGTAACTGTCTTTTCGACCTCGGACTGGATACCGCATTCGTCGAGGATCCGAGCGACTTCGCTCTGCAGTTCACGCCAATGTTCGGGTTGCCGTTGAGTGATCATTGCAACAGCTTGCCAGACCAAGCTTTCTTCATGCCTCCAGGTCTGGTTCGGCGCCGTACACGCGGGCAGCGTCGAACACTCGGTGAGGAGGCTCGAAAGGGGTGTGACTTGTATGCGCCACGTGGGCTACAGGCACGTTGTCTGTTGTCTCATTAATGGATCCCTTGACCGGACTGTCGGCAGCTTTGGGCAGGGGCCGTTGAGCCCTAGGATCGGCGGGGACTGTGTGGCTACGTTTCATCTCAGCAGTGGATCTCACAGCGTCTGTTCTCACCGAAAGGGCAGAGCAGCGTTTGATGAGCGGGACGGGCGTTGCTCCGCTCCGGCGACCACCAGGAAATGCGGGAAGACCGCGCGTGGTGTGGGGATGAAGAGAAAGGCCGGCAGCCCGACAAAGGGCACACGAGGCGTCGTTTCGACCGATGCTGTCTGCTCTGGAAGCTCTGACTAAGCTGCCCGCAAGGGGATCTAACTAGTCGCAGGGTGGTACTGAGTCAGGCGGTCCTCGTGGTCCTGAGGGAGGCTGTCAGCCACCACTAAGACTGATCAGGACCAGGCTTAAGCCGCTCATTGATAGTGATCCGGATTCGAGCTATGACCTCATCCAGCTTGTAACCGGGATGCACATCAATCAGCACGCACCCATGGTCCTCGCAAGCTGCTGCTTTTCGAGCGTCTCGCTCCTGCTGCCGGTCGAAAGCTTCGGCGCCTCCGAAGTGCTCTACAGGGCGCGTATGCTGAGCGCCCTGATACTCAACGGCTATGTTGTGCGCTGGAAGATAGATGTCCAGGCTTTGAGGTCTCAGCCAGTACGGGCGTGCTTGATGATGCACCTGTTCTTCAGGGAAGGCAGCTTGCACCTGTCGAAGTAAAGTCATTTCGGACACCCAGCCTTCCCCCACGCGGGGTATCTCAGCCCGGTCACGTGCGACATTCTCGGCGTCTCGAACAAGAATCCTGAACAGTGCGAACATCAGGGGCCCGTGGTCGTACCACTCAACCCAAGGGACTGGCCATTGGACTGGGTCATCGTTCCCATCGGCTCGATACCTGCCTCGGGGCTCCCTCGACGCCAACTTATGGCGTGCTTCCGCGACCAGAATCCGCACTAGCTCCTTTGATATCCGTGCAGCCACATCGTCCTCAACGCTTCGGGCAACGGCCTCGACAGAGTCATCAGCAGTGAGACGCTGCCAAAAGTCGAAGACAAGACTGGTGCCATGCTCTGCGTGGAACCTGTCCAGCCTGGCCTGTAGCACCTCAATAAAGGCGTCGAGGTGAGCAATGCCCTTCTTAGTGATAGCCCATTCCGACCAAGCGAATACTTGATCGGCAGTCAACGCAGGGTGGCCCAAGTAGGGAGAGAGGGTGAGGTGAAGCGAAGGATCAACACGAGTACCGAGAGCTAAGTACCCTGCAGCAAAGTTGCCCTCAAGGAAATGAAATTCCGCCAGCGTCGTGCGCGCATCCCAGGGTATGTGCTGATCACGGTAAGCGGCCATGAAAGACTCCAGGGTCCGCCTAGCTTCCGTCGGCGTCGTCTGGTGCTGCTGCCGCAACTCGTACAGCAGGACCTCTCCATAACCAGGTCGACCATCTACGTCAACGGGATTGCCGGCGAGCAGTGAAGGGAGAAATATGCGCTGGTAGAAGGACTTTTGTAGGCGGTTCATCCCGGAGGACTCTGAGAACCCATCGAACTTCGGCACACGACGCGGTGGCACGGCAAGTGCAGGTGCCGCAACGTCCTGCTGTTCCATCCCAGTTAAGCCCCTGACTTGCCCACTAATTCGACGGACTCTCGTGTAGCCATATCGCCCGATCCAAAGCCCGGGGGGCAACACCAAGCTTCGTGGCCGCGAGCTGGAGGAGCTGTCGTGTCTGCGCGGTACCAAGCTTGTTGTCCTCTTTGAGAACACGAGTGAGATAGCGCTGCACCATGACATCCGGCTTGGTTTCGGTAGCAACTCCTGCATTCATGATCAAGTATGACCAGGCAAGCGGGCCGAAGCCCTTAACTGAAAGCCACGCCTCTCTTGCAGCGGTGCTGCCATCGGCTGCGGCAGCTCGGAGGTGTTCTGTAGTAGTCACGGCAGTATCCAATCCCGCGAGCTTGGACAGGCCCTCGTAGATACCTTCAGGTCGCAAGCGGTTCGTCCGGGGGAGTGGTCGCTCGTTGTGCAGGATGCTAATAGCAAACTCTGCGGGGCCACCAACGCTCTCCATGGCCACCATCAAGTCAGGGCCACTGTCGGTGTCTGCTGTCGGACGAAACGCACGGTACCGGGCAATGACATTCTTCGCAGCGGACGAGGTTCCATTCAAGGAGTAGGCAGAGTTCAGGGCACAAAGTGCAAGAGAGTCACGAAACTCCACCGGGGCACTCCAACCGGAGGGATCGCCGAGATCCTCAGCGATTGCCTTCACAAGAAGATCTAAGTCAGTCATATCCGGATGATATCTGGCACACGATACAGCCCTGCCGTCCCTCGTTCAGAAAGGACCGGCAAGGGCATCGAACCACCTAGTCAAACAAGCTCGCCAGAGATGGAGATGGAGATGGAGATGGAGATGGAGATGGAGATGGAGATGGAGATGGAGATGGAGATGGAGATGGAGATGGAGATGGAGATGGAGATGGAGATGGAGTCCGGACCGGGCCGGCAGGTTGGCCAAGGCGCCGAGATTGCCAGGACTGCCGGGCAAGACCGCTGGGATCGAACTCGTGGTCGTAGACCTCGATGATGTCGATGGGCTCCGCAAATTTGTTGCGTATCCAGAACTGCGCGGATGTCTGTCGTGCAAGCCAATGGGTCATGAGGCCCACGATCTCGCTGGTAAGAAACCCTTGTCTGAGTTCTTCGCGTACCTTGCTGACGAGCTCTGCGCGGATGGACTCGGCCCAGGGTCGTTGCTTGTCACTGCCTCTTAGCTCAGGCCATGACGTTGGCCAGATTCCGTCCGTGCCACGGGCAAGGGTTGTAGTTGCTTCCGTAGTACCTGACGGCTTGCCTGTTGATTGTCCGAGTAGCGTCGGCGGGCCGCTGCTTCCCTCGCCTCCTTTGCGGCGCGAAGCTCGGCCGCTGCTGCAGCTTCCTGCCGTTCTCGATCCTGCTCCAGCACTCGGCGATGATGCACTGATTCCCTTGCGAGCTGCAGGTGTGCCGACTCGAGGCCGACGGCCGTAATGCGCCAGTCAGTCAGGGGACCGCCACTGTCCTTCGTATCTGCCACTACGTCATCACCGCACCGGTAGGTCACACCGATCCGGCGTTCCCTTGTCTGCCAGCCCCACCACACCCTCAGACTCCAGCCCTGTTCGGCGAGTTCGGTCTTGTAGGCGTCTATGTCCTTGCGAGCGAAAAGCCATTGCACGGTGTCAGCTCGTTGGCTGTACAGGGTGGTCCGGTCTCCCGCCCTGAGAGCGGACAACGGTGAACGCTGGACCTCCAGTGCTACCTCGAAGGGAGGGCCTGACACGAGAACATCTGTCCGACCGCTTTCTATTGCCACCTCCAGGCGGCAGGCAAGGCCGAGTGTCGTCTCGATCCAGTCCAGCAAAGCTTCCTGAATTGCCAGGTGCGTGTACCGGTCGCGCGTTTCATTTGAGCCAAGCAGCGCACATTTACTCTTTACGTGGTGTCTGAAGTGCGGAACATTGATATCCCCGATAGCGAAGGTGAGTTCGCCTCCGCCTCCACCAAGGGCAGACGAGCAGTAGAACCTGTTGGTGGCTTTCATTCCTCGGGCTACATCTCGGTCCTCAGGAGCGCAAACGGGGCGTGTAAGAGTCCGGCGATCCAACAACGGCGAATAACTCGCGATCCTCAGAAGCATTAACACTCTGCACGATCGAACCGTAACCGGACCATACGACATTTTAATGACTTGTTTAGGATGGATTTGGGAGTGCTGCTAGTCCTGAAGTTGACGGGTAGGTCTAGTGTGTCCCGCCTGCTGCGGCGGTTCCCGACAAAGGGTCAGCTCCACCACGGTCCCTCACGTATTCTTCCGCCAGCCCGAGAAGTCCGGTGGTGTATTCCCTGGTTGCCCGGATCAAAGCTTTCAGGCGGCCATCAAGGGACCCCCAAGGCCGGTTCCTTCTTCCCGATGGCCCCACAGACTCGCGTACGTCCGTCACGTCGACATCAAACTCAACGTGCAGATCGAAGTTCGCGGGAGACAACTCCAACCCGTCCCTCACGCGCATACGCATGATCTCCGATCCGTCAATGATGATGCGAGGCGATCCCGTGTCCAGAACCTGCACCACCCTCTCGTCGGCCTGAAGCAAAAATTCTCTGAGGTACAGACCAAGGCCATGCATTGAGCGGTGCCTATCCACTCGTGCCAGCTCGTGAAGGATCGCAAGACAGTTCCAGTCAGGGCAGTCAGCCTGATAGGGCTGGATCCGCTCGAGCGCCTCGGTAATCTCGGCAGGAAGATCCCGATAACGACTTGCTTGGCTTTTCCACTCCGCAGGGGTCAGACGAATAGGCCACTCCAGACGAGCAGCGCTGGGAGGAGGGTTTTCACCTGACACGAGAACCGCGACGGCGTACAGACAATTATCCAAGGCGGCACGGAGCTCGTACAACAACTCGCCAAAGTCTAGAGAGAGCTCAACGGGGAGCGGTCGCACCCTGCGGAGCCGCACCGCAGTAGTGCCATCATCTTCTGCAGTGTGTTCCAAAAGATGAGGCGAACTATTGAGGTAGTCAGCCCAGACTCGTCCGAACGACTTGTAGTGATGCTCCGAGCGCTCCAAGCGTCCTTGAAGGAGGCGAATCTCGAACGCGACTGGCTCAAATACGGGGTTCAGCAGATCGGTCACCGTCTAATCATCGCCTCCTCGGTTTCCACGTCGGACGTGTTGCATCAAGTGCGCCCTACGCAACAGCGGCCGCACGGAAGGGATTTTGCACCGTTCTCCCAGCGACCGCTCTAACCGTTTGTTCGTGTGTTGAGCTCGAGGATGGCCTGCTTCTCTTCCGCTGTGAGGTTGGAGAGGACCAGAACTTCCCGCAAAATCTCGGGCTTTCCAGCCAGGTAGCGATGGATGTTCATACCTGGTTCGCTGGCTAGTTGTAGCTTCACGGCGCCATAGCGGTCTCGCAGGTCAGGATGTGCTCGCAGTGTGTCCCGGACGGCGAGATGGTTTCGGACGTGCTGGGTATCCGCCACGCAGAGGTACACATTGCGGGACGGGTTCTCATCTGGTGCGGTGAGGGCTTCCCGGTCTATTACGCCCAAGTCTCCACAGTGCAGGTACCCGACTTGCTCGAGCGCACGGATAGCAGACCCAAGATTGTTCCGCTGCACTATGACGTCAATGCCGAGGATGGGTTTAGCCGGCAGGCCCGGCACCGACGTGGAACCAACGTGTTTAATAGCATCAACGGGGACTTCTGCCAGCGCTGCTACAAGTTCCTCCGCGACCGCCCGATACTGCTCAGCCCCGTGCGGGGAGGGAGCGACGACAACAATCCCCGTGCTGTATCGGTCCGTCATGAAGCCAGACTAGCGATCCGTCGGACACCTCTTCACGGGTGATGCGGGCGGCGTGCATAAACGACCGATTGTGAGCCGCCCCTTTGCACGCAGCGGAGGCCAGTCGATACAACTCCTTCGGAAGGACGAGTTCAAACCCGAGCTGTCAAAAGAAGCACCAGGGCCCAGGCAGACGTAGGCACACCCCTCAGCGCCGGATGGAACGGCCGACCACGAAGGCTGTCGCAATGAGCGTTCAGGCCTGGCAACGGGCATCGTTGCCGATGCTCATCCTCACAGTGTTTGCCGTCGCTCCCCGGCACGGGTACGGCATCTCCCAAGCCCTTGTGTCGGTGGGGCTGCAGCCGGTGAAAGGCGCTCAGCTCTATCCCGCGCTTGCTCGACTTGAAGAAGAAGGAGCGATCAACGCCGAATGGGAACAAGGCGATTCCGGGCCCGCCCGGAAGGTCTACGAACCAACGCCCACGGGCCGGCAGCAACTGACGGACTTCCGTGCGCAATGGCAGATGTTCACGCAAGCAGTCCAGGCCGTCGGCAGCGAATCCCCTAGTACTGAAGAATCCCCAACGATCGGCTCCACTTCGTAACAGCGGGTCTAAGCGCCCTCGCGGGCGGGGGTGTGGGCGAGGCGGTGGCGCTGCCTCGGCCGCGCCCACTTCCGCGCCCAACCAGTCGAGCTGCGCACAACCCTCTACGAGCACGGATGGAACGACCCGATCATCCGGCCACTGCTGACCGGCATCGACCCTGAGGCACCAACCCTGTTCTGAATATGGGCTACCCGGGCATTGTGCCCAGAGTCGCCTCAATAGCCGCGAGCATGACGCCGCCCAAGGCTCCTGCACCGGCGTCCTGAATCAACTCGCCTAACCTATTCAGTAGCTGCCGCGCACGGGAAGCGTCTGGCTGAGGAGCCTGCGCCACCGCTTGCAGCTCGGTAACCACCTGTTGTGCTTCCAGTGCGTTGTTACCCTCTGAACTCAGCCATGTTGGAGCCACTCCCACGACGTCAGAAAGCTTGCGGACCCATGGCTGCAAGGCATTTAGATTCTGCTGAGTGTGCGAGCTGCGAACAGCAAAGTTCGATGGGGCATTGATGTAGTAGTTGTCTCCGCTTGGTGCTGGCTGTTCCTGCGGTGAATCGTTGTCAACCATCTGACGACCTTTCTCCGTTAGCACTGCGCGCTGAGGGCTCTTATAGCCACCCGCCATATCACCCTTGATCAGGCCTCTCTCGAGAAGCTCTCCACCAGCTGCATCCACTTCCTCCGCAGAGTACGGATCACCAAAGTAGTGGCGTTTGGTTTCCGCAAAGTCGGCTGGCGACGGTTCGGGAACTTCCTCGTCGTACTGCTGCTCGTACAGCCACGCCAACAGTTCACCCCGAAGAACCCTTCTTCTCGTGCGCCTGTTCGCAATCTGATCCTCGACTTCGCTCGCTGCGTCGACGCCTTCCTGGCGCATCCACACTTCGCTTCCACCGCTGAGAGCGTGTTCAAGCGGCTGTAGCCACCCGTAGTCGTTGCTCATGATCCGAAAGTCACCCTCAAGTGACGACGGATCTGCCCCCAGCTTCACTAGTTCGGCCGCAACTTGATCAGTTGTGACAGTCGTCGACGTGGGATGCTCTGAGGCACGCGAAATGGCCAACGCCGTTAGTAAGCGCCGACGTTCACCAGCGGAGGCTTTCGATATATCTGTATTCATAGGTTCAAGCTACCGCCCATAACAGATAACCGCGCGGAAGGGGGGTAGCTAGCGGCGCTGGGTTTCTCGCCTTCTCGTGCTTCCCTGGTTTCGGCTGACACGCCCGGATCAGCTGCCTGAGCACGAGGCGCAGCTGTGGCTACGGTTGAGCATGCCTGATTGCCCGACACTGCACCCCGCCGACCTGTCCCGCCGCGTCCGCCGCACCTTCCGCGCCCGGGTCTCCGGTGACCCCACCGGGGCGCCGGACTGGGTGCGCGACATCGCCCTGGTCGGGGTGGGACCGGGCTGGTTCGAGCCCGACGGCGTCGTCTGGCGAGTCCACGGCGATCTCTCCACCCTCGTCGGCGGGGTCGCGGCCCTCCTCGGGCCGGGACCGCGCGCTGGCTCATCGTGAGCACCTTCGGCTCCGCGGAGCTCGCCGGGCGGGAGGCGGCCCGGGTCCGCGGCCGTGCCGACGACGGCCGCGCCTACTCCGCCTCCGACCCCCCTGCTCCGCTGGGTGCATTTGGCCTTCACCGACGCCTTCCTCGGGGTCCAGGAGGCCGTCGGCCACGACCTGGCCCCGCGGTTCGGCCGCGACTGGGCCGACACCTACGTCACCGACTGGTCCCGCAGCGCCCGGGCGCTCGAGCCGAGGACCTCCCGGTCAGCCGCCGGGAACTCGCCGAAGCCCTGCGCGCGGTGGAGCCCGACCTCGAACCCGTCCCCGCCGAGCTTCTCGCTTTCCTCTCCGCCCCGGGCGGGCTGAACCGGGCCGAGCGGGTCTTCTACACCGGCCTCGCCCGCGCCGGGGCGCTGGTGGTCTCCCCGTCCGTGGCCCCCCCTCGCCGGGGTGCCCGGCCGCGGCGACCGCTCGCTCGCGGCCCGCCTCCGCTTGCAGCGCACCCGCTGGCAGTTGCGGACCTTCCAGCTGGCCCTCGGGCCGTTCAGCCCCTCCGAAGACGCGGCGCGCTACCGGATTGGCCTCGCTGGCCCCCGGACTGGCTCGGCTGAGCCTCGGCCGCGCCCAGTTCTGGGCCCAGTCCGTCGAGCTGCGCACAGCCCTCCTCGAGCACGGATGGAATGAACCGATCATCCGGCCACTACTGGCCGGCGTCGACCTCGACGCCCCCAACCCTCTTACAGGTGTACCGCTCATTCACCGTTCAGATCAGCGCCTGCTGCCGTCCCTGGAACGCCTACCAGCCGTAGCCCTGTTCATAAGGGCGGCCGCGGCGGCACCAGCGGCACCACCAAGCGCATAAGTTGCGGTGCCAGTAGCCACCGCATCCAGTACAGCTACGCTGCGCTCGGTGGCAGTCGTTCGCACCTCGTCTGTGTTGATGAGCGGGTTCTTCAAGTAGACGAACACAGGGCCATCCACCAGAAGATCGAGAGTGATAGTCGTATTCCGGCGAAGTAGCATGGGGCTGATGGGTACGGATCTGGGCCCCATGCGGAGGACCTCATTAGACACGTTCCTCGACCCATCGGGCTCCAGCAACTGGAAGTCCAGAACGTCGAGAATGTCCCCGCCCGGACGCTCTGGCACCATGTCCATGCCCCCATCGGGTTCGACGCACACTTCAAGATCCCTGCCGGCGTCAAAATCAGCCGAGGTTATGTCAATTGCACCGATGTTCTTCAGAGTCACCCGAACCAGATACGGATCCTGCACCGGCTCGTCGTTGTAACTCACCACGAGGCCACGGCCGCGTGAGTGTTCCGACACCAGCGGTGTCGCATTGACTAAGAACTGAAGTTTGCGCCGTGGATTAGCCGAACGTCTCGTCGCGACGATCGCGCCGATCCCTAGGATGATCGCTACAACAATGCCAATCAGCCACAGCCACTCTGTCAGTCCCCAATTCTCCATACGCTGATTATCTCTTACGTGCCGGCTGACTTTTCATTCCCTAAGCGGTCCTTCGCTTCGCTCCGGCCTGATAAGACCCGGGGGCTCCTTCGTCGCACCCGACCCTGACGTTTTTTGTCTGCTGTCCTTCGGATTATGCGTCCCCGCTCCACAGCGTCAACCGGCTCCGCCGGCATCGGGCACACCCATCCTGTCCGGCGCTCCTTCGTCGCTTCTTCCCTCCCAGGATTGGAGCATCCTCGCACCTACGGCGTTGAGCACTGCTCCGTCGGGGACGAGCGAGCGAGCCCGCCAGCAGCCAAAACAACGGGGGAGAGGGAAAGCTGGCCGGTCACCAAATCCGCCCCACTCACCGGCAATTGGTCCGCGTCCGCACCCGTTTCCAGCAGCTTGACAGACATGGAAGCGTCTAAGAAGCAACACCAGAATGGCGTTCCCACCCGTGCTGTTGTGGGCCCGTCGACGAGTGTTTTTTCCACACGTTTACCACACGGAAACGATGAAATGCGATGACATGTCGTGGACCTTGCAGGTCACCAAAAACGCCTAGATTCCGGGAATTTTCGGCACAATGACAGGCTTTGGCAAGTATCGAAATGAGCCGTCCCCTGAGAAAAGGTCAGGGGTTCGATTCCCCTAAGCTCCACTGTTCCCGCGGATTGCGGTGTCTTTTGTAGGCCTTGAGCGCCGAACTGCAGTGGGCCCTCGGCCACCTTCGCCCTTCTCCTTATGGTCGGTAGACGACTCGGACCCGCCTAGGTGTTCATGCGCAAAGGCTGGCGCTCAGGAGCCCGACATGGCAGCGGCCGGGACCCTGAGGCCCCGGCCGCCGTCGTTCACTTGGGTCAGCGCGTCGTAATCACGTGCGTGCGGTGGTCGTAGGTGAAGGTCACCGGACCACCTGCGTGGTTGAGGGCAATGTTGCTGCCGTCACGGCCGCCGCCGGCACCGTAGTTCTCGGTCCAGCTGCGGTTGAGGGCCGCCTTGTATTCGTAGTTGCCTGCGGGCAGGTCGGCGACCTCGAGGATCCAGGTCCGTGACGCGTCGTCGAACTTCATCTGTGCCTGGTCGCACGCCGGATCCCAGTCCCCGCTGCACCCCAGTTCGGAGTCGAGGCTGCCGGCCACCGCCACCGTGTCCGGCTGCTCGATGACCGACCCGACACTCACGGTTCGAATGTCGCTAACTGAGGTGCCTAGCACCGCCCGGTAGCGCACCTGCGTCCCCTCGGGGAGCCCGAGCGCGGCCAGGTCGTCGACGGCCGTGTAGGTCGGCGACGAGTCGTCGGTGCCGATCGTGGTCCACGCAGCGCCGTCCACGCTCCGCTCGAGCGTCACGGCGTAGTCGGAGTCCTCCGGGCTCGCGGTCGCGGTCACCTCGAAGTCACCTTGCACCTGCGTACCCTCGGCCGGTAGCCCCATGGTGAGCTTCGGTGCGGGCACGGCCGCCGACGCCGAGGGCGAGGTCCGCGTGTGGCGGCCGTTGTCGAGGACGACGGCGCGGTACTCAACGACGGAGCCCGCCGCCAGCGCACTCGTGTCGTGGTACACGCTGTAGGGCGCGTTGTCATCCGTGCCGATGCTTGTCCACGCGGTGCCGGGGGTACGGGCCTCGAAGGTGACTTCGTAGAAGGAGGAACCCGTGACATCGGCGGCGACCCTCATGCGGCCGTTGTCCTCGGCGGCCGGAGCGGGCTGCTGCAGGCGGATGTCCGGTGCCTTGCTGGAGTGCGGAATCGCGCCGGAAAGCTCATACACCACGGTGGACAGGGCCGGCACGGTGACACTGAGGGTGCCGTCGGCGGCCGACCGGGCACGCTTCGGGGCGTCGCCGTACACGAGGTCGAAATTGCGCTTGGCCGCGTAGGTGGGGATCGCCGCGGTCTGCGGCTCGGTGCTGTTATTGAGCGCCACGACGTACTCGCGCCGCTTGTCGGCGTCTACGCGGGAGAACGCGTAGATGCCCGGGCCGTCGGAGGCGTACCGGTGCTGGTGCGCGCCATTCCGCAGCGCGGGATGGTCGGCGGTTACCTCGGCAAGCGTGGCGATGCTCTCGTAGAGGGGGTGGCCCGCGTCGAAGTTGTCGGTGGCGTGCGTCGCCGCAGTGCCCAGTAGGTCATCGTCTAGGTACTCGGGCACCTGGCTCGCGAACAGCGTCTGCCGCGCGTCCTGGTCGCCGCCGGGGCCCGTGAAGCCCTGCTCGTCACCGTAGTAGATCACGGGGTTGCCGCGGGAGAAGTACATGAGTTCGTGGGCCAGGGTGTCCCGGGCCACCAGTTCGTCCTCCGGGGCTCCGGGATTGTCCGCCGCCAGGAAGCTTCCAATGCGCCCCATGTCGTGGTTCCCGAGGAAGGTCGGCAGGCTGTAGGCGTTCGAGTCGGCATCCGTGTACCAGTCGTCGCCGGCGAAGAAGTTCTGGAGGTCGGTTGCCGGCGCGCCCTGCGACGCGTAGCCGCGTGCGGCGGCCTGGAACGGGAAGTCGAGCACGGACTGCATCCTGTTGCGGGTGGTGAACTGCGAGGTGAAGGACTTGGTGGTGTCGAAGACCTCGCCGAACATGAAGAACTCGTCCTTGCCATGCTCCCGGGCATAGGCCAGCACCTCGGGGCCGAAGGCCTGCCAGAACTCGTCATTCACGTGCTTCATGGTGTCGATCCGGAAGCCGTCCACTCCGAAGTCGGTGATCCACGTCTTGTAGATGTCGATCATGCCGTCGACCACGCGGGGGTGCTCGGTGGAGAGGTCGTCGAGGCCGAAGAAATCGCCGTAGTAGGAGTCCTCCCCGGTGAAGGTCGTGTCTCCGCGGTTGTGGTAGAGCGTGGGGTCGTTGAGCCACTCGGGGACTTTCAGGTCCCGGTCGGCCTCCGGCACCACGGGCACGTAGGGGAACGAGGTTGCCGGGTCGAGGGCGGGGAAAGTGCCGGTGCCCGCGTAGTCACGGTCGTCGAACTCATTGCCGTCGGCGTCGCGGTACGGCTCCTCGTCCTTCGAAATGTAGGGCGCGCGCTCGCCGGCGTCGTAGCCGATCACGTCGGCGGTGTGGTTGGTGATGATGTCGAAGTAGACCTTCATGCCTCGTGAATGCGCAGCGTCGATGAGCGTTTTGAGGTCCTCGTTGGTGCCGAGATGCGGGTCGATCTGCGTGAAGTCCGTGATCCAGTAGCCGTGGTACCCCGCGGAGTTGTCCTCGGGCTGCACAGCGCGGTTCTTGAAGCTCGGGGTCAGCCAGATGGACGTGGTGCCAAGTCCCTGGATGTAGTCGAGCTCCTTGAGCAGGCCCTGGAGGTCACCGCCGTTGTAGTAGCCCTTCCGGGTCGGATCGAATCCGGAGACGGAGGGATCGGCGCCGAGTCCGCCGTCGTCATTGGCCGTGCTGCCGTTCTGGAAGCGGTCGGCCATGACGAAGTAGAAGTTCTCATCGGTGACGGCGGTGCGCAGGGAGTGCTGCGCGACGGCGGGAGGGGAGCCGGCGTCTTTCAGGGCGGCGTGGGCGGGTAACGACGCGGCGGAACCGGCGACGAGTGCGGTCAGCACGACGACAGTGGCGTGGCGGGATTTCACGGATCTCCTTCAGGGGAACGCAGGGTGAAAGATCAGCGTGTCCCATGTCACACGACGAGTCAGTCCTCGACACGAAACTTGAGTGAAAACTTTTTGCCAAGATCCTTACGGTAGCTGCCAGCATGGCTCGATCGTCAGGCAGACGCTCCCCGTCCCGGCTATGGATTGGCCCGTGTAGCCTGATCTCCAGTTCAAAGAACTTGGGGGGCCAATGACGAATACCGCCGAGGAGGCAAGTGGGACAGGCTTGCTTAAGCTTGTCATTCTTGGATTCGCGGGGTGCACACTGTGGTACCTGTTGGTCAAAGAGCTTGTCCATATATTCATCCGTCAAGCCTTCATTGAAACCGGGCTCTACTGCCTTGAGTTCTTCTTGCCCGAGGGTTGGGATCCGGGCCTGGCCGGACCGTACGAAGGCAGCGGCGACGAGCTGATTTTTCCGCTGGGCGTTGAATGCCGGTTCCGGGAAGCCGGCACGGCCGAAACGATCGTCGTCAGTGAGTACTTCATTCTGGCAACGTTGTTCGCCCTCTTGCCGGCTGCAATTCTCGCGCTGCGTCTATTCCGCCTGTATCGGCGGCGAAGTCGAGCGCCCGCCGGGCACTAGAATCAGAGTCGAATACTTCCTAGGAGGGACCCTTGAAACACCCTGCCGTTGTAGTGCTCGGCATCGCGGGACTTCTCCTCGCCGGGTGCGGCACCGACGCCCGGACAGACGCGACGGCCGACTACCTCACGCCGGGGGTGAAGGTGGCTGTTTCCGCGTTGACGGACCAGGAACTGCACGAAAAGGCGTTCCTTGACTACGTCCGCCGGGAACATCCCGACCTGCAGTTCATGAAGGGCGACCAGATCATCACCATCGCCATGAGTTTCTGCAGGATGTACGACCAGGGCGGGGCCGCGCAGGACGCGAGCAGCCTGATCCGTGCAGGGGACGCAACAGGTTCGTACACGACCGAGGAACTGAAAACCATTTCCGGGGCCGGCGTCGCGTCCTTCTGCCCCCAGCACGTCAACAAGTTCCGGCAGGAAATGGCGATGCAGGAGGAGCTCGCCCTCAGGTGACGGGCGGTGTCCGCCCCGCGGGGATCAGCCGTGCGGCATGAGTGCGCAGCGTTCAGCCGCTGACGCTGCTGGGGTCGTTCCCGTAGGAGTTCCGTTCCCCGATGGTCCCGTCGATGTTCCTGATGATGTGCTCCACCTTCTCCGCCTTGGCGACACTCCGGCCGATCCCGGCGGCCTCCTCCTTGGTGGCAGAGAGACCCCACGGCTTGTCGTCGACCGCCTGGCGCCGGTTCATCCACAAGCCCACCTCGTGGAACGTTTCGATGTCTCCCCTAGGCATGGGATCTCCTCTCGTTGGACCATTCAGCGCCACCATACCGAGCACAGAACGACGGCGGCCACCTATTCCTTCGGGCGAGGTCGGATGTGGACTGCGCATGCGTCCGTGACCGGATGTCGGCGTCGGCTCGGACCGTCGCGGGCACACTCGTAAAGCGTTGCACGACCGTGACCAGCAGCACCTGCTGCGTGTGGTTTTGCGGCTGTATGGTCCTTCTATCGCGCGGCTTGTGGGGGCAGCCGCGGACGGTGACGCACGGTGTGCGGCGGCTAGGAACAGCCCCGATTGGGCTTCAACGGGTTTCGGATCCCTCTGCCGGCTTTGATGCGGAGGACCGTTTGTCGAAGGGGCCTCCCTTCAAGATGAAAGTGCCTACGGTGAACACTCGGTTCCTCCTCTCCTTTTCCATGGCGGCGATGCTGCTCGTGGGGTGCGCCGCCCCGACCGCCACTGGGCCCGCCGGAAGTCCCGCCCCCAGCCCCTCAACTGCCTCCGTCCCCCCGACCCAGAGCGAGGAGCCGGAAACCCCGGCAGTGTCCGCGGCTCCGACACCCTCAGCGGTTCCGTCGTCCGCACCACCCACCACCGTCCCCGCGCCGCCGGCGGCCCCGGACCCTGCACCATTCATCCCGGAGGCACCACAGCCCACGGCACCACAGGCCCCTGCCGAAGTCTCCGTGGTCCAGCCTCCCGCGCCGGTGTACCCCGATCTGGTCCCCGCCACCGCCCCGGATGAGCCCCGGGTGGAGCGTATGGCGGGTTCCACCTGGACCGTCTCCGGAGGCGGTTATGAACCCGGTGCGCAAATCCATGTGATGCTCTTCCGCTACCAGACGGATACCGACCTCCTTAACGCTCCTGTCGTCTCTGCCGACGCGAACGGCCACTACTCGATGCGGATCACGTTGTCGGCCGACCTCGCCCCGGGCCGCTACGGGGTGTTGGTCTGGTCCCCGCCGTTCGAGGAGGAGGCCAAGAGGCGTGCGATCGTCGACGTCATCGCTCCGGCCTGAACGGACGGGTTCGCCCCGGCTGAAGCTTCCGGGTATTCCCTCCCCGGTGATGGAATTGCGTGAAAGAATGTGCAATCAAACCCCGAGGAGGCATCGTGGCCGAGACAAGGTTGAGCGGGACCGGAAGCGCCGGGCGGGAGCAGGACAGCGATCCCGCTGTCCTGGCCCTCTCCGTCCTCACCGTGGTGATTTCGACCGGGCTGGTCGGCGTGCGGCTGCTGGCCGGGCGGAGGACAAAGAAGGCCGTCGCTGCCAATGCCAGGATGCTGGCTATTGACACCGTGGTCACGCTTCACGAAAAGGCCTGGAAACTTGCCGGGGGCGATCAGGACGTCGCCGGGGTGCACCACCGGCTCGACCGCGCCTACGCCGACGTCTCCGCCCTGGTGCTGGACCTCGGCGGGGCGGGGCGGGCTCCCTACGAGGGCCCCAGCTTCGAGGAGAGGCTGCGCTTGGCCGTGGAGGAGGCCAGGACGGCACTCGACCGGTTCGAAGCGTTCACGCCGCCGGATCCGGAGCGCATCATGGCCGAGGTGAGCAGCACCCGGGACGTCCTCGAAACCGCTGTCCAGCCGCGGGCTGAGGAGGCCGGGGTGCCGTGGATGTCCGAGGAGCTGGCGTCTCGGTGGGACCATCTCAACTGGGAGCCCTACCGCTTCCTCGAAGACGGTGGCGGCGCGGACGCCCTCGCCGCGGCCGTCGACCGGTACCTTGAGGGCGGCCGGTCCAATGAGGACCTGCTGGCCGCGCTGACCAGAATGAAGGGCGAGCTTGAGGACCGGCGGGACTGTGTCTACGTGATCGGGTTGCTCATCGACTTCACCTTCGACCTGGCCGAAAGCTTCGGTGCCCGCCCCTCGAAGGGATCGCCGCGGCCCTGACGTTCCCGCCCCCGGAAATGGCCCGGAAAAGGGAGGGGAAACGGTGCAGGAATAAGTGCCGGCCTCAAACCCGGGAGGACCCGTGGCCCACTAAGCCGCACGCTCGAGCGCGCCTGCGCCCGCGAGTGCCTCGGCAGCCGCAAGCGGCGCCAGGAGCAGCTGGCGCTGGCGATCCGTGAAAACTTCGGGGAAGCTGATGGCCAGATGGGCGCCGTAGAGGGAGCAGCAGATGTAGTAAATCCCATCGGTTCCGCCCATGACGGTGCTGACCAGGGCCCTGATCCGGGGCAGGTCCACCGACCGACTCCGGCCGGCCATCGCCCGGGCGGCCCCGTGATAGTCGGTGTGTTCCTCGGACTCCCGGGAAGCCTCGGCGGCACCAAGAAGCTGCTCGCGTGTCCAGGGACGATCGAAGATTTGCGGTGCGGGAAGGACGGCGGTGTTCATGGTTTCCTCGGTGGCCCGGCCTAAACGTCGTAGTCAGACTATGTGCTGCCACTGACAATTCGGCGCCGGACCCGCCTCCGGATGGGCGCGGGTCCGACGCCGTAAGGGGCCGGTCGGGGAAGCTCCGCCTTTAACCTTCGCACTCCCTGCAGTACTTGGCGCCGTTCTTATCCAGCGCCAGCTGGCTGCGGTGGTGGACGAGGAAACAGGACATGCAGGTGAACTCGTCCTCCTGAACGGGAACGACCTCGACGAGCAGTTCGTCATCGACGACAGCTCCGGGAAGATCGAAGCCTTCGGCGGTGTCGCCGTCCTCAACATCGATCAACGCGGTCTGCGTGGTGGCGCTGCGTTGGGCCTGAATCGCCTCAAGCGATTCGTTGGCCGGCTGGTCTTCCTGTGCGACGCGGGGGGCGTCGTAATCGGTTGCCATGGGGGAATTGCTTTCTTCTAGGAATGGACGCTGCACCAGAGTACATGCCGGAGCTGGGAAGGAAAGTCATAGACTGGTTCGGGTGGGAGCCCTAGAGTTGACGGTTCCGCAGGCTCCGGGCGTCCCCGTTGGAATGGCCTCGGGCCGGCGGAACCGGCTACGACGCGTTCTCGCTTTCTCTCCTCCGTCCGCACTCTTTCAGTTACGGTTGACGGATAGACAAAACTTTACTGGAGTGAAAGGTGGGGTGGCGGGTGCCGGCAATGGACAGGTATGCCCAGCAGTGGCTGAGCATCGAAAGCGTATCGGCTGCCGGGCTCGACTCCTACGACTTATGGCTCAATTACGCCGGGATGGGCGGCCGTCTCGATCCGCTCGACGTCGAGGCCTACCTCTACGGGCTCCTGGTTCTGCCCTCCCTGGAGCGGGACCTGGTTGCCCACGCCATAAACGAGATGCTCGAGGACCGCGGGTCCACCGTCCAGCCGGCACCCTACAGCACGGGCGAGGTGTCGGCTGCCGCCGGCTATTCCGGCCAGCTCGGCGGCTGGCTCGACCCGGCTCTCAGTACGCTCGGTGCCGCAGGCGCCATCCAGGCCATTCAACGCGAAGCGGAGCTGCGCCGGCTTGAGTCACTGAGCAGGACCGGGCTTCTCGACACCCCGGGGGAGGCGCGGTTCGACCAGATCACCCAGCGCGCCCAACGCCAGTTCGGTGTCAGCTCGTCCTCGATCGCCCTGATCACCAGGGACAGCCAGTTCATCAAGTCCTTGGCCGGCACAATCGGCCAGAACCTGCCCCGCGACATCGCCTTCTGCAACCAAACTATCCGCGCCGACAGGATGCTCGTCGTTCCGGACACGCTCAAGGACGCCGTCTTCAGCTCGAGCCCGCTGGTTCAGGGGGAGCCGCACATCCGCTTCTATGCGGGCCACCCGCTGACCGGTCCGGGCGGCTGGAGGATCGGAAGCCTGTGCGTCATCGACGACAAACCGCGGGCGTTCAGCGATACCGACGCAGCGAACCTGAAATCCCTCGCGGCCCTCGCCCAGCAGGAAATCGACGCCTAGGCCCAGCGCCTTACCTCCTGCGGATACGCGCGGGTTAGTCCCGGGGCCTGTGGCGGGCGAAGGCGACGACGGCGCCCGCAAGCAGGATGAGCGTCCCCGCGATCCCCGCGACCCGGCTGACCTTCGCCGTGCTGGCGGCCGCAGTGTCGGGCGCAGCCGCTTCGGCGGCCTCTTCCTCCGCAGGGGCCGCTGATCCTTCGGGGAGCTGGCTGGCGAAAGGTGCTGTCGCGAAGGGCGCGGTTGCGAACTTGGACGCGCTGGGCTTGAGCTTGGGCGGGACGACCACCTTGGGTGCGACGGGTGTCGGCGGGAGGACCTGGGGAGCGGGAACCGCAGGTACGAAGACCGGCGGTTGCTGCACCACCGGTGCGACCGGTGCGACCGGTGCCACCGGTGCCACCGGGGCCACCGGGGCGGGCGCGGGCGGCGCTTCCGTCGTCGGTTCGGGCGTCGGCGCGGGGGTCGGTTCGGGCGTCGGCTCCGGCGTGGGGACTTCCGGCGGCGGTGGCGTCGTCGGTTCCACCGGGACGGTGGGCGGAGGGTCCGTGGTCGGTTGGGGCTCGGGCTCCGACGGCCCTGGATCAGTCGGCGGCGGCGGGGTCTCCTGCTGGCCCTTCTGCTGCCCGGGCGGAACGTGTCCGTCCTTCTCCGCAGTCACCTGGACGGCGTACGCGCTCACACCAGGTGATCCCAGGAGGATCACCGTGCTCAGCGCCACCGCTCCCGCCGCCGATTTAAGCCAGCTCCCAGCCTTACGCACCGAATATTCCCCAGACTGCAGGGGCCTCCGCCCTGCGGACCTTACCTTATCCGGAGGATCAAGGGAACGCACCAAGTATTCGCTGCTGGAGAGCCCTTGCCATTTCGTCTGGTTGGTGGCAGCCGGGATGCTGCCCGTGCCGTTACCGGTCGGCATCCGTCGGGGATCCCGGTGCGGGGTGCGTCGGGGTGTGCCGGAATGAAATGCAATACTCGGGGAATGAGCGTCTACTTCGAGCGCACCACCCACTCCCCGCTGCCCGTGGGGGAGCTGTTTGAACGGTCCCGCAGCATCGACGCGCACCGGGAATCGATGGCGCACTCACGGGAGCGGGCAGTGGCAGGGGTGACCTCCGGGACGATCTCCCTGGGCGAGCAGGTGACCTGGCGGGCGTGGCACTTCGGCCTACCCATTTCCATGACCAGTCGTATCACCGAGATGGAGCCGCCTCACCGGTTCGTTGACGAACAGGTCCGGGGGCCGTTCCGCAGCTTCCGGCACGAGCACGAATTCCGCGGGGAAAACGGCGGGTCGGTGATGATCGACCGCATCGAGTTCTCGGCGCCGCTCGGCCTCCTTGGGCGCGCGGTCGAGCGGATCTTCCTGGCCGCCTACCTTCAAAAGCTCATCGATGTCCGCAACGAGCACCTGGCCAGGCCCTGACCAAAGCGGGGCCCATTCGGAAGCGCCGCTCTTGACCGCCCGGGCGGGTGGAGATAGGTTATCGAAAATCATTAACAACGATTTTCGATAAAGGACGACGCTATGGGACCCAAAAGCGGAAGATCTCCATCCAGGCTGAAGCGGGCTTCTGCGCCGGTCATGTCCCGCGCCGAGGCACTGTTCCTAATGGTCGTGGCGGCCGTTGTCGCGGTGGTGGCCACGGCCCTCGCCGTTTCGGAGATCCGTGCCCTCCTCCGCGGGCCGGTGACCCTGGACCTTCCCCTCCGGAATGTTGCCGCCCCCAGCATCGACGGCGTCGTCGAGGAAGTGCGGGGCGCGCGCTACAGCAGTGTCGAGGTGGCCTTCGAGTCGGTGCCCGCCACCGAGGGGCTGCTGCTCGCCGTCTCGGCCGGGCTCCAGGCCCTGATCGTGGTGGCCGTGTGCGTGCTGGTGTGGGTCCTGTGCCGGCGGATCGCGGCGGAGCGGACCTTCACGCGGGGTGCAGAAGGAGCCATCGGCGTCGTGGGCATCCTCGTGGCGGTCGCCGGCACGCTGGCCCAGGCGCTCGGCTCCGCCGGGAGGGACCGGCTTGTCGGGTATTCGGGGTTGTTCCGCGGGGCGGACAGCCGGACCGTCTTTTTCCTTGAGTTCAGCCCCACCCCGGTGGTCATCGGGCTGATGATGGCGCTCTTCGCGGCCATCGTGCACCGCGGCCGACGGCTCCAGGACGACGTCGTCGGGCTGGTCTGATGCCCGCCGAGTCCGAGGAACGCATCCATTGCCGCCTCGATGAACTGCTCGAGGCCAGGGGGATGACCCTGACCGAGCTCAGCCGCCGGGTCGGAGTAAGCCTGGTCAACCTCTCGATCCTCAAGAACGACAGGGCTCGAGCAATCCGTTTTTCAACCCTGGCCGCGGTGTGCGAGGCCCTTGACTGCCAGGTGGGCGAGCTGCTGGTGGTGGCCGATCCGGGCTGAGCCGGTCCCGGACGCGGCCCATGCCGGCAAGTGCACGCGGCGCGCTGTCCTGCTTAGCCGGAACGGTCGCCACGGCGTCCGGCCAGCCGGGTGTACATCCGGCCCAGGGGAGCCAGCCAGGACATCACGAGTGCGATCGTGAAAACCTCGCTCACCAGGGAACCGGTGCTGCCGGCCGGAATGAACTGATGGACGGTGAGCAGGGCGGCCGCCAGCAGCAACCCCTTCTTAAGAACCCGCAGCGTCGTCGGCGGCAGCGGCCGGGGCCAGCTGTAGAAACCCTCGCCCGGTTCGGCGCCGTAGGTCGTCTCGGATTCCATATGCCCCCTCGCTGATGAATTCGGCCGCCCGCTCCGGCAGGAGCGGCCGGGCTCTCCATTAAGCCTACGCGTTCCGGTGGCCCGGCCGGCTGCCGGCTTCCGGCACAGCGCCGGACGGCGGCAGGGCAGATTCCGGTACGGCGGCGGGGTCAGGCCGAGGGTCCGGTGCTCCCAGTGGCACCTGAACTGGTCCCGGCCGGAGGGACCTGGTGGTCGTCCTGGTCGAGGACCTCGCGCATCTTGGTCAGGAAATCGATGACCGCACGGGCATCACCGTCGGTGAGTGATGCGGCCACCGCCATCATGCGGGCGTGCATTCCGCCCAGGGTGGCGCGGACTTCGTTGTCGGAGCCCGTTGTGGGCCGGATCACCAGGGCCCTGCGGTCGGTGGGGTGGTCCTCCCGGCGGGCATGCCCGCTGCTTACGAGCCGGTCGATGAGGGTGGTCGTCGAGGCGGAGGAGATGCCAAGCTTCATTCCGAGGTCCTTCGGGCCGATCCGCTCACCGGCCTGTTCGGCCTGAAGGAGGAACCGGACGGCGAGCAGGTCGGTCTCGTTCATCCCCATGGAGTCCCGGGTCCGCCGCCGCATCGCGGTCTCGGCACTGCGGTAGTCCCTGAGCGCGGTGAGCACCTCCAGCCCCCGCTCCAGGTCCGGCTCGGGGGCGTACCAGTAGCCGGATGAAGGTCTGGAACGCTGCTGTGCCATAGCGCAATGCTAGACCATCTGGTAGTGAGGTGGCCGAGGTGTCCATTCCGCGGGCGCGCATCCCGTGATGTTCCCCGGGAGGGCGTTGTCCGTCCCTCCAGCAGCGCGCCCCGCGGAACTGTCGTGGCCCGTTCTCCGTGAATATGACAAGGCTCCCGGCATAAAGCGGCCATCATGTCAAAGGCATCCCGATTTCCCGTTAGACTCGGTTGCTGCAACAGGCTTCCCAGCTCCGACACCCCCACCAGAACGGCTCCACCATGGCAACGGATTACGACGCACCCCGCAATAACGACGAGGACAAGGAAGCGGAGTCCCTCGAAGCGCTTCAGGCGAACCGTGGAAGCAGTGCGCAGTCCTCCTCCGTGGACATTGAGGACGGTGACACGGCGGAGGGAATCGACCTGCCGGGGGCGGATCTTTCCGGCGAGGAACTCCTCATCCAGGTGATCCCGCCGCAGGATGACGAGTTCACCTGCGCCTCCTGCTTCCTGGTCCGGCACCGCAGCCAGATCGCAGTGGAGAAGAACGGCCTGGCCTACTGCAACGAATGCGAAGGCTAGCGGCCACGCCGTGGGCGGGGCCTGCTGTCAGGAGGCCCTGGAGCCGTACCACCAGTGGGCAGGGGCCGTGTCGGAGGCCTCGCCGCGCACCGGAAGGTGGAGAACCTCGCCGGTCCGCCGGGGCCGGGTGAGCAGCATCCGCGCGCCGGCCAGCAGTGCCACTGGAAGCGAGACCAGGGCGGCCACAGCCAGGGCGTAGATGGCGATGAAGGCATGGATCGGGGATTCGGAAAGGCCTGCGATGAAGTCCGCGCTGCCCAGCCCCAGCCACAGCCAGAACAGCCCGACGGCAAAGAGTGCGGTGCGGGCACGCCGATAGCTCAACGGATACCGCACCCGTTCACGCTGCATTGTGTCTCCCCAGACTTTTGGTGTGGCCCGCACCCCCACGGGCCACCCTCCGAATACTAGCGGCCTCCTCCCCGGTTTCGGAGGTTCGAGATTGAATTGAGACCTTCCTGTCCGGACGAGGTTCCGGCCGGCAGTATCACGTGCTCTGGGCCAAGATCCTCAACCCGGTTCACGCCGAGCAGCTGCAGCGTGCGCACGGTCTGGGCGGCAAGGATCTCGATGGCCCGGTCCACTCCCGCGCGGCCCCCGGCCATCAGGCCGTAGAGGTAGGCCCTGCCAATCAGGGTGAAGTCAGCGCCGAGGGCAAGCGCGGCCACGATGTCGCCGCCGCTCATGATGCCGGTGTCGATGATGATGGCCGTCCTGCCCTTCAGCTCGCCCGCCACCTGCGGGAGCAGCTGGAGGGGGACCGGTGCGCGGTCGAGCTGGCGTCCGCCATGGTTGGACAGGACAATGCCATCGGCGCCGTGGTCGACCACCCGGCGGGCGTCCTCGAGAGTCTGGATGCCCTTGACCACGAGGTTCCCCTTCCACACCCCGCGCAGCCAATCGAGGTCTTCGTAGGTCAGGGTCGGGTCGAACATCGAATTGATCAGCTCAGCGACGGTTCCCGGGTAGTGGGACAGCGAGGCAAAGGACAACGGCTCGTGGGTGAGGAAGTTGAACCACCAGCCCGGCCGGTAGGAGGCGTCGGCGACCGTTCGAAGAGTCAGTGCCGGCGGGATGGTCAGTCCGTTCCTGACATCGCGCAGGCGTGCTCCCGCGACGGCGGTATCGACAGTGACCATCAGGGTGTCATTGCCGGCGGCCGCCGCCCGGTCGATCAGCTCCAGGGAGCGTTCCCGGTCGGTCCACAGGTAGAGCTGGAACCAGTTGCGCCCCGCGGGGGCGGCCGCTGCGACGTCCTCGATCGAGGCGGTGCCCATGGTGGAGAGCGTGTAGGGGATGCCTGCGGCTTCGGCGGCCCGGGAGCCGGCGTACTCGCCCTCGGACTGCATCATGCGCGTGAAACCGGTCGGCGCGATGCCGAAGGGCAGGGCGGCTGTGCCGCCCAGGATCCGGGTGGCCGTGCTGACCGTTCCGACATTGCGCAGGATGGAGGGCCGGAACTCAAGGTTAAGGAATGTGTCGCGGGCCCGGGCCAGGGAGATTTCCGCCTCCGCCGCTCCGTCCGTGTAGTCGAAGGGGGCGGTCGGGGTGCGGCGCTTGGCGAGCACACGCAGGTCCTCGATGGTGTTGGCGCGCCGGAGCCGCGACGCCGTGCCGAACTGCGGCCGGCGGAACCGCAGGAGCGGGGCGAGGTCGGCCGTGCGGGGGATGCGCCGTCGGAGGGCGGGGGGAGTGTTCGGCTGCATGGAAGTGCCTTCGCTGGTGCCGGGCCGTCTGCTGTGCGCCAGAGACTACGCGGGGGATCGGAGCCTGCGCAACGTCGGTCCGAGGGGCGGGCGGTGCCCCCGGTAAGGGTCGCTGAAACGGTGAAATGAACGTCAGTGCCCTGAGGTTTCCCTTTTTCCGGTTCTCCACTAGACTGCACGAACTGGTCAAGCAGGAGGCCATGGAACCACCACAGTGGAGCAGACCATGGATGAGAACGCCCAAGTACTGGATCACCCCGGCAGCGCCCGTCCGGTTGTTTCGGACCCCGGGTCGCTTCCGCGGATTTCTAGGCTCGCACTCGGTGCCACCCGCCAGGTGGACGACGCGGAGTACCCCACCAATCTTTCCGAGGTCCCCACGCGACAGCTTCGCGCGCTGTGCAACCGGATCTACCAGCTCCTTGACTGCGAATACCCGACCATGGAGACGCGGGACCGGTACGAGGAGCTTGTCGAGGAACTGGAGCGGAGGGAGTCCGCCGTTGAGGCGCAGGCCGAGCCCGCAGGCATGCGGGAGGTCTTCCGGGACAATGTGCTGTTCTCCCGGTTCGAGCTCTACCGCAACGGGGTGATGGCCGGCTACGTCCAGTATGAGATGAGGGGCGGCGACGTCCTGCTGCTGCACGCGGTGGTCGACCCGCGTTTCCGCAAGCTGGGCCTTGAGCCCTTCCTCATGCAGTCGGTCCTGCTCAACGCCCACCGGCGCCGTCTGGCCATCACGCCGTACTGCCCCGAGGCCCAGGAATTCCTTCGGGCGAACCCCCACTACCTCGCACTGCTTCCGCCGAGGCAGCGCCGCCGTTTCAAGGTCATCTCTGCCGCCAAGTCAGCGGCGCAGGAAGGCCGGCGGTAACGCCTCGGCGCCCGCTCAGCGACTGGGCAGGAAGTCAGCGACCGCGCAGGAAATTTCTCCGGTCCGTCAGCGGCGCTAAAGCCCCGTGGCGCGCAGCGTGATATTCAGCCGCCCGGTGAGCCCCAGGCGCGGATCGGCGGTGCCGGCCCGGGTCCCCATCACCCCGTGGTAGGCAAACCGTGACGGTCCGCCGAAGACGAACAGGTCGCCCGACGCGAGCACCAGGTCATGCCAGGGCCGGTTCCGGTTCTCGCTGTTGCCGAAACGGAAGACGCATTCGTCGCCCAAACTGAGGGACACCACGGGGGCGTCGGAGCGCTCATCCCTGTCCTGGTGCATTCCCATCTTCGCCGCGGCGTCGTAGAAGTTAATGAGTGCGGCGTCAGGGTAGTAGGCGTCCCCGCTGCCCGGGCCGTATGCGGCGTCCACCGCCGCCCGCCCCAGCACGCCGAGGGCATCGGGGAACGGGGCGACCCGGCCGCCTCCGGCGTCGTCGGCTGTCCGGCTGTACCGGTAGGGCTGCCAGTGCCAGCCCAGGCAGACTGTCCGCACCGACATCGCGCCGCCGGTGGGCATCCGAGCCGCGCGCATGGGGACCGGACCCGCCGCCCAGCCGCGGCAGGCTGCCACGAGTTCCTGCTGCTGCGTGAGCGTGAGCCAGTCCGGGACGTGCACCGCCCCGGGCGCGATTTCCGCGGGCTCCCGTGGAAAGAGGGAGCCGGCCGAGCCGGTCACGGCGCTGCCGGCACCCGCCGGCGGCGCACCGTCAGCAGCAGCCGGTGCATGGTGATCACCACTGCGAGCCAGGCCAGGCCGAGGGTCCAGGCAACGACGACGTCGGTGAGCCAGTGGTGGCCAAGGTAGACCCGGCTCAGACCCATGGTGACGGCGAAGAGGATTGCCGCAGCGACGGTCAGAACGGGGGCCCGCCGTCGCCGCGAGCGGCGCAGGACGAGGAGGTAGGCCACCACCCCGGCAATGACGATGGCATTGAGGGAGTGTCCGCTGGGGAAGGACGGGGAGCTTTCGAAGGGTGGGACCGCCGCGTCCAGGGGTGGCCGGAGCCGGCCCACGGCTTCCTTGCCGGCGATGGTCATCAACAGCGACCCGAACGCCGCTGCGGCGATGATGATGACCGGGGTCCAGGACCGGCGGCGCAGCGCCAGCAGCGTCATGACCGCCACCGTGAGAATCGGCATGCCGACCGGGCCGCCGATGTGCGTATAGCCGGTGATGAGCTCATTGAGCCAGGGCTCGCGCAGCGACAGCGCGAGGTCAAGGGCCGGCTGATCGAGGGCCGCCACACCATCGGAGTCCACAACGGACTCGTACACCTCGGAGGAGGCCGCCGTCAGGGCGGCGGCCAGGCCCCCGCCGATGAGCAGAATCAGCAGCAGGGCCCAGTGCGGTCCGACCCAGCGCGCCAGCGGTGAGATCATCCGCACGAGCCACCGGCCCGCCGGAGTGCCCCAGCGGGTCACGTCCCTCGCGCCGACGTACTGGTTCTCCTCCGGGGTCATGGTTCGACTCTAGCGACGGTACGGAAGGATTGGCACGCTGGTGTCCGCACGATGAACTCCTGCCGCGGGTGCCGCCGGAGCCGCTAGGCTGGCCGCATGACCGACTCGAGCCCCGCTGTCGACCTCCTGCGCACCGCCCCTGTCTTCCCTCAGGACATGCCGTCCTTCGAGCCCGCGTCGGCACCGGCGTCGCCCTTGCCGCTCTTCCTTGAGTGGCTCGAGGCCGCCGTGCGGTCGGGCATTCTTGCCCCGCACGCCGTCAACCTTGCGACCGTCGGCGAGGACGGGCTCCCGGACGCGCGGATCGTGATCCTCAAGGACGTTGACGCGTCGGGGTGGTCGGTCGCCTCAAGCACCGACAGCCCCAAGGGCCGCCAGCTTGCCGCCAATCCGTCCGCGGCGCTGACCTTCTTCTGGCCCGAACTGGGGCGGCAGGTCCGGGTGCGCGGGGCTGTCCGCGTCGCCGGCCCTGAGGAAAACGATAAGGACTTCCAGCGCCGGCACCCCTCGGCCCGGGCGCTGGTGCTTGCCGGACGCCAGAGTCAGGTGCTCGGGACCCCCGGTGAGGTCGAGGCCGCCGTCGGGAGGCAGTTGGAGCAGCTCGAGGCCCGGCCCGGGCTGGGATCGGAAACCTGGGCGGTATTCACTGTGGAACCGGCAGCCGTGGAGTTCTGGCAGGCGGACCCGGAGAGGCGTCACATCCGGCTTCGCTACACCCGCACGGGGGATTCCTGGCGGACCGACCGGCTGTGGCCCTGAGGCCGGCTAGACCCGACCCGTCCCACCGCGCCGCCGGTCATCGCCGCTCCAAGCTGGAAGGGCGGTATGTAGGAGGGGGCGTCATTCATCCTCCCCCGCATGCGGTGGCACCCGATGTTACCGGATAGTAATATGAGCCGATGCATTTACTCCTGCGCACCCTCCTCCTGCTCCTGACCTCGCGCCGACGGCCCGCCCTGAATGTCTGGGGAGAGTCCTCCCTTCCGCTGCGTGTCCTGCCCACGGACATCGACATCGCCATGCATGTCAACAACGGCATGTACTTCTCCCTCATGGACCTCGGCCGTTTCGACCTCATGGTCCGCAGCGGGGTCTGGTCAAGGATGCGGCGGAGGGGCTGGAGTCCGGTGGCGGCAGGGGAGACCATCAGCTTCCGCAAGTCGCTCCGGCTGGGACAGCGGTACTCGATCGAGACAAGGATCATCGGCCTTGACGACCGGGCCGTCTACTTCGAACAGCGCATGGTGGCGGACGGCGAAATCTATGCCCGGGCCTTCATCGCCACCCGGCTGGTATCCGCCGGAGGGCCGGTCGAGAACGAGGAGATCCTCAAGGAGTTCGGGCGCCCGCCGGCCGACCTGGTGCTCCCGGACTGGATCCACCAGTGGAGGCTGAACAACGCCCTGCCGGGGAGCCGGCGCCCGGCGCCCCATTCCTGGGCGGCCTGAGGAAGGGATCTCGGCCCCGGAACCGGCAGTGCCGCCGCCCTGTCGGCGGCGGCACTGGACCGGCACGGGTTTGGATTTCCCGACGCGCGGACTGCCTGAACTTCGGACCCGTTGGCACCGGATGCCGATCGGCAGGGAGGGAACGCTTGCCGTCCCCTCCCCGCCGGGCTTTGGAGGCTGTCCCCGCCGGCCTAGTGGCGGCGCGGGCGGGAGGCCAGCATCATGGTTACCAGTGCGGCCAGGATCAGCAGCGGCAGGGCCACGGCAACGATCCCGGGCGAGGTGGCGACGGACGGTGACGTGCACGGTGAACCGATGTGATTCAAGTTACATTTGTAAACTACTGGGCAGTAACTTAGCAAGGAACTTGGCCGATAAGTTACCGCCCGGTAGGGTCGCGGCCCGTGCCGGTTCCAGCCGCAGCCGCCCGAGCGGTCAGGCGGGGAGGCTGCGGCGGTTCCGGACGAAGCGCCCGGCGGCGTAGAGCACCAGCCCGACCGCCAGCAGAATGGCCGCGCGCAGCCAGATCGCGCCGTCCTGCTGGCTCAGCAGCAGGAGGCAGGAGCCGATGGCGAGGTAGGGGACGACGGCCGGGATGCTGAAATGGCCGTGCTCCACCCGGTCGCGTTTGAGCACCAGGACGGCGATATTGGTGGAGAGGAAGACGAACAGGAGCAGCAGCACCACCGTCTCGGCAAGGGAGGCGAGATCTCCCGTGAGTGTGAGCGCCATGGCAGCGCCCGTGGTGAGGAGGATCGCCACCCAGGGGGTCCGCCGGTTCGGCAGGACCCGTCCCAGCGCGGAAGGAAGCAGGCCCTGCCCGGCCATTCCGTAGGTGAGGCGGCTGGCCATGACAAGCGCGAGCAGCGCGCCGTTGGTGACCGCGACGAGCGCCACGAGGCCGAAGAGCCATGGTGGGATGCCCGCCCCGGTGGCGGCGACCACGTCGAGCAGGGGCGAGGAGGACCCTGCGAGGTCCTTCGGCGGCAGGGCGGCGGAGGCCGCAAGGCCGATCAGGAGGTAGACGACTCCGGCTGTGAGCAGGGCGCCGAAGAGGGCTCGGGGGTACACGCGGCTGATCCCGCGCACCTCCTCGGCCACGTTGGCCGACACCTCAAACCCGACGAACGAGTAGTACGCAATTAGCGAGGCCCCGAGCACCGCTGCTGCCGGATTCACGCCCGGGGTGAACTCGTTCACGCGGGAGACGTCGCCGCCGCCGGCCAGGACGTAGAACGCCACCAGGCCGATCACCAGGAGGAGTCCGGACACCTCAATGACGGTCATGACGAGGTTGCTCTTCACCGATTCCCGGATCCCGCGGGCGTTCAGCAACCCCAGAAGTGCGAGGAACACGAGGGCGGCCGGCGCCGCCGGGACATTCACGAAGGCGGCGAGGTAGTCCCCCGTGAACGCCAGGGCAAGACCGGCCGCGCTGGTCACCCCCGCCGCAAGCATGCAGAATCCGACCAGGTAGGAGATGAGCGGCCGGCGGAAAGCCCGCTCGGCGAACACGGCCGCGCCGCCGGCACGGGGGTACTTGGTCACAAGCTCCGCATAGGAGCCCGCCGTAAGCAGCGCAAGGCCCAGTGCGGCCATCAGCGGCACCCACAGGGCCCCACCCACCTCCTTGGAAATCACTCCCACGAGCGCGTACACGCCGGCGCCGAGGATGTCCCCCAGGATGAAGAAGAAGAGGAGCCGCCCGGTCACGGCGCGCTTGAGTCGGGTGTCGCTGTGTAGCTCAGAAAGTGTCACTAGGGAAGTGTATTCGAAAATGCTAAGTCGGCTGATGAAACTCCTGTGTCGGCTGGAGCCGTGCGGGTCCGCCCGCCTACATTGGGACAATGAGTCCATCCGAAACGGTCCCCCTGCCTTCACCCACCCCACTCCAGCGGCTGGCCGAAGCGCACCGGGTGGGCGCCACGTTCCAGGGCTGGGACGGGTCGCTTCAGCAGGTTCAGCCCGAAACTCTGGTGGCGGTCCTTGCCGCGCTCGGCGTTGCTGCCGACACCCCCGAGGCCGTCGACGCCTCGCTCGCCGAGGCTGAGGATGCGCCCTGGCGCAGGCTCCTGCCGCCGGTCGTCGTCGTCCGTGCCGGCGCCGTCGAGCCTGTTCCCCTCACCGTCCCTGCCGGCGCCGACGTCGAGGTGTGGGTCGACGCCGAGGACGGGCTCCGCTACAGCGCCAGTGTGGACAGGGGCCCGGCAGGCTTCCGCACCCTCGACGGCGTTGCCCTAGAGCGGGTCGACGCCGCCCTCCCGCACTCGCTGCCGCTCGGCTGGCACACCCTCCACGCCCGGGCCGGCGATCGCACCGGAACCTGCACGCTGGTGGTCACCCCCGACCGGCTGTCGAGAACCGCCGCGCTCCTTGACTCACGGACCTGGGGCCTGATGGCACAGCTGTATTCCGTTCGGTCCTCGACCTCCTGGGGCATCGGCGACCTGGCGGACCTGGGCCAGCTCGCCGGGGTGGCTGCCGAACAGGGCGCCGGCTTCGTGTTGGTGAACCCGCTGCACGCCGCCGAGCCCGCGCCGCCGGTCGAACCCTCGCCTTACCTGCCGACCACCCGGCGGTTCTTCCATCCGATGTACCTGCGCATCGAGGCCATCCCCGAGTACGCACGGCTGGATGCGGAATCGCGCGGGATCGTGGACGGGCTCGCGGCCGGATTCCGCGACGCGAACACCACCACCGACCTGCTTGACCGCGATGCGTCCTTCGAAGCGAAGCTCACGGCGCTCGAGCTGATCTTCGCGGTGGAACGGCCCGCCCAGCGGCAGTCCGACTTCGAAGACTACTGTGCCGCGCAGGGCCAGGGGCTCGAGGACTTCGCGCTCTGGTCCGCCCTGGCCGAAACCCTGGAACCCGGGGCACCCGAGTGGGACGACGCGGGCCGGCCGGGTTCCCCGGCGGCCCGCCGAGCCCGGGAGCGGCTGGCGGCACGGGTGGAGTTCCACGAATGGCTCCAGTGGCTGTGCGATGAGCAACTGCAGGAGGCCCAGCTGGAGGCCACCGATGCGGGGATGGGGATCGGGATTGTCCACGACCTCGCCGTCGGGGTGCACCCCAGCGGCGCCGATGCGTGGGCGCTGCGGGACGTGCTGGCTCAAGGGATCAGCGTCGGGGCCCCGCCGGACATGTTCAACCAGCACGGGCAGGACTGGAGCCAGCCGCCGTGGCACCCCGAGCGGCTGGCCGAATCCGGGTATGCCGCGTTCCGCGACATGCTGCGCAATATCCTCCGGCATGCCGGCGGGATCCGGGTCGACCACATTCTCGGCCTGTTCCGCCTGTGGTGGATCCCGGCCGGCGCCGCACCCGGCGGCGGAGCCTACGTGTACTACGACCACGAGGCTCTGATCGGGATCCTCGCCCTGGAGGCGGAGCGGGCGGGGGCGCTCGTTGTCGGCGAGGACCTCGGGGTGTTCGAGCCCGGTGTCCAGGAGTACCTCGCCGAGCGCGGCATCTTCGGCACCTCCATCATGTGGTTCGAGCAGACAGCCAGCGGGCCGCGGCCCCCCGAGGAGTACCGCCGGGCCTGCCTCACCACCGTGACCACCCACGACCTTCCGCCGTCGGCCGGTTACCTGGTCGGCGAGCACGTCGTGCTGCGCGAGGCGCTCGGGCTGCTCAGCCGCCCCGTCGAGGAGGAGCGCGCAGCGGATTCCGCCGTCCAGGAGAGCTTCCTGGCGCTGCTCCGCGAGCGGGGACTGCTGCCCCGCGGGGAGGCATCGGTCCAGGAGACCGTCGAGGCGCTCCACGCGTTCATCGCGCAGTCACCGTCGGCACTGCTCGGCGTGGCGCTCGCCGATGCTGTCGGGGAACGCCGCACGCAGAACCAGCCGGGAACCAACAACGAATACCCGAACTGGCGCATCCCGCTGGCGGACGCCGGGGGGCGGGCCGTGCTGCTTGATGAACTGGCCGGGAACCCGCGTTTTCTCTCCCTGGTGCGGGCGCTGCACCGGCCCGCTGCCGTGGCCGGGCAGACCCCTAGCCCGGGGGCCCCGGCGGAGGGCTGACCTGGCCGGCATGGAACGACGGCGCGAGGGCGGAGGACAGCTTCCCGTCAGGAACCGCGGAATCCGGTCAGTCCGCCGGAGGGGGCGGTGACCACCGCGTCGACGCCGGCCACCCGGCCCGGGGTGCTCCCCGAGCGCAGCCGGCGCAGCAGCTCCTGGAGCGCCGGTTCCGGTCCCTCGGCGACAATGTCGACGGAGCCGTCGTCGCGGTTCACCGCGGTGCCGACGAGGCCGAGCTGCTCCGCCTGGAGCCGTGTCCAGTAGCGGAAGCCGACCGCCTGCACCTCACCGGAAACAACAGCTTCGAGCCGTTGATCCCCGCCCATCGCCTTCCCCTCCCTGCCGCAGTAGAACCTGATGACGTCCCTGATGCCACTAGACGCGCTGGTGCCAGTTCAGCCAGGAGGCGGCTTCCTCGGCGATGTCGGCCGGGACGGTGTGGGGTCCATCGAACTCGCGGTACACCACCTCGTATCCCTCCCGCTCGAGCGCGGGGACGACCCGGCGGCTCGTCGAGGAGACCGGCAGCACCGTATCGCCCGTGCCGTGCGAAATAAACATCGCCGGTTTGCCGCTGTGCGGGGCCGGCGGAATGAAGCCGGGAGAGAAGGCCACGATGCGCCGGAACAGGTCGCCGTTGGCCAGGCCCAGTCCCAGGGCGTAGGAGGCGCCGTCGGAAAAGCCGCCGATCCCCACCATCGACGGGTCGATCGCGACCAGGTCGAAAACCTCTTGGAGGGACCGGTTGATCACATCGACGTCGGGCCCGTAGGTCTCCCGGATGGCGTCCCAGGTGGAGCCCCGGGAGGCGGGGGAGAGGACCACGATGTTGTACTGGTCCGCGATGCGGCGCAGCAGCGCGAGCCCGCCGGCGGCGTCGCCCCCCGCGCCGTGCAGGGCGACAAGCAGCGGAGCGGGCCGGTCGGCCTGCAGGCCTTCGGGCACGTACACGAGGGGATCACGCCGCGGCTCAAGCCCCAGGGGGTGGACCCCCTTCATCGTCCGGTCGTGCTGCGCATCCGGGTTGGGCCGCGCCGAAAGCAGCGCCGGGTTTTCCTGATTCTGCACGCTTCCTCCCGGAGGTCCGCATCCAAAAACCGCTGTCAGCAGCGCACACTGGCCGGCCCCCAGAAGAAAATCGCGGCGCGTCACCACAGATGTCAGTTTAGGGGAGGTGCTCCCGATAGGGCAGGGCCGCGGGCGAAGGTTTCGGCAGGAACCTGCCGGCAAAACAGATCACCACCCCCGCCGGTGCGGCGGAGGTGGTGATCGGGTAGGCGGGAGGCCCCGGGGCGGGGCCCGCCTGTCGAGCTGGCCGCGGGCGGCCGGCTGCTACTCCTTGACGGGGATCGACTGCGACTTCAGGGACTCGACGGTCGCTTCCTCGCCGGAGGTGAGGGCATCCATAAGGGTGCCGTCGCCGCCGATGGCCTTGCCGAACCCATCCGAGACGTCGGTGTAGGTCTGGGTCATCGTCGGGCCCCAGGTGAAGTTGGGGTCAACGTTCGAGGATGCTTCTGCGAACACGTCGTAGATCTTCTGTCCGCCGAAGTACTCAACGCCACCGCTGAAGGCCTCGAGGTCCGTGGCCGACTTCGCTGCGGGGTAGAGCCCACCGAGTTCGTTCGCCAGGGCCAGGGCTTCGGGGTCGGTGTTGAGCCACAGCGCGAACTGCGCCGCCTCGTACGGGTGCTCCGAGCCCTTCAGGACCGCGGTGGAGGAACCGCCCCAGTTGCCTGCGGCCGTTCCGCCGTCTTCCCACTGCGGCATGGGCGCAACGGCCCACTTGCCCGAGGTGTCGGGGGCGCCGGTGGCCAGCGTCGAGGCACCCCACACCGCGGAGATCCAGGTCCACTGGTCACCCTCGTTGAAGGACGCGTTCCACTCGTCCGAGAAGGAGGGCAGGGTCGAAACCTGGTCCTTCTCGAGCAGGCCCTGCCAGTAGTTGGCGACCTGCTCGGACTCCTCACCCGTGAGGTTCACATCCCAGCCCTCGTCGTCGTTGGAGAACCACTGACCGCCGGCCTGCCACACATTGCCGGCGAACCAGTTCACATCACCGCGGGGGAAATTGGTGATGTAGGAGCCCTGGGCCTTGATTTCCTCCGCTGCGGCGGCGTATTCCTCCCACGTGGTCGGCACCTCGATGCCGGCCTGCTCGAAGAGGTCCTTGCGGTAGAACATGGCCATCGGGCCGCTGTCCTGGGGCACCGCGTAGACGGCGTCGTCCTCACCGAAGGTCACCTGGCCCCAGGTCCAGTCAACGAACTGGTCCTCGGCGTCGGAGACGTTCTCGCAGGACGCGATGTTCTCCAGGCCGTCCTGGACGCGGAAGTTCGGCAGGGCGTCGTATTCGATCTGGCCCAGGTCCGGCGCGTTGCCGGCCTGCAGCTGGTTGAAGAAGTTCTGGTAGGTGCCCGAGTTGCCGTTCGGCCCGGTCTGCACCTTGACCTGGATGTCGGGGTTTTCCTCGTTCCACAGGTCGACAACCTTGTCCATGCCCGGAACCCAGGTGGTGAAGGTCAGATCGACGGGACCGGACGACGGCTCGCACGAGCTGCCGCCTTCGCCGCCGGCCGTGGAGTCGCCGCCGCCGCCGCCTGCGCAGCCGGCGAGGGTGAGCGCTGAGACCATGGCAAAGGCTGCGGTGGCTTTTCCGTAATGCGCGCGCATTTTCTTTTCCTATCGGTGGGGGTGCTCCGCGGCGGTTGCCGCGGGGCAGGTTGGTGGAGGTGTTGGTGCTGGAAGCTACTTGACGCTTCCGGCACCCAGCCCGCTGCTCCAGAAGCGCTGAAGCGCAAGGAATGCTGCAATGAGCGGGAGGATCGAGACGAGGGCTCCAACGATCACGAGGACCCTCAGTTCGGGAATCTGGCTGATCTGGCTGTTCCACGCGTAGAGGCCCAGGGTCACTGGGAACAGGGTCTGGTCGCGGAGCATGATCAGGGGCAGGAAGAAGTTGTTCCAGATCGCGACGAACTGGAACAGGAAAATCGTCACCAGGGCCGGCGCCATTAGGCGGGTGGAGACAGTGAAGAATGTCCGGATCTCCCCGGAGCCGTCCAGCCGGGCGGCCTCAAGCAGCTCGCCGGGGACGCTGGCCGCCGCGTAGATGCGGGCGAGGTACACGCCGAACGGGCTGACCAGGCTTGGGAGGAACACGGCCCACAGGGTGTTGGTGAGCTTGACCTCGCTGAAGATCAGGAACAGCGGCAGGGCCAGGGCCGTCGCCGGCACCAGCACGCCGCTGAGCACGATGTTGAAGATGGCCTCGCGGCCCTTGAACTCGTACTTGGCCAGGGCGTAGCCGCACATGGCGGCGATGATGGTCCCAAGGAGTGCGCCCAGGCCCGCGTAGATCGCACTGTTGAGCAGCCAGCGCCCGAACACGCCGTCGCTATAGGTGAAGAGCCGGCCGATGTTGCTGAAGAACGTCGGGATCGACTCCATGGTGAACCACAGCGGCGCGGTGCCGGTGATCTGGCCGCCGGTCTTGGTCGAGGAGACCAGCAGCCACCAGATGGGGGTGAGGAAGTAAAGGGTGAAGACGCCCATGATGAGCATCGCCCCGGTGCGGGACATGATGCTGTGCCGGGGCCCGCGGGGGCTGTTTCCCCTGCGCATCGACTTTCGGGTTGAAACTGGGGCCGCTGCTGCTGCGCTCACTGGCTGACCTTCCGCTGGGTTGCCTTGAGGAAGACGAAGGAGAGGATAAACGTTGCCAGGGCCAGCACTACGGAGAACGCTGCGGCAAGGTGGTAGTTGGGAACCGACGCCGTGGTGTACACCGCGAGGTTCGGGGTGAAGGTGCTGCTGATGGCCGAGCTGAAGCTGCGAAGCGTCTGGGGTTCGGCGAGGAGCTGGAGTGTGCCGATGATCGAGAACACCCCGGTGAGGATGATGGCCGGCACGACCAGGGGGATCTTGATGCGCCAGGCGATCTGGATGTTGCTGGCGCCGTCGAGCTTGGCCGCCTCATAGATTTCGGTGGGGATGGCCAGCAGCGAGGAGTAGATGATCAGCATGTTGTAGCCCACGTACACCCACGTCACGACGTTGGCGATGGCCCACAGCACGAGCTCCGCGGAGAGGACGTTGACCTCCGAGGTGATCAGCCCGAACGGAGAGAGCGTCGGCGAGTAGAGGAAGCCCCACATGATCGCGGCGATGACACCGGGAACGGCGTAGGGGGCGAAGAACGCGAGCCGGAAGAACTTCTTGCCCTTCAGCAGCGGTGAATCCAGCAGCAGGGCGAACAGCAGGGCCAGGCCGAGCATGATCGGAACCTGGACGACGCCGAAGAGGACCACCCGTCCCACGGACCGCCAGAACTCGGTGTTCTGAAACACCTGCTGGTACTGGACGAAACCGCCGAAGACCTCCTGCGGTGCCCCGAAGGTGCCCTCCCGCTCCACCGTCAGGAGCGACTGAACCACGGCGAAGACGATCGGGATGGCGTAGAACGCCAGGAACAGGACGGCGAACGGCGCGATGAAGAGGAGGACTGCGCGGCGCTGGGCCGCGAAGGTCTTGGTTCTCCAGGGTTTCTGCGCCCCCTTGGCCAGTGCCGGAGAAATGCTTGAACTAGTCACTTTCAACATCCTTTGAGCCTGTGGGGAGGCCATTGGTTGGGTGGGCAGAGGTGGAGGTGCGGACAACCCGGACGGCGCCTGCGGGGACCACGACGACGTCGGCAACTTCCTCACCGACAATCAGTTCCTGGCCCTGGATTGCGTGTTTGTGTTCTTCGTGCGAGTGGTTGATCAGGAAGACGTAACTCCGGTCCCCGTTGGAGCGGACAACCGTCTCCAGGCCCTCGGGGGAGGACGCGGCGGTGATCCCGGCGTCGGCGGCGGCCCGGGTGAGGGTTTCGCGCAGCGCCGCCGGCTCGAGCGCGGTGGCGAGGTACCAGGCGGTGCCGGCGCCGTGCCGGTTGCGGGTAACGGCGGCGGTGCCGGCGAGGTGGCCGCCGGTGAAGGAGACCATTGCCTCGGCTCCTTCGAGGCGCAGCGCCTCGCTCCACAGCGACGCCGCGGTGCCGTTGTCCAGGGCCGGCATGTCCCCGGGGGCCAGGGGAAGGAATTCCTCGGTGCGGATACCGAGCAGTTCCCGGTACGCCCCGGGGTAGCCGCCGGTGCGGACCTTCTCGTTTTCGTCGACGATGCCGCTGAAGAAGGTCACGAGCGCGTGGCCTCCGCCGGCAACGTAGCCGGCCAGCGCCGCAGCGTCGCTGTCCCGCACCAGGTACAGGCCGGGCACGACGGCGAGCTTGTAGGCGGAGAGGTCGGCACCCGGGGCGACGATGTCGACGGTGATGCCTGCCTCCCACAGCGCCTTGTACGCGGCGTGGATCTGATCGAGGTAGGCAATATCCGACGACGGGTGGGACTCACGGTCGTAGGCCCACCAGGCTTCCCAGCTGAAGACCAGGGCGGCCTCGGCGGTCACGGTGCTGCCGCCGACCTCGGTGAGGCGTTCGAGGATGCCGCCCAGCTCAACGACTTCCTTCCAGACCCGCGAATCGGTTCCGGCGTGGGGGAGCATCGCGGAGTGGAACTTCTCGCTGCCCTGGACGGAGGCCCGCCACTGGAAGAAGCACAGGCCGTCGGCCCCGCGGGCGAGGTGGGTGAGGGAGTTCCGGATCATTTCCCCGGGTGCCTTGGCGATGTTGCGCGGCTGCCAGTTCACGGCGGAGGTGGAGTGTTCCATCAGCAGCCAGGGCGAGCCCTGGGCGAGTCCGCGCGTGGCGTCGGCGGCGAAGGCCAGCTCCATGGTCGGTGCCTCGAGCCGGTGGTCGAGGTAGTGGTCGTTGGCGATGACATCCATGTGCGGCGCCCACGTCCAGTAGTCCTGGGTGCGGATGTGGGCCGTGACCATGAAGTTGGTGGTGACCGGCACGGTGCTGTGCTGCCGCAGGATCTCCGCCTCGGCCGAGTAGTAGCCGAGCAGTTCATCGGAGCTGAAGCGGTGGAAGTCCAGGACCTGGGTGGGGTTGTACGCGGAGATGGTGGTGCGCGGAGGAAGGATCTGGTCCCACCCTGAGTAGCGCTGCGACCAGAAGGTGGTGCCCCAGGCGGCGTTGAGCGCGTCGAGGGTTTCATAACGGTTGCGGAGCCAGCCGCGGAACGCGGAGGCGGAGACGTCGCAGTAGCACAGGGCGTTGTGGCAGCCGAGTTCGTTGGAGACGTGCCAGAGCCGGACGGCCGGGTGGGCGCCGTAGCGGCGGGAGACCTGCTCGACCAGGCGCAGCGCGTGCTCGCGGTAGACCGGGGAGCTTGAACACCAGGCCTGCCGTCCGCCGGGCCAGGCCCTGATTCCGTCGGCGGACTGGGGGAGGATCTCGGGGTGAAGGGTGGTCAGCCAGGCCGGAGTGGAGGAGGTGCCGGTGCCGAGGTTGACCCCGATTCCGTGCTCGTGGAGCAGGTCGAGGATTTCATCGAGGCGTTCGAAGGAGTAGTTCCCGGGCGAGCTTTCAAGCTCGGCCCAGCCGAAGATATTGATGGCCACGAGGTTCACGCCGGCCTGCTTCATCAGCTGGACGTCTTCCTGCCAGACCTCAGGGCTCCACTGCTCGGGGTTGTAGTCGCAGCCATAGACGAGCTTTCCGTTTCCGGACAGCTCCGTGACTGGATATTTGTTCAGGTCCAACCCTGCTCCTTCGGCTTGCTCTGCACGTGCAAGACGAGGAGGGGCCTCGTTGCCTTGAACGCTCTGTGAACGCTCCCAGAAACCGCGGAACCGAAGTCCTCTGCAATCTCTGGGAGCGTTCACAGCGTAGCAACGGCCCCGAAAGCTGTCAACGGCTGAGCTACCTCCGAGTAGTCGGAGGCTCGGCTACAGTACAGATATGTCCCTCACCCGAATGCGAGCACGGCGCGCCACGATCAACGACGTCGCCGACGCCGCGGGGCTGTCCCGGGGCACCGTCTCCCGGGTGGTCAACGGGGAGAAATATGTCTCTGCCGAGGCGCGGATGGCCGTCGAGGCGGCGATCGCTCAGGTGGGCTATGTGCGCAATACGGCGGCCCGGAACCTGGTCACCCAGGAGTCCAGGGCGATCGGCCTGATCATCCACGAGCCGCATTCGCTCCTGTTCGAGGACCCGAACATCGGCTCGATCCTGCTGGGTGCCAATGAGGCGCTCTCCAAGGCCGACTACCAGCTGGTCACCCTCATCATCGACTCCGACCGCGACAGCCACCGGGTCGCCGACCACCTGCGGGGGGGCCTGATCGACGGCGCCGTCATCGTCTCGGCCCGCGCCTCGGATCCCATCGCCGCCGCCGTCGCCGACATCGGGCTGCCGGCCGCCTTCGTCGGGCATCCCGACGGCACCCCCGACCTGCCGTACGCCGCGATCGACAACGTCGAGGCGGCACGCGCAATCACGAGCAGGCTGCTCGGCACCGGGCGCCAGCGCGTCGGCATGATCGCCAGCGCCCTGGACCGCGACTCGGGCCAGGACCGCCTGGCCGGATTCCGGGCCGCGATGGGGGAGCGGTACGACCCCCGCCTGGTCGTTGAGTACCCCCTCTACACCTACGCCGCCGGCTTCGAGGGCATGCAGAAGCTGCTCCGCCGCGACCCGTCGATCGACGGCGTGTTCGCCGCCTCCGACGCGGTGGCCGCCGGCGCCATGACCGCTTTGCAGGAGGCCGGACGGCGGGTGCCCGAGGACGTCGGCATTGTCGGCTTCGACGACAGCAGCTGGGCCCTGCGGTGCCGGCCCCAGCTCTCCACCGTGCGCCAACCGGCAGGGCTCCTCGGCACCACGGCGGCCGAACTGGTGCTCGCCCAGCTGATGGGCCTGCCCAGCTCGCCGCGCGTGCTCGAGACCGTGGTCATGTGGCGCGGTTCCGCCTGAGCGACGCTGCCCCGGATTGGCCGCCCCGGCGTTCGGCTGCTTCCTGACATCTCAGGAATGGGTCTGGCGCCCGCGCGTCGATTTGCGCCTGTTCAGTGGGCATGTCCGGATATGCCCACTGACCGGTTTTGTTCACTGGGCAGCTGTGCCGGATTTGGCCGTTCTGCCCACTGACCGGCCTCGGTCGCTGGGCAGCAGTGCACGGTTTTCTTGTTCTTCCCACTGACCGGCCTTGGTCAGTGGGCAGTTGTGCCGGGTCGGGCCGTTCTGCCCAGTGACCGGCGTGGGTCGGTGGGCAGTTGTGCATTCCCGGGTCATTCTGCCCGCTGGCCGCGCCTGTTCAGTGGGCATGTCCGGATATGCCCACTGACCGGTTTTGTTCACTGGGCAGTTGTGCCGGGTTGGGTCGTTCTGCTCACTGACCGGCGTGGGTCGGTGGGCAGTTGTGCATTGCCGGGTCATTCGGCCCGCTGGCCGTGCCTGTCCGGTGGGCATTTTCGGATAGGCCCAGTGACCGGCCTCGGCCGCAGGGCAGTTGCGCCGGGTCGGGCCGTTCTGCCCAGTGACCGGTCTCGGTCACTGGGCATTTGTTCCGGGCTGAGCCGTTTTGCCCATTGACCGCGCCTGTTCAGTGGGCATGTCCGGATATGCCCACCGACCAGCACCGGTCGGTGGGCAGCTTTCGTCCGGAATAGTCACTCCGGGCAAAGCCGGACGGAGCAGGACCCGGCGAACGGGGAGCACCTCCCGCGGTGACTAGCCCTCGGTCCGCCTCAGCTCGATCAGGACCGACTGCTCCGGGAACAGCACCGGCGCTTCAAGGCCCACCGAGCCCAGCAGGCGTCCGCTGAGCGACAGCGGGGATCCCTCGGCCGCCGCCTGTACCCAGGCCAGGGCTGACTGCCCGTTCCCCGGAAGCTCGCGGTGGGGCGCAGCGAGCGAGATGCTGTAGGAGCCCTCGGGGTCGAGCCCGGGAAAGACGATCCGTCCCGGAGGGTAGCTGGCGCTGGAGGCGGTCAGCGAGTAGCCGAACAGGGCCGACGAACCGTCCCGGGCGACGACGCCGCGCACGTCCATCGCCGGGTCCGGAAGGTCGGCGTAGACGGTGTGCCCGGTGTGGAGCACGTCCCGCCACGCCTTATGGACTTCGATCCACTCTGCCAGGGCGGCGGTGTCCTCGGCGCTGAGGTCCGAAATGTCCCACTCCACACCGAAGTGGCCGAAGACGGCCGTGGCGGCGCGGAAGGACAGGCCGTGCGCGCGCCCGGTGGAGTGCGAGACAGGCCCGCCGACGTGCATGCCCATCAGCTCCGGCGGCACCAGGAGCCCCGTGTACTTCTGGTTCGGCAGGCGTTCGATCGGGTCGATGCAGTCACTCGTCCAGATGCGGTCCGTTCGGGCGAGGATGCCGAGGTCCACGCGGGCTCCGCCGGAGGCGCAGCTTTCGATCTCAAGGCCCGGGTGGCGCTGCTTCAGCTCGTCGAGCAGGCGGTACAGCGCCAGGACGTTCTCGTGAATGACCGCGTGTCCGGTGCGGGCGTCGGCGCCGTCGAGCACCTCGCGGTTATGGTCCCACTTGACGTAGGAGATGTCGTTTTCGGTGAGCACCGCGTCGATCGACTTCAGGATGTAGTCGTAGGCCTCGGGGTTCGCCAGGTTGAGCACCTGCTGCTGGCGTCCGGGCACGGGCAGGCGACCCTCGGCCTGGATGATCCAGTCAGGATGGCTGCGCGCCAGGTCGGAGTCGGGGTTGACCATCTCGGGTTCGAACCACAGCCCGAACTCCATCCCGCGCGACCGGACGTGGTCGATCAGCGGAGTCAGCCCCGCAGGCCACACCGCGGGGTCCACGAACCAGTCACCGAGCCCGGCGGTGTCGTCCCGGCGGCCGGAGAACCAGCCGTCGTCCAGCACGAAACGCTCGATGCCGACAGCGGCGGCCTTGTCGGCGAGGTGGGTCAGGCGCTCGAGGTTGTGGTCGAAGTAGACCGCTTCCCAGGTGTTCAGCGTGACCGGGCGCGGGCGCCGCGGGTGGTTGGCGCGGAGCCGCAGTTCCTGGTGGAACCGGGCGGCGAGCTCGTTGAGCCCATGGCCCCAGGACCCGAGGGCCTCGGGCGCGTCGTACCGCTGCCCGGGTGCGAGCACAATTTCACCGGGGAGCAGCAGCTCCCCGGCTCCGAGGAATGCCTCGCCGGTCGGCGTCTTTTCGACGAGCAGCTGGTGGTTCCCGCTCCAGGCGGTGTGGACGGCGTGGACCAGGCCGCGCTGGAACCCGAAGGCCGGTTCGCCCGCGCCCAGCAGCAGGGTCGCGTCGGCGCCGGGGCGGCCCTTCCTGCTCTCCCTGCGGTAGCTGCCCGCCGTGAGGGCGTGGCGCTGGGGGCTGCGCTCGCGCAGGTGCCGGCCCGTGGTGTCCAGGACCTCCTGCGCGCTGGCCGGAAGGGGGAAGGTGGCCAGCAGGGAGCGGACCTCATAGGCGATGTCGGCACTGTTGATGACGCCGAGGCGCTGGCGGAACAGGCCCGCTTCGGTGACCGTCAGTTCCGCTTCGAGGGTCAGGCCCGCGACGGCGTCGACGGCGGTGAGCCGCACGTCGTGGGCCGTGGACTGCAGGTCGGTGGTGGTGAATGCGGCGGAGATGAAGGACCCGCCGCGGTGCCCGGTGAAGCCGGCGGTTCCCTGCCAGCCGAAGGACTCCTGCGGAACGAGGGTCAGGCGGGCCGGGATGTCGATCCCGCCCGACACCCGCTGCGGGCGGAGGGCCGCTGCGAGGGCAACGAGCTGGTCGTCGGCGATGTCCCCCAGGGCCTCGCCCCAGTAGAGAACCGCCGGGAGGCCGTTGGTGGTGGTGTCGAGCACGACGCTTGTGCCCGAACGCGAAAGGTGGAGAACGGGGGAGGACTGCATCCCTTATTTCTACTGCAAAACCGGGAAGCGGCGTCAATCACCCGGGAGCACCGGAGGGCTCCGGCGGTACGTCAGCCACCGACGCCGGCGGGGCCGGAGAGCGGGGCGGAGGTGGCGGGGCCACCCGGAGGCACCGTTAGGCCGGAAGGTCGGCCGGTGCCGGGTGATCGGGAAGGGTGACGGTGAAACGGGTGCCCCGGCCGAGTTCACTGCTGCACGAGATCGTTCCGCCGTGGCCCTCGACAATGGCCTTGGTGATGGACAGCCCGAGGCCAGTGCCGGGAACCTCCGATTCCCGGGCCGAGCGGGCGCGGAAGAACTTGTCGAAGACCCTCGCGGCGTCCGCCGGGGTCATTCCGGAGCCGGTGTCCTCGACCGACAGGACCACCTCGTCGCCGTCGGGCCGGGCCGTGATGGTGACCGTGCCGCCCTCCGGGGAGTACTTGATCGCGTTCGACAGGAGGTTGTCGATCGCCTGGGAGATCCGCTGCGGGTCGGTGTGCGCCCACAGCGGGGAGGGCACGTCCACCCGGATGGTGATTCCCCCGGCGCCGGCCAGGGCGCTCAGCGAGCCGACGCTGGAATCCACGAGGCCCGCGATGTCGGTGCGGCGGGGGTGGACGCTCAGCGCGGCGGAGGCCGACAGCAGCAGGTCCGAGACGATCTCGAGCAGGCGCTCGGCATTGCTGTGGGCGATGTCCAGGTAGTAGGCGGTGCGCGGGGGCACCTCATCGCTGGAGTCCTGTGCCAGTTCCAGGTTGCCGAGGATCGAGGTCAGCGGCGTCCGCAGCTCGTGGGAAACATTGGCGATCAGGTCGTCCTTCGCGGCGATCGCCTCGACCAGGCCGGTGACATCGCTCGACGCGATGACGGCGCCGCCAAACTCGCCGGAGTCGCTCTTCATGGCCCGGGCCGCCGTGGAGAGGGCTCGCTGGTCGCTGCCCTGCCCAATCCAGATCAGGTAGTCCGCGAAGGACTCGCCGTCGACCGCCCGGCGCACCGGGCGCTTGGCCTCCGGCAGGACCGTCCGCTGGTCCTGGCCGAACAGTGCGAGCGCCGACTCGTCGGCGCCGGAGCTTTCGGAGGGCAGGGCGAGGCGGTGGAGGAGGTTCTGCTGGTGGTTGGTGAGGATCGTCTCGCCCTCGGCATTGACTGCCACGACGCCGACGTCGATGGTGTCCAGCACCGTGTGCAGGAGCCGCTCGCGCTCCTTGCTCGATTTGAGCAGCTCGCGCAGGATGGCATCCTTCTTCATCAGCTGGCGCTGCTGCAGGGCGACATTGGCGGTCGCGAAGCGGACCGCGAGGGCGACCGAGAGCAGTGTCAGGGGGAGGAAGACCGTGCCGCTCAGCTCGGCCGCGGTGACGTCCGGGAGCTTGGCCAGCAGCGGAAACCCCACGATCAGCAGGGGACCGATGAAGCTCATGAGCACCGCCAGCCAGCCGAGGATGCCCGAGGCGGCCAGCCAGATGACGGGGAACACGGCGAGCGCGCCGAGGCCGGGGAGGATTTCCAGCCCGCTGTTGCGGGTCACGGCGATCGCCAGGATGTCCCCGACCGGGATGATCAGGGGGGCGGCCTGGGGCAGGCGCTCCCAGGGGATCAGCCAGCAGGCCAGGAACAGCGCCGCGTGGATGGCGAGTCCGAGCTGGAACCAGGGGAGGCTGAGCAGTCCAGGCCAGACGCTGGGGGCGGCCAGCGCGATGCTGATGACGATGACCGTCAGGGGCAGCTGGCACAGGCCTATCCGGACCCGCGGACCGAGCCGCCGGAAGTAGAGGTTCGTCTTTGTGGTCGGGGTCGACTCGACGGGCGGAGGCTCATACAGAAAGGCTGGAGGCGCGGGTTCCGTATGAAGAGAGGACATTTCTCTATTATTGCTCTCGTTCGGGCATTGAGGTGCAGAAATTCGGTAAAGAAACTGCGGCAATCTTGCGTAACTTACTTAACACGAACTTCCCTTGTAGCCTGTAAAAAAATCACGGGTCTCAAGGTGCGCGAGGGTGAATACGTTTCACGTCTCCCGGCCTCCGGCGTAAGGAAAAAAATATGGGTGAGCAGGGGACTGCCGTCGTTATTGAAGACGACGAAGATGTGCGCAATCTCTTGAGCGCTGTCCTTCAGCAGTCGGGGTTCGAGGTTCACTCAGGGGCGACGGGGCGTGAGGGGGTCCTCGCGGTGCGCGGCAACAGCCCCACGGTGGTGACCCTCGATGTCGGACTGCCCGATATCGACGGTTTCGAGGTGCTCCGGCGCATCCGGGCGTTCAGCGACTGCTACGTCATTATGCTGACCGCACGCGCCGATGAACTGGACACCCTGATGGCCCTCCAGTCCGGCGCCGACGATTTTCTCACCAAGCCCTTCCGGCCCCGCGAGCTGAGGGCCCGGGTCGCTGCCATGCTCCGGCGTCCGCGGGAGGCCGGAGGGCCGGCCGGCGCATCCCCCGAGGCGGGGACGGTTCCGCAGCAGGCGGTACTGCGCCACAACGGCCTCGTGCTCCACCAGGAAACCCGCACGGCCAAACTGTTTGATGCCGAAATCAGTTTAACGCGGAGCGAGTTCGATTTACTTCACGACCTTATGCGCAGCGGCGGCTCTGTCCGCACTAAAGCCGATTTAGTCCGGGTGGTGCGCGGCGAGCAGTACCGCGACGCGGCTTACGTGAGCGATGTGGACGAACGTGCCGTCGAAGTGCATATCGGAAATCTCCGGAAGAAGCTCCGGGAAGATCCCCGCCAGCCCGCCTGGCTGGTGACCGTCCGGGGCGTCGGATACCGGTTGGCCCCGGAGCGGGTCCAGAACTAAAAGTCCCCGGATTACTGAAACTCCGGGCCGCCGGACGCCGGAGCGGAGGATGGGTCCGCTCCGGGACGGCTCACCCCGCCGGCGGCCGGGCCGCGAGCGCCTGTGCCAGCGCCGCCGCGGAGCCGGCGCTGCTGTTGATCCGCCAGTCGGTTTCCTTGGCGAGATGGAACCAGACCAGGGCCGTGACGTCGGGCTGGGCCGCGAGGTAGCGCACCAGGGACGTGTTCCAGGCGGACTTCGATCCGCCCGCCTCCGCCGACGCGGTCTCGGCGATCAGGATCTGCTTCCCCGGGGCGAGCCGGCGCAGTTCCGCGAGTCCTTCCCCGAACAGGGCATCGGGCTCCACCCAGGTGCTCCACGAGGCGGAGGCGCCCCAGTTGTAGCCGTCGAGCGCCACGGCGTCGACGTACTCGGCTCCCGGGTAGAGCTGATCCAGGGGCGTCGACCCCCAGTACGGGACGTTCGGATTCCACACCCAGGAGATATTGGTGGCGCCGGTGGAGGCCACGACGTCGTGCACATGGCGCCATGCCGCGGCGTAGTCGCCGGCCTCGTTGCCGTTGACCCCTTCCGCCCACGGGTACCAGTTGCCGTTCATCTCGTGGCCGAAGCGCAGCATCACCGGATGGCCCCACTGGGCCAGGGCGGAGCCCCACTGGCGCAGGTACGGGTCGAAGTCCCCGGCGGCGATGCGGTCGAGCGAGTAGGCGGGCTGGGCGGTGCCGCCGCCCCAGAGCCACGGCTCCCAGGTCAGCAGGGTCACGGCGCCGCGGGACCGGACGGCGTCGAGCTCGGCCAGCGGCGGGGCCTGGGCGAAGTCCTTGTAGGACAGGACGACCGACGGCGCCTCGCCGGCGAGCACGGCCACCTCGTCCAGCTCACCGGCGGCCATCGGTCCGCCGGGAGTGCCGGCGCCGAAACGCAGCGGTGCCGTGCGGATCCCCGGCACGGGGGCGGGCCCGGCGGGCGGGGCATAGGTCAGGGTGAAGGGCGCCGAGGCGAGGCTCGAGCCCGCCCGCGCCTCGACGAGCACCGGGCTGCCGGCGTCGGGGATGACAATGCCCGCGGTAAAGGATCCCGACGCGTTGGCGGTGAAGGGCACGGAGGCCGTACCGGCGGTGAGGGTGCCCTTCGATTTTTTGGGGAACCCCGTTCCGGAGACGGTGACCAGGGTCCCGGCGGGTCCGCTGGAGGCGCTCAGGGAGATGGACGCCGTGGCGGCGTGAACCGGCTGGAGTGCCCCGGGTCCGAGCGCCGCAACGACGACGGCAAGGCAGAGGGTGAGCGCGGTGCGCAGCAGGTGTGCCGCCAACCGGCAGGGGATGGGCCGGGCGGTGCCCGGGGAGGCGTGGTGCATGGGAGACCTTTGCTGTTCGGCAGCCCGGCTGACCGCGAAGGCCCCGTGGCTTTGCGTCACCGGCTCGCACCGGTTTTGCCCTTGTCGAAAGCGGGGCCGCAGCCGCCGCTGGAGGACAGGTTCGCTGCCGCCCTCCCCTCCATTCTCGAACCACCGGGGGTGCGGCACCAGTGGATTATCCGCAGGAAAGGCACAGGAAAAGCGCGGCATCCGGCCCTGGGCGGGTGGCTAGGCGGGATTGGGCTGCCAGCGGGTGACTTCGTAGGTCAGGTGGGCGAACTGGGCGAGCTGCTCGGCGCTGCGCAGGCTCAGCCGGTCCGACTGGATGAAGCGCGGCAGCAGCGGCGCCCCGGCGTCGAGGGTGACCGGGGCAATCGCCACCTGCACCTCATCGAGCAGGTTGGCGTCGAAGAACTGGCCGGCGAGGTCGCCGCCGCCCATCAGCCAGATGTCCTTGTCCCCCGCGGCCTCGACGAGCTGCGGGTAGACGGCGCCGGGCTCGCCGCAGACGAACCGCACATCGGCGCCGTCCGGCCGGGGAAGGTCCCGGTTGGTGAAGACGAACGCCGGGCGGTTCCCGTAGAACTCCCGCCACCGTCCGGGGCGGTCGAGGACGCCCTCGGCCTCAAGCATCCACTCATAGGTCTTCGACCCCTGGACCAGCACCGTGATGCCGTCCAGGAAGTGCCCCTGATGGTAGGGCTCGGGCTGGTCCACGGCGAAGAGCCAGTCCATCGAACCCTCCCCGTCGGCGAGGAATCCGTTGAGGGAGGAGGCGGCTCTGTAGATCGTTTTCGTCATGGTACGGGTCCCTTCGGTCCGGTGCGCTAAGACTAGCGCCTGGGGGCCGCCGAAGGGCCGCCGCCGAAGGAGAGATCCGCTTTAAGACGGCACTTTTGCGGTGCCGGAGGGCGGCCCCGAACGCGGCGGCCCGGTTGACCTGCGCACCACCACCTCGGGGGCGCCCGGGACCAGCACATCCTCGGGGGGTGCCCCTTCGAGCTGGGCGCAGAGTGCGTCAACGGCCGCCTGCCCCAGCTCCATCAGCGGCATGGCGATGGCCGTCAGGGGAGGGTGGAGGAATCCGGCGAGGGGGAGGTCGTCATAGGAGATGACGGAGATGTCCCCGGGAATGCGCAACCCCGCGGCATGGACGGCCGAGAGGACCCCGATCGCCTGATTCAGGGTGCTCGCGTAGATCGCGGTCAGGTCGGGGTGGTCCGCCAGCAGACGGGTGGCCGCGGCATAGCCGCCCTGCTCGTTGAACTCCCCCGACTCGATCGAGGGTTCCGGAATGCCCGCGGCCGCCGCGGCGCCAAGCAGCCCGGCCCGCCTGCTCACGGTCGGTGCGAGCTGCTCCGGGCCCGAGACGTGGCCGATCCGCCGGTGCCCCAGCGCGAGCAGGTGGTCCAGGGCGGCCTGGCTGGCCGCCTCGATCTGCAGCGAGATGTTCCGCCCGGAGCCCGCGACGACGCGGTTCACGAACACGTGCGGAATCCGCGAGTCGGGCAGCATGCCCAACAGCGGGTGGTCGGGGCGCGCCGAGGCGATCAGGAGCCCGTCCACGCGGTGGCTCGCCACGAGGTCGGCGAACTGCCGGTCCACGCCGAAATCGGCGGAGTCCTCCGCCAGCAGCATGGCGAAGCCGCGGACCCGCGCCTGCTGGACGGCGCCGCGGGTGATGCGGGAGTAGACCGGGTTGGTGAGGTCCGGGATGAGCAGGGCAAGGGCGCGGGTACTGGCGCCGGCCAGGGCGCGGGCGCCGGTGTGCGGCTGGTAGCCCAGGTCCCGCACCGCGTCGAGGATGCGCGTACGGGTCTCCTCCCGGATGGAGAGGGTGCGGTCGTTGTTCAGGACCCGGGAAACGACCGATTTTGTGACACCGGCATGGTTGGCCACGTCAATGAGGCGGGACCGCTGTTTCGAGTGGAGCGGAGCGTCGGCGTCGCGCACTGAACCTCCCTTTGAAGCATGCGGCAGTCTGATTCTGCCACAGCGGCAGATGTGATGTTGACCTCACCCGGGAATCGCCGTAGGGTTGACGCCGCCGGGGAAAACCGGTTTTCTAGGCGCCGGACGGCCCTCCGGGGAAGAGCCGGCTCCTCGGTACCCACGTCCAAAGGAGTGACCATGGCCAAAGTCGAAACAATGCAGACGGACCTTTACCGGATCCCCCTGCAGCAGACGCTGACCGACAGCATGCACGGGGTGATGCTGGATTTTGAACTCATCACCGTGCGGGTGACCGACAGCGACGGGGCCGTGGGCCTGGGCTACACCTACACCGTCAACCACGGCGGTGCGGCCGTGGCTGTGATGATCGACCGCTACCTCGCGCCCCTGCTGCACGGCCAGGACGCCGACCGCATCGAATCGCTGTGGCAGCAGATGTGGTGGGCCCTCCACTACGCGGGCCGCGGGGGACATGTCACCTCGGCCATCTCCGCAATCGACATCGCCCTGTGGGACCTCAAGGGCAAGAAGGCCCAGCAGCCCCTGTGGCGCCTTTTCGGCGGCTTCGACCCCAGGGTGCCCGTGTACGCCGGCGGGATCGACCTTCAGCTGCCGATCGAAGACCTGCTCGCCCAGGCCGACGGCTACCAGGAGCACGGCTTCCGTGCCATCAAGATGAAGGTCGGACGGCCGCAGCTGCGCGAGGACGTCGCCCGGGTGGCCCGGATGCGCGAGCACCTCGGCGAGGACTTCCCCCTGATGGTCGACGCGAACATGAAGTGGAGCGTCGACGAGTCGATCCGCGCCGCCCACGCGCTCGCCGACTTCAACCTGGTCTGGATCGAGGAGCCCACCATCCCCGACGATTTCGCCGGGTACGCCCGCATTGTCCGCGAGGGCCGCCAGCCGATCGCCGGGGGCGAGAACCTCCACACCCTCTACGAATTCCAGCAGGCCATCACCGCCGGTGCCATCACCTTCCCCGAACCGGACGTCAGCAACTGCGGCGGCTACACCACCTTCCGGAAGGTCAGCGCCCTGGCCGAGGCGCACAACCTCCCCGTCACCTCGCACGGGGTGCACGACCTCACGGTCCACGCCCTGGCCGCGGCGCCCAACCGCACCTACATGGAAGCCCACGGGTTCGGGCTCGACGCCTACCTCGCGGCGCCGCTGCGCATCGAGGACGGCTTCGCCGTGGCCCCCGAACTTCCCGGCCACGGCGTCGAGCTGGACTTTGCGTCCCTCGAAGCGGTGCGAGCATGACGGCCGCGGAGGTCCGGTCCGGCGGAGAAACGCCGGCAGCACAGCTCCTGGAGGGATGAGATGTCCAATCAGCTGAGAATCGTCATCACCGACTGCGACCACGACTCCATTGCCATTGAGGAGGACCTGGCCCGCAGCCGCGGCGCCGGCCTCACCCTGGCCTCCTGCCGCACCGAGGACGACGTCATCGCCGCCGCCGCAGGAGCCGACGGGATCCTGGTGCAGTACGCGCCCATCACGGCCCGGGTGCTCGACGCCCTTCCGGCGCTTCGGGCCGTCGGGCGGTACGGGGTGGGCGTTGACACGGTCGACGTCGACGCCGCCACGGCCCGCGGCGTCGCAGTGTGCAACGTGCCCGACTACGGGACCGAAGACGTGAGCGACCACGCGGTCGCGCTGGCCCTGACCCTGGCCCGCGGAGTGACCCAGCTCGACCGGCGCATGCGCGCCGGCGAACACAGCCTGGCCCCGGTGCGGCCGCTGCACCGGACCGCCACCCGGGTCTTCGGCATCGTCGGGCTCGGGCTCATCGGCTCGGCCACCGCCCGCAAGGCCCGCGGCATCGGGTACACGGTGATCGGCTACGAACCCCGCCTCACCCCCGGCTCGGTCACCCCCGACGGCGTTGAGGTCGTCGCCTTCGAGGAGCTCCTTGCCCGCGCCGACGTCGTCTCCCTCCACGTGCCGCTGAACGCCGACACGCACCACCTCATCGACGCCGGAACCCTCGCAGCCATGAAACCCGGCGCGGTGCTGGTGAACACCTGCCGCGGCGGGGTCGTGGACACCGCGGCGGTGGTGGCGGCCCTGAAATCCGGGCAGCTCGCCGGGGCGGGCCTCGATGTCTTCGAGCAGGAACCGCTGCCGGAGGGCCACCCCCTCCTGGGCCTCGGGAACGCGGTGCTGACGCCCCACGCCGCCTGGTACAGCGAGGAGTCCTACGGCGAACTGAAGAGCCGGACCCTCGAGAACGTGCTCGATGTCTGCTCCGGGACGGTTCCGCGCAATATCCTCAACCCGAAAGTGCTCTCATGACCCCCTCCGATTCGACAATGAAGGCCGCCGTGCTCACCGCGCCGGAGACCGTCGCGGTGCAGCAGGTTCCCCTGCCCGAGGTGCCTGACGGCTGGGCGCTGATCCGGGTCGAATACACGGGCCTGTGCGGCACCGATTTCTCCATCTACCACGGCACCCATCCACGGGCCGCGCCGCCGCTGATCCTGGGCCACGAAATCACCGGCACGGTCGCCGTCGCCGCACCGGACGGCCCGGCCGAGGGAACCCGGGTCGTCGTGGAGCCGCTGATCACCTGCGGCACCTGCGGCCCCTGCACCAGCGGAAACTCCCACGTGTGCTCCAACCTCAACCTCTACGGCATCGACGCGCCGGGCTCGCTGGCCGAATACGTCGCCCTTCCGGCGCGGGCGCTCCTGCCCGTCGATCCGAAGGTGCCCGCGCGGCAGGCCGCCCTCGCCGAGCCCCTGGCCGTCGCGGTGCACGCCGTCGCCCGGTCCGGACTGTCGGGGGGCGAGCGCGTCGTCGTCTTCGGCGCCGGCCCGATCGGGCTGCTCACCGCCCTTGTCGCCCGGGAGGCCGGCGCCGGGGAGGTGTTCCTCATCGAGCCGAGCGAGGACCGCCGGGAGGCGGCCGGGCGGTTCGGTTTCTCCGTCCTCGCACCGGGTGAGGATCCCGCCGGCACCGTCCGCTCAAGGACCGCCGGTGCCGGCGCCGATATCGTTTTCGACTCCGCGGCCCACCCTTCCGTCGCCGCCGCCCTGTCGGGGGCAGCCCGCGTGCAGGGCACCATCGTGCTCGTCGGGGTGTACAAGGAGCCGGCGAAGCTCGACCTCCAGGGAATCACCTTCTCCGAGCAGACACTCCTCGGTGTGCGGGTCTACACGCGCCGGGACATGGAACGGGCTGTCGGGCTGATCGAGGCCGACGTGCTGCAGCTGGGCCGGCTGCCCATCGAGGTCTTCGGCCTCGGCGAGGTGCCCGAGGCCTTCATCAAGGCCATGTCGGCCGGCGGGGTCCTGAAGGTCCTCGTCGGGTCCGCGGGCGAAGAGAGCGGGGCGGCCGATGTCTGATCCCTTCGACCTTACCGGGCGCACCGCCGCCATCACCGGGGCATCCCGCGGCATCGGCCAGGCCACCGCCCGGGCCCTGCTCGAGGCGGGAGCGGACGTGATCGCCCTGCAGCGCAGTGCGGTCTCCGCCGAACTCGAGGAGACCGCCGCGCGGCTGGGCCGCCGCATCGAAACCGTCCCGGTCGACCTCACCAGCGAGGAGTCGATCGCCGGGGCGATCACCGCCGCCCTGGCCGCCTCCGAGGTGCACATCCTCGTCAACAACGCCGGAACGCAGATCCGGCACGACGCCGTTGAGTTCCCGCTGGCGGACTTCGACACCGTCATGCAGGTCAACACCCGCGCCGTCTTCCAGCTGTGCCAGGGCTTCGGTGCCCCCATGCTGGCGCGCGGCGAGGGGAAGATCGTGAACCTCGCCTCGATGCTCACCTTCCAGGGCGGGTTCCGGGTGCCCGCGTACGCGGCGTCCAAGGGCGCCGTCGGACAGCTGACCAAGGCGCTGAGCAACGAATGGGCGGGCCGGGGCGTCAACGTCAACGCCGTCGCGCCCGGCTACTTCGCCACCGACATGAACGAGGCCCTCCTGGCCGACGGGAACCGCTCGGCGCAGATCCTCGAGCGCATCCCCGCGGGACGCTGGGGCAAACCGGACGACCTGACAGGAGGAGTCGTGTTCCTTTCCTCGCGTGCCGCCGACTACATCCACGGCACCATCCTTCCGATCGACGGCGGGTGGCTGGGCCGATGACTTCTCCCGCCTCCCTCCGGCGTCCGGCCGCAGGCCAGGCCCTGCTCCGGAACCCCGTGATCGCGGTGCTCCGCGCGGGCCACGCGGACCAGTACGCCCCGGTGATCGACGCGCTCCTCGCCGGAGGGGTTACCTCGATCGAGCTGACCCTCAGCACACCCGGCGCACTCGAGGAGCTGCCGCGGCTCCTCGAACGGTTCGGAACCGAAGCCGAGATCGGCGTGGGTACGGTCACCAGAGTCCAGCAGGCGCGTCAGGCCATCGACGCCGGAGCCGCCTACATCGTCACCCCCGTGATGGACCTTCCGACCGTGGACCTGTGCGTCGAGCGGGGCCTCCCGGTCTACCCCGGCGGCCTGACCCCCACCGAGCTGCTGGCAGGCTGGAACGCGGGGGCGACGGCGGTCAAGCTGTTCCCCGCCTCCACCGTGGGTCCCGGGTATATCGGCCAGCTGCGCGGGCCCTTCCCCGACATCTCCGTCATTCCCAGCGGCGGCATCGGCATCGCCGACGTGCCCGGCTGGATCGAGGCTGGTGCGCTCGCCGTCAGCCTCGGCGGCCCGCTCCTGCAGGACGCCTTCGCCGGTGGAAGCCCGGCGGGCCTGATCCAGCGGGCCCGCGAGGTCTCCGACCTGGTGGCCCGGTCACGTCCGGTGCCCGCACCGCGGGGAGCAGAGGAATGACCGCGGTGTCCGGCGGCAGCCCCGCCGGGTCCGCCGGGGTCATCACCTTCGGCGAAACGATGGCCCTGATGAGGGCACAGACGCCGGGGCCGCTGGCCCATGCCTCCGAACTCGGCCTTGGCATTGGCGGCGCCGAATCCAATGTCGCCATCGCACTGGCGCGGCTCGGCACCCCGGTGTCGTGGTTTGGCCGGGTGGGTGCGGACAGCCTTGGCGACCTCGTGGTCCGCGAGCTGCGCGCCGAAGGCCTCGAGGTGCGTGCGATCAGGGACCCGGCGGCGCCCACCGGGCTGATGATCAAGGAACGGCGCACACAGCACCACCAGAAGGTCTGGTACTACCGGGCCGGCAGCGCCGGCTCCCGCCTCGGCCCCGCCGACGTGCCGGTGGAGGAGATCGCCGCCGCCGGGCTCCTGCACGTCACGGGCATCACCCCCGCGCTGTCGGAGTCGGCCGCCGACGCCGTCGACCTCGCCGTGCAGACCGCGCGCGCAGCGGGCGTCCCGGTCTCCTTCGACGTCAACTACCGTGGGGCGCTGTGGAGTCCCGAGGCCGCCTCGCCCGTGCTCCGGCGTCTCGCGGGCCGGGCCGACATCATCTTCGCCGGCGACGACGAAGCCGCCCTGTTGGTGGACCCGGCCGCGGGTCCGAGGGAGCTCGCCGGCGCGCTCGCGGAGCTTGGGCCCTCGCAGGTCGTGGTCAAGCGCGGCGCCCAGGGGTGCCTGGCCCTGGTGGACGGGGTGTACTTCGAACAGGCCGCCATCCCGGTCCAGCCGGTGGACACTGTGGGCGCCGGTGATGCCTTCGTCGCCGGGTATCTCGCCGAACGGCTGAGGGGGCTCGCGCCCTCCGAGTGCCTGCTGACGGCGGTGCGCACCGGTGCCTTCGCGTGCCTGGTGCCCGGAGATTGGGAGGGGATGCCGCGGCGCAGCGAACTTGGGCTGCTTGAGGCGACGGAGCCGGTGTCGCGCTGACGCCCGCGGGGAGGGGCCCTGACCGGTGTCGACTCCTAGCCGGCGGCGGAGCCGGCCCGGGTGGCTGCCGCAATGATTCCGCGCATTGAATCGTTGAGCGTTTCCACCTGCTCCCGGGTCAGCCCGAGCCGCTCCAGCATGGTCCCGGGCACCCCGACAGCCTCCGCCCTCAGGGCGGTGCCTGCCTCCGTCAGGCGCACCGACAGCGTCCGTTCATTCCCGGGCACCCGGTTCCGGGTGATGTAGCCGAGGGATTCGAGCCGTTTGAGCATCGGCGAAATGGTGGCCGGCTCCATCATGAGGATCTCGCTGATCTCCCGCAGCGACCGGTTGTCCTGCTCCCACAGGATGAGCATCACCAGGTACTGGGGGTGGGTGAGCTTCAGTTTCTCAAGGACCGGACGGTAGGCGTTGACCACCGTCCGGGAGGCGATGGACAGCGCAAAGCAGAGCTGGCGCTCAAGCAGCAGATCGTCGTCGGGGGCAGCCATGGCTCCATCCTGGGGTGAAAGAAGGTCCTGCGGAATAAAGCTTAGCGTACTAACAGTTAGAGGATCTGAATGCGGAAGGTCCCGTCGAATCAACCCACACCCGGGATTGTTCGGGGCGGGCCTTTCCATCCTGACGGGCGGGCTCTGTGCGGTCTGCCGTTCCAGGGGCGCTGAAGATCCGCGCTTGTACCAAAGCGGCAGGGAGTCGACCTCCCGGGCGGCAGCACAAAGATCAGGACCCGGCTCCCGGGTCCGGTGGGCCGGCTTCTCCCGGCACTCCATGGTGGAAGGTAAAAATTGTGACCGAAGTAAAGACAACCGACGTCGTCGTCATCGGAGGCGGCCCGGTTGGAGAGAATGTGGCTGATCGGGCGGTCCGGGGCGGGCTGACGGCGGTGCTGGTCGAATCCGAACTGGTCGGCGGAGAGTGCTCGTACTGGGCATGCATGCCGTCCAAGGCGCTCATCCGTTCCGGCGCCGCCCTTTCCGCCGCACTGTCCCTGCCGGGAGCGCGCGAGGCGGTCACCGGCAGCCTCGACGCCGCCCAGGTGTTCGCCCGCCGGGATGCGATGGCGGCCAACTGGGACGACTCCGGGCAGGCGAAGTGGGTGGCGCAGCAGGGGATCACCCTGGTCCGCGGCCAGGGGCGCATCTCCGGGGAGCGCGAGGTTCAGGTCACGTCCAAGGACGGGACGGTCACCACGATCCAGGCCCGCCAGGCTGTCGTGATCGCCACCGGGTCCGTGCCGGTGGTCCCCGCCATCGAGGGGCTCGATGAGACTCCGTTCTGGGGCACCCGCGAGCTTGTTTCCGCCGAGGACGTTCCGGAGTCGATCACGGTGATCGGCGCAGGCGTGGCCGGCACCGAGCTGGCCCAGGCCTTCTCCCGGCTTGGGGCGAAGGTGACGATTATTGCTCGCAGCGGAATCCTTCGGGGGTTCCCGACGCCGGCGGCCGATCTGGTGAAGAACGCCCTTGAGAAGGAAGGGATCCAGGTCCTGACCAACACCGGCATCCGGACCGTTGCCAAGAACGGTGAAAACGCAGTGTCCGTCACCCTCGACAGCGGCGACACCATCGAGTCCGAGAGGCTGCTCGTGGCCACGGGCCGCCGGCCGGCGCTGGACGGGCTCGGCCTCGAGGATCTCGGGCTGAGCTCCACGGGCCTTCCCTCCGATGACACCGGGCGGGTCCGCAGCGCAGGTGACTGGCTCTATGTCCTGGGTGATGCCGCCGACAAGGTGATGCTGACCCATCAGGGCAAGTACGAGGCCCGTGCCGCGGGCGATGCCATCGCTGCCCGGGCTGCCGGTACCCTCGGTGACGACGTCGAGCCGTGGAGCAAGTATGCCGCGATGGCGAACTCGTATGCGGTGCCGCAGGTGGTCTTCACGGATCCGGAGATCGCCATGGTGGGACGCACGCTTGAGCAGGCGAAGAAAGACGGCGTCAACGCGTCGGAGGTCTCACTCCCGATCGCGGTGGCCGGTTCCGCCCTCCACTCCGAGGGGTACACCGGATGGGCGCAGATGATTGTCGACGAGGACCGCAGGGTCATCATCGGCGCGACCCTGGCCGGGCCGGATGTCGCTGAAATGCTCCATGCGGCGACGATCGCGATTGCCGGCGAGGTGCCGTTGGAGCGGCTCTGGCACGCAGTTCCGTCGTTCCCGACGGTCAGTGAGGTCTGGCTGCGGCTCCTCGAACAGTACGGGCTGTAGGCCGGTACGGCCGCGGACCCAGTTCGGGAGCTCGACGGCTCCTGATGCCGGGTGCGGTGTTCCCGGGCGGTTAGGAGCCCGGGGACACCTCGTCGGCATGGGTGCGCTTGTAATAGGCGCGCGAGGCGCGGACGCGCATCCCGCAGGCCGGGGTGCACCATTCCCTGCGGGGGTGGTCCTTGAGGAAGAACAGGAAACATCCCGGCGCCTGGCAGTCGCGCAGCTGCTGCAGCCGCTCCCCGGAAAACAGGTCGGCCGCGTCCCGTGCCAGGGCGGACAACGCCGCCCGGGGGGCGGTGCTCCGGGCCCGGGCGGACTTCGACAACGCACCCTGCGGCGTAAGGGTCAGGACCGGGGCTGCCGGGGCCAGCGCGGCGGCGCGGTTCAGGACCGCGACGGGCCCCTCGGCCGGGCTGAGGCCCTTGGTGAGGTCCGAGGCGAGGGTCCGCACTGCGCTCCTCAGTTCGAGGAACAGTGCGAGGTCGCCCTCCCGGGCCTCTGCGAGCTCCTCGGCGGGCAGTTCTATTCCGTCGAGCTGCGGGGCCACTTCGAGGACCCAGGCTGCCACATCGGCCGGCGTCGAAAGTCCCTCCCGTGGCTTCCCGCGTACCGCGAAGTAGGTGTTCGCGAGATCCAGGGCCGGGGAGTCCCGAATGACCGGAGCTCCACCCTCGTATGTCATGGGCATCTTCTCATGATAGCAGGAATCCATAAACGTGAGAACAGCGCACTCCACCCTATCGCATGCCACCCGGGCCGGGTCTCTCCAGATGAGTTCCGGGACGACGGCGTGTCCGCTGCGACACGCCGCCGGCATTCCCGGTGAAAGGCGGCCCCGGTCCTGCCCCCGGGGCGCGGAGGGGCGGGAATTATGGCCCCTGCGCCGGACCGAAGCGCCCGCGGCGTAAACTGGAGATCTGCGGACAAGTTTGTGCCACTCCAGGCGATGTCCGCTAGGAGGTTGAATTGGCACAACGTATGGCGGACCCCACCTATCAGGCCCGGCAATGGGAGCGGCGCTACGACCCCAACATTGAAGACGTGAACCGGCTGTGCGATTCGCTCGGGGAGCTCAAGCCCGGGTCAAACGTTCCGTATATCGACCCGGTGCACGACGTCGATGGCTGCAAGATCGTCAGTCTTTTCTCGAGTCCGGGTTCGTCGCTGCCCTCGGGCTTCGTGTCGTTCGAGAACGACGATCCGGCCTCCGTGCGGATCGCCGAGATCTACGAGTCCGCCGGCCTCCGCCCCGAGCAGGTCATGCCGTGGAACGCCTACCCGTGGTTCCTCGAGGAGGGCAAGGAGCGGGCGCTATCGATGGACCAGATCGCCGACGGTGTGAAACCGCTCCTGAGCTTCCTCCAGCAGGTTCCGCGTGCCTCGGCGCTGATCGCCCACGGAGCGGACGCCCACAAGGCGGCCCGACGGCTCATGAAACTCGAGAACCGTGCCATCTACAAGCGCGGCTTCAAGATCTATGAGGTGCGCTCCACCAGCGAGCGGGCCTTCAAGGGGACGCCGGCGAACCAGGAGATCTGGCTCAAGGAAATCCACGCGGCCTACACCGACGCCATGGGCCGCGCCGGCATCCGGGTGCGCCAGACCATCTAGGCCGCGCCGGGCCGGGACCGTTTGTCGCCCGGACCGCCGTAACCCGGTCGACCGCCGAAGTGTCGGTGCGCTGCGCTAGCGTGGAATTCCCCCCCCACGAACCGGAGCCAGGCATTCATGATTGAGGCGAGCAAACTCCTCCAGGTCAGCCGTATCTACATCGAGCCGGAGGCGGCCGCGCTTCCCCGGGGCCAGCAGGTGCTGGCACGCTGGCCGGAGGCCGAGGTGGTCGAAGTGGCGAGCCACTGGCGTATCCCCGAGCTCAGCGGCGACGAGGCGAACGTCCGGCGCTGGGTGCGGATCAAGACCGAGGCGCTCGTCGTGGGCGTCAAGAAGTCGCTGGCGGCAAAGCCCAACGGGCGCTCCGCCGACTTCATCGCGCCCTCCACGGCGAACGGCTGCGCGATGGCCTGCGCCTACTGCTACGTCCCCCGGCACAAGGGATACAGCAACCCCATCACGGTCTTCGCGAACATCGAGCAGATCAGCGGCTATCTCGAACGGCACGTGGCGCGCCAGGGCATGAAGCTCGAACCCAACCAGTGCGATGACACCGCCTGGGTCTACGACATCGGCGAGAACAGCGACTGTTCGGTCGACGCGATGGTCAGCGACAACGTGAGGGACCTCGTCGATCTCTTCGGGAGCCTGCCGACGGCCAAGCTGTCCTTCGCCACGAAATACGTCAACCGGGACCTGCTCGGCTGGGACCCGCGCGGCCGGACCCGGGTCCGGTTCTCCCTCATGCCCGAGCGGCTGGCTCGGATCGTCGACGTCCGCACCTCGCCCATCGCCGAGCGCCTTACCGCGGTCAATGACTTTGTGGAGGCCGGATACGAGGTCCACCTCAACTTCTCCCCGGTGATCGTCACGCCCGGGTGGCAGGAGGAGTGGCGCGCGCTGTTCGCCCAGATCGACGCCGTCCTGACTCCGCAGGCCAAGGAGCAGCTCGCGGCGGAGGTCATCTTCCTCACCCACAACCAGCAGCTCCACGAGGTCAACCTCGGCTGGCACCCCCGCGCCGAGGAGATCCTGTGGCGGCCCGAGCTCCAGGAGCAGAAACGCTCGTCGAACGGATTCATCAACGTCCGGTACACCGCCGCCGAAAAGCGCGGCTATCTCGACGACTTCCGGGCACTGATGGGGCGCCACCTTCCGTACTGCCGCATCCGCTACGCCTTCTAGCCCGGTCGAATACGACGGTTGGAATTTTCCTTGTCCGCGTATTCCCCCGGCCCTACAATCGATTCACCCCGCAACGGCCGACTGGCGCGGCGCGGTGGGCATTTTCAGGGAGAGGACGTTTCCATGATGATCCGGCCCGAGTCCGACGGCTCCGAAGCCCCTGGGCGGCGCAGGTACCAGCGGCCCTCGCCCGCAGCACTGCGGAACCCCGAGTCGAACAAGCTGCTGCGCGACCTTTCGGCGCGGCGCCACCAGGCGATGCTGAGCCTGACCAACCGGGCGCGGGCGAACCGCCGCACGCCCCCTCCGTCCACCTGAGACGGACACGCGCCGGCTCTGCGGGAACTCCCGGGGAGCAGGCGGCGGGCAGGCGGTCAGCGGGCAGACAGTCAGCGGGCGGAAGGGCGGCGCGGTGACCTCCGAGCATTTCCGGCCCACCAGCGCGCCCACCGGGGCCTGGCCGGATCCGCCGCCGCTTCCGCGCCCGCGCATCATGGACCAGTTCTGGGCCGACGCGGTCTTCCTGCACTGGAGGATCCCGGTAGCCGCCGCCGCGCGCTACATGCCGCCGGGGGTGGAGCCCGATGAGATCGACGGCTCCACCTGGGTCGGCCTGATCGGCTTCCGCATGGTCGGCGCCGGGCTGGGGCAGGGGAGGCCCGTTCCCTACCTTGGGTCGTTCACCGAAATCAATGTCCGCCTGTATTCGCGGGGGCCCGACGGCGTGCGCGGCGTCGTCTTCGTCACCCTCGACGCGTCCCGCCTGGCCGTGGTGCTGGCCGCAAGGGCCTTTGGGATCAACTACGTGTGGTCACGCTGCCGCCCGACGGGGGAGAACACCGGTGCCGTGGGCGGGGAGCGGTTCGGCTACGACGTCCGGCGGTTTCGGGGCGGTGCGTCCTCCTCGTTTTCGGTGCGCCCCGACCGGACCGCTGCCGCGGCCGATCCCCTTTCGCTGGAGCTGACCGCCCGGTACGGGCTGCATACCGGGCTCGGCGGCCGCACGCTGTATGTCCCCAACACGCATGAACCCTGGCGCCTCTTCCCGGCCACGGTGGTCCACCTCCGGGATTCCCTGGTGGCGGCGGCGGGCTTCGAGGTGTCGGGACCGCCCGAGTCCGTGCTCTTTTCGCCGGGGGTGCAGACCCAGTTCGGGAGGCCGGCAGTTCCGGCGGCGGGCCCGAAGAGGGGCCGGGTTCCCCGTACCGGAAAAACCCTTGACGCCGGATGGATGCCGGCGTAAGTTACAACCAAATGGTTGTAGATCAAGTTGACGATGCCAGGCTGGACCGCCTCTTCCAGGCGTTCGCCGATGCCACCCGCCGCGATATCCTCGCCCGGGTCATCACGGGGGAGTACTCGGTGTCCGGGCTGGCGGCCCACTACGCCATGAGTTTCGCCGCAGTACAAAAGCATGTCGCGGTAATGGAGCGTGCCTCCCTCGTCACGAAGGAGAAGCGCGGAAGGGAGCAGATCGTGCGGCCTGATCTTGAGGGTGTGCAAAAGGCGCGGCGGCTGCTCGAAGAGTACGAGTTGATCTGGCGGCAGCGTGTGGACCGGATCGCTGACATTCTCGCTGAGGAAAAGGAGTAGTCCCATGACATTCATCTCTTCGCACCAGGACCCGGAGGCACTCAGCCTCACCTTCGTCGCCGAGTTCGATGCCAGCGTCGAACGGGTATGGCAGGTCTGGGAGGACCCGCGCCAGCTCGAACGCTGGTGGGGTCCGCCCACCTACCCCGCGACCTTCCAGCGGCATGAGTTTGTGCCCGGGGGCTCGGCCAACTACTACATGACCAGCCCCGAGGGCGAGAAGTTCCACGGCTGGTGGAAGATCACGGCTATCGACGCACCCCGCCGCCTCGAGTACGACGACGGATTCGCCGACGAGAACGGCGTGCCGGACGACAAGATGGGGGCCACCCACAGCGTCATGACCCTCGAGACCGTCGAGGGCCGCACCCGGATGACCACGGTGACCGTTTTCGAGAGTGCCGAACAGCTCCAGCAGATGCTGGAGATGGGTATGGAGGAGGGGGTCCGGGAAGGGATGGGCCAGATCGACGCCCTCCTGGCCGAACCCGCGCGCGCCTGAGCAGGGGTTTCCCGGCCGGCCCGGCCGGCCGGGAAACCGACGCGGGCCGCAGCTCCTGAGGTCTCAGACCATCCCGGACGGACGGATGCTCAGCGTCTCGATGGTCGCCTCCCGGGAGGCATCGGCGGCGAGCCGCACGGCCTTGGCCACCTGGGCCGGCTGGATCCAGGCCTCGGGGGAGTACTCCTTGCCCTCGAACCGGTGCAGTTCCTCCTGCATGTCGGTGGCCACCCGGCCCGGGTGGATCGAACTGACCCGCACCCCGTGCCGGCGCTCCTCCTCGCGGAGGGCATCGGTAAAGGCGCGCAGGGCGAACTTGGTGCCGCTGTAGGCAGCCGATCCGGCCCCCGAGGAGTAGCCGGAGCCTGAATTGATGGCAATGACCTGGCCGCGCGATGCGCGCAGGGCCGGCAGGAGCCGCCGGGTCAGGCCGACCACGGCGAAGAGGTTGACCGCGAAGCTTTCCTGCCACGCGTCGTCGGGAAGGTCTGCGATGGCGCCCACCCGCAGGACGCCTGCCGAGTGCACGAGCAGGTCGAGCCGCCCGATGGCCGCGCAGGCCAGCTCCACCTCCCCTGGATGCTGAAGATCCGCGGCGAAGATGCCTGCGGAGGGAAGGCCGGCGGCCAGTTCCGTCAGGGCGCGGGAGTCGCGCCCGCCCAGCAGGAGGTGGTGGGTAGGGGCGAGTTCGGCGGCGATGGCGCGGCCAATGCCGCGGGAGGCGCCCGTGACGAGGGCGACGGGGAGTTCGGTCATTGAGCCACAATAACAATCCGGCGCCAACCTGCCAGGCGGCAGATCCTTCCTTTCGGGTCGGCGATACCATAATTGCACCTATTCCGCCACCTTGGATGGTGTGTAATGAAAAATCTCAAGAAGAAATCGTCCTCCGCGCTTGCAGTGCTTGCACTCGCGGCGGGGCTGGGGATCGCGGCTCCCGGGCCGGCGTCGGCTGCCTACTGCGGCATCACTTGGGGTTCACTGCCCAAGACGGCCGCTGCTCAACCGACGGCGCCGATCACGAACGTGCGTGCCGGCCGGCACGCGTGCTTTGACCGGATGGTGATCGACCTGCGCGGGGAGCGGGTCGGCTACGACGTCCGCTATGCCCGGAGCGTCCATGCGCCCGGGTCCGGTGCGCACGTACCGCTCCGCGGTGCGGCGGACCTCTCGATCCGCGTCAAGGCTCCCGCCTATGACGCCCGTGGTAATGCAACCTACCGGCCCTTCAACCGCAGTGATGTGGTGAGCACGGCCGGGTACAGCACCTTCCGGCAGATCGCCTACGTGGGCAGCTTCGAAGGGGAGACCACCTTCGGGCTGGGCGTGCGCGCCCGGCTTCCCTACCGCGTGTTCACCCTTGACACGCCGGGGACCGGCTCACGGCTCGTGGTCGACGTGGCCCACCGGTGGTAGCACCAGTGGGCGGACGGGGGCGGTGATCCGCCTCCGGCTCCACCCGGGTGGCCCGGCCGGACCGGGCATCCAACGGAGCCCGCAGCGGTGCCCGCACCCTGCGGGCTCCGTCATGTTTCCCGACTCAGCGGCGCCGGGTGAGTCCGTCCCAGTATCGTTGAAGCCTGCCGGCCCGGGCCGGCGCTCAGCCCCTGGGAAGGAAACACGCACGGATGGATGTTCCGTTTTTCGTCTGGGTCGTCACGGTCATCGGGATTGTGGGTCTGCTGGCCTTCGACTTCTTCTTCCACGTCCGCAAGGCCCACACGCCGACCCTGCGGGAATCGGCGATCTGGTCCTCAATCTACGTCGGAATCGCCGTCGTTTTCGGGCTCGGCATCCTGGTCTTCGGCGGTCCCACCGCCGGCACCGAGTACTTCGCCGGCTACATCACCGAAAAAGCGCTGTCCGTGGACAACCTGTTCGTGTTCCTGATCATCATGTCCAGTTTCCGCGTACCGCGGGCCGACCAGCAGAAGGTGCTGCTGTTCGGCATCGTCTTCTCACTCATCGCCCGCACCGGCTTCATCTTCCTCGGCGCGGCGCTGATCAACTCGTTCGCCTGGGTGTTCTACATCTTCGGACTGATCCTGCTCCTCACCGCCGGAAACCTGCTGAAGCCCGGCGGGCACGACGACGACACCGAGCCGGCGATGGTGCGCCTGGCCCGCCGTTTCCTCCCGGCGTCGAAGCACTACGACGGCGACAAGCTGTTCACCGTCGAGAACGGCAAGCGGGTCCTGACCCCGATGCTGCTGGTCATGATCGCCATCGGCGGAACGGACATCCTGTTCGCCCTTGACTCCATCCCGGCGATCTTCGGGCTCACGCAGAACGTGTTCATCGTCTTCACCGCCACCGCGTTCTCCCTGATGGGCCTGCGCCAGCTGTTCTTCCTCATCGACGGGCTGCTTGACCGCCTGATCTACCTTTCCTACGGCCTGGCCGTGATCCTCGGGTTCATCGGCGTCAAGCTGATCCTGCACGCGCTGCACGAGAACAACCTCCCCTTCATCAACGACGGCGAGGAGGTGCCCGTGGTGGAGGTCAGCACCGGGGTCTCCCTCGGCGTCATCCTCGGGGTCCTCCTGGTGACGGTCCTGGCCTCGGTCTACAGCCCCAAGGGCAAGGCCAAGAACGCCGTCTCGGGCGCCCGGCGCCATGCCACCGACTACCTCGACCTCAACTACGAGACCGACATTGTTGAGCGCGAACGGATCTATGCGAAGCTGTGCGCCGAGGAGGCGGACCTCAAACGGCTCCCGGAGAAGTACAAGCGCCTGATCCGAAATGAGACCGAGTTCCTCGAACTCATCGGCAGGGCACACGCCGAGCACGACAAGGCCCTCGCCCGCGAGCCCGGCCGCTAGCGGTACCCGCCGGGCGGTGCGGGACGGCGCGCCGGTCCTCGATGCGCCTCCACCGGTTGCGGGCGGCCCGCCGGCGCGGCACCATCGGGACATGACCAAATACCTCATCTCCTTCCCGAGCGAAGCCATGGTGGTCAGCGCCGAGGATTTCCCGATCGTCTCCGCCGAGTCCCACGCCCTGATCCAGGAGGCAAAGGATGCCGGAGTCTACGTCTTCGGCGGGGGGATCAACGAGCAGGTAGACCCCGTGCTGGTCTCCGCCGACGGCTCGGTGGGCACCGAACTCTATCCGGGCTCTCAGCTCACGGGCGGGTTCCTCGTGCTTGAACTGCCGACGCGCGGAGACGCGCTCGAGTGGGCTCGAAGGATCGCGGTGGTCTGCCGTTGCCCGCAGGAGCTCCGCGAGTTCGGGTATGACCCGGAGAGCTAGCCGGACCCCGCGCTCGGAGGTACCCCGGAGCGGCTCAGGCGGGGCGGACCCGCACCTGGCCGCCGTCGACCTCCCACCGGGTTTCAAGGCGGACGTTCTCCAGCAGCCTGCGGTCGTGTGAGACAAGGAGAAGGGCCCCGGTGTAGCCCTCGAGGGCCGATTCGAGCTGTTCGATGGCCGGAAGGTCGAGGTGGTTCGTCGGTTCGTCGAGGACCAGGAGGTTGACCCCGCGGGCCTGAAGCAGCGCCAGCCCCGCCCGGGTCCGTTCCCCGGGCGAGAGCGAGCCCACCCGGGCCCCGGTCTGGTCCGCCTTCAGGCCGAACTTCGCCAGGAGGGTCCGCACCTCGGCCTGGCTCAGCTGCGGCATGAGGCGTTCGAACGCGTCCCCCAGGGGAGCCTCCTCGTCCAGCAGGCGGCGGGCCTGGTCGATCTCGCCCACGGCCACGCTGGCGCCCAGGGCCGCCGTGCCCTCCGCGGGGGCCTCGTGGCCGAGCAGGAGGCGAAGCAGCGTCGATTTCCCGGCCCCGTTGGGGCCCGTGATGCCGATGCGCTCGCCGCCGTTGACCTGCAGGGACACCGGACCGAGCGTGAAGGCGCCCCGCCGGACGGTCGCCTGGTTCAGGGTCGCCGCAACCGAACTGGACCGCGGGGCGGCGCCGATGCTGAATTGGAGCTGCCACTCCTTGCGGGGTTCCTCCACCTCATCGAGGCGGGCGATGCGCGACTCCATCTGCCGGACCTTCTGGGCCTGCTTCTCGGAGGACTCCATGCTGGCCCGGCGGCGGATCTTGTCATTGTCGGGGTTCTTCTTCATGGCGTTGCGCACCCCCTGGGAGCTCCACTCCCGCTGGGTCCGGGCCCGGGCCAGGAGGTCCGACTTCCGGTCGGCGAACTCCTCGTAGGCCTCCCGGGCGTGGCGCCGGGCCACCGCCCGTTCCTCGAGGAAGGCGTCGTACCCGCCGTCGTACACTGCCACCTGGTTCTGAGCCAGATCGAGTTCGACGACCGTGGTGACGCAGCGGGCCAGGAATTCGCGGTCGTGGGAGACGAGCACCACCCCGCCGCGGAGGTTCTGGATGAATGACTCGAGGCGGGCCAGGCCGTCGAGGTCAAGGTCGTTGGTCGGCTCATCGAGTAGCACCAGGTCAAAGCGGCTGAGCAGCAGCGCCGCCAGGGCGACGCGGGCAAGCTGGCCGCCCGACAGGGAGGTCATCAGGGCATCCGGGGCCACACCCACCGCGAGGTCGGCCAGCACCGGCGGGATGCGCTCCTCGAGGTCCGCTGCGCCGGAAGCCAGCCAGTGATCGAGCGCGGACGCATAGGTGTCCTCCGCCTGGCGGGTCCCCGATCCCAGCGCCTCCGCCGCCTGCTCCATGGCCGCCGTCGCGGCAGTCGCCCCGGTCCGGCGGGCCAGATAGGCCGCGACGGTTTCCCCGGCGATCCGCTCGTGCTCCTGGGGCAGCCAGCCGACGAACGCGTCCGCGGGGGCCGTGCGCACCGAACCGGCGGCGGGAACGTCGGCGCCGGCCAGCAGCCGCAGCAGCGTCGACTTCCCCGCGCCATTCGCCCCGACCACCCCGACGACCTCCCCCGGAGACACCGTGAGGTCGAGGTCGGTGAACAGGATTCGGTGGCCGTGGCCGCCGGCGAGGGACTTGGCCACGAGTGTTGCAGTCATGGTTCCAGTCTAGGAGGCCCGGCGCCCCGGGCCCGCCGGTCCGGCGGGATGCCGTGCCCGGCTAGGATGGGCGGAACCCGATCACCCACGCCGCGGGAGGACCCATGAAGACCATCTACGCGCTCCACGAGAATCCCGAGTGGTTTCCGCCCTTCGCCCGGGCGTTCGAGCAGGAGGGCGTCGAGGTGGTGGAGTGGGTGCTCACCGATGGAGTGCTCGACCTGGACGGTGTGCCGCCCGAGGGCATTTTCTGGTCCCGGATCAGCGCTTCGGCCCACACCCGCAGCCATGGCCTGTCCAAGGACTATGCCCGCGCGGTGCTGTCCTGGCTCGAGGCCTCCGGCCGCCGGACGGTCAACGGGCGGCGGGTGCTCGAGCTGGAGATGAGCAAGGTAGACCAGCTCACGGCGCTTCGGGCCGCCGGGATCGACACGCCCCGCACGGTGGCAGCCATCGGACGGCGGCGCATCCTCGAAGCGGCGGAGGGCTTCGAGGCGCCGTTCATCCTCAAACACAACCAGGGCGGGAAAGGCCTGGGGGTGCGGAAGTTCGACTCCCACGCGGAACTGGCCGACTACGTCGCGTCCGCGGATTTCGAGGAGCCCCAGGACGGAATCACCCTGGTGCAGGAATACCTGCAGGCCGCCGAGCCCTTCATCACCCGCGTCGAGCTCGTCGGCGGGCGCTTCATCTATGCGATCAAGGCCGACACCGCGCGCGGCGGGTTCCAGCTCTGCCCCGCCGATGCCTGCGCCATCGACCCGGTGACGGGCCGGCCGATTATGCCGCCGGGGGCCACCATCGCGCCGGAACCCGGCCAGCAGCTGTTTTCCCTAAGGGAGGGGTTCGACTCCCCGATCATCACCGCGTACTCCGACTTCGCCCGGCGGAACCACCTTGAGGTGTGCGGCATCGAGTTCATCGAGACCGTCGACGGGCGGGTGGTGACCTACGACGTCAACACGAACACCAACTACAACGCCGTGGTGGAGGCCGGGGCGCCGCTGTCGGCTCCGCGGGAGCTCGTCCGCTACCTCGCCCGGCTCGCCGACCCGGACAGGCAGCCGGCACCGGCCTAGGATTAAGGTACGCACCCGGAGGAGGGACGCCGATGGCAGGAGACAAGGGGAAACGAAGGGTCACGAAGGACGAGCTGCCCAGCACGCTGCAGCGCTCGGGCGGTGCCGCCCAGGCCACGTTCGCCCGGACGCTGGAGTCAGCCGAGGAGCAGTACGGCGACGGTGAGCGGGCGCACCGCACCGCGTTCGCGGCGCTGAAGCACACCCACGAGAAAGTGGGCGATCACTGGGAGCCGAAGGAGAAGAACGGCCCCTCCGATGCCCGGGCGGAGGGCGGTGGCGACTCCTCCCGCGACACGGCCGGCGGGGTCGACGCGAACGCCTCCAAGGCCCACCTCTACGATCTGGCGAAGCGGCTCGGCGTGCCGGGCCGGTCCACCATGACGAAGGAGGAACTCGTCGACGCGCTGCAGAAGGCGAACGACGCCTCCACCCGCAGGGCCCGGGGGTCTGGGGCGCGCTGACGGCGCGCGGACCGGCGCCGCCGCGCCGTCAGCGGCGGCCGCTACAGCCCGTAATAGTCGCCCAGCAGGCGTTCCTCTTCGACGGAAAGCTCCTTGTCGCCGGCCACGTCGGGGGCGTCGCTGATCATGTCCCGGGTCCACCCGAGATGGAGGTCGCCTCCCTCGAACCGCGAGCGGGCCAGCGGAACGAAGTGCTCCCGGGTGTTCAGCAGGCCCAGCGAGACGGTGACCCAGCCCGGAGCTCCCGAGGACTTCTCGAGGTGGACCTCATTGACGACACCGAGTTTGGTGCCCTCGCTGTCCCACGCCGTCGCGTCCTGCAGTTCGTTGATATCAAGCTGGGCCATGGCTGCTCCGTTCGTTTCTACCATTTCAGCCCAGATCGCCGGGATGGGCAATGGCCCGTCCCGGCACTCCGGCGGCTATCCGGCGTTGTCGACCGCATCGCCCAGCAGCGGCAGGAACTTTTCAAGGGCCCAGGGCAGGCTCAGGGGGCTGGCCGCCGAGATGGAGAGGGTGAGGGTGTTGTCACTGTCGGCCACCAGCGCACCCGACTTGACGGCCGGAATCTGGCCGAGCAGCGGGTCGGTGGCAATGGCGTCCTTCGTGGCTTCGTCAGGCACCCAGGTGACGAAGACGTCGGATTCGAGTTCGTTGGCCCGCTCGGCCGACCAGGGGATGAAGAATTCATCGGACCCCTCCGCGGCACTGCTGATGACCTCGGCCTCCTTCATGCCCAGCGAGGACAGGAACCGGGGGCGGTTGTCGTCGGCGGTGTAGAGGCTGACCTGCTCCGCTCCGGCGGGATCGAGGGTGCCGTAGATGAAGCTTTTCCCCTCAAGCTGCGGGTAGTCGGCCGCGGCGTCCTCGATGGCCTTCTCGGTGTTGGCGACGAGGTCCTCGGCCTGCTCGGAGAGGCCCAGTGCTTCGCCCACGAGGCGGGTCGAGTCCTGCCACGCCGTGCCATAGGCGGTCTCGGGGTAGGCAACGACCGGGGCGATGTCGCTCAGCGTGTCGTAGTCCTCCTGCGACAGCCCGGAATAGGCGGCGAGGATGACGTCGGGGTCGGTGGCCGCGATGTCATCGAAGGGCAGGCCGTCGGTCTCCGAGTACTGGACGGGGGCGTCCTCGCTGCCGATCGGGGCGCCGAGCTCGTCGAGCTTCGCGTCCTTCCACGGGGTTGATCCCTTGTCGTTCCCGCCGTAGGTGTCCGTGGGCATTCCCACCGGAACGACTCCAAGCGCGAGGGAGACATCCGCGTTCACCCAGGAGACCGTTGCCACCCGCTCGGGCTTTTCCTCAAGGACGGTCTCGCCGAGGGCGTGCTCGATGGTGACGGGGAACGCATCCGCCGCCCCTGCCTCGTTCCCGCCGGAACCGGCCGATTCTCCCGAAGCGGGGCCGGTGGAGCAGGCCGAGACGGACAGGACGGCAGCGGCCGCCAGGAGGGCGCGCGTGCGGAGGGGGGCCATGGGGCTCCTTGACTTCTTGGTGACCCTTCGGGGTCTTTCGATCAGGACAGAAGTAAGGCTAGCCTAAGCTCAGCGGGCGGCGAAAATGCCCGGAAACTGAGCCCCCGGAACCAGCGGTGGTTTTCAGGTTCCGTCAGAAGAAGTTGGCGATATAACCGACGAAATACAAAAGGAACAGCAGGACGATAATTCCGGTGACGGCCAGCCAGATCCTCGAGAACCCCTTCGAGGGCCCGGCCTCGCCGTGGCCCTGCTGGGCGCTGGTACTCGCCTCTCCGGGGGGAGTCTCCCCCGGGGGGACTCCCCCGCCGGGCTCCAGCCCGGTGAGGTTGTCGTCCTTCGGATCGGGATTCGCTGCGGACATCTTTTTCCTCCGGTTGACCAGCGGGTGGTGGTGCTCTTTAGCCTACCCCGATAAAGGTAAGTCTGCTTAGTTGTTCAGCCGGCGGGCTGCGCCGGTTCCTCCACGCGCTCCGTCTGCGCCTCCCGCTTCGGTGTCCACGACATGGTGATATTGACGCCGTCGTGCGTTTCCTTGACGAAAAGGTGAAGGTCCTCGCCCAGGAGCGCCTCGTGCTCGAAGTCGTCTCCGGCCTCCCGCGCCATATCGCCCAGACGGCAGATGGCCACGGCCATGGCGCGGCCCCAGTCCTGGGGGTGCTTGCTCGTCGATTCCTCGGTGGCGGTGAATTTCCTGCCGGTCGTGTTCATGTCTCTCCCTGATCCGGAGGTGGAGAACGTGCCTTCCCTCAGGTGGAAAGCGTTTCCATTTTATCAGCGGCTTTCTCCGGGCGGCAGGAATCTGCCCGGTTGCGAAAAGTCAGCGTCTCAGGTCCGCAGCGCCGCGCGGGCGGCCTGGCCGATCACGGCACTGTAGGTGGGGTAGGCAAATTTCACCCGCGCGAGGGTTGCGAGGTCGGTGCCGGCCGCCATCGCCGCGGCCACCGCCTGGATGACCTCCACGGCGTTCTCCCCGACGGAGTGGGCGCCAAGGATAAGCTCCCGGTGCCGGTCGGTCACCAGCTTGAGGAAGCCCTGTTCGCGGTCGTCGATGATGGGGCGTTCCACCGCGGCATAGGGCAGCATGACGGCGTGGCACTGGGAGTCGCGGGCCCGGGCCTGGGCCTCGGTGAGGCCGACCCCCGCGTAGTCGGGGTCGGTGAATCCGCCCTCGGGCAGCAGGTGGTGCGGGGTGGTGCGGTTGGCCCCCAGCACCGCGTTCTCTGCGGCGGTCTCACCCTCGAACACGGCCGCCTGCACGAGCATGCTTGAACCGTTGGCATCACCGGCAACGAAGATGTGAGGCACATTGGAGCGGAGGTAGTCGTCGACGGGTACGGCGGTGCGGGTCGACTCGACGGAGGCGGCCTCGAGGTTCAGCCCGTCGAGGTTCGCCGGCCATCCCGCAGCCATCACCACAGCCTCCACGGAGATCTCGTCGGGCTGCCCGCCGCTGCGCCAGGACAGCTGCAGCGCACCCTCCGAGGGTCGGATCGCGTCGATCCCGGCGATGCCGGTTTCCACCCGGACGCCCCGTGAACCGAAACCCTCGGTAACGGCCGCCGAGACGTCGGCGTCCTCGGTCATCAGGATCCGCGGGGCGACATCGAGGAGCAGCACCTGCGACCCCAGGGCATTGAAAATGGTGGTGAGCTGGGCGCCGGTATGGCCCCCGCCGATCACCGCGACCGACGCCGGAAGCTCAGGCATGGAAAGCACCTCATGGGGCAGGACCGCCGCCTCGGCCCCCGGAATGGGAAGGCGCCGCGCGCTGCCCCCGATGCACAGGATGATCGACCGGGCGCTGACCAATCGGTCTCCGATGGACACCGTGTGCTCGTCGGTAAAGGAAGCATCCCCCGCGAGCAGGTCGATGCCGAGCCGGTCGATGAGCGCAGGGTACCCCTTGGCGGCGAGGACCCGCTCAACGGTGGAGCGGACCCGGTCCACGGTGGTGGGCCAGTCAACCTGCGGTTCAGCGACGACGATGCCGTAGTCGTGGGCCGTGCGGACCTCACGGAACAGCCGGGCGGTCTTGGCCAGGACACGGGTGGGAACGCAGCCGGAATTCACGCAGGTTCCGCCCAGCGCCGAGCGCTCAACCACCGCCGTGCGCGCCCCCAACTCGGCGGCGCGCACGGCGGCGGCCATGCCCGCCGGCCCCGCTCCAATGACGAGCACGTCGTAGGTGTAGTCCATGGAGCGCTCCCTGGGGTGGACGGCAGATGTTCCGCCATCCTGTCGCGGATTCCCCCGCACCTCAAGGCCATGACTCCCGCGGCCGCCGGGAGTACCCTCGTTGTGTGAGCACCTCTACGACGGCAGAACCGATCGTCCGGCACTCCGCAGTGAACCTGGTTCCGGCGACCGCAGCCGTCCTGTCGGGGTTCCTCCTCTTCGCCCTCGAGTACCGGGTGGCGGGGTATCTCCTGCTTGCCACCGCGGTCGCTGCCGCCGCCCTGATCAGCCGCCCCCTGCTCAAGGACGTCGGGCTCGCCGCCTTGGGCATCACCATCATCAGCACCGTGCCGATCACCACGGACATCAGCATCGGCCACATGGCCGTCATGGGGACAGCGATGGTCCTTGCCGTCGGGCTGCCCTACGCCGTCTCCCGCTGGGTCTTCCGGGACCACGCAATCCGCTTTCCCGTCCTGACCGGCTCGAAGTGGTCGCGGACCGAACGGTGGTACCTTGCCGCCGTCGTCGTGATCGGGTACCTGATCCTGCCCGTGTACATGATCCCAACCGGGGTGTACCTAAACTGGCCGGCGGCCAGCGACGGCGCGGACATCTTCAAACTGTTCCTGGGCACCAACGTCCTGGGAATCTGGGACGAACTGTTCTTCATCTGCACGGTGTTCACGCTGCTGCGCCGGCACCTGCCGGAATGGCAGGCCAACCTGCTTCAGGCGGTGGTGTTCACCTCCTTCCTGTGGGACCTCGGATTCCACGCCTGGGGCCCCTTCCTGATCTACCCCTTCGCCGTGATCCAGGGTTGGATCTTCGCGCGCACCAAGTCGCTCTCCTACATCGTCAGCGTCCACCTTCTCTTCGATTTCGTGCTGTTCCTGGTACTGCTCCACGCCCACAACCGCTGGTTGTTCCCGATCTTCCTGTACTGACCGCCGTGAGCCGTTAGGCTGGATGCCACCGGTTCGCAGCGGCGCGCCGGGCCGCGGGCCCGTGCGGCCCGCCGGGGACAGGACTCTGGAGGACAAGGTGCGGGAAGGACAGTTCACAGGGCCCGTGCAACGGATGGCGGCGCTGCCTCCGGCATTCCTCCATGTGCTCTTCGCCGCGGCCCTGGTCACGGCCGTCTATATCGGCAGGGGTGCGCAGCTCGAAACCAGCGGCTACGCGCTGGCCTGGCCGGCGGCCGGCGCGGGTTTCCTCTGGGTGCTGTGGGCCTGGCCGCGCCGGGTTGGCGTGGCTGTGGCCCTGACCGGCATCTTCGTCCTCACGTCCCTGCTCAACGCGCTCACCGGGCTGGACCAGGAGACCGCCCTCATCACCGGCTTCGGCAACCCGGTGCAAGCGCTCGCCGCCGTGCTCCTCTTCACCCGGTTCGTGCCGACGCGGACCCAGCACAGCGTGGGGGAGTATCTGGGCCTGGCCGCGGCGGCGGTGATCGCTGCGGTGATCGGCGGCGCAGTGATCGCGGCGGGCGCCTATGCGCTGGGTTCGGGCCTCACCGTTCTCCAGGGCTTTTCGCCCTGGGTCGTCCGCAACGCCGTCTCACTCGTCGCCATCGGGAGCCTCGCCCTTGTGGCCACCCGCACAGTGCCCGGCCCGTCGCCCTCCCGGCCCTCGGCCCGCCGCTGGATCGAGTACGTGGCCTTGGCCGCGATCACCGCGCTGCTCTACGTTGTCAGTTTCGTGCCCTCGAATCCGTTGCCGATCGCGTTCATCACCCTTCCGGCGAACATCTGGGCAGGGCTGCGCCTGACGACCGGCTGGGCGATGGCGCACGGCCTGGCCAGCGGAACCCTGCTGGTCTGGCTGACTATCTCCGGCAACGGTCCCTTCGCCAGCCTTCCGGCGGATGCCGCGGCCTATGTGGCCCAGGCATTCACCTTCGTTGCCTTCTCGGTCTCGGCGGTCCTGGCACTCAACGGTGAGGAGCGGCTGCGCCTCATCGCCAGCCTCTCGGAGGCGCACCGCGAAGCGCAGGCCGCGACCCAGCTCCGCGACGTCGTGATCGAGAAGATGTACGACGGCGTGATCGCCGTCGACGCCGCCGGCCGGGTGCTTGTCCACAACACGGCCGGTGCCCGCTGGGTGGGCGAGACCCGGCTGCGCTCCGACGTGCCCTGGACTGCGCGGTACGACTTCCGGACGACCGCCGGCGTGCCCCTGGCCGAGGAGGAGCTACCGCTGAACCGCGCTCTCGCGGGGGAAACCGTGGAGCGCGAGAGCATCGACCTGCACCTGCCCGAAGGGGAGGTGCTCCACCTCTCCGTCGACGCCGTGCCGCTGCCGGCCGGGCAGGGCGCCGTCATCGTCTTCCACAATGTCACGGTGGAGCGGCGGCACCAGCAGGACCTTGCCCGGTTCGCCTCGGTGGTGGCCCACGACCTGCTCACCCCGTTGACGGTCTTCGACGGGTGGCTCGAAATCCTTCAGGACGAGGATCTCAGCGAGGAGGAACGCGTAAGCATCGTCCGGCGCCTGAGCCGGGCCAGCCTGCGCATGAGCAATCAGATCCGGGCGCTGCTCGACTACAGCCTGGCGAAAGCGGACAAGCTCACCCCCAGGCACGTCGACGTGAACGCCGTCGTCTCGGCGATCGTCGACCTGCGCGCGTCCCTGCCCGCGGAGTCGGACGCCCCGCCGGTCGACTTCCGCCTCGACCTGCGCAGCGACGTCTACGCCGACCAGCGACTGTTCACCCAGCTGATGGAAAACCTGATCGGCAACGCGGTGAAGTACGGGCCCGCCGACGGAACGGCCGTCGTGGCGGTGACCTCCGAGAAGGACCCGGGCACCGGCTGGACGCGGATCACCGTTGCGGACAACGGAATCGGGGTGCCTGCCGCGGACCGCGAGCGGATCTTCACCGAGTTCCACCGGTCCGCCAACGGCGCGTCCCGCGCCCCCGGCACCGGGCTTGGGCTCGCCATCTGCCGGAGGATCGTCGAAAGCCACGGCGGCGGCATCCGGGTCGAATCCCCGCCCACCGGAGGCGCCGTTTTTATTGCCACCCTCCCCGCCTCCCCGGAGCAGCTGCCCGCGGGCATCGGGTCGGCGGACGCCGGCTCGCGCGTCCCGGCACGCGGTGCCGCCGCCTCCTAGCGGCCCTCCGGAGGCCGGCCGCTCCGCGGATAGAGTGCGGGTGAACCGGAGTGGCCCCCGCCGCCCCGCATGCCGGCGAGGATGGCCGCCATCGCTTCAATCGAGGTGTGCTCGGGCCTCCAGCCGAGGACCGCGGCGGCCCGGTCGGTTCTCATCACCGGCGACTGCGCCGCCATGTCGACCCAGCCCGGGTCCGTCCGCTGCACGCCGAGGGACCAGCTCGCCCCTACGGCGGCCCGCAGCAGGGCCACCGGCACGTTCAGGACGCGTCGGGCGCCGAGAAGTCCCCCGACGCGGGCGGGGGTGAGCTCCGGTTCGGCCGCAATGTTGAACGCGCCCGAGGCCCGCCGGTCGACGACGCGCCAGTAGGCGTCGGCGACGTCGTCGGCATGGACGGCCTGGAACACCATCTGGTCCGGAATGGGCACCAGGGGCGGGCCGACCCGGCCGAGGAACACCTTGGGAATGAGCGGACCGAGGAAGTACCGGCCGACCTCGCTGCCGGCCCCTGTCTGGAAGATCAGGCCCGGCCGCAGCCGGGCCACGGGGATCTCCGGATAGTCGAGTTCGAAGCGGTCAAGCAGCCGTTCCTGCTCCGCTTTGTGCCGGCTGTAGTGCGAGGTGGTGATTCCTCCGGTGGGCCAGGACTCATCCCGGCGGACGGACTTGTCGGAGGGGGAGTAGGCCCCGACCGAGGAGGCGCAGACAAACTGCCGCACACCGGCCTCCCCGGCGGCCCGCAGCGCGTTTTCGGTGCCCAGCACATTGGTCCGGTGCATTGCGGGTTCGTCCCGGTTCGGCTGGATGGCCCACGCCAGGTGGATAACGGCGTCGACGCCGGCCAGCGCGCCGGGGAGCCGGCGGCGGCCCTCGTCGGTGCCCACATCGAGGGTGTGCCACTCGACCCCGCTGTAGGGCGGGGCGGATTCGTCGGGGCGCCGCCGGGCGATTCCGACGATCGAGAGCGGCCCGGCATCCCCCGCCGCCGCACGGTCCGCGGCCGCCCGGTGGAGCCGTCGAAGCACGGCGGTGCCAACATTTCCGGTGGCTCCGATGACGGCAATACGCATGGGGACCGCTCCTTCTCGTCGCTTTGTTACACCGTAGTGGCTGTTCATCCAACTGGACTAGTAAGTAAGCTTATGGTGCAGTGGGGCGGGGAACAGTGCAGCGGCGATCCGAACGTCTGCAGATCGACACGTAGGTGGAGGTACCAGTGAACAGCAAGAATGCATCGCAGGCGGACACTCAGGAGGAGGCGACCCGCCTGAAGGCGCAGAATGCCCCTGATCCTGACGATTCGCGCAAGCCCGACGATCCCACGGAGCTCGCCAAGCCGGCCTGGGGCTACATTTTCAAGCGCACCGTCAGCGAGTTCGGCAAGGACCAGTGCACCGACCTGGCCGCCGCCCTCACCTATTACGCCGTGCTCTCGATCTTCCCGGCCATCCTCGCGCTGGTCTCCCTGCTGGGCGTCTTCGGGCAGGCAGAGGCGACGACGACGCAGGTCCTGGGCCTCGTCGAGCGCTTCGCGCCGGGGGATGCTGTTAACACCGTCAAGCCGGTCATCGAGCAGCTCACCTCCTCCAACGCCGCAGGGCTCACGCTGGTCGTCGGTATCCTCGGCGCCATCTGGTCGGCCTCAGGCTACGTCGGTGCCTTCGCCCGCGCCATGAACCGCGTCTACGAGGTGCAGGAGGGCCGCCCCTTCTGGAAGCTGCGCCCGATCATGCTCGCCATCACCGTCTCGGTGCTGATCCTCATCGTGGCCCTGGCCCTGATGCTCGTGCTCTCCGGCCCGGTCGCGGAGGCTGTCGGCAACACCATCGGGCTCGGCTCGACGGCGGTGGCCATCTGGAACATCGCCAAATGGCCGGTCATGGTGGCCTTCGCCGTCATTATGATCGCCATCCTCTACTACGGCGCCCCGAACGTGAAGCAGCCCAAGTTCCGCTGGATGAGCATGGGGGCCTTCATTGCCCTGATCGTGCTGGCCCTGACCACCCTGGGCTTCTCGTTCTACGTCGCGAACTTCGGCAACTACAACAAGACCTACGGCGCCATCGCCGGCGTGATCGTGCTGCTGCTGTGGCTCTGGATCGCCAACCTGTCGCTGCTGTTCGGTGCTGAGTTCGACGCCGAGGTGGAGCGGGGACGCCAGCTCCAGGCCGGCATCGAGGCCGAGGACACCATCCAGCTGCCGCCGCGCGACACCAAGGCCACCGAGAAGAAGGAAGAGAAGACGCTGAAGCTGGTCAATGACGGCCGGGAACTCCGCGACAAGTACGAGCGCGAATCTGCCTCCAAGTAGGTCCGTTCTCAAGCAGTACATCGGCGGGGATTAGGACACGTGAGCGTTTCTTAATCCCCGCTGGCGTAGGCTAGCCTTACCTCAGACCGATCCCGCGGCTGAGGAGGAACCCGAATGGCAGTGCGACCGCTCGCGCTGCCGAACGGCATCCCCGCCGTGGCCGGGCGCGGCGGCCAGGCTGCGAGGCTCCTCGCCGCCGTTGCCGCGCTCGCCCTGATCGGCATCGCCTCCCTCACCCTGGGCGCCCGCCCGGTCGGGCTTGACACCTTCCTGCAGGCGCTCATGGCCTTCGACCCGGCCAACGGCGACCACGCCGTGGTGGCATCCCGGGTCCCGCGCACCATCGCCGGGCTGTTCGTCGGAGCCGCCCTCGCCGCCGCCGGCGCCGCCATGCAGGGCGTGGCACGCAACCCCCTGGCCGACCCGGGCATCCTGGGCATCAACGCCGGTGCCGCCCTCGCGGTGGTCGCAGGGATCCACCTCTTCGGCGTCAGCGGGCCGGCCGGGTACCTCTGGTTCGCCTTCGCCGGCGCCGCGGCCGCGGCGGCAGCCGTCTACGCGGTCGCCGCGCTCGGCCGCGAAGGGGCGACCCCCATCAAGCTCGCCCTCGCCGGGGCCGTCCTGGCCGGCGGACTAGGCAGCCTGACCAACGCCATTCTGGTCTCACAGCAGGAAACCCTCGACCGGTTCCGTTTCTGGCAGGTGGGCACCCTCTCCGGCCGCGGCTTCGAGGTGCTCGGCACCGCCGCACCGTTCCTTGCCGTCGGGCTGGTCCTGATCCTGTGCACGGGCCGGATCCTCAATGCGCTCGCCCTCGGCGACGATGTCGCCCGGGGCCTGGGCCAGCGGGTGGCCCTCGCCCGGGCGGGCGTGGCGCTCGGCGTGGTGGTTCTCTGCGGTGCGGCCACCGCCGTGGCCGGCCCGATCGCCTTCGTGGGCCTGATCGTCCCGCACCTCGTCCGGCTGCTCGTCGGCTCCGATTACCGGTGGATGCTGGTCTTCTCCGCGGTCCTCGGCCCGGTCCTCCTCCTGGGCGCCGACATCCTGGGCCGGATCCTGCTCCCGCCGGGGGAGATCCAGGTGGGCATTCTCACCGCGCTCGTTGGGGCGCCGGTCTTCCTGATACTGATCCGCAGCCGGAAGGCGGCGGACCTGTGAGCGCCTCCACCCAGGCGGGCCTGCGGCCGGATGGGACAGCGGAGTCCGGATCCGCCGCCGGTTCCGCCGCCCGGGCCCTGGCCGCGGGGCGCGCGGCACGCCGGCGGTCCCGCAGCGTGCGGGCCGGTGCGCTGGCGCTGGCCGCCGTCATCCTGTTCGCCGTCTCGGTGCTCCTCGGCTCCTACACGGTCACCGTGCCCGACTTCTTCAGCATCCTCGGCGGGGCGCAGATCCCCGGAGCCAGCTACATCGTGCTCGAGAACAAGCTGCCGCGCGCCCTGATGGCCGTCCTCGTGGGGATCGGCTTTGGCATGGCCGGAACGATCTTCCAGACTCTGCTCCGCAACCCCCTGGCCAGCCCCGACGTCATCGGCATCAGCTACGGGGCCAGCGCGAGTGCGGTGACGGCCATCGTTCTCTTCGGAGCCTCCGGGGCGGCGGTGTCCTTCGCCGCGGTCGCCGGTGGCCTGGGGGTGGCCGCCGCCATTTACCTGACCGCCCGGCGAGGTGGCCTCGGCGGGTACCGGCTGATCCTCGTGGGCATCGCCTTCGCCGCTGTCCTCCATGCCCTGGTGAACTTCCTGCTCACCCGCGCCGATCTCCGGACGGCCGCCGAGGCGCTGGTCTGGCTCACCGGGTCCCTGAATTCAAGCACCTGGGACCGGGCCGCCCTGCTCGGGGGTGCCCTGGTGCTCCTCGTCCCTGCCGCCCTGGTGCTCTCGCGCCTCCTGCAGCTCCTTGAGCTCGGCGACGACGCCGCCGCCGGGCTCGGTGTGCGGGTGGAGGTTTCCCGGGCCGCCCTGATCCTCACCGGCGCCTGCCTCGCCGCCGTGTCCACCGCCGCGGCCGGCCCGGTGGCCGCCGTCGCCTTCCTCTGCGGGCCCATCGCCCGGCGCCTTGTCGGCGGGCCGCCCTCCCTCGCCCTTGCCGGCCTGGTGGGCGCCGTCCTCGTCCTGGCGGCCGACTTCGCCGCAGCCAACCTGATCCCCGGCACCTCCCTTCCGGTGGGTGTCCTCACCGGGGCCCTCGGGGCGCCGGTCCTGCTCTGGCTGCTGATATCCGTAAACCGATCCGGCCAGGGAGGCTGACATGGCTGATACTCCGCGAGAACCCTCCACCCTTGAGGCGCGCTCCATCACGCTCGGCTATGACGAGCGGAAGGTGGTGGACGGGCTCACCGTGGCGCTGCCGCCGGGCAGGGTTAGCGTCATCGTCGGCGCCAACGGCAGCGGAAAATCGACGCTGCTGCGGGGCCTGGCCCGGCTGCTCAAGCCCTCGGGCGGGTCGGTGCTGCTCGACGGGCAGGACATCCGCTCCCTTCCCTCCCGTGCCGTGGCCCGCACCATCGGGCTGCTGCCCCAGGCGCCCGTGCCGCCCGGTGGGATCACCGTCGCGGAACTCGTCGGCCGCGGCCGCTACCCCCACCAGGGCTGGTTCCGCCGGTGGACCCCCGGGGACGACGCCGCCGTGGCCGAGGCCCTGCGGGTGACGGACACGCTCGCCTTTGCCGACCGCTCCGTCGATGAGCTGTCCGGGGGCCAGCGGCAGCGCGTCTGGATCGCCCTGGCACTCGCCCAGCAGACCGACATCCTGCTCCTTGACGAGCCGACCACCTTCCTCGACGTCGCCCACCAGATCGAAGTGCTCGACCTGATCACCGACCTCAACCGGGGCTCCGGCACCACTGTGGCCATGGTGCTCCACGACCTCAACCTTGCGGCCCGCTATGCCCACCATCTGATCGTGCTCAAGGACGGGCGCCTCGCGGCGCAGGGCCCGCCGGCCGCCGTCGTCACGCCCCGGCTGGTGCACGAGGTCTTCGGCCTGCGATGCACCGTCATCGCCGACCCCGTTGCGGGAACCCCCCTCGTGGTCCCGATAGGCCGCCACCACACCGCGTCCGTGCCCGCCGGGGCCGGCGCCGGGGCGGCGTCATGACCGAAACCACCCGGCGCCCGGCCCGGACCGCGCCCGCGGTTCCCCCGGTGCTCGCCTTCGACGTCGAGGTGAAGAAGGTCCAGAGGATCGGCGCGAACTTCCAGCGCGTCACCTTCGGCGGGGACAGCCTGCGGGACTTCGGCGTGAACGGGCCGACCTGCGATCTGCGGATCAAGGTCATCATCCCGCCGCCCGGCGGCGGCACCGTCGACCTCCCCGGCGAACTTCTGCGTGGGGCCGGCGACGGCTGGTACCAGCGCTGGCTCGGCCTTGACCCGGCCGAGCGCGGCGTCATGCGCACCTACACCGTTCGGGAGTCCCGCTGCCAGGGCGCCTCACCGGAAATCGACGTTGACTTCGTCCTGCACTTCGACGCTGATGGCAGCGCCGGGCCGGCCGCGCTATGGGCGGCCGGTGCGGTTCCCGGGGCGACGTTGTGCCTGATCGGTCCGAACGCGGCGGCCGCCCGGTGTGCGACCGCCGGAGCGTACGGCGGCATCGAGTGGCGGCCCGGACTGGCTGGCTCGGTCCTCCTGGCCGGGGACGAGACCGCGGTCCCGGCCATCAGTGCAATCCTCGAATCCCTGCCGCCGGAACTGGGCGGGCAGGCCTTCCTCGAAGTCGCCGACGCGGCGGACATCCAGCCCCTTGTCACCCCCTCCTCGGTGGAGATCACCTGGCTCGTGCGCGGGCGCGCAGAGCACGGCGGGCTCCTGGCCCAGGCCGTGCGCCGCGCCCTTCCCCCGCCCGGCTGGGCCGTCCTGGCCGGGTCCGCCCCGGACCGGCGGGGCGCCCCCGGGCCCGAGCCCGAGGAGGTGGACGTCGACCGGACCATCCTTTGGGAAACACCGCAGGCGCTCTCCGCCGCGGCCACCGCGACCACCGAACGCCCTCCGGGATCCCAGCCCTTCTACGCGTGGATTGCGGGGGAGGCCTCGATGGTGCGGGAACTGCGCCGGTACCTGGTCCGCGACGTGGGCATCGACCGGAAACAGGTCGCCTTCATGGGCTACTGGCGCCGTGGCCGGTCCGAATCTGCGTAGCGGCACGGCGCGCCGCCGCCGACACGCCCGTTGGAAGATAACGGAATTGTAACTTCCGGCAAAAAGAGTAAGCTTGCGTGAAGTCTCAACACCGTGTATTCCCCCCTGGTCCGCACGCCCAGCCCTGTCAGCGGACCGCTCTGACCCACCTCATGACAGGGGCGGAGGACCCACTTCCCGGCAGCGCACCGCTGTCTTCGGGGTGAAGCCTCACTGCATTGAACTGTCCGCACACAGCGGACCGGATGCCCGCGTGCCCGCTGAGGGTGCATGCAGGGAGCCGGCCCTGTGCAGTGGGGCCGAGTCGACTCTTGCTCGAACCCGACAGCTAACTTCGCAGGCGTCGCAGAGAGGCATCGAACTTGACCAACCCGGCCCTGCCCGGACGCCGCCGCGCGTCCGCAGCTGTCCCCAGCGCCACAGCAACACCGGCTCCCGCCGCGCGGGAAGCCGTCTCCGACTTCCCCACCCGCCGCTCGCTCCGGCCCGAGCCGCTGCCGGTCCGCCGGCGCGAACTGCGTCGCACGGAGGCCTCCGACACCAAGCCGGCGGGCCTCCTTCCGCGGATGCGCGCCGGGGCCCTCGTCGTAGGCCTGGCCGCCGTCGGCGCGGGCCTGGTCATGGGCGCCGTCCCCGCCCCCGCCTCGATGGACACCAAGACCCCGACGGTCCAGGCCGCCCCTGCTGCGTCGCTGCCGCAGATCACTGCCGACGCCGCCGCCGACATCGACTTCAGCCGCCAGAAGGTGGCCGGCGTGGCCATGGCCAAGTCCGGCGCCAAGGCCAAGACCCTCTCCACCGGGATCGCCCGGACCGGCGACAAGCCCACCCTCGCTGCGCCCCTCGCCAACCTGAGCGTCGCCTCGACCTTCGGCTACCGGGTCAACCCGCTCGGCGGCTACGCGCCCGAACTCCACACGGGGATCGACTACGCCGGAGCATGCGGAACCCCCGTCAAGGCCTCGGACAAGGGAGTCGTCGTCGACGCCGGCTGGCACGCCTACGGCGGCGGGCAGCGGATCGTGATCGACCACGGTAAGGGGCTCAAGTCGACCTACAACCACCTCAGCTCGATCGGCGTCAGCACTGGCCAGACCATCGCCCGCGGCGCACTGATCGGCGCCGTCGGCACCACCGGAAACTCCACCGGGTGCCACCTTCACTTCGAAGTCCTCGTCAATGACGAGAAGGTCGACCCCCTGCCCTGGCTCTAGGCCGGATCAGGCTCTCCGCCGGAAGTCGCCAGGCCGCCTACGGCAGGGGATTGCTGAGGATCGCCGGGTCCTTGCGGCCGTAGGGCATGCGCAGCCGGAGCGATTCGGGCTTCATCTCGAAGGACATGTGCGTCGCCTTGCCCAGCGGGTCCCCGTCGAGCTGCACCTCGAGCGGCTCGTGGAGCTGCACCTCGGCCCGGCTGCACTGGTAGTACTCCAGCGAAGGGTCCTTGCCCTTGCCCTTCGCGAAGAGCTTGCCCGCCACGTTCAGCCAGCCGAACCGCCCCCGCGGGGCGACGGTCATCAGGTCAAGCAGCCCGTCATCGATCTTGGCCCCGGGGAAGATCTCGAGGCCGCCCATGATCTTGCCGCAGTTGCCGCCCATCACACTGCGCAGCCGGCGGTCGAAGGGCCGTCCGCCGTCGATCGTGATGGTGGTCCGGGCCGGCTTGCCCGGAAGGTTCCGGATTCCGGCATCGACGTAGGCCAGCCAGCCCACCTTGTCCTTGAGGTCGTCCCGGGTGTCCGACATGATCGCGGCGTCGTAGCCGAGGCCGGCCATGACGAGGAAGACGTGGGCCTTCTGCGCGCGGTCCACCGTGACGTGCACGACGTCGATCCTCCGTTCGGTTCCGTGGAACGCCGTATCGACGGCTTCCTCCGGGTTGTCCACGGCGATATCGAGGTTCCTCGCCAGCAGGTTGCCCGTGCCCAAAGGCACCAGGGCCATCGCGGTCCCGGTCCCCGACAGTTCCTCGGCCACGCACCGCACCGTGCCGTCGCCGCCGGCCGCGATGACGACATCAACTCCCGCGCGCAGCGCCTCCTGCGCCTGCCCGTGGCCCGGATCCTCGACCGTTGTTTCAAGCACCAGCGGCGCCTCCCAGCCCTCTTCGGAGGAAACCCGCTCCACAATCTCCCGGGCATCCGCGCCGGTGTTCTTGATGGGATTGAGGATCAGCGCGGCCCGCTTGCCGGCACGGTCGGTGGTCGTCATGGATTCCTTTAGAGTCGGCTGTCGGGCCCCGCCTGTCACGGGTTGGCACGAGCCTACCCGGGCTGTGCCGCGGTTGGCAGACGCGATAGCCTTTGCTGATGGATTTTTCCCAGCGGTATGTTGCACTCGGCGATTCCTTCACTGAAGGTGTCGGAGACCCCGACCCGGGAAGCCCCAACGGGGTGCGCGGCTGGGCCGATCGGGTCGCACAGCAGCTCATCCTGGCCGACGGCTCCTGGGGGTACGCCAACCTCGCCATCCGGGGCAAGCGGATGCGCCAGATCCTTGAGGAGCAGATCGACGCAGCCGTGGCGCTGCGGCCGACCCTCGTGACGATCTACGCCGGCGCCAACGACATCCTGCGCCCGCGCGTCGACATCGACGCGTTGATGGAGCGCTACGACGCCGGAATTGCCCGGCTCGCCGCCACCGGCGCGGCGGTCGTCGTCTTCACCGGGTTCGACTCCTCCGCCTCCGCCGTCTTTGGCAGGACCCGCGGCCGCACCGCCGTCTACAACGAACTGCTCCGCGAAATCGCCGACCACCGCGGCGCCGACATCGTCGACTACTGGCGGATGCGCGAGTTCCGGAACTGGTCCTATTGGGACACCGACCGGCTGCACATGGCCACCGCGGGCCACCTGCTCATGGCCCGGAAGGTCCTCGAAACCCTCAAGGCGTCCCACTCTGTCGACCTCCCGGAGCTCGACGCGCGGCCCGCGCTGACCCGGCTCAACCAGCTCCGGGCCGACGCCCAGTGGGCGCGCGACCACCTCTCCCCATGGGTGGGGCGGCGCCTGCGGGGAGTCTCCTCGGGTGACGGACTCACGGCGAAGTACCCTGCGCTGAGCCAGCCCGACTGGTCCGGGGCACCTGTCCGGTGAGCCGGGTTCCGCCGCCGGCGGCGGGAACGGGTCCGTTCCCCGGGATGTGTCAGGATAGGCCCATGGCACCGCCCCGATGGCTCACCCCCGACGAACGCCGGGCGTGGCTTGCGCTGTACGCCGTGTCGACGCTGCTGCCCGGAACCCTGGACGCCCACCTGTTCCGCGAGGCCCGCATCACCCTGTTCGACTACCACGTCCTGGCGATGCTCTCCGAGTCCGAGGAGGGAAGCCTTCCGATGAGTGAGCTCGCCGCCCGCTCCAACGCCTCCCTGTCCCGCCTCAGCCATGTGGCCAAGAAGCTCGAGGCGCGCGGCTGGCTCTCGCGCAGCCCCTCCACCCACGACGGAAGGGTCACCACCGCGGTCCTGACCGACGAGGGCATGGACGCGGTCCAGCGACTGGCGGTGAAGCACGTCGACAAGGTCCGCGAGCTGGTCTTCGACTCCCTGGACAAGCGCGACACCGCCGACCTTGAGCGGGTGGGACGGAAAATCCTCGCCGCCATCCAGGCCGACCACTGGATCCTCGGCGAGGACGGGCACACCTGAGGACTCCTTCCGCAGGCGGGCAGGGCCGGGCGGCGGGGCGCGCACGGCAGAAAAAAGGGTCCGCCCGCCGGTTTGGCGCTGAGCCGGACGGCACGTAGTATGGTATGGCGTTTGGTTGAGTCGCTCCCGCCCCGGCGGAAGTGACGCAGCTACCCGTAACCACCTGGAATATTAGGCCGCCGCCGGGACATCGACCCGCGGCGCCGAATCTTCACCGTCTTCCCCGCGGCGAGGCGCCTCGGCAGGTTCTCACCCTGCCAGGTCCACCTCCGGAAAGCTGCAGTAATAACGGTGTCATTACTGGTGGCGGGACGCTTCACAAGTGATTCCGTCACGATCATCTAACTGGAGGAGAGTTATGGCAGCCCACTGCCAAGTGACCGGAGCCGAGCCCGGCTTTGGACACAGCATTTCGCACTCGCACCGCCGCACGAAGCGCCGGTTCGACCCGAACATTCAGAAGAAGCGCTACTGGGTTCCGTCCCTGCGCCGCAATGTCACGCTGCAGGTTTCTGCACGCGGCATCAAGACCATCGACGTGCGGGGCATTGACGCCGTCGTCGCCGAGATCCAGGCGAGGGGAGTGAAGCTCTAATGGCAAAGGATAAGGACGTACGTCCCATCATTAAGCTGAAGTCCACCGCCGGCACCGGCTACACCTACGTGACCCGGAAGAACCGTCGTAACGATCCCGACCGCATGGTCCTGATGAAGTACGACCCCAAGATCCGCAAGCACGTCGAATTCCGAGAGGAGCGCTAAAGAATGGCAAAGAAGTCAAAGATTGCCCGCAACGAGCAGCGCAAGCTGATCGTTGAGCGCTACGCTGCGAAGCGCCTCGAGCTCAAGAAGACCCTTGTCGACGAAAACGCTTCGGACGACGCCCGCGAAGCCGCACGCCTCGGCCTGCAGAAGCTTCCGCGCAACGCTTCCCCCGTGCGCCTCCGCAACCGCGACCAGATCGACGGCCGCCCCCGCGGAACGCTCCAGAAGTTCGGTATCTCGCGTGTGCGTTTCCGCGACATGGCCCACCGCGGCGAACTGCCCGGCGTGACCAAGTCCAGCTGGTAACCAGCACACAGCATCAGCAGAAGAAGCCGGTGGCCCTCGGGCCGCCGGCTTCTTTTGCGATCATAGCCGGAATTTCAGCCAGGCCTCCCGGCAGCGCCGGTCACCCTTCGGGACGGCCCACGGGTCCCTGCAGGGGCCTTTCGGGGCCGGAATCGCCGTAAATTGGCTTAGATAAAGGCGCCGGAGCGGCGCAGTTCAGGGTTTTTTCCGCCCAAGCTGGTAAGTTTTCCGACAGGGGCTTTCCGAATACCCCGAAAGCTCGTTTCAATAACCATGTCCAGGAGGACCTAAATTGGCTAAAAACCGTAGTGAACTTGTTGCCGAGGTAGCTGCCAAGGCTGACACCAGCCAGGCTGCAGTCAACAGCGTGCTTGACGCCCTGTTCGACGTCTTCGCAGAGTCCGTTGCCAAGGACGAGAAGATCAGCATCCCGGGCTGGCTCGCCGTCGAGCGCACGAGCCGTGCCGCCCGCACCGGCCGCAACCCCCAGACCGGCGAAACCATCCAGATTGCTGCCGGCCACGGCGTCAAGCTGACCGCGGGTTCGAAGCTGAAGGCCTCCGCCAAGTAGCCTCCGCAGGATTCAGGACCGCTGCCGGACACCGGCAGCGGTCCTTTCTGCTTTAAACGGGCCCGCGATTGGCCCTTGTTCTACCGGGGGTAGACAATGGAACACGTGTCAACACTTGCGAAGGACCCCCGGAAGAGCGCGGAGTCCACGGAGAGCGGAACCGGCCCGGGCTTCCTCGCGGCGGCCGGAGTCCTCGTCGCGCTGGCCCTGCTGGCCGCGCTGCTGTTCTCCGGCGCCGCCGCCGCCCGCCAGCTGGGCGACCCCGGCGCGTTGACCCGCTGGGGGCTGCCCTTCGCCAAGGCGGCGAACAACCTTGGATCTGCCGGAACCATCGGTGCCCTCGTCTTCGCCGTCGTGATCCTGCCCCGGACCCTTGGCGGCGGCCGGCCCGGCCGCGACGGCGCCGCCCGGGCCGAACATCCCGCGTTCACCCGGGCACTGGCACTCGCCTCGGCTGCGGCGGTGCTGTGGACCCTGGGCGCCCTCGGGGTGCTCGTGTTCACCTACTCCGACGCCGCGGGCCTCCCGCTGAGTTCCGGGGAGACCTTCACCCAGGGCCTCGGCTCCTTCATCACAGACTTTGCGGCCGGCCGGGCGTGGACCGTTACCACTATTGTCGCCGCGGTAGTGGCAACTCTGACCTTCGGCGTGCGCTCCTCCGCCGGGCTCGGGGTGGCTGCCGTCCTGGCGCTGCTCGGGCTGCTTCCGGCAGCGCTCGTCGGACACGCGGCCAGCGGTGACGACCACAACGCCGCCGTGAACTCCATCGCCCTGCACCTCGTCGGGGTGTGCCTGTGGTTCGGCGGCATCATCGTCCTTGCCGTCGTCGGCGGGCGCCTCGGCGGCTCCACCCTGCCGGTCCTCAAGCGGTTCTCGGCCCTGGCCGGGTTCGCCTTCGCCCTGGTGTTCCTCTCCGGGATCGTCAACGCCAGCCTGCGCGTCACCGAACTGTCCCAGCTGAGCTCGGAGTGGGGGCTGCTCGTCACCTTCAAGGCCGTCGCCACGCTCCTGCTCGGGGGCATCGGCTGGATGCACCGGCAGTGGGTCATCCCGCAGCTCGAGGACCGGACCGGTTCGGCGGGGTCCCGGCTGAGTGCACGCCGGGTCCTGTGGCAGCTGGTCACCGTCGAACTGCTCATCATGGCCGCGGTATCCGGCGTGGCCGCGGCCCTGGGCCGGACCGCCCCGCCCCGCGGGGAGGAACTCGAGCCCAACGCCTCACCGGCGCGCATCCTCACCGGCTACGACCTGCCGCCCGCCCCGACGGTGGCCCGCTGGTTCACCGAGTGGAGGCCGGACTGGCTGTGGATCGCCATCGCCCTCACCCTCGCCGTGGCCTACGTCCTCGGGATGGCCAAGCTGCGCCGCCGCGGGGACCGGTGGCCCGCGCTGCGGCTCGCCTGCTGGCTGGCGGGCCTCCTCCTCCTGACCTACTTCACCTCCGGCGCGCCGGCGGTCTACGGCATGGTCCTCTTCAGCGCCCACATGGTCGACCACATGGCCCTGACCATGGTGGTTCCGCTGTTCCTGGTGCTCGGGTCGCCGGTCACCCTGGCACTGAAGGCCCTGACCCCGCGCGGGGACGGCAGCCGGGGCATCCGGGAGTGGATCCTCGTCCTGATCCACTCGCGCTTCTCGCAGCTCGTCACCCACCCGCTGTTCGCCGCGGCGAACTTCGCCGGGTCGATTGTGATCTTCTACTACTCGCCGCTGTTCGGATTCGCCCTGCGCGAGCACGTCGGCCATGAGCTGATGATCACCCACTTCCTCATCACCGGGTACATCTTCGTCCTGACGATGGTGGGCACCGACCCCCTGCCCCGGCGGGCGCCCTTCCCGCTGCGCCTGCTGCTCCTGTTCGCCACGATGGCCTTCCACGCCTTCTTCGGCGTCGCGCTCACGGGCTCGGACTCGCTGCTCCAGGCGTCGTGGTTCGGCAGCATGGGCCGGGACTGGGGCCCCTCAGCCCTCGAGGACCAGGCGATCGGTGGCGCGGTGACCTGGGGCATCGGGGAGGTGCCGACACTGCTGCTGGCCATCGGCGTCGCGATCATGTGGTCACGGACCGATGCACGCGACACCCGGCGCAAGGACCGGGCGGCAGACCGGAATAACGACGCCGACCTCGCCGCTTATAACAGTATGTTCGCCGACCTCGCGGCGCGCGATAATGGCGGACGTGCCGCCGGCACCCCCACTCCGACCTCGCCCAGCCCCGCATCCCGACCGACGCCAGGAGCCTCTGAATGACCGAAACCCCGATCCGTACTTCCTACCGCGTGCGGGCCTCGGAACTGGCCGGCCGCAACTGGCTCAACACCGGAGGCAGGCAGCTGCGCCTCGAGGACCTGCGCGGCAAGATCGTCCTGCTCGACTTCTGGACCTTCTGCTGCATCAACTGCCTCCACGTCATCGACGAGCTGCGGCCCCTCGAGGAACGGTATTCCGACGTCCTCGTCACGGTCGGCGTGCACTCCCCAAAATTCGAGCATGAGGCCGATCCGGTGGCACTGGCCGCGGCCGTTGAGCGCTACGACATCCACCACCCGATCCTCGACGACCCGGACCTGCTCACCTGGCAGGCCTACACCGCCCGCGCCTGGCCCACCCTCGTCGTGATCGACCCCGAGGGCTACATCGTCGCCCACCTCTCCGGCGAGGGGCATGCGGCGGGCCTCGACTCGCTCGTCAGCGAACTCGTCGAAGAACACACGGCCAAGGGAACCCTGCACCGCGGCGACGGCCCCTACGTGCCCGCCGAAAGCACCGCGGGCACCCTGAAGTTCCCGGGCAAGCTCCTCCCGCTGCCCGCCAGCGGGACCTACCTCGCCGCGGACACCGGGCACCACCGCCTCGTCGAGCTCGAAGCGGACCTCACGACGGTACGCCGCGTCATCGGCGCCGGCACTAGGGGCGCCGCCGATGGCGGCGCCGACACCGCCCAGTTCAACGAACCGCAGGGCCTGGCCCTCCTGCCCGCGGACGCCGCCGAGCGCGCCGGCTACGACGTGGTCGTCGCCGACACCGTCAACCACCGCCTCCGCGGGATCTCCCTCAGCGACGGGACGGTCCGCACCCTGGCCGGGAACGGCGTGCAGCGGCTCCTGGACTCCGGAAACCACACCAAGCCCGGCCCGGAGCACGCGGCCGCCGAAGCCGACCAGAACGACACGCCGCGGCTGCTCGACGCCCACCTCGGCACCGACGCCCTGAACATCTCCCTGTCCTCCCCCTGGGACGTCGTCTACTCCAGCGTCCTGGGCAGGGTGGTCATCGCGATGGCCGGCACCCACCAGATCTTCACCTTCGACCCGGACACCTCCAGCGTCGACATCCTCGCCGGCACCGGCCTCGAAGGCCTGCTCGACGGCGACGGGTCCACCGCCTGGTTCGCCCAGTCCTCCGGGCTGGCCGAGGACCGCGACGGCAACCTCTGGGTGGCCGACTCGGAAACCTCCTCCCTGCGCCGGCTGAGCGTCAGCCTGACCGGCAGCCGGCCCGCGGTCACGGTCGACACCCCCATCGGCACCGGCCTCTTCGACTTCGGGTTCCGGGACGGCGACGCCGGCCAGGCACGCCTGCAGCATCCCCTCGGCGTGACGGCCCTTCCCGACGGCTCGGTGGCCATCGCCGACACCTACAACGGTGCCGTGCGCCGGTACGACCCGGCGACCGGGACGGTTTCCACCCTCGCCCGCGGGCTGGCCGAACCGTCCGACGTCGTTCTCGACGCCGCCCCCGACGGCGGCGAGCCGCTGCTGCTCGTGGTCGAGTCCAACAAGCACCAGCTGGTGCGGCTGCCTATCCCCAAGGAGGCCCTGGCCGTCAACGAGGGCGCCTCGCAGAGCCAGCGCCCCAAGACCGCCGTTTCCAGCGGGCCGCTGGCGCTCACCGTCCGCTTCGCCGCGCCCAAGGGCCAGAAGCTCGACGATCGATGGGGGGATCCCTCCCAGCTGAAGATCTCCGCCTCGCCCGAGAACCTCCTGGTGGCCGGGGCCGGAACGTCGGCGGGACTGACCCGGGAACTGCGCTTCTCGGAGGAGGTCCGGGAAGGGGTGCTCCACATCAGTGCCCGGGCGGCCGCGTGCGACGGCGAGCCCGGCGGAACGATCCCGGACCACGCCGCCTGCCACCTGTACCAGCAGGACTGGGGCATCCCGGTGGTGCTCGACGCCGCCGGTGGGGCCGAACTGGTGCTGGACCTGCGCGGGGTCAACTGAGCGCAGCCTCCGGCGGGCCCTCCCGGGCCGCCGGAGGCCTCAGTACTCGATCACGGGGGTGACGGTGACCATCGAGCCGTCGATCCGCAGCCGGGCCAGGAACTCAAACGGCCGCTTTTCCCTGACCTCGGAGATGGCGCCGCTGAACAGGTCCTGCAGCCGGGTCGACAGGGTGGCCGAGCCGGCGAGGGGCGCGATGACCCACTCGCCGTCGTGCGGGTCGATCCGGACCGCCGGATAGTCGGTGATCGACCAGGAGATCTCCCCGGCCAGCCGCTGGCTGGTCTGGAAGTTGAACGGGCAGTTCGTGGGCTGAAAGACGGTCTGGGCCGCGCAGGCATCCAAAAAGGCCCGGATCTCGGCGTCCACCGCCTTCACGAGCTTCTCCGTCGCCGCAGCCGGAAGTGCCAGCTTCGGTGCAGCGGCCCGGTCGGTGACCGCGACGGCCTTCGCCGGCGCGGTGAAGAACTCGCCCTCGAAGCCCCCTTCGACCCGCACCGGGTACAGCGACGCGAAGCTCCCGCGGCCCTCGGGCAGCGCCACCCGGGCACCGTTCAGCTTGGCCTCGGCGAGGTTGGCGACGGAGAAATCCACGGTGGGAAGGGTCGACGGAACGAACTCCCAGGTCGAGAAGAAGAACCACTGCGTCCCGGTCTTCTCAAGGGGGAACCGGGTGGTGTGGTCGGCTCCGTCGATGCTGTAGGTCACCGGCACCTCGACGTGCCCGTTCGCGGTCTCCTCCGGGTCCTGCACCCGCACGTCCTCCACCGCCGCCGCGCCGCGGGCCAGGGCCGGCCCGTCGAGCAATGCCGCATCGGCCGTGGGCATCGACCCGTTGAGAATGCCCAGGGCCAGGCCGCCGTCCCCCTCCTTGAGCGCCGCGAGGTAGTCCCGCACCTGCTGCTGCGGCCCGTACACCCCGGCGTTGAGCACCACTACGGCCACGAAAAAACCCGCAACCGTCAGCAGGAGCGCCAGCAGCCAGGCTGACAGCACTCGGACGACGCGGGGGGTTTGCACGCTACAACGTTACCCGCTGCCGGTGCGGGAACCCGCGGCGGTTAAGCGGTTGCGGACGCCAGAACGCCGCCCCACCGGTGGCGGGGCGGCGTTCTGGCGTGCTTCGGAGGCCGGGCCGGGCCGGCCCGGCTCAGCCGGCGGTGTGCTTGCCGCCCGCCGCAGTGGCGCCGCCGCGGGAGCTGCCGCCGGCGGACGCCCCCGCCGGCGCGCCGCCGCTGTTGCTGGAGGAGAATCCGGATGCGGTGCTGTGTCCGTCGCCCTGGGCGTTGGCGATCTCCTCGGCGCGTTCCTGGTTGGCCTCCTCGGTCAGGGCCGCACCGGCGGCCTCGTCACGGGTGAGGTTGTCCCCGGTCTCCGGGTCGAAGAGGTGCAGCTTGCGGGTGTCGAGCCAGATCTCCGCCTCCCGGCCGCCGCGGATCCGGCTCGCGGCATCGAGAGTCACGACAATCTGCGGCCGCAGTTCATCGGCGTCCATCTCGCGGGCCAGGTTGTTGAGCAGTTCCCGCACCTCCGGTGCCGGGTCGAAGTTGATGTACCCGTACTGCTCGTTGCCCAGCCACTCGGTGTGGGAGAGGGTGGCCCTGAAGGTGGAGCCGTGTCCGCGCTTGGAATCCTCGACGAGCTTCGCGTCCTCGAAGAACTCAGGACGCACCCCCACCAGCACCACCTTCTTCCCGGCCGCCTTCGCCGCCTTCTCGGCCGGGATGGCGATGTCACCGAGCGCGGTGCGGAGCACGTTGCCCTCGATGGTGGCGGGCAGGAAGTTCATCGACGGGGAACCGATAAACCCGGCCACGAACAGGTTGCGGGGCTGTTCGTAGAGCTCCCGCGGTGAGGCGATCTGCTGCAGTTCGCCCTTCTTGAGGACGGCCACGCGGTCCCCGAGGGTCATGGCCTCCGTCTGATCGTGCGTGACGTAGACGGAGGTGACCCCGAGCCGGCGCTGCATCTGCGAGATTTCCGAGCGCATCTGGCCGCGCAGCTTGGCGTCGAGGTTCGACAGCGGCTCGTCGAAGAGGAACGCGTCCGCCTGGCGTACGATCGCCCGGCCCATAGCCACCCGCTGCCGCTGGCCGCCCGAAAGGTTCGCCGGCTTGCGCTGCAGGTGGTCCGTGAGTTCCAGAGTCGAGGCCGCCTCGGTGACCAGCCTGTCGACCTCCTCATCGCTGTGCTTCCCCTTGGCAAGCCGCAGCGGGAAGGCGATGTTCTCATAGACGGTCAGGTGCGGGTACAGGGCGTAGTTCTGGAACACCATCGCCAGGTTGCGGTCGCGGGGGGCCTTGTCGTTGACCCGGTTCCCGTCGATCAGCAGGTCGCCGTCGGTGATGTCCTCGAGTCCGACGATCATGCGCAGCAGCGTCGACTTGCCGCAGCCCGACGGGCCGACGAGGATGATGAACTCGCCGTCGGCGATGTCGATGCTGACGTCGTTGACGGCGGGGAAGCCGTCGCCGTACTTCTTGACGAGGTGGTTGAGTGTAATTGAAGCCATGGGAGGTATTCCTTTTCTTGAACCGGGGCGTCAGCCCTTGACGGCGCCCTGAGTCAGGCCTGAAACAATTTGACGCTGGAACGCCAACACCAGCACGACGACGGGGATGGTGACGATGATGGCCGCCGCAGAGATCGCTCCGGTCGGCTCTTCGAACTGTGATGCGCCGGTGAAGAACGCGAGCGCCGCCGGCACCGGCCTCGCCGCCTCGGTGGAGGTCAGCGAGATGCCGTAGACGAAGTCGTTCCAGGCGATGAAGAACGCGATGATCGCCGTCGTGAAGACGCCCGGTGCGGCCAGCGGAACGATCGCCTTCCGGAACGCCTGCCACGTGGTGGCACCGTCGACCTGCGCCGCCTGCTCAAGCTCCCACGGAATCTGCCGGAAGAACGCGGCGAGCGTCCAGATGGAGATGGGAAGGGTCAGCGACAGGTACGGGATGATCAGGCCGGGCCAGGTGTCGTAAAGACCGATGGAGCGCCACAGGTTGAACAGCGGGGTCACGATCGAGATGACCGGGAAGATGGAGACCGCCAGCGCGGTGGTCAGCACCAGTTTCTTCCCCGGGAAGTCCAGCCGTGCGATCGCATAGGCGCACAGGGTGGCCAGGACGACGGCGATGAACGTCGCGATCAGGCAGATGCCGATCGAGTTGCGCAGCGCCGTGAGGAACAGCCCCTGGGCGTCGCCCACCAGGATCTGCTCATAGTTGCCGGTGGTCGCCTGCCCTGGCGAGGGCAGGAACTTTTGGTTCGTCAGGTCACTGGGTGCCTTGAACGAGGTGGCGAGGATGGAAGCCACCGGGAACAGGGCGTAGACAGCGACAAGCACGCTGACGATGCCCCACAGGACCTTCGATCGTGTACTTGTCATCACTTACCTCCCTGGGCCCCGGCGAGGTCCACCTTGAACAGCTTGATGGCGATGAAGCAGATGATCAGGACGCATAGGAACAGCAGCACCGAGACCGCCGACCCCAGGCCGATCTCCAACCTGCTGATCGACTGCCGGTACGCCAGCAGCGAGAGCACCTCGGTGCCGTAGGCGCCGTTGGTCATGATGAACACATTGTCGAAGATCCGGAAGGCATCCAACGCCCGGAACAGCACCGCTACCATGATCGCGGCCTTCATGTTCGGGATGATGACCTTGCGCATCTGCTCCCACCAGGTGGCGCCGTCGACCTTGGCGGCCTCGGTCAGTTCGTCCGGAACCTGAGCCAGCCCGGCCAGCAGCAGCAGCGAGATGAACGGGGTGGTCTTCCAGATCTCCGAGGCCATGATGACGAACAGGGCCGTGGGGCCCTGGGCGAACCAGTTCAGGTCCGAGTCGATGCCCGGCAGCCAGGCGAACCAGCTGTTCACGTAGCCCGAGTTGATGTCGAAGGCGTAGAACCAGGCGAAGGCGGAAACCACGGTGATGATGCCGTAGGGCACCAGGATCGCTGTGCGCAGCGGACCGCGCACCGCCTTGAGGGCCTTGTGCATCACCAAGGCGAGGGCGAAACCAAGAACGAGTTCGATCGCGACCGTGATGACGGTGATCAGGAGGGTGACGCCAAGGTCCTTCCACCACACGTTGTCGGTCAGGATGACGAGGTAATTGCCAAGTCCGATGAACTCCCGCTCCCCGGGTGCGGTGAGGCGGAACTGGAACAGTGACTCGTAGATGGCCTGGAGGATGGGGTACAGCGTCACCGCCAGCATGACGATGAACGCCGGTCCGGCGAGCATCCAGCCCAGCCGGCGTTCGGCGCGGACGCGGTCGCTGTATTGGGCAGCGGCCTTCTTATCGGAGGGTCCCCCTGGCCCGACGCCCGGTGTTGTGTCCTGCTCAAGGTCGGGGCTGACGGGTCTTGCCGGTATTGCAGAAGTCACAGCAGTTGCTCCCCTCGAAGGACGGAGATGATGAATTCGGTGGACTCTTCGGGCGTGCCCTCGGGGTCGACCGATGCTGGGGGCGCCCAGGTTTGCTGGATGCCAGTTGAGACCTCGTTGTAGAACGGGGTCTGCGGACGTGGGGCGGACTGCTCAAGCGATTGCCTGATGGTGTCCGCCATGGGGAAGGCCTCTTCGATCTTGGGGTCCTCGTAGGCCTCCGTGTTGGCGGGCGGGTTGCCGTTGGTGACGAAGTATTCAGCCTGGTTCTCCGGAGAAACGATGCATTCGATCGCCTCGTAGGCAAGCTCCGGGTTGTCGCTGGCAGCTCCGACGCCGAGGTTGATACCGCCCAGGGGCGGAGCGGAGTCCTCGCCCTCGGCGACCTGAGGGTAGAGGCCCCAGCCGATGTCCTCGATCAGTCCCGCATCGAGGGTCCCCGCTTCGACCGCGCCGTTGGTGGCGGGCCACACGAACGGCCAGTTCACCATGAACGATCCGTTGTCCCCCTGGAAGTTGATCATCGAGGTGTTTTCGTTCTGGGTGGCCAGACCGGGACCACCGAGGCCGTCCTTTCCGATCGTGGAGACGATGCGGGCCGCTTCGAGCCCCGCGGGGGACTGAAGCGCCAGTTCAATCTCGTCCGAAGGCGCCTCCGGATCGACGATGATCGACTCGCCGCCCGATTCGACGAGGGCGTTCACCCAAACGGTCATCGACTCGGCCTGGGCGCCCTGGACACCGAGGTATTTGTCCTGTTCCGCGGCGACATCCATCAGTTGGTCCCAGGTGACAGGCTTGGACATGTCCAGGCCGGCCGCCTCGGCCACCGACTTGCGGTACCAGAGGATCTGCGTATTGGCCCAGAAGGGGATGGTGACCAGCTCGTCCTTCCAGGTGGCCCCCGCCAGTGCGCCCTCGACGACGTTCTGCGTGGTGCTCTCGGCGACGTCGTCGGGCACAGGAGCAAGAAAGCCCGGTTCCGCGAGTTCGGGGATGAACGGCGGGTCCAGGCTCATGATGTCGAGGGAGGAGTCTCCGGCGGCGAGGCGCCGGGCGAGTTGTTCGCGCTGGGAGGCGGCGTCGCTGGGGAGGAGGGAGGTCTCGATCCGGTAGGCGCCCCCGGCCTCCTCGGTGCAGCGCTCCGCGATGTCGGCCTGACCGCCGGCGTCCGGGTTGATGTACCAGGTCAGGGTTTCGGTTCCGTCCGCCGGTCCGCATCCGCTCATAAGCAGCGTGCCTGCCAGCACCGACGCCACGGTGCCGGCGCGCGACCGATTGCGGGCGGAATTTCGTTTCCTTGTCGGCATACCTACCGAGCCTCCACATCTTTGTAGACAACCCAGCCGACGCTTCGAGCGAGGCGCCAGCCCAGACAACCTGCGTGCTTTTTGACCATAAGCCCCGAGCGCGGAATGCGCTAGACAGGAGGCTTACTAATCAGATGCAGGTGTGACAGATGTGGAGGGAGAGACAGAAGGCGTTTATCGACGACGGACGCATGACGGAGGCCGGTTTGAGGGTGGCCGGCCGGTGCCTGCGGACTTAGCGGGCCGCGGCGTCCACAGCGTGCGGCGGGCGCTGAAGGTCCGCGGTCACGGCCTCGGCAGGGTCGGTGCCCTGTTGGAGAATCCGGTTGCCGGCGTCCACGTGGACCACCGACGGGACGTAGACTCGGGCTTCCTCGTCCGTCATTGACGCGTAGGTGATGAGGATGACCAGGTCGCCGCGGTGAACGAGGTGGGCCGCGGCCCCGTTGATGCCGATTACTCCGGAACCGCGCTCGCCGGCGATGGTGTAGGTCTCGAGGCGTGCACCGTTGGTGATGTCGACGATCGACACGAGCTCGCCGGGGAGGATATCGGCGGCATCAAGGAGATCGAGGTCGACGGTGACCGAGCCGACGTAGTGGAGGTCGGCGTGGGTCACCGTGGCCCGGTGGATCTTGGATTTAAACATTGTCCGGTTCATCAGGATCAAGGATACTGCCGCCGGTGAGGCGGAACGGACGGGATCGCTCACAGCGCACAGGGCCCGGGCCGCGGAGAGCAGCGGCCGGGGAAAGGAGAGCGGGCGACGGGAATCGAACCCGCGTATCGAGCTTGGGAAGCTAGCGCTCTACCATTGAGCTACGCCCGCACTGCGGTTGAACCGCTCCATAACCCTACAACATTTCGGCCGGGCGGGCCGCGACCGCCGCACTCCGGCGCGGCAGGGACGGTTCCGGCGGGGGAGCGGGCGCACGCCTGCACTGTGCCGGGCGGTGTCTGGGGCGTGCGGGGCCTGCAGTCAGCGGGGTCAGCCGGTCGGCCCGCGCCGGGCGCGTTCGATCAGTTCCTTCCACGGCTCATCGAGCCGGCTCTCCGGCAGGGTCACCTCCTGGTACCCGATCACAATGTGATAGACGTAACGGTCGCGCTGGTCCCGCTCCGGCCGGGTTTCCTCCCCCTGAGGCGCCTCCGCCGCCCGGTCCGCCAGCGGGAGCCAGCGCTCCTCGGCCTCGGCGGGGCTCACCTCAAGGCTCCAGGTCCGGGTCATGCCGGCGAAGCCCCCCGACCGGGAGATTTCGATCCTCACCCGGTCACCTCCACCTTCGCCCACGCCTGCCTCACCGCTTCGTGCTCCTCCGAGTTCTGACCGAACCGGGCACGGGCAGCCTCCTGCGTCACGTCGGCAAAGAGCCGGAATCCGCTGTTGGCCTGGATGCCGCCGCCGACCGCGGCGTCGAACCAGATCCTGCCCGCCCGCTCCCACGCATAGCCGCCCAGGTGCAGCGCCGTGAGGTAGAAGGCATGGTTGGGGATGCCGGAGTTGATGTGGACGCCGCCGTTGTCGGAAGTGGTGATCACGAAATCCGACATGGTCGCGGGCTGGGGATCCCGGCCCAGCACATCGTCGTCGTAGGCGGTTCCCGGGGCGGCCAGCGACCGCAGCGCCCGGCCCTGCACCTGGTCGGTGAACACGCCCTCGCCCACGAGCCAGCTGGCCTGGTCAACGGTCTGCCCGAGGTGGTGCTGTTCGACGAGCACGCCGAAGACGTCCGAGAGGGATTCGTTGAGCGCACCCGACTGACCTTCGTAGACCAGGTTGGTCGAGTACTGGGTGAAGCCGTGGGTCAGTTCGTGGCTGATCACCGTCAGGGACCGGGTGAAGCGGCCGAAGACATCGCCGTCGCCGTCACCGAACACCATGCGTTCGCCGTCCCAGAACGCGTTGTCGTACAGCTCCCCGTAGTGCACCGTCGCCGCCAGCGGCAGGCCGGCGCCGTCAATGGACGCCCTTCCGTACACCTGGCGGAAGAGGGCATCGGTGGCGCCCAGGCCGTCGTAGGCCTCATCGGTCGCCGCATCGCCGGTCGCGGCGTCACCCTCGCCCCGGACCAGCGTGCCGGGCAGGATCTCCTGGCCTCCGGCGTCGGAGATCCGCCGCTCCAGCGGCCGGCCCACCGCGGTGCGCGGCGGAACTGGGGCCGCGAAGGCCTCCTCCCGGCCGGCCAGCAGGGGATCGAGCTGGACGAGGGCCCTGCGGGCGGCCCGGGCCGCCACCGCGTGCCGGGGGTCATCCACCGCCGCCAGATGGGCCAGCAGATGGGGCGGGACGATGCTGCAGTGCGGGTGCATGGGCCTCCTCGGTTGGTCCCAACCTAGACCCCGGCACCGACACCCATCAATGACCCACCGCCGCGACACCCGCGTCCGTGGCGGTGGACCGCGGTGGAGCTGGTCGTACTGTTGAGCCATGAGTGTCGAGAAGAACACCCGCAGCCTCGAGGCCGGGATCGAACGGGATTTTGCGGACAAGATGAGCTACGGCTCCTACCTGCGCCTTGACCTGCTGCTCGCCGCGCAGCAGCCGGTCAGCCGACCCGAGCACCACGACGAAATGCTCTTCATCATCCAGCACCAGACCTCCGAACTGTGGCTCAAGCTCGTCCTTCACGAGCTGGGCGCGGTCCGCCGGTTCCTGCGCGCCGACGACCTGCGCGCCGCCATGAAGAGCATCGCCCGGATCAAGCACATCCAGCGCTCGCTTACCGAACAGTGGTCGGTGCTGGCCACCCTGACTCCCTCGGAGTACGCCGAATTCCGTGGAGACCTCGGCTCGGCGAGCGGCTTCCAGTCCTACCAGTACCGGGCGGTGGAGTTCCTGCTCGGCAACAAGAACGAGGCGATGCTGGCGGTGTTCGCCGACGACGAGGCCGCGCACTCACTGCTCTCGGGCCTGCTCACCGAAAGCAGCATCTACGACGAGTTCATCGCCTACCTCGCCCGGCGCGGCTACGCGGTCCCCGAGGAGCTGCTGCATCGCGACGTGAGCACGGCCCACGTCTTCACCCCCGCGCTCGTCCAGGTGTACAAGGAGGTGTACGAGAACGCGGCGGCCAACTGGGATGTCTACGAGGCCTGCGAGGAGCTCGTCGACCTTGAGGACAATTTCCAGCTGTGGCGGTTCCGGCACCTGAAGACCGTTGCCCGCACCATCGGCTTCAAGCAGGGCACCGGCGGCTCCTCCGGCGTCGGCTTCCTGCAGCGGGCGCTCGAGCTGACCTTCTTCCCGGAGCTGTTCGCCGTGCGCACCGAGATCGGCCGCTGACTCCTGTAGTTTTGTAGCGTGCTGTTCTCTGATCGTGATATCCGTGCCGAAATTTCCGCCTCCCGCATCGAGCTGGATCCCTACGACCCGGCGATGGTCCAGCCGTCCAGCGTCGACGTGCGGATCGATCGGTACTTCCGGTTGTTCGACAACCACAAGTACGCCCACATCGACCCGGCCGAGGACCAGCCGGACCTGACCCGGCTCGTCGAAGTGGCCCCGGACGAGCCGTTCATCCTCCACCCGGGGGAGTTCGTGCTGGGGTCGACCTACGAAGCGGTGACCCTGCCCGACGACGTCGCGGCGCGGCTCGAGGGCAAGTCCTCCCTGGGGCGCCTGGGCCTGCTCACCCACTCCACGGCCGGGTTCATCGATCCGGGGTTCTCCGGCCATGTCACCCTTGAGCTCTCCAATATGGCAACCCTGCCGATCAAGCTCTGGCCGGGCTCGAAGATCGGCCAGCTGTGCTTCTTCCGGCTGACCTCGCCGGCGGAGCACGCGTACGGGTCGGGCGAGTACGGCAACCGGTACCAGGGCCAGCGCGGCCCCACCGCTTCCCGCAGCCACCTGAACTTCCACAGGACCTCGATCTAGGTCCCACGCTCCAAGCGCCGGGTGTGCACCTCCAAGCGTCGGGTGTGCACCTCCAAGCGTCGGGTGTGCCCTCTGTGCGCCGAGTGTGCCCTCTGTGCGCCGAGTGTGCAGATAACCACCTTCTGGAGCGCGTGAAGCGTGGTGAGCTGCAGTTTCGGTGGGGAGCGCGGGCGGTGGTGCTCCCTTCCCGTCATCCACATAGCGCGGATCCGACGCCAATGGCCAAGGCATCTTCCCCACACTGGCCGCATGCGCTCTCCACAACCCCTGCCGCGGGCCCTCGCTGGCCGCTCCTTCACCCTCGAGGAGGCGAGGTTTACCGGTGTTTCCCGACGGCGGACGGAATCGTCCGATCTCACGACGCCGAGCCGGGGAATACGGGTGCCGTGGGGCGCAGCACAGGCGCTCGCCGACTCCTTGCGCCCGCTGCTCAGAGTGACCCCGTCGGCGGTTGTCGGTTTCTCGACGGCCGCACGTCTGTGGGGGATCCCCCTGCCGGGTGACCTTGGGCCCGGCTTTGCCGTCCATCTCATCTGTCCGCACGGGACGTCGGCCCCTCGTCGAAAGGGTGTTTGGGGCCATTCGATGAGGCTTCCGCCGACGGAGACGACAACGCTCGATGGTATTCCGGTCGCCACCCCGGCCAGGACCTGGTTCGATCTTGCGCAGCTCATATCGGTAGATGCCCTGGTGGCGGCCGGGGATCACGTGGTGAATCGGAACAACAGGATGTTCGCGGAAAAGCGGGAGGCCCTGGCATCGGTCGAAGAGTTGTCGCAGATGCTGACGACTCACTGCCGGTCACGGGGAGTGTGCACTGCGCGGAAGGCATTGCCGCTGGTCCGGGAGGGATGTGATTCAGCGCCGGAGACCATGCTCCGTCTCGCCCTCGTCCGGGCGGGTCTCCCAGAACCCGTGCTGGGGTGGGTCATCACCGACGAAGCCGGCGGTCACGTCGTATGGCCAGATCTCGCGTACCCGAATTACAAGGTCGCCATCCAGTACGACGGCGCACACCACTTCGAGCGAGGGCGGCAGGAGCTGGACATCGCCCGTAATGAAGCGACCGTCCGCGCGGGATGGACACAGGTCATCATCACCGCCCGCTTCATGGACGCGTTCGGTTCAGCAGCGGCAGTGGTGAAGGTGCGGGACGCCCTGATGCGAAACGGCTGGGACGGCCGCCGCCCTGTCGGGTAAGTGAGACGTCCGAGCGACCGCTGCATGGGTGCTGTCACCGTCGCAGGAGTCTTCGCTGTCGCCGTCCTCGGGTTGATTCGGCAGATGACCACGTTATGGGCACTCTAAAGCGTGGTGTGCTGCTGTGTCGCGGAGGTGGAGTGGTACAGGCCCGCGGTCATTCTCGTTGAAACCGCAGATCACCACGTTATGGGCGCTTCGAAGCGTGGTGTGCTGCAGTTTCGGCAAAGGAATGTGCCGCGGAAGGCGCTGGGTGCCGTTTCGGCCGGTCCGGGGGGGGCGGAAGGAGCGGCGAGCGAAGGTTCCGGGCCGGGCGCCTCAGGTTTCCGGGACGACGGCCGGAGCCACCTGTGCCGGAGGCTTCACCGGCAGCAGCAGGAGCAGCCCCGCCAGCAGCACGACAAGGATCCCCAGGATGCCGTACCGCTGCGCGCCGAAGATGCCGATCGAGAGGGCGAACAGGGTCGGGGCGAGGAAACTGACGGCGCGCCCGGTGGTGGCGTACAGCCCGAACAGTTCGCCCTCGCCTCCCTCCGGGGCCAGCCGGGCGAGGTATGCCCGCGAGGACGCCTGGGCGGGACCTACGAACAGGGTCAGCAGAAGGCCGAACACCCAGAAGGTGGTGGAGCCCGTCCATTCCATGCCGAAGAAGGAATATGTCTCGGCGCCGAGGATCAGGACCGCCGAGCCGGCGACCAGCAGACCGATCAACGAGGCCACGATCACCCGCTTGGGCCCGCCGCGGTCATCGAAGTACCCGCCGACGACGGCGCCCAGCGCGGCGATCACGTTCCCGGCGATGGCGAACACAATCACCTGGCTCAGCTCGAAGCCGAAGGTGCCTGCCGCGATGATGCCGCCGAAGGTGAAGACAGCGGCGAGGCCGTCGCGGAAGACCGCGCTGGCCAGCAGGAAGAAAATGGTGTGAGGGCTGGTCCGGTAGATGGCCTTCACCCGGCGGATCAGCAGCCCGTAGGAGGCGAAGAAGCCGAGCTGCGCCGCTTTCGGCTGCCGGGGCACCTCGGGCACAGCGAACATGACCGGCAGGGCAAAGGCGAGGAACCACAGGGCGGAGAAGACCGCCACCAGGCGGATGTTCAGCGCCTCCTCGGTCGAGGACCCGGCCCAGTCCACCACCGGCTGGACGAAGGCCACGAGGACAATGACCAGGGCGATGATTCCGCCCACGTACCCCATGGCCCAGCCGAAACCGCTGATCCGGCCGACGCTTGAGGGAGTGGAGATTTGGGAGAGCATGGCGTTGTAGTTCACGCCGGCAAACTCAAAGAAGATATTCGCGGCGGCGATAAGCGCCACGCCGAGGAGCAGCAGTTCGGGTTGGGGGAAGACGAAGAAGCACAGCCCGGTGAGCAGGGCCACGATCAGGCTGTTCACGCCCAGCCAGAGCTTCCGGCGGCCCCCGTTGTCCGACCGCTGGCCGGTGACCGGCGCGAGGAGGGCGATCAGCAGGCCGGCGGCGGCGAGGCCCCAGCCCAGGGTCGAGGAGGCGCGTTCCTCCCCGCCGAATGCGTCGGAGGTCAGGTACACGGTGAACACGAACGTGGTCATCACCGCGTTGAAGGCCGCGGACCCCCAGTCCCACGAAGCCCAGGACAGGACCTGCCGCGAGAGGATCGGGGTGGGCCGGGTCGACGGCGCCGGAGCAGCACTCTTCACGGGCATCGGCAGCTGCTGGTCCTTGGTCATAGGGTGAATGCTACCGGCGCTCCGACCCGCCGCCCGGGCGGCGCGTTCGGCGCGTTTCGGCGCCGTTCAGCGACGGCTCAGGTGAGGTCGCGGGTCTTCTCGAACCGCTCGATCGCCCTCTGCATGCCGCGGTTGGTGAACACCTGGATGGTGGTCCGGATCGCGCCGGAGATCAGGGCGAAAGCCAGCGCGGACCGGACCGTGTTCTCAAGTCCCTCGGTGCCCTTGGGCGAGGCCTCCCCGGTGATCTTCTCCCACAGGAAGTCGACAAGCTTGCTGGCGACAATCCCGGCGCCGAGGCCCATCCCGGTACCGAGCAGCTTAATCAGCAGGTGCATTGGATCTCCTTCGGTTGACTGAATCTCGAACAAGCCTAGCGGTGCCGGGCCCGTGCGGCACCGCGGCCCAGAACCGTACGGGCGCCGCCGCCGGGACCAGGTGTAGACTCGGTCACGCAAACATACGACAGGGGAGCGCCGACCGGACGCAGCATAGCTGCCGACGGAACCGGGCGCTGAGAGTGCGGACCACCGCAGACCCTCGAACCTGATCCGGTTAGTACCGGCGAAGGGAGTCGAGTTCTCAGGGCGAACGCCACCGGCACGCGTGCCGTGGGCGGGGCGCCCTCCCCTCCTGTACCTCAGGAGGATTCCACCATGGCTCTCACCAAAGCCACCCCCCGCACGGGCATGTCCCCGCGCCGCTTCCAATGGCGCGTCGTCGACATCGTCGTCGCGTCGGTCCTCGCCGTCGCCGTCGGCGTCATTTTCTTCGCCTGGTCCGCCGGCTACAGCGGCGTCCAACTGCTGACCGGCGCGTTCCCGCCGCTGCTGGGCCTCTACACCGGTGGCTGGCTGATCGCCGGGGTGCTCGGCGGCCTGATCATCCGCAAGCCGGGCGCCGCCATCTACTGCGAGGTCCTCGCCGCCGCCGTTTCGGCCCTGCTCGGCACCCAGTTTGGCTTGTTGGTGCTGCTGTCGGGCTTCATCCAGGGCCTCGGGGCGGAACTGGTGTTCCTGCTCTTCCTGTACCGGAAGTGGAACGTTGGGGTCGCGCTGCTGGCCGGGCTCGGCGCCGGCATCGCCCTGGCCGTGAGCGAGAACATTCTCTACAACGCCCTCTGGTCCGTTGAGTATCAGCTGCTGTATGTGCTGTTCGCCTCGGTCTCGGGCGTCCTCATTGCCGGGCTGCTGTCCTGGCTTGCCGTGCGCGGGTTGGCGAAGACCGGGGTGCTTTCCTCCTTCGCCGCCGGACGCACGGCGGACCGGTGACCGTGGGCTCCACCCGCCCGGTTGCCGCCACCGCCGACGGGTGGGGGTGGCGGCACGCCGGGCGGCCGGGCTTCGCGGTGCGGGGCGTCGACCTGCACATTGAACCCGGCGAGCGGGTGCTGCTGCTGGGCGCTTCGGGCTCGGGCAAGTCGACCCTGCTCTCCGCGCTCGCCGGCGTCCTGGGCGACGCCGAGGAGGGCGAGCAGGAGGGCAGGATCCTGCTCGACGGCGAACCCCCCGCGGCCCGCCGCGGCCGGGCCGGGCTCGTGCTGCAGGACCCGGACTCCCAGATCGTGCTCGCCCGGGTCGGCGACGAGGTGGCCTTCGGGGCCGAGAACCTTTCGGTGCCGCCCCCGGAGATCTGGCGGCGCGTCCGGGAGTCCCTCGACGACGTCGGCCTCGACGTTCCGCTCGACCGCTCCACCTCCGCGCTCTCCGGCGGACAGAAACAGCGGCTCGCCCTCGCGGCGGTGCTTGCCATGCGCCCGGGGCTGCTGCTGCTCGACGAGCCGACGGCCAACCTGGACCCGCAGGGCGTCACGGAGGTGCGCGACGCGGTGGTGCGCACCCTCGACCGGACGAACGCGACCCTGGTCGTCGTCGAACACCGGGTGGCGGTATGGGCCGACGTCGTCGACCGGGTTGTGGTCCTCGGCGCGGGCGGGGGCATCCTCGCCGACGGCCCGCCCGCAGCGGTGCTGGGAGACCCGGCCACCCGTTCGGTGCTCGCCGCGGCCGGGGTGTGGATTCCCGGCTGGCGTCCGCCGCTGGCGGAGGCACCGGGAACCCGGACGCCGGGACCGGAACTGCTGGCCGCCCGCGGGCTCTCCGTGGCGCGCACCCGGCGGGGCCCGGCCGTCCTTGAGGGCGTCGGGCTGTCCCTGCCGGAGGGCTCGGCGCTCAGCATTGTCGGGGCGAACGGGTCGGGCAAGTCGACGCTGGCGCTGACCCTCGCCGGCCTGCTGCGCGCCCGCGCCGGAACCGTCGCGGCCGCCGATACCCTGGCCCGCGGCGCCGGGGCTGACCCGGCGCGGTGGAAGTCCGCCCAGCTGGTGCAGCGCATCGGGTCCGTCTTCCAGGACCCCGAGCACCAGTTCCTCACAGGCACCGTCGTACAGGAGCTTGAATTCGGGCCGCGCTCGGCCCGGATCCCCGCCGCCGAGTACGGGCCCCGGGTCGAGGCGCTGGCCGAGCGGCTGCGGCTGACCCACCTGCTGCACGCCAACCCGTTCACGCTCTCCGGCGGGGAGAAACGGAGGCTGTCGGTGGCGACAGTGCTCGCCACCCGGCCCGCTGTCCTGGTGCTCGATGAGCCGACCTTCGGCCAGGACGCCGGAACCTGGGCCGAACTCGTAGGCCTGCTGCGCGGGCTCGTCGCGGAGGGACGCAGCGTGGTGTCGGTGACCCACGACGATGACTTCACCCGCGCCCTCGGCGGCGGCATCCTCGAAGTGCGGGCCGGCAGCGCGCGGCCGACGGCGGCGGCATGAGCGCGGACCTCTCGGCGCCGGTGCTGAGCGGGGCGGTGCTGCTGCGGGCCAACCCGCTCTCGAAGCTGTTCGCCGCGGGAATCGTGACGGTGGCCGTCATGCTCAGCATCGACTGGGTCAGCGCCGCCGTCGTGCTCTCCGGGGAACTGCTGCTGATGCCCCTGCTGGGGATCAGCGCCCGCAGACTTCTGCTGAGGATTTGGCCGCTGGTGGCCGCGGCGGCGGTAGGCGGGTACGGCACGGCACTGCTGGCCGAGAAAACGGGACGCGTGCTGCTTGACGCCGGGCCCTTCCTGTTCACCGAGGGCTCGGTGGGAGCCGGCATCGCGGTGGCCCTGCGCGGCCTGGCCGTGGCCCTGCCCGGCATTTTCCTCATGATCTCGACCGACCCGACCGACCTCGCCGATGCCCTGGGGCAGAAGCTGCGCCTGCCGCACCGGTTCGTCCTGAGCGCGCTGGCCGCGATGCGGCTCGCCGGTCTGCTGCTCGATCAGTGGCGCACGCTCGGTCTGGCCCGCCACGCCCGCGGCGCCGGACCGGATGGGAGCCCTCTCGCCCGCGTCCGGGATTTCCTGGGGCAGTCCTTCGGGCTCCTCGTCCAGGCGATCCGCCGGGCCACCCGGCTGGCCGTGGCCATGGAGGCCCGCGGCTTCGGTGCCGGGCCGCGGACCTGGGCACGGGAGAGCACCTTCAGTGCCGTCGATCTCTGGGTCGCCGCCGCAGGTGCCGCGCTCGCCGCGGCCGCGGTGACCGCCGCGGTGGCGGCCGGGACCTGGAACCTGCTTCTCACCTGACGCCGGCCAGAAGCCAGGAGTCAGGAGGCCCAGGGCGGGGTTAGAGGAACCGGTCGACCAGAGCGGCGAGTTCCGCGGTGAGCTCCGGTGCCGTGGGGATGGCCGCACCGTCGATCGCCGTCACCGGCGTCAGCAGCCGGATGCTCGAGATCAGCCAGACGGCGTCGGCCTCCAGCAGGTCCTTGGGTTCCAGCGGGCCGTACCCGAGTTGCCAGCCGGCCTCGGCCGCCGCCTTGAACAGCGCCCCCTGGGAGGTCCCGGGCAGGATTCCGCTCTCGAGCTGCGGCGTCACGAGCGTCTTGACGCCGTCGCGGTGGCGGGCGGTCAGGACCGTGGAGGTGGGCCCTTCGAGGACCTTCCCGTCGGAGGAGGTGAAGATGACATCGTCGGCGCCGTGGTCCTTCGCATGCCGGATGGCGGCCATGTTCACCGCGTAGGAGAGGGTCTTGGCGCCCAGCAGCAGCCAGGGTGCGCGCTGGGCGACGGTGCTGTCGTAGCCGCGGTCGAGCAGCAGCACCGAAACGCCGGTCTCCCGCTGCCGGCGCGTGGCGGCAGGGACAGGGGAGACAGCGACCCAGGCCGTGGGCCCTGCGCCCTCGACCCCGCGGGTGGCGATCAGCTTCACCACGGCCTCGGGCTGGCCGGGGGTCGAGGCGGCGTACTCGGCGAGCGCGGTGCGGATGGCCCGGCTCCACGCTTCCGCCTCAGGAATCTCCAGGCGCAGGGCCGCGGCCGACGACGCCAGCCGTGCAAGGTGGGCCTGTTCCTTGCGGACGCCTCCGTCGACGGCGAGCAGGGATTCGAAGACGCCGTCGCCGCGCGTGGCACCCTGGTCGGTGGCCATGAGCTGGGGCTGGGACGCATCGGCCACGCGGCCGTGCTCGAAGGCTGAATCAAGGAACACCAGAACTGTCATGCCGCCAGCATAACGACCGCGACCGGCCTCAGTCGGGGAAGCGCGACCCGAGGGCCGACAGCACGCCGAACGCCTTGGTGCGCACTTCCTCCCATTCCTCTTGCGGCACGGAGTCGGCCGTGATCGCCCCGCCGACGCCGAGCGAGACCCGGGTGGCCCCGCCGTCGTCCTCGAGGACCAGGGTGCGGATGACGACGGCGAGGTCGGCCGCGCCGGTCAGGGAGAAGTAGCCGGCCGCCCCGGAATAGGCACCCCGCGGAGCCTCCTCGAGGCGGTCGAGCAGGGCCATGGTGCTGATCTTCGGCGCCCCAGTCATCGATCCGGCGGGGAAGGCCGCCGAGACGGCCTCCGCGCGCGAGGATCCCGGCCGCAGCCGGGCGTCGATGGTGCTGACCATCTGGTGCACGGTGGCGTAGCTTTCGATGGCACACAGCCGGCTGACCGTAACGGAACCCGGGACGGCGAAGTGCGAGAGGTCGTTGCGCAGCAGGTCAACGATCATGATGTTCTCCGCGCGGTCCTTCAGCGACGCCCCGAGGTCCCGTCGGAGGGCCTCGTCCTCCACCGGGTCGGCGGAGCGGCGCCGGGTGCCCTTGATGGGCTCTGCGCGCAGGAAGCCGTCGGCGTCGAGCCGCAGGAACCGCTCGGGTGAGGTGCTGGCGAGCGCGGCGCCGGGGAAGCGCAGCAGGTGGGCGAAGGGCGCGGGGTTGGATTCGCGCAGCGCCAGGTACAGCGGCAGCGGGTCGACGGCGCCCTCGAGCCGGGCCTCCAGCGCCGTAGTCAGGCAGACCTCGTAGGTGTTGCCCTCCCCGATCTCCGCCTGCGATTCCTGAATCTTGCCGAGGTACCCGGCCCGGGTGTCGCGGGCGGTGAAGACGGGGGCCGGTCCGGCCGGCGCAGCGTTCCGGGTGGCGCGGCTTCCCGGCGCCGGGGCGCCGAGCACTGCGGCGCGGGCGGCCTCGAGCCAGCGTCCGCCCTCCGGGTCCACCGTGCCGTCGCCGAGGGTGAGCAGGAAGGTGCACCGCTGCTGATGGTCGACGACGACGGCGCGCCCGGCGAAGATCAGGGCCGCGTCGGGAAGCGGAGCCGCCGGCAGGGACGCCCCTCCGGTCTCCCGCTTCAGTTCGTAGCCGAGGTAGCCCAGCCAGCCGAGGGCGAAGCCGCACTCATAACCGGCGGGGGCGCGCATGCTTCCGCGGCCCCAGACGCCGTCGAGCCAGCGGAAGAACTGACCGGAGATGCGGGCGGTGACGGCGCCCGCGGTGACCTCGGTGAGGCCGGCGCGGTGGCGGACCGACTGGCCGTACCGGCCGCCGTCGTCGGCCAGGATGGTGAACCGGCTGCGCTCCGGGGCGGTGGTCGCTCCGGCGTCGGAGCTGTCGAGCCACACCGCCGAGGGCGAGGAGCCGTACAGTCCGGCGAACACCTCAGGGGTCGAGGGCTCATGCTCAAGGCGCTCGGCATGGACCCGCAGGCCGCGGCGCCCCGCGCGCTCGGGTGACATGGGTGCGGCCCACCGCGGCAGCCCGGACAGGGCCAGCCGAACCTCGTGCGGGGTGCCCAGGCCGCGGTGGCCCTGGACGATGAGGTCCGCGTTGCCCGCCGGGTCGTCCTGGGCGAGCCAGCCGAGTTCCTGGTCGGCCCAGCGCTGCCAAAACGGCGCGAACGTGTCGCCGTCCCGGGTGAGGGCGCTGGTGCGGCGGACGTCGTCGGGCGCTTCGACCCACAGGGCGGCGTCGAGGTAGGGCCGGGCGGCGGCGCAGGAGGCCCCGACGCCCTCCATAATTACAATCTCGGCCGGTTCGGTGCGCCGCAGCGGACCGTCGGTTCCGCGCTCCCAGTCCCAGGCGTGCCAGCTGGCCGTGCCCCCGGCGGCCAGGGGGCGCAGGACCGACTCGACGTAGCGGGCCAAACCTCCGGCGAGCCCGTCCCAGCCGGGGTAGATCTCCTCGAGGTGGAACAGGCTCACGCGGTGGTGTTCGCGCAGCAGCGCCGCCAGTTCCACGGCCAGGGTGGTCTTGCCCGCGCCGGAACGCCCGTCCACGGCGAGGATGAGAGGGACGCCGGCCCGGCCGGAATAGGCTTCCATTGCTACTTCCACCGGGTGCCGGGGAGCCGGCGGGTGCGGTGCCGGGAGAGGATATAGGGAGGGGCATCAGGCGAAGGCAAGGAGCACCCCCACGGTGACGAAGAGGGAGCCGAAGACCCGGTTGAGGGCCTTCTGTCCGCGGTGGCTGCGCGTGTAGCGCTGGAAGGAGCGTGCCGCGGCGGCGTAGAAGAACCACATCACCAGCACGTCGATCGCCACCACTGTTCCCGCCAGCACGCCGTACTGGCCAAGCAGGGGCTTCTCGGGTTCGATGAACTGCGGGATGAACGCCAGGAAGAAGACGACCGCCTTCGGGTTGAGCAGATTCACCCACAGGCCGCGCCGGAACATGGAGAGCGGGCCCTCAAGGCGGCGGGTGGAGGCGGCTTCCTCGGGCTCCGGCGCCGCCAGGAACTTACGGACACCCAGATAGATCAGGTAGGCGGCGCCCGAATAGCGGATGATGCTGAAGGCAACGGGGGAGCTGGCGACGAGCAGTCCAAGCCCGGCCGCTACGACGAGAATGTGGATTAGGAGCCCGGCCTGCTGACCGGCGATGCCCCAGATCGCCCGGCGGAAGCCGACGGTGAGCGCGTTGCTCATGGTGTTCACCGCGCCGGCGCCGGGGGTGAAGCTGATGAGGGTGCCGGCGCCCAGGAGCGCGAGCCAGACCGAGGGGTTCACCTGTTCATAGTAATTCCTGGCCGCTGCCGGCCCCGCCTTGGGGCCCCGGGTCAGGGGCGGGCGAGGATCTCCGTGCTCGGCATCAGGAAGGTGGCCTCCGGCGCGCGTCCCCAGGCAAGCCAGCCGGCCGAGATGCGTTCGAGGTCGTCCCGGTCCGCAAGCCCCCGTTCCAGCGCCTGATCGGCGAACGCCGAGTGAAGCACCCGCGCGGCCCAGGACTCCGAGTGCGCCCGGCGGCGTTCGTCGGTGGCGTAGAGCCAGTTCGAGGAGGAAACCTCGATGTCCTGGAACCCGGCGTCCTGCGCCCAGCCGAGCAGGCGGCGTCCGGCATCGGGTTCGGCGCCGTTGCCGCGAGCGATCCGCTGGTAGAGCTCCATCCACTCGCCCAGCTCGGGAAGCCGGGGGTACCAGCTCATGGCGGCGTAGTCGGCGTCGCGCACCGCCACGAACCCGCCAGGGCGGGCGACCCGGCGCATCTCGCGCAGGGCCGCCACCGGATCGGCAAGGTGGTGCAGGACCTGGTGGGCGTGGACCAGGTCGAAGCTCTCATCGGGAAAGTCGAGGTCGTAGACATTTCCCGTCGAGAAGCGCACATTGGGCAGGTCCGCGGCGAGGCCGGCGGCCTCGGCCACCACCTCCGGCGAGCGGTCGAGGCCCGTCACGGTGCCGGGGGCGACGGCGCGCGCCAGATCGGCGGTGATGCTCCCGGGCCCGCAGCCCACATCGAGCACGTCCATGCCCGGCCGCAGGAGCCCGATCAGGTAGGCGCCGGAATCCGCGAGGGTGCGGGCGGCGTGTGCCTGGGTGACGCTGGGGTGGTGGCCGTGGGAGTACACCTCGCTGTTCATGGTCCGAGGGTAGCGCCCGGTCCCGGTCCGGGCAGCCTTCCGGCGTCATTCTTCGCAGTAATCGTCGCCGCCGTGATGCGCTCCAGCATGGTGGCGAGCAGGGCGAGTTCGTCGTCGCTGAACTGGTCGAGCGCCGCCGAGATGTGCTGGGCGAGGGGGGCGAAGAGCCGTGACCCTGCCGCCTGCGCCTTCTCGGTCATCTCCAGGTGCACCTGCCGGCGGTCGATGTCGCTGCGGGCACGGGTGACGTGCCCGGCGGTGGTGAGCCGGTCGATCAGGGCCGTTGTCGCGGGGGAACTGAGGTTCAGTTCCTCGCGCAGCCTGCCCGGAGTGACCGTGGTGCCCGATTGGCTCGCCCCGACGAGGATGCCCAGGGCGTGCAGGTCGGTCCGGTGCAGGGCGTCCTTGGCGCTGACCACGTCGACATAGCGTTCGGTCTCCGCCGTGAACTGCTGCAGGAGCCTCAGAATGGCCGCGCGGTTGTCCTTGCCCACTGTTACCCCTCCCTTCCCTTTTCCTACTCTAGGCCCCCTCCCCAAATATCTCCATCATGGATATACTCGACCGCAGAGACAATTCTTTTCGGAAGGCCCCCACCATGAAAAGCACCTGGCTGCGTGTTCTGCTCCCGGCCCTCATCGTCCTGGTCTGGCTGGTCGGCGCCGGTTTCGGCGGGCCCACCTTCGGCCGGCTCGAGGAGGTCTCGAGCAACGACCAGGCGTCCTTCCTGCCCGCAAGCGCCGAGTCCACGGCCGCCGGCGAGTTCGAGGAGCAGTTTCGGGACTCCGACGCGGTGCCGGCCGTCATCGTCGCCGAGTCCGCGCAGGACATCGCGCCCGGTGAGCTTGGAGCCTACGCCGCCGTCGTGGGGCAGCTCGCCGAGGTCGAGGGCCTCGAGGCGCCGGCCGGTGGCGGCCCAACCGTCGTCGGGCCCATCCCGTCGGAGGACCTCGGCGCCGTGCAGTACCTCGCCTTCGTCTCGGCCGACGCCGAACTCGGCGAGGTGGTCGCCGAGCTTCGGGAGGTGCTCAATGCGGAACTGCCCGACGGCGCCACCGGCTACGTCACCGGGCCGGCGGGGTTGACCGCCGACCTGGTCGGCGCCTTCGGCGGCATCGACGGGATCCTGCTCGGTGTGGCGCTGGGCTGCGTGTTCCTCATCCTGCTCGGGGTCTACCGCTCCCTGGTGCTGCCGTTCCTTGTCCTGCTGACCTCGGTGTTCGCCCTGGCCACCTCCATCCTCGTGGTGTTCGCCTTCGCCAAGTGGGACTGGATCCAGCTCAGCGGGCAGAGCCAGGGCATTCTCTCCATCCTCGTGATCGGCGCCGCGACCGACTACGCGCTGCTGCTGGTGGCCCGTTTCCGGGAGAGCCTGGGGGAGGTGCAGTCCACCTGGGAGGCGATGAAGCGGGCCTACCGCGGATCGGTTGAGCCCATTGCCGCCTCGGCGGCCACCGTGATCCTCGGGCTGTTGTGCCTTCTCTTCTCCGACCTCAACTCGAACCGCAGCCTCGGACCCATCGCCGCCATCGGCATCGTCTTTTCCCTCGCCGCTGCGCTGAGCCTGCTCCCGGCCCTGCTGCTGATCTTCGGCCGCGCCGCCTTCTGGCCGCTGCGGCCGAAGGTGGGGGCCAGCACCCGGAACGCCTCCACCGGCGGGCCCGCGGGCACCGAGGGCCTGCGCGGGCTGTGGCGGGCGGTCGCCGTCCTGGTGGCCCGCCGGTACCGTGCGGTCTGGATCGGCTCGCTGGTCATCCTGGGGGCCGGAGCGCTCGGGCTCACCCAGCTGCAGGCCAGCGGCGTACCGCAGTCCGAGGTGATTTTGAGCTCCTCCAATGCCGTCGACGGGCAGGAGGCACTCGGCCGCCACTTCGACGCCGGCGCCGGCAGCCCGATCGCCGTCATCGCCCCCGAGGAGGACCGGGACCGCGTCCTGGACCTCGTCGGGGACACCCCGGGCATCTCCGAGGCCGCCCTCGCCACCGACCCCGCCGGAGCCGTCGAGGTCAACGACGGCCGGGTGCTGATCAGCGGCACGCTGCAGTTCCAGGCCGACTCCGAGGACGCCGAGAACGTCGTGCGGGACCTCCGCGCCGACCTCGAGCAGGAGAGCCCGGACTCGCTGGTCGGAGGAGTGACGGCGATCGCCGTGGACACCAACGACACCGCGGTGGCCGATCTGGGCAAGATCATCCCCATCGTCCTCGCGGTCATCCTGGTGGTCCTGATGCTCCTGCTGCGCGCGGTCGTGGCGCCGGTGCTGCTGATCCTGAGCGTCGTGCTCTCTTACGCGACGGCCCTGGGCGTCTCGGCGCTGGTCTTCAACAACCTGCTCGGCTTCGAGGGGGCCGATGCCTCCGTGCCCCTGTTCGGCTTCGTGTTCCTCGTGGCACTGGGGGTGGATTACAACATCTTCCTCATGACCCGCGTCCGCGAGGAGTCACTGCGGCTGGGCACCCGGCCCGGAATCCTGCGCGGGCTGGGCGTGACCGGCGGCGTCATCACCTCCGCGGGCGTGGTGCTGGCGGCGACCTTCGCCGCCCTGGGCGTCATTCCAATCCTCTTCCTCGCGCAGATCGCCTTCATCGTCGCGTTCGGCGTGCTGCTCGACACCATCCTGGTGCGGTCGCTGCTGGTGCCGGCGCTGGCCTACGACCTGGGCCCGCGCATCTGGTGGCCCTCGGCGCTGGCCAAGGGTCAGGTGCCGGCCCACCGCGCCGCCGGGCCCGACGCCGAGGAGCACGAGCACCGCGAGGTGGCGGCCCACCGTGCCTGAGGCCGGCCGCACCGGTGCTTCTGCCCATCGACCGACAGCGGTCGGTGAGCAGGTTGGAGCAGGCCGGTGCTTCTGCCCGCTGACCGCCGCTGGTCGGTGGGCATATCCGGACATGCCCACCGATCACGGCGGGTCGTTGGGCGGAAAGATCGCGGGTGTAAGGATTGGCGGGCCGTCCGCTGGAAGGCGGCATGAACGGTTTCCTGGAGGCATTGCCCAAACTGCTAAGTACGCTTAGCGTTGACGGGGTCCAATGCCCCTGCGGGCCCGTGCCGACACAAAGAGGTCCTCCGCCATGTCCTTCCGCTTCCGAACCGCCCTGGCCGCCGTCGCCCTCGCTGCCACCAGCCTCGCCGGGGGAGCGCCCGCGTCGGCCGACACCACGGACATCGCCCCGCCCGGAGCCAATGACTGGTCGTGCCGGCCCAGCGCCGAGCACCCGCGGCCCGTGGTACTGGTTCCCGGCACCTTCGAGAGCATGGCGAAGAACTGGTCGACGCTTTCACCGCGCCTGGCGGCCGAGGGCTACTGCGTCTTTGCCCTCAACTACGGCACCACCAACGGCATCGACGCCACCGGCCCCATCGCCGAGTCCGCCGGGGAGCTCGCCTCCTTCGTCGACGGGGTGCTGGGCGCCACCGGGGCTCAGAAAGTGGACATCGTCGGGCACAGCCAGGGCGGAATGATGCCCCGGTACTACCTTGGGTTCCTCGGCGGAGCGAAAAAGGTCAACCACCTCGTCGGGATTGCGCCATCCAATCACGGCACCGAAGGTGTGATCGCGCCGACGCCGGACCAAGTTCCCCTGGGCGCCGGCGACTCGGGCTTCCTCTGCCAGGCCTGCGCCGACCAGGAGGCGGGATCGGCCTTCCTGACGAAGCTTAACGCGATCGGCGACACGGTCAACGGCCCGTCCTACACCGTGCTCTCCACGAAGTACGACGAGGTTGTCACTCCCTATCCGAGCCAGTTCCTCGCCGGACCGGCCCGGCAGGTCACCAACATCACCCTCCAGGACAAGTGCCCGCTCGACCCGATCGAGCACGACCAGGCACCCAACGACCCGGTGGTACACCAGCTGGTCAGCCACGCCCTGGCCTCCAAGGGCCCGGCAAGCCCGGCGTACCAGCCGGAATGTTTGTGAGTGTTACGAAGTTGAGTATGACAGGCTCAACTTTGGTTTGACTCTCAATGAGGGCGGAGTACAGTTGAGTGCAGAACGCTCAATCTACGCGCCCGGCGGTTGAGCGGCCAGCACATTCCCGGGCTGTCGAAAGGAAACTTGCATGTCACGTGCAGTAGGCATTGACCTCGGAACCACCAACTCAGTAGTTTCAGTCCTCGAAGGCGGCGAGCCCACCGTTATTGCGAACGCCGAGGGCGCGCGCACCACGCCCTCCATCGTTGCGTTCTCCAAGGCCGGTGAGGTGCTGGTCGGCGAGATCGCCAAGCGCCAGGCCGTCAACAACATCGACCGCACCATCGCGTCGGTCAAGCGCCACATGGGCACCGACTGGTCCATCCCCGTGGACGACAAGAAGTACACCGCCCAGGAGATCTCGGCCCGCATCCTTCAGAAGTTGAAGACCGACGCCGAGTCCTACCTCGGCGAGAAGGTGACCGACGCCGTCATCACCGTTCCCGCGTACTTCAACGACGCGGAGCGCCAGGCCACCAAGGAAGCCGGCGAGATCGCAGGCCTGAAGGTGCTGCGCATTGTCAACGAGCCCACCGCCGCCGCGCTTGCGTACGGCCTGGACAAGGGCAAGGAAGACGAACTCATCCTCGTGTTCGACCTCGGCGGCGGAACCTTCGACGTCTCCCTGCTCGAAGTCGGCAAGGACGAGGACCAGTTCTCCACCATCCAGGTCCGCTCCACCGCCGGTGACAACCGCCTCGGCGGCGACGACTGGGACCAGCGCGTCGTCGACTTCCTGCTGGCGCAGGCCAAGGCCAAGGGTGCCGACCTGTCCAAGGACAAGATCGCCCTGCAGCGCCTGAAGGAAGCCGCGGAGCAGGCCAAGAAGGAACTGTCCTCGGCCACCTCCACCAACATCTCCCTGCAGTACCTCTCCGTCACCCCGGAGGGCCCGGTGCACCTTGACGAGCACCTCTCCCGCGCCAAGTTCCAGGACCTCACCAAGGACCTGCTTGACCGCACGAAGAAGCCGTTCCACGATGTGATCTCCGAGGCCGGTATCAAGGTCTCCGACATCAACCACATCATCCTGGTCGGCGGCTCGACCCGCATGCCCGCAGTGTCCGAGCTGGTCAAGGAACTCGCCGGCGGCAAGGAACCCAACAAGGGCGTCAACCCCGATGAGGTCGTCGCCGTCGGCGCCGCACTGCAGGCCGGTGTGCTGAAGGGCGAGCGCAAGGACGTCCTGCTGATCGACGTCACCCCGCTCTCCCTCGGCATCGAAACCAAGGGCGGCATGATGACCAAGCTCATCGAGCGCAACACCGCCATCCCGACCAAGCGGTCCGAGACCTTCACCACCGCCGACGACAACCAGCCGTCCGTGGCGATCCAGGTCTTCCAGGGCGAGCGCGAGTTCACCCGGGACAACAAGCCGCTGGGCACCTTCGAGCTGACCGGCATCGCGCCGGCCCCGCGCGGAGTGCCGCAGGTCGAGGTCACCTTCGACATCGACGCCAACGGCATCGTCCACGTGTCCGCCAAGGACAAGGGCACCGGCACCGAGCAGTCGATGACCATCACCGGGGGATCCTCCCTCTCCAAGGAGGACATCGACCGCATGGTCCGCGAGGCCGAGGAGCACGCCGCCGAGGACAAGGCCCGCCGCGAGGCGGCCGACACCCGCAACGCCGCCGAGCAGCTCGCCTACTCGGTCGACAAGCTCATCGCCGACAACTCGGACAAGCTGCCCGAAGAGGTCAAGACCGAGGTCCAGGCCGACGTCGACGCCCTCAAGAAGGCGCTCGAGTCCCAGGACAACGACGACGAGGTGAAGACCGCGTTCGAGAAGCTGCAGGCCTCCCAGTCCAAGCTCGGCGAGGCGATCTACGCCTCCGCCCAGCAGGACGGACAGAGCGGCCCCGGCGCATCGGCAGACGGATCCGGCCCCGCCCCGGCGGACGACGACGACATCGTCGACGCCGAGGTTGTCGACGAAGAAAAGAAGTAACCATGCCGCACCACGGAAATGAAGAAGAGCACCAGTCAGAGCCAGTGAGCTTCCGGGACAACCGCAAGATCGACCCTGAAACGGGCGCCGTCCGTGGGCAGCAGAACGACGCCGGCGACCCGGCACCGGCCCAGCCGGTGTCCGGGGAGTCCGCCGGGGCGGAGGAGTCTGCAGGGCAGGCGCCTCCGGCGCCGGCCGCCGCGGATTCCGCCGACGGCGACGCGCTCGCCCAGGCCGAAGCCATCCTCAACGAGGCCGGCGAGGGCGAGGACGCGCCGGTGACGGAGGTCATCGCCGAGCTGCGCAACGACCTGCTCCGGCTGCAGGCCGAGTACGTCAACTACCGGCGCCGCGTCGAGCGGGACCGCGACGTTGCACGCGACCAGGCCGTCATCGGGGTCCTCAACTCCCTGATGCCGGTCCTCGACGACATCGACGCCGCGCGCCAGCACGGCGACCTCGCCGACGGGCCGTTCGCGGCGATCGCGGGCAAGTTCGAAAACGCCCTCAAGGCGTACGAGCTGACCCGCATCGACGAGACCGGAGTGGCCTTCGACCCGAACATCCACGAGGCGCTCATCCAGCAGCCCAGCGCGGACGTCCAGGCCGACAGCGTCAGCCAGGTCCTCCGCGCCGGCTACCGCAAGGGCGACCGCGTGCTGCGGGCGGCCCAAGTGATCGTCGCAGTACCGGAGTAGCGTTACTGTCCCGGGCGGAGCGGTCTTGCCGGGCCAACGAAATTCCAGCGCTCGCAGAGCTCGCTTGGAATATTGAAGGCCCTACACAAGACCGCTCCGCCCGGGACGATCCATACCCGGTACATATCAGGTTTCAAGAAGAAGCAGTGAAAGGAGACTCCAATTGGCTAGTCAGGATTGGGTCGATAAGGATTTTTACAAGATCCTCGGTGTCTCCAAGGACGCAACGGACGCCGACATCAAAAAGGCGTACCGCAAGCTCGCCCGCAAGCACCACCCTGACCAGAACCAGGGCGACGCCGGGTCCGAACGCATGTTCAAGGACGTCTCCGAGGCCTACTCCGTCCTGTCCGACTCCGAGCAGCGCCAGCAGTACGACGCCATCCGCGCCATGGGCGGCGGCGCCCGCTTCACCGCCGCCGGCGCCGGGGCGCCGGGCGGCAGCGCCGGCTTCGAAGACATCTTCGGGAACCTCTTCGGACAGAGCGCCGGGCCCCGCACCCGCGGCGGCAACAGCTACGGCAACCTCCCGCCCGAGTTCGCCGACCTCTTCGGCGGCGGCGGAGGGTTCGGCGGCGGCTTCGACGCGCCCCCGCGCAAGGGCGCCGACCGCACCGCCAGCACCACGATCTCCTTCGCCGGCTCCATCAAGGGCACCACCATCGGGCTGCGCGAGCCCTCCGGGGAGGTCATCGACGTCCGCATCCCCGCCGGCATCAAGGACGGCCAGAAGGTGCGGGTGCGCGGGCGCGGCCAGTCGGGGCCGGCGGGCAGCGGCGACCTCATGGTCACCGTGAACGTCAAGGACCACCCGATCTTCCAGCGCGACGGCGACAACATCAAGGTCCACGTGCCCGTGACCTTCCCCGAGGCTGCACTCGGCGCGCAGATCGAGGTGCCGACCATCACCGGCGAACTGGTCAAGATGAAGGTCCCGCCGGGAACGCCCTCGGGCAGGACGCTGAGGCTCAAGGGCCGGGGGGTGTCCACGCCGAAGGTGACCGGGGACCTGCTGGTGACCATCGACGTCGTCGTGCCCCAGAACCTCTCCAAGGAGGCCGCCGCCGCGGTCGAGGCGTTCGCCGCCGCGACCGCCGACGCCAACCCCCGCGCCGGCCTGGCGGCCAAGGCCCGGCTCTAACCGCACACCCGTCCGCCCCGCGCGGAACCGGAAGGAGGCAACCGCACGATGGATACCACGATGCCCATCTACGTCATCTCGGTCGCCGCCGAGCTGGCCGACATGCACCCGCAGACGCTGCGCCAGTACGACCGGCTCGGGCTCGTCACGCCGAGCCGGGCGCCCGGGCGCGCCCGGCGGTACTCCCAGAAGGACGTCAGCACCCTCCGCGCGATCCAGCGGCTGTCCCAGGAAGGGGTTTCCCTCGAAGGGATCCGCCGCATCCTCGAACTCGAGAACCAGGTGTCGGCGCTGCAGCAGCGGGTCCGGGAACTGAACTCCGAACTGGCGCAGCGCCGCGGCCAGCCCGATCCCAGCCGGGTGTTCGCCGCCGGGCTGGCCGGCGACGTCGTCACCCTGGCCCGGGGCCAGCGCCCGCGGGCCCGCAGCCAGGCCGTCATGGTCTGGCGCCCGGACACCGCCGGCAACTGAGCAGGCGGCACGGCCCGGTGGATTCCCGCAGCCAAAATCTGGAAATCGCCGCACCCGCAGGGCACACTAGAGGCATGCTCCGCTCCCGCTTCCGCTCCCCGAGGACCCTATACTGATGGACGCATTTCTTCAGCTGCTGATGGTGTTCGGCATCATCCTGCTCCTCATGGGCCTGACCTCCACCGCGCTGCTCTGGCTGGCCGTGCGGCGGATCCGGCGCTCAGGACTCATGCGGCGCGCGGCCGACAACGGCGTCCTGACCCTTCACTCCCTCGCCATGGACCGGACCGTGCGGGAGCCGGCCCGGCTGGCCCTGGAGCTCCGCCGCTCCAACCAGGCCAACCGGCGGGCCCTCACCGAGGCCGTGCAGCGAGGCTGGCCGGTGGGCAACCTGCCCGCCGCCGCCGAAGAGCTCGAGCGGGCCGCGGCCTCCGTCGGAGACCACCTGCGCATGGCCGACCGGGAGCCGAACCGGGCCCTGAAGCGGGAACTGACGGCGGACCTCGCCCGCCATGTGCGCTCCCTCGAGGGCCTCTCGGTTGACCTCCGGCGCTGCCTGCTGCGGGGTTCAGGCTCCATGGACCGGCTCGAGCTGGAACGCAGCGGCGCCCGGCTGACCATGGAGATCAGCGCCATGCATTCGTGGCTCACCGCCTACGGGGTCCGGAGGGCGTCATGACGGCGCCGCTCCGCCGCTCCTAGGCTCCGGCAGGGCAGTAATGTCCCTTTCCCGGCGCATCTCGCGGATCATCCGCGCCAACAAGGCCGCTGCCCAGCCCGTCGAGGACCCGCGGGTGACCGCCGCCAACGCACAGCGGGCGCAGCACGCGGCCCTGGACCAGGCGCGCCGGGGAGCCGCCGATGTCGCCGCACACCGGCGCCGCCTCGAAATTCTGGCCGGTGAGGCTGCCGCGCGCGTGCGCCACTTCGAGGCGCACGCCGCCGCCGCGGTCGCCCGCGGCGATGACAACGCCGCCCGGGAGGCCCTGCGCGCCCAGCTGGGCGCCGCAAAGCACCTGCAGACCCTCAGCGGGCAGCTCCAGGAGATCGATGCGCAGGCCCGGCGGCTCGCCGCCGACGTCGCACGGCTCGAGGAACGGATGTCCGACAGCTGGCTCCGGCACCAGGCCCTGCTCGCCCAGCAGGCCGCGGCCGAGGCGTCGATGCGGGCCCAGGAGGCGCTGCGCTCCTCGGCGGGCCCGATCGGGGGAGGGGAGCTCGCCGCCCGCGAAGCCGAGCGGGAGGTGCGCCGCCTGCAGGCACTCGCCGCCGCCCGTGAAGAACTGGCCTGGTCGGATCCGTCGTCGCAGCGGGTCCAGGAGGCGTTCGAGGAGCTCGAAGCCGACTCCGCCGCGCGACTTGAGCTGGCCCGCCTGAAGGAACAGCGGGCTAGAGGCTCTCGTCCCGGGCCGCAGTAAGGGCCTGCAGCACCGCGTCATCAATATCGTCAACTGTCTTCAGGCGGATCCGCCAGCGGAACGGATCGTCCTTCGCCGCCCGCGCCGGCTCGGCGCGCGGATCGTTCGGGCGGGCGAAGCGCAGGAACACGTCGACGGCGGACTTCGTCGCCGGGGTGACCTGCGCGAACTTCCGGCGCTCCGTCTGCAGTGAGATGTAGGTCTTGCGCATCTGTACCTCGACGCCGTCGGCTTCGAGCGCCCAGGCGAGGAGCCGGTCCCCGATGGGGCGCAGCGACTGCCGGTCCGCGTACTGGCCCTCGTACAGTTCGTCCACGGAACTCATAATGAAATCCGGGTAGCCGAACATCGCCCAGTCCACGCTCATCAGGCTGTAGCCGGTCACCCCTTGGGGTTTCAGCCAGGCCGCCAGCGCCGCCCGGGAGTCGACGCCGGCGCCGCGGGCGGCCTCCACCCACTCCTCGACGCTGCGGCCCGTGGTGCGCTGGAGCCGTTCGGCATTCGTGTCGGCCATCGCCTGCCAGGTCTTAATCTCGCCCATTGCTCCAGCGTAGCCGGACCGCCCTCCCGCCTGCGTTGGTACACTCGCCGCATGGAGCTGAACGGATCCCACTTCCTTGTCGTCGGTGCCACTGGAGTGCTGGGATCCGCGCTCGCGCGCGGCCTTGCCGCCCGGGGCGCCCTGCTGACCCTGAGTGGACGGTCGGAGGCCAAACTGGCCGCCCTGGCCGGCGAGCTGGGCGGTGCCGCCGCCGGCACCGTCGCGGCCGACCTCGGCCGGCTCAGCGCACCCTCGGACATCGCGGCGGCCGCCTACGGCCGGGAGCTGAACGGCGTCATCTTCGCCGCCGGCGTCGTCGCCTTCGGGCCGGCCGCGGAGGTCGACGACGACACCCTGGATGAGCTGATGCTGGTGAACCTGCTTGGGTACATGCGCCTGATGCGCGAGCTGGCGCCGCGGCTGGCCGAAGATTCCGTCGTCGTCCAGCTCAGCGCCGTCGTCGCCGAGCGGCCCACCGCGGGCATGGCCGCCTACTCCGCCACCAAAGCGGCTCTGAGCGCCTACGGCAAGGCACTCAACCTCGAACTGCGCCGCCAGGGATCCCGGGTCCTGGACGTGCGCCCCCCGCACACGGAGACCGGCCTGACCGAACGGACCCTCGCGGGCACCGCCCCGCGGCTGCCGCAGGGCAAGGACCCGCAGGCCGTAGCCTCGCGCATCATCGCCGCGCTGGTGGAGGGCGAAAAGGACCTGGCCTCCTCGGCGTTCTGAAACGGCAGTTTCGGAGGCCGCCCACGCTCAGGTATCACGGGGTGCCAGTTGCGGCAGGTGCACGGCGTCGTGGTCGTAGGCCCGGTTCTCATGGTCGTCAGCGAAGGGGGCCGCCGGGTCCACCTCGTTGGGCCGGCCACCGGCTCACGCCACGACCTTGATGTTGACGGACCGGGTGTTCAGGGACGACATCAGGTTGACCGCCAGGAAGAAGTAATGCTCGGCATTGCGGGCGGTCGAGATGTCGCCGAGGTCGAGCTGGTTCTCCCTGCTCCAGCCGAGGTCCGAGAGGAGTCCGGCGACCGTCTCCTTCGCCGCTTCGTCGTTGCCGGACAGGAACACAGTGCTCTCCGCGGCCCGCGATTCGGCTCCGGTCATGGCCGCGACCGACATGGTGTTCAGGGTCTTCACCACCCGGGTGTCGGGGAACTGGGCCTGGAGCGCGGCGCCCAGGCTGGCGTTGGGGTAGGCGAGGTCGAACGCCGGGGTCAGGGCGTTGCCGACATCGATCAGGAGTTTCCCCGCGAGGGAGTCGCTGAACGGCCCGAGGATGTCCTGGGCCGCATTGCCGGGAAGGGCCGAGACGACGACGTCGGCGGAGGCAATCGCCTCCTGCATCCCCACCACCTTCGGGGCGAATCCATCCTTTCCCGCGGGGTCGCGGGCGCCCAGGACGACGTCGTGGCCCGCCGCGAGCAGACCGTCGGCGAGGGCGGTGCCGACGTTTCCTGTTCCAAGGACGGCAATTTTCATGGGTTCTCCTAGTCCGGAGGAATCGGGGGACGGCCGGGACGGGATCGGGAGCGTCTGCGCCAGCAGGAGCTGAAGGGCTGACCTGAATTTATGTTCCATGCCCGGCTCGGTAAAGGATGCGCGGATCATTACGCGCGGAAGACCCCGCCGCGGTCGGGGCGCGCCCCGGGGTATGGCCCCGGCGGCGGCACGGGTGTAGAACTAGACGCGCCGGGGATTCACTGCGCACACTCGGCGCCGGCAGCGCCCGGCGGGAAGGAACTGCAATGAGCGATGTCCACGGGATCGTTCCCACGGCGGGGCCCTCGGGCGCCGGCTGCGTCGAGTGCCTCGACAGTCAGGGGTGGTGGCTGCACCTGCGGCGGTGCGCCCAGTGCGGGCACATCGGGTGCTGCGACTCCTCGCCGAGCCAGCATGCGAGCCGGCATGCGTCGGAGTCCGGCCATCCCATCATCGCCTCCTTCGAGCCGGGGGAGGACTGGTTCTGGAACTATGAGACCGGTTCCTACACGAAGGGCATGAAGCTTGCGCCGCCCCTGCACCGCCCGTTGAAACAGAGCTCGCCGGGGCCGGCAGGGGCCGTTCCCCGCGACTGGGTCACGAAGCTGCACTGAACCGCTGCACTGAACCGCTGCGCTGAACCGCTGCGCTGAACCGCTGCACTAAACCGCTGCACTAAATCGCTCCGGGGAAGCGCCCCGGGCTGTGCCCGGGCTCCTCCCGGACCTACCCGGTGGGCCGGTCCGTGCGGCGGTAGGTGAGGTCGAAGACCATGCGCCCGGCCTCCAGCGCCTTGTTCTCGAAGCTGGTCAGCGGGCGGCCCTCGAACCGCGGAGCCCAGCCGCCCAGGGTGTCGGTGCCCTCGTTGATTCCGGTATTGCCGGTGCTAACGGGGTCCTTGCCTTCACGGACCGGGGCGCCGCCGACCACCGATTCCACCCCGCTTTCCCACACCTGGGTGAGGGGGCTCAACTCTCCGGTGCGCTCGCCGGCGTGGAGGTTGGCGAACATCGGTGAGGCGTTGAGGACCGAGCGCATCTGTACGGCGTAGTCGGACCAGTCGGTGGCCAGCCGGAACAGTCCGCCCGGTTCAAGCACCCGGGCGGCGAGCTCGACGAAGCTTTCCTTCACCAGGCGCCGCTTCCGGTGGCGCACCTTGTGCCAGGGGTCCGGGAAGTAGACCCAGAGCTCGCTGAGCGAGGCCGGCCCGAGCATTCCCGCCAGAGCCTCGGGGGCGTTGACCTGGGCCACGCGGACGTTGGACAGGCCCTTCTGGCTGATCCGCAGCATCGTCTGGGCCAGCCCGGGGCGGTACACCTCGAGGGCCAGGAAGTTGCGGTCGGGGTCCAGCTCGGCGGCATGGGTGATCGCCTCGCCGAGCCCGGAGCCGACCTCCACTACGAGCGGGGCGTGCCGGCCGAAGGCCGCGGCGGCGTCGAACCGGTAGTCCGGGTCCACCGACGTGTCGGCGGACACGCGCGGGACGTCGATCAGGTAGTCCCCGGCGAGCTCGCTCCACGCCTCGCGCCGGCGGCCCTGGAGCCGGGACCCGCGTCGGACGAAGGATACGGGGTGGCCGCGGGGCGGTGCGGGAGCGTCGGGTGTTTCGGGATCTGCCGGGGTGGTTGCCGGGGTGTTGGGCTCGGTGCTCATCACCCTCAAGGCTACCGTCCGGTGTACCCGGCGCGGGGCCGCCGGGCCCTCAGCCGATGCCCGCCGCGGCAAGGGATCCCAGCCGGGACAGCGCCAGCTGGGCGTACAGGGCGGCGCCGTCGGCCAGGACGTTGTCGTCGAACACAGCCAGGGGCGAGTGGTTGAACGGTGCCGACCGCGGGTCGGCGCCCGGGGGAGTGGCGGCGAGGAAGACGAAGCTGCCCGGGACCGCCTCCAGGATGCGCGAGAAGTCCTCCGAACCGCTCAGGGGCTGCTGCATCTCCGTGTACCGGCCGGGGCCGAAGAGCGCGTCAACCTGTTCCTGCGCATGGAGTGTCTCCGAGAAATTCGTCACCGTCAGCGGGTACTCGGTCTGGTAGTCGACGTCGGCCTCCAGCCCGTGCGCCTCGGCGATGCCGCGCACCAGACGCGGGGCGATCGCGGCCATTTTTTCCCGGTTCTCCGCCGAGAAGGTCCGCACGGTGGCCTCGATGCGGGCGGTGTCGGGAATGATGTTCCGCTTCGTGCCTGCCCGAAGCACGCCCACGGAGATGACCACCGGGTCGAACATGTTGAACTGCCGGGTCACCATTACCTGCAGCTGCGTGACGATTTCAGCGGCCACGGTGACCGGGTCCTTCGCGGTGTGCGGGGCCGAGCCGTGGCCGCCGGCGCCGCGGACCGTCACCATAAGCCCATCCGAAGCCGACATCAGCGTGCCGCCCCTGCTGGCGAAGATGCCGTTGGGCAGCAGCGAGGAGGTCACATGGAGCCCGTAGGCCGCGTCGGGCAGCCGGCCGGAGGCCTCCAGGATGCCTTCGCGGATCATCACCGCCGCGCCGTCGTACCCCTCCTCACCGGGCTGGAACATGAGCACGACGTCGCCGGCCAGCTCATCCCGGTGCTCGGCGAGCAGGCCGGCGGCGCCCGCGAGCATCGAGGTGTGCAGGTCGTGCCCGCAGGCGTGCATCACGCCGTCGATGGTGGAGGAGAACTGCTCTCCGGTGCGTTCCTGCACCGGGAGGGCGTCCATGTCCCCGCGCAGCAGCACCGTGGGCCGGCGGCCGGCCGAGGCGGCGGTGCCGCGCAGCACGGCGGTGACGGAGGTGGTCTCCGTGCCCAGGGTCACCTCGTACGGCAGGCCCTCAAGGGCTTCGAGGACCTTCTCCTGGGTCCGCGGCAGGGTCAGCCCGATCTCGGGTTCCCGGTGCAGGCGGTGCCGCAGATCGGTCAGGCCGCCGTGGAGCTGGCGTGCCTCCTCGAGCAGGCTGGCGGGGGTGGCGGTCATTGGGGTCCTCCCGGTGGATTCGGTCGATGGTTCCCCTGGTGTGGGTTCTCACACCCTCCCAGACAGCGACGGAAAACGGGAGGGTGAGGCGCCTCCGGGGCGGTGCGCGTCAGGCGGCGGCCGTTCCGGCTGGTAGGGTGGAAGGACATGCCTGCGTATCCCGGAGGCCGGAAACGGCCCCGACACCCGCAGCCTGCGTCGATGAGCGCTTTCTTTTGTCCCGCATCCAGCTTCCCGTATGGAAGCGCGGTGGACACTGTCTGACTTTTCTTCGGCGAACCCCTGTGCCAACCGGCGCCGGGGAAGATGAGAAGAAAGTTCGTGTATATACATGACTACTTTTGCCGCCCTTGGTGTGCCCAAAGCGCTGGTTTCGAACCTGACCGCGCAGGGAATCACCGAACCTTTCCCCATCCAGGTCAAGACCCTCCCCGACACCCTCGCGGGACGCGACGTCCTCGGCCGTGGCCGCACCGGCTCGGGAAAGACCCTCGCTTTTGCCCTTCCCATGGTGTCCCGGCTCGCCGAGCAGGAGGCCGCCTACCGGCGCAAGCCCGGACGCCCGCTGGCCCTGATCCTCGCCCCGACCCGCGAGCTGGCCACCCAGATCAACAACACCGTCGAGCCCTTGGCCAACGAGCTGGGCCTGAACACCACCGTCATTTACGGCGGGGTTTCCCAGCAGCGCCAGGAAAAGGCCCTGCGGGCCGGCGTCGACATTGTCATCGCGTGCCCCGGCCGCCTCGAGGACCTGATGCGCCAGAAGCTCATCACCCTTGAATCGGTGGAGATCACCATCCTCGACGAGGCCGACCACATGGCCGACCTGGGCTTCCTGCCCGTCGTGAAGAAGATCATGGACACCACGCCCACCGAGGGCCAGCGCCTGCTGTTCTCGGCGACCCTCGACAACGGCGTGGACAAGCTCGTCAACCGGTACCTGAGCAAGCCCGTCACCCACTCGGTCGACGATCCCCAGGCCGCGGTGACCACCATGGAGCACCACGTGCTGCTCATCGGCGACCAGACCCAGAAGAAGCAGCTGATCGTTCAGCTTGCCTCCGGCACCGGGCGCCGCCTGCTGTTCATGCGCACCAAGCACCACGCCCGCAAGCTGGCCAAGACCCTCACCGACGCCGGCATCCCCGCCGTCGACCTCCACGGCAACCTCTCGCAGAACGCCCGCGACCGGAACCTTGCGGAGTTCTCCAGCGGTGATGTGCGCGTCCTCGTGGCGACCGACGTCGCCGCCCGCGGCGTGCACGTCGACGACGTCGAACTCGTCGTCCACGTCGACCCGCCCACCGAGCACAAGGCATACCTCCACCGTTCGGGCCGGACCGCCCGCGCCGGGTCCTCGGGCACCGTCGTGACGATCACCCTGCCGGAGCAGAAGTCGGAGGTGCAGAAGCTGATGCGCGCCGCCGGCGTCGACGTCGCCTTCGAGAACGTCAAGGCAACCTCGCCGCTGGTGGGCAAGCTGATCGGTGAGGTCGCCGAGAAGATCGATCCGCGCACCCGCGCCGCACTCATCGCCCAGCGCGACACCGCCCGTGGTGAGGGCACCTCCACCGGTGCCAACGCCCAGCGCAAGCGCGCCCGCCGCGGTGCCGCAGCACCCGCTGCCGGCGGACGCGGCGGCAGGGGCGGCCGTGGACGTGTCGCGGCCGAGGCGCAGCCCGCCCAGGCCAACCGCGCCGACCGCCGCAAGGACCAGCCGCAGGCACCGCGCTTCGGCACCGAGGCAGGCGCCGGCGCAGGCCGCCGCCGCTCCGCCGAGGGCCGTCCCGCCGCCGACACCGCCGGAACCCGCAGCCGCCGTCCCGCAACGGGCCAGCGCGCCGCGGACGTCGCTCCCCGCCGTCCGGCGGCCGCCGGCGGAACGTCCTCGGGCCAGCGCAGCCACGCACCGGCCGCAGCGGGCCGTCCCGCCAGCGCCGGGCGCGCCGGTGGCTCCCGCAGGGCCAGCGCTCCGGCGTCGAACGACCGCCGCACGCGCTAAGCTCCGCTGATCCAGCAGAGCCGATCGAACTGAGAGGCCCCTTCCCGCACGGGAAGGGGCCTTTCTGCTGCGTGGGCCTTTGCTGGGTGGGGCGTTTGCTGTGTTGGGGGCCCGCAGAGTTGGCAGCTAACCACGCTTTGGGGGCGAGAAAGCGTGGTGAGCTGCAGTTTCAGCGAGCAGGAAGCGCGGATGCGTGTCGGGCACTTCCGCAGAGTTGGCAGCTAATCACGCTTTGGGGGCGTGAAAGCGTGGTGAGCTGCAGTTTCGGCGGGGGCCAGGGCGCCCGGGGTGCAGATCTCCGGACGCTGTGCCCGGCGATGCGACAATGGGCCCATGAATACAGTCCTGAACGTGATCTGGCTGCTCTTCGGCGGCATCTGGCTGGCCCTCGGCTACTTCGCCGCCGGCATCCTGTGCTGCGTCCTGATCATCACGATCCCCTTCGGAATCGCCTCCTTCCGGATCGGCCTCTACGCCCTGTGGCCCTTCGGACGGACAGTGGTGGACCGCGGCGGGCAGGTGTCCTTCTTCTCCACCCTGGGCAACATCATCTGGCTGCTCGTCGCGGGGATCTGGATCGCCATCGGGCACGTCCTCACGGCGATCCCCATGTTCGTGAGCATCATCGGGATTCCCCTGGGCATCGCCAACCTGAAGCTCATCCCCGTGTCACTGATGCCGCTGGGGAAGGTCATCGTGGAGACGCGGGGCACTCGGATTCCCCAGTACCGCTGACCCCCGGGTCGGTAAGAGCGCCAAGGCACCGGGACGCGGGGTGCGCCCCGGAAACGCCGCCGAGTTCGCAGCTCACCACGCTTAGACAGGCTCGAAGCGTGGTGAGCTGCACTTTCGGCGGAGGCGGGTGGCTCCTAGGACCCCGCTCCCCGAAGGAACGCCTCCATCAGCGGTCCACCCGAGGTCGACCCGAGCTCGCCCTCTTCGACGAAGACGGCGACGGCGAGGTCGCCCTGCAGTGCGACGATCCACGCGTGGGTCCGCGGCGGGGTCTCGCTGCCGAACTCCGCGGTCCCGGTCTTGGCGTGCACGGGATCGCCCGGGACGCCGGCGAGCATGCCCGCACCGCCCTCGGTGACCACGGCCCGCATCAGCGTCCGCAGGGTGGCGGCCTCCTCCGCCGTCAGTTTGCTGGGTTTAGCCGGCGCGTTGGTTGACTTGGAGGCATCCTCCGACGGCCCGGAGGACGGGGACGCCGACGAGGACGCCGACGGCGCGGAGTCCGACGGCGACGCGTCGTCCTGCCCGCCCGCCAGCACCGTCGGGGTGACCCGGGCGCCCTTGCCCACGCTCGCGGCCATGGTCGCCAGCGCCAGCGGAGAGACGAGGATTTCGCCCTGCCCGATCATCGACGCGGCGTGTGCGGTGCCCTCGGCCTCAGTGGGCACGACGCCGAAGAAGGCGGGCGTGCCGATGGAGGCTTCAACCCCGATGCCCAGGTCAGCGGCGGCCGAGGCGAGTTCCTGCTGGGACACCTGATCGCGGTTGGAGATGAACCCGGTGTTGCAGGACTGCGCGAAACTCTGGAGGAGCGGGATCGTTCCGGTGAACTGCTCCGGGTAGGTGCTCGCGTTGTTGAAGCTGCGCCCGTCGACGGTGAGCTCGGCGGGACATTCGGTGGGGGACTCCGGGGTGAGGCCCTTGCGCAGCAGCGCGAGGGTGGTCGCGATCTTGAAGGTGGATCCCGGCGGGTACTGCCCGAGCAGTGCGGTGGGCAGGCCTTCACTGCCGGGCCCGTTCGCCGCGGTCAGCACTTCCCCGGTGCTCGGGCGGATGGCGACGATCGAAGACGCCGAGGGCTCCTCGGCAAGCGTGTTCTCGGCAAGGGTCTGCAGCTTCGCGTCGAGCGTCGTGGCGAGCGGTTTTCCATTCACCGGGGACTTGGCGAACAGCGGCCGGGGCGTCAGGGTCGTCCCGTCCCCGAGAACCGCGGAAATCATCACCCCGGGGGTTCCGGCAAGCAGGTCGTTGTGCTGGCGCTGCAGGCCGGACAAGCCGGTGATGTCCCCGGCCTCGAGCTTCCCGCCGGACTGCTCGATCAGTTCGGCCGTCGGCTCCCCGACGGTGCCCAGCAGCTCACGGGCAAAGGACCGGGTCGGGGCCAGTTCACGGAAGTCCTGAAGGGCAACGGCCCCCGGGATGGCATCGATGGCGGCGCGGTCGGCCGCGAGCGGGGCATCCTCGCGCAGCACGATGGCCTCGACGAACGCCTCCGCGCCGGCGGTGGACACCTGCTCCGCGTAGGACGCCGGATCGATCTCCACGAGTGAGGCGAGGGCTCGTGCCGCGGCGTCGTGCCCCTCCTCGGGGGCTTTGGTCTTGTCGATGCCGACCCGCAGGACCGTGCGCTGCGTGACCAGCACCTCGCCGTTGGCGCCGGTGATGTCGCCCCGGTCGGCAGGAATTTCCTCACGGGCGAGGTGTTCATCGACGCGCAGTTCCGGCACGAAGATGGACGGGTCCCATTCGGCCTGCCACTCGTCCTCCTCCCGGGAGAGCTCCACCGATGTCGAGTACGTCCAGTCCTCGTCCGAGGCGTCGACGTCCCACACGTAGTCGAGGGTGGCGGTGGCGGTGTCCTCGCCGGTGGATTCCACGCCACCCACGGCCACCGTGGGCTTTAGGGGGGCAAGTGCCTCGGTGATGGTGCCCAGGTCCGTGGTGACATCCTCGGCCTTGACGACGGTGAAGGCGGAGCCCCCGACGTCGAGTTCCGACAGGCCTGCTGCGAGCTCTTTCGCGGCATCGGCGGCACTCGGCCGGTCGTCGGCGCACGCGGCGAGCGAGGCCGCCAGGACGGCGGTGGTCAGGACGGCGGTCAAGCGATGAAATTTCCCCATCGGGCCATTATGGCCGACAGCGGCCCCTCTCCGAACCGGGCTCGAACGAACACCGCCCGGCCGGCCGCCACCCGGCAGATTCGCTGGAGGCGAACCGGGCATAAAATTCCACGGGACAAGGTTGAGTCAGGTACACTCAACTTAGATTTTGGAAGGTGTTCCGAGCAGGAACATCGTCGATAGCGAAGGATGGGTCCATGGACGCAAAATTCACCACCAAGAGCCAGGAGGCTCTTTCGGCTGCGGCGATGAACGCTTCGACGGCGGGCAATCCCCAGGTCGAAACGCCGCACTTCCTCAAGGCGCTGATGGATCAGCGGGAGGGCATCGCCGTGGCCCTGCTCAAGGCCGCCGGCGCCTCACCCGACGACATCAGCGTGCAGGCCAGCACGGCCATCCGCGCCCTGCCCTCCTCCTCGGGGTCGAACGTGGCCCAGGCCCAGTTCTCCCGGGGTGCCCTGCAGGTGATTTCCGCTGCCCAGCAGGAGGCCGAAGCGCTCGGGGACCAGTTCGTCTCCACTGAGCACCTTCTGCTCGGGCTCGCCGCCGACTCCGGACCCGCCGGCCGGATCCTGCGCGAGGCCGGAATCTCCCGCGACGCGCTCGCGGCCGCGCTCCCCGGCGTCCGGGGCGACCGCAGGGTGACCTCCGCCGACCCGGAGAACACCTTTCAGGCCCTCGAGAAGTTCGGCGTCGACCTGACCGAGCTGGCGCGGGCGGGCAGGCTCGACCCGGTGATCGGGCGCGACTCCGAGATCCGCCGCGTCGTGCAGGTGCTCTCGCGCCGCACCAAGAACAACCCGGTGCTGATCGGTGAGCCCGGCGTCGGCAAGACGGCCGTCGTCGAAGGCCTCGCGCAGCGCATGGTCGCCGGGGACGTCCCGGAGTCCCTCCGCGGCAAGTCCCTCATCAGCCTCGACCTCGGCTCGATGATCGCCGGCGCGAAGTACCGGGGCGAATTCGAGGAGCGGCTCAAGGCCGTGCTCGAGGAGATCCGGTCCTCCAACGGGCAGGTCGTCACCTTCATCGACGAGCTGCACACCGTGGTCGGGGCCGGTGCCGCCGAGGGTTCGATGGACGCCGGCAACATGCTCAAGCCCATGCTCGCCCGTGGCGAGCTGCGCCTGATCGGCGCCACAACCCTTGACGAGTACCGCGAGAACGTGGAGAAGGACCCCGCGCTGGAGCGGCGCTTCCAGCAGGTCTACGTGGGGGAGCCGTCGGTGGAGGACACCATCGGCATCCTGCGCGGGCTCAAGGAACGCTACGAGGCCCACCACAAGGTCTCTATCGCCGACTCCGCCCTGGTGGCCGCGGCGACCCTGTCCAACCGGTACATCTCCGGGCGGCAGCTGCCGGACAAGGCCATCGACCTCGTGGACGAGGCCGCGTCGCGCCTGCGCATGGAGATCGACTCCGCCCCGGTGGAGATCGACGAGCTGCGCCGCGCCATCGATCGGATGCGCATGGAGGAGCTCGCGCTGGAGCGTGAGACCGACGAGGCCTCCCAGGAGCGGCTCGAGGACCTGCGCGCGGTCATGGCGGACCGGCAGGAGCAGCTCTCCGCACTCAATGCCCGGTGGGAGGCCGAGAAGGCTGGCCTGAACCGGGTCGGCGACCTGAAGGCCTCCCTCGACGAACTGCGCTCGCAGGCCGACAAGGCCCAGCGCGAGGGCGATCTGGAGACGGCCTCGCGGATCCTGTACGGGGAGATTCCGCAGGTGCAGCGGGAGCTCGACGCCGCCCAGGCCGCCGAGCAGGAATCGGCGGGGGAGGCCCCGGAGCTGATGGTGGCCGAAGAGGTGACGGCCAATGACATCGCGGAGGTCATCTCGGCGTGGACCGGCATTCCCGCCGGCCGCATGCTCCAGGGCGAGAGCCAGAAGCTGCTGCACATGGAGGAGGTCATCGGGTCCCGGCTGATCGGCCAGTCCAAGGCGGTCGCGTCGGTCTCGGACGCGGTGCGCCGTGCCCGGGCCGGGGTGTCCGACCCGAACCGGCCCACCGGCTCCTTCCTGTTCCTCGGCCCGACCGGTGTCGGCAAGACCGAACTCGCGAAGGCGCTGGCGGACTTCCTGTTCGACGACGAGCGCTCCATGGTGCGCCTCGACATGTCCGAATACTCCGAGAAGCACTCGGTCGCCCGGCTCGTCGGCGCGCCTCCGGGCTATGTCGGCTACGAGGAGGGCGGCCAGCTCACCGAGGCGGTCCGCCGCCGTCCGTACAGCGTCGTGCTGCTCGATGAAGTGGAGAAGGCGCATCCGGAGGTCTTCGACATCCTCCTGCAGGTGCTCGACGACGGCCGGCTGACCGACGGGCAGGGACGCACCGTGGATTTCCGCAACGTCATCCTGGTGCTGACCTCCAACCTGGGCTCGCAGTTCCTGATGGATCCCTCGCTCGATGACGCGGCCCGCCGCCAGGCCGTGATGGCGACGGTGAACGCCAGCTTCCGGCCGGAGTTCCTCAACCGGCTCGACGACGTGATCATCTTCGACGCGCTGAGCCTCGATGAGCTGTCGAAGATCGTCGACCTTCAGGTGGAGGCGCTGGGCAAGCGGCTGCAGGAGCGCCGTCTCACCCTCGAGGTCACGCCGGCGGCCAGCGAGTGGCTGGCCCTCACCGGGTTCGACCCGGCCTACGGGGCCCGGCCCCTGCGCCGGCTCGTGCAGCGGGAGATCGGTGACCAGCTCGCCCGGGGCATCCTGGCCGGGGAGATCACCGACGGGGACCGGGTCCTCGTCGACCGGGACGGCGATGGAAGTGCCGACGGTCAGCGGGAGGGGCTGAGCCTGCGCGCCGTCGCCTAGCGTGCGGGCCCCGCAGCTCTTCTCAGGCGGGCCGGAGCCTACTCGGTGAGCAGGCTCCGGCTCAGCGTTGCGTCGTCCTGCAGGACGGCGAAGCAGTCAACCCGGCGGTCGCCGTCGGCCCAGGTGCCCTCGGTGGGCGTCACGCGCAGCAGTTCGATCCTGCCGGCTCCGGCCGCGACACCTGAGTCGATCGGGGCGGTTTCACAGGCCGCGTCGGCCCGGGCCCCAAGCTGGCCGCGGCCGGGGAATTCGGCGTCATCCGGGTAGAACTCCGAGGCGATCAGCTGGGCCCGGTGCGGCGTCGAGCAGGTCACGATGGTGACATCGCTCTCGATGTCGGTGAAATCGAGGAGGCAATGCCCGGCGGTGAGCACCGACGGCGGCACCTCTTCGGCGATCACTCCGTCGGCGCCGGCCGCGGTCGGGATGTCCTCCGGCGACTGGGGGTCACCGGCGCCGGTCAGACCGCGCACCAGGCTGACAGCCAACCAGGCGAGCAGGGCCAGGACCGCGACACCGCCGAGGACAAGCAGCGCCACCGGGCGCCGGGACTTCTCCCGACGCTCACGGGACCGCGCCCGCCGCGGGCCCATGGGGTCGCCGGCGTCGCCTGCCGGGGCCCAGGCGGACCGCCGGGCACCGGGCTCGGCCGACGGATCGGCGGTCTCCGGGCCACCGGATGCGCTACGGGAGACGGCGGTTGCGCCGGCCCGTCCGGCGGCGCCGGACGAAGCCGCGGGGCCGACCCCGAGAGCGGCCGGATCGGTTCCCGCGAGGAGGCCGGAGTGGGCGGCACCGGATCCGACCGCCACCGTTTCAAGGAGGGGGTTGAGGCGGAGGTCCTCGGTATCGTCGGCCGCGGAAACCTCGGATCCGCCCGTGCCGGCGTCCTCGGCGGAGGCGTCCGCGGGCGCGGTGGAGGCGGACGGATCTCCGGCGGACCGGGCAGAGGTGGATCCCGCGGAGCTGTGGGGAGCGGGCTGCTCCCCGGCGGGCCCGGCCGGAGGCCCGTCGCCGGAAGGGGTGTCCCCGCCCCGGCCGTCCGGGATCGGCGAACCGGTTGATCCGCCGGCCGCGGAGGCGCCGGACCGGGGGCCACCGCTCTGGGTGTCACCGCACTGGGTCCCACTGCTCTGGGTCTTACTGCTCTGGGTCTCACTGCTCTGGGGGGTGGCTTCCGCCGCATCACCGGCGGAACCGCCCGCAGGTGCTATGCCCGACGGCGCCGCCGTCACGGTCGGCGCGTTGGCAGGCAGGGGGCCAGCCAGGAGGGCGGCGTCCTCGGCCTCGTCCGCCACGGCCTGGGCTTCGGCCGCCGCGTCCTCGAGGGCTGCTGCCTCGGCGGCGGTCTTGCTGACGGACGCAGGTGCCAGCACCGGTTCGGCGAGCGTCAGGTCCTCCGCCGTCACCGACAGCTCGGGTTCCGCCGGGGCGCCGGCGGCGGGTGCTTCCGCGTCCCCCGCGGGCCCGACAGTGTCGGTATCCGGGTCCGTATCCGGGTCCGTATTCAGGCCCGCATCCCGGGGCACATCCTGGTGCCCGCCGGCGTCCGGCTTCCCCTGATCCTCCGGACCACGCTGGGCGTTCTCCCGATTCTTCGTAGCCAACCGTTGTCTCCTCGGAGGGTTTTCGTTCTGCGCCCGGAAATGGGACCTTAGGGCAGAACTCTATCCAAATTTCCGGCCCTGGGGCCCCCGCCTTCACCGGCCGGCGCGCGGCCCTTCCGTGCGATCGCGGGCCGACGCGTCATGCTGGTCACAACGGCACGCGGACATACGGGAAAGCATGTAACCTATAGTTACGATAAATTGACCAAATACTCCGGGGCCTCGCTGCAGCCTTGGGCCTTTGTGCCCCAGTGACCACCTCCGGATCGACGCACAAAGGGGGTCACGCCATGGGGCGCGGCCGTCAAAAGGCAAAAGCTACCAAGCAGGCCCGGGACATGAAGTACTTCAGCCCGGCGACTGACTATTCGGCACTGCAGCGCGAGCTCACAGGCCCCGGGAGTCGTGCGTCCAATCGACGCAGTGAACCTCTCGAACCGGTGGAACCGGACTATTCGGAGTATGCGGACAAATACGCCGATGACCTTGACGACGACGAGGAGAGCGGTTCCCGCCGCATCGGCTGACTCCGCTCCGCCCTCCCGCTGACGTCACGTGGCGCATCAGCCCCTTCGGGGGCGATGCGCCATTTCGTGTTGTCCGTCGTCCCGCGGTGGGCACTCCCGCTCAGGAGGGTGATGCGAGGAGCGGCTGGAACGCGAGTTCTGCCGCTCCGACCAGCAGCAGCTCCGGGCCAAGTGCGGCGCGCCGCACCTCGACCCCACCGGCAAGTGATCCGGCGCCGACCTGATCGGTGAGGCGTTGGGCGTCAAAGTCGAAAAGCGATCCCAGAAAGCCTCCCAGGACGATCAGCTCCGGATCGAAGATGTTGACGAAATTCACCAGGGCGACGGCGAGGAGGTCGAGCTGGCGCTCTGCTTCAGCGCGGACCGCCTGGCCCGGTCCGGCTGACAGGACGCCCTCAAGCGCCTCGACCCCCCCGTTCTCCAGGCCGGCGGCGTCGAGCAGCCGTTCGAGCCGGACCTCCGCGTCGAGGCATCCGGACCGCCCGCAATGGCAGGGCGAGCCGCCCGCGCGGACGAGGGTATGGCCCAGTTCGCCGGCGTATCCGCGGCTGCCGCCGAGCTGGGCGCCGCCCGCGATGATTCCCCCGCCGATACCGCTGGCACTGCCATTGAGATAGACGGCATCGGCCACCCCGACCGCCGCGCCGAAGATACTCTCGGCCAGCGCACCGAGGGCGGCATCGTTGGCGGCCACGGCGGGCAGGCCGAGTGCGCCGCCGAAGGGTCCCGTGAGGTCAGCGTCCCGCCAGCCCAGGTGCGGCGCGACGAGCACGCGTCCGGAGGACGCGTTCACCAGCCCGGGAAGGGCGATGCCGACGCCCAGTACCGGTTCCAGCCCGGCAAGGACGCCGTCGAGGTCGGCAACGATCTCACGGCTGAGCCGTACGGCGTCCTCAAGCGAGGGCACGCCCTGCGTCTCACGGCGGACCCGCGTGTGTACCCGGCCGCCCAGGCCGACCACGCCGACCGTTAGGGCATCGATGTCGGGATTGACCGCGATCACGGCGATATTGGGATTGGCCTGCACGATCGGGCTGGGCCGGCCCACCCGGCCGGCCATAGGCGGTTCCGACTCGTGCACGAGGCGATTTTCCGCCAGCGCCGACACCAGGGCGCCCACGGTCGACCGGTTGAAGCCGGTGCGGCGGGTCAGTTCGGCCCGGGACAGCGGGCCCCACCGGTGCACCATCGTGAGGATCTGTGACAGGTTTTGGGTGCGGAGACCCTCGGTGCCGTTTGCCGCTCCCGAGGTTGACCGCACAGCCGTCAGTTCTCCTTCATCCCGCAGGAGCCTTCTGCGCACCTGGCTGAGTCCCCATCGTATCCAGAAGCTGTGGCGTGTCCGGCGCTCACGCGGGACGGCGCAGGGGGTGTTTCCCGTCCGCGGCTGCCGCCGGCGGGGCAGCGGTGCTCTGGCGCACCACGAGGCTGGTTGCAAGGTCGAGCCGCAGGTTGTTGGGCCGCTCGCCGTCGCGCAGCCGCAGGACCATACGGGTGGCTTCCTCGGCCATCTGGATGAGCGGTTGATGCACCGTGGTCAGCGCGGGGCTTGACCACTGCGCGAGCTGCAGGTCGTCGTAGCCCACGACCGACAGGTCCTCCGGAATCCGCAGCCCGAGCTGACGGGCGGCGTCGAGCACGCCCAGGGCCTGAAGGTCGCTCCCGGCAAAAATCGCGGTCGGTGGGGTGGAGCCGCCAAGCAGTGTCAGGGCATGGTCGCGTCCGCCGTCGACATGGAAGTTCCCATACTTGATGAACTCCGGGTCGATGGGCAGGGAGGCCATGTTCATGGCCGATCGGTAACCGTCGATCCGTGCAAGCGAACACATCATGTCTTCGGGTCCGCTGATGGCGGCGATGCGGGTGTGCCCGAGGTCGATCAGGTGCCGGGTTGCCATCATGCCGCCCGACCAGTTGGCCGACCCGACGGAGGGAACGTCGGGAGCGGGGTCACCGGCCGGGTCGATGATGACGAACGGAATGGCCCTCGCGTCGAGCTTCCGCCGGTAGTCCTGCGGCAGGTCGGAGAAGACCAGCACGACGCCGGCCGGACGCCGCGACATCACCCCTTCGATCCATTCGGGCCCCGGTGCGTGCCGGCTGCCCGTTTCGGTCAGCACCACGCTGAGGCCGTGCTCGCGCGCCACGTTTTCAACACCACGGATCAGCTCGAGCGCCCAGGCGCTCTCCAGCTCGTGAAATACGAGTTCAACGAGCCCGGCTCGGGTCGCGGAAGCCTTCCGCCGCCGGTAGCCGTGCTCCTCGAGGAGTTCCTCAACTTTCGCCCGCGTTTTCGGTGACACGTCGGTGCGTCCATTGAGCACCTTGGAGATGGTGGACAGCGAAACGCCTGCAGCCGTCGCAAGCTGGGCGAGGGTGGTTCGCGGTTCTTCCGCCGGAGTCGACATGCGAACAGCATACCCTCGCGGTCCGGCGGGCCCGGGAGCGCCATTTATCGTGATTTGTGACCCTCCGCACATTTGTTCTTGCGTATCCGCCGGACCGCTACATACACTCATCCCATCAATAACTTTCGATCTTATTATCGAAACTTTCGAGAGGCGTTCAACGATGAGCAACCGAACCTGGATGACGCGCAGCCTTGCCGGCGGCACGGCTTTGATCCTGGGAATGACCCTTGCCGGGTGCAGCGGAGGAGGCGGCGGCGCGTCCAACCGGCCCGAAAACGAACTCCGCCTTGCCGTGTACGGAGACGCCGGCAACACGGTCGAGCAGGCCATGGTGGACAAGTTCAACGAAACCTCCGACGTGAAGATCGTGCTCGACACGATTCCGGGCGCGGATTACCAGACCAAGCTGCAGACGATCATCGACACCGATTCCGCCCCGGACATCTTCTTCAACTGGGGTGGCGGCAGCATCGCGAACTTCGTTGACGCAGGACTCCTCCTGCCCCTCGACGAGTTCATCGAGGAGGACCCGCAGCTGAAGGACGCGTTCCTCCCGTCGGTCTTCGAAACGGCGGTCATTGACGACAAGGCTTACGGCGTCCCAATGCGCGGTACGCAGCCCGTCATGCTCTTCAACAACTCCGAGGTGCTCAAGAAGGCCGGCATCGATGCCCCTCCCGCGACCTGGGACGAGCTGCTCGACGCGGTGGAGAAGCTGAAGGCCGCAGGCGTTACGCCCATCGCGCTCGGCGGCGGTGACCGGTGGCCCACGCAGATGTGGTTCCAGTATGTCTTCGACCGCGTTGCCGGCGAGGACCTGTTCCAGGCAGCGCTTGACGGCGACACCAGCGTCTGGGACTCCGAGGAGAGCCGCGAGGCGCTCGGCAAGCTGCGCGAACTGATCGACGCCGGAGCCTTCGGCACCAACTTCGACTCCGTGAAGTTCACCGACGGCGGTTCCCCGGCCCTGCTGGCCAGCGGCCGTGCAGGCTTCGAATTGATGGGCTCATGGGAGTACGCCACTCAGCAGGACTCGGACCCGGCTTTCGCCGAGGAGGTCCTCGGCTACAGCGAGTTCCCCGCAATCGAAGGCGGCGAGGGTGACCCGCACAACCTTGCAGGCAATACGAACAACTTCTACTCCGTCCACAAGGAGACCCGTTACCCCGAGGAAGCCGCCGAGTTCCTCAAGCTGATGTACTCGGACGAGTTCGTGCAGGAACAGGTCGCCATCGGCAACCTGCCCACCACCACGAACACCGAGAAGTTCCTCGACAAGGCCGCCGATCCGGAGTACGCCAAGTACCAGTTCGACCTCGTACAGAAGGCACCGCACTTCCAGCTCTCCTGGGACCAGGCCTACCCGCCCGAAGCGACCGTTACGATCCACACTGCCGTGTCGCAGTTCTTCAGCGGTGACATTGATGAAGACGGCTTCATCAAGGCCATGCAGGGTCTGTAGGTCACGCCATGACAATGCTTGCTACCGGCAAGCGGCCGGCGCCGGGCGGCTCCACCGTGAGCCGCCCGGCCCGCTCCGGCGCTTCCTCAGTGGGCCGTCCGGGTTTCGCCTGGGCCCTGCCCGCCACCATCTTCTTCGCCCTCTTCGCGCTCGTGCCGCTCGCGGCGGTCGCGGTCCTGTCCTTCACTTCGTGGAGCGGCCTCGGTGACCCCCGGTTCGTAGGGCTCGAGAACTGGGAGACGCTCATCGCCGATCCCGTGATGCTCAAGAGCCTCTGGCTCAGCCTCCTCTTCATCGTCCTGGGTGTGGTCACGCAGACGCCGCTCAGCATCCTGCTGGGCGTCTGGGCCGCGGGCAACCAGCGCAACCGGGCGGTGCTCAGCGCCATCTACTTCGTGCCGCTGCTGCTCTCCTCGGCCGCAATCTCGGTCCTGTGGAGGGCCCTTCTGGATCCGAACTTCGGGATTCCAGGCCAGCTCTCGTGGCTCTTCGGCGACGGCAACCTTCTGGGCACCCAGTCCGGGGCCATCGGGGTCCTGATCTTCGTGGGCATGTGGCAGTTCACCCCCTTCCACACCCTTATCTACCAGGGCGCGGCGCGCGGAATCCCGCACGTGCTCTACCAGGCGGCAGAGATCGACGGCGCCGGCAGGGTGCGCCAGTTCTTCTCCATCACCCTTCCGCAGCTCCGAAACACAGCCATCACCTCGATCATCCTGATGGTGGTCGGCGGCCTCACCACCTTTGAGACCGTGCTGATCCTCACCAATGGAGGCCCGGGCACGGACACCACCATCACCGCTTTCTACATGTACCAGGAGGCGTTCCAGAGCTTCGACTTCGGCGTCGGCAGCGCGATCGCGCTGGTGCTCGTCGTCGTCGCCACCGCGATCTCCCTCGTGGTGGTCAAGGTGTCGGGCTACGACAAGATGAACAGCTCGCTGGAAGGACTGTGATGAAGACCCGCCCCAACTACCTTGCCGGTGTCGGATCCTTCCTTTGGCTGCTCGTGGTGGCGATCCCGCTGTACGTGATGATCTCCGGCACCTTCCAGACGCGCGCCGAATTCGGCGACAACGGTCCGCTGGCTTTCCCGACAAGCTTCACGTTGCAGAACTACGTGGACGCCATCGCCAGCGGGTTCGGCAGGTACTTCCTCAACACCGTCGTCGTGACGGTCGGCGTCGTCGCAATCGTCCTGCTGCTTGTGCCGCCGCTGAGCTATGCGATAGTGCGGAGCCAGAGCAGGGCGGCGTCGTTCGTCTTCCGCTTCTTCCTGCTGGGCCTTGCCATTCCCGCCCAGGCGGTGATCGTGCCGGTGTTCTACCTGATCAACGCAGTGGGGCTGTACGACAACCTAATCGGTGTCATCCTGCCCACGGCGGCCTTCGCGCTGCCCATCTGCACGCTGATCCTCAGCGGCACAATGCGCGACATCACCGGCGAGCTGTACGAGGCCATGGCCATGGACGGGGCGAGCCCTGCGCGGGCCTTTTTCCGGCTGGTGCTGCCGCTGTCCAAGGGCGGCCTCTCCACCATCGCCGTCTTCTCGGCGCTCCAGGCGTGGAACGGCTTCCTTTTCCCCCTGATTCTGACCCAGTCCGAGAACACCCGCGTGGTGACCCTCGGCCTCTTCAACTTCCAGACCCAGTACGGCATCAACATTCCGGGCCTGCTTGCCGCAGTGACCCTCTCGATGGTCCCCGTCCTGCTCGTCTACCTGTTCGCGCGCCGCGCACTTGTCCAGGGCCTCATGGGCGCTGGCGGAAAGTAGCCATGACTGAAACAACACTCAACGATGCCCCCTGGCGGGATCCCGCGGTAACCCCGGAAGAACGGGTCGAGGCCCTGGTCCGGGCGATGACCCTCCGGGAAAAGGCCGCCCAGCTCGTCGGAGTCTGGGTGGGCGCCAACACCGAGGGCGGGGAAGTGGCCCCCCACCAGCACGAGATGAACGAGGCCGTCGACCTCGACGAACTCCTGCCCCACGGGCTGGGGCAGCTGACTCGGCCCTTCGGCACGGCCCCCGTGGAACCGGGCCTGGGCGCCCTGTCGCTGCAGCGCACCCAGGAGCGGATCGCCGCGGCCAACCGCTTCGGCATCCCCGCACTCGTCCACGAGGAGTGCCTGGCGGGCTTCGCCGCGTGGAAGGCCACCGCCTATCCCGTACCCCTGGCCTGGGGTGCGACCTTCAACCCCGGGCTGGTGCGGACCATGTCCTCGGCCATCGGCGCAGACCTGCGTTCGGTGGGAGTCCATCAGGGCCTCGCCCCGGTGCTCGACGTCGTGCGCGATGCCCGCTGGGGGCGGGTCGAAGAGACCATCGGCGAGGACCCCTACCTGATCGGGACCATCGCGACGGCGTACGTGCAGGGTCTCGAAAGCGCCGGTATCGTCGCGACGCTCAAGCACTTCGTCGGCTATTCGGCCTCCAAGGCCGGCCGAAACCTCGCGCCGGTCTCGGTGGGCGAACGTGAGCGGGCGGACGTCCTCCTGCCACCGTTCGAGATGGCTGTGCGTGAATCCGGGGTGCGCTCGGTGATGCACGCCTACACGGACATCGACGGTCTGCCGACCGCGGCCGACGCCTCCCTGCTGACGACACTCCTTCGGGACACGTGGGGCTTCGACGGAACAGTGGTCGCGGATTACTTCGGGATCGCCTTCCTCAAGGAGCTCCACCGCGTCGCGGGGACGCTCGGCGAAGCGGCGGCGGTGGCCCTCGCTGCGGGCGTCGACGTCGAACTGCCCACGGTGCACACCTTCGGGGAGCACCTGATCGGTGAGATCGAGGGCGGCCGGCTGAACGGTGACCTGGTGGACCGCGCCCTCCGGCGCGTCCTGCGGCAGAAACTGGACCTGGGCCTGCTCGATCCGGACTGGTCGCCCATCCCGCCGGCGCTCGCCGGCGCTGCGTCCCTCGCTGGCGCCGTCTCACCCGCACCCGTCATCGACCTCGACAGCCCGGGAAACCGGGCGATCGCCGGCAGCCTCGCGGAACAATCGATCGTCCTGGTGCGCAACGACGGCATCCTGCCGCTCACCCGGGCGCCCCGGATCGCGCTGATCGGCCCCAACGCCGACACACACCGAGCCTTCCTCGGCTGCTACTCCTTCCCGGCCCACGTCGGGGAGCAGCATCCCAATGTCGAAGTGGGCCTGGCCATCCCCACGGTCGCCGATGCCCTCCGCAGGGAACTCGGCGACAGTGACATCACGGTGGCGGCCGGCTGCACCATCGACGGCGCCGCCACCACCGGATTTGGTGAAGCCCTTGCCGTCGCTGCGGGAGCCGATGTCGTGATCGCCGTCCTCGGCGACCGGGCAGGCCTGTTCGGCCGGGGAACCAGCGGTGAGGGCTGCGACGTGGAGTCCCTGGCCCTTCCCGGCGTGCAGCAGCAGCTGCTCGATGAGCTGATCGGGACCGGCAAGCCGGTCGTCGCCGTGCTGCTGACCGGGCGCCCCTACGCCCTCGGTGCCGCCGCGGCCGGCGCCGCGGCCATCGTGCAGGGGTTCTTCCCGGGAGAGGAAGGCGCAGCGGCGGTCGCGGGTGTGCTGAGCGGGCGGATCAACCCGAGCGGACGCCTGCCCGTCAGTATCCCCGGGACACCGGGGGCCCAGCCGTCAACCTATCTTGCGGCTCCGCTGGCCCAGGCGAACGGGGTCTCCAATATCGACCCGACGGCGGCGTTCGGCTTCGGCCACGGCCTCAGCTACACCCGGTTCTCCTGGACGGATCTTGAGACGACCGCGGAGACCGCGCCAACGGACGGCGAGGTCACCCTGAGCCTGACGGTCGCCAACACGGGGGAGCGCGACGGCGTGGAGGTGGTCCAGCTCTACCTCCACGATCCGGTGGCGTCCGTCGTGCGGCCGGTCCAGCGGCTGATCGCCTATGCCCGGGTTCCCCTTCCGGCGCAGGGCTCGGCGCGGGTGAGTTTCACCGTCCCCGCCGATGTCACGTCCTTCACTGGGCGGGACGGGCTGCGCGTCGTCGAGCCGGGAGGGCTCGAGCTGCGCGTCGGCGCCTCAAGCAGCGACATCCGCCTCACGGCGCCTCTCGCCTTGACGGGGGAGGTCCGCACGGTCGACCACACCCGGCGGCTGCACTGCCCCGTCCGCGTTGAGACGCTCTGACCTTCAAGGCGCTCCGACACTAAAAGCAGCCCGCTTCCGGTCCGACCGGGAGCGGGCTGTCTGCTGCCCGGGCCGGCACCCGCAGAGCCCGGCGCCGGAGATCCGGCACGGTGGAACCACCCAGTGCCCAACGCTGGAGACCGCAGGCGGCTGCCGAAAGGCCACCGCCGGAGGGCTGCCACCGCGGCCCGGTGGTTGGATGATGCCGGTCGTTAGATGATGCCGGCGGTTCGGCGGTGCCGGACCGGATGCCTCCCACGTCCAGGAGGCGGCGACCACGACAAGGACGGCCCGGGACCTATCCTGACCCGCCGCCCGCCCCCACAGCGGCATCACACAGAAGGAGGCACCACCCCCACGGGGTGGTGCCTCCTTCTGTCCGGCTGTGGTCCGGTCGGACGGCTAGGCCATCACCGGCTGAAACACCACAGCGCCGACGGCGGTGCGGTACTGCTCGCGGATGTGCGGCCGGTGGTCGGCGTCCCGGTCCTGCACCGTGTCCACGGGCCACTGCGGCTTGGAGCCGGCCAGGGCCCACGCCGCCTGGACGGCCGCACCCCGCGCAACGTACTCGCCGGGGGCCGGCACCCGCAGGGGCAGGTCGAACACCTGGGCCGCAACCTGCTGCACAGCGGTGTTCTGTGCCGCTCCGCCGATCAGCAGCAGCTGCCGGGGGGTGACGCCGGCGGCACGCACGGCGTCGAGCGCGTCGGCCAGTCCACACAGCATGCCTTCGATCGCTGCCCGGGCAAGGTTGCTCCGGGTGCTCGAGGCGATGCTGAGATTGTGGAAGCTGGCTTTCGCCGTCGGGAGATTGGGGGTGCGCTCGCCCTCGAAGTACGGAACCAGGACAACCCCGCCCGACCCCGGGGCAGCATCCGCTGCGAGTGCCGCAAACTCGTCATGGTCCACCCCCAAGATGCCCGCCACAGAGGACAGCACACGGGCCGCATTGAGGGTCGCCACGAGGGGAAGGAACAATCCGCCCGCGTCGGCGAACCCGGCGACGACACCCGAGGTGTCGGCGACCGGGTTCGGCGCGACGGCGAAGACGGTCCCGCTGGTGCCGAGGGACACGACGACGTCGCCCTCCTCGGCCCCCAGCCCAAGGGCCGCCCCCGCATTGTCTCCCGCGCCGGCTCCGAGGAGGATGCGGCCGTGACCCGGGGCGAGGTAGGAGTGGTGCACCGTGCCTGCTGGGGCTTCCGGCGCAAGGACCCGGGGGAGGAGTATCCCGGCGGAAACGCCCGGCGCTCCTTCGTCGGTACCTGCGTCCGCACCGGCCGCTTCACGCGCCGGACGGCCGAGGACCTGTTGAAACAGGTCGACGTCGTAGGCTCCCGTCTCCGGGCTCCAGTAGCCGGTGCCGCTGGCGTCGGAGCGGTCGGTCACCAGTTCCTCGAGGACCGGGCCCAGCGGTGACTCGCCCGCGGGGCCGTAGCCGCGCAGCCGCCAGGTCAGCCAGTCATGGGGGAGCGCGACGGCGGCGATCTCCGGCACGAGGCCCGGTTCGGCGTCACGCACCCACCGCACCTTGGTGCTGGTGAAGGACGCCACCGGTGCCAGGCCCGTCCGGGCCACCAGTTCTTCGAGGCCCACTTCGTCGATGAGCGCCTCCGCGGCCCCGGCGGACCGGGTGTCATTCCAGAGCAGCGCCGGACGCAGGACCCGCCCGTCGCGGCCCAGCAGCACCATTCCATGCTGCTGGCCCGCGACCGAGAGGGCCTCGACGCCGTCCCCCAGCCCCTCCGCCGCCTCCAGGGCGGACAGCAGGGCCCGCCACCAGGCGTCCGGGTGGACCTCGGTGCCTTCCGGGTGGAGTGCACGGCCGCTGCGTACTTCGGCCCCGGTTTCGATGTCTACGACGACGACCTTGCAGCTCTGGGTGGACGAATCGACGCCCGCAACGAGGGCCATGGCTCAGCGGGCTCCGAGCAGGTGCTCGATGAAGAGCTGCTGGAGCTTCACGAATCCGAAGCCCTTGCCGTTGAAGTAGGCGTCGGCGTCGAACTCCTCATAAGCCGAGCGGTCCGCGCGCAGCGCCTCGTAGCCCTCCCCGGGGTTCAACGTGGGTTCATTGATCTCCGATACCCGTGAGGCGGCAAGCGCAGCCTGGACCTCGGGATCCGCGCGGAACGCGGCGGCCCTTTCCTTGAGCAGCAGGTAGGTCTGCATGTTCGCGGCGGCGGAATCCCAGACGCCGTCCATGTCCTCGGTGCGGCTGGGCTTGTAATCGAAGTGGCGCGGCCCGTCGTAGGACGGGCCGCCGGCGGGGCCGCCGTTTTCGAGCAGATCGACGAGGGAAAAGGCGTTCTGCAGGTCGCCGTGGCCGAAGACGAGGTCCTGATCGAACTTGATGCTGCGCTGGCCGTTGAGGTCGATGTGGAACAGCTTGCCCTGGTACAGGGCCTGGGCAATGCCGTGGGTGAAGTTCAGCCCGGCCATCTGCTCGTGGCCCGTTTCCGGGTTGATGCCCACGAGTTCGGGACGCTCCAGCGTCTCAATGAAGGCCATGGCATGGCCCAGGGTGGGGAGGAGGATGTCGCCGCGCGGTTCGTTGGGCTTGGGCTCGATGGCGAAGCGGATGTCGTAGCCCTTGTCGGTGACGTAGTCGCCGAGCAGGTTCACAGCCTCACGGTAGCGCTCAAGGGCGCCGCGGATGTCCTTGGCGGCGTCGTACTCGCTGCCTTCGCGCCCGCCCCACATGACAAACGTCTTGGCGCCGAGTTCGGCGGCGAGGTCGATGTTGTCCAGTACCTTGCGCAGTGCGAAACGGCGGACGCCGCGGTCATTGCTGGTGAATCCTCCGTCCTTGAAGACGGGGTGGCTGAACAGGTTGGTGGTGACCATGGGGACGATCAGGCCGGTGGCTTCGAGGGCGGCCTTGAGCCGATCGATCTGCGCCCGCCGTTCGCCCGCGCTTGAACCGAACGGGAAGAGGTCGTCGTCGTGGAAGGTGATGCCGTACGCGCCGAGGTCGCTGAGCTGTTTGACGGCTTCCACAACGTCGAGCGGTGGCCGGGTCGCGGATCCGAACTGGTCCTGGGCTTCCCAGCCCACCGTCCAGAGTCCGAAGGAGAATTTGTCATCGCGGGTGGGCTCGATCGCCATTGAGTGCTCCAGGGGGTGTGACGAATATGTTGTCGTTATAAACATATTAGGTTCACGTCAGGAGTCAAGCGATATTTATAGACGCGCCCGTCGATACGCCGCCAGCGCACGGAAAGCAGCGGGCCGCGGGGTGGCGGCCCCGGCTCAGGTACCCAGTGCCCGGACGCTTGATCTGGAGACCAGCCGTGTGGACATCTCTATGCGCGGACTTTCCACTGCCTCGCCGCGGATCAGCCGCACCAGCGTCCGCGCCGCAAGCGAACCCATGTCCGACAGGGGCTGGCGGACCGTAGTCAAAGGGGGAGAGGCCCAGCCGGCCTCGGGCAGGTCGTCGAAGCCAACGACACTGAGATCGTCGGGGATGCGCAGTCCCTTCTGCCGGGCGGCCTCATAGACGCCAAGCGCCATCTGGTCGCTTGCGGCAAAAATTGCTGTCGGCGGCGCGGCGGACGCGAGGAGCTCCGTCCCGGCGGCGAAGCCGGAGGAATAGTCGAAATCTCCCTCGATGACCAGTGCCGGATCGAAGGTGATCCCTGCGGCATCGAGTCCGGCGCGGTAGCCGTCGAGGCGCGCCCGGCTGCACCACAGCCCGGGCCTGCCGGCGACAAAGCCGATGCGGCGGTGGTTCTGCTGAAGGAGGTGCTCGGTTGCGGTGACCGCTCCGGTCCAGTTGGTCGCGCCGATGGTGGGGACCTCAAGATCGGGGACGCCGGCGGGATCGACGACGACGACGGGCAGGTTGAGGCGCTGCAGTTCGGCATGTAGGAACGAGTCGAGGTCCGTGGTGACGAGGACGGCTCCATCGCTCGCCCGGCCATCGAGGGTGTCGAGCCACCTGCGCGTCGAGTCGGCATTTCCGCGCCGGTGGATTGCGGAAACCACCATCGACATGCCCTCGGCGTTGAGGGCCTCCTCGACACCACGGATGATCTCGACCGCCCACGGGCTGTCGAGGTCGTTGAACACCAGGTCCACCAGGCCGGACGGTGCCGGACGTACCGCACCGCGCCGCCGGTAGCCGTACTCGCGCAGCAGGGTCTCGACGCGCTCGCGGGTCGCGGGGGCGACGTCGGACCGTCCATTGAGAACGCGGGACACCGTTGGGACCGATACCCCCGCCGCCGAGGCGATGGCCGAGATCGTCACCGCCGGTTGTGCGTTGTCCTGCACGATTTCCTCCTTCGGGCCGGGCCGGCAGAAGGGTGCCGGTGACAACAATCTGCGCCGCACCCTTGACCTTTCCGGGGCGGTGTTCCTAACCTACAGCAACGGCATTTCCGGAAACTTCCGGAAAACGTGTGCCGATGTTTCGGCCGCCGTACCCCGGACATCTCAAAGGAGAGCTCATGAAGGTCCATTCGTCCCTCGCCGCCGCAGTCCTCGCCTCGGCGATGCTTCTTCCCGCTGCGGCCCCCGCGCTCGGTGCCCAGCACCCGGCGCAGCAGCCCCCCGGACTTGAGAAGCAGGACACCCTGCGCTGGGCCGCACCGCAGGATCTGAAGATCGGAACCGCCGTCGCGGGCGGCGGCCACCATGAGACGCAGCCCTACCCGGACCCGTTCACGTCCGACCAGGAATACCGGCAGCGCCTCGCCGCGGAGTTCAGCTCCGTCTCGCCCGAAAACCAGCTCAAGTGGGAATTTGTCCACCCGGCACGCGACACCTACCGGTTCGCGGAGATGGACGCGATTGTCGAATTCGCACAGCAGAACAAGCAGGTGGTACGCGGCCACACCCTGTTCTGGCACAGCCAGAACCCGGCATGGCTGGAGGAAGGCAATTTCTCCAAGGACGAGCTGAGAGCCATCCTCAAGGACCACATCCAGACCGTGGTGGGCCGGTACGCGGGAAAGATCCAGCAGTGGGACGTAGCCAACGAAATCTTCAACGGCGACGGGACGCTGCGCACTACTGACAACATCTGGATCCGGGAGCTTGGCCCGGAAATCATCGCCGATGCCTTCCGCTGGACCCATGAGGCGGACCCGAAGGCCAAACTCTTCTTCAACGATTACGGGGTCGAGGGCATCAACGCCAAGAGCAACGCGTACCTCAAGCTCATCCCTCAGCTGCAGGCGCAGGGGGTCCCCGTCGACGGGTTCGCCATCCAGGGCCACCTCAGCACGCGCTACGGCTTCCCGGGGGACCTTCAGGCCAACCTTCAGCGCTTCGACGACCTCGGCCTTGAAACGGCAATCACCGAGATCGACGTGCGCATGGACGTCGCAGCGGGCACCGCACCCACCGCGGCCCAGCTCGGGAAGCAGGCGGGCTACTACCAGCGGGCTCTTGAAGCCTGCGTGGCGGTGGACGAGTGCAACTCCTTTACCATCTGGGGCTTCACCGACAAGTACTCCTGGGTGCCCGTGTTCTTCGCCGGCGAGGGAGAAGCAACGGTCATGTGGAACGACTACACCCGGAAGCCCGCTTACTCCGCGCTGCAGGAGACCCTCGAGCAGGCCTCGCCCGGGCGCGGCAACCGCTAGGAAGGCCCCGCCGGCGCCTCGACGGCAGGCGGAACGGCATCAGCAGTAATTCAGCAGCGCATGCGGCCGCGGACAGCCCGCGGCCGCATGCCCGTGCCAGCGCGGTGCGGGCTCTTGGACAGGGAGAAACATGAGACGAGGACGACTGATGGCGGGTGCGACGGCGTTCGGCCTGATCGCCGGGGCGGGGGCGCTGGTGCTGCCGGCGGCCTCGGCCGAGGAACCGGCCGTGCTGCTGAACGAGGACTTCGAGGACGGCGGCTTCAGCCCACTCGCCCAGAACGGCGGACCGGCGCTGTCGGTCATCGACGCCGACGGCGACAAGGTCCTGCTCGTGCAGGGGAGGACGAACGACTACGACGGAGTGAAGACGCCCGCCCACCTGCTCCGGCCCGGTGGAACCTACTCCTTCTCCGCGCAGGTGAAGCTTGCCGCCGCCGCCGGCACGACCACGTCGGCGCGCTTCGTTGTCGAACCCGCCTACAACTGGGTGGGAAACACGCAGGTGTCGGCGGACGCCTGGACCACCGTGACCGGCACCTTCACCGCCCCCGCGGGGGCTGACCCCGCCACCCTGCGCGTTTACCTCGGCACCGGGGACCTGGGTGCGCCCTACGATTACCTCATGGACGACGTCGTCATCACCGGCACCGCGGGACCGGCCGATGGCACCTGGCGGCCCACACCCGATGCTTCCTTCGTTCCCGGCGGCGCCGCGGACCCGACCCCGGTACCGGTTTCCGCGGCCCGTGGCTCAGGCAATACCGCGGCCCTCACCTTCGACGATGGCCCGAACCCCGGAGAAACGGACGCTGTCCTCGACCTCCTGCGGGAGAAGGGCATCACCGCGACCTTCTGCGTCATCGGGCAGAACATCGAGGCGCCGGGCGGTGCCGACCTGCTGCGGCGGATCATCGCCGAGGGGCACACGCTGTGCAACCACGGCACCTCCTATACGGACATGGGGTCATGGACCCGGGCGCAGGTCGAAGCCGACCTCAAGGCCAACCTGCGCATCATCCGGGACGCGGCCGGCAATCCGTCCCAGCAGGTCCCGTACTTCCGCGCGCCGAACGGCAGTTGGGGTGCCACCGGCGAGGTCGCCGCGGCGCTGGGCATGCAGCCGCTGGGACTCGGCAACGTGATCTTCGACTGGGACGGCAACGATCTCAGCGAGGCCACCCTGACCTCGAACCTCCGCGCGGCCTTCGCTCCCGGCGCCGTGGTCCTTGCGCACGACGGCGGTGGGGACCGCACCAACACGGTCAAGGCCGTCAGGAGCGTCCTCACGGAAAAGCTCGCCGAGGGCTGGACGTTTTCCCTCCCGCGCGGCGGCGCCGCTGCCGGGCCCGCCAACGTTCCGGGACTGAAGGATGTTCTCGGCGGCCAGGGCATTGAGTACGTCGGGGTGGCGATCGACGCACGGGAAACCACCGGCTCCGCGGCGGACCTCGTGCGCAGGCACTTCAACGCCTTCACACCCGAGAACGCAGGCAAGCCCGAGAGCGTTCAACCGGTCGAAGGGCGGTTCACCTTCACCCAGCTGGACCGGTTGCTTGACTTCGCCGACGCCAACGGCGTGCAGGTCTACGGCCACGTGCTCGCCTGGCATTCCCAGACCCCGGCCTGGTTCTTCAAGGACGGCGCACGCGACCTCACCAACAGCCCGGCGGACCAGGCGCTCCTCAAGGCGCGTATGGAAGCGCACATCAAAGGCATCGCCGACCACATCAACGCCCGGTACCCGGAGGGGAACAGCCCCATCTGGGCCCGGGACGTGGTCAATGAGACGATCGCCGATGGTGAGACGGCCAACCCCCACGACATGCGGGACAGCCGCTGGTTCCAGGTCCTCGGTGAGGGCTTCGTCGATGAGGCCTTCCGGCTGGCCGACCGGTACTTCCCGGAGGCCGCGCTGTTCATCAATGACTACAACACCGAGATGCCCTCCAAGAGGGAGGACTACCTCGAGCTGATCCGCGCCCTCGAGGCCCGCGGCGTGCCGATCGACGGTGTGGGCCACCAGGCCCACGTCGACGTCGCACGGCCGGTGCAGTGGCTCGAAGACTCGATCCGGGCGGTGGAGGCAGTCAATCCGGAGCTGCTTCAGGCGGTCACCGAGCTCGACGTCAACGCGTCAACGGAGAATGCGGGGGCAGATGTGAGCGGCGCGCCGGCCGACCCCTACAGCCCGGCGTTCGCGAACGATGAGGACGCGGCGGCGGAAGTCGGCTACTACTACAGGGATCTGTTCGCCATGCTGCGCGAGCACCACGCGGCAATCGACTCCGTGACCTTCTGGGGCATCAGCAACGCCCGCACCTGGCTTCGGACCTGGCCGATGCCGCGGCCGTGGGAGCAGCCCCTGCCGTTCGACGAGGACCTGCAGGTGATGCCGGCCTACTGGGGAATCGTTGACCCTGCCAGGCTGCCGGCCCGGCCCGCGGACGTGCTTCCGCCGCGGATCGCCGACCAGCCGGACCTGGAAGTCATCTCGAACGGGGCCAGCGGCGCCAAGGTCGAGTACCCGCTGCCATCGGCCATCGACACGCTCGACGGCGAAGTACCGCTGACCTGCGCACCCGGGCAGGGCAGCCGCTTCCCGGTCGGGATCACTCGAGTCACCTGCACGGCGACGGACGAGGCGGGCAATACGCGCACCAGCACCTTTGACATCGTCGTCACGCGGAAGGGGGCCGACAGGTCCTGAGCGTTCGGCGGGCACCCGACAAAAGGAGCCCCTTCTCTATGAGAAGGGGCTCCTTTCGGTGCGTTGTGGTCGGCTCAGGCGTAGGAGCCCACCAGCCGGACCGCTCCGCCGTCGACGCCCTTGGCGCCCTGCACGTAGTCAGGTCCGTCCGTCGCGGCCGATCCGGCGGCTGAGTTCACGGTTCCCATGGCCCAGGCGGGGACGCCGCGCTCGGCGAGGCGCACCAGGGCGGCGTCGGCTCCTTCGGCCCCAACGATGGCGACCATACCCACGCCCAGGTTCAGGGTGCGCTCCAGGTCGGGCAGTGGCACGTTTCCGAGTTCGGAGACGAGGGTGAAGATGGGCGGCAGCGCCCAGGTGGAGCGGTCCACCGTGGCCTCCATGCCGCGGGGAAGGACCCGGGCGAGGTTCGCGGCGAGCCCGCCGCCGGTCACGTGGCTGAACCCGTGCACGGCGGCGCCGGCGTAGCGGGCGAGGTCGAGGCAGTCGGCGGCATAGATGCGCGTCGGCTCGAGCAGTTCCTCGCCCAGCGTGCGGCCCAGTTCGGAGACCTGGCGGTCAAGGGCCCACCCGGCGGAGTTGATGACGCGGCGCACCAGGGAGTAGCCGTTGGAGTGAAGGCCCGAGGCGGCCATGCCGATGACGACGTCGCCCTCCCGCACGCGGTCCGGTCCGAGCAGCCCGTCGGCCTCGACGACACCGGTGGCCGCGCCGGCGACATCGTACTCGTGCTCCCCGAGCAGGCCGGGGTGCTCGGCGGTCTCCCCGCCTACCAGGGCGGTTCCGGCGACCGAGCAGGCGGCGGCGATGCCGCGGACGATGGCGGCGATGCGCTCGGGCACCACCTTGCCGCAGGCGATGTAGTCGGTCATGTAGAGCGGCTCCGCGCCGACCACCACGATGTCATCGACGACCATGCCCACCAGGTCGAAGCCGATGGTGTCGTGGATGTCCATGGCCTGGGCGATGGCGACCTTGGTGCCGACGCCGTCGGTGGAGGTCGCCAGCAGCGGGCGACGGTAGGTCAGCAGCTTCGACACGTCGTACAGGCCGGCGAAGCCGCCGACGCCCCCGATCACCTCGGCGCCGTGGGTGGCCTTCACGGCACCCTTCATCAGCTCGACGGCGCGGTCACCGGCCTCGACGTCCACTCCTGCACTGGCGTAGGTGATGGGATTGAGGGAGGGGGTCATACCCGTTCTTTCCTGTCTGCGTCGGTGAGTACAGCTTCGAATTCGGTGTCCGGCCCGGGCTCGCACCCGTCGGCGTCGTCGGCCGGGTTGCGCTCCAGGAGGTTCTTGCCCAGGCGGTCGGCGGCGGGGAGCTCGATGGGGTAGCTGCCGGTGAAGCAGGCCGTGCACAGCCGCTCGCGGGGCTGCTGGGTGGCGGCGATCATGCCGTCCTCGGAGATGTAGGCGAGGCTGTCGGCGCCGATCGACTTGCTGATCTCCTCGACCGCGGCGCCGTTTGCGATCAGTTCGGCGCGGGAGGCGAAGTCGATGCCGTAGAAGCAGGGCCAGCGGACCGGCGGGGAAGAGATCTTGACGTGAACTTCCGCCGCCCCGGCCTCCCGCAGCATCCGCACCACGGCCCGCTGCGTGTTGCCGCGCACGATGGAGTCGTCGACCACGATGATGCGCTTGCCGCGGATCACCGATTCGAGGGCATTGAGCTTGAGCTTGATGCCCAGCTGCCGCAGGGTCTGGCTGGGCTGGATGAAGGTGCGGCCCACGTAGGCGTTCTTGACGAAGCCATGGGCGAAGGGGATGCCCGACTCCTCGGCGAATCCGACGGCGGCGGGGGTGCCCGATTCGGGCACCGGAATGACGATGTCGGCCCCGGCGGAGTTCTCCCGCGCCAGCTGCCGGCCCATCTCCACCCGGGATTCGTACACCGAGCGTCCGGCGATGGCGGCGTCGGGGCGGGCCAGGTACACGTACTCGAAGACGCAGCCGGCCGCCGTCGAGGTTCCGAAGCGGCTTGAGCGGACTCCGTCCTCGTCGATGGCGATGAATTCTCCGGGCTCGATCTCCCGGATGAAGCTCGCACCCACAGTGGCCAGCGCGGCCTGCTCGGACGCGACGACCCAGCCGCGCTCGAGGCGGCCAAGCACCAGCGGGCGCACCCCGTAGGTATCCCGTGCCGCGTAGAGGGTTCCTTCGTCCATGAACACGAAGCAGAAGGCGCCGCGGATGTTCGGCAGCAGCTCCATCGCCGTCTCCTCCAGCGAGCGGCCCTCATCCCCGGCCAGCAGCGCGGTGACCAGGGCGGTGTCGGTGGTGTTGCCCTGGGCCATCTCCCCGGAACGGGGTACACCGTGCCGGTCCAGGACCATCTGGTACAGCTCGGCGGAGTTGGTCAGGTTGCCGTTGTGGGCCAGGGCGACGGTGCCCGCAGCGGTGGCGCCGAGGGTGGGCTGGGCGTTGGCCCACTGCGAGGCTCCGGTGGTGGAGTACCGGCAGTGGCCGACGGCGATGTGGCCGGTGAGGGTGTTGAGGGTGGTCTCGTCGAACACCTGGGACACCAGGCCCATGTCCTTGTACACATTGATGCGCGCCCCGTCGCTGGTGGCGATGCCGGCGGACTCCTGCCCCCGGTGCTGCAGGGCGTACAGGCCGTAGTACGTCAGCTTGGCCACCTCCTCGCCCGGCGCCCAGACACCGAAAACGCCGCAGGCATCCTGGGGGCCTTTTTCGTTGGGGAGAAGATCGTGGGTAAGTTTTCCATCACCGCGCACCATGCACCCATTCTCTCACGGGCCGGATACGGCGCCCGAACGTGACGGCGCACGGCTCCTGCGGCCGTCAAAGAAGGTCCTCCAATCCCTTGACTTGTATACGGCGTACACCTAGCGTTGGGGTTCTGATGGTGTACGCCGTACGCCACGCACCCGAGAGAGTGGAACATGACCTCACTGCGAAGGACCGCCGCCGTCGCCGGCGTCCTCTTCCTCATCACGCACGTCACGTCGATCGCAGCGCGGCTGCTCTACGTGCCGGCGCTTGGCAATCCGGAGTACATCACCGGCTCGGGGCCGGAGTCGCTGGTGGTCCTTGCAGCCTTCCTTGATGTGCTGCTCGTGGTGGCCATTGTCGGAACCGGCGTCGCCCTTTACCCCGTGGTCCGGCGGCAGAACGAAGGCATCGCCCTGGGGTATGCGGCGCTGCGCACCCTCGAGGGCGCTGTGATCACCGCCGGCGTCGTTGCCCTCCTGACGCTCGTGACGCTGCGGCAGGACCTCCCGCAGGCGGGCCCGGAGACGCTCGCCCTCGGCAGCGCCCTGGTCGCCTTCAACAACTGGACCTTCCTCGTCGGGCCGAGTTTCATCTGCGGAACGAACACCCTGCTCCTGGCGTACCTGCTCTACCGGTCCGGGCTGGTGCCGCGGTTCATCGCCGTGCTGGGACTGGTGGGAGGGCCCCTCGTCTTCGCCTCGGGGGCGGCCCAGATGTTCGGCCTCTACGAGCAGGTCTCGGTGTGGGCCGCGGTGACCGCCCTCCCGGTCTTCGCCTGGGAAGTATGCCTTGCGGTCTACCTGATCGCTCGAGGCTTCCGCTCCCCGGCCGTGGCGGCACTCGACGCGGCCCGGACGCCGGGCGACCGAGTGCCCGCCTGATTCGAGGAACAGCCGGCGGGGACATCCCGGCCGGCGGGTGAAGCGGCGGGGACCGTGCCGAACGGCGCGGCCCCCGCCGCTCCTGTGTCCGGACAGCTCGTGCAGGGAAGGTGGCCGGCGCCACCGGTGGCGGTGCGGCCGGTGCGTCAGCGGGCGGCTTTCGCCCCCCGCGAGGTCCAGTCCCGCACGTGAAGCCGCTCAAAGCCGTCGAGCAGCAGGTCCAGGGCGAACTCGAACTCGAACTGGTCGTCGCAGCCGTGCCCGACCACCGACCCTTCGTCGTGCGTCACCGACGTCGCGATCGCCACCACGTTCGGATAACGCTGAGCCGCCTGGCGCAGCATCTCGCCCCGCTCGGCGTCCGTTACGGCCGGCGCCGGGGCCGCGGGGTCCTCGAACAGTTCCTGGGTGAATCCCCACATCCGCCCGCCGAGGGCGTGCATGGCGTGGTGGGTAAGGTCGAGGGACAACCCGCCGGCCAGGAATACGCCGATGAAGGAGTCCATGTAGTCGAGCACCCGAGGGGTCATGGCGGTGCGGGTCTCGATCGCCCGGCGCGCCCAGGGGTGCCGCTGCAGGGTGTGCCGCGCCGAGAGGATCCTCGACCGCACGCCGCTCTTCCAGTCGGCGTCGGCCGCCGGGGGATCGATCTCGCCGACGATGACGTCGACCATGCCGTCGAGGAGTTCCTCCTTATTGGCCACATGCTTGTAGAGGGCCATCGGCACCACCCGGAGCTCCTGGGCCAGCCGGCGCATACTGAGGGACTCAATGCCGATCTCATCGGCAAGGGCCACAGCGGCCTCCAGCACCCGGGCCCGGTTCAGGCGCGGGCGCGGCCCGGCCTGAAGAGTGTCCGTCATTGCCGCCGCCTTTTCCCGGGCCGTCCCGGCCGCGTCGATAGGAGTACAGTGTACGCCTCGTGGTCGGCGGGCGGAACCGGCCGAAGGCGGGCGGGCTCAGGCGTCGTCGTCAACGGGGTCGGCCGAGAGGCGGCGCGCCCGGCGCACGCTGCGCCGGTCGAGCACCAGGACCACGAGGGCGCCAAGCAGCAGCCCGGGCAGTGCCAGGACAACGAAGAAGAACCCCAGGACGGATTCGCGGGTCAGGGTGGGATCGGGCGGGCTCGTGTAGGCGATGATGAGTGCGGCGATGAATCCGGCCGCCACTCCAAGCAGCATGAACGGGGCGAACCGGGGGGCGCGGCGCACGCTCACCTCGCGGCGCTCGGCGGGGCGCCCGGACGGGCTGTCGGACGGCGGGGTCTCGGAGCTCATGAATTAAGGCTACCGGCGATCAGCGCGTCCGTTCGACCAACTGATAGCCGTCCTCCGCGAACACCAGGGTGTAGGCGGTGCCGGGGTAGGTCTCCTCGGCGTGCGCCTCGGCGTCGGCCGGGGGAGTGGTGCCCCAGCTCCAGTCCTCGGCGTCAACGAGGAGGAAATCGGGAGCCGGATTGGTGTTTCCGATCCAGTACACCTCGGACCGGGGCACGAGGTAGGCCATCAGCCCCACGCCGGTCTCCACGCTGGCGCCGCGGGGCACCGCCTCGATCAGCCGGTGCGCGGCGTCCCACCGCGGGGACTGCCGGTAGGTGTCGGGGTCGGCGAGTTCCGCCAGCGACTGGCCGGGCAGCAGGGCCAGCGCGGCGGCCGCGGCGCAGGCGCACCCGGCCCCGGCGAGGACCCGCGGCAGGGTGCGACCGCTCCGCCGGAGCCGGGCCGCGGCGTCCGTCAGGGCCAGGAAGAGGACGGGCATGAGCACGGCGCTGTAATGCCAGCCCGGCCCCCAGTAGCCCACCTCGGTGGAGGCAAAGCGCCAGAGCAGGGTCGGGACCAGGACCAGCGCCAGCGGGGAGCGCAGGAAGACCACCCCGCCGGCCACCAGGAGCAGGAGCGCCGTCTCGTACTTGGGTGCCCCGGAGAAGAAGTCGGCCGCCGCCTGCAGGGGGTCGGCCAGCATCGCCGCCGCGTCGACGCGGCCGGCATAGTCGTAGGATCCCCCGGAGTTCAGGGCCGGCAGGATCACCCGCACCGAGAGCAGGAGCCACAGGGCGCCCCAGGCGGCGAGCCACAGCCCGGCCGCGTGCCGGAAGCGCAGTGCGATGACCAGGCCGAGCGCGATCACCGTCAGGCCGAGGTCCTCCTTCACGAAGACCAGCAGGGCACCCCAGGCCACGGCCGCGGCAAGACGCCGGCGGATCAAAGCCTCGCAGCTGAGGGCGAGCAGCGGGACGGCGAAGGCGATCTCGTGGAACTGGGCCGCGGCGGCGGCCTGCAGCCCCCAGGACAGGCCGTAGGCCAGCCCGACGGCGGTCCCGCCGGCCCGGCCCAGCTCCCGCAGCCCCGTGCGGGCGACGACGAACACCGAGAGCCCGAACAGCAGGTTCTGCACCACCAGGAGGGCGAAGGCCGAGGGGAACAGTGCGTATACCGGCCCGAGCAGGACCAGCAGCGGATGGAAGTGGTCCCCGAGCAGGTTGAAGGACTCGCCCTTGATCGGGACGACGGGCGCGTCGAATCCCGCGTAGGCCTTGGCGAGCTGGGTGAAGATCCCCAGGTCCCATGACGGCGACTCGAGCCGGTGCCACTGCGCGGTCGAGTAGGCGCAGTAGAGGGCCGTTACGGCGCCGGCGATCAGCCAGGCACCGGCCGGCTGGCGCCGGAGGGCGCCGCCGGCCGCGGCGGCCAGGGCGCCCGCGCGGGCCGGGCCCCTGCGGCGCACTTCCGGGCGGCCGGTGCTGCGGTGCGGTGCCGGTGCTGGATGCGCCATGGCTACCGGTCGGGAACGGGAGGCCTGGCGGCCGGACCGGGAACGTCGGGGAACAGCGGCAGCCAGGCGCTGAGATCGGCCCGCTGCCCGGAGGCCGAAACTTTTCCGGCGGCCACTGCGCCGCTCCAGGACAGGGCGCCGGTGGCCAGCTCCAGCCAGGTCTGCGGATCGGTTTCCACAACGTTGGGCGGGGTGCCCCGGGTGTGGCGGGGCCCTTCGACGCACTGCGTCACGCCGAAGGGCGGCACGCGCACTTCGACGCTGTTGCCGGGGGCCCGTTCGGCGAGTTCCTCAAGGCAGAAGCGCACCGCCGCGGCCTTCTCGGCCCGGCCGCCACCCGGCGCGGCCCGGAGGGCGGCGTGTCCGTCCTCGGTGCTGATGCGTCGTCGTGCCATACCGTCCCTTTCGGTGCCGTTCCTGCCCTCCGGTGCCGGACCTCAGCTGAGCGAACCCGCGTCGAGCTGGGCCAGCACGGGCGCGGCGAGGCGCAGGCTGCCCACGGGGCGTCCACCGCCGAGGACGCGCGGGACCACCCGCTCGAGCACGGCGCCGACCTCCGCGGCGTCGATGGCCCCGGCGGCGGCGAACAGGCTAAGGCCCACCAGGGTGGCCGCCCGGAGGTTGCCGTCGAGGACCTTCAGCGCCAGGGACGCGCCGGTGGGGGCGGCCAGGACCAGCACTCCCTCCGCGCCGCTCTTGGCGAGGATGCCCAGCTCCTCCATGACCACGGAGTTGTCCTGGCCGCGGCCGTGCACGGCCCACGGGTAGTCGAGCATGGCGGTGGCCACCGTCGCGGCGCGGGCGTCCGCGTACTTGTCGGAGGGGGCCTTGGCGATCCTGCCGATGCCGCGGGCCAGGCCGGTGAGGGACACCGCGGCCACGGGCGCCCCGCAGCCGTCAACGCCCCAGTGCGCCGGTGCCTCTCCGGTGTACTCCTCGATGACCTCGGCGATGCTCTGCTGGAGCGGGTGTGCCGGGTCGAGGTAGGTGGAGTGGTCCCAGTTGTTTTCGGTGCACGCCCACAGGAAGCCCGCGTGCTTTCCGGAGCAATTGAACGCGATGCGCTGTTTTCCCCTGCCGGAGAGGACCAGCTGGGTCCGGGTGGCCTCGTCCTGCGGCCAGTCCTCCGGGCACTGGAGATGCTCTTCGCTCACGCCGGCGGCATTGAGCATTGTCTTCACCACGTCCAGGTGTTCGGCGCTGCCCACGTGGCTGGCGGCAGCGAGGGCCACCTGCGGGCCGCGCAGGGGCACCCCGGCCTTCATGGTGGCCAGGGCCTGGAAGGGCTTGAGGGTGGAGCGCGGGTAGATCGGCGCCTCGACATTGCCCAGCGCGGTCACCACCGAGCCGTCGGCGGCGAGGACGACGGCGGATCCCACGTGGCGGGACTCGATCAGGCCGCTGCGCTCAAGGACGGCGAGATCAACGGCGTCGTCCGAGCTGAAAGTTGAAAGCATGGAACAAGTATTGCCTATCCGACGGCTCCTTCCGCGGCGCCTTTCCGCCGGTGCCGCGCCCGCCGGAGGGGACGGGCCTCCGGCGGGCGTGGGTCCCTCACAGCGCGTCGTGCTGCCGGCGCCGGAGGACGGGGTTAGGAGGCAGTGAACTGGACCGACTGCCAGCCGGATGCGCCGTTGGGGACGGGATCGGCCCGCTCGTCGGTCTGGACGCCGTCGGCGGGGTCCGTGGCGCGGGCGCGCACTGTGTGGGAGCCCGGGCCGACGGTGATTTCGTGGTGCCACTGGCGCCAGGTGTCGACGGAGGCCTCCGCGGCGAGGGTCACCTCCTCCCACCGCCCGTCGTCGACCGAGACCTCGACCCGGGTGATGCCGCGGGTCTGGGACCACGCCGTCCCGCCGATCTGGACCGTACCGGCGGCGACCTTACCGAAGGAGCGCGGCACCTCGACCCGGGCCATTGTCTTGATCGGGCCCTTCTCGGACCAGCCGCGGTCGGTCCAGTAGGAGGTCCGGTCGGCGAACCGGGTGACCTCGAGATCCACCACCCACTTGGTGGCCGACACGTACCCGTACAGCCCCGGCACCACCATCCGCACCGGATAGCCGTGTTCGAGCGGCAGCGGCTCATCGTTCATGGCGACCGCCAGCATGGCGTCGCGCCCGTCCAGCAGCACGGGCAGCGGGGTCGAGGCGCTGAACCCGTCGCTGCTGGTGCTCAGGACCATGTCGGCGCCCCGCAGCGGCCGCGCCCGCCGAAGCAGGTCCCGCAGCGGGTAGCCCAGCCACTTGGCGTTGCCCACGAGGTTGCCGCCCACCGGGTTGGAGACGCAGGTGAGCGTGATGTGCCGCTCGATGAGGTCCTCCTCGAGGAGGTCGTCGAAGGTCAGGGTGAACTCCTCCTCGACCATGCCGTGGACCCGCAGTTCCCAGGTGTCGACGTCGAGCTGGGGGACGCTGAGGGCGGTGTCGATGCGGTAGAAGTCGGGGTTCGGGGTCAGCCAGGGAACGACGCCGTCCACGGGGGCCTCGAGCCCGGCCGGCAGGACCGGTGCAGGGCTGGCAGGGGCCGGCAGCCGCAGGCTGCGCCGGGCGGCCTCCACGCTGTTGCGCACGCTGCCCAGGGCGCGGCCCCCGGCCGCGGCGGCGGCGGCCGCCGCGGCGGTGATGCCCGCGGCGGCGAAGAACGACCGCCGCGAGGAAGCACCGGGCAGGGCCCGCGCCGCCGCGGGGGAGGACGCCATACCGGCGGGCGCGGAGTCGGACGGCCCGGAATCGGACGGCCCGGAATCGGACGGCGCGGAATCGGAGGGCACCGCCCGCGCGGCGGGCAGGCGGGCGATCATCAGCCGGAGGGCGAGCAGCCCGGCGGCCGTGCCGATCAGGGAGGGGAGGGCGTCGTAGGTTGACGCGCCGGCGCGGGACAGGACACTTGCCACGATGACCAGGCCCGCGGCAGTGACGCCGACGGCGCCGAGCACCCACCGGTGGTACGCGGTGATGCCGAGGACCGCAGCGAGGGCGGTGATGGTGAGGCCCATCCCGACGAACAGGGCCGCCTTGTCCCCGGTCCCGAAGGTGGCGATGGCGAAGTCCTTCAGCCACCCGGGGGTGAAGTCGATGAACGTCGATCCGAGGGCGATCACCGGCGTGGCGCGGGCGGTGAAGAAGGCTGCGGCGAGTTCGGCCACGCCGAGGAGGAGCGCCGCCGCCGCGATCCCTGCCAGTGCTGCCAGCAGGGTCGTTGCTCGGGCGCTTTTCCGTCGGGTGTCCATACCGGGTATTCGGAGATGCCGGTTCCGTGTATGGGTGGGCGGGCGGGGCGTAACAGGGGGAGCGGGCTTCGTCGGGTGCGGCGCACCCAGTACGCTGATCTACTGTGAAGGTTCTTGTGATTGGCCCCGGTGGCCGCGAACACGCCATCGTCCGTGCACTGCTTAACGATCCGTTCGTCCGCGAGGTCCACGCGGCCCCCGGCAACGCCGGCATCGCCGCGGACGTCCCCACCTCCAGCATCAACGCCAGTGATCCGGCGGAGGTGACGCAGCTGGCGCAGCGGCTCGGCTCGGACCTGGTGGTCATCGGCCCCGAGGCGCCCCTGGCCGCCGGCGTGGCCGACGCGCTCACCGAGGCCGGAATCCCCGTCTTCGGGCCCTCCCGGGCGGCCGCGCAGCTGGAGGCCTCGAAGGCCTTCGCCAAGCAGGTCATGGCCGCGGCCGGCGTTCCGACGGCGATGGCGCGGGTCGCCTCGACCACCGCCGCGGCCGAGGAGGCACTCGATACCTTCGGCGCCCCCTACGTGGTCAAGGACGACGGACTGGCCGCGGGCAAGGGCGTTGTGGTGACAGGCGACCGCGCCGAGGCGCTCGCCCACGCCCAGAGCTGCTTCGACGCCGGCGGAAGCGTGGTCATCGAGGAGTTCCTCGACGGCCCCGAAGTCTCCCTCTTCGTGCTCTCCGACGGATGCAGCGTGGTCCCGCTCGCCCCGGCCCAGGACTTCAAGCGTATCCACGACGGCGACGTGGGCCCCAACACCGGCGGCATGGGCGCCTACTCGCCCCTGACCTGGGCGCCGCCCGGCCTCGTCGACGAGGTGGTGACGCGCGTGGCGCAGCCGGTGATCGACGAGATGGCCAACCGGGGCACCCCCTTCGTGGGCGTGCTGTACTGCGGGCTGGCCCTGACCTCGCGCGGAATGCGGGTCATCGAATTCAACGCACGCTTCGGCGACCCCGAGACCCAGGCCGTGCTGGCCCGCCTGCGGACCCCCCTCGGCGGGGTGCTGCTGGCGGCGGCCCGGGGTGGCCTGGACCGCCTCAGCGGCCTCCAGTGGTCCCCCCGGACCGCGGTGGCCGTGGTGCTCGCCGCGGAGAACTACCCCGAAGCGCCCCGGACCGGCGGCCGCATCCGAGGCCTGAAGCGGGCCGCGCAGCATGAGGACGTGCAGGTGCTGCACGCCGGGACGGCGGAGAAGGACGGGAAGGTGGTCAGCTCCGGCGGCCGCGTGCTTGCCGTCGTGGGGCTGGGCGGCGACCTCGCCGGTGCCCGGGCCACGGCCTACGACGCCCTGGCCGAGATTGACCTCGAGGGCGGGCAGTTCCGCACCGACATCGCCCTGAAGGCCGCCCGCGGCGAAATCCACGTCGCGGCGGCCGCCGCGCCGGTGGCGGGACGGTGAGCTCCTTCGCACCCCCGCACCCGGACCTGCCCGGATGGAGGCACCTGTACTCGGGGAAGGTGCGCGACCTGTACGAGCCGGTGGACGGCGACCCGGACCGGGTCCTCGTCGTGGCCAGTGACCGCATCAGCGCCTTCGACCATGTGCTCGCCACGGAGATCCCCGACAAGGGCAGGGTCCTCACCCAGCTAAGCCTGTGGTGGTTCGAACGCCTCACCGGGGTCCCCAACCATGTGCTGGCCGCAAACGAGGCCGGCGGAGTGCCGGCGGCCGTCGCGGGCCGCGCCATGATCTGCCGGCGGCTCGAGATGTATCCGATCGAGTGCATCGCCCGCGGCTACCTGACGGGCAGCGGGCTGGCCGAATACCGTGCCTCGCGCACGGTCTGCTCCCTGCCGCTGCCGGCCGGGCTGCAGGACGGCTCCCGGCTCGACCCGCCGCTGTTCACGCCCTCGGCCAAGGCCGAGGTGGGCGAGCACGACGAGAACATCACCTATGACGCCGTCGTCATGACCGTGGGCGACGACGCCGCTGCGCAGTTGCGCTCGCTGACCCTGGATCTCTACTCCCGGGCCGAGGTGATCGCCCGGGAGCGCGGGATTATCCTCGCCGACACGAAGGTGGAATTCGGCCTCGATCCGGTCGCGGGGCGGATCACCCTGGGCGATGAGGTGCTGACCCCCGATTCCTCCCGGTTCTGGGACGCCTCGCAGTACTCCCCGGGCCGCGCGCAGCCCTCCTTCGACAAGCAGTTCGTGCGCGACTGGCTCACCTCGGACGCCTCCGGCTGGGACCGGGTGTCGGCACCCCCGGCCCTCCCCGCCGACGTCGTGGAGCGGACCCGCGGGCGCTACATCGAGGCCTACGAGCGCCTGACCGGCCGCGCCTTCGCCTGAGAGTCCCCCGGACACCTGCTGCCCCGGCGCGGGCTCCACGGTACGTCATGAAGCAGACACTTTCGACCGATCCCGTGGAGCGCCGCGGGCCCGGCGTTAGACTCACCTCACAATTTCGGAGCCAGCCCTGGTTCCGACGTTGGATGGCGGCCGCAGCGCCGGCCGGACCCCTGAGCAGCCCGTTCCGAGGAGGAGTTCCGAATGCAGACGAAGATCACCGTCATCATCCACAACCCGACCGATCCTGAGGCTTTTGAGCGCGAATTCCCGGAGCTCCTGACGATCGCCAAGTCACTGCCCGGACAGCTCCGCCTCGAGTCCGCCAAGGTGTGGCCGAAGGAAGACGGGACGGAGACGCCCGCCTACCGCACCCTCGATTTCTATTTCGAGAACTATGACGCGGCCTCGCAGGCCGTCAGCGTGCCGCAGGCCGGGCAGTTCTTCCAGAAGCTGGGCGAAATGGGAGGCACCTTCATGGGCCTGTTCTCCGAGGTCGAGCAGTAGCGGGAGCCGCACCCACGCCGGTGCCCGTCGTCGACCCGACGGACGGCCCCGCGCTCAGTCCGCTTTGCCTCCGGACGCGAAGAGCTCGTCGAAGCCCTCGAGAGGAACCTCGACCAGGCCCGGGGAGCGCGGGCCGGGTGCGCCGGGTCCGCGGGGGTTCAGGAGGACTTCGGAGAGCACGACGGCATGGATCTTCGCCAGGTCGTACCCCACGCTGAGGGTCGCTCGGCGCAGGGACCCGGTGGCGGTGGGGTCCCAGTAGATCGCCGTCTGCAGGGCCTGGACGCTCCACAGCTCCCGGGAGGGCAGGAGGCCGTCGCCGGCGTCCGGAAGGTCGAAGAGTGCGCCCTGTTCCGGGTCGGTGCCCGGAAGGAGAGTGACGCCCGGTGGGCGGGTCAGGATGGAGATCCTGCCGATGCCGTCAGCCGAAAGGTAGCCGCCCTTGTTGCTGGGCACCGCGGTGATGCCGGTATCGACGAAGACGGGGTTTCCCAGCAGCAGGTTCCAGACCCGGTCGCGGGTGGCGTGTCGGTAGATCTCCCGGCGGACGAATTCCTCGGGCTGGTACTCGCTGAGGAAGTGCACCACGGCCTTCTGGGCCGCGGCGTCGATGAGCCCCGCCACCCGGTCGAGGGTGGGGCCGAACCGGGAGACGACCTGCGCCGCGTTGTGCATTATTCGGGTGCCTCTTCCGGCGCTCGGGGTTTCGCTTGCTCTTAATCCAACCGCATCGGCCGCGTGATCCCGCGTCCAACACGCGACCACCCCCGGCTTCGTCCTCGCTGCTTCACGCCGACTGTTTCAAGCCGGCCGGAGGGCCTGTGAAACAGAAAAGGACGCCTCCGCCCTGCGGAGACGCCCCTGCTGTCGTGCCTGCGTTGACTTCTGTGGTCGGGGTGACAGGATTTGAACCTGCGGCCTCGTCGTCCCGAACGACGCGCGCTACCAAGCTGCGCCACACCCCGATGCATTGTTTCCGCCGCAGGACCTGCGGCAAAAGCAACTTTCCAAGAATACCCCGTGAAGGCCCGGGAGGCGAAACCCCGGCCCGGCGCGGCCGGCGTCCCTAGACGAGCGAGTCCTTCCAGGCCGCGTGCAGGGCCGCGAACCGGCCGGTTCCACCGATCAGGTCCGCCGGCTTTCCGTCCTCAACCACCTCGCCGTCGTGCACCACCAGCACCCGGTCGGCGATCGCCACGGTGGAGAGCCGGTGGGCGATGATCAGGGCCGTGCGCTGCCCCAGCAGCCGCTGCAGGCCCTCCTGAACGAGCCGCTCGCTGGGAATGTCAAGGGACGAAGTCGCCTCGTCCAGGATCAGCACCGCGGGGTCGGCCAGGAAGGCCCGGGCGAAGCTGATCAGCTGCCGCTGCCCCGAGGACACCCGGCCCCCGCGCTTGTTGACGTCGGTGTCGTAGCCCTCGGGCAGTTCACGGATGAACCCGTCGGCGCCGACGGCCTGCGCGGCCGCCTCAATCTCCTCGCGGGACGCATCGGGCCGGCCGAGGGCGATGTTCTCGGCGACGGAGCCGCTGAACAGGAAGGCCTCCTGGGTCACCATGACCACCGAGCGCCGCAGGTCCTTCGCGTCCACCTCGCGCAGGTCCACCCCGTCGAGGGTGATGCTCCCGGCGGAGACGTCGTAGAAGCGGGCGATCAGTTTGGCGAGCGTGGACTTCCCGGCGCCGGTCTGCCCGACCAGGGCCACGGTCTGGCCGGCCGGGATGGCCAGGTTCAGGGGCGGGATGACCTGCGGGCCGTCGGCGTAGCGGAACTCGACGTCCCGGAATTCGACGGCGCCCCGGGCCTGCGGCAGGGCCACCGGGTTCCGGGGCGGGCGGACCGTCGGAACCTCCTCGAGCAGCCCCGAGACCTTCTCCAGCGCCGCCGAGGCGGACTGGAAGGAGTTGTAGAAGAGGGCCATCTGGTCCACCGGCTGGAAGAACCGCTTGCTGTAGAGCAGCAGGGCCAGCAGCGCGCCCACCTCAAGGGAGCCCTCGAGGACCCGGAAGCCGCCGGCCGCAAGGACGACGGCCACGGTCAGGTTGCCGATGAGCACCAGCCCCGGCTGGAAGACGCCGTTGAGGTTGATCGAGCGGATGGTGGCCTGGCGGTAGTCCTCGGCCAGTTCGTCGTACCGGGCGGCGTTGGCCGGTTCCCGGCGGAACGCCTTCACGGCGCGGATCCCGGTCATCGTCTCGATGAAGTGGACGATGAGTTTCGCGGAGACCACCCGCGAGGACCGGAAGGCGATCTGCGAGTGCTTCTGGTACCAGCGGGCCAGCAGGAACATCGGAACCCCCGCCGCGAGGATCAGCAGGCCCGTCCGCCAGTCGAGGGCGAAGATGGTCACGGCGGTGAAGAGCATGAACATCACGCCGGAGGCCAGGGAGCTGACGCCCGAATCGAGGAGTTCGCGCAGCGCCTCGAGGTCCGAGGTCTGCCGGGAGATGATCCTGCCCGAGGTGTACTTCTCATGGAACTCAAGGCTCAGCCGCTGGGTGTGCCGGAACACCCACAGGCGCAGGTCGAGCAGCATCGCCTGGCTCAGCCGCGCCGTCGCCCGCACGTACCCGGCGGTCAGCACGGCACCCAGCACGGCGGCGAGGAGGTAGGCGCCCCCGGCCGCCACCAGCTGCACCGGGTTTCCGGCGATCAGGGCCGGCAGGGCGCTGTCGATGCCAAACGCGATGATCGCCGGCCCGGCCACCCGGGCCGCCTGGGAGATGACGACGAGGGCGATGGTGAGGACGAACTGCCGCCGGTTGGGCCGGATCAGGGCCCCGAGCAGGCGGAAGGAGCGAGCCCGCACCGACCGGTTCTGCGCCCGGTCGAGCAGGACCTCGTCCTCATTGCTGACGCCCGCGGGGGCGGCCCCCTCCGTCGTTTCCGGGCCGGACTTCCGCCCGGGCCGCCGCCGCGGCCGCTGTGCAGCCTTTGTCATGCCAGTGCCTCTTCGTCGTCGTACCCGCTGTCGAGATCCACCGGTTCCTCCGTCAGGCTCGCAATGACATAGCGGTAGTGGTCGTTGCGGGCGAGCAGTTCGATGTGCGTGCCGACGTCGGTGATCCGCCCGTCCTGAAGCAGCGCCACCCGGTCGGCCAGGGCGACGGTCGAGGGCCGGTGGGCGACCACGAGCGTCGTCGTGCCGCGCAGCACCTCCCGGAGCCGCTCCTCAACGAGCTCCTCGGTGCGCACGTCGAGGGCGGAGAGCGGATCGTCGAGCACCAGCACGCGCGGCTGGGCGGCGATGGCCCGGGCAAGGGCCAGGCGCTGGCGCTGGCCGCCGGACAGGCTCAGTCCCTCCTCGCCGATGAGCGTGTCGACCCCGAGGGGGAGGGAGTAGACGAACTGCGCCTGGGCCACCTCGAGCGCCTCGGCGAGCAAGGCCTCAGCATCGGCGTCGCTTTCGGCCCGGGCGCCCATCAGGACGTTGTCGCGCACCGAACTCGAGAAGAGGGTCGTGTCCTCGAAGGCGACCGCCACCAGGGTGCGCAGGTCGGCCAGGTCGAAGTCCCGCAGATCGGTGCCGTCGAGGGTGATGCTCCCTCCGGTCACGTCGTAGAGGCGCGGCACGAGCTGCACCAGGGTGGTCTTGCCGCTGCCGGTCACGCCCACCAGGGCCAGGGTTTCACCGGCCCGCAGCCGCAGGTCCACGCCGTTGAGGATGTCCCCGACGGCGTCCTGGGCGTCGGGGTAGCGGAAGTGGACGTCCTCGAAGGCCAGCTCTCCGCGCGGCTCGGCCGGCCGCGCCGGTGCGGCGGGGGACGTGATGGGGTTGCGGGTCTCCATGACCTCGTAATGGCGGTCGATGGCGGTCTTGGCGGTGAAGGTCATGGCCAGCAGCGGCCCAATGAATTCCACCGGGCCGGCAACGACGGCGGCGGTGGCGAAGAACGCGACGAGCGCCCCGATGCTCACCTGCCCCGAGGAGGCCAGCAGCACGCCGACGACGAGGGATGCTCCCAGCGCCAGCTCCGGGAGCAGGGTCACCACGAGGGAGAAGTTGGCGAGCGATTTCGCCTTGACGATCTCGGTGCGGCGCAGCTGCTCCGCCTGCTCATTGAACGCATCGAGTGCCTCGCCGCTGCGCCCGAAGGCCTTGAGCACGCGGATGCCGTGCACCGATTCCTCGACGGCGGTGGCAAGGTCGCCGGCCTGGTCCTGGCTCCTGCGCGAGACCCGGCTGTAGGAGGTGCGGAAGCGGAACCCGTAGATCATGATCGGCACGGCGGCGGCGAGGAAGATCAGGGCGAGGATCCAGTTGGTCAGGAACATCACCACCACGCCGATCCCCACGGTCAGCGAGGTCACCACCAGCATGATGAGGCCGAACGCCATCCAGCGGCGCATCAGGTTCAGGTCCGACATGGCACGGGAGAGCAGCTGGCCGCTTCCCCAGCGGTCGTGGAACTCCACCGGGAGTTCCTGGAGGTGCCGGTAGAAGGAGGTCCGCATGCCGGTCTCCACGGTGGTGGCCGGACCGATGACGAACTGCCGCCTCAGGGCGATCAGCGCCGCCTCAAGGACGCCGAGCAGGAGCACCAGGCCGGCGGCCAGCCAGACCCCCGAGGCGGAGCCGCCGCGCGTGAGCGAATCGTTGACGAGGACGCGGAGCACCTGCGGGATCGCCAGCGCCATGACGCTCGCGGCCAGGGCGCACAGCAGGCCCAGCAGCAGCCGCAGGGCGATGGGGCGCACGTGCGGGTACAGGCGCTTCATCGACTCGCGCAGCGTCGGTGCCGGTTTCATTCCACCTCTTCGGTGCTCGATGTCGGTCCTGGATCCGGCGCGGGCCGGGGCGGCCCCCGGAGGCCGGCGGGCCTGGCTCCCCGTTGAACGAACAGCGGCGGAAAACTTCTCCTACACGGCATCCCGGGCGGTCAGGGTGAGCAGGACGGCCTCGGGCCGGCAGGCCAGGCGCACCGGGGCGAACCGCGAGGTGCCAATGCCCGCCGAGACGTTCAGCGGCACCCGGCGCCCGCGGTGCTCCCACTCGGTGAGCCCGCGGGCACGCCAGGTCGGAAGGTCGCAGTTCGTCACCAGCGCCCCGTAGCCGGGAACGCAGACCTGTCCCCCGTGGGTGTGGCCGGCGAGGATCAGCTCGGCGCCGCCGTCGGTGAAGTAGTCGAGCACCCGCTGGTAGGGGGCGTGGGTGATGGCGATGCGCACGTGAGGGGCCTCGGCGGAGGTGCTGCTCCCGGCGGGATAGCCGGCATACCTGTCGCGGTCGAGGTGCGGATCGTCGACGCCGGTGAAGTCGAGGCGGAGGCCGCGCATTCCGATGGACTGGCTCCGGTTGGTGAGGTCGATCCAGCCGGCGGTGCCGAAGGCGCTGAACATCTGCGCCCAGGGCAGCTCGCGAGGCTCGCGGGTGCCGGCGGAGGAGGGGCCGGAGAAATACCGGAGGGGGTTCTTCATCACCGGCTCGTAGTAGTCGTTCGAACCGGGGACGAAGACGCCGGGAAAGCGGAGCAGCGGGCCGAGGGCCTCGAGCAGGGGGCCCACGGCCTTGCGGTGGCTGAGGTTGTCCCCGGTGTTGACGACCAGGTCCGGTTCGAGCCGGGCCAGGCCCTGCAGCCAGTCGCGCTTCGACTTCTGGTGGGGCGCCATATGGATATCGGAGAGCTGGAGCAACCGCAGGGGCCGGGCCCCGGGCGGGAGGATCCGTACCGTCTCCTCACGGAGCGAGAAGAGGGTCCTTTCGATCACCGAGGCGTAGCCCAGGGTCGCGGCCCCGGCGAGTGCCGTGAGCCCGGTGCTCCATGCGAGCGCTGTCCCTACGCCGTTCGTCCTCGATGACTCCACGTTCAGTCGTCCCCTTCGCCGCCGTCGTTGCCGTTTCCGTTGCCGCCGCCGTTGTCGTCGCCCGGCCCGGCCGGTCCGGCCGGTCCACCGAGTATGCCACCGGGGACGCCGGGAAGCCCACCGGGGCCGTTTTGCCCGTTGCCGTTCTGCCCATTGCCGAAGGACGGTACGCTCTGGCGGCCGTTGATGATGTTGGCCGGCGGGTCCTGGAACGGCTCACCGACGTACAGGCCCGGGATCTGCTGCATGAAGCGGGCCCAGGAGGGACCGGCGATCAGCGAACCGTCAATCTCCGGGTACACGCGCCCGCCGATCTGCAGGCCGCTGAGGGAGGTGTTCCCTTCCTTCCAGTTGCCGATCCAGCTCGCCGTGGCCATGCCGGAGTTGTAGCCCATGAACCAGGTCTGCGAGCGCTGGTCGTTGGTGCCGGTCTTGCCGGCCATCGGGATGCCGCCGTACTCGAGCAGCTGGCCGGAGCCGGTCTTCATGACCTCCTGCGTCGCGTAGTTGACCCCACGTGCGGTTTCCTTCGGAATGACCTGCTTGCAGGAGGAGGCCGGAACCGGGTAGCTGGTGCCGTCCGCGGCCGTGACCTCGGTCAGGGCGCGGGGGTCGCAGACATTGCCCTCGGCACCGAAACCGGCGAAGGCGGTGACCATGGACAGGGGGGAGACATCCTCGACGCCGCCGATGAGCGCCGAGGGGGCGACGGTGAGGCGCCCGGGTTCGCCGTCCTTGCTCTTGCCGTTGTGGACGCCCATGTCGAAGGCGATGTCCTGAATGCGGCAGAGGTCGAGCTGCTTGGCCGAGGCCATGGTGATGGTGTTCAGCGACTGGGCCAGGCCGCGGAGGACGGTGGCGGGACCGTAGTTGGTGTCGCCGTAGTTCTGCGGGAAGTAGCCGCTGAGGCCGTCCTCGCTCTGCACCCGGTAGGCGCCGCCCTGGAGGCAGCTCGCCGTCCACCGGTCGTTCTCCGGGTAGCGCTTCTTGCTGCCGTCCAGGACCGTGTTCAGGGACTTTCCGGCGTCGACCCAGGCGGCGACGGTGAAGGGCTTGTACGTCGAGCCCGGCTGGAACCCGCCGATACCGCCGAGGCTCTTCTCGGGATTGCCGTCCTCGTACAGGTCCACGTTGAAGTTCAGGACCGAGTCTCCGGCCGCCTCGCCCGGCCGGTACCGGGTGTTCTGCGCCATCGAGAGGATGTTGCCGGTCTTCGGGTCGACGCTCACGAGGGAGTGCCCCACGGCGCCGTCGGTGGTTTCGGGGTTCGCTGTCTCGTTGACGGCGGTCTGCGCGGCCTTCTGCACCCGGGAGTTCAGCGTGGTCTTAATGGTCAGCCCGGAGCGGTAGAGGACCTTCTTGCGGTCCTCCGGAGTTTCGCCGTAGGCCGGGTCATTGAGGATCAGGTGGGTGACGTAGTCGCAGAAGTAGGGTGCCTGGGCGGCGCCGGCGCAGCCGTTGAGCGTCGGGGTGATCTTCAGGGAGAGGTCCTTCGCGACGGCGGCGTCGTGCTCCTCCTGGGTGATCTTGCCGGTCTTGAGCATGGCGCCGATCACGAGGTTGCGCCGCTCCAGCGACCGCTCCGGGTTCAGTTCGGGGCTGTAGTAGGTGGTGCCGTTGACGACGCCGGCAAGCAGGGCGCTCTGCTCGATGTTGAGGTCTTTCGCGTCGACGTTGAAGAAGTACTTGGAGGCCGCCTGCACGCCGTAGGTCGTGCCGGTGAACGGCACGATGTTCAGGTAGCCCTCAAGGATTTCTTCCTTGGTGAGTTCCTTCTCGACGGCGATGGCGAGCTTCGCCTCGCGCAGCTTGTCCCCGATGGTCTTGCTGCCGCTGAAGACCGCTTCCCCGCCGTTCTGGCGGGCGGTGTCGATCAGCACGTTGGTGACGAACTGCTGGGTGAGGGTCGAGGCGCCGCGGGTGGTGTCGCTGCTGATGTTGTTGGCGACCGCGCCGAGGATGCCCTGCAGGTCGACGCCGCCGTGCTCGTAAAAGCGGTTGTCCTCGATCGCCAGCAGGGCATTGGTCATATTCGGCGAGACCTGGTCGAGCGTGACCGGCTGCCGGTTCTCTTCGTACAGGGTGGCGATCAGCGACCCGTCGGTCGCGAGGATCTTCGTCGGCTGGGCGAGCGCGTCGCGCTCAAGCTCCGCCGGGAGCTCCTCGAAGAACTGGATGGAGGCCGACGCTCCGGCGCCCGCCGCGGCGGCGACGGGCACGAGCAGTCCAGCGGCAAGCACACCACTGAGTCCGCTGATTCCGAGGAATGCAACGATTTTCCCAAGGGTGGTTGCCGTGTCAAAGAGAGGGGAGGTCCGAGGAGCCATGTACTGCAGTTTACAAGCACGCGCTAGGCTTTGACGCATGACCAAATGGGAGTACTCCACGATTCCGCTGATCATCCACGCCACCAAGCAGATCCTTGATCAGTGGGGTGAGGACGGCTGGGAGCTCGTCCAGGTGGTTCCCGGACCCGACGGGAACGGCCTCGTGGCCTACCTGAAGCGCGAAAAGGGCCAGTCGTGACCGGCACTGAAACCGCCCCCTCCGCGGTCGAGGCGCGCCTGGCCGAACTCGGCATCACCCTGCCGGCCGTCGCCGCGCCGGTCGCCAGCTACGTGCCCGCTGTCATCTCGGGCACCTTCGTGTACACCTCCGGGCAGCTTCCCTTTGTTGACGGGAAGCTTCCGGCCACCGGCAAGGTCGGGGCCGCCGTTGACGCCGACACCGCCCAGTCCCTCGCGGCCACCTGCGCCGTGAACGCTCTTGCTGCGGTAAAGGAGCGGATCGGTGACCTGGACCGGGTGACAAGGATCGTCAAGGTCGTTGGCTTCGTCGCCTCCGACCCGTCCTTCACCGGTCAGCCGGCCGTCATCAACGGGGCCTCGAACCTGCTGGGCGAGGTCTTCGGAGATGCCGGAGTCCATGCCCGTTCCGCCGTCGGCGTCGCCGTGCTGCCCCTTGATGCACCGGTCGAGGTCGAAATGATCGTGGAGTTCGTCTAGTCCCGTGGACCGACTAAGCAACCGCAGGTTCCCCCTCCATCCCGAGGAGCGCAGCGCCGCCCGGGGCTGGGTGGAATATGGTGCCCGCACCCCCCTGAAGGCCCGCCCGGCCTCCTCGGTCGTCCTGATCCGCGACAGCCCGACGGGCGCGGAGACCTACCTCACCTGCCGCCGCAGCGAATCTCCGCTGGGAATCGTCGGGTTCCCCGGCGGCCTGATCGAGGAGTTCGACGACGACCCGGTCGACTGGTGCGGACCCAGCCCGTCCGCCTGGGCGAAGGCGCTGGGGACCGACGACTCCAATCTCGCCAGGCGCCACGTGCTGGCCGCCGTGCGCGAACTCTTCGAGGAGACCGGTGTGCTGCTGGCCGGGCCCGACCCCACCACCATGGTGGAGAGCACCCGCGGGCGGGAATGGATGAAGGCGCGTGAGTCCCTCGCCCACCAGGACTGCTCCTTTGCCGAGGTCCTCAGCCGGCGCGGACTGGCCGTCCGGTCCGACCTGATCAAGCCGCTGGCGCACTGGCTGACCCCCGACTTCGCCCACCGCCGCTTCGACACCCATTACTTTGCCGTGGCCCAGCCGGTGAACCAGTCGCCCACGCTCCTTGAGAGCAAGGGCATCTGGGGCGGCTGGAAGTGCGCGGCTCAGGAGATCGACCGCCGGAACACCACCGAACTCGGTGACGAGGTGGGCCAGCCCAACACCGTGGGGCGGACCCTGAGCGAGATCACGGTGCCCGCGGTGGAGCTGATCCTCGAAAAGCTCGGCTCATCGCGCGGCTGCATCGCCTATCTTTCCCACAAGCGGAAGATCAAGCTCTACTACCCGCACCTGGCCGAGCACGACGGCGACCTGATGCTCGAGGTTGCCTGCCCGGTGCTGACCGAGGGCGGCTCGGCCCAGCGCGGCCGTTAAACGGGGGCGCGCTACCGCGGCTCAGCGGTGGCAGCGCGGCCGATGAAAGTGCGGCGCAGCCATGCGGGAACAGCGCGGCCGGACTCCACCCCCTGGGCTACCCGGGCCCGGCCGGACCGGTTCAGCGGCTGCGCTGGCGAAGCCGCTGAATGTCGAGAATGACGACGGCGCGGGCCTCAAGGCGGAGCCAGCCGCGCTGGACGAACTCGGCGAGAGCCTTGTTGACCGTTTCACGTGAAGCGCCGACCAGCTGGGCCAGTTCCTCCTGGGTGAGTTCATGGGCCACCAGGACGCCGTCGGTGGCGGGCCTGCCGAAACGGTCGGCCAGATCCAGCAGCGCCTTCGCGACGCGGCCGGGGACATCGGAGAACACCAGGTCCGCGAGGGACTCGTTGGTGCGGCGCAGCCGGCGGGCGAGCGCCTGGAGCAGCTGGGCCGACACCTCGGGGCGGGTTTCGAGCAGCACCCGCAGGTTCTCGTTCTTCAGCCCGGCCAGCCGGGTCTCCGACACCGCCGTCGCCGTGGCCGTGCGCGGGCTGGGGTCGAACAGGGCCATCTCGCCGAAGAGTTCACCCGGGCCGAGGATGGCCAGCAGGTTCTCCCTGCCGTCCTGGGCGGTGCGTCCGAGCTTGATCTTGCCGGAGACGATGAAGTACAGCTGGTCGCCCTGGTCTCCCTCACGGAATACCGACGATCCACGCGAGAGGTCAACTTCGGTCAACTCATCAGTGAGGGCGGCGAAGACGTCGTCTCCGAGCGAAGCGAAGAGCGGCGCCCGGCGCAGTACCTCGATATCCATGAATTCTCCTGTTGACTTGGGGTGGTGCGGCTGTCCCGCGTGGCCTCTTCCGTCCCATCTTGCCGTACCCGGGCATGATGGGACAGCCGGTACACGCCATTCCGCCCGCGTTAAGCGGTCCGCGCAACCGGCGCGCTGCCGTTGGAGGGCTCCCGGCCGATAGAATCGGGACTCAGTGATGGAGGTGCGCGGCTTCCGGACGAAGCACACTGGGAGAACGGACATGCCCGACTTCACGATTCTCGACGTCGTACTGGGCCTCGTGCTGCTCGGGTACCTCGCCGTGGGTCTGCGCAACGGGCTCTTCGTGACCCTTGGCGGCATCGTCGGATTCATCGCCGGGGCCGTTGCCGCCTTCTTCGCCATCCCGCTGGTCAGCGCGGCGGTCCCCGACAACGGCTGGCGGCTTCCCGCCGTCATCGCCACGGCCCTGATCCTCGTCGTTGTCGGCCAGGCGCTCGGCGCCGGCCTCGGGTCCTCGATCCGGCGGTGGCTGAAGGCCCGGCCCCTGCGGACCGTCGACCGCCTGCTCGGCGGTGCGGTCAACACCGTGGTGGCGGCGCTGGTGATGTCGATGCTCGCCTTCAGCGTGGGCACCCTCGGCGTCCCGGTCCTGTCCCAGCACCTGGCCGCCTCCCAGGTCATCCGCGGGATCGACAGCGCAACCCCGGCACCGGTGCGCACCTGGCTGGCGCAGCTGCGCACCATCGCGGTGGACGACGGCATCCCCACCATCCTCGACACGGTCGCGCCGCCGTTGGCCGGAGAGGTCCCCGACGAATCCGTGGACACGCCCGAGCTCGCCGCAGCCGCGGCGTCGGTGGTGCGGATCGCCGGCACGGCCTTCAAGTGCGGACAGAACCAGACCGGCACCGGGTTCGTTGTGGCGCCCGGGCGGGTCATCACCAACGCGCACGTCGTGGCGGGGGTGGGCGAACCCGTCGTCGAGGTCCTGGGCGGAGGGGCGCTGCCGGGGCGGGTCGTGCACTTCGATCCGGCCCGCGACATCGCCGTGCTCGCCGTCGACGGCCTGGACCGGAATGCGCTGCCGCTGGGGGATGAGCTGCCCCGCGGGACGACGGCGGCCTTCGCCGGCTACCCGGCCGGCGGGCCCTACCGGATCCAGCCCGCCAGCGTGCAGAACCTTTCCCCGGTGATGGTCCAGAACATCTACGGCGCCAGCCCGCGGCTGCTCCAGGTGTACAGCCTGGCCGCGAACGTGCAGCAGGGTAATTCCGGCGGGCCGCTGCTCGACCTGCAGGGCCGGGTGGCCGGGGTGGTCTTCGCCAAGTCAACGGCCGAGGCGCCCGTCGGGTACGCGCTGTCACTGGCTGAACTGCGGCCGATCGCCGAGCGCGCGCCTGGCTACGCCGCCGCCGTCGCCTCCGGGCAGTGCACCCCGCGCTAGGACCTGCCCTCCGCCGTCACCGGCGGGTGTAGAGGGGTGCCCCGCGCACCTCCCGCGAGACCAAATCGTGACCGGATGGATGCGGGAAATACGAAAACCGGCCGCTTTAGAAGTTAGGCTCGTCACACGGCCAGTGCGCACAGGCGCGTTCAGGTCCGGCGGATACAGGGTTGTCCGGCCAGAAACACTCGTTCAACAGGAGCTCAAAATGTCTACACGCGACACTTCTGTGCGCAGGTACCAACTCACCAGGAAACGTGCTGCGTTGACTGCGGGAATATCCATCGGCGCGCTGCTCATGACCGGCTGCGTCCAGAGCGAGCGCGAGGAGGGAGCCGGCGCCGAGGGTTCGGGCGAGGCCGTCAATTCGACCTTCGTCTTCGCTGCGTCCTCCGACCCGAAGTCCCTCGACCCGGCCTTCGCCAGCGACGGCGAGTCATTCCGCGTCAGCCGCCAGATCTTCGAGGGCCTGGTCGGCGTGGAGAAGGGCACCGCGGACCCGGCGCCGCTGCTCGCCGAGTCGTGGGAGACCTCCGAGGACGGACTGGCGACGACCTTCAAGCTGAAGGAGGGCGTGAAGTTCCACGACGGGACGGATTTCAACGCCGAGGCCGTCTGCTTCAACTTCGAGCGCTGGTACAACTGGACCGGCCTCCAGCAGGCCGAGACCGTCTCGTACTACTACAACTCGCTCTTCCGCGGGTTCAAGGACCAGCCTGACGAAGCCGTCTACGAATCCTGCGAGGCCAACGGCGACAACGAGGTCACCGTCAACCTGGCCAAGCCTTTCGCCGGGTTCGTCCCGGCGCTCTCCCTGCCGGCCTTCGCCATGCAGAGCCCCACCGCGCTTGAGGAGTTCAAGGCCGACGAGATCGGCGGTTCCGAGGAATCACCGAAGCTCAGCGAGTACGCCCTCGGCAACCCGGTGGGCACCGGTCCCTTCAAGTTCGAGTCCTGGGACGTCGGACAGCAGCTTGAGCTGTCGAGCTTCGAGGATTACTGGGGCGAGAAGGGCCAGATCACCGAAACGATCTTCCGCATCATCGACGACCCGCAGGCCCGCCGCCAGGCCCTCGAGGCCGGGACCATCGACGGGTACGACCTTGTCGCCCCCGCCGACGTCCAGTCCCTGAAGGACGGCGGATACAACGTGGTGGCCCGCGACCCGTTCACCATCCTGTACCTGGGCTTCAACCACAAGGTCGAGCAGCTCGCGGACCCGCTGGTCCGTGAAGCCATCGCGCACGCCATCGACAAGGAGGCGCTGGTTGCCCAGACCCTTCCCGAGGGCACCGAGGTCGCGACCCAGTTCATCCCCGACGTCGTCGACGGCTACAACGAGGACGTCACCACGTACGACTTCGATCCGGAGAAGGCGAAGGAACTCCTCGCCGAGGCCGGCTACCCCGACGGCTTCGAGGTCCAGTTCAACTACCCGACGAACGTCTCGCGTCCGTACATGCCCACCCCGGAGCAGGTCTTCACCAACCTCCAGGCGCAGCTTGCCGACGTCGGAATCACCGTCACCCCGGCGCCTGCCGCCTGGTCCCCTGACTACCTCGACCAGGTCCAGGGCACCGAGGACCACGGCCTGCACCTGCTCGGCTGGACCGGCGATTACAACGACACCGACAACTTCATCGGCGTCTTCTTCGGCCAGCAGAAGCCGGAGTTCGGCTTCGACAACCCGGAGCTGTTCGCCGCACTCGATGAGGCGCGGGGCATGACCGACCGCGACGAGCAGACGAAGGCGTACGAGGAGATCAACCAGCAGATCGCCGAGTTCATCCCGGCCATCCCGCTGGCCCATCCGGCACCTTCGCTGGCGTTCAACGAGCGCGTGACCTCCTACCCGGCCAGCCCGGTCAACGATGAGGTCTTCAGCGAGATCGAGCTCAGCAAGTAATACCAGCACGTCCAGTGGAGCCGGACCCGTACGATAGGTCCGGCTCCACTGTGTTGGAGAGCACATTCTGGTTTCCCCCGAGAGGACACTGTGTTACGCGTCATAGGCAAGCGAATTGCCCTGCTCATCCCCACGTTGTTTGGGCTGTCCGTTCTGCTCTTCCTCTGGGTGCGCAGCCTCCCGGGCGGCCCGGCGACCGCGCTGCTGGGCGAGAAGGCAACCCCCGAGGCCGTCGCCCGGGTCAATGAGCTCTACGGTTTCGACCGCCCGCTCCTCACCCAGTACTTCACCTACATCGGCAAGCTGCTGCAGGGCGACTTCGGTGTCTCGATCAACACCGGCCGTCCCGTCCTCGAGGAGTTCGCGACCCGCTTCCCGGCGACCGTGGAACTCACCATCGTCGCCCTGATCTTCGCCATCGGCATCGGCGTACCGCTGGGCTACGCTGCGGCCCGCCACTACGGGCGCTTCGTGGACCACAGCTCCGTGGTGCTGAGCCTGATCGGTATCACCGTCCCGGTGTTCTTCCTCGCGTTCATCTTCAAGTACCTGTTCGCGATCCAGTGGTCCCTCCTGCCGCCCGACGGCCGGCAGAACCCGCGCATCAACGCGACCCACTTCACCGACTTCTACGTCCTGGACGGGCTCCTCACGGGGGAGTGGGACGCCGCCTGGGACGCCTTCCTTCACCTGATCCTGCCCGGGCTGGCCCTGGGCACCATCCCGCTGGCCATCATCGTGCGCATCACCCGGGCGTCGGTGCTTGAGACGCAGAACGCCGACTACGTGCGCACCGCCCGGGCCAAGGGCCTGATGGAGCGCACCATCCGCAGCCGCTTCATCCTGCGCAACGCCATGCTTCCGGTGGTGACGACGATCGGCCTGCAGCTCGGCCTGCTCATCTCCGGCGCCGTGCTCACCGAGACGGTGTTCGCGTTCAACGGCATCGGCCGGTTCCTGCGCGATGCCATTTTCGGCCTCGACTACCCGGTCCTCCAGGGGTTCATTATCTTCATCGCCATCCTCTACGCGATCATCAACCTCCTCGTTGACATTTCCTACAGCATCATCGACCCGAGAGTGCGTGTGCAGTGAGTGCAATCTTGCCCCCCGCCGTCGGCGGATCAGCAGCCCCGACAGACCCGGCGATCGAGACCGGAGGTGGAACCGGCCTCTGGAAGGACGCGTTCCTGCGCCTGCGGCGCAACCCGCAGGCCATCGCCGGCGCCGTCATCATCGGCCTGTTCCTGCTCGTGGCGCTCCTTGCGCCGATCCTGGCCCCCTACGGCGGCAACGAGCTGCCCGGCCGCACCGAAATCACCCCGACCACGATCCCCGGGCCCGGGGAGATCGGCGGCTACCCGCTCGGGCTCGACCGCTTCGGCGGGGACCTGCTGAGCAAGCTGATCTGGGGCGCCCAGGCGTCCCTGCTGATCGGTGTGGTGTCCACCGCCCTGGGCCTGGCCGGCGGAATGCTCCTCGGCGTCCTCGCCGGCGGCTTCGGCGGCTGGGTGGACAACGTCATCATGCGCTTCGTCGACATCCTGCTGTCGGTGCCGAACCTGCTGCTCGCGGTGAGCATCGCCGCCATCCTCGGCCAGAGCCCGTACGCGATCATGATCGCCATCGGCGTTTCGCAGATCCCGATCTTCGCGCGGCTGCTCCGCTCCTCGATGCTCTCCCAGCGCGGATCCGACTACATCCTTGCCGCGCAGACCCTCGGGCTGAGCCGGGGTACGATCACCATGAGCCACCTGCTGCCCAACAGCATGGGTCCGGTGATCGTGCAGGCAACGCTCACCCTGGCCACCGCGGTGATCGACGCCGCCGCGCTGTCCTTCCTCGGCCTCGGCGGCGGACTGCCGCAGGCCGCCGAGTGGGGCCGGATGCTCACCTACGCCCAGGCCGAGCTGAGCATCGCGCCGCAGCTGGCGTTCCTGCCCGGCGCCTGCATCGCCATCACCGCCCTCGGCTTCACCCTCCTGGGGGAGTCCCTCCGGGAGGCCCTGGATCCCAAGACGCGGCAGAAGTAGTGAGGCGGGAGCCCGCTCCCGCCTCCACGCCGAACCCACCTCGTCGAATCCGCCCCGCCGCTGACCCAGCGGCGGGGCGTCGGCGTTAAGTGCCGCAGAAGGTCCGGTACGGGCCGAAGTCCTCCGGGGCGCCGACGGCATAGCGTTCAAGGCCGGGCCGCTCGTCGTAGGGCGCCGTCACGGCCTCGAGGAGGCCTGCCAGCGGGCCCAGATCGTCATTCGTGGCCGCCGCTAGGGCCTCCTCGACGAGGTGGTTGCGGGGAATGTAGGCAGGGTTGGCCCGGTCCATCGCCGCCGCGTCCGGGCCCAGGGCGAGCCACCGCTGAGCCCAGGCGTCGAACGCCGCAGGATCCGCGGTCCGGTTCCGGGCCGGCCCGGCGTGGCCCCGGGCGGCGGAGCCCAGGTCCCGGAAGAACGAGGTGTAGTCGGCCCGGCCGGCCTGCAGCAGGGCCCGGATGTCGTCCGCGAGCTGGGCGGCGTCGCCGTCGGGCACCGAGCCGGCAAGGCCCAGCTTGGCCTTCATCCCGGCCAGCCAGGCGGCACTGTACTGGGTGCGGAAGGCCTCGAGGGAGGCGACCGCGGCCTCCACGGCCCGCTCCTGGTCCTCATGGATCAGGGGCAGCAGCGACTCCGCGAGCCGGGCGAGGTTCCACTCGGCGACCAGCGGCTGGTTGCCGTAGGCATAGCGCCCGCCGGAGTCGATCGAGCTGTAGACGGTGGCCGGGTCGAAGGCGTCGAGGAAGGCGCAGGGCCCGTAGTCGATGGTCTCGCCCGAGACGGTCATATTGTCGGTGTTCATCACTCCGTGGATGAAGCCGGCGAGCATCCACCGGGCCACCAGGGAGGCCTGGGCGGAGACCACCGCCTCGAACAGGGCGAGGTAGGGCGATTCTGCCTGCGCGGCCTGCGGGTGGTGCCGGGCGATGGCGTGGTCGGCGAGGCGGCGCAGCAGGGCAGGGTCCCCGCCGGCCGCGGCGTACTGGAAGCTGCCCACCCGCAGGTGGCTGTCCGCGACCCGGGCGAGCACCGCTCCGGGCAGCACGGTTTCGCGGCGCACCGGCCGGCCGGTGGCCACCACGGCCAGTGAGCGGGTGGTCGGGATGCCCAGTGCGTCCATGGCCTCGCTGACGATGTACTCGCGCAGCATCGGGCCCACCGCCGCCAGGCCGTCCCCGCCGCGGGCGAACGGCGTGCGCCCGGACCCCTTGAGGTGGAGATCGCGCAGGCGGCCGTCGGTGCCGGTGAGCTCGCCCAGCAGCAGTGCCCGCCCGTCCCCGAGGCGGGGGCTGTAGCCGCCGAACTGGTGGCCGGCATAGGCCTGGGCGACAGGGGTGGCTCCGGCGGGCAGCGAGGTGCCGGTCAGGAAGGAGATTCCCTCGGGTGTCCGCAGCGCCTCCGGGTCGAGGCCCAGGGTGAGGGCGAGCGGTTCGTTGAGCACCAGCAGCCTCGGCTCCGGTGCCTCCTCGGCCCGCCAGGGGATGGCCAGCTCCGCCAGCTCCCGGGCGAAGCGGCCGGTCAGGGTTGCAGTGAATCCGGTTACGGCGCTCATGCCCCCAGAATACCGACGCCGGCACCGCCTGACCGCTTCAACTTCCTATCCGCGGGCACACCTTTCGGGGTGGACACCCCGGCCGGCCGGCCGCACAGGGACGCCGCGAGCGCTGCCGCCCGGGCCTCAGGAGGCGATGCCGCCCTCGATCTGCAGTTCGTTGCCCGGAATGGAGGCAAGCAGCCGGCGCGTGTAGGGGTGGCGGGCGTTCTGGAAGACCTCTTCGGAGGTCGCTGCCTCAACGAGTTCGCCGTCCTTCATGACGCACACGTAGTCGGAGATCAGGCGCACCACGGCGAGGTCGTGGGAGATGAACAGGTAGCTCAGGCCCAGCTCGGCCTGCAGGTCGCCGAGGAGTTTGAGGATCTGCGCCTGGACGAGCACATCGAGCGCCGACACGGGCTCGTCGCAGACCAGCAGTTCGGGCTTCAGGGCCAGCGCCCGGGCGATGGCCACGCGCTGGCGCTGCCCGCCGGACAGCTCCGAGGGGTAGCGGCGCAGCGCGTTCTGGGGCAGGGCCACCTGGTCCATCAGCTCCCGCACCCGGGCGGCGCGCTCCTTCTTGGAGCCGCGCTTGTAGGCGTTGAGGGGCTCCTCGACGATGCGTTCGATGGTGAACATCGGGTTCAGGGAGGAATAGGGGTCCTGGAAGATCGGCTGGACCCGCTGGCGGAAGTCGTTGAGCTGGGCCTTGTCGAGGGTGGCGACGTCCATGCCATCGAAGGTCATGGTGCCGGAGGTGGGCTCGATGAGCTTCAGGAGCATCCGGGCCGTCGTGGTCTTGCCGGAACCGGACTCGCCCACGATGGCGACCGTCTGGCCCCGCGGCACGTCGAGGGTGACGTTCTTGGCCGCGTAGAAGTCCTCGGAGCTGCCGCGGCGCTTGTACACCTTGGTGAGGTCCCGGATCTCCACGATGTTCGCCGGCGGAGCCGCCTTGCCGCTCTCGTGCTCCGCGAAGACGGCTTCGGCGAGCTTCGCCCGCTTGGCGGGGTCGTCGTTGTAGGCGCCCGGGCGCAGGCGGACGGCGGCGACGGACGGGGCAGCGCGCACCAGCGACTGGGTGTAGGGGTGCTGGGGGTCATTGAGCAGCTGCTGGGCCGGGCCGGTCTCGACGACCCGGCCGCGGTGCATCACCACGAGGTCGGAGGCGCGCTCGGCGGCCAGCCCAAGGTCGTGGGTGATCAGCAGCACCGAAGTGCCGAGCTGGTCCGTCATGGTGTCGATCTGGTCGAGGATGGTGCGCTGCACCGTGACATCGAGGGCGCTGGTCGGCTCGTCGGCGATAAGCAGCCGCGGCTGGCAGGCGAGGCCGATGGCGATCAGGGCGCGCTGGCGCATGCCGCCGGAGAATTCGTGCGGGTACTGCTTGGCGCGTTCGCCGGCGTCGGGCAGGCCGGCGGCGGAGAGGACCTCGATGACCTTCTGCTTGACGTTGGCCTTGGTGGCCATGCCGTGGACCAGCAGCGTCTCGGCGACCTGGGTGCCGATCTTGGTGACGGGGTTGAGGTTCGACATCGGGTCCTGCGGCACCAGGCCGATCGCCCGGCCGCGGATGGAGCGCATCTTGGACTCGGCCAGGCCGACGAGCTCCTGGCCTTCGAAGAGGATGCTTCCGGCGGTGACCTTGCCGTTGCCCGGCAGCAGGCCGATGCAGGCCATGGCCGTCGTGGACTTGCCGGAGCCCGATTCGCCAACGATTGCCAGCGTGCTTCCGCGTCGAAGCGTGAAGCTCGCGTTTTCGACGGCGCGGACCTCCCCGTGGGTGGTGCGGAAGCTGATCGCGAGGTCCCGGACTTCTAGCAGGGGCGCGTCGCTGGCCGCCGTACCGGCGGGAGTGATATCCGTCATGAAACTATGGTGCCCTACCGGTGCGCTTTTCGCGTAAGGCGACGTTCCGGACCGGTGCTAACTTTTTGGACTCGCCCCGGCCGGGGCGCCCAGCCGCGCCGCGAGGTGCTCCACCGCGAACCGGTATCCCTCGACTCCCGCCCCTACGATGACGGCGTCGGCGACGGCGGAGATGTAGGAGGTGTGGCGGAAGGCCTCGCGCCGGTGGACGTTGCTCAGGTGGACCTCCACCACGGGCAGGCCCACGGCGGCCAGCGCATCGGCGATGGCGATCGAGGTGTGGGTGTAGGCGCCGGCGTTGATGACGATCCCGCCGGCGGTGCCTGCCGCACCCTGGATGGCGTCGATCAGGGCGCCTTCGGAGTTGGACTGGAAGGCCCGCAGCGTGCATCCCCGCGACGCCGCGGCGGCGCGGGCCGTCTCCTCGACGTCGGCGAGGGTGGAGGTGCCGTAGATCTCCGGTTCCCGCGTCCCCAACAGGTTCAGGTTGGGGCCGTTGATCAGGAGGATGCTGAGTGAGGGGGCCGCGGTCATGGCTTAACTATGCCCCAGCCCGCCGCCTACGCCGCGGAGGCGGCGGCCTGCTGGCGTGCACGGAGCCGGACGGCGAGGAGCGCCCCGACCAGGGTCACGAGGCTGAGCACCACCAGCACGATGCCCGGGTGCCACCAGGCGCCGTCGGTTGCCGTCCCGAAGACCGTGGTGATCGAGGGGACGAAGCCTGCGACGATCGCCGCGATGCTGTAGGCGAAGGACAGGGCGGTGAACCCGGTGCGGGGGTCGAAGATGTCGGCCATCAACCCGCCCAGTGCGGCCCACGTGGCCGTCGGCAGGATGCCGCCCAGGAGGATCGCCGCAATGTAGACGGGCTCGGTGGCGACGCTGATGACCCAGTAGAGCGGGAAGGCGATCAGGGCGGTGCCCAAGGCGCCACCGGCGACGACCTTTGCCGAGCCGATCCGCATGGCGAGGTAGCCGAAGGCGGGGATGGTCACCAGCTGCAGGAGCGACCCGATCAGGGCGGCGTTAAGGACCGTCGCCTGACTCAGGCCGAGCCGTTCGGTGCCGTAGGCCTGGGTGTAGGAGACGAGGAGGAAGTAGGAGCCGATGCCCAGGACGGCCGAGGCCGCGGCCACCACGACGGCCGTCGGCTGCGAGCGGATGACCTCGAGGAACGGGACGCGGGCGAGCCTGTTGCTGCTGGCGGCGTCCTTGAAGACCGGGGTCTCGTCGATGGCCAGGCGCAGGTAGATCGCCACGGCGAGGAAGGGGAACGCGAGCAGGAACGGGATCCGCCAGCCCCAGGTGGTCATGACGTCGGGCACGGTGACGGTCAAGATCAGGAAGATCAGGGAGATGAGCATGGTCCCGACCGGCGAGCCCAGCTGGGGGATCGACGCGTAGAGCGCACGCCGGCGCGGTTCGGCATGCTCGGTGGCGATGAGGATGGATCCACCCCACTCCCCGCCCAGGGAGAGCCCCTGGAGCAGGCGGAGCAGCGTAAGGAGGATCGGCGCCCACACCCCGATGGTGTTGTAGTCGGGCAGCAGCCCGACGCTGCCGGTGGCCAGGCCCATCAGGGTGATGGTCCAGATCAGGGTCTTCTTGCGGCCGATGCGGTCGCCGAGGTGCCCGAAGAGGATGGCGCCCAGCGGGCGGGCGACGAAGCCCATCGCGAAGCTGAGGAAAGCGTAGAGGGTGCCCGTCAGCGGGTCCTGCTGGGTGAAGAACACCTCATTGAAGACCAGCGCGGCCGCGGTGCCGAACACGTAGAAGTCGTAGGACTCCAGGGCGGTTCCGACGAAGGAGGCGCCGGCGGCCCGGCGGGCCATCCGGGGACGGGTGGCGGGAGCGGGCGCGGTGGCGAGTGAACTTGACACGCTGACGATTGTCCACCCGGCTCCGGCACGGGTGCCAACGTTTGAGTCCAATCTCACACCGGCCGCCCCGGCGGGCCCGCCGCCGGAGCGGCAGGGCGAGCCCGGCGGGCGGTCCGGGGACGGGCTACTTCCGCAGCGAGGCGGCGATCTGCTGCATCACCGTGTTGTCGGCCAGCGTCGTCGCGTCCCCGACCTCGCGGCCCTCGGCGACGTCCTTGAGCAGGCGCCGCATGATCTTGCCGCTGCGGGTCTTGGGCAGCTCCGGGACCACGAGGATATTGCGTGGCTTGGCGATCGGGCCGATCTCCTTGCCGACGTGGTTGCGCAGCGTGGTGACGATGTCGTCGTCGTCCTTGGCCGAGCCGCGCAGGATCACGAAGGCCACCACCGCCTCGCCGGTGGTCTCGTCCTTGGCGCCCACGACGGCCGCCTCGGCCACCGACGGATGGCTCACCAGGGCCGATTCGATCTCGGTGGTGGACAGCCGGTGCCCGGAGACGTTCATGACGTCGTCGACGCGGCCGAGCAGCCAGATGTCGCCGTCCTCGTCCTTCTTGGCTCCATCGCCGGCGAAGTACATATCGTCGAAGCGCGACCAGTAGGTCTGTTTGAACCGCTCCGGGTCGCCCCAGATGCCGCGCAGCATCGACGGCCACGGCTCGCGGACCACGAGGTAGCCGCCGGAGCCGTTAGGCACCGACTGGCCCATTTCGTCGACGACGTCGACGGCGATGCCGGGCACGGCGACCTGCGCCGAGCCGGGCTTGGTGCTGGTCACCCCGGGCATGGGCGAGATCATGTGGCCGCCGGTCTCGGTCTGCCACCAGGTGTCGACGATCGGGGCCTTCCCGCCGCCGATGATCTCCCGGTACCACATCCATGCCTCGGGGTTGATGGGTTCGCCGACCGAGCCCAGGACCCGGATCGAGGAGAGGTCGTACTTCTTCGGGATGTCCCGGCCCCACTTCATGAAGGTGCGGATGGCGGTGGGGGCGGTGTAGAGGATCGAGACCTTGTACTTCTGGATCAGCTCCCACCACCGGCCCTGGTGCGGGGTGTCAGGGGTCCCCTCGTACATCAGCTGCGTGGCGCCGTTGATCAGCGGGGCGTACGCGACATAGCTGTGCCCGGTCACCCACCCGATGTCGGCGGTGCACCAGAAGACATCGGTCTCGGGGCGCAGGTCGAACGTGTACTTGTGGGTGAACGCCGTCTGGGTCAGGAACCCGCCGGTGGTGTGGAGGATGCCCTTGGGCTTGCCGGTGGTTCCGGAGGTGTAGAGGATGAACAGCGGGTGTTCGGAATCGTGCGCCACGGCGGTGTGCTCGGTGGAGGCGGTGTCGACGACGTCGTCCCACCAGACATCCCGGCCCTCGGTCCATTCGACCGGTTCGTTGTTGCGCCGGACCACCACCACGTTGGTGATGGTCGATCCCTCCTTTTTAAGCGCGGCGTCGACGGCGGGCTTGAGGGCGCTGGGCTTGCCGCGCCGGTAGGTGCCGTCGGCGGTGACGACCAGCTTGGCCTCGGCGTCGTCGATCCGGCTGCGCAGCGCATCGGCGGAGAAACCGCCGAACACCACCGAGTGGACCGCTCCGATGCGGGCGCACGCCAGCATGGTGATGACCGCCTCGGGGATCATCGGCAGGTACACCGCGACGCGGTCCCCCTTCTGCACTCCAAGGGATTCGAAGGCGTTGGCCGCCTTTTTCACCGATTCGGTGAGCTCCGCGTAGGTGTAGCTGCGGGTGTCTCCGGGCTCGCCCTCGAAATGGATGGCCACGCGGTCCCCGCGTCCCTCCTCCACGTGCCGGTCGAGGGCGTTGTAGGCGGCGTTGAGCTTCCCTCCGACGAACCACTTGGCGAAGGGGGCCTCGGACCAGTCGAGGGTCTGGGTGAAGTCGGTCTCCCAGGAGAGGCAGGCCCGGGCCTGGTCTGCCCAGAACTCCGTCCCCCTGCTGCGTGCCTCCTCATAGAGGGAGGGCTGGGCGAGAGCCTGCGCGGCAAATTCCTCGCTGGGAGGGAAGCGGCGTTCTTCGTGGAGCAGGTTTTCAAACGCGTCGCCTTGCCTCTGGGCGCTTTCGGACATTTCTTACCCCTCTGCGGCTCGATCCATTCCTGGCTGAAATCCAGGCCGGCGCAGCGGTTCCGCTGCGCAGATGCACTTCCCGAACATTATCGGCCAGTTCGCCGGACTTGTGTCAGCGATCACACTCCAGATGTGAAAGGCCGACTTTGTGCGTTGAGCGGTTCCACCGCCCCGGCCCCGCTGCCCCGCGTGCTAGTGAAAGGGGATCGGGGGTGGCTACTGTGGAGGAAGGACATGGGCAGCCGGTGCCGCACCGGGTGCTTCGGTGCGGCCGCGGGCCGCCACGAACGGGAGAGCAATAATGACCGAAGATTCTAAGAACCGGACGGCAGGCGTGGGCGCGCAGCCGGACGCCGCGACCGCCCGCTCCTCTGCCAATGCCAGCGGCGGTGCCTCCGCTGCTGACACCGCCGTCGTGAAGCCGGCCGCCGGGAAGTCCACAGGCAAGTCGACGGGCAAGTCCCCAGAGAAGTCGACCGGAACGTCCACTGCGTCGTCCACTGCAACGTCCAGTGCTGCGTCCGCCGCGACGCCCGCCGCGACGTCCGTTGGAAAGGCCACCGGGAAGTCCACCGGGACCTCCACTGTGGCGGACCCGGCTGCCGGCGCCGCCACCACGGCAGTGCGTCCCGGTCGGGGCACGGAAGGCCCGTGCAGCTCCAGCAAGGCGGTGCTCGGGCGGTTCACCCTCCGGGAGGTGGTCTTGCTGGCCTCCGCCGCGGTGATCTTCCTGGGAACACTGCTTCCCTTCTTCCGCGGAGAGGTGCGCTACGCGAACTTCTGGAACACCCTTCCGCTGTTCTTCGTGGGCATCGGCATCCTGCTCCCCGTCGCCGCCGCGGCCCTGGTCATCGGGCGGCGGCAGGGGGCCTCCGGTCTGCGGGTCGGTTCGTTCTCGGTCGACCAGTTCGCCTCGATTGCGGCGGCCCTGGCCGCGGCGTTCTTCTTCCTCCAGACCATGACCGCCTTCCACATCGGCCCGCTGGTTTCGCTGATCGGCGCCTTGGGCATGCTGGCGGCAACCGTCCTGGCCCCGCACCTGCCGTTCTTCGCCAAGGACTTCAAGGAACGCGCCGAGGCGCCGGCCCACCCGGTGGCCCGCGCCGTCCTGCCCACGCAGCCGAAGGCTCCCAAGGCCCCCAAGGCGCCGAAACCGGCCAAGGAGGAGAAGGTCAAGCAGCACTCGGTCGAGGTTCCCGTTTCGGGGACGGCTCAGCCGGCAGCTGCCTCCGGCGCGGCGGGCTCGACGCCCGCTCCGCAGGCTCACGCTGGGGCCCAGGCTCACGGCGGGGCCCAGGCCGCGGCCGGCGCCGCCGGGGGCGCAACGGCCGCAGTCGCCGCTTCGCCCTCCGCCGGGGCTACGGGCCAGCCCTCGGGCCGAAGCTCGGCCGATGGCGCCGGAGATCCGGCGGCCGGTGCCCGGCAGGCGCAGACTCTGGACCCGGGAACCCCGGATTCCGTCGCCGCGGGCGCCGGTGCGTCCTCGGACGCGCAGACCCGCGTCCAGCCGGTGACCGAGGCCGCCCCCCGCCAGCAGGAAACCATCTCGGCCACCCGGAGCGCCGACGAGGAGCAGGTGGTCGAGGCGTTCTGGTTCGCCGTCGGCACGCCCCGGCCCGTCGTGGACGAGCAGTCCGGCCGCCAGCTCTTCATCGTGCAGCCCGGCGACTGGGAAGTGGGCATCGAGGACCGCGGCACCGAATTCCTCGTGCAGGACAAGAGGACCGGGCAGATCGGCGTCATGCGCAATCTCACCAACATCGAACGGGCACCGCGGGAGTAATCCCCGCTGCCCTCCGACAGCACACCAGGCACGGGAGGCCGATTCATGAAGGGGCACACCAAGGAGGCCGTCTCGGCCACGGCCCTGAAGCGGCGCGCCCGCCGGATCAACCGTGCGCTCGGGGAGGTGTATCCGTATGCCCACGCGGAGCTCGACTTCCGGAACGCCTTCGAGCTCCTCGTGTCCACGGTGCTCTCGGCGCAGACCACCGATGTGAGGGTCAACCTCACCACGCCCGTGCTCTTCGAGCGGTACCCGGACGCCCGGGCGCTCGCCGAGGCCGATCCCCTGGAACTGCAGGAGCTGATCCGGCCGACCGGGTTCTTCCGGGCCAAGGCGAACAGCCTGATGGCCCTGGCGAACCGCCTGGTCGACGAGTACGACGGGGAGGTGCCGGGCCGGCTCGAGGATCTTGTTACGCTCCCCGGGGTGGGCCGGAAGACGGCCAATGTGGTGCTGGGCAACGCCTTCGGGATCCCGGGGATCACCGTCGACACCCACTTCGGCAGGCTGGCGCGGCGCTTCGGCTGGACCGGGTCGGAGGATCCGGTCAAGGTCGAGATGGAGGTCGGTGCGCTGTTCGAGCCGCGGGACTGGACTGACCTTTCGCACCGCCTCGTCTTCCACGGACGCCGGATCTGCCACGCCAAGAAACCCGCCTGCGGCGCCTGCCCGGTCGCGGCGCTCTGCCCCTCCTACGGCGAGGGGGAGGTGGACCCGGTGAAAGCGGCAAAGCTGCTGAAGTACGAACTGGCACCGGGGCGTGAGGAACTGCTCGGGCTGATGCGCAGCGGGCAGACCCGGACCGAACTCCGCGCGGCCGGATACACCCTCGGAACGTGAGCGCCTACCAGTCCCTGCGCGACTATGCGGAGTCCATGAAGGACGCCGATTCGCTTGACCTGCCGACCGCCTGGCGCCTGCGCATCCTCAACCCGAAGAAGGCACGGCGGGCGGCGGTGCTGATTCTCTTTGGGACGGCCGATGACCATCTGGCGCCCGGTCACCCGGCCACCGCGCCGGCCGACCTCGACCTCCTGCTGGTCCAGCGCGCGGATTCCCTCAACAACCATCCCGGGCAGGTCGCCTTCCCTGGGGGTGCCATCGACCCCGACGACGCCGACGAGCGGGCGGCTGCCCTGCGGGAGGCACAGGAGGAGACCGGGCTGGAGCCCTCGGGAGTCGAGGTGCTCTGCGCACTGCCCGAGGTCGGACTGCCCTACAGCAACTTCCTGGTCACGCCCGTGCTCGGCTGGTGGCTGCTGCCCACCCCGGTCGGCGTCGTGGACGAGGGCGAGTCGGCCCAGGTCTTCCGCGCGCCCGTCCGGGACCTGCTGAATCCGGCTAACCGCAGGACGGTCGCGTTCCAGCGCGGCGGTTCGACGGGCCTCAGTCCCGGCTTCGTCCTTCCCGAGGCCACGGTGTGGGGCTTCACCGGGATGCTTCTCAGCTCCCTGTTCGATGCCCTGGGCTGGACCGAGCCGTGGGACGAGTCGCTGGTCATCCCGCCGCCCTGATTCCGTGGCCCTGATTCCGTGGCCCTGATCCCGTAGCCCTGGCCCCGTTGGGGTGCGGGTCCTCCCGCCGAGTGTGCAGCTAACCCCCTTTTGCGCGGGGTTTGGGGTGGTTATGTGCGGTTTCGGCGTGGGGAGGGCGCGGCTAACCCCCATGAGGCCGACTCTCTTCCCACCGAGTGTGCAGATGACCCCCTTTTGCGCGGGGTTTGGGGTGGTTATGTGCGGTTTCGGTGCGGGGAGGGCGCAGCTGACCCCCCTGAGGCAAGGGCCCTCCCACCGAGTGTGCAGATAACCCCCTTTTGCGGCGGGCAGAGCGTGGTGATGTGCAGTTTCGGCGTGGAGCAGAGCCCGATTTTGGGGCGGACGGCGGACGGCGTGCGGATGCTACTTTGCGTCGGCGTAGGAGTGGACGACGACGACGTTGACCGCGAATTCGATCGGTATCCTGCCGAACATCAGCTCCGTGGCCGCGGCGGCTGACTCCTCGATCAGCCGGCTCACCTCGCCGGCTCGCTCCTCGGGCACATGCAGCATCACCTCGTCGTGCAGGAAGAAGACGATTCCCGTCACGGCCGCCGGGCCGCCCAGCACGCGGAGCCTCCGGCGGACCTCCGCCAGCCAGCACAGCGCCCATTCCGCTGCGGTCGACTGCACCACGAAGTTCCGGGTGAAGCGGCCCCGCGACCGGGCCGCGGCGTCGGCGCGGCGCTGCTCCTCCGCGCTGGTGGTCCGCTGCGCGGCCCGCCAGCGTTCCGAGGCAGGCGGGCAACCCCTCCCGAGGTAGCTGCCGACCGTGCCACCGGATTCGCCGACCCGGGCGGCCGCTTCGACGACGCCGATCGCCCGAGGGTAGGTGCGGGCGAGCTGGGGCATCAGGCGCCCGGACTCGCCCGTCGTCGCTCCGTACATGGCACCGAGCATCGCCAGCTTGGCCTTGGCTCGGTCCCCGCCGAAGCCCTGCTCGGCGATGCCCTGGTACAGGTCCTTGCCGCGGGCGGCGGTGGCCAGGGCCGAGTCCTGCGCCAGCGCGGCCAGGACACGCGGTTCGAGTTGGGCCGCGTCGGCGACGATCAGCACGTGGCCCGGATCGGGGCGGACGGCGTCCCGCACCATCTTCGGGATCTGGAGCGCCCCGCCGCCGCGGGAGGCCCACCGCCCGGAGACCACCCCGCCGACGAGGTACTCGGGGCGGAAGCGGCCGTTCTCCACCCAGGTGTCGAGCCAGGTCCAGCCGTTCGCCGTGAGCAGCCGGGAGAGCTTCTTATAGGCGAGCAGGGGCTCGATCGCCCGGTGCTTCTGCTGCTCAAGCTCCCAGGAGCGGGTGGTGGCCACCTCGATGCCCGCCCGGTGCAGTGCCCGGATGAGCTCCTGGGGCGAATCCGGATTCAGCATCGGGCTGCCGAGGGCCTCCCGGAGCTCGGCGGCGAGGCGTTCGAGGGCCGGTGGGCGCTGGCCCTCGGGCGGGCGGGTACCCAGCAGCCGCTCGAGCAGCTCTTCGTGGATGTCACGCCGCCAGGGAAGGCCCGTCGATTCCATCTCGGCGGCCAGCAGCGCGCCGGCCGACTCGGCCGCCAAAAGGAGGGAAAGCCGGCGGGGGTGGGTGGAGTCGGCCACCGTCTGCAGCTGGGAGCGGAACTCCGCGGCGACGGCTCCCGTGTCGGGTCCGGATGCAGTGGGCACGTCATCGAACAGGCTGCTCTGGTTGGGTGCGGGCGGGGGACGCAGGATCTGGCGGGGGAGTGACGGCTCTTCTCCGTCCACCAGGCGCGAGCGCACTTCCTCCGCGTAAGTCGAGGAGGAGCAATAGGGGGAAAGGGCCAGGACGGCGCGGGCGAGCGCAAGGTCGTGGCAGCGTTCCAGGCTGACGCCCGCCGCGAGCAGCCCCGGATACCAGGAACGCGTGGTCTCCCAGACCCAGCGGGGCGAGCCGGTCTCGAAGCGGGCGAAGGTGCGGTGCAGGTCTTCGGCGGCGGCATGTACCGCAGGTCCCGACGGCGCGCCGGCGGCGTCGAGGGGTTGGAAGACGGCGGCGGTGTCCCGGTCGGTGCTGGGCGGGTGCGCCACGACGACATACATGTGCTCATTCTGCCCGTCCCGGAGCGGGAGTGCGGGCAGCAGGGCCGCCGTGACCGCCCGCGGATCTGCGGGGTTGTCCACATACGCGTCCGCCGCCGTCGGAGAGAACCGCGGCCGCACACCCTTGAAGGATGACGGAACGGCGTTCCTGGACTCCCGCGGGCACGGAGGACCAGCGGGTGGTGCTTGTGGGCGCGGCGCAAGCCCTGCGGGATGAGGCTGCGAGGGTTGCGGCGGCGGCCGGGGTGGCACTGATCGTGGCGCCTTCGGTGCACGAAGCGCTTCGTCATTCTCCCTCGGTGCTCCTGCTTGCCCCGGATGCTGGCGGGGGGAGCCTCCCGCACGGGTGTCCGGTGATCCTGGTCGGCCTGCGGGAGGAGGAAGACGCCGTCTGGTCCGCGGCGGCCACGCGGGGTGCCGGCAGGGTGGCGATCCTGCCACCGGCCGCCGGGTGGCTCGCCGAACACCTGGGCCGGGCGCGGTCGGCCGCCGCGGGTGGGGTGCTCGGCGTCCTCGGAGCGGCAGGAGGAGCCGGGGCGAGTACGCTCAGCTGCTGGCTCGCCGACAGCGCCGCATCGACCGGTGCCGCAACCCTCCTGATCGACGGGGACCCGCTGGGCGGAGGCATCGAACAGGCCCTCGGCGACGCCGCCGCCGGGCTGCGGTGGCGCGATCTGGAAGGCGTGCGCGGGGCGCTGAATCCCGCCCAGTTCGCTGCCGCCCTGCCGCGGCCCGCCGCCTTCTCCGTGCTCTCCCATGGTCCCTTCCCGGCGGCGCCCGTCGGGGCTTCCTCTGCTGCCGGTCCGGTTCTCGAAGCCGCGCGGCAGGCGTTCCAGCTGACCGTCGTCGACCTCGGGACCGCGGGGGGCCTCGATGATGCGCTCCTGGCCGCCTGCGGCAGCGTGGTGCTGCTGGTGCCCGCTCGGCTGCGCCCGGTCGCGGCGGCGGCCGTCCTGCTCCCTCGGTTCTCGCCCACCCCGGTGCACGTGGTGCTGCGCGGACCCGTCCGGGGAGGACTCCTGCCGCACCGGGTGGCGGAAGTGCTGGAGGTGCCCGAGCCTGCCTTCCTGCCGCATCTGCCCGGCGTGCCGGCAGCCGAGGCCCAGGGCCGGCTTCTGGAGCGGGGCCGCCATCGCTCGGTCCGCAGGCTTTGCCGCGGTCTCCTCGAGACCGCCCTCGACGGCCGGGACGCGGCATGACCGGGGGTCTTCCCGGCCCTCGGCCCCGCCGGGGTGAGCGGGTGACGGCCGGCACCCGGGCCGGTGGAACCGACCCGGACATGGTCGATCTCGTCCGCCGCAGGGTGGTCGCAGGTTCGGCGCCGGTGACCGGCGCCGGGCTCGCGGAGGCCGTCCGGTCCACGGGCAGGCTCCTGGGTTCCGAAGGGACCCTCACCGCCGTCGACGGTATCCGGGCCGAACTCCAGGGCCTCGGGCCGCTGCACCGGCTCGCCCAGGACGACACGGTCACCGACATCCTGGTGAACGGGCCCGCGGAGGTCTGGGTGGATGGTGCCGGCGGGCTGCGGCACGTGCCGCTTGCCTTCGCCGGTGACGACGACGTCCGGGCCCTTGCCTCCCGGCTGGTGGCGGCCGGAGGACGCAGGCTCGATGACGCGAATCCGTGCGTCGACGTGCGGCTCAGGGGCTTCCGGATCCATGCGGTGCTCCCGCCGGTCTCGACGGCGGGAACCCTGCTGTCCATCCGCATCCGCCGGGAGCGGGTCTTCACGTTGTCCGAACTGTGCGCCTCGGGCGCCGTCCCGGCGGACCTTGCCGCCATCCTGGCGCAGGTCGTGCATCGTCGGCTGAACTTCCTCATCAGCGGGGCGACCGGGACGGGCAAGACCACGCTGCTCTCGACCCTGCTGGGAATGAGCAGCCCGGCCGAACGCCTCCTCCTGGTGGAGGACGCCGCCGAGCTCAACCCGCTCCACCCCCACGTTGTCGGCCTTCAGTCCCGCCACGGGAACGTCGAGGGCGCCGGCGCGGTCGACCTGGCGGAACTGGTGCGGCAGGCCCTGAGGATGCGCCCGGACCGGCTGATCGTCGGGGAGTGCCGGGGCGCCGAGGTGCGCGAACTGCTCGCGGCCATGAACACCGGGCACGACGGCGCCGGCGGCACGGTCCACGCGAATTCCGCCGCCAGCGTCCCGGCGCGGCTGACGGCACTGGGAGCCTTGGCGGGCCTGACTCCCCAGGCACTGGCAGTGCAGGCCGCAAGCGCCCTGGACGTTGTAATCCATTTGGTCCGCGGCGCCGGGGGGCGGAGGGTGGAGCGGATCGCCCTGATCGGGCTGTCCGGCGGGCGGCTCGTCGTCCGCCCGGCGCTGACCTCCAGCGGCACGTCGTGCACCCGCGGCGAGGCCTGGACCGCACTCACAGCCCGCCTCGCCGGGGAGGACCCGCGGTGACCGGCCTGCTGGTAGGGCTGTTGCTGGCCTTCGCGGTCCTGATCCTCGGGGCCGATGCTCCGCTGCCGCGGAGGATCTCCGCCGGGCCCGCGCCTCCGTCCGGCGCCCCGGCAGACCGGACCGGCCGGACCGGCTTCGCGCGGCGCTTCCGGCGGCAGCCCGCCGTGGAGCCGCATGAGCCCGCCCTTTTGGTGCACCAGATCACGGGCCTGCTCCGGGCCGGACGGTCACCGCTGGTGCTGTGGCGGGATCTGGAGCTCCTCTACGCCGAGGCCGCCGGAGAAGGTTCGGTCTTCGCGGCGCAGGCCCTCCCGGTCCTCAGGGCGGCCGGGCGCAGCGCATCCCTGGGCCTGAGCGTCACGGCGGTGCTGCGCGACCCGGACGGGGCGGGGGGCGCAGGGGACGGGGCGCGTGCGGGGCCGGGGCATCCCGCGCCGACGCTGTGGGTGGACTTGGCCTCGTGCTTTTCGGTCGCCGAACGCAGCGGGTCGCCGTTGGCGGAGGTCCTGAGCCGGTACGCCGTGCAGCTGGATGCCGCGGTGGATGCGCAGGCCGCCCGGGAGACGGCGCTGGCGGGGCCGAGGGCCACCGTGACGCTGCTTGGCTGGCTGCCGGTCGTCGGTGTGTTGCTCGGCTACCTGATGGGGGTCAACCCGGTGGGGGTGCTTCTGGGCTCCCCGATCGGGCTGCTGACGCTGGTGCTCGGCCTGGGGCTGATGCTCGCGGGGCGGCTGTGGTCCCGGCGCCTGGTGGCCGCCGCGGTGCGGGGTCCGTGATGCCCACCGGAGCCAGCGTGGGGTTGCTTCTGCTCGCGGCGTTTATGGTGCTGGGCGTCTCCCGCGGAGTGCCTGAGGTGCGCGGCCGGAGCCCGGAATCCTCCGCGCCGCCCGACGGCATCACCGATGTCCCACTGATGCTCGACCTGATCGGAGCGATGCTCACCGCCGGTGCACCGGTGACGCACGCGCTGGGGGTGCTGGCCGACTCCTGTGCGGAACCCGTCGCACTGAAGCTCCGGGGCGTGAGGGGAGCCCTTGAACTGGGAGCGGAGTGGAACAGCGCCTGGGACGCCGGGCCCGCTCCCCGCGGACAGCCCGGCCGGACGGCCGTTCATGAACTGCGGTCGGCCCTGGCGTTCGCAGCCGTGACCGGCGCGCCGTCCGCCGCGATCGTCCACGCCCGGGCCGCCCAGTTGCGGCGGCGGCAGAACCGCGCCCTGGAGCGGCGGGCGGCCGCTCTGGGCGTCCGCCTCGTCGTACCCCTCGGCGTGTGCGCGCTGCCGGCCTTCGCCTGCCTGGGCGTCGTCCCGGTCGTCCTGGCGCTCCTGCCCACCGGATAGGTCCGCCCTCCCGGGTTATCCACTTACGGCCGGTGCGGGGCCCGCGGGTCGGCAGCGGACGGGAGAGTCGAAAGACGCCGCAGCCGCGGCGGCCATCGATAGGTCCCGCCGGGCATCGGCGGGACGAGCACTTGAGGAGTACCCCCATGGCGAAGACCATTTTGTCCCCCGCGGTCCGGCTGCCGGGACGGGCCGTCCCGATGTCTGGCAGGCTCTGCCGCTGTTCGACGGCCTCCCGCACCCCGCAGGCCTCTCCCGGGCCCACCCAGGGCGGGGCGGACCCGGCCGCGTCCGCCTCCGCCGTGCCGGGGCCTTCGCAGCCGGACCACGTACCCGGCGGGATGCGCGAAGCAGGGCTGGCGACGGCCGAGTACGCGATCGTGACGCTGGCAGCCGTCGGGTTTGCCGCACTGCTGGTGACCGTGCTCTCCAGCGGCGAGATCCGCTCAATGCTGATGTCCCTGATCACCAACGCCCTCAGCTTCGGGTGAGGGCGTGAGCCGGCACCTGCTGGGCGGTGGCGCGCCCGAACGCGGGTCGGTCACCGCCGAGATGGCGGTGGCCCTGCCGGCGCTCGTCCTTCTGCTCGGAGTGTTCCTGGGAGCCGCAACTGTCGGTGTCGCCCAGCTTCGCCTGGAGGAGGCGGCCCGGGCCGGGGCGCGCGAGGTCACGCGTGGCGAGACCGGTGGGTCGGTCGAGGCAACGGTGAAGCGCCTGGCCGGGCCCGGCGCGGACCTGGAGGTGACCGGCGATGGGGGCTGGACCTCGGTCACCGTGACCACGCAGGTCCAGGGGCCGTTGCTCGACCTCCTGGAGGTCCGGCTCTCGGCCACGGCCTCCGGGTGGTCCGAACATGTCCGCTAATTGCCCCCGGGCGGAGCGGGGGAGCGGCACGGTGCTCGTGGCGGGCCTTGCCTTGGTCCTCATCCTGCTGCTCGGAGCGCTCGCACTCCTGGTGCAGGGCGCAGTCGGCGGGTCGCGGGCGGCGGCCGCTGCGGACCTCGCCGCGCTCGCGGGAGCGGACGCCACGCGCGGCCTGAGGGACGGAGATCCCTGCGACGTTGCCCGCGGAACCGCCCGCCGGCACCGGGCGGAGCTGGTGGGCTGCCTCCGTTCGGGGCCGGGAGGGGTGATCGTCACGGTGCGGACCTCCGTGCCGGTTCCGGGAATCCTGCCGGCGGCCACCGGGGCCGCGAGGGCCGGCCCGCCCGCCGCCGCTCCGCCCGCCGCCGTTCCGCCCGCCGCCGTAGCGGACCCGCCCGCCGCCGCTCCGCCCGCCGCCGTTCCGCCCGCCGCCGTTCCGCCCGCCACCGTAGCGGACCCGCCCGCCGCCGCTCCGCCCGCCGCCGCTTTGTCCGCCGCAGTACCGGACCCGGTGTCGACAGCGGTAGCGGAGGCAGTGTCAACGCGGCGGAAGCGGGTTGCCCTGTGGCGTGGGTCCGTCCGTCGCCTACTCGCCCCCGGGACGGACCGCGGCCCCTGCTTCCACCGGTGCCTCCGCAGACCCGGCCAGGATCAGGGACAGCAGCCGAACCGCCCCGGCCTTGCTCAGCGGATTGTTGCGGTTGCCGCACTTGGGGGACTGCACGCAGGAGGGGCAGCCGTCGGAGCATTCGCAGGCGGCGATGGCGTCGCGGGTGGCGGCCAGCCAGACCCGGGCAGCCTGGAATCCCCGCTCGGAGAATCCCGCCCCGCCGGGGTGGCCGTCGTAGACGAAGATCGTCGGGAGCCCGGTGTCGGCGTGCAGAGCCGTTGACACCCCGCCGATGTCCCAGCGGTCGCTTGAGGCGACGAGGGGCAGCAGCCCGATCGCTGCATGTTCGGCGGCGTGGAGGGCGCCCGGAAGCTCCTCGGCGGAAATCCCGCCCTTCTGCAGCAGTTCGTTGTCGATCTCGAACCACACGCTCTTGGTGAAGAGGTCGCGGGCGCCGAGCTCGAGCGGTTCCTCGCCCAGGATCTCGTTTGAGGCAAACGCCTTGCGCTGGAAGGACACCACCTGGGTCGTCACCAACACATCGCCGAAGTTCACCAGCACCTCGCCCCACTGCTCGGCCTCGCCGCGGTCGATCACCTCGATCTGGGTGACGTCCCTGGCCTGGGTGTAGTAGTCGGGGCTGGCCCGGGACACCACCGCGCAGTGGTCCTGTTCGTTGAGGCTCTCCACGACATAGGTGCGTCCCTGGTGCACATACACCGCGCCCGGATGGGCCTGATAGTGGCTCTGCGGGGAATCCATGGTGCCCAGCAGGGACCCCGTCCCGGCCTCGACAATACTGATCGGCCCGCCGCCGTCAGCACGGAGATTGACCATTCCCGCGGCGCTCTGCGGGTGCGTCCAAAACCAGCCGGCGGGCCGGCGGCGCAGATACCCCTGGTCCGTCAGCTGGTCGAGCAGACCGGAGGAGGAGGGGCCGAACAGCCCGAGGTCGGCATCGGTCAGCGGCAGTTCGGCAGCCGCCGCGCACAGGTGCGGGCCCAGCACATAGGGATTGGACGGGTCGAACACCGTGGCCTCGACGGCGACGTCGAACACCGCCTCGGGGTGATGCACCAGGTAGGTGTCGAGCGGGTCATCGCTGGCCACGAACGCCGCCAGGGCGTCCTGCCCGGAGCGGCCGGCACGGCCGATCTGCTGCATCAGCGATGCCCTTGTGCCGGGCCAGCCGGCCACGAGCACCGCGTCCAGCCCGGAAATGTCGATGCCCAGTTCCAGGGCCGAGGTGCTGGCCACGCCGAGGAGCTCGCCGCTGCGCAGGGAGGCCTCAAGCGCCCGGCGCTCCTCGGGAAGGTACCCGGACCGGTAGGCGGCGACCCGGCCCGGGAGGCTGGGGTGGACGTCCTCGAGCAGCCGCCGTGAGGTCGCCGCAATGCTTTCGGCGCCTCTGCGGGACTTGATGAACGCGATGGTGCGCACCTGGGCCGAGACGAGGTTCGCCAGCAGGTCCGAGGTCTCCGCGATCACCGTGCGGCGCGAGCGGGCACCGTTCTCACCGCGGAGTTCGGTCAGCTGAGGCTCCCAGAAGGCGACCGTCGTGGAGCCGTGCGGGGAGGAGTCCTCGGTGACCGCCTGCGCCGGCGCGCCGATGAGCCTGCTGAATGACGCCGCCGGTTCGGCCGAGGTCGCCGATGCGCCGATAAAGACGGGGGAGGACCCGTAGCTGGCGCAGATCCGCCGCAGGCGGCGCAGCAGGTTGGCCACGTGCGAGCCGAAGACCCCGCGGTAGCTGTGGGCCTCGTCGATGATCACGTACCGAAGCCGGCGGAAGAAGCGTGCCCAGGCTGGATGGTTGGGCAGGACGCCGTAGTGGAGCATGTCGGGGTTGGCCAGCACAAGGTTGGCGTGGTCGCGGATCCAGCGGCGGGCGCCTGGGTCGGTGTCGCCGTCGTACGTCGCGGCGCGGACGGTAGGCAGCTTCAGGGCCTCGATGGCGGAGAGCTGGTCGGCCGCGAGCGCCTTGGTCGGCGCGAGGTACAGAGCGACGGATCCTGCCGGCGCGAGGGTCGACTGGTCGGCGAGTTCGCTGCGGTGGATCTCGTCGAGGACCGGCAGCTGGTAGGCCAGCGACTTCCCGGAGGCGGTCCCCGTGGAGATGATGGTGTGCGCCCCGGAGTGCGCAAGGCCGGCCCCGCGGACCTGGTGGCGCCACGGCTCGCGGACGCCCAGGGAGGCATAGGCGTCGACCACGTCCGGGTGGGCCCAGGCCGGCCACGGCTCGTGCTCGGCCCGGCGGGCGGGAATCTCCCGGACATGCAGCAGCTGCTCCGGATGTGCTCCTCCGCCGAGCAGCGGGATGAGGGAATCGTGCAGTGCCACCCCACAATTCTTCCACCCGCCCGCGGCAGACGGCACACGGACGGCGGTTATCCCCTCAGGATGAACACGTCGGCCAGCTGTTTCCAGCCGAGGAACGAATACAGTTCGCGCCCGTCCGTGGTGGCCATGAGCAGGCCGATGCGGACGTCGTCCTCGAGCACGGCCGCGGTCAGGGCGCGCATGACGAAGCTTGCCAGGCCGCGGCGGCGGAATTCCTGCTCCGTCTCAATCCCGTCGTACACCGCGAAGTCGCCGACGACGGAGACGGCGCCGCGGGCGGCCAGCTGGCCGTCGAAGGTGACCTCGACGCGGCGGCAGCCCGGCTCGTCGTGGCGCACCAGCACGAAACCGTCGGGGGTCGGGGGGTCCTCGACGTCCTGGTCGGCCATATCGGCGCTCATGAGGGACTGCCGGTCCACCACCTGCAGCGCGAGCGGCCGGGTGACGGCGAGCAGGTCCTCCATGCGGTTGGTGGCCACGGTCAGCACCCGGTTGGGGTCGGCCTTGGTCTCCGCTGCCACCTGAAGCAGGAGCTCCTCCGACGGCTCGTAGAGAAAATGCTCGTCGCGGCCGTCCTTGTCTGTGAGCACCACAGAGGTGGTGCGCCCGTCATCCTGCCGGTCGTAGCCCCGGCAGGTGGCCCACCCCGTGATCCAGGTGGAGAGGAGATCGTTGGTTCCTTGTGTTCCCATGCACTGACGATAGATGGAGGAGGGGCCAAAAAACACAGTCCCGGCGGACAGTGACGATTTTGAGACACAACGTACGCTTTAACCCGTGCCTTTGAACCGGATCGTCCTGTACTACGCCTTCACGCCCCTGCCGGATCCGGAAGCGGTCCGGCTGTGGCAGCGGGCCCTCTGCGAGAGCCTGGGGCTGCGCGGGCGCATCCTGATCTCCAAGGACGGGATCAACGGCACGGTCGGTGGAAGCCTGGACGCCGTCAAACGGTATGTAAAGGCCACCCGCGAGTACCCGGCGTTCAAGACGATGGATATTAAGTGGTCCGAGGGCGGGGCCGAGGACTTCCCGCGCCTGAGCGTGAAGGTCCGCGAAGAAATTGTCTCCTTCGGCGCGCCCGGCGAACTGAAGGTCGGGCCGGACGGCGTGATCGGCGGCGGCACCCACCTGCGGCCCGAGGAACTCCATGAACTCGTGGACGCCAAGCGCAGCCAGGGCCAGGACGTCGTCTTCTTCGACGGCCGCAACGCCCTCGAGGCGCAGATCGGCCGGTTCAAGGGCGCCATCGTGCCCGACGTGTCCACCACCCATGACTTCGTCGCCGAGCTCGATTCGGGCAAGTACGACGACCTGAAGGACAAGCCGATCGTCACCTACTGCACCGGCGGGATCCGCTGCGAGGTGCTCTCCAGCCTGATGGTCAACCGCGGCTTCAGTGAGGTCTACCAGCTCCAGGGCGGCATCGTGAGGTACGGAGAGACCTACGGCGACAAGGGGCTCTGGGAGGGATCGCTGTATGTGTTCGACAAACGCATGCACCTCGAGTTCAGCAGCGACGCCGTGACCATCGGCAAGTGCGTCCGCTGCACGGCCCCGACGAACAAGTTTGAGAACTGCTCCAACTCCGCCTGCCGCAACCTCACCCTGTACTGCGCCGACTGCGCCGCCCGCCCCGAGACGCTCCGCTGCCCGCAGGGCTGCGAGACGGACGAAGCCGAGGCGACAGCCGCCGGAGCCGCATAGTGGGCGGCTTCGACGAAGATGTGGCCGACGCACCGTCGGTGCTGCACCCGGGCCTGCTCGAGTCGCTGGCCGCCGACCTCGCTGCGCTGAACTACACGGTCGGCGGGGTGGCGGACTTTGTCGGGCAGGAGGCGTACGCGGCCCTGAACCGCGACCAGCTGGTGCCGGTGCTCCTGGCGTGCGAGGAGGAACTCCGCGCCGCGGCCCCCTCGCCGCTGGTGGTGCCGATCCTGCTGTGGCTCGTCGGCGGAACCCTCACCCAGGACCAGCTCGACCTCGCCTTCCCGATCACCGGCGCGCACGGGCTTCAGGCCCTGCGGCTGATCGAGCCGGTGGACGCCCCGGCGCCGGACGCGCTCCGGCGCGCCGCCGTCGAACTCCGTCCCTACTCCTCGGACGCCGACGGCGACCTGTGGGTGGCCAGCGACCTCGGCGCACTGCAGCGCCCCGGCGTCCTGCGCCACGACCACGTGCTCGGCATCGGTGGAGCGTCCCTGACCCTGGCGCAGATCACCGTGCGCCCCAGGGTCCGCACGGCCCTTGACCTGGGCACCGGGTGCGGCATCCAGACCTTCCATCTGCTCTCCCACGCCGAGCACGTCACCGCCACAGACATCTCGCCGCGGGCCCTGGCCTTCACCCGGTTCAACCTGCTGCTCAACGCGGGGCCGCTGGGGATCGATCCGGGCGCCCTCGACGCGCGCGTCTCGCTGCGCCTGGGCAGCCTCCTGGAACCGGTGGCCGGGCAGCGGTTCGACCTCGTGGTGTCGAACCCGCCGTTCGTCATCACCCCGCGGTCCACCGAAGAGTCCCCCGAGGACCAGTTCACCTACCGCGACGGCGGCCTGCCCGGGGACGACATCGTCTCGGGGCTCCTGGCCGACCTGCCCGGGGTCCTCGTTGAGGGCGGCACGGCCCAGCTGCTGGGCAACTGGGAAATCCCCGCCGGCCGGGAGTGGGATGAGCGGCTCCGGGAGTGGCTGCCCGAGGGCACCGACGCCTGGATCATCCAGCGCGAGGTCCAGTCCCCGCTGCAGTACGCCGAGACCTGGCTGCGCGACGCCGCCGAGAACCGGGACCGCGCCGCCTACGTGCGGCGGTACGCGGACTACCTCGGTGACTTCGCCTCCCGCGCCGTGGACTCGGTCGGCTTCGGTTACATCTGGCTGCGCCGCGCCCCGGGCCGCGCCCCCGCTTGGGTACGGTGCGAGGAGATCACCCACGAGGTGGAACAACCCCTGGGCCCCCACCTGGGGGCCGCCATCGAGCGCGGCGACTGGCTGGCCTCGGCCGCCCCCGGCGGCGCCGGGACCGCACTGGACCAGGGAGGGCCGCACCAGGAAGGGCCAAACGACAACGCCCCGGACGATAACGCGCCGGACCAGCACGCGCCGGGCCGGGACCTGAACTGGGAGTACCTGCTGGTGGCCGGTGATGTCACTGAGGAACGCCACCAGCGCCCCGGCGCCGAGCATCCCGGCGTGATCCTGCTCCGGCAGGGCGCCGGCCTGCGGCGGACCACGCTGCTGAGCACCGAGCTCGCGGGGTTCGTCTCCGCCTGCGACGGGGATCTGACCGCCGGCCAGATCGCCGGAGCGCTCGCCGTCCTGCTCGGCGAGGACGGTCCGGATTTCGTGCCGGACCTGCTCGCCATGGCGGGTCGGCTGGTGCTCGAAGGATTCCTGATTCCGGCCCCCTGAATTTCGCCGCTACCCTAATGCAGGAATGCATACCGCATACTGGGAGGGGTAGAGCCAGCAGCGGAACCCCCGCCGCGCGCCATTGACGGACTGGCTCAGCACCCCCGTATCGAGGAGAGAAGTGCCCACTAAGGCATCGGACAAAAAGCACGGAAAAAAGCTCGTCATCGTCGAGTCACCCGGCAAGATCAAGACCATTGCCGGCTATCTCGGGGAGGGCTTCGAGGTCGCGGCCTCGATGGGCCATATCCGTGACCTGCCCCAGCCCTCCGACCTGCCGGCCGAGATGAAGAAGAGCTCGGTGGGCAAGTTCGCCGTGGACATCGAGAAGGACTTCGAGCCGTACTACGTCGTCTCCTCGGATAAGAAGAAGAAGGTGGCCGAGCTCAAGGCTGCCCTCAAGGACGCCGACGAACTGTATCTCGCAACCGACGGTGACCGTGAGGGCGAGGCCATCGCGTGGCACCTGCTCGAGGTGCTCAAGCCCAAGGTGCCCGTCTACCGGCTCACCTTCCCCGAAATCACGAAGGAAGCGGTCCAGCGCGCGCTGCTCGAAATGCGCGACCTCGACATCCCGATGGTCGACGCGCAGGAGACCCGCAGGATCCTCGACCGCCTCTACGGGTACGAGATCTCCCCGGTGCTCTGGCGCAAGGTGGCCCGCGGCCTGTCCGCCGGCCGCGTGCAGTCGGTCGCCACCCGGCTGGTCGTGGAGCGCGAACGCGAACGCATGGCCTTCCGTGCCGCCTCCTACTGGGACCTCACCGGGTCCTTCACCCCCGCCGAGGCCGCCAAGGGCGGGGCGTTCCCCGCGAAGCTTGTCTCCGTGGACGGCAGCCGCATCGCCTCCGGCAAGGACTTCACCGACCGGGGCGAACTGAAGACCTCGGCGGTGGCGCGCCTCGATGAGGAGGCCGCCCGGTCCCTGGCCGCGGGCCTTGAGGCTGCCGCGTTCACCGTGCGCTCGGTGGAGACCAAGCCCTACACCCGCCGCCCGGCCGCGCCGTTTACGACGTCGACCCTGCAGCAGGAGGCCGCCCGCAAGCTGCGCTTCTCCTCCAAAACCACCATGCAGGTGGCCCAGCGGCTCTACGAAAACGGCTACATCACCTATATGCGTACGGACTCCCCGGCGCTGTCGGACCAGGCCGTCAACGCCGCCCGCCGCCAGGCCTCTGAGCTGTACGGTGCGGAATACGTGCCCGAGGCCCGGCGGATCTACAAGGGCAAGTCAAAGAACGCGCAGGAGGCCCACGAGGCCATCCGTCCCGCCGGGGATTCCTTCCGCACCCCCGCACAGGTCGCCAAGTCCCTGCGCGGCGACGAGTTCCGGCTGTACGAGCTGATCTGGAAGCGCACGGTCGCCTCCCAGATGGCCGATGCCAAGGGCTCCACCGCCTCGCTGCGGCTCGGCGCCGTCAGCGCCGACGGGCGCGACGCCGAGTTCTCGGCCTCCGGCACCGTCATCACCTTCCGCGGCTTCATGGCCGCCTACGAGGAGGGCCGTGACGCGGACCGCAACCAGGACGGCGACGACGACGCCGGCCAGGGCACCCGCCTGCCGAACGTCGCCAAGGGCGACGCGCTCGGCGCCGAGGCCATCGAGGCGCTCGGCCACGAGACCTCGCCGCCGCCGCGCTACACCGAGGCGTCCCTGGTGAAGGTCCTCGAAGAGCGCGGCATCGGCCGTCCCTCGACCTATGCCGCGACCATGTCGACGATCGTCGACCGCGGCTACGTGCGGGTCCGGGGCCAGGCCCTGGTGCCCAGCTGGATCGCGTTCTCCGTGGTGCGCCTGCTCGAGGAGCACTTCAACAACTACGTCGACTACGACTTCACCGCCGAACTCGAGGAGGACCTCGACCGGATCGCCCGCGGCGAGGCCGGCCGGGTGGAATGGCTCGACCGGTTCTACTACGGCGACCGCAAGGACACCGGGCTTCACACCATCGTGAACGACCTCGGCGAGATCGACGCCCGCCGCATCAACTCGGTGGAGATCGCCGACGGCATCACCCTGCGCGTGGGCAAGTTCGGACCCTACCTGGAGAAGCCGCTGCCGGCCGACGCGCCCGAGGGCGCCGAGCCGCAGCGCGCCAACGTGCCCGAGGACCTCGCCCCCGACGAGCTGACCGCCGAAAAGGCGATTGAGCTGATGGAGTCCCCGGTCTCCCAGGAGCGGGTGCTCGGCGTCGACCCCGAAACCGGCCGGACCATCGTGGCCCGCGACGGACGCTACGGGCCCTACGTCATCGAACTGATCCCCGAGCCGACCGAGGCCGAACTCGCGGCCCAGCCGGTGGAGTACTACAAGAACGGCAAGCCGAAGCCGCCCAAGAAGCCCGCCAAGGTCAAGCCGCGCACGGGTTCGCTGTTCAAGTCGATGTCGGTGGAAACCGTCACGCTCGACGAGGCGCTGAAGCTGATGAACCTGCCCCGGGTCCTGGGTGAGGACGCCGAGGGCAAGGAGATCACCGTCCAGAACGGACGCTTCGGGCCGTACCTGAAGAAGGGCAGCGACTCGCGCTCCATCGGCTCCGAAGAGGAAATCTTCACGATCACCCTCGAGCAGGCCCTTGAGATCTACGCCCAGCCCAAGCAGCGCGGCGGACGCACCGCGACCCCGCCGCTGGCCGAGTTCGGCGACGACCCGGAGAGCGGCAAGGCGATCGTGGTGAAGGACGGCCGCTTCGGCCCGTACATCACCGACGGCATCACGAACATCACCGTTCCGGGCTCAATGGCTCTTGAGGAGCTCAGCCGGGAACAGGCGATCGACATGCTGGCGGAGAAGCGGGCCAAGGGGCCGGCTCCCAAGAAGACGACCCGGCGCGCCCCGGCCAAGCGCAAGGTAGCGGCAGGGAAGTAGCCCGCCGCGGCACGGGGGTGCTGCGCGGTGCCTCGATGAACAGGATGAGTGGCGCGACGGATGGCGGAAGAATGCGGATAGGCGGGCTGGACACTGGCGCGGTGCACCCGTCGGGTGGTGCGGTCTAGATGACGCTCCCCGAGGAATCCCGGTCCCCGATCCCCGTGGCGCTCTCCAGCGCCTCGGTGTACCCGCTGTCTGTGCACGACGCCTTCGCCATGGCCCAGGATCTCGGGTACGACGGCGTGGAGGTCATGGTGACCAACAACTCCACCAGCCAGAACCCGGACCTGCTGCGCGGCCTGAGCGCCCGCTACGACCAGCCGATCCTTGCCATCCACGCCCCGACACTCCTGCTGACCCAGCAGGTGTGGGGACGGGCGTGGACGAAGGTCGAGATGTCCGCGGCGATGGCCGCCGAGGTGGGCGCGAAGACCGTCGTCGTGCACCCGCCGTTCCGCTGGCAGAGCGGCTACGCCGAGAACTTCGCGGAGGGGATCCGCCGGGTCACTGACGAATACGGCATCAAGATCGCCGTGGAGAACATGTACCCGTGGAAGGTCCGGGGGAGGGAGGCGAAGGCGTACCTCCCGCACTGGAACCCGATCCCGGAGCCCTACGACGCGGTCACCTGGGATTTCTCCCACGCGGCGATCGCGGGGATGGATTCCTTCGAGGAGATCCGGGGCCTGGGGGAGCGGCTCTCCCATGTCCACCTCACCGACGGCACGGCCAACGGCAAGGACGAACACCTCGTGCCCGGCCAGGGGGAGCAGCGCTGCGCCGAGGCGCTGCGGCACCTGAGCGACTCGGACTGGGACGGCGTCGTGGCGGTCGAGGTCAGCACGCGCAGGGCCCGCGGGGCGGGCGAGCGCGAGGAGTGGCTCGCCGAGACGCTCTCCTTCGCTCGGAAGCACCTGGGCCACTGACCCGCGGCAGCACCTGATCGTCGGCTGGTCGGCGGCCGGTCCCGGCGGGCGCGCCCGGCCTGTGCCGAGGCAAACCGGCGGTGAAAACGGCGGTTAACGCAGTGACGCCGCCGGTGTGGCCAGGTACTGGGGGAACACGTGGCCTACCAGCGGCGCCGGACCGGATCAGGAGAATCCGGCCCTCATCACTCGCACCTTCATGAGGTACGTAGAACGTTACCGGCCCATCTTGTGACTCCCCGGCGAAAATGCTGGGAGAACGCTGGGAGTGGCCCGTGGCAGGATTGGTCCATGAGCGAAACTTCCCTTCACCTTTCCTTCCTCGGCACCGGCTCGATGAACGAGGCGATCCTCGGCGGGCTGCTCTCCGCGGGCCGTGACCCCTCAAGCGTCACCGCGACCGTGCAGCGTCCCGGCCGGGCCCAGGAGCTCCGGGACAGGTACGGCATCGAGGTCCTTGCCACCGGGGACAACCCCGGGGCCAACCGGGAGGCGGCCGCCGCGGCGGACGTCGTCGTCGTCGGGGTGAAGCCCGCCGGCGTGCTGCCCCTGGCCCGGGAGATCGGCCCGTCCCTGCGGCCGGACACCCTGGTCCTCAGCGTGGCCGCGGCCGTGAGCACGGCAATGCTCGAATCGGCGCTGCCGGCCGGGCAGCCCGTCATCCGCACCATGCCCAACACCCCCTCCCGGCTGGGCCGGGGCGTCCTGTCCATCTCCGCCGGCGCGTCCGCGGGCCCGGAGCACCTGCGGACGGCCCGGGAGCTCCTGTCCGCGGCCGGAACCGTGGTGGAGATCCCCGAGGAGCAGGTGGACGCGCTCTCGGCGGTCAGCGGCTCCGGGCCGGCATATGCCTTCTACCTGGCCGAGGCGATGGCCGCGGCGGGGGAGCGGCTGGGCCTCGAGCCGGATCTGGCACGGCAGATCGCCAATGAAACCGTCGCCGGGGCGGGCTTCATGCTCGCCGAGGACGGCGCCGACGCCGCGGCGCTGCGCCGTGCCGTGACCAGCCCGAACGGGACCACGCAGAGCGCCGTCGAGACCTTCGACCGGGAGGGCCTGGCCGAGATCGTGGCGCGCGGCGCCCGTGCCGCCACCGAGCGCGCCGCCGAAATCACTCGGGAACTCGGGGGCAGCTGACCCCTGGGGCCCCCGGTGTGCCGGAGGGGGCCCGGCCGGGAACAGGGGCGGGATCAGGGGCGGGCGGCGAAGCGTTCGAGCAGGTCGACGTGGCCCGAGACGATCAGCATGTCCCGCCCCGAGACCTTGGTGTCGGCCTGCGCATAGGTGAAGTCCTCGCCCGGGGACTTCACCCCGACGACGGTGACCCCGTATTTGGAGCGCACCGAGGACTCGGCGAGGGTGAACCCCTGCGTCTCCTTGGGCGGGTACATCTTCACGATCGCAAAGCCGTCGTCGAACTCGATGAAGTCGAGCATCCGGCCGCCCACCAGGTGCGCGGCGCGCTGCCCGGCGTCGGCCTCGGGATAGATCACGTGGTTGGCGCCGATGCGCTTGAGGATCTTCCCGTGCGACGGGGTGATCGCCTTCACCCACAGGTGGTCGATGCCCAGGTCCACGAGGTTGGCGGTGATCAGCACGCTAGACTCGATCGAGGTGCCCACGCCGACGACCGCGGCGGTGAACTCCTGCGCTCCCAGCTGGCGCAGCGCATCGAGGTTGGTGGCGTCGGCCTCGACGACGTGCGTGAGGGTTCCGGCGAACTTCTGCACCAGCTGTCCGTCCCGCTCGATGGCCAGGACCTCGCGTCCCTGCTTGACGAGCTGCTCGGCCGTTGCGGCACCGAACCGGCCAAGACCGATCACCAGGACCGGGGCGTTGTGTGCTGGTCTGTCAGCCAATGATCGGCCTTTCTTCGGGGTAGTGGTACAGGGTGCTGCGCTGGCGCAGGGCCAGGGCGGAGGCAAGGGTAATTGTGCCCATCCGGCCCGCGAACATCAAAGCCGCGAGTACGTACTTGCCTGCCGGCGGGAGCTCCGCGCTGAGGTTGGTGCTCAGCCCGCAGGTCGCAAAGGCCGAAATCACCTCGAACAGCACCCGGTTCAGGCCTTCCCCGGAGATGGCGAGGATTGTCCCGGTGCCGAGCAGCACCACCGTGGCGCCCATGAAGATCACCGAGATGGCCACCCGGAGGGTGCCCTGCGGGATGGTGCGCCCCCAGGCCCGCACGTCCGCGTCGCCCCGGGCCTCGGCCACAATGGCCAGGAACATCACGGCGATGGTGGTTACCCGGATGCCGCCGGCGGTTGAGGCCGAGCCGCCGCCGGCGAACATGAGGGCATCGGTCAGGAGCATCGTGGTGGAGTCCATCGCCGCCTGGTCGACAAGGTTGAATCCGCCCGAGCGGGTCATGACGGAGGCAAACACCGAATGGATCAGCTTGTCGCTGGCGCTCATGCCGCCGATCGTGTCGGCGTTCGACCACTCCAGGGCGCCCCAAGCCAGCGTGCCCACCACCAGCAGGACCAGGGACACCGTGATGGTGAGCCTGGTGTGGAGGTTCCACTTCCGGTACCGCCAGCGCGTCTGAAGCAGGACCATCATGACGGGGAAGCCGAGGCTGCCCAAGAACACCCCGACCATGAGCGGAACGATGATCCACAAGTCGGTCTGGTAGGGCACCAGTCCGTCGGAGTGCGGGGTGAACCCGGCGTTGTTGAAGGCCGAGATGGAGTAGAAGACGCCGTGCCACACCGCCTGGCCCAGCGGCTCGCCGAGGATGACGAAGCGCGGGATCATGGCCAGCGCGAGGACGAGCTCGATCACCACAGAGGTGGTGATGACGATGCGCAGCAGGGTGCCGATTTCACCGAGCCGGCCGGCGTTGTTGAGCGCCTCCTGGGCGATTAGCTTCCCGCGCACGCCCAGACGCCGGCTCACCACCAGGGCCAGGAGGGAGGCCAGGGTCAGCGTGCCCAGGCCGCCGATGAAGATGCCGAGCAGGATGATCAACTGCCCCAGGAAGGACCAGTGGGTGGCCGTCGAGACGACCGTCAGCCCCGTCACGCACACCGCCGACACCGCGGTGAACATCGCATCATGAAGCGGGGTGACGGTGCCGTCCGAGGAGGCCGCCGGCAGGCTCAGGAGCCCCGTGAACAGGAGGATGACGGCAACGAAGATGGTCAGGGCCAGCCGGGCCGGCGAGCTGTTGGCGAACCCGTCAAGGAAGTCCCGCAGGCGCGTCAAAATGCGCGCGAGCCCGCTCCGATCGTCCCTCAGCCACGCAGGCTGCTGAGTAATCATTGACGCCGCTTGCCCCGTTGCTGTTGATGCCGCCGCAGCGGCCCGAATGTTGTCCTTGAAGTAGTAAATCACTTTCACCCCCGCTTCGTGGCCGAAGTTCGGGGCATCGCGTAGCCTGAGGGCGATGTCTAATTCCTCCGCGCCCGCGCCCCCGACACACGTTGTCTGGGACGATGAGATGCTCGCCTACAACTTCGGCCCGCATCACCCGATGAACCCGGCCCGGCTTGCGCTGACGGCCCGGCTGGCGCGTGAGATGGGACTGCTCGACCTCCCCACCGTGTCGGTGGTGCACCCGTTCGTGGCCGCCGACACCGAACTTGCAACGGTGCACAGCCCTGCCTACATCGCCGGGGTGCGAGCGGTGAGCGTCGACCCCGACACCGCGCGTCCCGAGTTCGGCCTAGGCACCGCCGACACCCCGGGCTTCGCCGGGATGCACGAGGCCAGTGCCCGGCTGGTCGGCGGCTCGCTGGCGGCGGCCGACGCCATCGTCGCCGGCACCGCGCTCCACGCGGTGAACTTCGGCGGCGGCATGCACCACGCCGCCCGCTCGGCGGCCAGCGGCTTCTGCATCTACAACGACGCCGCCGCAAGCATCCAGCGGCTCCTCGACTCAGGGGTCGCGCGGGTTCTCTACCTCGACGTTGACGCCCACCACGGGGACGGCACCCAGAGCATCTTCTGGAACGAGCCGCGGGTCATGACCATCTCCCTCCACGAAACGGGGATGAGCCTGTTTCCCGGAACCGGCTTCGCGAATGAGACCGGAGGCCCCGGCGCCGAGGGCACCGCGGTCAACGTTGCCCTTCCGACCTCGGCCGGCGACGCGGCGGTCCTGCGCGCGTTCCACGCCGTGGTGCCCCAGCTGGCCGAGGTGTTCGCACCCGAGGTGATCGTCAGCCAGCACGGGTGCGATTCCCACCTTGCGGATCCGCTCACGAACCTGCGGCTCAGCGTCGACGCCCAGCATGCGATGATGCTCGGCGCCCGGGACCTTGCGGAGCGCCTGTGCGGCGGGCGGTGGATCTCCACCGGCGGCGGCGGATACAACCTCGCGAGCGTGGTGCCCCGCTCCTGGAGCCTGCTGATCGCGGTGGCGGCGGGAGCCGCGGTCGGGCCGTCCACCCCGGTGCCGCCGGCGTGGCGGGACCACGTGCGCGAACGTTACGGCTCCACCCCGCCGGCCCTGATGGGTGACGGCGCGGACACCTGGTGGCGGTCCTGGGAAGTGGGCTACGACCCCGGCGACGACCTCGACCGCACGGTCATGGCCACCCGCCGGGCCGTGTTTCCGCTGCACGGGCTCGACCCGTGGTTCGACTGAGGGACCGCAGCGGGTCGGGATGCCGTCGGCGGCATATATCGCTAGGGTGAAGTAATGGGTATCGACGTGTTTGCAGTCATCGCCGAGCGCACGCGGCGGGACATCCTCGAGCTGCTGCGCACCGAGGGGAAATCGGTGGGGCAGCTCGTCGGAGAGCTCGGTGTGAGCCAGCCGACGGTGTCGAAGCACCTCAAGGTACTGCGGGAAGCCGGCCTGGTCACCATGCGGGCGCAGGGCCAGAAACGCTTTTATTCGCTTGAATCCTCACCCCTGCTTTCCGTGCAGGACTGGATCGCCGGCTTTACGGCGGCGCCGGCCGAGGCCGCCCCCGAGGCGCCGGTTCCCTTCGCCGTCCCCGCGCCCGCCGCCGCGGGACCGGAGGCACCCGTTCCCGCAGAGGAGGTGCCGGCCGGCGCCGGGGCCCCGGCCGCAGGAGTCTTGGCGGCGGCCGCGCTCGCGCCCGCCGGATCACCGCGGGCTACAGCGGAGGCGACCCGGCAGCAGCAGATCGGCAGGACCATGGGGCGGGCGGCCGAACGCGCGGCCGACCTCATCTCCCAGCTGCGGCGCCGGAAGGACCACGAGCGGTAGCGTGCGGCCGAACGGGCGGCCGATCGGCCGCTCTTCGCCACCCCGGCCCGCCCTCGCCGGCGGCCAAGGGAGCCTCTCTACCACAGGGGCTTTCACTTTTGTCACAGGTGCAACTAGAGTACCGTCCTAGGCAGAAAATCCTCATGCTTCGAGGCGGCGTATCCATTACGCGCATCCGGCATCAGTTCGAATGCCGGTCTCAGGGTGGGAAGCCTTCAAGTAAAGGAATAGTGGTGAGATGGCAGACGGGAACTTCTCGGATGTGCAGTTCTTGACGGTGGCGGAAGTCGCCGAGGTCATGCGGGTGTCGAAAATGACCGTCTACCGACTCGTTCATTCAGGGGAACTGCCGGCCGTCCAGTTCGGGCGCTCCTACCGGGTTCCGGAGTCGGCCGTGGCCGACTACCTCCGCCACGCGCAGGTCGACGGGCAGTCGGCGACCGCGTAGCCGCCGGTCGGGGGCGGCACCAATTGCCTGTACCCTGTTAAGGAACGTTTTGCGCGGTCGATAGCCGCCGCGCAACTACCGGTTTTACCGGGTCCGCGCCAGTTCGTGCGGGCCCATGTCAGCTCCGGGCGGTCCTGCGCTGTTTTCGCAGCGGAGGCAGCCGCCTGGATTCCTATTAAGTTTGTGAGGACTCTGTGGGTTCAGTAATCAAGAAGCGCCGCAAGCGTATGGCCAAGAAGAAGCACCGCAAACTGCTTCGCAAGACCCGCCACCAGCGCCGCAACAAGAAGTAGGGCACCGCTCTTCTGCTCCACAGCTGGAGGGCCGCCGTCCGGCGGCTCCCCTTCCAGTTTTCCCGGTCCGCAGCCCCAACCGTCAGGTTGGAGCGGTGGGCCGGACGTGGTTAACGGCGGCGCGGTTGGCGGTGGGTGACGGCGCAGTGCGGTGAGCGGCGGTGTCAGCGGTCCCGCAGTTTCACGAACCCCCGCCACATCCCGTAGACGGCCCCTACCCCCGTGGCCGCCTTGAGCCCCAGGGTTGCCGCGCGGCGGCCGCTGCGGAAGTCGAACACCGGCCAGTTGTTCGCCCGCGCGTGCCGGCGCAGCCGGGCGTCCGGATTGATCGCGACCGGGTGGCCCACACTGCTCAGCAGCGGGACGTCGTTGAAGGAGTCGCTGTAGGCCCAGCAGCGGTCAAGGTCGAGGTTGTCCCGCGCCGCCAGCTCCTTCACCGCCGCGGCCTTGGCCGCGCCGTGGAGGAACTCCCCGACCAGCCGTCCCGTGTACAGGCCGTCGGCCACCTCCCCGACCGTGCCGAGGGCGCCGGTGAGACCGAGCCGCTTGGCGATGACGCTGGCCACCTCGACCGGGGTGCCGGTCACCAGCCACACCTTCCGCCCGGCGGCCAGGTGCTGGTCCGTCAGGGCCCGGGCCCCGGGCCAGATCTTGGAGGCGATCATCTCGTCGTAGACCTCCTCGCCGAGGGCAAGGATGTCCGCGTGGGCGATCCCGATGGCGAAGGCGAGCGCCGCGTCGCGCACCGAGTTGACGTCGGTCATCGTCTCGCCGCGCAGTACGAACCGGATCTGCTTCCACGCCAAACCCGCGGCGAAGCGGAGGGTGAAAGCACGGCGCTGATACATCTTCCGCGCCACGTGGAACAGACTGGCGCCGCGCATGAGCGTGTTGTCCACATCGAAGAAGGCCGCCGACCCGGGCGCGCCGGGCGTATCCAGGGGGAAGGGAAGGTCCTTCCCGGCGGCACCACGCATGGTCAAAGTCTAGCCACAAGCGGTGCCCGCGTCCGTGTGCCGCGGCGGGTAGGTTGAAGAGATGAACACCCAGCCCGAAGGCCCGCCGCCCGACGTCGTGCTCGTAACGAAACCGCAGTGCCACCTGTGCGAGGACGCGCGCGCCGTGGTGGAAAGGGTCACCGCCTCGCTGGGCCTGCGCTGGCGGGAACAATCGGTCACGGACGCGCCCGAACTGCTGGAGAGGTTCGCCGAGGAACTGCCCGTGCTGATGATCGACGGCGTCCAGCGCGACTTCTGGACGATCGACGAAGAGCGGCTGCGGCGCCTGCTGCGGCCCTGAACCGATCCGGTCGGCGGTCATCGGGCCCACGCCGGTGCTCCCGGACTCGAGGCGGCGACGGGCCTCCCCGCCGACCTTCCGCGGCGGCGGAAACCCCCGGCGTATGGCGGGGAGGGCCTGTCGCACCGGGGCCGGCGGTCCTACGCTTAAGGTGCAGCGTTCAGGCTTCGGCACAACCGAGCCCCGGAGCCCACCGGACCCCACGGAAGCGAAGGCAGGGATGCGCCATGACCGAGGATCGTCCTCCCCTCCGGGTGGCTGAAATCGCCCGGATCGGGCACCACGAGGCCATGCGGCTGGCAGCAGAGGAGAATCAGCGGTTCTCCACTCTCCTGCAGCAGCTCAGTGCCGGGGACTGGGATCGGGGGACCGACTGCACCCGCTGGACCGTGCGGGATGTGGCCGTGCATGTCGTTGCCTCCGCCGAGGCACAGGCCTCACCCCTTGAGTTCCTGCGCCAGGCGGTGCGGGGGCGCAGGCTCACCGCGCAGATCGGCGGCCAGCATTGGGTGGACGGACTCAATGAGGCCCAGCTTCAGGCTCGACGTGACCTCGGCGCCCGGGACATCCCGGCGCGGTGGGTGAGGGCGGCCGGGGCCGCGCTCAGGTCCCGCAGGCGGCTGCCCGGGGCCATTCGCAGGCTTCGGCTGCTGCCGCTGGGCAGCATGGCCGACGTCGACTTCGGTTGGCAGCCGCTGAGCTATCTCTTCGACATCGGGTTCACCCGCGACGTCTGGATGCACCGCATCGACATCGCCCGGGCGACCGGCCGGCCGCTCAACCCGACCCGGGAACACGACGGGCGCATTGTCGAAGACATCATTGCGGAGTGGTCGACCCTCCACACCGACCCGTTCCACCTCCGACTCACCGGTCCGGCCGGCGGTACCTTCGTCCGGGACGACGACGGGAGCGCACCCCTGGAGATTGATGCCATCGACTGCTGCCGGATCCTCTCCGGCCGGGGGACGCCCGCGGGAGTGCTCGAACACCCGCTTCCGCTCTGAGGTCCGGGCCCACCGCGGCGACGCCCGCACTTGGTGGGCCCGGCCGCTGCGGCATAGAGTTGAAGGGATTTCGAGTCGGGGCTTTGGGGGCAGCGGCCGGAACGGGCGCCGCTTCGGTGGGCCACCTGATGCAACGGAGCAGATTACAGTGACGACGCCAGAGACGCCAGAGCTTCATTCGGTGAGCGCCGATGGTGGGCGCCGCATTCCGCCGGCCTCCCTGACCCGCCTCACGATCTACCTGAGGGCGCTGAACTCGCTCCTGGCCGAGGGGATCGAACGGGTCTCCTCGGAGGTCCTCGCGGACGCGGCCGGAGTCAATTCGCCGATCCTGCGCAAGGATCTTTCCTACCTCGGTTCCTACGGCACCCGGGGCGTCGGCTACGACGTGCAGTACCTGAACCGCCAGATCTCCACCGCGCTGGGTCTCACCCTCGACTGGCGGGTGGCCATCATCGGAGTCGGCAACCTCGGTCGGGCGCTGGCGGGCTATTCCGGGTTTGCTTCCCGCGGGTTCGAGATCGTCGCGCTGGTCGACGCTGACAGGATGGTTGTCGGATCGGAGGTCGGCTGGCTGCGGGTGAGCGCCGTCGACGACCTGGAGACAGTCCTGGAACGGACCCGGGCGAATATGGCGGTCCTCGCGGTGCCGGCGCCGGTCGCCCAACAGCTGTGCGACCGCCTGGTGGCAAGCGGGATCACCAGCATCCTCAGCTTCGCCCCCGTTGTGCTGCAGGTCCCTCCGCACGTCCAGCTGCGGAAGGTCGACATGTCAACGGAGCTCCAGATTCTTGCCTACCACGCCCAGCGGGCGCAGGATGCGGTCATCGAGTCGATCACCGACGCCCGCTCGGCGCAGTAGGCGGCGGCTTTCAGTAGCGCGGAGCGGCGGGCTTGAAGTACTCGCCCGCGGGTTTCAGGTAGCACAGGACGACGCCGGCGACGACGAGGATCAGCACGAGGGTCGACAGGAGCCCGACCGGGGCGCCGCCCGCGAGGCCGAAGAGGAAGCCGAGGACGGACAGGGCGGCCAGGACGGTCAGCGTGATCCGCGCCCAGTTCTTTCCCTTGCGGATCATGAACGCGAGCAGGACGTAGAGGGCGGCGAACAGGAGCCCGACGACGACCCCAATGGTTGTGGCGATCCCGCTGATGGACTCGGGGGAAACCCCCGACCCTTCGAACTGCTCACGCTGTTGCGGGGTCAGGCTGGCCAGGGGATCGAGCGAGCTGACGATCGTGCTGATGAGCCCGAGGACGGCCGCCGCGAGAATGAGCCAGAAGGCCAGAACGACCCGCTGGGGTGCGGGTCCCTTGGCGGTGGCGGGCATCGAGGCCGAGCCAGGGTACGCGTAGCCGGAGGGCTGGGCCGACTGGTAGCCGTACGGCTGCTGCCCGTAACCCTGCTGCCCGGGGGAGGCCGGGGAATTCTGGCCGTAGGACTGCGGAGCGTTCTGTCCGTAGGCGGGCGGGGGGTTCTGTCCGTAAGCGGGCGGGGGGTTCTGCCCGGGGGACGGCGTCGGGTTCTGCCCGTACCGCGGCTGGCCCTCGTTTTGGCCGTACCGTGGCGCGTCCGGGTTCTGCGGGGTGGAGTTGGGGTTCTCGTCAGGTGTGCTCATTGCCGCATCCGTTCGTCAGGCGTGCAGGGTAGGACGAGCCGGCACCTGCCGTTTCGCGGCCTGCCGGATCTTGCGTTCACCCTACCGCGCCGGCCGGCAGAGTCGAGGGTTTGATCCGGCGCGCCCGGCGCTTCGGTACCGCCGTTCCTGCCGCGTGGCTCCCGGGCCTGAACGCAGTGCGCCGCCGGCGTTCCCGAGGGCCCGCCGGCGGCGCAGTGTCAACCGGGTGGATGGGCCCGGTCGGAGTGAATCAGTTGGCCGAAGGTGCCACGAAGGCGGCGTCAACCGAGATGGTGACCTTGTCGCCGACAAGCACGCCGCCGGCTTCAAGGGCAGCGTTCCAGGTCAGGCCGAAGTCCTTGCGGGAGATCGTGGTCTGGCCCGAGATGCCTGCGCGGGTGGCGCCGAAAGGATCGACAGCGACGCCGTTGAACTCGGCGTCAAGGACCACAGGCTGGGTGATCCCGCGGATCGTGAGATCCCCGGCGATCTTGTACGTCTCACCCTTGGTCTCGACGGAGGTGGAGGTGAAGGTCATCTCCGGGAAAACCTCGGCGTCGAAGAAGTCGGCGCTGCGCACGTGGGCATCGCGGTTTTCGTCACCGGACTGGAAGGACACGGTCTTGATGGTGGCGGTGACCTTTGAATCCTCGAGCGAGGAACCGACGACCATGGTGGCGTCGACGTCTGCGAAGCTGCCGCGTACCTTGCTGATGCCCGCGTGGCGGACGGTGAAGCCGATCTCGCTGTGCGAGGGGTCGAAGGACCAGGTGCCGTGGGTGAGGCCTGTGGGGATGCTCATGAATGTTTCTCCTTGATGGAAGCGGAAGGCTTGTAACTATGTAAACATGTTTTTGCATGTTTTATTCCCCGGGGGTGGTCCGGCTCCGGGGCGCCCTCCGAGAATCCGGACGCTGCCGCGGTGAAACGGGCCGTCCGGATTTAGTCCGGTGGCGGAACTCTGAGAAACTAGGCAGATGCCCCTTGCAACCGTCCACCTGGTGCGCCATGGTGAGGTCCACAACCCCGAGGGCGTCCTCTACGGCCGCCTCCCCGAGTTCCACCTGTCCGAACTGGGACGCCGGATGGCGGACCAGATGGCCGCCCACTTCGAAAAGCGGCGCAGCGATGGGGCGAATATCGTCTACCTCGCGGCCTCCCCGCTGGTCCGGGCCCAGGAGACGGCACAGCCGCTCGGCACGGCCCTGGGCCTGCCGGTACACACCGAGGAGCGCATCCTTGAGGCCGAAAACCGGTTCGAGGGGATGTCGAGGGTGAAGAGCAGGCTGCGGAATCCCCGGTACTGGCCCCTGCTGGCCAACCCCTTCCGCCCCTCCTGGGGGGAGCCGTACTCCCGCCAGGTCGAGCGCGTGATGGCCGCCGTGCAGTTCGCCCGTACCCGTGCCCTGGAGCTGGGCGGCGGCGCGGACGGCCCGGTCGAGGCGGTCCTGGTCAGCCACCAGCTGCCCATCTGGGTGACGCGGCTGGCGGCCGAGCATCGCCGCCTCTGGCATGATCCCCGGCAGCGCGAGTGCACCCTGACCTCGGTCACCTCGCTCGACTTCTCCGGCAGCGACATCACCCGCGTCCGGTACGAAGAGCCCTGCGCCGACCTGCTGCCCGGAGCGGCGAACATTCCGGGAGCATAGTAGAATTACTACACGCTGTAGAAATATCTGAAAGAAGCCGTGAAGCCTCCGATCCCCGCCCTGGCCCGCCGCCCGTGGTCCGCGTTCCGCGCCGCCGCGGTCCTCGGCGTTTCCGTTTCGCTCGGCCTCGCCGGCTGCGCGGCGGACGATCCGCTGGCCCAGCAGGCCGCCGCCGGGGACAACAAGAACTACATCGCCGGGGACGGTTCGGTCACCGAGTACGCAGCCTCCGACCGGGGGGAACCCGTCGACCTCTCCGGGACGCTTTTCGACGGCACCCAGGTGGCAAGCTCCGACTGGGCCGGCAAGGTGACCGTGCTCAACTTCTGGTACGCCGCCTGCGCCCCGTGCCGCAAGGAGGCCCCTGACCTCGTGGCCCTCTCGGATGAATTCGGGCCGCAGGGAGCGCAGTTCTACGGAGTCAACATCCGCGACGAGCGGGCGACCGCCGAGGCCTTCGAGCGGAACTTCGAGATCCCCTATCCCAGCTTCAACGACAAGGACGGCGGCGTCCTGCTGGCGATGACGAGCTACGTACCCCCGCAGGCGGTGCCCACCACCCTGGTTCTGGACAAGGAGGGCCGCGTGTCGGCGCGAATCTTGGGGCTGGCCGAAAAGAGCACGCTCAAGGCCCTCGTCCGCGATGCGCTCGGGGAGTAAGGCACGATGACCCCGGCACTGGCCGCAACCGTGGGGCCCGCCCTGGCCGCCGGCAACGCCTTTGCCGACGCCGTGCTGAGCGGGTCGATGCTCCTCGCCCTCCCGGTCGCACTGCTGGCAGGGCTCGTCTCCTTCGCCTCGCCCTGCGTGCTGCCCCTCGTGCCGGGCTACCTTGGCTACGTCACCGGCCTCACCGGAGTGGACCTCGAGCAGCAGAAACGCGGCCGCATGTTCGCCGGCATCGCCCTGTTCGTCCTTGGCTTCTCCGCGGTCTTCATGGCCTACGGCACGCTGTTCGGCCAGCTCGGGGCCTGGCTGCGCGTCTCCCAGGACTGGCTGATCCAGCTGCTGGGCATCGTGGTCATCCTGCTCGGGATCGTCTTCCTCGGCGGCTTCGCCCTGTTCCAGCGGGAAAGCAGGCTCCACGCCCGCGTCCCTGCCGGCCTGTGGGGTGCGCCCCTGCTGGGAATGACCTTCGGGCTGGGATGGGCCCCATGCATCGGCCCGACCCTCGGCGCGGTCCAGCTCCTCGCCATCTCCGGTGACGACGCGAGCGCGCTCCGGGGCGCCGTCCTCACCTTCGTGTACTGCCTGGGCCTGGGCCTGCCCTTCCTCTTCATCGCCCTGGGCATCCGGCGGGGAATGGGCGCGCTGCGGTTCTTCCGGCGCAACCGGCTGATCCTGCAGCGCTCCGGCGGCGGCCTGCTCATCCTTGTGGGAGGGTTGATGGTCACCGGTATCTGGAACAGCTGGATCACCAGCATCCAGGACCTGCTGGTCAGCAATGTGGTCCTTCCCATCTAATCCGTCCGCAGCACGACGCAGAAAAGCGATCCCCACGAGAAGCAGGTCATGGTGAACAAGGACACGGCACGTACCAAGGGCACCGAGCCCGACGCCGCCCTGCCCGCCCTCGGATTCACCGGAACCCTGCGGTGGGCATGGAAGCAGCTCACGAGCATGCGCATAGCGTTGTTCCTGCTGCTGCTCCTTGCCGTGGCCGCCGTTCCCGGATCGCTCTTCCCCCAGCGGTCGGCGAATCCGGCCGTCGTCACCACCTACCTCCAGGACCACCCGGACAGCGGCCCGATCCTCGACTGGTTCCAGCTGTTCGACGTGTATTCCTCGGTGTGGTTCTCCTCCATCTACCTGCTGCTGTTCATCTCCCTGATCGGCTGCGTGACCCCGCGCGCCATCGCCCACGCCAGGGCGGTCCGGGCCAAGCCGCCGGCCACCCCGCGCCGGCTCTCGCGCATGCCGGTCTACGGCACCCTGGAGATCCCCGCCGCGCAGGCGTCCGGCGCCGCCATCACCCCTGCCTCCGCCGTGGCCGACGCCGCCGCGCTGTTGAAGAAGCGCGGCTACCGCGTCGACGTGCGCGACGCGGACGGCGATCGGCCGTCGGTGGCGGCCGAGCGCGGCTTCAGCAAGGAGCTCGGCAACCTCATCTTCCACAGCTCCCTGATCGGGGTGCTGGTCAGCGTCGCCGTAGGGGGTCTGTTCGGTTACAACGGCCAGAAGGTGATCGTCGAGGGAGACACCTTCGTGAACACCCTGGTCGGCTACGACGCCTTCACCCCCGGCACGAATTTCTCCGACGACCAGCTCGAGCCCTACTCCATCCGCCTCGACGCCTTCGACGTGCAGTTCGACCGGGCCCAGGAGAGCCACTACGGCCAGCCCCTCGACTTCACCGCAAGCCTGACCACCCAGGACGGGCCCGACGCCGAGCCCAAAAAGCAGACCCTCAAGGTCAATGCCCCCGTCGACATCGGCGGCACGAGCGTGTACCTCGTCGGCAACGGCTATGCCCCCGTGATCACCGTCCGCGACGGCGAGGGCAATATCGCCGTGCAGGGACCGGTGGTCACCATCCCCTCCGACGGGCTCTACACCTCACTCGCAGTGATCAAGGCCCCGGATGCCCGGCCTGAACAGCTCGGCTTCGTCGGATTCTTCCTTCCGACCGCCTTCGTCGATGAAAAGGGCGTCTCCTTCTCCCGCGACCCCGACCCGTTCAACCCCCAGCTCAACCTCAACTCCTACGCCGGCGACCTCGGCCTCGACGGCGGGGAACCGAAGAACGTCTACGTCCTGGACACCGACAACCTGACGGAACTGAACAGCCGCAACAGCGACAACGGCGGCATCGTGCTGGGCCTGGGCGAGACCTACGACCTGCCCGAGGGGAAGGGGTCCATCACCTTCGACGGGCTGAAGCGCTACATCGCCGTGGACATCCACCACGACCCGGCCCAGCTCGGGGCGCTGGTCTTTTCGGTCCTCGCCCTCGCGGGCCTGAGCGCCTCGCTGTTCATCGGCCGGCGGCGGGCCTGGGTGCGGACCGGGGAGCACCCGGACGGGCGGGTCCTCGTTGAGTACGGGCTGCTGGCCCGCGGCGAGGATCCGAGGCTCCCTGCCGAGGGCGCTGCGGTGGAGAAGCAGCTAACCAGCCACTGGCTGGCGCACCCGGACAAAGCAGGGGAAAATCAATTGCAGCCCGCCGGGGCTCCCGCCGCCGGAACGGGCGCCGGGACCGACGGCGACAACGGTAAGGACAACGAATGAAAAGCGTTAATACCGAACTGGGCGCCACCAGCGAGCTCTTCATGCTCCTGGCCTCCATCGCCTATGTGGTGGCGCTGATCTTCTTCGTGCTCGACCTGGTGAAGTCGAGCCGCACCATCGGCGCCGTCGAGGCCCGCCTGGCCGCCGGCCAGGCGCACGCCCCCGCGCAGGCAAAGGTCCTCGCCGGCGCCCGCGGCGGCGCCTCCGCGGCCGCACCTGCCGGCCCGGCCACGGCCGACACCTCGATGGACTACAGCGCCGGCCCCCGCCGGTCCTCCGCCCGCATCGCCGTGGCCCTGACCGTGGTCGCCACCGTCATCCACGGCGCCGCGGTCCTCACCCGCGGCATCGCCGCGGGCCGGGTGCCCTGGGGCAACATGTACGAGTTCTGCACCACCGGTGCGCTCGTCGTCTCCCTGATCTTCCTGATCACCCTGACCCGCAAGGACCTGCGCTTCGTCGGATCCTTCGTTATCGGGCTCGTCGTGATCATGCTGTGCGCGGCGACGGTCGGCTTCGCCACCCCGGTCGCCAACCTGATCCCCGCGCTGCAGAGCTACTGGCTCATCGTCCACGTCTCCATCGCCGTGGCCTCCTCGGCCCTGTTCACCCTCACCTTCGCCATGTCGGTGCTGCAGCTGATCCAGTCCTCCCGCGAAGCACGCATCGCGGCCGGCGCGCCCGACAAGGCCGGCTTCATGCGGCTCGTGCCGCCGGCGCTCAGCCTGGAGAACCTCTCCTACCGCCTCAACGCCATCGCCTTCGTCGGCTGGACCTTCACCCTCATCGCCGGGGCCATCTGGGCCGAGGAGGCATGGGGCCGGTACTGGGGCTGGGACACCAAGGAGGTCTGGACCTTCGTGATCTGGACCGTGTACGCCGGCTACCTGCACGCCCGCGCCACCAAGGGATGGACCGGAACCCGAGCGGCCTGGCTCTCGATCGTCGGATACCTGTGCATCGTCTTCAACTTCACCATCGTGAACATCTACTTCTCGGGGCTTCACAGCTACTCCGGCGTCTAGGCCGCGTAGGGCCCGGGCGCTACCGCAATAGAAAGCCGCACCCGACCGCTCGTTGAGCGGTCGGGTGCGGCTTTTTCTCTGCGTCGTTCGGGTCTGCGGCCGGAGGTGCGGGCCGGAAAGAGGTGGTTTACGGGTTGTTGGGCCGGTGAGCGCCCGTGCTGCCGGTCTCGTCGGCGTCGTCGTCGGGATCGGTGGCCGGAGCGGGGCCCGTACCGTTGGCGGGGGTGCCGCCTGCGGGGGCGCCCCCGGCGGGGGTTCCCGCTGCGGGAGCGGTGGTCCCGCCGCCCTTCGCGCCCCCCTTCGCGCCGCCCTTCGATTGGGCTTCGCGGGCCTTGAGCTCCTCTTCCTTACGCTTCAGTTCCTGCTCGCGGGCCTGCTGCCGGCGTCGAGTCTCAAGGTTCTGCAGGAACTGAGGATCGTCATCGGGTGCGGTCGGCTGCCGCGGGGCCGGGCGGGGAGGACGGGTGCCCCGCGTCCGCCGCGGCCTGCCGAACAGGAACCACAGGCCCGCTCCAATGAGGGGCACCACCAGGATCGTGATCAGCCAGGCGGGTTTCGAGATACTGCGTACCTCGTTGGACCGGGTCATGGCGCATTCGATCAGCGCGTAGACGATGACGGCGACTCCAAGGAGCACCAGGAACAGCAACAGGCGGGGCATACCCCAATTGTAGGCGAGTAAACTTGGAGGGTGCCCTTCCTCAAATTCACCGCTCTGCGCCTGCTCCTCGTCGTCGTCTTCTTTGTGATCTGCGTGGTTCTCGGGCTCGGTGCGGTGCTCTCCGCCGCCGTTGCCGCCATTCTCGCCTGGTGCGTGACCTACCTGTTCTTCCGCCCGCTGCGCGACGCCGCCGGCGCTTCACTGCAGCGGCGGTTCAAGGAGGGCGCCCCGCGGGCGAGCAACTTCATGGAGAAGGACGACGCCGCCGCGGAGGACTCCATCGACCCAAATGCACCGGTGAACGCCGACCGCAGGCCGCGCGACCTCTGACCCGAGGTCTCCGCGCTCCTAGGCGAGGACCTCGGTGAGCACGATGCCGAGTCCGAACAGCAGGCTGAAACCGAGGTTGATCAGGCTCGTCTGCTTGAGCACCGGGATGAGGCTGCGCCGTTTCTTGCCCTTGAGCATCAGCCAGCTGGGCATCAGGCCGGCTGGAACCAGCAGGAGTACCAGCAGCACCCACGGGTGGTTGTCGATGAGGAACAGCGGCAGCAGGAGGGCCGCGGCCAGCATCATCACGTAGCTGACCCGGGCCGTGCTGTCCCCCAGGCGCACCGCCAGGGTGCGCTTGCCGGCCTCCCGGTCGGTCGGGATGTCGCGGACATTGTTCGCCATCAGCAGCGCCATGGCGATCAGGCCGGTGCTGATGGCCCCCACCCAGGCCGGTGCGCTCAGCTGACCGGCCTGCGTGTAGGTGGTGCCAAGGGTCGCGACGAGGCCGAAGAAGACGAACACGAAGACGTCGCCGAGGCCCAGGTACCCGTAGGGGTTCTTGCCTCCGGTGTAGCCCCAGGCCGCCGCGATGCAGCCGACGCCGACCAGCAGGAGGAACCAGGCCTGCGACAGGATGATCAGGGCAGCGCCGGCCACCATGGCGAGCGCGAAGCAGGCGAACGCCGCGTGCTTGACGTCACGGGCCCGGGCGGCGCCGGAGCCGGTGAGCCGCAGCGGGCCCACCCGGACGTCGTCGGTGCCCCGGATGCCGTCGGAGTAGTCGTTGGCGTAGTTGACGCCCACCTGCAGCAGCACCGCCACGGCCGCGGCGAGCACGGCGTTGAGCGGCCGGAAGGCGCCGAGCCCGAACGCGGCGGCACTGCCGGCGATCACCGGCGCCAGGGCCATGGGCAGGGTGCGGGGGCGGGCTCCTTCAAGCCACTGAGCGGCAGTCGCCACGGTGTGTTCCTTACCTGGTTGTGCTGGCGGGCCGGTGGCCCGAAAAGGTTGGCGCGGTGTCCGGCGCTAGGAGTCCCGCTGTTCGAGCAGCGCCCGGACGGACTGCCGGTCCGGCTTGCCCCCCGGCAGCAGCGGCATCGCCTCGAGGGCCAGGACGGTCTTGGGGGCGGCGTGGGCTCCGAGTTCCTCGGCGACGTGCCGGCGCACCACCTCGGCCTCAACGGTGCCGACCACCGCGGCGGCCACCGAGGTGCCCCACTCGGAACTCGTGATGCCCAGGACCAGGGCCTGGTCCACCCCGGAGATCCCTTCAATGACCTCCGCGACGACGGCCGCGGAGACCTTGAGGCCGCCGGTCACAATGACGTCGTCGAGGCGCCCGTGCACCTCGACGGTACCGTCGGCGGTGACCGCTCCGGCGTCGTCAGTGCGGAACCAGCGCCGGCCCGAGTTGAAGACGAACCGTTCACCGGTCAGCTCCGGGTCGCCCAGGTAGCCCTCGGCCAGCACCGGGCCGCTGATCCACAGCCGGCCGCCGTCCTCACGGACCTCCACGCCGTCAAGGGGCCGCCCGTCATAGACGCATCCGCCCGAGGTCTCGCTCATCCCGTACGTCTCCACAATGTTCAGGCCGTGCCGGCGGGCCTCGCCGCGCAGGCCGGATCCGAGCGGGGCACCACCCAGCAGGATCGCGTTGAACCGCTTGAGCGCCTTCAGGGTCTGCGGTGTGGGGTCCTGGAGGAGCCGGTGAAGCTGGGTCGGCACGAGGGAGGTGAACCGGACGCGGTCGGTCAGCTCGCCTGCTGCGGAGGTGAATGCGTCCGCCGTGAAGGCCGTGGCGGGATCCATCGCCCAGGGCTCCGTCCCGGCGTACAGGGACCGGACGAGCACCTGGAAGCCCGCGACGTGATGCACGGGCAGAGTCAGCAGCCACTGGCCCTCCGCGCCCAGCGCGATCGCCGTCGCCATTGAGGACGCGGCGATGGCATCGACGCTCAGCATGGTCTTCTTCGGCGCCCCGGTGGAACCGGAGGTGCTGAGTACGGCGGCGATCTCGTCGTTGGGCAGCTCCCCGGTGAACTGCTGGCCGAGCGCGGCGTGCGGCGCGACGGCCGGTCCCTCGCCGGCGAGGGAGGCCGCCAGGGGCTTCAGCAGTGCCTTTGGATCGAACGCGGGAGGAGTGTAGATCGGCAGGAGTTCCATGCGCGTCCTAGAAGTAGTAGGGGAAGGCGGACCAGTCGGGGTCGCGTTTGGCGAGGAAGGCCTCCTTGCCCTCCACCGCCTCGTCGGTCATGTAGGCGAGCCGGGTGGCCTCGCCGGCGAAGACCTGCTGGCCGGCCAGGCCGTCATCGGCGAGGTTGAAGGCGAACTTCAGCATCCGGATGGCCTGGGGGCTCTGCCTCGCGATGTCGGCGGCGTACTCCAATGCCGTGCGCTCCAGGTCGGCGTGGTCGACGGCTTCATTGACCGCGCCCACGGCCACCATGTCCTCGGCCGAGTACTCCCGGGCCAGGAAGAAAATCTCGCGAGCCTTCTTCTGCCCGATCTGGCGTGCGAGCAGGGCCGAGCCGTAGCCGGCGTCGAAGCTGCCCACGGTGGCGTCGGTCTGCTTGAAGCGGGCGTGCTCGCGGGAGGCAAGGGTAAGGTCGGCCACCACGTGCAGGCTGTGGCCGCCGCCGGCCGCCCAGCCGTTGACGACGGCGATCACGACCTTGGGCATGGTGCGGATGAGCCGCTGCACCTCGAGGATGTGGAGCCGGCCGGCACGCGCCGGGTCGATGCTCTCCTTCGTTTCGCCTTCCGCGTACCGGTACCCGTCGCGGCCGCGGATGCGCTGGTCGCCGCCGGAACAGAACGAATGGCCGCCGTCCTTGGGGGAGGGTCCGTTGCCGGTGAGCAGCACGGTGGCGACGTCAGGGCTCATGCGGGCATGGTCGAGGGCGCGGTACAACTCGTCGACGGTCCCGGGGCGGAAGGCATTGCGGACCTCGGGGCGGTTGAAGGCGATGCGCACGGCGGGCAGGTCCCTGAGCACGCTGCCGTCGGCGGTCCGCTGGACCTGGCGGTGGTATGTCAGGTCGGTCAGATCGTCGAATCCCGAGACGGTGCGCCACTGCTGCGGGTCGAAGGTATCGGAGACCTGGACGGGAAGATCGGATGTCACCAACCGAGTCTAACGGCGCGCAACCGCCCGGGCATGCCGCGGGGGCTCAGGAGATGCAGAACTCGTTGCCCTCCGGATCGGTCATGGTGTACCAGACGAGGGGCCCCTGGCTTGCCTCGTAGAGGAAACGGGCGCCGCGGGCCACCAGGGCCTCACGCGCGTCGTCCTTGTCCGTTCCGGTCAGGTGAATGTCGAGGTGCACCCGGTTCTTGACGCTTTTCGGCTCGGGCACGGGTTGGAAGACCAGGCGCATCCGGTCTTTGCGCTCCAGGTCACCGGCCCTGCAGACCGCCGCCCCGCCGGTCCACACGCGGGCGCCGTTGTGGGAAGTGACGTCGGACTCCTTCGCGTATCCGGCCGCCAGCATTTTGTCGATGAAGCCTTCGTCGACCGGTTCGATGATCCAGCCCAGGGTTTCGGCCCACCAGTCCGCCTGGGAATGGGGGTCAGCGCAGTCGATTGAAATCTGAATATTGTGTTCCATGCCGACACGGTAACGCCGGCTCTAGGGCCGGCGGAAGGAAACCGCGGACAGCCTGCGTCCTCAATCGAGCGGCGGAATTCCTTCACCGCCCGCGGCGGGGAATTGCGGACGGTCCGCAGGATTCTCGTGCGGAATGCGGCAGGCGCCACAAAAATGCCCGCCGACCCGGTGAGGGGTCGGCGGGCATTTTCCGGTCGGCTGGCAACGGAAATTACATCATCGTGGAGACATAGTAAATGATTCCGATCACAGACAGAATGGCGGCGATCCAGCCGAGCACCATGCCCGCGGTGGCCTTGGTTCCCAGGCGTTCCGCCTTCTTCGCCTGCACGATGGCCAGCGGGCCGAGGATGATCCCCAGGACGAAGAGGCCGATGATGCCAAGGATCAGCGACGTCCTCGCCGCTTTCTCGCCCTCGTTGGACTGTGCCGGATTGGTTACTGCAAAATTCTGCTCGGACTGGTGCTGAGACATTGTTCCCCCATCATTGTGCGGATCAGCCGGGTGGTCGGCGCTCAGCCATTTTTGCATTAAAGCGGAAACATTGGGGAAAATTGCCCCGATGGCCCTGCCCGGGAATGCGGGCCCAATTCCTGCGGAGGGTTTTTTCAGTCCGCGGGGAATATCGCCTCTGCCGCCTGCAGAAAGCTGTGCCCGGCAGCGACGTCTCCGAGCAGCATCAGGTAGAGCCCGCTGGAGACCCGCTCGATGAAGCCCCATTCCCAGATATCCTGCGCGTCGATTCCGGTGCGGTCCGACAGCCGGCGGCAGTAAGCCCGGGCAACGCCCGGTGCGCCGCTGCCCTGCAGGTCCGCGCACCAGTCGCGCAGGACCACGCCCAGATCGTAGGCGGGATCCTCGAGGAATCCGTCGGGGTCCACGAAGACGAATCCGGACTCGGCGCCGGGCCGCGGCCTACCGACCCGCAGGGTATTTCCGGGATGGGGGTCGCCGTGAACCACCACGCAGGGGCGCCGGCCGGAGGCCTCCGCGCGTCGCTCGGCGTACCGCAGCGCCGTGTCCACCACCGCTTCGGGGCAGGGGCGGTCGAACCGGATCCACAGTTCCTCGATCAGGGCCCTCAACTGGCGTGCCTTGCTCCCCGGCGCCCCGACCTCCAGCGCCGGCCACGGCTCCACCTGCCAGGCGGACTGCAGCGTCCTGCACAGGATGTCCAGGGCCGCACCGGGGGAGGGGGGCCTGCTTTCCAGCGAACCACCAAGGCGTTCAAGGAGGACGGCGTTCCGCTCCGGGCTGTGCCGGTACACCCGGCAGTAGCCCTCCCCCCGCGCACGGACGAGGGTCTCGACCTGGTTGACGAGATCCGGGTCGGGAATGCTCAGTTTGAGGACCGCGTCGCGGCCGTCCGCCATGCGCGCCGCCGCGACGTAGGACGCTGTTCCACCGGGCAGCGGCGAGCCGACCGTGATCGCCCAGTCGCGCTCAATCCCGCCGATGAGGCCCTCAAGCTCATCCAGCCACCTGCGGCCGGCATCGCCGAGCACTGCCGCCCTTGCCGCCACGTGAGGCGCTACGTTCCGCACGAATCCGGTTTACCATCCGGCACCGGCGGGCGCACCCGTAGACGCCCCTCGCCAGGGCCGGCAGGAGACCGTAGAGTCCTGGATGGCTGCATCCGGTGTCCGACCTCGGAGGGATTATGGCGCGTCTGGTTTTTACGGGAATCACGTCCCTTGACGGGTATGTCGCCGACGAGGCGGGCTCCTTCGACTGGAGCGTCCCCGACGAGGAGGTACACGCGTTCATCAACGACCTCCAGCGGGCCGTGGGCACGTACCTGTACGGTCGGCGGCTCTATCAGGTGATGCTCGCCTGGGAGACCCTGGAGACGGCCGGCCACCCGGCCGCCATCGCCGACTTCGCGGACATCTGGCGGGCCGCCGACAAGATCGTCTACTCGAGGACGCTGCCGGCCGTGGCCAGCGCCCGCACCCGGCTGGAGCGCACCTTCGACGCGGCGTCAGTGCGGCGCCTCAAGGCCGCGGCGTCCCGGGACCTGGCCGTGGGCGGACCGGCCCTCGCAGCCGTGGCGATCAGCGGGGGGCTCGTTGACGAGATCCACCAATTCATCTCCCCGGTCGTCGTTGGCGGCGGCACGCGGTTCCTGCTCGGCGGGATGCGCCTTGACCTCGAGCTGCTCGACGAACGCCGGTTCCGCAACGGAGTCGTGTTCCTGCGCTACGGCGTCCGAAGCTCGACCGGCTAGCCTCGGTCCATGGAACCCGATGTCCTCGCCACCCGCGCCGCCTACGATCTCGTGGCGGACCGGTATGCCGACCTCCTGCGCCTCGAGCTCGACGGGCTTCCCCTCGAACGCGCGCTGCTGGGCGCGTTCGCGGAGCTGGCCCGGTCCAACGACGCCGGACCGCTGGTCGACGTCGGATGCGGCCCCGGCCGGATCACCGCCCATCTTGCCTCGCTGGGCGCCCCGGTGCGGGGGATCGACCTGTCGCCGCGCATGGTCGCCGCCGCGCGCCGGGACCACCCGTCGCTCGCATTCGAGGTGGGTTCCATGGAGCGGCTGGACCTGGCCGACCGGTCCGCGGCAGGAGTTCTGGCCTGGTATTCGCTCATCCACATCCCGCCTCCGAGGCTGGAGGCGGTCCTTGCCGAATTCGCCCGCGTCCTGGTGCCGCACGGACCTCTGCTCCTCGCCTTCCAGACCGGAAACGAGAAGCGGCGGATCACCGAGGCCTACGGCAGCCGGGTCAGCCTCGACGCGTACCGGCTCGACCCGGCGGTCCTCACCGGGCTGCTTTCAAGGCACGGATTTGCGCCGATCTCCTCAACCCTGCGGGAGCCGCAGGAGGGCGAGAAAACAGCCCAGGCTTTCCTCCTTGCCGGCAGGCGCTGACCGGGCGGCGGAGACGCCCCCTACAGGAGGGCATTGAGCCCGGAACCGGGCGCACAAGGAAAAGTCGGGCAGCGGCAGGGGTGGCGATTCCTGCTCGGCAGTGCTCCGGCGGCGCCCAGCGCGCCGCCACCGGCGCCGGGGTGGGCCGCGTCGGTTGACCGGGGAAAACCGCCGTGCAATTCTTGATACAGCTTTACAGAACGAGCGGTCGGTAATTCCGGATCCGCCCAGCCGTGCACCGGCCACCCGGCCCTGCGACATGGAGGCAGTCATGACCGAAGCATTTCTCGTGGGCGGAGTGCGCACTCCGGTCGGCCGGTACGGCGGAGCGCTTTCCCCGGTCCGGCCGGACGACCTGGCAGCGTTGGTCCTCCGCGAGGTGATCGGGCGGACAGGCATGGACCCCGGCGGCATCGACGAAGTGATCCTGGGCAACGCCAACGGCGCCGGCGAAGAGAACCGCAACGTCGCCCGGATGGCCGCGCTCCTTGCCGGTTTCCCGGATACCACTCCCGGCATCACCGTGAACCGGCTCTGCGCCTCCGGGCTTTCGGCAATCATCCAGGCCTCCCAAATGATCAAGTCGGGGGCGGCCGACGTCGTCGTCGCCGGCGGGGTCGAGTCGATGAGCCGAGCGCCCTGGGTGATGGAGAAGCCGGCCAAGGCCTACGCTCGACCGGGGGCCGTGTTCGACACCTCCATCGGGTGGCGGTTCACCAACCCCGAGTTCGCCGCCATGGACAAGGTGACCTACTCCATGCCGGAAACGGCGGAGGAGCTGGCAGAGCTCGACGGGATCACCCGCGACGACGCCGACGCCTTCGCGCTGCGCTCCCACCGGCGTGCGGTGGCGGCCACGGAGGCCGGACGGTTCGACGCGGAGCTGGTCTCGGTCCAGGTCAATGAGGGCAAGCGGTCCTACAACTTTGACGCCGACGAGGGCCCCCGGGCCGACACCAGCCTTGAAGCGCTCGCCGGGCTCCGCCCGGTGGTCAAAAAGGGCGGGGTGGTCACCGCCGGCAACTCAAGCGCCCTCAACGACGGTGCCTCGGCCGTGATCGTCGCCTCCGAGGCAGCGCTTGAGAGGTTCTCCCTCACCCCGCGGGCCCGGATCCTCGACGGCGCCTCGGCCGGGGTGCCCCCGCACATCATGGGCATCGGCCCGGTCCCGGCCACCCGGAAGGTCCTCGAGCGCACCGGCCTCTCCATCGGCGACCTCGGCGCCGTCGAGCTGAACGAGGCCTTCGCCACGCAGGCCCTCGCCTGCATCCGCCGGCTCAAGCTCGACGAGGACATCGTCAACCGCGACGGCGGCGCGATCGCCCTCGGACACCCGCTGGGGTCCTCCGGGGCGCGGATCGCCATCACCCTGATGGGCCGGATGGAGCGCGAACTCGGCCCGGGGGAGCGGCGGCTCGGCCTGGCCACCATGTGCGTCGGCGTGGGCCAGGGCACCGCGATGCTCATCGAGGCCGTGTGATGGAGTCCTTCGAAGCGCTGATTGTCGAGGAAGGCCCCGACCGGCTGCTCGTGCGGCTCAACCGGCCCGCCGTACGCAACGCGATCGACCGCCGCATGGTCGAGGAGCTGCACCAGCTGTGCTCGGGCCTTGAGGCACACCCACGGGTGCTGATCCTGACCGGGACCGAGGGCGTGTTCGCCTCGGGAGCCGACATCGGCGAACTCCGGGAGCGCCGCCGCGACGACGCCCTCGCCGGCATCAACTCCACGCTGTTCACCCGGATCGCCCGCCTGCCAATGCCGGTGATTGCCGCCCTCGACGGGTACGCCCTCGGTGGCGGCGCCGAGCTGGCCTATGCCGCCGACTTCCGCATCGGCACCCCCGCCCTGAAGATCGGCAACCCGGAGACCGGGCTGGGGATCCTCGCCGCGGCCGGGGCGAGCTGGCGCCTTCGGGAGTTGGTCGGTGAGCCCCTCGCCAAGGAGATCCTGCTGGCCGGGCGCGTCCTGGACGCCTCCGAGGCGCTCGCCGCACGCCTTATCACCGAGATCCACGAACCGGACGCGCTGCTTGAGGGCGCGCATGCGCTCGCCGACCGCATCGCCCGCCAGGACCCGCTTGCCGTCCGCCTCACCAAGAGCGTCTTCTCGGCGCCGGCTGACGCGCACCCGCTGATCGACCAGTTGGCCCAGGGCATCCTGTTCGAGTCGGAGGCGAAGTTCGAGCGGATGCAGCGCTTCCTTGACCGCAGGAACGGTTCCCAGCCGGCTCCCACGGCCGCCGAGGGCGGCGAGCGATGAGCGTCCCGGCCCGGGTCGGGGTGCTCGGCGGAGGACGGATGGGCGCCGGCATCGCCCACGCGTTCGTCGTCGCCGGGGCCGACGTCGTCGTCGTGGAGCGCGACGATCCCGCTGCGCTCGCCGCCCACGGGCGGGTGTCCGGCGCCCTGCACAAGAGCGTGGAGCGCGGATCGACGACGGAGCCGCTGCAGGCGATGCTCGACCGGGTCCGGATCTCCACCGACTACGCCGCGTTCGCCGGCTGCTCCCTCGTGGTCGAGGCCGTCCCGGAGGATGCCGGTCTGAAAGAGGCGGCACTTGCCGCCGTGGAGGAGCACCTCGCCGACGGCGCCTGGCTTGCGACGAACACCTCCTCGCTGTCGGTCGCCGGGCTGGCCCGGGTGCTGAAGCGGCCCTCGGAGTTCTGCGGCCTCCACTTCTTCAACCCGGTGCCGGCCTCCACGCTGATCGAGGTGGTGCTCGGCCCCGACACCTCGGAGCCCACCGCCGCGGCGGCACGCGCATGGGTCGAGGCCCTGGGGAAGACCCCCGTGGTGGTGCGTGATGCCCCCGGGTTCGCCAGTTCCCGGCTCGGGGTGGCTCTCGCCCTTGAGGCGATGCGCATGGTGGAAGAGGAAGTCGCCTCCCCGGAGGACATCGACACCGCCATGGTCCTCGGCTACAAACACCCGGTGGGCCCGCTGCGGACCACCGACATCGTGGGCCTCGACGTGCGGCTCGGCATCGCCGAATACCTCGAATCCACCCTGGGCGAGCGGTTCTCCCCACCGCAGATCCTGCGGGACAAGGTGGCCCGCGGGGAGCTTGGACGCAAGTCGGGCAAGGGCTTCTTCGAGTGGAACGACTGACCCCGCTGCCCCCTTCGGGGATCCCCGGGACATGACCGCGCCGGCAGGTGACCCGAGCAGGGACGTCGGGTGGGCGGGCGCCGTGAACGCGCGCGACCTCGGCGGCGTGGCGGGCCGCGTCCTCCCCGGCCGGATCTACCGGATGGGACGCCGGGAATGGCTGACCGACCGCGGCTGGCAGCAGGCCTGGGACGACGGCGTTCGCTCGGTCATCGACCTCCGCAACCCCGGCGAGGTGGGCCGCCGCACCTCCGATCCGGTCCTGGACGGGACGGCGGCCGGGCGGTTCCGCGTACGCAACCTGCCGACCGAGGACCCCTCCGACGCCGGGTTCCGGGCCCTGTGCGGGCCCTACCTGAACACTCCGCTTCACTACCGGGCCAACCTGGAGCGGTGGCCCGAGAAATTCGCCGCGGTGGCCCGGGCCGTCGTCGCGGCACCGGCCGGGGGTGTGATCGTCCACTGCGCGGCCGGGCGCGACCGCACCGGCATGGTGACCTCCCTGCTGCTCGCCGCATGCGGGGTGCCGGCCGGGGACATCGCCGACGACTACGAGGTGGCCGTGCGGACCATGAACGAGCGCTACCGGACCCAGGCGGCGCCGCGGGAGAACCCCCGGAGCGCCGAGGAACTGTCGGCCTGGCTGCACCAGGCCCGGTCTCACCTGCTGGCGCTGCTTTCGACGCTCGACGCCGGGGCGTACCTCCGGGAGGCAGGCCTCAGCCCCGCTGAGCTCGCCGCGCTGAGGGCGCGGCTGACCCTCTGAGGCCGGCCCGGCGCCGGCCCGGCCGCCCGTGCGGTCTACCGTGCGGGCCGCTCCCGCTGCAGGGCGGCAAGGTCAGCGCCGTCCCGTACGGCCGGGAGGTAGCCGGAGCGGTAGCCCTCGGCGTTGGGATGGAGGCCGTCCGGTTCGCCGGCACCGGTGATCCACGGTTCGGGTGCCCCCAGCCCGTGCGATCGAAAGCCCTCGGTCATCGGGACCCACAGGAAGCCGTGAGCGGCGGCGGCCTCCTCGAGAACGGCGTTGAGCGAATCGGTTCCGGCGTTGAAGGCCTCCTGCGCCGGAAGGCTCAGGGCCTCCGCCGCGCCGAATTCGGGGGAGAACAGGTGGGGGTAGCCCGTCACGATGACCGCCGCCTTCGGGGCCGCCCGCCGGAGCTGCCCGTAGAGGGCGTCGAGGTCTCGAGCGAGGGCGGGCAGGACGAGCGCCATCGTCTCCTCAACCAGGCGGCGGCATGACTCGAGGGGTGCGGCCGCGCAGGTTCCCGCCACCTGACCGAATCCGGCGTCGTTGCCTCCGGCCGACACGGTGACAAGATCGGTCTGCGGCCCGAGCGAGCCCTCCTCCACCAGCTGGGAGACCTGACCGGGGACGCTGGACGGCGCGGCGCCCGGGGCGGCGACGGCGCCGGCGCAGGTGCCGTCCGCCGCGAGGTCTACCGTATCCTCGGCGTCCAGCAGCCCGGGCAGGCCGAGGGGGGAGCGCCGGCATTCTCCGGAGTCGGAGCCGGCACCGAGGCCCGAAGCGTAGGAATCGCCGAGGGCGACGTAGGACAGGGGCTCCGGTAGTGCAGGCGCCGCCGGAGCTGCCGGGGAACAGGCCGACAGCGACGCAGCCAGGAACGCTGGAAGCAATGCCGCCGGCAGAACCCCTCGGCGGTCCGCCGGCGTCCGTGCCGGCCGGAGGCGCCGCGCTGCGAAGGTGCGGCGTGCGGTCATGTCTTCCACGCTATCAAGGCCGGGAGGGGTACTCAGCCGTTCTCCGCCGCCGCGTTCCGGCGGGCCGCCCGCAGCCCCGCGAAGGCGACGGCGCCGGACCCGAGGGCAGCGGCGATTCCGGGGGCGCGGTAGCGGGGCAGGGTGCGCACCGCGGTCCCGGCGAGGCCCCAGGCCACGGCCGCGGGATAGGCCGCGGAGACCGGGAGCCGCCGGGTGACGGCGGCGGAGGCACCGGCCAGGGACGCCAGCAGGGCCGTTCCCCAGAAATCGGCGCCCGGGCGGGGTGCGCGGACGCCGCGGTCGATGAGGAGTTCGGTGACAGCCGCACCCGCCGCCAGGGTGATCCAGCCGCTGAACAGCCCGAGCGGGACCCTTACGAGCCAGCGGTCGGCGGCCGATGTCCGTTCCGCCTGATCCACCGGCGCGGCCCGCGCATAGCCGAGGAGCGCCGCGGAGGTCGTCGCGGCGATGAGCGGCAGCTGAGCCGCGGGCGAGGACGTCCGCACCCAGAGCCCCGACAGCCCCACGGCCGCGGCCACCGGGCCGCCGGTCCGGCGGAGCAACTGATGGCGGCGTTGGGCGGGAAGCGCCTGGAAGCCGGCGTACCCGAGGACGCCGGCGTAAATGGGGAACCAGATGGTGAAGGCGTAGTTGGCCGGAAGGACCCGGCTCGTGCTCTTCTCGGCGTCGCCGTAGTCCCCCGTGGCGCCGCTGAGGATCCCTCCCGCCACGGCTGCTGCCACGGCGCACTGCCGAAGGATGTCGCGGTCTGGCACGGGCGGTCCTTCCGGGCCGGGGCAGGCCTCGGGGCCGGGAAGCCGGGCCTGGGGCACCGCCGGCCGGCGTTCGGGGTCGAGGATGCTGCCGGGAACGAATGGAGGTCCTGACCGGTACGGCACTGATGGGGGACATTGCCGGGGTCCGGTCAGGACCTCTACGCAAGGACTGTACAAGAGCCACCACCCCCTGCCGCAAGGGTTTCGGGGGAGAAGTATCACGAGGGTCGAGAATATTCCGGCTCAACTATCACCTCTGTCCCAGAGGTTTCCTTCCGTCACCCTCCGCGGGCGGAACACGGAGGAGGGAGTGCCCAACGTTACGCAGTGTGACATGCGCGGTGACGCCGCCCTGACGGTGGGGACGGGCGCGCGGCGGTCCCCACCTCCGGTCAGCGCGAAAACCTGCCGGGCCGGAAGGACTCCAGCATCGGATGCCTGTCGCCGGTCAGGACCTCCCCGGCGAGCAGCTCGCCGCCGATGAGCCCGAGGGTTGCGCCGGAGTGGGTGAAGGCGACGAAGCATCCCGCCGCCTGCTCAAGCTCCCCGAAGACGGGCTCTCCGTCGCCGGGGATGGGCTTGCGGCCGATCTTCCAGGAGGCCGGCTCAAGGGCGGGGGTTCCCTCGATGAGCTGGGCCGCCTCGTCGAGCAGTTCCTTGACGACGGGTTCCGGAATGGAATAGCTCCCGTCGGCATTCTCGGTGATGGCCTCTTCGTACCAGTCGTGGTCCGCGGCCAGGGTGTTGCCCGGGTTGGGCCGGACCGCGGCCCGCGGGGTGTTCAGGACGGTGCGCAGGCCATGCTCGACCGGCTTCGTCACAACGAGCATCGACACGGGCGAGGCGTCCTCGATGGTGATTCCCAGCGCGGCGACAACCTCGGGGGTCTGCGGACCGCAGGCGACGACGACAGCGTCGCCGTCGTACTTCACTCCCGTGCCCGCCGTGACGACGCCGGTTGCCCGGCCGTCGGTGAGGACGACCGAGGCCTTTCCCGCGTGGGTGACGAGGTCCCCGCCGAGGTTCTTGAACTCCTCTATGAGGAACTCGATGAGGTGCGGCAGCGACACCCAGCCTTCCCCGGGGTTGAAGATTGCCTGCGGAGCCACCGCTGCGGGGTTGACCCGGGGCGTGAGGGATCCGACCTGCGCCGGGGCGACCAGGTGCGAGTCGTAGCCGTGCCGCTTTTCAGCGGAGTGCCGCCGGCGGGTCGCCTCCTCCTCACCGGCCCTTCCCCAGTAAAGCGCGCCGTCGAAGCGCAGCCAGTCCCGGGAGGGGTCAGCGGCGAACAGGGTGCGGTAGCGGTCGATCCCTGCCATCCGAAGCAGGTGGTAGGGGTCCGGGCGCTCGCCGGCGGAGTTCAGCCAGGAGAGGGACCGGCCGGAGGCGCCGCTGGCCAGTTCGGCCTCGGTGACCAGGGTGACGCCGGCGCCGCCGCGCAGCAGGTGAACCGCCGTCGAGACGCCGAGGATGCCGCCGCCGAGAACGACGACGCGCTGGATAGGTGGAGGCATAGGGATACCCTGACTGACCGGAACCGGTAAGGGAAGGCGAAAGGCCGGGTCACCCGCGGGTTGACGGACCCGCCGGCACATCGCCAAGAGGCAGGCGGCCTCAACCGGGGATGGGCTTATCCAGCAGCAGGTTGGTGATCCGCATCGTGCACAGCCGCTGGCCGTCCTCGTTCTCGATGAGCACCTCGTGGGTGGTCAGGGTCCGCCCGAGGTGGATCGGCGTGGCCGTGACGGTGATCCTGCCCGAGCGGGCCGAGCGGTGGTGGGTGGCCGAGACGTCGACCCCGACGGCGGTCTTGCCCAGGGTGCTCGCGTGGATCACCGCGGCCCAGGATCCGACTGCCTCGCCGACGGCCAGCGAGGCCCCGCCGTGAAGCAGCCCGAAGGACTGCCGGTTGCCCGCGACGGGCATGGTTGCGACGACCTTCTCGACGGACTGCTCAAGGATCTCCACGCCCATGGCGACGTCCAGTTCACCGGGAACAATGCGCCACGGGGTCCGGGCCGCGTCGGGTGCTGAGGTTTCGCTCACTGGGGCTCCTTGGGGGTGCACTGAAAAAGGCCGATCCTGTACGCTGGGGAAATATTACCGAACGTCCGTTCAGTTTATCCTCCGGGGGCGGCGGACGCGTTGAGATCAAGCTGAAAGGCGAGTCGATGACGACTGCTACCGCTGTGAGCACGGATATTGTTCCCAGCTTCATCGAGGACTCCTGGTGGGCTCCGGACCAGCAGGTCCTGGACAGTGGGAACTCCACCCGGGTCCGCGACGCAAGCACCGGCGAGGTCCTCGCCGTCGTCAGCACCGCAGGCCTCGATGTCGGCGCTGCGGTGCGGTTCGCGCGCTCGACCGGTCAGACCGAACTCGGGAAGCTCACCTTCCATGAACGGGCCCTGAAGCTCAAGGAGCTTGCCCAGTTCCTCAACGGGCACCGGGAGCCGCTCTATGAGCTGTCGGCCCGGACGGGGGCCACCCGCGGCGACTCGATGGTCGACATCGACGGCGGCATCGGCGTCCTGTTCACCTTCGGCTCCAAGGGGCGGCGCGAGCTTCCCAACTCGCAGGTCATCGTCGACGGCCCGGCCGAGAACCTCTCCAAGGACAGATCCTTCCTCGGCACCCACATCTACACCCGCATTCCCGGCGCCGCGGTGCAGATCAACGCCTTCAACTTCCCCGTCTGGGGCATGCTCGAAAAGCTCGCCCCCGCCTTCCTCGCCGGCGTCCCCACCATCGTCAAGCCCGCGACTCCGACCGGCTATCTCACGGCGGCCGTCGTTAAGCTGATGGTGCAGTCGAACATCCTGCCCAAGGGATCCCTCCAGCTCATCTCCGGACCGGCCCGGGACCTGCTGGACCACCTCGACTACCGCGACCTCGTCGCCTTCACCGGGTCCGCCTCCACCGCGAACCACCTCCGCTCCCACGCGAACGTGATGCACGGCGGGGTGCGCTTCAGCTCCGAGACGGACTCCCTCAACGCCGCGATCCTCGGGCCCGACGCGGTGCCGGGCACCCCGGAATTCGAGGCCTTCATCCGCTCCCTCGTCACCGAGGTCACCGTGAAGGCCGGGCAGAAGTGCACGGGCATCCGGCGCACCATCGTGCCCAAGGCCCTCGTCCAGGACGTGGTCGACGCCGCCCGCGCCCGCATCGAAGAGCGCGTCACCCTCGGCGACCCACGGGCGGAGGGCGTCACCATGGGCGCGCTGGCGTCGATCGAGCAGCTCGAAGGCGTGCGGGACGCGGTGCGGGAACTGATGTCCTCGGGCGGCGAGCTTGCCCTTGGCTCCCTCGAGGCGCCGCCCGTGACCCGCGCCGACGGCACGGTGGGCCCCGCCGACGGCGGAGCGTTCATGGCGCCGGTGCTCCTCACCTGGGACGACGTCGAAGCCGGTGCCCTGCACTCAGTGGAGGCGTTCGGGCCCGTCGCCTCGGTGATCGGCTACGACAACCCCGCCCACGCGGTCCACCTTGCCGCGCTCGGCTCCGGCTCCCTGGTCGCCACCGTGTGCACCAACGACCCGGCGGTGGCCCGTGAACTCGTCACCGGCATCGCGGCCCACCACGGACGCGTGCTGATGCTCAACCGGGAGGACGCCCGGTCCTCCACGGGGCACGGGTCCCCGGTGCCCCACCTCACCCACGGCGGCCCCGGCCGGGCCGGCGGCGGCGAGGAGCTCGGCGGAATGCGCTCGGTGCTCCACCACATGCAGCGCACGGCGCTCCAGGGCTCCCCGAACATGCTCACGGCCGTCACCGGGATCTGGCACACCGGGGCCGACCGCAACTTCGACGGCGTCCACCCGTTCCGCAAGAACCTTGCCGAACTGCGCATCGGGGACGCCGTGCGCTCGGACCTGCGGCAGGTGACCCTGAAGGACATCACGGCGTTCGCCGAGACCACGGGGGATAAGTTCTACGCCCACACCAACGAGGAAGCCGCCGCGGCCAACCCGTTCTTCCCGGGCATCGTGGCGCACGGGTACCTGCTGCTGTCCTGGGCGGCCGGGCTCTTCGTCGATCCAGAGCCTGGGCCGGTGCTGGCCAACTACGGGCTTGAGAACCTGCGCTTCCTCACCCCGGTGGCCGCCGGGGATTCGATCCGGGTGACCCTGACAGCCAAGCGCATCACCCCGCGCGAGACCGACGACTACGGCGAGGTGGCCTGGGATGCGGTGCTGACCAACCAGTCCGACGAAATCGTGGCCACCTACGACGTGCTGACCCTCGTAGAGAAGTAGGGCCCCGCCGGCGGGCCGCAGAGGCGGCCCGCCCAAGCGGTCGTTCGCCCAAGCGGTCGCCCGCGTCGGCGGCGGTCGCCGGCGCTGGCGCGCACGCGCCGCTGCCGGGGTTCAGGGCCGGTGATGCAGCCCGTCGAAGACCATGGTGATGACGTCATCGGCCAGCTTGCCGGCGGTGAGGGGGCCCCCGGGTTTGTACCATTCGACGATCGAGTTGATCGTGCCGAACAGCAGCCTGGTAGTGGTCCTCGGGTCGATGTCACTGCGCAGCGATCCCTCCGAGCGGGCCGCGTCGACAAGGGCCGCGACCTGCCGGTCGAAGGAGCGCCGGCGCTCAAGGGCGCCGCGCTCAACCTCCGTATTGCCGCGCAGGCGCAGCAGCAGGGTCACGAACGGCAGGCGCTCGGTCAGGACGGCGATGGTGCCGCGGAGGACGAATTCGAGCCGCGCATCGGCCCGTCCCGACGTCGCCCGCGGGTCGGCAAGGACCGCCTCAAGCCCGCCGAGGGCGTGTTCGAGGGCCAGCCGGAGCAGGTCGCCCTTCGAGGGGACGTGGTGGTAGATCGCGGACTTGCTGATGCCCAGGTTTTCGGCGAGCACCCCCATGGAGGTCGCTTCGTAGCCGTGCCGGTTGAAGACGTCCACGGCGATGGTGAGGACCGCCTGCTGGTCGTAGCCGGGACGCCCGCGGCGTCCGGGCGTGGTGGCCGGTGCTTGAGTGCTCGCCATATCCGTCATTTTCGCATGAACGTTCGGTCACTCCCCGCCGGAGCGGGGGCGGAGGTCGTAGACCCTCTTGAGCTTCCCGCTGGAGCGCACCAGGGAGCCCTGCTCGACGACGGTCACGGTGCAGCTTGAGCCGATGTGGATCTTGATCTGCTCCCGGAGCGTGGCCGCGGCGTCACGGGCCGCCTCCGCGGACACGCCGTCCCGCGGCTCCACCTTAACGTTCAGCTGGTCCATGCGCTGGCCCTCGGGGCGGGTGAGCTCAAGCTGGAAGTGCGGGCTCAGCGCCGGAATCCGCAGGGCGAGCTCCTCGACCTGGGTGGGGAACAGGTTGACTCCGCGCAGGATGATCATGTCGTCGCTGCGGCCGGTGATCCGCCCCATCCGGCGCATCCCGGGCCGGGCGGTGCCGGGCAGCAGCCGGGTCAGGTCGTGGGTGCGGTACCGGATGATCGGCAGGGCCTCCTTGGTCAGGGAGGTGAAAACGAGTTCGCCGGCTTCGCCGTCGGGCAGGACCCGGTCGGTGAACGGGTCGACGATCTCGGGCCGGAAGTGGTCCTCCCAGATGTGCGAGCCGTCCTTGCTCTCCACGCATTCTCCGGCGACGCCCGGGCCCATCACCTCGGAGAGCCCGTAGATGTCGCAGGCGTCGAAGCCCATGCGCTCCTCGAGCTCGTGGCGCATCTCCTCGGTCCACGGCTCGGCGCCGAGGACGGCGGTCTTCAGCGTCGTCGAGCGCGGGTCGATGCCGGCGGCGGCCATGGCGTCCAGGATGGTGAGCAGGTAGGTGGGGGTGGCGAGGATCGCGTCGGGCTCGAAGTCGCGGATGAGCTGGATCTGCCGCTCGGTCTGCCCACCCGACATGGGAATGACGGTGCACCCGAGCTTCTCGGCGCCGTAGTGGGCGCCGAGGCCACCGGTGAACAGCCCGTACCCGTAGGCGTTGTGGACCTTCCATCCGCTCTTGACGCCGGAGGCGCGCAGTGACCGGGCCACCAGGGTGGCCCAGCGGTCGATGTCCCCGGCGGTGTAGCCGACGACGGTGGGCTTGCCGGTGGTGCCCGAGGACGCGTGGATGCGGGCCACCCGGTCCTGCGGCACCGCGAACATCCCGAAGGGGTAGGACCGGCGCAGGTCCTCTTTGGTGGTGAAGGGAAATTTCGCCAGGTCCGACAGTTCGCGCAGGTCGCCGGGGTGCACCCCGGCGTCGTCGAACTTCCGCCGGTACAGTTCCACCTTGTCGTACGCGAGGGCCACGGTGCGCTGCAGGCGCTCGAGCTGGAGCGACTCGATGCGGTCTCGGCTGTACTCCTCCTCGGGGTCGAGGGTTCCGGGAGCGGCCGCAGAGGCCTTGAGGGCTGTACCGGTCATGAGGGGTCCTTCGCCTTGGGGGAACGGGCGGGTGCGGGCACGGTGCGGGAGCGCCCGCGGAACTCGGCGACGGGCCGCCCCGCGGCGCCGTCGTGCGCGGTGATGGTGATGTCGTAGAGCCCGCTGCGGCCCGCGGCGGCCCGCCGTTCGGCGACCGCGGTCAGGACCTCGCCGGCCCGCACCGGGCTGAGGAAGGTGATGTCGGCCCCTGAGGCGACCGTCACGGTCCCGGCGTCCGGTGCCCCGGACGCGGAGTTCGAGTCGGGGGAGGCGGGGTTGCAGGCGAGGGCGAAGGCGGAATCTGCGAAAGCGAAGATCATTCCGCCGTGGGCGATGCCGAAGCCGTTGAGCATTTCCGGGCGCACCGTCATCGCGATCCGTGCCGAGCCCTCGCCGACCTCGAGCAGCTCGATGCCCAGCCAGGCCGAGGCGTGGTCCTCCGCCAGAATCTGGTGCCGCGGTGCCGCGGGCCCCGCCGTCCGGACGTCGCTGTCCATTCGAGCCGCCTTTCGAATTATTTACCGAATGTTCATTAGGTAATACCGGCCGACCGGCACTGTCAAGGCGGGGCGGGTATGGCCTTGCTTTTGAGATTCTATATCTATTAGATATAAGCAGCGAAGGAGAGGACCGCATGTCCCGTACGGAGCAGACCCAGACCGCAGTGCTCGGCGCCCTGAGCGTCATGCCCATGACCGGATATGCGCTGCGGGAAGAGATCCGGTCCGTCCTCGGGCACTTCTGGAGCGAGAGTTTTGGCCAGATCTATCCGGCGCTCGCGGAACTTCAGCGGCAGGGCCTGGTCGAGCGCCGGGGCGCGGACCGGGCGCGGGCTTCGGTCTTTGCCCTCACTCCGGCCGGGACGGAGCGGCTCCGCGAACTGCTCTCGGAGCCGGCGCAACCGGTCCGGCCGCGGAACGGGCTGATGCTCCGGCTCTTCTTCGGCCGCCAACTTGGGCCCGAGGCCTGCCGGATCCTCATCCGGGAGGCCCGGGAGGAAGCGGAGGCGCGGTTGGCCGAGCTTGCCGTTTCACGCAGCGAATCGCAGGAGGGTCCGCACGCCCAGGACCGCCCCTACTGGCTCCTCACGATCTCCGCAGGCGAGCATGCCGCCCGGGCGGCCATCGCCTGGGCCGACGGCGCCCTTGAGGCCCTTGAAACCCTGTCCGACTCGGCAGCGCCCCATCCTGCCGCAGAACCACCAGTAGGATCCAAGACCGTTCATCCTGTAAGGGAGCACCCATGAACGCTTTCCCCTTTCTCCGCCTCCGGTGCGCCGCAACGCCGGGGCGGACGGCAGCCGCTGCGGCGGCCGGGTTCTCGGTCATTGCGGCCTTCCAGGCATCGCTGGCGCTCGGGGCACCCTTGGGGGAAGCCGCCTATGGCGGCGCCAGCGCCGGCCGGCTGCCGGCGGAGCTGCGCGCGGCCAGCGCCGTCGCCATGGTGGTGTGGCTGCTGGCCGCCCTGACCGTTCGTGCCCGGGGCCGTCCGGGACCGGTTCCGGGGGGCAGGGCCCTCCGCTGGGGACTCCGCGGATTCATCGTCCTGCTCGCGGCCGGGACCCTCATGAACGCCGCCTCGTCGAGTCCCTGGGAGCGGTTTCTCTGGGCGCCCCTCGCGCTCGTTCTGCTGCTTCTGTGCCTGCGCCTTGACCGTCACCGCGGCACGGACGGGGGTCCGGACAGCCCTGCTGCCTGAGCGGGCGGCACCGAAGGAGCCGCAGCCCTCACCCGCAGCCTGAACCCACAGCTTCACCCAAAATCCGTCATCCCCTGTTGGGAACATGGCGGCTGTGGTTCACTGCGGAGACAGGGGCGCCAATACCTCCGGAAGCGGAGCACGCAAGGTGGAGGCGCCGTGTCCGAGACTGAGTTCAAACCTGAGGAGGCCCGTCCGGTGGGCATTGTGAGCTGTGGGGTGGCGGTATCGCTCGACGGGTTCGTCGCCGGCCCGCGCCAGAGCCTTGAGGATCCGCTGGGGGAGAATGGTGAGAGCCTCCACACGTGGATGTTCGACCACCCTGAGGCGCACGCCGCTCAGCGGGAGGAGCTGCTCTCGCACGGCGCGTACGTGATGGGCCGGAACATGTTCGGGCCCGTGCGGGGCGCCTGGGATGAACCCTGGCGGGGCTGGTGGGGAGAGGATCCGCCGTACCACGCGCCGGTCTTCGTGCTGACCCACTATCCCCGCGACCCTGTGGTGATGGAGGGAGGCACAACCTTCATCTTCATCACCGACGGCGTGGCGGCCGCGGTCGAGCAGGCGAAGGCGGCGGCCGCGAGCGGTTCCGTCGGCGTCGGCGGAGGCGCCTCAACCATCAACCAGTGCCTGGCCGCGGGCCTGATCGACGAACTGACCCTGCATGTGCCGCCGGTTCTGCTGTCCGCGGGTGAACGGCTCTTCGCCGGCGTCGGGGACCTAGAGCTCGCGATTGTGCGGGCGCGGAGCACCCCCCATGTCACCTCCACCACCTACCGGGTGGTCCGCCAGGGCCCGCCCCGGCCGCCGGGCCAATAGGTCAGGTAAAAATGCGCATATTCTCCGGGTTCAAAGCCCTCCGGCGGTGCTAGGTTTTTTGGGAAGGAAGGTGCCTGATGACCGCCGGACCCGCGGCGCCGCCGGCACCCGAAGTTCCCGGATTGTGCCTACCCAGGAGGAAGTCATGACGGACCATGTAGCCAACGTTTCCGCGTGCGATGTGGAAACCTGCTCCTTCAACCACCACCACGACTGCACGGCCTTCGCCATCACCGTCGGCGGCAGTCCCGAGCACGCGAGCTGCTCGACGTTCATCGACACGTCGGCCAGCGGCGGGCTGCCGAAGGTGCTGGCGCACGTCGGCGCCTGCCAGCGCTCCGAGTGCCAGTTCAACGACCACCTGCTGTGCGATGCGGAGAACGTCCGTGTCGGCCCGGGCGCCGAGGCCGCTGACTGCCTCACCTACCAGCCCCGGTAGCGGCGTTCCCCGGTGAGCGCGTCCTCGACGGAGGATGCGCCAGGGGCACGCCGGGCGGCGGGCCCTACGCGTCGGCGAAGGGCCGGACCTCGGTGGCGCCCAGGGCGTCGGCGGCGAAGGCATAGTCCCACGCCACGTCCTTCCACCGCGCGTACCGGCCGCTGGCGCCGCCGTGGCCGCCGTCCATCTCCGTCTTGAGCACGATCGGCTCGGAGCCCGTGGTCTTCTCCCGGAGTTCCGCGACCCACTTCGCCGGCTCGACGTACAGGACGCGGGTGTCGTTGAAGCTCGTCACGGCGGCGATGCGCGGGTAGTCCGCGGTGCGGACGTTCTCGTAGGGCGTGTACTCCTTCATGTACCGGTACACCTCGGGGTCGGTGATCGGGTTGCCCCACTCCTCCCACTCCAGCGCCGACAGCGGCAGCTCCGGGTCGAGGATGGTGGTGAGGGCGTCGACGAACGGCACCTGGGCCACGATGGCCCTGTACTTCTCCGGGGCGAGGTTCGCGACGGCGCCCATCAGCAGGCCGCCCGCGGAGCCGCCCATCGCGGCGATGCGCCGCGGGTCCACCCAGCCGGAGTCGACCAGGTGGTCCGTCGCGTCGACAAAGTCAGTGAAGGTGTTCTTCTTGTTCAGCTTCTTGCCCTGCTCGTACCAGGTGCGGCCCATCTCGCCGCCGCCGCGGACGTGCGCGACGACGTAGACGATGCCGCGGTCGAGCAGGGACAGCCGCGCCACGGAGAACCCGGGGTCCATGCTGACCTCGTAGCTGCCGTAGGCGTAGACCAGGGCCGGGTTGGATCCGTCCTGCCGCAGGTCCGCCCGCCGCAGGACCGAGAGCGGAAGCAGCGTGCCGTCGGCGGCCTTCGCCCACTGGCGTTCGGCCACGTAGCGCTCCGGCCGGTAGCCGCCGAGTACCTCGGTCTCCTTGCGCAGCGCCAGCTCCCCGGTGGCCAGGACGTAGTCGTAGATCCGCGGCGGGGTCAGGAAGGAGGTGTAGGACAGGCGGATGATCGGGGAGTCGAACTCGGCGTTCGCGAGGTTGCTCGTGATGAGATCCTCCTCGAAGTCGGGCTCCGCGGGGGCGGCCTGGGCCGGCGTCCCGAGGCCCTCGAGCTCGAGGACCTGCACGCGTTCGGTGGTGTCCCGGCGGACCGAGAGCACCAGGTGGGTGCGGGTGACCGCGGCTCCGTTGACCCGGACGGCGTCGTCGTGCGGGATCACCGTCGTCCACTGCTGGTCCTTGAGCGGACGGGCGAACTGGGAAGCGGCCACCAGGCTCACCATCGAGTTCTTGGCGTCGCGGTTGTGCGTCAGGACGTAGTGAAGCACCCCGTCCAGCCGCACCGGCTCCGCCTCGTAAAGGATCCTCTCGTCCCGGGAGATCAGCGTGGTCAGCCCGGCGCCCGGCGTCGTCAGGTCGAGGACCCGGTATTCGCTGTACTCGGAGGAGCCGACGCTGATCAGCAGCTGGGTGCGGTCGGCGGAGAGGTCGAAGCCGGTCCACATGGCGACGTCGTCCTCCTGGTAGAGGATCTCGTCTTCCTCCACCGGGGTGCCCAGGGTGTGGACCTTGACCTGGAAGGGGCGCCAGGAGTCGTCGACGACCGTGTAGAAGACCCGGGTTCCGTCGGGGGAGAAGCCAAGGCCGTAGAAGACGTTGGCCACCTCGTCGGGCAGCAGCTCACCCGACTCGAGGTCCTTGACGCGCAGGGTGAACCGCTCGTCGCCGGCGTTGTCCTCGCAGTAGGCCAGGAGGGTACCGTCCTCGCTCACGGCGAGCCCGCCGAGGGAGAAGAAGGGCTTGCCCTCGGCCAGGACGTTCCCGTCGAGGAGGACCTGTTCGCCCTCGACCGGCTGCCCGGGCACCACCTCGGGGGGAGTCCAGTCGGCGGCGAGGTCGCCGGTGTCCACGGCGGCAACGCGGCACTGGATGCCGTACTGCTTGCCCTCCTCGGTGCGCGAGTAGTACCACCAGCCCTTCTTGCGGGCCGGAACCGAAAGGTCGGTCTCCTGGGTGCGGTTCTTGATCTCGGTGAAGATCCGCTCTCGCAGCTGTTCCTGGCCGCGGGTGACGGCCTCCGTGTAGGCGTTCTCCGCGGTGAGGTGGGCGGTCACCTCCGGGTTGTCCTTTTCCCGCAGCCACTCGTAGGAATCGGTGAAGGTGTCGCCGTGGTGGGTGCGTTCCACCGGCATTTTCTTCGCGGCGGGCGGGCGGGGGACGGCATCCACGGGGGTCTCGGCAGTCATGGGTCCATCTTGCCAGAAGCGCGCCGAGGGGCCCGGGTGTTCCGTTCGCCCGGCGGACGGGCCCGGATCCCTCCAGCCGGGGGTGTCCGGCGGGCGCCGCGGCGGTGGATTCGGTGTTGACGCCCTCCCGGCCCGCCGCATATCCTGAACGAACGGTCGGTAATTATTTTCGACACGATCCGCACAGTGAGGTGACCCCATGGCAGCACCAGCAGCGACCCAGTACGGCAGCCCGGACGTCGACGCCGCCGGCCAGCAGCTGTTCGACGAGCTGATCGCCCAGGACTCCCGCATCGAACCGCGGGACTGGATGCCGGAGGCGTACCGGAAGTCCCTCACCCGGCAGATTTCCCAGCATGCCCACTCCGAGATCATCGGCATGCAGCCCGAGGCCAACTGGATCACCCGCGCACCGTCACTGAAGCGCAAGGCCATCCTCATGGCCAAGGTCCAGGACGAGGCCGGCCATGGGCTCTACCTCTACTCCGCCGCCGAAACCCTCGGCACCCCGCGCGACAAGATGACCGAGGACCTGATCGCAGGCAAGGCCCGGTACTCGAGCATCTTCAACTACCCCGTGCTGACCTGGGCCGACATCGGCGCGATCGGTTGGCTCGTCGACGGCGCCGCCATCTGCAACCAGGTCCCCCTGTGCCGGGCCTCCTATGGGCCCTATGGCCGGGCCATGGTGCGCATCTGCAAGGAAGAGTCGTTCCACCAGCGGCAGGGCTTTGAGATCCTGCTCGAACTCGCCAACGGCACGCAGGCCCAGCGCGACATGGCCCAGGACGCGATCAACCGCTGGTACGCGCCCTCGCTCATGATGTTCGGCCCGCCGGACGATGACTCGCCGAATTCCAAGCAGTCGATGGCTTGGAACATCAAGCGCTTCTCAAACGATGAGCTGCGCTCGCGCTTCGTCGGCATGATCGCCGAGCAGGTGAAGGCCCTCGGGCTGAGCCTCCCCGATCCGGACGTGCGCTTCAACGAGGACACCGGAAAGTGGGAGCACGGCCCGCTGGACTGGGAGGAGTTCAAGGAGGTCCTCGCCGGCCGCGGCCCCTGCAACGCCCAGCGCATGGAGCGCCGCCGCGAGGCCCACGAGGACGGCGCCTGGGTGCGCGAGGCCGCGGCGGCCTACGCCGACAAGCAGGCCCGCAGGGCCGCTTCAGCGACGGAGGCAGCATGACCGGAGGATCAACAACCGGCGACGACGGGTCGACGGCGCCGGCGGCGGGGCCCGCCGAAAAGCGGCAGCCCTGGCCGCTGTGGGAAGTGTTCGTGCGGTCCTCGCGCGGGCTCTCCCACGTCCACGCAGGCTCCCTCCACGCGCCCGATGCCGACATGGCGCTGCGCAACGCCCGCGACCTCTACACCCGGCGCAATGAGGGCGTGAGCCTGTGGGTGGTCCCGTCGTCGGCCATCATTACCAGTGACCCGTCCGCGAAGGAGCAGTTCTTCGAATCCCCGCAGGGCAAGGACTACCGGCACGCCACCTACTACACCAAGAGCGAAGGGGTGAAGCACCTGTGAGCGAGGCCAACGCCAGCGCCACCCGCATTACCCCGGGCAACGCGCTGCGCCCCGAGGACATTGCCGCCTCGGACGCCGTGCCCTCCCCGGAGGCTGCGGAGTACGCGCTGTGGCTGGGGGACGACTCCCTCATCCTCGCCCAGCGCCTTGGCTGGTGGATCTCCCGTGCCCCCGAGCTTGAGGAGGACGTGGCGCTGGCCAATATCGCCCTCGACCTCATCGGCCACGCCCGCTCGTTCCTCACCTATGCCGGCTCCGCCTCCGGGCGCACCGAGGACGAGCTCGCCTACTTCCGCCGCGAGCCGGAGTTCCGCTCCGCGCACCTGTTCGAGCAGCCCAACGGTGACTTCGCCCGCACCATCGCGCGGCAGTTCGTGGTCTCCCATTACCAGTGGGAGCTGTACTCGCGCCTGGCGCACTCAACCGACGCCACCCTCGCCGGCATCGCCGCCAAGGCCGTCAAGGAGGTCGACTACCACCGCGACCACAGCCTCCAGTGGGTGCTGCGCCTGGCCCAGGGGACCGAGGAGTCCCGCCGCCGCATGATTGCCGGGCTGAAGCTGACCTGGCCCTACGTCGAGGAACTGTTCGCTGACGAGCCCCTGATCGATGCCCTCGGCGGCGCGGCCGTCCGGCCGAGCAGCCTGCGGGAGCCCTTCGATGCCGCGGTCGCCGCGGTGCTCGCCGAGGCCGACCTCGAGGTCCCGGCCGTGCCCGGCGCCACGGGCGGCGGCCGCCACGGCGTGCACAGCGAGCACCTTGGCTACATCCTCGCCGAACTCCAGGTCCTCGCCCGCGAGCACCCCGGCGCCTCCTGGTAGCCCTCATGAGCACCGACACCCGCACCTCCACCGCGGCACACCGGCCCGCCGATCCCGCCGCCGCCGCGGTCTGGGACATCGCCGCCACCGTCTGCGACCCGGAAATCCCCGTGCTCACCATCGAGGACCTGGGTGTCCTCCGGGACGCCCGCGTCGGTCCGGGCGGGACCGGAACCACCGTGGTCATCACGCCCACCTACTCCGGCTGCCCCGCCATGGACGCGATCCGCGACGACGTGCTCGCCGCCCTCGGCGCCCACGGCTACGCGGACGCCCGGGTGGAACTGGTCCTCGCCCCGGCCTGGACCACCGACTGGATGACCGAGGACGGCAAGGCCAAACTGAACCGGTACGGCATCGCCCCGCCCACCGGGCAGGCCGCGGCCGGGCCCGTGCGGGTGGGCCTGAGCGTCAAATGCCCCCAGTGCTCCTCGCTGAACACGCGCGAGCTCACCCGCTTCGGCTCCACCTCCTGCAAGGCGCTCTACGTCTGCCAGGACTGCCGGGAACCCTTCGACTACTTCAAGGTGCTCTGACATGGCCGTTACCTTCGCCCCGACCAACAAGCGGCGCACCGCCTTCCACGAACTCACCGTGGCCGAGGTGCGCCGGCTGACCGAGGACGCCGTCGAGGTCACCTTCGCCGTGCCGGCGGAGCTGGCCGGAAAATACGACTACGTTCCCGGACAGTACGTGGCGCTGCGGACCACGCTCGACATCGACGGCGAGCCGAAGGAAGTGCGCCGCAGCTACTCCATCTGCGCCGAACCGCGCCCCGGGGAAATCCGCGTGGCGATCAAACGGGACCTGGGCGGGGTGTTCTCCAGCTGGGCCAACGAGTCCCTCAAGGCGGGGGACCGGCTCGATGTGATGAGCCCGATGGGCCAGTTCATCTCCAAACACGAAATGACGGAGCTGAACCACCCCGAGAAGATCGACACGGCGACCCAGAACACCTTCGTCGCCGTGGCGGCAGGCTCCGGCATCACCCCCGTCATCTCCATCGCCCGCTCGGTCCTCGCCGCCGGGGAGAACGTCCGCTTCGACCTCATCTACGCAAACAAGGCGGCCATGGATGTGATGTTCCTCGAGGACCTCGCGGACCTCAAGGACCGCTACCCGGCCCGGTTCGCCGTCCACCACGTGCTCTCCCGCGAACAGCGCATCTCGCCGCTGCTCTCGGGCCGGATCGACGCCGAGAAGCTGCAGACCCTGCTGGGGGGTGTGCTGCGCACCGAGGACGTCGACGAATGGTTCCTGTGCGGGCCCTTCGAACTCGTGCAGCTGTGCCGGGACACCCTCGCCGAGCGGGGCGTGCCGGCCGAGAAGATCCGCTTCGAACTGTTCAGCACCGGCGAACCGGCCCGCCCGGAGGGCCAGACCGGGCGGCCCGTCCGGCCGGCCGACAACGGCGAGAACTACACCATTTCCTTCCGCCTCGACGGGCTGCAGGGCACCGTCGAAAGCCCCACCCACGCGCGGGAATCCCTCCTCAACGCCGCCCTGCGGGTGCGCCCGGACGTGCCCTTCGCCTGCGCCGGCGGGGTCTGCGGAACCTGCCGTGCAAAGATCGTCTCGGGCACGGTGGAGATGGAAGAGAACTATGCCCTGGAGCCCGACGAACTCGCCAAGGGGTACGTCCTGACCTGTCAGGCCCGGCCCACCAGCGACGCCGTGTCGGTGGACTACGACGCCTAGGAGACGCATGACACTGCAGGACACCATGATTTCACTCGAGCTCAACGACGGCGTCGCCGAGATCACCCTCAACGCCCCCTACAAGCTCAACGCCCTCGACGAACAGTCGCTCGCGGACCTGTCCCGGGCATACGACGAGGCCGAAGCGGCGGCCGCCGACGGTTCCGTCCGCGCCCTGCTGCTGCGCGGGGAGGGCCGCGCCTTCTGCGCCGGCCGCGACATCTCAGGGGTCTCCCCAGACACCGACGACGCCGAGGCCTATCTCGCCGGGCTGGTCACTCCGCTGCTGAAGAAGATGTCCGCCTTCCCGGCACCGACCTTCGCGGCCGCCCAGGGCGCCTGTCTCGGCGTCGGACTGGGCCTGCTGATCGCCACCGACGTCGTCTACGCCGCCGACAACGCCAAGATCGGGTCGCCGTTCGCCAACCTCGGGGCCACCCTCGACTCCGGCGGCCACTGGCTGTTCACCGAGCGCCTCGGCGCCCACCGCACGCTCGACCTGATCTACACCGCCGAGCTGATGAGCGGTGCCGAGGCCGTGCGGTCGGGGCTGTTCAGCCGCTCGCTTCCCGCCGGCGAACTCCTCGAAACCACCCGGGCCACCGCCGCCCGCGTGGCCACGGGCGCCACCGGGGCCTTCCGCGCCTCCAAGCAGCTGGTGGCCGAGATCCGCGACCGGCGGCTGGGGCTGTGGGCAGCGGTGGACCAGGAGAACGCGGCGCAGGCCGCCCTCTGCCGGACGCCGGACTACGCCGAGGGATTCACCGCCTTCCAGGAGAAGCGCGCACCCCGTTTCGCGGGGCGGTAGCACCAGCCCGGGGGCCGTAGCCCGCGGCAGCAGGGAACGCCGGGTGCTCTTCCGCGGGCTACCGGGTGTCGAGGTCCTCGAACACCAGGAAGGTCTGGGTGTCCAGGACGCCCGGCATCGATTGAAGCCGGTCGAAGATCACCCGGCGCAAGTCGAGGTTGTCCTCCGCGCGCACCAGCAGGATCACGTCGAAGTCCCCGCCGACCAGGGCGATGTGGTGGATTTCGGGGATCTCCCTCAGCTTCTCCCGAAGCTCCCGCCAGGAGTGCTGGCGCACCTTGAGGGTCACATAGGCCGAAGATTTCAGCCCGGCTTTCACGGGATCCACGAGGGCCGTGAACTTTGTCAGCACCCCCTCTTCGGTGAGGCGGGAGATCCGCGAGTAGGCGTGGGCCCGTGAGATGTGGACGTTCTCGGCGAGTGAGGTGACCGACTGCCGTCCGTCCCGGGTCAGCTCGGCCAGAATCCTGCGGTCAACCTCGTCCAACAGGCCATCGGCCATCTGTCTCTCTCCACTCCTGTAATCCAGCTCACATCAACCGATCGTCTTCGATCCGGCCCTCCGGAAGTCAATCCTTCCAGACTTTCCGCATTCGATGGATACGAAATGCGCTCTGAAGCGATACTAAGGTGACACAGCATCCAATGCTGCCCCTGCGATCCGCGGGCGGCGGCGCGGGCGCTGTCGAGGACACGGCCAACGGAGGCGGACATGACGATTCCAACGAACAGCGACTCCACCAGAACGGAGGGCGGGGTCAATGCGCAGTTGCTGCCCTCACCGGTTCCGGTGCAGCTGATCGACCACCACGGGGAGGCCCACTCCGACGCCCGGTACGCACTTCCGGACCCCCAGGCCCTCCTGGCGGGCTACGCGCGGCTGATCTCGGGCCGGCGCATCAACGACCAGGCCAACGCCCTGGTACGCCAGGGGCGCCTTGCTGTGTATCCCTCCTCCCACGGGCAGGAGGCCTGCCAGGTGTCCGCGGCGCTCGTCCTGCAGTCCCAGGACTGGCTGTTCCCCACCTACCGCGACACTGTCGCCGTCATCACCCGGGGCGTGGATCCGCTGGAGGTCTTCACCCTCCTGCGCGGCGACTGGCACTCGGGCTACGACCCCTACGAACTGCACGTCGCTCCGCAGGCCACCCCGCTGGCCACGCAGCTGCTCCACGCCGTCGGCGTCGCCCACGCCGCCAAGCTCCGCGGCGAGGACACTGTGGTCCTTGCCCTGTGCGGTGACGGGGCCACCAGCGAGGGCGACTTCCACGAGGCGCTGAACTTCGCCGCCGTGTTCCATGTGCCGGTGGTGTTCTTCGTGCAGAACAACGAATACGCCATCTCGGTGCCGCTGAAAAACCAGTCCGTGGCGCCGTCCCTGGCCCACAAGGCGATCGGCTACGGCATGCCCGGGGAGCGGGTGGACGGCAACGACCTCGCTGCGCTGCTGTCGGTGCTCGGCGCGGCCGTCGACTCCGCCCGCAGCGGTGGCGGCCCGGCCCTGATCGAGGCCCACACCTACCGCATGCAGGCCCACACCAACGCCGACGACGCCACGCGCTACCGGCCCGCCGAGGACGTCGACAAGTGGATCCCGAAGGACCCGATCAGCAGGCTGCGCACCTACCTGCGCGGGCTCTCCCTGCTCGACGAGGCCGCGGAGGAGCAGTTCGCCGCCGATGCCGAAGCCGTCGCTGCCGCGATCCGCGCCGGCCTCAACGCCGACGTCGAGGTCGACCCGCAGGAGTTGTTCGCCCACGTCTACACCCAGCAAACAGCGCAGCTCCAGGAGCAGGCCGACCTGCTGCGCGACGAGCTCTCACGCGAGGCGGTCCAGTCATGACCCAGATCTCAGAACGCGCGGCGGCCCCGGTTGAGGCCCCCGCCCGGCCCGCCGACCCGTCGGCGGCCGAGTCATCGGCGACAGGCCAGCCCGCAGCCACGGCCGTGACCTTCGCCAAGGCCCTCAACACCGCCCTCGCCGACGCCATGGCGGCGGACGATTCGGTGCTGATGTTCGGCGAGGACGTCGGACCCCTCGGTGGAGTCTTCCGGATCACCGACGGGCTGACCGCCCGCTTCGGCCCCGGGCGCTGCTTCGACACCCCGCTGGCCGAGGCGGGGATCATGGGCATGGCCGTCGGGATGGCGATGAACGGCATGCGCCCGGTCGTGGAGATGCAGTTCGATGCCTTCGCCTACCCGGCCTTCGAGCAGGTGGTCAGCCACGTCGCCAAGCTGCCCAACCGCACCAAGGGCCGGGTGCTGCTGCCGATGGTCATCCGCATTCCCTACGCCGGCGGCATCGGCGGGGTGGAGCACCACTGCGATTCCTCCGAGTCCTACTACGCCCACACCCCCGGCCTCACGGTCCTCGCCCCGGCCACGGTGCGCGACGCCTACCTCATGCTGCGCGAGGCGATCGCTTCGCCGGATCCCGTCGTCTTCCTCGAACCCAAGAAGCTGTACTGGTCCAAGGAGGTCGTCGACCTCGGGGAACTGCGCCGCAGCTTCGAGGACGGGTCCGCGCCGCAGACCATCGGCAGCGCAGTCGTCGCCCGTTCCGGCACCGACGCGACCCTGATCGCCTACGGCCCCTCGGTGCCCACCGCCATGGCCGCCGCGGCGGCCGCCGCCGAGGAGGGCCGGTCGCTTGAGGTCATCGACGTCCGCTCCCTCGTGCCCTTCGACGACGAGACGGTATGTGCGAGCGTGCGCCGGACCGGGCGGGCCGTGGTGATCGCTGAAACCCCGGGGTTCGCCTCGGTCGCCGCGGAGATCGTGGCCCGCGTCCAGGAGCGGTGCTTCCATTCCCTGGCGGCGCCAGTGCGGCGCGTCACCGGCTTCGACATTCCCTATCCGGCACCCAAGCTGGAGCATCACTTCCTGCCCAGCGTCGACCGGATCCTCGACACCGTCGATGAGCTGCAGTGGGAGGACGGGCAATGAGCACCGAAGCGCTGCCCGCGTCCCTTCAGGTGTTCCGGCTGCCCGATCTCGGCGAGGGCCTGACCGAGGCCGAACTCGTCAACTGGCTGGTCAAGGAGGGCGATGAGGTCCGCGTCGACCAGCCGGTCGCCGAGGTCGAGACGGCCAAGGCCGTTGTCGAGGTGCCCTGCCCCTACGCCGGCACCATCGCCGTGCTGCACGGGGCGGCGGGGGAGACCCTCGACGTCGGCGCCCCCCTGATCTCCGTTCGGGCCGCCGGCTCCCCGGCCGCCGAAGCGCCCGCCGGCCAGCCGCCTGCCGCCGGGGGCGCACCGCGCGTCGAACCCGTCGCCGCGACCACCGCCGGACCGGAGGCCGAAACCTACCGGAACGAGGAGCGGGCCGGCATCTCGACCGCCGCCGCGGCGGCCGCAGCACCGGAACCCGAGCAGGGCTCGGGCAACGTCCTCATCGGCTACGGCACCCCCGGCGGCAGCACAGGGAAGCGGACTCGGGCACGCCGGGCCTCCGGTTCGCCGCGGCCGGCTCCACCGGCCACCCCTGTCACCCAGGAGCCCGCGCCCGCTGCACCGGCCGCGGGCGACGGCGGGAACGCCGTGCAGGCCGTGCGCTGCATCTCGCCCCTGGTCCGCCGGATGGCGGTCGAAGGCGGGCTGGCGCTGCGGGAGCTCAGCGGGAGCGGCCCTGACGGGCTGATCCTGCGCCGGGATGTCGAGGCGGCCCTCGCCGGCCGTGGAACCGGCGCCCCTGCCGCCCTGGACAGAGAACGGCCGGCGGTGGAGGCGTCCACGGTGGAGCAGCCGGCGTCCGGCATCGATCAGCGGTCCGGACTTGCCGTCCTCGAGCGCGTCCCGCTGCGCGGGATGCGCAGGACGATCGCCGACACCCTCTCGCGCAGCCGCCGGGAAATCCCGGAGGCGACCGTGTGGGTCGACGTTGACGCCACCGCCCTGCTGGACCTGCGGGCCTCGCTGAAGTCCGACGGCGGCGCTCCCGGCCTGCTGGCGTTCATCGCGCGGTTCGTCGTCGCCGGGCTGGCGAAATATCCCGAGCTCAATACCCGCGTCCTCACCGGTGAGGACGGCTCCCAGGAGCTCCTGGCCGTCGAGGGCATCAACCTCGGGGTCGCCGCCCAGACCGACCGCGGCCTGGTGGTGCCCAGCATCCGCAGGGCCGACCTGCTCAACGCCCGGGCCCTGGACGCCGAAATCCGCCGCCTGACCGAAGCCGCCCGTGCCGGGAAGGCCACTCCGGCCGAGCTGACCTCCGGAACCTTCACGCTGAACAACTACGGCGTCTTCGGGGTGGACGGCAGCGCCGCGATCATCAACCACCCCGAGTCGGCGATCCTCGGCGTCGGGCGGATCATCGACCGGCCCTGGGTGGTCGACGGGGCGCTGGCGGTGCGGAAGGTCACCGAGCTGACCCTGACCTTCGACCACCGGGTCTGCGACGGCGGGACGGCCGGCGGGTTCCTTCGGTTCGTGGCCGACGCGATGGAGAACCCGGCCCGGCTGCTGGCCGACCTGTAGCGGGGCGGTTTCCCGGCGGCGACCGGCTTCGCGGATTCGTGGAGCCGGCCCGCCGCGGTCTCAGGCGGGAACCATTTCCGGGACGGGCTTCGGCTCGACGTGGCGGATCATGCGCAGCCCGCAGTTTTCCTCGACCAGCGCCCCAAGGCTCCGGTACTGGAAGCTCTTGCTCGTGGTTCCGGGCCACCGCTTGCGCAGCAGCATGCCCAGGCGGGCCCCATTGACCCGACCGTCGATGAGCAGTTCGGGGTCCGCGCCGACCAGCGAGAGGATGGCCTCCCGGTATTCGGCCAGGGTCGGCGGCGGTGCGGGCTGCGCGGCCGGCGCCGGCACCGCTGGCGCCGGTGCAGGCGGCTCCGGAACCGCAACGACGTGGAACTGGTCCGCGGCCGACCGGAGCATGCTGCTGACGGCCCCGACATCGGGACCCGAGGTCGTCACCACGATCACATACTTGCCCAGCGCATGCAGCCGCCGCACCAGCGGAACGTAGCCGCCGTCTCCGCTGACGATCACGAAGACCTCGATCCACGGCGCCTCGGCAGCGACCCGGAGCGCGTCGACCACGAGTTCGATGTCGGCTGCGTTCTTGACGTCCTGGCTGAAGGACCGGCTCGACGCCATGCCCGAGCAGCTGGCGGCGGTAGGTCCCCATCTCCGCCCGCCCCCAGTTCGCGTAGGCCCGGGCCACCGCGGTCAGCGCGCCGACTCCGCTGTCGCGGACGAGCTGGCCGATGTCCTTGATGATCGAGCCCACGGGAACGGAGGTGGGGTGCCCGGAAACCCCGCCGTAGAGATTCTCCATATCCAGAAAAACCGCAACGTTCCGCCGGGGTGGTGTTCCGCCGGGTTCCATAGTCACCTGTCCTGGTTGGAGCGGAAGGAATTACCTCATACGACGAAATTAGGTATTTGAAGAAAGTAGCCCATCTGTTTCGGATGTGACTAGAGCTAATAGGACATGAAATTGCTTTCCCGGTGCCGAAACGCTGCCGTTCGGGGACGGACTGCCGCTGGTAGTCTCTGCCCATGGATGAGTCAATGGGGAAATTTCTGTCCGACTTCGCTGCCCTCGTCGAGCTGGCGCAGGCGCAGGGACCGCGCGGTCCCCAGGGCGAACAGCTCGTCCCGATCCTGAGCGCACACCTCGGACGCCCGGCACACGAGATTCCGGTCGTCCTCGAACAGGTTCCCTCCCACCGCTTCGTGGACCTCGACATCTTCCTGGCCGGAGAGGCCGGAAAGGACCCGGCCGCCCGGCTTGTCGGCATCGGCGGGGGAGACCAGCGCCACCATCTATCCCTGAGCGACATGCTTCAGCAGCAGCAGTTCTTCCCGCGGCTTCCACTCTCCCAGCCCGACTATACGAACGTGGCCGTGGGCCCCGACGCCCAGCGGCAGGCCCTGGCGCTGGGCGTCTGGCTGTTCACCCGGGACGGAGTCCCGCTGGCGGTCCTCCAGCGCACCGCGAGCCCGCAGTACGGCCGGATGACCGCATCGCTCGAGGTCCTCTCGCCGGATCCGGGCGCAACGGCCGCGTTCCTCGCCGAGCTGCGCCGGCAGCTGCAGAGCGACAGCGTGCTCAAGGGCCAGGTGATCTCCCTGACGATGGACGACTTCGGGCAGGGAAGCGCCGGTGTCACCTTCCACCACCGCCCGGCCCTCGGAGAAGCGGACGTCATCCTGCCCGAGGGCCTCCTGCAGAAGATTTCCGACCATGCGGTGGGCGTCGCCGCCCACCGCGCCGCGCTGAAGGCCCTGGGCCAGCACCTCAAGCGCGGTATCCTGCTGTACGGGCCGCCGGGCACGGGAAAGACCCACACCGTGCGCTACCTGCTCGGCCGGACCGGGGGGACGACGGCGATCCTGCTCTCCGGCGGCACCCTCGCCTTCGTGAGCGAGGCCGCCCGGATGGCCCGCGCCCTCCAGCCCTCGCTGGTGGTCCTTGAGGACTGCGACCTGATCGCCGAGGACCGCAGCTACGGCCACGGCCCGCAGCCCCTGCTGTTCGAGGTGCTCGATGCCATGGACGGGCTTGACGATGACGCAGACGTCACCTTCGTCCTGACGACGAACCGCGTGGACATGCTCGAACGGGCGCTGGCCGAGCGCCCGGGCCGGGTCGATCTCGCGGTGAACATCCCACTTCCCTCCGAGCGCGAGCGCATCGAGCTGCTCCGCCTCTACTCACGCAGGATCCGCTTCAGCGAGGAGGCGCTGGCCGCGGCCGCCGCGCGCATCGAGGGAACCACCGCGTCCTTCGTCCGGGAGCTTGTGCGCCGGGCGGTCCTCGGGGCCCAGCTCGCCGGTGCCGACGTCTCCGACGAACATCTCGAGGCGGCGGTGGCGGAGTTGATGGCCGACGGCGCCACCCTGACCCGCAGCCTGCTCGGGAGCCAGCACTCCCCGGGCTCCCCGGCCGGGCAGGGCTATCCTCCGGAGCCCGGCCTCGCGCCCGGGCCCGGGTTCTTCCCGGGCCCGGGAGGCCCGCCCGGGGGCTGGTCCGCACTCGGCTCGGTGGGTGACTCCCGCTGAAGCCCCGGGCTCCTAGACTGGAGGTCCACCGCCTATGGAGAGGGATCCTTCGTGTCCGCAATACCTGATGCCCCGGGGCAGGAAGCCTCGTGGCAGGAGCCCGCGCCCGGCATCCGTGTCCTCTCCCTTCCCGGCTTCGCCGCGAACATCGGCCTCGTCCTCGGTTCCGAGCGCGGGCTGATCATCGACACCGGGGCCGGGCCCCGGCAGGCGGAGCAGATCCTGCGCAGGGTCCGAGAGGTGACGGACCTGCCGCTGGCCGCCGTCATCACCCACGCCCATGGCGACCACTACTTCGGCAACAGCTACCTGGCCGCGCACGGAGTCGAGCAGATCTGGGCCACCTCGCGCTGCAGCGAGGCGATGCTCGACGGCGGCGAGCAGCAGCGCGCGCTCGTCGCCCGGGTGGAACCCGAGATGGCCGCTGGAGAAGGCCCGCACACCGACCTCGTGGCGGCGACCCGCCTGGTCGAGGGCAAGCCGGTGGACCTCGACCTCGGCGGCATGCAGGTCACCCTGTTCCATCTCGGCCGCGGCCACACCGACCACGACCTGCTGGTGGGCGCTGGCAGCGTGCTCTTCACCGGCGACCTCGTCGAAGAGGGAGCCGACCCGGCCTTCGAGGACTCGTTCCCCACCGAGTGGATCCGGACGCTTGGAAAGATCACGGCGCTCGAGGACCTCTACGACGTCTTCGTTCCCGGGCATGGCGCTCCGGTGGATGTGCGGTTCGTCGCCACGCAGATGGAAAAGATGCGCGCCGCCATCCGGGTCACCAAGGTCGCCATGGACGAGGCCTCAATCGACATGACCAAGGCGGTCCCGCTCCTGCCCTACGGCCCGGAACGGTCACGGGTGCTGCTGGACAGGCTCCGGACGCTCGCCCACTGGAAGTGGCTCTCCCGTCAGCCCTGAGCGCCGGGCCGCACGGCGGCTTCGTTCGGGTGCGGGCGGTCGCCGGTGATGCGGGCCTGCGACGTGAAGAGCCAGCCGGCGGCTCCGGCCAGGGTGAAGCCGGTGCCCACGATCGAGGAAAGGCCGGCCCAGAAAAACAACGGCACCCTCGCAGTCCCGGGGACCGGCGCCGGCCCGATCTGCTGCACCAGAACATAGAGCAGCGCGGACAGAACAAGACCCGCAAGGCCGGCCACCCAGCAGAGCGCAAGCCACCACCGCGACGCCGCCCAGTGGCGGCCGAAGCCCGGCCAGACGTTCCAGTCGTTGCCGGTCCGCATCACCAGCAGCCCGCCTAGTAGCGTCCACGCCCCGACAACGAGGAGGGCGGCGATGACGTCGGCCGGGCGGTGCCACAGGTTCACAAAAGTCGCGGCACCGGCGAGCACCGAATAGGTTCCGCCGCCGGCCGCGACGAGCGGGCGCCAGCGCGGCGAGGACACCAGGAAGACAGCGGCCACCGCCGACGCCGCCAACGTCGTATGCCCCGAGGGTAATGAATTGAAGTCGAGGGTGGGAACGCCGCGGTCGGGGCGGTCGAGCACCATGTTCTTGAGGATCTGGGTGGTGAGGTTCGCGCCGGCCATGACGCCTAGGGCCAGAAGCGCCGCGGCCCAGCGCCGCCGCACCAGCGTGACGAACAGGAGGGTCGCCGCGGCGATGACCACGGAGATCAGCGGCAGGTTGTCGAGGAAGCGGAGAAACGGCAGGGCGCCGTCCGGGGCGGCGGAGTCGGCCTCCGCCCACGCCGATTCGTCGGCAAACTGCCCGGTGGTGGTCCGAACGAACAGCCAATAGGTCCAGCCCAGGGCCGTGAAGCACGCCGCTGCACCCAGGACGAACAGCTGGGGGCTGCGTGCCGCCCTGGCCCGCCGACGGGTCCACCGAAGAGGTCCTCGTTGCAAGGTCATCCACCAACTGTTCCATATCCGGCTGAAAGATCCTGAATAGCGCCCAAACTCCGTCGAGACCGCAGGTCACCACGCTCTGCGGGCGCGGAAGCGTGGTGACCTGCTGTTTCGGCGGAGGGGGAGCGGCGCGTCGCGCACTCCGGTGCCACGTAGCCTAGACGCGTGAGCACACCCGACCCCAACGCCCCGTTCCTCCCCCCGCTGGCCGAGCTTCGGGAGCGCGCACGCGTGGTCGCAGTGCCCATGCGGGTCCGCTTCCGGGGCGTGCTGGTCCGGGAGGCGCTTCTGCTCGAGGGGCCCGTGGGCTGGAGCGAGTTCTCCCCGTTCCCCGAATACGAAGACCGTGAAGCGGCGAGCTGGCTGCGTTCGGCGCTTGAGGCCGGGTGGCGCGGATTCCCGGAGCCGGTGCGGCAGCAGGTGCCAGTGAACGCCACGGTCCCGGCCGTGCCCTCGGCCCGCGTCGAGGAGGTCCTGGCCCGCTTCGGCGGCGTCGGCGCGGTGAAGGTCAAGGTCGCCGAACAGGGACAGGACCTCGCCCAGGACCTGGCCCGGGTGGCCGAGGTGCGCCGGCTGCTTCCCTCCGCGGCACTCCGCGTCGACGCGAACGGTGGCTGGACCGAAGGCGAGGCGCTGACCGCCCTGACCGAGCTCGCCCAACACCGGCTCGAATACGCCGAACAGCCCGTGGCCGACATCCCGGGGCTGCGTGCGGTGCGCAATGAGCTGCGCCGGCGGGAGGTGCCCGTGCTCATCGCCGCCGACGAGAGCGTGCGGCGCGAGGAGGACCCGCTGCGGGTCGCCCGGGAGGACGCCGCCGACCTCCTCGTGATCAAGGCCGCCCCCCTCGGGGGAGTGCGCAGGGCGCTGGACCTCGTGGCCCGGGCAGGGCTGCCCGCCGTCGTCAGCTCCGCGCTCGACACCTCCGTGGGCATCCGCGCCGGGGTGGCCCTCGCCGCGGCGCTGCCCGAGCTTCCCTACGCCTGCGGACTTGCCACCGTCTCCCTCATGGAGGGCGATGTCACCGATGAACCGCTGGTGCCCGACGGCGGGTTCCTCCCGGTCCGTCGGGTGACCGCGTCCCCGGCGCTGCTGGAGGCCTTCGCCGCGCCGGCGGACCGGAGGCAGTGGTGGCTTGACCGGCTCGGGCGGGTCCACCGGGTGCTGGCCGCGGCCGGGGGCTGAGGCGACCCGGACTCACTTGGCGAGGGCCGCCGTCACGGCTGCCTCCGCGTGGAGGCGGGTGGTGGCGAACACCGGCAGCTCCGAGTCGTCCTGCCCGATCAGCAGTTCGATCTCCGTGCAGCCCAGGATGATGCCCCCGGCACCCCTCGCGGCCAGGTCCTTCATCACCGCCTGGTACCTGCGCCTCGACTCGTCCCGGATGTCACCGAGCACCAGTTCGTCGTAGATGATGGCGTTCACCACCGCCTGGTCCTCCGGGCCGGGAAGCAGCACCTCGAGTCCGTGGGCGGCAAGGCGGTCCACGTAAAAGGCCTGCTCCATGGTGAATCTCGTTCCGAGCAGACCCACCGTCCGGAGTCCCGCGGCGAGGACCGCCCGGGCCGTGACGTCGCCCAGGTGGAGAAACGGGATGGATACGGCGTCCTCGATGGCCGCCGCCGCCTTGTGCATGGTGTTGGTGCAGAGCACCAGCAGGTCGGCGCCCGCTGCTTCGATCCGCCGCGCCTCCCCGGCGAGGATCTCTCCCGCCCGCTGCCACTCACCTTGGGCCTGGAGGCGTTCGATCTGCGCGAAGTCCACGGAGATCAGGACGCAGGAGGCCGAGTGGAGGCCGCCGAGCCGGTCGCGGACCCCCTCATTGATGAGCGAGTAGTAGAGCGCTGAGCTTTCCCAGCTCATCCCGCCGAGCAGGCCGATGCGTTTCATGCGCCCACCGTAGCGGACCGGGTGCTCGTCCTGCCTTCGGTGACGCGGGGGTGTTCCAGATGAGACCCGTGGGTCAAGTGTTTCGTCAGGGTTTTTCGCCCGTTCACCGGGGGGAACGCAGGGCGTCGGTTTCCCCAGCCAAGGTCGGACGAGAGTCCAACGCCAGTTCGTCCCTTGGAAGGCACACCCCATGAGTGAAACCACCCGCCGGCTGCTCCCCATGCTCGGACACACCAAAGGCAAGCGAAGCGCCGTCACCTGCGCCCTGAAGTGCGACAACGCCTGCGCGTCGGCGGTCTGCAATACCTCGGAGAACAACTACTTCCGCGACGTCGTCTCGGCCGAGTTTTCCCGGCGCAACCTGCTGGGCGCCGGTGCCGCGGGGGCCCTGACCCTAATGGTCGGCTCGGTGGTGGGGCCCGGGAAGGCACTGCCACAGGCGGTCGCCCTGGGCGGGCCGCGCAGCAAGCTCACCTTCACGCCCATCGCGCCGGTGGACGCCCTGGTCGATGACATGACGGTTCCCGCAGGGTTCACTTGGAAGCCGGTGATCCGCTGGGGTGATCCGCTGTTCTCCAACTCGCCCGCCTTCGACGCCGGAAACCAGAGCGCGGCCGCCCAGGCCCTCCAGTTCGGCTACAACTGCGACTACACCGATATCCTCACGCTGCCCGGAAGCAAGGGACGCCGCGCGGTCCTGTTCGCCAACCACGAGTACACCAACGAGGCCATCATGGTGCCGCCGAGCCTTGCCCCCGCCGAGGTGCGCGGGATCGGCAAGGCCGCCCACGGGCTCTCCGTCGTCGAGCTTGAACGCAAGAACACGGCGAAGCCGTGGAGCTACGTCCAGGGCGCGCCCCGAAACCGGCGCTTCCTCACCACGACCCCCTACGAGCTCACCGGCCCTGCCGCGGGATCCGACCTGGTGAAAACCATCGACGACCCGGCCGGCCGCACGGTGCTGGGCACGCTGGGGAACTGTGCGGGCGGCACCACCCCGTGGGGCACCATCCTCTCCGGCGAGGAGAACTTCAACGGATACTTCGTGAGCGCCGGAACCAGCGCGGGGGACCGCCGGTACGGGCTGGGCTCCAAGCCCACGGTCCGCGGCTGGGAAATCGACGAGGCCCGCTTCGACACCCGGATACCGGGCTACGAGAACGAGAAGCACCGCTTCGGCTACATCGTGGAGGTCGACCCGTTCGATCCCACCTCCACCCCCCGCAAGCACTCGGCGCTGGGACGCTTCAAGCATGAGGGCGCGAACGTGACCGTTGCCCCCGACGGTCGGGTGATTGCCTACTCCGGGGACGACGAGCGGTTCGATTACCTCTACAAGTTCGTCTCCACGAACACGGTCAAGCCCGGGAACACCCCCGAGGCCCGGCGCGCGAACATGTCGCTCCTCTCTCAGGGCTCGCTGTACGTGGCGCGGTTCCAGGGCAACTCCGTGCCCGAGATCAACGGCACCGGGGCGCTGCCGGCCGACGGCGCGTTCGACGGCGTCGGGGAGTGGCTGCCGCTGCTGCTGGACAACGAATCGGCGGTGCCCGGCATGAGCGCGGCCGAGGTGGCGGTCTTCACGCGCCTCGCCGCCGACAAGGTGGGCCCCACCAAGATGGACCGGTGCGAGGACGTCGAGCCGAACCCGGTGACCGGCAAGGTGTACGTGGCGTGCACCAACAACACCAACCGGGGAACCGGCACCAACGCCGCGGCGGACGAGGCGAACCCGCGGACCGCCAACCGCGACGGCCACGTGGTCGAGCTGACCGAGGCTGGCGGCGACGCCACAGCCACGCGCTTCACCTGGAACCTGCTGCTGGTGTGCGGTGACCCGGCGAAGAATTCCACGGCGTACTTCAGCGGGTATCCCGCCGACAAGGTCTCCCCGATCAGCTGCCCAGACAACCTCGCGTTCGATTCGGTGGGCAACCTGTGGATCTCCACGGACGGCCAGCCGGGCACCATCGGCTACTGCGACGGACTGTTCAAGGTGGGCCTCGACGGCGCCGAGCGGGGGCGGGTCGAGCAGTTCCTCGCCGTGCCGCGCGACGCCGAGACCTGCGGGCCCATCATTCACGACGACGAACGCTCGGTCTTCGTCGCCGTCCAGCACCCGGGGGAGGACGGCACCTGGGCGGCCCAGGTGTCCCGATTCCCGGACTACGTGCCGGCCGGTGTGCAGCCGGCCCCCGGCCAGGGCGCACTTCCCCGGCCCTCGGTGGTGCAGGTCTACCGGGGCTGAGCCCGCCGGGCGTTACCCGGCGGGGTAGGGGTTGTCGCGGAGCAGGCGGGCGAGGTGGGCGGCATTGCGGGCGAGACCGGCCGTAGTGGCCGCCACCTTCTCCGGGACGGCGTCGAGGTCCCGGTAATCGACCGTCTGCATCGCCTCGCCAACCCAGTAGGTGCCACCCTGGGCCGGGATGCTGAAGCCGACGTCGTTCAGGGCCTGCAGCATGTCGGCGATGGTCTTGTGGGCGCCGTCCTCGTTGCCCACTACGGCGACCACACCCACCTTCTGATACATGGTCGGGCGGCCCGCGTCGTCGGTCTCGGACAGCTCGGCGTCAAGGCGCTCCACCACCCGCTGGGCGACGCTGGACGGGTGGCCCATCCAGATAGGGGTGGAGAGCACCAGGATGTCCGCGGCGAGGATCTGGGCCCGGATGGCGGGCCAGTCGTCGCCGGCGCCCATATCCGTCTGCACCCCGGGCAGTACGTTGTAATCCACGACGCGCACCGTGGATCCGGTGACGCCCTGGAGGGCCAGCTGATCAAGGACATGGCGGGCCATTCGATCGCTGCTCGAGGGTGCAGGGGAGGGCGAGAGGGAGCAGATCAGCGCGACGGCGGAGAGTTCGGTCATGACGGTCCTTTCCGGAGAGTGCAGCGGGAGGATTGTTGGGTTAAACGGTCCGGCCGCCGCAGCGGGGGAACACTGCGGCGGCCGGTGGTCCCGGGCGTGGACTCAGGTCGAGCCGGCCCGGCGCCTGGTTGTGCGCTCAGGCATTACGCCTGATCGGCGCTGCGGCGGCGGACCATGTAGGTTCCACCTGCTGCTGCAGCCAGAACGAGGCCACCGCCGAGGGCGAGGGCGCCGACGTTGGATCCGGTCTCCTGGGTGGCTCCCGTGTCAGCGCCACCGTTGGGCATGGCGCCCATCTGCGAGGCAACAAGGGTTCCACACAGTGCCGGTGAGGTCGCTGCCAGCGGAAGGTCCGGGGTCAGGTCGCTCTTGGCTTCCTGGGCGGCCGGGCTCAGGGTTGCGGGGTCGAGACCGTGGACGACGACGACGGCGGTGCCGGCTTCGAGGGCGGCCTTGGTGTCGGCGTTGACCTCGAAGGTGCGCTGGATGGTGTAGCTGCCACCCTGGCCGCCGAGCTTGACGTTCAGGCCCTCCTCGGGACCGGTGCCGCCGCTGGTGGACAGCGTGGTCACGATTCCGCCGTAGGAGGGGGCGCCTTCGGTGGTGTTGACCACGCCGTCACCGTTGGTGTCGGCAGCGGGGGTCGGGCAGACACCCTCGGCGCCGCCGTGGATGTGCTGGACGTGGGGGTAGGGGCCGTCCATGAAGGTCTCGGCGAGGCCGGAGACCTGCAGGTTGACCGTCGCCTGGTCGCCCTTAACGTCGACGGTGATGGTGCCCGCGCCGGTGCTGCCGTTGAGCTGGCCGAGGGTGGAAGAGTAGGAGCCGTCCGCCGCCAGGGCGGGGGCGGCGGAGAGCGCCAGCATGCCGAGGGCGAGGGAGGGTACTGCGAGGAGCCGCATGTTCTTGTTCATGGAGATCTATTTCCTTCACTGTGCGGTGAGCGCACATCTTGGGATGTGCTTAAAAGGTGTTCGGCGAGCCCTCGGGCGCGGATTGGTTGTTTGGGAAAATAACCCGAAAAATATTCAGTAGCCTTACCGTAATCCTGCGTTGTTGGTGTGTCACACAGAAAACTTTTCCCTGTTTCCGGCGATTCCTTTGTTGCGGATGGGGTTGTGGTACTGGACCATATCCCTATGGAATTGCTGAGTGCCGACGTCATTAACCTGCAGGGCCGGTCGGGTGATCTCGAGGACCTGGAGGCGCTGAGGCTGCGGAGGGTGCAGCGCCTCCTCGATGCGCGCCTTGCCTGCGAGCAGGCTGAGGCGAGCGGGAGGGACTCAGGCCCGGGCGCGGCCCAAAGCCGCTTGTGTGATGCCGTAAGGGCACTGGAGGAGGTCGACGACCTGCTGTTCAACGCCAGGCTCCGCCGGTCGGCTCCGCTCGCCGGCTAGCCCGCCGGCCCACGACGTCGCTGCCGGGGCGCACCCGACCGTGCACCCCGGCAGCGGCCCCACCTGCTGCGCGGCCGGGGCCCACGCCCCGGGGCGCCCTCCGCCGCTAGGAGCCGGGGATCCGCGGCGCGAACATAATGATGGCCACCCCGGCGAGGCACACGCCGGCCCCGAGGATGTCCCACCGGTCCGGCCGAAAGCCGTCGAGCACGACGCCCCAGGCGAGCGAGCCCGCAACGAACACACCGCCGTAGGCGGCCAGGATCCTGCCGAAGTGCGGATCGGGCTGGAGGGTCGCAAGGAAGCCGTACACACCCAGCGCAATGAGGCCAATGCCCGCCCACCACCAGGGGCGGCCTTCACGCACCGCCTGCCACACCAGCCAGGCCCCGCCGATCTCAGCGACCGCGGCCAGGGCGAAGAGCACCACCACTTTGAGGATCATTCCCTCAGTCTCACCCATTCCGTGGAGCGCGGTGCTCTGCCCGCCAGCGCGGCTGGCCAGATGCGCGGAGCTGGTGGAGCCTGTGAAGACGCAGGCCGAGCCGATGTGCGCGGCGACCACGGCAGGGGCCAAGTGCGCCCGTCCGGTGCGTGCCGGCATAAGCATAGACTGTCATCTATGGATATTTCGGACTCCACGGTTGAACTGAAGCTGCTTGCCGATCCGACCCGGGCGCGGATTCTGTCGCTGATTCTTGAGAGCTCCGACGGCCGCCGCCTGGTGGGCAGTATGGCGGCAGAGCTTGGCCTGCGGCAGCCCACCGTGAGCCACCATGTGAAGGCGCTGTCGGCCGAGGGCCTGCTGCGGCGGGAGCCGGAGGGCCGGCAGGTCTGGTATTCAATTCCCCCGGATCAGGTGGACCGCATGGCGGAGATGCTGCGCGGGAAGCGGCCGGTGCCAGTGACCGACGCGGTGCTGCGGCGGATCTCTGCGGACCTCACCACCCGCTTCGCCGGCACCTTCGGTCCTGAAACCGTCGACCGTTACGTGCGCGAAAGCCGCGCCCTGCTCGCGGAGCGGGCCGGAGCCGCCAGCCAGCTGCCGTCGCTCACCGCACGGTTCGCTGCGGACCGGCTGTCCGCCCTGGCGAAGGCCGACCGGCCGCCGGCGGATCGGGTGCCCGAAGTGTTGTTCGTCTGTGTGCAGAACGCCGGACGGTCCCAGTTGGCCGCCGCGATCCTGCGTCACCTCGCCGGGGACCGCGTGCGCGTCCGGACCGCCGGATCCGCACCGGCCGACGCAGTGCGCTCGGTCATCGTGACCGCACTGGATGAGGTCGGCGTTCCCCTCGACGGCGAGTATCCCAAGCCGCTCACCGACGAGGTGGTGCGCGCGGCCGACGTCGTGGTCACCATGGGGTGCGGGGACGCCTGCCCGGTGTATCCGGGCCGCCGTTACCTCGACTGGGACCTTGAGGACCCGGTGGGGCTGCCGCTGCCCCGGGTAAGGGGCATCCGCGACGACATCGAGGTCCGCGTACGCGAACTGCTCCGCTCTATGGCCGGCGGGCCGGGGAATCCGCTCGCTAATCAATAGATGAACATCTATGCTTTGAAAAACTCGCAGTAAGGAATTCCATGAAACCCACAGTCCTCTTCGTCTGTATCCACAACGCGGGCCGGTCCCAGATCGCGGCCGGATACCTGCGCGAACTCTCCGGCGGAGCCGTCGAGGTCCGCTCCGGTGGCTCCGAACCGGGTGATTCGATCAACCCAATCGCCGTCCAGGCGATGGCCGAAGAGGGAATCGACATCTCCCGGGCCGTTCCCCAGCTCATGACCACCGAGCAGGTCCAGGCCTCCGACGTCGTGATCACCATGGGCTGCGGGGATGTGTGCCCGGTCTTTCCCGGGAAGCGCTACGAGGACTGGGAACTGGTCGACCCCAAGGGCCGGCCCCTCGAGGAGGTCCGTGCCATCCGTGACGACATCCGGTCCCGCGTCGAGAAACTGCTCGCTGGACTGACTCCGGCCGGCGTCCAGGGGGCGTGACGCTTCTCCGCCTGTCCTGGGCATCGCACGTGGGGCCGGAGAGGACGCGAACGCCAAAAGCCGGGGTCAGTGGATGAGCTTGAGCCCGATGATGCCGCCGATGATCATCGCCAGGAAGACGATCTTCAGCAGCGACGCCGGCTCCGTGCCGGTGGCCATCGCGTAAATGATCGTCAGCGACGCACCGATCCCCACCCACACGGCGTAGGACGTGCCCACGGGCAGCGTGCGCATGGCATAGGCCAGGCCGGCCATGCTGGCAAGGATGGAGACGACGAAGACGATCGTCGGGCCCATCCGGCTCAGGCCGTCCGACTTGCCCAACGCCGTCGCCCAGACCGCCTCAAGGACACCGGACACTACGAGCACGATCCACGCCATCACAGACTCCTCCGGGCCGTCTTGTCGCACACCGGGTACGGCACCCATCGTCCGGGAACGCCCTGCTGGGCCGTTCCCTCCTATTTAGTCATGCCCGGCCGGAACCGCCAAGGCCGCGGCGTCGCCGCCCGGACACAGCGCGGGCCGTTGGTGCGGCCGGCGCCTCCGGCGGGTAAACGGGCGGACCAGGTCCGGGTTCTTCCGTCCTACTTCGTGAGGTCCACGTGGGCCGCGATCTCCACCAGCTGGTCGGGAAGTGCCAGGTCCGTAACCCCCCAGGCGTTGCTGGCGGGCCGGTAATCGCCGAAATACTCCTTGTGGAGCGGCCCGAAGGTGGCGAAATTCTCGCGGAAGTCCCGCAGGAAGACGTTCGTTTCAATGATCTGGTCGCGCCTGGCACCAAAGTGCGCCAGGACGTGGTCGATGTTCTCGAACGCCACCCGGACCTGCGCCTCGAAGTCTCCGATGTGGAGGAAATTGCCCTCCAGATCGTGGGACAGCTGCCCGGATATTCGCAGGGTCGTCCCGACCCGCAGCCCCTGGCAGTAACCGACCGCGTCTTCCCAGGGCAGGCCGAAGCTGAAGACCGAATCCGTATTTTCCATCTCGTGTCCCATCTGATCGTGAAGGTCGAGGGGCGCTCCGATGGGTTTCCTCCGCCGGCACCCCATCCGGTTCCGGACGTGGGTTCAGTTCCAGTCCGGTCACTTCACGATAGGCACGGCACCCGGCCCGGAAAAGGGCTGGGGCTTCGTTGATGGAATGTGACGGGACCCCGGGCGTCAGTGCCCCCGGTCGATCCACTCCTGCAGGTGAGAAGCCTCCGCCCCGATGGTCGTTGAATCGCCGTGGCCGGTCAGCACCTCGGTGCCCGCCGGGAGGGTGAGCAGCCGGGTCCGGATCGACTCGATGATCGTGTCGAAGTCGCTGTAGGACCGCCCGGTGGCGCCCGGTCCTCCCGAGAACAGCGTGTCCCCGGAGAAGACCACCCCGTCGGGTCCAAGGCCCGGAGCCCGGAAGCAGACCGACCCGGGGGAGTGGCCCGGCGTGTGCACGGCGGTGAGTTCCACCCCGCCCACGGGAAACACATCGCCGTCGGTGATCCCGGCGTCGGCGGCGGTGTCCGGGTGGACCTGCTCCCACAGCATCGTGTCGGCCGGGTGCAGGTGGACGGGTGCCTTCAGCCGCACCGCGACGTCGCGGACGGCCCGGATGTGGTCGTCGTGGCCGTGGGTGAGCAGGACCGCCTTCACGGTGCGCCCGTTGACGGCGTCCACCACGGCCGTTGAGTCGTGGGCGGGGTCGATGACCAGGCATTCCTTGTCGTCACCGACGATCCACACGTTGTTGTCGACCTCCCACGTGCCGCCGTCGAGGGAGAACGTTCCGGAGGTCACCAGGTGCTCGACGCGGACCCGGCCCGTGGCGTCGGTGCGCGGGGATGCCGAACCGGCGCTCACCGTGCGGCCTCCGTTCGGGCCGCGGCAGCGGAGGCCGCACGGCCGCCGCTGATTTCCACGACGGACCGCAGCACCTTGCCGGCCTTCATCTTCTCGAAGGCGGGCTCCACGTCGCCGAGCCCGATCCGCTCCGAGACGAAGCCGTCGAGGTCCAGCCGGCCCAGCCGGTACTGGTCCACGAGCATGGGCAGGTCCCGGGAGGGCAGGGTGTCCCCGTACCAGGCCGACTTGATCGACCCGCCGCGGCCGAAGACCTGGTCGAGCGGAATCTCCCAGGTGGTGCCGGGGTCGGGGACGCCTACGAGGACCAGACGGCCGGCGAGGTCGCGTGCCTCGAAGGCCTGCCGGAAAGTGGCGGCGATCCCGACGGCGTCGATGACGACGTCGGCGCCGAAGCCGCCGGTGAGCTCCTGGATCGCCTCGACCGGGTCCTGTTCCTTGGAGTTCACGGTGTGCGTGGCGCCGAAGGAGCGGGCCGTGGCGAGCTTGTCGTCATCGAGGTCCACGGCGATGATCGTCGTGGCGCCGGCCAGCTGCGCCCCGGCAACCGCGGCCGTGCCGACACCGCCGCAGCCGATGACGGCCACGGACTCGCCGCGCTGCACGGCACCGGTGTTGAGCACCGCACCGATGCCGGCCATCACGCCGCAGCCGAGCAGGCCCACGGCCGCGTACTGGTGCTCCTCAAGGTCACCTTCGATCTTCGTGCACTGTCCGGCGGCGACGAGGGTCTTCTCGGCGAATGCGCCGATGCCCAGCGCGGGGGAGAGCTCCGTGCCGTCGAGCAGGGTCATCTTCTGCGTGGCGTTATGGGTGTTGAAGCAGTACCAGGGCTGGCCCTTGCGGCAGGCCCGGCACTGCCCGCACACGGCACGCCAGTTCAGGATCACCCGGTCCCCCGGAGCCACCGCGGTGACGCCCTCGCCGACCGCGGAGACGACGCCGGTAGCCTCGTGCCCGAGCAGGTAGGGGAAATCGTCGCCCACCGCTCCTACCTTGTAGTGGTGGTCCGTCTGGCAGACCCCGCAGGTGAGCACGTCGACCAACGCCTCACCGGGCCCCGGATCGGGAACCAGGATGGTCTCAACGGTGGCGGGCTCGTTCTTGGCCCGGACGACGACGGCTTGAACCTCGTGCATGGAAATCCCTTTCGGCTGGGGAAGAGTCCACCGGGCCGCGGTGCCGCTCCCTGTGGAGGAACTCGTCTTCTCCACACTACTGAAGACCAGCGGACGCACCCAGAAATGCCGCCTTCCGAAGATGAAGGTATTGACGTCTCGTCGCTATTGACGCCCTCCGAATGCGGTCTGACGATTGAAGCTCCACACAGCGGGCGTCGGAAAGATCATGGAGCACGAGTTCGGGACCGGTCAGGCGAGGGAACATCCACACAATGACGGCCGCGTGGCTTACCGGTTGCTCGGACCGCTGACGGTGACCGTTCGGGGGCAGCTCCTCCCTCTCGGGGGCGTCCGCCGCCGGGCCGTTCTGGCCCTCCTGCTCGTTGCCCGGGGCGCTTCGGTGGGCGAGGACGCAATCATCGACGCCGTCTGGGGAGATGATCCGCCGAGTGGTGTGCGCAACGGTCTCCAAAGTCACATTTCGAGACTGCGTGCATCGTGGATGCAGGTGGCTCCGGACATGGAATGCCCGGTGCTGCGCACCCCGGGCGGATACCGCCTGGAGATGGCGAACAGCCACGTCGACGTCGACGAGGTGATCTCCTCCGTTGCTGCCGCGGGAAAATCACTGGATTCCCGCCCGGCCTCCGCTGTCGCCTTGCTCCTCCATGCACAGGGCTGTTGGCGCGGCCGGCCGCTTCAGGAGTTCACCGGGCTGCCCGGCTGGCCGGGCTCCGCACTAGCCGCGGAACAGCTCCACCTTGATGCGCTGCGCATGAGGATCACCGAGGATCTGGTCCAGGCCCGTCTTGCATCAGGGCTGTACGACGAGGTGCTGCCGGACCTGCGGCGGATGACGGCGGAGGAGGTCTTGAGTGAGCGCCCGCATCTCCTGCTGGCCCTGGCGTTGTACCGCAGCGGGAAACCCACCGAGGCGTTGGAAACACTCCGCGGATACCGTGCGCGCCTGGCCGAGGAAGCCGGACTCGATCCTTCGGCGGAGCTCGGCGCGCTGGAAACCAACATCCTTGCGCAGCACCCCGCGCTGAAACCGCCGCGTACCAAGTCCACCACCAGCGCCCCGCGGCTTCCGCACCCCTGGCTGCGCCCTCCGACCCCCCTGCTCGGCCGGGATGCCGACCTGCAACGGGTCCGCGATGCCATGGCCGTCTCACCGCTGGTGACCTTGACCGGCACTGGAGGGGTGGGTAAGACGCGGTTGGCCATGGAAGTTGTCTCCCTTCTGGCCCGCGAACCCGATGCGTCCTCCGTGGTGGTGCTTGAGCTTTCGGCCCTGCGCCGCGGGGACAGCATTGGCCCGGCTCTTGCGGGCATGCTCGGTGTTCGGCCCGGCCCGGAGGAACCGCTCGGAGAGGTCCTCGTCGATTACCTGAGGACCCAGCAGATGGTCCTGGTGCTCGACAACTGTGAGCACCTGCTCGGCGCGGTCTCGGACCTCGTCGAGCAGGTGATCAGTGATGGCCCGGCCCTGACGGTTCTGGCCACCAGCCGGGAGCGGCTTGGGCTCCGGGCCGAACAGGTCGTTCCGCTGGGACCGCTCTCCACGCGGACCGACCCGCCGGACTTCGGCGGGGCATCCCCGCCGGCCCGGCAGACCCACGCGGCGGCGACACTCCTGTTCGAGCAGAGCGCCAGGCGCGTCCAACCCGACTTCGTCCTCGATGGGCTGAACCGTCCGCTCGTGGACGAACTGTGCCGGCGCCTTGACGGGCTGCCGCTGGCAATCGAACTCGCTGCCGGCCAGGTGCGCGCACTGGGCGTGACGGGCCTGCATGACCAGCTCGCCGACCGGCTGGACGTGCTGGCCCTGCCACGGCAGGGCTCACTGCGGACGGTCGTGGACCGGTCCTACGAACTGCTGACAGATCCGGAGAGGGAAATGTTCGCCGGGTTGTCAGTCTTCGACGGCGGGTTCACCCTTGAGGCCGCCGGACGGGTCGCCGCCGGGACCCTGACCGGGAGCTCCACCGTCAAGGCCCTCACCCGCCTGGTGGACGCGTCCCTCGTGGCGGTCAACCAGGACCGCACTGGTCGCCTGCGCTACTCGTTGCTGGAGACACTGCGGGCCTACGCCGCCGAGCGGCTCGCGGCGGGTTCCACATTCAACCGTACGGTGCATTTGCACACCTCCTGGGTGGTGGAGCTCGTCGAGCAGGCCGAGGGCGCTCTTGAGGGTCCCGATGAGGCGCAGTGGGTCGAAATCCTGGAAACCGAACTGCCCAATATCCGCACAGCATGGCAGGGAAGCATGAACCGGTCGGACCTCACGGCGGCCGCGCGCATCACCGTGGCCCTCGCGAACTACGCGCAGATCCACGAGCAGTCGGAACTGTGGCCGTGGGCGCGCGACCTCGCGGCCCATCACGGGCTGGCCGGCCATCCCCTGTCGGCGCCGGTTCAGAGCGCGGCCGCCCAGGCCGCGTGCCTTCAGGGCGATCTTGATGAGGCGGAGCGGCTCCTGGCAGTAGCGCGGCAGCAGGTCGAGGTGGCCCCGCAGGTTCCGCAGCGCGCCTGGTGGTGTCCGGCGTCGGCGAACATCGTGGCGATCTTCCGGGGCTCCTACCTGGAGGCGGAGAGGCTGGCCCGCGAAGCCTACGATGCGCCGTCAGTCTCCCCGTTATGGCGGGTTATCCTGCTGGCAGACATCGCCCTGGCCCGGCTCTACCGCGGTGACATCGAAGGCGCACGCGAGGCGGTAACCCCCTGCGCCCGCCGGGCGGCCGCCGTCGGTTGTCCCGCTGGCCGGTCTTTCGCGGCCTTCGTTGACGGTGAGGTGGCACTTGTCGACGACCCGGACCGTGCGGCGGCCGCACTGGAGCAGGCTGTGGCGATCGCCCGGTCCGTCAAGGCGGGTTACGTCGAGGGCGTGGCCATGGTCTCCCTCCTCTCAGGCGCCATGCGAAGGCGGGACTACCGCCGGGCCGTGGACGCGTTTCCGGCCGTTATCGAGCATTGGCAGCGTTCGGGCATGTGGGTACAGCAGTGGACAACCCTGCGCCTGCTGGCCGAGCTGCTTGCCGACCTCGATCAGCCCCGGCCCGCCGTCGTCCTGCTTTCCGCAGCCGATTCCGCCGCCGAAGCGTCGGTGGTCGGAGGCCCCGAGGCCGGCCGGGCCAAGGAGCGCTGGGAGTGGCTGGCCCGCCGTCTCGGCCCCCGGGACACCGCGCGCTGCGTCGCCATGGGCTCGTCCATGGCCCGTTCGGAGACCATTGCCTATGCGCTCGGGATTGCCCTGCCCCGCGCACGCCAGGCGGCTGGGGTCACGGCTGCGGCCCGCCCCTGAAGGCGCGCACCCTGGGGGGTCCCTCACCATAGCAACTCCCGTCCGGCGGCTCCCGGGGGCGAGACACCGGAATGACAGCGACCTGTGCGCGGTCTGCAAGCGCCCCCTGGGAACGTGGTCCCATCACCACGACGGTGGTTCATCCCAACGGAGGAAAGCCATGCAGATCAATGAAACGGAACTGACCGCCCTGACCACCCAGCTGGCCACCGAGCTCGTCGGCGCCTGGGGGGTCGTTTCGATCCACCTGGGAGTCCGCCACGGGCTCTACCGCGCCCTTTCCGCTGGCCCAGCGAGCCCGGGCGAGCTGGCCCAGCGGACCGGCACGAACGAGCGGCTGGTTCAAGAGTGGCTGATCGGCCAGGCCCTCGGCGGGTACATCACCGAGGACGCCGACGGGCGCTACCGGTTGTCCCCCGAACAGGCAATGGTCCTGGCCGTGGAGGAATCTCCCGCCTACCTGGGCGGCCTCACCGAGGTTCTTGCCGCAACGGTTCAGGGGCAGCAACGCATCGACGCCGCGTTCCGCTCCGACGGAGCCCTGTCCTGGGGAGATCAGAATCCGGGGTTGTTCGACGGCTTCGACCGTTCCTTCGGCCCGGTCTACCGGGCGTGTCTTCTGACCCAGTGGCTTCCGGCGCTTTCGGGGGTCGAGTCCAAACTGGCCGCGGGCGCCCGGGTTGCCGACATCGGCGCCGGACAGGCGACGGCGGTGACGCTCATGGCCGCGGAGTTCCCCGCTTCGCGCTTTGTCGCGGTCGACCTGCACCAGGGCTCGTTGGAGGCCGCGGCCAAGAAGGCGGCGGCGGCAGGAGTGGCGGACCGGATCCAGCTGGAGAACGCCTCCGGCGCCGAGTACGGGGGAGGGCCGTATGACCTGATCACCTTCTTCGATTCCCTCCACGACATGGGGGATCCCGAGCAGGTGATTGCGAACGCGGCCCGGCAGGTGGCCGAGGACGGGTCCGTGATGGTCGTCGAACCGATGACGGCAGAGGGCCCCGACGATGCGGCGGGCATGGTCGCCGCGCGGCTGTTCTACCCCAGCTCAGCGATGCTTTGCACCCCTTCGGCCCTGGCCGGAGGCGCGACGGCCCTCGGCAATCAGGTCGCGGACGAAACGTGGGCCCGCCTGTTCCACAGCAATGGGTTCACGTCCTTCCGACGGGTGGCGCAGACGCCCTTCAACCGCGTCTTCGAGGCACGTCGCTGAAGTCTGCGGGACGCCCCACGCCCGGACGGCCGCCGCCGGCGGCCGTCCGGCCTGCGTAAATCAGCACCGCCCCGGGCGGCACCTGCGCCTGATCGCCGGGCACTATACAAACCCGCCCGCATTTCGGCCAGACGCTGCATGAAAAGAGGTTCGGAGTGAAAACAAGACGGCAAGCCGGTGAATCGCGGTGTTACGGTCCTCCAAGAACGTGTGCTTAGGCAACAGGTTCGCCACGGCGGCCTCCATTACGGAGCTCCGCCCAGCTGGGACATTTCACTAAGGAGAACCCTTGAATTCCACTACCCCTCGCCGGAGAATGCGGTGCGCGATGGCGCTCGCCGTCACCGGCGCCGTCGTCCTCGCCCCCGTGAGCGCGTATGCCGCCCCCGGGGCCGACCAGGTCTCACCGTCAACCACCTCCTCACCCGGTGCCGACGGAGCACCACCCAAGTCCGACGACCGCTCCGACCCGGTGGCCGACGCCCGCCGCGACCTCAACCAGAAGGCGGTCGAGAAGGTCATCTCCGGCGAGGCCAAGGTCGAGGACCGCAACGGCTCCCGGGCCGTCCGGGTCGCTCCGGGCCAGTGGGCCGAATACGGGCTCACCGGCAGCGACCAGATCCTCTCCTTCCTCGTGGATTTCGGCGACCAGGTCGACCCCCGCTACCCCACCTCTGCGCCCGGACCAAAGCGCAACACCATCAAGGAACCGAACCGTGCGGTGGACAACTCCACCTACTGGGCGCCACGCTTCGACCGGGCGCACTTTATGGACATGTTCTTCAGCGGGGAGAGCGAATCCCTCAAGGGCGTCTACGAAGAGATGTCCAGCGGCCGCTACACGGTCGACGGCGACGTCAGCGACTGGGTAACGGTTCCCTTCAACTCGGCCAGCTACGGCGAAACCGAGAGCCAGGCAGATATGACCCGGTTCGTGCAGGACACGGCTAACGCCTGGTACGACTCACAGCTCGCCGCCGGAAAGACGCCCGCCGAGATCGACGCGTACCTGGCCACCTTCGACCAGTGGGACCGTTACGACTACGACAAGGACGGCAACTTCAACGAAGCCGACGGCTACATCGACCACTTCCAGGCCATTCACGCCGGCGAGGGCGAGGAAGCCGGTGCGCCCTCCTCGGCCATCTGGTCACACCGCTGGTCCGTCGGCCAGGCCGGCCGGGGTGTTTCAGGGCCTGCGGCGAACCCCTACGGCGGCATTAAGATCGGCAACTCCAACGTCTGGATCCGGGATTACACCACCGAACCCGAAAACGGCGGCCTCGGTGTCTTCGCCCACGAGTACGGCCACGACCTGGGCCTGCCCGACCTCTATGACACCAGCGGCGGCGAGAACGGCACCGGCTTCTGGACGCTCATGAGTTCCGGCTCCTGGCTGGGCCACGGCAAGGGCTCGATCGGCACGACCCCGAACCACATGGGAGCGTGGGAGAAAATCCAGCTCGGCTGGCTCGACTACGAGGTGGCCGCCGCCGGCCGTGCCTCGACCCACACCATTGGGCCGTCCTTCCATGCGACGAAGGCCCCGCAGGCGGTCGTCGTGAACCTGCCCAAGGACGCGGCGGGCAAGAGCCGCTTCTACATCGCAGAGAACCGCCAGTACCTGGGCTACGACGGGACGCTCGCCACCGGCCCGTACAACTTCGGCTGGAGCCTCAGCGCCCCGGACACCGTGGAGCACTACACCTATCAGGACGGGCTGAGCATCACCTACTGGAACACCGCGCAGCGCAACAACAACACGCGCCAGCACCCGGGCGAGGGCCTTGCCCTGCCCGTGGACGCCCATCCGAAGCCGTTGACCTGGTCCGACGGAACGGTGGTGCGCAACCGCATCCAGAGCTACGACGCCACCTTCGGCCGCCAGACCACCGATCCGCTCAGCCTCCACCGCGAGCAGGTAACCGGCATGACGACGCTCACCGCGCCGTCGCAGCCGGGCGTCTCCGTCTTCGATGACACCAATCCCAATGCCTACTACGACCCGGCGAACCCACAGGGCTCGGTCATCGTTGGCGGCACCGGCACCCGGATTGAAGTGATCCAGTCCAACCCGAACGGAATGCTCACCCTCCAGGTGCGCTGACCCGCCGGACACAGGGAAGGAGCCGGGAGAATTCTCCCGGCTCCTTCTGCGTTCATCGACGGTCAGCTGAGCGGCCGGATGGCCACGCCGTCCTCCCAATGGAACAGGTGGCGTCCCTTTCCCCCGTCCAGCTCCACCCAGAGCACGCCGGCGTCCTCGCCCAGCGCATCCACCACCCCGGGCACTGAGTGGCCGTTGCCGAGTTCGACGACGACGGCGTCCCCGGTGTTCAGCTCCTGCCAGCGGACCCGCGCGGCGGCGGCACCATCCACGGACGACCAGGCCTCCGGCCGGCCACGTTCAATACTCCTGAAAAGCAAGTTCAGCCCCTCTCAACGGACATTCGGCGCACTGGACACACGGCTCAACGGACATGCAGTGCAAACTTGTGCCAGCCTGACAGGCGAAGATGAGCGTCTCCTGAGCCGCCGCTGGGAATCTCCCCACTGCGGAGCGGAGCCCGCGGTCTCCGGGGCGTCCCCGCCGGTCCCGGCCCGGCTGCCGACATTGCCCCCGCCTTCCCCGGCGCGTAGAGTTCCCGCGCATGACCACCGTTGATGACCAGGGCCGGGTTGAACCTCCGCTCGCAGGCACCGAAGCCGAGACCCTGCTCGGCTACCTCGACTACCAGCGCGCCACCCTCGCCTGGAAGGCGGGCGGACTGGACGCGGCGGGGCTGTCCGCCACGGTCGGTGCCTCTGCCCTGACCCTCGGAGGCCTGCTCAAGCACATGTCCTTCGTCGAGGACCACTGGTTCACCTATACCCTGCACGGACAGGACCGGCAGCCCCCGTGGGACGCGGTGGACTGGAAGACCGACCCCGACTGGGAGTGGCATTCCGCCGCCGGGGACACCCCCGGCGAGCTCCTTTCCCTCTGGGAGAGGACGGTGGGACGGTCCCGCTCGGCGATGACCCAAGCCCTCGGCTCGGGAGGGCTGGACCAGCGTGCCCGCCGCCCCTGGGCCAGCGGCGAGGCCCCGAGCCTGCGCTGGATCCTCGTCCACATGATCGAGGAGTACGCCCGGCACAACGGCCACGCCGACCTGCTGCGCGAATCCGTCGACGGAAGCACCGGAGAGTAACCGGCTACCTCCGTGGCCCGGCGGGCCCCGGCACCCCCCGAGGGGTGGGCCGCGGGCGGTCGCCCCGAGCGTGGAAGTATTGGGGGATGAGCGATTCCCTGACCTCCTTCGAAGCGGCGCGGCGCGCGGTCACGGCCCTGGCCGGCGGGGGTGTGCACGACGTCGTCGTCGCCCCCGGATCCCGCAGCGCGCCGCTGGCCTACGCGCTGGCCGAGGCGGAGGCCGCCGGTCAGCTGAGGCTCCACGTGCGCATCGACGAGCGCTCGGCCGGGTTCACCGCGCTGGGTCTGGCCCTGGGCGGGAAGCGTCCCGCAGCGGTGCTGACCACCTCGGGCACGGCCGTCGGGGAGCTGCTGCCGGCCGTCATGGAGGCGAACCACGCGGCCGTGCCGCTGGTGGTGCTCTCGGCGGACCGGCCCGAGGAGCTGCGCGGCACCGGCGCCAACCAGACGACGCAGCAGCCGGGCCTGTTCGGCAGCCACGTCCGATGCGCCTTCGACGTGCCGGCGGGGGAGGACCCCGGACCCTTCGTAGCCCGTGCGGTGCGTGAGGCCTGCGGCGGCGGAGCGCCGGCCGGGCCGGTCCAGCTCAACCTCGCCTTCCGGGCCCCGCTGGTACCGGCCGGGGACGCCGGGGCCGTGCCGATCGAACGTCACGTCGAAGTGCAGGCACTCCCGTACGACGGTGCCGCCATGCCGTCAGTCAGCGGGGACGGCGGGGACGGTGCGGCGGCCGGCTCACCGGAGGCCCTTCCACCGGAGGCCCGCTCAGCGGAGGACCTCCAGGAGGCAGGACGCCGGGCACCCTCGGCGCCGGCGGCCGGCGGCCCCGTCGTCGTGGCCGGTCACGGTGCCGGTGAGCTGGCGGCGGTCTTCGCCGCCCACCTCGGGCTGCCGCTGCTGGCCGAGCCGTCCTCCAATGCCCGGTTCGGCACCAGCGCCATCGCGCCCTACCGCCTGCTCCTCGGGCACCTGGGCGCCGGCATCACCCGGGTCGTGGTCTTCGGCCGCCCCACGCTGTCCCGGCCGGTGGCAGCGCTGCTGGCCCGTACCGACATCGAGCGGGCACTTTACCTTCCGGAGCCGGCGGCGTGGTTCGAGCCGGGCCGCCGCTCCGAGCGCATCATCGACAACCTTCCCGAGCTCCTCGAGTTCGCCGGCCCGGCGGCGCCGGGCTGGCTTGAGGCCTGGCGCTCCGCCGGCGCGGCCGCCGATGCAGCCATCGCCACCCTGCTCGCCGGCGAGGAGGGCCTCACCGGTCCCGCCGTCGCCGAGGCCGTCTGGGAGCAGACGGACGGGTTCCTGGTGCTTGGCTCATCGAACCCCATCCGGGACGTGGACCTCACCGCCGCCCCGGGCTGGCACCCGCTCGAGGTGTTCGCCAACCGCGGGCTGGCCGGCATCGACGGTACGGTGTCGACGGCCACCGGCATCGCCCTCGCCGCCGGGGTGCCCACCCGGGTGCTGCTGGGCGACCTCACCTTCCTTCACGACGTCGGCGGGCTGCTCATTGGCGCCGGCGAGGTCGAGCCCGACCTGCAGCTGGTGGTGCTGAACGATCACGGCGGCGGGATCTTCGGCCTGCTTGAGCACGGGGAGCCCGCGACGGCGGCACGTTACGGGCCCGCCGTGGAGCGGCTTTTCGGGACTCCGCAGCAGGTGGACCTGGCAGCGCTGGCCGCTGCCTACGGGGTGGCCTTCGAACGGGTCACCACGATGCAGGGCCTTGAGACAGCAATGGAGCGGCCCCTCAGGGGCCGCTCCATTATCGAAGTCCAGGCGGACCGGCAGTCACTGCGTGCGCTGCACTCAAGGATCCAGGACGCCGTCGCTGCGGTGCTCGCGCCCGAAGGCGCGGAGCGGACGGGAACCCAGCGCTAGAGCACCTTGGAGAGGAAGCTCCGGGTGCGCTCGTGCTGCGGGTTGCCCAGGACGTCCTCGGGCTTGCCCTGTTCCACCACGACGCCGCCGTCCATGAACACCACGCGGTCACCGACCTCGCGGGCAAAACCCATCTCGTGGGTGACGACCATCATGGTCATTCCCTCCCGGGCCAGCTGCTTCATGACCTCGAGGACGTCTCCGACGAGCTCCGGGTCCAGTGCACTGGTGGGCTCGTCGAAAAGCATCATGTCGGGGTCCATCGACAGTGCCCGGGCGATGGCGACGCGCTGCTGCTGGCCGCCGGAGAGCTGGGAGGGAAAGGCGTTCTCCTTCTCCGCGAGGCCGACCTTGGCGAGGTTGCGGCGGGCCACCTCGATCGCCTCGGCCTTGCCGCGCTTCTTGGCGCGCTGCTGGGCGAGCGTGAGGTTGCCGAGCACCGTCAGGTGCGGGAACAGGTTGAACTGCTGGAACACCATGCCGATGCGGGTGCGCATCTTGTCCAGGTCGGTCTCGGGGTCGGTGATGTCGACGCCTTCGACCATCACGGATCCTGTGGTGGGTTCCTCGAGCCGGTTGACGCAGCGGAGCAGCGTGGACTTACCGGAGCCGGAGGGCCCGATCACGCACACCACCTCACCCTGGTCGACGTGGAAGTCGATGCCCTTCAGGACATCGTTGCTGCCGAAGCTCTTGCACAGGGCGCGGACTTCGATCGCCGGTTCGGTGGTGCTTACTGCCGAGGAGCCCTTTGACACACTGGTCATGGCAATCACCGGCCTCTCTTGTTGTGTCGTTCAAGCTTCGCGACAAGTTGCGTCAACGGCAAGGTGATCACCAGGTACAGCAGGGATGCGACCACCAGCGGGGTGGCGTTGGCCAGGCTCGTCAGCGAATCCCGCGCGAAGGTCGTCAGCTCACGTTCGCCCAGGGCCAGGCCCGCGATGAACAGCAGCGAGGTGTCCTTAATGAGGATCACGAGTTCGTTCGTCAGCGGCGGGGTGATGATGCGGAACGCCTGGGGAAGCACCACCGAGACCATGGTCCAGGTTGGGTTGATGCCCAGCGAGCGGGCCGCTTCGACCTGCCCCTTGGGGACCGCTTCGATGCCCGCACGGATGGTTTCGGCGATGTATGCGGCCGAGACGACAATCAGTCCGATAAGGCCCGCTCCCACGCTGCCGCCCGGCGGGCGCCACTGGAAGGCGATGGGGATGGCGTACGCGAAGCCGAAGATGACCAGCAGTGCGGGCAGCCCGCGGAAGAGTTCGATGTAACCGGTGGCGAGCCAGCGGTAGGGCAGGACCGGTGAGAGCTTCATCAGGGCCAGGATCAGCCCGAGGATCAGGCCGCCGATGAACGCGATCACGGTGTAGATGACCGTGTTCTTTGCCGCGATCACGACGATCTCGGGGAAGGTCGCCGCGGCGACCTCGAGGTTGAAGAAGTTGGTGCGGATCGCGTCCCAGTCGGCGAGGAACACGACGACGAGGATGACGATGACGAAGATCGCGTAGAGGACGCCCTGGAACAGGCGCCTGCGTGTAGAGGGTTTCACGCTGGGGGTGTACCTTCCTTCAGGAGGTGGCGCGCTGGTGCCCCGGTGGCGCTTGGCCACCGGGGCACCGGCAGTGTTTTTCTACTCCGCGAAGTAGGTGTCGTAGATTTCCTGGTACTTGCCGTTGTCGCGCAGCTCGCTGAGCTGCTCGTTCACCGCGGAGACCAGCTCTTCGCTGCCCTCCTTGGCGAAGGCGAAACCGTACTGCTCGTCCGTCTTGTACTCCTCGGCAATGGTGAACTTGTCGTCCTCGGTGTGCCCGATATTCACCGGCAGGTCCTGGAGCAGCGCGTCGACATTGCCGGCCTGGATGGCGGCATACATCTCGGCATCGGACGGGAAGGCGACGACCTTGGTGTCGGCGGGGACGTTCTCCCGGGTGTAGGTCTCGCCGGTGGTGCCCTGCTGGACGCCGACCGACTTGCCTGCGAGATCGTCGACCGTCTTGACGTCGGAGTCGGCCGGGACCAGCAGCGACTGCAGGGAGTCGTAGTAGGGATCGGAGAAAGTGAGGTTCTCCTCGCGCTCGGGCGTGATGGTCATGGCGCTGGCTCCGACGTCGCACTGGCCGGCGGCGATAACGGCACCACTCTGGAGGCCGTCGAAGCCGACGTCCTGAACCTCGAGCTCGAGCTCGAGGCCCGTGGCGATCTCCTTCATCAGGTCCATGTCGAAGCCCGTGTACTCGCCGTTCTCCTCGAACTCGAACGGCGGGTAGGGGATATCGGAGCAGACGGTCAGGGCGCCTTCGTTGACCAGGCTGAGGCCGCCCGCCTCACCTTGTGCGCCGGGTTCATCGGAGCCGCCGCCGCAGGCGCTCAGCGCCAGCGTTCCGGCGGCCAGTGCGGCCAGCATTGCGGTTTTCTTGGAAAACATCGGATACCTCTGCGTTTGGACGGGTAGGAAAGGTCGTGTTGATTCTAACTGCACAAGAGATGTGCGTCACAGGCTACAGGAGATGCGTATTAGTAACCAAGCATTTCCGGCGGGCAATACAACCTGCCTAGCGGGAGAGGCCCAGTGCCTCGATCATCGGGCGGAACTTGCTCCACGTCTCAGCCAGTTCTGCCTGCGGTTGCGAGCCTTCGACGATTCCGCATCCTGCGTACAGCCGTACCCGGGTGCTGCTTTCGATCACCGCGCCGCGCAGGGCGATGCCCCACTCGCCGTTGCCTTCGGCGTCGATCCAGCCGACCGGTCCGGCGTACGGCCCGCGCTCAAGGTGTTCAAGCTCACGGATCAGGGCGCCGGCAACGGTCGTCGGAGTGCCGCAGACCGCGGCCGTGGGGTGCAGCGCCTCGACCAGGGCCAGCGAGGTCGGCACCTCGCCGCCGCCGTCCCGGGTCAGCCGGGCACGAACGTCCGAGGCCAGGTGCCAGACATTGGGCAACTGCAGCACGAAGGGCTCGCTGTGTGAGGTCATCGAGTCGGTGAACGGTTCAAGCTGGCGGGTCAGGGAGTCGATGGCGATGGAGTGCTCATGAAGCTGCTTCGCCGACCCGGCAAGGACCCGCTCGGCATACCCCGGATCGTCAGCCGGGGCTCCGGCCCGGTCGAGGGTGCCGGCGAGCACGCGGGCCTGCGCCGTCGAATCCTCGACCTTGATCAGCATTTCCGGGGTGGAACCGATCAGCCCGTCCACGGAGTACGTCCAGCAGTCCTCGTACCGCACCGCCAGCTCCCGCAGAACCTGCGCCGTGGCGACGGGGGATCCGAGTTCGGCCACCACGTCGCGGGCGAGGACGACCTTGCTCAGCTCTCCGGCCTGGATCCGCCGCACCCCACCGGCCACCGCCTCAAGGTACTGCTCCTCGGTGAGTACCCCCGGGGCGAGCCGGTCCTCCGGGTGCGGGGCCCGGGCGGGGTCCACCTCTTCGAGGTAGGCGGCCAGGGCCGACTCCGCTGCCTCCGCGCTCAGCTCGGTGTCGGCGTCGTTCGAGATATAGGTCAACCAGCTCTGCCCGTCGCGGCAGCCGATGATGATTTCCGGCACGATCAGCCGCGAGGCGTGCTGTGAGGTCTTCGAGAAGGCGAAGGAGCCGAACGCCACCAGGCCGGTGCCCGGGACGGAAAGGCCGTTGACCACCTCGGCGGATTCCAGTTCCCTCCGCCACCACCGCTGCGCCTCCGCGAAGCGGTCCGGGCCGGCGGTGGTGAAACGGGTCACCTCGCCGAAGGCGACAAGGCCGCCTCCGCGCCGGATCCAGGTATGGGCGTCGTTGCGGACCACATAATCGAGAAGACCCGTCTCGGGTTCGATCCGCCCCCGGGGGATGGTGATGCTTCTCAGGCCGCCCGCGCGCCCGGGTGCAGGGGCAAGCGCGGCAGGAAAGGGATTGCTCATGATGATCCAAGCCTACTCCGGTGCGCGGGCGCGGCTTCCGGGGCGGGACCCGTCCCGGCCGCCGCGGTCGGGCATGCCGGTTTTGTTTGAGACAATGGGCGGGTGAACCGTGCATCACTGGAAAAGCGCCCTGATGAAGTAGCAGCCATGTTCGACGGCGTCGCGCCCCGGTACGACGTGGTCAACGATGTGCTCTCCCTCGGGCAGACGCACCGCTGGCGGCGCCTCGTGGTGCAGGCAGTGGGTGCCGAGCCGGGCCAGCGGGTCCTCGACCTTGCCGCCGGGACGGGCACCTCCAGCGAGCCCTATGCGGACAACGGGATCGACGTCGTCGCCTGTGATTTCTCCCTCGGCATGCTCACCGTGGGCAAGCGCCGCCGCCCCGACATCGACTTCGTCGCCGGGGACGCCACGAACCTGCCGTTCGCCGACAACTCCTTCGATGCCAGCACCATCTCCTTCGGGCTGCGCAACGTCAACGAGCCGCGCAGGGCCCTCGAGGAGATGCTCCGGGTCACCAAGCCAGGCGGCCGGCTCGTCATCGCCGAGTTCTCCCAGCCCACCGTGGCGCTGTGGCGCAACCTCTACACCGAATACCTGATGCGCGCGCTTCCAGCGATCGCCGAGAAGGTCAGCTCCAACCCCGACGCCTACGTGTACCTGGCCGAGTCCATCCGGGCCTGGCCGAACCAGGACGAACTGGCCGCCTGGATCACCGGAAGCGGCTGGGGCGAGGTCGCCTACCGCAACCTCAACGGCGGGATCGTCGCCATCCACCGTGCAGTCAAACCGGGCGGGACGCCGCGTCCTTCAGCGGCCCCGGCAGCCAACGCGCGGCTCCGCCGCCGCAGCACCCGGGCAGTCAACTAGTGTCAGTCCTCATCGTCGGGGCGGGCCCCGCAGGTTCCACCGCCGCCTACTACCTCGCCCGAGCCGGCATCCAGGTCACCGTCCTCGAAAAGACGCACTTCCCGCGGGAGAAGGTCTGCGGCGACGGACTCACCCCGCGCGCCGTACGCGAAATCCAGCTTCTCGGCCTGCCGCACGACGAAGCGGACGGCTGGCGGCGCAATAAAGGCCTGCGCCTGCTCGCCGGCGGCCGCACCGTCGAAGTGCCCTGGCCCGAACTGAGCGACTTCCCCGAATACGGTCTCGTGCGCACCCGCCTCGGTTTCGACGAGGCCCTCGCCCGCCACGCCCGCGCGGCCGGCGCCACCATCCTCGAGGGACATTCGGTCTCCTCGGCCGTCCGGGACGGGACGGGCCGGGTCACCGGTGTCACCGTAAACCTGCTCGACGCCGCGGGCCGCAAGACGGGTGAGTCGCGCACCTTCTCCGCCGACGTCGTCCTGGCCGCCGACGGGAACTCCACCCGCACCGCCGTCAGCCTCGGAATGGCCAAACGCGACGACCGGCCCCTCGGCGTCGCCGTGCGCACCTACTTCACCAGCCCCCGGCACGACGACGACTGGATGGAGGGCTGGCTTGAACTTCCCGACGCCACCGGACGCCCGCTGCCCGGCTACGGGTGGGTCTTCGGGGTGGGTGACGGCACCTCCAACGTCGGGCTGGGCATCCTCAACTCCTCGTCGGAGTTTGGGAAGCTCGACTACAAGCAGGTCCTCCGGGACTGGACCGCGGGCATGCCTGCCGAGTGGGGGTTCACCCCCGAGAACCAGGTCGGGGAGATCCGCGGCGCCGCGCTGCCCATGGGCTTCAACCGGACCCCGCACTACAGCCCTGGCCTGCTGCTGCTCGGCGACGCCGGCGGAATGGTTTCACCCTTCAACGGCGAGGGCATCTCCTACGCCATGGAATCGGCGCGGTTCGCCGCGGAGTTCATCGCCTCGGCCCAGGGCGTCACCTCGCTCGCCGGAAGGGACCAGGTCCTCACCGGCTACGCCCCGCACATCCGGTCCCAATGGGGCAGCCACTTCACGCTCGGCCGGGTGTTCGCCCAGCTGATCGGTAAACCGGCCATTCTGCGGCTGGCCCTGCGCACCGGCATGCCCGTTCCGGTGCTCATGCGCTTCGTGGTGAGGATGCTCGCCAACCTCACCGACGCAGGCGGGCGCGGCTTCGAAGATCGAGTGATCCACCTGCTCGAAGCGCTGGTGCCGCCCACCGCCAATCAGCCGCTGGCCCCCCGCGGTACCCGTGCGTCATCCGCCACCCCACTTGGTTAGGCTTATACAGTGACTTCCTCCTTCGACTCCGGCATGACCAGCGTGGAAAACGGCACGCTCGACACCGCTGAGAACCCGGACGACGGCCTTTCCTCCTTCAAGCTGCCGCCCGGCTTCGCGCTCATCGCCGACGATCCCGACCTCGGCCCCGCCGTCTCCTCCTGCCTCACCGAGGTGGAAAAGCAGCTCCGCGGTGCCATCGCCAGCGCCGATCGGCTCGCCGACGCCACCTCCCGCCACCTGGTGGAGGCCGGTGGCAAACGCATCCGTCCGCTCCTGACGCTCCTGGCCTCCCACCTTGGCGACCCCGGCCGGCCCGAGGTGGTCCAGGCCGCCGTCGTCGTCGAGCTGACCCACCTGGCCACCCTGTACCACGACGACGTGATGGACTCCGCGCCCTACCGCCGGGGCGCCCCCACGGCACACGAGGTCTGGGGCAACACCGTGGCGATCCTCACCGGGGACCTGATCTTCGCGCGGGCCTCGATCCTGGTGTCCGAACTCGGCGGAGAAGCGCTCGGCATCCAGGCCCGCACCTTCGAGCGGCTGTGCCTCGGGCAGCTCCACGAGACCGTCGGGCCGCGCGAGAACCAGGACCCGCTTGAGCATTACCTCTCGGTCATCGCCGACAAGACCGGCTCCCTCGTGGCCGCCTCGGGCCAGCTGGGCGCGCTGTTCGCCAACACCTCCCAGGAAGTCATCGACGTCATGGTGGAGTACGGCGAGAAGGTCGGAGTGGCCTTCCAGCTTGCCGACGACGTCATCGACATCACCGGGCTGAAGGTGACCTCCGGGAAGTCGCCCGGCACCGACCTGCGCGAGGGGGTGCCGACGCTGCCGGTCATCCTGCTGCGGCGCGCCGCCGCCGCCGGTGACGCCTCCGCCGCGGACGTGCTGGCCCTCGTCGACGGCGACCTCAGCTCCGATGAGGCGCTCGGGGAGGCGGTGGCCGCGGTGCGTGCGCACCCGCAGACCCAGGAGGCCTGGGCCTTCGCCCAGCGCTGGGCCGACGACGCCGTCGCCGCCCTTGAACCCCTGCCCGAGAGCGTGGTGAAGCAGGCCCTCACGAGCTTCGCGCAGGCTGTGGTCAGCCGGGACGTGTAACTCCCCCTGAAGCTCACAGGCCCTCGGTCGGCCGCTCCGTCAGCTCGATCCGGGCCTGCTCACCGTCGCTTCCGCGGTTGAATTCGACATCGACGGTATCGCCGGGGTCGAGGCGGCGCAGCACCGCCAGCAGGTCTTCGGGAGAAGCCACTTCCTCCCCGTCGAGGGACGTGATGATGTCCCCCGGGCGGAGCCCCGCCTCGCCGGCCGGCCCGCCCTCCGCCACCGAGATCACCACGGCGCCCGAGGTGTCCTCGACGCGCAGCTGCTGGGCGATCTGCGGCGTGATGGCGCCGGGGGTCAGGCCCAGATAGGCGTGGTCGGCGGTGCCGTCCTCGAGCAGTTCCTCGGCAATGGCGGTTGCCGTGGGGGCGGGGATGGCGAACCCCAGCGAGACGGCCCCGGCCTGGGGCGGAATGTACGCCTCGCTGATCCCGATGATCTCGCCCTGGCCGTTGACCACGGCGCCACCGGAGTTGCCGGGACTGATCGCAGCGTCCGTCTGGATCAGATCCACGAGCGATTGGCTTCTCGAGGCCGAGCCGGGGATTTGACGGTGCAGGCCCGAGATGATCCCCGACGTCACGGTATTCTCGAAGCCGAGGGGAGAGCCGATCACCACCGCCAGTTCCCCGATCTCCGGCAGCCGCTCCTGGAACTGCGCCGCAGGCAGGTCCTCCCGGTCGGCCTGGACCAGCGCGAGGTCGGAGACCCTGTCGGCGGCGGTCACGGTACCGGCCACCCGCTGGCCGTCCGCGAAGGCCACCTCCACCTCGGTGTTGTTGCGCACCACGTGTTCATTGGTGATGATCAGGCCGTCCTTGGAGTAGATCACCCCGCTGCCCAGCCCGCCCTCGGTGAAGATGGTCACCACCGAGGGCTGAACGGCCTCGACGATCTCCGGGATGGACAGCGCGTCGTCCTCCCGTTCCGCGGACCCGGGGTCCTGCCCTTCTCCGCTCCCCGCCTCCGCGGACCGCTCCGCCCGGGTGACCGTCGCGCCGGGATCGGCATCCCCATTGCCTTCGAACGCGGTGCAGCCGGTCAGCACCGCCAGGACGAACACGAGCGGCGCCAGGGGGCCCCGCCCGGTGCGGTGGACGTTCCAGGGTCGTCGCATTCGAAGTACTCCCGGCCGGCCGGAGGGCGCCGGCGCCGTGCGCACCGGGTGCCGGTCCGGCCGAGCCGGCACCGCCGATTACTAGGACTGCTTAATCATGGGCGGCACGGCCGGGCGGCTGTCAAGGATGGGCGGGCGCGTGAAGGGACCTGATACTTGGCGCGTCGGGCACCGCTTCCGGTGCTGCACGGTCGGGGGCGAACGCTCCCGGGCGGGCGGCGGGGTCCGACTGCCGTGCTGCCGCAACAGGCGGGGCCGGTGGCGGCCCCGGGCGGGCTCGGTTCCCCTCCGGCGGCGGCGGGCCGGGGCGGCTATGCCGCGGACGCGGGCGGGAGGGTCGATCCTCTCGACAATTTCCTGGAATTCGGCATCGAGGAAATCATCCTCAAGGCACATCAATTCGACGAAGCCGGACACCGCGAATTCTTCACGGGACTCGACAGAATGCATCAACATGGGAACCCCTGCAGAACCAGCTCTCAAATACACAATGGCCGCATATGTTTTTGCCGTCCCGGAAGCTCCGGGACACCTCTTTTAATAGCACCGGAGGGTGCCCGATCGCAAGGGTCCGGCACAGGGCGGGGTGGCCCGGCACCGGACTGCAGGGGTCCGGTGCCGGATGGCGCGGTGGTGCCGCTGCTAGTGCGGCGCCGAGCATCCCTCAAGCAGCTGGATGCCGTGCTCGGTCTGGCGGTGGACCAGCACCGAGCCCTGGGAGTCGCAGATGGCATTGACGAGCAGGGCGTAGCCCTCACCGCTCTGGAAATTGCCGCTCTCGCCGGCGACGCCCAGGCCCTGAATGGTTCCGGGGGGAACGAGGACCCAGGACTGGGGCCCGCCGGGGAAGACACTGGGCAGCCACACCCAGTTGCCCTTGATGACCGGCCCGGTCGTACAGTTGGACCCGCACGCGGCCGGGGGCCGGGACACGTTCACGCAGTCGAGCGCGTTCGCAGCAGTGGGAATGAAAACAAAAGCGGCAGCCAGTCCGGCCGCAGCAAGGGACTTTTTGAGCATGGCAACTCCGTCGATAGCAGTGCTGAATACGACGAGACCAAATTTGACCGCCGGAATTTGATCCGGCGAGCCCCCTGCGAACAAATAATACCGACGACGCGGTCCACGTCAATACAAATGCCGAAATTACTATCCAACATCTTTTCAGCTGCCCGTTACAGGGCGGCGCGGAGTTCCCGTGCTTTCCGGGCGCGCACCTCAGGGTCGACGATGGGGCGTTTGGGCGTGAAATAGAAACCGTCGTCATGCCACCGCGGCAGGACGTGCTGGTGGTAGTGCCAGACATGCTGGCTGCCCGCGGGCTCGTTGTGCTGGCGGGTGGAGACGCCGTCGGGCTGCCACGCCCGCTTGATCGCCACGGCGAGGTCCCGGGTGAGGAGCATGATGCGCGAGGCCACGTCGTCGGGCAGTTCGTACAGCAGTTCGAAGTGGGCACGCGGGGTGATCAGCACGTGGCCGGGATTCGGCGCGAACCCGTGCGAGGCGATGAAGGCGAGGGCGAGGTCGTCGGCGTAGATGACGTCCCCGGGCCGGCAGAGGTTGCGCGGGTTATCGAAATTGCCGCGGGCCAGGTCGCAGAAGGGACACTGGTAGCCCGCCGGGGCGTGGGTGACGAACTCGGACATCTCAGTCCTCGTCGGTGTCTTCAAACACCCACTCGAACAGGTCCAGGACATATTCGCTGAACGTTCCCTCTTCGCTCTGCCATTCGCCGCGGGCGTTGTTGCGGCGCCAGATGATCGGGTCGGGCACCGAGAGCTGGTCGGCGCGCATGCCCCAGGTGTACTGCTCGTCCTCGTCCTCGAGGAACAGCAGGAAGCCGTCCTCGATCTCTAGCTCGTCCGGATCCCAGAAGAAGTGGAACGCCTCCATGATGTCCTCGGTCGCCCCGACCGCGAGGTAGAACTCGCGCAGGGCCAGGGGCAGCTGGAAATCCTTGCCCTCCATCAGCTCGTCGATCTCGGCGGGCGAGAGGCCGTCCTCCTCTTCCCACTGGTCGTCAAAGTAGGCAGGAACCAGGGCGCGGAACTTGTCCAGGAACAGCTCGGTCAAGAAAAACTCCAGATGGGATTGGGGGAAGGCTCCATCCTATCCTCCAATGCGGGGCCCAGTAACCGGCCCGCTGCCGCCTAGGTCCGCGACGCGAGCGGGGCCCGCCACCCGTACTTCCAGGACAGCAGGCGCAGCACAAAGACGACGGACGCGGCCGCGGTGCCGGTGAACAGGTTGAACCACCCGGCCGCGACGAGCAGGGCCACCACGGCGGCGCCGAGCATGGCGGGGAGCGCGTAGATGTCCCGTGGGTCGAACAGCTGCGGCACCTCGTTGGCCACCACGTCCCGCAGCAGGCCCCCGCCCACCCCGGTAGTTACGCCCAGCAGGACGGCGGCAACGGGGTTGAGGCCGAAATCGAGGGCCTTCACGGTGCCGGTGACGCAGAACAGGGCCAGCCCGCCGGCGTCGAAGATGACCACGACCCGCTTGATCCGTTCCACCCCCGCAACGGTGAAGTAGACCAGCACCGTCGCCAGCAGGGGAGGGATCAGGTAGGCCGGGTTGCTGAACGCGGCCGGCGGGGTGTCGATGATGACGTCGCGTGCGACGCCGCCGCCGAGGCCCGCAAGGGAGGCAAGCAGCAGGGAGCCCACGAGGTCGAAGCCCTTGCGTGCGGCCAGCAGGGAGCCGGAGACGGCGAAGAAGAAGACGCCCAGCAGGTCAAGGATCAGGGCGATCTGGGACGCGGCGGTCATGAAGTCCTTTTCAGGGGTGGGTCAGGCGGGGGTTTCGATCTCCCGCGAAAGGACCCAGGTCTTCGTTTCGCCCCGCAGTTCCACGGTGATGGTGGTCATCAGCGCCTCGATCAGGGCCAGGCCCCGGCCGCTCTCCTCGTCGTCGTCCGGCAGGGAGGCCGACGGCATCTCCGGCGAGGGCACGGCACCGATCTCCGAGATGCGGGCCTGCAGCACCGAGGACATGACGGTCAGGGTGACCCCGAGCCGGAGCTCGCCCCCGGGCACTGCGACGCCGTGCTGCACCACGTTCGAGGCTGACTCGATCACCGCGGTGGTGAAGGCCATCTGGTCGAGTTCGGGAACGAAGGAGGCCACCTCCCAGATCCGGTCGAGCTCGGTGTGGAGTTCGTCGATCGCCTCGGGGGACGCGGGCGCCTGGTAGGCGCGCTGCGCGAGCACCTCAGTCATTGGAGAAAGCGCCTTCGGCCGTGGCATGCGGTGTCAGGACCCGGTTCATGCTGGTCAGCTCCAGGACCATCTTCACCTGGGGCTGCACGCAGGCAATGCGGAGGTCTCCACCGGCCTGGCGGGCCATCTTCAGGCAGCCGATCAGGGCGCCCAGGCCCGAGGAGTCGATGAAGTCGGTGGCCAGCATATTGAGCACGATGCGCTTGTTTCCCGCCGAGACCACCTCGCCGACCACCTCGCGCAGCTTCGGCGCCGCCACCATATTGAGCCGTCCGGTGCCGGACACCTCGGTGTAGGAGTCCTTCTGTTCAGTGCTGAACCGCATCTACGCTCCTCTTTTCGGGGGTGAACCCCTTGTACTTTACTGCCTTGATCAGCACACTGAGGACCAGCAGGTCGAAGGCCACCCAGGCCACGTTGACGAGGGTCCCGATCGGCTCGTTGAGCCCGGCCGCAAGCCGGACCACCCCGACGATAAGTGCTGCGGCAAGCAGTGCCATCACGATGAGCTGCGGCCGGATCAGGTCCCAGCGGGGTCCGGATTCCTGGCGGGTCTTGGGGGTGACGGCGAAGCCCAACGGGCGCCCGAACCACACGTTGCGGGCCGCCGTCGTGCAGGCCCGGATCCAGGTTGGGAACAGGGCCAGGCTGTACTGCTGGCCGCGCCAGGTGGGGATGCCCCGGCCGGTGACCGCGAACAGCAGCTGGTTGACCACCATGAACGGCACGAAGCGGAGGAAGAACTCGGAACTGATCCCGGTCACCGGAAGCACGCCGAGGGTGAGGTAGATGACCGGGGCGGCGAAGTAGACGACGGCCGCGAAGCCGCTGAGGTAGGACCACATCGTCGCGAAGTACATCAGGCGCTGCGCCAGTCCAAGGCCGCGGCGGACCAGCGGATTCTCCCGCAGCAGGACCTGGATGGTGCCCTGCGCCCAGCGCAGGCGCTGCGTCAGCATTGTCGAAAGGTCCTCGGGGGCCAGGCCGGTGGCGAGGATCTCGTGGTGGTAGACGCTCTGCCAGCCCATCGCGTGCATCCCCATGGAGGTGGCCATGTCCTCGGTGACCGAGATGGTCGCCATCGGCATGATCGGCTGGGCCTCCGCGGAGCGCTCGATCGACAAGGCGTCGAGGACCTCCTGGACCGACTCCAGGGCCGCCAGCGGGGATAGGTCGCGGTGGGACATACGTTCGATCGCGCCGTCCAGCTCGCCCCCGTCCGGAAGGGCGGATTCCGTGCCCTGTTCGAGGGCCGCAATGTCGGCCAGATCGGCCTCCAGCGACGAGAAGTCGGCGCCGACCAAGGACTGCACGGCCTCGTCGACGGTCCGGCGCACCCGGTAGGTGACCTCGCTGAGGGACACCCCCGCGCGCAGTTCCACCCGTGCCCGCTCCGTTGCCGACTCGACGTCGTCGAGCAGCCCCGCGACCAGGGGGTCGGCCGCCTCGGGCGATTTGCGGGCCCGCCGCAGAGCGGTCCGGGAGGCCTTCAGGGCCCTGGTGACGCCCTGCTCGACCTCCTTGACGTAGCCGGACAGGCCGAGCTGCATGAGGGCCTCACGCCGCAGGACGGCATTGGACCCGCAGAAGAAGGCCGCGTTCCAGCCGTCCTTGCCCTGCTGGATCGGTCCGTAGAACAGCGGGGCCTGGCTGCCCAGCGGGTCGTCGTCGGGCACATTGGCGAAGTACTGCGGGGTCTGCACCAGGGCCACCCGCCGGTTGTTGAAGTAACCGAGGGTCTTCTCGAGGATCGCCGGATCGGGGACCTGGTCGGCATCGAGGATCAGCAGGAACTCGCCCTGGGTCTCCATGAGTGCGTTGTTGAGATTGCCCGCCTTGGCGTGCCGGGGCCGGTCCGCCCAGTCAGGGCTCCGCGTGAGGTAGCCGAGGCCATGTTCCCGTGCCAGCTCCCGCACCTCCTCGCGTGCCCCGTCGTCGAGGATCCAGGTGCTGTGCGGGTGCCGGATGGCCTTCGCCGCGAGGGCCGTCTCCAGCACCATCTCCGGGGGCTCGTTGTAGGTGGTGATGAAGACGTCGACAGTGGCATCGGCGGGGGCGGGCGGGGCCGTGCGCTGCTTCTTTTTCCACACGGTCAGCCCGAACAGCCCGACGTCGATCAGGCTGTAGGTCTCAGCGGCCACCAGGGGGACCGCGATCCACCAGGCGTCCCAGTTCAGGGATTCCAGCCAGCGCCAGGCGAGATAGTTGATGCCGAGCAGGAGGGTCAGGACCACCAGGAGTCGGGTCGGCAAATTCCTCATCGGGCACGCTCCGCCGCGCGCAGGTTCCCGGCTTCACCGGTGGCGCCGGCTGCCTTCCGGCGGAGGATGACGACGGTGACGTCGTCGTCGACCTCGGGCACGTCGGCGAGCCCGAGCAGCGTCTCGCAGGCCTGGGCGGCGCTCTCGCTCGAGTGGACCACCCGGCCCATCGCGGCGGTGAACTCATCGATCGTGGGGTAGGCGTCGAGCAGGCCGTCGCTGATGACGGCGAGGGTATCCCCGGGGGCCAGGACCAGCCGGCCCGGCGTCCAGGTCTGCCCGGCCCACGCGCCGACGGGCGGCCCGCCGGGGGAGAGGCGGGTGCAGTCGCCGCCGGCCGTGATGTGAAGTGCGAGGCCGTGGCCGGCGTCGACATAGTCGACGACGCCAGTGGAGGTGTTGAACCGGGCGTGGAAGAGGGTGACAAAGGATCCGGCCTTGTCGAGGTCCGGCTCGGTGGCCCGGGCGGCGGCGTTGAACGCCGCATCGATGTTCGACTGGTTGGAGACCGAACGCATGACCGCGCGCACTGTGGCGGCGATCAGGGCCGCTCCCATGCCTTTGCCCATGGCGTCGGCGACGGTGAGGTGGAGCCCGTCGGCGGTCCGGTACCAGTCGTAGAAGTCCCCGCCGACGCTGCGGGAGGGGCGGAACTGGCCGGCCAGGTCGTAGTCGTCGAGGGAGAGCGCGTCGCGGGGCAGCAGGCTCTGCTGGACTTCGGCCGCCCGGCGCCGCTCGGTGGCATTGGCCTCCTCGACGGCGCTCTGCCGGTTCTGGCGGCGGAAGATGGAGTTGAGGCGCGCCACGAGTTCGCGCGGGCTGAACGGCTTGGAGATGTAGTCGTCGGCACCGGTTTCCAGGCCCGTGAGCCGTTCGATCTCGTCGGTGCGGGCGGTGATCATGAGGATGTAGGCATCCGAGAAGGTGCGGACCTCCCTGCAGATTTCGATGCCGTCGCCGTCGGGCAGGTTGAGGTCCAGGGTAATCAGGTCGACTCCCAGTCGCGCGGCCATCAGACCCTCCCTGGCAGTTCCCGCTTCGGTCACGTCGAAGCCCTGCATGGTGAGGATCTGCACCAGGAGGCTCCGGATATCGGCGTCGTCTTCTACAACCAGGGCACGGCGTCGATCCGGAGCGTCAGTCATGTCCCTCATTAAACGCTACGGCCAGAGCTCTCCATGCACTGCGCAGTACGTCGTGTCGCCGGACGAATGAGGGGCACGACGGCGGTCGGCGCCGGTGCCCCTCATTCATTTCAGCAACCGCAGCTGGTTAGGCTGCGGGTTCGGGTGCGGGCTCGGGTGCCGGTGCGGGCTCGGGAGCGGGTGCGGGCTCGGGTGCCGGTGCGGGCTCGGGAGCGGGTGCGGGCTCGGGTGCCGGTGCGGGCTCGGGAGCGGGTGCGGGCTCGGGTGCCGGTGCGGGCTCGGGAGCGGGTGCGGGCTCGGGTGCCGGTGCGGGCTCGGGAGCGGGTGCGGGCTCGGGTGCCGGTGCGGGCTCGGGAGCGGGTGCGGGCTCCGGTGCGGGTGCGGGCTCGGGTGCGGGTTCCGGTGCAGGCTCGGGTGCCGGCGGCACGACCACTACCGGGGGCTTCGGCTTGTCGAGGTTCTTTTGGAAGCCCTTGGAGTGCAGGTGGGCCGCCTCGGAGTTCGACGTTCCGGGTGCCTTGGCCTTGGCGGCAGCGGCGACGGGGTTGGCCTTGGCGGCCACCGGCGCCTTGGCGGCGACGAGGGTCTTGGCAGCGGCAACCGGAGCCTTGGCCTTGGCTGTTGCAGCAACCGGGTTGGCCTTGGCGACGGTGGAGTTGGAGGTGCCGGCCGGCTTGGCCTTAGCGGCGGCGGCGACGGGGTTGGCCTTCGCCGTGGCGGACGGAGCCGCACTTGCGGCTCCCGCTCCGAGGGTCAGTGCGAGCATGCCGGTGAGACCGGCAGCGGCGATCTTCTGTACAACGTTCACGAATACCTCACTTCGGGTGAGCCGGCCCAGCGCCAGCTCTTCCATCGACGGTATTCGCCGCTTCCCCGGTCAGTCTGCGGATTGCGGTAAAGCTGTGGACTTACTCGGCCAATCCTTACGAACCTGCGCTTTTCCTGCGCTTGGCTACCGCAGCGCCCGCACATTCAGGGCGAGGTAGAGGTGCACCCGGTCGGCGGTGACCGCCGGGTCGTAGCCGGTCAGGTCCGCGATCTGCTGAAGGCGGTAGCGCACGGTATTGCGGTGCAGCTGAAGGGCGTCGGCGACGGCGGCCACCGACCCGTTGAGCGCGAGGTACCTTTCGAGGGTGGTGATCAGCCCGCCGCCGTGCTTTGCATCGAAGTCGACCAGCGGGGACAAGGCCTCGGCGGCGAGATCGGCAAGGGGAACGTCCTCGCTGGAGAGCAGCAGCGAGGTAAGGCTGAGCCGGTTCGGCGGGTTGACCGGTCCGCCCCTGGTCAGGGACTCGCGGGCCTCGAAGTAGCTCCACCGCAGCCCGTTGGGCTGGGCGTAGGCGCCGCCGATGCCCACCCGCGCCGTGAAGCCTGCCGCGTGGAGGTAGGCGCCCAGCCTGGTGCCCAGCCCGGCGCCGTCCGGTTCGGGGGCCAGGACGAGCAGCCGGTCATCGAGCAGGGCCCTGAGGGCGCCGGCGCAGTCCTCGGGCAGCGGCAGGGTCCGCAGCGCCTTCCGCTGACCCGAGGCCACCTCCACGGCCACCACCACGTGCCGGCCGGTGCAGTCCAGGCCGGTGCTGCCCAGGCGGGCGACGGCGTCGGGCCCGGCGAGCGCGCCGCGCACGATGTCCTGCAGGAGCTGCCCGGCGGTCACCCGTTCGCCCGCCCGGCGGCGGGCCTGGTTGCTCAGTTCCACGCTGATCAGGCTCTGGGCATAGTCGACGATCGCGGCCGGGGCATACGGCTCGGCGATGACCAGGGTGCACCGGTCCTTCAGCCCGGTCGCCACCGGAACCCGGTGCCAGCTCCGGTCCGATCCTCCCGGCACTGATCCTCCCGGCACTGCTGCAGCGGGTGCCGTGCCGGCCGGTGCCCGTCCGCCCGCGATGCGCGTGCCGTACTGGAAGAGGGCCACATCCGTGCCGAGCATGCCCGCCAGTTCCTCGAGCAGCCGGGACAGCCCGCCGCCCCCCAGCAGCGCCGCGGCAAGCACCTGGTGGCCCCGAAGGAGATCCTCGAGCCGCGAGTAATGCTCAGCGGAAAGGGAATCGGCAACGATCTTGCCGATGGCGATGAAGGGCGTCTCGTAAGGGACCTCGAAGACCGGCAGCTCCACCCGGTGCGCCTCCTCGAGCAGGGCCGTCGGGATGCGCTGATGGGACAGGCCCACCCCGAAGCCGACGGCGAGGCCACCGGCCTCGGAGACCCGGCGCACGAAACGGCGCTGCGCGGCGGGAGTCGTCTGCCGCACCCCGGTGGTCAGGACCACCTCGCCGCCGCTGAGGAACGGCAGCGGATCCTCGAGTTCGGTCACCGCGACCCAGCCGATCGGCGTGTCCGACGCGGGGGCGCCGCCGGCGGGGACCAGACGGAGGCTGGAGACGGCCAGCAGATCTGCAAGGGAGATTGCCATGAAACTATCCTAGGATTGAGTTGTGCGCCTGCATGAAGGAATCCTGAGGATCCTGTGCAAGAGTACCTAGTGAACCGTGAGTACCGACGGATAGGGTCAGCATTAATTTGGCGCCTAATCCGCAACGCCGGCAATTTCGGCCGCACCGGCGGCGGCCCAACCCCGCAATGAAAGGGATGAACGCTGTGGTCCAGACCCTGCAGAACTACATCAACGGCGAATTTGTCGACGCCGCCGGCACCGAGCTGCTCGACATCGTCAACCCGACCAACGGTGAACTGGTCGCGAAGGCGCCGGTCTCCGTCGCCTCCGACATCGACGCCGCCATGGACGCCGCCAAGCAGGCCTTCACCTCGTGGAGGCACGTCCCGCCGAGCCAGCGTCAGCTGATGCTGCTGCGCCTCGCCGACGCCCTTGAGGCGAACAGCGAGGAACTCGTCGAGGCCCAGCACCGCGACACCGGCCAGGTGCGCGAAATGATCGCCGCCGAGGAGGTCTCCGCCGGAGCCGACCAGCTTCGCTTCTTCGCCGGAGCGGCCCGCCTGCTCGAAGGCAAGTCAGCCGGCGAATACCTGGAGGGACACACCTCCTACGTCCGCCGCGAGCCCATCGGCGTCGTCGCCCAGGTCGCCCCCTGGAACTACCCCCTGCTGATGGCCGTCTGGAAGATCGGGCCGGCCCTGGCCGCCGGCAACACCGTCGTCCTCAAGCCCAGCGACACCACCCCCGAGTCCACCCTCGTCCTCGCCCGGCTGACGCAGGGCATCCTGCCGGCCGGCGTGCTGAACGTCGTCCTCGGCAACGGGGAAACCGGTGCCGCCTTGGTCGAGCACAAGACCCCGGGACTGGTCTCGATCACCGGTTCCGTCCGGGCGGGCATCGCTGTGGCCACCGGTGCGGCCAAGGGCCTCAAGCGGGCACACCTCGAGCTGGGCGGCAAGGCCCCGGCCATCGTCTTCGCCGACGCCGACCTGAAGAAGTCCGCCGCGGCCATCGCCGAATTCGCTTTCTTCAACGCCGGACAGGACTGCACCGCGATCACTCGGGTCCTGGTCCAGGAAGCGGCGCACGACGAACTCGTTGCCGCCATGGTCGAGCACACCAAGACGCTCAAGACCGGCAGCCAGGATGACAGCGAGAACTACTTCGGACCGCTGAACAACATCAACCACTTCAACGCCGTCAACGCCGTCATGGACGCCCTGCCCGCACACTGCTCCGTCGCCACCGGTGGCAAGCGCGCCGGCGACAAGGGCTACTTCTTCGAGCCGACCATCATCACCGGCGCGAAGCAGGAGGACGACATCGTCCAGAAGGAAACCTTCGGCCCCATCATCACGGTGCAGAAGTTCCTCACGGAGAACGAAGCCATCGAGATGGCCAACGACGTCGAGTACGCCCTGGCCTCAAGCGTGTGGACCACCGACCACGGGACCGCGATGCGGACCTCACGCGACCTCGACTTCGGAGCCGTGTGGATCAACACCCACATCATGCTCACCGCCGAGATGCCCCACGGCGGCTTCAAGAGCTCCGGCTACGGCAAGGACCTCTCGATGTACGGCGTCGAAGACTACACCCGCATCAAGCACGTCATGACCGTGCTTGATGCCTAGGAGGGACACCATGACAACACTTCCAGCAGTTCAGCCGACCTTCCGCCTGGAGCAGAAGCGGCACCTGACAGGCCCCTTCCCCGGCCCGCAGTCCGCCGCCCTTGACGCCCGCCGCGGCGCCGTCGTCGCCAAGGGGGTCGCCTCCGGCGTGCCGGTCTACGCCGCGGACGCCGACGGCGGAATCATCCGCGACGTCGACGGCAACTCGTTCATCGACCTCGGCTCGGGCATCGCCGTCACCAGCGTCGGCGCCTCCGACCCGGCCGTCGTGCAGGCCGTCCAGGAGCAGGTGGGGCACTTCACCCACACCTGCTTTATGGTCACCCCGTACGAGGGGTACATCGCCGTCGCCGAGCAGCTCGCCGAGCTGACCCCCGGCGACTTCGAGAAGCGCACCGTGCTCTTCAACTCCGGTGCCGAAGCCGTGGAGAACGCGGTCAAGGTGGCGCGCCTCGCCACCGGCCGCAACGCCGTCGTCGCGTTCGACCACGCCTACCACGGGCGCACCAACCTCACGATGGCGCTGACCGCGAAGTCGATGCCGTACAAGACCAATTTCGGTCCGTTCGCCCCCGAGGTGTACCGGATGCCGATGAGCTACCCGTACCGCGAGGAAAACCCCTCGATCACCGGCGCGGAAGCGGCCCAGCGGGCCATCACCATGATCGAGAAGCAGATCGGCGGCGAGTCGGTCGCGGCGATCATTATCGAACCGATCCAGGGCGAGGGCGGCTTCATCGTTCCCGCCGAGGGCTTCCTGCCGGCGCTCGCGGCCTGGGCCAAGGACAACGGCGTCGTCTTCATCGCCGACGAGGTCCAGTCCGGGTTCTGCCGTACCGGCGAGTGGTTCGCCGTGAACCACGAGGGCGTCGTGCCCGACATCATCACCATGGCCAAGGGCATCGCCGGCGGCATGCCGCTGTCGGCGATCACCGGCCGGGCCGACCTGCTCGACGCCGTCCACCCCGGTGGCCTCGGCGGCACCTACGGCGGCAACCCCGTCGCCTGTGCCGCGGCCCTCGCCGCGATCGGCACCATGAAGGGACAGAACCTGGCCGGGCGCGCCCGCGCCATCGAGGGCATCGTCGTGCCGCGCTTCACCGCACTGCAGGAGGAGCTCGGCGACGCCGGCATCATCGGCGAGGTCCGCGGCCGCGGTGCGATGCTGGCCATCGAGTTCGTGAAGCCGGGGACCACCACGCCCAACCCGGAGGCCACCAAGGCCATCGCGGCGGCATGCCTCAAGGAAGGGGTCATCATCCTGACCTGCGGCACCTACGGCAACGTGATCCGGCTGCTGCCGCCGCTGGTCATCGGCGATGAACTGCTGCTCGACGGCCTGGACGTCCTCGAAGGGGCCATCCGCGCCGCCGCCTAAGTCAGAGCCGCAGCCTAAGTCAGCGCACGGCGCCGTCCACACAAATCCGCGGGGCCGGCTCCTCGGCGATTCCGCAGATCACCACGTTCTTCCCCCGGGAGAGCGTGGTGATCTGCGTTTTCGGCTTAATGGCGCTCCGCCGAATGTGCACATAACCCCGCTATTCGCCCGGAATTACGTGGTGAGCTGCAGTTTCGGCGGACGGGCGAGGGGGTGAACCATTGGGCCGCCGTCACTCCTGCCACTATTCGCCGAAAACTATTCCCTAAAAACAGGTCCGCGAAGCCGCAGGCGCCACTAGGGTGAGGGCATGTTGGAATCCGAGGCGTGGGGGGCCATTCTTGAGGACGCCCACCGATATCCGTCACCGCACAATTCACAGCCGATAAAAATCCGGTTGCGCAGCTCAACGCAGGCGGCCCTTTATTATGATCTGGATCGAGGGTTGCCCGCGGAATCCTATGGAATTCCCTTCGGCTATGTCTGCGCAGGCGTTTTCCTTGAGTCGCTCAGGGTCTGCGCGCAGGTCCGCGGCTATGAGGTCCGGGAAGACCTCCAGCACAGTGGAATGGACTTCGGGGCGCAGGACCGGCTGCACCTTCTCGGCGAGGTCACCCTGGTGCCCCGGGCTCCCGATGCCAACGACCGAGCCGACTACGAGGCGTTCCTGGCCCGGCGGACCTCCCGCCGGCCCTACGACAACACCCTGGTGGCGCCCGCTGCCGTCGCTGACGCCGAGGACACCGCCCGGCGGCACGGGCAGGTGTTCCGCAGCTCCAGCGATCCCGCGCTCGTCCAGGCGCTGGTGCACATCAACCAGGCCACGCTGTTCGACGACCTGCGCAACGATGCCGTGCACCGGGAAATCCTCACCTGGCTCCGTTTCTCGCGCGCCGAGGCGAAGGAGCGCGGCGACGGCCTGAGCGCGGAAACGATGCTGATGCCCGGACCGGTGCTGCGGTTCGCCATGCGGAACCGGGGGCTGTGGGATGCGCCAGTGATCGGCGCTCTCATCCGCAGGATCTACCTGAACACCATGCGTGGCGTGCGCCAGCTCGGCTGGCTGGAGGGACCTTTCGACGGGCCGGCCGACTATGTAGAGGCCGGCCGTACGTTCATGCAGGTGTGGCTGGGTTTCACCCGCCGCAATATCTACCTGCACCCCTTCGGCACCGTGATCACCAATCCCCGCTCGCACGCCGAGTTTGTAAAGGCCGCCGGCGTCACCGAGTCGGACGGGCGGATGGCCTGGATGCTCTTCCGCTTCGGTCACAGTGCCCGCCCGCCGGTGGCGCACCGCCGCGCCGCATCCGCAATGATTCTTCCCTCGGGCCAGGAGCTGCACCCATGAAAAAGCTGTCGATCTTCGCCTTCCTCGCCGTCCACGAGCGGTTCGTCCGGCTGTTCATGCCCCGGGTCTCCACGCACAAGCTGCTTCTGCTCCCCGGCATCGAGTCGCTCCGCTGGACGCTCGGGCGGTGGCGCGCCTGGCGGACCTTCGAGCTGGCGGCACGACGGGTTCCCGCCTACCGGCAGTTCCTGGAGAAGCAGGACTTTCCGGGCCGCCTCCCGGGCAACGGCAGGGTCTCGGAGGAGTTCGCGCGGATCCCGGAAATGGACAAGGACAGCTATATCCGGCCCTGGAGCACCGAAGACCGCTGCCTGGACGGGAGGCTGCCCCGCCGCGGAGTGGTGGTCGACGAATCCTCGGGCAGCTCCGGGGTACCAACCAGCTGGGTCCGGGGTCCGGACGAGCGCGAGGCCACCCGCCAGCTGCTCCAGCTGGGCTTTGCCCGGACCGCCGCTGCCCTGGACAAGCAGCCGTTCGTCCTCAACGCGTTTTCCCTGGGCGCCTGGGCCACCGGCATGAATGTCTCCTCGTCACTGACCGACGTCACCATGATCAAGTCGATCGGCCCGGACAAGGACAAGATCATCTCCACCATGCGGGAGTTCGGCACGGGCTTCACCTACATCATCCTGAGCTACCCGCCCTTCCTGAAGGCCCTCTTCGAGGACCCCCGGCTGGACTGGCAGGAGTACGACATCGTCGCAGCGTTCGGCGGCGAGGGCATCAGCGAGAACATGCGCGCCCATATCAACCGCTACACGCACGGTGCGTTCGGCTCCTACGGCGCCTCGGACCTGGAGATCAACCTGGCCATCGAAACGGACTTTTCGGTGGCCCTGCGCCAGGCCGTCGACCGGAACCCGGAGCTCGCGGCGCGCATCACCCGGCAGGAGGAGTACGGCGTGCTGCCGATGATCTTCCAGTTCAATCCGTACGGCTACCTGATTGAAACCAACGACGCCGGCGAACTGCTGGTGACGATCGTGCGCCGGGAGAACATCAATCCCCGGATCCGCTACAACATCCACGACCGCGGCCATGTGATGCGGGTGCGCGAACTGAAGCCAATCCTTCGCGAATACGGCCTTGAGGACGTCCTGCGCGAGCAGCTGCTGGACCTGCCGCTGCTGTTCCACTACGGCCGCTCCGATCTGTCGGTGGACTTCAACGGCGCCGTCGTGGCTCCCGATGCGCTCCGGGACGTCATCTACAACGAGCCGGCGCTGCTCGACGCCGTCGAGAACCACCGCCTGATCAGCTACGAGGACGCCGCCGGCAACCGTCAGCTGCACATCGCACTGCAGCTGACCGAGCAGGCCAGCGGGTCCGGGGCCCTCGACGTGGAGCGGTACCGCCCGCACGTGCTCGCCGAGCTGCGCCGGATGAACGGGGATTTCAACAACGCCATCCGGACCGCACCCGGCTCCACCCTGCCGACCATCGCCTTCTATCCCTACCGGACCGGTCCCTTCACGGCGGACGGACGCAAGCTCAAGAACGAATACGTCTGGCAGCTGGACGCGGACGACGTGGGGGAGTGGGACCTGGACTTCTCCTACACAGCGCAGCCCTGACCGCAGCCCTGACCGCGCACGCCGGCCGTGCCGCCGAGTGCGCACTTAACCACGCTATGGGTCCGGGATAGCGTGGTTAAGTGCTGCAGTTTCGGCGTGCCGACGCGGGCTTACTCCGTGAGCTGCACTTTCAGGCCGGTGATGAGCGCCTCGAGGCCGGTGCTGAACGCAACATCGGCAGCATTGCTCGCGCCCTCCGCGGAATCATCCGCGCCGTCGCCGGCCGCGCTGCGGACGGCCGAGGTGAACACCGGGAACTCAGGCCCCAAGGCGCCCGAGTCGAAGATGTTGCTGGGCGCCGAGACATCCAGCGCCGAGCCGTAGATGAAGGATTCGAGCGCCACGATGGCCGGCACCACGCGTTCCTCGGGCCAGCCGGCGGCCAGGAAGCCCCGGGTGACCTCCTCGTACATCCGCAGCGTCTCCGCCGCATCGGTGACGGGCATGACGGCGATGACCGGCACCAGGGGCGCGTGCCGGGCGAACACCTCGCGGTAGGACCAGGCCCAGCGGCGGACCGCCTCGTCCCAGGGCTCGGTGGCAAAGGCGCTGAAATCGACCATGGTCATCACATGGTCCTGCACCCAGCGCAGCACCTCCTGCTTGGAACTCGCGTGGTTGTACACGGCCGAGGGGGCGACCCGGAGGCGGCGGGCCAGGGCCGACATGGTGAGCCCCTCATAGCCCTCGGCGGCGATCTGGGCGACCGCGGCGGAGGTGATGCGCTCCCGGGAGAGCACCCCCCGCGGAGGCCGTCCGGCGCGCCGCGGTGTTCCCTGCGCAGCTGCGGTCATTCGAGCGGCTCCCATCCGTTGTTCGAATTTATCCTACGGCTCTTCCCAAAGGCGGGCCGGTTCGCTAAAGTCCTCACAGTAAATGAATACCATTCATTTTGTGGCGGACGTCACCGCCGTTGTAAGGAGACCATGAAAACGATTGAACGCGACGTCGTCGTGATCGGCGCCGGGCCATCGGGCCTGACCGCCGCGCGTGAACTGCGCAGGGCCGGCCACACTGTGGCTGTCCTCGAAGCGAGGGACCGGGTCGGAGGCCGCACCCAAACCGACGTCATCGACGGTGCCACCCTCGAGGTCGGCGGGCAGTGGGTCTCACCCGACCAGACCGCCCTGAAGGACCTGCTCGGGGAACTCGGCCTCGAGACCTACTCCCGCTACCGCGACGGGGAGTCGGTATACATCGGCGCCGACGGCACGGCTCGGCGTTATACGGGAGAGTGGTTCCCGGTGGGAGAGCGCACCCGGGCCGAGATGGAACGCCTGACGGCACTGCTCGATGAGCTGGTGGAGGAAGCGGGGCCCGAGGCGCCCTGGGAGCACCCGCTCGCCCGTGCGCTCGACACCGAGTCCTTCGCCTCCTGGCTGCGCCGGCATTCCGACGACGAGGAGGCCTGCAACAACATCGGGCTCTTCATCGCCGGCGGAATGCTCACCAAGCCCGCCCACTCCTTCTCTGCGCTGCAGGCAGTGCTCATGGCCGCCACCGCCGGATCCTTCTCCAACCTCGTTGACGAGAACTTCATCCTCGACAAGCGGGTGGTCGGCGGCATGCAGGAGGTCTCGAAGCGCATGGCGGCCGAGCTCGGTGACGATGTGTTCCTCAATGCCCCGGTCCGCACCCTCCGCTGGAGCGGCGGGACGGACGGCGGCGACGGCACCAGCGTCACCGCCGTCTCCGAGAGCCTCACGGTGCGCGCGCGGCGCTGCATCGTGGCCGTGCCGCCGAACCTCTACTCCCGGATCTCCTACGACCCGCCGCTGCCCCGGCTGCAGCACCAGATGCACCAGCACCAGTCGCTGGGCCTGGTCATCAAGGTCCACGCCGTCTACGCCACGCCGTTCTGGCGCGCCGCAGGGCTCTCCGGCACCGGGTTCGGCGCCGGCTCCATCGTGCAGGAGGTGTACGACAACACCAACCACGGCGACGCGCGGGGAACCCTCGTCGGGTTCGTCTCCGACGAGAAGGCCGACGCAATGTTCGACCTGCCGCCGGAGGAGCGGCGGCAGCGGATCCTCGAATCCATTGCCGCATTCCTGGGCCCCGAGGCCCTGACGCCCGAGGTCTACTACGAATCCGACTGGGCCTCCGAGGAATGGACGCGCGGGGCCTACGCCTCAAGCTACGACCTCGGCGGGCTGAGCCGGTACGGCCGCCACCAGCACACGCCCGTAGGGCCGATCCACTGGTCCTGCTCGGACATCGCCGCCGAGGGCTACCAGCACGTCGACGGGGCGGTCCGCATGGGCCGGCGCACCGCACAGACCATCAGCAGCATCCTTGCTCCACTGCCCGGCACCGCTTCCGGTCCGGGTTCCCTCTTCACGAAGGTGACCCAATGAGCACAGAGGTACGCACGACCGGCCAGGGGACGGGCCTCAGCAGGAAGGGCCTCAGCGCGGGCGCCGTCGGCCTGCTGGGCGCCGTCGTCATCGGCGTCTCAAGCATTGCCCCGGCCTACACCCTGACCGCGGCCCTTGGCCCCACCGTCGCCGAGGTGGGGGTGAACCTTCCGGCCATCTTCCTCGTCGGCTTCGTCCCCATGCTCCTGGTGGCCCTCGGCTACCGCGAACTGAATAAGGCGATGCCCGACTCGGGCACCTCGTTCACCTGGGCCACGCGGGCCTTCGGCCCGTGGATCGGCTGGATGGCAGGGTGGGGCGCGATCGCAGCGACGATCATCGTCCTGTCGAACCTGGCCGCCGTCGCCGTCGACTTCTTCTACCTCATGCTCGCCCAGCTCACCGGCAACGAGGCGCTGGCCGATCTGACCCTGAACCTGCCGGTCAACATCGTCACCACCCTGATCTTCATCGCGGCGGCCTGCTGGATCTCCTACCGGGGCATGGAAACGATCAAGACCGTCCAGTACGTGCTCGTCACCTTCCAGGTCATCGTGCTGGCCTGGTTCGCCATCGCCGCGTTCGCGCACGTGGCCAACGGCTCGGCCTTCGACGCCACCCCCATCAGCGCCGAATGGTTCAACCCCTTCGCCGTCGGGTCCTTCTCCGCCTTCGCCGCCGGCGTCTCGCTGTCGATCTTCATCTACTGGGGCTGGGACGTCTGCCTCACGATGAACGAGGAAGCAACGAACCCCAAGAAGACCCCGGGCCGTGCGGCAGGCGTCACCATCGTCGTCATCATGGCCATCTACCTGATCGTCGCGCTGGCCACGCTGTCCTTCGCCGGCGTCGGCGACGGCGAACTCGGCGCAGGCAACCCCGACAACCAGGGCAGCATCTTCGCCGCGCTCGCCGGGCCGGTCATGGGTCCGTTCGCCATCCTGATGTCGATGGCCGTCCTGAGCAGCTCGGCGTCCTCGCTGCAGTCGACCTTCGTCTCGCCGGCCCGCACGCTGCTCGCCATGGGTCACTACGACGCACTGCCGGCCAAGTACGGCACGGTCAGCCCCCGCTACAAGTCCCCGCGCTACGCCACGGTCGCCGCGGCCGTCGCCGCTGCCGGGTTCTACGTGGTGACCCGGGTACTCTCCGAGAACGCCCTGTGGGACACGATCACGGCCCTTGGCATGATGATCTGCTTCTACTACGGCGTCACCGCCCTGGCCTGCGTCTGGTACTTCCGTGCCGAGGCCTTCCGTGGAGCGGGCAGCTTCCTCAGCAAGTTCCTCGCACCGCTGCTGGGCGGGGTCATCCTCCTGGTGATGTTCGTCAAGACCGCCATCGACTCGATGGACCCGGCCTACGGCTCGGGCTCGGAGGTCGGCGGCGTCGGCATGGTGTTCATTCTCGGCATTGGCGTTCTCCTGCTCGGTGCCGTGCTGATGGGCATCCAGTACCGGCGCAACCCCGGCTTCTTCAAGGGCACGGGGCTCCGCAAGGGCACCTCGCAGGACGCGTTCGATGACGTCCTGACCGACTGAGAGCCGACTGAGCACCGACCGGGCCGCCGGCGGATTCCTCCCCTGGAGGTTCCGCCGGCGGCCCCCGCCGTTAAACCGGCGGTCACCACCGACACGGTCAATCCGTACGCCTCCTGGCGGCTCGACGGAGTCCGTCAGGAGGCTTACTATCGACGTACGGAACTCCCCGGATGGCGCGGACCTGCCGTGCGCCGCCACTGACCGGTCGACGGCGCGGCCGCCGATTCCGACCGGTGGGCCCCCGCCGCAGTGCCCCAAGAGGGAGGGTCCGGCGGCCGGTGGGCGACGGCCGTCCATAGCGGCCAGCAAGTGCGAGGCGAGTCATCATGCGGATCGGATTGATTGCAGGGCCGTGGCTTCCGGTTCCGCCGGAAGGGTACGGCGGTGTGGAGCTGATGGTCGACTCCCTCGCCCGGGGGCTCGCCGAAGCCGGCCATGAGGTGCTGCTGGCCGCACCGGCCGACAGCGGGTGCCCGGTCCCTCTGCTTCCGGACACCAAAGTGTCGGATCCGTCGACCCTGGGGATCACCGGCTCGGAACTGCCCCACGTCGCCCGCGCCTATGCCGGGCTAGCCGGGGTCGACCTCATTCATGACCACACCCCGACCGGACCCCTATACCGGCACCGGCCTCCGCACACTGCGGTGGTTGCAACCATCCACAACCGGCTGACTCCGGCCAGCCGGGAGTTGTACCGGGCCGCGGCACACGACACCGCCCTCATTGCGATCTCCCGCAGTCAACTCAGCGGGTCGCCGGATATCCGGGTGGCCGCGGTGATCCACCATGGCATCGACGTTGCCAGGGTGCCGGTCGGCCGGGGCGAGGGCGGCTATGTCTGTTTCCTCGGACGGATGTGCGCCGAGAAGGGGGTTGTCGAAGCGATTCGAACCGCCCGTGCGGCAGAACTTCCCCTGAAGATCGCGGCGAAGATGCGCGAACCCGTCGAACTTCAGTACTTCCGCGATGCCGTTGAACCCATCCTGGGGCCGAATGAGGAGTTCCTGGGCGAGGTCGCCGACGGCGACAAATATGCCCTCCTTGGGGACGCAATCGCACTGCTCAACCCCATCCAGTGGCCGGAACCCTTCGGGCTGGTGACGATCGAGGCCCTGGCCACAGGCACTCCGGTCGTCGCGACGCCGCTGGGAGCTTTGCCTGAAATCCTCGACCCCGGCGTGACGGGGTATTTCGCCGACACTCCGGGTGCGCTCGCGCCGCTCCTGGCGGCCGCCGCGGCACTCGACCGGGGCGTCATCCGGGCCCGCGCCGAGGAACGCTTCAGTGCGGAACGGATGGTCGATGAGCACCTGGCCCTGTACCTGCGGACAGCGGCGGAGGGGTGAACCGCGGCCTATTGCCGCGCAATCCGGGGTTGCGGGACCATGGACACGGGCGGTGGCCCTACGGCTTGTCGGTAGCGGAATATCGATCGGGAGCGGTCCATGAGTGGATGGAATGCGGATAACGCTGCGGGCTCACCTGGCCTCGGCGCCGTCACTATTGTCGAAGGTTCCTCATTCTGCATATCGGCCCAGAGCGGGGACATCCTTCCCGGCCTTCCCCAGGGGGCGTTCTACCAGGACACCCGCATCCTCTCGCGATGGCAGCTGACCCTGGACGGCTCCCCGCTTGAACCCCTGACCGCGCGCACCCGGGAACCCTACCGGGCAGTCTTCGTCGGCAGGCCGAGCGGAACCGACGGCGCCGACAGCCCCATCGTGGTGGAACACGAGCGTGAGGTCGGCCCGGGGCTGCGCGATGACATCCGGCTCCGCAACTTCTCGCAGCGGCAGGTCAGCTGCCGCATCCAGATCCTGATCGACGCCGACCTCAGCGACCTGTTCGAGGTGAAGGGTGGGCGGATACCCGCGTCGAAGGAAGGCGTACGGCAGGTCCGCGGGGACGAACTCCGGATTGAAGCGGTGCGGAACGACTCCCAGAGAGGGGTCGCGGTCAGCGCTCCCGGAGCAGTTGTCACCGAGGGGTCACTGCTCTTCCTGGCGGAACTCCAACCGCGGGGGTCGTGGTCGGCCCGGATCATCAGCACGCCCCTCGTCGAGGGTGTGGGTCCGGACGAGCCGTTTTCCCCGACCGCGGGGTCAGTGCACCATGTAGCGGCCCGGCGGCATGCGGAGTGGGAGCGCGAGGTGCCCCGCCTCGCCATCAGCGCACGGAACGTCGAACGCGTCCTCACCCGCAGCCAGGAGGATCTCGGTGCGCTGAGGATCTTCGATCCCGACGACCCCGGGCGTGCCGCCGTGGCGGCGGGAGCACCGTGGTTCATGGCGCTGTTCGGGAGGGACTCGATCCTCTCCTCCTACATGGCCCTGACGGTGGATCCCACCCTGGCCACCGGCACCCTCCAGACGCTGGCGTCGATGCAGGGGGAAAAGGTTGACCGGGCGACGGAGGAGGAGCCCGGGAGGATCCTGCACGAGGTCCGGCTCGGGACCGGCGGCGGGCTGGCACTCGGGGAGAACCGTGCGTACTACGGCACCGCCGACGCCACCCCCCTCTTCGTGGCCCTCCTCGGAGAGTTGGGCCGGTGGGGACTGGCCAGCGACCTGCTCTCGGTTCTGCTGCCGCATGCCGACCGCGCACTGGAATGGGTCGAGCGTTACGGCGACCGCGACGGCGACGGGTTCGTCGAGTACGGGCGGAGGAACAACCACGGACTGGTGAACCAGGGGTGGAAGGACTCCTGGGACGGCATCAACTTCGCCGACGGTTCCCTGGCCGAAGCCCCGCTGGCGCTGTGCGAGGTGCAGGCCTATGTCTACAGCGCATACCTCGGCCGGGCACTGCTGGCACGGCAGCTCGGCGATGACGCGGGCGCCGCGAAATGGGCGCATAAGGCGGCGTACCTCAAGGCGGAGTTCAATGACCGGTTCTGGCTGCCGGACAGGGGCTACTTCGCGGTGGCGCTGGATAAGGACAAGAGACCCGTGGACGCCTGCGCCTCCAACATGGGCCACTGCCTGTGGCTCGGCATCGTCGATGCCGATAAGGCGCCCCCTGTGGTCGAGCGGCTCATGTCCGAGGAGATGTTCACGGGGTGGGGGATCCGCACCCTCGCCTCCGATATGGGCGCCTACAATCCGGTCAGCTATCACAACGGCTCCGTCTGGCCGCACGACACCACCCTGGTCGCCGCCGGCATCATGAGGTACGGCTTCGTCGAGGAAGCGGTGAGGATCGCCCGGGGCCTGTTCGACGCCGCCGAATACTTCGACGGCCGGCTGCCCGAGCTTTTCTGCGGCTTCGCCCGCGACGAGTTCACCGAGCCGGTTCCCTTCCCCACGTCGTGTTCCCCGCAGGCCTGGGCGTCGGCCGCCCCGGTCCACCTTCTGCGCACCCTCCTGCGCTTCGACCCGCTCCTGCCGCAGGGCGAGGTGTGCCTGGCCCCGGTGCTGCCGGAGGAATTTGGAAGCGTCAGCGCCGGGAACGTGCGCCTCGGCGCGTCCCGCATCACCGTGCGCGGCGAGGCGGGCAACGGAACGCTCGAAGGGCTCCAGGCGGGCGTGAAACACCGCCCCGCGCCCCGCGGTCCGCTGGAGGACCTCATCTAGGACGGCGTTCTACCGGCCCGGGACACCGCGCCGCCGCGGTCAGGGGCGCGCCGGGCAGGCGATAGAGTGAAAGCCATCCTGCGCCGGCGCGGCCTTTCCGCTGCTCCGGGGCACCCGCCGAACGAAGGAAACCCCGTGCGCTACGTAGTCGGATACACGGAAAACGACCGCGGCCAGGACGCCCTCGCGCTGGCGACCTCGCTTGCCTCCACCCAGGGGGCGCAGGTCGACCTGCTCACCGTGCTCGACCGGCCGCGCGCCGGCGGTACGGCCCCCGGCACGGACCGCGCCGAGGCCGCCCTCGCCCAGGCCGCCGCCGGTACCCCGGACCACGTCGCCGTAAAGACCCATGTGAGGACGGCGGATTCGTTCGCCGAGGGCCTGCTCGAGGCCGCCCGCGAGTTCGAGGCGGAGCTGATCGTCATTGGCGCCTCGAGCAACGGACTGCTGCGGCGCTTCACCGTGGGCAGCGTCGCCAACGCCGTCCTTCACTCCTCGCCGGTGCCGGTGGCGCTCGCGCCGCGCGGCTACCGCCACCGCGACACCATCACCCGCATGTCCTGCGCCGTGGGCACCCGGGCCGGGGCCGGGGCGGTGCTCGATGTCGCCGTGGAATCCGCCGCCCGGCACGGGGTGCCGCTGCGCCTGATCTCGCTGGTGGCCCTGGACGTCAGCGACCCGACCGACTCGGGGGAGGCCGTGAACCAGGCCCACCAGCACGCCAACACGGTGCTCATCAAGGCCGTCGAGCAGCTTCCGCAGGGCCACGAGGCCACCATCGCCGTCGCCCATGGCAGGACCATTGAGCAGGCGATCGACGACGTCGAATGGGACGCCGGGGAACTGGTGATCGTTGGCTCGAGCCGCCTGGCCCAGCACAGTCAGCTCTTCCTGGGCTCAACGGCCAACAAGATGCTGCGCGCCCTGCCGGTGCCGATGGTCGTGGTGCCGCGCGACTGGAACCTCGCGGCGGCCTGATCCGAGCCGCTGCACTAAGCAGGCGCTGACCGAACTCCTGGGTGAAGTAGGGGTAGTTCAAACAGAGTGGTAGATTACTCACATGTCACCGCCCCGCATCCTCAGCACCTCGGAAGAGCGTCGCAGTGACATTCTAGCGGCCGCTACGCACGCGTTTGCGGGTGGCGGATATTGGGGGACCAACACTACGGAGGTGGCCCGGGCGGCAGGCATCTCCCAGGCCTACCTGTACCGGCTCTTCGCTAACAAGGAGGAACTCTTTGTAGCCGTTATCGGCGAGGTGCGCCGCAGGCTCGAGCAAGAGATTTCCCGCGCCCTTGTCGGTGTGCAGCGGGGCGGCGAACTGAGAGCGCTGATGGCGGCCACCGACAGTGGCGCGCCCTCCGACCGGGATGCGGCGATGGTGCTGCTGCACGCCGCAGCCGCATCCAACGTCGAACCCATCGGGGCGGCAGTGCGCCAGTGCTACCGGGACCAGATCCACTATCTTTCCGAGCGGGGACTAAGCGATGCTGATATTCGCTCGTACTTCGCTTGGTCCCAGTATGCAAACACTCTTGGTGCTGCTGGCATAGCTCCGGGTGGGGCAGATGCCGAACTGAGCCGCCTCCTCCGTTCCTAGCCGTGCGGGATCGGCAGCATCCGTAGGGCCGACGGCCGAACCTTCCCCCCATCTTCATCCCCACCATGCTCCTTTTATGGGTGAGTGATTTACCACTCTATTCGAAAGGCTGAATCCATGTCTCAACAAATCGCTACTGGACGGCATCCGCTGCTGCTTCCCTTGCTGGCATTCGCTCAGTTCCTCCTGGCCACCAGCTACAACATCGTGCTGGTTGCCCTTCCTGCCATGGGCGAAGACCTGGGCATGCCTGAAACCGCACTGCAGTGGGTGGCAAGTTCATATGCCCTTGCCTTCGGCGGGCTGCTGTTGCTGGGCGGCCGGCTCGGTGATGTGTTCGGGAGGCGCCGGCTGATCCTGCTGGGCCTGGCGCTTTTTGCTGCCGGATCCCTTGCAGCTGCACTGGCAGTGAACCCGGTCCTGCTTCTCTCCGGGCGGGTGCTCCAAGGTATCGGCGGCGCGCTGCTCTCTCCCGCCGTCGTAGCAACCATCGCTGTCTCGTTTGAAGAAGGGCCGGCCCGCTTCCGCGCCTTGGCAATCTGGGCCTCTGCAGGAGCTGTGGGACTCGCACTCGGATCCGCCCTGGGCGGGATCCTGATGGCCTTCTTCACGTGGCGGGCCACTTTCCTGCTTTTGGTGCCGTTGGCCCTGATCGGTCTGGTTGGTGCCTGGCGGGCAGCTCCATATGAAGACTTTCGTGCCGCACGCCGTTCGGTGGATCTTCTGGGCGGGACCTTCGCGGCACTGGGCGTTGCTGGAATCGTTTTTGCCCTCGCCGAACTTCCCAATCGTGGGGCGGATGTGACCGTTCTCGGTGCCGGTGTTGCCGGCGCCGTTCTGCTTGCCGCGTTCCTGTTTCGACAGAGAGCCGTAAGGAACCCGCTGCTGCAGCTCTCTCTGTTTCGGAGCCGGACGTTGACTGGCGGTTTGGTTGCCATGGTCCTCTTCACGGGATCCATTGGCACCAGCTACTACATCTTTACTCTGTTCACCCAGAGCGTGCTCGGCACATCGGCGTTGGCTACCGGGCTCGCATTCCTGCCTTGGGGCGTTACCGCACTACTCGCCTCGAGCATGGCCAAGGTTGCTCTCAACCGCCTTGGCATCCGCGGCGCACTGATTCTTGGGCTGTTGATCGCAGCCGGGGGCAATGCCGGGTTCGCCTCGTCCCTCACCCCTGACGCATCCCTGACGGTGATGGTTGCATGGACCGCTCTGCTGGGTATTGGCCAAGCCGTCGCCTTCGCCCCCTTGTTTGCATCGGCGGGTGCCGGTGTCCCTGCAGATCAGCAGGGCGTTGCTTCTGCCCTGATGTCTACCATCCAGCAGGTTGGTACCGCCCTCGGACTGGCCGTCCTGATCGGCCTGGCAACCTGGACCATAAACACCTCCGGCGCGGTTGGTGTCGAAGCCACAGCTAACGGCCTGCAGATCGCCACCTGGATGGGCGCGGGCATCCTTGCCAGCAGTGCTGCACTCACCGCGCTCATCATGCCAGGAAGGAAGTAGCGGCTCGAGCGATACGCCAGAGCGGCCGGGTCACCTGCCTGCACCAACCTTCCTGGTGCGGTTGAGCATGCCGTCCACATCAAGTGGAACACGGCCGAATCAGCACGATAGGTTCGAGAAAGCAATAAGTAGTTCCCATAGCGGCGCCGCGGTCGTAAGGGCGATCGAGCCGAAAGAAAGGACGGATGGACTTGCAGATGGATTCGGTGCTTTTTGTGGGTGGGTCCGGGGTTGTAGGCAGGACTGCGGTCCGGTGGTTCAGGACCTATCACCCCGATATTCCAGTGTTCATCGGGGGGCGCAACGTGGATGCGGCTCGGGAGGTCGCCCAGGACGTTGGCGGAGCCGAGGCAATCAAGATCGATGTAATGACTCCGGGCCTGGGAATCGAAGACCTTGACCCGAAGGCCGTGGTCATGCTGGCCCCCGATCCGGTCCTTTACGGCTTGAGATACGCCCAGGACCGCCAGATCCCCTATGTGAGTATCGGCACTGGGCTGCTCGAAGCAGGGTTTGAAGCCGCGCACTTCGCGCGCAGGCCGGATGCCGCACCGGTTGTTCTGGCAAGTCAATGGTCCGCCGGCGCGGCGACCTTCCTGGCTCTCAGGGCGGCCTCCTTCCTGGATGAGGTCCGGTCGATCCGCGTCGGTGTTGTCCTCGATCCAGACGACCCGGCCGGCCCGGCAGCTCTCGAGGACATGAAACGGCAGCAGGAAAGCGGGGCTGCCGCACTCGTCGTCCGTGACGGTCACCGTGAGCTGCTGTCCGGGGCAGCGGGTGAAGCATCTGTCACCTCGGTGGACGGACGCGGCCTGGACGCCGTTGCCTTCTCCCCGCTCGACATCACCAGCCTGCACGCAGCAACGGGCGCGTCGGATATTCAGGTCAACATTGCGACAGAGGTGTCCTCGAGCCACCGTCGAGGAGAGGCCATCAGTGCCGAGATCGTCGTCGACGTTACCGGCGTCCAGCAGGGCCAACCCAAGAACGTGAGGGCTTCCCTGGAGTTTGCGGAAGGGCAGGCATCCCTGACCGGCCTCCTCGCGGTCCTGTCCGTATCGGCGGTTCTGGGGCTCGGAGGAAACCCGCCCCGTGCCGCAGGTTTATACATGCCCGAACTGCTCATGACCCCCGATGAAGCGCTGACGAAGATCAGAGACGCCGGAGGAGTCATCAAAACGGGCGAGCCCACGCCGGTTCAAGGCGACAGGCAACCCAACGATGACGATGCGATCAAGCAGCCTCGAGCTGCGAGCTCCCACCGTTAGAAGAAAGTGGGGGGTGGGATCGATACCGTAGGCGAGTTCCTGAATCACGGCCCGGTCCCACCCCCGCCCATCAGAAGCCCTGGCCGCCCAGGGCCGCGGGGAAGACCTGGGCATCCCAGTAATTTGCTCCGGTCGGTCTTTTTTCACGAGTTTGGAAAGACACCATTCCGTTCTGCGAAGGCACCCTGCCGGCGGGAATCATCTGTCTGCCGTGGACAGTGCCTGGTCGTCCTTGTCCTCGTCGCCGCGGGTCTTGCGCAGACTCGCGACGGTCGCTACGACGATGGTGGCGGCGATGAAGAGCAGCGAGAACCAGATGGGGATCTCGGGTACCCAGAGGAGCGGTTCCCCGCCGTTTATGAAGGGCAGTTCGTTGACGTGCAGGGCGTGGAAGACGAGTTTCACGCCAATGAAGCCAAGGATGACGGCCAGACCCTGGGCGAGGTAGACCAGGCGTTCGAGCAGCCCTCCGATGAGGAAAAACAGCTGACGCAGGCCCATCAGCGCGAACGCGTTGGCGGTGAAAACGATGTAGGCCTCATTGGTCAGTCCGTAGATTGCCGGGATCGAATCGACAGCGAAGATGAGGTCCACAAAGCCGATCGCAATGATCGTCAGCAGCATGGGCGTGGCGAAACGCTTCCCGCCCTGCATCACGGTGAGTTTGTCCTGGTGATACTCATCGGTGACGGGTAGGACCCGGCGGATCAGTGTCATGAACTTGCCGTCGGCCGGATTGGACTCGTGACTGCTGAACGCCTGCCGGTAGGCCAGGACGAGCAGCAGGGCGCCGAAGATGTAGAAGATCCAGGAGAAGTTCTCGATCAGGGTCGCTCCAATGGCGATGAACCCGCCGCGCAGAATGAGGGCGATGATGATCCCGATCATCAGCACCTTCTGCTGGTACTTCTTCGGCACCGCGAATCCGGCCATCACGATAAGGAAGACGAAGAGGTTGTCGATCGACAGTGCCTTTTCAGTGAGGTATCCGGCGAAGTACTCACCACCGAACGTCCATCCCGACACCATGCCGATCCCCACCCCGAACAGCAGGGCGAGCCCGATGTAGAACGCCGACCAGCGCGCCGATTCTGCGATGGACGGCTCGTGGGGTTTGCGCACGTGGGCAAAGAACTCGTAAACGAAAAACAGGATCGTCACAGCGATCGTGATGAGCCAGATCAGGGGTGTGATCTGCATGAGGAGGCTCCCAAGGGTAGGCGTTGAACAGATACGCCAAGGTCTCCTCCGCCCGGACTGCACCGGACCAAACGACCCGAGATGCATTAGTGCATCCGTATTGACGGGCCGATCACAGGCGGGAGTACTCCCCTTGATAGGAGAACCCTAACCGATTCAAGCCCGTCGTCCTAACCGGCGCGGGCCGGGGCGGACCCGGTCCTGTTGATTTCAAAGGGCGTTGACCCGGCAAAACCAGTTCCCTCCACGAGCGACATTCGAAGATCTTTGCTCAGTCGATCGCCTGTAGGCTAAGGTGAGTAAGTACTCACTCACACGTTTTGGTTCGCCTTGAGTGTTTTCTTGAACCCGCGGACAGAACGTGGTCCAGTGCAACGATGAGGAGATAGTAATGAGCAGTTCAGCGGAAAACGCAGGCACGGTCCTTGTGACAGGTGCCTCAGGCACAACGGGAAGTCGGGTGCTCAGGCTCCTTCTCGAAGCAGGAGTAGCGGCTCGGGGCGCAACGAGGTCCCCGGGCAGCAACCCTGATCTCGTGAAGTTCGACTGGGTGGATCCAACGACGTACGCCGCTGCAACCAAAGGGTGCAGTGCCCTCTATCTCGTTGCTCCCGTGGCCGAGCCTGCAGCAATCGAACTGGTCAAAGCCTTCGCTGCTGTCGCGAAGGCAAACGGGGTAAAACGGGTCGTTGTCCTCAGTTCGTCCTCGCTTCCTACCGATGACGAGTCCATCCGGCATCCTCTGGTCGAGATCGCGCGGTACGTGCGCTCCGAGTTCGAACAGGTCGCCATCCTGCGGCCCTCCTGGTTCATGTCCAACATGATTGGGTCCACACCGCTTGCGCGCGCGATTCGTGAGCGCGCCGTCGTTGTCTCCGCTACCGGCGAGGCGAGGGTGGCGTTCATCGATCCAGACGACATCGCCGACGTCGCCGTGAAGATACTGCAGGAGGACTCGGAAGCGTTCTCCGCCGGTGATGCTGTCCTGACAGGGCCCAGCACCCATAGCTTCCGCGAGATGGCCTCGCTCATCTCGCGCGAGGTAGGGCACCCGATTTTTCATCTTGCCTTGGATATTGATGAGTTTGCGTCGTTCCTGGTGGAAAGCGGTGTTCCCGCCGTTCCTGCTCGTGAACTTGCCGCCTTGGACCGGGTTGTTGCCGCCGGCGCTGAGGATCGTGTCACAGACACCGTTGAACGGATCATCGGACGCCCAGCTCATCACCTCGAGCAGTACATCAGGTCATACGCCGCTGAATTGCAGGACCTAGGAGGAGCAGGTCCCGACCGGGAAGCGGCGCGCGATGCGCTGTCAACGATGGCGTGGTTCATTGACCGGGGGCAGTGGCACGACCTCGAAGCTCTCTTCACGCCAGAAGTCAGCCTGGATTACTCACGCGCCCGAGGCGCGAGTTCGACTATCAGCCGAACCGAGCTTGTGAAGAACTGGCGGGAACGTCTCGGCCCGTTGGAGGCGTCACAGCATGTCCTCGGAGGCATTCGAGCGTCGGTGACCGGAGAAGTTGCTCACGTCTCGGCGAATGTACTGGCCTATCTCCTGGCTCGCCCGGCCGACGGGGGAACCGGCGAACTTACAAAAAACGGAGGTCAGTGGGAAGTCGAAATGGTGGTTCGGGACGGAAGCTGGAGAATCCGAAGCATGACGGCATCCCTGAGTTGGGCCGAGGGGCGACAGGATGTCCTCGAGGGGGCGCAGAGCCGCAGCTCACGCGCCTGAGCCTCGGAGACTGTCGGCCCAGGCACTGCCTTCTTCAGGGGTGGGATCCAACGCGTTGACGCTGTTGATGAGTTGGCCGATGGCAAGATATTGCTGGATTTCTACGTCCGTCGCACCAAGGCGCAGACGCAGAAAATCGACCTGGTCGGAATAGCATTCAGCCACGGCCTGACGAAGCGCCGGCACGGAAGATGCGGCGGTCGCATGAAGCAGGACCATCGCCGCATTTCGATCAATCCCCGTACGCACAGCGCGTTCTCGCAAGACATCAGCTGCCGAGAACGGGCGTCCGGACGCCTCGACGCCTTCAATGCTTTCAAGGATCGCCGCCCTTAAGCGCAGCTTGACCTCCTCAAGGACCGCGACAAAGAGAGCCTCCTTGCTCGGCCAGATCTTATAGAGGTAACCCTCAGACAGATTGGCTGCTGCAGCGATGGCGGCTGTGGTCGTGCCGTAATATCCACGAACACTGAACACCTCAAGAGCTGCATCGATGATCTCGGCACGCCGTTCAGTGCTGGTGGACAATCGACGCGACTTGGCTTCCATTCTGGAAGGGTAGCAAGTGCGGGAGGCGGTGCCTGGCATGCTCCTCAAAGCCCGTGACGGTTGCAGGAGGCTCTCGAGTGCGACGAGGGTGGCTGCTGCGTGAAGGCGAAGACGAAGACCAGCTAGGAGGATGCCGGCGCGGTCTGCCCGGCCGGTGCGGCGCTGCCGGCTGGAAGGGCTCCGCCGGACCCCTTCCGCGGGCGGGCCGAGCGCACCGTGCGCAGCATGTCGATGGTCAGCAGCACCAGGCCCGACCAGACGAGTCCGAAGCCGACCCAGCGCTCAGGCGGCATCTCCTCCCCGAAGACGAAGAGGGCCAGCAGGAACTGCAGGATCGGGGCGAGGTACTGGAGCAGGCCGATGGTGCTCAGGGGCAGACGGCGCGCGGCCGCCCCGAAGAAGATCAGGGGGACCGCGGTGATGACCCCGGAGGCCGCCATGATCCAGAAGTGCCCAGGACCTTCGGTGGTGAGGGTGGCGGCGCCCGTCGCGCCCAGCCAGATCATCACCGCGGCGGCGACCGGGGTGAGCAGCGCCGTCTCGATGCTCAGGCTCGACACAGCGTCGACGCGCGATCCCACGCGCTTCTTGACGAAGCCGTAGAAGCCGAAGGAAAAGGCGAGGATCAGGGCGATCCAGGGCACGGAACCGTACCCGACGGCGAGGACGATGACCGCGACGAAGCCCAGCCCGATGGCCGCCCACTGGAGGCGGCGCAGTTTCTCCCGGAGCACGATGACCCCGAGCAGCACCGAGACGATCGGGTTGATGAAGTAGCCGAGGGCCGCCTCGATCGCGTGCCCGGTGGTGACACCGTAGGTGTAGGTCAGCCAGTTCAGGGCGATGAGGGCGCCGGCCACGGCGAGGGTTCCGACAATGCCCGGGGTGCGCACCGCCGCAAGCACGGTGTGCCAGGCCTTGGTGGCAGTGAGCAGCAGGACACAGAAGATCAGCGACCACAGGACGCGGTTCGCGACAATCTCCACCGCGCCGGCCGGGTGAAGGATGAGGAAGTAGAGCGGGAGCAGGCCCCAGAGTCCGTACGCGCCGATGCCGTAGAAGATGCCGAGTGAGTTCTCACTGCGGGCAGGTCGTTGAGTTTTTACCGCTGTCGCATCGCTCACACGGTGAGGAACCGTGCCGGGACGAAATTTATTCCCAACGGGCCGAAGTGAGATCTCCGCCACTGGTTTAGCCCCCTGCGCTGCACTGATTTAGAATAGAGAAATGTGCGCAAATTCGGCGCACCGACCGGTTACCTTGAGTGTTTCCACCACGGAAGAAGGCAAATCAGTGTCTACCTCAGCTGCGGGCCGTCCGCTGCGGGTCGCGATCATCGGGGCCGGCCCCGCCGGCGTGTATGCCGCGGACATCCTGACGAAATCCCACCAGGTCCAGGGAGGGGATTTCGAGGTCAGCATCGACCTCTTCGACCAATACCCGGCCCCCTACGGCCTCATCCGGTACGGTGTGGCCCCCGACCACCCGCGCATCAAGGGCATCGTCAACGCCCTGCACAAGGTGCTCGACCGCGGCGACATCCGGTTCCTGGGCAACGTCAACTACGGCCGCGACCTCACCCTTTCAGACTTCCGCCGCTTCTACGACGCCGTCATCTTCGCCACGGGCGCGGTCAAGGACGCCGACCTCAACATCCCCGGGATCGACCTCGAGGGTTCGTTCGGCGGCGCGGACTTCGTCTCCTGGTACGACGGGCACCCCGACGTCAGCCGCGACTGGCCCCTCGAGGCCCGGGAGATCGCCGTCATCGGCAACGGCAATGTCGCCCTTGACGTCGCCCGCATGCTCTCCAAGCACGCAGACGACCTGCTGACCACCGAAATTCCCGATAACGTCTACGAGGGCCTTCGGCGTTCGCCCGTCACCGACGTCCACGTCTTCGGGCGGCGGGGCCCGGCGCAGGTGAAGTTCACTCCGCTCGAGCTGCGGGAGCTGTCCCACTCGCGCGACGTCGACATCGTCCTCTACCCCGAGGACTTCGACTTCGACGAGGCCTCCGAGAAGCAGATCGCGACGAACAACCAGACCAAGACCATGGTCAAGACCCTCACGAACTGGCTGGTCGAGGACGAACCCACCGGCGCCTCCCGCCGGCTGCACCTGCACTTCCTTCACACCCCGGTGGAGATCTACGATTCGCCGGAGACCCCGGGCAGGGTGGCCGGCATCCGGTTCGAGCGCACCGAGCTCACCGGCGAGGGCACCGTCCGCGGCACCGGAACCGTCATCGACTACCCGGTGCAGGCCGTCTACCGGGCCGTTGGCTACTTCGGCTCGGAACTGCCGGAGGTCGGCTTCGATTCAAGGCGCGGCGTGATCCCCAACGAGGGTGGACGCGTCATCGACCAGGAGGGCAACCCCGTCCCGGGCATCTACGCCACCGGGTGGATCAAGCGCGGCCCCGTCGGGCTCATCGGCCACACCAAGGGCGACGCCCTGGAGACCATCGGCTTCCTGCTGGAGGACCGGCTCAACCTGCCGGCGGCCGAGGACCCCTCGGAGGACGCCATCATCAACCTGCTCGAATCCCGCGGCGTCCAGTACACCACCTGGGAAGGATGGCTGCGCCTGGACGCCCACGAGCTGAAACTCGGAGCCAACTTCGTCAACACCACGGAGAACGGCGAACTCGTCCGCGAACGGGTCAAGCTCGTCCCGCGCGAGGACATGATCGCCATATCGCGCGGGGAGTGACCTCGGTTACACTGTGAGTCCCGCCCCCTGCGCGGCGGGACTCATGATGTGGAGTGCCGATGTCGCCGTTCCGACCGACCTCCTCGGGGGACCTTACATCCCGAGTCGTGCAGCAGCGTGCCTTCGATGCGCACAGCGCGCTCGGCCGGGGCGATCCGCCCGAAGGCAGCCTCCGGCGCGTGGTTCACGACTCGTGGCTGCGGTCGATGGGCCACCTGTCGAACCCGGAGCACGCCGGTGCCCGCCTGTCATATACACCGGACGAGCTGGTGGCCTACCGGGAGAGCCACCCGCTGGCAGCCGTGATGCCCGTGATCGACCGGCTGCTCATCCAGCCCAGCCGGGACAGCGGGCTGCTGGTCGCCGTCGGCGACGAGCACGGCAGGCTCCTGTGGGTGCACGGCGACCGTTCCTCGCTGCGCCGGGCCGAGGGCATGATGTTCATGGAGGGCGCCGACTGGTCGGAGGCCACCGTCGGCACCAGCGCCCCCGGAACCGCGCTGGCCCTCGACAGCAGCGTCCAGATCGCCGGCGCCGAACACTTCAGCCCGCAGGCCCATCCCTGGAGCTGCACCGCGGTGCCGCTGCACGACCCCGATTCCGGCACCGTCCTCGGCGTCGTCGACATCACCGGAGCCTCCGACGCCGTCGCCGGGCACACCCTCTCCCTCGTCCAGGCGAGCGTTGCAGCCGCCGAGGCGCAGCTGACCATCCAGCGGCTGCGAAGCAGGCTCTCCCCGTCCCGCCGGCCCGCCGACCGGGGTGCCCCCCAGTCGCTCTACCGCAGCACCCTGCAGATCCTCGGCACCGACTATGGGCTGCTCCACGCCGAGGGCCGGGCGAGCGAACTGACGCTGCGCCACGCCGAACTCCTGGCCCTGCTCGCCATGCATCCCGAGGGCCTCAGCGCGGAACAGCTCGCCGTGATGGCCTACCCGGAGCACGCCTCGGTGACCACGGTCCGCGCGGAGATGCTGCGCCTGCGCAAGGCCCTCGGCCAGCACGGGGGCGCCCTGATGCCGGCGTCGCGGCCGTACCGGCTGCCGCAGGAACTCATCCTCGATGCGGTGCAGGTGCTGAACCACCTGCACCGGGGGTCGCACCTTCTGGCCCTGGGGATCTACAAGGGCCAGGTGCTTCCGCGCTCCCAGGCCCCGGCAATCACCCGCCTGCGCGGTGAGATCAGCTTTCTGCTGCGGGATGCCGTCCTCAACGACGGCGGGGCCGAGGCCCTGCTGCAGTACCTCCAGCTGCCCGAGGCCGAGTACGACGCCGACGCCTGGATGACGGCCCTGAAGGTGCTCCCCGCACGCTCCCCCCGCCGGTCGGCGGTCGTGGCCCACATCGAACGCCTCGAGCGGGAACTGGGCAGCGACTGGCACCGCTGACGCCCGGCCACCCGCCCGTGCGCCGGCCGTCCGTTCGCTCCCGCGCGGGCCGGGTGGAGGTCTCTGTAGCGGGCGGTGCAACGTCGGTGCAACGTGCCGCGTCCTAGGCTCGGGGGCGTGGACGAAGGCGTCCACCGGAGTTTCCAACGCCCAAGGAGTTACACAATGACTGTTTACGCCCAGCCTGGCCAGGACGGATCCAAGGTCAGTTTCAAGCCCCGGTACGAAAACTGGATCGGTGGTGAATGGGCTGCCCCGATCAAGGGCCAGTACTTCGAGAACGTGTCCCCGGTCAACGGAAAGGTCTTCTGCGAGGTTGCCCGCAGCACGGCCGAGGACATCGACCTCGCCCTCGACGCGGCCCACAAGGCGGCACCGGCGTGGGGGAAGACCTCGGTCGCGGACCGGGCGCTGGTCCTGAACCGGATCGCCGACCGTATCGAGGAGAACCTCGAGATGCTCGCCGTGGCCGAGACGTGGGACAACGGCAAGCCCGTCCGCGAGACCCTGGCCGCCGACCTGCCGCTCGCGGCCGACCACTTCCGCTACTTCGCCAGCGCCGTCCGCGCGCAGGAGGGCGGGATCTCCCAGCTCGACGACGACACCACGGCCTACCACTTCCACGAGCCGCTCGGCGTCGTGGGCCAGATCATCCCCTGGAACTTTCCGATCCTCATGGCGGTCTGGAAGCTGGCCCCCGCACTCGCGGCCGGCAACGCCGTCGTGATCAAGCCGGCCGAGCAGACTCCGGCGTCGATCCTCGTGCTCATGGAGCTGATCAGCGACATTCTGCCCCCGGGTGTGGTCAACGTCGTCAACGGCTTCGGCGTCGAGGCCGGCAAGCCGCTGGCCTCCTCCAAGCGCATCCGCAAGATCGCCTTCACCGGCGAGACCACCACGGGCCGGCTGATCAGCCAGTATGCGAGCCAGAACCTCATCCCGGTCACTCTCGAACTGGGCGGGAAGAGCCCCAACATCTTCTTCTCCGACATCGCCGAGAAGAACGACTCCTTCTACGACAAGGCGCTCGAAGGGTTCGCCCTGTTCGCGTTCAACCAGGGCGAGGTCTGCACCTGTCCCTCTCGGGCGCTGGTCCAGGGCTCGATCTACGACTCCTTCATGTCCGACGCCGTGGCCCGGGTGGAGAAGATGGTGCAGGGCAACCCGCTCGACACCGACACCCAGGTCGGCGCGCAGGCTTCGAACGACCAGCTGGAGAAGATTCTTTCCTACTTCGACATCGGGGCCCAGGAGGGCGCCAAGGTCCTGATCGGCGGCGAGCGCCTGACGCTCGACGGCGACCTCGCGGAGGGCTTCTACGTTAAGCCCACCATCTTCGAGGGCACCAACTCGATGCGGGTGTTCCAGGAGGAGATCTTCGGCCCCGTGGTCTCGGTGACCCGGTTCAACGACTATGCCGAAGCCATGGAGATCGCCAACGACACCCTCTACGGGCTCGGCGCCGGCGTCTGGTCTCGCAACGGCAATGTGGCCTACCGTGCGGGCCGGGAGATCCAGGCGGGCCGGGTGTGGGTCAACAACTACCACGCCTACCCGGCCGGGGCGGCCTTCGGCGGCTACAAGTCCTCAGGGATCGGCCGCGAGAACCACGCCATGATGCTCGACCACTACCAGCAGACCAAGAACCTGCTGGTCAGCTACTCCGAGAACAAGCTCGGGTTCTTCTAGGAACGCGCCGTGACACTCGAAGCGTCGGTGGTGATCCCGGGGGAGGACTTCTCCCGGGTCGCCCTCACCCCGGAGGCCACCGAGCTGCTGCGCAAGCTCTGGGACCTTCACGGGCCGCTGATGTTCCACCAGTCCGGGGGCTGCTGCGACGGCTCCTCGCCGATGTGCTATCCGGAGGGGGAGTTCCTGACGGCCGAGGCGGACATCCTTCTCGGCGTCCTCGACATCTCCGCCGGGGACGACGGCAGCTCCGCAGGGGGTGACGGCGGTGCCTCCGGTGAGGGCGGGAAGCCGATCGGTTTCTGGATGTCCCGGGAGCAGTTCGAGTACTGGAAGCACACCCACCTCACCGTGGATGTGGTGCCGGGGCGGGGGAGCGGCTTCTCGGTGGAGGCCCCCGAGGGCAAGCGGTTCCTCATCCGGTCGAGGCTGATGCCCTAGGGCACGGTCCCGGACAGCAGGGCGACCGACGGGAGCCCCGGCAACGGCCGGGGTTCCCGTTGGGTACCGGGGGCGCGACGCTGCGTGCCGCTTCGAACGTCACGCAGTCCTAAGCCGCCCTTCTCAATCAGGAGGATCCTGTCCGACGAGCCCGTCCACCGACTCCCGGAGGAGGTCGGCGTGGCCGTTGTGGCGGGCATACTCCTCGATCATGTTCAGGAAGATGTAACGCAGGTTGGGAAGCTCGATGGTGGAATCGGAGGCGACGCTGCCCCGGCGGGCCGGGCCGCCCTCGGCCAGTGCCTCGGCGAACAGGGCGCGGGAGCGTGCCACGGCGTCGCGCCATCGTCCATACAGCTGTTCGGGGGACTCCCCGCCGGCCGTGCGCCAGTCCCAGTCGGGGTCGTTCTCCCAGTCGACGGCGTTCCACGGCGGGAGCTGTGCACGGCCATGCAGCCACTCGGTGGACATGTCGTCCTCGAAGCGGGCCAGATGCTTCAGCAGGCCGCCCAGCGTCATTGACGAGGGGCCGGCCGTCGCCCGCAGCCCGGCCGCATCCAGCCCGCCGGTCTTCCAGGCGAAGGTCGCCCGCTGGCGTTCCAGGAAGGCCAGCAGGGTCACGGCTTCGTTCCCGGCCATGGGCGGCCCAGGATCGGTCGAAGCTGTTGAAGCGGTCGAGTCGTTCATGGGGCGGCTCCATCGGTGGATTCCGGCTTCTAATCCGTGGCTTCCAATCGTTGCTCGGATGCAGCAGGATTTCCATCCTTCGGTGGACGACCGTAACCGTCGACGGATACTGCCCCAACCGGTTGCCCTGCCGGAATCCGCCACCAAACCGGTCTCCGGACTTACACTTCCCTCAACACTCAATGAGGAGAGACGTGACACGTATTGGCATCGTGGCCGAAATGGGCCAGGAGACGCGGGTGGCGGCAACGCCTGCCACGGTGAGGCAGCTGCTGGAACTGGGCTACGACGTCGTGGTCGAGAAGGGCGCGGGGGAGTCCGCCTCATTCCGGGATGACGCGTACACCGCCGCCGGCGCCGTCATCGGGGGCGCCACCGAGGCGTGGGGCAGCGACGTGGTGCTGAAGGTGAACCCGCCCACCGGGGACGAGATCGACCGGCTGGCCGAGGGCGCGACCCTGATCGGCATGCTGAGTCCGGGCCTGCGGCCGGACCTGGTGGAGGCCCTGGCGGCGCGCCCGATCACCGCGCTCGCCCTGGATGCGGTGCCGCGGATCTCCCGGGCGCAGTCGATGGATGTCCTCAGCTCGATGGCGAACATCGCCGGCTACCGGGCGGTCATCGAGGCCGCGCATGAGTTCGGCCGGTTCTTCACCGGGCAGGTGACCGCGGCGGGAAAGGTGCCGCCGGCCAAGGTCCTGGTGGCGGGGGCCGGCGTGGCCGGCCTCTCCGCGATCGGGGCCGCAAGCAGCCTCGGCGCGATCGTGCGCGCCACGGACCCGCGGCCCGAGGTGGCCGATCAGGTGAAGTCCATCGGCGGAACCTACCTCCCGGTCGAGGTCGGCGAGGAAATGACGTCCTCCGACGGGTACGCCAGGGCCACCAGCGAGGCCTACAACGCCCGGGCGGCCGAGATCTACACCGAGCAGGCCCGCGAGGTGGACATCATCATCACCACCGCGCTCATCCCCGGACGTCCCGCGCCGAGGCTGCTCACGGCGGCGGATGTGGCGGGCATGCGCCCGGGCAGCGTGGTCGTCGACATGGCGGCCGGGCAGGGCGGGAACGTCGAGGGCTCGGTCGCCGGGGAACGGGTGGTCACGGACAACGGCGTGGTGATCCTGGGCTACACGGATCTCCCGGCCCGCCTGCCGGCCCAGGCCTCCCAGCTGTACGGGACGAACCTTTTGAATCTCCTGCGGCTCCTGACCAAGGACAAGGACGGGCAGCTGAGGATCGACGTCGACGACGTGGTGCAGCGCTCGGTCACGGTGGTGCGGAACGGGGAGAAGACCTGGCCGCCGCCACCGGTCCAGGTCTCCGCGGCCCCGGCCGCCCGCGCGGAGGGGCCCACGGCCGCAACCACCGCGGCGAAGCCGGGACTCAGCGCTGCCGCCAAGGCCGGCCTTCTCGCTGCCGGCATCGCGGTGCTGTTCCTGGTCAACGCCGTGGCAGCGGCGCCGCTGCCGCAGCACTTCACGGTGCTGATGCTCTCGGTTGTGGTGGGCTTCTACGTGATCGGGAAGGTCCACCACGCCCTGCACACACCGCTGATGTCGGTCACGAACGCCATCTCGGGAATCATCGTGATCGGGGCGCTGCTCCAGGTCACGTCGGAGGACCCCCTGGTGCAGGTCCTTGCCGCCGCCGCGGTCCTGCTGGCGAGCATCAACATCTTCGGCGGGTTCGCCGTCACCCGGCGCATGCTTGGAATGTTCACCCGCGGCGATCGGTCACGACCATGACCCCGGCAGCAGCAGCAACACTATCGAGGAGTGGAGACGTGTCGAATACCGTTGCCGGGCCGTTCACCGCAGAGTCCGTTGCGGGCGCGGCCTACATCGTCGCGGCCCTGCTGTTCATCCTCAGCCTCGCCGGGCTGAGCAGGCACGAGAAGGCCCGGGCAGGCGTCCTCTACGGCATCGCCGGCATGGCGCTCGCGCTGGCGGCCACCATCTGGCTGACCCTGGAGGGCGTCCTGGGCACGGCGCGGGGCTCGACCGGCCTGGTCCTGCTCGCCGCCGCCGTCCTGATCGGCGGCGGCATCGGGCTCTGGCGCGCCCGTGTCGTGGAAATGACCGGCATGCCCGAACTCATCGCCCTGCTCCACAGCTTCGTCGGCCTTGCCGCCGTCCTGGTCGGCTGGAACGGGCACCTCCAGGCCCCTGCCCTGGCCGGGGACCTGATGGCGGTTCACCATGCCGAGGTGTTCATCGGCGTGTTCATCGGTGCAGTGACGTTCACCGGGTCGATCGTCGCGTTCCTCAAACTCTCCGCCCGGATGAAGTCGGCCCCGCTGATGCTGCCGGGGAAGAACGCCATCAACCTCGGCGCCCTTGCCGCGTTCGTCGCCTTGACCGTCTGGTACGTCAACGACTCCCGGTTGGAGCTGCTCATCGCCGTCACAGTGCTCGCCTTCGGGCTGGGCTGGCACCTCGTGGCATCCATCGGGGGCGGGGACATGCCCGTCGTCGTCTCGATGCTCAACAGCTACTCCGGCTGGGCCGCGGCCGCGGCGGGGTTCCTGCTGAACAACGACCTGCTCATCATCACCGGTGCCCTGGTCGGATCCTCCGGCGCCTACCTTTCCTACATCATGTGCCGGGCGATGAACCGCTCGTTCATCTCCGTGATCGCCGGTGGGTTCGGCATCGCTCCACCCTCAACGACGGACGTCGAGCAGGGCGAATACCGCGAAATCACGGCCCGGCAGACCGCCGAACTGCTCCTCGACGCCTCGAGTGTGGTGATCACCCCCGGATACGGCATGGCAGTGGCCCAGGCCCAGTACCCGGTGGCCGAACTGGCCCACCAGCTGCGCGCCCGCGGGGTGAACGTTCGATTCGGCATCCACCCGGTCGCCGGACGCCTGCCTGGGCACATGAACGTCCTGCTCGCCGAGGCCCGGGTCCCCTACGACATCGTGCTGGAAATGGACGAGATCAACGACGACTTCGACGGGACCTCGGTGGTCCTCGTGATTGGGGCCAACGACACCGTGAACCCGGCCGCGGCCGAGGACCCCGGCAGCCCCATCGCGGGCATGCCCGTCCTGCGCGTCTGGGAAGCGGACAACGTCGTCGTCTTCAAGCGCTCAATGGCAGCAGGTTACGCCGGCGTGCAGAACCCCCTGTTCTTCCGCGACAACACCTCGATGCTCTTCGGTGACGCCAAACAACGCGTCGAGGACATCCTCCGCAGCCTTCCTGAGGACTCCTTGCCGTCCCCGCTGGCCGACTCCGCCGCACCCGGCCAGCACTGAGTCCGGTTCCGCGGGCCGAGCCACTGCCCGCAGGGGTCAGGTCTGCGGGAGGCCGCCGGGGACCAGCGCGCCGCGCGCCGCCCCCACCATGCCCTCGACAGCGCGGGCGAGGTGCACGCCGCGGTCGTTGACCCCGTCCCAGCGCACCAGCGCCTGGGCGTTCAGGCCGTCGATCATGCCCAGGATCTGCCAGGCGACGGACGCCGCGTCCGGGGTCTCGAACTGCCCCGTCGCGATTCCCGCCTCGACGACGTCCTGCAGCACCGCCTGCCAGGCGTCCATCTGGACGCGCACGCTGGCGGCGAGTGCCTCGTTCCGGCGGCCGAGGGTCCAGGCCTCGACCCAGACCGCGGTCACGTCGAGGCGCGCCCCGTCCAGCAGCGTGTCCAGGAGCAGGGCGAGCCGCTGCGGCGGGTCCGGGAGCCGGGCCAGCAGGGCGGCGACCTCCGCCGTTTCGGCCGCGACGATGGTGGCGAAAGTGTCCGCCACGAGCGCGTCGACGTTGGGCTGGTAGTGCGCGACGAGGCCGGAGGCCACGCCGACCCGCGCCGCCACACTACGCAGCGTGATCGCGGCAAGGCCCCGCTCCAGGGCCAGTTCCCGGGCGGCTTCGGCGATTTCGGCGGCGCGCTCGGACGGTGCTTTCCGGGCCGCGCGCCTCGGGGGAGTGCTTGACATCACGCTTCAGTCTAAAGTAGTTTTCAACTCTATTGATCACTTGATCAATAACAGGATGTGCAGTGCCGCCGCAGAACCGCCGAGGGCCCTCCGGCCCGGCGCCGGACGGCCGCACGGGAGTAAGGAGCCGCAAATGGCCTGGAGGATGCCGGCAGAGACCGCACCCCACGAACGCACCTGGATGGCGTTCCCCCGGGCGGGGCTGACCCTTGGCCCGGACGCCGCGTCGGCGGCCGAAGCCTACGCGGCGTGGACTGCCGTCGCACACGCGGTCGCCGAATTCGAACCGGTCACCATGGCGGTCGACCCCAGCGAAATGGTGCGGGCCCGGAACCTGCTCGGCAGCGGCATCGAGCTCCACGAAGTTCCCCTCGACGAGTTCTGGATGCGCGACGTCGGGCCGACCTTCGTGCTCGACGACGGGCGCCCCGGCGTCCTCGGTGCGGTGGACTGGACCTTCAACGGCTGGGGCGCCCCTGCCTGGTCCGAATGGGAGAAGAGCGCGGAGATGGCCCGCGTGGTCGCCGCGCAGAGCGGCGCCGAGCTCATCAGCTCGATGCTCGTCAACGAGGGCGGGGCGATCCACGTCGACGGCGCCGGGACGGTCCTCGTCACCGAGACGGTCCAGCTGGACCCGGGCCGGAACCCCTACGCGGACAAGGCGCGCGTCGAGGCGGAGCTGGCGCGCACCATCGGCGCCACGAAGACCATCTGGGTGCCCCGCGGCCTCACGCGCGACTACGAGGACCTCGGTACCCGCGGCCACATCGACATGGTTGCCACCCTGCCCTCGCCCGGCCGGGTCCTGCTCCACCTCCAGGCCGACCCCGGGCACCCCGACTTCGAGGTCAGCCGCACCCTGACGGCCTTCTTTGAGACCCAGACCGACGCCGCAGGCAAGCCCTTCGAGATCCTCCCGCTGCCGGCACCCGCCACGCTGCGCGACAGCGAAGGGTTCGTGGACTGGAGCTACGTCAACCATCTCGTGGTCAACGGCGGCGTGATCGCCTGCGGCTACGGGGAAGACCGGGCCGACGCGCTGGCCGCGGAGATCCTCGCGGAGGCCTACCCCGGACGGCGGGTGGTGACCGTCGACGCCCGGCCGATCCTGGCCCGCGGCGGAGGCATTCACTGCATCACCCAGCAGCAGCCGGCACTGGGCGGAGGGAACGCCTGATGGCCCGGTTCGACGTCGTCGAGGCTTCCATGGCGCAGCTGCGCGCCGCCCTGGAATCCGGGGAGACGAGCAGCGAGGACCTCACTCGGGCCTACCTCGAGCGGATCGAGGCGTACGACCGGGGCGGCCCCCGGCTGAACGCGGTGGTGGTGTCCAACCCGCAGGCCCTGGACGACGCCCGTGCCTCCGACGAACGGCGGGCCCGCGGCGCCGTGCTTGGTCCACTGGACGGCATCCCTTACACCGCCAAGGACAGCTACCTGGCCAGGGGGCTCACGGCCGCGGCCGGCTCCCCGGCCTTCGAGCACCTCACCGCGCAGCGCGACGCCTTCACCATCGAACGCCTCCGGGGTGCCGGCGCGGTCCTGATCGGGCTGACGAACATGCCCCCGATGGCCAACGGCGGCATGCAGCGCGGACTCTACGGGCGTGCCGAAAGCCCCTACAACGCCGAGTACCTGACCGCGGCCTTCGCCTCGGGATCCTCGAACGGCTCGGGCACGGCGACCGCGGCGAGCTTCGCGGCCTTCGGCCTCGGCGAGGAAACCTGGTCCAGCGGACGGGCGCCGGCGTCAAACAACGCCCTGTGCGCCTACACGCCCTCCCGGGGAATGATCTCGGTGCGCGGCAACTGGCCGCTGGTGCCCACCATGGACGTGGTCGTTCCGCACACCCGCTCCATGGCGGACCTGCTCGAGCTGCTCGACGTGATCGTCACCGACGATTCCGAGACCCGCGGCGACTTCTGGCGCGCCCAGCCGTGGGTGGAGATCCCGCCCGTGTCGGCCCTGCGGCCGCCGTCCTACCCGGCGCTGGCCCCGGCAGGGCAGGAGGGCGCCCGGGCGGCGCTTGAAGGGCGGCGCTTCGGGGTGCCCCGCATGTACATCAACGCCGATCCGGAGGCCGGCACCGGCGACAGTCCGGGCATCGGCGGGCCCACCGGACAGCGCATCGAGACGCGCCCCTCCGTGATCGCCCTCTGGGAGGCCGCACGCCGCGACCTTGAGGCGGCCGGCGCCGAGGTGGTGGAAGTCGACTTCCCGGTGGTCTCCAACTACGAGGGAGACCGCCCCGGCGCCCCCACCCTCGCCACCCGCGGACTGGTCAGCCCCGACTATCTTGAGCGGGAGATCACCGACCTCTCGTCGTGGGCGTGGGATGACTTCCTGAAGGCCAACGGCGATCCGGCCCTCGACAGCCTGGCGGCGGTCGACGGCGCGGCGATCTTCCCGGCCCCCGAGGGTGCCCTGCCCGACCGCTACGAGGGGTTCGACGACGACATCGCCACCTACCCGGACCGCGTCCGCGACCATCCGGTGGAGTCTTTCCTGGCGATCCCGCACCTGGCCGAGGGCCTGCGCGGGCTCGAGGAAACCCGCCGCGTTGACCTTGAGGAGTGGATGGAGGCTCTCGGCCTCGACGCCGTCGTCTTCCCCGCGGCCGCCGACGCCGGACCGGCGGACATGGACGTCAATCCGGCCTCGGCCGACCTGGGGTGGCGCAACGGAGTCTGGGTCGCCAACGGCAACCTGGTGCCGAGGCATCTGGGCATACCGACGGTGACCGTGCCGATGGGCACGATGGCCGATACCGGCATGCCGGTCGGCCTTACCTTCGCCGGCCGGGCCTACGACGACGCCGCCCTCCTGGGGCTCGCCGCCGCCTTCGAGGCCACGGGCCGGCGCCGCACGCCGCCGCCGAGGACCCCGCCGCTGGGCTGAACGGCACGGTGAACCGCTGAGCCGCTGAGCCGCGGCTCAGCGGTTCACCGTCGACATGTCCGCATACCGGTCCCCGACCGGCGCGGCGACGGCGTTGAGCGCCGCGAGATGATCACCCGCGAGTTCGAGGGCCTCGGCGGCGATGTTCTCCTCGAGGTGCTCGATCCTGCGGGTGCCGGGAATGGGTGCGATGTTCCCGCCCTGGGCGAGCAGCCAGGCCAGGGCCACCTGCCCGGGGGTCGCCCCGACCTGCCGCGCCACGGCGTCGACCTGTTCGACAATCCGGATGTTCGCTTCGAGGTTGTCCCCGGCGAACCGCGGGTTGTAGCGCCGGACGTCCGCCTCGTCGAGCTGGTCCAGGCTGCGGATGGTCCCGGTGAGGAATCCGCGGCCCAGCGGCGAGTAGGGAACGAACCCGATGCCCAGTTCGCGCACCAGCGGGAGGATCTCCTGCTCGGGGTCGCGGCTCCACAGCGAGTATTCGGTCTGCAGCGCCGTCACCGGGTGCACGGCGTAGGCCCGGCGGAGGGTGGCCGGCGCCGCCTCGGACAGGCCGATATGCAGGATCTTTCCCTGCTCGATCAGTTCGGTCAGGGCGCCCATCGTCTCCTCGACGGGGACGGCGGGGTCCATCCGGTGCTGGTAGTACAGGTCGATGTAGTCGGTGCCCAGGCGCCGCAGCGACCCCTCGACCGCCAGGCGCACATTGGCCGGGCTGCCGTCCAGGCCCCGCTCGCCCGAACCGGTGTGGCGGAGAACGCCGAACTTGGTGGCGATCACCACCCGGTCCCGCCGGTCGGCGAAGGCCCGGCCCAGCAGTTCCTCGTTCGTGTACGGACCGTAGATCTCGGCGGTGTCGAACAGGGTGATGCCTCGGTCGAGCGCGTGGTGGAGGGTGCGCACGGCGGCGTCGTCGTCGGTGCCGCTGCCGGTGTAGAAGGCCGACATGCCCATGCAGCCGAGGCCCAGCCGCGAGACCTCCAGGTCCTGTCCCAGGGTGAGGAGCTTCATCTCGACGCCTTTCGGTGAGGTTTCCCGGCAAGCCTAGACCGGAGCGGCGGGCCGGGTCTTCAGTCCACCTCCTCTCTGCCGGAATATTTCTTGCACAGTGTGCAAAATTTGGCGTAGCCTCGAAGCGTGCAAAGAGTTGAGGACGCGGCGGAGCCCCTGGAACCTGTAGGTCGTCGGGAGCAGAACAAGATCGACACCCGCCGGGCGATCGCCGAGGCCGCGCTCACCCTGGCCCGCACCAAGGGGGCTGGATCGTTCACAGTGGACCAGATCGCGGCCCGGGCCGGAGTCTCCCGGCGCACCTTCTTCAATTACTTCCACAGCGCCGAGGAAGCCCTGAACGTCAGTACGGAGTCCTTCCTCGAACTCGCCATCTCCAGCTTCTCCCGGCGGCCGGCGGGGGAGCCGCTGCTCGACGCCATGATCGCCGCGCTCGCCGCCACCGCCAAGGTTCAGGACCTCGCGGTGCATGGCGAGCTCTTCCGCATGGCCGCAGGCAGTCCGGAGCTGCTGCGGGCCCAGCTCCACGCCTGGGAACGGGCGGAAGCCCGGATCATCGAGGCCGTCACCCACCATCTGCAGGGCGGCGCGTCGCCCCTCTATGTCAGCGCCCTCGTCGGCTCGGTGCTCTCCTGCGCCAAGGCGGCGATGCACGACTGGGCCGCCGACGACCCCGACCGGCACGGGGACGCCGGTGCCGCCCTCGAGGAGCGCATGGTGCTGGCGCTCTCAATGCTCCGGGACGGCTTCGCGCACCCCGCCTGATCTGCACACGCCCACCCCACCTCCGTCACCCACCTCCGTCACCCACCTCCGTCACCCAAGGACACTTCCAATGGCATTTCTGCTCTACCGGCTCGGCAAGTTCGCCTACCGCAGGCGGTGGTGGGTCGTCTCCGCCTGGCTGACGGTAATGGTGGCCGTGGGGGCCTCGGCCGTCTTCTTCTCCGGCACCCTCACCAACAACTTCTCCATCCCCGGCACCGAGTCCCAGCGCGTCGCGGACCAGCTGCGGCGCGAACTGCCCGAGGCCGTCGGCGGCACCGGGACGGTCGTCTTCCGGACCGATGACGGCGAGGCCTTCACCCCGGACCAGGAGTCCGCGGTCCGTGAAGCCCTCGCCGGCGTCGCCGGCCTCGACGGCGTGAGGTCGGTCGTCGACCCCTTCGCCGTGACCGAGCAGCTCGAAGGCGGAAGGGCCGAACTCGAGAGCGGAAGGGCCGACCTCGCCTCCGGCGAGGAGCAGCTCGAGGCCGGCAGGGCCGGGCTTGAGCAGGGCCAGCAGGAGCTCGACGCCCAGCGGGACCAGCTTGAACAGAGCGCACCCTCCCTGCCCGGTCCTGCCCTGGAGGCCGCCCGGGCCCAGCTGGCCGCGGGCCAGCAGCGCCTCGACGCCGGCCGGGCCGAGCTTGAGGGCAGCGCCGCCGAACTCGAACAGGGCCGCACCGAGCTCGAACTGGCCGAACGCCGCCTCGAGGCCTCCTCGGGCGTCCGGCTTGTGGCGGAGGACCGCTCCGCCGCCGTCGCCAGCGTCCAATTCGACAAGTCGATCAACGCCGTGTCCCCGGAGCTGCGCGAAGCCGTGCAGGAGGAGGCCGCGGCCGCCGCCGGCGGCGGCGTCACCGTTGACTACAGCAAGGACATCGTCGAGGACGTCTCCGAGATCTTCGGTTACGCCGAGGTCATCGGCCTGCTCGTCGCCGCCCTCGTCCTTGTCCTGATGCTGGGTACGCTCGTCGCCGCGGGCCTGCCGCTCCTGATGGCCGTGATCGGCGTCGGCGTCGGGGTGGGCATCACCTTCGCCCTGTCCGGGATCATCGAGATGAACAGCATCTCCCCGGTCCTGGCGCTGATGCTGGGCCTGGCCGTGGGCATCGACTACTCCCTGTTCATCGTGAACCGGCACCGCACCCAGCTGCTGCACGGGATGGGCCTCGAAGAGTCGGTCGGCCGGGCCACGGGCACCGCCGGCAATGCCGTGCTCTTCGCAGGGCTCACCGTCGTGGTCGCGTTGGCAGCGCTCGCCGTGCCCGGCCTGCCGTTCCTCACCGTCATGGGCCTGTCCGCCGCGGGAACCGTCGCCGTCTCGGTGCTCGTGGCCCTGACCCTCACGCCGGCCCTGCTCGCCGTTCTCGGCACCCGGCTCATCTCCGCGAGGGCGTGGGCCCGCAACGCCAGCCGGTCCGGCGGGACCTCCTCGGAGGAGGAGCAGCGGACCCAGGACCGGCGCGCCGAGCGCGGCCGCGGCTGGGGCGGGTTCGTCACCCGCAGGCCCACCCTCACCCTCGTGGCAGGCATCCTGCTGCTCGGCGCCATCGCGGTCCCCGCGGCCCAGCTGCGGGTCGGCCTGCCCGACGGCGGCTCCGAGCCCGCCGACTCCACCGCCTTCCAGGCCTACAGCACCGTCGACGAGAAGTTCGGCGAGGGCACCAACGGGCCGCTGATCGTCGTCGGAGCGATGCCGGCAACCGCGGGGGAGGCCGAACTGGCCGAGCTGCAGCTCGACGTCAACGACCTGCTGGCGGACATCCCCGACGTCGCCGCCTCAATTCCCGCCTCGGTGAGCGCCGACGGGCGCACCGCCGTCTTCCAGGTGCTCCCCGAGGAGGGGCCGGCCAGCGAATCCACCGAGGACCTTGTGCGCACCCTGCGCGCCTCGTCCGACAGCATCGAGGACCGGACCGGGGTCTCCGTGTCGGTGACGGGCCAGACGGCCGCGAACATCGATGTCTCGGCCCGGCTGATGGAGGCCATGCCGCTGTACCTCGGCATCGTCGTCGGGCTTTCGCTGATCCTGCTCCTGCTGGTGTTCCGTTCGGTGCTCGTGCCGCTCATCGCCACCGCCGGGTTCCTGCTCTCGCTGCTGGCGAGCTTCGGGGCGACCGTGGCGATCTACCAGTGGGGCTGGTTCGGGGACCTCTTCGGGGTCACCAACCCCGGGCCGATCCTGAGCTTCCTGCCCATCATCCTGATCGGGGTGCTGTTCGGCCTGGCGATGGACTACCAGATGTTCCTCGTCTCGGGGATGCGCGAGGCGTACGTCCACGGCGGAAGCGCCCGGGCCGCGGTGCGGGTGGGCTTCAGTCACGGCGCACGCGTGGTGACGGCCGCGGCGATCATCATGGTGTCGGTGTTCGCCGGCTTCGTGTTCTCCCACCTCACCATGGTCCGGCCGATCGGTTTCGGGCTGGCCTTCGGTGTGCTCCTCGACGCCTTCGTCGTCCGCATGACGCTCGTGCCGGCCGCCATGTACCTGCTGGGCCGGAAGGCCTGGTGGCTGCCGCGCTGGCTGGATAGGATCCTGCCTGACGTCGATGTCGAGGGGGCGAAGCTCACCCCGCGGCCCGAGCCGCAGCGGGAGGCAGTGCCGGCAGCGGGCTGACCGCCCGGCGCACGCACCCGTTCGCGACCGAAGGGCCCGAAAGCGACCGCCGCACCGGATTTATCCGGCGCGGCGGTCGTTTTCGTCTGCGGCGGCCGCTTTCGGGACCGCGCACGGACTCCGGTGCACGTCGGCCGGATGAGCGCCGGAGGACCACATGGTGGCCCTTGTTAACCATCTCACTATGTGGACGAATTCCATCCCAGCGGCTGGACCTCAATACGCTTGTCTGGGCAGTTTTCCCTTGACTGCCGCCCCCTTCTGTGAAAGATGCAGGCCATTGAACCTATTGCGCACAAAATCGATTGAGCAGTCGATAGCAGACTCTGACGAAAAGGGGCGCAGGCTCAAGCGTTCCCTGAACACGTGGGACCTCATGATCATGGGCGTTGCCGTGGCCGTGGGTGCGGGGATCTTCTCCGTCGGGGCCCAGGCGGCGGCGTTCAACGCCGGACCGGCCGTCACCATCTCCTTCGTGCTCGCCGCCATCACCTGCGCGCTGGCCATCATGTGCTACGCCGAGTTCGCCACCGCGATCCCCGTGGCCGGCAGCGCGTATGTCTTCACCTACGCCACCATGGGCGAACTCATCGCCTGGGTCATCGGCTGGAACCTCATCCTCGAGCTCCTCATGGCCGCGGCCGTCATCGCCAAGTTCTGGGGCATCTACCTCAGCGACCTGTTCGCGGTGCTCAACCTCGACGTGCCCTCGGAGATCAGCTTCTTCGGGCTTCCCCTGTACTGGGGACCGCTGCTGATCGTCGCCATCTTCACTGCCGTGCTGGTGCTGGGCACCAAGCTCTCGGCCCGCGTGAACAGCGTCTTCACCGTCATCAAGATCGCGATCGTCCTCTTCGTCATCGTCGTCGGGTTCTTCTACGTCAGCCCCGAGAACTACACGCCGTTCGTGCCCGAATCCCAGCCGCCTGCCGACGCCGAGGCCAAGTGGGCCGACCAGCCCTTCCTGTCCTTCCTCTCCGGCGCCACCCCGTCGGCGTTCGGCTTCACCGGAATCATCTCCGGCGCCGCACTCGTCTTCTTCGCCTTCATCGGGTTCGACGTCGTCGCGACCTCCGCTGAAGAGGTCAAGAACCCGAGCCGGACCCTGCCGCGCGGCATCTTCGCCGGCCTGGCCGTCGTCACGGTGCTCTACATCCTCGTGACCCTCGTGGTCACCGGCATGGTCTCCCACACCGAGCTCGGCGAGTCGGGTGCCCCGTCCCTGGCGACGGCCTTCCAGCTCGTCGGCGCCGACTGGGCCGCCGGGGTCATCTCGATCGGCAGCCTCATCGGCCTGACCACCGTCATCATGGTGCTGCTCATGGGCCTGGCCCGGGTGGTCTTCGCCCTCAGCCGCGACGGCCTCATGCCCCGCTTCCTGAGCCGCACCTCCGAGAAGCGCGGCACCCCGGCCCGCACGCAGATCCTCTGCGGCGTCGTCGTCGCCCTGCTCGCCGGGTTCACCCAGGTCGAGATCCTCGCCGAAATGATCAACATCGGCACCCTCTCCGCCTTCATCATGGTCAGCGTGGGCATCCTTGTGCTGCGGCGCAAGCGGCCCGACCTGAAGCCAGCGTTCCGGGTGCCCTTCGGCAAGATCATTCCGATCGTGTCGGCGCTGCTGTGCATCTACCTGATGCTCAACCTCGCCACGATCACCTGGGTGTTCTTCGCCGTATGGCTGGTCGCCGGATTCGCCATCTACTTCGCGTACGGCTACCGCCACTCGCAGCTCAATGCGAAGACCGCAGCGGGCTCGACCGAGCTGGACGCCGACGACGAGATGGTCGGCGCCGGGACGCGCTGACCGTCTCCGTTCACGACGGACGCACCTTAAAACGACGAACGCACCCGGAAAACCGGGTGCGTTCGTCGCTTCCTGGCGCGTGCGGCGCGAAAGGGCTCCTAGTACAGGGCCGCTTCCGACTCCGACGCCGGGGTCTCGCCGGAGCCGAGGTTGGCCCGCAGCTTGGCACCGAGGTCGGCGTCGACGTTGGTCCAGTACTGGATGGCCCGCTCGCGGATCTCGGAGCTGACCACGCCGCCGACGGCGCCGGTGATCGTCTCGAGGAACCGGGCCCGGGCCGCGTCGTCGAAGACCTCGCGGTAGAGCGTGCCGGCCTGGCCGAAGTCGTCGTCCTCGGCATGCAGGGTGTGGGCGGCGCGCACGAGCTCGCCGTCGTTCTCCCAGCCGCCGTGCGGGCCGTAGATCGCCGGGTCGGCCGCGGGGCCGCCCACCGAGTTCGGCGCGTACACCGGGGTGGAGGCGGAGTTGAAGTGGTACCGGCCCGCGCCGTCCTTGGAGTAGTTGCGCACCTCGCTCTTGGGCATATTCACCGGCAGCTGCGCGTGGTTGGTGCCCACACGGTAGCGGTGCGCATCCGCGTAGGAGAAGATGCGCGCCTGCAGCATGCGGTCGGGGCTTGCAGCGATGCCGGGCACGAAGTTCGACGGCGCGAAGGTCGCCTGCTCGATCTGCGCGAAGTAGTTCTCCGGGTTGCGGTTCAACGTGAGCTTCCCGACCGGAATCAGCGGGTAGTCCGCCTGCGGCCAGACCTTGGTGAGGTCGAACGGGTTGAACCGGTAGTCCTTGGCGTCGTCGTAGGGCATGACCTGGACCTTGAGGTCCCAGCTCGGGTGGTTGCCCTTGGCGATGTTCTCGGAGAGGTCGCGCAGGTGGTGGTCGGCGTCCGAGCCGGCGAGGGACTCGGCCTCATCGACCGTGAGCGTCTCGTGGCCCTGGTTGGACTTGAAGTGGTACTTGACCCAGAACTTCTCGCCGGCCTCGTTGATCCACATGTAGGTGTGCGAGCCGTAGCCGTTCATGGTGCGCCAGGAGGCGGGAAGGCCGCGGTCACCCATCAGCCAGGTCACCTGGTGCGCGGATTCCGGGCTCAGGGTCCAGAAATCCCACTGCATGTCGGCGTCGCGCAGGTTGGTGCCCGGAAGGCGCTTCTGCGAGTGGATGAAGTCCGGGAACTTGATGCCGTCGCGGATGAAGAAGACGGGGGTGTTGTTGCCCACGAGGTCGTAGTTGCCCTCGGAGGTGTAGAACTTCAGGGCGAAGCCGCGGGGGTCGCGCCAGGTGTCGGGGGAGCCCTGCTCGCCGGCGACTGAGGAGAAGCGCAGCAGCGTCTCGGTGACGGCGCCGGTCTGGAACAGGGCCGCCTTGGTGTACATGCTGACGTCTTCGGTGGTTTCGAAGACACCGAAGGCTCCGCCGCCCTTGGCGTGGACGACGCGCTCGGGGACCCGCTCGCGGTTGAACTGGGCGAGCTTCTCGACCAGGTAGTGGTCGGTCAGCGGGATCGCTCCGTCGCGGCCGATCGCTGACGAGTTGCTGTCGTCGACGACGGGCGCCCCGGACTGCGTAGTGCTGAAATTGGCGTTCACTGTGCTCCTGTTTCTGTGGTGCTGCTGGGGTAAATCGTTGGGCCGGCGGCGGGGGCGCGGCAGTCGCCGCACAGCCCCTGGTAAAGGACGTCGGCGATCTGGATGGTCATTCCGGCCGAGCCGGGGGACCACTGCGGGGTCAGGCAGGGGGCGTGGCCGACGGCGCACTCCACGTCCTCGATCCGCCCGCAGCCCGTGCACACGGCGTGGTGGTGGTTGTCACCGACGCGGGTCTCGTACCGGGCGGGGGAGTGCGGGGTCTCGATGCGGCGCAGCAAACCCAGGGCGGTGAGGTCGGCGAGGATGACGTATACCGACTGCACGGCGATGTGCGGCAGTTCCTGGCGCACGGCCGCGGCGGCGTCGTCGGCGGTCGCATGGGGGGAGCGCTCGACGGCGGTGAGGACGGCGAGGCGCTGCCGGGTCACCCGGCGTCCGTGGCCACGCAGCTCCTGCGACCACTGCGCCTCGCGCGCGGTGGGATGCGGAGCGGTGTCGGTCATGGAGGGAGTCAACCACTAATTCTGAGGAATTCATAATAAGGTCCGTCTAACTTGCGTCCCGCGGCGCCGCGTGGCTCGGTACGGTGGAACGATGGATCTGATTCGGCGGGCGTGGGCCTGGACACTGGATTATGCGTACGTCGGCTTCTGGCAGCTTCACGGCCTCCTCGTGCGCGATGACCCGGCGCAGTACCTCGAAGCCGGGCCGGAGTCCGTCCGGGGCCCGGCGAAGCTGCCGGTGCTGCTGATCCCGGGCGTCTACGAACCCTGGCAGTTCATGCGGCCGGTCGCCGCCCACCTGCACCGGGCCGGGCATCCGGTGCACGTGGTGGAAAAGCTCGGTTACAACCGCGGCACCGTGCCGGCGATGGCCGCGCTGGCCGCCGAATACCTCGAGGAGCGCGGCCTCCGCGACGTCGTCATCGTCGCCCACAGCAAGGGCGGGCTGATCGGCAAGTACCTGATGACCCTGCCCGGAAGCCGGGTCAGCCGGCTCGTCGCCATCAACACGCCCTTCTCGGGCTCGGTCTACGCAAACTTCTTCGTCCTGCCGAGCATCCGGGCCTTCGCTCCGCGGAACCGCACCCTGGTCTCGCTCGGGAGCAACCTCGAGGTCAATTCCCGCATCACCTCGATCTACGGGCGCTTCGACCCGCACATCCCCGGCGGCAGTTTCCTCAAGGGGGCGCGCAATATCCAGCTCGAAACCATGGGCCACTTCCGGCCGATCGCGGACCGCCGGGTGCTGAAGATGGTCGACGAGGCGATCGCCGCCGCCGAGTAACGCCGCCGGGTGCAACCCCGGAGAGCCCCGGCGGTGGTAGTTGCCGATGCGAACCACATCGCGGCTACACTTTTGGAGTGCCCAAACTCCTCGCCGACATCACGCCACTGAAGGAGAGCAGGGCCTTCCGCCGGCTCTACATCGGCACGACCCTCTCGGCCACCGGCACCCAGCTCACCCTGGTGGCCGTCAGCCTCCAGGTCTACGCGCTGACCTCCTCAAGCCTGAGCGTGGGCCTGCTTGGACTCTTCGCGCTGGTGCCGCTGGTGGTGGCCGGGCTGTACGGCGGGGCGATCGCCGACGCCCACGACCGCCGGACGGTTGCCCTGTTCTCCGGCCTCGCCCTGTGGCTGACGACCATCGCCATCGCCGCGCAGGCCTGGGCCGGCCTCAACAACGTCTGGCTGCTGTACCTCCTGGTCGCGGTGCAGAGCGGTGCGGCCGGCGTCAACCAGCCCACCCGCAGTTCGATCATTCCGCGGCTCGTGCGGCCCGAGCTCCTGCCTGCGGCCAATGCTCTGAGCATGATCACCTTCGGCCTGGCGTTCACGGTGGGACCGCTGCTCGCGGGCGTGCTGGTGGCGCAGGTCGGCTACGCCTGGACCTACACGATCGACGCCGTCACCTTCACCGCTGCGCTGTGGGCCGTGTTCAGCCTCCCGCCCATGCCGCCCGAGGGGCCGACCCGGCGGGCCGGGCTCTCCTCGGTGCTCGAGGGGTTCCGGTTCCTGGGCACCCGCCCGAACATCCGCATGACCTTCCTCGTCGACCTCGCCGCCATGATCCTGTCCCAGCCGCGGGCGCTGCTGCCGGCCATCGGCGCCGTCCTGATCGGCGGTGGGGAATTCACGGTGGGCGTCCTGCTCGCGGCCGTGGCGTTCGGCTCGGTGCTGGCGGGCCTGTTCTCCGGCCCCCTCGGCCGGATCCACCGCCAGGGCCTGGCCGTGCTGTGGTCCATCGTGGGCTGGGGCGCTTCGGTGAGCGCCTTCGGCCTCGTGGTCGTCGCGGCCGGAGCCACCGGACCCGGTGCCGGCGCCGCGGTCACGCCCTGGATCATCCCCGCCGCGCTCTGCCTTGTCCTCGCCGGCATCTCGGACTCCGTCAGTTCTGTGTTCCGCAGCACCATCCTGCAGTCCGCCACCCCCGATGCGATGCGCGGGCGGCTGCAGGGCGTCTTCATCGTCGTCGTCGCAGGAGGCCCGCGCCTGGGCGACATGGTCGCCGGCGGCGGCGCCGAGTGGCTGGGAGAGGGCTGGACGCCGGTGATCGGCGGCCTGCTGTGCATCGCCCTCGTGGGCCTGCTGGCGAAGCGGCAGCCCCGTTTCGCCCAGTACGATTCGCGCAACCCGCAGGCCTGAAACCCCGGCCCGTGCCGCTTTGACCATGCCCTCCGGGCGGCCCTGGATTCGGTGGAACGGCGCGCCGCGCCCGGCCGTTCTCCCTAGACAAGACCCTCTGAAGGAGATGCCGTACAGTGCACAGACACTTCAACTGGCGCAGATGTTCGCCTGCACCGGTCTGATGGGCGGCAACCGCGGCTCCGGGGCAACCCGACCGCCGCGCTGCTGCTGGCCTTCCTCGCTCCGATGGCGATCGGCCGGACCCGGGAGTACGACGCCGACGAGGAGGGCGCGCGCCTGACCGGCGACCGGCTGGCCGCTCGGCCGCTGACCCCGGATTAAGCCCTCACTGGACGGTTCTCCATTCGGCGGCCGCGGGGACCGGCTCGGCCGCGCGGGACCGGGCGAGATGGGCGAGCTGAC
>QZVU01000049.1 GCA_003602285.1 Arthrobacter frigidicola
TACCGCACCACAAGACCACCGAACTGCTGCTGGAGGTGGACGAATGGACGGCCTTCACTCGGTATTTTACCCGCCGACGCGATCAACCTGGGCCTGACCAAGATGGCGGAGTCTTGCCCCGGCACGACCTACGCCAAGCTGGCTTGGCTGCAAGCCTGGCACATCCGCGACGAAACCTATTCGGCGGCCTTGGCCGAGCTGGTCAACCACCAGTATCGCCACGCCTTTGCCGCCCACTGGGGCGACGGCACGACCTCATCCTCCGATGGCCAGCGCTTCCGCGCGGGTGGCCGGGGCGAGAGCACCGGGCACGTCAACCCGAAGTACGGTAGCGAGCCGGGACGGCTGTTCTATACCCATATCTCCGACCAGTACGCGCCGTTCAGCACCCGCGTGGTGAATGTCGGCGTCCGCGATTCCACCTATGTGCTCGACGGCCTGCTGTACCACGAGTCCGACTTGCGGATCGAGGAGCATTACACCGACACGGCGGGCTTCACCGATCACGTCTTCGCCCTGATGCACCTCCTGGGCTTCCGCTTCGCGCCGCGCATCCGCGACCTCGGCGAAACCAAGCTGTACGTGCCGCAGGGCGTGCAAGCCTACCCGACGTTGCGCCCGCTGATCGGCGGCACCCTGAACATCAAGCACGTGCGTGCCCACTGGGACGACATCCTGCGCCTGGCCAGCTCGATCAAGCAGGGCACCGTCACCGCCTCGCTGATGCTGCGCAAGCTCGGCAGCTACCCGCGCCAGAACGGACTGGCCGTGGCCCTGCGCGAGCTGGGCCGGATCGAGCGCACGCTGTTCATCCTGGACTGGCTGCAAAGCGTGGAACTGCGCCGCCGCGTGCATGCCGGCCTGAACAAGGGCGAGGCGCGCAATGCGCTGGCCAGGGCAGTGTTTTTCAACCGCCTGGGTGAAATCCGCGACCGCAGTTTCGAGCAGCAGCGCTACCGGGCCAGCGGCCTCAACCTGGTGACGGCGGCTATCGTGCTGTGGAACACGGTGTACCTGGAACGCGCCACCCAGGGGTTGGTCGAGGCCGGCAAGCCGGTGGACGGCGAGCTGCTGCAATTCCTGTCGCCGCTGGGCTGGGAGCACATCAACCTAACCGGCGATTACGTCTGGCGGCAGAGCCGCAGACTGGAAGACGGGAAGTTTCGGCCCTTACGGATGCCCGGAAAACCTTAGCGTACGATTTTTTCCGAATTCTGCGGGCTCCCCATCTAAGGCAACTTTGCGCAACCAAAGGAAACTTTAGGCAATTGCCGGAGGCTGGGCCGGGATTACCTGCAACCGCTTCACCGCCGACACGAAGTCGAGCCGCAGCAGGTACATGGCCAAGTCAATTGCACCACCGCCACCCTGTTCGGTCTGCGTGTCGTACCACTTCGGGCCGGTGGCCAGCAGCTCGACAACCGCACCGCCAAGCGACACATGCACGCGGACGGTCGCCTTGTCTTTCAACGGCTCAAAGGTCGCGTCGCGCTTCCAGTAGATCCCCAGCGCATCGAGGGTGGCCACCACTGGCACCTGCCGCAAGTAGGCAATACGCGCATCGTCAAATCGTCTGGATCGCATCAGGTTCACTCCCCATCGTT
>QZVU01000050.1:0-267 GCA_003602285.1 Arthrobacter frigidicola
CCGTCCATTCGTCCACCTCCAGCAGCAGTTCGGTGATCTTGACGTGCGGCAGGATCATTGCCGTCTGGTCGATCAGCGCTTGGGCGGTGTCGGGTACCGCCGCGTCGAGCGGCGTGATCTTCAAGCCTGACTCGGTGATGATGGCGTCCGGCAGCTCGTTGGCCGTCGCCATACGGTTGACGGTGGCAAGCTGTGTTTCCAGCAGCGTCAGCCGGTCGTTCAGGTACCGGTTGCAGTCGGTGGCCACGGCCAGCGGCAATTCGCTGG
>QZVU01000050.1:277-1658 GCA_003602285.1 Arthrobacter frigidicola
GGCTGGCGAATTTCGCGGGCGGCACCAGGTAGTCCTCGAAGTCCTTGAACTGGCGCGACCCCTGCACCCAGATGTCGCCGGAACGCAACGCGTTCTTCATCTCCGACAGCGCGCATAGTTCGTAGTAGCGCCGGTCGATGCCGGTGTCGGTCATGACCAGCTTCTGCCAGCGCGGCTTGATGAACTCGGTCGGCGCGTCGGCGGGCACATTGCGGGCGTTGTCGCTGTTCATGCCGCGCAGCACCTCGATGGCGTCGAGCACGTCCTTCGCGGCGGGAGCGGCCCGCAGCTTGAGCACGGCAAGGAATTCCGGCGCGTAGCGGCGCAGCGTGGCGTAGCTTTCGCCGATGCGGTGCAGGAAATCGAAGTCCTCGGGCTGCGCAAGCTTCTGCGCTTCGGTGACGCTCTCGGCGAAGGCATCCCAGGACATGACGGCCTCGATGGCGGCGAACGGATCGCGGCCCGCCTGCTTGGCCTCGATCAGCGCCTGGCCGATGCGGCCGAACAACCGCACCTTGGCGTTGATCGCCTTGCCGGACGCCTGGAATTGCTGCTGATGCTTGTTCTTGGCGGCGTTGAACAGCTTGCCCAGGATGCGGTCGTGCAGGTCGATGATTTCGTCGGTGACGGTGGCCATGCCCTCGATGGCAAGCGCCACCAGGGTGGCATAGCGTCGCTGCGCCTCGAACTTGGCCAGGTCGGCGGGCGTCATCTGGCCACCCTCACGGGCGATCTTGAGCAGGCGGTTCTGGTGCACCGACCGCTCGATGCCAGAAGGCAGGTCGAGCGCCTGCCACGCTTTGAGGCGTTCGATGTGTTCCAGCATGTGCCGCGAATTCGGTTTGACGGGCGATTGGCGCAGCCAGGCCAGCCAGGTCGTTTTGCCGTTGTCCCGACGCTTGAGCAGATCGTCGAGGCGGCGGCGATGCGCGTCCGACAGCGGTTCGGCCAAGGCATCGTAGATGCGCCGGTTGGCGCGGGTGATTGCTTCGGCGCTCGCCCGCTCGACGGCGTTGAGGGCAGGCAGAATGACCGACTGCTGCCGCAGGTGCTCGATCAAGGTGCTGGCCAGCACGATGCCCTTGTCGGTCTGCAAGGCCATCTCGGTCAGCAACTGGACGGCCTGCCGGTAGTGGCCCATGGTAAAGGGCTGGAAGCCGAACACCGTTTGCAGTTCGACCAGGTGCTCGCGCCGGGTCTGCTCCCGCTGCCCGTATTCGTCCCAGCTTTCGACGCTGACCTTGAGCTGGTCGGCGACCAGTTTCAACAAGGGCGGAAACGGCGGCTCATCGACGCCCAGGATGACACCAGGAAAGCGCAGGTAACAGAGCTGCACGGCGAAGCCCAGCCGGTTGGCCGGGCCGCGCCGCTGCCGGATGAT
>QZVU01000051.1:0-427 GCA_003602285.1 Arthrobacter frigidicola
TGCAGGTGGCGGCGCTGGCCGGGGAGGATGTCGACCACGTCCACCGATTGCACGCCCTGCACCTCGAACAGTGCGTCATGCAGTTCTTCGAGCACGGCAGGGCTGAGGGTGGGAGCATCGATGTAAACGTTCGGCGGGACCATCTCCACCGCGTCCAGGTTGAGGTTGCGCGCCCCGAGCAGCGACAGGATTTCCTGGGTGATGCCGACACGGTCGACAAAATTGACGTGGATTCTCATCTAAGCTCCTCAGCCAAAATCCGTGTTTGGCAACAAGACAACAAGGGGACAGCGCAGCGCGCCGTCCCCTTGGGCAACACATGAATGGGCCGGTCAATCAGCGTCAAACGACAACTGCGCCGTCGCCTGTTTTTTCTGGCGGATGGACCGGTACGCCAGGCCCAGCACGGCAAACCACACCGGCACCA
>QZVU01000051.1:437-1656 GCA_003602285.1 Arthrobacter frigidicola
TACCCGGCACATCACGGTGCCGCCCGGCATCTTGTACTTCGACGCCTGGTGCAACGGGTCGCGCTGCTTGCGGTACGCCAGGTACGACAGCAGGATGATCGACCAGACAAACATGAACAGCAGTGCCGATACCGTGGTAATCAGGGTGAAGGCATCGAGCATGTTCGGCACCAGGTAGATCACCAGCGCCCCGCCGGTCAGGCACATACACGAGAAGATCAGGCCATTGGAGGGCACGGCACGGCGGGACAGTGCGCCGAACTTGCCAGGCGCATCACCGTCCATCGCCAGGCCGTAAAGCATGCGGCTGGTCGAGAACACGCCGCTGTTGGCCGACGACATGGCCGAGGTCAGTACCACGAAGTTGATGATGCCTGCGGCTGCCGGCAGGCCGGCCAGCACGAACAACTCGACGAAGGGGCTCTTGTTGGCCACCACTTCACGCCACGGGGTAACGGCCATGATGGCGATCAGCGCCAGCACATAGAACACGATGATGCGCACCGGAATCGAGTTGATCGCCCGCGGCAGGTTGCGCTCCGGGTTCTTGGTTTCGGCCGCGGTCGTACCCACCAGCTCGATGCCGACGAAGGCGAACACGGCAATCTGGAACCCGGCAAAAAAACCGCTGATGCCATGGGGCAGCACCGCACCCGGCGCGACCACGTGCGACAGCGAGGCAACCACGCCATTGGGCGAGGTATAGGACGTGGCGATCATGACCGCTGCCGTGATGATCAACAGCACGATGGCGACGATCTTGATCAGGCCGAACCAGAACTCCACTTCACCAAAGGCCTTCACCGCTACCAGGTTAACGGCGCCCATGCTACCCAAGGCTGCCAGGGCCCAGATCCAGCGGGGCACGTCGGGGAACCAGATACCCATGTAGATGGCTACTGCAGTAATTTCGGCGACACAGGTCACCAACCAGAGGAACCAGTAGTTCCACCCGGTGAGGAAGCCCGCCAGCGGGCCGAGGTAGTCTTGGGCATAGCGGCTGAACGACCCGGCGACCGGGTTATGCACGGCCATTTCGCCAAGGGCGCGCATGATCACCAGGATGGCCAAGCCACCGATGATGTAGGACAGCATGATGGCAGGGCCGGCCATTTCGATGGCTTTGGCCGAACCGAGGAAAAGACCGACGCCGATACAGGCGCCCAGCGCCATCAGGCGGATGTGCCGTTCGCCCAGTTCACGCTTGAGCGGGCCGCCT
>QZVU01000053.1:0-990 GCA_003602285.1 Arthrobacter frigidicola
GCAGATCGAGCCGCTGGCCCGCTACCTGGGCGCCCAGGCCAGCCTGCTGGCCACCGACTCGGGCGGGCAGTCGTTCGACGAATGCTTCAGCCTGGTCTGGTGGCAGTTGCAGCAACGCTTCGGCAAGCGCTTCCCTATCCCGCTGGGCTGCTGCTCGGTGACTGTCGAACTGCGTGGTCAGGCCGATGTCAGCCATGACCTGGCCAGCCAGGATTGCCAGGCGATAATCGACTTCCTGACCCACGCGGGTGTTATCGAGGGCACCAGCCCCGCCTTGCCGGCCTTGCTCAACCCCGCCACTGCGCTGGCTGCTGTCGAGCCGGTGTCGACGCCACTGGGCGGTTTGCTGGTGTATCACGCCAAACCAGGGCAGCACCTGGAAGCCGGTCAGTTGATCGCAGAAATCATCGACCCGCTCAGCGACCGGGTGACCGCCGTACGCAACAGCCAGCCAGGCCTGTTGTACGCCCGCAGCGTGCGGCGCATGGCAACCGCGGGCATGGTCATCGCCCATGTGGCCGGCGAGCAGGTATGCCGCAGCGGCTATCTGCTGGGCAACTGATTCGGTAAAACCATTGCCACTGGCGGCTGGTCTGTAGAAGCACAACCTTGGACGGACCACTGCCTCATGCCCACCGCCACTGACCTTGCCAATGCCTGGTTCGCCAAACGCGGCTGGAAGCCGTTCGCTTTCCAGCGACGTGTCTGGGCAGCAGTGGAACGTGGCGAGTCTGGCCTGTTACATGCCAGTACCGGCGCAGGCAAGACCTACGCGGTATGGCTCGCCGCGCTACGTGCGTTCAAGGCCCTGCCACAGGGCCGCCAATCTGTACCTCTGCAGGTGGTATGGGTGACACCCATGCGAGCCCTGGCCGCCGACACTGCCCGTGCCTTGCAAGCGCCCGTTGATGAGCTCGAGCTGCCCTGGAGCATAGGGGTGCGCAGCGGCGACACTGGCAGCGCCGAACGCGCCCGGCAAGCACGGCGCCT
>QZVU01000053.1:1000-1650 GCA_003602285.1 Arthrobacter frigidicola
CGCTGCGCTTGGTGGTGGTGGATGAATGGCACGAACTGCTGGGCAACAAACGCGGGGTACAACTGCAACTGGCCCTCGCCCGCCTGCGCCGGTGGCACCCCGGGCTGCCCACCTGGGGTCTCTCTGCCACGCTGGGCAACCTGCAACACGCGTTGGAGGTACTCCTGCCACAAGGTGGCCTGCTGGTGCAGGGCCGCCAGGACAAGGCGCTGCAGGTTGATACCCTGCTGCCGGCGGCGATTGACCGCTTCCCCTGGGCCGGGCACATGGGCCTCAAGATGCTCGAGCAGGTCAGCCATGAGATCGACGCCAGTGCCAGTTGTCTGGTATTTACCAACACCCGTGCCCAGGCCGAACTATGGTACCAGGCCCTGCTTGACGCCCGCCCCGATTGGGCCGGGCTGATTGCCCTGCACCATGCCTCGCTCGCCCGGGACACCCGTGACTGGGTCGAGCGCAGCCTCAAGCAGGGCAGCCTGAAGGCAGTGGTCTGTACGTCCAGCCTGGACCTTGGCGTGGACTTTTTACCGGTGGAGCGGGTGCTGCAGATCGGCTCGGCCAAGGGTATTGCCCGCCTGATGCAGCGGGCCGGTCGCTCCGGTCATGCACCGGGGCGTCGCTCGCGAATAACCCTGGTGCCTACTCACAGC
>QZVU01000052.1 GCA_003602285.1 Arthrobacter frigidicola
TGGCTGCCTTCAGCTCGGCTTCGATAGCTGCGATATCGGTATCGAGCAGATCATCAAGCAGACTGCCTTGGTCGGGGCTCAGTTGCTCGCTGCGCTTGGCGAACTTGTGTCGCTTGAGGATGGCGATTTCATGAGCCAGTTGCTCGTTGACCGTTTCGAGGCGTTGGATTTTCTGGCTCATGGAGTCGACCTGGGACAGCAACTGCATAGCCTGTTCGGCCAAGCCGCGCAGCTGTTCCGGTGTCATCTGGTCGAGATTGGGCGAGGAAGTCATGCCGCTGATTGTGTCAGAGCAGGTCGTCAACAGCGATAAACCGATGGGCTAATGGCAGGGGCTAAAGCACTGTGATCGCGCTGCCTGCGCCGACCCGCTGCCACGGCAAACCCAGTACCAAGGCTTGAAGTTGCTCGTTATCGAGTTCGACTTCCGATCCGTGACGGATGCCGGGCCAATGAAACTTGCCTTGGTTCAATCGTCGCGCTGCCAGCCAAATGCCCACACCGTCATGCACCAAGACTTTCATTCGGTTGGCACGGCGATTAGCGAAGAGGTATGCGCAGTGCGGCTTCGCCACACCGAACACCGCGATCACCCTGGCCAGCGCGGTCTCGGTACCGGCGCGCATGTCCATAGGCTCGGTGGCAAGCCAGATGGCATCGATCCGAATCATTCCAACAGGTCTCGCAGAAAGGTGGCACAGGCGACAGCGCTTTCGGTCGGCCAGTTCACTTTGACGGTGCCACGCGGGTGCTGGATTTCAATGCAGATACTTGATGAAGCTGCCTGCGAATGTCCTCCGGCTAGCGGCAAGGGCACTGGAATGAAAGCAGGTTGCAGCGCCATAGTTTTGTTCGTGAGTACCCTAATCCATTTATGTACGAGGTTCGCGTTAAGGCTGTGCTTCTGCGCGACGCTGGCAATCGATGCGCCGGGCTGGGCGCACTCTTGGACAACTTGGGCCTTGAAGGATTTTGAATAGGAACGGCGTTGTGACTGCATGGAAAGACCCGCTTAAAAGGCTAGAAATGGTGTCCACTTAAATTAGGTGGACACCATCGCCTTTGGCGTCGGGGTCAGGAAGGTGAGTTGGCCGGACGGTTACGACTTTCCCACTCAGTACGAGATCAGAAAAGTCACAAACGAGGTTTTTCGAGCCCACAGTTTACAGATCCAGAGCTAGCCAACCAGAGGTGCCTCAATACTCGGGCTCAGCAATGCCGCCATACCTTCACTGAGGGGATCAGGAGGATTACGGCGAGCAGTGCAAACAAGTAGTTGGTGGGAATGAGGCCGAGCAATTGGCCGCCAATCCAGCTCGTTGTACGCACCAATCGAAAAGGAAGCCAGATGCACATCCGCCACGCTCAACTCGGTGATATTCAGGCCATTGCCGAGATCTACAACCAAGGGATCGAAGACCGTAGCTCTACGTTCGAGACCCAGCCGCGCACCTCCATGGATGTGCAGCCCTGGATTGCCGAGATGCCTCACTATCCGGTGCTGGTCGTCGAGATCGACGGCGCGGTAGTGGCGTGGGCTAGCCTGAGCAGCTACCGCGCGCGTTCGTGCTACGCTGGCATCGCCGACGGGTCGATCTACCTACGTCGTGATAGCCGAGGACGCGGCATCGGCAAGGCGCTGCTGTGCGC
>QZVU01000054.1 GCA_003602285.1 Arthrobacter frigidicola
TTCAGCGGAAAAGGCATCGACCTGGAAGATTTCGAGTTGCATGCACACACTCCTTGTTGCCCGGGCCTTGCCAGGCAGATGTCTGAAAAGGGGTTACGGGCGTACCGGGGTCAATACTGGCTCGCCGGCAAAGAAGGCCTGCAGGTTGCGCAGCACCAGGGTCACGGTATCGCGCGCAGCCTCCGGTGACTGGCCGGCAACGTGGGGCGTGAGCACGGTATTGGCCAAAGCCTTGAGGCCTTGGGGTACTGCCGGTTCGTCGTCGAACACGTCCAGCGCGGCGCCCGCCAGCTGACCCTGCTGCAATGCGGTAATCAGAGCCTGCGTGTCGACCACGCTGGCCCGGGCAATATTCACCAGATAGCCATTTGCGCCCAGCGCCTGCAGTACCTGAGCATCGACCAGGTGCTGGGTATTGGCGCCCCCGGGAGTGGCCACGACCAGGATGTCGACAGCAGCGGCCAGGTGCAGCGGGCTGTCGTACCAGGTGTAAGGTACATCTTCGCGCGGCGTGCGGCTGTGATAGCTGATGGACATGTCGAAGCCCAGATTGGCGCGCTTGGCAATGGCCTGGCCCACCGCCCCGAGGCCAAGAATACCCAGGCGTTTGCCGCTCACCGAGGGGCTGATCACCCGGTTCCATTCACCGCGCCGGGTGCTGGCATCAGCACGGGGAATGTCGCGCAGTAGTGCCAGCAACAGGGCCAGGGTGTGGTCGGCGACTGCGCTGGCATTGGCACCAGCGCCATTGGTTACGGTGATGCCGCGGGCGGCGGCGGCAACCAGGTCGACTTGCTCGTAGCCGGCGCCGATCACGCAGATGATCTGCAACTTGGGCAATGCGTCGATTTCGGCGGCAGTCAGCCCCAGCGGGCCGCGAGTGAGCACGGCATCGATTTCACTGGCGTGGCGCTGAATGGCCTCGGCGCGCAGTTGCGGTGAGGGGGCACGGATAAGGCGGTAACCGGCCTGCTCCAGCATGGGCAGGTAATCGTCGACGGTTTCTACCAGTACCAGGACTGTCTTGCGCATGCCACCTCCGGGTCAATTCGAGGCGTCATTATGCGGAGTCACCAGCCAGTACAGTCAATTGAAATAACAAGGCAAAACTGTACTGTGCTGCTCCGCTGTAGCCGTTGCTCTTGCTCTTGCTCTTGCTCTTGCTCTTGCTCTTGCTCTTGCTCTTGCTCTTGATCTTGATCTTGCTCTTCGCGACTTCAGGAGGCCGAACGCAGGCCTTGCGAAGGGAGGTGACGGGCATGGATGCCCGTCAAGCGCTGGGCCCCAGGATGGGGCCTGCAGCGCGGTCCTCCCGGGAGCGAGGCCGGAGTGAGGGAACCCCGGAGCGCAGCGCAGGGGCCGGATGATCGGAGCGCAGCGTTTTTTGGTTACTTTTTGTCGCGTTTGACAAAAAGTGACCCGCCGTAAGGGCGGAAAGGTGATTTGGCGCCACCTTTGAAAATGAATGTTGACTCATTGTTGATGCCCACACCTGAATGCGAACAGCGAACAGCGAACAGCGAACAGCGAACAGCGAAACAGTGCTGGTTTTTAGCTCGCGCATAGGCCATTTGCGATGGCGACACTAACTCACCTTTTCGCC
>QZVU01000055.1 GCA_003602285.1 Arthrobacter frigidicola
ACGCGTGATCAGTAGAAACAAGGGTCTTTTTCTTCATCTTAGAGGAAGTACTCTATTTTAGCCCCGTCAGGCCAGTTCCATTGTCCCAGGAATTCTGTACTGGAACACATCGATACTATACTATTGCTGGTCCACCACACTTTATCCTCCTTGGGTTTCCCACGTATCAGCTCCACATAAAAACACGCTCGATAGCAGTCCCCTTCAGCCCAATAGTCCATGAAAGACCCACTGTAACCACTCCAGTCAGCGTTTAATACAATTGTCTGACCTTGAATGGGCTTTGATCTATCATCTGTCAATGCATTTGGCACTTTTAACATCTCGTATCCAGACCTCGAGGCTGTGCTTATTGTCCTCCCTAGCCAAGTGTTATCCCCATCCAGGTATGAGAATCCCTTGACTCCATTGTTATTATTACCTGGATAAGGGTCATTACACTTACCTATGTTTGGGTCATTCGGTCGGGGACTGTCTGTAAGGACAGGACTGCATATATATTGACTAGTGTGTGTCATTGCTACTGGGTCTATCTGAATCACTGGTCTATTTGAGCCCTGCCAATTGTCCCTGCATGTGCAGGTAATCCCTGTTCGTTTCCCGTAACATGAGCATTCTTCAATATGCTTAGCAGTTCCAGTCAGAGACTCCCATTTCAATATTTTCCCCTCTTTAAAATAGTATATTCTTGTGTCTGCAGGTCCAGTGGCAGGCCCATCGGTGAACACTACTGGGCATACGCCGTTGTGGCATACACATTCAGATTCCTGTGTTCTTAGTATGTTTCGGGCCCATGTGTTAATTTCTGCAACAGGCCTTCTGTTGTACCATATTACTGCAGATGCATTGTTGTTTGGTCCTGATATACATATTGACATTCTGGATTTGCCATCATGGCAACTAGTACTTGACCACCCGATGCATTCCACCCTGCTGTTGTACACTGTGGGCGGTGATGATAGTGGCCAGCTTATCAGGGCGCGATACTGGGACCTATCGTGTATTGTTCCGTTTGAGTGTTTCCCTCTGATTGTTGTTCCTTGGCTGAGAGCATAGAACCTGCATTCATCTGGGTCGCATGAAACATAGGGTTCTCTTGTGACTAAAACATCCGAGCTTTCTCCAATTCTTACTGCATTGTCTTTCCCATATATGTGCCATGAATTTATAGTACAGAGCCCTTTAGTTAAGTTATTGAAATTCCTGCTTGTTCTTTCTTCCATTTGGATGTTGGTGATGTTTGTTTCATTATAATAGTTGTTTATTATTGTTTGGCTTGTGTTGGTTGTTTCAGGTTGTGAGCGTGAGCAATTGCAGCCCGATTTTAGATGCAGTCCTATGTTCAATCCTAGGTTTGCTATTCCAATGAGTACTGTGATTGCGCCTATTGTGATAGCAGTGGCTGAAGTGCATAGAATCTTCTGGTTTGGATTCATCTCGACCCTGCTTTTGCTGATCACGCGTA
>QZVU01000056.1 GCA_003602285.1 Arthrobacter frigidicola
CAGACCCGATAATTCGAAACCCGATACAGCTGGGCCAGCACCATATTTGTTGTTTTTATTAGTCACACTGCCTCTCCGATTAACGACCTGACGGTCGCGCAAAAGTGCAAGAACACCACTCGTTAGCCTCAGCCCACTCACAGCTGCCCTAGCACCGACTGAACGTTGACACCCTCGGGCGTGCGCCCGTAGCGGAACACGCCGGCTGTTTCTTCACGCACCAGTTGCCCCTGCGCAATCAGGTAATTGACATGCGCCAGGGTCTCGCCAATCGCCATCAATTCATCGAAGCGCCCCTTCACCTTCGGAAACAGCTCGGCCATCAGCTCCACGGCACTGCGCGGCGCGGTGCAGGCGGCCAACAGTTGCTGCAAGTGCCCCAGGTGGTGCGCGCGCAGTTGATCAAGGCGCAGATGCAGGTTGTAAAACGGCCGTTCATGCGCCGGTAGCACCAGCACGCTATCGGGCACCTCCCGCAAGCGCTCGACCGAATCCAGCCAGTCGCGCAATGGGTCGGCATCGGGCTCGGTGACCTGCACGCAGACACTGGAGGTGATGCGCGGCAGCACCTGGTCACCGGAAATCAACAGGCCGTCCTCGGCGCAGTACAGGCAGGCATGTTCGGGCGAATGGCCGCGGCCGATCAGGACCTGCCAACGGCGCCCGCCTATCACCAGTTGTGTGCCTTCACTCAGGCGCCGGAAACTGGTGGGCACCTCTGGCCGAAAGTGCGCGGAGCCCAGCAACGGGAACAATGCTGCGGTCTGTTCCTGGTTGAAGCCTGCGCGCTGGTAATGCTGGTAAAACGCCCAGCTAGTGCTGGTGTCACCTGGCGCGCGCAGCTGGTGCATCGCCTGATATTCACTGGCGCTCATGAACACCGGGCAGCGGAAGCGCTCGGTCAACCAGCCGAGCACCCCGACATGGTCCGAGTGAAAGTGCGTGCAGATCACCGCCAGCAGCGGCAAACCACCCAACACCGTCACAAACAGCGCTTCCCAGATGTCGCGGGTCTGCGTGTTGTTGAGCCCGGTATCGACCGCCACCCAGCCCTCGCCGTGGCGCAGCAGGTACAGGTTGATGTGGTCAAGCCCGAACGGCAGCGGCATGCGCAGCCACAACAGCCCTTCGGCAACCTGCTGAACCTCGCCATTGGCTGGTGGCTGCGGCCAGGGGAAGCGCAGGCCTGCGCGCCATTCGTGCCCCTGGGCATCCAGGCTACTCACTGACGTCACCCGCAAAAGCGGCCAGGCCAATGCGCCTTAGCACGTGGGTGCTGTACGGCACATAGCTGCGGCTGCTTTCGTCACGGATGAACAGCGGGTCGCTGAACGCCGTCGGCGCGTAGCCCTGGCGCTGCAGGTCGACCTTGCGCAATTTGAAGGTGCTGGTCAGGTCAGCCGCCGCTGACACCCGCACGAACACCGGCGCCGCATAGCGTGGCAAACGCACCTCGGTCAGCGCATAGAACGCTTCAGGGTCAAATGGCTGGCCAGGCTGCATCAGCACCGCCGCCATGCCGGCGCGCCCCTCTTGCCCGGGCACCTGCACACCGTAGATGTTGATCAGCTCGAGCCCG
>QZVU01000057.1:0-1303 GCA_003602285.1 Arthrobacter frigidicola
CGTTGGATGAACTCAAGGAGAAGGTTACATGGCTAGCGTGAGAGGCCTAGAACTGTTCGGACACCACTTCCGCGACTTCCGTGAGCGCTACGTACTGATCGGTGGCGTGGCCTCCGCTCTGGCAATGGAGGATGCGGGCGATAGCTTCAGGGCTACTAAAGACCTGGACATCGTTTTGGTGGTCGAAGCGCTGGATGCCGGATTCGTCGCGCATTTCTGGTCGTTCATAGACGCGGGTGGTTACCAGATCAGGCTGAAAGGCGGCGAAAAACCCTGTTTCTATCGCTTCGATAAGCCCACGGATGAGGCCTATCCGGCCCAGATCGAACTTTTCTCGCGGGCGCCGGACGGTCTAGACCACGAAGAGAACGCAACACTGATCCCGATCCCTACGGAAGAAACGGTCTCCAGCTTGTCGGCGATACTCCTCGATGATGCTTACTACCGCCTGCTTTTAACCGGCCGCTTGGAGAATGGTGAGTTGTCCTACATCGGCGCTGACCGCCTGATCCCGTTCAAGGTCAAAGCATGGCTTGACCTGTCTGAGCGGAAGAAGAACGGGGAGCAGGTCGAAAGCAAGCACATCCGAAAGCATCGAAACGACGTCCTGGCGCTGACCGGTTTGCTGGATGGCGAGGTCACTGAGCTGCCGGAAAGCATCATGGCCGACATGAAACTCTTCCTTGAACTGTTGCCTGCTGAAGACGTCGATTTCAAGCAGCTCAACCTCAAAACCAATATGGCAACGATCATCGATCGCCTTGGGGAATCCTTCGGACTGACAACCGCCTGACGTTTTCGCTCAGAGGCGCGACAGGCCTATCTGAAGCTCTTGGGAGCCGTCAGATCCCAAGGGCATGGGGAGCATCACCTGGCGTGCTTCTCCAGCAATGCATCCAGCGCGGTGGCCAAGTCAAAGGCGGCCCACTGGTAGGCGACAAACAGTTCAGCACTGCTCATTGATTCGCCGTGCCCTTGTCTCAGGTGTTCCGCGCGGGCAGCGCGGTAGCGATTAACGGCATCGACGGTGTGTTGATCAAAATGAACGTGGAACGGCAATTTCAATACGGTGGTGGGGAGTGTTGGCATTTTCTGGTCCATTGCTCAGGAAAAACTTAACTTTCCCTGGCAATGGCGGCCGTAGTCGATCAGCTATTTCAACAACAGCTGTAGGAAATGTCGCCACTGAGGGTAAGGAGTCACCGGCGCTGGTTCAAGCCGACCTTCGCTTCACCTGGATGTCGGGCCGGAACGAAGGTGGGGAGGTAACCTGCCATACTCCCCTCGTTCAGCTTCTGGGGTT
>QZVU01000057.1:1313-1575 GCA_003602285.1 Arthrobacter frigidicola
GTCGACCCGATCCAGCACCTCCAGGTCGATCAGCCCCACGGCCCACAGGCCATGGACAAAGCCCCGGAAGGCCTGCGGCTGATAAACCGGGGTATGCGCCTCAAGGTCAGCGACATAGACCAGGACGGCTTCCGCCGCGCCGGCGAAACGCGCCGGGTCGTACTGCGCCGACTGCTGCAGATATGCCTGCAGGTAACGCACTTCAACGCCTTGTGGGGTGCTGCTCGTAGACGGGCAATCCTCTCCCTATTTTCTTGCAAGA
>QZVU01000005.1 GCA_003602285.1 Arthrobacter frigidicola
GCGACCCTGGTCGGCCACCCGCCCTCAGAGTACAAGCACCTGCTGAGGCGAACAGCCAAGTAGGACCAGTCGCCGCGGGGAAGAATCCCCGCCTAAAAACGTTGCCGGTGCACTCGATTAGGCGTTTGGGCCTTGGTCCAGCGGATGATTTGCCAGCTTCGCGGCGACGCCGTCGTGCACGAGCCGGTGAGCCGCTGTGGCGGGCTTCCGCGAGGCCTGGTCCGTCACGCCCGCGGTGAATTCCTCCGCGAGAGTGAGGCGGGGATATGCGGAGAGGACCTCCTGCACGAAGTCGTGTGCAAGGACGTCCGCTCGGGAGCCACTGATGTCCAGGCCCGTTGCGACCTCCAGCAGGTATCCCTCCACATCCATCGCGGGATCCACCGACGGCCAGTTGTGCCGCACGATCACCTCGAGTGCGCGCTGTCTTCGCTCGGGCGGCCAGCCGGCGCCAGCGGTGAGGGCGACCGCCACCTGCCCGCCGGCTTCCTCGTAAGAGAGCGCTACGTTGTCAAAAGCGGGGACGATCCCGATGTCGTGCAGCATTGCGGAGGTGTACAGCAGCTCATGATCTACGTCCTGCCGTTCCTCGAGCAGGGCGAATGCCTCTGCCCACAGCCAGGATCGGATCACGTGGTTGAGGAGCGCGGGAGAATGATACGAAGCTGCCAGTTCGAGAGCGGCCCGGGCTGCCTGGGTGCTTGGAGCGGTGAAGTCGTGCAGACGCATAGAGACATCGTCGCAGACGAACGCAAGCGACTCGGGAAAGTCGAAATGGCTCCGGGATCCGGATCAGTCCGTGCCCAGCGCCGCTTCCAGTCCGTCAAGGATCACTTCGAGGCCGTACTCGAATTCCTCGGTGTAGTCGTAGCCGGGCTTCAAGACGTGTGTGTTCACGAATTCCGCGAGGTTCGGATACTCATTGGCGGGGAAGGGCTCGAACATGTGCTGCGCCATGGCATCCATTTCAGCATCGGTGTCGAACGGCATATTCATCCGGGTGAGGGCGAAGCCGTAGATGTAGCCATCCAGCAACGAGTAGGCGTGCGCCACCATGGCGATGTCGAAGCCGGCGGAGCGAAGCTTGCCGATCACCGCATCGTGGTGCCGCAGGTTCGCCGGCCCGGGCCGCAGGCGGGACTCCATCAACCCGATTGCCCATCGGTGGCGTCCAAGAGCATCACGAAGTGAGAGGGCCCGTTCCCGCATTGCGGGTTTCCAGCCGGCACCACCGAGGGGGAGTGCGATCTCGCTGAAGACGACGTCGATCATCGCATCGATGAGGTCCTCCCTGTTTGCCACATGCCGGTAGAGAGCCATCGGCGCGACATTCAGCGCCTTCGCAACATGGCGCATCGTCAGCCCTTCCAGCCCCGCTCCGTCGGCGTGCTGAACGGCGGCCTGCACGACCCGTTCCCTGGTCAAGGGTGTTCGGGTGCCCTCGGTATTGCTCGTCGCCACCGGCATTGACGTTCCTTCCTCGATCAGCAGTTGTTTCCCAACTGCTGCACCCTAGTTGTGTACTTAGTACGCTATCAGATGTACGCTGTACGCACGATGCGGAGCCGCCCGCGTTCTGACAGGGAAAGGATCAGCCATGACGTCTCCGAACGGCATATTCTCCGAGGCTCCAGGAGGGCTGCCGCCGGCCCCGCTCAAGCTGGACCTGCCCACGGTCGGAGTCCGCACTCCATCCCCTGCCCAGCCAGCACACGCGCGGTTCGCTCCGGTCCCCGCATGAAGGCGATCACCAGCCGCGCCTATGGCGCACCAGACACTATCCGCGTCGAAGAGATTCCCACACCCGTCCCGGGAGAGGACGAGGTCTTGATCCGCACCTTTGCCACCGTCGTTTCCGGCGCCGAGTGCACCGCCCGGGCCGGCCGGGACCCCTTCGCCCGGCTCTATTTCGGGCTGGTGCGGCCGCGTTTTCCGGTCCTGGGAACCGGATTCGCCGGCGAAGTGCGGGCCGTCGGAAGTGCGGTGATTAAGTTCAGTATCGGCGACCGGGTGATGGGATCGGTGGGACCGCGTCTCGGGGCTCATGCCGAGTACGTCACCGTGTCCGAAGACGGCGTCATCGCCTTGATGCCCGGAAGCCTGGTGCCCCCGGATGCCGTGGCAGTCCTTGACGGCGCCCTCACTGCGCTGCCGTTCCTCCGGGACGCCGCCGGGCTGAAGGCCGGACAGTCCATTCTGATCAACGGTGCCTCCGGCGCGGTGGGTACGGCGGCAGTCCAGCTCGCCAAGCATTCCGGAGCAGCTGTCACGGCGGTCTGCAGCACCGCGAACCTTGACCTCGTGAAATCCCTGGGCGCCGACCACGTCATCGACTACACGGTGGAGGATTTCACTCAGACCCCCCGGACATACGATGTCGTCTTCGACGCGGTGGGCAAGAGCTCCTACACCCGCAGCCGGCGGCTCCTGAAGCCCGGCGGCGTCTACCTGACCACAGTGCCCTCCTTGCCCATTCTGGCGTGGGCCCTGGTGACCCGGATCGTTGGCAGGACCAGGGCAGGTATCGCGTTCACGGGGCTTCGGAAGGCCCCGGCCATGGCTTGGGACGTCGCCTTCCTAGGTGATCTGGCGGCGTCTGGACACCTCGTCCCGGTGATTGACAGGATCTACGGTCTGGACGACGCCGCCTCCGCGCATGCCCGCGTCGAAACGGGACGCAAAACGGGAAGTGTCGTCATCGCCCTGCAAACCGCGGGGGAGTAGGCCGCCTCAGCGGAGGCAGTGGTGATCCCAGCAGCACCGCGCGCCGGTGCGACGAAGCCTGCCTAGCCGTCATCCCTAAAAGCCGTCCTCCGGATCCTCGAACTTCCGGCTGGGGAGCTTGGTGCTCAGATACATCGAGAGCGCCCACTGGGCCATTCCCCCAACCAGAAGGACGGTGACAAACGCCGGCTTCCCTCCTTCCGCCCAAAGGATCAGTCCGATCGTCACCCATACGAAGGCGCCATACCGTGACCCGTGCCGGGCGGATCGGATCTGGTTCTTACGAGTCTCCGCGGACCTCGATTCATCCTCGGCCATGGGGACTAGCCCCCACGCCTGGAGCATGCACTCCTGGGGCGACCCGCCAGCCGCCTAGACATTGCAGGTGTACGTTATGCCGTTCCGCTCGTGGACTCCGTCGCCAAGTTCGGCACAGGTTTGAATGACGCTCGTGATGCCGACGGTCAGGAGGGTAATCCCGGCGACGGTAAGTGCGGCTCCGATGATGATCCCGGCAAGGGCAAAACCGTTTTTCATTCCCGCCTTCCTTGACTGGACAAAGGAGATAATGCTGAGGATCAACCCGATGACGCTTAATGGCCCCAGAATCGACAGGACGAATCCAGCGATACCCAGGGATCTGCCGGGATCGGTGCGCTCCTCTAGTCTCGATGATGGCGACTGCTGGTAGCCCTGAGTCATGCGAATTCCCCCATAAAGTGATCGTTTTTCTCTATTTGTTCCTCAGATATGTCCCGGTATTCATGGAATTTACGGCGATCGATCCCCGGCCCGGCGCCGGCGTTCCGCCCGCCACCTGACAGCCCCTCCAGCGATGAACACGGCGCCGCCAAGGAGGAAGACAACCGCTCCCTGCGGAATTCCCGGCAGGGTCAGCCACCACAATCCAATGAGGACGAAGACAATCCCCAGAGCTGCCAGCCAGGAGCCGAACCTGTCGATTTTCATATCGTCCTCCTCATCGGGACAGAATGAAGCGGGAATGACGTCTGCTGCAGTTCCCTAATGCCTTACGTAAGTTTGGTGCGCATCACGGTACGCCCAGACACTAGTCGTGGAAAGAGGAAATTTGCCCCGATGGTTAATCGAGTGTTCTTTCCAGGGAAACAGGTACCGGGCGCGGAGTCATTGCGGGAGCTGAGCAACAAATCAGACAGAGTTCTGGCGCAAATTTCGACGCCATGTTTGGACGGCGACGGAGTCTTGGCGCAACTGCCGGGCGGCCGTCACTCCTCGGGCGTTGCACCGTCCAGGAGCTGCGCAAGGTGAATGCCCTTCCGATCGCTGAGGTCGGCCAGCTGGGTCCGGCACGAGTAACCATCGGCGAGGATGACCGTTTCGGAGCCAGCGGAGCGTACGGCGGGGAGCAGCTGCTGCTCGGCCACCGCCACCGACACCTCGTAGTGGCCGCGCTCCACGCCGAAGTTGCCTGCAAGCCCGCAGCACCCGCCCAGCTCCACCACCTCGGCGCCCGCGCGTCGAAGCAGCTGCGCATCCGGACTCCATCCCATGACCGCGTGGTGGTGGCAGTGCGGCTGGGCGACGACGGATGAGCCCTCCATCGGGGGCGGCGTCCAGCCGGGGACTGTTGCCAGCAGCTCGGCCAGCGTATGGGTTGCCTTCGCGACGGCGCCGGCGGTGTCCTCGCCGAGGAGCTCAAGGGCATCGGAGCGCAGCACCCCGGTGCAGGAGGGTTCAAGCCCGACAATGGGAATGCCGGCGTCGGCGAAACGACCGAGTTCGGCAACGGTATCGCCCAGGATCCGCCGTGCCGCATCCAGTTGGCCGGTGGAGATCCAGGTGAGCCCGCAGCACAGCGCCTTGTCCGGAAGCCGCACCTCGAACCCAGCCTTCTCCAGGACCCGCACGGCCGCACGGCCGACCTCGGGGGTGAAGTAATTGGTGAAGGTATCGGCCCACAGCAGCACCGGGGGCCGCGGGGTGGCCGCTTGATCCTCGTGGGGTCCTCCCTCAGGCAGCCGAGCCCCGGAACCGGGAGCAGGTCCCGCCTGGGCGAGGAACCAGGAGGAGAAGGTCTGGGGTGCGAAGGTGGGTATGGTGCGCCGGGAATCCACCCCGGCGAGGCGAAGCCCTGCCCGGTCGATCCCCGGCAGCCGGGTGAGGGCGTTGACCAGCCGGGGCGCGGTGGAGGCAAGGCGCGCCCACCGCGGCAGCCACCCCAGCGAGTAGTGCGAGGCGGGCCGGAGCCGTCCGCGGTAGCTCTGGTGAAGCATCTCGGCCTTGTAGGACGCCATGTCGACACCGGTCGGACAGTCCGAGGCGCATCCCTTGCAGGAGAGACACAGGTCAAGGGCGTCGTGGACCTCAGGGGAGCGCCAGCCGGCGCCTCCCTTGTTGATCATTTCCTGGAGAACCCGCGCCCGGCCGCGGGTCGTGTCCTTTTCCTCCCGGGTGGCGAGGTAGGACGGGCACATGACGCCGGTGCTGTCGGTGTGCTCCGCACGGCATTTGCCCACCCCGGTGCAGCGGTGGACGGCCTGACTGAAGTCGCCGCCGTCGTGCAGATAGCGGAAGCCCAGGTGGGAGCGCAGCGGTTTTGCCTCGGCGATCCGGATGTCGGCGTCAAGCGGCCGGGGATCGACGATGACGCCCGGGTTGAGCAGGTTGTCCGGGTCGAGCAGCGCCTTTACCTTCCCGAAAAGCCCAATGGCGGCGGCGGAGTACATGAAGGGCAGCAGTTCGCTGCGGGCCCGCCCGTCACCGTGCTCGCCCGAGAGGGAGCCGCCGTAGCGGGCCACCAGTTCGGCGGCGGCGGTCATGAAACTGCGGAAGAGGGCGCTGCCTTCGGGTCGGTCGAACGGCACATCGAGGCGGATATGGACGCAGCCGTCCCCAAAGTGACCGTACGGAAAGCCCATGAGGTGATGTTCGAGGAGCAGGGCGTCGAAGTCCCGAAGATAGTCCCCGAGGCGCTCCGGTGGCACGGCAGCGTCCTCCCAGCCGGAATGGGCGGGCATGTTCGCAGGGGAGCGGCCCGCCAGGCCCGCCCCGTCCTCGCGGATCTTCCACAGCGCCGCCGCGTCGGTTGGATCCGTGATCACCCGGGCCGAGAGTGCCGCCGCCCGGCTGAGGCGACGGGCGCGGTCCGCGACCTCCAGGGGGTCTTCGCCGGCGACCTCGACGAAAAGCCAGGCGGCACCCGCGGGCAGTTCCGGGACTGCATGCTCGCCCTTACGGCCGCGGACGACGTCGACGATGCGCGAGTCCAGCCCCTCGCAGGCGGTGGGGCGGAAGGCCATGACCTGTGCTACCGCATCCCCGGCGGAGCCGATGTCGGCGAAGCCCAGGACCACCAGAGTGCGGTGTGCCGGGTCTGCGACGAGGCGCACCCCCGCTTCGAGCACCACCGCCAGGGTGCCTTCGCTTCCGACCAGCGCGCGGCGCAGGTCGAACCGGTGCTCGGGGAGCAGATGCTCGAGCGCGTAGCCGGAGACCTGGCGTCCGAACCGGCCGAGTTCGGTCCGGATGGTGCATAGTTCGTCTTGTACGAGGGTGCGGAGCGCATCGGTCTCCGGCGTTGAGGGTGTTCCGCCGGGGCCGAGTATCAGTCGGGTTCCGGACCCGGTGACGACGTCGAGGTGCGTCACGTTGTCCACGGTGCGCCCGTAGGCCAGGGTGCGCGAGCCGCACGCATTGTTGCCGATCATCCCCCCGATGGTGCAGCGGTTGTGGGTCGAGGGGTCCGGTCCGAACCGCAGCCCCTGCGCCAGCGCCATGCGCTGCAGGGAGGCGTGCACGGCGCCGGGCTGCACCACGGCCGTGCGGGCTTCGGGATCGAGGCCCAGAACCTGGTTCATGTACCGGCTGAACTCGAGGACCACGCCGCTGCCCACGGCATTGCCGGCCACCGACGTCCCGGCCCCGCGGGAGGTCACCGGCACCCCGCGTTCACGGCACACCTCCAGGGTGGCGAGGACGTCGTCGGCGTCCCGAGGAAAGACGACGACGGACGGCCTCACCCGGTACAGGGAGCCGTCGCTCGAGTAGGCGGAGCGCGTGGTTTCATCGTCTCGAACGTCCGAGATGCCCCGGCCGCGCAGGGTGCCTGCCAGGGAGCTCGGGAAGGCCAGCACGGTCATGAACAGCATGCTATCTGTTGCGGCGCGCCGGCCCACCCCTCCCGCGAACGCCGTCGAGGGAGCAGCACTTCGCCAGCGCTACGAGGCGATGGAGGCCGCGACCGAGGCGGTGACGGGCCAGCCTTCGAGGAGCACGATCAAGAACGCCCTACAGATCGATATCGACGGCAATCCGCCGGCGGGCCTGCTGCCATCTCACGCAGCGGCCCCCGGCGTCGACGACACCGGCGCCGCTGCAACTGCCTGAAGGCTCAGGCCGGAGAGGACTTCGGGCTTCGGGAGGTCTTCTTCGGGGGCAGGGCGAGCTTGAAGATCTTCGCCCAGGTGGACCCAACCTGCTTTGGAAGCGGACCGGTGGTGTAGGGCAGGCCGTAGCGGGCGCAAATCTCGCGCACCTTCACCGCCACCTCGGCGTACCGGTTGGACGGCAGGTCCGGGAAGCAGTGGTGCTCGATCTGGTGGGAGAGGTTTCCGGTCATCAGGTGCATGAACTTCGAGCCGGAGATGTTCGCCGAGCCGATCATCTGGCGGACATACCAGTCGCCGCGGGTCTCGCCTTCAACCATCTCTTCGGTGAAGGTGTCGGTGCCGTCGGGGAAGTGGCCGCAGAAGATCACCGCATGGGCCCAGAAGTTGCGGATCGCGTTTGCGGCGAGGGTCCCGTAGAGTGCCCGGCGGCCGGAGCCGGTGGCCATGGCGAGCAGGGGAGTGGCGGCGTAATCTTTGGAGAACTGCTTGAGGGCTTTGACTCCGACGGCCTTGAGGTCGCGGTTCATCGCCTCCTTGGACTTCAGACCCTCCTTATAGTCGGGGATCTCGAGGTCGTAGAGCGCGATGCCCCACTCGAACACCGGAGCCAGGACCGCGTTGTACAAGGGGTTGCCAAGGTTGAACGGGCGCCAGGGCTGGTCAGCATCCATCCGCAGCAGGTTGTACCCGATGTCCTTGTCCTTGCCGATGACGTTTGTCCACCGGTGGTGGAGGTCGTTGTGGGTGTGCTGCCAGGAGCGCGCCGGGGTGACGAAGTCCCATTCCCAGGTGGTGGAGTGGATGTCCGGGTCGCGCATCCAGTCCCACTGCCCGTGAAGCACGTTATGGCCGATCTCCATGTTCTCGAGGATCTTCGCCAGGCTCAACATGGCTGTCCCGGCAGCCCAGGCGGCCTTGTACCGACTGAACATCAGGGCACCGCGTCCGGTGAATTCGAGCGTGCGCTGAATCTTGATGATTCGCCGGATGTAGGCAGCGTCGGTTGTCCCGCGCTTTGCGAGGATTTCGTCCCGAACAGCATCCAGTTCACGGCCAAGCTCGGCGATTTGCTCATCGGAGAGGTGCTTGGCGGCATCGGGACGGACCAGGGGATGGCCAGACGTCGCTAGGGCGCCCGGGCGGGTGAGCGTGGTGGTCATGGGGCTCCTTCAGGGGGTTAGAGGTCGAGGTTGACGGGACCGGCCGCAGCCGACACGCAGGTTTGGATGAGTTGGCCGGGGGCGTTGTGAAGTTCCCCCGTGCGGAGGTCGCGGACCTGTCCGCTCCGCAGCGGGACGAGGCAGCTATGGCAGATACCCATGCGGCAGCCGCTGGGCATTAGTACACCGGCGTCCTCGCCCACATCCAGCAGGGGGGTGTCCCCGTCGGCCTGGATCTCGCGGTCGGACTGTTCAAAGACGACCACTCCGCCGTCATGCCCCGCACCCGCCGTGAAGTCGGTGCTGAAGCGCTCGACGGTGAGGGTTCCCGGGCGGGCGCCCTTCGCTTCGGCTCCGGCCCCAATGCACGCCGGTTGGGCAGCCTCAAGGGCTGCCTCGCGTTTCCAGAGTTCCTCGGCGTCGTTCAGGAAGCCTTCGGGCCCGCAGGCGTAGGCGGCCCGGCTGCGCCAGTCCGGGCAGAGATCGGCGACGGTCCTGGCGGTGAACTCCAGGCGCCCTCGGACGCTGGTGAACCAGTGGCGGACCGTCAGGTTGGGAAACTGGTCGGCGAGTTCTGCAAGTTCTTCGCGGAAAAGGCTCTTCTCGGGGGTGCTGTTGGAATTGATCAGCACCACATCGGCGTCGGGGCGGCGGGGGATGAGGGTGCGGATCATCGACATCACGGGGGTAATGCCGCTGCCTGCCGTGAGCATGAGCAGGGACCGCGGGTGCTCGGGCAGAACGAAGTCACCCTGAGGGGGCGAAAGGAAGAGCACATCGCCCGGTTTGGTGCCGCGGACCAGCACGCGGGAGACGGCACCGGCGTCCTTCACGGTGATCGCGGGATCGTGGCCGGCCGCAGTGGTCAACGAGTACGAGCGCCATTGACGCACTCCGTCGAGTTCGACGCCTATGCGCGCCCACTGGCCGGCCTGGTGGGCCTGCCATCGGTGGCCCGGGCGGAAGTAGATGGTGGCCGAGTCCTCGGTCTCGTGGACAACGCGGGTCACAATTCCGCGGAGCTGGCGGGAGGAGTGCACCGGATTGAATAACGCGAGGAAATCCTCAGGGGTGAGTGGAGTCGTGAGGGCGGAGGCGGCACGCGCCAAGTGACGAAACAAAACGGGTCTACCTCAGTCTGGGCGGGGAACGAGCTAATCGCCCTGCGGAGGCCGAAGCTTCAGCGAGGGGGACCACCTCGGGCGGGGTGTTAGGAGTTGTCGCAGTGCTCGCGGTCGACAACCGTGAGGGTGCCGTTGCGGGTGTTCGGGTCGTTGTTGTTGTTCGACACAGGGATTCTCTTGAAGAAGTATGTGGTGTGAGACCGTCAACTGATCCAACGGCTCAAATTGAGCCGGGTTACTTATGGCAAAGGCGCGGGAACCGCAGGGTGTTCCACCGTATCGCTCCACTCCTTAGACAATACGGAGCGGAAGCAACCTTAGCAAGTGTGCTTACTAACGGCGAAGCAGATGCATCGGCGCGGCAGCACGCCGGGCATCGGTGCACCACCTGACGGGCCCATGTAGTTGGAGCGCACCCGGCTTTGAAGCGGGAAGTCCCGGCCACCTCCTCACGCCTGCGGAATCCATGGAGGAGCACAGCCCCGCCCACAAGATCAGGGGGCTCCGGCGTAGACCCAGGCGTGAAGCCCGGACTCCAGCCGCAGCAGGACCCGCTCGTAGTCCCCCACCTCATAGAGATCGGCCGCGGCGAGCTCCTCGTCGGAGAGCTCAAACACCGTTCCTTCGACGAAATCGGCTGCTGCTGCCGAGTAGCGCAGGATGGGGTGGGAATCGGTTCCGCTCGTGGCAACCCCCGCGGGGTCGGTGATACGGAGCCACTCGATCCGGTGGTGGGGCAGGCGGTCCTCCGTGCCCGTGAGGAGGCGGCCGAAATGTGCGAGCTGGACGGCGGGCAGCCGAAGTGTTCCGTAGGAAAACAGCAACTGAACCATGCATCCCCGTTCTCTTAGAACCGTGTGCCCCCCACCGGTCGAGCCGCACGACCATGATATCGGCCGGGGCTCCGGGAGTCGGGCCGGACGCCCGGCTTCAAACCGCCACTGAGGATCAGGAGCCTCCAGCGCCTAAACTGGGTCCTTTGAGTTGCCCGCCGTCCGGCACGGGCACCGGCCTCGCCCCGGGAAGGGACCCGCGCATGATGACGCAGCCAGCACACCAGACCAGCAGGCTCCTCTTCGGCGCCATGGGCCTCGGCGGAACCTGGACGGATGAGCCTTACGGGGAATCGGATATCGATCAGGCGGAGGCGGCCATTACGGCTTCGGTGGAGGCCGGAATCACGGTGTTTGATCACGCAGACATCTACCGTCGCGGCAAATCTGAAGCCGTCTTCGGCGAGGTTCTGCGCAGAAAGCCCGCCCTGATGAACGGCGTGACGGTGCAGACCAAATGCGGCATCGTGCTGCCTGCCGGCGACCGGGACGGCTACTACGACCTCAGCGCCGGGAGTGTCGTGGCCGCCCTCGAGGGATCCCTCCGGCGGCTGCAGGTAGATTCAGTCGATGTCCTGCTGCTTCACCGGCCAGACCCGCTCCTCAACCCTCGGACGCTGAAGCCGGCGGTTCACTCCCTCCTGCAGGAGGGAAAAATCAAGGCGCTGGGTGTATCGAACATGTCGGCTGCGCAAATGGACTACCTGCAGACCGAACTGGACATCCCGATCGCCGTGAATCAGCTCGAGATGAGCCTGTCCAAGCGCGACTGGGTGGAAAGCACCGTGCTGGTCAACCATCCCACCGGCGCGGCAACCGACTTTCCGCACGGGACGATCGAGTGGTGCCGGCGCAACGGCACCCGCCTCCAGGCGTGGGGCGCCCTCGCGCAGGGTCTGTACTCCCAGGCCCGGGAAACGCACACCCCGGCCGACGCGCACGCTACGGATCTCGTGCGGCAGCTTGCCCAGGAGCGCAACACCAGCGCCGAGGCAATCGTCCTCGCGTGGCTCCTGAAGCACCCCGCCCGCATCGAGGCAGTGATCGGATCCACCAACCCGGAACGGATCAGGGCTTCATCGGACGCTCCACGACAGGCAGAGCTGATGACGACCAGCGAATGGTATGCGCTGTGGACCGCGGCCCGGGGCGCGCCCCTCCCGTAGCTCCAACTGACGCGATCGGCCGAAATGCCGACAGCCGGCAGGGGAGTGGTCAGCCACGACCATCCCCGGTCCAGGACCGCCCGGTGACACATGCGGTGACCTCACGGCAAGCGCTACGGCCGCATCAGACCCTGGTTGTCGATCGGGCAACAATCCAGTCGCCCACGGTGTCGACCAGGTGCTTGTCCGTATCCTGCTTGAGGAGTTTCCTGTAGGAGGCGAAGCTCGCAGGCTTGGGGTCGGACCGGAGCAGATGCGTAAGATCGGCGGGCCGCTGGGTTTCGACCGATCCGCTGACGGACTCCGCGATGATCAACAAATCATCAGGATTCACCTGAAGATCCTTCCCGCCGGTGATCGCCAGAACCGGTGCCGTAATGCGGGGGAGGAGCGTTGCCGGGTCGAAGTCGAGCAGGTCACGCTGCCAGCGCGCGTTGATGGTCCGGCCCTGCATGCGCACTGTATCCGTGTCGGTGGAGCGGAGCTTTGCTACTGACTTCCGCTGCTGCTTGACGAGATCGATGCGCAGCAGCTTGGTGATGGCGCTAGCCACCGGTGGCAGAGTCCGCGCCAACTGATGGGTCTGCCATTCCATGGTTTCCGCACCAATGGTCCCGGGGGCAGCCAGAAGGATGACGCCGGCCAACCGGTCGTCATCGGCGGCAAGGAGTTCGGCGATCATTGCGCCTTCGCTGTGCCCAATGAGGAAGATCGGCAGCCCGCTCGTCGGAGCTGAGTCACGGAGCCACTGAAGTGCCGCGGAGGCATCGGCATGGTTTTCGGCGAATCCAGCGTGAAGGTAGGACCCGGAGGAGTGCCCGACGCCGCGCTTGTCGTACCGCACCGAGGCGATGCCCCGTGCAGCAAGGGCATGAGCGAGGTGGCGGCTGGCCCCGAGCGGGAACCGGCGGTGGTCGGCGTCGCGGTTGATGTCTCCGGAGCCGGGCAGCAGCAGAACCTGGGCCATCGTTTGCCCCGCCGGCCGCGTGTAGGTTCCGGCCAGAACCACGTCACCGGAGGTGAACGTGACGTCCGATTCAGAATGCTCGATGTTGGGAGCGACGGATAGCAGCTCGACTGCGAGTTCATGTGCGGTGTCGGTCCCGACGACCAAGCCGGAGTACGCTTCGCCGCGCAGGCCCAGCACGAGGGCCCGCTCGTTGTTTCTCGCAGCGACCAGCAGTCTGCGTCCACGGGACCGCCACGTGCCTACCCGGACGAGGCGGGGAATGGCCAGCCCCGGTGAACGGATTCCCTTGGCGGCCGCGAAAGGGTCATCCGTCACGGCGATCGAGGTGATTGACGTGATAGGCACAACGAGGTCGTTGACCAAGCCGAGGACCTTGTCCGCAGTGGTGAAAGTCAGAGTGAGGGTGTCACTGCTGAGAGTTAGCGATGCCACGGGGCGTTCTCCTTAGCGAGCACTCCGGACTATCCGGATGCTTCGATATTATCAACTATGATAACGTTGTCAAAAAAGAGAATGGTAGCTATGCGGAGGGCATGACGATGCTGGTGATGAGGCGGCGCGTGCGTTCCGGGGACGCTGGATTGTCCGCATACGGGAGGATTGCGTTCCGGAAACTCTCGGCCAGCTCTTTAAACTCCTCATCGGTGAGCCATACAGCGGTCTGCCGGTAGCCGACGCCGTCACGGACAAGATCCACGCCGTCAGCTTGCTCCACATAGCGGTCGAAGTTTCGAAGGAGGCCGGCCACGAATGAGGTGAAGGCTTGTCGGTGCTGGTCTTTAGTCATCGAGTTCAGCTCGTCGGGGGAGAGCTCGCCGCCTTCCAGGCGCAGGGCATACGTCCGCTCCACCGCCCCGCGAATACGCTGCTGGCCTACGACCTCGAGGATTCCAGCTTGAGTGAGCGTGGAGATATGGCGGTAGAGGGTGGCTGGCGTAACCTCCGGTAGTTCTTCGGCAATCTGGGCGGTTGTCAGCTGACGTCCACCCAAGAGACCTTGGATGATTCCTAGTCGGACCGGGTGAAGAACCACCTCTGCGGTGTTGCGGGGCTTATTCATAGCGCAATGCTTTCATACCTGCGAATAGTCGCAAGCGCCACTGGCGGGGACATTCGGCATCGAGTGCCATAAGCTGAAACTCGACGGTGCCTGGTCGTCGGGGGAGCCCCTTCTCCAGCTAAGTTGACATAATGTAGATTATCGGCGAAATAGGAAGGGGGCCGAAAGGGGTTCCGACCACCCCGATATACGGCATTGACGCGCACTGAACCTTCAGGCGCCGACGTAGGCCGCCAGGTGCTCGCCAGTGAGGGTTGAGCGCTGGGCGACGAGGTCGGCCGGCGTGCCCTCGAAGACGATCCGGCCGCCGTCGTGCCCGGCACCCGGGCCAAGGTCGATGATCCAGTCGGCGTGCGCCATGACCGCCTGGTGATGTTCGATGACTAGAACCGATTTGCCGGAATCGACGAGCCGGTCCAGCAGGCCCAGCAGGTTCTCGACGTCGGCCAGATGCAGGCCGGTGGTTGGCTCGTCGAGGACGTAGATCCCGCCCTTGTCCGCCATCTGGGTGGCCAGCTTGAGCCGCTGCCGTTCGCCGCCCGACAGCGTGGTGAGCGGCTGGCCCAGGCTGAGGTAGCCCAGGCCAACGTCGGCGAGCCGGGAAAGGATCGCGTGTGCTGCGGGTGTGCGCGCCTCCCCCGCGCCAAAGAACTCCTCGGCCTCGCTCACCGGCATGGCCAGCACCTCGCTGATGTTCTTCCCACCGAGGTGGTATTCGAGCACCGACGCCTGGAACCGCTTGCCCTCGCATTCCTCGCAGGTGGTGGCGACCCCGGCCATCATCGCCAGATCGGTGTAGATGACGCCGGCGCCGTTGCAGGTGGGGCAGGCGCCCTCGGAGTTCGCGCTGAACAGGGCGGGCTTGACCCCGTTGGCCTTGGCGAAGGCCTTCCGGATGGGTTCGAGCAGCCCGGTGTAGGTGGCGGGGTTGCTGCGCCGTGAACCCCGGATGGCCGCCTGGTCAACGGAGACCACGCCGTCCCGCCCGGAGACCGACCCGGCAATCAGCGAACTCTTGCCTGAGCCGGCGACCCCGGTGACGACGACGAGGACCCCCAGCGGAATGTCGACGTCGACCCCGCGCAGGTTGTGTGCGGTGGCGCCCCGTACCTCCAGCGCCCCGCTGGAGGTACGGACCGACTCTTTGAGGGACGCCCGGTCGTCGAAGTGGCGGCCGGTGAGGGTGTCGCTGGCCCGCAGCCCCTCCACGGTGCCCTCGAAGCAGACATTGCCGCCCGCGGTGCCGGCGCCGGGGCCGAGGTCCACGACGTGGTCGGCGATGACGATCGCCTCCGGCTTGTGCTCAACCACCAGCACGGTATTGCCCTTGTCGCGCAGGCGCAGCAGAAGGGCGTTCATGCGCTCGATGTCGTGCGGGTGCAGTCCGATGGTGGGCTCGTCGAAGACATAGGTGACATCCGTGAGCGAGGACCCGAGGTGGCGGATCATCTTGGTCCGCTGAGACTCGCCCCCGGAAAGCGTCCCGGTCGACCGGTCGAGGCTGAGGTAGCCGAGGCCGATCTCGACGAACGAGTCGAGGGTCTCCCCCAGGGCCGTCAGCAGCGGCGCCACGGACGGTTCGTCCAGCCCGCGTACCCATTCGGCGAGGTCGCTGATCTGCAGGGCGCAGGCGTCGGCGATGCTGATCCCCCGGATCTTCGATGACCGGGCGCCCTCGCTGAGCCGGGTTCCGCCGCATTCGGGGCAGGTGGTGAACGTCACCGCCCGGTCCACGAAGGCCCGGATGTGCGGCTGCATGGCCTCCCGGTCCTTGGCGAGCAGGGATTTCTGGATCTTCGGGATCAGGCCCTCGTACGTGAGGTTGATGTTGTCGACCTTGATCTTGGTCGGCTCCTTGTAGAGCAGGTCGTGAAGTTCCCGCTTCGTGAACTTCCGGATCGGCTTGTCGGCGTCGAAGAAGCCGGAGCTGCTGAAGATGCGGCCGTACCATCCGTCAACGCTGTACCCCGGAATGGTCAGCGCGCCCTCGCTGAGCGACTTGCTGTCGTCGTAGAGCTGGGTGAGGTCGAAGTCGGTGACCGATCCCATTCCTTCGCACCGCGGGCACATGCCGCCGGTGACGCTGAAGCTGCGGCGCTCCTTCGTGGTCGTTCCACCGCGTTCAAGCGTCACGGCGCCCGATCCGCTGATCGAGGCGACATTGAAGGAGAACGCCTGCGGCGACCCGATGTGCGGCTGGCCGAGGCGGCTGAAGACAATGCGCAGCATCGCATTGACGTCGGTGGCCGTCCCGACGGTGGAGCGGGGGTTGGCGCCCATCCGTTCCTGGTCGACGATGATGGCCGTGGTCAGTCCGTCGAGCATGTCGACGTCGGGCCGGGCGAGGGTCGGCATGAAACCCTGAACGAAGGCGCTGTAGGTCTCATTGATCATGCGCTGGGACTCTGCCGCGATCGTGCCGAAAACCAGGGAGCTCTTGCCCGAGCCGGAGACACCCGTGAACACCGTCAGCCGGCGCTTCGGGATCTCAATACTGAGATTCTTGAGATTGTTTTCCCGCGCGCCCTGGACGCGGATCACATCGTGGCGGTCGGCAGTGTGGAGCAGCTGCGCGTCGGTACTCGCCATACTCATGGTGACTCTCCGTCTGTGAGGCGGGCCTTCGGAACGGTTCCCGGCGTCGTCTGGGTCAATCTAACCAGCTTGGTGAGCCGGCACCAGCCCGCACGTCGGACTGCCGGTGCCGGGCGGGTCTCCCCCGCCATCGATGGACGGTCAGGGGCGGACGAGCACCTTGAGCGCTTCCCGCTCCGCCATGGCCCGGTAGCCCTCGGCGATATCGTCAAGTTTCACGGTGCGGTCGAACACCCGGCCGGGCTGGATCCTGCCGTCGAGCACCTCCGGGAGGAGCTCCTCGATGTAGGCCCGCGCCGGCGCCACACCGCCGGTCAGGGAGACGTTCCGCATGAACACGGACGGCATCGGCACCTCCTTGTACTGGGGCACCCCGACGCGGCTGACGAAGCCGCCGTCGCGCACCGCGGCGAAGGCCGTCTCGATGGCCGGTAGGGTACCGACGCACTCGAGGACGGCGGCGGTGCCGTCTCCCCGGGTCAGTTCCTTCACCCGCGCGGCACCTGCTTCACCCCGTTCGGACACCACCTCGGTGGCCCCGAAATCCCTTCCCAGGTCGGTCCGCGCCTGATGGCGGCCCATCAGGATGATCTGCTCAGCACCGAGCCGCTTGGCCGCGATGACGGCGGACAGTCCCACCGCCCCATCGCCGATCACGGTCACGGTCGATCCCTTCCCAACCTTCGCCGTCACGGCACTGTGGTGGCCGGTGCACATCACGTCCGAAAGCGTCAGGAGCGCCGGGAGGAGGTCCGAGTCCTCCGGGACCGGCACCTTCACGAGGGTCCCGTCGGCCTGCGGAATCCGGGCGGCCTCGCCCTGGCCGGCGTCGGGATGGCCCCAGTTGCCTCCGTGCCGGCAGGACGTCTGCAGGCCCGCCTGGCAGAAGTCGCACGTGCCGTCGGACCATACGAACGGTGCGATCACCACATCGCCGCGCTTGACCGAGGCAACGTCGCGGCCGGTGTCTTCAACGACGCCGATGAACTCGTGCCCCATCCGGAAGCCGGCCGAGTTGGGCTTCATGGAGCCGTAAGGCCAGAGGTCACTGCCGCAGATGCACGAGACCAGCACGCGGACGACGGCGTCGGTGCTCTTCTCCAGTGTCGCGTCGGGAACATTTTCCACCCGGACATCTCCGGCTCCGTACATCAAGGTTGCGCGCATGGTTTCCTTTCCCCGGGGCTGCCCGGCGGCGGCAGCTTCCCATTCCTGTCTGCGGGGCCTCCGGCCGCCTGCACCTGACGGATGGCTGGCAAAGATGGGGCTTCCGCGGGGCCGACGAAGAGGCGCGGGCCCTGCCGCCGGCCGATCGCCGAGACCGGGCTGCCGGGCCACCTCCCCGAGACTACCCCGGCCGAACAGGCGGGGAACAGCCCCGATCGGCGGGGTGCCGGCGCCGGCGGACGGCCGCACGGGCCCAGGACAGCATCGCAGTCCCGCGGGCCGCGATGAGCGTTGCCAGGAGGGCGGCCGCCGCGTGCGCGTACAGCATGGAGTGCAGATCCTGCCCCGGCGCCACGGTCGCAGGGAACGGACCAGCCGCCCCCGCTGCGGCACCGTGTCCGTGGGCGGGTACGACGTCGGCCGTTCCGCCAACGAACGCGCTGAAGGCGAAGTGAAGAAGCTGCTGGGTCAGCCCGCACAGCACCAGGATCGACCACCCGGGCAGCCGCACACGCGCCAGCATTGACGCCGCGAGGCCCAGCAGGGCCGTGAGGGTCAGGAGCAGGGCCAGCGCCGGCACGAGGCCGCCGGAGGCGACATGCGCACCAAGGCCGGCGGCCACGGCCAACGGGCCGGAAAGCCACGCAAGGAGGACCCGCGGTCTCCCGCCTGGCAGGCCCACGGCCACCCGGTCTTCCATGCCGTCCTCCTCCCCCATTGACATTGCACCTCGGTCTGTCCCCCGGTCCCGTCCCCCGGATCGGCACGCCGGGCCACCCGGCCCGGGGCACCGTCCCTCCTTGCTACCGCCACCACACGCCGCGTGCAAGTGCCGGCGTCAGTGCCCGCCCCGACCCCAGGGGCCAGCCTCCCGGCCCAGCCTTCCGACCTGGCGGGGGTTCACGCTGTGACATAGGTGACATATACGCCCCCGATATGCCGTTGGCGCCACCGGTCGGATAGAAATGAATGATGTCCACCCCGCCAGGAGAAGCAGCAAACCGTCAACCACTTCGGGCGACGCTGCTCATGAAGCAACGGCAGCTGACCATGATGGGGCTTGGAAGCGCCATCGGCGCTGGGCTCTTCCTCGGCTCCGGTGCCGGAGTCCAGGCCGCCGGGCCCGCCGTCCTGATCTCGTACCTCGTGGCCGGCACCCTGATCATCCTGGTGATGTGGGCGCTGGGTGAGATGGCCGCCGCCCACCCCAGCAGGGGTGCGTTCTCGGTCTACGCGGAGAAGGCGATGGGCCCGACCGTAGGCTCAACCATCGGCTGGCTGTGGTGGTTCCAGCTCGTGGTGGTCATCGCGGCCGAAGCCCTCGGGGCGGCCGCCCTGCTCGCGACGATCTGGCCGGCCCTGCCGGTCTGGGCGCTGGCCCTGGTTTTCATGATCTTTTTCACGGCGATCAACCTCACCGGCGTGCGCAACTTCGGGGGGTTCGAATACTGGTTCGCGATTTTCAAGGTGGCGGCGATCGTCGTCTTCCTCGCCATCGGCGCCGCCCTCGTCCTGAATCTGCTTCCCGGGGTGCAGTCGCCGGGATTGACCAACCTCACCACCGACTTCGCCCCCGCCGGGCTCGAGGGCGTCGCTACGGCCCTGTTCATCGTCATTTTCGCCTTCGGCGGCACGGAGATCGTCAGCGTGGCCGCAGCCGAGACCGAGGATCCCTCGCGGAGCATCGGCCGGGCCGTGCGGACCGTGGTCTGGCGCATTCTCGTCTTCTATGTGGGTTCCGTCCTGGTGATCATCCTCGTGCTGCCCGCCACCTCGCCGGCCCTGGCCTCGCCGTTCAGCGGGGTGCTCGACGCTGCGCGGATCCCGGGAGCGGGCACCGCCATCACCATCGTCGCGGTCCTGGCACTGCTCTCGGCCCTCAACGCCAACCTTTACGGCGCCTCGCGGATGATCTACTCCCTCGCCGAGCGCGAGCAGGCACCCCGGTACATTCAGCATCTCAGCCCCGCCCGGGTGCCACGGCGGGCGGTGACGGTCTCCGTGGTGTTCGGCTTCGCCGCAACCGTCCTTGAACTGTTGTTCCCGGAACGCATCCTGCCTGCCCTTTTTCAGCTCCTGGGTTCCACCTGCCTTGTCGTCTGGGGTTCCGCCCTCGTGTCGCAGATCATCCTTCGGCGGCGGGCGGACCGCGCCGGCACACCCCTGCCGGTGAGGATGAAGGGATTCCCCTGGCTCACCGGATTCGCGCTGCTCATCCTGGCCGCGATCCTCGCCGTGGGGCTCAGCGCCGAATCGAGCCGCACCCAGCTGATCAGCACCGCCCTCCTCATTGCCGCCATCGCAGCCGCGAGCACCCTGTTCCGCAAGGCCCGTTCCCGCCAGCCGGCTGCCTGAAGAAAGCAGCCGCGGTGCCCGCACCGGGGCGCCTTGCCCGGCGGAAAGACACCGGCCTATAGTGGCGGATCGTTCGGGCTGCCTGGTAGGAGAGCTGAGATGGCCGAGATTCTGATGTTCCACCACGCCCAGGGGCTGACCGCCGGGCTGAAAGGGTTCGCCGGCACCCTCCGGGCCGCGGGCCACACCGTCTCCACGCCGGACCTGTTCGACGGGCGGACCTTCGACTCCCTCGACGGCGGCCTGGACTACGCAGGCACGCTGGGCTTCGACACCGTTCTGCGCTGGGGCGTCGAGGCTGCAGCCGTTCTCCCGGCCGGCCTGGTCTACCTCGGCTTTTCCCTTGGGGTGATGCCGGCGCAGTTGCTGGCCCAGACCCGCGGAGGCGCCCGGGGCGCTCTCCTCCTGCACTCCTGCCTCCCGGCCGGGGAGTTCGGCGGCTGGCCCGCGGGGGTGCCGGTCCAGGTCCACGCCATAGAGCAGGACCCGTTCTTCGCCGGCGAGGGTGACCTCGAGGCCGCCCGGGCCCTCACCAGCGCAGCGGCCGACGCCGACCTGTTCCTCTACCCCGGTGCGGAGCACCTCTTCGCCGACAGCTCCCTTCCGTCCTACGACGACGCCGCCACCGCGCTGCTCACCCGGCGGGTGCTCGATTTCCTCGACACGCCCTAGGGTGAGGGCGGCTGGGCCGCGACGGCGACGGCACACGCCCGCTGCGGGCGGCACTGAGGTTTTCAATGCCGGAAGAGCGGCGCTGTAAGGGCTTAACGAGGGTGTACCCAGCACCGGCACAGCTTTATGGAGCATCCTAGGAGGGAACACCGCGGAAATCCGGGACGCCCGGCTCGCCACCACCGGCCCGCATGTCCCTGAAAGGACCCCCATGATCCTGGTGCTGCTCGGCATCGACGGCGCAGGAAAGACGACGGCCGCGCACGCCCTGGCCGCCCAGGTGCCGCCGGGCGCCGACGTCCTGGTGCTGGGCAACTACTCGGGGCGGAAGACCTTCACCCGATGGGCCCTGCGGTTCGGCCTGCAGCCGCCGGCCCGGCTGCTGGACACCGCCGAGACGCTGGTGCGCCTGGTCAACGTGCTGCTGAACTCCGCACGGGCCGCACGCTTCGACGGCCTGGTGATCATGGACCGGCACCTTCACTGCCAGCTCGTCCTCAGGGCCGCACGCGGCCTGCGCCGCGGCGTCCTCCTGCCGGCTGCGCTGAGGCTGCTGCCCCGGCCCGACGCCGTCGTGCTCCTCGACCTGCCCGCCGAACAGGCCCAGCTGCGCATCGCGGCGCGCGGCACGGACAGCGAAAACCTCGACGAACTGCGGGCGTACCGCACGGCGTACCTGGCTCAGGCGGGAGAAGCCGGGCACCTGGTGATTGACGCCGGAAGAGCACCGGAGGCCGTCCTGGCGGACCTGCGAAGGGTCCTGGCCGGACTCCGCCCCGGTTCCGCCCTGGAGCCGGCGGGGACGGGTCAGGGTTTGAACGGTGCCGGTCCGAGCGGTGCCGGACCTGAGATCCCGGGTGAGTTCCTCGTACGATGAGTCAATGGAGACTCCGTCCACGCCCGCTGCCAGCTACACCCCCTCCCAGCTCCAGGACCTGGTGCATTCGATCCTGGGCCAGGAGCTGCCGCCGATCGTCCGGGCCGGGCACCCGGTGCTTCGGATGCAGGCTCGGGCCTTCGACGGCCAGTTGGGCGATGCGGACCTGGCGGCCCTGATCATCCTGATGCGCCGGGTGATGCATTCCGCCCCCGGGGTGGGGCTCGCCGCTCCGCAGCTGGGCATCCCCCTGCGCATCGCCGTCGTGGAGGACAAGGGGGTGGAGGACGACGCCGTCGCCATCGAACGCGGCCGCACTCCCCTGCCGTTCTTCGCCATGATCAACCCCCGCTATTCCGCGGCGGGCCCGGCCACCGCGTCCTTCTACGAGGGGTGCCTGTCGGTCCCCGGGTATCAGGCCGTGGTGGAGCGGCACCGGGAGGTCGAGTTGGAGTACACCACGGCCGACGGCCGGGGCGTGACGTCGCACCTGAGCGGATGGCCGGCGCGCATCGTGCAGCACGAGACGGACCACCTCAACGGCATTTTGTACCTTGACCGGGCCGAGACCCGATCCCTCGCCGACAACCTCGAGTACACGCGCCGTTGGGCGCATCCATCGATCGAAGACGCCCGCCGGGGCCTCGGGTTCTAGGCCCGGCGGGTGCTCGGCCGGCCTACCGCTCCGGGCTTGAGTCCGCCGGCTGGTTCCGCCCGCTGGGCAGCCACTCCGCCCACCACCGAAGGATGTGCTCAAACCGCTGGCGGCGGTGCCAGGGGGTGCCGGAGCGGGAGAGCTCGTGGTTCTCCCCCGGGAACAGGAGGAGTTCGGTCGGTACGCCCTGTTTCTTGAGCGCCGTGTAGTAGCGCTGCGCCTGCTCCACCGGGCACCGCAGGTCCTCCTCGGAATGGATAACGAAGGTCGGGGTATCCACTGAGCCGATCTGGGCGAAGGGATTCTGGCTCCGCACCTTCTCGGGGTCGGTGCCCGTGTACTCGTCGGAGAAGAACCAACCGATGTCCGAGGAGCCGACGAACGACGGCGGGTCGAGGTAGCCCCGCTCCACGATGGCGGCGGTGAACCGGTGGTCCTGCGAGATGGTCCAGGCGGTGAGGTAGCCGCCGTAGGAGCCGCCCATGATGCCGACCCGGCTGCCGTCCATCGCGGCGTACTTGCCGAGGGCGCCCTCGAGGAACGCCAGGACGTCCTGGAGGTCGAGGGTCCCCATCGCCTCCTTGATGGCCCGCCCGTGCTCCTGCCCGTATCCGGCCGACCCCCTCGGGTTGCACATCAGCACGGCGTAGCCGGCGCGGGCGTACACCTGGGCCTCGTCGAAGTAGCCCCAGCCGTACTGCGAAAAGGGGCCCCCGTGGATGTTCAGCAGCACCGGGTGGGGGCCTTCCCCCTCGGGCAGGAGCACCCAGCCGTGCACCTCGGCCCCGTCGGGCGCCGGGAAGGTTTCCTCGACCGCGGGTGAGACCGTCGTGGCGCTGCGAAGTTCAGCGGAGAAATCGGTGAGCGGCTCCAGCCCGTCCGGGCCCACCAGCGCCGCGTCGCCGGCCGTGCCGGGGCCGGTGTAGCTGACGAGGACGCGGCCGGCGGCGGAGGCAGCGCCGGTCACCACGACCGGTCCATCGACGAGGGTGGACGCCGTGCCGTCCGCGCCGACCTCAAGCAGCTCGCAGGCACCGCGGGCGAGGCTGATGACCAGTACCGAGGAGTCCCCGTGCGGGACCACCTCGAGGACCTCGCCAAGGTTCACGGATTCGGCGTCGGTCAGCCGGCGGGCCTCCCCCGGTGAGTCCATCGGGGCGGCATACAGTCCGGTGTTGCGCGCCACGAAGTCGAGGCCCGTGGCGGAGAGCTCACCGGCCAGGTAGAAGAGCCACCGGCCGTCCCTGCTCTGGACCGGCGCCGCGCAGTCGAGCCGCTGGGCCGCGGAGAACCCCGAAAGCTGCTCCCTGCCGGTGCCGTCCCGGCGGACCGAGTAGACCTCGCTGGCCAGGGTCGAGTCCGCGTCCGGGCTGAGGGCCGCGGTGAACAGGATCCGGGCGCCGTCGGCGGTGAACCGCGGGCTGTTGTGGTCCGCTGGGTCCGAGGTGAGCTGGACGGGCTCGGGCAGCGGGCCGGGACGGTCCGCGCCGGCGTCTTTGGCGGCCCGGCCCACGGGTTCGATGAAGGGTTCGGCGTCGAGGCTTGGGACATCGACCAGGAAGATCTGGGCCCGCTTATCCGCCGTATAGCCGAGCCCGTTGGCACGGTACTGGAACGTGGTGATTCGCCGTGGGTCCTCGGCCGAGGCGCCGACTCCCTCGACGGTGCCGTAGCGGCCGGCCTCGGGCACGCGGGCGACGAACACGATCGAGCGCGAATCGGGGGCGAAGCGGAAGTCCTCGACTCCGAGGGGCTGGTCGGTGACGTGCAGCGGCTCACCGCCGCGGGCATCCATGAGGTGCAGCTGCGGCTTGTCGCCCGGGCGGGACCGCAGGAAGCCCAGCAGCGAGCCGTCCGGAGAGAACTGGGGTGCGGTGTCGCGGAAGCCGCGGGTGAGGCGGCGGTTCGAGCCCGAGTCCGTCTGGAGTTCCCATAACTGGCCCACGTACGCGTCGGCGTCGAAGTCAGGGCGGGTCACGGCGAACACCGCCCGTCCGCCGTCGGGGTGGAGCGTCGGGGTGCCGACGGAGTGAAGGAGGTTCAGCTGATCAGGTTCCATCCATCCGAGACTAATGCGGTAAGTCCGCTCCGCCTAGGATGGTGGGATGCCCGCCGCGCCCGAGACCCTGCTCCTGTGCCCCGTGTGTGGTTCCTTCCTCCGGCTGGACGGGCGCGGCCTGGCCTGCACTTCCGGGCACCGGTTCGACGCCGCCCGGCAGGGCTATGTCAACCTGCTGACCGGCCGGGGAACGCCGTTCGAGGCCGACAGCGCCGCGATGGTCGAGGCGCGGGCCAGGTTCCTCGCCGCCGGACACTATGCGCCCCTGAGGGACGCGATCGCCGAGGCCGCGCAGCGGCACGCGCCCGAACCGGGCGTGATCGTCGACGCCGGCGCCGGGACCGGCTACTACCTGCGCGGCCTGGCCGAACGCTTCCCCGGGGCGCTGACGGTCGCACTCGACATCTCGAAGTTCGCGCTGCGCAGGGCCGCCCGCGAGCTGCCCGGCGGCATCGCGCTCGTATGGGACCTGTGGCGGCCGCTCCCCCTGTCGTCAGGCAGCGCGGACCTGCTCCTCAATGTCTTCGCTCCCCGCAATGTCGACGAGTTCGTGCGCGTACTCTCCCCGGGAGGGCTGCTCGTGGTGGCGACGCCACTGCCGGGGCACCTGGCCGAGGCCGCCCGGCTGGTCCCGATGCTTGAGGTCCCGGCCGATAAGGCCGAGGACCTTGCCGGGTCGCTGGACGGGCGCCTGACCGAGGTGGAGCGCCGGGAGGTCGTCCACGAGATGCAGCTGTCCCCGGAGGAGCTCGTGGACGTGGCCGCCATGGGCCCGGCGGCGCGGCACCTTGAGCCCCGGCAGCTTGCGGCCCGTGTCGAGGGGCTGGATCCGGAGGTCCCGGTGACCGCCCGCTTCACCGTCCAGGCGTTCCGCCACTCCTGACCGGCGCGGGAACCCGGGGTCCGGCCCGCTAGGCCTTCCCGCCGGAGCCGCCGCGCAGTGGCACATGAAGCGCCCGCAGGGCCTGCTGGACGAGCGGCCCGATGGCCAACGCGAAGATGACGGTGCCAAGCCCGACGACGCCGCCCAGCAGGAAGCCCACGACGACGACCGTGAGTTCGATCGATCCCCGGACCGTCCACACGGGCCAGCCCGTGATGCGGACCAGACCGGTCATCAGGCCGTCCCGGGGGCCGGGCCCCATGCCGGCGCCGATATACAGCGCCGTCGCGACGGCGAGGAGCACCAGCCCGGCCGTGAACATGAGCCCCTGAAGGACCAGCTGGTCGGGAGCGGCGAGCACCCGGAGGACGACGTCGGCGGCAAGGCCGACCAGGACCGTATTGGCGATCGTTCCCCAGCCGGGACGCTGCCGGATCGGAATCCACAGCAGGAGCACCCCGATGCTGATCAGCACTGTCGCGATGCCGAAACTCAGGCCCGTGCTCCGTGCGAGTCCCTGCCCGAAGACATCCCAGGGTGAGGCCCCGAGGTTCGCGCGGACCATCAGTGCGATCGAGGCACCGTACAGGAACAATCCGAGGTACAGCCGGAGGTGGCGCAGCAGCAGGTTTGGCGAGGTGAGAAGGCGAAAGAGCACGCTCAAGTCTCCCACCGCGGCACCCAACACTCTCAAATCGATAACGACCGGGCCGGGCGGGCCTCCGGGCCTAGGTATTGCCCGGCCACTTTGGCACAATGAGCAGCACATCCGACAGCAGCCGTGCCGCCGGATTCGCCCGCCGTTCCGGGAGGGAAACGATGTTTGGTTGGCTGGTGGAGAACCCCTGGATTCTCTGGCTCGTCCTGTTCCTCGGCCTCGCTGCCGTGGAGACGCTCACTCTGGACCTGATGTTCCTCATGCTGTCGGTCGGCGCGCTCGCGGGGCTGATCGCCTCCTTCGTGACCGGTTCCTTCTTCCTGCAGGGCCTGGCGTTCTGCGTCGTGGCGCTGATGATGGTGCTTCTGGTCCGGCCCATCGCCCTGAGGCACCTTCGGGGAGCCACCGGCGACCAGCGCTCCAACATCGACCGCCTCATCGGCGAGCCGGCGCTCGCCCTCGAAACCGTCACCTCCTCGTCCGGAACCGTCAAGATCGGCGGTGACACCTGGTCCGCCCGCACCCTGGACGGGATCTCCGTGCCCGCCGGTGCGCGGCTCGCAGTGGCGCGGATCGAAGGAGCCACCGCCGTCGTGGAGCCGGCGGCGGAAAGCCCCGATCCGGACGCCGAGCACCTCTAACTTTCCTGCGGGCCCAGCACGGTCCCGCAGTCCACTCAATCAAAGGGGATCCATGAACGGCGACACCGGGACCATCGGACTGACAATCATCCTGATAGTCCTTGTCCTATTCGTTCTCACCGTGCTGGTGAAATCGGTGCGGATCATCCCGCAGGCCCGGGCCGGGGTGGTTGAGCGCCTTGGCAAGTACCAGCGCACCCTGCTGCCGGGACTGACCATCCTGATTCCGTTCGTTGACCGGCTGCTGCCGCTGCTCGACCTGCGGGAACAGGTCGTTTCCTTCCCTCCGCAGCCGGTGATCACCGAGGACAACCTCGTGGTCTCCATCGACACCGTCGTGTACTTCCAGGTGACCGATGCGCGGGCGGCGACCTACGAGATCGCCAACTACATCCAGGCGGTCGAACAGCTGACCACCACCACCCTGCGCAACGTCGTCGGCGGGCTGAACCTCGAACAGGCGCTGACCTCCCGGGACCAGATCAACGGCCAGCTGCGCGGCGTGCTCGATGAAGCGACGGGCAAGTGGGGCATCCGGGTGTCACGGGTCGAGCTCAAGGCAATCGATCCGCCCCACTCCATCCAGGATTCGATGGAGAAGCAGATGCGGGCCGAACGCGACCGGCGTGCCGCAATCCTGACGGCCGAGGGCACGAAGCAGTCCGCGATCCTCACCGCCGAAGGGCAGCGGCAGGCCGCCATCCTGGCCGCGGAGGGCGACGCGAAGGCGGCGATCCTGCGCGCCGACGGCGAGGCCCAGGCCATCCAGAAGGTCTTCGATGCGATCCACCTGGGCAATCCGACGCCGAAGCTGCTCGCCTACCAGTACCTGCAGACCCTGCCGAAGCTCGCCGACGGGTCCTCCAACAAGCTGTGGATCATCCCCAGCGAGATCGGTGACGCGCTGAAGGGGCTTGGCAGTGTTCTCGGAACGACGACGTCGGACTCCCCCAACGGCTCGATGGCTGAACAAAATGCGCAGAAACGTGACGCCTGATGTCGGATCCGGGTATAGTTGGTGGTTTGCCGGAAATTCTCGTCCCCGGCAGGAACATTCCCGCTTGATGCGGAGTTATACAGTATGCGTACCATCTCGGCTTCGTGCTGCCTCCAACGGCGGTGGGACCGAGATGTTCGCAGATCGGTGCCGGCTCAGCCGGAAGCCACTCGTTGAGTAGGAGAAAATATGAGCGATCGCAGCCTGCGCGGCATGCGCCTCGGAGCGCAAAGCATGGAAACCGAATCGGGTGTGGAGCCCGCTCCGCGCCAACGGGTTGAGTACCGCTGCGAGGACGGTGAGCGGGTCTTCGTGACGTTCGCCGCTGAAGCGGAAATCCCCCCGGTGTGGGTTTCCAAGACCGGCAAGGAAGCGCTCCTGGTCGATGGGGAGCGCCCCGACACCTCTAACGACAAGCCGGTGCGTACGCACTGGGACATGCTGCTTGAGCGCCGCTCCGTTGACGAACTCGAGCAGATCCTGCAGGACCGCCTGACGATCCTGCGTGAGCGCCGCGGCGAACGCCGCTCGGCCTGACGCCAGGGTTCTCACGGCCGATGCCGGTGACGCCACCTTCGGGTGGGGTCACCGGCATTTTTTGTGCCCGGGTGCGGCTCAGCCGTGGCGGCGGGTCAGCTTCCGCCACCGGGCCGCCAGGCCCCACCGGGTGACGCTGACGATCGCCTCAAGCACAATATTGCCGCTCATCTTCGAGTCGCCCAGCTCCCGCTCCACGAAGGTGATGGGCACCTCGGTGATCTTCAGGCCGAGGCGGGCCACTCTAAACGTCATGTCCACCTGGAAGCCGTACCCGACCGAGTCGACCGCCGACAGGTCGAGCTTCTCGAGGGTCCCGCGGCGGAAAGCGCGGAAGCCGGCGGTGATGTCCCGTACCGAGAGGCCGAGCATGAGGCGGGAGTAGGTGCTGCCCGCCCGGGACAGGAGCTTGCGGTGCGCCGGCCAGTTGACCACGCTGCCGCCGGGGACCCAGCGTGAACCGATCACCAGGTCGGCGCCGTCGACGGCGTCGAGGAGGCTCTGCAGCTGCTCCGGCCGGTGGGAGCCGTCGGCGTCCATTTCGACCAGGACGTCATAGCCGCGTGCGAGGCCCCATCGGAACCCGGCGATGTAGGCCGCGCCCAGCCCCGCCTTGCCGGTGCGGTGGAGCACGAACACCTGGGGATCTGCCGCCGCCGCCTCGTCTGCGAGCCCTCCGGTGCCGTCCGGGCTGTTGTCGTCCACAATCAGCACGTCGGAGGCGGGTACTGCCTTCCGGAGCCGTCCCAGCGTCAGCGGGAGGGATTCGATCTCGTTGAAGGTCGGAATGATGGTGAGAACGCGCAAAGCGAGGGGGGCCTTTCCGAAGGGAGACGCAGGGACCGCTGGTGCCTGCCAGGTCACACGGCAATTATAGGCGAACGACCTGTACGGCCCGGCGGGCGGCGGCTGCGCGGAGAGCCTCCATCGAGCAGGCCCGCCCGCCTTCGTACCAGAAACGGTAAACCGGATCTGTTCTCTGATGGCGTGCGGGCCTGCTCTTGATGAGTGCCGTCACCGTCCTCACAATGCGGCGGTTGAGCCGAAGGGGAGGTTGATTGCGCCGGTGGTCGGCCAGGTCAGTCCTCGAGGAGTTGCTCCAACCCGTAGGAACTCAGCTTACGTGCTGAGCCCGGGGTGTCAATGCGCCTCTGACCTGCGCAAACGTCCTTCCGTGCAGGTCAGCGTCCGGTCCGGGAACGGGCTTTTTCGGTTTGTGGACAGCTCTTGACTGATGGGCCCGGGGCCACTAGGCGGCGCTTCCGCCGTCCTCCGAAAACAGGGTCCGGCCGTAGTGGACGGTCTCGATGCAGTGAGGCGGATTCTCGGTATCGAGCGCCGGCAGCAGCGGGGTCCCCGCCCGGGGATCCGTGCTCCAGGACTGCACCCGGTTGTCGGGTGTCTGGACCATGAGTTCGTCAACCCGCCAGACGGCGAAGGAGGCCGGCGAGCCCGGTGCCAGCTGGCCCAGCATCGGGTTCACCGCACCGGCCGACCGCCAGCCGGCCCGGGTATGGGCGATGAAGGCCGCCCGCGCCGACACCGCCTCGGCGGGATTGCTGTGTTCGATGCAGGCCCGCACCGAGGCCCACGGGTCAAGGGGCGTGACGGGGCTGTCCGAGCCCATGGAGACCGGCACCCCTGCCGCCAGTAGGGACCCGAAACGGTTCATGCCCACCCGGCGCTCATCACCGAGGCGCTGCGCGTACAGCCCGTCCGGGTGACCCCAGAGCGCATCGAAGACCGGCTGGGCGCTGACTGTCACCCCAAAGTGGACCAGGGCGGCGATCGCGGCGTCGTCGGTCATCTCGACGTGCTCGAGCCGGTGGCGGGAACGGCGCACCGCCTCGATGCCCAGCCTCCGCTCGGCCTCCCCCAGGCCGGCGAGGACGACGTCGAGCCCCGCGTCGCCGATTACATGGAAACCGGCCTGCACCCCCTCCGCGGTCGCGGCGGTGAGGTGCGCCCCGACGGCCGGCGCGTCGAGGAAGACGTGCCCGCGGTTTCCCGGGTCGTCGCTGTAGGGATCCCGCAGGGCCGCGGTGCGCGAACCGATCGAGCCGTCGACATTGAGGTCCCCCGCGAGCCCCGCCAGGCGGCCGTCAAAGGAGGCGAGCAGGCTCCGGACCTCCTCCGGCGAGGAGACGGCCTCGGCCCAGTAGGGAATCACCCCGGGCAGGTCCGGGACGGCGTCCCCGGCGCCGAGGGCGAGCAGGCTCTCGAGGTCCTCACGGGGGGAGATGTGCGGGGCGGCCATCTCAACGACGGCGACGATGCCGCGGGAGGCGGCATGGGCGAGGGCTGCGCGCTGCAGGGCGGCGCGGTCGGCGGGGGCCAGGGCGCGGGTGGCGAGCCGGGCCGCCGTGTGGGCGGCACGCACCAGGAAACCGTCGTTCCAGCCGTCGAGCCCCGCAAGGCCCAAAGAGGCGGCAAGGGTCCCGGACACGACGGCCGAATGCACATCCGCCCGGGCGAGGTAGACGGAGCGCACGCCCGAGGCAGAATCCAGCTCGCCGGCCGTCGGCACGCGCCGCTCGGGCCACCGGGACTCGTCCCAGCCATGGCCGAACACCGGACCCTCGTGCGCCGCGGCCGCGGTACGGACGCGCCCGAGCAGGTCCGCCAGGCTGGTGCAGGCCGACAGGTCGACCGAGGTGAGCCCCAGGCCGGTCTCGGTGGTATGGAAGTGGGAGTCGACAAAGCCGGGGGCGATCAGGGCACCGTCGAGGTCGACGGTGCGGACCCCGGGCCCGCCAAGGTTCTCCGCGGCATGCTCACCACCGATCCAGGCGACCGTGCCGCCGTCGACGAGCATGGCGGTGGCGAAGGGATCGGCTGGGCTGTAGACGGAGCCGTTGCGGTACAGGACGGGGCGCTGGGAATCCATGGAGTTCTGACAGGGCTTTCGCTAGGAGGCGGGAGAGCGTGGGGTGGTGCTGGCTATTCGGTGATGTTGGAGTAAGCGACGACGCCGCGGCGGATCAGGGCGATGGCCTTGACGCAGCGCCCGTGAAGGCCCTCGGGCAGGTCGCGGACCTTGGCGAGCTGATCGAGCAGGTCGATGACCTGCTTGGCCCAGCGGACGAAGTCGCCGGCGGCCAGCTCCGTGCCGCTCAGGGCGGTCTGCAGCGAGCGGCCCTGGGCCCACTTGTACATGGGCCAGACGAGCCCGAGTTCGGGCTCCCCCGTCACGGGCAGGCGGTGCTGCTCCTCGCTGTCGGTCAGGCGGGACCACTCACGGATGATGATGTCCACCGAATTTTCGAGCCCGAAGCTCGGCATCACGGGCCGCAGTCCGCGCTCCTCGCGCTTGGCCTGGTACACCAGGACCGAGGCGACCGCGGCGAGCTCGGTGGCGTCGAGTTCGTCGAGGGCCCCGTTTTCGACCGAAAGGGCGATGAGGAGGTCCTTCTCTCCGTAGATGCGGCGCAGTTTCTGCCCTTCGGGCGTGATCTTCAGGCCGGTCTCGGCGTCCGGTGCCACGTAGCCGTAACCGGCCAGCACCTCGGAGACCCGGTCGAAGGTCTTCGCGATGGTGTTGGTCCTGCCTCGGATCTGCCCGGCAAGGCGGTCGGTCTCCTTGCGCAGCTTCAGCCAGCGCTCGGACCAGCGGGCATGCTGTTCCCGCTCGCTGCAGCCGTGGCATGGGTGGGCGCGCAGGCGCCGGCGCAGGTCGGTGATGGCCCGCTCCTCGGCGGCGGCGGTCGAGGAGTGGAGCCCGTTCCCGCGGTCGGAGCCCCGGCGAGGAGGCCGCTTCTCCCGCAGGGCGTTGCGCAGGGAGGAGGTCAGGTCGCGGCGGTCCTTCGGGCTGCGGGCGCTGAAGCTCTTGGGGATCCGGATCCGGGAGAGGATTTCGATGGGCCCGTCCAGGTCCTGGACGCCCACCCGCCGGATCTGCGTGTCGATGGTCAGCACGGTGGGCCGCGGCTCCCGAGAGGGATCGCTGTCGAGCACCACGGCGTACCCCTGGCTGCGGCCGCCGGGCACATCGATGACGTCGCCCGGCCGCAGCGCCTCAAGGGATGCCTCCGCCGCGGACCGTGCGAAGCGGGACCGGTCGCGGGACGCGCGCTGTTCGAGGTCGGAGAGTTCCCGCCGCAGGCTGGCGTACTCGCGGAAGTCCCCGAGGTGGCAGGTCATCGACTTCTCATAGCCGCGCAGGGATTCCTCCCGGCTGCGCAGCTGCTTGGCCATCCCGACGACGGAGCGGTCGGCCTGGAACTGTGCGAAGGAGGTTTCGAGGATCTCCCGGGAGCGTTCCTGCCCGAACTGGGCGATGAGGTTGATGCTCATGTTGTACGTCGGGCGGAAGCTCGAGTTCAGCGGATAGGTGCGGCGGGAGGCGAGCCCGGCGACGGCCCCGGGGTCGGTGCCCGGCTGCCACAGCACCACGGCGTGGCCCTCGACGTCGATGCCGCGGCGCCCGGCCCGGCCGGTAAGCTGGGTGTACTCCCCCGCGGTGACGTTGACGTGGGCCTCGCCGTTGAACTTGTCGAGCTTCTCCAGCACCACCGAGCGGGCGGGCATGTTCACGCCCAGGGCGAGGGTTTCGGTGGCGAAGACGGCCTTGACCAGGCCGGCGGCGAACAGCTTCTCGACGACCTCCTTGAACGTCGGCAGCATGCCGGCGTGGTGGGCGGAGAAGCCGCGGATCAGGCCTTCGCGCCAGGTCCAGAAGCCGAGGATCTCAAGGTCGTCCCGCGGAATCTCCTGCGTGGCCTCGTCGATGGTCTCGCTGATGATCCGGCGCTCGTCCTCCGTGGTGAGCCACAGGCCGGCGTGAAGGCACTGGGTGACGGCGGCCTCGCACCCGTTCCGGGAGAAGATGAACGTGATCGCCGGCAGCAGGCCGGCCCGGTCGAGCGCGGTGATGACCTGGGGCCGGCTGGCGCGGCGCACGAGGGTCTCCTGCGGCCGGCGCGCGGGCGCCCTTCCCCGGCGTCCGGAGCCCCAGCCCGCGCGCTGGTTCAGCCGGACCTCGTTGCTCGCCAGTTCGAGCAGCTCGGGGTTGACCTCGTAGAAGTCGCGGGCCCCGCCCTCCGGGCCGGACGGCGCCGCCTCGTCGAAGGCCACGTCGCCGGCGAAGAGGTCAAGCAGGTTCGATCCGACCATCACGTGCTGCCACAACGGCACCGGCCGGTGCTCGGACACGACGACGTCCGTGTCGCCCCGGACCGTGTCGAGCCAGGCCCCGAATTCCTCGGCATTGGACACCGTGGCGCTGAGGGAGACGAGCTTCACCTCCGTGGGCAGGTGGATGATCACTTCCTCCCAGACGGCACCGCGGAACCGGTCGGCCAGGTAGTGCACCTCGTCCATGACGACGTACCCGAGGTCATCGAGCGTCTCGGAGTTGGCATAGAGCATGTTCCGCAGCACTTCGGTGGTCATGACGACGACGTCCGCGTCGGGGTTGATGGTCGTGTCACCGGTGAGCAGCCCGACACGCTCCGATCCGTGGACAGCGGCGAGTTCGGAGTACTTCTGGTTGCTGAGGGCCTTGATCGGTGTGGTGTAGAAGGCCTTGAGGCCCTGCTGCAGGGCGAGGTAGACGGCGAACTCCCCCACGACGGTCTTCCCGGCTCCCGTTGGCGCGGCGACGAGGACTCCTTTGCCGGCCTCGAGGGAGGTGCAGGCGTCGCGCTGGAAGGGATCGAGTTCGAACGAGAGCGTGTTCTCGAAGGCGAAAAGCTGGGTCCGTGCCATCGCGTTGCGGGTCTTGGCCGCCTGATAGCGCTCTGCGGGGGTGCTCATCTTTCAACCCTAAACGCTGGGCCGGGGCGGGGCACGCATCACCGGCCCCTAGGCGCCGCTACAGTCCGTCGATGGTTGAGGCCTGATCGGCGGTGGCGTCAAGCTCGGCCTCGCGGGCGGCGTTGCGCCGGGCGCGCCGCTTGTCGTTGAGCAGGCACAGGCCGATGGCGGCGAAGAAGAGCACGAGCATGGGCACGGCGAGGTAGAACATGCTCACCGCATCGGCGCCGGGTGCGGCCATCGCGGCAAAGAGGCAGACGAGGAAGACGGTGATGCGCCAGGCCTTGAGGACCTGCTGTCCGGAGATCAGTCCCACGAGGTTCAGCCCGAACAGCACCACCGGGAGCAGGAACGCGATCCCGAAGGCGAGCATCAGGCGCAGGATGAAGGTGATGAACACCGACACCGTGATGATGTTGGTGAACCCGCCGGGAGTGAAGTCCGTCAGGACCCTCACCGCGTTGGGCAGAACCAGCCAGGCGAGGTAGATGCCGGCGAGGAACAGGGGCACGGCCACCGCGATGAAGGACAGGGAGATGCGCCGCTCCTTGGCGTGCAGCCCGGGGGTGATGAACGCCCACAGCTGGTACAGCCAGACCGGGCTGGAGATGATCAGCCCCAGGAACACCGAGACCTGGATGAGCAGGTCGAACGGGGAGGCAACGGCGTCGAAGTTCAGGGCCGCGCTGCGGCCCTCCCGCTCGTTGAGTTCCTGGATGGGCGCCGCGAGGGCTTCAAGGACGGGGTTGTAGATGAAGAAGCCGACCACCGTGCCGGCGACCACCGCCAGGCCGGACTTGAACAACCGGATGCGTGCTTCGCGCAGGTGTTCCTTGAGGGCCATCCGCCCTTCGGGGTTGGCCTTGCGCCCTCGGGTCCGTGCCATGGTGCCTAGGGGGTGGAGCTCGGCGTTCCGCCCGGTGCCGAAGGAGAGCCACCGGCCGTTCCGGGGGGATTGTGTGGGGCGGTTGTCGGCTGCCCCGGCGCGCCGTGGGTCTGTGCGTTCGGGCCGGAGGCGACGATGTTCCCCTCGACGGGAGCGCCTGCGGTGCCGCTGCCGGTGTTGTTCTCATCCTTCATCTGCTTGACCTCGGACTTGAAGATGCGCAGCGACTGGCCGGCGCTGCGCGCCAGTCCGGGGAGCTTCGGCGCACCGAAAAGTAGGATCGCGATCACGATAAGAATGACGATGTGCCAGCCTTCGAGCCTCATGCCAGGTTCCTCTCCTAGGTCCTCTTCAGTTTAGGTCATAGATCGAGGCCGCCGTGCAGCGACCGGGGCCGTCGCCGGTGCCGGTCCGGCTTCCGGCGCGGGATGCACGGCCCGGCACGGGACTGCGCCGTTCCGTGTCCTCCGCGAATTCATTCAACGTTCAGGCGGTTGGTACCTGGAGGCGGCTCAGAGGTGCGGAAGGTCGCGCAGCAGCTGGGGCCGCCGGTTCTCGGCGCGGCGCCGGATCCGCCGCTCGCGCCGCCGCCCTTGGCGCAGCAGCCGGGCTTCGTGGTTGGCCCGGCGGACCTCCGCGGGCTGCGCAAAAACGGCGGCGGCGGGGGAATCGGAGGCCTCCCCCGCGGCGGAACCGGAAGCACGCGGAGGAGGCGCAGCATCGAGAAGCGATGACGCCTTCTCGAATTCGTCCAGCGTCCCCATCGCCTTCCGGAAGACCCGGAAGCCCACGGCGAGCAGGAACAGGGCGCTGACCGCCACCAGAGCGATCCACAGAACCAACCACATCCACCACGACATTGCTTCAGTCTAAGCCGCGGTCGATGCCAGGGCCGCCTCGAGCCAGCGCAGGACCTCGGCACGCAGGTCCCGCGGCCCGGCCACGGCCGCCGCCCCGCCGAGCCCGGCGATGAGGCCGGGGAGCCAGGCCACCGAGCCGACCCGCAGTTCGGCGGCAAGGGAGCCCTCGCCCAGTTCCTCGGTCCGCAGGGCGTTGTACTGGGCCGCGATCCACCGGGCGGGTTCCTTCAGCACCAACACGATGGTCCGGTCATCCGGCGAGGGGGTGTAGAGCCCTGTGGACGGTGCCGCGTTCGAGGGCGGCCCCGCCTCGCTGCCCCGGGTGACGGGCCGGTCGGTGAGGCGGACGTCCTGGATGCGGTCGAGCCGGAAGTTCCGGAACCCGGCGGAACCGATGCACCAGGCCTCCACATACCAGCGGTCGTCCTGGGAGAAGGCGCGGACCGGTTCGATGACCCGCTCGGTGATCTGGTCGCGGGCCGGCACGAGGTAGGACATCTCCACCTGGACCCCGCGCCGGAGGGCCTCCTGGAACAGCTCCAGGTGGGGCTGCACCTCATCCTCGCTCAGCCGGGTCGCGACGACAGTGCCCATCCGGGCCGCATCGCCGGCCGCCGCGGTGAGCTTCGCCTGGGCCGTGGACAGGGCCGGATGGGCGGCAATGCCCGGCAGGTCCCGCAGCGCCTGGAGGCCGACGATGAGGGTGCACGCCTCGTCCATCGCCAGGCGCACCGGCTGAGAGAGGTTCCGGGCGTTGCTCAGGTAGATCCTGCCGCCCTCGACGTCCACGTCCATCAATCCGTCGGGGTAGTGGCGCGGACCGCTCACGAACAGCAGGTCGAGGTCGCGGGTGAGCTGGGCCTCGCTGACCTCGAACCGCTGCGCCGTCTCCTTGAGGTCGGCTCCAGGATGGGCCAACAGGTAGGGCACCAGGTCCAGCAGGCGCAGCAGATGGTCCTGGGCCGAGGATTTCCGGCGCGGCGCCGTCCCCTGGCCACCGGTGAGCTCGACCTCCGGTGCGGTGCGGGCGGCGTCCAGGGCGCCGGTGAGCAGCTCACGCACCCGGGCGCCGAGCTCGGCCGGTTCGACGACGGAGGCGTTGGCGCCGAAGCCGGCGACCTCCGCGGCGAGGGCCGGCAGACCGGTGTAGGGGACGCGGAGTCGGTCCCAGTCCTCGCCGTGTTCGACGAGGATCGACCCCCGGCGCACCCGCAGGATGTTGCAGGTGCCCGGGCGGACGAGCAGTTCGGCGGTCCCCTCGGCGTCGCGCCGGGTCAGTGAGGCCAGCGCCGCGTTGATGTCGAAGGACTCGGGCGGCTCGAAGCCGCCTTCGCGCAGGGTTGGCGGTGACGTCATCCGGGACAGGCGGAAGAACCGTTCGGCCTGCCGGTCCGCGTCGAACCCGACAAGGTACCAGTGCCCGAACCGGGAGCCCATCCCCCACGGGCGTACCGTGCGTTTTTCCTCGCGTCCCGTGCTGGCTGCCCGGTAGGTGAACGTGATGGTCCGGCGGGCGGCCATGGCGTGCCACACCTCGTCCCAGTACGGTTCGCTGGTGCGGATCCTCGGCTGGACGGGCAGCAGCGCGGGCGGCTCGGTGCCCGGGGTCCGCAGGCTGAGTTTCCGCATGGCCCGGGAGGCGGCGGAGTCGAGCGAGGCCGGGTCCCACATCCCCGCCGCGAGGCTGAGGAAGGTGTACTCCTCGGCAGTGAAGGTCACCCCCGTGAGCTGGTACTCCTCGGCGTTGATGCGGTAGCGCTGCACCGTGTTGTCGGTCTCGAAGAGGGGATCCTCGCTGAAGGACTCAAGCGGAATGCCCTGCTCCCGCAGCATCGCCTTGTCCCGGTCGAAGAGCTTCTCCCGGGCCGCCGGCGTGGGCGCCTCACGGTACAGTTCGATTTCCTCGAACAGCTCCTCCTTGCTGAAACCGCGTTTGCTGGACAGCAGCAGGATCACCAAGGTCAGGAGTCGTTCGGTTCGTTTTGCGGACACGGGAGTTACCTTACCTGCCTCCGAACCGCCGCCCGACCAGCCCTTTCCCTGCCCGGAAACAGCACTGCCGCCCGGCGCCGGGGCGCGGGCGGCAGCTGCCGAAGGTGGAGAGGCTCAGCGCACGTCAAGCAGGTCGACGACGAAGATCAGGGATTCGTTCGGGCCGATCGCCGAGCCGGCGCCGCGGGCGCCGTAGGCAAGCTCGGAGGGGATCTCAAGCCGGCGGCGGCCGCCGACCTTCATGCCGAGCAGGCCCTGGTCCCAGCCCTGGATGACCTGACCGACGCCGACCTTGAAGTCGAGCGGTGCTCCGCGGTTCCAGGACGCGTCGAACTCCTCGCCGGTGGAAAACGCGACGCCGACGTAGTGGGTGGAGACGGTGTCCCCGGGCGTGGCCGCCTTGCCGTTGCCTTCAATGAGGTCCTCGATACCGAGTTCGGTGGGTGCGCCGTGGCTCGGGAAGTCGATCTCCGGCTTGGACCGGTCGAATTCGCGCTGTCCAAATGACATGGTTCTCCTTCGCAGGGTGGGGTGTTCGGGTGGTGCGGTTACTTGGCGGCGGCCTTGCCGGTGATCTCCACGAAGAACACGAGCGTGCCGGAGGGGCGGCCCTCGGGTGCCGGGTCGCCGTAGCCCCAAGCGCCGGGGATGACCAGCAGGACCTGTGAGCCGACCTTCTGGCCGGCGAGGCCCTTGGTCCAGCCCTCGATGACGCCGGTCAGCGGGAACTCAGCGGGCTCGCCGCGCTCGAAGCTCGAGTCGAACTGCTCGCCGTCCTCCCAGCGCCAGCCGCTGTAGTTGGCAGTGATCGTGTCGGACTCGGCGACGACCTCGCCGTCGCCCTCCTTGAGGACCTTCACCACGAGGTCCTTGGACGGCTCGTTGTCGGGGATGGTGACCTCGGGCGCGCCGTCCTTGGCGAACTTGAAGGTGGGCAGCTTGCCCTCGTCGTCAAGCTTGCTGACGTCCTCGGGGGAAAGGATCTTGGGCTCCGGGGCGGGGTCCTTGGCGGAGATGATCTTCAGGACCACCAGCTGCTGCGGAGTGGCCTCCTGGCCTTCGGCGGGTTCCTCGATCGGGCGGGTGTACCCGATCTGGGCACCGACCTTGGTGCCGACCAGGACCTCGTACAGTTCGGCGTCCTGCTCCTTGAGCGTGTCGTCAACGGGCAGCGGCTGAGGCTGGCCGCCTTCGTAGGTGTCGCCGAGCTTGCTGCCGTCCTCGGCATTGAAGAACGCGGCGTTGAAGGTGATCTGCTGGCCGGCCTTGATGGCCTTGCCGTCGCCCTCGACGAGGGTCTTCACGGCGGGAGCGGTGACCTTCAGGGGCGTGTCGAACTCGACCTTGGGGGCCTTCTTGTCACTGCCGCCGCTGACGGTGACCGACTCGAAGACGTCGGCGTCACCGGCCGACTTCCCGGTCGACGCGCCACCGCATGCGGTGAGCGCGAGCAGGAGGGGCAGGAGGAACAAAAGTATCCGTCGCACAGAACTTCTTTCGCAGGAGTTGTCGGTAGTTCAGGCAGCGCCCATCCGGACGGGCATCTTCAAGCCTAACGGTTTCCGGGCGGCGTTTTCTCCCCCGGCCCGCACCCCGCGGTGCCCGCCGGTGTGTTCAGAGGTGCTCGAGGAGGGCCTCGACCCGCTCATCGACCGATTTGAAGGGGTCCTTGCAGAGGATGGTCTGCTGGGCCCGGTCGTTGAGTTTCAGGTGGACCCAGTCCACGGTGTAGTCGCGGTTTGCTTCCTTGGCCCGCCGCACGAACTCCCCGCGCAGCCGCGCCCGGGTGGTCTGCGGCGGGGTGTCGACGGCCTCCTTGACGACAACGTCGTCGACCACCCGCAGCGCCTCCCCCCGGGCCTGGAGCAGGAAGAACAGGCCCCGGCTGCGGGAGATGTCGTGGTAGGTCAGATCGAGCTGCGACACCCGGGCGGAGTCGAGTTCGACCCCGTTGCGCTCCATGTACCGGTCGACGAGCTTCTTCTTGATCGCCCAGTCCACTTCCCGGTCGATCGCCGAGGTGTCCCCCGTCTCGATCGCGTCGAGGGTGCGCTCCCACAGGCTCAGCACCGCCGGGACGTGCGCGTGGTGCGCACCGTTCGTGTCAACGAAGGCGCGGGCCCGGGCGAGGTACTCCCGCTGCATGTCCAGGGCGGTGATATGGCGTCCGTTGGCGAGCTTCAGCAGCTGCCGGCCCGAGAGGTCGTGGGAGATCTCCCGGATGCTGCGGATCGGGTTCTCGAGGCGGAAGTCACGCATCATGGCCCCGGCTTCGACCATGCGCAGGATCAGGTCGACGGAGCCGATCTTCAGGCGGGTCGTCGTCTCGGACATGTTGGAATCCCCGGCGATGATGTGGAGCCGGCGGAAGAATTCGGCATCGGCGTGCGGTTCGTCGCGGGTGTTGATGATGGGCCGGGACCGGGTGGTGGCGGAGGAGATTCCCTCCCAGAGGTGGTCGGCGCGCTGCGAGAACGCGTAAAGGGAGCCGTTCTGGGTCTTGAGCACCTTGCCGGCGCCGACGAGGAGCTGCCGGGTGACGAGGAACGGGATGAGGATGTCGGCGAGCCGGCCGAACTCGAGCTTGCGCGGAATGAGGTAGTTCTCGTGGCTGCCGTAGGAGTTTCCGGCCGAATCGGTGTTGTTCTTGAACAGGTAGATATTGCCGTTGTAGCCCTCCTGCCCGAGCTTGCGCTGGGCCTCGACCACGAGGTCCTCGAGGATCAGCTCGCCGGCGCGGTCCTGGGCGATCAGCTGCGCCAGGTCGTCGCATTCGGCCGTGGCATACTCCGGGTGCGATCCCACATCGAGGTAGAGCCGTGACCCGTTGGTCAGGAACACATTGGAGGACCGCCCCCAGCTGACGACCTTCCGGAAGAGATATCGAGCCACCTCCTCGGGCGAGAGGGGCCGCGAGTTGGGCCCCGAGTAGGAGATGCCGAACTCAGTTTCGATGCCGAAGATACGCCGGTCCATTAGACAGGGCTTTCCCGAGAGGTGAGCATGGTTTCGAGTTCAGGGATGCCGATGCGCCGGAACGCCCGGTGGGTGCCGCGGGCCACCTCCGGGTCGCGGTCGAGCACCGCCACTTCAAGCGATTCCGGCCCCAGCTGCGGGCCGGCGCCCGTTGAGCCGTCCCGCCGCAGCGAGTGCACCGCGGCGCGGACGGCCTGCGGGAAGTCGAGGTCCTCGGAGAAGCTGCTGCGCAGCACCTCCACCACTGCCTCCGCCGCGCCGCCCATCACGACGAACCCCTTTTCGTCGGCGATCGACCCGTCGAAGGTGAGGCGGTACAGGTGGTCCGCGGCGGGCTGCTCCCCCACCTCGGCGACCACCAGTTCGACCTCGAACGGCTTGCTTTCGGCGGTGAAGACGGCGCCGAGGCTCTGGGCGTACACGCTGGCCAGGCCGCGGGCGGTGACGTCTTCGCGGTCGTAGGAGTAGCCCCGGACGTCGGCGTATCGGATGCCGGCCTGCCTCAGGCTCTCGAACTCGTTGTACTTCCCCACGGCGGCGAAGGCGATGCGGTCGTAGATCTCACCGAGCTTGTGCAGCGACGGCGACGGGTTCTCGGCGACCAGGGCAATGCCGTCGCGGCAGCTGAGCACGATGACCGAGCGGCCGCGGCCGATCCCCTTCCGCGCGAAGTCGGCGCGGTCCCGCATGAGCTGCTCTGGCGATACGTAGAACTGCTGGGTCATGGTCTAGGCCTCCCGTCCTGCAATGGAGCGGCTTGCGATGACATTCCGCGCCGTCCTCTCAAGTTCCCGGTCCGGAATCCGCCGCGTGCCCGCACTGTTGACGGTGTACACGACCGGCCACAGCTCGCGGACGACGTCGGGCCCGCCGGTGGCCGAGTCGTCGTCGGCGGCGTCGTACAGCGCCTCGACCGCCACCTGCACCGCGGAGGCTTCGTCGAGGTTCGGCTTCCACAGCTTCTTCAACGATCCGCGCGCAAACGCCGAGCCCGAGCCGACGCTGTGGTGCTCCTGTTCCTCATACCGACCGCCGGTGACGTCGAAGGAGAAGAGCCGGCCTTCATGGCGGCTGGTGTCGTAGCCGGCGAAGAGGGGCACGACGGCGAGCCCCTGCAGCGCCATGGGAAGGTTCTGCCGGACCATGGCGGCCAGCCGGTTGGCCTTTCCGTCGAGGCTCATGCGGGTGCCTTCGATCTTCTCGTAGTGTTCGAGTTCGACCTGGAACAGGCGGGTCAGGTCAAGGGCGATCCCGGCGGTGCCGGCGATGCCGAGCACCGAGAACATGTCGGCCGGAAAGACCTTCTCGATGTGCCGGCTGGCAATGACGTTGCCCATGGTGGCCCGGCGGTCCCCCGCCATCAGCACCCCACCGGCGAAGGTCAGCGACACGATCGTCGTTGCGTGCGGGGCGAGGGCCGGGCCGGCGCCGGAGGCCGGGAAGTCAACGCGGCTGCGTGAAGCCAGCAGGTCGGGGTGATGGCGCCCGAGATGGTCCGAGAACGACGTCGATGCCGCCCGGGCGACCGCTGCTGCAGCTTCTTCCGGCATCATTGCCTTTACTGTCCACCCTTCTGGACGAAGCCCCTCACGAACTCTTCGGCGTTGGACTCAAGCACCCCGTCAATTTCGTCAAGCAGGTCGTCGACGCCCTGGGTTTCCGCGGTGTCCGAGGCGGAGGCGGGAGCGGCGGGAGGCTCCGCCGGGGTTTCTTCCTGCTCCTCGCTGCGTGTGCCTGTGGCCTTGTGATCCTGTGTTGCCATGATGAGCACCCTTCGGTTTCGGTTCTGCTGCTTCTATGGTGCCACGCGCTGTTCCGGCCCGCTCAACAATCGGGTGAGGAAGTCTTCGGCGGTGGCGGATTCCTGAAAAAGCCTCTCGGTGAGCTGCGCGGTGCCGCGCAGCGGCTCCCGCGTCTGTACCCGTTGAAGCCGGTTCTGCGAGGGAATTTCGAAGATGATCGAGTCCCAGCTGGCCCCGACAACCTCCGCGGGGAAGTTGGCAATGCACTTGCCCCGGAAGTAGGCGCGCGTGTCCCGCGGCGGCTCGGCGACCGCACGCTCCACCTGCGCCGGGGTGACCAGCAGTTCGACCTGCCCGCGCTGGGCCAGCCGGTGGTAGATCCCCTTGCTGGGCCGCAGGTCGGCGTACTGGAGGTCGACCAGGGCGAGCCGGTGATTGTCCCAGCCGACCGAGTCGCGGTCGCGGTAGGCCTGCAGGATCTTCAGCTTCGCGACCCAGTCGACGGAGGCCGCAGCGTCCATCGGGTCGCGCCGGAGCACCCCGATCAGCGTCCCCCACCGGTCCAGCACGTCCCGGGTCTGTGGATCGGCGCCGCCGGCGCAGGCCGCGGCGGCGGCGTCGTAGTACATCTCCTGGAGGTCCAGCGCCGTGACCTGCCGCCCGTCGGCGAGCCGCACCGTGCTCTGCAGCGACGGGTCGTGGCTGATGTCCTGGAGGGCGTGGACGGGCTCGGCGAGTTCGGGCACCGGGCACAGGTCCCGTTCGATGAGCGAGAGCACCAGGGAGGTGGTGCCCAGCTTCAGGTAGTTGGACACCTCGTTGAGGTTCGCGTCGCCGATGATGACATGGAGCCTCCGGTACTTCTCGGCCACCGCGTGGGGTTCGTCACGGGTGTTGATGATGGGCCGGCGGACCGTGGTCTCCAGCCCGATCTCGTTCTCGAAGAAGTCGGCCCGTTGGCTGATCTGGAAGCCGGGCCGCTGGTGGGTGGCACCGATGCCGATCCGGCCCGCCCCGCACAGCACCTGCCGGGAGACGAAGAAGGGAATCAGTGCCGCGGCGAGGTTCCCGAAGGGGACGCTGCGGGGCACGAGGTAGTTCTCGTGCGACCCGTAGGAGACGCCCTTGTTGTCGGTGTTGTTCTTATAGAGATGGACGGGTGAGAAGCCCGGGGTGCCGGCGATACGCTCCATGGCCGCAAGCGCCACCCGGTCCCCGGCCCGGTCCCACAGGACGGCGTCGAGGGGATTGGTCACCTCCGGGCTCGAGTATTCGGGGTGCGCATGGTCCACATAGAGGCGGGCACCGTTGTTGAGCACCAGGTTCATCAGCACCGCGGTGTCCTGCGGGTCGGCGCCCTCGGCCAGCGCCACCTGCTCGGCCGTCAGCACGGGCGGCTCGTCCGTCAGCTGCGAGGGATGGGCCGACCCCCGGTCAACGAGCCAGCCCCTCGCGTCGGTCAGAGGCGCTTCGTCGGTGTAGTCCCACCGCGTGCCGGCGAGGTTGCCGAGGCCCTCGCGCAGCGTCGCGGCGTAGGCGTTGACCACCTGGGAGGAGAGCATCGTGGGATTCGCCGCGGGCAGTCCCGGGGCGATGATGCCGTATTCGGTTTCCGTACCCATGACCCGGTGCACCGACACCCCTCCCGTGGATTCCGGCCCGACCGGGGCCATCCGGTCCACTCCTCCGGTTGGGATCATAGATACTGGCCGGTGTTTGCCGCCGTCTCGATGGCCTTGCCCGGTTCCTGCCCGGCCTTGCCCTGGACGATGGTGCGGATGTAGGTGATCCGCTCCCCCTTCTTGCCCGAGATCCTTGCCCAGTCGTCAGGGTTGGTGGTGTTGGGCATGTCCTCGTGCTCGCGGAACTCGTCGACGACCGCACGCATGAAGTGCTCGATGCGCAGCCCCTTGCTTCCCTCGAGCAGCAGGTCCTTGATCGCGTACTTCTTGGCGCGGTCGACGACGTTCTGGATGACCGCCCCGGAGTTGAAGTCCTTGAAGTAAAGCATCTCGGTATCGCCGTTGGCGTAGGTCACCTCGAGGTACTCGTTCGACTTCTCGGTCGAGTACATCTTCTCGACGGTGCGCCGGATCATCTCCTGCACGGTGACGGCCACGTTCCCGCCGTGTTCGGCCAGGTCGTCTGCGTGCAGCGGCAGGTCCTCGGTGATGTACTTCGCGAAGATCTCGGCCGCCCCCTCGGCGTCCGGGCGGTGGATCTTGATCTTCACATCGAGCCGTCCCGGCCGCAGGATCGCCGGATCGATCATGTCCTCGCGGTTCGAGGCACCGATCACGATGACGTTCTCAAGCTTCTCCACGCCGTCGATCTCGCTGAGCAGCTGCGGGACGATCGTGGTCTCGACGTCGGAGGACACCCCGGTGCCGCGGGTGCGGAACAGGGAGTCCATCTCATCGAAGAACACCACGACGGGGCTGCCGTCTGAGGCCTTCTCCCGCGCGCGGGCGAAGATCAGCCGGATGTGGCGCTCGGTCTCCCCCACATACTTGTCGAGCAGTTCGGGGCCCTTGATGTTGAGGAAGTAGCTGCGGACCTGCTCCGTGCCGGCGCGTTCTGCGGCGCGGGCGGCAAGCGAACTGGCCACTGCCTTGGCGATCAGGGTCTTGCCGCAGCCGGGAGGCCCGTACAGCAGGATCCCCTTGGGCGGCTTCAGCCCGTGCTCGCGGTAGAGGTCGGGGTGGAGGAAGGGCAGTTCGACGGCGTCGCGGATCTGCTCAATCTGCGGCCCAAGCCCGCCGATGTCCTCGTAGCCGATATCGGGGACCTCCTCGAGCACGAGGTTCTCCACCTCGCTGCGGGCCACTTTCTCCAGCCCGTACCCTGACTTCGTGTCGACGGCCAGCGCATCACCGACGCGGATGCGCTGGGACTGCAGCGGCCCGCTGAGCCGGATGACCCGCTCGTCGTCGGTGCGGCCCACGACGAGCGCGCGGTCCTTGCCGAGCAGTTCCTTCACCGTTACGATCTCCCCGGCCCGCTCGTAGCCGAGGGCGGCCACGATGGTCAGTGACTCGTTGAGGAGCACCTCCTGGCCCGGGGACAGCTGGCGGACGTTGATCAGCGGGCTCACGGTCACCCGCAGCTTCCGGCCGGACTGCAGAATGTCCGCGGTGTCCTGCACCGTGGCCTGGGTGGTGGTTCCCGGTTCGGCGGGCTGCTGGACGTTCACCTGGATCACCGTGGCGAAGCTGAAGGGCGCCGCGCCCTCCTTTTCAAGTGCGGCTTTCAGCCTCACGATCTCGGTCCGCGCCGCCTCGAGGGCTCCGACGAGCCGGGCATTGTTCTGCGTGGCCGTCGCCAACTGCCTGTCGATGTACCGAAGCTTGTCCCGCAGCACATTCAGCTGCCGCTGGACCACTGAGTTCTCCGCAGCCGCGGCGGAGTGGTGCTGGCCGGTCCGGTCGGGTTGGGAAGCGTAGTCTTCAGAGTCCGACATATCGTGTCGCCACCTTCACTCGGCATTGAACTATAGTTCGACCATAGCGCAGGACCGGCGGCAAATGCCCGCATCGTTGCCTAATTGTGGCGGGCGCACGAACCCCCTATAGGCCGGACCCGGCGCCCATTCCGGCGTCTTTTTCCGTGCCCTTTTCTGCTTCCTTTTCCGCGTCCCGGCGGGCCTGGGCCTCCTCCGGCGGGAGCGCCCCGCGCTGGATGGTGGAGGACGCATCCCGGGCGACCCGGCGCAGCCTCTTGTCGGAAACCTCCCGCTCCCCTACCGCCTGCGGGGTCCATGCGTTAAGGTCCTCGTCGCTGAAGTCGGTCTTGGACGGCCGTCGCTTCTGGACCAGGCCGGTCGCGCCGTCGGCCAGGCGCCGGGCGGTGAGCAGGAACCCGGTGTGCGCCACCATGCGGTGGTCGGGGCGCACGGCGAGGCCCTCAAGGTGCCAGCCGCGCACCATCGATTCCCAGGCCTCCGGCTCCGTGAACCGCCCGTCGGCGCGGATGGCCTCCGCGGTGCGGGAGAGCTGGGTGACCGTGGCGACGTAGTTGATCCAGACACCCCCGGGTGCCAGCACGGTGGCGACCGCATCAAGACATTCCCAGGGCGCCAGCATGTCGAGCACCACCCGGTCGACGCTTCCGGGCTCCTCCTCGATCAACACCTGCTCCTGGAAGTCGCCCAGCGAAACGCGCCAGGCGGGGTGCGGTCCGCCGAAAATCGTCTCCACGTTGCCCTTGGCGATTTCGGCGAACTCCGGCCGGCGCTCGAAGGAGTGAAGGTACCCGGCGTCCCCCACGGCACGCAGCAGCGAGATGGACAGTGCGCCGGAACCGACGCCCGCCTCGACCACGCGCGCACCCGGGAAGATGTCGCCCATGGTGACGATCTGCGCGGCGTCCTTGGGGTAGACCACCGCGGCACCGCGGGGCATCGAGAGCACGAAGTCCGAAAGCAGCGGCCGGAGCGTCTGGTACAGCTGGCCGGTGGTGTTGGGTAGGACGGTGCCCTCGGGCTGACCGATGATGGTGTCGTGCAGCAGGAACCCCTTGTGCGTGTGGAACGCCCCGCCGGGGGTGAGGGTGACCGTGTTCATCCGGCCCTTCTCGTCGGTCAGCTGCACCCGCTCGCCCGGCCGGAACGGGCCCCGTCGGCTCGCTGCACCGTGCGGCGGGTTCTCGGCAGGGCTGGAGGCGGGGTTGTTCATTCAGGAAGTCCTTTGGTTCGTGTCGGGCGGGGTCGGTGTCGGGTGGGATAGAGGTGGGGCGGAGTCCGCGTCAGGCGGAGCCGGGCGTGCGTTTGCCGGTCAGCGCGTCGATGACGGCCAGCCGGTGGAGGACCCCGGTCACGGTGCCCTGTGCATCGGTGACGGGGAATTCGAAGCCGTCCGATGAGTCAAGGAGCTTCAGGAGCTCCGTGCCGGAGGCGGACTCGTCAATCCCGGCCGTTGAGGCGAGGGGACGCACCGAGGTGCTGGCCCGGGTGGTCGCGGACGCCTCCTCCGGAACATCGGCCAGGGCGCCGAAGTCGACGACGAACTCCGGCCGACCCTCGGCGTCCAGGAGCACCGCGGCCAGGTCGGGCCGGCCGGCGGCGAGCCGGCGGAGCTCGCTCACCGTGCTCGCGGACGGCAGGCCGACGGCGGGCTGCTTGAGCATGCCGGCGGTGAGACCGGGGATCCGTAGCCGGATGTGGGCCGTCCGGATGGCCTCGCCGGCCCCGGCCCACATAAAGGTGGCGACGAGGACGCTGATGATGACGAGGGTGAACTGGGGTGCGCGGCCGGAGAGCAGCGGAACACCGAGCACCAGGCCGACGAACAGCAGCACAATGATCCGGCCGGTCCAGCCGGCGGCGATGGTGCCCCGATCCTGGCTCCCGGTGGCCTTCCAGACGGCGGACTCCACGATCCGGCCGCCGTCAAGGGGAAGCCCGGGCAGGACGTTGAAGACGGCGAGGATCAGGTTCGCCCAGAAGAGGGTGTTGGCCAGCAGGTCCACCACGGTGCCCTGCTCGGAAATGAGGATGATGCCCCAGCTCAGCAGGGCCAGGAGGAAGTTCGAGGCCGGCCCGGCCAGGGCGACGGCCAGCGAGCGGCCCGGGGAGGAGCTGAAGTGCTCGAACTGGGTGTGCCCGCCCCACAGGTTGAGGACGATCCGCCGGGTGGGCCAGCCGAAGGCCCGCGCCGAGAGGGCGTGGGCGAATTCGTGGATCAGCACCGACAGGGCAAGGAGCAGGGCGTAACCAAGGGCGACGGCGTAGGCGCCGACTCCGATGCCGGGGAAGTTCGCCTCGACCCTCGGCCCGAAGAAGACCGCGATGATCACCGTGACCAGGAACCAGGGCCAGGTCAGGATGACCGGAATGCCTGCGATCCTGCCCAGCGAGACCCCCAGGCGGCGCTCCCTCGGCCCGGCGCCGGGTGCGGCGGCCGGTCCGCTCATTGTCCGCGCGCGGCCGTGTCGCGCACCACGCCGTTCAGGTCCTCGAGGGTCCTGCCTTCGAGGGTGGTCCAGTCGGTCCGGGCGGGATCCTTGGGCAGCGGGACGAAATGGGGGACGGCGAGGGTCACGACGCCGGCGGCAAGCGCCGAGGTGACACCGGGGAGGGAATCCTCGATGGCGACCACCCGGGCCGGGGAGAGGCCGGGACGGTCCTGGGCCAGCCGCTCGAAGGCGGTGCGGTAGGCCTCGGGGTCGGGCTTTCCCCGCTCGACCATGTCCCCGGTGACGAGGAACTCGAACGTCCCCTCCGGGAGCTGGGCGGCGATCTCCGTGGCGAGGAGGCGCTCGGACATGGTGACCAGGGCGCATGGGACGCCGCTGGAACGGAGCTCCTCGAGGAGCTCGCGGGCGCCGGGACGCCAGGGAACCTCAACCCGGACCTTTTCGACGACCCGGGAGATGAGATGGTCGATGATCTCCCGCTCGGTCAGGTCGACCCCGGCCTCCTGCAGGAGGCGGGCGGAGAAGGACAGCGCCTGGCCGACCAGGGCGCTTGCCTGGCCGTCGGACCAGGTTCCGCCGTGATCCTTCACCAGCTGGGTTTCTGCTTCGATCCAGTAGGGCTCGGTATCGACGATCGTGCCATCCATATCCCAGAGGACGGCCTGAACTCCATCGCCCGGCGGGACGGCCCCGGCCGGGTGTGAGGTGGACGGAGTCTGGAGAGCGCGGGTTGCCATGGTCCAAGTCTACGGTGGCCCGGCCCGGCGTCCGCCCGCCTCCGCTGTGCGCGAAGCGCCTTCCGCGGTGACTGACAGGTTCGCGGGGGGAGGTTTAGGGTGAAGAAGTGAACACCTTCGACGAGAGCCAGCCACGCGGCGTCCGTGACCTCTTCCAGGATGCCTCGGATCCGACCCGGCGGGTCACCATCATGCTCGCCGCCTTCGAGGGCTGGAACGACGCCGGCGAGGCGGCCAGTGACGCGCTTCGGTTCGTTGGCAGGTACCTCGGCAGCGAGAAGATCTCGACGATCGACGCCGATGAGTTCTACGACTTCCAGTTCACCCGACCGCTGATCAAGCGCAATGCCGCGGGCCAGCGGCGGATCAAGTGGCCGACGACGAAGATCAGCCGGGCCTCGGTCCCGAACTCGAACATCGACCTGATCCTTGTCCACGGCGTCGAGCCGTCCTATAAGTGGCGGGCCTACACTGCCGAGCTCGTCGCCTCGGCGAAGGAGCTCAAGGTCGACTGCATCGTCCTGGTCGGGGCGCTGCTGGCCGACGTGCCGCACTCGCGGCCCATCCCGGTCACCGTGACCTCCGACGATGACCTGGTTCGCGAGAGCCTCGACGTTGAGCCCTCGACCTACGAGGGGCCGATCGGGATCGTCGGCGTGCTTGCGGAGGTGGGACTCCTGGCGGACATCCCCACCCTGTCCCTGTGGGCGGCTGTGCCGCATTATGTGGGGCAGTCCCCCTCGCCGAAGGCGCAGCTGGCCCTGCTGAACCGGCTGGAGGAGCTGCTGCAGGTGAGCCTTGAGACACAGCTGCTCAGTGAGGAGTCCGAGGCGTGGGAGCGCGGAGTGGACGAACTGGCCACCGAGGACCCCGAGGTGGCCGCCTATGTGCGCCAGCTCGAGGAAGCCAAGGACACCGTCGACCTGCCCGAGGCAAGCGGCGAGTCGATCGCTCGCGAGTTTGAGCGCTACCTCAAGAAGCGCCGGCGCGAGCAGTAGACCGGCCCGGGCGCCGTCCCCGGCCCCTCGGGCCGGGCAGCCCCCGCCCGGCGCCGGCGCCCTAGAGGCGGATACCGAGCAGCGCGTCCAGCGCCGCCGTGACCTGCGCGGTGCCGGCGGGAGTGCCTTCGGCGGAGGTCCGGACCTTTTCGGCCCAGCGGTCCACGGCGGCAACCGCGGCGGGGGCGTCGAGGTCACGGGCCAGGGCTGCCCGGATCTCGGCGGTCAGGGCGGAGGCAGACTCCTCATTCGCCTGCACCAGGGCAGCCCGCCAGGACTCGAGCTGCGCCGTGGCCCGGGCGAGCACGTCGGAGGTCCAGGACCAGTCGCTGCGGTAGTGGTGGTTGAGGATGCCGAGCCGGATCGCCGCCGGGTCCACCCCCTCCCTGCGGAGTGCTGAGACGAGCACGAGGTTGCCCTTGGACTTGCTCATCTTCTCCCCCTCGAGGCCGACCATCCCGGCGTGGGCGTAGTGCCGGGCCAGGGGTGCGCCGCTTCCGGCCCAGGCGTGGCCGGCACTCATTTCGTGGTGGGGAAAGATCAGGTCGCTGCCGCCGCCCTGAACCGTGAGCGGCGCAGGCAGGAAACGCTGGGCGATGACCGAACACTCGATGTGCCAGCCGGGGCGTCCCTCGCCGAGGGATCCGCCCTCCCAGTGCGGCTCACCCTCGCGGGCGACCCGCCACAGCAGGGGGTCGAGCCGGTGTTTCTTCCCGGGGCGTTCGGGGTCTCCCCCGCGCTCGGCGAAGAGTTCGGCCATCCGGTCCTCGGACAGGTGCGACACCAGGCCAAGGGCCCAGCGGGACGGGTTCTCCGGATTGAGGGCGGAGGCGGCTTCGACCGAGAAGTACACATCGCCGTCAGGGGCCCCGTCGGAGCCCGCCACGCGGTAGGCCAGGCCTTCCTCCAGCAGGGACTCGATCTCGGGGACGATCCATTCGATTGACTCGACGGCGCCGACGTAGTGATCCGGGGCGAGGACGTTCAGCGCCTCCATGTCGGTGCGGAAAAGCTGGATCTGGTCCGCGGCAAGCTGCTGCCAGTCCACGCCGGTGGCGATTGCCCGCTCCAGGAGCGGATCGTCGACGTCGGTGACGTTCTGGACGTAGCTCACGCGCGCGCCGGTGTCGCGCCAGACCCGGTTCAGCAGGTCGAAGGCGACGTAGGTCGAGGCGTGCCCGAGGTGGGTCGCGTCATACGGGGTGATGCCGCAGACGTACAGGCTCGGATTTTCCTCGGGGGTGAGTTCGACGACGCGGCCCTTGGCCGTGTCGTACAGTTCGACGCCGGACTGCCGGCCGGAAAGGGTTGGCACAGGGCTGGAGTTCCACGCAATCACACCTTCTACCATACGGTCTTGGCGGAGCCGTTCCGGCCGGATCCGGACCCAGGCGGGTTAGGCGCTGATCACATTGAAGCCGAGCAGGATGAACAGGAGCATGCCCAGCAGGATGCGGTACCAGACGAAGACGCCATAGGTGCGGGTCGAGACGTATTTCAAGAACCAGCCGATGATCGCGAACCCGACCAGGAACGCGATGACGGTCGCCAGGGCCGTCTCCCCGGCGTCGTAGGGACCCCAGTCCCCCAGGCTGCTGCCGAGCTGGTACAGGCCGCTGCCGAAGACCGCCGGAATCGCCAGCAGGAAGGAATACTGGGCGGCGGCTTCGCGGGAGTAGCCCATCAGCAGCCCGGCCGTGATGGTGCCGCCGGAACGGGACACGCCGGGGATGAGTGCCAGCGCCTGCGCGAAGCCGAACAGCACCCCGTGGGGGACGGTCAGCTGGTCCAGCCTGCGGGTGTGCTTTCCGACGGCGTCGGCCACCGCGAGGAACACCCCGAAGACGACCAGCATGGTCGCGACGAGCCACATGCTGCGCAGCGTGCTTTCGATCTGGTCCTGGAACAGCAGCCCCAGGACCGCGATGGGGATGCTTCCCACAATGACGAGCCAACCCATCCGGGCATCGGGGTCCTGCCGGCTGACCCGGCCGCGGAGCGAGCCGAACCAGGCGCGGACGATCCGGACGATATCGCCCCAGAAGAAGACAACGACAGCCGTTTCGGTGCCGAGCTGGGTGATGGCGGTGAAGGCCGCCCCCGGGTCCTGGGCGTTGGGAAGGAGTTCGCCGACGATGCGCAGGTGCGCGCTCGATGAGATGGGGAGGAACTCCGTTAGTCCCTGAACAAGGCCCAGGATGGCAGCTTCGAACCAATTCACATGTTAAGACCCTAAGGCACCATTCGACCCCGAGGCTTTAGGCTGGGCCTATGCAACGGCGAAACGTGGGGACGAGCGGCCTTGCCGTGTCGGTATTGGGGCTCGGCACGATGTCCTGGGGGCAGGATGTCGACGACGAGGCGGCGCGCGAGCAGCTGCGGATTTTCGCCGACGCCGGCGGCACCCTGGTCGAGACCGCCGGAGGCTACGGTGCGGGCCGTGCCGAGGCGATGCTTGGCAGCTTTTTCGGTGACACCGTGGCGCGCTCCGAGCTGGTGCTGGCGGTCCAGGCCGGCGCCATGCGCGCGGGGATGCACCGGGCCGATTCCTCCCGCCGGGGCCTCCTCGATTCACTCGACGCGTCGCTGTCCCGCCTCGGCACCGACCACGTGGACCTGTGGCTTGCGCCGGCGCCGGATCCGCTGGTTCCGCTCGCTGAAACCCTCAGCGCGCTCGAGGTGGCCTACTCCTCGGGCCGGGCCCGCTACGTCGGCGTGTCCAACCACGCCGGCTGGGAGTTCGCGCGCGCCGCGGCCACCGCCGGGATCCCGCTGATCGCCAATGAGATCGAATACTCCCTGCTCAACCGTGGAGCCGAACGCGGCGCCGTGCCCGCCGCGGCCGCTATGGGCGCCGGAGTGCTGGCCTGGGCTCCGCTGGGCCGCGGGGTGTTGACCGGAAAGTACAGGGTGGGCACCCCTGCCGATTCCCGCCGGGCCTCCGACGTGTGGGCGCCGTACGTCGAAAGCTATCTCGAGGGAAGGCCGCTTCGGGTTGTGGACGCGCTTCACACGGCCGCTCGAGGCCTCGACCTGCAGCCGCACGACCTCGCCCTGCGGTGGCTGCTGGGCCGCCCAACCGTTGCAGCCGCCGTCGTGGGTGCCAGGACTCCCCAACAGCTCAAGGAGCTTCTGGGCACAACCGCCGAAGCGATCGCCGGCCAGATCGCCGAGGCCCTCGATGAGGTCTCGGCGCCGCTGGTCTAGGAAATCACCCGCTCTTGCTGATCCGCGGGACGCCTCCTGCGGGCGCCATCTTCCGTGGCGGGTGGATTAGCCCCGGCTGGATCAGTCCCCGGATATGTCAGTGCCCGGTTAGGTCAGTAACAGGCAGGTCACTCGCGGGTGGCGTTGACGTCGTCCGTCTCGACGTCGACGTCGGCGTCGGCGTCGGCGTCGTCATCGACTTCGTCGAGGTCGTCGTCCTCAAGATCGGCGTCCTCGTCGGACTCCTCGTAGATCTCCAGCGGGGTCACCTCGCCGTGGGCGTCGTAGAGGGCTTCCTCATAGGCCTCAAAGGCATCCGCGATGGCGAGATAGGCGGCTTCAACCGCGGGATCATCGTCCATCCTGCGCGAAGCGGATGCCGCAAGGTGCTCTTCGAGAGCGGTGACAAGGGCCTGGAGCGCGACACGCGGATCTATGCTCATGAGTTAGACGTTATCGGTAAAGTGGTCGAAATTGGAGGAATATGAGAGAGCAATTTCTGAACTCAACCGCCGTCCGTGAACGGGATTTCGGCCGCCAATACGAGTACCTCGTGCTCACCGTCAACGCCGGGGAACCGGTGGGCGCGGCACGGAAGGTCCTCACCGAACACGCCGAGTACGGCAAGTGGGAACTCGAGCGCAGCTGCATCTACCTCGGGGGCGGCAGGCGCTACTGGCTGCGCCGCAAAGTGCTGCGGGTGGAGCGCACCGCCTAGCTCTCCAGCGGTCCCAGCCACGCAGTGGCCACCGTGTTGTGCGCCGAATCCTCGTTTGAGGGATGAAACTGCCCGGCGAGAGCGTCCCGGTGCAGCCGCGCGATCTCGCTCGATGCCGCATATCCCGACCCGCCGGAGACCTGCAGCCCCGTCTCGGTGAGGCGGCGCGCGGTGTCGACGGCTGCTGTCTTCAGCCCGACAAGCTTCGCGAACCAGAACGGGCCGTGGTCGGTCCCCGCGTCCAGGTCGGCCGTCACTGCCCTCAGCTGCGCATCCAGCGCGTCCACCCGCATCGCCCCGGCGGCGATGCGGTGGCGCATCACCGGGTCCTGGGCGGCGCTGATGCCCCGCACCCGGGAGGTGCGCCGGTGCGCGGCCTCCACCGACAGCTCGAGGGCCCGGTCGGCGATGCCGGCGTAAACGGCGGAGATCAGGGTCTCGAAGGCGGCAAAGACCGCGAAGATGAACGGATCGGCGTTCGGACCCACCGGCAGCCGGCGGAAAATGGCGGAGGAAGGCACCCGCACCCCCTCGAGCCGGGTGGTGTTGGACTGGCTGGCGCGCATGCCGAGGGGGTTCCAGTCCTCGATGATGGAGACACCCGGGGTGTCCCGCGGAACGAAGGCGTGGACGAGTTCACCCTCCCCGTCAGTACCGACCCCGGTCTCCTTTCCGAACACTCCGAGGCGCGTCCACGCCGGGGAGAGGCTCGTGAAGATTTTCGTGCCGGTGAAGGTGAGGGAACCGTCAGGTCCCGGCTCGGCGGCGGTCGTCGAGTCGAAGAGGACTGCGTCGTTGCCCGGTTCCGATATGCCGAAGGCGAAGACCTCCCCCGCGGCGGCCTCGGCGAGGATAAAGCCGAGCGAGTCGTCCCCGCGGTCCCTCAGGAGCGCGGCGATTGCCGTCCAGACCAGGTGCATGTTGATGCCCAGGGCCGTCGCAGGCGCGGCGGCAGCCAGCCGACGCTGGGCAGCGGCCGCCTGCCGCATTCCCGCGCCGGACCCGCCGTCGTCGACGGCGCAGAACAGCCGGAGGTACCCGGCCGCCTTGAGATCTGCGAGGTCCTCCGTGAAGAAGGTGTTCTCGGTGTCGTACCGTGGGGCGCGCTCCCGGAAACGTTCGAGGAGGGCATCGGTCAGCAGATCGGCGGGTTCCACAGCGGCCCTAGTAGGTGCTCAGGAGGCGGGTGAGCACCCGGGAGCCGAAGCGAAGCGAGTCGGCCGGTACGCGCTCGTCGACACCGTGGAACATGCCCGTGAAGTCCAGCTCGTCCGGCAGCTGCAGGGGCGCGAAGCCATACCCGGTGATGCCCAGGCGGCTCAGCGACTTGTTGTCGGTGCCCCCCGAGAGCGTATAGGGCAGGACCTTCGCTCCGGGGTCCTCCCCGTGCAGGGCATCGATCATCGAATCAACGAGGTTGCCCGAGAACGGCACCTCGAGGGACACATCCTGGTGCGCGTAGGAGACCTCGACACCGGCGCCGGCGAGTTCGCGGACGATCTCCAGCACCTTTTCCTGCTGCCCGGGAAGAGTTCGCACGTCGATGAGGGCCTCAGCGGTGCCCGGGATGACATTGTGCTTGTACCCGCTCTTGAGCATTGTGGGGTTCGCGGTGTTCTGCAGCGTCGCCCCGACGAAGCGCGCCACCGTGCCGAGCTCGGCCAGCAGCAGCTCGGGATTGTCCGGGTCGAATTCGACGCCGGTGAGTTCGGTGACACCGTCAAGGAACTGCCGGGTGGTCGGCGTCAGTTCGATCGGCCAGGTGTACTCCCCGATCCGGGTAACGGCGCGCGCCAGCCGGGTCACGGCGTTGTTGGTATTAATCTGGGAGCCGTGGCCGGCCCTGCCGTGGGCAAGCAGGCGAAGCCAGGAAATGCCCTTCTCGGCTGTCTGCAGGAGGTAAGTGCGCTGACCGCCGATGGTGGCGGAGAATCCGCCGACCTCGGAGATCGCTTCGGTGGCCCCATCGAAGACTCCGGGTTTGTTGTCAACAAGCCAGGACGCGCCGTAATTGCCGCCGGCTTCCTCATCTGCGAAGAAACCGAAGATGAGGTCCCGCCTCGGCCGCGTCCCGCTGCGCTGGAGATGGCGCAGCACCGAGAGGATCATCGCGTCCATGTCCTTCATGTCGACGGCTCCGCGACCCCAGATGAGCCCGTCGCGTTCCTCGCCGCTGAAAGGGTCGACGCTCCAGTCCTCCTTTTGTGCCGGCACGACGTCGAGGTGGCCGTGAACCACGAGGGCCGGCAGTGAGGAATCGGTCCCCTCCATGCGGGCGATGACTGAGGCGCGCCCCGGGGCGGCCTCGAAGATTTCCGTCGTCAGCCCAACCTCTTCGATCAGCCCCGCCGTGTACTCGGCGGCAGCCCTCTCCCCCGGGCCGGCGTTGTCGCCGAAGTTTGAGGTGTCGATCCGGATGAGCTCCTGGCAGATGCGTACAACTTCGTCTTCGGGCGTGATCGCCATCGCTGGGTCCTCCTCGGGTGCGGTTGATCCCAGCCTACCGAGGTGCCCGGTGTGCTGGCCTAACCTGCGCCGAGCCGCTGCACCGGGTCTGCGCGCTGTAGTGCTCAAAACCCCCGGAAAATCAGGCCCGAGCGGGCCCACCGCTCTCCCGATTCAACTTCTGGGCCGATGTCGTGTTAGAGTTTTTTTCGCCGCTTTCGAAGGTTTTGAACCGGAAAAAGCCCACCCGCGCGGGTGGCGGAATGGCAGACGCGCTAGCTTGAGGTGCTAGTCCTCTTATTGAGGGTGGGGGTTCAAGTCCCCCTCCGCGCACAGTGAAGGCCCCGGTCAGAGAGATCTGACCGGGGCCTTTTTGTTGCTGTTCTCCCGGGCGATTTTCTGGGTTGTGGTGGACTCCCAATTGCCGGGCGTTCCCTTCCCCGTCGGACATCTTCGACCCTGCCGGTCCTCCCCCGACCGGTCGTTTCTTTCCCCACCTCCGGACACTTTCAAGCACCTCCTGACACCTTCAAGCATTGGAACGCCACGGCGGTGTATACGAACCGATGGCAAGTTCGCTCCACCTGACGCGAAGCCTGCCGCGGCTCATGGGAGGTTTGCTCCATCTGGCGTGAGGTCTGTCCCACCTCATGGGAGGCCTGATCCAGCTGATGGCCGCACTGGTGGAAATCATGCCGGACCAGCATTGATCGGCGCCGCATCGATGAGTAGTTGGCGCACGGAGGCGCAACGCTTCCCGCTCAGCCGGGGACGGGTTCGGGCTGGGTCTGGTAGGTGCGGCCGGCTGGGGAGGTGGCGGTGATGATTCCGGGTGAGGGTTGGTCGTAGTGCCAGAGGCCCTGGCTTTTGAGCATGTGGTGTCTTCGGCACAGGTGGGCGAGGTTGTTGTGGGCGGTGGTGCCGGCCCGGGACCAGGGGATGGTGTGGTCGAGTTCGGCGGCGGCCGCGGAGCGGTTGCAGCCGGGGTGGCGGCAGGTGCGGTCCCGCACGCGCAGCCACTTCTTCAGGTCCGCCGGCACCGTGTAGGTGTCCCGGCCGACGCTGAGCACGGCCCCGGTTTCGGGGTGGGTGAGCAGCCGGGTGAAGGAGGGGGCGTGGGCGGCCAGCCGGCGGGCCAGGTCGGGGTCGATGGGCCCGTAGCCTTCGAGCTCGCCGGGGGCGTCATCGACGTCCAGCAGGGTCAGCACCGGGACGGTGACGTGCACCTGGGCCTGGATCCCGTTCCAGCCCGCACCCGCCCCGCCCGCACCCGCCCCGCCCGTATCCCGGCCGGCCGCCCCGGCCGCCCCGGCCGCTCCGGCCGTACCCTGGCCGGCCGTAGCCGCCCCGCCGCGGCTGGCGCCGACGGCAGCCGCACCGGCGGGGAGGGTTGCGGTGCCGGTGCCGGTGCCGGTGATGGTGCCGGTGATGCCGGGGTCGGGGCAGGTGTGGGTGAGCAGGTCGGTGAGGGTGTCGGTGCGCAGCTGGGCCAGGGTGCGGGTCTCCTCGGGGCACTGCAGGGCCCGGGAGAGGCGGGTCAGGCGCCCGTCGATGGCCACGGCCTTCTCGGCCGGCAGGTACACGTTCAGCCAGGCCATGCCGTCGTCGTCGGGGTGGAAATCCACCCGCCGGTTCTTGCGGGCTGACCGGGTCCGGTCGGTGAGGGCCTCGGGGTGCAGTTGCGCGCGCAGCCGGCGGGCCCGGTAGGCCAGCTTCGCCGCGGTGGTGTCCCGGGCGGCGGGCAGGAGTTGCTGTTCGAAGTAGGGCAGGGCGAAGCCGGGCAGGCCGGCGCATTCCTCGATGAGGGTCACCGCGTGCCGCCAGGAGATGGCCCCGGACTCCAGGGCGTCCAGGGTTCCCGGCAGCTGCCCGGTGAGCACGAAGGCGTGCTGGATCAGGGTGCCGGCGGTGCGTTCGGGGATCCGCAGGGCGCAGGCGACCTCCGAGGCGGCCAGGGTGTCCGTCAGGGACCCGGGGCGCATCCCGCGCTGCTCGAGGTGTTCCTCCGTGAGGACCCGGACCCGCTCGGTGAACCTGGCGCTCTGGGCATCGGCCCAGCTCTTCAGCCGCGCCAGCGCCTCCAGCCCGCCGATGGCCTCCTCAAGGCCGGCCGTTTCCGCCGGTCCCCCGGTCAGGAACCCGGCACCGAGGACCTGCGCGGCGGCCTCCAGCCACCCGGGGTCCTGCGCCGTGGGATCCACCCCCGAATCCGGGGTTCCTGCCCTGTCCATAACCCAAGAATGTCATCTCCCGCCGACATTCTTCGGCCGGAAAACCAGCAGGATGACCACCCGGGAAACCAGTCGAACCGCCCTACTTCACGGTGGCACAACTGGCCCGCACATCAGCAGGGAAGCCAGCCCGTAAACATGGCGCCTACACAACCGGGCTGAGAACCCGCCGGAAAACCAGCCCGCGGGAGCCAGAGTGTGCCAGCGACGGACGACCGGCCCGGTAGGCGGTCATCACCACTCGGAGGGTGCCGTGTGGCCATGGACGGTGGCGTCACTGCTCCCGGTTAGGCTGGGAATATGCTGCCGTCCGCTACGACCCCGCCCGATCCCGTTCGGGTCGACATCATCTCCAACGGCACACCCTGGTGGGAGGTGGTCAGCTCGTTCGGGCCCCTGGCCATCCTTCTGACGGCGGTCATCACCGGAGTGTTCGCGTGGCGGAACGTCCGGGACCGCCGGGAGGCGGACCAGCGCTCCCAGTGGTGGGCGCGGGCTGAATGGGCGCTTGATGCAGCAATGTCCGAGGACCCGCCGCGCCAGGAGATCGGGCTGGGCGTCCTGGACAGCCTCGCCGCCAGCGACCTCGCCGGTCCCGAGGAGGTCGCGATCCTCGAGGTCGCCTGGGCGCGGTTCCTCCCGTCGGAAGTGGACGGAGTTGACGGAGTGGGAGAGAATGGAGCAGCAGTGGAACCGATCGTGGAGGAGGCAGGGCAATGAGCGCAACCGCAAGCCGCAATGTGAACGCGGGACGCCGTCAGGCCGCCGACCACCCCGCCCAGGGCGACGAGCAGCGGGTCCGGATTCGTGCCGCGCGCCTGCGGCTAACCACCGACCGCAAGCTGGGCAAGGAAACGCCCTCCTGGGTGAAGCAGCTGGCCAAAAAGCCGCTGTAGGACGCACCCCCGGGCGAACCGGGCAGCACGTCGGCTGTGCTTGGATGATTCCATGGCCTTCAAACCCCTGACGCTCACCGGTTCCCGGGTTGTCCTCGAACCCCTCGCCCACCGCCATTACCAGGGGCTGGTCGATGCCGTCCGTGACGGTGAGCTGTGGAAGCTCTGGTACACGAGCATTCCCTCCCCCGAAGGCATGGCGGAGGAAATCGACCGCCGGCTTGCACGTCAGGCGGAAGGAGAAATGCTTCCTTTCGCGACCTTGGACGCGCGGACCGGCGAGGTGCTGGGGATGACAACTTTTTGCGACATCGACAGGGCGACGCCGCGCGTGGAGATCGGCTACACCTGGAACCGGCTGTCGACCCAGCGGACCGGGACCAACGCCGAAAGCAAGCTCCTGCTGCTGACCCACGCCTTCGAGACCGAGGGCTGCGCCTCCGTGACCTTCACGACCCACTGGCACAACCTCCAGTCGCGGGAGGCCATCGCCCGGCTGGGTGCCCGCCAGGACGGCGTACTCCGGGCTCACAGCCGGATGGCCGACGGCACCCTGCGGGACACCGTTGTCTTCTCGATCACCGCCCCCGAGTGGCCGGCGGTTGCCTCCGGCCTCCGGTACCGCCTCGAGCAGGCCCGCTGAGCACCCCGGACCGGACGGCGGTCCACGGGCCCGCGCGTCGCACCCGCTCCTAGGGCAGTCGTCTTGGCGCCGCCGTCAGTCGAAGGCGGCGGCCACCACGAAGCTGAACACCGGACGCGGATCGGTTTCGTCGTGCCGGGCGATGCGGTGCAGCAGGAGACCCTCGAAGCAGGCCATCACCGCTGCGGCGGAGGTACGTGGGTCCCGCGCGCCCAGCCCCACTAGGGCCGGCAGCAGAGCGAACTCCATGGCGGCCCGGCCCCGCACGACGGCGTCCCGGATGGCGGGATTGTGGCCCGCTTCCATGAACAGGGCCAGACGTGCCGCCGTCAGGGTCCGGTTGGTGCCGCTCGTCTGCTCGAACAGGAGGCAGAGCCCGTCGACGAATTCGGCCGTGGAGCCCGGAGAGAACTGTGGGCCGTAGGCATCGAGTTCCCTCTCGACGATGCGGTCCACGACGCCCGCCAGCAGCGCTTGGCGGGTCCGGAAATAGTTGGAGGTCGATCCCCGAGGCAGCCCCGCCCGTTCATCGACCCGGGCATGCGTCAGCGCGCGCAGTCCGGAGGAACCCAGGAGGTCGACTGCAGCGTCGAGGGCACGGAAACGGATGGGTTGCATAACCCACTATAAACATAGTGACTTTTCACTATGAACGTAGTAACCTGCTTCCATGTCATCCGATGCGATGCATCTACCCCAGCCGGACTCATTCAACGCTGGCGGCCCGGAGGCGTCGAACTCCGGACTGTACCCCCGGCTTCTCGGGGCGCTTGAGCAAGCAGGCGGCCTCGACCGGTACGTCGACGCCGCAGCCCCCGCAGCCCAGCGCCTCCTCGTCCGCGAGCGCGCACGCCGGCTCTTCCACGGCGACACCACGGGCATACCCCTGCACGTCATCGTGAAGGATCTTCCGTTCGGCGCATGGTTCATGGCGCAGTTCCTCGACCTATTTCCCGATCCCGGCTCACGGCAGGCAGCCACCCGGCTGGTAGCGCCCGGGCTCGCCTCCTCCGGGGCGGCGGGGATCACCGGCTGGGCTGAGTGGGCAATGGCCGACCGGCCCACCCGCCGGGTGGGAATTGTGCACGCGGCAGCCAACGGCATGGCCGTTCTCGTCTTTTCCGGCTCCTGGTGTGCGCGTATACGGGGCAGGCATGACCTCGGCGTGGGCCTGGGCCGCGTTGGTGGAGCGCTCCTGGTGATCGGCGGCTTCCTCGGCGGCCATATGGGCCGGGGCCGGGCGGCTCGCCCATAGCGTCTAGTCCCGGGAGGGCGTGGACCCCGGCCGGAGCCGTGCACCTCCCACTGTCTGACGTGTGCTGCCCATAGGATCCGTCCATGGACATCACCTTGAGGGCCATGGGTTCCGCCGATGCCGACGCCGTGGTGGAGTTCCTTGCCTCCAACACCTTCCATTTCCACGTTGCGACCTCCTCCACGCCCGGCAGTCTCCGCCCCGGTGTGCAGGCGGGCCGTTTCTGGAACGAGGAAAGCCAGGGTTACTGGATTGACGATGCCGGACACTGCATCGGCATGGCCGTCCTCCATGACCTAGGCGATGACACTCCGATGTTCGACCTGCGCCTGGGCGACTCGCACCGGGGACGGGGTGCGGGAACCGCAGCCCTGCGGGCGCTGTGCGCGCTCGTGTTCACCTCAATGCCGGACGTCGTCCGCTTTGAGGGCCAGACGCGCGAGGACAACATCGCCATGCGCAGGACCTTCCTCCGGGCCGGATTTCTGAAGGAGGCGCACTACCGTCTGGGGTGGCCGACCGCCGATGGAGGGAGGCTGGCTTCAGTGGCGTATTCGATCCTCCGGCAGGACTGGGATTCAAACACCGTGACGCCGCTCGACTGGGATGACCTCCCCGACTGAACCAACGCCGTCGGCCGGCTTCAGCTGCGTGCGGCAAGCCTCTCACGGAGCCAGCCGAGGACGGCATCCCCCTGCTGCCGCTGGAAGGCCCGTAGCGTGGGCAGTCCAGCCGGCGGTGGCTGGCGGGCGGCGTCGGTGAAGTAGCCCCCGAATCCCGACAGGACGCCGTCGATGCTCTCCGGAGCCACGCCGTCGAAGATCGGATGGCTCAGAAGGAGGGGTTCAACCTCAAACACCGAATCGAAGACCCTTGTATTGATCAGGACGCTCACCGCGTCGAACCACCCGGCGCCGACGCACGCCCACGGCCAGTCGATCAGTACCGCGGCGTTGGCCGGAGTGATCAGGATGTTGTCGGCCCGAAGATCGGTGTGTACCAGGCACTCTCCCCGGAGGTCCTCCACTCCGCGTGCCGCCAGCCGTTCGAGCACCTGAACGTTCTCCATGACCCAGTCTGCGGCGTCATGTGGCGGATTGGCCCGCACCCGCTCCCAGCCTGCGAACTCGGGGCCGACCTCCGAAGCCAGGTCGGGAAGGTGGCCCAGCGCGGGGAGGACCGGTGTCCGCGCGACTGTCACCAGGGCGTCGAGGACCAACCCCACCTCGTCGGGCTGCCAGGGAAGGTGAGGGTGGCGTCCATCGACGTCGGTGAGCACGAGGGCAATCCATTCACCGTCGTCGAACGTTCCGATCAAGGACGCCGTGGGCAGGGTCCCGGGCAGGACGGCGGCGACAGCAGCTTCCCTCCGGTGGATCCCCGGTGAGGCGGCGTTCAGGGCCGGGCCCACCGCCTTGACGAACGCCCGCCGCCCGGTAGGGGTCACCACCCGGTCTGCGCTGCCGGGCGAGAATCCTCCCTGCTGGCCGGCGAACTCGGCCACGGGCTCCCCAAGGACTCCTTCGACGCCGGCCCGGACGTGCGGGGGCAGGTCGTTCCAGCCGATCCGCGGGCTCCACTGTGGCCGCATGCGCCTCATTATGCCTGTCGGTTCTCCACCGGTACGTCATTAGGAGTGCGGCATCCTCGAGAGCCCACCGGAAGGGGGCTAGGTTGTGCTGATGGGGTTTGGAGCGGAGGCGTTCTACATCAACGGACGGCGGAGCGGTGCGTTGGTGCGCGAAACCGGAGGCGGCGCGCTCCGGACCACGGTCGCGTTTCTGCTTCCGGACGGACACCTTGTCCACCTAACCCAGGAGACCCAGTATGAAGGCGACGTCCTCGGCTGGACCTCGTACCGCTATGTGGACTCCGGCTCCGACGTCGACATCACCGGATTCCCCGCGGACCACGCAGAAAGGGCAGGCCCCCGTCCGGTTCCCAGCTACGCGGCGCATCTGCTCCTGGTGCAGGCACTTCGGGCCGGGAAGGATCGGGTAGCGTTCAGCCAGTTCATTGAGGACGGGGACGGGAGAGCCCTCGGCGCGGTCTTCGCCGTGCGGGGGCGGGAAACAGTCGACACTCCATGGGGCCGCCACGAGGCACTGAAGGTCCTGCTGGAGGTGGAGGGCGAGCGGCGGAACACGTTCTGGTGGGACGGGGAAACGGTCGTCAGGACTGACTGGCAGGGAGGCATTTCCTATGCGGCCCGCAATCTGCCCCTGCTCCTCAGCGGGCTCGATCCGAGGGTGCGGTCAGCTCTGAACCCCGTACTGCCTCCACCGGCACGGTCGGACCGCCGGACTGGCAGCGGCGGAGCGGGTGCACTGGGCTGATGCCGGTCAGTGAGCAGGTGCCAGGGAATCCTGAGCAGGAAGGGCAGCGATAGCCTCGACCTCCACCAGCTGCTCCGGGTATCCAAGCACCGCGACGCCCAGGAGCGTGCTCGGCACGTCCTGGTCCCCCATCCTTGCCCGAACAACGTTCCAGACCTCGGTCAGGTCCTTCCGGTCACTCGATGCCACGAAGACAGTGGTTCTGATGAGATGGGAGAAGTCGGCGCCGCCGCCGGTGAGCGCGTGGAGAAGCCCTGCGGCACGGCCGGACTCCTCCCCCACCTCACATGAGAGAGAGTACGAAGGACAGCAGGAAGCCCGCGGCGGTGCTCAGCGCCACGGCGGGCCCGCCGTTCTCATAGGCCTCGGGCATCAGGGTGTCGGCCAGGGAGGCGATCACCGCGCCGGCGGCAAAGGCAAGCGGAATGGAGATGGTCTCGGGGTCACTGCCCGACAGCGGTCCGGCTCCAATGAGGACGGCGATCACCAGCAGCGCGGCACACCCCACCCACAGGCCGACGATCACGGCCGAGGACTTCCCCTGGTCGCGCATCGAGGACGCGCCCACTAGGGCCTCCGGGAAGTTCGACACGAAGATGGCGGCAAGCAGGGCCAACCCACCGGTTCCCTCTCCCAGGGCGACGCCCAGGGCGACGTTCTCGGGCACGCCGTCGAGGGTCACCGCCGCCAGCAGCGCCAGGCCCGCTGCCCCCTTGGTCGAGGCCTTCGAGGACGCATGGCCCTGGGCGGCGGAGTCGGTGTCGAGCTTGGCGCTGCCCTGGTATTCGTCCGCCGGGGTATCCTGCGACCCGGCCTGGGCCCAACGGTCGAGCAGCGCACTCAGGACCGTGAAGACGATGGCGCCCGCGGCAAGCCCGATTGCGGCCCGCCAGATGCCGCCGTGCTCGAACGCGTCCTCGAAGAGCTCGAAGGCCAGGGCCGTGATCAGCGAACCCGCGGCGAAGGACAGGAGGATGGCCAGCAGCCGCTTGGGGAGGTCGAAACGCACTCCGATGAGCGCCCCGATAATCAGGGCGCTCGATGCCACGACACCGAACAGCAGCGACATTGCCACACCGAAAGTATAGAAGCCGCGTGCAGAAGCGGAAGGAAGCGCAGCTATTGACTTCCGGGCAGAATCCGGGTTACATGATCCAGCCCGGCGGCCCGGGAAGCGTTCGCGGTACGTCCAGCCGGCCCGCCCTCAAAATGGCGAAGGGGCACGCCCCGCTGGGTGTAGTGTCGACGCACGGAACCCCCTGGTTCCTCCTAGGGAGCAACGATGATCCAGACCTGCCCACATTCGGTTCCACCGACGCCCTGCCCCCCGTTCCCACCGGGAACGCGGCATCAGGCGTCTCCGTCCCCCGCCGGACCCAGGAGGGGGTGAAACATGACGGAACTGCGCCTTGGTGTCCTCGCCCTCTCCAGTAAGCCGGACGAACGCCGGCTTCCCCTCCACCCTCACCACTTTGAACGCATCGACGGTGCGGTCCGCGGGCGGATGCGCGTCGAGCAGGGCTACGGTGCCCAGTTTGGGCTCTCCGATGCGCAGTTGGAGCCGCTGGTCGGGCCCCTGCTGAGGCGCGAGGAGATCATCGCCTCCTCCGACGTCGTGCTGCTTCCCAAGCCGCAGGCGTCCGACCTCGCCTCCCTGGCCGACGGCCAGGTGCTCTGGGGATGGCCTCACTGCGTCCAGGATCGTGAGCTCACCCAGCTGGCCATCGACAAGCGGCTCACACTGATTGCCTTCGAGGCGATGAACCACTGGACGGAGGACGGCGGATTTTCCCTCCATGTCTTCCACAAGAACAACGAACTGGCAGGGTACTGCTCGGTCCTGCACGCGCTGCAGCTCTCCGGCCTCACCGGGGACTACGGCCGCCGGCTCACCGCGGCCGTCATCGGCTTCGGCGCCACCGCCCGTGGCGCGGTCACCGCCCTGAACGCCCACGGCGTCAGCGACGTGCAGATCCTCACAAGCAGGGGGGTGGCCGCCGTCGGTTCACCCATCCACTCGACCCGCATCGCCCAGCTTGAAACCAGCCCCGAGGCGCCGGACCGGACCGAGGTCCTGACGGAGGAAGGCCGGGTACCGCTGGCCCCCTACCTAGCCCGCTACGACGTCGTGGTGAACTGCACCCTGCAGAACCCGAACGCGCCGCAGATGTTCGTCGAGGAAGCCGACCTGCCGCTGTTCTCCAGCGGCAACCTCATCATCGATGTCTCCTGTGACCGAAACATGGGCTTCAGCTGGGCCCGTCCCACCTCCTTCGCCGAACCGATGTTCGAGGTCGGGGACCATGTCCGCTACTACGCCGTCGACCACAGCCCGTCCTACCTGTGGGACTCGGCCACCTGGGAGATCAGCTCGGCGCTGCTGCCGTTCCTCGGCAAGGTGCTGGAGGGGCCGGAAGCCTGGGATGCCGACGAAACGCTGAGGCGCGCCATCGAAATTCGGGACGGCGCCGTGGTCAACCCGGCCATTCTCGACTTCCAGGGCCGCGGCGCTCAATACCCGCACGAGGTCCTTGCGGGACGTGGCTGACCCGGCGCCGAAACCCGCTCCGGGTCAGCCGGACCGGCCCGTCGGCTGGTGGCTCAAGGAGGCCGACCGGCGGCTCGACGGCGCTTTCGACCGGGCCCTTGGGGGTCAGGGAAGCGATCGCCGGACATGGCAGGTGCTCGCCGCCCTGGCCAGGCGGCCCGAAAGCCCTGCCCGTCTGGTTGAGCTGCTGAGCCCCTTCGATCCGCCTGCGGTCGTCTCGGGCGTCGCCGCCGACCTGACGGAGCGAGGGCTGGTGGAGGAAGTTGCCGGCCTGCTCCGCCTGACGGAGGCCGGCCGGCACGTGCATGAGGCACTCAGCGGGCACGTCGCCGACGTCCGGCGGCAGGTTCGAGAATCGCTGCCCGGTGAGGACTACGCAACCCTCGTGCGCCTGCTGGGCCGGCTCACCGAGGGCCTGGCGGGAAAGTCCGACTGAGCCGGCCGCGGGAGCGCGGCTAGAGCTCGAAGTGGGTCTTCGGCGTGGACTTACCGGTGGAGGCGACGATGGCAGTGGCGACGTCGCGCAGCTTCATGTTCCGGGTGTTCGAGGCCGACTGGAGGATTCCGAACGCCTCATCCTGGCTGCAGCGGTTCTGGCCCATGATGATCCCCACGGCGAGGTCGATGGTGGTCCTTGATTCCATCGCGGCCTTGAGGTCGTTTGCGGATTCGGTCAGCCGGGCGATGCGTACGGCCAGCCGCAGGGCCTTTGACGCCTCTTCGGCGAAGGTTTCGGCCGCAGCGATGGCATCGTCGTCGAAGGCGTCGACTTGGTCCGAATAAAGGTTCAGCCCCGCGTTTGCGTCGCCCTCGAGCAGGATCGGGACTCCGAGGATCGAGCGGATGCCGTGCTCAGCGATTGCGTCCCGGTAATCGGGGAACCGGGTGTCCCGGGTGATGTCCGGAACGTTGACGAGCTTCTCTTCCCGGGCGGCGCGCAGGCACGGCCCGTCCTCGAAGTTGTACTGGATCTCGTCCATGTTCCGGGCGTGCTCGCTGCTGCTGGCCACGGTGCCCGTCCGCTTCGGACGCAGCAGGGTCACACCGCAAAGCATCTCGCCGTGCCGTCCCTCGAGGGTCGCGGCCGCGAGCTTCACCAGCTCTGTCAGGAACTCCTCGACATCGGTGCTGTCGAGCACCATGTCCTGAAGAAGGGTCCCCACCTGCAGGGTGGGTGAATCGCCCTCGTCCTCGGCCATGCCCTTGCCTCCACTTGTCCGCACTGATCAGCCACCCCTTAGAGGACACCCGGCTCGGGTCCGGGCAATAGCCCAACAATAGACCGCCCCGCTCAGGGAGCGACAGGCCCCGCCCCTTTGAGAACCATTTTGTCGGCGATGGCGCGGACTCCGACCAATGTCTCCTCGAATGACGTGGTCAGCGGGGACAGGCCCAGGCGGATGCCCGAGGGGTTCCGGTAGTCGGGGATGACTCCCTGCTCCCAGAGGCCCGGCACCATGGTGGCGAATGCCGGATGGTCGATGGTGATGTGGCCGCCACGCTCACCGGGTGCGCGCGGCGAGGCCACCACTACCCCGGCGGGGCCCAGGAGGGCGTCGACGGCCTCGATCGCGAAACCGGTCAGGGCCACCGACTTCTCCCGCACCGCCCCGATGCCGGCCTTCTCCAGCACATCGAGCATGTCCTGCAGCGCGAGCATGCCGAGGATGGGCGGAGTGCCGGACACAATCCTGCGGATCCCCGGCGCCGGCTCATAGGACCCGCCCATGGCGAAGGGGTCGGCGCTGCCCAGCCAGCCCTGGATGGGCTGGTCGAAGGAATCGAGGTGCCGTGCGGCGACGTACGCCCAGGCGGGGGCACCGGGGCCGCCGTTGAGGTACTTGTAGCTGCACCCGGCAGCGTAGTCGACTCCCCAGGCGTCGAGCTCAAGGGGCACCGAGCCCACCGAATGGCTCAGGTCCCACAAGACCAGGGCCCCGGCATCATGAACCACCGAGGTGACGCCGGGAACGTCGGCGGCGTGTGCGGACCGGTACGCCACGTGGCTCAGCACCACGAGGGCGGTCGATGGCCCGACGACGCCGGCAACGGCCTCCGCGCTCGCGCCGCCGTCGTAGGGAACCTCAAGCCACCGAACGGTGAGGCCGCGCTCACGGGCGATGGACTCCATCAGGAAACGGTCGGTGGGGAAATTGTCGCGGTCGATCACGATTTCGGTGCGGCCCGGTCGAGCGGAGACGGCGGCGCGCGCCAGTTTGTACAGCAGGACGCTGGTGGAGTCGGCGACGATGCACTGCCCGGGCGCGGCGCCCAGGACGATGCTCCCGAGCCGGTCACCGATCCGTTCGGGCAGCTCCAGCCAGCCCTCATCCCAGCCGCGGATCAGGCGGGACCCCCATTGGTGCCTCACGAAATCAGCGAGGCTCTGTTCGGTCGCCGCGAGGGGGCGGCCGAGGGAGTTTCCGTCGAGGTAGGCGGCAATGCCGTCGGCTTCGTCGGTGATGAACAGGTCACGGTACCCGGCCAGCGGGTCCTTGTCGTCGAGTTCGCGGGCGCGCTGCAGGAGCGGATCGTCAACCATTGGCCCAGTCTAAGGCGACGCCGGGTCCACCGCCTGCCCGGTGACCCATCCGGTGAAGGACGGCCGCTTTGCGCCGGGCGCCCAGCCGGTGACCTCGGTGCGCCGGACGGAGCCGCCGGGCGCCTCACCGGGACGGACGGCGACGGCGAGCGTGCCCGGGAGCAGTGCCGGGGACAGGAAGTCTACGCCCCACGACACCGCGTCCGGCGAGGCCGGCTCCGCCAGTTCCACCATGCGCGCGGCAAGGTACACCCCGTGGGCGATGGCGCGCTTCATCCCCAGCAGCCGTGCCGAGGGCGCGCTCAGGTGGATCGGATTCCAGTCCCCGGATACGGCCGCGTAGGCCCGTCCGGTGTCGGAAGCCAGGTGCCACTGTGCCGTGGGCACCGGCGGGGTGAAGGCGTCCGCGCTCCCCGGCAGGGCATCGTCGCTTTTGTCGCCACCGGCCGCCGGGCTAGTGCCCGGGGATCCGTCCGGGGAGGGCTCTGGATGTTCCTTCCGGCCGCCGGCGGTCCGGACGCCGCGGGCCAGGTAGACCGAGCGGCCCGTCCAGATCGGCTCGCCGTCCACCGACACTTTGGTGACGAGGTCCACCGAGGTCCCGGATCGGTGCGGGCTCAGGTTTTCGGCGTAGGCCACCGACTCGAACTTCTCCCCGACGCGCAGCGCCCTGGCCTGCACCACCGTGTTGCTGAGGTGGACCATTCCCAGCAGCGGGAGCGGGAAGTCGGGGCGGGCCATGACACTCATGGCCACGGGGAAGGCCAGCGTGTGGACGTGGGCCGAGGGAACGGCATCGCGTGCCGCCTGTCCGACGAGATGCTGGAAGGCAGTGAGCCGCTCCCGGTCCACTGGGCCGCCGGAGGCATGGTGGCGGACCTCCGGCAGCGCCGACGCGGGGCTGCGCCGGCCGGCCCGCCGCAGCACCGCGCCGACTACCGCCTGCCGGTACAGGCCCGCCAGCTCCGGCATGGCCGGCAGGACGACGTCGTTCATGCTCCCACCAGGTTTTGTCCGCAGACCCTGATGACCTGGCCGTTGATGCCGCCGCCCGGCCCCGAGGCAAGGAAGGCGATGGTCTCGGCCACATCCACCGGCTGCCCGCCCTGCTGCAGGCTGCTGAGCCTGCGGGCCGCCTCACGGGTGAGCATCGGCATCTTGGCGGTCATATCGGTCTCGATGAATCCGGGGGCGACGGCGTTGATGGTACGTCCGGACCCAGCCAGCGCGGCGGCGGTGGCGCGGACCATGCCGATCACCCCGGCCTTGGAGGCGGCGTAGTTGCTCTGTCCGCGGTTTCCCGCGATGCCGCTGGTCGAGGCGAGGCTGATGATCCGCCCCTCGGGAGAGAACACCGGGGAGGCAAGCAGCTCGTCGTTGATGCGCAGCTGCGAGGAGATGTTGACCGCGATGACCGCGTTCCACCGTGCCGGGTCCATATTGGCAAGAAGCTTGTCCCGGGTGATTCCCGCATTGTGCACGAAGATGTCAAGGGCGCCGTGGCGTTCCTTCACGTGGTCCAGGATCCGGGCGGCGGCGTCGGGAGCGGTGATGTCGATCTGCAGTGCAGTGCCCCCGATCCGGTTGGCAACCGCTGCAAGCTGCTCACCCGCCGCGGGCACGTCAACGACGACGACCTTCGCCCCGTCCCGGTGCAGGACCTCGGCGATCTTCGCCCCGATGCCCCGCGCCGCACCGGTCACCACGGCAGTCCTCCCGGCCAGCGGAGCGCCGGCGTCGGCCGGCTCCATCGGCGCAGGCACAGCGGAGACCCGCAGGAACTGGCCGTCGACGTAGGCGCTGCGCCCGGAGAGCAGGAACCGCAGGGCCCCCAGGGCACCGGGGCTGTCGGCCGCCGCCCCGTCCAGAAGCACGATCCCGTTGGCGGTGGCACCGGCCCGCAGTTCCTTGGCGACCGAACGCACAGCGCCGTCAACCCCCTGGCGGGCGGCGGCGGTGGCCGGGTCCCCTGCTTCCTCCGCCGGCCGGGCAAGGGAGACGACCCTCCCGCCGGGCAGCAGGGCGCGGACCGCCGGGCCGAGCTCGAGCAGGGGTGCACCCAGGTCCTCCGGACGCGACACCGCATCGAGGGCCATGATCACCGCTCCCAGCTTCTCGCCCGGGCGCAGGTGCCGGCGGACGTCCTGGTCCCAGCCGAGCAGCGCATCCGCAAGGGCGTCCGCGCCCGGGCCGCTGCCCAGGACCAGCACCGGCCCGGGGACGAGCGGGTCGCCGGGGGTGTAGCGGCGCAGTACCGCCGGGCGCGGCAGGCCCAGGGTCTTGGCCAGCTTGCCCGGAAGCGGCGTGTTGACGAGGCCCAGGTAGGTATCCGCCACCTCAGCGCGCCTCAAGGATGGCAACGACGCCCTGCCCACCGGCGGCGCACACGGAGATCAGGCCGCGGCCCGAGCCCTTCTCCGCCAGCGCCTTGGCCAGGGAGGCGACGATCCGCCCGCCGGTGGCGGCGAAGGGGTGGCCAGCGGCGAGTGAGGAGCCGTTGACGTTGAGCTTGGATCGATCGATCTTGCCGAGCGCTCCGTCGAGGCCGAGCCGGGTCCGGCAGAACTTCTCGCTCTCCCACGCGGCGATAGAGCTGAGGACCGTGGAGGCGAAGGCCTCGTGGATCTCGAAGAAGTCGAAGTCGTCGAAGTGCAGCCCGTTGCGCTGGAGCAGCCGCGGCATCGCGTAGACCGGGGCCATCAGCAGGCCCTCCTGGCCGTTCACGAAGTCCACGGCGGCGGCCTCGGCGTCGACGACGTTCGCGAGCATCGGCAGGTTGTTGGCCCGCGCGTAGTCCTCAGAGCCGAGCAGGACGACGGCGGCGCCGTCGGTCAGCGGCGTGGAGTTGCCCGCCGTCATGGTGGCCGCCGTATCGAGCCCGGCGCCGAACACGGGCTTGAGCTTCGCGAGCTTCTCCAGCGACGTGTCGGCACGCAGGTTCGCGTCCCGGGTGAGCCCGCGGTAGGGGGTCATCAAGTCTTCGAAGAACCCGCGCTCGTAGGCCGCGGCGAGATTGGCATGGCTGGAGAAGGCGAGCTCATCCTGGGCCTCGCGGGTGATACCCCAGGCCGCGGTGGTCAGCGCCTGGTGTTCGCCCATCGAGAGCCCAGTGCGCGGTTCGCCGGTGGTGGGGGCGTTCGGTGCCAGGTCCCGGGGTCGCAACCTGCTGACCGCGGCGAGCTTCTGCTTGGGCGTGCGGGCCCGGGAGAGGTCGAGAAGCACCCGGCGCAGGCCCTCACTGACCACGATGGGCGCATCGGAGGCCGAATCGACGCCGCCGGCGATGCCGGAGTCGATCTGGCCCAGCTTGATCTTGTTAGCGAGGCCCACAACCGTCTCAAGGCCCGTGGCGCAGGCCTGCTGCAGGTCGTACGCCGGGGTGGAAGCGGAGAGGGCGGAGCCCAGCACCGCCTCGCGGGTGAGGTTGAAGTCCCGGGAGTGCTTGAGCACGGCGCCTGCAGCCACCTGGCCCACGCGTTCGCCCTGCAAACCGAACCGCGCGACGAGGCCATCGAGGGCCGCGATGAGCATGTCCTTGTTCGACGATTGGGCGTAGGCCCCGCCCGAGCGAGCAAAGGGAATGCGGTTGCCGCCGATGACGACGGCGTTGCGGACGGTGGTGGTGCCCGCGCCCGCTCCTGGCTGGTTCGACATGAGGGATCTCCTGGTGATGGTGGTGGATTACCGATACCCAGCGTACCTGATACGCTGAGTATCATGAACACTTCCTCAGCGGTTTCCGCCGTGCCCGCCGGAGCAGGCCCGGCGACCGACGGGCGGTCCAGCCGGTGGGAGGAACACCGTGCCGAGCGCCGGCGAGCGCTGATCAGCACCGCGCGCCGCGCCGTCGACACCCTCGGCCACGGCGCCTCCATGGAGGACATCGCGGCTGCGGCCGACACTTCTAAATCCGTGTACTACCGCTATTTCGGTGACAAGACCGGCCTGCAGCAGGCCATGGCAGAGGTCGTCACGGGTCAGATGCAGCAGAAGATCCTCGCGGCGGCACGGCAGGCCCAGACACCGCGCGAAGGCTTGCGCGCCATGATCTCCGTCTACCTGCAGATGGCACAGACCTCACCGAACGTGTACGCGTTCGTCACGCGGGTCGGCCAGGCCGACCTGGCCGCGGGCCCGGCCGATGAGGCCCGGCACGCCGACCCCCTGACCCACTTCCTCGAGGCCGTCACCGAGATGCTCGCCCGCCCCATGCGGGCCTACCTGCGGTCCTCGCCCCACCTGAGCGGCCCCGCCGACCCTCGGCTCGTGTACTGGCCGCGGGCCGCCATTGGCATGGTCCGCTCCGCCGGTGAGCTGTGGCTGGCGACGCCCGCCGGCCCCGGCAAGCCCGGCGTGGAACAGCTCGCCGACCAGCTGACCGACTGGCTCTTCGAAGGCATCAGCCACCAGGTGCCCACCGGGCAACCGACCCTCCCGGCGCCGGACTCCACCACCTCCCCTGCAAAGGACAACTCATGACGCAGACAGCAGCCGCCTTCCGGCGCGAGGTTCCCGCAGCGGGCACCATCACCGACAACGACGCGGCCGTCCTCGACCCCGCCGTCCTCGGGGAACTGCTCCTCGGGAAATGGGCGTCGGTGCGCCGGACCGCCCGCGAGCTCGCAGGGCGCCCCGAAGTGCACAAGATTGAAGGACTCACCTCGGCCGAGCACCGCAGCCGCTGCTTCGACCAGCTCCACTATCTGGTGAAGAACCAGGCGGTGCACCGGGCCTTCCCGACCTCGCTCGGCGGGCACGACGACCACGGCGGCAACGTTGCAGGGTTCGAGGAACTCGTAGTGGCCGATCCCTCCCTGCAGATCAAGGCCGGTGTCCAGTGGGGCCTGTTCGGTGCGGCGGTGCTCCACCTGGGCACCGAGGAGCACCACAAGGCGTGGCTGCCCGGCATCATGAACATGGACATCCCGGGCTGCTTCGCCATGACGGAGACCGGGCACGGCTCGGATGTGGCAAGCATCGCCACGACCGCCGTCTACTCCCCCGAGGATGAATCCTTCACCCTGAACACCCCCTTCCGGGCGGCGTGGAAGGACTACATCGGCAATGCCGCGGTCGACGGCCGCGCCGCCGTCGTCTTCGCCCAGCTCATCACCCGGGGCGTCAACCACGGCGTGCATGCCTTCTACGTCGAACTGCGCGACGCCGACGGCGCCTTCCTGCCCGGGATCGGCGGCGAGGACGACGGCCTCAAGGGCGGCCTCAACGGCATCGACAACGGCCGCCTGCACTTCGAGAACGTCCGGGTGCCCCGGACGCACCTGCTGAACCGGTACGGAAGCGTCGCCCCGGACGGCACCTACAGCTCCCCCATCGCTTCGCCGGGCCGCCGCTTCTTCACCATGCTGGGCACACTCGTGCAGGGCCGCGTGTCCCTCGACGGCGCGGCCGTCGCGGTGAGCAAGCTCGCGCTGAAGACCGCCATCACCTACGCCTCGGAGAGGCGCCAGTTCAACGCGTCCTCGGACCTCTCCGAAGAGGTTATCCTCGACTACCAGCGCCACCAGCGGCGCCTCCTGCCGCGGCTGGCCGCCACCTACGCAGCGTCCTTCGCGCACGAGGAACTGCTTGAGAAGTTCGACGGCGTGTTCTCCGGCACCTCCGACACCGACGCCGACCGGCAGGACCTTGAGACCCTCGCCGCGGCCTACAAGCCGCTGTCCACCTGGCTGGCCCTGGACACGCTGCAGGAGTGCCGGGAGGCCTGCGGCGGCGCCGGGTTCCTCACGGAGAACCGCTTCACCTCGCTCCGGGCGGACATGGACGTCTACGCCACCTTCGAAGGTGACAACAACGTCCTGCTCCAGCTTGTCGCCAAGCGCCTGCTGACTGACTATGCCCGGGAGTTCAAGGGCATGGACTTCGGCGTCCTCGCCCGCTACGCGGTCTCCCAGGCCGCGGGGCGGACGGTCCACCGCTCCGGGCTCCGCCGCGTGGTGCAGACCGTCGTGGACACCGGGTCCGAAAAGAAGTCGGCGATCGCACTGCGGGACGAAGCAACCCAGCACGGGCTGCTTTCGGACCGAGTCGGCACCATGGTCGCAGAACTCGCCGGCGCCCTGCGGGGGGCCGGGACGATGCCGCAGGCCAAGGCTGCTGCCCTGTTCAATGAACACCAGCACGAACTGATCGAAACGGCCCGGGCGCACGCCGAACTGCTGCAGTGGGAGGCGTTCACGGCGGCGCTGCACCGGGTCGAGGAGCCCGGAACCCGGCAGGTCCTGACCTGGCTGCGCGACCTGTTCGGACTGTGCCTGCTGGAGCGGAACCTCGCCTGGTACCTGATGAACGGCCGGCTCTCCTCGCAGCGGGCCCGGACCCTCACGCCCTACATCAACCGGCTGCTCGCCAAGCTCCGCCCGCACGCCCTCGACCTGGTCGAGGCCTTCGGCTACGGGCCCGAGCACCTCCGCGCCGCGATCGCCACCGGGGCCGAGAAGCGGCGCCAGGACGAGGCCGCTGTGCACGCCCGGGCGGTGCGGGCAAGCAGCGGCTCCCCGATCGAGGAGAAGACCCTGCTGGCCCGTCAGGCGGAACAGACCAAGACGCGGGGCAAGAGTGCACCGCGCAAGGCGCGGCAGGTACCCGAGAAATCCTCAGCCTGACCCGTCCGGAAGCCTGAAAGCCCCTGTCCGCCCGGCGGACAGGGGCTTTCACCTTCAGAGCACGCTGCGGTACACCTCGAGGGTCGCCTCGGCGATGGAGTCCCACGCGAAGTGCTGCTCGGCGCGGGTCCGGCCGGCCTCGCCCATCCGGCGGGCCTTCGCCGGATCGGAAAGCATCTCTGTGAGTGCGGCGGCGAAGTCCGAGACGAACCGTTCGGGATCGAGGGGCGTCCCGGTGCCGTCGGAGACCTGTTCGAGCGGCACCAGGGTCCCGGTGACGCCGTCCTCGATTACCTCGGGGATCCCTCCGGTGGCACTGGCCACGACAGCCGCTCCGCAGGCCATCGCCTCGAGGTTGACGATGCCCAGCGGCTCGTAGATGGACGGGCAGGCGAACACCGTCGCGTGGCTCAGGACCTGGACCACCTCGCGCCTCGGCAGCATCCGCTCGATGAGCACCACCGAGCCGCGCCGGTCCCGAAGCTCGTTGATCAGCGTCTCGGTCTCCGCCGCGAGCTCTGGGGTGTCGGCCGCGCCGAGCACCAGGACCAGCTGAACGTCCGCAGGCAGCTGCGCGGCAGCCCGGAGCAGGTAGGGCACGCCCTTCTGGCGGGTGTTGCGCCCCACGAAGACCACGCTCGGACGGTCCGGGTCGATGCCGAGGGCCCGCACGGCGTCGTCGTCCTCGTCGCGCACCCACTCGGAGACGTCGATGCCATTGTGCACCACGTGCACCTTCCCCGGGTCGACGGCGGGGTAGCTGCGCAGGATGTCGTCGCGCATCCCCGCCGACACGGCGATCACCGCCGCGGCGGCCTCGTACGAGGTCTTCTCCGCCCAGGACGACAGCGCGTAGCCTCCGGCGAGCTGCTCGGCCTTCCACGGCCGCAGCGGCTCAAGGCTGTGGGCGCTGAGCACATGCGGGATGCCGTGGAGCAGGGAGGCAAGGTGCCCGGCCATGTTCGCGTACCAGGTATGCGAGTGGACCAGGTCGGCGCCGCCGATGTTCCCGAGCATCTCAAGGTCCGTCCCGAGAGTCTGCACGGCGGCATTCGCCCCGGCCAGCCCCGGAGGCACGCCGTAGGTACGCACCCGCGCCCCATGGTAGTCGGCGGGCCGCTCCGCGCCGAAACAGTGGACGTTCAGATCCACCTGTCCGGCCAGCACCCGGCTCAGTTCCGCAACATGGACACCTGCCCCGCCATAGATTTCTGGGGGGAATTCCTTGGAGACAATATCTACTCGCACTCCCCCAACGTAGTGCAGGAGGCCTCAGTCATCTAGTGTGAACAGAATTGGACCGACACGTTGGAATACTCGAAGGGGGTTACCCGTGGCACTTAAGAAAGTTCTGGCGGTTGTACTGGCAGGTGGCGAGGGCAAACGCCTGATGCCCCTCACCGCGGACCGGGCCAAGCCCGCCGTGCCGTTCGCCGGAAGCTACCGGCTGATCGACTTCGCCCTCTCAAACCTGGTGAATTCCGGCTACCTGCAGATCGTGGTGCTCACCCAGTACAAGTCGCACAGCCTCGACCGGCACGTCTCCGAGACCTGGCGGATGTCAACGCAGCTCCAGCAGTACATCGCCTCGGTGCCGGCGCAGCAGCGCCGTGGCAAGAGCTGGTTCCTCGGCAGCGCCAACGCGATCTACCAGTCGCTCAACCTCATCCACGACGCCCAGCCCGACATCGTGGTGGTCATCGGCGCCGACCACGTGTACCGCATGGACTTCGAGCAGATGGTCAACGCGCATGTCGAATCCGGCGCCTCGGTCAGTGTCGCCGCGGTGCGCCAGCCCATGAACCTTGTCGACCAGTTCGGCGTCATCGAGGTCGACCAGCAGGACCCGACCCGCATCGCCGCCTTCGTCGAGAAGCCGAAGACCACCCCGGGCCTGCCCGATGACCCCAACAGCTTCCTCGCCTCCATGGGCAACTACGTCTTCACCACGGACGCGCTGCTGAAGGCCCTCGAGGAGGACGCCGCCCGGCTCGACACCAAGCACGACATGGGCGGGGACATCATCCCCCACTTCGTCGACCGCAAGGACGCCGCCGTCTACGACTTCACGACGAACCTCATCCCGGGTTCGACCGACCGGGACCGTCAGTACTGGCGCGACGTCGGGACGATGGACTCCTACTACGACGCCAATATGGACCTGATCTCCCCGCTGCCCCTGTTCAACCTGTACAACCTGCAGTGGCCGATCTACACCCGCCAGAGCGTCTCGCCGCCGGCGAAGTTCGTGCGCAGCGCCACCGGCCGGTCCGGGGCTGCGCACGACTCCATCGTCTCGGCAGGCGTCGTCGTCTCCGGCGGCACCGTTCAGGGTTCGATCCTCGCCACCGACGTCTTCGTGGAGGAGAACGCGGAGGTGAGCGATTCGGTGCTGATGGACAAGGTGAGCATCGGCCCCGGCGCTATCGTCCGGCGCGCGATCATCGACAAGAACGTCAAGATCCCGGCCGGGGCACGCATCGGCGTGGACCGTGAGCTCGACCTCAGCCGCGGGTTCGCCGTGACCGAGTCGGGGCTGACCATCCTGAGCAAGGGCCAGATCGTCCCCCCAGGCTGAACCGCGGCCTGAACCGCGGCCTGAACCGCGGCCTGAGCCGTTCCCTGGGGCCGGTCAGCTGTTCCGGCCCCGGGCGGCGACCGCCCAGCGGTCGACGACCGCGCCGTCCCGGACCACCTGCACCTCGTCCACCAGGTTCACGGGCAGGCAGACGTGGTTCGGGACAACCCGCAGCCGGGTGCCGCGGGCCGGCAGGGGCTCCCCGGCCGGCCACTGCACCGTGGCGTGGTGCTCCGAGAGGGCGACGATCCGCGCCTCCGGGTGCTCAAGCAGCCGGCCGTAGCCGGTCGCCCAGGCCGCCCGGTCGCTGCCGAGGATCTTGCTCCCGGCATCGAGCAGGAAGTGCCCCGGCTCCCCCGGCGTGCGCCGGTGGTGGCTGACCACGGTGGCGGCCACGGTGAGGGCGATATCGCCGGGGCCGATCGTTCCGAGCTCCCATTGCTGGGCATCGCCGAACACATAGACCCCCGGACGCAGCTCGGTGGCGGTACCTCCTCCCATCAGCGCCGAGGGGGTTGACCCGCCGCTCAGCTCGGCGGCAGCAAAGCCCTCGGCCCGGAGCCCGGCGGCCGCTTGGGTCAACGCCGTGTCCTCGTCTCGCGCCGCCGTGGAGGGCATCCCCGGGGCGTAGCTGTGGCCCGGGAAGGTGAAGGCTCCGGTGAGCTGGAGGCCGGCCTCCGCCGCGGCCACGGCCACGCCGGCGGCATCCCCCGGCGCCACGCCGCTGCGGTGGTGGCCGCTGTCGACCTCAACCCGGACCGCGATCTCCCCGGCCGCCGCACCGAGGTTGCGGGCCAGGGCGGTGGCGCTCTCGGCGGAGTCCACGCCCACGGTGATCCGTGCCGCCGCCGCGAGCCGCCGCAGCCGGTCCCCCTTCGCGGAGTCAACCCACAGCGGGTAGGCGATGAAAAGATCCTCTACCCCGGCCCCGGCGAAGACCTCCGCCTCGCCGACCGTGGCCACGGTCAGCCCGACGGCGCCCGCCGCCAGCTGGAGCGCGGCGATCTCCGGGATCTTGTGGGTCTTGGCGTGAGGGCGCAGCGCCACCCCGCGGGCCCGCGTGGCCGACGCCATGGCCGTGATGTTCGTCTCCAACCGGTCGGCGTCGATCTGCACGCTCGGAGTGGGCTCGTTCCCGGGAATTGTCATGTCCATGCTTCGATTCCACCACAACCTGCCGTGCCGGCCGGCGCGCGGCGCGTGATTGAATAACCGGATGCGCAACGAGAACCTGCTCCGTGACGAGGCCGCCGCCCGCTCCCTGCTGATCCGGGTCGAACGCTACGATGTGAGGCTCGACCTCAGCGGCGCCGAAGACCCCTCGGCGGAGGGGTTCCCCAGCGAATCCACAGTGGTGTTCCGCTGCACCTCCCCGGGTGCCTCAACCTTCCTCGACTTCATCCACGGCGGCGTCGACGAGGTGCTCCTCAACGGGAAGGCCCTCGATCTGGGCACGGCCGTTGACGGCTCACGCATCCACCTTCCGGACCTGCTCGAGGCAAACACGGTGACCGTGCGCGGCACCGCACTCTACAGCCGCAGCGGCGAGGGGATGCACCGGTTCGTCGACCCCGCCGACGGTCGAACCTACCTCTACACCCAGTACGAGCCCGCCGACGCCCGCCGGGTCTTTGCCAACTTCGAACAGCCCGACCTGAAGGCCGCCTTCACCTTCACCGTCACCGCCCCGGAGGCTTGGACGGTCGCCTCCAATGCCCCGGCGCTGGGCGCCCCCGCCCCGGTCTCCGCCGGGACCCTGCGCTGGGAGTTTGCGCCCACGGAGCGCATTTCGACCTACATCACTTCGGTGCTCGCCGGCCCCTACCATCACGTCGCCGGCTCCTGGGCCGGCGGGGACGGCACCGGCTCGCCCGAGATCGCGCTCGGGCTCTACTGCCGCCGGTCGCTGGCGTCCGCCTTTGACGCCGAGGCGATCTTCGACACTACCCGCCGCGGGCTTGACTTCTTCCACCGCCTCTTCGACTACCCCTATCCGTTCGGCAAGTACGACCAGGCCTTCGTCCCCGAGTACAACCTCGGCGCGATGGAGAACCCGGGCCTGGTGACGTTCACGGAAAACTACGTGTTCCGCTCCGCGGCCACGGCCGCCCAGTATGAGGCGCGGGCGAACACCATCCTGCACGAGATGGCGCACATGTGGTTCGGGGACCTCGTCACCATGACCTGGTGGGACGACCTGTGGCTCAAGGAGTCCTTCGCGGACTACATGGGCGCCCTCGGCGTGGCGGAGGCCACCGAGTGGAAGACGTCGTGGGTGAGCTTCGCGAACAAGCGCAAGGCCTGGGCGTACGTGCAGGATCAGCTTCCGACGACCCACCCGATCGTGGCGGACATCCCCAACCTCGAGGCGGCGAAGCAGAACTTCGACGGCATCACCTACGCCAAGGGCGCCTCCGTGCTCAAGCAGCTCGTCGCCTACGTCGGCTTCGACGCCTTCACCGAGGCGGCCCGGAAGTATTTCCGGGCACACGCCTTCGGCAACACCACCCTTGCGGACCTGCTCGCCGCCCTCAGCGAGGCCTCAGGGCAGGACATGACGGCCTGGGCCCGCCAGTGGCTGCAGACCTCAGGGGTGCCCGCGCTCACCGCGGAGGTCTCGGTCGAGGACGGGGTGTACACCGCCGCGGCGATCCGGCAGGATGCGCTCGACCCCATCACCGGGGTTCCCGAGCCCCGCCCCCACTCGCTCAAGGTCGGCTTCTACAGCTACGACGCCGACGGCTCCCTGGTGCGCACCGAGTCACACGCCGTCGAGGTGACCGGGGCCTCCGCCCCGCTGGACGGGCTGGTCGGCCGGACCCAGCCGGACCTGCTGCTGGTCAATGACGAGGACCTCACCTACGCCAAGCTGCGCTTCGACCCCCGCTCCCTGGTGACGCTGCTGCGGTCGGTGGACCGGATCGCCGACCCGCTGGCCCGCGCCATCTGCCTCTCCGCCCTGTGGTCGAGCACCCGGGATGCCGACCTGGCCGCCGCCGACTACCTTGGCGCCGTCGAACTGGCCGCGCCGGCCGAACCCGGCGTCGGGGTGCTGCAGGTGCTGCTGCAGAACGCCGGCACCGCCGTCGAACGCTACACCGCGCCCGCCGGACGGGCGGAGCTGCGCAAACGCTACGCCCGCTTCCTGGAGCAGGGCTTGCGGGACGCCGCGGAAAGCTCGGACCTGCAGCTCGCATGGGCACGGGCACTGGCAACTGGCGGGCGGACCACCGGCTCCGCGGCGGCCGTGCTGCGCGGCCTGCTCGACGGCACGGACAGCGTGCCGGGTTTGGTCCTGGATGACGAACTGCGCTGGATGTTCCTCGCCGCACTGGCCGCGCAGGGCCTTGCGTCCGTCGACGAGCTGGAGGCCGAGCTGGCGCGCGACAATACGGCGTCGGGCAAGGCGGCGTTCACGCTGGCCTGCTCGGCGGTGCCGGACGCCGCGGTGAAGGACCTCGCCTGGCGCGAGGCGGTGTTCGGGACCCGGCTGTCGAACGAACTGCTCAGCGCCACCATCGAGGGATTCACCCTCGGCGGGCCGGAGCTGACGGCCCCCTACAACAAACCGTACTTCGAGGCGCTTCGGGAGGTGTGGGAGGCCCGTGGCATCGAGATGGCCACCCGGGTGGTGCGCGGCCTCTATCCCGGCCGCCAGGACCTCCAGGGCCGCCCGGAGGAGCACCCGGTGCTGCTGGCCACGGACGGCTGGCTCGCCGCCAACCCGGACGCCCCGGGGGCGCTTCGGCGCATCCTGGTGGAGGAGCGCGACCACCTGCTGCGCTCCCTTACCGCTCAGGCCTACGGCACCCGGTAGAGCCACTCCTCGGTGCCGAACTTCTCCTCGACGAGTTCGCGGCCGCGGCGCAGCTCGTCCTCGCTCAGGCCGGCGTCGACGGCGCCGAAGCGGCGGCGGAAGGTGTCGATCATCACCGCGATGATCTCCTCCCGGGCCAGCCCCGTCTGGCGCCGGAGCGGGTCGACGCGCTTCTTGGCGCTCTTGGTGCCCTTGTCGGAAAGCTTCTCCTTGCCGATGCGCAGCACCTCGAGCATCTTGTCGGCGTCGATGTCGTAGCTCATCGTGACGTGGTGAAGCATCCCGCCGTTGGCAAGCCTCTTCTGCGCCGCCCCGCCGATCTTGCCCAGGTCGGTGGCGATGTCGTTGAGCGGCTGGTACCAGGCCTTGATGCCCAGGGTGTCCAGGGCCTCCATCACCCAGGCGTCGAGGAACGGATACGAATCGGCGAAGCTCATGCCGTCAACGAGCGTCTGAGGGATGTACAGGGAGTACGTGATGGCGTTTCCGTGCTCCATGAACATGGCGCCGCCGCCGCTGATCCTGCGCACCACGCTCACCCCGTGGCGGGCGACGCCGTCGGGGTCGACCTCGTTGCGCACCGACTGGAAGCTGCCGATCACGACCGAGGGTGATTCCCACTCCCAGAACCGCAGGGTGGGGTTGCGGCGCCCGTCCCCGACGTCGCGGGTGAGCACTTCGTCCATGGCGACGTGCATGGCGGTGCTCAGCGGCGTCGGCGGGACGATCTCCCAGGTATGGTCGGCAATGCCGGTCGAGCGCCCCAGAGCGCGGCGCACGGCGGTGGCTACGGCCTCAGGGGAGAACCCGAAGAGCTGGGCCGAGGGGTCGAGACCGGCCCGGACGGCGTCCGCCAGTTCGGATGGGGGCGTCTCCACCGGCAGGCCCTCGAGGGCGGCGTTGATGTCGTCGAGGGCCTCGTCGGGCTCGAGGAAGAAGTCACCGTTCACCGACACCTGAGCCAGGCGTCCGTCCATCACCGCGAGGTCGACGGCGGTCAGCTTGCCCCCAGGCGTCTTGTACTCGCCGTGCCGCCGTCCGCCGCCGGTCGTGTTCGAGCCCTGTTCCATCGCGGGTTCCTCCTGCTTGGTTGGCTTAACGCCGTGAAGCCACGGCGTCGTGCGCGCGTGGCTTCACTGTCGAAACTGAGGTGCTGAGAAGAGCCGGGACTACTTCTTGCCGAAGCCCTTGAAGCGGGCGTTGAAGCGCTCCACGCGGCCGGCGGAGTCCATGATCCGCTGCTTTCCGGTGTAGAACGGGTGGGACTCCGAGGAGATTTCCACCTCGATCAGCGGGTAGGTGTTTCCGTCTTCCCATTCGATGGTCTTCTTGGACGTGGCCGTCGACTTCGTCAGGAACGACTTGTCGGAGGCGAGGTCGCGGAAAACGACGGCGTGGTACTGGGGGTGGATATCAGACTTCACAGGAATACCTTCTCTGGTTGCCTGGATTTTGCCAGGCACTGGGATTGAAAGCGGAAACGGTCCTTCGGGACCAGCTAGTAATCCTAGCGCAAACCGCCCAGCTGCGCTAAAGCGGGGGGCGTGATGGCCTGAGGGGTGCCCCAATCGGAGAATCCGACCTCCACCGAGGTGAGGATCTCGTGTTCGAAGCCGCTGATACTTAGATGCGCCGGGCGCATCAGTTCGTCGAGCTCGATGTCCAGGGTGGCCATCTTGACGCCCTGCAGTTCGGGCCCGGACACGGCCGAAAGCCGGGTGTAGAGCATGCCGTCCCGTTCGCTGCGCGGCGTCACCAGGAACTCCCCGGAGTCCTTCAGCAGGGCGCCGACGGCGGCGGGGTCGGCGGTGGCCGAGGCCGCCTGCACCAGAACCGCGGCGAAGCGCTCCTCCGGCCCGCCCTTGGCGTCGGCCGGTGTTCCCCCCTTCGGGGTGAGCAGATACCCCTCGCCGCCGCTGACGATGATTTCCACCCCGTGCTCCTCGTTGCGCAGGTGCAGGCCGAACTCGGGTGCCGTGCTTACGGCCGCGATGTGCTCTCCGGCGGGAAGGCCGGTGGCACGGGTCGACAGGGTCTGCAGCGCTCCGATGCCGGCTCGCATCGAGGCTTCCACGCAGGCACCCGCCTCCGCGGCGGGCAGCCGCTCCGGGAGCGTGCCGGTCAGCAGGGCACCGCAGGCCTTCACCACCTCGGCCGGCAGCGACTGCTGGCTATGGGTCAGGGAAAGCTCGGGGGCCTTCGTCGGCGGTGGAGCCGGTGTCGGGGCCGCAGACGGAACCGGTGCGGTGGTAGCCGGTGCGGGCGGAGGCGCTTGGACGGGCGCTGTGGCCAAGGGGCCGGCGGCGGGGGCTGTGGGCAGCGGGGATTCCGCTGCGTCGATCTGTTCGGCGAGCCGGCCGCATCCGCTCAGCGCAACGGCCGCGCCGAGGAGGAGCACCGCGGCCACGGGGACGGTCCGTGCGCCGGGAGCCTTGATGCGGGCCGGTGGAGCGGTCACCCTCCCAGTGTTCCATCGGGTCCCGGCGCCCGCTACTACCGTTTTCCAGCGCCTCCCTCCCCTGCCCCGCCCCTGGAGTCAGCGGTAGCGGCACTCCCAGAAGGCGACGGCGGCCGCCGCGGCCACGTTGAGCGAATCCACTCCTGCGTGCATGGGGATCTGAAGGGACAGGTCGGCCTCGGCGAGGGCGCCCGCGGAGAGGCCCTCGCCCTCCGTGCCAAGGACCAGCGCCAGCCGCTCGTGACCGGCCGTTCCGATGTCCTGTACGGGCGCCGAGTCCGGTCCCAGCGCCAGCGCCCCGACGGTGAACCCCGCCTCCCGGAGGGCCGCCAGCTGCCCGGGCCAGTCCGTGAGGCGGACCCACGGCACCTGGAAGACGCTGCCCATGCTCACGCGGATAGCCCGGCGGTAGAGCGGGTCGGCGCACCGGGGGCTGATGAGGACCGCGTCGATGCCCAGCGCCGCGGCGGACCGGAAGAGCGCCCCGAGGTTGGTGTGGTCGACCATGTCCTCGAGCACCGCGACCCTGCGGGCCCCAGCGAGGACCTCGTCGAGGGTCTTCGGGGACGGACGGTCCATGGCGGCCAGCGCCCCCCGGTGGAGGTGGAAGCCGGTGATCTCCTCGAGCGTGGACTCGTCGCCGATGAACGCCGGAACCTCCGGGAACCGGTCGAGGATGTCCGAAAGGCCCTGCAGCCACTTCTCGGTAAGGAAGAAGGACCGCGGTGAGTGCCCAGCATCGATGGCGCGCCGCAGCACCTTGGAGCTCTCGGCGATGTACAGGCCGTTGGCGGGTTCGAGGCGGCGGCGGAGCTGGGTGTCGGTCAGGTTGCGGTAGTCCGAGGTGCGCGGGTCCCCCGGGCCCTCGAGCCGGATCAGGCCCACGCGCCCGCTCCCGGCGGAACTGTGCGGTGCTGCACCCCGGGCTCCCGCCTACGCGGTGCGGGCGACAGCACTGTAGCGGCCGCCAGCGTGGCTGACCTTCAGCGGCAGGCCGAACGCCTCGGAGAGGTGTTCTTCGGTGAGGACGTCTTCGAGCGGTCCGGCGGCGACGATTCCGCCGTCCCGCATCAGCATCGCGTGGGTGAACCCGGGAGGAACCTCTTCAAGGTGGTGGGTGACCAGGACGGTGGCGGGGGCTTCCTCATCCTGGGCGAGTTCGGTCAGCCGGCGGATGAGGTCCTCGCGTCCGGCGAGGTCGAGGCCGGCGGCCGGCTCGTCGAGCAGCAGCAGTTCGGGATCGGTCATCAGCGCCCGCGCGATCTGCACCCGCTTCCGTTCGCCTTCGCTGAGCGAGGCGAAGGGGCGGTTCAGGAAGGTCGACATGCCCCAGGTGTGGAGCAGCCGGAAGGCGCGGCGCTCGTCGAGCTTCTCATACTGCTCGCGCCAGCGGCCCGTGACCCCGTAGGAGGCGGTGACGACGACATTGAGGACCGTTTCGTGCTCGGGGATCTGCGACGCCAGGGCCGCCGAGGCGAGTCCAATCCGGGGTCGCAGGTCGAAAACGTCGACGGCGCCCATCACTTCGTCGAGGATCCCTGCCACTCCCGTGGTGGGGTGCAGGCGTGCTCCGGCGATCTGGAGGAGTGTCGTTTTTCCGGCTCCGTTGGGGCCCATGATGACCCAGCGTTCGCCCTCCTTGACCTGCCAGTCGACGCTGTTCAGCAGCGTTTTTCCACTCCGAACGAGGCTCACCCCGGCCAATTCAAGAACGTCACTCATAGCACTAGACACTAGGCTAAGACCGGGGTAGTTGGCGAAACCAGCACCGCCGTCCGGCCCCTCCCGTGGCACCCGTCCCGGCCCACTGGGCACCCCTGCATCCCCTGGAGGTTTAATGACCACGCCGTTCCGAGTCGTCAGCTACGGTCTGAACGATTCCGAGGCGGCCTTCCAGGCCGTCGAGGACGCCGTCCGCGCCGCCGGCGCCCGCGTCCTGGCGGCCGATGACGGCGGTGACTCCCGGTACCGGGTGCGGACGCTGACGGTTTCGCACTCCGGTCCGGTGGCGGACCTGCGCGCCGCCCTGCCGGGAGCGGGCGATTCCGCCGCGGGAGCGCCGGTGCGGCCGGTCGGGACCGCGGTGGTGCCGCCTGAGGTTTCCGGCCCGGGGCCCAAGCTGCTGGTGCTCGACGTCGACTCGACGCTGATCAAGCAGGAGGTCATCGAACTGCTGGCCGCCTATGCGGGCCGCGAGGCTGAGGTCGCCGCCGTCACGGAGGCCGCGATGCGCGGCGAACTCGACTTCGCCCAGAGCCTCCATGCCCGCGTCGCCGTCCTGGCAGGACTGCCCGAGGCTGTCCTGGACAAGGTCGGCGCCCAGATCGAACTGAGCGAGGGCGCCGAGGTGATGGCTGAGGCGTTCCTCGGGGCAGGTCACCTTGTGGCGGTGGTTTCCGGCGGGTTCAGCCAGATCCTCGACCCCCTGGCCGCGCACCTGCGCCTGACCCACGCGAGGGCGAACCTGCTGGAGATCCGCGACGGGCTTCTCACCGGCCGGGTGTCGGGCCCGGTCATCGACCGGGCGGAGAAGGAGCGCTCCCTGCGGCGGTGGGCGCAGGACGCCGGCATTCCGCTTGAGCGGACCATCGCGGTGGGTGACGGCGCGAACGACCTCGACATGCTCGGCGCCGCCGGGCTCGGGGTGGCGTTCAACGCAAAGCCCGCAGTGCGGGCCGCCGCGGATGCCGTCATCGACCTGCCCTACCTCGACATCGTGCGGCACTTCGCCGGGATCTAAGGCCCGGACCGGCAGCGTTCCCGGGAATGCCCGCGGCGGCGCGTAACAGGTCCTGCCGACGCGGCGACAGTGTCGGTGCCGGTCACTACACTGGGACGCATGACCGGGCACGAACCGGCCCAGCCCCGGGCCGCTACGGATCCCCTCGACGGCACGCGCGTAGACGCAGCCGCCCCCTCTCCGCTGGCTGGGGAGGATACGGCTCCGCCGCCCGCGGACAGTGACGCCATCGACACCTCGCTGCGCAGTCCAGCGGAGCGGTCCCGCACCTTTATGGGGATTCTGGTGAACACCGGGATCGCCAACATCACCACCAGCTACCTGTGGTTCGCGCTGACGTTCTGGGTGTACCTGGAGACGCGCAATGTGATCGCTACCGGCGTGGTGGGTGGCGCGTACATGCTGCTCATCGCACTCTCCAGCATCAGCTTCGGCACCTACGTGGACCGCTACCGCAAGCTGGACGTGATGCGCTTCGCCGCCGGCTTCACTCTCTTCATGTTCGTGCTGTCCGGGATTATGTTCGCGCTGACGCCCACTCCGGCGCTGCTTGACCTGACCCGGCCGTGGTTCTGGGTCTTCACCCTGATCATCCTGATCGGTGCGGTGGTGGAAAACCTGCGCAATATCGCCCTCTCCACGACGGTCACCATCCTCATCGAGCCGGACCGGCGGGCCAATGCCAACGGGCTCGTGGGCATGGTGCAGGGCCTGATGTTCATCGTCACCTCCGTGCTCTCCGGGCTGTCGGTCGGGCTGCTGGGCATGGGCTGGACGATCGTCGTCGCCCTGGTCCTCACCGCGCTGGCCTTCGCCCACCTGCTGACCTTGCACATGCCCGAGGAGGTGCGTGCGGCGGCCACCGACGCGCACGGCGGGTTCGACCTGCGCGGCTCCCTGGCCGCCGTGCTTGCCGTATCCGGGCTGTTCGCGCTGATCCTGTTCTCCACGTTCAACAACTTCGTCGGCGGCGTGTACATGGCCTTGATGGACCCTTACGGTCTCGAGCTGTTCCCGGTGGAGCTGTGGGGTACCTTCTTCGCGCTCGGTGCTACCGGGTTCCTTGTGGGCGGTGCACTGATCGGGAAGTTCGGCCTCGGAGCCAACCCGCTGCGCACCATGCTGATCGCGGTCATCGTCATGGGGGTCCTCGGAGCGGTCTTCACGCTGCGCGAATGGGCGTGGCTGTATATCGCCGGGATCTGGGCCTACCTCGTCCTCATACCCTTCGTTGAGGCGGCCGAGCAGACGGTCATCCAGCAGGTGGTGCCGCTGCAGCGGCAGGGCCGGGTGTTTGGGTTCGCCATGGCGTTCGAGTCAGCGGCCGCGCCGGTCACCGCATTCCTCATCGCCCCGATCGCGCAGTTCTGGATCATCCCGTATGCGCGCTCCGACGAGGGCGCCGCCCAGCTGGCCCCGCTGCTGGGCGAGGGCACCTCCCGCGGCATCGCCCTGGTGTTTCTGGTGGCCGGGATCATCCTGATCCTCGCGGCGCTAGCGGCCTTCCTGACCCCGGTCTACCGCCGGATCTCGGCCTCCTATGCGCAGACTGCCGCTGAGACAAAGGCTGCCGCGGAGGCAAAGGCTGGCGCGGAGGCAAAGGCTGGCGCGGACAGCGCTTCCCCGGCCGCCCAGTAAGCGGGAGTACTTGGTGCGGCTCCGCGGAGCCCTGCTCCTCCGTGGGGCCGGGGTCCTCCGGCTGCCGGCGGGGCGAAGCTAATGCGCAAACTCTTCCCGCAGCAGTTCAAGGGCCGGATCCCCGGCGGCCAGGTGCATCTTTCCGGAGGGCGTGTCGACCGCCAGCACCTTCCAGCCCCGGCGAAGCTCGACCGGCCGCTTGCCCTCTTGTGCGATGACTCCTTCGAGGTTGTCGATACCCAAGTCGCGCGGCGCACCCAAGGGTGTCGGGCTCGGGTCACCGGAGGCGTCCTGCGGCTGGAACAGAAGCCTTGCGTCAATCACCTGACCCACCCCCGGATTCCACCGGTCCCGAAGGGATCCGGGGTGTGAGTCCGGATACCGGATTGCGCAGTCGAAGACCCCGCGGCTCAGGTCGGATGCAAGGCGCCGGGAACGTTCCACGGCCACCCGCCGGGACAAAAGGTAGCCGGCGCCGAGGCACACCAGGCCCGTCAGGCCCATCCTTGCCCAAAACCCGAAACCCAGGAACTCGAGGAGGTCCGAGACGATCAGGAACGGCGGAGCCGCAGCAAAGAGAAACACATACCCGGTCTTTTCCCATGTGCCAATCTTGGCGCGTTGAATGTCCCCCATCCGGCGAGGGTAGCTAAAAGTGCCGTGCACGGAAAGGCCCGCCACCGGGTGTCCGGCGGCGGGCCTCATTCAGGCAATTCCTGCAGTCAGCCCTGCGGCACGAAGCCGCGCGCTCCCCCGACCAGTTCGGTGTGGCCGGTCGGCACGTCGGCGGTGGCCATCTTCACGATCTCCGCGGCGAACTCCGCCACCGAGTAGAGTTTGCCCGCCTCGCTGCGCCGGGCCTCGATCGCACCGGGCGCGGCACGGTCAAGCAGCGTTGCCGTCACTGTGCCCTCGATCATGTCGCCGGAGACGACGACGAGGCGGATGCCCTTGTCCTCGAGCATCGGGATGAGGTCGCGCAGGGCGTCCTCGCCGGCGCGCTTGCTGCGGGCCACGGGCTCATAGGCATCCATGGTGGGCACGGTGTCGATGAAGTGCGCCTGGTGGCTGGTGACGAACACCACGCGGGAGCCGGCCGGCATGACCTCGGCGGCGGCCTCGAGCATATTGACCTGGGCGTCCCGGTTGAGCTTCAGCGCGTAGTCCTCGCCGACGCCGCTCTCCATCCCGCCCGAGGCGTTCAGCACCAGCAGGCCGAGCCCGCCGAAGTTGCTCACCGCGGCATCGACCAGGGCTGCCGGGCCCTCGGGGGTGGTCAGGTCCGCGCCCACGGCGACGGCGCGGCCGCCGGCGGCCTCAATCCCGGCGACCACTTTGTTGGCCCGGGGGGCCTTCTGCCGGTAGTTCACCACGACGGCCGCGCCTTCGGCGGCGAGCAGCTGGGCCACATCGGCCCCGATGCCCCGTGATGATCCGGTGACGATTGCTCCAATGCCGTCCAAAGCACCCATGACTACTCCTTCTTGGCGCGGGCTGGTTCCCGCGCATCGTGACTTCGCGTTTCCGGTGCGGCGGCAGCGGACGCTGCCGCCGGAATGCTGGTGGGGCCTAGTGGCCCATGCCGAGGCCGCCGTCGACCGGGATGACGGCGCCGGAGATGTAGCCGGCCTCCTCGCTGGCAACCCAGCGCACCACCTTCGCCACCTCGTCCGGGGACGCGAAGCGCCCGGCGGGGATGGTGGCGAGGTAGCTCTTGCGGGTGTCCTCGGGAAGCTCCGCCGTCATGTCGGTGTCGATGAAGCCCGGCGCGATGACGTTCGCGGTGATGCCGCGGGAGCCCAGTTCGCGGGTGAGCGAGCGGGCGATCCCGACCAGCCCGGCCTTGGAGGCGGAGTAGTTGATCTGGCCGGGGGCGCCGTAGAGGCCGGTCACCGAGGAGATCAGGACAACGCGCCCGCGGCGCAGCCGGATCATGCCCTTGGATGCGCGCTTGATCACCCGGAACGCGCCGGTGAGGTTCGTGTCGATGACGTCGGTGAAGTCGGTTTCGCTCATACGCAGCAGCAGGGTGTCACGGGTGATGCCGGCGTTGGCGACGAGCACCTCGACCGGCCCGTGGGCGGCTTCGACCTCGGTGAATGCCGCGTCGAGTTGCTCCTCGCTCGTCACGTCGGCCTTCACGCCCAGCAGACCCTCGGGAACCTCGCCGCTGCGGTAGGTGATCGCCACCTTGTCCCCGTTGGCAAGGAACGCATTCGCGATGGCAAGCCCGATGCCCCGGTTGCCTCCCGTGACGAGGACGCTGCGTCCGGGCCTTTCTTCATCGCTGCGATTTGTTTCCTGCACAGGGATCCTCCGCTTCTCGCTACACGTTGTTACTTAACGAACTCATGTCAAAGTGTCCCGTCGATCCTAGCCGCGAGGCAGCCAACTTTAACAACGGGCAGTGGGATGAGATAATGGACGAAGCCCCTTGGGAGTGGAATGAGCAAGCAGACCAGGCACAGCAGGCACGATACCGACGTTCACAGCATTTCCGACGCCCGGGAGTCCCACACCGACGAAATGCGCTCGCGCATGATCAAGTACTCGATCTCAATGGGCATTCGAATGATCTGCCTCATCCTCGTCTTCCTCGTCGAAGGGTGGATGGTGTGGGTTGTGATTGCGGGCGCGGTGCTCCTGCCCTACTTCGCCGTCATCATCGCCAATGGAGGCAGCGACACCAGCGACATCCGCCATACCGACGCCCTGCTTGACCGCGCGCCGGTGCGCGAGATCGAAGCCTCGACCGGCACGGTTGAGACGGAGGACCTCGGTCCGCAGATCCTGGCCGGGGAGATCATCGAGGAGGAGCGTTTGGCACCCATCGATGACACCAATGAAAACGATGATCCGCTGCGCGGAAGGACGGACACCGCCGCGTGAGCACACCCGGTTTCAACATCTTCGACTCCCTCTCGGGTGCCCCTCAGCAGGCGGCCGAATCGACGGTCTGCTCGCGGAAGGGCTGCCGCGAGGCGGCCGAGTGGCAGCTCCTGTGGAACAACCCCCGCATCCACACTCCTGAGCGCCGAAAGGCGTGGGCCGCCTGCTCCGCCCATGTCGAGTGGCTCCAGGACTACCTCCAGGTCCGCGGGCTCTGGAAAGAGACAGTAACCCTGGCCGGCGGTGCGTCCTAGGTGTACCGGTTCCTGATCTCCCGCCGCTGGCTCGCCTGGTTCGCGCTGGTGACTGCGTTGGCGGCGGCCTGCGCCGCCCTGGGCATGTGGCAGCTGGAGCGGCGTAACGCCGTAGTGTCCGATATCGGACGCATCGAGGCGAACTACGAGCAAGCCCCCGTGACCTACGAAGAAGGCACAACCGACTTCGCCACCTACGATCCCCTGCGGGAATGGACTCCGGTAAAGCTCACCGGGGAATACGACACCGCGGGGCAGGTCGTGGTGCGCAACCGCCCGATGAACGGCCAGCCCGGCTACGAGGTGCTCACTCCCCTGCGCCTCGCTGACGGTACGGCGGTCATCATCGACCGGGGCTGGCTGCCCATCGGCAATGACCGGGCCGGGCGGCCGGATTCAATTCCTGCACCGCCGGAGGGAACCGTCACCGTCACGGCGCGCATCAAGCCGGGCGAGCCGGCGCTGAACCGGGGCGCCCCCGAGGGCCAGGTCGCCTCGATCGACCTCAAGGGGTACGCCGCGAAGCTCGGCTACCCGGTGCAGACCGGCGCGTACGGGCTGATGGCCGCCGAGGATCCCGCGCCGGCCGCCGCGCCCGCGCAGTTCCCCAAGCCGTCCCTGAACGAGGGACCGCATCTTTCCTACTCCCTGCAGTGGTTCGCGTTCGGCGTGCTGCTCTTCGTCGGACTCGGCTATGCCGCCCGGCAGCAGGCCCGCCTGGACCGCGAGGAGGCGGGGGGCCGGCCGGAGCCGTCCCGGCGTCCCGGGCGGCGTCCCACGGCCGAGGAGGCCGAGGACGCGCTCCTCGACGCCCAGGGCTACCGCTGAGCCGTTAGGCCAGCGTCACGAGGTCGAGGTAGTCCTCGTTCCAGAGGTCCTCGACGCCGTCCGGCAGCAGCACGACCCGCTCGGGCTTGAGGGCCTCGACAGCGCCCTCGTCGTGGCTGACCATGACGACGGCGCCGGTGTAGTTGGCCAGCGCCCCGAGGATCTCCGCCCGGCTGGCGGGGTCGAGGTTGTTGGTCGGTTCGTCAAGCAGCAGGACGTTCGCCGAGGACGCCACGATGGTCGCCAGCGCCAGGCGCGTCTTCTCACCGCCGGAAAGCACCCCGGCGGGCTTCTCGACGTCGTCCCCCGAGAACAGGAACGATCCCAGGATGCCGCGCACCTCGGCGTCCTTCATATCCGGTGCCGCGCTCTTCATGTTCTCGAGCACCGTCCGCTCGGTATCGAGCGTCTCGTGTTCCTGCGCGTAGTAGCCGACCTTGAGGCCGTGGCCCGGGATCACCCGGCCCGTATCGGGGGTGTCGACTCCGGCTAGCATGCGCAGCAGGGTCGTCTTTCCCGCACCGTTGAGCCCGAGGATGACCACCTTTGAGCCGCGGTCGATCGCCAGGTCCACGTCGGTGAAAATCTCGAGCGACCCGAAGGACTTGCTGAGGCCCTCGGCGGTCATCGGGGTCTTGCCCGAAGGTGAGGGGTCCGGGAACCGCAGCGCTGCGACGCGGTCGCTGGCACGGACCGCATCGAGGCCGCCCAGCAGCCGCTCGGCGCGCTTGGCCATGTTCTGGGCCGCGACGGCCTTCGTGGCCTTGGCGCGCATCTTATTGGCCTGGTCCATCAGGACCTGGGCCTTCTTCTCGGCGTTGGCGCGCTCCCGCTTACGGGCACGCTCGTCGGTCTCACGCTGCTGCTGGTACCGCTTCCAGCCCATGTTGTAGATGTCGATGGTGGCCCGGTTCGCGTCAAGGTGGAACACCTTGTTCACCGTGGCCTCGAGCAGGTCGACGTCGTGGCTGATCACGATCAGCCCGCCCTGGTGGGTGCGCAGGAATTCGCGCAGCCAGGTGATGGAGTCGGCGTCGAGGTGGTTCGTCGGTTCGTCAAGGAGCATCGTCTCGGCGCCCGAGTACAGGATGCGGGCCAGTTCCACACGACGGCGCTGGCCGCCGGAGAGCGTGCGCAGCGGCTGGTTCAGGATGCGTTCGGGCAGGGCGAGGTTGGAGGAGATCGCCGCGGCCTCGGCCTCGGCGGCGTAGCCGCCGCCCGCGAGGAACGCGGCTTCGATCCGGTCATAGCGGTTCATCGCCTTGGACCGGACCGAGGTGTTCTCACTGGCCATGTCCTCCTGAGCCTGCCGGAGGTCGCGGACCACGGTATCGAGGTTGCGCGCGGAGAGGATCCGGTCGCGGGCGAGCTGGTCCATGTCAGGAGTGCGGGGGTCCTGCGGCAGGTAGCCGATCTCCCCGGTGCGGGAGACCGAGCCGGCCGCCGGCAGGGATTCGCCGGCGAGGACCTTGGTCATGGTGGTCTTGCCGGCGCCGTTCCGGCCGACGAGGCCGATCTTGTCGCCGCGGTCCACGCGGAAGGACACCGACTCCATCAGCAGCCGGGCTCCTGCTCGCAGCTCCAGGTTCGATACGGTAATCAATTCCGTGGCCTTTCGGTGCCCCTGTGCGCTGCACAGGGACATTTTTGTCGATAATCTACAAAGGAATGTTGCGGGTCCGGCGCTATTCTCGGGATGAGACGCGACGCAGTTGTCGCATCGCCACAAGGCCGCATCCACTCCGGATGCTGCCTAGATCCGATACCGCGAGGAAGAAACCCATGAGCCAGGCCCACCCGAGTTCCTCCGGGGCAGCTGTCGCATCCCGTCGGCGCGCCCGGAAGCGGTGGAATTCCACCGATCTGTCGTTGATCGCAGTCTTCGCCGCGCTTATTGCCGCCCTCGCAATCGTACCCGGTATCCCGGTCGGCGCGCTCGGGGTGCCGATTACACTGCAGACCCTCGGCGTGATGCTCGCCGGGGTGGTCCTCGGTCCCGGCCGGGGTGGAGCCGCCGTCGGGCTGTATGTCCTGGCGGGGCTGGCCGGCCTGCCGATCTTCAGCGGCTTCCGCGGCGGCCTTGCCGTCCTCGCGGGACCGTCCGCCGGCTACCTGATCGCCTTCCCGCTGGCCGCGATGCTCGCCGGTTTCCTCGCCGCCGCGCTTCTCCGCCGGACCCGCAGGTTCCGCGTGGGCGTGCTGTTTCTTGCCTGCTTCACAGCGAGCCTCCTGCTCATCCACCCGCTCGGAATCACCGGGCTGGTGGTCAACGGCGGTTTGAGCGTAGGAGATGCGATCGCCACCGATGCCGTCTTCCTGCCCGGAGACGTTATCAAGAACCTCCTCGCGGCCGGTATCGCGGCTGCGGTGCACCGGGCTTTCCCCCGGCTGGTGCCGCGCACAGGCGCCGATGGGCCCGGGCACGGTGGCAATGAGGGCGCCGCACGCACCGCATGATCCGCTTCACCGACGCGTCGGTTACCGCCCCCGGGGAGGACGGCGGCAGCCGAACCATCCTGCACCCGGTCACCCTCGAGCTGGGCGAGCACCGCATCTCGGTGATCGGCGCCAACGGATCGGGGAAATCGACGCTGCTCAAGCTGATCAACGGGCTGACGCTGCCCACCTCGGGCAGCGTCAGCGTCGACGGCCTCGACACCGCCCGGCGCGGCAGGGAGGTCCGCCGCAAAGTCGGCTTTGTGTTCACCGATCCCCTGTCACAGCTGGTCATGCCCACGGGCCGCGAGGACGTCGAACTGTCCCTGCGCGGCCGGATCCGGCGCGCGGATGAGCGCCGGACCGCCGGCATGCAGGTGCTTCAGTCCTACGGCATCGGGCACCTTGCGGACCGCTCCATCTACGACCTCTCCGGCGGTGAGCGCCAGCTCCTGGCGATCGCGGTGGTGGCGGCCGTCGAGCCTGCGGTGCTCATCGCCGATGAGCCAACCACTCTGCTCGACCTCCGCAACGAGCACACCATCCGCGCCGTCCTCCGCGGACTCCCCCAGCAGGTGATCTTCACCACCCACAACCTGTCCTTCGCTCAGGACAGCGACCGCACCCTCGTCCTCGACGGAGGCCGCGTGGTGTTCGACGGCGACCCGGCCGGGGCCGTCGCCTTCTACCAGGAGCTTTGCCTTCGATGAGGGGCCACGGCCAGCTCCTCGGGCTCTACGTTCCGGGGCATTCGCTGCTTCACCGGACTCCGCTGGCGCTCAAGGCCCTTCTCTGCGTGGGGGCCAGCACCCCGGTGGTGCTGATCCGCCAGCCGATCACCACGGCCGCCGGCCTCGTTCTCTTCCTGCTGCTGATGACCGTTGGCGCCCGGCTGCCGCTGCGGAAAGTGCTCGGCGCCCTGGTGCCTGCACTGCCCGTACTGGCCCTGCTCGCGCTGTACTCCTGGTTCACCCGCGGCCCGGAAGCGGCCTTCGTGGTGCCCGGCGGCATCGCCGTGTGCATGCTCGCGGCCCGCCTGCTGACCGTCACCACGCCGGGGCAGGAACTGCTCGACGGCCTGGTGCGCCTCGTGCGCCCGCTGCGGCGGCTGGGGGCCGACCCCGAACGCTTCGCCCTCGCCCTGTCCATCATGGTGCGCAGCATCCCGTATCTGGTGGGCTCGCTGTCGGACCTGCGGGACGCCGCGAAGGCCCGTGGGCTGCAGCGGAGTCCGCGGGCCGTGGTGGTCCCGGTGGTGGTCAACGCAGTCGCCTATGCCCAGGCCACCGGGCAGGCCCTGGCCGCCCGCGGCCTCGGCGAGCACACGGACGCTCGTGACATGCACGGGGAGAACATGGACGGGGAGGACAGTACCGACGCCGACGGCCGGGACGGCGCCTAAGCCGGTCTGTCCGGCCCCAACGGCACGGCCGCGGAACCGCCAATCGCCGGAACGCAGCAGGGCCGGAACACAGCGAAGCCGGATCGCAGCAGGGCCAGAACACACGAAGGGGGCGGCTCCGAAGAGCCGCCCCCTTGGTGAAACTCCGCGCCAGGGCGCGGACCTGCGGTCGTCCTAGATGTTGAAGCCCTAGATGTTGAAGCCGAGGGCTCGCATCTGGTCGCGGCCGTCCTCGGTGATCTTCTCAGGGCCCCACGGCGGCATCCACACCCAGTTCAGCCGCCAGTCGTCGACGACGCCATCGAGGGCCTGGCCGACCTGCTCCTCGAGCACGTCCGTCAGCGGGCACGCGGCCGTGGTGAGCGTCAGGTCGATCAGGAGGGCGCCGTCCTCGGCGTACTTCAGCCCGTACAGCAGGCCCAGGTCAACGACGTTCACCCCGAGCTCGGGGTCGATGACATCCTTCAACGCCTCTTCGACGTCTTCCAGCGCTGTCTGCGCTGCTTCTACTTCACTCATCGTTTTTCCTTTCCCGGGCGTGGACGACAGGTCCTACGCTTCGACTGCTGGGGTGGCCGCGGCGAAGCGGTCGTAGCCCTCTTCCTCGAGCCGGTCGGCCAGCTCGGGGCCGCCCTCCTCGGCGATGCGCCCGTCGACGAAGACGTGCACGAAGTCGGGCTTGATGTAGCGGAGGATGCGCGTGTAGTGGGTGATCAGGAGCGTACCCATCTCGCCCTTGGCGTGCTCGCGGTTCACGCCCTCGGAGACGACCTTGAGTGCGTCGACGTCGAGGCCGGAGTCGGTCTCGTCGAGGATGGCGAAGCGGGGGCGGAACAGTTCGAGCTGGAGGATCTCCACGCGCTTCTTCTCGCCGCCGGAGAAGCCCTCGTTGACATTGCGCTGGGCGAAGTCGGCGTCGATGCGCAGCTGCGACATCGCCTGCTTGACGTCCTTGGTCCAGTGGCGCAGGCTCGGGGCCTTTCCATCGAGGGCCGTCTTAGCGGTGCGCAGGAAGTTGGTCATGGTCACTCCGGGCACCTCGACCGGGTACTGCATGGCCAGGAAGAGCCCGGCGCGGGCGCGCTCGTCGACGCTCATGGCGAGGACGTCTTCGCCGTCGAGGGTGATGGAGCCGCTGTCGACGGTGTACCGGGGGTGGCCGGCGATGGTCGAGGCCAGGGTGGACTTGCCCGAGCCGTTGGGGCCCATGATCGCGTGGGTCTCACCGGTGCGAATGGTGAGGCTGACGCCTTTGAGGATCTGCTTGGAGCCCTGCTCCGTCACGATGCTGACGTAGAGGTCCTTGATTTCAAGGGTGGACATCTGTTTTCCGTTCTCCTTTGCCCTGGCGGCCAGGGCGTCGTCTAAGTGTGCTGGTGCCGGGCCGGTCAGCCGAGCTGGGGGGTGGGTGCTCCGTTGGTGACCGTGGTGATGTCCACGTACACATTGTTGTCGCGGATCTCCAGGGCGAACACCGGAACCGGCTCATAGGCCGGCAGCTGGAGGGGCGCACCGCTGCGCAGGTCGAACTGGGAGCCGTGGCCCCAGCACTCGATGGCGCAGCCCTCGACGTCGCCCTCGGCGAGGGAGATGTCGGCGTGGGAGCAGGTGTCCCCCAGGGCGTGGATGTCGCCCATGGAGTCCCTCACGATCGCGACGGGGTAGTCATCGATGAGCACGCGCAGGGCCTGCTTGATCTCGATGTCGTCGACGCTGCAGATCAGTTCACCCCGCGGGGTGGCCTCCGCGCTCACAGGTTGCCTGCCGCGAGCTCGTTCTCGAGGGCCAGCGCGAGGCGCTCCTCGAGGGCGGGGACCTTGATCTGCTGGATGACCTCGGTGAGGAAGCCACGCACCACGAGGCGGCGGGCGTCCTGCTCGGGAATGCCGCGCGCCATCAGGTAGAACAGGTGCTCGTCGTCGAAGCGGCCGGTGGCGCTGGCGTGGCCGGCACCCTCAATGAGTCCCGTTTCGATTTCGAGGTTCGGCACCGAGTCCGAGCGCGTCCCGTCGGTCAGCAGCAGGTTCCGGTTCACCTCGTAGGTGTCGGTCCCTTCGGCTTCCTTGCGGATCAGCACGTCGCCGACCCAGACGGTGTGGGCACCCTGTCCCTGGAGCGCGCCCTTGTAGGTCACGCGGGACTTGCAGTTGGGCACCGCGTGGTCCACCAGGAGGCGCTGCTCCAGGTGCTGGCCGGCGTCAGCGAAGTACAGCCCGTACATCTCGACCTCGGCGCCCGGTGCGGTGAACACCGAGGACGGGGTGAGTCGGACAAGGTCGCCGCCGAGGCTGACGACGACGTGCTTGAAGCGGGCGTCGCGCCCGATCTTCGCCTGCTGCGAGGAGACGTGGACGGCGTCGTCGTCCCACTCCTGCACACTGACGACGGTGAGCTGGGCGCCGTCGCCGACGACGATCTCAATGTTCTGCGCGAGCGTCGCCGAGCCGGAGTGGTCAAGGACCACCACGGCGGTGGAGAACGCCCCGGCCTCGATGATCAGGTGCTGGGCCGCCGGTGCCTTGTCGGCGCTCGAGACCGTGACGGTCACCTCGGCGTCGGCAACGGTGTTGGCGGGGACGGTGACGACGGTGGCGCCGTCGGCCGCGGCCCAGGCCGCCGCCGAGATGCGGTCCTCGGGGGTGGCGGCGGAGCCGATCCGGGCGTCGGACCTCCCGACGGTCTCCACCTTGATGTTAGAGGCGCCGGAGACCTGCACGGAGGGACCGGTCCCGGTGAGAGGTTCGGTGTGGAGCCCGCGCAGGCGGTTCAGCGGGGTGAACCGCCAGTCCTCCTCGCGGCCGGTGAGCGGGGCGAAGTCCTCAAGGTTATAGGACTTCAGCCGCTCCCCACGGGAGGCCTCGGGCACCACCGGGGCGTTGCCGTGGCTGTGCTTCTTCAGGCCGTGCTGAATGGAGCCGGTGTTCAGCTCCGAAAGGCTCTCGCCCTCCTCGCTGAAGCCTGCGATCACTGCGGGCGCCGAGGACGGGGCACCGATCCGGGCCTTTTCGTCGGCTACGGCGCCGGCCGGTCCGGCCGTTGACGCTTCGTTGTTCATTTGAGTCGCTTCAGCCATTGCTAGCCTACGGCCCCTTCCATCTGGAGTTCGATCAGGCGGTTCAGTTCGAGCGCGTACTCCATGGGGAGCTCGCGGGCGATCGGCTCGATGAATCCGCGCACGATCATGGCCATGGCCTCGTCCTCGGGCATGCCCCGGGACATCAGGTAGAACAGCTGCTCTTCGCTGACCTTGGACACCGTTGCCTCGTGGCCCATCGTGACGTCGTCCTCGCGGATGTCGACGTATGGGTAGGTGTCGGAGCGGGAGATGGTGTCCACCAGCAGCGCGTCGCAGCGGACCGTGTTGGCCGAGTTCTTCGCACCCTCACGCACCTGCACCAGGCCGCGGTAGGCGGCGCGGCCACCGCCGCGGGCCACCGACTTCGAGATGATCGAGGACTTGGTATTGGGGGCGATGTGAACCATCTTCGACCCGGTGTCCTGGTGCTGACCCTCACCGGCGAACGCGATGGACAGGGTCTCGCCCTTGGCGTGCTCGCCGACGAGGTAGACGGCCGGGTACTTCATGGTGACCTTGGACCCGATGTTGCCGTCGATCCACTCCATGGTGGCGCCCTCGTGGGCCACGGCCCGCTTAGTGACGAGGTTGTACACGTTGTTCGACCAGTTCTGGATGGTCGTGTACCGGACGCGGGCATTCTTCTTCACGACGATCTCGACGACGGCCGAGTGAAGCGAGTCGGAGGTGTAGATCGGGGCGGTGCAGCCCTCGATGTAGTGGACGTAGGAGCCCTCGTCCGCGATGATCAGGGTCCGCTCGAACTGGCCCATGTTCTCGGTGTTGATCCGGAAGTAGGCCTGCAGCGGGATCTCGACGTGGACGCCCTTGGGCACGTACACGAAGGAACCGCCCGACCAGACGGCCGTGTTCAGCGAGGCGAACTTGTTGTCGCCCACCGGGATGATCGAGCCGAAGTACTCCTTGAAGATCTCCGGGTGCTCGCGCAGCGCGGTGTCGGTGTCGAGGAAGATGACGCCCTGGCGCTCGAGGTCCTCGCGGAGCTGGTGGTACACCACCTCGGACTCGTACTGGGCCGCGACGCCGGAGACAAGGCGGGCACGCTCGGCCTCGGGGATGCCGAGCTTCTCGTACGTGTTGCGGATGTCCTCGGGGAGGTCCTCCCACGTGTTCGCCTGCTTCTCGGTGGAGCGCACGAAGTACTTGATGTTGTCGAAGTCGATCCCGGAGAGGTCCGCACCCCAGGAGGGCATGGGCTTCCGGTCGAAGTACTTCAGGCCCTTCAGGCGCAGGTCGAGCATCCACTCGGGCTCGTTCTTCTTCGCCGAGATGTCGCGGACGACCTCTTCGCTCAGACCGCGGCGGGCGTTGGCGCTCGCCTCGTTCTTATCCGCCCAGCCGTACTGGTAGGTGCCGATGCCTTCGAGTTCGGGGTTCTTTTCCAGGATGTCGCTGATGACCGACTCCGGGACGGGGGTCGGGGTCAGTGGCTTCTGGTCTACTTGATCCGTCATCACGGCCTTCCTTGCTGATGGTTTGGCAAATCTTGGGAGCGGGGTGCGGCGCCGGGTTCTGCGCGGGAGGCACCCGCCGGGGGCGCGGTTGTCGTGCGCCCGAGGGGAATGTGGGTGGTGCAGACATGGCCGCCGCTGGCCAGGGTGGAGAGCCTGCGCACGTCGACGCCGAGCAGCCGGGAGAACGCCGCCGTCTCCTGGTCGCAGAACGCGGGAAAGTCAGCGGCGAGCTGCTGCACCGGGCAGTGGCCCTGGCAGAGCTGGACACTGAGCAGGGTGCCGCGCGGGGCGGCTCCCCCGGCGGCCGGCCGAGCGGCACCGGCCGAACCGACGACCCGGGCCGAGCCGACGAAGCCGTCGGTGCTCAGGGCCGCGGCCAGCGCACGGGCGCGGGCCTCGAGGTCGGGCCCGGCGGCCTCGATCAGCGGGCGGTAGCGCTCCTCCATACCGGCGAAGCGGGAGCGGGCGAACTCCGCCACCGCGTCCGGGCCGGCGGCCGCGCCCAGCTGCTGAAGGGCGGCACGGGCGATGTCGAGGTAGTCGTTGCCGAGCCGGCTCTGTCCGCGCTGGCTGAGCACGTAGCGCCGGGCGGGCCGTCCGGCGCCCGTCGCGGTGCTTCCGCCGCGCTTGACTTCGATGAGCCCGTCGCGGGACAGGGCGTCGAGGTGGCGTCGTACGGCGGCCGGCGTGAAGCCGAGCCCGCTGCCAAGTTCGGCGGCGCTGACCGGTCCGCGCTCGAGCACGGCCGACAGGACCCGGTCACGGGTGCGCTCGTCGGTGTCGCCCGCCGCGGGGGAAAGCCCCGCCCGCCCGGCGGTCTGGTCAACCACACTCATGGCGTCCCTCCCGCCCGCGTTAAAAAATACACAACACAATCATGACGTAATGTGCACTTTGGTGCCAGTAAGGGCAGGCTTCCCCCGCCGTCGCCCCCTACAAGGGCAGTTACTACGTACCGTAGAATAGCCGGGTGCACCATACAGCCGCCGCCCTGGTCATCGAGGGCCTCACCAAGGATTTCGGGCCGGTCCCCTCGCTCGACGGACGGATGGTCCGGGTGCTCGACGGGGTCCACCTCGAGGCGGCGATGGGCAGCGTCACCGCAATCCTTGGCGCCAACGGCGCCGGCAAGACCACGACGCTCGAATGCGCCCAGGGCCTCCAGCGCCCCACCGCCGGCACGGTCCGGCTCCTCGGCGAGAACCCGCACCGCGCGAGCCCCCGGCTGCGCGCCCGGGTCGGCGTCATGCTGCAGGACGGCGGACTGCCTCCTTCCGTGAAGCCGATGGCCCTGCTGCGGCATGTCGCCTCAATGTACGCGGATCCGCGGCCGGTCGATGAGCTCGCCGAACGGCTGGGGATCGACGACTTCGGCGGCACGTCCATCCGCCGCCTCTCCGGCGGCCAGAAGCAGCGGCTCGCCCTCGCCTGCGCCCTGATCGGACGGCCCGAGGTCCTCTTCCTGGATGAGCCCAGCGCGGGGCTCGACCCCCAGTCGCGCACCATCGTGTTCGAACTTATTAAGGAACTGCGCGCCGCTGGACTGGCGATCATCCTCACCACCCACCTGCTCGACGACGCCCAGAAGCTTGCGGACTACGTCTACATCATGGAGGGCGGCCGCACCGTCGCCCAGGGCACCGTGGCCGACCTGACGGCCGGGGCCGCCCCCGAGAACTTCCGGGAACTGCGCTTCCAGAGCGTGCCGGGCCTTGAAATTCCCCCCGAACTCCTGCCGCACCTCCACCGCGCGGAACCGGAGCCGGGCCACTACCTGGTCAGCGGCGCCCTCACGGCGGCCGACTTCGCGGCCCTGGCCCAGTGGTGGGACTCCGAAGGAATCCTGCCCGTAGCCGTCTCCATGGCCCCCCGGTCCCTCGAAGACGTTTTCCTCGACATCGCCGGACGGAGCATCCGATGACCCAGGCCGCCCCCCTCGCCCGGAGGGTGCTGCGCCACGGCGGCTACGAGGCCGTCGCGATGCTCCGCAACGGCGAACAGCTCGTGCTCGCCGTCGCCCTGCCGCTGCTGGCCCTCGCCGGCCTCGTGGCCACGCCGCTCCTTGACGGTTTCGGTCCCAGCAGGATCGACACCGCGGCGCCGGGGGTGCTGGCGCTGTGCGTCATGTCGACGGCGTTCACCGGCCAGGGCATCGCGACCGGCTTCGACCGCAGGTACGGGGTCCTCCGGTTCCTCTCGACCACCCCGCTGGGCCGTTCCGGCCTGGTCTTCGGCAAGGCCGCGGCCGTGGCCGTGGTGCTCGCCCTGCAGGTGGTGCTGATCGGCGGCGCCGCAGTGCTCATGGGCTGGCGCCCGGAACTGGCGGGGCTGCCCTGGGCGGTCCTGACGTTCGCCCTCGGCGCGGCGGCCTTCACCGCACTCGGCCTCCTCGTGGCCGGGACGCTGCGGCCCGAGGCGACGCTCGCGGTGACGAACCTGCTGTGGATCGTGCTGGCCGCCGCCGGAGGGATCATCCTTCCCGCCGCCGGGCTTCCCGCCGCCATCGAGCCGTTCGTGCGGATCCTGCCGTCGTCGGCGCTGGGCGACGGGCTGCGCGCCGCCTTCCTCGAGGGCTCCTTTCATCCCCTGTCCTGCCTGATCCTGCTGGGCTGGGCCGCGGTGGCCAGTGCCGCCGCCGTCCGCTGGTTCCGATGGAGTTGAGAACATGCCGTCTTCTGCCCTAACCCGCCTGCGCTCCCGGCTCCCGGCCACCGAGACCCCCCTCATCCGCCGGCTGGCCATCGCGTCCCTGGTGTCCCAGATCGTCATTGTCGTCACCGGCGGAGCGGTACGGCTCACCGCCTCGGGCCTTGGCTGCCCCGAGTGGCCGCGGTGCACCGCCGACTCGATCGTGAGCACCCCGGAGCTCGGCCTGCACGGCGTCATTGAGTTCGGCAACCGCCTGCTCACCTTTGTGCTGGTGGTGATCGCGGTCGCCATGCTGGTGTCAGTGCTCAACCTTCGCCGTCCGCGCCGGGACCTCTTCCGCCTCGCGGTGGCGCTCCTGGCGGGCATCCCCGCGCAGGCCGTGATCGGCGGCATCACCGTGTGGACCGACCTGAACCCGTGGGTGGTCGGCTGGCACTTCCTGGTCTCAATGGCCCTCGTGACCGTCGCGACGGTGCTGGTGAACCGGACCCGGCTGACCACCGCCCAGAGCCGGGAGCGCCTGCCGCAGGCGGCTCCGAGGATCCTGCGCCAGCTCCTCGCGGTGATTGCCGTACTGACCGGGCTCGTCGTCGTCCTCGGGGTGATCGTGACCGGTTCGGGACCCCACGCCGGAGACCACGGAGCGGCCCGCAACAACCTGGACCCGGAGCTGATGACCCGCATCCACGCCGCACCGGTCTACCTCCTGGTGATGACCGTGGCGTTGGCCGTGGCGCTGGCCTACCGGTACCGGGTGGCGCCTGCCCTGCGCCGGTCGCTGGTGCTCCTTGCCGTCGTGGTCCTGGCCCAGGGCGCCGTGGGGTACGCCCAGCATTTCCTTCACCTGCCGATTGGGCTGGTGGCCCTGCACCTGCTCGGGGCCTCCCTGCTGACCGCGGCGGCGGTCCACGCCGTCTACACGGGATACACCCGGCAGCCGGCCGGCGCGGCTGCCGCGGCTCCCGGGCAGGTCAGGACACCGGTCCGCTGAGGGCCAGCGCCTCCTCAACCACGTCGACGAGCCGCGCCAGTTCGCGCTGTTCGCTGCCCGGGACCGGGAGCAGCGGCAGGCGGGGATCCCCCGCGTCGATGCCGCAGACGCGCGCGAGCAGGTGCAGCCCGCTGATCTTGCGCAGGTTCACCACATGCTGCACCACGGGCAGGAGCACCCTGCGGCACTCCGCGACACCGGCAGCGTCCCCCGCGGCGACCGCCGCGCGGAACCGGGCGTAATACGCCGGAAGCAGCGCAGCCGGGCCGGTGTGCCAGGCGTCCGCCGCCAGCTCCCCCGAGGCGATCAGCAGGTCGCCGCTCAGGCCATGGCTGAAGGTGGCATCCGTCAGGGAGCGGAGGCGGTCATACCGCTGTTGGAAGGAGGCCACGTCCGCGGCGGTGTCCTTGAACGCAACCACCGAGGGGAGCGCCAGAAGTTCCGCCACCAGCTCGAGCCCGTAACTGAACTGGGTGGTGCGGGGGTTGTTGTAGAGGCAGATCGGCAGGTCGGTCGACTCCGCGACGGAGCGCACCTGGAAGGACACCTCCTCCTCGGTCAGCGGCACATAGGAGACCGGCGAAAGGACCAGGCCCGACGCTCCGGCGCGTTCGGCCGAGCGGGCGGCCGCCAGCACCTCGCGGGTTCCCACTGAACTGATGCCGACCACCACCGGCACCGCGCCCGCGGCCGCCTCGACGGCGGTGCGCGCCACCGCATCGCGCTCGGTCGAATCGAGGAAGGCGAAGCTCCCGGAGGAACCAAGGACGGCGATGGTATCGACCCCCGAGACCGCCAGGGAAGAGATCAGGGCAGCGAGTTCGGGGGTGTTCACCCCGCCGTCGGCCGTGAAGGGCGTAATGGGGTAGGCGACGAGCCCGGTGAAGGTCATGCCCCCATGCTAGCGGCGCGGGTCTCCCCCGCTAGAAGACGGGGCCGCCGACGAACGGGTCGATCGCCAGCGCGAGGAAAAGCACGGTGAGGTAGCTGATCGAGCCGTGGAAGACCTTCATGGCCGCCCGGTTCTCGAGGGTTCCCTGGCGGGCCTTGGCGTGAAGGCGGTGGGTCTCCCGGATGAACCAGGCGCCGGCAGCCGCGGCTGCCACCGTGTAGACCCAGCCGGCTCCGGCCGGCACCAGCAGCAGCGAGCACGCGACGGTCGCCCACGCATACAGGACGACCTGGACCGAGACGACGCGCGCCCCGGCAATGGCCCCGAGCATCGGCACGTTCGCCGCGTTGTAGTCGTCGCTGTACTTCATCGACAGCGGCCAGTAATGCGGGGGTGTCCAGAGGAAGATGATGAGGAAGAGCACGACGGCGGGCCACTCGACCGAGTTCGTCACGGCGGCCCATGCGATCAGCACCGGCATGCAGCCGGCGGCGCCGCCCCAGATGATGTTCTGCGCGGTCCGGCGCTTGAGGATGAGCGTGTAGACAACGACGTAGAGGAAGATCGCGGCGACGCCCAGCCAGGCCGCCAGCGGGTTCGCACCCCACCACAGGATGCCGATGGCCGCGGCGCCGAGCGCCCAGGCGAAGATCAGCGCCTCCCGGGGGGTGACCTCCCCGGTCACCAGCGGGCGGTTAGCCGTCCGGTGCATCACCTTGTCCATGTCGCGGTCGATGTAGCAGTTGAAGGCGCCGGCGCTGCCGGCGGCGAACGCCCCACCCACCATGGTGGCGAGGATCAGTCCGGGGTGCGGGAACCCGCCGTGGGCGAAGATCATCGTGGGAAGGGTCGTCACCAGCAGGAGCTCAATCACCCGCGGCTTGGTCAGGGCGAGATAGGCCCTGGCTTTGCGCCCGACGCCCCCTCGGGCCCGGGGCGGCCGTGCCGGCGCAGAAACCTGCTGGGTCTTCACAAGGCAACACTTTCATTTCTTTTGGGGCAAAAGACAGAATCATCATACCCTTTTACGCCGCGTAGAAATCGGGCCCCAATTACCCCGACGCGCGGGCCGGGGCCCGGAGCGACTCCCCGTGACATTGCTCACCTACGTTGCGGGGCTTTTTGGGGAATGGACGGCAACATCTCCGACTTGTTACCCAGTGAACTTCCTTTGATGCGAGGAAGGGATATTGTTGGTTTTGAAGCCCAAGTGGCCCTCCTGCGGGGGTGCCTGCATCACTGGGAATACACGGAAAAATGCAGGATTCAACGGTGAACGGCCAGCAGGTTGTGGGTGCCTCCGCGTACCCCTGCCCCCAGCTCCCCACGGCGCCGTGGCGCTGGCCGACCTGGACAGAGAAAGGCCCGGTCAACGTGGCACAGATGCAAGAGCAGGAACTTAACTGGAGCGAACTGGACGAAAAGGCGGTGGACACCATCCGCGTCCTCGCCGCGGACGCAGTGGAGAAGGTGGGCAACGGCCACCCGGGTACCGCGATGAGCCTTGCTCCCGCCGCCTACCTGCTCTTCCAGAAACTGATGCGCCATGACCCGTCCGACCCGGAATGGACCGGCCGCGACCGGTTCGTCCTCTCCCCCGGCCACACGTCGCTGACGCTCTACATCCAGTTGTACCTGGCCGGTTACGGCCTGGAACTCGATGACCTCAAGGCGCTGCGCACCTGGGGATCGCAGACCCCGGGCCACCCCGAATACCGCCACACCAAGGGCGTGGAGATCACGACCGGCCCGCTGGGCCAGGGCCTCGCGACCTCCGTCGGCTTCGCCTTCGGCCAGCGCCGCCAGCGCGGCATGTTCGACCCCGAGGCCCCCCAGGGCGAGAGCCCCTTCGACCACACCATCTGGGTCATCGCCTCCGACGGCGACCTCCAGGAAGGTGTCACCTCCGAGGCCTCATCCCTCGCCGGCCACCAGGAGCTCGGCAACCTCGTGGTGCTCTACGACGAGAACCACATCTCCATCGAGGACGACACCGACATCGCCTTCACCGAGGACGTGCTGAAGCGCTATGAGGCGTACGGCTGGCACGTCCAGCGGGTCGACTGGACCAAGACCGGCGAGTACGTCGAAGACGTCGCGGAGCTGTATGCCGCCCTGGTCGCCGCAAAGAACGAAACCTCGAAGCCCTCGATCGTGTCCCTCCGGACGATCATCGGCTGGCCTGCCCCCAACAAGCAGAACACCGGCAAGATCCACGGCTCGGCCCTGGGCAAGGACGAGGTGGCCGCGCTGAAGCAGGCTTTGGGCTTCGACCCGGAGAAGCACTTTGACGTCGACCCCGAGGTCCTGGCACACGCCCGCAAGGTCGTTGAGCGCGGTGCCAGCACCCGTGCCGACTGGGACACCACGTTCGACGCCTGGCGTGGAGCCCACCCGGACGAGGCGAAGATGCTTGAGCGCATTGCCGCCCGCACCCTCCCCGAGGGCTGGGAGGAGGCACTGCCCGAGTTCCCCGCCGGCAAGGACATGTCGACCCGTGCGGCCTCCGGCAAGGTTCTCACCGCCATCGGCCCGGTCCTCCCGGAACTGTGGGGCGGCTCGGCCGACCTCGCCGAGTCCAACAACACCACCATTGAAGGCTCCCCGTCCTTCGTGCCGACGAGCCGGCAGACCGAGGCCTGGTCGGGCAACCCGTACGGACGGGTGCTGCACTTCGGCATCCGCGAGCACGCCGCTGCGGCCATCGTCAACGGCATCGTCATGCACAGCAGCACGCGGGCGTTCTCGGGAACCTTCCTGATCTTCAGCGACTACCAGCGGCCTGCAGTGCGCCTCGGCGCCCTGATGGGTGTGCCGGCGATCTACGTCTGGACGCATGACTCCATCGGCCTCGGCGAGGACGGACCGACCCACCAGCCCGTTGAGCAGCTCACCTCGCTGCGCGCCATCCCCGGCCTCGACGTCGTGCGCCCCGGTGACGCCAACGAGGTCGCCGTGGCCTGGCGGACCATTCTGGAGAACACCGAGAACCCGGCCGGCATTGTGCTGACCCGGCAGAACATCCCCACCTACGAGCGCGGCGACGGCGCAGCCACCGGTGACACCTTCGGCGCGGCCGAAGGCGTGGCCAAGGGCGCGTACGTCCTCGCCGAGGCACGCAACGGTGCGCCCGAGGTCATCCTGATGGCCACCGGCTCCGAGGTGCAGCTGGCAGTCCAGGCCCGCGAAACCCTGGAAGCCGAAGGCATCGCCACGCGCGTTGTCTCCGTTCCCTCGCTTGAGTGGTTCAACAGCCAGGACGAGGCATACCGCGAATCGGTGCTGCCACGCAGCCTGCGCGCCCGGGTTTCCGTCGAAGCGGGCGTGGCCCAGAGCTGGCAGGGCCTGCTCGGCGACGCCGGCCGTGCCGTGTCCCTCGAGCACTATGGTGCTTCGGCGGACTACAAGACCCTCTACCGCGAGTTCGGCATCACCGCGGAGGCCGTCGTGGCCGCCGCCCGTGACTCAATCAGCGCCGCCGCCGGCACCCCGCTGGCAGCCAACGGCACCCCGGCGATGCCGTCGGGCGCCCGCGCCACCGAGACCGGCGACCACCAGTAGCCCCACCGCTTCCGTCCGACACAAGTGTCCGTGAACGCGGACTCAAAGGAGAACATCATGACTTCCAACCCAACGGCCGACCTTTCCTCGGCCGGCGTCTCGATCTGGCTCGATGACCTGTCCCGCGAACGCATCAACTCCGGTGCCTTCAAGCGGCTCATCGAAGAGCTCAACGTCGTCGGTGTCACCACCAACCCCAGCATCTTCGCCGCCGCGCTGAAGCAGGGCGAGTCCTACGCCTCGCAGGTCGGCGCTCTGGCCCAGGCCGGCGCCACGCTCGACCAGGCTGTCTTCGACATCACCACCCACGATGTCGCCCAGGCCTGCGACATCTTCGCCGAAGCGGCGAAGCGCACCGGCGGCTTCGACGGCCGCGTCTCGATCGAGGTCGACCCCCGCCTGGCCCGCGACACCCAGGGAACCATCGAGGAGGCCAAGCGCCTCCACGCCAAGGTCCAGCGCACCAACGTCCTGATCAAGATCCCGGCCACCGTTGAAGGCCTCGAGGCGATCTCGGAGACCATTGCCGCGGGGATCAGCGTCAATGTCACCCTGATCTTCTCGCTCGAGCGCTACCGCGAGGTCATCAACGCCTACCTGGTCGGCCTTGAGAAGGCGAAGGAGAACGGGCACGACCTGAGCAAGATCCACTCGGTCGCCTCCTTCTTCGTCTCCCGCGTCGACGCCGAGATCGACGGACGCCTCGACGCCCTGGGCACCCCCGAAGCCAAGGCGCTCAAGGGCAAGGCCGGGCTCGCCAACGCCCGCCTGGCCTACCAGGTGTACGAGGAGCAGTTCGCCACCGAGCGCTGGCAGGTCCTCGCCGGTGCCGGCGCGAACCCCCAGCGTCCGCTGTGGGCCTCCACCGGGGTCAAGGACCCGTCACTGCCCGACACCCTGTACGTGAGCGGACTCGTCGCTCAGGGCGTCGTCAACACCATGCCGGAGAAGACCCTTGAGGCGACGGCCGACCACGGCGTCATCGAAGGCGACACGGTCACCGGCACCTACGAGGAGTCAAACGCCGTCCTCAATGACCTCGACGGCCTGGGCATCTCCTACAAGGAGGTCGTCGAGCAGCTCGAGACCGAAGGCCTCGACAAGTTCGTCACCAGCTGGTCCGAACTCCTCGAGACCGTCCAGACCGCACTCGACACCGAAGGACGCTGATACCGATGGGTTCATTCGAGCTCGCCGCTTCCGGCGCGGCCGCAGCCGCTATCGAGGGATCACTTTCCACCCTGGTCGAGGACAAGGTGGCCTCCCGGCTCATGGCCAAGGACGCCACCCTGTGGGGTCCCGACGCCGAGCCTGAGGCCTCCATCCGCCTCGGCTGGATCGACCTGTTCGACGAGTCACGGGCCCTGATCCCGCAGATCGCACAGCTCCGGGAGGAGCTTGCGGCCGAGGGGGTGACCCGCTTCGTGCTGGCCGGCATGGGCGGGTCGTCGCTGGCCCCCGAGGTCATCACCCGGACCGCCGGGGTCGACCTCGTGGTCCTCGACTCGACCGACCCCGACCAGGTCGGCGCCGCCCTCGCGGAGCGCCTCGCCGAGACGGCGATCGTGGTGTCCTCCAAGTCGGGCTCCACCGTTGAGACCGACTCGCAGCGCCGGGCCTTCGAGAAGGCGTTCACCGACGCCGGCATCGACGCGAAGTCCCGCATCATCATCGTCACCGATCCCGGTTCGCCGCTTGACGGTTCAGCGAGGGAGGCCGGCTACCGCCAGGTTTTCAACGCCAACCCGCAGGTCGGCGGACGCTACTCGGCCCTGACCGCGTTCGGCCTGGTCCCCTCCGGCCTTGCCGGCGCCGACATCGAAGCCCTGGTGGCCGATGCCGAGGAGATCTCCGAGTTCCTCGGTGAGGACGGACCCGACAACGCCGGCCTGCGGCTGGGCGCCGTGCTCGGGGGCACCAAGCCGCTGCGCGACAAGATCGTCTTCGCCGACGGCGGCTCCGGCCTGCCGGGCTTCGCCGACTGGGCCGAGCAGCTCATCGCGGAGTCCACCGGAAAGCTCGGCACGGGCCTGCTGCCCGTCGTGGCCTCCCTGGACTCCCCCGAGGTCGCCACGGTGGCCGACGACGTCGTTCCGGTCGTGCTGGCCGGTTCCGACGCCGAGGTGTCCACGGACGGACAGACCCGCGCGGTGGTGAGCGGATCGCTGGGAAGCCAGATGTTCGTCTGGGAGTTCGCAACCGCGGTCGCGGGCCGGCTGCTGGGGATCAACCCCTTCGACCAGCCCGACGTGGAAGCGGCGAAGAAGGCCGCCCGCGGACTGCTTGACGCCCAGCCCGCTCCGGCTCCGGCGAACTTCGTCGACGGCGCCATTGAGATCCGCGGCGACGCGGAACTGCTCGGCAACGCCACCACGGTCGGGGACGCACTGCAGGCGCTCCTGGGCACCCTTGAGCCCACCGGCTACCTGTCGGTACAGGCCTACCTGGACCGACACGCCCAGGCGCCGCTCGAGGAGCTGCGCAGTCCGCTGGCCGCCCTGACCGGCCGGCCCGTCACCTTCGGGTGGGGCCCGCGGTTCCTTCACTCGACCGGCCAGTTCCACAAGGGTGGACCGGCCTCCGGGGTGTACCTCCAGATCACCGGCGCCGCCGGCTCGGACCTGGAGATTCCGGGACTGCCCTTCACCTTCGGGGAACTGATCTCGGCCCAGGCGGCCGGGGACGCACAGGTGCTCGAGGCCCACGGCCGTCCCGTGGTCCGCCTGCACCTGACAGACCGCGCGGCGGGGCTGAGCCAGCTCACCGGCGTCATTGACTTCCTGGCCGGAGCCGGCCGGGAATCCCAGCAGAACGGCTAGACATGCACGAGACCCTTCCCCCCAAACAGGCAAATCCCCTGCGGGATCCCCGCGACCGGCGCCTGAGCCGGATCGCGGGGCCGTCCTCGCTGGTGCTCTTTGGAGTCACCGGCGACCTCGCCCGCAAGAAGCTCATGCCGGCCGTGTACGACCTGGCCAACCGCGGCCTGCTCCCGCCCAGCTTCGCCCTTATCGGGTTCGGCCGGCGCGACTGGACGCACGAGCAGTTCGCAGAGGAGGTCCGGAACTCCGTCAAGCAGTATGCGCGCACCCCGTTCAACGACACGGTGTGGGAGCAGCTTGAGGCCGGAATCCGCTTCGTCCAGGGCAACTTCGACGACGACGACGCCTACGTCCGCCTCCAGGAGTCGCTGAGCGAGCTCGACGAGACCCGGGGAACGCGTGGAAACCACGCGTTTTACCTCTCGATCCCGCCGAAGGCCTTCGAGATTGTGTGCCAGAAGCTGTCCGAGCACGGGCTCGCCGAGCCCCGTGACGGCCAGTGGCGGCGGGTCGTCATCGAGAAGCCTTTCGGACACGACCTCGAATCGGCCCGGGAGCTGAACAACATCGTCGAGCAGGTCTTCCCGCCCGACGCCGTATTCCGCATCGACCACTACCTTGGCAAGGAGACGGTCCAGAACATCCTGGCCCTGCGCTTCGCCAACCAGCTGTTCGAGCCGCTGTGGAACGCCAACTACGTCGACCACGTGCAGATCACGATGGCCGAGGACATCGGCATCGGCGGCCGCGCCGGCTACTACGACGGCGTCGGCGCCGCACGCGACGTCATCCAGAACCACCTGCTGCAGCTGCTCGCCCTCACGGCCATGGAGGAGCCCATCTCCTTCAACGCCGAGGACCTGCGCGCGGAGAAGGAGAAGGTCCTCGCCGCGGTGCGGCTTCCCGAGGACCTGACCTGCTACTCGGCCCGCGGCCAGTACGACAGCGGCTGGCAGGGCGGCGAGGAGGTCAATGGCTTCCTCGACGAGGACGGTATCCCGGCCGATTCCACGACGGAGAGCTTCGCCGCGATCCGCTTGGATATCAACACCCGCCGGTGGAGCGGTGTGCCGTTCTACCTGCGGGCCGGTAAGCGCCTCGGCCGCCGTGTCACGGAAATCGCGGTCGTCTTCAAGCGCGCTCCGAACCTGCTCTTCCTCGACCACAACGAGGATGACTTCGGCCAGAACGCCGTCGTCATCCGCGTCCAGCCGGACGAGGGGGCGACGATCCGGTTTGGGTCGAAGGTCCCGGGCACGCAGATGGAGGTCCGCGACGTCACCATGGACTTCGGGTACGGCCACTCCTTCACGGAGTCGAGCCCCGAGGCCTACGAGCGGCTCATCCTCGATGTGCTGCTGGGCGAACCGCCGCTGTTCCCGCGCCAGCAGGAGGTCGAACTGTCCTGGCAGATCCTCGATCCCTTCGAAAAGTTCTGGGCGTCTTTGGACGAGCAGCCCGAAAAGTACAGGCCGGGCAGCTGGGGGCCATCCTCCGCCGATGAGCTGCTCGCCGCCGATGGCAGAAGCTGGAGAAGGCCATGATCGTAGATCTTCCGAACACCACCACCTCGAAGGTCTCCAAGGAGATCACGAGCCTGCGCGACCGGGGCGGCGTCGTCGCCCTCGGCCGGGTGCTCACCCTCGTGGTGATCACCCGCGCCGGCGCCGAGGAGGAGGCGATCCGGGCAGCGAACGAAGCAAGCCGGGAGCACCCCTGCCGCATCATCGTCCTGGCCCAGGGATCGCCGGACGACCCCACGCGCCTCGACGGCCAGATCCGCGTGGGCGGTGACGCCGGTGCCTCCGAGGTGATCGTGCTCCGCGGCTCCGGGGACCTGTCAAATGAGAACGAGTCGCTCGTGTCGGCCCTGCTGCTGCCGGATGCCCCCATCGTGGCCTGGTGGCCGCACCACATGCCGGCGGCGGCGGCCCAGACCTCCATCGGGGCCATCGCCCACCGCCGGATCACCGACTCCTCCAACGAGGCGGACCCGGCTGCGGCGCTCTTCAACCTGCAGAAGACCTATTCCGCCGGCGACACGGACCTGGCCTGGACGCGCCTGACGAACTGGCGCATCCAGCTCGCGGCCGTCCTCGACCAGGCCGAGCCGTCGACGATCACCGAGGTGACGGTCGAAGGCGCCGAGGATTCCCCGAGCACGGTCCTGCTGGCCGCCTGGCTGACCCAGGCCCTGGACGCTCCGGTGACGATTGCCGCCGGTCCCGCCGGTACCGGCCTGCACCGGGTGCGGCTCTCGCGGGACAACGGGGACATCGAGCTGTACCGTCCGGGCCGGGATGTGGCCGAGCTGCACCAGCCCGGCCAGCCGGTCCAGCGGATTTCGCTGCCGCGCCGCAGCCTGGAGGAGTGCCTCGCCGAGGAGCTTCGTCGACTTGACCCGGACGACGTCTTCGGGGAAGTTATCACCGAAGGCCTTGCGAAAACGAACCTAAGGAGCGTACAAACCAGTGAACGCTGAGCCAAAGATCAGTATCCACCCCGGCCCGACCCTGCTTGCCGCCTCGGTGGCGTCTCGCCTGATCACCCGCCTCGTCGATGTGCAGAACGAGCGCGGGACAGCCACGGTGGTGCTGACCGGAGGCTCCATTGGCACGGCGGCCCTCAAGGCAGTGTGGGAATCCCCCACCTGCCGGACCGTGGACTGGTCGAAGGTGGACTTCTGGTGGGGCGACGAGCGGTTCCTGCCGGCCGGCCACCCCGACCGCAATGCGGTGCAGGCCCGCGAGGCGCTGCTTGACCACCTTGCTGTGGATCCGGCGAAGATACACGAGTTCGGCTCCAGCGACCAGTTCCCCGACCAGGACGCCGCCGCCGCCGATTACGCGGCACGGCTGCAGGAAGCGGCCGAAGCGGAAGCCCTGGACGGCGCCGCCGATCCACGGCTGCCACGGTTCGACGTGCTGATGCTCGGCGTCGGCCCGGACGCCCACATCGCCTCGCTCTTCCCGGAACTGGCGGGGATCCGGACGAAGGGCTCGACCGTCGTGGGCGTCGCCGACGCACCCAAGCCTCCGCCGGAGCGGATCTCCCTCACGCTGGAGAGCATTAACTCGGCGGAGGAGGTCTGGCTGGCAGTTGCCGGTGAGGACAAGGCCGGCGCGGTGGGCCTGGCGCTTGCCGGTGCCGGCTCCGTTCAGGTGCCCGCCGCGGGTGCCCGCGGCCGGAACAAAACCCTGTGGCTGATCGACCAGGATGCTGCCGTGCAGCTCCCCGGCCGCCTGATCAACCGCGAGGACGCCGAGCAGTGACCGAGCCGGGAGTGCGGTAGAGCACCCCAGGCACAACAAAAAGCCCCGCCGCTTCCAGGATTGGAAGCGGCGGGGCTTTTGTGCGCCGGTCAGGGTTCGAGGAACCGCTGAATGAGTCCGAGGGCGATGATCACGGTGCCCCAGGCCAGGCCAAGCGCCACGGTGAAGCGGTTCAGGTTGCGCTCGGCAACCCCGGAGGAGCCCATGCTTGAGGACATGCCGCCGCCAAACATGTCGGACATGCCGCCGCCGCGGCCCTTGTGCAGCAGGATCAGCAGCGTCAGGAGCAGGCTGGTGATGCCCAGCAGTACGAGCAGGATGATTCGGAGAATTTCCACGGGGCCCTTTCAAGGCTGAGAACCCGCCGTTGGCGGGAGGCGCGACTAGCCTGTGACCAGGTGCTGTTCGAACCTGACAATACTAGCAAACTCGGACACGTCGAGGCTCGCACCGCCGACGAGCACGCCGTCGACGTCGCGTTCCTTGAGAATCGCTCCGGCGTTGGCGGCCTTGACCGACCCACCATAGAGCAGGCGGACCTTCGCGGCCGTCTCGCCGTCGAAGAGTTCAACCAGTTCGGCGCGGATCGCCGCGCACATCTCCTGGGCGTCCTGCGGGCCGGCCACCTCGCCGGTGCCGATCGCCCAGACAGGCTCGTAGGCAACGACCAAGCTGGCGGCCTGGCCGGCGTCGAGGCCGGCCACGCCCCGGCGGAGCTGTTCGAGGGTGTGCTCCACATGGGTGCCGGCCTGGCGGATCTCAAGGCCCTCCCCGACGCACAGCACGGGCACCAGGTCGTGCCGGTATGCGGCGTGCACCTTGGTGTTGAGCAGTTCGTCGGATTCGGTGTGGATTGTGCGGCGCTCGGAATGGCCCACCAGCACGTACGTGCAGCCGAGGCGCTTCAGGAACTGCCCGGAGATGTCCCCGGTATAGGCGCCGGAGTCGTGCGGGGAAAGGTCCTGCCCGCCGTACACCACGGGCAGGTCGTCCCCCTTGACGAGGGTCTGCACACCGCGCAGGTCGGTGAACGGCGGGAACACCGACATCTCAACCCTGCCGAAGTCGTGGTTGGCGTCATCGAGGGTCCACGCGAGCTTCTGCAGGAACGTGATGGCCTGGACGTGGTCCAGGTTCATTTTCCAGTTACCGGCGATCAGGGGGCGCCGGTCGAACACGCCGTTCGTCGAGGTGGTCATAGCGAACTCTCTTTCAGTCGTCAGGAGCCGCAGGACCCGCCCGTGCGGGCGGGTCCTGCGGCGGAAATGTTCCCGTGCCGGTGGCCTCAGGCGCGCTCGAGCGCCGTCAGGCCGGGGAGCTCCTTGCCCTCGAGGTATTCGAGGCTTGCCCCACCCCCGGTGGAGATGTGGCCGAACTGGGCGTCCTCGAACCCGAGGCCCCGGACCGCGGCGGCGGAGTCGCCTCCACCCACCACCGTCAGGGCGCCGTTCCGCTGCGCCTCGACGAGGGCCTGCGCAACCACGCGGGTCCCCTCGGCGAAGGCCTCGAACTCGAACACGCCCATGGGCCCGTTCCAGAACACTGTCTTCGCCTGCGCGATGTGCGCCGCGAAGTCGGAGCCGCTGGCCGGTCCGATGTCGAGGCCGATCCCGCCGGCGCCGTAGGGGCCGGACTCGATGGCGTCGGCCGCAAGCACCCCGTGTCGGGCGTCGGGCGCGAACTTCTCGGCGACAACGATGTCCGTCGGGAAGACGAACTCCGTGCCCGCCTCGGCCGCGCGGTCGAGGTAGCCGCGCACCGTGTCGAGCTGGTCGGCCTCGAGCAGGCAGGCGCCCACCTTGTGCCCCTGGGCGGCGAGGAACGTGAAGACCATTCCCCCGCCGATCAGGAGCCGGTCGGCCTTGCCCAGCAGGTTCTCGATGACCGCCAGCTTGTCGGAGACCTTCGATCCGCCCAGGACGACCACGAAGGGCCGCTCGGGGTCCGTGGTGAGCCGCTGGAGAACCTCGACCTCCGCCTTCACCAGGTCGCCCTGGTAGGAGGGAAGGATCGCGGCGAGGTCATACACGCTTGCATGCTTTCGGTGCACGGCACCGAAAGCGTCATTGACGTATGCCCCCGAGCTGCCGGCGAGCCCCGCGAACTCCTGTGCGAGTGCTGCGCGTTCGCTCTCGTCCTTGCTGGTCTCGCGCGGGTCGAACCGCACGTTCTCGAGCACCAGGACCTCTCCGTCGGAGAGCGCCTGGGCTGCTGCCCGTGCCTGCTCCCCGGCGGTATCCCCCGCGAGCGTCACGGGGAAGTCCGCAAGCTCGGCCAGGCGGTCGACGGCGGGGCGGAGCGAGTACTTCGCCTCGGGAGCACCCTTGGGGCGTCCAAGGTGAGCCATCACGATGACGGCGGCTCCGGCCTCGCTGAGCTTGCGCAGCACGGGAAGCGACGCCCGGAGGCGCCCGTCGTCGGTGACCCGCTGGGAGTCGTCAAGGGGAACGTTGAGGTCCGAGCGGACCAGGATCCGCCGGCCGCGGACCCCTTCCGCGAGGAGGTCGTCAATCGATGCGTAGCCCACCGGGTCAGGAGAGCTTGGAAGCGACGATTTCGGTGAGGTCAACGAGGCGGTTCGAGTAGCCCCACTCGTTGTCGTACCAGGACACGACCTTGACCTGGTTGCCGATGACCTTGGTCAGCCCGGAGTCGAAGATCGAGGACGCCGGGTCCCCGACGATGTCCGAGGACACGATCGGGTCCTCGGTGTACGTCAGGTAGCCTTTCAGGGGGCCTTCGGCGGCGGCCTTGTAGGCGGCGTTGACCTCGTCGACGGTGACCTCCCGGCCGACCGTGACGGTCAGGTCGGTGGCCGAGCCGGTGGGCACGGGAACGCGGATGGCGTATCCGTCGAGCTTGCCCTTGAGCTCGGGCAGGACCAGGCCGATGGCCTTGGCGGCCCCGGTGGAGGTCGGCACCATGTTGATGCCGGCCGCCCGCGCACGGCGCAGGTCCTTGTGCGGGCCGTCCTGAAGGTTCTGGTCCGCCGTGTAGGCGTGGACGGTGGTCATCAGGCCGCGTTCGATGCCGAAGGAGTCCTGGAGGACCTTCGCCAGCGGGCCCAGGCAGTTGGTGGTGCAGGAGGCGTTGGAGATGATGTGGTGGTTGGCCGGGTCGTAGTCGCCGTCGTTGACGCCCAGGACCACGGTGATGTCCTCGTCGGAGGCCGGGGCCGAGATCAGGACCTTCTTCGCACCGGCGTCGATGTGCTTCTGCGCGTCGGAGGCCTTGGTGAAGAACCCTGTGGATTCGATCACGATGTCGACGCCCAGGTCTGCCCAGGGCAGGTTCGCGGGGTCGCGCTCGGCCAGGACCTTGATGCGCTTGCCGTCGACCACGAGGTCCCCGCCGTCGGCCTCAACGCTCACGCCCAGGCGCCCTGCCACGGAGTCGTACTTGAGCAGGTGGGCCAGGGTCTCGGGGCTGGTGAGGTCGTTGACCGCCACGATTTCCAGATCCGCGCCCTGATCGAGCGCCGCCCTGAAGTAGTTGCGGCCGATGCGGCCAAAGCCATTGATTCCAATACGGGTAGTCACTGGTTTCCATCTCCTTATTAAGTGATGCTGCCAGGGCCTGTTCGGCCGGTCCGGCAGCTGCTTGCGCTGCACGCCGTTGTGCGGGTCCGATGATCCTTTTCGGTCCATCAGGTTCTGCGGTGCTTCGGGGCGGAGGCCTGCGCCTCCGCCCCGAAGCGCGTGCCCGTCCCGCGGAGGCGGGCACAGGCGGAACGCAACCGGGCGTTAGACGCCGGGGACGACCAGGCTCGATGCGCCGGACCGGGCACGGTCAAACCGTGCCGCGACGTCGGTCCAGTTCACGATATTCCAGAAGGCCTTGACGTAATCGGCCTTGACATTGACGTAATCGAGGTAGAAGGCGTGCTCCCACATGTCAAGCATGAGCAGCGGGATGGTTCCGACCGGAACGTTGCCCTGCTGATCGTAGAGCTGCTCGATGACGATGTTGCCGCCGAGCGGCTCGTAGGCGAGGACCGCCCAGCCGGAGCCCTGAAGGCTGATGGCGGCGGCGTTGAAGTGGCTGCGGAAGGCCTCGAAGGAACCGAACGCGTCGTCGAGTGCGGCGGCCAGTTCACCGGTGGGGAGGTCCCCTCCGTCCGGTGAGAGGTTCTTCCAGAAGATCGAGTGGTTGGTGTGGCCGCCGAGGTGGAAGGCCAGGTCCTTCGACAGCTTGGGGATGTTCCCAAACTCGCCCTTTCCGCGGGCCTCCGCCAGCTGTGCCAGCGCGTCGTTGGCACCCTTGACATAGGTGGCGTGGTGCTTGCTGTGGTGCAGCTCCATAATCCGCGCGGAGATATGCGGTTCAAGGGCCGCATAATCATAATCAAGGTCGGGCAGCGTGTACTGGCTCACGAATTTCCTCCATCTAATGGTGTACCTTTCCGGGGCCGCTTCCGGGCCGGTGTGGGCCGGAGGCTTACCGCCGGGGTCCCGCCGCCGAAGCGGCAGGCTTGCTCTCCCATCCTATGCAAGGATTCACTCGTCCAGCATGTCGGCGGTGACATTGGCGTCGGTTCCCGGAATCCCGATCTCCTGGGCCCGCTTGTCGGCCATGGCCAGCAGCCGGCGGATCCTGCCCGCGATGGCGTCCTTGGTCATCGGAGGGTCCGCGAGCCGGCCGAGTTCGTCAAGGCTTGCCTGCTTGTGGCCGACCCGCAGCTCCCCCGCGTACCGTAGGTGCTCCGGGACGGACTCGCCGAGGATCTCAAGCGCCCGCTCCACGCGGGCGCCGGCGGCCACGGCTGCCTGCGCGGACCGGCGCAGGTTGGCGTCGTCGAAGTTCGCCAGCCGGTTCGCCGTGGCCCGGACCTCCTTGCGCATCCGCCGTTCCTCCCACACCATGAGGGCGTCGTGGGCGCCCATGCGGGTGAGCAGCGCCGCAATGGTGTCACCGTCGCGGATCACCACGCGGTCCACGCCCCGGACCTCCCGCGCCTTGGCGGCGATGCCGAGGCGGCGGGCGGCGCCCACGAGGGCCAGCGCAGATTCCGGCCCGGGGCAGGTCACCTCGAGGGAGGACGAGCGGCCAGGCTCGGTCAGGGACCCGTGGGCCAGGAACGCACCGCGCCAGACGGCCTCGGCGTCGGCCGCTGAGCCGTTGACGACGGCGGAGGGCAGCCCGCGCACGGGCCTGCCCCGGGTATCGAGCAGGCCGGTCTGGCGGGCGAGGGACTCGCCGTCGCGCACCACCCGGACCACGTACCGGTTGCCGCGGCGCAGGCCGCCGCCGGATACAACGATGATTTCGCTGTTGTGCCCGTAGACTTCGGCGATGGCTGAGCGGACCCGGCGCGCGGTCGACGCGAGGTCGACCTCCGCTTCGATCACGATCCGGCCCGAAATGATGTGCAGCCCGCCGGCGAACCGCAGCAGGGCGGACACCTCGGCCTTGCGTACCGAGGACTTTTTAACTTCGAGGTGCGAGAGCTCCTCTTTGACGTCCGCAGTCAGCGCCACCAGTTCACTCCTAGTTCTCCCCAAACATGTCTTTGTACGCCGTTGCGAGGCGAAGCGGATCATGGACGGGTTTTCCGGTTGAAGAACCCACTTTACCCAGAACGGCCCGGCCGCCCATTCCGGCGACCGCCTTCTCGAACTGCGCACGGTCTCCAACGACTGCCGGATCGGCCAGCACGACGTCCACAGTGAACTCCGGCGCGTAGCGCTTAATCACGGCAAGGTGGTCCACGGCGGTCATGCCCTGGGTCTCCTTGGTGTCATTGGTCATATTCATCGTCAGGCAGCGTTTGGCGGAGGTGCGGCAGAGCGCGTCACGGAGCTCGGGAAGCAGCAGGTGCGGCAGCACCGAGGTGTACCAGGAGCCCGGGCCGAGGATCACCCAGTCGGCCAGTTCGATCGCCTCAAGGGCGTCCTTGCAGGCCGGCGCTGCCTCCGGGAGCAGCCGGACGTTGCTGACGTTCCCGCCCTCGGCCGCGACCGCAAGCTGGGCCTGCCCAACGATGGTCTTGACCCGCAGCCCTCCCCCGGACTCGGTGAGGATGTCCCCCTCGATGGTGAGCGGCACGCTGGCCATCGGCACGACCTTGCCGCGGGCGCCCAGCAGCGCGCCGGCCCACTGCAGGCCCGCCACGGGGTCGCCAAGCAGTTCCCAGAGGGTCACGATAAGCAGGTTTCCCAGCGCGTGGTTATCGAGCGAGCCCTCGACGCCCTCGGTCGAGGTGAAGCGGTGCTGCATGACGTCGCGCCAGGTGCGGCCCCAGTCCGTGTCGTCGCACAGGGCGGCAAGCGCCATCCGCAGGTCGCCGGGCGGAAGCACCCCAAGTTCCCTGCGCAGCCGGCCGGAGGACCCGCCGTCGTCGGCGACGGTGACCACTGCGGTGAGGTCCTGGGTCAGCAGGCGCAGCGCGGACAGCGAGGCTGACAGCCCGTGGCCGCCGCCGAGCGCCACCACCGAGGGCGTCTTCTCTGCCGGCTCGCCCTCGCGCCGGTTCGCCGTCGGAACCGGGATCAGGGGCAGCGGCCCCGAAAAGAGTGCCACTATTCCCGCCCCAGGTCCCGGTGGTGCGCGGCCACCTGCACGCCGGGCAGCTGGGCGAGCCGCTGGGCGATCTCCTCGGTCACCGCGACGGAGCGGTGCTTGCCTCCGGTGCAGCCGACCGCGATGGTCGCGTAGTGCTTGTTCTCGCGGCGGTAGCCGTCGAGGACCGGGATCAGGGCGTTGACGTAGCGGCTGACGAAGTCCGAGGCGCCGGCGGCGCCCAGCACGTACTCCCGCACGGGCTCATCGAGCCCGGTCTGCGGGCGCAGCTGCGGCACCCAGTGCGGGTTGGGGATGAACCGGACGTCGGCCACGAAGTTCGCGTCGACGGGGAGGCCGTATTTGAAGCCGAAACTGAGCACGTTGAGCCGCAGCACGATCGGCCCGGACTCCGAGAAGAGTTCAGTGACGGCGGTGGCCAGGGCGTGGACATTGAAGTCGGTGGTGTCCACGACGATGTCGGAGGCGTACTTCACCTCCTTGAGCACGTCCCGTTCGGCGGCGATGCCATCGAGGATCCGGCCGTCGCCCTGGAGCGGGTGGGGGCGCCTGCCCTGTTCGAACCGGCGGACCAGCTCGGCGTCGTCGGCGTCAAGGAAAAGCACGCGGTAGTTGACCCCGGCCGCGCGTAGCGCGGCGAGGGCGGCCTTGATGTCGTTGAACAGCTTCTTGCTCCGCACATCGATCACCACGGCGAGCTTCGGGATGGACTGGGGCATGCGGGCCACCAGTTCGGTCAGCGTCCCGAGCATCTGGGGCGGGAGGTTCTCGACGACGTACCAGCCGTGGTCCTCAAGCGCGTGGGCCGCGGTGCTGCGTCCGGCACCCGACATGCCGGTGACGACCAGCAGCTCCGATTCGGTGGGTTTGACCGGGGTCAGGCTGTCAGCCTCAGTCATGTATGCGTCCGTTCCGGCGTAGGTGGTGCGGATATGCTGCGCCGCAGGCAGCGGGCGCCGTCCTCAGCCTAGCTAAGAATCGAGGATCTCGCCCGTGGTCAGGTTCACAGCGGGAGCAGCGTCGTGCACAGCCCCGCCGGCCAGCCCGCTCCGGATGGCTTCGGCCATGGCCGGACCGATGCCCGGGACCTCCAGCAGGTCCTCCACCGAGGCGGCCTTCAGCTTCTTCACCGAACCGAAGTGCTTCAGGAGGGCCTTGCGTTTCGACGGCCCAAGACCCTGGATTCCGTCGAGGGCCGATTCGGTCATCGACTTCCCGCGCTTCTGGCGGTGGAAGCTGATGGCGAAGCGGTGGGCCTCGTCCCGGATGCGCTGCAGCAGGAACAGTCCCTCCGACGCCCGCGGCAGGATGACGGGGAAGTCGCTGCCGGGCACCCACACCTCTTCGAGCCGCTTGGCGAGGCCGACGACGAAGACGTCGTCGATGCCGAGGTCCGCCAGCGCACGGGAGGCCGCGGCGACCTGGGGCGGGCCGCCGTCGACGACGACCAGGTTCGGCGGGTAGGCGAACCGGTTCTTCGTCGTCGCCGTCGTGGTGTCCGCCAGCGGAACGGCCTCCGCCCCGGCGGCCGCGCCGTTGTCCGCCGGGGAACCGGCGCCCTCCCCGTCCGCCGGGGAGCCGGTGCCGTTGCCGGTGTCCTCCGGCACGCGGCCGGCGAGGTAGTTCCGGAACCGGCGGTAGATCACGTCGTACATCGAGGCGGTGTCGTCGCGGGCGGCGTCGCCGGTGATGGAGAAGCGGCGGTACTCCGATTTGCGCGGCAGTCCGTCCTCGACCACCACCATTGAGGCGACGACGTTCGTGCCGGAGACGTGGGAGATGTCGAAGCATTCGATGCGCATCAGCGGCTGCGGCAGCTCAAGTGCCTCCTGCAGTTCGGTCAGCGCCGCCGACCGCGTCGTGAGGTCCCCGGCGCGCCGGCTCTTGTGCAGTCGCAGGGAGTCGGCGGCGTTCTGCTGGACGGTGCCCATCAGGGTGGCCTTGTCGCCGCGCACCGGTACCCGCACGTCGACGCGGGCCCCGCGCAGCCCGCGCAGCCACTCAAGGACCTGCTCGGCGTTGCTGGGCATCACGGGCACGAGGACCTCGCGTGGAATCCGGTCGTTGCCGGCCCCGCCCTCGCCGTACACCTGCTGCAGGAGGTGCTCCACCAGGTCGGGGGTGTCCATGTCCTCGACCTTCTCCACGACCCAGCCGCGCTGGCCGCGGATGCGCCCGCCGCGCACGTGGAAGACCTGCGCCGCTGCCTCGAGCTCGTCCTCGGTCAGGGCGAAGATGTCGGCGTCGGTGTCCTCGCTGAGGACGACCGTGTTGCGTTCGAAGACCCTCCGGAGCGCGGCGATGTCGTCGCGGGTCCGTGCCGCGGCCTCGTAGTCGAGTTCGGCGACCGAGGCGGCCATCTTCGCTTCGAGCCCGGTGATGAAGCGCTTGGCCTCCCCGGACATGAACGCCACGAACTCCCCGGCCAGGGCCTTGTGGTCCTCCGGGGAGATCCGCCCGACGCAGGGCGCCGAGCACTTGTCGATGTACCCCATCAGGCAGGGCCGGCCGGAGCGTTCGGCACGCTGGAAGACGCCGGTGCTGCAGGTACGCACGGGGAAGACCCGCAGGAGCGTATCGACGGTCTCCCGGATGGCCTTGGCGGGGTAGAAGGGCCCGAAGTACCGGGTGTCCTTCTTCTTGTCGCCCCGCATCACCTGCACGCGGGGGAACTTCTCCCCCATCGTCACCGCCAGGTAGGGGTAGGACTTGTCGTCCCTGAACATCACGTTGAAGCGCGGATTGAATTCCTTGATCCAGGTGTATTCGAGCTGGAGGGCCTCGAGTTCACTGCCCACGACCGTCCACTCCACGCCGGCGGCGGTGTGGACCATGGCCCGGGTGCGGGGCATCAGGCCCTGCGGGTTCGCGAAGTAGGAGTTGAGGCGGGAGCGCAGGTTCTTCGCCTTGCCGACGTAGATGACCCTGCCATGCTCGTCGCGGAACCGGTATACGCCGGGGTCCTGCGGTATTTCCCCCGTCCTGGGGCGGTAGCTTGCTGGGTTTGCCACAGCTCAATCCTATGTTCTCTGACCGGGCGGCCCTGACGCTTCAGCTTCGCGCGCACCGGTGCCGCGGTGCGCGTGCACCGGGCGGCGGCCCGGCGGGGGCCGCTATTCCGCGGGCGCGCCCTTGTTGTAGCTGGCGGAGCGCTGCTGCCCGCTGAGCGCGGCAATGGAGTCCATGATGGTGTCGGTGGCGCTGCGCCGGGCCGGCAGCGGATGGCCCGGTCCGGTCTTCTCGAAGTACAGGGGCGCGCCGATCCTCATGGTGAAGTGCTGCGGCCGGATGCCGTTGCTGCCCGCAGGCTGCAGCGCCTCGGTCCCGATCAGGCCCACCGGCACCACCGGCGCTCCGGTGGTCAGCGCCAGCCAGCCCACGCCGGTCCGTCCACGGTAGAGCAGCCCGTCGCGGGACCGGGTGCCCTCGGGATAGATGCCGACGCCGCTGCCCTCCTCGAGCAGGTCGAGCAGGGTCTTCAGGGCCTGCACGCTGGCCGCCTGTTCGCCCCGCTGCACGGGAATGGAGCCGACACCCTCGAAGAAGGAGCGCATCATCGCCCCCTTGACGCCGGTGCCGGTGAAGTACTCGGCCTTCGCGAAGAACGCCACCCGGCGCGGCATCAGGGCCTGGATGAGGACGCTGTCGAGGAAGGAGAGGTGGTTGGCCGCGACGATGAACGGACCCTCGGTGGGGACATGCCCGAGCCCTTCGACGGTGGGCCGGCAGAGGCCGGCGATAAGGCCGCGCGTGGTGCTGCGGGTGAGGTCATAGATTCCCACGCAGCACCTCCAGGAGCTTTTCCGCGCTGTCGACGACCGCGATCGCGCCGGCCTCCTCGAGCTCGCCCGGCGCGGCGAAGCCCCAGGACACTCCCACGCAGCCAAGCCCATTATCGGCCGCCCCCAGCACGTCGTGCGAGCGGTCTCCGACCATGATCGCGCTGCCGTAGTGGCCTGAGTGTTCCGCCAGCGCCGCGGCGATGATGGGTTTCTTTCCCGGCAGTGCAGCGGCGGCACGTTCGTCCCGCGGTGCCCCGTGGACCGAGTCGAACAGGCCGATCATGTCCTGGGCGGTCAGCAGTTCCTCGGCGAGCCACTCCGGTTTCTGGGTGGCCACGGCCACCCGGGCTCCGTCCGCGCGCAGCTCCCGCACGCAGTCGGCGATCCCCGGGTAGGGGCGGCTTTGGGCCATGCCGACGGAGCGGTAGCCGGCGCGGTAGGCGCCCATCACCGGGTCGATGAGGTGTTCGGGCACGCCGGCGATGTTCCGCAGCGAGGTGACCAGTGCGGGCCCCACCATGCTCGAGACCACGCGCGGGTCAGGAACAGGCAGCCCGTGCTCCCGCAGGGCCGCTTCGATGCCTCCGGTGATCGACCCGGCGGGGTCGATCAGGGTTCCGTCGAGGTCGAAGAGGACGAGCGCCTGCGAATTAGTCACCGGGCAAGTTTGCCACAAGGCACCCCGCCCGCCGCACTCCTATTCCCCGCAGGGAATGTTTAGGAGGACGCCGGGAGGATCTCCGCGAGGAAGGTGCCGGTGTGGCTCCTCTCGCTGCGCGCGACCTGTTCCGGGGTGCCGGTGGCGATGACCTCGCCGCCGCCGGAGCCGCCGTCGGGTCCGAGGTCGATCACCCAGTCGGCGCTCTTGATCACATCGAGGTTGTGCTCGATCGTGATCACGGTGTTCCCCTTGTCTACCAGGCCCTGCAGGACCAGGAGGAGCTTGCGGATGTCCTCGAAGTGGAGCCCGGTGGTCGGCTCGTCGAGCACGTACACGCTGCGGCCGTTGGAACGCTTCTGCAGTTCGCTGGCGAGCTTGACGCGCTGCGCCTCGCCTCCCGAAAGGGTGGTGGCGGGCTGGCCCAGCCGGACGTAGCCGAGGCCGACCTCGACGAGCGTGTTCAGGTGCCGGGCGATTGGGCTGAACGCGGCGAAGAACTCGGCGCCCTCCTCGATCGGCATGTCGAGCACGTCGGCGATGGTCTTGCCCTTGTAGTGCACCTCGAGGGTTTCCCGGTTGTAGCGGGCGCCGTGGCAGACCTCGCAGGGCACGTAGACGTCGGGCAGGAAGTTCATCTCGATCTTCAGGGTGCCGTCACCGGAGCAGGCCTCGCAGCGCCCGCCCTTGACGTTGAAGGAGAACCGCCCGGGCAGGTAGCCGCGGACCTTCGCCTCGGTGGTCTCGGCGAAGAGCTTGCGGATGTGGTCGAACACCCCGGTGTAGGTTGCGGGGTTGGACCGGGGGGTGCGTCCGATCGGGCTCTGGTCGACGTGGATCACCTTGTCGAGGTGGTCGAGGCCGTCGATGCGCTTGTGCCGCCCTGCCACCTGCTTGGCGCCGTTGAGCTTGTTCGCAAGGACCTTGTACAGGATGTCGTTTACGAGCGTCGACTTGCCGGAGCCGCTGACCCCGGTGACCGCGGTCAGGACGCCGAGCGGGAAGGAGACGTCCAGCTTCTTGAGGTTGTTCTCACGGGCGCCGACGACCTTCAGCTGGCGCGACTTGTCGATCTTCCGGCGCTTGGCCGGGATCTCGATCTTCCGGCGGCCCGAGAGGTAGTCGCCGGTGATGGACTTCTCATTGGTGAGCAGGTCCTTGAGCAGGCCGGAGTGGACCACCTCGCCGCCGTGTTCACCGGCGCCGGGGCCGATGTCGACGACCCAGTCCGCCTCGTGGATGGTGTCCTCGTCGTGCTCGACGACGATCAGGGTGTTGCCAAGGTTGCGCAGGCGCGTCAGGGTCTCGATCAGGCGGCGGTTGTCGCGCTGGTGCAGGCCGATCGAGGGCTCGTCGAGGACGTAGAGCACGCCGACGAGGCCCGAGCCGATCTGGGTGGCGAGGCGGATCCGCTGGGCCTCTCCACCGGAGAGGGTTCCGGCGGCGCGCTCGAGGTTGAGGTACTCGAGGCCGACGTCGAGCAGGAAGGTCAGGCGGGCCTGAATCTCCTTGAGGACCTGGTTCGCGATCTGCGCCTCGCGCCCGGTCAGGACGAGGTTGTTCAGGAAGTCGCTGCAGTCGCGCATCGGCATGGCAGCCACCTGGGCGATGGACTTGCCGTTGATGAGCACCGACAGTGACGCCGGGTTCAGCCGCGCGCCGCCGCATTCGGGGCACGGGATCTGCCGCATGTATTCCTCGTACCGGTCACGGGCGTGGTCCGACTCGGTTTCGAGGTGCTTGCGGTGGATGTACTGCACGGCCCCCTCGAAACCGGTGCTGTACTTGCGCTCACGCCCGAAGCGGTTACGGTACTGCACGACCACCTTGTGGTCCTTGCCGTACAGGGCCGCCTCGCGGGCACGGTCCGGGAGCTTGCGCCACGGGACGTCCATGCTGAAGTTCAGTTCCTTCGCCAGTCCTTCGAGGAGCCGGGTCCAGTATTCGAGGGTCGCGGTGCCCAGCGACCAGGGGGCGATGGCGCCTTCGGCGAGGCTGAGGTCGGGGTTCGGGACGACGAGTTCCTCGTCCACCTCGAGCTTCGTTCCGATGCCGGTGCAGACGGGGCAGGCACCGAACGGGTTGTTGAAGGAGAAGGACCGCGGCTCGATCTCGTCGATGGCCAGCGGGTGCTCGTTGGGGCAGGCGAGGTGCTCCGAGAACGCCCGGACCCGCTTGGCGTCGTCGTCGGGCAGGTCGACGAAGTCGGCCAGGACGCGCCCCTCGGCGAGCTTCAGGGCGGTCTCGACCGAATCGGTGAGCCGCTGGGAGATGCCCTCCTTGACGACGAGGCGGTCGATCACCACCTCGATGGTGTGCTTGAACTGCTTGCCCAGCTTCGGCGGGTCCGTCAGCTGGACGAGTTCGCCGTCGACGCGGGCGCGGGAGTAGCCCTTGGCCGAAAGTTCCTGGAACAGGTCGACGAACTCGCCCTTCCGGCCGCGGACCACGGGCGCGAGGATCTGGAAGCGCGTTCCCTCGTCGAGTTCGAGCAGCTGGTCGACGATCTGCTGGGGGGTCTGCTTGGCCACCGGCTCGCCGCAGATGGGGCAGTGCGGGCGGCCCACGCGCGCCCAGAGCAGGCGCATGTAGTCATAGATCTCCGTGATGGTGCCCACGGTCGACCGCGGGTTCTTGCTCGTGGACTTCTGGTCGATCGACACGGCCGGCGAGAGGCCCTCGATGAAGTCGACGTCGGGCTTGTCCACCTGGCCCAGGAACTGGCGTGCGTAGGCCGAGAGCGACTCGACGTACCGGCGCTGGCCCTCGGCGAAGATCGTGTCAAACGCGAGGGATGACTTCCCCGACCCGGAGAGCCCGGTGAACACGATGATGGCGTCCCGGGGCATGTCGAGGTCGACGTTCTTGAGGTTGTGCTCGCGCGCACCCTTCACGACGAGGCGCGACAGGTCCGGGTGCGGAATCAAGGGGTCGGAAGAGTGCTGTTCCAGGGAGTTGGCTATAGACACCATTCAACTGTAATTCAATCCCGCTTCGAAGACATATTCGAATAGGGTTTAATTCGCGCCACACCGGTGCGACGCGCCGGACCGGTTCACGCTCGGCGCAATGCCGCCCGCAGATAGGCCACTGCCTCTTCCTCCTTGAGCCCGCTCGCCTTGACGATGCGGGCGTAATCCGCTGCCCCTTCGGCAGCCCGCCGCCGGGCCTCGTCCCCGGCCGCGGCGATCACCGTTCCGGCGCGGGATCGGGTCACCACGATCTGCGCCCGCTCCAGCTCGCGGTAGGCGCGGGCGACGGTGTTCGCCGCCACTCCCAGATGCGCCGCGAGGGTCCGCACCGGGGGCAGGCGGACGCCGACGGCGATGCGCCCGCTGTTCGCGGCCTCGACGATCTGCTGACGCAGCTGCTCATAGGGCGGGTACGGGCTCGAGGGATCGAGTTTCAGCCACTCGGGTATTTCACTCTCCACTGCTGCCCCTTCCGCCGGGCGCGGCGGCCTCGAATGCGCCGCGCATGCCGAACTGCCCCGCCGGGGCCCTGTTACGTGCACAATACCGCGAACGGGGCGTTGGCTGAGGTGCTCGGCCGCTATGCGCCCCAAGGTGAAGCCCGCCCGCCTCCAAGCGGTCCGGCGGGCTCCTGTCCTAGGGTGGGTCCATGATTCTTGCCGAGCTTTCCTCAGTGGTGATCCGCCGGCTCGCGGTGGGCGGAATGGACAACAACGTGTACCTGCTCACCGCCCGCGGTTCCGGCCAGCAGGTGCTGATCGATGCGGCCGACGATGCGCCCGCCATCGCCGGCCTGCTGGCGGAGGGTGCCCGGGACACCCCCGCCGCGGCACGGCTTGTCCTCGTGGCGACGACGCATGCGCACTGGGACCACGTGCGGGCGCTGGCCGCGGTCGTGGAGGCGACCGGGGCACGCACGGCCGCCGGCGCGGCCGACGCCCCCGCCATCGAGGTGCCGACCGACGTGCCCCTCGAGCACGGCGACGTCGGTTCCTTCGACGGGTTCGACCTTGAGGCCATCCACCTCCGCGGACACACACCGGGCTCCGTGGCCCTGCTGGTCCGCGATCCGCAGGGCCCGGCGCACCTTTTCACCGGCGATTCGCTTTTCCCCGGCGGGCTGGGCAACACCCAGGGCGACCCCGTCCGGTTCGCGTCGCTGTTCGCTGATGTGTTGGAGCGGGTGTTCGACTATCTCCCCGATGACACGTTCGTCCATCCCGGCCATGGGAAGGGGACGACACTGGGCGCCGAACGGCCGCACCTCGCGGAGTGGTTCGAGCGAGGCTGGTAGCGGAGCGGCCTGCCGCACGGGCTGCCGAACAGCGCACCGAATCGGTGACGGCCGAACGCGCTCCGGGCCGGAGTCAGGGCTTCAGCCATTCCAGCCGGCGCGGGCTGAACCCGAACTCATCCCGCGCGCGGCGGTTGCTTGCACCCCTCATCTTCGTCGCGTAGAACACCCCGTCCGCGTCGGTCTCCTCGGTGATCGGATGCTCGGCCGGTTCGACACCTCCCGCGAAGGCGCTGAAGGCCCGCATCACGTCCCGCATGGGAAGGGGGTCGCTGTCGGTGACGTTCACGACCCCGGTCGCCTGGGACTCGACGGCGACCCGCGCCGTAAACTCCGCCGCGTCGTCCACGTGGACGAAGGACCAGACCCCGGAACCGGACCCGAGCACGCCCAGCTGCCCGGCCCGCGCCTGCTCACCCATGTCGCCGTCCGGCGAGTACCAGGTTCCCGGGCCGTAGTAGAACCCGTAGCGGAGGACCAGTCCGGTGGTGCCCTCGGGAAGGGACCGGATCCGGTCCTCGACCTGCACGAAGGCCCCGGCGCTTCCGTCCACCAGGGGCGGCCCGTCGGCGACGAAGGGCTCCGATTCCCCGGCGAGCCCCTCGCCGGGCCGGTAGAAGTAGGAGCCGGACTGCGCGATGAAACGTGTCGCTCCCGCGGCGAGGGCGGCCGCCTGCACATTCGCTCCCCCGCGCACCCTTACCTCGTTCGAACTGGCGAGGGTGTCGCGCATCGCCTGCGGCGAGTAGTGCCGCGGCAGTGCCGTGAGCTGGTCGATGACGACCTCGGGCCGCACGCCTGCGGCCGCACGCGTCACATCCTCAAGATCGAGCACGTCCGCGATGACCGGCGTCGCGCCGTCCGCCGCGATGCGCGCGGCACCCTCGTTTCCCCGCGCAATTCCCCACACCTCATGGCCCCAGGAGACGAGGTGACGGACGATGGGACGTCCGATGGCGCCGCCGGCACCGGCCACTAGTACACGCATTTTTTCCTCCAGTTGGACTGATTGGCGCCCGAGTGGGCGTTCCGGGATTCAGTGTCGGTCCAGCGGCAGGAGGGTGCCAACGAAATGGGACGTTCCCACCCGTTTCGTTTCACCGCCAGCAGGAAGCAGCGCCAGGGAAGCGCCGGGGGCGCCCGAGCCGTCCGGGGTGGGGAAGCCGAAGCGGCCGGTTAACGCAGAAGTCCCGGTCCCTACCCGGGACCGGGACTTCTGTTTTCGTTGCGGGGACAGGATTTGAACCTGTGACCTCTGGGTTATGAGCCCAGCGAGCTACCGAACTGCTCCACCCCGCGGCGTAGTAAGAACGCTACAGCCCGGCGGTCGAATAAGCGAATCCGCCCGGGGGTCCGGGGGGCCGGGGGGGGGTCCGCCCGCCCGCGCCCTGCTGGGTCAGCGCCATGCTGATTCCGCGCCCTGCCGGGTCAGGGCCCTGCTGGTGCCGAATTTTCATCGGCCGCGGGGTCCCAGGGGTGCGCTCCCGCGGCGGCCGCGCCGAGCGACTCGACCACCGACCGGGTGCGCTCCTTCACCGCCTGCTCGTGGCCGGGCGTGGAACAGGATCCGGCCGGGCGGTCCGGGCCCAGCGCGCACCACCGGTAGGGGTTGGACACGATGACCGAGGGGAGCCAGGCGAGGTCGGTGACCGCCCACTGCCCGGCCTCGTCGCGGCTGAATCGAGCGCGGACCGCCAGGCCCTCGTTGTTCACGTCGTAGACCGGGGACAGCTCGGTCACCGCGTTGCCGAGCCCATAGGCGATCCAGGTGCCGTTGTACTTCTCGATCGGCAGGACCGAATGCGTGTGGTGCCCGTAGATGAAGTCGACCAGCCCGCTGTCGGCGAGCGCATGAGCCGCCTCGGTCTGCTGAGCGTTGGGCACTGAGGCGTACTCGTCCCCGGCGTGAAGGGCGGCAAGGACGACGTCGGCGCCCTGCTCCCGTGCCGTCCGGGCCTTGGCGACCATCGCCGGGACGTCGAGCAGGTCGACCCGCCACGGCTGGTCGGGTGTCTGGCCGTTGAGGGCGTAGGTGGCCTCGATGACGGCGACCTTCGCGTCCGGCGTATCGAGGATCAGGGGCTGCTGCGCGTCCGCGGCGCTGGCATATGAGCCGGTGTGTTCGAGCCCGGCCGCGTCGAGGGCGGCGAGGGTACGCAGCACCCCGGCGGGTCCGGCGTCGAGGGTGTGGTTGCTTGCCGAGGTGCAGGCGTCGTACCCGACCTCCTTGGCCGCGCTGAGGATCTGGGGCGGCACGTTGAATGTCGGGTAGCCGGCGTAGGGGCCCTCCGGGTCGGACACCGGGGTCTCCAGGTGGCACACCGCAAGGTCAGCCGCCGCGAGGTACGGACGCTGGCCGGCGAGGAGTGGTTCGAAGTCGAGGGGCGTCCTGCCCGTCACTGCGGCGTCCGCTGCCGCCTGGTCCCACAGCTGGGGGTGGACCAGCAGGTCCCCCGTGACGACGACGTCCAGGCAGTCACCGCAGGTCTCCGGCGACGGAGCGGATGCGGCCGGCGGTGCGGGGGCGGTGGAGACGGCCGGCGCTTCCCGTCCTCCGGAGGCGCCGGGCAGGCAGCCGGCGCAGAGCAGCGCCAGGATGGTCAGGGCTGCGGGCCCGTAGCGCGCTCTTCGTCGGGCGCGCGGTGGCTGGCTGGGTGGAATGGGGTCTCCTCGGGTGGTACGCCAATGATAGGCCTCCCCGAGGACTCAGATGGGCGCCTCCAGCGAGTATCGGAGCCACAGCACCTGATGGGGTTCGAGGCCGAGCCCGGCGGACACCGTCAGCTCCCGGCCCGAGATGAGGTCGACGGCGGAACCGGGCAGGCCGGAGAGGGTCTCCGCGGTGACTTCCTGCCGGGAGTCGGCGAAGTTCGCCAGGACCAGGACCAGTGAGGGCTTCACGCCGGGCGCACTTGGCCGCTGGTACCCCAGGACGGAGGGATTGTTGGTGCCGAAGGGCACGAGCCGGCCGCCCGCGAATTCCGGGGCGTCGGCCCGGACCCGAATGAGGTGCTGCAGGCCCGCAAAGATCGCCCCCGGCGCGGTGGCCGGATTGTCCTTCAGCGCGTACCGGGCCGCCGGGTAGGCCGGCCGCCCGACCCAGCGGCTGTCCCCGGCCTTGCCCGGGTCCTGCGTGTACCCGTAGTCGTTGACCTGGCCCACCTCGTCCCCCAGGAAGATCAGCGGGATGCCCCCGGTGCTGAGCACGATGGCGTGGGCGAGCAGGATCCTGCCCAAGGCGCCGGCGTCGCCCGCCTCCAGTCCGGCCAGCGACGCCGTCGTGCCCGAGATGCGGCAGTCCCCGGTGCGCGGGTTCTCCTGGAACGGCACGCCGCGGGCGAAGCTGCCCGGGAAACGGTTGACGAAGAACGCATTGAGGAAGCGCCGGTGGTCGTACCCGCCGATGCCGAACTCTGCCGCATCCTCATCGGAGAAGGTCCAGCCGATGTCGTCGTGGCTGCGCACGTAGTTCACCCAGGCGGCGCCTGGCGGAATGGCGTGGCGGCGCTCGAGGGCCTGGGCCAGGAGGGAGACCTCCCGGGTGGCCAGGCTGTTCCAGATCAGTGCCATCTGCAGGGGGTTGTAGCTCAGCTGGCACTCCCCCGGGCTGATGTACTGCACCACCTCGTCGGGGTGCACGATCGCCTCGGACTTGAACAGCAGGGACGGCGCGGCGAGCCGGCAGACCGCGTTGAAGGCCTGGAGGAGGAGGTGCGCTTCGGGCAGGCTCTCGCAGGCCGTGCCCAGCTGCTTCCACACGAACGCCACGGCATCCATCCGCAGGACCTCCACGCCCTGGTTCGCAAGGAAGAGCATTTCCCTCGCCATCGCGCGGAAGACCGCGGGGTTGCGGTAGTTAAGGTCCCACTGGAACGAATGGAAGGTTGCCCAGACCCAGCGGCCGTCGGGCAGCGGCACGAAGGACCCGGGGTGGTCGTCCGGGAAGATTTCGCGCACGGTGCGTTCATACGCATCCGGCATCTCCCGGTCCGGGAAGATCCAGTAGTACTTCTCGAATTCCGGGTCGCCGGCGAGCGCCTTCCGGGCCCACTCGTGTTCGTTCGAGGTGTGGTTGAAGATGAAGTCCACGACGAGCGAGATGCCGTTCGCCCGCAGTTCGTCGGCGATCGAGGCGAGTTCCTCAATGGTCCCGAGAGCCGGGTTCAGCTCCCGGTAGCTGGAGACCGCGTAGCCGCCGTCGGAATTCGACTCCGGCGCGAGGAACAGCGGCATAAGGTGAAGATACGTGAGGCCAAGTTCACGGAAGTACGGGATGCGCGCCCGCAGCCCGGAGAGGTCTGTGGCATACAGGTCCACGTAGCAGACCCCGCCCAGCATCCCGTTGGACTGGAACCAGTCCGGCTCCGTGGCCCGGGCGGCGTCGAGCGCCTTGAGCCCGGCGGGCCGCTGCTGCCACGACTCCGCCGCCTCCACCGCCAGCAGCACCAGCTCGTCGTCAGCGCCGCCGCCGTAGATCCGGCGGAAAAGGGACCGCAGGCGGGGGAATTCGCTGCGGAACCGCGCCTCGAAGGAGTCCCAGTCAGCGTCCGGGGTCCCCGCACGCCGGGCCGCCAGGACCTCCGCGGGGATGGACTCTTCTCCGAGGTGCTTCTGGAAAACCATGGGCACAGCTTATTGCAGGCGCACCGACCGCAGGGGCGGAGGCCGAGGCACACCTGGCGCCGCGTTGACGGGCAGCCGGGGGCGTGCCCTGCGCGGGCGCCGTCCTGCGCCTCGTGCGGGTGCCGGGACCCCGTTCCCGCTGACCTCCACGGCACACCGGGGAAGGACCCCGCCGTCCGCCGGGCGGCGCTAGGGTGAAGCATGCCTTGTCGAGCGCCCTTGCTGCGTTCCGCCGTCTTCGGTGGAGCGCTCCTGCTCGCCGTCGGCTGCGGTACGCCCGGGGCTCCCATCGCCTGCACCGAAATCGGAGCCGAGGATGGTGTATCGGTCGTCGTGGCGGCCGAACGCGCCCGCGAGGTGCGCGGGCTTGCGCTCGAGGTCTGCTGGGAGGGCCGGTGCAGGGAACCGGAACTGAGGCTGGAGGCAGGATCAACCACTGTGGATCTGGGCTGCAGCCCCGATGGGACGTGCAGCGGCTCGGCCAGCCCGAACGGCACGCTTGTGGGGTTTGCTCCGCTCGATCTTCCCGAAGGTGAGGTCGAGGTGAGGGCGGCCGTCACGGGACCGGACGGTCACGTCGGGGAGCCCGACTCGGTCCGCGCCACAGCGGAGGTGGTCCGCCCCAACGGCCCCCAGTGCCCCGGAGAGGCGCACCAGCTCGCCCTCACGCTCGACAGCGGAGGCCTTTCACCGCGCTGACCGCGCGGGGATCGAACCTCCCCTACGGCATGACCTCCTGTTGCGCAGCCTCGGCCAGGAACCGGAGCATGCGCCGGTCCTCGTCGGTGAACCCCCTCGGATTCTGGTCGATGACGCAGAGCGTGCCGATGGTCCACCCGCCCGGGCCCAGCAGCGGGTGCCCTGCGTAGAAGCGGATGTGCGGTTCACCGACGACGAGCGGGCTTGATCGAAACCGATCGTCGGTCAGCGTGTCACACACCACCATGGGCCCCGCACTGCGGATCGTCCGGTTGCAGAAGGTGCTCTCCCGCTCAAGGTTCTGGCCGAGCCCGCCGATGACCGACTTGAGGAACTGCCGGTGCTCGGCGATGAGTGCCACGATCGACGAGGAGACTCCGAAATACTCTTGCGCCCGCCGGGTGATCCGGTCGAAGCGCTCCTCCGGGGGTGAATCGAGGAGGCCCGTCTTACGCAGGGCCCGCATCCGCTGGGCTTCGGCCTGCTCGGCCGAGAGGAAGACCGCCCCCGCCGCGCCGAGCGATTCGACCGGGTCGCCGGCACCTGCCCCTGCTGCGCTGCCCGTCCCGCTGGAGGGCTCCGCCCACCCGCCGCCTGCGCCGAGACCGGGCGGTTCACGACCGGCCTCCTCAAAGGCCTCGCACAATGCCGAGGTGAGGATGTCCCGTTCGAGGGACGGAATCATCTGGAGCCCCTGCAGGTAGGCATCGATCTCGATTTGGGCGAGTGAGCCTCCCAGGGCGAAGTACCGGATCCACAGCTCCTCGGCGTCGAGCCCCGCCTCGGCTGCCGCACGGGACGTCAGCTCTCGCTGCCTCTGCTCATCCACCGAAGAACCTCGAATGCGTTGCGCGGGCCCGGCGGCGGTGCCGGGCCCTGGAATCAGGACCGTGGACCGGCATGCGGTCCACCACCGAGGTTATTTCACGTGCGGACTGCGTCAAAGCCAAAGTTCCACCGGTCGGGAGCCGGAAATAATGCTTTAGGCACCGGTCCCGATGAGCTAAACGGGAGCCCGTGGCCCTAAGCTGATGCAATGCGGAAACATGCGGGAAGTGATTCAGTGGCGCGCCAGCTCCAGCAGCTGATTCTTGAGTCCGGGAACGTCGAACTGTTCCTTGAGGCGTTCGCCTCGCACACCGCAACCATCCTCGAACCCAGGGTCAAGACGCAGTGTGGCATCACGCTCAAGCGCAACGACCGGGCCACCACCGTGGCCAGCAGCAGCGTCGCCGCAACAGAGCTCGACGAGGTCCAATACGGCTACGGGGACGGGCCCTGCCTTACCGCGATCCGGACCGGGGAGACCGCCCTCGTGCAGGATGCGCAGACCGATCCCAGGTGGCCCGAATACCTCGACGCGATCCAGGACCGCGGCTTCTATTCGGTCCTCGGAGTACCCCTGATGACCGGTGGGGACGGCGGCGCCGCGGTGAACCTGTACGCCGAGGAGCCCGGTGTGTTCACCCCCGACATCGTGGGCCGGGTCGAGGAGTACGCGGCGGAAGCGGCAAGCACCCTTGAACTCGCCCTGCAGCTGGCCGCACATAAGGACGCAGCCGCCAACCTGCAGGCGGCGATGGAATCACGCACGAACATCGACATCGCGGTCGGCATCATCATTGCCCAGAACCGCTGCACCCAGGAGGAGGCAATCCGGATCCTCCGACGGGCCTCAAGCCACCAGAACGTCAAACTACGCGTCCTCGCCGAACAGCTGGTGCAGTCGGTCGCCACGGCGCCGGCCACCACCCACTTCACCAACTAGGCCCGCGCCGGTCTGGCGCTCATGCCATTCCTGCGCCTTCCGAAAGCGACCCCGTGCCCCTGCCGCGTCCCGTCACCGCCGCGCTCGGCCTCGCCCCGGGACTCCTCGTCATGGCGGCCGCCGTTGCCCTCGCCGTCCTCCTGGCGAACCTTCAGGGTTTCGCCGGCGCGCTGGTCATCGCCCTCGGCCTGGGCCTGCTCGTACGGAACAGCGGACTCTTCCACCCGCGCCTGAACCCCGGCATCCGCGCGGCTACTAAACGGTTTCTTCGCCTGGGGGTGGTGGTGCTGGGCCTTCAGCTTTCCCTCCCGGAGATCGTGGGCCTTGGCCTGCCGGTGCTCGGGCTCATCGTCGCCTCCGTGTTCGTCAGCTTCTTCCTCACCCGGTACATCGGCGAGCGCCTGGGCCTGAGCCGCGCCGCGTCCACCCTGATGGCCGCCGGGTTCTCCATCTGCGGCGCATCGGCGATCGCCGGCATGCAGAGCATCGTGGACGCGGACGACGACGAGGTGGCCAGTGCCGTGGCCATGGTGACGCTGTACGGGTCCGCGGTGATTCTCGGGCTTCCGGTGGTGGGCGGCCTCCTGGGGCTGTCCGATGAGACCTTTGGCCTGTGGTCCGGTCTGGCCGTGCACGAGGTGGCCCAGGTGGTGGCAACCGCCAGCACCGCCGGCGCTGCGGCCCTGGCGGTGGCCACGGTTGTGAAGCTCGGCCGGGTTGTCCTCCTGGCGCCGGTGGCCGCGCTGGTCTCCTTCGGGATCAGCCGCTCGAAGGAACATTCACGCGCGGCCGGCACCGGCTCGACGCCGGCCGTACCCCTCTTCGTCGTCGGGTTCCTGGTGCTGGTCCTCGTCCGTTCCACCGGCCTCGTCCCGGCCCCGGTGCTGCAGGGCGCTTCGGTCACTGCGACGCTCCTGCTGGCGGCCGCGATGTTCGGCCTCGGCGCCGGGATCCACATTCCCCAACTTGCGCGCACCGGCGGGCGCAGTCTGATCCTCGGTGGCATATCAACGGTTTTCCTTGGGGCGGTCACCCTCGCCGGTGCCGTCCTGGTCACCGCGTAGGATTCCTGCGCTGCCGGGACCGGCCCCAAGGACCGGCGGACGGCCCTCCGGGCGTCAGAAGCCCGTCTGGTAGCCCCGCAGACTGGTGTCGTTCGGATTCACGGGCCGGTCCTCGGCCGGGAGCGTATGGTTATCATGCCGGTCGGAATAGGTGCGGGGCCTTCTCACGGCGGAACGCCGGCGGCCGGCGATCAGGGCTCCTGCCCCTGCCAGCAGGGCGGCGGCTCCGAGGCCGAGAAGGGTCAGGGCTTCCGCCGCACCGCCGCCCCCGCCGTACGTGGCCCGGTTGAAGGCATCGATGCCCGGCACCAGAAGGGCCGCCGCAAGGACGAGGGTGCCGGCCCCCGCTCCGGTAAGCCACTGCGCGGGTTGAGCCGCCCGTCTGCTGCTGGTCATCGGTTCCCCCCCCTCGCGGCGGGCCGTTGAGACCCCGCCTGCGCCCAATGTACCTCCGAAAGGGCGGCTCGGACAGGGCGGCCCTGCATTCCCGTTCCCATGGCACAGCCACTTAGAACTTCGGCCCGGCGGGCCCTGGCCGGCCCGACCGCGCTGCAGGCTCACACTCGTGGGCGCCACGCCGGTAATCCTCCTGCAGGCGCTCCCGCGTCCCTAACCGGACAGCGCCGCAAGGAGCTCCCGCTCCTCGTCACGGGTGAGTCCCGCCCGCCGGGGGCTGTCGGGCACCTGGGCCTCCTCCCACTCCAGGGCCGCCTTCAGCGTTTCCTCAAGGGGGCGCAGCACGAGGCCCGCGTGCAGCGCGCGCTGATTGGACCGCGCGTTCATTCCCTGCCAGTCCGGATCGCTGAGCCACAGGGGCAGTGAACGGGGACCTGCCCATTCGCCCACACCCCGGGCGTGCAGCCACTGCGCGTCCGCTGTCACCACCGGTCCGTCGTGCCCGGCGACCCGGCGGGCCGCGGCGAGATGGTCGGCGAAGGACCTGCTATTCCCCATCGCGTTGTACACCCCGCCGCGCTGCTCCTGGCAGCAGGTCACCACCCACGCGGCGAGGTCCCGGACGTCGATGACCTGCGTGGGCAGATCCGGCGCTTCCGGGACCAGCACCGACCCGCCGGGGTCGGAGGGGTGCGCAAACCGCAGCGGCCAGTACCCGGTGCGGCCGGACCCGTCGCCGGGTCCTCCAATGAGTCCGGCGCGGGCGATCATGCTGCGTGCGGGGCCGAAGGTCTCCACCACGGCCTGCTCACAGGCCACCTTGGCCGGCCCGTAGGTCTCCAGGGTGTCCATAACGTCGGAGCCGAGGGGCGGCAGGAGGGGCGCGTCCTCGTCCTGGCCGGCCGGACCCTGATCCGCATAGGCGCTGCCCGAGGAGATGAAGAGGTAGTAGCCGGCGTTCCGGAGATCCCGGACGGCGCGCCGGACCTGGCCGGGCTGCCGGGAGACGTCCACGACGGCATCCCAGCGGCCTCCGGCCACCCGGCGGAGCCCATCATCGTCGTCGCGGTCGACCTCCACGAAGGACGCCCCGCCGGGAACCGCTCCCGAGCGTCCCCTCGCGGCACAGGTCACCTCATGGCCGCGCTCCACCGCGTGCCGTGCAATCTCATGGCCGAGCCAGGCGGTACCCCCAAGGACAAGTAGTTTCATTAGGCCATCAAATCAGCTTGACCGCCCCGGCGGAAGGCCGGCTCACCACGACGTGCTGTAGGGCTCCGACCAGAGAATCGCCGTCAGGGTGACGCCCTTGAACCAGGCGGTGTACATCGCATCGAGCTCCTCGGGATCCGAGGTTCCTTCGGCGAGGAACGGGCGCATGGTCGCCGTCAGGGGGACGATGAACCCGATCAGGTACCGCATCCTGACCTCGGCTGCCGGAGACTCCACCGCATCGGTGACGTTCTTCTTCGCCGAGGTATGGCGCAGGCCCACTTCGTGCTGGTAGTTCAGCCAGTCCTGATCGTGTTCGCGTGAGCACAGGTCGACGACCCAGGCCTTGAAGCGCTCACGCACCGCCGAAAGGTAGTCCGCATCGGGGTTTCCGTCGGCGCCGGCGAAACTCTCTAGGAGGAACGGGTGGTCGCCGACGTAGCCGTACCAGACGTCGAGGATCTTGTCGGTGCGCGGCTCAAGGATCGGCCGAGCCCGAAGGAGTGCCTGCCGGTCGGCGTCCGTCCACAGGATGGTTTCTTCGATTTTCCGAAGGTCGTCGAGCGAAACGGGGCTGGTTTCCAGATCCGCACTGCCATAGGTGTAACCGCGGGGTCCGTTCATGGCGGCCCTTCCTGAGTAGCGGGGGGAGGCCGGTCAGCGGCGGTGGCCTGCGTGGATTGGGGACCGGCCGGGGGTGCGTGCCCGACGCGGCCGGGCGGGTCGTGCACCTCCGCGGGGGGCCTCCCGCTGGGGATGCAACCTACGTCTCCGGCCCGACTGAACTTCGCGCAGGTGGAGGGGCGCGTATGCCGTGGTCCGCACGTCGGCGCTGACGGCCCTCGTATTCTAAATTCGCGCTGAGTGGAAATCAAAGAATGACAGGGCGTCGGAGCCGGCCCGCAGCCGCTCAGGTGCCGAACCGGTCCAGCGCGACGCGGTAGTGGGGCCAGTACCGGGGACCGGCGGGCAGCAGCGGAAGCGTGCGCCGGCTTGCCCACTGGAGGGCGCGCAGCGCGGTCCGGTCGCGGCGCCGCCATGGAAGGCCGTAGGCGTCCCGTAGGGCAGGCGGGAGCACTCCGGCCGCAAGCACCGAGGCTGCCGCCCGTGCCGGTGGTGCCAGGATCGGCGGGTCCGGCGCAAGGATCTGCCGTGCGAGGGCCAAGGCCGTCGGTCCAACGCGCAGGACATCGCGGACCTGGCCGTCGACGTAGCGCGCCAACCCGGGAAAGTCCTCCGGGAGCAGCCGGGCGGGGATGCCGAACTGGTGCGCCAGTCCGGTCATGTCGCGGTAGTACGCGTCCCGTTCGGCGTCCGGGACCGGGCGGGCGAAGCCGTCCGTGACGGTGACCGCCGTCCAGACGAGCGTCGCGAACACCCAGAGTGCCAGCTCCGGATCGTCCGCGCGGTAGGGCGTTCCTGCCGGCAGTGAACCGTCCGACCCGGGCAAGGTTCCATGCACCGGGCGGTGCCGGTGCTGGACGTTCCGGGCAGCGGCGCGTACCTGGGCCTGGTCGCCGAAGGTAACAGTCAGGACGGCGTCCAGGGTGCCCCGGAGCCGGCGCAGCGGGTCGGAGGAAAAACTGCTGTGGGCCCGAACCCCTTCCGCGACCAGCGGGTGTGCCAGCTGCAGCAGGAGCGCGGCCGGGCCTGCTGCGAGCAGGATCCGTTCCCTGCCGATCCGCCACGCCGCCGACGCCGGGCCGAAGAGGCCCGGGTCCCCCGGCTGCCCCGGCGGCGGGGCCGGCGGGAAGAACGCATCAAGCCTCGGCATCGAGTCCCCCTGCGCAGGAGACACCGCGGCGCGAGGCGGGCGTCCCAGCCCCGGTCACTGGCCTTCTGCCTGCTTGGGGGCGGCATCCACGGACGCGGAGGTGCCCGGCGCCCCCGGAACCCCGGCGTCGTCGTCGTCGTCGACCCACTCCAGCAGGTCACCGGGCTGGCAGCCGAGCACCCTGCACATGGCCTCCAGGGTGGTGAAGCGAACCGCCTTGGCCCGGCCGTTCTTCAGCACCGCCACATTCGCCGGCGTCAGGCCGATCCTCTCGGCAAACTCGCCCACGCTCATCTTCCGCTTCGCCAGTTCCACATCGATCCGCACCACAATGGCCATCAAATCACCTCGTCCAGCTCGGTGCGAAGCTTCCGCGCTTCAACGTCCCGGTCCACGGCCTGGGCCAGGAGCGCCCGCAGCACCAGCACAATGAGGGCCACGGCGGCGATCATGACCGCCACTCCCCCGATCAGCAGGACCACCCCGGGTGCGACCGCCTCGCCGGGAGCGAGGGCGACGCCCAGCCCGAAGGTGAGCACCGATGCCGCCGTGAAGGCGCCGATGACGATGTCGACGAGCCGGAAGGCGCTTGGGGAGAACACGGTCCCCCGCCGCACCATCGTCAGCAGCCCCCATACACAGACCATCGCCGCCTGAAGGGCGAGGATGATCAGCACCGTGAGGACGACCAGTGGAGTGCGGATCGCTGCCACATCGGGGTCGGCCTCGCGCAGGTCCACCCCGAGCAGGGGAACCATCACAATCTGAACGAACAACGAGCCTGCAAACATCATCACCAGCACGACGCGCAATGCAATGACCGTTAGATTTCCCATTTTCTCTCCCTTAGCCGTTCAACAATCTAAAGGTATCGATTTTCAATAGAAAAAACAAGGGATACGACAGATGGGGAATCTAGAACTGCCGCCGGTTGATCCGGTCCCCCTCGGAGGTCAGGTCGGTGCCCGGCTCCACGCTCAGGGCCTCGAGGACGGGCTCGGCCAGCACCCTGTCGATGAAGGCGCGCGTCCCGCCGGCGATCGTGGAGTCGAAGTCGATCTCCGAACCGACGAACCAGGCCCGGTCGCCGGGCCAGATCAGCTGGGGCATGGGACCGGGGATGCCACTGAACCAGCCAATGCCTGCCCGCAGCGGCCAGGTGGGGTCGGCCAGCTCGTCAGCGGTGGCGTCGAGCAGGATGTAGCGCCGGCCGGGCAGCTCGAGGTACGGGCCCCCTGCCAGGGCAAGGGCGACCGCGGGGTCGACCGCCGCGGCGTAGGCGGACCCCACCTCGTCGCGGGCAGCCCTCCGCTCCCCGGGCGAAGCGCCTGCCGGGGTGAAGGGCACCAGCTCCGCACCGGCCACGTCCCAGCCGGACCACAGCCCGAGGGTGAGCGGCGCAGCTGGAGTGGTCGCTCCGCGTGCCGCTGTCAGCAGCACCGCGAGGAGCTCCGGCTCAAGGTACCCGGGGGCGGGCGCGTCGAGGTCCCACCCGCTTGGCACCCGAAGGGTGATGTCGGTGCCACCTGCGATCCCGGCCCACTGCACCTGCGGGTGGATGACCGCCCCCGTGTGCGCGGCGGCCCGTGCCCAGGACCATCGGGTGGGCCCTGCAGGAAATCCCGCACCGGGGCCCGTGGCCGCGCCGAGCCCCGGCGGTGTGGCCCGGGGCGGGTGGAGCACCCGCGCGTATGCCTCGAAACCGGTGGGCACCACACTGCCGACCGAGCCCGCGCGTCCTGTCAGCCGGGGACCGATCCAGCCCCCGCGCTCTGTCTCCCCCGACCACCGCATAGGGGAATGGTGCCATACCCATGCGTACCGCCCGCTCCGGGCACGGGCCGGGTTTCCTCTCCGCCAATCACGTAACACGTCTATCGAAGTAGAACGACCTGTCTGTATAGTGGACACCAGAACGCAGCTCAGAATTTCCCTGCCGTTTACTGAGGGTCTCACTGCTGAAGGATTTCTCATGGGCGCCACCGGCTTCCACAGAGCACCGCAGCTTCCAGAGCGCTGCGGGCCCGGCCCGCTCCCCCGCAGTGCAGCCGTCCGGACGGGCACGGCACGACCATGAAGGCCTCCTATTCCTGGGTGGACGCATGCGCGGTGCTGTTCGACCTCGACGGCGTCCTCACCCCTACGGCCGAGGTTCACGAGACCGCCTGGCGTGAGTTGTTCGAGGGGTACCTGGCCCACTGGCCCGAACGCCGGCCCTACAGCGGCAGCGACTACTTCGACCATATCGACGGAAAACCCCGCTTCGACGGGGTGCGCGACTTCCTCGCCTCCCGCAGCATCGTCCTCCCCGAGGGCCCACCCGACGACGACCCCGCGAGCAACACCGTCTCCGGGCTCGGCAACCGCAAGAATCGGCTGTTCAACGACATCGTCGCCTCGCAGGGGGTGCGCCCCTTCAGCGGATCGGTGCGTTTCGTCAAGGCAGCCCAGCGGCACGGCCTGCGGCTCGCGGTGGTTTCCTCCTCGCGGAACGCCGCCGCCGTGCTCCGGGCCGCCGGACTCACGGAATATTTCCCGGTCGTCGTCGACGGTACGGTCGCGGCAGGGGCAGGGCTCCCGGGCAAGCCCGATCCTGCAACCTTTGAATACGCCGCCACACTTCTGGGGCTGCCCACGGCGTCCTGCATTGTGGTCGAAGACGCCGTCTCCGGCGTCCGCGCCGGCAGGGCGGGCCGCTTCCATTCGGTAATCGGCGTCGAACGCGGAGCCGGCAGGCAGAGCCTGCTCGACGCCGGCGCCACCCTGGTGGTCGATGACCTTGACCAACTCCTCTAGCACCCCGCTCCCCCGCCCACCCCTCACGAAGGGCTGCCGATCATGGCACTGATCAACGCCGACCGCGACCGTTTTCCCTGCCACCCCTGGCAGCTGGTGGAGACCTTTTTCACGGCGGCAGACGCCGGGGCGGTCGAGACGATTTTCTCCATCGGCAACGGTTTCCTCGGTGTCCGTGGAGCCCACTGGTCCCCGGCGGACGCGGAGCTGCCTGGCAGCTTCATCAACGGTTTCCATGAGACCTGGGACATCCAGCATGCGGAGAATGCCTTCGGTTTCGCCCGCACCGGTCAGCGCATCCTGTACGTGCCGGACGCCAACAACTTCACGGTCGTCATCGACGGCGAAACCCTGACCCTCGCCGGCTCCGCCGTCGTCGAGTACCGGCGCACCATCGACTTCACCACCGGCCTGTACGAGTGCCGGGTGACCTGGGCGTGCCGGTCCGGGGCCACGGTCACGACGGTGGAGCGCCGGGCCGTGGGGCAGCAGACGCGCGGCGGCCTGGCCATCACCCTCGAGGTGATGACGGACAGGCAGGTCTCGGTCGACATCACCTCCTCCATCGTGAACCGGCAGGACCAGCCGGCCGAGGATCATTCCAGCCATGATCCACGCCGCTCCGGCCGGCACGCCGAACGGGTGCTGCTGCCCCTGCGGCTGGAGGGAAGCAACGGCTCGCTCCGGCTCGCCTGGGAGACCTCCGAGTCCAAGCAGAAAATCGGCGTCGCCGTCGATCACCGGATCTCCGGCCCCCAGCAGCCCTTCACCACCCAGGCCGACCAGGACGAAAGCGTCGTCCGGTACGTGCTGGCGGTCGATGAAGGCGCTCCCCTGCTGCTCGAAAAGAGCGTCGCCTACGCCTTCACCACCGCCGGTGACGGCTCCGACATCGAGGAGGCAGCCGAAGCGGCGCTGAAACCCACTGCGGCGATCTTCGCCGAGAGCGCGGAGCACTACCGGCGTTACTGGTCGACCGCCGATATCCGCATCGGAGGCCAGGAAGAACTCCAGCAGGCCGTGCGGTGGAACCTGTTCCAGCTGGAGCAGGGCACGGCGCGTGCGGGAGTCGCCGGAATCCCGGCCAAGGGAGTCAGCGGCTCGGGCTACCAGGGCCACTATTTCTGGGACCAGGAAATCTACCTCCTTCCCTTCCTCACCTATTCGAACCCCCGGGGCGCGCGCCAGGTGCTTGAGTTCCGCCACGCACTCCTTCCCGAAGCCCGGATGCGCGCAGACGAGCTGAACGTCGACGGAGCCCTGTTCCCCTGGCGCACAATCAACGGGCTGGAGGCCAGCGCCTACTACGCGTCCGGCACGGCCCAGTTCCACATCGGCGCCGCGATCGCCTTCGCGGCCAACCGGTACAGCTGGGCGAGCGGCGATACCGCCTTTCGACAGTCCGAGGGCGCCGACCTGATCATCGAGACGGCGCGGATGTGGATGTCTCTCGGCTTCTTCGGCAAGCGCGGAGCCTTCCACATCCACGGCGTCACCGGTCCGGACGAGTACACGGCAGTGGTGAACGACAACCTCTATACGAACGTCATGGCCCGGTTCAACCTCCGCGCCGCCGCGGAGCTTCAGCACCCGGGCGTCGACGAAGGCGAACGGGACCTGTGGCTGCAGGCCGCTGCGCGCATGCAGATGCCTTACGACGACACCCTGGAGGTGTACTCCCAGGACGCCGACTTCATGACCCTCGAACCGTGGGACTGGTCCACGCCCCGCTCGCAGTACCCGCTGCTGCTCCACTTCCACCCGCTGGTGATCTACCGGCACCAGGTGCTCAAGCAGGCGGACACCGTGCTGGCCATGTTCCTCCAGTGGCAGGACTTCACCGCCGCGGAGAAGCAGCGCGCTTTCGACTTCTACGACCCGCTCACCACCGGGGACTCCACGCTTTCGCCCTGCGTCCAGGGCATTATGGCCGCGGAGGTCGGCTACGGCGACGTCGCACTGGCCCACTTCACCGACGCCGCCTTCATCGACCTTGACGACTCCCATGCGAACACCGTCGACGGCGTCCACATCGCCGCCGCCGGCGGGGTGTGGCTGTCGCTGGTCAATGGCTTTGCCGGTTTCCGTGACCAGGGGCCGGTGCCCTACTTCGACCCGCGGCTGCCAGCGGCGTGGACCTCACTGGAGTTCCATCTGAAGCTCCGCGGCGGCACGCTGCAGGTCGCACTGGTCCGGGGGTCGATCACCTTGAGCTTCGACGGCGACGGCCCCCTCGACGTCCAGGTGCGGGACGAAGTGGTCTCCGTGGGCGCTCGGGAGGTCACGGTGGTGATGCCGGCCCGGGAGGCGCCGGTGCCGTCGGTGTTCCGCAGCAGCTTCGCGACTGCAGGCATGCCCATCGTGCAGGCACGCCCCGCCGGTCAGCGGGCGGCGCAGGCCGGTCAGCAGGCCCCGTCAGCCGACCAGCGGGCGGCGCACTGAGGCAGAAATCAGGGGCTCCCGGGCGCCGGGGCACGTACAATCGCAGATAGGAGCCAAAGCGGCCCGCCCTGCCGCGGACTCGTCCGTCCGTGAAGCCCGCCGGCCGCCGCCGCTCCCCTCCACGGGTTAGGAAATGCCATGGCAATGCAGGCGGAGCTCGAGGAGCCCCGTGAACGGATCCTTTCCGCGGCGTACCGGCTCTTCATGCAGCGCGGCATCCGGGACGTGGGTGTCAACGAGCTGATCCGTGAGGCGGGCATCGCGAAGGCGACCTTCTACTACCACTTTCAGTCGAAGGACGACCTGGTACTCGCCTTCCTCGCCCGCCGGGAGGAGGTCTTCACCGACGGCTATCTCGTTGCGGAATCCACCCGGCGGGGGAACACCCCCGAGGAGCGCCTGCTCGCCATCTTCGACGTCCTCGACGAGTGGTTCCACCGGCCGGACTATGAATCCTGTTCCTACATCAAGGTCCTGTTCGAGCTGGGTTACAGCCACCCGCTGGGCCGCGCGAGCGCCGAGTACCTGACGAAGATGCGGGTGGGCGTCCAGACCCTCGCGGGAGAGGCCGGCCTGACCGACCCCGAGGGCTTCGCCCACGCCTGGGTGCTGCTGATGAAGGGCGCCATCGTGGCGGCCGCCGAGTCCGACCCCCGCGCCGCCCAACGGGCTATGCCGCTGGCCCGGTGGTTGATCGACCAGCACCAGCTGGCCGTTCGGGTCTGAGCGGAAGCGCAGCTCCGGCGGCCCGAACGGGCGCCGTGGCGGAGCACGGTGCCCTAGCGACGGCACCCGGGCGAATGTATAGTAAGCATACTGACGAATCGTTACCGGTTCGTCACCGCCCGTTCCGATCGAAGGAGACACGATGAGCACGAAGGTCGAAAAGCGCATCCTGGTGAACGTGCCGGTGAGCACCGCCTACAACCAGTGGACCCAGTTTGAGGACTTCCCCCACTTCATGGGCGGTATCAAGAGTGTGACGCAGCTGAGCGACGACCGCCTCGAATGGGTGGCCGAGATCGGCGGAATCCGGCGCCAGTGGGAGGCGAGGATTCTGGAGCAGGTGCCGGACCGCAAGGTCTCCTGGGCGGCCACCGAGGGCGCCACCAACGCCGGTTCGGTCACCTTTGAGGACCTCGGAGGCAGCCAGACCTCCGTCACCCTGTTCCTCGAGTACGAGCCCGAGGGAATTGTGGAGAAGGTCGGCGACAAGCTGAACGTCGTCGAGAAGCAGGCCGAAGGCGACCTTGAGCGGTTCAAGGCCTTCATCGAGGCCGAAGGCTATGCCAGCGGCGCCTGGCGCGGTTCGGTCAATGAAGGCGGTGCCGTCGGCACCCCCGGCGTCGAGCACGCGGCCGAATCCCGCGGCGACTCCGGCAAGGCCGGTGTCTCGGGCAAGGTCGTGGCCGGTGCCGTCGGCCTGGCCGCCGCTGCCGCGGTTGGTGCTGCCGCCGCCGGGCGCAGCAAGGACAAGGAAACTGAGGTGGACGAGACGGTCACCCCGGTCACTACCACTCCCGTCACCGCGACTGTTGCCGCTCCGACCGGCGTGACCTCCGACGAGGTCGCCGACCGGGACGTCTCAACGCCCTTCGACCAGACCAACGGCCTGGCCGATGTCGACGGCGAACCAGACGGGACCGCGCAGAGCGACACCACGAGTGCGGCGGACCGACTCACGGACCGCGGCGACGATCCGCTCCGTGGCAGCGGTCCGGTCCGCTGACCAGAGCTCCCGCCCTCCGAAAGGAGACACAGGAAGCCCGCGGCCGTCCGGCCGCGGGCTTCTTGTGTCCGCCGGCCCGCACCGCCTAGGCTGGCGCCACATCGCCCCCAGAGAAAGCGCGGACGCACAGGCCATGGCAGAGAACAAGACCCAGCCGACCGGCACCGATCCGAACGCGTTCCTCGAGGGCGTCCCGAACGCCTCCCGCCGGCGCGACGGACTGGCACTGCTGGCCCTCATGCAGGAGGTGACCGGCGCCCCTCCCGTCATGTGGGGGCCCTCGATGGTGGGCTTCGGCAAGTACTCCTACCGCTATGCCTCGGGACGCGAGGGGGACGCGCTCGCCGTCGGGTTTTCGCCGCGCAGTTCGGCCCTGGTCCTCTACGGGTTGACCGTTGCGCCGGAAGCGGCCGGACTGCTGGAGCGGCTGGGTCCGCACCGCACCAGCGTCGCGTGCCTCTACGTCTCCTCGCTGGCCAAGGTCGACATGGGCGTCCTTGAGGAATTGATCCGGGTTGGATACACCCACATGACCACCACCGATTTCACCGTCCCGCCGGCCTGAGCCAACCCGGACCGCACAGCGGCGGCCGCCCGGACCCTCAGACCACCACGGCGGACCGCGGCAGCTCCGGGTCCGCGAGGAGGGACGCCACGGAGCGCGCGATCTTTGCACCACCCTGAACCGACGGCTCGATCGGATTGGCGTAGTCGCCGTCCTCGTCGCAGATCAGGCGCAGATCGATTAGGGACACCCCGCGCGAGAAGGCCGCCCGCGTGATGCAGTCGTTGAACACCGCAAGCGCGGTCCGGATCACCGGCTGGTTGGGCTCACCCGGAGGCGTGTCATAGACCGTGCACACCGCCACGGGAAGGCCCACCGCCGTCACTGCCTCCAGCATCGCGTCATAGGCGACGGCGAACTGCCGCTGGGCAGCGCTCAGACGCACCAGCGCGGCGGCAACGGTGGCCACCTTCTCGTCGAGCAGGTACGCGGATTGAAGGGCGTCGTTGCCTCCAACACTGACCACCAGGTGCGTGGCATCGGAAGGCAGGGACCGGAGCTGGCGTTCAACGCCGGCAATCACGTCTCCATCGACCGCCAGCAGCGAAGCCCGCCAGTCCGGCGGGAGGGCGCCGCGCAGCTGCCGCACCACATCCGGGCCGCCCGGTACATAGGCGGCATTGTCGAAGATCGAGTCACCGAGCAGTACGGCGTGACCCGCCGCAGCACCCGTATTCCTTGCCGGCATGCCGTCAATCTACCAAGAACGGCCGGCCGAGGCGGTGGGAAGCGGGCGGGGCGGGGGTGGCGCCCCCAAACCCCTGACTGCGCGGCGGGAACTCCTGCGGGCGGTACCCGGGCAGCCGTTATCCGACTGCGTCACAAGGGGGCCGAAAGGCCCGGGAATTTTGCGTTTGCGCGGATAGTTAGCACACTAAGTAAACACGAACGCTGCGGCTCCGCCGCGGGATGGCTGATCGGAAGGATTCGAAGATGGCGCGCAATGACGGTTTTGCCGTTCGGTTCATGGGACTCACGGGGAAACTGCGGATGTTCTTCGGGCCGGCACAGCAGGGCTCGGTGGCCGGGCCTGTCGTCTACCGCAACGACGCGGCCCAGCAGCAGCGCCAGCGCCAGCTTCAGCAGTGGGAGGTCGTGCGCAACTCCGATGGGTCCACCTACCTGGTGAACCGGGCACCCGAGGCCTGACGCCGCCCTGCCGCCCCCTTGCTGCGCCCATCAAAGCGGCATAGGTTCCCCCCATGGAACGAGTGACTGGTATCGGTGGAATCTTTTTCGCTTCGTCCGATCCTTCGGGGTTGGGACGGTGGTACGAGGAGCACCTTGGTGTCACCCCGCCGCCGCATAGCTATGACACCCCACCCTGGTGGCAGGAGCAGGGGCCGACCGTGTTCGCCGGCATGGATTCCGATTCTCCGGCACTCGCCTCAGGCCGGGCCTGGGCCGTGAATTTCCGGGTGCGGAACCTCGATGCCATGGTCGCCCAGCTTGAGGCGGCCGGCATCCACGTTGAACGCGACCCCGAGGAATACCCCAACGGAACCTTCGCGGGTCTCCATGACCCCGAGGGGAACCCAATACAACTCTGGCAGCCGGCGGGAGCCGATCTTGGCCGACCGGAGGCCGGCGAGGGGTAGGACGGTATGCTGCCCGCCCGGCCGGCGGGCGCAGGGCGGATGTCACCGGAAGGCGGACGGATCCCTCGACCTCTGCAGGTCCACACCGACAACAATTTTTTCCTTGACAGTTTATTTTGTCGGTGACAGGCTGTTGCCATGCTTTCCATCCACGCCATCGACAACCGGGGCGCTGCCGTCGCCTCGCTCGACCCGATCAAGTCGCGGCTGCTTGAGGAACTTGCCGAACCCGGCTCGGCGTCCTCCCTGGCCGCAAAGGTGCGGCTCCCCCGGCAGAAAATCAATTACCACCTGCGAGCGCTCGAAGCCGTCGGGCTCGTCTCCCTCGTCGAGGAGCGCCGGCGCGGGAATATGATCGAGCGCCTGGTGCAGGCGACGGCCGCCTCCTACGTGATCTCCCCGTCGGTGCTCGATCCTGTGGCTCCTGACCCCGCCCGGTTCTCCGACCGGTTCTCGGCTTTCTGGCTCCTCGCCCTCGCCTCACGCATGGTCGGTGAGCTGGGCCAGCTCATTGCCGGTGCCGCAAAGGCGGACCGGCAGCTTCCCACGTTCGGCATCGACGGCGATCTGTCCTTTCGCTCCGCCGCGGACCGGGCCGCCTTCGTCGAGGAGCTCGGCACCGCCGTGGCCCGCCTCGTCGAAACCTACAGCTCCCCCGCAGACATCCCCGGAGGGCGCCGCCACCGGCTGATCGTTGCCCTCCACCCCACCCCGAAAGAAAGCACATCTTCAAAGGAGAAGCACAATGAGCACTGACCGGTCCTTCGAGATCACTGTCGACACCACGCTGGGCGCCCCGCCGGAACGGGTCTGGAAGGCCGTGACGGAGGCCGAGCCGGCGTGGATGTTCCCCACCGACGACTGGGAGGCGGAGCGTATCGTCAACGAGTTTCCGCGGCACCACATCAGCCGCATGGAGGGCCCGGACGGCTGGTTCAACCAGCTCGAACACGTCCTGACTCCCCTCGGCGACAACGGCTCCCGGCTCCACTACGTGCACAGCGGGATCTTCGTCGACAACTGGGATGAGCAGTACGACGGCGCCTCCGCCCACACCGCTTTCTACCTCCACACCCTCGACCAGTACCTGCGCCACTTCGACGGGCTCGAGGTCGCGTTCACCGACATCCAGGCCCCTGCGGCGTCGCAGGCCCCGGATGGCTTCACCCGTCTTCTCGACGCCCTCGGGCTCGACGGTGCGGCCCAGGGTGACCGGCCCGTGGTGAACCTGCCCGGTGAGGGGCCGACCGAGGTCGAGGTCGACTACTGGAACGAACACTTCCTTGGGCTGCGCTCCGCCGACACCCTGTACCGGTTCTTCGGGCGCAACGCCTGGGGCGCACGGGTCGGCCTGACGGTCCACCGCTTCACCACCGGCGGGGCCGCGCCGGCCGAGGTCCAGCCCCGGGAGTGGGAGGCCTTCTTCGAGAGGGCCTACGCCTGAGCCTGCCGAACCATCGACGGGAAACCCTGCCACCTGCTTGCCCGGCGCCCGCGCCGGTGGCAGGGTTCCCTCATGGACTCCCCCACCGATCCGCGCGTCGATGCCTACCTTGCCGGGCTGCCGCAGTGGCAGCGGGACATCCTCACCGAGGTCCGCGCGCTCATCCATGAGGCCGACCCGGAGGTCACCGAGACCATCAAGCGGCGGGTCCAGCCGTACTTCGTCCTGCAGGGCAATGTCTGCGCCTTCCTGGCGGCAAAGGACCACGTCAATGTCTTCCTCTACGACGGGGCGATCGTGCCGGATCCGGAGGGAATCATCACCGCCGGACACGGCAATGCCACGGCCCGCACCGTGGCCTACCGCGAGGGCGAAGCGGTCAACGCACCGGCCCTGACCGCCATGATCCACCAGATCATCGCCAACAACCGGGCCGGGGGCTGGCGCCGGATCAAGGGCTCCCGGTAGCTGCCGCTGCGGCCGGAGGTTTCACCGCCACGGCGAAGATCCGCCGGAAGGGGAACACCGTGCCGAAGGGCTCGGCCGGGTAGGCCTGCCGCAGCAGCCGGGCGTAGCCCTCCTCGAATTCGTCCGCCTCGGCCGCCGTCAGGGCCGCCAGGACCGGGCGCAGCCCGGTGCCGCGCACCCACTCGAGCACCGGGTCCTCCCCCTGGAGCACCTGGTGGTACACCGTCTCCCAGGCATCGACCTGCAGCCCTTCGCCGGCGAGCAGGCGCAGGTACCCACCGGGTTCGTCCACCGCGTCGGCGTGGCGAAGCACTCCCCGCAGCGCGGAGTCCCAGCGCGGGGAGGCCGCATGCCGGCGCATCAGCGCGTGCGAGGGCGCGTCGAAGTTTCCCGGCACCTGGAGGGCCAGCCAGGCGCCTCCGCCCATCGCCCCCGCCCACTTCCGCAGCAGCTCCCGGTGCCCGGGCACCCACTGCATCAGCGCATTCGAGACGATCACGTCGTCCTCCGGCCCAGGCAGCCAGGTGCCGGCGTCGCCGGTGGAGAAGGTCAGGTTGGCGGGCCGCTCCGCGCCGTCCCGTGCCCGGGCGATCATCTCCGGCGAGGAATCGATGCCGACCACCTCGGCCGCCGGCCAGCGGCGGGCGAGGGCCTCGGTAAGGTCCCCCGGTCCGCAGCCCAGGTCGACGACGCGCCGCGGGGCGGGGTGGCCAATGCGGGAGACGAGGTCGAAGAACGGCCGTCCGCGCTGGTCGGCGAACTCGGCGTACTTCCGGAGGTCCCATCGCATAGCTCACCCTAACCGCACCACGGGTAGGCTGAAACCACCATGAGGATCCAAGAGCATCTCCCTGCCCACCCGTCCGGCCTCCCCCAGGCGGACGCCGTGTACGAGGCATTCACCGCCTGGGCGGGGTCCCGCGGGCTGTCGCTGTACCCCGCGCAGGACGAGGCGGTGCTCGAGCTGGCCTCGGGAAGCAACGTCATCCTGGCCACCCCCACCGGCTCCGGGAAGTCCCTCGTGGCCATCGCCGCGCACCTGCTCTCCTTCTCCGAAGGCCGGACCAGCTACTACACGGCGCCGATCAAGGCCCTTGTCTCGGAAAAGTTCTTCGCCCTGACCGAGATCTTCGGTGCCGAGAACGTCGGCATGGTCACCGGCGACTCAAGCGTCAATTCGGACGCCCCCATCGTTTGCTGCACCGCGGAAATCCTTGCGAACCTGGCGCTGCGGGAAGGCGCCGCCGCGGAACTGGGAACCGTCGTCATGGACGAGTTCCACTTCTACTCCGACCCCCAGCGCGGCTGGGCCTGGCAGGTGCCGCTGCTCGAACTGCCGCAGGCCCAGTTCCTGCTCATGTCCGCCACCCTCGGCGACGTAAGCCTGTTCGAGAAGGAACTCACCACCCGGACCGGCCGGCCCACCGCCACCGTGACCTCGGTGGAGCGGCCCATCCCGCTTCACTTCTACTACGTCGAAACCCCGGTGCAGGAGTCGATCGAGGAACTGCTCTCGACCAACCAGGCCCCGGTCTACGTCGTGCATTTCAGCCAGGCCGAGGCCATCGAGCGGGCGCAGAGCCTGATGAGCGTGAACGTGTGCAGCCGGGAGGAAAAGGACCGCATCGCCGAACTGATCAGCACCTTCCGGTTCTCCTCGGGCTTCGGCAAGACCCTCAACCGGTTCGTCCGCCACGGAATCGGCGTGCATCACGCGGGCATGCTTCCCAAGTACCGGCGGCTCGTGGAGCAGCTGGCCCAGGCGGGCCTGCTGAAGGTCATCTGCGGCACCGACACCCTCGGCGTGGGCATCAACGTCCCCATCCGGACGGTGCTCCTCACGGCGCTCAGCAAGTACGACGGCGTCCGGACCCGCCTGCTCAACGCCCGGGAGTTCCACCAGATCGCCGGCCGGGCCGGCCGGGCCGGCTACGACACCGCGGGCACCGTCGTGGTCCAGGCCCCGGAACACGTCGTGGAAAACACCAAGGCGATGGCCAAGGCCGTCTCCAAGTTCGGCGACGACCAGAAGAAGCTGCGCCAGGTGGTGCGGAAGAAGCCGCCCCAGGGCTTCGTATCCTGGGGCAAACCGACCTATGAGCGGCTCGTCGACGGCGTGCCGGAGCCGCTGACCTCCTCCTTCACGGTCAGCCACTCGATGCTGCTGAACCTGCTCGAGCGCCCGGGCAACCCCTTCAAAGCCGCGCAGCGGCTGCTCGGGGAGAACCACGAATCCCGCTCCTCGCAGCTGCGGCTGATGCGCCGGGCCATCGGCATCTACCGGGAACTGGTGGCCGCGGGCATCGTGGAGAAGCTGCCCGAGCCGGACGCGGACGGGCGCCAGGTCCGGCTGAAGGTGCACCTGCAGGCGAACTTCGCCCTGAACCAGCCGTTGTCCCCGTTCGCGCTCGCCAGCCTCGAACTGCTCGACCCCGAGGCGCCGGCCTACGCCCTCGACGTCGTCTCGGTCATCGAGGCGACGCTGGAGAAGCCCCGGCAGGTGCTCTCCGCCCAGGAAAAGAAGGCCCGGGGCGAGGCGGTCGCCGCGATGAAGGCCGACGGCATCGACTACGACGCCCGGATGGCGCGGCTTGAGGAGATCAGCTACCCCCAGCCCCTCGCCGAGCTGCTGCAGCAGGCCTTCGACGTCTACCGGGCCGCGGCTCCGTGGCTTGGGGACTTCGAGCTCGCCCCGAAGTCCGTGGTGCGGGACATGTACGAGCGGGCGATGAGCTTCGGGGAGTACGTGGCGTTCTACGCCCTGACCCGGTCCGAGGGAATCCTCCTGCGCTACCTCGCCGACTGCTACAAGGCGCTGCGCCAGACAGTGCCGACGGACGCGCTGCGGGAGGACCTCAGCGACATCATCGAATGGCTGGGCGAACTCGTCCGGCAGGTCGACTCGAGCCTGCTCGACGAATGGGCGCGGCTGAGCGCCGGCGAACCGACGGGAATCGACACCGGCCCCGAGGTGGACCTGCCCGAGGAACCGCCGTCGCTGACCTCCAACGAGCGCGCCTTCCGGGTGATGGTGCGCAACGAGATGTTCCAGCGCGTGCAGCTGTTCGCCGACGAGCGCGACGAGGCGCTGGGGGCACTCGATGCGGACTCGGGCTGGACCGCAGACCGGTGGGCCGAGGCTCTGGACGGGTACTTCGAGGAATACGAGGACATCGACGACGGGCCGGAGGCACGCGGGCCGAACCTGCTCATCATCGAGAAGCTGCCCGGGCTGTGGAAGGTCCGGCAGATCTTCAAGGATCCCGCCGGCAACAATGACTGGGGCATCAACGCCGTCATCGACCTCGCCGCCTCCGACGCGGCCGGCACCCCCGTGGTGGAGGTCACCGGGGTGGGCGCGCCGTAGGGTACGGTCCCCGCCGCGGCACAGGCCCTCGATAGGCTTGGAGGATGAACACCGTCCGCGAAGCCCGTCCCGGCGACGTCCCCACCATCCTCCAGCTCATCCACGACCTGGCCATCTACGAGAAGGAACCGGATGCCGTGAAGAACACGGTCCCCCGGCTCCAGGAGGCCCTCTTCGGCGACACCCCCTCCGTGTACGCCCACGTGGCTGAGGCGCACGGAGAGATCCAGGGCTTCGCCCTGTGGTTCCTGAACTACTCGACCTGGGAGGGCGTGAACGGGATCTACCTCGAGGACCTCTACGTACGCCCCGACGCACGCGGTGCCGGGCATGGCAAGGCCCTGCTGCGCCGGCTTGCGCAGATCGCCACGGAACGCGGCTACGCCCGGGTCGAGTGGTCGGTGCTGGACTGGAACGAGCCCTCCATCCGGTTCTACGAGAGCCTGGGTGCCCGCCCGCAGTCCGGCTGGTCCACCTTCCGGCTGACCGGTGCCGCCCTCAGCGGCTTCGCTGGAACGGCGGCACCGTGAGGGCCCCAGCCGGCAACGGCTTCTCCAGCGGGCCCACCTTCGTGATGCGGGGCCTGCGTGCCACCGGCCACACCTTCACCGTTCCGCTCGACCACAGCCGGCCCGACGGCGAGTCCATCTCGGTCTTCGCCCGGGAATACACCTCCACCGACCACGACGACGCCGCCGTCGGCGCCCTGCCCTGGCTCTTGTTCCTGCAGGGCGGCCCGGGAGGACGCGGGAACCGCACGACGCAGCTGGCCGGTTGGATGAAGGCCGCCGCCGAACGCTTCCGCATCCTGATGCTCGACCAGCGGGGCACCGGCCTGTCGACCCCTGCCGATGCCCTGACCCTGGCCGCCCGGGGCGGTCCGGCGGAGCAGGCCGAGTACCTCACGCACTTCCGGGCCGACTCGATCGTCGCGGATGCCGAACTCATCCGCCGGCGCCTGGTGGGAGCCCCCTGGACCATTTTCGGGCAGAGCTACGGCGGGTTCTGCGCGCTGAGCTACCTCTCCTTCGCCCCGGAGGGCGTCGAGCGGGCGCTCATCACCGGCGGCCTGCCGCCCCTTTCGGGCTCGCCGGACGAGGTGTACACGGCGACCTACGCACGGGTTGAGGAACGCAACCGGGAATACTTCGGCTGGTACCCCGGCGACCGCGGCCTGCTGACGCGGATCGCCCGGCACCTCGAGGAGGTCGAGGAGCACCTGCCGACCGGGGAGCGGCTGACCGTCCGCCGGCTCCAGATGATCGGCTCCTTCCTCGGCGGCAATACACGCGTCGACGCCCTCCACTACCTGCTCGAGGACGCTTTCGTTTCGACCCCCGGCGGGCCGCGGCTCTCGCGGGTCTTCCTCGATCAGGTGGGCGCCCTCGTCTCCCGCAGCTCCAACCCGCTCTACGCCGTGATGCACGAGTCGATTTACTGCCAGGGCGGTGCCTCGGCGTGGTCGGCAGAGAGGGTGCTCGGGCGTTATCCGCAGTTCCGGCCCGATGCCGCCGACCCCCTGCTCACCGGCGAGATGATCTACCCGTGGTACTTCGAGGAGGATCCGTCCCTCGCTCCCCTGCGGGAGACCGCCGAGCTGCTCGCCCGGAAAGAGGACTGGGTGGCGCTCTACGACCCCGCGGCGCTGCGGCGCAACACGGTGCCCGCTGCGGCGGCCGTCTACCGCGACGACATCTATGTCGACCGCGGCCTCTCCCTCCGGACCGCCGCGGCGGTCAAGGGCCTGCGGGTCTGGGAGACGGCGGACTTCCACCACGACGGCATCTCCGATGACGGCGAGGCGATCTTCAACCGGCTGCTGGAGCTGACCGGAGAACACTAGGGGCGCGGTCCGGAAGCCGCGTGCGGGCAGGCTGGCGGCCGGGCGGTCCTTCCGACGCCGGGCCGCCGCCCGTCAACCGGTGGTGCCTGACCGCTCCGGGGCTGCCGGTCCGCCCCGCCCGGGGGCGGTGACGAGGAAACTGCTTGTAGCAGCGGCGAGGGCGTCACCGGCACTGTTCGTGATCTCCCCCTGAGCGAAAATCACGCGCCGACCGGCCTTCATCACCCGGGCCGTCGCTGTGACAGGAGCATCCCCCGGTGCCATCGAACGGAAGTACTTCACGTCGATCTCGATCGAGGTGTACGAGGTGCCGGCCGGCAGCGTCGTATGGGCTGCACAGCCCAGGGCGGTGTCCAGCAGGGTGCAGGCCAGGCCGCCATGGATCACCCCCAGCGGATTCAGGTGGGCCTCCTGCGGGCGGTAGGTGAACACCGCAAGCCCCGGCTGAACCTCAACGATCTCGAACCCAAGCACGGCCGCCATCGGTGGAGCCGGAAGGGAACCGTCCATCACCCGCGTCAGGTACTCAAGGCCGCCCAGCGCAGCGAGGCTCGGCAGGGCGGTGCGGGGATCGGTCCAGGAGGTGGTAACCGTGCGGATGTCGTCCATGGGCGCCTTTCAGTGGATTAAAGAAAGCAAAGCGGAGGTGCAGCAGCCACGGCATCCTCCAGCCGGCGCCGGAGGGCCGCCCGAGCCGGTTGCACGAAGCTGATTCACCGTGGAAGTCACCGTAGGAAGGATACGTCGAACGGGCAAGGTCGGGGCCGGCCTTCTGGCAGTGCCCGCATCGTTCGTCAAGGGTTTCGTTGCTTTTCCCGCACGTTTACTTGGTACAGCCCCGAAGTTAGGTTGGTGCGATCGGTGGCGCCGCCGCCGATCGGACGCCGCCGCCGGCCTCCGTCCCAGCCCGACACCAGTGCCCGGGCAGCATCCGGGCCGCTAAGGAGCGAAAGCGATGACTTCAAACGCAGAACAGCCGATGACGGACGACAGCATTCAGGTACGCCAACTCAGCCACTACCAGTTCTCGTGGATCGCCGGAGAAGCCGGGCAGCCCGGCACCTACACCCTCCAGCTTGTCCTCGACCAGGGCGCCTGGGAGGAGGTCCTCACCCTCGACCCGGACGACGCGGACAACCTTCAGGACCTGCTGTCCACCGCCAAAACGGTCTACTACGACGTGCGCCGCCGCACGCTCATGTTCGGCACCACCCGCACCGGCGAAAGCTAGGCAGCGGCCCGGCCGTCCACGTCACGCAGCCGCGGATCCCTGTTCAATGCGCCCCTGCCTCAGTACCCTGTGAACCAGGCCTAGATGAGGAGGAAACCATGTTGGATGACCAGGACATTCTCGGACGCATCAAGTCTCTCGTGGAGGAGGAACACGACCTCCGCAGCGCAGGGGACGACAGCGCCCGCGGCGGGCAGAACGCGGCCCGGCTGCAGCGGCTTGAGCAGGACCTCGACCAGTGCTGGGATCTGCTCCGGCAGCGCCGCGCTCGAAGCGAGTTCGGCGACGACCCGGACAAGGCGGCCGCGCGGCCTATCTCCCAGGTTGAGGGATACCTGCCGCGGAAGTAGTTGAGGCGCCGGGACCCAGGCGACAGACGCAGAGGCCCCCACCGCTCCGGCGGTGGGGGCCTTTTGCGCGCCCACGCCGCCCAATGCCGCCGGCGGCGGCAGGGGAAGCTGCCGCCGGAGTCTTCGGGGGGTGATGTCGACCACCGAAGCGTCATAATCCGGTTCTTCCAGCAGGGTTCCCCCGTAAGCTTCAGTTCGACGTTTGTCGAGCACCCGGTGTCCATCCGCTGCTGCGGCAGGCCAATACCACGGGCACTGACCCCTACAGCGGGAACGCCCAGAACGAAGGATCCGCATGAGCACCCCTCAAGAACCACTTCCCTCAGGCTTCGGCTTCGACACAACTGCCGCCGACATTGTCGAGGGACAGGACCTCACCGGCCGCACCATCCTCGTGACCGGCGGGTCCGCCGGACTCGGCCTCGAGGCGGTCCGTGTCCTCGCTGACGCCGGCGCGACCGTGATTGCCGCCGTCCGGGACCCGGCGAAGGCAGCCGAAACCCTCGCACCGCTCGCCGGCGTCGAAACGGAACAGCTGGATCTAGCGAACCCCGCATCCATCGACGCCTTCGCCGACCGCTTCCTGGCCACGGACCGCCCGCTCCACGTCCTGATCAACAACGCCGGATTCATGGCGGCACCCTTCGCCCGGGACGGCCGCGGCATCGAATCCCATTTCGCCACCAACCACCTCGGCCATTTCCAGCTCACCCAGCGCCTGTGGCCCGCCCTGACACGGGCGGGCGGCGCCCGGGTCATCAGCCTCACCTCGCTTGCGCACCGCTTCTCCGGCGTCGACTTCGAGGACCCCAGCTTCACAGACCGCCCCTACGAGAAGTGGTCCGCCTACGCCCAGTCGGTGAGTGCGAAGTCCCTGTTCGCCGTCGCGCTTGACGCGCGCGGCAGGAACTTCCGGGTCCGCTCCTTCGCCGTCCATCCCGGCACCATCCCCACCGGGATCGGGCGGCACCTGAGCCTTGAGGACCTCCAGGGCCTGGGCGCAGTCGACGAGCACGGCCAGCCCGTGGACAACCCCACCTACAAGAGCGTCCCGCAGGGAGCGGCGACCATGGTGTGGGCTGCTGTCAGCCCGCAGCTCGACGGACACGGCGGGGTGTACACGGAGGACGCCGACATCGCCGTCGTAGTTCCCGACGACCACCGGGGCCCCTCCGGCGTGCACGCGTGGGCAGTCGATCCGCAGGCCGCCGACCGGCTGTGGGAGCTGAGCGAGCGCCTGCTCGGGCGTTCCTTCACCATCTGATCCGTTCCCGGCTTCCATGCCGGGAGGGCTTAAACGAACGGGCCCGGCACCCGCGCTGTGCGCTGGTGCCGGGCCCGGTCCTGTCCTGGGGGTCAGCTCTCGAGGTCTGAGTTCCGCGCCTTGGCATCGGCGGCGGCGAGGTCCTCGTCCACCTTCTCGCTGCGCCCGCGCGAGCTGAGCAGGCTCGCGACCACGGCGATCACGATGGTGGCGATGATGACAGCGAGGGAGACGAACGTCGGAATCTCCGGAGCCCACTCGATGTGCTCTCCGCCGTTGATGAAGGGCAGCTCGTTGACGTGCATGGCGTGCAGCACGAGCTTGACGCCGATGAACGCGAGAATGACCGACAGCGCGTGCTTGAGGTACACCAGCCGGGTCATCAGCCCGCCGAGCAGGAAGTACAGCTGCCGCAGGCCCATCAGGGCGAAGATGTTGGCGGTGAAGACGATAAAGGCGCTCTGGGTGAGGCCGAAGATCGCAGGAATGGAGTCCACGGCGAAGAGCAGATCGGTCAGGCCGATCGTGACGAAGACGATGAGCATCGGCGTGAACACCTTCTTGCCGTCCACGACGGTGCGGACCTTGCCGCCGTCGTAGTGATCCGACATCGGCAGCACGGAACGCAGTTTCGCGACGAGCTTGTTGTCCCCTGCGTCCTCCTCGTCCTCGCCCGTGTCTTTTGCCTGCTTGTACGCGGTGTAGAGCAGGAACGCGCCGAAGATGTAGAACACCCAGCTGAAGTTCTCGATCACGGCGGCACCCAGGGCGATGAAGATGCCGCGCAGGATCAGCGCGATGATGATACCCACCATCAGCACCTCCTGCTGGTACTTCCGCGGCACCGAGAAGCGGGCCATGATGATGATGAAGACAAACAGGTTGTCGATGCTCAGGCTGTATTCGGTCACCCAGCCGGCGACGAACTGTCCGCCGTACTCGGGGCCGGTGAAGATGAACATGATCGCCGCGAAGACCAGCGCCAGGGACACATAGAAGCCCACCCACAGGCCCGCCTCCCGCATCGAGGGAATGTGGGGCCGCTTGACGACGAGCAGCAGGTCGAACAGGAGCACAAGTCCGAGAACGACAAAGGTGCCGATCTGGAAAGCGAGGGGCAATTCGGGCATGGAGCGCCTTTCGGGGATCGCGACGGAGGTCCGTAAGTCTCTCCGCCGTGGCACTCTGCCAGCCGACCGCTACGCCCGGCGGGGCGTCACTGCCCTGCGTGTTGACGTTCGTAGCGCTTGGGATACTCCCCTACGTGGGGTCAATCCTACCGGCGGGGTGCTGATATGGGGAATTGCGTCCGCCCGCGGCGACCGCCGCCACATGCTTGATCACCCCGGGGGCGTTCCAGTACCCTCCGTGGCCCTGGACGGTGCCGGCGGAGTCGGGGTCGGTGAGCTCGACGTTCACCGCGCCGGGCACGGGGCTCCCGACGGGGTCGGTGGCGCGCCAGAAGTTGGCCCACGTGGTGGAACGCTCGGCCACGCGCCCGAACCACCCGGGGGTGAAGTAGGCCGGGAAGAACGCGGAGTAGAGGGACACCAGCGGCGAGCCGGTGGTGACCAGGTGCAGCTCCCGGCAGCCTGAAAGCGCCCGGGTCTCCGCGACCAGCCAGGCGCAGATGACGCTTCCCTGGCTGTACCCGACGAGCGCCACCCGGGTAGGTCCGAGCCGGGCCGCCTCCTGCTCGATGCCGGCGATGACCGCCTCCCGGTAGGAGGCACCGGCCAGCGGGTGGTCGCGGACCGGCCAGAAGCCGGCAGCGTCGGCTGCCCTGCCGAGCACCTCCTGTACCGTCCGGAGCTGCCCGAGCAGGAGGGTGAGGACGGCGGCCGCGCCGGCGAGCTGGAGCAGCAGCACGGCGAGGGCGAGCCACGGCCCGCCCAGCCGGCCCTCCCCGAGGATCATCGCGGCACCCATGCCCGCCGCACCCAGTGCCGTGCCGGCGGGCAGGACCCGCGGAAGAAGTATAGGGGCCGCAGCGACGACGCGGTGCCACCACCGCAGGCGCCGCTCCCGGGCGCTGAAGAGTGGCCGCAGCCCGAGCCGCCGGTCGAGCAGCAGCGACACGGCGGCGATGAACACAGGCCCGGCCAGGGCGATCAGGGCCAGCAGCGGGAACAGGTCGAGCCGGCTGTCGCCGGCATCCAGCGGGTCGTCCCAGGCCAGCAGCACGCGTGAGGTGCGCGCGTCGTACTCCTGGCCGCCGAACAGCCGCACGATGTATCCGAGGAGGCCGTCGAGGAGCATCCGGACCAGGGCGTTGACCGAGTGCATGAGGAACAGGGCGAGCAGGAGCAGTCCGGCCGCGGCGCCCTCAGCCGCTGAGAAGCGGCCGGTTGCTTCCACCCCGGCGGGCCGGCGCAGCGAACTGACGATGGTGGGCAGCATCAGCGCGCCGAGGCTCAGGGCGATCCACAGCGCCATGGCGTCGACGCTCGGAACGGCATCGGGGCCGGGAGTCGAGGGCCACGCCGGGGAGACGGTCTCCGCCGGGAGCGTCAGCGCCAGCAACGCTCCGGCCGCGAGGAGGGCGCCGGCGTGGAGCAGAACCGCGGCGCGGCTGCGCCGGGGAACCTCCCGCTGCACCCGGATGACGCGGAGCCAGCGGTACGCGATGAAGGCGGCCAGGGCTGCTGCCGCGGCGGCGGGGATTCCCCGGGCGGGACCCTCGGCTGAGCCCTGCAGGCCGAGGGGACCGGCCAGGTGTTCGAGGACCGTCTCGCCGAGGACCACCAGCCAGGCCAGCTGGCTGAGGGTGAGCAGCACCGTGCCGGCCTGGAGCAGCACCGCCGACGGCGCGGCGGTGGCGTGCCCGGGGCGTTCGAGCATGCGGCCGGCAACGTTGGCAAGCGTGAACGGGAAGGCCAGGTACCACAGGAAGCCGGTCCTCCTGCGGTTCGACCGCGACCAGTTGATCAGGCTCAGGCGGTGCCGCGGAAGCAGCGGAGGGTCGACGGCCTCGGCCCACGGGTTGAGCCGGGTCACCCGCGCACTGGTGATGCTGCTCAGGTACTCCTGCTCCCCCACTCCGTGCACGCGGATCTCCGCGAAGCCGTCCCCCCGCTCCGGCATGGTGCTAGGCGTGCCCGGCGGTCTGCATCTGCCGGAGTTCCTTCTTCAGGTCCCCCACCTCATCGCGGAGCCGCGCCGCGAGCTCGAACTGCAGTTCCGCGGCCGCGGTGTGCATCTGGTCGGTGAGCTGCTGGATGAGGTCGGTGAGGTCCTCGGCCGGCACGGCGGCCAGACCCTCACGGTGCACGCCCTGGCCGGGCTTCTTCTTCCGTCCCTTCGCGGCGGCCTCGAGGAGCTCCCGGGTGTCGGCGTCTTCGCGGTTGATGGTGTCGGTGATGTCGGCGATGCGCTTGCGCAGCGGCGTCGGGTCGATCCCGTGCTCGAGGTTGTGCGCCACCTGGATGGCCCTGCGCCGGTTGGTTTCGTCGATGGCCCGTTCCATCGAATCGGTGATCCGGTCGGCGTACATGTGCACCTGCCCGGACACGTTGCGCGCGGCCCGCCCGATCGTCTGGATCAGGGAGGTGGAGCTGCGCAGGAACCCCTCCTTGTCGGCGTCGAGGATGCTGACGAGGGAGACCTCCGGAAGGTCGAGGCCCTCGCGCAGCAGGTTGATGCCCACCAGGACGTCGAAGGTCCCCAGCCGGAGCTCACGCAGCAGCTCGACCCGGCGCAGGGTGTCGACGTCGGAGTGAAGGTACTCCACCTTCACCCCGTGCTCCAGGAGGTATCCCGTAAGGTCCTCCGACATCCGCTTCGTCAGGGTCGTCACCAGCACGCGCTCGTCGCGCTCCACACGCGTCCGGATTTCGTGAAGCAGGTCGTCGATCTGCCCCTTGCTCGGCTTGACCACGATCTCCGGGTCCACCAGCCCGGTGGGCCGGATGATCTGCTGGACGAACCCGTCGGACTTCCCGAGCTCGTACTTGCCCGGCGTCGCCGAGAGGTAGACCGTCTGGCCGATGCGCTCAAGGAACTCGTCCCACTTCAGCGGCCGGTTGTCCATCGCCGAGGGAAGGCGGAACCCGTGGTCGACGAGGGTGCGCTTGCGCGACATGTCCCCCTCGTACATCGCACCGATCTGCGGGATGGTCACATGCGATTCGTCGACGACGAGGAGGAAGTCGTCGGGGAAGTAGTCGAGCAGGCAGTGCGGGGCGCTGCCCTGCCCCCGGCCGTCGATGTGCCGGGAGTAGTTCTCGATGCCGTTGCAGAAGCCCATCTGCTGCATCATCTCGAGGTCGTAGGTGACCCGCATCCGCAGCCGCTGCGCCTCGACCAGCTTGTTCTGCGATTCGAGCTCGGCAAGGCGCACCTGCAGTTCGTCCTCGATGGCCTTGATCGCACGGTTCATGCGGTCCGGCCCGGCGACATAGTGCGAGGCGGGGAAGACATACATCTCCTCCTCCTCGCGGATCACGTCCCCGGTGAGCGGGTTGAGGGTGTAGATGTTCTCCACCTCGTCACCGAAGAACTCGATCCGCAGCGCGTGCTCCTCGTACATGGGGATGATCTCGACGGTGTCCCCGCGCACCCGGAAGGTGCCGCGGTGGAAGTCCATGTCGTTGCGCGTGTACTGCATGCCCACGAACTGGCGCAGCAGGGCGTCCCGGTTCATCTCCTGGCCCTTGCGGAGGGTGACCATCTTATCGATGTACTCCTCGGGGGTGCCCAGGCCGTAGATACAGGAGACCGTGGCGACGACGACGACATCCCGGCGCGTGAGCAGGGAGTTGGTGGCCGAGTGCCGGAGCCGTTCCACCTCCTCGTTGATCGAGGAGTCCTTCTCGATGAAGGTGTCCGTCTGCGGCACGTAGGCCTCGGGCTGGTAGTAGTCGTAGTAGGACACGAAGTACTCGACGGCGTTATTGGGCAGCAGTTCGCGGAACTCGTTGGCCAGCTGCGCCGCAAGGGTTTTGTTCTGAACCATTACGAGGGTCGGCCGCTGGACCTGCTCGATCAGCCACGCCGTCGTCGCGCTCTTTCCGGTACCGGTGGCTCCGAGGAGGACAACGTCCTTCTCCCCTGCCTTGATCCGGGTGCTCAGTTCGGCGATGGCTGCCGGCTGGTCGCCTGCCGGCTGGTATTCGCTGATGACTTCGAAGGGAGCTACGACCCGCTTAATATCCTGGGCAAGACTCATATCTAGTACGTTATCGCGTTATGCGGACAATCAGCTTCCGCTTTGCTGGAGGCGGAACCGCAGGATTGCTCCGGCGCCGCACCGACCGCCCCTACCGCGGGTCGCGGGCGGGAGCCGCCGCGGAGCCGGCCAGCTCGAGGTAGACCTCCGCCGCCCGTCCCGGATCGGCGCTGGAGTGGAATCCCAGCCTGCCGCGTCCCGCGGCAGGTTCCGCACCCGGCCGTCCAGGGGCGGGCGGGAACCCCGCCGTGGTGAGCAGCGGCCGCAGTGCCGCCGCGTCGGCCGGGGTGGACACCTCCAGCCGGAACTCAAGCAGATCCGGAGCCCGGCGCCCGGGATCCGCGGCGGGCCCGACGTGTTCGACGTCCAGCACCCGCGGATCGACGCGCCGCATCCGGGCGCTCAGCCGTGCCGCCTGCGCCGGCCACGTCGGATCGGATTCCACGGGGTCAAGTGGGCCCCGGACTGCGGGGACTCCGGCGAGGAGGTTCGCGTTGAAGGGCAGGATCCGGGTCTGCCAGAGGGCCTCGAGGTACGCGAGGGTGTCGGTCTCGCTGCCGGCGTTGTCGATGACGACGTCGGCCGCTGAGTTCCGCTCGTCCGGGCCGAGCTGGGCCCGCAGGCGGCTGAGCGCCGCCGCGGGGGTCATCCCGCGCAGGCGCACCATCCTGTCGATGCGCTGGTCCTCGGGGGCGTCGATCACCACGACGAGGTGGAAGCGGGCCACCTGGCCCGTCTCGACGAGCAGGGGCAGATCCTCGACGACGACGGCGTCCGCGGGCGCCTCGGCGGTGCGGACCTCGGCGAGCGCCCGGATGCGGGGGTGGAGGATGGCGTTGAGGCGTTCCCGCGCCCGGGGGTCGCCGAAGATGATGTCCCCGAGGGCGCTGCGGTCGAGGGAGCCGTCGGCGGTGGCAAGCTGCCCTCCGAAGGCGTCGAGCACCTCGGCGAGCCCCTCAGTGCCCGGTTCCACCACCTCGCGGGCGAGGGCGTCCGCGTCGATGACGACGGCGCCCAGCGCCCTCAGCCGCCCGGCGGCCAGGGACTTGCCGGCGGCGATCCCTCCGGTCAAACCAACTCTCAGCATCCGCCAAGGGTAGCGCGGAGCGGTGCCCCGCCTGTCAATCCCAATCCCGGCACCCCGCCGGCCGCCCGGCCTATTACGCTAAGTAGGCTTACTACATTTCAAGGGGAGGCCATGGCACCGGTACTTTCGGACCTCGCGGAGATGGCCTCCTCGGTCTTCGGATGGGGAGATCTCCGCCCCGGGCAGCGGCAGGCGATGCAGGCCCTCCTGGAGGGGAGGAACGTCCTGTGCGTGATGCCGACCGGCTCCGGGAAATCGGCGATCTATCAGGTGCCGGGGTTGGCGCTCCCAGGCGTCGTCGTCGTCATTTCACCGCTCATTGCCCTCCAGCACGACCAGGCCGAGGCTCTCAACGCCAGTGCCGGGGCGGGCCGTGCGTATGTCGTGAACTCGGGGCTGAACCGGGCCGAAACCGACGAGGCCTGGGACGCGGCCGGGGAATCCGATGAGGAACGACGCGCGAAATTCCTGTTCCTCGCCCCGGAGCAGGTGGCCAAAGAGGAGGCCGTCGAACGGCTCCGCGCCCTCGATGTGTCGCTGCTGGTCATCGACGAGGCACACTGCGTATCGGCGTGGGGGCATGACTTCCGGCCCGACTACCTGCAGCTGGGCTCCCTGGCGGACTCGCTCTCGTGCCCCGTGCTGGCGCTCACGGCGACCGCGGCCGCGCCCGTGCAGGAGGAGATTGCCCGCCAACTGCACCTCGGTGACCCGGTGGTCCTGGTGGAGGGCTTCGACCGGCCCAACCTGTACCTCGAGGTGGTGCCCCATGTGCAGGAGGCCGACAAGCACCGGGCGGTGGTGGAGCAGGTGGAGGGGCTGGAGAAGCCCGGACTCGTCTATGTCGCCACCCGGAAGGCCGCCGACCAGCTCGCGGAGGAGCTGTCCGCGCTCGGGATGAACGCCGCTTCCTACCACTCCGGCCGGCGCAGCAGCGACCGTGAGGAGGTCCACAAGGGTTTTCTGGACGGCCGGCTCGACGTGGTGGTGGCGACGACAGCCTTCGGCATGGGCATCGACAAGTCCGATGTCCGGTTCGTGGTGCACGAGGCCGTGGCCGACTCCCTCGACAGCTACTACCAGGAGATCGGGCGCGGCGGACGCGACGGCGGGCCGGCGGCCGCGACCCTTCACTACCGGCCCGAGGACCTCTCGCTCCGGCGGTTCTTCGCCGCCAAGACTGCTGACCGGGAGGGGCTTGAGCAACTCTTCGCCGTGCTTCGTGCGCAGGAGGGCCCAACCAGCCTGAAGGAGCTGCGCGCCCTGACCGGCCTGAGCCAGCGCAGGGCGGCCGGCCTGATGAATCTCCTTGAGGCCGCCGGCGCCGTCCGAGCCGGGGCGGACGGGTACAGTGCAGGGAATCTTCCTCCCGCAGAGGCCGCGGAGCGTGCGGTGGAGCAGGCGCAGATCCGCGAGACCATCGACACCACGCGGGTGGAGATGCTCCGCCGGTACGCGGAGTCGCGGGGCTGCCGGCGGCAGTTCCTGCTCGCCTACTTCGGCGAGGAGTTCGACGGGCCCTGCGGGCACTGCGACAACTGCTCCGACGCATCCTCCGGGGAGGGTCGGCAGGAGCCCGCGGTGGTTCCCTACGCGGTCCAGTCGAAGGTGGAGCACGCCGAATGGGGTCCCGGCACCGTGATGGGCTACGAGGACGGCACCGTGACGGTGCTCTTCGAAACCACCGGTTACCGGACGCTGTCCCTTGACCTCGTGGCCGAGAAGGGGCTGCTGCGCGCAGCCGGCTGAAGCGGCCGGGGCGCGGCGTGCGGCCAGGTCAATCGTGGCTGATGGGACCTAGCGGACTGGACGGACCGGACGAGGTGAGCCGGGCCCGGCCACGCGGCCTCCGCCCGGTTGCCTCAGCGCGGCTGCGCTGGGTTGGTCGGGTCGCCATGCGACGGTGGATTGATCGGCGGGCCGGACGTCGCGGGGCTCACCCGCGAGCCTGTCTGCCCCTGCCCCATCTCGGGCATGCTCTGCGCCGAGTCGTCAGCCAGCTCAGCGCCGCCGCGCACCGCTTCCAGCCGGCGTTCAAGGACCTGGATTACCGGCAGCCGGTTCCCGTGGTCACGCTCGTAGGCAAGCAGCGCCTCCAGCGCGCTTTCATTCAGGGACGTAATCCGCGAAGGAAGGGTGCCCAGCGGAATGTGGTCGTAGTCAGCCAGCGGTAGTTCGCCGCGTGCAGGGGACTCGCTCATTTCTCCTCCTCGTTTCGCCGTCCCGTCAGCGTACAAAGGCCCGAACGGCTGGGGCAAGGAGGTAGGGAGGCACCCGCGGGGCGGCTGGTACTGGAGTCGGCCGGGTTCTCCCGGGACCATGCGGCCAGCCAGCTGCAGCTGACGGTCCTCGAGGCCATCAACAGCGGTGGGAGCGTCACCGCTGTGGCTGAGGCCGCGGCCCTTTCGCCTCAGGCCGTGTTCGCCCTGTGCGATCAGGCCGACGGCGACTCGAGTGGACCCCTGGTGATCTGACCCGGCCTCGGGACGCGGAGGGCGCTGGTGGCCGACCGCCGCCACCGCGCGCACCCTACAGCACGGATATGACGGAGTCGGAGGATACCCTCAGCCCGGATACCGGGTCGGGCGGGTACGGCCCGGCCATCGCCTTTGCCACCGATGCCGGGGACGGCGAGGTCAAACCTGGAACGTCCGAGAGCACCTCCAGCACCGGCTCCGAAAGTGCGGGTGACAGTTTCGCGGGCATCGAGGAAGACCAGGACGGCGACACGGGGTGGGCCCGGAAGGAAGGCACCCGCGGCGACGGCAGCGACTCCCCGTAGCGGATGCCCAAGTCCCCGGCCTGAGTCCGCAGGGCTCCACCGGCTAGGATTACAGGAATGATCGCTGCGCACCGGCACCCCACCGCATACTCAACGGTCCGGGGCGAACACCGGAACGAGCTCGAGATCCGCCGGTCCCGGTTCATCACCGTCCTGCGCCGGGTCAGAACCGAAGCCGAGGCGAACGCTCTCCTGGCACAGCTGCGCACCGAATTTCCCACGGCGCGGCACCACTGCAGCGCCTACCTGATCGGAGCGGGGCGCACGATCCAGCGGGCCCACGACGACGGCGAACCCGCCGGCACCGCCGGTGCCCCGATGCTTGAAGCCCTCAGCCGCCACGGCACGGCAGACCTCAGTGACACCGCCGCCGTCGTGGTGCGGTACTTCGGCGGCATCCTGCTCGGCGCGGGCGGGTTGATCCGCGCCTACTCCCAGTCGGTGACCCGGGCCCTGGACGAGGCGCCCCTGCTCCACCGACGGCTCCTGGCTCTTCACACGGTGCCGGTGGCGCACGCCGAGGCCGGGCGGGTCGAAAACGAACTGCGCGCTGCCGCCACGATCGTTCGAGGCACCTCCTACACCCCCAAGGAGGCGCTCATCGAGGTGGCCCTCGAAGCCGACGCCGACAGCTATGAGGATTTCCAGCGGCGGCTCGCCGCCTCAACCGCCGGGACCTCGGTGTCCCGCCCCGCAGGCACTACGTGGGTGGACCTTGACTGAGTTCGACTTCGACCGCCTGAGCCGCAGGCCGGACGTCGAGGCGCCCAACCTGCGGGCCTACGACGCCACCGACCGGCTGCTGCTCGACACGGCGGCCGCCAGGCTCTCCGCGCAACCCACCGGCGTCGTCCTGCTCGGCGACCGTTACGGCGCCCTCACCCTCGGAGCGGCCCTGCTGTACGGGGTCCCCCGCCCGCTCGTCTATCAGGATCCGCTCTCGCACGAACTGGCGCTGGCCCGCAATGCCAGGGCGGTGGGCGCGTCCGACCGGTATGAGCGCCGCAGGCTTGGCCCCGAGCTCCTCCGGGATGCCCGCACGGTGCTGCTCCAGCTTCCTCGCTCCCTCGACGCCCTGGAGGAGGCCGCCTGGACCATCGCCTCCTATGCCGATCCTTCGGTCACCGTCTACGCCGGCGGGCGGCTCAAGCACATGAGCCGAGCCATGACCGCGGTGCTCCAGAAATACTTCGGATCCGTCACTGCGGGGCTGGCCCGGCAGAAATCCCGGGTCCTCACCGCCTCCGGACCGCTGCCCGCAGGCGAACCGGCCTTCCCTCTCACGCAGCGGCACGACGTCGGACTTCCCAACCCCCTGGTGCTGCGCGCGTTCGGCGAGACATTCGGCGGGGCGGCCCTCGACCCCGGAACCCGGTTCCTCCTCCCCCACCTCGCGTCCGCGGCGGCGGCCGATTCGGCCATCGACCTCGGCTGCGGCAACGGTGCCATCGCCGCCTACCTGGCGCTGACCCGGCCCGGGCTGCGGGTGATCGCATCGGACCAGTCGGCCTCCGCTGTGGCCTCCACCCGGGAGACCGCGCGCTCGAACGCCGTCGGGGACCGGGTGGAGGTGGTGCGCGACGACGCGCTGTCGTCCCAGCCGGAGGGGTCGGCGGACCTGATCGTCCTGAACCCGCCCTTCCATATCGGCGCCACCGTTCATTCAGGCATCGCGGTGAAACTGTTCTCCGATGCCGCCCGGGTGCTCGCCCCCGGCGGGGAACTCTGGACCGTCTGGAACAGCCACCTTGCGTACCGGCCTGCCCTGTCCCGGATTGTCGGCCCGACCCGCCAAATCGACCGCAACCAGCGGTTCACGATCACCTGTTCGGTGCGCCGCTGACCCACCCGGCACGGCGGCCCATCGAGGACGCAGCACCCAGGTCCGAGGTCATCCCAGCGGTTCTAACTGCACCCCCGATGAAGACCGCCTCCGCCACCGCCCGGCCGTCCGGCGGCAAAAAGAAGGACCCCCGCCAAACGGCGGGGGTCCTTCTTTCGTGCTCGGCGTAAGCCGGAGGGTTTAGGCTCCGGTCAGCTTCTCGCGGAGAGCCGCAAGCGCCTCGTCCGAAGCAAGGGTGCCTGAACCGGTCTCGGCGGCGACGGGCTCCGAAGAGTAGCTCGTTGCGTTCGACTCGACGGGCTCGTTGGCGGCAGCGGCGTCGTCGGACGCGTGCTGCACAACCTGCTTCTTGTGGGACTCCCAGCGGGCCTGGGCCTCGGCGTACTGAGCTTCCCAAGCGGCGCGCTGGGTCTCGTAGCCTTCGAGCCATTCGTTCGACTCGGGGTCGAAGCCCTCGGGGTACTTGTAGTTGCCCTCTTCGTCGTACTCGGCAGCCATACCGTACAGCGCCGGGTCGAACTCGGTGCTGTCGGCGTCGACGCCCTCGTTGGCCTGCTTGAGGCTGAGGGAGATGCGGCGGCGCTCGAGGTCGATGTCGATGACCTTGACGAAGAGCTCGTCGCCAACGGAAACGACCTGCTCTGCAAGCTCAACGTGGCGGACTGCCAGCTCCGAGATGTGGACCAGGCCTTCGATGCCGTCTTCGACGCGGACGAACGCACCGAATGGAACCAGCTTGGTGACCTTACCGGGAACAACCTGGCCCAGCGCGTGGGTGCGGGCGAAGGTCTGCCAGGGATCTTCCTGCGTGGCCTTCAGCGAGAGCGAAACACGCTCGCGGTCCAGGTCGACCTCGAGAACCTCGACGGTGACTTCCTGGCCGACCTCGACAACCTCGGACGGGTGGTCGATGTGCTTCCAGGACAGCTCGGAAACGTGAACAAGGCCGTCGACGCCGCCGAGGTCCACGAACGCACCGAAGTTGACGATCGAGGAGACAACGCCCGGACGGACCTGGCCCTTTTCGAGCTTGTTGAGGAAGGTTGAGCGGACCTCGGACTGGGTCTGCTCCAGCCAGGCGCGACGCGAGAGCACAACGTTGTTGCGGTTCTTGTCGAGCTCGATGATCTTCGCTTCGATCTGCTGGCCGATGTACGGAGCCAGGTCGCGCACACGGCGCATCTCGACGAGCGACGCGGGCAGGAAGCCGCGCAGGCCAATGTCGAGGATAAGACCACCCTTGACGACCTCGATAACGGTACCGGTGACGACGCCGTCTTCTTCCTTGACCTTTTCGATGTCGCCCCAGGCACGCTCGTACTGAGCGCGCTTCTTGGACAGGATCAGACGGCCTTCTTTGTCCTCCTTGGTGAGCACCAGGGCTTCGACCTGATCGCCAACGGAGACGACGTCTCCGGGGTCAACGTCGTGCTTGATGGAAAGCTCACGGGAAGGGATGACACCCTCGGTCTTGTAACCGATGTCGAGCAGGACCTCATCGCGGTCGACCTTGACGACGGTACCTTCGACGAGATCTCCGTCGTTGAAGTACTTGATCGTCGCGTCGACTGCTGCGAGGAAGTCCTCAGCGGTGCCGATGTCGTTGATAGCGACCTGCGGGGCACCTTGCTTCTCGGTGGTGGTGATGGTCATGTAGTTGGGGCTCCGTTGTGGAAGATTTCTTGATCCGGAAAGCGGACGCTGGAAAAACCGGCCGAAAAAGCCGGGCCATCCAGGGGAATCCGATGTCCGGAAGCGGACAGATTGGATAAAACCTAAAGAGCGGTTCTATTGGTATTGCGCCGGAACCCGGACGGCGGATGCCGGCCCGAACCATAGCGCAATACGCGCCCGTCTAGTCTAACGGCGGGAGCCAACCCCGTCAAAGCGGGCCGGTCGGTCCGGCCCGCTGTGCCGGTGCCTAGAAATGCGTGATGCAGTAAGGGTTTTCGGCGTCCCGGAACAGGTCGTTGAGCAGCTCGATGGCGCCTTCGGTGCGCTGCTCCACCAGCCCGGCACCGACGAGCGCCCCGGGGCTGACCCCGCCCAGGTAGAGCGAGCCCAGCGCTGCGATGTCCATCGCCACGTCGACCTCCGAGTCGGAAGCGACCCGCTCGACGCGTCCCCGGCCGCCGGTGACGGTGAGCTGGTAGGTGCCGCCCGCGAGTCCGAGCGCGTCGGCCACCTCGAACACCAGCCGCCCGCTGCTGCGGTACCCCCGGCCCTCGAGGGCACCAGCGACGTCGAGCAGGCGGACCCACAGGACGTCCTCGACGCCGGTGACCCGGTAGCAGCGGCGGTCCGCAAGCGCCCAGGGCAGCGGGTCGTCCACGGCCGCCTCGTCCCAGGTGATCTCCTGGATGAGGTCCAGTGCCCCGAGGTACCGCCACAGGGCGAGGTAGGACTCCTCGGTGCCGGCGACGAGGTCGATAATGCTGACGGTATAGGGCTCCCTGGACCACCCCTCGAACCGGTAGGCCACGTAGCCGACGGCGTTGCCTGCATCGTCGTAGTGCACCGCCGTGCGCACCGCCTTGTCCTCGACCGGCCGCTCCCGGCCCCACTGGCCGGAGACGCGGCGGGCGTAGGAGTACTGGCGCCCGACCGAACCGCGGGTGCGGGCGTGGAAGCGGGCAAAGACCTCCCCGGAGAGCGCGGGAACCTCGGCGGGCTCGGCCAGCTCCGTGCGTCCCGTCGGGGTGCCGAGCACGGCGAAGCGCTCCCGGACGTCCACGGTCACACTGGAGGTGAAGGTGGCGCAGCCAAACCCGAACCGCCCGTAGATGGTGGCCTCGGAGGCCGTCAGCACCGCCACCGGCACGCCGGCGGCCGCCGCGTCCTGCAGGTCCTCGGTCATCATGCGGCGCAGCAGGCCACGCCGCCGGTGGGAGGGCCGCACGGTGACGGAGGTGATCAGGTGGGCCTGGAGCGGCTCCGGCCCTCCGGCGTTGAGGGTGTTGCGCATCGAGGCGTACGTCGCGACCGGGACGGCCCCGTCAACGGACAGCGCTCCGGGTGCGTCATCGTGCACGCCGACCAGCACGCGCCCGTCGGCGCTGAAGGCTTTCACGTAGGCCGGGTAGTCCTCGGCGTCGGCGCGGGGCTCGAAGAACCCGACGCCCACGGCGTAGAACCAGTTGGCGAACCGTCCGCCCGGCGAGGCGTCCTCCTCCGCGGTGACCTGAAACTTCTCAAGGCGCAGTTCGGTGGAGGTGCCCGGCGTCGTCGTCTGTGTGCTCACGCTCCAAGACCCTAGCCGGATTACGCGCCCTCCACCACAGGCGGATTCGTCAGTGCGCCGCCTCGTGCCAGCTCAGCCCGGTGCCGACCGAGACGTCCAGGGGCACCGACAGGTCGGCTGCGCCGGCCATCTGCTCGCGCACGAGCGCCTCCACGACGTCCTTCTCCCCTTCGGCGACCTCGAGCACAAGTTCGTCGTGCACCTGCAGCAGCATGCGCGAGGACAGGCCCTTGGCCTTCAGTGCGCCGTCCACGCCGAGCATCGCCTTCTTGATGATGTCGGCCGCCGAGCCCTGGATGGGCGCGTTGAGGGCTGCCCGCTCCGACATCTCCCGCAGCTGGCGGTTGTCGCTGGAGAGGTCCGGGAGGTAGCGGCGCCGGCCCTCGATGGTCGAGGTGTAGCCGTCCTTGCGTGCCTGCTCGACGATGCCGCGCAGGTAGTCGCGCACCGCGCCGAACCGTTCGAAGTAGTCACGCATCAGGGTGCGCGCCTCGTCGACGGAGATGGCGAGCTGCTTGGAGAGCCCGAAGGAGCTCAGCCCGTACACCAGGCCGTAGGACATCGCCTTGACCTTGGAGCGCATCGCACTGGTGACCTCCTCGGGGGCAACCCCGAAGATGTGCGAGCCGACGAACCGGTGAAGGTCCTCCCCCTCGCGGAACGCCGAGATCAGGCCCTCATCCCCGGAGAGGTGGGCCATGATGCGCATTTCGATCTGGGAGTAGTCGGCCGTCATCAGCGTTTCGTAGCGGGTGCCGTCGGTGCCCTTCCCGACGACGAACACCTCGCGGATCCGCCGGCCCTCGTCCGAGCGCACCGGGATGTTCTGCAGGTTCGGGTTGATCGAGGACAGCCGGCCCGTCGCGGCGACCGTCTGGGCGTAGGTGGTGTGGATGCGTCCGTCCTCGGCCACGGACTTGCGCAGGCCCTCGACGGTCTGCCGGAGTTTGCTGGCGTCGCGGTAGGCCAGGAGCTGCTCGAGGAACGGGTGGCCGGTCTTGACGATCAGGTCTTGGAGGGCGTCGGCGTCGGTGGAGTACCCGGTCTTGATCTTCTTGGTCTTCGGCAGCCCAAGTTCCTCGAACAGCACCGTCTGGAGCTGCTTGGGCGAGCCGAGGTTGATCTCCTTGCCGATGATGCGGAACGCCTCGGCCCCGGCGGTGCTGATGGTCTTGGAGAAGTCGTCGAGGAGCCGGTCGAGGCGTTCGACCGAAACGGCGACGCCGGTGAGCTCCATTTCGGCCAGGACCTCGGACAGGGGCAGTTCAAGCTCCCCGAGGAGCTGGTTGGCGCCCTTTTCGACGAGCTGGCCGGCGAAGTGCTCGCTGAGCTGCAGGGCCGCGAAGGCGCGCATCACGGCCGGACCGGCGACATCCTTCTCCCCGAGTTCCAGGGCGAGCTGGCCGGAGGCGTTGCCCGGCGCCGTGCCGAGGGTCAGGCGCAGGTGGTACTGGCTCAGGTCGGCCAGGTCGTAGCTGCGGCGGTCCGGCTGGATCAGGTAGCCCGAGATGGCCGTGTCGTCGACCTCGCCCGCCAGGTGCAGCCCGCGCGGTGCGAGCAGCTTGTAGGCCTCCTTGAAGTCGTGGACCACCTTGGGCGCGTCGAGGTCGGCCAGCCAGTGCGCGAGCACCTGCTCCGCCTCGGCGTCGAGCCCCTCCAGCGGCACGTAGGCCGCCGCGGTGGAGGTGACGATGGCGATCCCGGTCACGTCGGTGCCCCCGGCGGTGGCCTCGGTGGCGAGGTGGACCGCCGCGAGGGCCTGGTTGGTGGACTTCAGCCACGCGGTCAGGGGCGCGTCGTCGGTGAGGATGACGTGCGGCGGCGGGGTCATCTCGTCGCCGGTCTCCTCAACCTCTTCCTCGCCGAACAGGTCGAACAGCCGCTTGCGCAGGGTGTTGAACTGCAGCGAGTCGAAGAGGTCCTCGACGGCGGAGCGGTCGGGGTGCTGGGAGAGCATCGCATCGAGGTCGACGGGCAGGTCCAGGTCGGTGAGCAGCCGGTTCAGCCGGCGGTTGCGGCGGACGTCGTCGGCGTGGGCCCGCAGCGCGTCGCCGACCTTGCCGCCGATGGAGTCGAGGTTCTCAAGGATCCCCTCGAGCCCGCCGTAGAGCCGAATCCACTTGGCGGCCGTCTTGGGTCCGACGCCGGGCACGCCGGGCAGGTTGTCCGCGCTCTCTCCCACGAGGGCGGCAAGGTCGGAGTACTGGTGCGGCGGCACGAAGTACTTCTCCTCGATGGCCTGGGCGTCCATCTGGGGGATGTTGGTGACGCCCTGCTTCGGGTACAGGACGGTGACGCGGTCGTTGACCAGCTGGAAGGCGTCACGGTCCCCGCTGACCACCTGGACGTCCCAGTCCTCGGCCGCCGCCTTGGTGGCGAGCGTGGCCAGGATGTCGTCGGCCTCGTAGCCGTCCATCGAGATGGTGGGGATGCGCATGGCCTCCATCACCTTGATGATCAGGTCGACCTGCCCGTGGAACTCCTCGGGCGTCCGGGACCGGCCCGCCTTGTACTCGGTGTACTCCTCGGAGCGGAACGTCGGGGTGTCGAGGTCGAAAGCGACGGCCACGTGGGTGGGCTTCTGGTCCTTGATGAGGTTGATCAGCATTGCGGTGAACCCGTACACGGCGTTGGTGTGCTGACCGGTGTCGGTTGAGAAGTTTTCGGGGGGCAGGGCGTAGAACGCCCGGAACGCCATTGAGTGTCCATCGATGACCAGGAGGCGGTTTCGCTGTCCCGTCGCTGTTCTCGGGGCGGGCAGGGTGGATCCAGGTTTGGTTGTTTCACTCACAGGTGCCAGCCTAGTTCCCATGGTCGACAATTTCACTCAGCCGCCCGCGGGCCGCACCGCAGCCAACCCGTACGCCGAGGAACTCACCGCCGCGGGGGTCCCCCCGGAGATGCACGACTGGCTGGGTCGGAACGGAATTGGGCGCCTGACTGTGAAGATGGGCATCACCTTCTCCGAGATGAGCGCCGAACGGATGGTGGCGTCGATGCCGGTCGCCGGCAACGAGCAGGTGGCTGGGATCCTCCACGGCGGCGCGCACCTGGTGCTGGCCGAGACCCTTGGGTCCTTCGCTGCCGGGATCCATGCCGGCCCGGGACGGAACGCCCTGGGGATCGAGATCAGCGCCACGCACCACCGCAGCATCGCCGCCGGGACGGTCACGGGGACGGCCACGGCAATCCACCTTGGGCGCACGCTGACCACGCACGAGGTGGTGATGACCGACGAGGAGGGCCGGAGGCTCTCCACGGCGCGGATCACCAACCTCATCCGCGACGCCCGGTAGGGCGCTAGCACGGGGAGCCGCGCCCTGCCAGCGCTCTCTGCTGCCGCCGCCGTCAGGTTCAAATCGTTTCCCCCGCCCCGACCCGCCGTCCTACGGTTTAAGCAAAGACACGGGTTTAAACACAGACACGTGATTTCCGACGGAGAGAAGTGAGAACGGTGGCAGGCGACGCTTTTAAGAAATACCCGCTCATCTTCGCGCTCAGCGCGATGCTCCTCGTAGGCTGTGATGACTCAGGGAACCAGGACGGTGGAGGATCCTCGCCGGAGGAGACCTCGCAGTACGACGACAACAACGGCATCGACACCGACCAGGGCGACGACGCACGCGGTGAGGACAACGAGAACCAGTGACACCCGGCGGGGGCGGGCGTCCGCCGTCGGCCCTGCCGGCGGGACGGGAGTGCGGAAATGAAACGGCGTAAGAGGCGGGTACGGAAGTCGACCGGGGTGCGGCTGACCCTGATCCTGGGGTCCGCGGTGCAGGGGGCCTGCGCGGGCCTTGTGGGCGCCGCCGCCATGACCCTCGGCGAGAAAATTGAACAGGCGCTGACCGGACGGCCGGACTCATATGTGCCGGGACGCACGCTGAGCACCCTGCTCGGCCGGCCGGTGTCGGACCGGGCCAAGCCGGCCGCGGCCAACTCCGCGATGCACTGGGGAACGGGGGCGGTGCTCGGGGCGCTGCGGGGCGTCTGGGCCATGACCGGCATCCGCGGAGGGGCCGCCAATGCCACCCACACCGTGGTGCGCCTCGCCTTCGACCAGACCCTGGAGAACGCGACGGGCGCCGGTGCGCCGCCGTCGCTCTGGCCGGTCGGGGAGAAGACGGTGGACTACCTCCACAAGGCGGTCTATTCCCTCGTCACGGGCGTTGCGGCCGACCGGTGGATCGCCCCGCGGCTGATCTCGCGGCGGGGTGTCCGCAGCCACTGAGCAGCGCCGGGGCGGGAGCACCCTAGGAGGGGATCGGAACGCTGCGCTTTTCCAGCCCGTCCTCGATGCGGCGGCGCAGTTCGGCGGGACGGAAGGGCTTGGTGAGGTATTCGTCGGCCCCGGCCTCCGCGCCGCGGGCCTCGTCGCGCGGGTCGGCCCGCGCGGTGAGCATGACGATCAGGGTGGAGGAGAACCGGCGGATCCGGCGTGCCACCTCGAACCCGTCGATGTCGGGCAGGCCGACGTCGAGGGTTACCACCTGTGGGGCGATCTGGCGCACCATCTCGACACCGGCCTGACCTGCGGGGGCGGTGTGCACTGTGAATCCAAACCCCGTGAGCACTGCATGCAGGAGGTCCCGGACGTCATCGTCGTCTTCAATGACCACCGCGGCGCGCGCTGGCTTATCGTCTTGCATTCGGCAAGTCTACTCAACGCGGGGCGGCCGGATGGCGGCGCCCAAAGAGGAAGTAGGCGATCGGCCCGGCGAAGTTGAGAAGACATGCGACGGCCCACGCGGCTCGGCTGCCCCTGACGGCGGCCGCAGGGCGCCGGGCGAGGTCGGTGAGCGCAGCGGCCATGAGGGTCGCCTGCAGCGTTCCCACGGCCATCACGACCCTGCGCTGGTCCCGGTTGAGGTCCTTCCACGAGATTCTGCGGGCCACACGGCCCCGGGTGCTTCGCCTCATGGTCGATCCTTTCGGTCCGTGGCGTGGAGCGTTCGCGGCGCCGGTTCCGGCTGGGCGGTGCTACGAGGAATGCGCTGCCTGGGGCGCCGTGACCGCGACCAGGCCGACCCGCAGCTGCGGATCGGGGCGGTGGAGTACGTCAGCGGTGATCCGCAGCTGCCAGCGCACCCGGAACTTCCCGGTATCCAGCGACGGTGCGGGCAGGAACCGTGGGGTGGCGACCTCGAACGGGAGCACCGCCTCAGCTCCGGCGGCGGGCATCCCCTCCGTCAGGGTGGTCCCGGCGATCGTGTTTTCGGTGTGGCGGGGGTGCTTCTGCGGACGGTCACCGGATTGCCCCGCGGGCGTGGGTCCATAGGCGACCGCTTCGAGCATCACCAGCTCCACCCGGACGGAACGCAGTGTTCCGTGGTGCACTGCAACCCGGAGCCGCCCGGTGACCGGTGTCGCGTTGGTCAGGACCCGCGCGGACAGTTCCACCAGCTCAAGGGACGCGGTCCACTGGACGGTGGCCTCCGGATCCTGGGCGGCATCGGCGGTGCAGCCCGCCGCGGCCGACTGGACGGTGAACATTCCCTCGCCCACGGATTCCTGGTCGTCCCGGGCGGACATGCGCACCCGAAGGATCCAGGAGATGCTGATCAGCTCCCCGCGCACGGAGGGAAGGTTCAGCGCCGGAACGGTGACGACGGCACGGGTCCGGTAGGTCTCCCCCGCCATCACCCTGCCGGCCGGCGGCAGGGGCTGCTGCGAGATGACGTGGGTGGAGCGGTCCCTGGCGGTGTAGATCACGCCGTGGAGGTTGGTGCGGCCGTACCCGTAGTCGATCACCTGGACCACTTCGAGGACCACCTCGTCGGACACCACGTCGCGTTCGGCGACGGCTTCGATGTCGACGGCGAAGCTCTCGCCCTCAACCACGGCTCGTTTCGCCGGGAGCGGGCGGATGTCGATGTCCAAGGGGGCTGCTCTGTGCTGCATGGGCCGGCCCTCCCTACCCCTGAGTGAGCGGCGGGTTCAGCGGCGCCGCGAGCTGCTGTCCTGCAGCCTCATCGGACTTCCGCGCGATGAAGCGCAGGTCCTCCGGTGTCAGCTCCATCTGGCCGTGCTGGGTGTCGATCTCCGGGTGGCCTGCGGCACGACGGACGGCCCCGGCCACCGTCCGCGGAAGCACCCGGCATCCGCGGTTCGTCGTGATCCATCGGCGCGTGGGCTGGTCCAGCTTGTCCCAGGTTTCCTCAAGGCTCATTGAATGCTCCGATCCGTTGGAGGTGCTGCGCCGTCGCCACAAGTAAAGCGCAAGTTCCGGCCCCTGCACAGGGGCTTTCGTCCCACGCCGTTCCTTACCGCGGAAGGGGTACCGTCCACGAGAGCCTCGTTCCATGGCCCGGGGCGCTTACGGGGACGAAGGTTCCCCCGACCGCCGCCGCACGGTGCTGCATATTGGAGAGGCCACTGGTGCGTCCGGGGTTGCGGAACCCCTTCCCGTCGTCCTCGATCAGCAGCTTCACCTGCCCGCCGCGCACCGAGACGGTGATGGTGATGTGGAGCGCCCCCGAGTGCCGCAGGGCATTCGAGAGGCCCTCCGAGAGGACGGCCAGCAGGTGACCGGCCACGGGTTCCGGGATGCCGTCCACCGGGCCGCGCATCTGCAGTTCCGGCGTCGTGCCCGCCTGCCAGGTGCCGTCCTGCACTGCACGGACGATCCGGGAGCTGAGCCGCTCGCGCCCGCCGTTGTCACCCAGCGCGTAGATGGTGTCCCGCAGTCCGCGGATCGTCTCATCGAGTTCCCCGGTGATGGAGTTGATCCGCTGCTGCGCGACCGGGTCGGTGGTGTGGCGGCGCAGGCTCTGTACGCTCAGGCCTGCGGCGAAGATGCGCTGGATCACCAGGTCATGAAGGTCCCGCGCGATGCGGTCCCGATCGGAGAAGACGATCTGCTGCTCGCGCATCAGGTGGGCGTGGGCCAGTTCCAGGGCCAGTGCCGCACGCGAGCAGTACACCTCGTTCATTTCGACGTCGACCTGCCCATACCCGGGCGCTCCGAACGGGCGGGCCAGGATCAGGATCCCCGCGTGGGTGCCTTTGTGGCCAAGTGCCGCCACCAGGACGGGACCGAGTTCCTCAGCCGCGGCCCCCTCCCACAGATCAGGAGCCCGGCACAGGACGGACTCTCCAGTGGTCAGCAGGTGCGCGATGGGCGTGCTGTCGGCGGCGATGGCGTGGCCCTTCACCAGGTGGCTGTCGCCGACGGCCGTGCCGCAGCGCAGCACGCGGCCGCCCGGATCGGGGAAGGCGATCATCGCCACCGCGGACTCGGACTGCTCGAGGGCGCCTTCGGCGATCAGGTCGAGGCCTGCGGCTTCGGCCGTGGGGTTGCCCATCAGCCGCTCGCTGACGTCCATGCCGGCCTCGAGCCACCGCTGGCGCCGGGTGGCGTCCTCGAACAGGCGCGCGTTCTCGATGGCGACGCCTGCAGCCGCGGCCAGCGCCACGGCGAGCTCCTCGTCCTCGGCCGTGAAGTGCTCCCCGCCCTCCTTCTCGGTGAGGTAGAGGTTCCCGAAGGCCACCCCGCGCACCCGCACCGGAACGCCGAGGAACGTGCGCATCTCCGGGTGGTGTTCCGGGAAGCGGCTGGCCTGCGGGTGCTCGTTGAGGTCGGACAGGCGGATCCGCCGGGGGTCCCGGATCAGGTGCCCCAGCACCCCGCGGCCCTTGGGGATCTCCCCGACGCGGCGGGCCTGGTCCTCCTCCATGCCGACCGTGACGAAGTGGGTCAGGGCGTCGTCGGGCCCGATCACCCCCAGGGCACCGTACCGCGCCCCCACAAGCTGGCAGGCGGAGGTGACCACCCGGTCGAGCACCGCCTCGAGGCTGAGGTTCTCCGCGAGGGACATGACCGCCGAGAGCAGGCCCTGGAGCCGTTCCTGGGTGTGGAGGAGGTCCTCGGTGTGCGGCAGGAAATCCTTGAGCACCTGGTCCGCGCCGGGAAGGGAGGACTGGGCGACGGACGCACGGCGGGGGCCCGGCACTGACGCCGTCACCACCGTGCACCGCCCGCGGCGCGGCCCGGGCCGGCAGGGGGCGCCTCCAGGCGTCCTCCCTCCGGCGGCCGTTCCACCGGCAGCACGTAGATCGCATCGATTCCGGCCATTGCACTCCCCCGACTTCGGCAAACCCACTTGGCAGCGGAAGGATCCCCTTCCGCCGGTCAGCTCCCCAGCCTGCCCGCAACGCGACCTTCCGCGGGGAACGCTCCTTCGCCCCGCCGCGTCCTCAGTAATCCTGCGTCTTTCCTAAACGTTTCCTAAATTTTTCCTACACTGTCCATTCTGCGGGTGTCCTCCCGCCCAGCGCCACCCCGCGGGCCCCCGGCGTCACACACGGGATGCCGCTATCCCTTGGCCCGCGCCCGGCTTGGCTGGACGCGCGGGGGCTCACCGGGCATCTTCGGATAGTCCGGGGGAAAGGGAAGCTCCCCGAGGCCCGCCTCCACGTCCCGCTCCCACCAGCCGAGCAGCGTGTCGATGGTGCCCGGTTCGGAGTGCATGTCCGCCCAGGGATCCCCCCGGTCCTCCAGCCGCGCCGGCACCGTCACCACCGTGAAGCTGCGGGGGTCCGCCGTGCCCAGTTCGTCCCAGGCGAGGGGGCAGGACACCGGGGCGTGGGGCAGCGGGCGCGGACTGTACGCCCCGGCCATGGTGCGGTCCCGGTTGGCCTGGTTGTAGTCGACGAAGACGAGCTGCCCGCGCTCCTCCTTCCACCACGCGGTCGTCACCTTGTCGGGCATGCGGCGCTCGAGTTCGCGGGCGGCGGCGATGACGGCGTGCCGGACCTCGAGGAACTCGTTGTCCGGGCGGATGGGGGCGAAGACGTGGAGCCCACGGTTTCCCGAGGTCTTCATGAAGGAGGTCAGTCCGGCCTCCGCGAGCACTTCCCGCAGTTCGAGGGCGGCCGGGACGGCCTCCTCGAATCCGGTGCCCGGTTGGGGATCGAGGTCGATCCTCAGCTGGTCGGGATTGTCGGGGTTGCCGGCACGCGAGGCCCAGGGGTGGAATACGAGCGTGTTCATCTGAGCGGCCCACACCACGGCGGCCGGCTCATCGAGGACCAGCTGCGGGTGCGACCGGCCGCTGGGGTACACCACGGGCACGGAGCGGATGAAGTCGGGTGCGCCCTTTGGGGGGTTCTTGGAGAAAAACTGCTCGCCGTCGATGTCGCCGGAGAACCGCTGCAGGGAAACCGGCCGGTCACCGTTGGCCGCGAGGAACGCCTCCTGCACCGCGATGAGGTAGTGCGCAAGGTCGAGCTTCGTCAGGCCGAGCTCGGGCCAGAGCACCCGGCTGGGGCTTGAGATGCGGACGTCGCGGGCGCCATGAGGGCCGGGGACGGAGAGGGTCGTTTCTTCGCGGGCCATGGGAGCACCCTACTCTGCGGGGCCCGCCGCGTCAGTGCCCCGCGATGGGAAGTCGATCGGGCCTGCAAACGCCACGGATAACGGGAGCACAAGAGCCGGAGTCAGGAGCACGCCGCATCCGGGCGGCGGCCTTCGATGAGGAAGCCCCCCCATCGCTGACCGGGGTCACCTCATTCGCTCTCTGCTCCTATTTGACGCGGGTCAAAAGTAGTGTCCACGAGCAGCTTCGGGTCGAAGGAATCGGCAATTCGCTGCCAGGAGACGAGCTTGTGGTTCTGGTTACCACTGTTGTCGTTGCCCGCATCGGTGTTGGTGTGGTCCTGGCTGGTGAAAAGTCCTGCGGGATATGAAGGCCCGAGTGGGAAATTGGTTACGTCAATACCGTCTTGACCACTCACGCCGTCGACGCTCTCTCCATCGCCGATCTCGAAGGAGCCGACGTAGTCGTTGTCACCGCGGTTGTAGACGACAAAGTTTGATCCACCCTGGCTCGACACGATCAGGTAACCGGTACCCTTCCGACTATAGTAAATCGTGGGGTTTTTGATGTTGTCCACTATTCGTCCACCGGTCGCCTCGGTGCGGTCGACGAGTGTCCGGATGGCACCATGCCCCGGCTCGGCCCCGTACCGCCACAAGCCGACCTCTTCTTCGGCCACATAGACACGTTGCAGCTCATCGTCCGCCACAATGCCTTCCGAGCTGCTGCCATTGTCGAAGGAACGCACGGCAGTCCCTCGAACCGATCCAGTCGAGCCATCCAAGTCGAACTGGGTTATCTCGTTGGTATTGAAGTCATGCACAAAGGCGTAATACTTCCCAGAGACCGGGGAGTGATACATTCCGAAGCCGCGGGGCCTGCCTGGAGTGCTGATGCGCCCTACCTCTGTCAGGGACCGATCCGCGGTGTTCACCTTATAGAATCGAACGCCGGTCGATCCCTCATTCCTCTCCGTCGCACCGACGAGGGCGATCCTCTCACTGCCCAACGGGAAGTTGTAGCGGAGATCGATGTTGTTCATACTGCCGTGCAGGTAGAAATGCAACTGGCGCCCGGCGAGGTCGTAGACCCCCACGCCCCCGGTTTCTGTCTTGTCCGTGCCGATCACCACGCTCTGCGACGGATCCGTTGGGTGTATCCAGATCGCGGTGTCGTCTGCCGCGTCCTCAGCGCTCGGAACGGGCCTCGTCTCTTCGGACGGAACCGGGGCGCCCGCCGAAGCCGCCTGCGGGGTGCCCTGAGGGGCGACGACTAAGTTGAGGACTGCGAGGGCAGCAGCTAAGACCGCGACAAGCAGGACCACGAGCCGGATCAGCGTGCGTCGAACACTTACAGAGTGGGCCATGGCATTCCTATCCGTTGGCCGGTGCGCTGTACGAAGGCGGCGTAGAAGGGCTCTTTGCTTGGCAACTCGCTCCCCCAGTTACAACGAAAGCGTACGGGGCCTCAAGCATGCGCTCAAGAGTCCGCTTTGACTCATTTGGATGGCTTGTTGAGGCGGATGGCGCCGGGGCTGAGGCCGGCGTCCGCGAAGTCGAGGGAACCGGACGAGAGGCACCACCCCTCCTGGGTGATGCCCCTCACTGCCCACTGCCTGCGGCGGCTTGCTATGCGACCTTCAGCGCCTGCGCGTTCTCGACCGGTGAGGTGGTCCCCTGCAAGGCTGACGGTCTTACCGATGTACTCCCCGCCCGCGGCGAAGATAGAGAACACGGCGCGGCCGATGTCCGCAACGTCAACCCTCGAAAGGAGCCGGCCGCCCATGAGTGCCGCCCCGCCTCCTCACCGGGATGCCGCCCTTCGAGGCGCCGGGGCCAGTGCACGGCTGGATGGTGTTCCTCCCCGTCGCCGCAATAGCCGCTATCCACTTCACTAAACCTTTGAGGCAGAGTCAGGTCCCCGACGACTCCTTGAGAAGCACTCCCCTGCCGCGATGAATCCGCATGCAAAGTGCCCCTTCAGGGATCGGCCTACTGGACACCTCAAAACGACCATGGAAGACCCCAAAGCATGGTGACTGCTGTTGAGTACTTTGCAACGTACGAGGATCACATGACGCTGCTGGACTACTTGGGGGAGCCAGACAAGGTGACACTGCATCCATGGCCCCTCCTCACTGATCCCGTCCACACTTTGACCCGCGAGGACGCTCTAACCAAACCTCAGGTAATGATCGTGCACCCGAACCTCGGTTCGCCGGTGCCAGTTAAGCTCGGTGACGCCGCTTTGCACGGAGCATCGAGAGCCAGCGTGTTCAACAGAATCAACTGGGAACGATTGTCTCCTTCCCCACATGAAGCGTTAGTCGATTCGGATGCCTCACCTGTCCTGTTATGGCAGCCTGCGAAACAACGTCCGGACACCATCAGTCCAAGCTCCCTCGGGTCCCAGGCTGATTCCATGTCTGCTGTCTCTAAAGACTTCGAACGATGGGTCAACCGTTCCCTGTCGTGGATCCGCCGCAACGGTAAGCGGGTATGGGGCCTTGAGAAGAACGCAGTGCGCCCCGATTTGGATATCAGCCTCAGCTTTATCAGCTCGGTGTTCGCCCTCCCTCGTGCGCTTGAAGCGTTGGAGCAAGGACTTCCCGGGCGCTGAGTGGCGGTGGCGGGCGTCATCTCTCGAAGCGCCCGCTGGAGAAGCCGTTGGCGTGTTCGAGGCCCGGAGCAACGCCTACCCAAAGCATCATTTCCGGGCTGGATAGCAGGGACGATGGCTTGAGCCGCCCCTACCGTCATTTCATTTAGGGTAGGCGCAGTCGTTGACACCCCCAGCGGGCGGATTTAAGTTGTGGTTGCCAGAGGAAAGTGCGGCCGGAAGCCGCCGCCGCGAGTTTTTGTCGCCGAGCAGGCACCGTCTTTTCAGCTATTCATGACAGGGATGGCGTCCTTCGCTATGCCCTGCCTCCTATCGGAGAACAACCATGACCCAACCTGTCCGCCGCCATAACTTCGGGGGCACCCCCATACGTCTGTTGCGCCATTTCATTGCTCTGCTGCTCGCCGTGACCGTCACTGTCACGCTCCCCCTCCCTGCCCAGGCGGCCGATGTGGGAGTGCCCGGGCCCTCGTATGCAGGCGATGGCGTCAGAACTCCGACCGCGGACAAGGCCCAGAGCAAGCTGTGGATCCAGGACGGTACGTGGTGGGGGCTGATGTGGAGCGCGTCCGCCAATGCGACGAAAATCCACCGGCTCGACGCCGCAACGCAGGAGTGGCAGGAGACGGGGACGGTTATTGACGCGCGGCCGAATGCCCGCGGTGACGCGCTCTGGGACGAAAGGGGTGGCAAGCTCTACGTGGTGTCGGGCACGACTGTGCGCTCGGAATGGGATTCGCCACCGTCTCAGGATGCGGTGACCTCCGGGTCCGCAGAGCTTCACCGCTTCAGCTATGACGCGCCGACGAAGACCTACACCCGGGACGCCGGGTTCCCCATCACTCTTCACAGGGGGAGCTCGGAATCGATTACGGTGGCCAAGGACTCACTCGGCAAGCTTTGGGTCACGTACACCGTCGTCTCGGCCGACAACAGCAACCGTGTCTACGTCAACCACTCGACGACGAGTGACGCGGCGTGGGGAACACCGTTTGTCCTGCCAACAACCAACGCCCAGGCGCGCCACGACGATATCTCCGCAGTCACGTCCTTCCAGGGCAACAAGATTGCAGTCATGTGGAGCAACCAGCGGTCGGAGCAAAAGAGGTTCTACCTGGCCATCCACCAGGACGGTCAACCGGAGAGATCGTGGCAGACAGAGCTCGCCTACGGCGGAGGGAACAACTGCTCCGGGGGATGCGCGAACGATCATCTAAACCTCAGGCAATTGACGAGCGACGGCAGCGGCCGCCTCTACGCTGCGATCAAGACAGCCGCTCAGCAACCCGGTCAAACGTTGGTGGCGCTCCTGGTGCGGGACGGTAATGGCCGCTGGACCAGCGCGCCGTTCGGTACTGTCCAGGACGCCCACACCCGGCCCATGGTCATGATCGACCAGGAGCACCGTCAGGTGTGGATGTTCGCAGTCGCGCCGGAGGGGGGCGGCACCCTCTTTTACAAGAAGGCGCCGCTTGACAACATTTCCTTCCCGCCCGGCCCCGGGACACCGATCATCAGCAGCAGTTCCGACGACGACATCAACGACCCCACAACAACGAAACAGAGCGTCACCAGTCAGACCGGCCTGGTGGTGTTGGCCGCCTCGAGGACCAACGCCAGGTACTGGCACGCCGCCATAGATCTTCGGTAGTTGTACCTAGCCGCGGCCCAGGAGCCTTTCCCGGTTTGTGGCCATCTGCTCCCGCAGTGCGTGAACCACGGCGGCCACCGCGGGACGCCGCATCGAGTCGGGCCGGAGCACCATCCAATAGGGCAGCAGTTCGGCGACGGTGGCAGGCAGCAGGCGCACCAGGTCGTCATGGAGGTCACCCATGAAGCAGGGCAGGAAACCGATGCCGGCTCCCGCACGGGTGGCTTCCACATGGACAAAAACGTTGGTGGACGTGAAGCCGTCCCGCATCTCGGGCACCAGCCGCCGTGGGGCGTCCAAGGCGTCCACCTGCAGCATCGAGTCCACGAAGTAGACGAGCGGATGCTCCTTGAGATCGGCCATGGTGGCCGGGAGTCCATGCTCCGCCAGGTAGCCGCGCGAGGCGTACATCCCCAGCATGTAGTCCCCTAGCCGGATCGCTTCGGCCCGGTGAACCTGCGGTTCACCGACCACCACCTCGATGTCGAGTCCCGAGCGCTGCTGCAGGGCACGCCGGGTCATGGTCACCACCTCTACGCTCAGCCCCGGATGTTCGCGCCGCAGACGCGCTACGGCCGGCGCGGCAATGTGCGCGCTGAACCCGTCCGTGGCCGTCATCCGAACGACGCCGGTGATCGGGTCGAGTGCCCGCCCGGCGGGGCCGAGAGTGCCCACCGCCGCTTCCACCTGCTCCGCCACCAGCACCGCCTGGGCTCCAAGCTCCGTGAGCTCCCAGCCGCTCGTGGCCCGGGCCAGCACCCGGCCGCCCAGTGCCTTCTCCAAAGCCGCTATCCGCCGCGCGACGGTGGTGTGGTTCAGCCCCAGGGCCTGGGCCGCCGCGGTGAACCTGGTGGAGCGGGAAACTTCGAGCAGGACCAGCAGGTCGTCAGGACGGGCAATCATGTCTGCAATTATGCACAGTCGCGGTGCTGTTTTCGCCATGGACGGTTCGATCCTGTGCAGTAAAGTCCATCGAAGCATTAGTGCTGAAGATCACAGCACGCACCATTCCCTGTTCGAAGGAGAACTCCATGAGCGTTGAGCAACGCCCGCCGCACAAGGCCGCCGGACCCGCATCCCAAGGATCCGGACTTAAGAAGATCGTGGCCGCCTCAATGGTGGGCACCGTCGTGGAGTGGTACGAGTTTTTTCTCTACGCCACCGCCGCCACCCTGGTCTTCGGCAAGTACTTCTTCCCCGCCACCGGTAATGAGCTGGACGGCATCATCCAGGCCTTCCTCACCTACGCCGTCGGGTTCGTAGCACGCCCGCTGGGCGGCATTGTGTTCGGGCAGATCGGTGACAAGCTGGGCCGCAAACCCACGCTCCAGCTGACCATCGTGATTGTCGGCGTGGCGACCTTCCTGATGGGCTGCCTGCCGGGCTTCGCCGAAATCGGCTACCTGGCACCTACCCTGCTGGTCGCGCTGCGCTTCATCCAGGGCTTTGCCCTGGGCGGCGAGTGGGGCGGGGCCGTCCTGCTCGTTGCGGAGCACAGCCCCGCCAGGTCCCGCGGATTCTGGTCCAGCTGGCCCCAGGCCGCGGTTCCGGTGGGCAACCTGCTCGCCACGCTCGTGCTGTTCATCATGTCCTCCGTACTCAGCAGCGAAGAATTCCTCAGCTGGGGCTGGCGCGTGGCGTTCTGGCTCTCTGCGGTGATCGTCTTCGTTGGCTACTACATCCGCACCCATGTCACCGAGGCGCCGATCTTCTTGGAGGCCAAGGCTTTGGTGGAGAAGGAGCAGGCCGTCAGCTACGGCGTGTTCGAAGTGGTCCGCAAGTACCCCAAGGGAATCCTGCAGGCCATGGGGCTGCGTTTCGCCGAAAACATCATGTACTACCTGGTGGTCAGCTTCTCGATCGTTTACCTCAAGACCGTCCACCAGTACGACACGTCCTCGCTGCTGCTGGCGCTCTTGATCGCCCACGTCGTGCACTTCCTGGTCATTCCGCAGGTGGGACGCCTTGTGGACGGCTGGGGCCGGAAGCCGGTCTACCTTGTCGGAGCCGTCCTCGGTGCCAGCTGGCCGTTCTTCGCCTTCCCCATCTTCGACACGCGCAATGCCGTGGCCATCGTCGCCGCCGTAACCATTGGGCTGTGCCTGCACGCGTTCATGTACGCCGGGCAACCGGCCATCATGGCCGAACTGTTTCCCACCCGCATGCGCTACTCCGGCGTATCGCTCGGTTCCCAGGTGACGTCGATCTTCGCCGGTTCGCTGGCTCCGCTGCTCGCCACCCAGTGGCTGAAGGACACCGGCTCCTGGGTGCCCACCGCGATCTACCTGATCGTGGCGTGCGCCATCACGACGGCTGCCGTGCTGAGCCTGAAGGAAACCAAGGGCATCGCACTGGAGGAAGTGGACAGGGCCGACGCCGCCCGCGAAGGAGTGCTGCCGGCCGGCAGGCGCTGAGCTGCTGGTGGGACAGTCCGCTGGAACAACGGAGGAAGCCGGGATGGAAATGGAAGACGCTTTGAAGGGCCGTAAGGCATTGGTGACCGGAGGTGCCAGCGGAATCGGTGCTGCTTGCGTCCGGGAACTGGCGGGGCGGGGTGCGGAAGTGGTGGTGGCCGATGTCGACGCCGCCAGCGCCGCCGCTCTCGCCGACGAGGTAGGCGGCACTTCATGGGCAGTGGATCTGCTGGACGTGGACTCGCTCACCACCGTGAGCCTGGACTGCGACATCCTGGTGAACAACGCAGGAATCCAGCGGATAAGCCCTATCGAGGAGTTTGATCCGGCGGAGTTCCGCCGGATCATTGCCCTGATGCTGGAGGCTCCGTTCCTGCTGATCCGGGCCGCCTTGCCCTCCATGTACGCCAACGGCTTCGGACGCATCATCAATGTGTCCTCCGTGCACGGACTGCGCGCTTCGGCGTTCAAGAGCGCCTACGTTTCCGCCAAGCATGGCCTGGAAGGGCTGAGCAAGGTGACGGCACTCGAAGGGGGCGGCCATGGCGTCACCTCCAACTGCATCAACCCCGGTTACGTCCGAACCCCCCTGGTGGAAAAGCAGCTCGCCGAGCAGGCCCGCGTTCACGGCATCCCCGAAGTCGAGGTCCTGGCCAAGGTGATGCTTACCGAATCGGCCATCAAGCGCCTGGTGGAGCCCGCGGAAGTCGCGTCTCTGGTGGCCTGGCTGGCTTCGGACGACGCCGGAATGGTGACCGGCGCCAGCTACACCATGGACGGGGGCTGGTCGGCGCGGTAACTGCCACGGTCCGGAAAGACTGGGTGACGCCTTCCGCGTGGCCGGCCGCAGGACAGCGGAGGGATGGCTCGCGGCGTCTTCACGGCGGGTTCACTGCACGTTCACTTCCTCGTGGAAGCCTTGGAACATATCGATCGTGCGGGGCGGAACAGGAGGGCGGCGTGTCACAGGCAGCTGACGGGAAAGTGAGTGCGGCAGGCATCGGGTCACTGGAGACCGGGATGAACTGGAAAGACCTGCGCCGCGGGCAGGCTGTGACCGTTGAGCCGGTCGATGGACACAGCCTTCCCGGGTGGGTCGACGATCTCGCCGAGGACCACAGCGTGCTGTGGATCCAGCTCGGTGAGGGGCGGGGGCGCCGTCTGATCCACTGTCAGGACGGTGTCGCCATCCGGTCCCGTCGGCGGGGATAGCGCGCTACTGGCGGTCGGGAGCTGCAGGGCAATTCTGCCGTTACCGGGCGAGAGCGAGTCTCCAGACGTTCACCTGAAGGTCCCGGCCGCGAAATGGGAAAATCGCGCTGCCCGTCAGCTCGAAACCAGCTCGACCACACAGCGCGTTCGATGCATCGTTCTCAACTGATGGAAACGCGTAGAGATCACGCCCCGGCGGACCGAAGTCAATAGCATCATCGATAAGGAGCGCGACCGCCGCGCTGGCCACACCGCGCCCTTGGGCCCGCGGAAGGACGAACCACCCAGTCTCGACAGCGGGCCGACCTTCCCAGTCCGTTTCCCACCAACCGATACCACCCACGGCGTCGTTACCGTCCAACACCACGAACATCCGAGCAGTGCCCTCGTCCCACAGCCGCAGATAGTTCTCATGCCGCTTGGCCACTTGGGCAGTGGACTCCGGGCCGGCGATGAACGCCGTCATTGCGTCCTCATTCGCTTCAACCAATAGCACTGCATCAGATCCGGACCACCGGCGCAGTTGAATCATGTGGCAACTCTACGACCGCCAGCGCATAGTCTGGGTCAGTCCGACGCCGATCCTTCAAAGGAAGCCCATGCCCGTCTCCCCGCGCCCGCTACGCAAGCTCGGATTCCTGACGATCGGTTTGTTCGATCCGGGGGATCCGGCCGTGGGGCACGAGTCGACCCTGCAGATCATCGAACTCGGCGAGCGGCTGGGTTTTGACAGCGCCTGGCTGCGCCACCGCCACCTGCAGTTCGGAATCTCCTCGCCTGTCGCGGTGTTGGCCGCTGCCAGCCAGCGCACCTCCCGGATTGAGCTTGGGACTGCCGTGACACCGATGGGCTGGGAGAACCCGCTGCGCCTGGCCGAGGATCTGGCGACAGTCGATCTCCTTTCGGGCGGGCGGATCAATCCGGGCCTGAGTGTTGGGGAACCGATGCACTACGACACGGTGAAGGACGAGCTGTACCCGAATTCGTCGGCGTCGGAGGACTTCAGCTACGCACGCGTGGAACGGTTCGCCCGCTTCGTCGCCGGGGAACCGATTCGGGTTTTCTCAGGACGGCAGGGCGTCGTCGAGGAGTTTTCCGACCGTGTCGAGCCGTACTCCCCCGGGCTCCGGCAACGCCTGTGGTACGGGGCAGGGAGCAGGAGGTCGGCCGTCTGGGCCGCAGTGAATGGGTTCAACCTGCTCTCCAGCAGCGTGATCTTCCCCGACGAGGACCAGGAACCTGTCTTCGCCAAGATCCAGCGGTCTCAGATCCGCGCGTACCGTGAAGCAGTGGCGGCATCACCCGAAGCGCTCGGAGGGGCCCGGGTCTCGCAGGGCCTGGTGGTGATCCCGACCGATTCGGCGTCGTCGAGCCAGCGGGAGAAGTACATCCAATACGTGAATGAACGCCTACCACGCACCCGGGCACCGCAGGGGCCGCGGCGGATGCTGTTCGCCCCGGATGTGATCGGCACCAGCGACCAGATCGCGGAACAGCTCTACGCACACGCCGGCTTCCAGGAGGTCGATGAGGTGGCCTTCGCCTTACCGTTCAGTTTCGATCATGAGGACTATGTCCAGATCCTCACGGACATCGCCACCATCCTGGGTCCCGCGCTGGGATGGTCCCCGGCGGAAGTCGTCCAGGACCCGCAGTAGGAGCCGCGTCCCCTCGACGCCGGGGCAGTGAGGGGACGCGGCTGGAACGAGCCGGACTGGGCGTGTCCTGAAGGCGGCTCCGGTCACCTCTCCCGGTCGTGTTGCGAAGCTGAGGACAGTGGAAGAGTCACGTGGAGGTCCGTGCCGGATCCCGGTGGGCTTGTGATGGTGATCGTTCCACCGGCGGCCTCGATGCGGTCGGTCAGTCCAGTGAGTCCGGTTCCCATGTCAGGGTCGGCGCCGCCCACGCCGTCATCGCGCACGCGTAGGTGAAGCTCGTCGCCTGCTACCGAAAGCCGCGCTGAAACGCCGACTCGCTCCGCATGCGCGTGCTTGATGGCGTTCGTGATCGCTTCGGCGGCCGTGAAATACCCGGTCACCTCGACAGCCGCGGGTAGTCTGGGCACCATCAGGTGCAGCGTGACGGGCACCGGCAGGTCGGCGACGAAGGACTCGATGCCGGCGACCAGGCCTCCTCGGGTGAGGGCGACGGGCAGGATACCCCGCACCAGGTCACGGAGTTGCCGGTTGGCTTCCTCGGCGTGTGTCAACGCCTCCTGGATCAGGGCGGCCGTGGAGATTCCGTGCGCGCCGTGGTCGCGGGCGAGCTTGAGCGCCAGGATGGTGTGTACCAGCCGCTGCTGCGCTCCGTCATGCACATCGCGTTGCAGTTGGCGCCGTGCGTCGTTTGCGGCTTTGACCATGCGCTCCCTGGATGCGATGAGCGCTTCCGTGGTCCGGGCGTTGGCAATCGTGGCAGCGGCGAGATCGGCGAAGGCGTCCAGATGAGTTTCGGCAGGGTCCGCCGTCGAATCCGGACGGGGTGCGATGACCAAAGCGCCGGACAACTGGTCTGCGACCGTCACGGGTACCCCGACACCGGTCTCTGCGCCGCCGCCAAACACGGAACGTGTAATGGAATTCATTTCCGCGGCATGCCCTGAGCGGCCCGGGCTCCGCTCGACCGCTGATTCGTCGGCCACAGGCAGTCTTGTCCCTACCGCGATTCTGCTCTGACAGGCCGCCGCTATGACCGGGCCGTCCGCGTCGAAGCGCACAATGACGACCGGGGAATCATCGAGCAGGCGGGATAACTCTGCCGCGATGGACGGAAAAACGTCCGACGGCGCCACGCCGGTGGCAATGAGCTCGGCAATCCTGCGAAGCGCTGCCTGCTCCTCGGCAAGGTGGCGCAGGTGCAAGCGTGTAAGGATCGCGGATACGACCCGGCCGGCGACCTGCACCAGGCTCCTTAACCGTGCGTCCGTCGTGTCGGGTAGGGGGTTGGCTTGCGCTTCAATCTTGAGATACCCCCAGGTGCGCTCGGGTGTCTGGATGGGATAGGTCAGGGATGGATGATCCTCCGCCATCGAGGCCGGGCTTTGCGGATGCGGCAGGAGCGTCATCGGGTGCGGGAGGATGGTTGCCCGGGCCACGCCGCGCAGGGTTAGGGCGTAGTCCGCCGTCATCTTCAGCGCGGTCTTGGATGAGGTGGCCTCGACTGATTGCTCGGCCAGAAGCCGTAATGCGAGATCGTGCTGGACAAGAGCGCGCAGTTCGTCCCGGGCCTCGATGTTGGCGATCGTCGTGACAACGAGGTGAGCGAAGCTCTCGAGCCTGTCTTCGGTATACCTGGGCAAAGGTCCGGTGAGTGAGGTGGCCGTGAAGGCGCCCCACACGGTGCCTTCGATGTTCACCGGGACGGACACGGACGCCCGAAGCCCATACTGCTCGGCGAGGGCGGCGTCGAGCTCAACCCTGTAGTCATCGACACGCACACTGCGTTTCTGCTGGCGTACCTGGTGCGGGAGGGTACCCGGTCCGTACTTGATGCGGGTCCCCGGCGGCGTCGGGCCCGCATGGGTGGCCACAACCTCCAGTTCGTCGATGGCGGTGTATCGAGTGATCGTGACCGCGTCACCGTCAAGTTGCCGGGATGCCTCGACCGCGGCCAGCTGGAACACATCTTCGGTCCGGCTCGCCTGTGCAACGAGGTCAGCAATGTCGCGCAGAGAGCGCCCTTCGCTGGCCAGTCTTCGTAACCGTTCGGGATCGTGATCGGGAATTGGAGTCTCGGGCCGGTTCATGATCAGGGGCCCTGGGCCGCGAGGTAGCGGAGCACGGCCTGCACCCGGCGGTGGCCCTCGGTCTGCTGGTCAAGCTTGAGCTTCCGGAACATGGCCGTGACGTGCTTCTCGACAGCCGCTTCGCTGATGAGAAGCGCACGGGCGATGCCTCGATTCGATAATCCTTCTGCCATGCATGCCAGGACACTGCGTTCACGGTCGGTGAGATCAGCGAGCTCGGAGGACACAGAACGCGGCCGCAGCATCCGTGCGACAACCTCGGGATCCAGGGCGCTTCCCCCATAGGCAACACGTCTGACCGCCGCTACGAAATCGTCGACGTCCCCCACACGTTCTTTGAGGAGATAGCCGACGCCTTGCGGCCGATCACCGATCAGATCCATTGCGAAGTCCGGTTCGCAGTACTGCGTCAGCAGCACCACTCCCGTACCGGGCAGGCGTTTGCGGACTTCGATGGCGGTGCGTAATCCATCATCACCGTGATGTGGAGGCATTCGAACATCGACGACGACGACATCGGGACGGAACGCCAGAGTCATGGCCAAGAGTCGGGTTGCATCCCCAGCCTGCGCGACGACATCGAACCCTGCACCTAGGAGCACCCGCGTCACTCCTTCGCGCAGGAGCACATCGTCCTCCCCGACTGCGACACGCAATGTGGACGGGGAGGGTAGATTCACCGACGTTCCCTAACCGTCACCGAGAATCGACCGAAGCGCCGAACACGACAACTCGCTCTTCGGAAGGAAGCCCTCCGCCCCGGCCGCTGCGGCTTCGTCTGCCGAGGTTGCGTCGCTGTCGGAGGAAATCAGCACCACCCGAACCCGATACGGTGCTCCGGTGAGTTGCCGGCTTAGTTCCAGACCGTCGCCGTCGGGAAGCCCAATATCAACAAGTGCAACGTCGGGCCGCGAGGCGTCGACGCTGTGCAATGCCCCGGCGACGCTTCCAGCCTCGCCGCCTAGGGCGTACCCGCAACTTTCGAGCAGCCTTGTCGTCAAGTCCCGGAACCTTTCATCATCATCGACGACGAGTACCATTTGGGCCATCCCCCAGCCTCCCACTCAGTGTGCTCCTCCGCAGGGGGGTTTACCAGAGTATTACTCCGGGTACCCCTAGCGCGGCGGCGTGGAGGGCGGATGAAACTTGAGCTGTCAAAGCCTCGAGTGAGCACGGCACCCGTGCCCACCGCACAAGGGAGAAGATCATGAGCATCACCGAACCATCCTCCGGCAAGCCCACCGTTGTGCTGGTCCATGGGGCGTTCGCGGATTCATCGAGCTGGAACGCGGTGATCAGCCCGCTCTTGGCCCAGGGCTACCCAGCCATCGCCGTCGCGAACCCGCTGCGCGGGGTGAGCGTCGACTCCAAGTACCTCCGGTCACTGCTGGCCGACATCACCGGGGACATCATCCTGGTCGGGCACTCCTACGGCGGCACCGTGATCAGCGGCGGCGGCACCGGCAACCCCAACGTGAAAGCCCTGGTGTTCGTCGGCGCCTTCGCCCTCGAGGAAGGAGAGACCGTAGGGGAGCTTGCCAACAAGTTCGAAGGCTCCACGCTCGGGGAAACCCTCGCTGCGGTGGATGTCCCCGGCGGCAAGGACCTTTACATCATGCAGAGCCGCTACCACGCCCAGTTCGCGGCCGATTCCTCCGCGGACGTCGCCGCGGTCATGGGTGTCGGCCAGCGCCCCATCCTGGAGGCCGCCTTCTCGGAAGCCTCGGGCGAACCGGCATGGAAGTCGGTCCCCTCCTGGTTCCTGTTCGGCGCCGAGGACCGCAACATCCCGGCCGCCGCCCACCGCTTCATGGCCGAGCGCGCCGGATCCCGGAAAACGATCGAGCTTGAAGGCGGCTCCCACACGGTGGCGATCCCCGAGGCGGCCCAGGTCGTCGACCTCATCCGCGAAGCCGCCGCCGCGACCACCGGTCAGCAGTAGCCAGAGACCGGGCAGGAGTGGACCCATGGAATTCTCCCGGATGGGAACCGGAACAGACCGGCCCTACGTCTCAGCGGTGATCGCCGAAGGACGCTTCGTCTTTGTCTCCGGCCAGACACCGACCAGAAACGGCCTCCCGGTCGAGGGATCGATCGCCGAGCAGACCACCGCGGTGATGGACAACATTGCCGCGGTCCTGGCATCCGCCGGGGCAACACTCCAGGAAGTCATCCGGTGCGGGGTCTTCCTGTCCGATCTCACCGACCTGACAGACTTCAACGCCGCGTACATCGCCGCCTTCGGACAACATGTGCCGGCACGCACCACGGTGGGGGCCGCGCTGCCGGGATACAAGGTGGAGATCGACTGCATCGCACTGCTCCCACCAACATGAGCGGCCCGGCAGCAGCCCCTGGTCACCACCTACCCCGCACCGGAACTTCCCGAATGAACGTCAGCACACATCCATCCATGCAGCAGCCCAGAAAGGTATCACCATGTCCAAAGTAGTGCTCGAACCAGGCGCCCAGGTCATCGCCGACGCCACCGCCCAGCCACCGGCTCTGGCCGACCTGGGGGTCGCAGGGGCCCGCAAACTCCTCGATGACCTCCAGGCAGCCCCGGTCGACAAGGTCGAGATCGGCGAGGACAAGTGGATCACCGTCCCGGCCGAGGTCGGAGACGTACAGGTGCGCATCATCAAACCCGTGGGCGCCACCGGGACGCTGCCGGTGATCCTCTACGTCCACGGAGGCGGCTGGATCCTTGGCAACTCCGGCACCCACGACCGCCTCATCCGGGAACTGTGCGCCGGGGCCAACGCCGCCCTGGCCTTCGTGGAATATGACCGCTCCCCCGAGGCCCAGTACCCGAAGGCCATCGAGCAGGCCTACGCCACCGCGCAGTGGATCACGAAGCAGGGCGCCACGGAGGGCCTGGACGGGTCCCGCATGGCCGTTGCCGGTGACTCGGTCGGCGGCAACATGACCGCGGCCCTGACTTTGCTCGCAAAGCAGCGCGGTGACGTGACCTTCGTCCACCAGTCCTTGTACTATCCGGTCACGGACGCCGGCCAGGACACCGAAAGCTACCGCACCTTCGCCGACGGACCGTTCCTGACCGCCAGAAGCATGGCCTGGTTCTGGGACGCCTACCTCCCCGACGTCAGCCGTCGCTCGGAGATCACCGTCTCACCGCTGAGGGCCACGCTCGAGGACCTTCGAGGGCTTCCGCCGGCCCTGCTGCTCGTGGACCAGAATGACCCGCTCCGGGACGAGGGCGAGGCCTACGCGGCGAAACTCGTCCAGGCCGGGGTGCCCACCACCAGCGTCCGCTATAACTTCGTCACCCACGACTTCATGATGCTCAACCCCGAACGGGTGACCCAGGGAACAACCGCCGCCATCGAACAGGCAATCCGCTCGCTCCAGAAAGCCCTAGGCACCGGAAACAACTAGAGCGGACCTCCCCCAGCATCCTCCACCCGGTCCCGGCGGCCTCAGCAATTAGCCCACGGGACCGGGAACAGATCCGGGCTCCCCGTTGAACGCAGGAATTGAAAGGCATATCACTATGGATCAGGACCAGATCAGTGCGGCGGAGCGAATTGCTCTTGCCAAGGAGTACTTCAGGAAAGTCGACTCCGGTGACCCCAACCTGCTCGATATGTTCACCGATGACACCGAGATCTTCTTCCCGAAGTTTGGATTCGCGCATGGGAAAGCGGAGATCGTTCCGTTTCTCGTTGGCTTGACCTCGGCCGTGACCTCGTTCGATCATCCACAGTCCCGCATGACCTTTACCTCCAGCGACAACCGCGTGGTTGTCGAAGGAGCGGAATCGGGCATGCTCGCCTCGGGAGTGCCTTTCCCCGGTGACGCCCGGAGCAGCGGTCTTTTTTGCAATGTCTTCGAGTTCCGCGGCGAGCTGATCAGTCGCCTGCACGTCTACGCCGACCCGGACCTGGCCGGCCAGCAGCCCGCGCTCTTCGCCTGGAACTGAACTTTTCGCTGAGAACGTAACGACGGCCACTCCAAGGACATCTGCCCAGTGGAGGAGAGAAATGAGCGGCGTGAAGGAAAGTGCCCCGCCGGGACCCCGTGCGGGGGGAACAGGATTCTGGATCGTTCTCATTGGCGTCGGAGTGGTGGGAGGGCTGCTGTCCGGCCTGTTCGCCATCGGCGGCGGAATCACCATGGTGCCGCTGCTGATGGCCCTGGCGAACTTCGACCAGCGCAGGGCCGCCGCGACCTCGCTCGCCGCGATCGTGCCAACATCGGTCGTGGGCTCCGCCACCTACCTGCTCGCCGGTGAGATTGACCTCCTTGCAGGATTCTTCATCGCCATCGGCGGCATCGTCGGGGCGCTCCTCGGAAGCGCCCTCCTGAAAAGACTTCCTCTTGTGTGGCTGCGCTGGATGTTCATCGTCTTCATCCTCCTGGTTGCAGCACGCATGGTCCTGGTCTCGCCGGTCCGCGGAGAAAGCCTCGAATTCTCCGTGCAGGTCGCACTTGGCTATGTCGTGCTCGGCCTGGCCATGGGGATACTCTCGGGCCTGTTCGGAATTGGAGGCGGAATCATCGTCGTGCCGGCCCTGATCGGAATTTTTGCCATCAGCGACCTCATCGCCAAAGGCACCTCTTTACTGGTCATGATTCCCACCAGCGCCATCGGCACGGGCGCCAACTGGCGGGCTGGGACAGTCGACGTGGGCACCGGCCTCATCGTTGGGGTGGCCGCAACAGCCACTTCCATACCGGGTGCTGCCCTGGCCCTGGCCCTGCCGGCGCGGTTGTCCGGCATTCTGTTTGGCCTGCTGCTCCTCGTCGTCGCCGCGCAGCTCACCCTCCGCGCCATCAGGACATCCCGCACCGCGCGCAACTCCCCTGGGGAGGTAGCCCCCTGAGGCGCGGGAGGGAATCATCATCGCGACCGCCTGTCAGGCTCATTATTGCCCGTATCGACAAAAACAATCTACGATGAGACATTCACATCGTAAAAGAAGAACAGAGGCCCGCCATGGGACAGCTTGAGAACAAAACCGCACTGATCACTGGGGGGACCACGGGCATCGGCTTCGCGACCGCCCAGCGGTTCGTCCAGGAGGGAGCGCATGTCTTTATCACCGGTCGCCGCGAGGCGGAACTGAATGCCGCGGTCGCCGCATTGGGAGATCGAGCGACAGGGATCAGGGGCGATGTCTCGGATCTCGACGACCTGGACCGCATCTTCTCCGCTGTGGCATCCGGGGGGAAGGACCTCGATGTCCTGTTTGTGAACGCCGGCGGCGGAGGGTTTGCAACTCTCGAGCAGCTGACCCCGGAGGCGTTCGATCAGACCTTCGGCGTCAACGTGCGGGGCACAGTCTTCACGGTGCAGAAGGCGCTTCCCATGCTCGCGGACCACGCCTCCGTGATCATCACGGGATCGAACGCGTCGAGCAAGGGGAACCCTGCGTTCGGCGTCTACGCTGCGACAAAGGCAGCATTGCGTTCGTTCACGCGCACGTGGGCGGCCGAGCTCGCCGGCCGCCACATCCGGGTGAACACGATCGCCCCGGGACCCACTGAGACGCCCGGCCTCACCGGACTAGCACCCGACCCGAGCCAAACACAGGGCATGCTCGACGCAATGGCTGGCAACGTTCCACTCGGCCGCGTCGCCCAGCCCGCCGAAATCGCCAACGCCGTACTGTTCCTCGCCTCGGATCAGGCGAGCTTCGTCACCGGCACCGAACTGTTCGCAGACGGCGGAGAAACCCAGGTCTAAGCATTCCAGCGGGGCCTGGGCCAGCCGGCTATTCGATTGACGCGCCACTGGCGCACCGAAAGAATAGCCGCCATGGTGTGCGAGATGATTGCCCTGACCTTCAGGTCACCTGATCCTGAGCGTCTCGCCGGATTCTGGGGCGGTCTGCTCGGCCGGGACGTCACAGTCCAACGGGGCGCACCCTCGCTCACGGCTCTGCCCGGGGTGGGCTTCAGTCTCCGATTCGTCGCCGGTGCCGGTGAAAAGTGGGGTCCCAACCAGATGCATCCCGACCTCAAACCGACGTCCCTCATCGAGCAGGCCTCCGCGGTCGATCGAGCGCTGGCATTGGGCGCACAACACTTGGATGTCGGGCAGGGACCGGATGCCGAGCACGTCGTCCTTGCCGACCCCGACGGAAACGAACTGTGCATCCTGCAGCCGGGGGGCAGCTTCCTCGCCGGCTGCCCGTTCTTCAGCTCGCTGGCCGGTGCCGGTCTCGCGGAGGTCGGTTACTTTTGGCGCGATGCACTGGCCTGGAACCTCGTGTGGGACCAGGCCGGTGAGACCGCGGTTCAGGCGCCCACCGGCGGCCCCAAGATCACCTGGGGTGGCGGGCCTGTGACGCCCAAGCTCGGCAGGAATCGGCTCCATCTCGACCTCGCGCCAGCCGCCCCATTGACCATCGACGCCGAACTCGAGAGCCTGCTGGCACTCGGGGCTACTTACGTCGGCGCTGGCTGCGCCGACGGCATCGGCATGGCTGACCCCGGGGGCAACGAGTTCTGCGTGGTGGGGTGATGGATCAAGCCGGTTCCGATCCGGCTAGCTGACGGTCCCATAGGGCTCGCACCGGGTCTGGAGTTCCGTGGCACTGCCGTCGAGAATACGGTCGCACAGTGCACTTTCAGCAAATGACGGGCCTTCTGCAGGGTAAGAGTGGGGTCTGCAATGGTTGGATTCGGCGCAGCTGTTGTCACCTGCGTCGTCGGGCTTACGGTAAGTGATGCCGCACTCCGTGCCCCCGCGGGCGGGAGTGATCTCTGAATGGGGAATTGAGGGACGCCGATTATGAGTGACACCAGCGGATTTTCGAGCGCCGAGCGCGACGCCATGAAACAGCGAGCCGCCGAACTAAAGGCGATGAAGGGAGTGAAGGGCGCTGCCAAGCGCGCAAAAGAATACGAGGACTGCCTCTCAGCCATTGAGGGACTCGAAGGCACCGACCGGCGGATCGCGGAAAGACTGCACGTCATCGTGTCGGAGGAGGCCCCTGACCTCCACCCCAAAACCTGGTACGGCTTTCCGTCCTATGCCAGGGACGACAAGGTCATCGTGTTCTTCCAACCGGCTGCCAAGTTTCAATCCCGGTACGGGTCGATTGGCTTCAATGACGACGCCGCACTCGATGACGGTGAGTTGTGGCCCACCGCATTCGCGGTGCTGGAGATCACCGAAGCAGCTGAAAAGAAACTCCGTACTCTGGTCAGGAAGGCCGCCGGCTGATCATGAGCCGCATTCTCATCACCGGTTCAGCTGACGGATTGGGCCGCCTCACCGCCGAAGCCCTGCACGCCCAAGGGCACGACGTCGTCGTGCACGCCCGAAACGCCGACCGTGCAGCGCACCTGCGCCCTCTCACCGACCGGGGTGCCGGCATCGTCATCGGAGATTTCGCCGACCGCGACGCCGTACGTCGCATCGCCGCCGAACTGGCCGGACAGGCACCGCTGGACGCCGTCATCCACAACGTCGGCGTGTGGAGCGGGCGAGATGTCATGCCCGTCAATATCATCGCCCCGTACCTCTTGACCGCCCTTCTTCCGCTCCCGGGACGGCTGATCTACCTCAGCAGCGGGTCCCACTTCGACGGCCGACCACGCCTAGGCGGCGTCGACTGGCAAGGCAGGGGGGTCGGCTCCTACGGTGACAGCAAGCTCTACGTCACCACTCTCGCCGCGGCGATTGCGCGCCTGTTCCCGGATGTTCTGTCCAACTCCGTCGACCCAGGATGGGTACCCACCCGGATGGGCGGAGCCGGAGCCCCGGACAGTCTCGAACTGGGCCACCGCACGCAGGAGTGGCTCGCCGCCAGCGACGACCCCGAGGCGTACACCAGCGGCGGGTACTGGTACCACCAGCACCGCCAAGAGCCGCACCCCTCCGTTCACGACACGGCGTTCCAGGACGACCTCCTTTCGTCCCTCGCCGACGAGACCGGTGAACGCCTCCCCCGCCGCTGAACCAGGTCCGGGCGAAGAAGCGGTCCCCGTCGCCGCCGGTCCCTACAGCGGGAGCACAGCCGACGCCACCCCCGCGAGCAGGAGTCCAACACCGACCAATGCCAGCAGGCCGGCGCCCCGGTGGGGGCGGTGCAGTTGCCACCGGTCGGGGTCGGAGGCCGAATAGAACACGGTGAGGTCGCGGACGCCGTCGTCTGGCACCTGACCCAACCAGGGTGCCTCATGCACGGTGTTGAACCGGTCATGCCATCGAAGGACCAGATCGGGTGCGGTTCCGGCGAGCACGGCGGTGGTTCTCATCATGGAGCCGTGGAGCAGCCGGATCAGCAGGGCCGCGAGGACGAGCCCGATGCCGACCGCGGCGGCCCCTGAACCGATGAGCTCCAGGGCGATCAGCCCTTCCTGCCCGGTACCGGCGGATCGCACGACGGACACGTTATCGGGGGCGGGTGAGGCTTCCACGTCCGTTCCTTCTCGTGAGGCAAGTGCCGGGGTCTTCATCGTAGCGTCGTCCTGGCCGCCAGCCTTTCCACGCAACCGAATGACACAGGGCCCGCTGCCTTGCCCGCTTCTCTACTGATCGTCGGAGCTGGAGTGGAACTGCTGCCCTCAGCTCAGCCGAGGAGGGCGCCCATCGGCCTGTGCGGCGATTTCGTATCGCTGTCCCTGGTTCTCAAGGATGCGCACCGACGTCGTGGCCTTCTTGAGGGCCTCCTGGAACAGATCAGACCTGTGATGGCGCTCGATCGTGTCCTCATCCTCCCACCCCTCGGAGAGGTGGAATGTGTTGGGATCGAAGATGTCAGCAGCGAAGACGTAGTACACGCACCCGGGCATCTGGGCGGTGGGCGGGATGTGCTCTGCTACCGCGTCCACGAATTTCTGGCGGTCCTCGGGATGCACCCGGTAGTAGGAGTTGAAGATGAACGCGGTCTTCGTTGCGCGGCTTTTCACGTTAGACGTTTCCATTCTATTTGTGCCTTTCACGACTCAAGACTAGCAATTCTTGACTATGCGGACAAATATATGCACCGAGGGGGCGGCCAGCGACTCCGCCCGGCCATGGGACACCGTGCGAAAATAATGACGCGGTCGGCACACGTCGACCGGAACGGAGTCGAATGATGCAGCGACCTCATCAGGTGGTGGTCCTCGTACTCGACGGGGCACTCCCGCTGGACGTCGGGATCCCGGCGGAGGTGTTCCATCCGGAGACGGGGTTCCCCTACGAGGTGTCGGCCTGCGGGGTCACCGCCGGAACCGTGCCGTCCCACGGCGGGTTCGGCTACGCGGTCCCGCGGGGCCTGGACGCACTCGCCGAGGCGGACACAATCATCGTCCCGGGGTACGCTCCGGCGGGCCGGCCGATACCGGAGGAGGTGCGCGAAGCCCTCCGGAGCGCAGCATCCCGCGGGGCACGCGTCGCCTCGATCTGCTACGGCGCGTTCGCCCTCGCCGATGCCGGGCTGCTCGACGGCCTGCGGGCGACGACGCACTGGGATGCGGCGGAGAAGCTCGCGGAACGGCATCCGCAGATCACGGTCGAACCGAACGTGCTCTTCATCGACGAAGGATCCATCCTCACCTCGGCCGGGGCCGCCGCCGGTCTCGACCTCTGCCTGCACATTGTTCGACGCGACCTCGGCGTGAGCGCGGCGAATGAGATCGCACGAGGACTCGTCACCGCGCCCTACCGGACCGGAGGTCAGGCCCAGTACCTGCCGAAGACCAGCTCGGCAGCCCATGGTGAGTCCCTAGCCGCGACGCGCGAATGGGCCCTGACGCGGCTCGACCAGCAGCTGACGATCGCCGGACTGGCCGCACACGCCAGGATGTCGCCCCGCACGTTCCTGCGCCGCTTTGCCGAAGAGACCGGCACCACCCCGGTGCAGTGGATCCTCCGGGCGCGGGTCGACACCGCCCGCGAACTCCTGGAGAGCACGAGGCTGTCGGTCGACCGCATCGCGGACCAGGTCGGGCTGGGAACCGGGTCGAACCTCCGACTGCATTTCCGCCGGCTCCTTGATGTGTCCCCCTCGGAGTACCGCGCTACCTTCGCCGGCCGGAGCTGACAACAGCGATCCCCGCCCGAGTGCCGGGAGCGTCCAACTAGGAGATGCGAGGGGGAAGCGCGACGGTGTCGCCTGCCACGTCGATCGCGACCTTGCCGTGGAGTGCATATGACCGCCTGTTCTCCAGGAGTTCGTGAGCTTCGCCCATCCGGGCGAGCGGAAGAACCGCGCCGAGGACCGGCTTGACGAGGCCGCGCTCGACCAGCGTGGTGAGCGCGTCCAGCTTGCCGCGGTTCTGACGGGTGAAGACGAAGTGATAGGCGGCGTTCTTGCCCCACGCCTCGATGAGGTTCTGCGGCTGCGCGATGTCGACGATGGTGACGACGCGGCCGAAGTCGGCGAGTGTCAGCGGGCTCTTCGTGAGGGTGTCGCCGCCGATGGTGTCGAAAACGACGTCGACTCCCCTGCCCCGCGTCAGCTCGGCCACGGCGTCCACGTAGTCGGTCGAGGTGTAGTCAATGACCTCATCGGCTCCGAGGGAGCGCACGAACTCATGGTCGCCTGCTTTGGCGGTGGTGATCACCCGTGCGCCCATCGCCTTCGCGACCTGGATCGCGATGGTGCCGACACCGCCGGTGCCGCCGTGAATGAGGATCGTCTCCCCCACGGTGAGCTGAGCCCGCGTCACGAGGGCCTCCCACACCGTGCCGCCGACGAGGGTCAGGCTGGCCGCTTCAAGGTGGGTGAGATTTTCCGGCTTTCGCCCGACGAGGTCGACGTCGGCGACGTGCTGCTCGGCGTAGGAGCCGGGGCCGCCAAAGATCTGGGGCGTGTAGTAGACCTCATTGCCGACACGGAACTCGGTCACGTGGGAGCCGACTTCCTCGATCACCCCGGAGATGTCGTGACCGGTGATCGCAGGGAGGGGGACGTAATCTGCGTAGTCGCCGCGGCGCACCTGGTAATCGAGGGGATTGAGGGCGGTCGCATGAACGCGCACGCGCACCTGGCGGGGTCCGACCGTCGGGACGGGGACGTCGCGCAGCTCGAAAGCATCGGCACCTCCGAAACGGGCAAGCACAACGGCCTTCATCTGATCAGTCATAGGGGTGTTCCTCATCGTGGTTCTGGGATCGCGAAGCGCCGGGACGGGCGGTTCCCTCTCAGTTTTACGGACACGATCTCCAGCCTCCAGTGGCGACAATGCCATTATCCGCAAGGATAGTGACACGCCTGCGCCGTCCCCGGGCGTGGTTCCACCGATGCCTGGGCATCACCGATAGAGAACCAGCCCGGTCGAACCATCCGGACTCATCCCGACAGCGAACCTCACCTAAGCGAACCCAGGGGCAGTACACGGGTTCGACTCACGAGACTCGACGCGGAGGACGCCATGACTACTTCCACGGACACCCGGATACGGTGGCTGGACAGCTGCCGTGGGGTTGCCATCCTGCTGGTCGTCGTACTCCATGCGGGCGAAGCCCTTCGCATAAGCGTCGGCCCGACTCCGGGCGTCGACCAGTTCAACCTCTTCCTCGAGCCGTTCCGCATGCCCGTGCTGATGTTCCTCTCCGGGACCCTGCTGCCGCAGTCGGTGGCCAAGACCGGGAGGAAGTACTTCGTCGGAAAAATATCCAAGGTGGCCTGGCCGTACGTTCTCTGGTCGCTGATCATTCTCGCTGCAAGCGGCGAGCTCAGCCCTGCGGCAGTGATCCAGGTCTTCCACAATTCGCCGACCTACCTCTGGTACCTCTGGTACATCCTCGTGTTTTACGCCCTTGCCTATCCGCTGCGACGCGTCCCGCCGCTGCTGATCGCCGGCACCGCCGTGGGCGTGTCGTTTCTGCTCACCGACGGCAGCCGCCCGGAGGCCATGGCCTTTCTCTCAGCGTTCTTCTTCCTCGGGGCCTGGTACGCCCAGCATCCGCAGGGAATCACGGGAAGCACCGGGAAGCCGTGGGTCCTGGCTGTTGCCGGTGTGAGCGCGGTGACCGTTGGTGGAACGAACGTGGCGGGTTGGCAGGTGCTGTATCAGGGGGAGTTCGCGTGGGGAGTGGTGGGGGCGCTCGTGGTCGTGTGCTGGTTCTTTCCCCGACTTCCCGCCGGACCGGTGACCACCGCACTCGAATTCGTCGGACGCTACTCGATCGTGTTCTACGTCGCCCATCTCGGACCGATCATGATCACCCTCGCCCTGGCCGACGCGGTTGGCTCTGCCGGGGCATGGTACGTGCTGCCGCTGCTGCTGCTGGTTGGCATCGGCGTCCCCCTCGGGCTCGCCTGGATCTATTCAACCCGCGAGCACGCCTCGGTCACTCTGTTGTTCGAGCTGCCCGCGTTGACGCGACGCGATGAAAAGCGAATAAGCGAAGGGCAACGAACAAGGAGCCTCTGAGTTAGTGCAGAAGCCCCCGAGTCAGTGGCCTGCTGAATACCGCTGCAATTTCTGGTCCCGGATCGCGAGCACCATGGCGAAAGCCTCGGGCGGAAGCTAGAGTTGGGAACCGGTCCGGCATCATTTCGATGGACCACAGCAGAGAGCGGAGGTGTTTTTTGATGACTGTCATTGCCGTGCGCCCCCGGCGCCTTGAAACCATCAAATCAACCACCCCCGTCTCCAGCTTCCGTACCGCGTAGGGCACTGCCCGCGGAACGCCACAACACCTTGGGCCTTTGCCCGGTAGTGGCCGGTGCTCGGGGACTCTTCCCGAGGTATTCCAGTGAAAAATTCTTCAGGCCATGGCCTAAACAGTCTTAGTGCATCCAGATCAGATCGCACCGGGCCAACCCTTTACGGCTATAACCCCGTCGTCGCGCGTCACTTCGACGAAAACCCGCCGCCTGATTCCAGCGCGGACAAATACTGCGAGCCGGGCCGTGTGGTGCGGGTCGACCGCAGTCTGGTCCTCGTGGCGGTGGGCGTGGACCTCCTGCACCTTCCCTACCCGCTTGACGCCGGCGTGCCGGCCACTGGCGACTGGGTTTGGATAGGACCCAACCGCGCGGGTGATCGCCAGATTCTTGCAGTGCTGCCCCGGCGTTCGGAGCTCAGCCGGAAGCGCGCCTTCGAGGACTCCTCAGCCGCCCAGGTCCTGGCTGCCAACATCGACGTGATCGGCGTGGTGGTTCCGGTTGACCGGCCGCTCACGCACAACCGTCTCGAACGGACGCTCGTCGCCGCCTGGGACTCAGGCGCCGTTCCCCTGGTGATTGTCACCAAGGCGGACCTGGCGCACGTGGCGGATGACATCGTCGGGCAGGTCATCCTGCAGGCGGCAGGTGTCGACGTGGTCAGCACCTCCGCGGAAAACGGGGACGGGATCGAGGACCTGTTGGCACATCTTCCGCAGCGCAGCACGCTTGTCCTCCTGGGGCCCTCCGGCGCAGGTAAATCCACACTCATCAACGCCCTGGTTGGCCACAACGTGCAGCACACAGGCGAAGTCCGCTCCGGCGACTTCAGGGGCAAGCACACCACAACCTCCCGGGAGCTCATACCGCTGGCGGACGGCACTGTCCTCATGGACACTCCCGGCGTCCGTGGATTCGGGCTTTTCGACGCCGACGACGGCATGGAGCAGATGTTCGGGGATGTGGAGGAACTCGCCAGCCTCTGCCGGTTTGCCGATTGCGCCCATCAACAGGAACCCGGCTGCGCCGTGCAGGCCGCCCTCGCGGACGGCACACTCGAGGACCGGCGCTGGAACAACTACCTGAAACTCCAACGCGAAATGGCCGCGCTGGCCCGCCGCAAGGATGCCGCAGCCACCCGGGCATACCAGCGTGAGTGGCACCAGAAAGTGGTCGGAGGAGGGAAATCGCAGCGTTCCGCAGAACGCGCCAGATCAGAGCGGGAGGATGAGCAGCGGTCAAAGCGGAAGCGGCGCTGAGCCGCTGCACCTGCATGCCCCCGGAGCGGGCCCCCTTGGCCTCTGCTCTCCGCTGCGCTTCACGCCTCCTGCCGGGCCGGTCGGGTACCTCTGGTGTCGGGGCATGAAGGGAGTGGCGGCTTCGTGGCGCGTGCATGGCGCTGTGAACAGTCGTCTTTGGGGGTACCCGCAGCAGCGTGAGAAAGGCCCCGCCGTTGCGGGCAGGGCCTTTCTCACGCTGCACTACTTCGGTCGATGCCTAGATGCTGTTGGAAATGCGTTCGTAATCCAGTTCACCTTCGCGGGTCTGGACGCCGGCGGCAAGGAGCTTGTCGGCCAGCTCGAAAACTTCGTCGCCGAATGCCGCGTACAGGGAAGTGTTTTCCACCGCATAGGTCTCCAACGGCACTGCCGGCGCCATGGCGTTGACGGTTGTCTTGACTGCATCAAGAACTTCCGGGCGAAGCCGCGCGATGCGACGCGCAAGAGCATCAACGTGTGCGTCGATCTCGTCGGCGGGCAGGGCCCGGTTGATGAGGCCGTACCGCTCGGCCAGCTCCGCGTCGACAAGTTCAGCACCCAGGATGAGTTCCAGGCTTCGGGCACGGCCAATGAGGCGGGTCATATTCACTGTGCCGCCGCCGCCGGGAAGAATGCCCATCTGAACCTCGGGCTGGGCCTGTCCGGACCTGCCGATCGCCGCGAACCGCATGTCGAGGCTCATGAGGAACTCATTGCCCGCGCCACGGGCGAAACCTGCAAGCTTGCCGATCGTTACCTGGGGAAGGTTCCGCACGTCCTCGCTCAAAGCCTGGAGGATGTTCAGGCCCTCTGGGACATCCCAGCCCGGTGCGGCCGCGATGGCCGCTTTGGTGGCCGCCGGAAGGGCCTCGGGATCTGTCAGATAGCCCATGTCCCCATGAGCGATGAAGAACTCCGGATCGGCCGACTGGAACACGATGACCCGGACAGCGGTGTCACTGTGCACCTGATAGAGGAATCCGCGCAGCGAGGGCAGCAGGACACCATCCATGAGGTTCAGGGGCGGATGATCCAGTGTCACCGTGGCGATTCCTGCGTTGATGGAAATGTGGAGTCCAGGCAGATTGTCGTAAGTCAAAATATCTCGATTCAAAGGGGCCGCACGCAGCCAAGGGGTGGAGACACCGCACCATGGGCACTCCGGCGTCAAACCTGACACTGAGTATCAGTATAGCGCTTGTGTCTCATTCGTGAAACACAGGGTACGATTGAAACATGTCTCCCAGTCCTGTCAGTGTCCGAGCCCTCAGCAGGCACGCAGTCCGAGCCGAGCTCGCACGAGTTGCGTTCAACGAGTTCTGCGCAACCGGCTTCAACCAGGTCACTTTTGCTGACCTCGCGGGCGCTACCGGAGTGTCCCGAAGCACGTTTCTGCGGTACTTCACGAACAAGGAAGACGTCGTCCTGTTCCTCTTCGATCCGATCGGAGACACCATCGTCGAAGCCTTGGCCTCCGATTCCCGGTCGGACGATGACTGGCATGCCCTGCGGCGCGCTCTGAATCCGGTCGTGGACTTCCTCATGCGGGACACAAGCGAAGTCCTGGCATTCCTGGATTTGATCTACGAGACCCCGGCACTCAGCGCCCGGTTCCGGGAGAAGCAGTTCGACTGGCGGCCGAATATTGTCCGCGAACTGCAACAAACCTCTGCCGCGCCGGATGCGCCAATCGTCACTTCGGTTCGAGTAGCGGCGGCGATGGAATGCTTTGCGGCGGCGTTGGCGGTGTGGAGGGAATCAGAAGGACGGGAGGACCTCTCGACGCTGATCGACACCTCCTTCAACGCCCTGGATCCCACCATCGCGGCTCAGACCGGATAGCCGGCTGCGCCGCCGTCCGGCGCCTCATGGGACCATATGGTATGGGCGAAAACGACAGCGCACGTAATGAAGGGCCACCTCCGCGGACCGGGGTGAACGATCACGCCTGGGAGCGGGAACACCGCCATCCAACTGCTGAGCAGGCCAAGGCCATTGTCTACCGCCGCAGGGATGCCGAGGCGAAACTAAGGCAGCACCAGCAGGAGGCCCGGCATAAGGCCGACGAAGAACCGGAAGGGCACGACGAGTAGGGACGCTCCTTCGGCTCGGGCTCCAAGAATCGGAGATATTCCATCGAGGGGAACGTCCGGCGGCCGCCCGCCACCGGCCTTGAAGTCGCCCTCCGCCCGGATTTGGCGTCGTATATGTCCTATGGTGGACGAATCCTCGGAGGGAGCACCTGCATGGCATGCGAAAGTTGCGCGGCATCGTTGAAACCCGGCTTTGATTTCAGCATGGCCTTTCAGCCCATTTATGACGCGGTGAGTGCGCGCATATGGGGCTACGAGGCGTTGGTCCGGGGTGTGTCTGGTGAGGGTGCTTCTGAGATCCTGTCGAAAATCTCACCGGAACAGCGCTACCGCTTTGACCAGGACTGCCGCGTCAAGGCGATCGAGCTGGCATCGCGCCTGTTTCCGGTGGGCGAGGATTTGAAGCTGTCGATCAACTTCATGCCGAACGCGGTCTATGAACCGGCAGCATGCCTGCGGGCGACGCTGCGTGCCGCCGCGCGGTGCAGTTTTCCCACGTCGTCCATCATGTTCGAGTTCACCGAGAACGAAGAGGTCACGGACACCGTGCACCTCACGAACATCATCACCGAATACCGCAGGCACGGTTTTACCACCGCCATCGATGACTTCGGTGCCGGTCATGCCGGCTTGGGGCTCCTGGTCGAATTCCAGCCGGATCTGATCAAGATCGACATGAAGCTTGTCCGGGGAATCGATACCAGCCCGGCCCGACGCGCCGTGGTCACGGGCATCGTAACCATCGCGGAGGAGCTGGGCATTTCGGTGCTCGCCGAGGGCGTAGAAACGGAGGCGGAGTTCCTGTTCCTGAGAGCGGTTGGTATCCGCCTGTTTCAGGGGTACTGGTTCGCGGAACCAGCATTCGAGCAACTACCGCAGGTCGCGCCCTCCACTGTCCGCCGGATGGTGCTCAGCGCTTCTGCCCGCTCTCGGAATTGAACTGCTGCCAGCGCCCTTCGGAGATGATTTCTACACTGCCATCAACGACGGAGATCGCCGTTTGGTCATCGATCGCATAGGCGGGTCCACCAATATCCCTGGCCCACTGACGCGCGCTCTCGGACGTGTTCGCGGACCACCCCGGATAATCCAGATGAGGGAAGATTGAAAACTCCACCACACCGAGCGCTTCGTCGCCCCCGCTGGGGTTCCAGTCCGAGAATTGCGCGCCGATTCGCGGAGTCATCACCATGCTCCCAGCGCTCATCCCGACCCAGACGGTGTCCGGAAGGGACGGCAGCAGATCTGCCAGACCCGACTGTCGCATCCAATGCGCGAGGTAGGTTGCCTCTCCCCCATCCACCAGGAGAACATCCGCTTCCAGCACCCAGGGCAGCCAGCGGCTTTCTGCAATGCTTGGTAATGCCGTCAACTCCAGCACGCCGACCGACTTCCAGCCCAGCTCGAGCAGACCCTGCCGACCGGGCCCGGCCAGTGTCATCCACACCGTCTGCGGTGAGCACATGGGATGCGCCCATTGCGCGGTCGGGATGAAGAGGGCCTTGCAGGCCTCGATCGGCTTGCCGAGCATCTCCACCAGCATCCCTCGGATCGACGTATTGGTGACGCCTCCAGAGGTCAGCAGAAGCCTCATCGTCAATTCCTTCCCGTCCGAGCACATGGTCCTTCTGGTTCACGGGCCCACAAGGCAGATGTGTGGACAGCGGATCCGTACTCAGAGGTATGCGGGGGCCACGGCGAAAACGGCGGTCAGTACGTGCCGTTCGCGCAGCGATACTTCACGCATGAGCCGCGGTGCGTCCTCGTACGGTACGACGTCGGTCACCAGGTGCTTGCGGATCACATCGCCGTGGGAGCGAAGCAGTCGAACAGTCTCGGCGGAAAGCCTTGCCCTGTCCCAGTACCCTGCCAGGCCGCGCGGCACCCGGCCGATCTGAGCGCAGCGCAGGTTCAGCCCGTTGTGATGGAACTCCTCCCCCAGCCGAACGGCGTCCGCTCCGCTGGTATAGAAGGCCAGATCGATGATGGTTCCCTGGGGGCGGGCGGCGCGGAGGGCCGTATGAAGTGCTTCGGCACGCCCGCGGCACTGGAACACGACGTCGGCGCCCCGGTCCGCCGGCCCGTGGCGCCACCGTGTCTTCAATAGCCTGCCCGGATCGTCGTCAAGGTCCAGGGTGAGGAATCCCAGTTCTTCAGCCAGCCGGCGGCGGCGCGGGTCCGAGTCCGCGACGGCAACTTCCCGTGCGCCGAGTGAGCGGGCGAACAAGGCGGTCAGAAGCCCGATGGGGCCGGCTCCGGTGACCAGCACCTGGCGTCCGTCCACACCGTCGGCGAGGCTACGGACCTGGCCACCGGTTGCCTCGGCTGCGGCATGCAGCAGGCCGTTGGCGCAGATCGGCCCGAGGTGGGCCACGAAGACGCCGAGCAGCGGGTCGAGGTTGTCCTCCAGCAGCACGAGGTGCTCATTGAGGGGATCCGCGACGTGCGCGGTGGCGTGACCGTAGGTGGCGGCGAGGATATCCCCCTCCGAGAAGGCGGGGGTGCGCGATTCCGCCACCCGGGCGACCTCCATGTAGCCCAGGCGGCGGATTGGGTAGGCATTGTCGGCGGAATCCGGCAGGAACAGGCCCAGATCGGGATCCAGGCGCGACCGCAGCCCCGGGTGATCCCCCTTCACGAAGGCCAGTTCCGTGCCCGCGGACAGGCCGGTGACCAGGGTCTCCAGCAGCAGTCCTCCCTCGGGTACGTCGGGCAGGTGTTCCTCGACAATTTCCAGGTGGCCGGCCTCCGGGATGACGACGTTGCGGCGCCTCACAGTACTGCTCCTCCGACGGCTGTCCGATCTTCGGACAGCTTGACCGGCAGCCCGGTGCGGGCCGATTCGGCGATGGCGAAGCCGAGCCGGTGGCTGCGCAGGGCCTCGGCATAGGGTGTGCGCGTGGCTTCCCGCCGGCCCTGGACGGCTTCGATGAATTCCCGGTCCACCACCACGCGCGGGTCCTCCGCGCAGGCGAGATCCGTTCGGGACGTGCCGTCGAAGCTGCTGAGGCCTGCTTCGGACACCTCCAGGTACAGGCCGCGGCTCACGGTATGCAAAGCGGCCCGGTGTTTGGCGGGGAGCACGGAGGTCGCCGCCAGCGTCGCGACCGCCCCAGAGGCGAAGCGCATGGTGGCCGCCGTGGCGTCGTCGACGTCGTCCGGCTCCCCGCCCGCCGCCCGATTGCCGGCTTCCGGCGCATCCCGGACTCCGGCGGCGTAGACCTCGACGACTTCACCGAGGAGGAAGCGGGCAGTGTCCAGGACGTGGGTCAGCTGCTCCACCACCTGGCCTCCGGATCGGTCCACCCGGCCCCACCACGCGACCGGCGGGCGCTTGTCCAGCCAGTATCCGCTGGCCAGCAGGGCCGGCGCCTCGGCCAGGAGGCCGCGCGCGTGCTCCATGACGTCCATGCACCGCCAGTGGTAACCGGTGCCCGTGACAACCCCTGCAGCCTCGACGAGCCGGCCGATTTCCTCAGCGCCTTCCACGCCCAGGCCGACCGGCTTCTCAACGAACAGCGGCAGGCCCCTGGCAAGCGCTGCGCGCTCCCCCGGACCGTGGGCGAAGGGAGGCACGCAGACATAGACCGCGTCGACGTCCACCCTGTCCAGCGCCAGATCGGGATCTGTGAACGCTGGTGCGTCCACGTCGCGGGCCAGCCTTTCGGCCGCAGCCGGCTGGGCGTCGGTGACACTGGCGACGCGGACGCCGAGTTCACGCAGGTTTGAGGCATGGCGCTGCCCCACTGATCCGGCACCGATGAGGGCTACGTTCACGGTCATGGGGCCTCCGAAAGTAGTTGGTCGTACAGACGCAGGTAGCTGGCAGCCATCGCCTCCGGCGTCCAGACCGACGCCGCCTCGATGCAGTCCTCGGCAAGGATGGTGTCCAGTTTGGAAAGGAACCGGGCCAGCTCCTGTTCGTCGGCGGCAAGGAAGCCGGTGCGGCCGTGCTGCACCAGAGAGGGCAGCACTCCCAGCGGCGTGCCGACGACGGGAACGCCCCGTGACAGGGCTTCCACCACCCCGGTTGCTCCGGGCTCGGCCCACTGGTTGGGCGCCAGCAGCACCCGCGCGGAACGCAGTACGCGTTCCTTCACCTCGCCGCCGATGCCTCCAATCCACCGGTACCGGTCGCCGTCGAGCAGCGGACGGACCTCGTCCTGGAAGTAGGCAACATCCGGGTGGGACATCAACTGGGCGTCGCCGGCGGCCAGACGGCGATCAAGCTCCTCAGGATCGTTGATTCCGGCGACCGGCCCGGCGAGCACCAGCGGCAGGCCCGCCTGCCGACAGATCCGAACGGCTGCATCCTGTCCCTTGTCCCGGGTGATGCGGGCCAGCACCAAAGCGTGGTCTGCTTTGTCCGCGTGAATTTCGAGCCCCGGCGGAGCCGCCAACGGGACGACGCCGAGTGTCTGGCGCCGCAGTGCCTCCGGTGCCCTGTCCAGCTGGGACTGCGATACTGCGGCGAACCGGACCCGGCCACGGCCGTCGAATGATTCGTAGAACGCCTTGTGCTTGGCCAGGTCCCAGTGCAGGGTCTGCAGCACCGGCGGGGCGGCGCGGCCCATGGCGGCAAAGACCGCCGGCCCCACGACTTCGAGGTGATCGTGAACGAGATCCCAGTTGCCGCCGTCGTAAATAGCCTTTACGATCCCCTGCATCTGGGCATGCGCGATACCCGACACCTGGTTGTAGGGCCGGGCGATGGAGGCGAACTGCGGCTCGGCCACCGGATGCAGGTAGCTGTCCGCTTCGATTGTGCTGGTGCCGACGGTGGCCAGGGTGACATGTTGGCCGGCGCGGCGCAGTTCGGGGACCAGGGTGGCGATGACCGTTTCAATGCCGCCGTAGCCGGAGGGAGGGACGGGCAGCCATGGTCCGGCGTTGATGAGGATCCGCATGCTCAGGCCCACTTGCCGGTGGTGAAGGAGTGCTGTCCGATTTCAAGCATCGGGGGCCGTTCGGACACCCCGATGACGGTGCTGTCACCGATGTAGTGTTCGCCGTCACGCAGGAACTGGGTCAGCTCTACGGTGGACGGGGCAGCCGGGGCGAGCCCGCGCCGGTGCAGTCGCGACTGCACGGTGAGCTGGATCTGCATTGCCATCCTGGCCAGCTCTCCATCGGTGGAGTTGCGGTGACGGCGTTCGCCGAGATCCACCTGGGCCATGCCGCCCAGGCCCACTGTTTCCAGCACGTCGATCAGCATGCCGATCTCTACGCCGTAGCCGGAGACAAACGGTATGCATTCGAGCAGGCTGCGGCGGGCGGCGTACTCTCCGGCCAACGGCTGGACAACGCCAGCGAGCTGGGGCCAGAACAGATTCAGCAGGGGGCGCGCCACGAGCTCCGTTACCCGGCCGCCGCCTGCCGGCATAACCCGGAGCCCATCGTCGAGAGGGCGGTCGTAGTAGCTCTTGACGAAGTGGATCTGCGGGTCGGTCAGCAACGGGCCGAGCAGGCCGACGGCGAACTGCGCGTCGAACCCGTGCAGGTCCGCGTCGATGAACACGATGATGTCCCCCGAGGCGATGGCCAGGGACTTCCACAGCGCTTCGCCCTTGCCGGGAATGCATCCGGTGCCGGGCAGGATCTGGTCCTGGTGCGCGACCCGCGCCCCGGCGCTCGCCGCTACGGCGGACGTATCGTCGGTGGAGTTCGAATCAATCACGATGAGCTCATCCAGCAGCGGAACCGCCTCCATCAACTCGGCGCGCAGCGCTGTGACGATCGCCCCAATGGTTGCTGCCTCGTTCTTCGCAGGAAGCACCACACTGACGTGTTGGCCCTGCTTGCGCGCCACGAGGTCCCACCGGTCGAACACGCTGCCCTGAAAGCTCCGGGCCGAATACCAATCCTGGACCTCTGCGCGCATGCCAGTTCCTTTTCGCCACGGTCGCCGGTGGTCCCCGTCCCGGCTATCGATAGGATCAGCTCGAAGCCTACGGTTCCGCGAGCCCTTTGGGAATAGCTCAGTACCCTTCCGATCCGGAACCGCAAAGCGCCCGGCCGGGACTGGTCCACTTTGGGATCAGGGTCGTGGCCATTGGAAACAAGCGGAAGTGAGGGTACCTGATGCAGGAGCTACGGGCCGACGGCCAACGTCCCCGTCTGGTGTTGTGGCGGCATGGCCAGACCGAATGGAATGTGCTTGAGAAGGCGCAGGGCCACGCAGACATTCCGCTCGATGCGACCGGCCGGCGCCAGGCGAGGCGGGCGGCGAACCTGCTCGCGAAGCTCAAGCCACAATTCATCTGGTCGAGCGATCTGGAACGTGCCCGGCATACCGCCGACGAACTGGCTCGACTGACCGGTCTCGAAACTGTGCATGACAAACGGCTACGCGAATACGATGTGGGCATCCGGCAGGGAACCACCTTCGGGGAGTTCCGTCAGCAGCACCCGGATATCCATCGGAAGTTCTTCACCGAGGAGAATTACCGGGTCCCGGGTGCCGAGCTGCCCTCGGAAGTGAACGATCGGATGAAGACCGTGATGAGGGAGGCGGCCCTGGCCCTGCGGGACGGCGGAACCGGCGTGCTGGTCGGCCACGGCGCCGCCCTGCGCAGCGGGCTGATGGCTTTTTTCGACGCTCCTGTCCACCTGCGCGAGATGTTCGCCGGCATGGCCAACTGCGCCTGGACCGTTCTGGAAGAACACGCCGACCGCGGCTGGCAGATCGTTGACTATAACGCCCGGACCCTGCCGGACTCTTCATCGATGCTGGCCGACGATCTGCCGGCGGAGCACGACAGCTAGGACCAGGCCGGGAAAGGGCCATGCAGTTAATTTGTGACCTTATGCGCCCCGTCCGCGCCGGCGGGTCAGGTCAGGATTGGGGCAAAGGACCCGAGGAACCCGAAGAGGTCCTTGGGGTCGTCGGGATTGGCCACAAGGTCGATGTCCTCGACGAACCGAGTGCCCTCCACAGCGTCGCGGACGAAACGCATGGCCGAGAAATCTTCGATCGCGAACCCGACCGAATCGAAAACCGTGACCTCCTGCGGTGCGGTGCGTCCGGGGGCGGAGCCGGTGAGGACCTGCCAGAGTTCGGTGACGGGGAAGTCGGCCGGCAGTTGCTGGATCTCGCCTTCGATGCGGGTCTGCGGGGTGAACTCGACGAAGACGGCGGATCGGCGCAGGATCGCCGGGTCCAGCTCCGTCTTGCCCGGGCAGTCCCCGCCGATGGCATTGAGGTGCATGCCGGGTTCCACCATGTCGCCGGTGATGATGGTGGCGCGGGCCTTGTCCGCCGTGCAGGTGGTGACAATGTCCGCACCAGCGACGGCATCGGCGGCGGAGGACGCCACGGTGATTTCGAAACCCAGCGGTGTCAGGTTGCGGACCACCTTCTCGATGGCCGCCGGGTCGGTGTCCCATAGGCTGAGTTCGTCGATGCCGAGGGCGCCGCGGAAGGCGAGGGCCTGGAATTCCGCCTGGCTGCCGGCGCCGATCAGGGCCATGCGCCGTGCGCCGGGCCTCGCCAGCGCCTTCGCTGCCAGGGCCGAGGTGGCTGCGGTTCGCAACGCCGTCAGGACAGTCATCTCGGTCAGGAACGTCGGATAGCCGTTGGAGACATCGGCCAGCACGCCGAAGGCGGTAACGGTCTGGAAGCCGCGCCCGGGGTTGGAGGGGTGCCCATTGACGTACTTGAAGCCGTAGGTCTCGTTGTCGCTGGTGGGCATCAGTTCAATCACCCCGAACGGGGTGTGGCTGGCCACGCGCGGCGACTTGTCGAAGCTCTCCCAGCGCAGGAAGTCTGCCTGAAGGTAGTCGACGAGGCCCCTGATCACGCTTTCGGGCCCCCGGCTGGCCACCCAGCGGGCCATATTGCGGACATCGACAAAACGCGTCACGAGCGCCTCCTTAGTGGTCGTGGGAAAAGCTTAGGCTTGGTCCATTTGCACACTCAATGAGCGGGATGCCGCCTTTTTGCAGGGTGGCTGAGCATTTTGCGGCCCGCCGATGTAACTTCTGTACATGGCAACACTTGATGACCTCGACCGCCGGCTCCTCTCGGCCCTCCGTGAGGACGGCAGGGCCTCGGTGGCAAGCCTCGCACGGACCCTCGGCGTGGCCCGGGCGACGGTGAACAGCCGGCTCGACCGCCTCGTCGCGACAGGCACAGTGGTGGGATTCTCCGTCCGGGTCCGTGATGAGATGGACCCACTGGCCATCCGGGCGGTGTCGATGATCGCGGTTGAGGGGCGGGCCACCGACCGGGTAATCCGCCAGCTCCGGGGCCTGCCGGAGATCACCACCCTGCACACCACCAACGGCGGGTGGGACCTCGTTGCGGAACTGCGCACGGACAGCCTGGCCCGGTTCGACGCGGTGCTCGGGCAGATCCGTTCCATCGAAGGAGTCGTGAACAGCGAGACGAGCCTGCTCCTCAGCTCGGTGATGCGCTAGCTGCACCCGCCCTGGCACTGGTGTCAACGGCGACGCCGGGGAGCGGTCCGCACCGGCCGGTCAGTCGAGGATCGCGGTGGCTTCGACCTCGACGAGAACACCGGGTTCGAAGAGGGATTCCACTCCTATCAGCGACGCGGGAGGCATCGGCAACGGCAGACCGAGTTCCGCAGCGACGGAGCCGACGCCTGCCATGAAGGCATCAATCTTTTCAGGGGCCCAGCCTGTCACGTAGAAGGTGAGGCGCACGACGTCATTGAAGGTGGCGCCGGTGCTGGTCAGGCCTTCGTGGACGTTGCGGAGGGCAGAGGCGACCTGTGCGGCGAGATCGCCTGGCTTCTGCGGTGCTCCGTCCTGGTTCGTAGCAACCTGGCCCGCAACGTACACGTGGCGGGTGCCGGTCGCAACGGCGACGTGGTGGTAGGGGGTTGAGGGCATCATGCCCTGGGGGGAGGACAAGCGAACGCTCATGGAAATCTCCTTCAGCTGGTAGTTGGTATCGTTAAGGTACTTGGTATGTTTTGGACACTTCAACGAGACTAGGTTTCATGCCGGATACTGACGCCCATTCCACTGAGCGCTTTGAGCTGAGTGCACCGCACCGGGAGCTCCTCGATCAGGTGCTCGATAAGTGGTCGCTGCAGGTGCTGGGAGAGTTGTGTGAGCGGCCCTGCCGCTTCAATGAGTTGCGCCGGGCCATTCCGGCAGTTACGCAGAAATCGTTGACCGGCACCCTGCGCCGGCTTGAACGCAACGGCGTCGTCGAACGCGTCGTTCTCGACGCCCGGCCCGTAGCTGTGGAGTACCGCGTCACGGCATTGGGCAAGACCCTTCGAGCGCCGGTCGATACGATCCTTGAATGGGCGGCGGTTCATCTGCCCGGAATCGAGGCGGCGCGCGGACGCTACGACGCAAGCGTCTACTGAACCGTCCGATTCCCGCCAGTCCGGTTGTAGAGCTTCCGGTAGGCTCCCCACCATGACCCCGGTGAGTAACGCAGGCCTTGCGCTGCGGTTCGTGCTTTTGGCTTCGGTGTGGGGTTTAAGCTTCCTGTTCATCAAGGTCGCGCTGGAAGGTATGTCCCCTCAGCAGGTCGTACTCGGGCGGATGGTCCTGGGCGCCATAACGCTGGCGATCGTGGTCGGGGCCGGACGACACCGCCTTCCTCAAGGCCTTGCCGTCTGGGCGCACCTCTTCTTCATCTCACTGTTTCTCTGCGTCATCCCTTTCACGCTGTTCGCTGTGGCAGAGACCGAAATCGATTCCGGTCTCGCCAGCATCTACAACGCGACCACACCGCTCATCACCGGGCTGATCGCTTTCGCTGCCCTCCCGGGAGAACGGCTGACGCCCAGGGCCGCCGTCGGCATTCTGACCGGGTTCCTTGGAGTAGCCGTCGTCGTTGGAGTGTGGAGCCTTGGTGCTTCAGAATCGAGTCTCCGTGGTCAGATGCTCTGTCTCGGAGCGACCCTGTGCTACGGCATCGCCATGGTGTGGATCCGGAAGTTCATCAGCCCCCTCCGTCTCCCTGCCGCTTCGGTGGCGTTCGTCCAGGTGGGCCTCGGCGCCGTGACCACACTCGCCCTCGCGCCGGTCTTCTCGACCGGAGCCGTTCACCTCAACGTCCCCATTGCTGTGGCCATGCTCGGTCTTGGGTGCCTGAGCACCGGAATGGCCTACCTCTGGAACACCCAGATCATCGCGGGCTGGGGAGCGACCATCGGCTCCTCCGTCACCTACCTGACCCCGGTAGTCGGCGTCGTCGCAGGTGCGATCGTTTTAGCCGAGTCGCTGACCTGGCATCAGCCGCTCGGTGCCCTGATCATTCTGGCCGGTGTCGTTCTCTCCCGATCAAAGCCCAGGGCCCGCTCAGCCGGACACCGGGTGAACGCGTATTAGCGCCCAGCCCCATCCACTGGGAACAGTGGATCCACCCGTATATCGAGGAGACGAGCGATGAGCGACGATCTAACCTGGCTGCTGGATGCCGATCCAGCGATCCGGTGGCAGGTGCTCCGTGATCTATCCGACGCACCTGCGGCCGATGTCGCAGCAGAACGCGCACGGGTAGCCGAGACCGGCTGGGGGAAAGAGCTCCTCGACCTCCAGTCCAACGGGCAATGGGCCGGCGGAGCCTACTATCCAGACCGCGGCTGGCGTCCACCACAGCCGATAGTTGGTGACCCGGACGGTCAGCCCTGGACCGCAACGCAGCCGACCCTGAGGCTGCTCCGTGATTTCGGCATCGACCCGACCCATCCCGCCGTCCGGGCAGCTCTGAGCGGGGTGCGACAGCACTCCACCTGGGAGTACGCCGGTGAACCGTTCTTCGACGGCGAGGTCGAGCCGTGCATCAATGGAGGAACCGTCGCGATCGGAGCGTACTTCGGCGAAAACGTCGACGGGATCGTCAACCGGCTGCTTACCGAGCAACTCGATGATGGCGGGTGGAACTGCGAGGCCGAAAGGGGGTCCACCAGATCTTCGTTCCACTCCACCATCTGCGTGCTGGAGGGCTTGTTGGAGTACGAACGTGCCGGTGGAACGACGCCGGTCGCGAACGCCCGGCGGCGTGGCGAGGAGTACCTGCTGGCGCGTAGCCTCTACCGTCGTGCGAGCACCGGACAGGTCATCGACTCGAACTGGCTGCAGTTCTCGTTTCCGGTGCAGTGGCACTACGACGTTCTGCGCGGACTCGACTACTTCCGGTCCGTCGGCGGCCCCTGTGACCCGAGACTGTCCGAGGCCTTCGGGCTGCTCCGCGACAAACAGCAGCGCGATGGCAGCTGGCTGCTGGAAAACACCCACCCCGGGCTGGTCCACTTCGAGATGGAGGCGGGCGATGACAGGCCGAGCCGCTGGAACACCCTACGCGCACTCCGCGTCCTGCGCTGGCACGACACCAATCAACCCGAATCCAGGGCCCCCGACAGAGACGAGTTTTAGAAGGAGTGCGGCAACTGCTCCTCGGGCGTTCGGACAGGTCCCAAGTGCAGATGACCTGCGAGGATTACGGGATGGCTCGATTAGCGGCACCGGAACTTGGCCGTGTGCGTACCCTCGTTGGATTTGCTTTGGCATTGGCTCTTCCGCCGCTCCTGGAGTGGGGCACGTTCACTGCGGGCGGCGATTTCCTGGCCGCCGACGTCCTGCTGCAGGTCGCAGGGGTGGTGGCGGTTGCGTTGGTCGGCGGGCTGTGGCCGGCACTGCTGGGCGCGCTGTGGAGCAGCCTGATCCTCAACTACTTCTCGACGGAGCCGTTCGGTTCCCTGGAGATCGCCGACGCCGAGAACCTGCTCACCCTCGTGATTTTCGTGGCCGTTGCGGTCTCGGTGTCCCTGGTGGTCGGACTTGCGGCCCGTCGTTCCAGGGAGGCCGCCATCGCGTCGGCGGATGCCTCGACGCTGGGTGAACTTGCCCGGGGCGTGCTGGCCGCGGAGGACACACTCCAGGGCTTCCTGCACCATGTCCGCACCCATTTCGGCATGGCAGGAGCCGCGCTGTTTGTCCGGGACGAGGGGGACGAGGGGGACGACGCCCGCGCTACCGGGCCCGGCACCTGGACGATGCTCGCCCTGGACGGCACGCCGTCGGCTTCCGAGGAAGGGGATCTGCCGGGACGTAGGACGGCAGGCGACGGGGATGCTGCAATCCGCGTTCCAGGGGGACTGAAGCTGGTGCTGCACGGCCGGCCGCTGACGTCCCGGGAGCAGCGGCTGCTTGTGGCTTTCGGCTCCCAGCTCGCGGCGCTGCGTCAGCGTCAGCAGCTGTCCGCCAGCGCCGAGGAGAACCGCCGGCTGGCCGAGGGAAACATCATGCGCACCGCGATTCTGCGGGCGGTCTCCCATGACCTACGAACACCGCTTGCCGGGATCAAGCTTGCGGTCACCAGCCTGCGGCAGCCCGGCGTCGGCTTTTCCGTTGAGGAGGAGGACGAGCTGCTTGGCACCATCGAGGCCTCATCGGACCGGCTGGCGTCGCTGATCGACAATCTGCTCGACATGTCGCGGCTGAGCGGCGATGCGGCGACCGCGCACCTGGGGCCCGTGCACTGGCCGGACGTCGTGGGCGCCGCCCTGCGGGGGCTGCCGTCGGAGAATGTGCGGATTCTGCTCGAGCCCAACGCTCCCCCGGTGCAGGCGGACTTCGGCATGCTCGAACGGGTCATCGCCAATATTGCCGAGAACGCGCAGAAGCACGCAGGCAGCGCCGACATCGTGGTCACTTCTGCGGTTTCCGGCACCCTCCGGGAGGTTCCGGCGGGCGAACTGCGCATCCGCGACCATGGACCCGGAGTCGGCGCGGACGGGATGGTGCGCATGTTTCAACCCTTCCAGCGCCTGGACGATGCCGGCCCCTCCGGCGTGGGACTGGGCCTGGCGGTCGCCCGCGGGTTCACCGAGGTGATGGGCGGGGAACTGCTTGCCGAACCGGCACCGGGTGGCGGTCTGGCCATGATTATCCGGCTGCCCCTTTCAACGGGGGTTCGACTATGACCACGGTGCTGGTAGTGGAGGACGAACCGCAGCTGCTGCGCGCGCTGCAGATCAACCTGCGCACCCACGGCTACCACCCGGTGACGGCCGTCGACGGCGCATCCGCCCTTTCAGCCGCCTCCGAGCACCGCCCCGACCTGGTGCTCCTTGACCTGGGGCTGCCGGACATGGACGGGGTGCGGGTCATCGCCGGCCTGCGGGCCTGGACCCAGGTGCCGATCATCGTGCTGTCCGCCCGCCACGGTCCCGAGGACAAGGTCGAGGCACTGGATGCCGGAGCCGACGACTACGTGACCAAACCCTTCGGCCTCGAAGAACTGCTGGCGCGCCTGCGTGCAGCCGAGCGGCGCTCTGCCGCGGCCCCGGGGATACCCGTGGTCACCACCGCCGACTTCCGACTGGACCTTGCCGGGAGGAAGGCCGAGCGCCGCGGCGAACAGGTTCGCCTGACCCCCACCGAATGGCGGCTCGTCGAGCTGCTGGTGCGGAACCCCGGCCAGCTCGTACCACAACAGAAACTGCTGCTGGAGGTCTGGGGTCCGGCCTATGCCCGGGAGGTGCAGTACCTGCGGGTGTACCTGAACCAGCTGCGGCGCAAGCTCGAACCGGACCCGGCCCGGCCGCGCTACTTCATCACCGAAAGCGGGATGGGATACCGGTTCGAGCCCTGATCCCCGCCGGCCCGACCGTTCGCATGGAAGGCCTTAGCCCGGAAAGCCGCAGGTGAGGGTGTTAAGGATCCATCAAGAACCGCTCTTGCCCCACCAGGCCGGGCGTAGATTCGAGCCCGTGAGCGCAACCCTAGAGCACGTCATCCAGTCCCGCCGGGCCCGCCGGCTCGGCCACTGGCTCCTCGACGACGAGAACCAGCGCCGGCCCCAGCGGCGGCCCAAATCCACAGTGCAGCCCTGGTGGAAGGTGATGTGCCTGACCGGGGTGGATTACTTCTCCACCCTCGGGTACCAGCCGGCCATCGCCGCCGCCGCGGCGGGCGCTCTGGCTCCCATCGCCACGCTCATCCTCGTGGCAGTCACCTTGTTCGGTGCACTGCCCGTCTACAAGCGGGTGGCCCGCGAAAGCCCCAATGGCGAGGGCTCCATTGCGATGCTGGAGAAGCTGCTGCCCAAATGGAAGGGCAAGGTGTTCGTGCTCGCCCTGCTGGGGTTCGCCGCCACCAGCTTCATCATCACCATCACCCTCTCCGCCGCCGACGCCACCGCCCACCTGATCGAAAACCCGTTCGCGCCCTCCTGGCTGCACGGCCAGGAGGTGGCCGTGACCCTGGTGTTCCTGGTCCTCCTCGCCGTCGTCTTCCTCCGTGGGTTCCACGAGGCGATCGGCATCGCCGTCGCCCTGGTCGCCGCCTTCCTCGCCCTGAACCTCGTCGTCGTCGTGACCGCCGCCGCCGAAATCACGGCCAATCCCGAACCCATCGGCAACTGGTGGAGTACTATCACCGCCCAGCACAGCAACCCCCTCGCCGTGGTCGCCGTCGCGCTGCTGGTCTTTCCCCGGCTCGCGCTCGGGCTCTCGGGGTTCGAGACCGGCGTCGTGGTCATGCCGCAGATCAAGGGCGCCCCGGGCGACACCCACGAAAGGCCCCAGGGGCGGATCATCGGGGCGCGGAAACTGCTGACTTCGGCGGCCGTGATCATGAGCGGCTTCCTGCTCAGCTCAAGCTTCGTGACGACCCTGCTCATCCCGGCGGAGGAGTTCGAGGAGGGCGGCGAGGCCAGCGGCCGCGCGCTGGCCTACCTCGCCCACAAATACCTCGGCGAGGGCTTCGGCACCCTCTATGACGTCAGCACCATCGCCATCCTCTGGTTCGCCGGCGCCTCCGCCATGACCGGGCTGCTCAACCTCGTCCCGCGGTACCTGCCCCGCTACGGCATGGCCCCGGCCTGGTCACGGGCCGTCCGGCCCATGGTTCTGGTGTTCACTCTCATCGCCGCCGCGGTCACCGTCGCCTTCGAGGCCGACGTCGAGGCCCAGAGCGGCGCCTACGCGACCGGGGTGCTGGTGCTGATCACCTCGGCATCGGTGGCCGTCACCCTGTCCGCCCGCCGCCGTGCCCAGCACCCGGCGGCGCTCGGCTTCGGGATCATTTCCCTCATCCTGATCTGGACCACCCTCACCAACGTGTGGGAAAGGCCGGACGGCGCCGGCATCGCGGCCCTGTTCATCCTCGGAATCCTCGTGGTGTCGCTTGCCTCCAGGGCGCGCCGGGCATTTGAACTGCGTGCCGCCGCGATCACCCTCGATGACCAGGCGTTGTCCTTCGTCGCAGCGCAGGACTCCGGGCAGATCTCGCTGATCGCCCATGAGCCCCAGCGGCTCAACGCCGCGGCCTACCGCCGCAAGTTCCAGCACGCCTGCACCGTCAGCCACCTCAGCCCGTCGGATGAGCCCTTGTTCATTGAGGTCATCGTCGATGACTCGTCCGAGTTTGAAACGCACCTCCATGTCCGTGGGGTGACCCGCCATGGATTCCGCATCCTCCAGGTCCACAGCTCGAACGTGCCCAACACCATCGCCGCCGTGATGCTCCACCTCCGGGACATCACCGGACTCATGCCGCATGTCTACTTCCGCTGGACCGAAGGCAACCCCCTGGTCAACCTCGTCAAATTCCTCATCCTGGGTGAAGGCGAAATCGCACCCGTCACCCGGGAGGTGCTGCGCGAGGCCGAGCCTGATCTGTCCCGCAGGCCGTGGGTACACGTAGGCTGACCCGGGACATCCGAGGATCGAAAACCGGAGGAGAAAACCATGCCAGCAGCAGATGCCTTGAAGCAGGAGCAAATCCACGCAAGTCTGCTCGAACTGCCAGAATGGCGCTACGGTCTGGGTGCTTTGCGGACCGCACTTAGGTGTGAATCATCGGCTGCTGCCTTGGACCTGTTTGCCACCATCGGCGGGCTGGCACAGGAATCCGACCACCACCCTGATGTGGACTGGCGGTATGACACCTTGTTCATCACGCTCACCTCGCACGATGCCGGAGACAGGGTGACGGCGCGTGACGCGGCGTTGGCCCGCGAGATCTCGAAGCAGGCCCAGGCCCACGGCGCCGCGCCTCGACCGGAACTCCTGCGCACAGTGGAGATAGCCATCGACACCGATGCTCCGGAAGCCATTTCGGAAGTCTGGCGAACGGCTCTGGGCTACACGATGCGGGAAGACGGAAGCCTGACCGATCCGTATGGGAGGGGTCCGGCCGTCTGGTTTCAGGAGTCCCCTACTCCCAGCGTGAATCGTCTTCACGTGGACGTCACTGTCCCCTTCAGCGAAAGCGCCTCGACTGTGGATGCTCTGGCAAACGTTGGTGCAACCCTCGATCATGAACACGCACCCATGTGGGTAGTGGCCACTGACGCCCAAGGCAACCGGCTGTGCATCAGCACCGAGGCCGGACGCGGTGACTAGCGCGCGGTGCGGCCCGCAGTCAGAACTCGACCGCGGGCCGCACCACCTTGGTAGTGGACCATGCCGGAGCCCGGGTCCTGTCGCAGGATGAGGGCGTGCCGGCCGGGAGTCTTTCCTACACGGGTTGGGGGGTTCGCATCGATACGGCTGCGGTCAGCATGGAGCCGGCAGCGGTCACGGCGTCAATGACCGGAAGGCCGAGCTTACGGCGCAGCACCCCCGCCATGCCGATGCTGCTCAGGCCCGTGCTCGCCTGCAGGATGACGTCGGCCCCCGCGTCGGCAAGCATCTGCGCTCCTGACAGGGAGTTGAAAATGCCGGTGGGCAGAAGGAAGCCGTTGGAAGTCTCCACGCCGTCGGATCCAGCGGGCAGGATCATCCGCTCCCCCAGGGCGCTGGAAATCGGTGTGGGCACCGGGTGTTTCAGTCCCAGCACGCCGACTCGGCCGCCGTAGGCGAGGGCAGCCGCTGCTGCGGCGGAACCTGCCCCGATGACGGGAATCCGGACTGCGGCGCGGGTTTCCTCAAGTCCGGGATCCGCAGCGCAGCTGATGATCAGGGCGTCGACCCCTCCTGCCATCTCACGGGCCAGCTCAGCGACCTTGGGGCCCGCCGCTTCATATGATGCCGCGTCATGGACGCCGTGGGGCTGGTCGGGAATGCACCGTGTGGTCACCTTGTACCCGAAGACATGGTGCAGCAGGCGCCCGTGGGCGTGGAGCAGCTGACGGTCAGTGGTGGATAGAGCCCTGATGAGACCGACTCGCATAATGAAAACCCTTCCGTGGAATGCATTGACGTCACCCTGTAGATGGGTGATCCAATGTCCGCTTCATGGCTTCAGCATGACGAGCCTGCATTGCGGTGATATTTCAGCCGTACCAAGATCACGTTACGGTGAGCCGGAGCTGCATGGTCTGGTGCTGCAGGTCACTGAGGGTGCAGGAATACATTACTGGTTATGCACCGTTATACGGGCAAGGTACATAACTGGTTATGTAGTTCCTCCAGTGAAAGGCACGTACGATGCAGTTCGGAATTTTCTCGGTCAGCGACATCACGCGGAACCCGGTGACGGGGTACACGCCCAGCGAGGCGGAACGCATCGATGCAACGGTGAAGATGGCCGTCAAGGCCGAGGAGGTCGGCCTCGATGTCTTCGCCATCGGCGAGCACCACAACCCGCCGTTCTTCTCCTCCTCGCCGACAACCCTGCTGGCCCATGTCGCAGCCCTGACCAAACGGATCATTCTTTCGACGTCGGTCACCCTGATCACGACGAACGATCCCGTCCGCATCGCCGAGGAGTACGCGATGGCGCAGCATCTGGCCAAGGGCAGGCTGGACCTGACCCTTGGGCGCGGCAACACCGTCCCGGTCTACCCGTGGTTCGGCAAGGACATCCGTCAGGGCCTGCCGTTGGCGCTGGAGAACTACAACCTGCTGCACAGGCTGTGGCGTGAAGACGTCGTCGACTGGGAAGGCAATTTCCGGACCCCGCTACAGGGATTCACTTCCACTCCCCGGCCCCTGGACGACGTGCCCCCCTTCGTCTGGCACGGCGCGATCCGCACGCCGGAGATCGCCGAGCAGGCTGCCTACTATGGCAACGGATTCTTCGCGAACAACATCCTGGCCCCGAACTTCCACTTCCTGCCCCTGGTGAACCTCTACCGCGAGCGCTTCGAGCACTACGGGCACGGCACCAAGGCCCAGGCGATCGTGGGCCTGGGCGGGCAGGCGTACATCGCCAAGCGCTCCCAGGACGCCTTGCGCGAGTTCCGCCCGTACTTCGACGAAGCGCCGGTCTACGGGCACGGAGCCCCGTTGGAGTACTACGCGCAGCAGACCCCGCTGAGCGTCGGAAGCCCCCAGCAGATCATCGACAAGACCCTGGAATTCCAGGAGAAGTTCGGCGACTACCAGCGCCAGCTCTGGGTCATGGACCATTCGGGCCTGCCGCTGGCCGCCGTGCTTGACCAGCTCGAATTGCTCGGCGCGGAGGTTGTTCCCGTGCTGCGCAAGGAGATGGCCGCACGGCGTTCCCCTGATGCGGCGGACGCCCCCACCCACGAGTCCCTCACGAAGGCAAAGTACGGCGACGCCGCACCGCGACAGCCGCGCCCCAACCCCAACCGGGGCGACAACGTCACCGGCACCTCGCCCTACCAGGACAGCGACGCCGCGACCCCGGCCCGCTATCCGCTGATCGGCTAAAAGGATGATTCGATGAACCGGGAAGACAGAAACGAGATCCGGCTGGCAAATGAGTCCTGGGAGGCCCTGCTTCAGGCAGAGAGCGCACTGGGCCGGCGGTTCGCCGCCGATGAGATCTGGGATGAACTCTCAAACCGGGAGTACGACGTCCTCTTCACCCTGTCCAAGGCCGACGGCGGACTGGGAATCAGCGACCTTGGCCGGAGGATCCTGCTTTCCCAGCCGGGTATGTCGAAACTCGTGACGCGGCTTGAGGAGCGCGGGTTCGTGGAAAAGCGTCCAAGCCAGGTGGACCGCCGGGAAGCCCGCATTCTCCTAACCGATGCGGGAACCGAAGCGCAAAGACGGGTGGGGCGGAAGCACGCGCGGGCCGTCGCTGCCAGAATGACCAGCGCCCTCAGCCACGCCCAGCTCGAACAGCTTCGCAACCTCTGCCGGCAGATCACCGCAGTGATCAATCCTGACCTCCTGAACAAGCCCCCCACCGAACGGACCCCCTCGTGAACCCCACCTCCTCCCAGAACGCCCACCCGGACCCGGAGCCGACCCGCAGCATCGTGGTCCTCAGCGGAGGCATGAGCGACACCTCCTCCTCCCGGATGCTTGCCGACCGCCTGGCCCAGAGAACACTGGACCGCCTCACAGGGCAGGGCATCCCGGCTGCGGTCAGCATCATCGAGCTGCGCCCCCTCGCCGCCAACATCGCCCAGGCGATCGTTTCCGGTTTCCCGAACGAGGACCTCCAAGCCGCCATCGACAGGCTCGCCGCCGCGGACGCCGTCATCGCGACGACCCCTGTCTACAAGGCAGGCATCAGCGGGCTGTTCAAGGCCTTCATGGATATCCTCGACAACGATCTCCTCATCGCCATGCCCGTGGTCCTCGCGGCAACCGGCGGCAGTGCCCGGCACGCACTGGTGATCGATGATCAGCTGCGGCCGCTCTTTGCGTTCATGCGCACGCTCACCACGCCCACCTCGCTCTTCGCGGCACCGGAGGACTGGGGAGACAGCGCACTCACCACCCGGATCGAACGTGCGGCGACCGAACTCGCGGCAATGGTCACTACCGGCATCAGGTCCGCGATCACCGACGACGCCTGGGGCCAGTACCAGCACACCTTCGCCGGGAACGCCCGCGCCGCAACGGCCGCCCCGGAGGTTGCCTTCGACACCGACCTGATGAGACTGGCAACCGGGGGCACCTTCGCTGCACGGGCCTAGCGGAGTCGGCGGGCGACGTCGGCGCCGGCGCCGAGACAGTCTCTTATGGTGCGGAACGCGTACCCGAGTCCCTGCTCGGCCCGGAGGTTGGAACGAACTTCCAGTCGAAGGACCCGTCGTCCCGGAGTGTCAGCCGAAGGAACCCGTGGGTGTCGCTGAACCGCTTCTCGATGTAGGACGGGCTGCTGGTGAAGGGGCGGAGATCGATACCCCCGGTGGACACCTGGAATGCGGTCATCCCGCCCCGCACGCATTCGTCGTCGTTGTTCACCGGACACGACCGTTCATAGTTGTGTTGTGACCCTGAGAGGGTCAGGCGGACCCGGTGCTTCCACATGACGTCGATCCACGGCTTGTGGTCTTCGGCCCGCTCGTGTGACTCCGTGTTCGACGTGAAGTACGGTTCGTGGTAGACCACGGCCAGATGCTTGCCGTCCTTCTTCGCAGCAGCGAGGTCCTTGTCCAGCCACTTCGTTGCCGCCCGGGCCTCTGACTCGTCATACTGCCAGAGTCCGGAGGACAAAAACGCGATATGCCAGTTCCCGAAGTTCTTCGAGTAGGGTTCCCCGTTATAGATCCACCCCCTCTCCCGGTTGATCGCGGACTTCCCCGTGCTCCCCGGGCACTGGTCGTTCATGAAGTTGTCGAGGTCTGCATTGCGGCCGGGTTCCCAGTCGTGGTTGGGGGCGGACACCCAGTACAGCTTGGACTTCGTGCCACCCCACAGCGGCTGCCAATACTTCACGTAGTCCTCGCAGTACGCGGTGTCGTACTGGAAATCCCCGAGACCCAGGAAGGCGTCGATCTCGTCGTTCTCCACGAGCTCGGTGATCGCCGCGCCGTTCCGGCCCGACGGGCTGTCAAAGGAGGTGTTCTCGGCGCCGTTCATGTCGCCGACAGCCGCGATCTCAACTTCCCCGGGCGGGTCGTCGGGCTCGCTGGTGCACCCCGCGGTGGAGACCGCCACAAGGGCTGCGACCGTTGCCGCCACTGTCCGAAAGAATCGGGGACGAGAAGGTGTTGACTGCATCCGATAGCTCCGTGGATCCAGGGCCGCCGCCCCCTCGAAGGGTGGGCGGCAGCCCTATGGTGGTGCGGAGCTGGCCCAGCGGCGGTTGCGCTGGTGCTCCGCGGTCGAAGGAATATTGAAGCAGGTGTCCCCCGTGCTGCGTACATAGGTTGTGATGATCTTCAACGGTAGGGGTGCCGGCCGCCACGGCACAATCCGCGGGTTGCTGTGAAAACGCGGTGAATGAGGGAACCGGGCAGGGCTCCCGGGTGTCTCCTTAGCCCTCCGCGGCGACCAGGGCGGAGGGCGCGTGGGAGAAGGGCTGGTAGGTGATGTAGCCTTCGTCGCCACCCGTGTAGTAGGTGCCGACGTCCGCAACGGCAAGCGGGTGATCTGCGCGCAGACGTTCGACAAGGTCGGGATTGGCCAGGAATGCCCGCCCGAAGGAGATCAGATCCGCACCCTCGAGAAGCCAGCGGTCAGCATCTTCCCGCCTCGAGGGAACGGCGCTGCCGGGCTTCGACGGATTGACGATGAGAGCGCCCTCCCACGCCCGGCGCAGGCCGCGGATCACGTCTTCTTCCGGGCTCGCGGCCACGTGGAGGTAGGCCAGCCCGAGTGGAGCCAGTTCTTCGAGCAGCGCCCCGTACAACTCGGGAATCTCCGACTCGCTCACGTCCCAGATCCCCGCGCCGGGCGACACCCGGAGCCCAACGCGGTCCGCCCCGATTGCGTCGGCCGTCGCGGTCACGGCCTCCACGGCAAAGCGGATGCGCCCGGAGATGATTCCGCCGTAGCGGTCGGTGCGGAGGTTGGCGTTGCTCGACAGGAACTGCCCGATCAGATATCCGTTCGCGCCGTGCAGCTCAACGCCGTCGAACCCTGCCGTCATGGCACCCCGGGCCGCCGTCGCGTACGACTCCGCCACACCGGGGACCTCACTGGTCGCAAGGGCGCGCGGCACGGGCGCCAGCTGCGGGCCCGAGGGGGTGAAGACCAAGGCGTCACGGGCCGCAACCGCCGAGGGCGCAACAGCCTGGTAGCCGGTGGTGTCGGGGTGGCTGATCCTGCCGGCGTGCATGACCTGGGCGAAAATCCGGCCGCCGTTGACGTGCACGGCTGAGGTGACCTGCCGCCAGGAATCGATCTGTGCGGCGTTATACAGACCCGGCGTCAGTGGATTCGACTGTCCTTCCAGGCTGGGTTGGATGCCTTCCGTAATGATCAATCCAGCGCTCGCCCGCTGAGCGTAGTAGGTTGCCATGGATGCCGTGGCGAGTCCTTCAACACCGGAACGAACCCGCGTCATGGGAGACATGACGATCCGGTTGGGGAGGTGCAGTTCGCCGAGGGGCACATTATCGAAAAGAGAAGTCATACAATTACGGTAGAACCTGACGCTAACGTCAGGTGCAAATCCATGGCCGTCACGGTCGAACACGCAGCACGAAGGGAGCGTCAATGCGCATTGGTGAACTGGCAAAGCAGTCCGGTGTGAGTGTGCGGGCACTGCGGTACTACGAGGAGCAGGGACTGCTCGAGAGCGAGCGCACGCCCGGAGGCCAGCGCGAGTATGAAAGCAGCGCGGTGGACCGCGTTCGATTCTTCCAGACGTTGTACTCGGCGGGGCTGAGCAGCCGCCGCATCGCCGAACTGCTGCCCTGCATTGACACAGGCGGGACCACTAAGGAACAGCAGGCGATGCTGCAGTCCGAACGCGAGGCGCTGGCACATCGCATGGCAGAACTGCAGGAGGCGAGTGCACGGCTCGATGAAGTCATCACCGCCTCGAAAGCCCGCTCCCTCTAGGCTGTCCACCCGTCGGCTAAACCGCACCTTGACGAGTGCATCGGCCGGGCATCCAGCAGTCATTTGCACCTGACGTTAGCGTCAGGTCCTAGGCTGGCGCTGCTGCAGGGAAACGCCCTGCACGGGAAGTGAAGGAGACCCCATGCGGGCTGCGCGCTATCACGAGTACGGAAACCCGGACGTGATGATCATCGAGGAAACCACAGAACCCCACGCCACAGCGGGTTCGGTCCGGATCAAGGTGCAGGCGGTGAGCGTCAATCCGATCGATTACCTGCTGCGTTCCGGTGTCATCCAGGAGGTGCTTCCCATCGGGCTGCCGGCGATACCTGGACGCGATGCCGTTGGAGTCATCGACGAGGTCGGAGAGGGAGTCTCGAACGCACGTATCGGGGACCTCGTTTTCGGACTTGGCGGCGTGAGTGATACCACTGCGGAGTTCGCGGTGCTCACGGCCTGGAGCGAGGTTCCTTCCAACTGGTCTGTCGAACAGGCAGCCGCCGCGGGGCTCGCCTCCGCCACGGCTGCAGGGGTGCTCAACGCGCTCGGGGACCTGTCCGGTAAGACGTTCCTGATCGAAGGCGCATCAGGTGCCGTGGGAAGCGCTGCAGCGGCCTTCGCGCTGGCCGCCGGCGCCCGGGTGATCGGCACGGCACGGACTGAGAACCACGAATACCTCGAGAAGCTCGGAGTGACAACGACCACGTACGGGCCGGGCCTGGCCGACCGCGTCAAGGCATTGGCACCCGAGGGGATCGATGCCGCCCTGCATTCGGCGCCGTCGGCGTCGCTGCCGGACCTGGTGGACATCGTCGGAGACACCTCCCGTGTCATCACCGTCATCGACGCGGAGGGAGCCGCACGGCTGGGCCTCCTCAAAGTGGATGCCGTAAACGACTCGTCCCTTCTCGACCACGCAGCCAGCCTCGGCCGGCTCGGCCTGTACAGCCCGCGTGTCGACCACGTCCTGCCCCTCGACTCGATCCGGGAAGCGCACGAGCTCTCCGCGGGCGGCGCCGGCAAGATCGTCGTCACCCTGACCTGACGAAGCGGTGAGAGCCTTCAGAACGTGCGATTGAGTAGACGCAATCGATGCGTTGAAGGCTCTCACCTCTAGCCATGGTTGAGGGTCAGGAGTGTTGAGGGTCAGGAGTTGGGTAAGGTCCCATAACGTGCGGCGGGATCGAGGTGGAGACCGGACTTGAGCCCGACCGTGATGGGGTCGGCGAGTACCTCTGTCCTGGACTGCTCGATGCCGTCCAGGGCTGCGGCGACAACATCGGCGGGGTGGGTCTTCGGTGCATCGATACCGGCTGTCATCTCGGTGTCGACCAGAGCCATGTGCAGACCGAGCACCTCGGTGCCTTGGTCGGCCAATTGAACGCGCGTGGCGTCGGTCAGGCTCCACGCCGCGGCTTTGGATGCTGCGTAGGACGTCGCCCCGGGCGCGCTGAACCAAGCGGCCGCTGACAATACGTTGAGCACTGCACCGCCACCGTTGGCTCCAAGAACCGGCGCGAAGGCCCGTGTCATTTTCAGGGCGCCGAAGAAGTTGATCTCAAACTCCCGCCGGATCACTTCGAGGTCCCCCGTCAGGAGATCGGCCCCCGACGCCACGCCTGCGTTATTGATCAGCAGGTCGACGTCGACCGCCCGAGCGGCCACCGCCTCAATCTGATCGTCATCGGTGATATCCAGCCCGAGAACTTCGACACCCTCGACTCCACCAGGGAGCTGGATGGAATCCGTATCGCGGGCGGTCGCGTAGATCTTGCCCGCTCCGCGGGCCTTGAGCTGACGGACGAACTCGGCGCCGATCCCCCGATTGGCGCCCGTGATCAGCACTGTTGAACCCTGGATCTGCATGGAAGCACTTCTTTCTGTAGTGAACGCTAGTTAATACCTACAGCAAGCTAGCATATTATCTAGCGGACACTATATAATGGCTCTGTGGCAGGAAGACCGAGAACATTCGACCGTGGGGCGGCGCTAATCGTCGCGATGGAACATTTCTGGCGGAATGGCTACGAGGGAACGACCGTGGCGAAACTGACCGAAGCCATCGGCATCACTCCCCCGAGCCTCTACGCCGCGTTCGGAGACAAGGATCAACTCTTCGAGGCTGCTGCCGCCTGGTACTTCGCCGGCGTGCGTCGGCAGTCCGAGAAGGCCCTGTCTTTGCCGACGCTTCGCGAAAGCCTCACCGAGATGCTTCACCTCAGCGCCTACTCACACACCAGCGAAGACACACCTCCGGGCTGTTTCCTCGCCCTCGAACCCCGCCTGGCCGAGCACAGGGAGATACTCCGGCGCCGTATCGCGGAGCGCGTCGCCCAAGGCATCGACGAGGGCGAAGTCCCCGAAGGGTCGGATCCCGAGCAGATTGCCAACTACATCATGGCTGTCCACAACGGCATGGCAGCACGCGCGCGCGATGGAGGAACCACCACCGAACTGCTCGCAATCGCCGACATGGGACTCAGCGCCCTCCCTGCCCGCTGACCGCAAGACAGCACGCCCAAGACAGGTATTGGAGCGGCGCCGCTCCGCAGCCACCGGTGCAGCGCACCTCGTGGCGAGGGTCCGGACCCGCATCCTGCGCCCCTCCACTCTGTGATGCCGGTGCTCGGGTGGCGTGCCGGGAGTGATCGGGGCGCGCGGCAGGCCGGCCGGAAGTGCCGAACCACCTGAGGTTTGACCTGGTTGTCAGAACATGGTTTCTAATCGAATTCGTGCACACGCGGCGGACGCCGCAATTCCCCCGCCCCCCCACTGCCTCCCCAGTAGAGGGGTGTTGTGGCGCTGCTCGACTGACTGGCGAGTTGACCGGTGCACATCACGAAGTCCCATCTGAAGGAACCAACATGACGAACCGGCTCGATCAGACTGCGCGAGATTCCGGGAGCGAGGAGCAAAGGCACCAAACGGTGGTCACGGTGCGCCCCACTCCGCTGAAGGAGAGGTCGCTGGCGCCCGACCTCGCACGGGGCGTCATGCTGCTGCTCATCGCCCTGGCACACGCCCCCTACTTCCTCTACACCGCACCCATCGGGACCATAGGCATCCACCCCGTTATCGGCAACCTGGCGGATCGCCTCGCACAGGGGTTCACCCTGATGGCGGTCGATGCGCGCGTCTACACCATGTTCGGATTCCTGTTCGCCTACGGGATCGGGCAGATGTACGCCCGCCAGACTGCCAAAGGCACCAGCCCCGCCGATGCCAGGCGCCTCCTGCGCCGGCGCCACTGGTGGATGATTGCCTTCGGCGCCGTCCATGCGGGCCTGCTGTGGCAAGGAGACATCATCGGTTCGTACGGCCTGATCGGGCTGATCATGGTTCCGCTGTTCTTCGGGCGGACGGACCGCACCTTGAAGATCTGGATCGGCGTGCTGCTGGCACTCACCGCCGTCTTTGGGCTCGCGGGCGCACTCGCGTCCACGGTCACCACCGGGCAGCCGGCAACCAACCCCCAGGACATTCAGCTTCTGAGCATCGCCGAACCGAACTACCTGATCTCGGTGCTCGAACGGTTCCCCGCCTGGATCGCTGTCCTGATCGGCAGCCTTGCCGGCGTTTCGCTGCCGGCGGCGTTCCTTATGGGCGTGCTTGCCTCACGGCACCGGATCCTGGACAAACCCGGTGAACACCTTGTGCTCCTGCGGCGGCTGGCCGTAGGCGGCATCGCCGCCGGCTGGGCGACGGGCGCCGCCCTGGCGCTTCAGCACACCGGCGTCATCGAGATCGCCCCCGACGGCGTCGTGCAACACCTCAGCCTCTTCGCAGGAACCTTCACCGGCATCGGCTACGCCGCACTGTTCGGCCTCATCGCGCACCGCGTGTCCCGAAGGCACGCACCAGCCAGCGGCCCCGTCCGCTGGGTCTCCGCCCTCGGCCGGCGCTCCATGAGCGGATACCTGATCCAATCCCTCGCGTGGGGTCCGGTACTGGCTGCCTGGGGACTGGGCCTCGGCGCGCAGCTGTCCAGCTGGTCCGTCCTCGCCTACGCCGTCGCGGTCTGGGCGGCCACCGTTGTCCTCGCCGTTGTTATGGAGCGCCGCGGCCTGCGCGGACCAGCCGAGCTGGCACTGCGCAAACTCACCTACCGCGACTCCGCCGCACCCAAACCCGCAGCGATGGAACACACCTGAGCACCGTCCTGGCCGAGGGGCTCAACACTTCCTGACAAACGGTCATCAACGCCAGGGCAGAGAACCAAGACCTTGTGTCGGGTCGATACCTCCACAATGAATACCGATATCAGGTCGCGGGTTCGTGCGTCCTAGCCCTGATAGCCGTAATGTTTGTCGCCCCGGCCATCGTCGCGCTGCGCCAGGACGATCACGTCGTCGAGAGCCTCCAACCTCGCCGAAGTAAGCACAGGTCCGCTGCGGACCGAAGGGTAGAAGGGTAGAACATACGTATGACACCAACTCCCCTGGTCCTTGGGCCCATCCTTCGGTACGTCGACGAAACCTCGGCAAGTATCTGGGTGGAGGTCGGCACCGCGGCACGCGTCGTCGTCCGGGCCGCCCAGCAATCCTGGGAAGCACGCACGTTCGCCGTCCACGGGCACCATTACGCGCTCGTCGAGGTGGACGGACTCGAGCCGGGAAGCGTCACCTCCTACACGGTGGAGATCGATGGACAGCAGGCTTGGCCGGACCCGGGATCGGTTCCCGAATTCCCGCCGTCGAGCATTGCGACCCGCATCCCGGGGAAGCCCCTGCGGCTGGCCTTCGGATCCTGCCGCACGAGCGTTCCCCACACCAAGGAGGGCAATCGGACCCACGGCATCGATGCCATGCGTGCGTACGCGCTTAACCGGATGGAGGACGACAGTTCACCGCGGCCGGACCTGATTCTTTTCCTCGGCGACCAGGTGTACGCCGATTCCACCAGTGAGGAAATGCAGCAGTTCATCCGCGGGCGGAGGAACATCGAGGAGGAGCCCGGCGCCGAGCTGAAGGATTACGAGGAGTACGCCCACCTGTACAACCTGGCCTGGTCCGACAGTGCCAACCGCTGGCTGCTGTCCACCCTTCCCAGTGCCATGATCTTCGACGACCACGACATCCGTGATGACTGGAACGCCTCCACCTCCTGGAAGCAGGAGATGGCGGCCACCTCCTGGTGGCAGGGCCGGATCGTAGCGGGCCTGGCGTCGTACTGGGTGTACCAGCACCTCGGCAACATGTCACCGGAGCGGCGCGCCGAGGACCGCATCTGGCAGCGGGTCGTCAACCATCACGACGCCGCCGAGCTCGACCTGAGCGAGGAGCTCGACGCCTTCGCCGACCGGGCGGACAAGGACCCGGCCAGCTACCGCTGGAGCTACTGCCGCGACTTCGATGACACGCGCCTGATCGTCATCGACTCCCGCGCATCCCGGGTGCTGGCACCCGATGCGCGGGCCCTGCTCACCGAGGAGGAGACGGCGTGGTTGGACTCCAAGATGGTGGGCGGATTCCGGCACCTGCTGGTGGGAACCTCGCTGCCGTTCCTCCTGCCGCTGGGGCTGCATCACATCGAGTCGTGGGACGAGGCCCTCGCACAGGGTGCATGGGGCGCGCGGGGCGCGCGGTTGGGTGAGAAGCTGCGGCGGGGCATGGATCTCGAACACTGGGCCGCCTTCCAGACCAGCTTCCGGGCCGTGGCCAACATGGCGACGGAGGTCGCGGACGGCAAACGGGGCCCGGCGCCGGAGACGGTGACCTTCCTGTCGGGAGACGTTCACTTCTCGTACGTCGCGGAAGTGGACAGGACGTCGGGCAGCCGTATCCTGCAGGTGGTCTGCTCCCCAATCCGCAACCCGCTGCCCTGGCTCCTGCGCTCCTCCACCGCCATCCTCTCCTACGCCGTAGCGGCACCTCTCGGGGCTCTCGCAGCGCGCTCCGTGAAGGTTCCCGACCCACCTTTCCGCTGGCGGAACATCAGAGGACCGTGGTTCGACAACAACCTCGCCTCGCTCGAGGACACCGCTGACGGGCTGACGCTGTCGTGGCAGTCGGGAACGGTTGACGGCGAGGACCATCTCCACCCCCGGCTCAGGGAGGTCGCCGCCATGACCGTGCCGAGGCGTGGGTCCGGGAATATGCCGGGAGGGGAAGCTGTGCCCGAGGCAGCGCTCTCGACTTCCAAGGGCGCTCGGGCACGGAGAGGACGCCGACGGTAGGCGGTGCCTCCAGGGCCGTTTCCTCCTGTTCGAGGCAGTGTCGGGCCAGGCACGACCTCAGTGCCATCGAAGCACCACTGGGCAGGATTCGCGGCCCCAGCTGCTGGGAGAACTGCTAGCCCCGCTGGAATACGACCGCCCGGACGGCGGTTGTCCTAAATTATGAAAGCGATGACTTACAGTCAGTACGGAAGTCCGGATGTCCTTGAACTGACCGAGCAACCCATGCCCAAGGTCGGGCCTGGAATGGTGCTGGTGAAGGTGAAAGCGGCGTCAGTCAACCCTGTCGATTGGAAGATCATTGCGGGCTACCTCGATCCGATCATGGACGTCCAGTTCCCTGCCATTCCAGGCTGGGACGTGGCAGGCGTCGTGGAGTCCGTGGGCATCGATGCCCCGCATTTCCAGCCCGGGGATGAAGTGGTCTCCTACGGACGCAAGGACTTCGTCCATGGCGGTAGCTTTGCCGAGTACATTGCCTTGCCCGAGCGGCTTGTGGCCCGAAAGCCGCAAACCCTGAGCTGGGAAGAGGCCGCGGGTCTTCCGCTCGCCGGACTGACCGCATACCAGGTCCTGACCCGGCTGGACGTCCAGCCGACAGATACGGTCCTGATCCATGGCGGAGCTGGTGGAGTGGGTTCGCTGGGGATCCAGATCGCGTTGGCAGCCGGCGCCCGGGTGATCGCAACCGCCTCAGAAAAGAATCATGACTTCCTCCGCTCCCTCGGCGCCGAACCGGTCAGCTACGGAGAGGGTCTCGCGGAGCGGGTCCGGGCGCTGGCCCCCGGCGGCGTCGACGTCGTTGCAGACTTCGTAGGCGGCACCCTGGAGGCCACCCTGGCCGTCCTTGCCCCAAAGGGACGGCATGCCTCAATCGCAGACGACACGGTGGAGCAGCATGGTGGCACCTGGATGTGGGTGACCCCAATCGGGGCCGATCTGGAGCGCTTGTCGCACCTGGTGGATGAACGTCGGCTCACGGTCGAGGTTGCCGGGATCTTTCCGCTGGAGGACGCAGCCGAGGCATTGCGTTCGAACATGGAGGGCCACACCCGCGGGAAGATTATCGTAAGGATCGCCGCCGGCTGACCGGTACTTGGGCCCGCTTCGGTTGCAGTCGGATTGCTGTGTCGGCGTCCTTTGGTCATGGTGTTGCGAAAGGCCTTCCTGATCCAAAGACGCGATCAGCAAACCGGCGGCCGATCAGGTCATGAGCCTCGACATTTGGGTGTAGACCATCAGGAAGCGGCAAAGCAACCCCGTCCTCGGGCCCATACAGGTCAAGCCCGTCGAGGTAGTAGAGGTTCGCGTCATCCTCTCGGTCTCTGGAGATGGTGCGGAGCGCATCGCGGATGATTTCGAGAGTTAACCGCCCCTGCGCGGTGTCGCCTGGCGCGCCGGTGGCGACGAATTGCACGTGGTCGGTACCAAGGGACGCCGGGTCCACCGCAAGCGGCCCAGGAGTGCTCTCATGGATGCCGGCGAAAAGCGGCGACACCAGCAACAACGGCGTTTCGGGGTGACCATCTCGAATCGTGTCGAGAAAACCGTGAACGGCGGGCACGAAGGAACGCAGTCTCATTGAATCGAGATTGACGACGTTGATGCCGAGCTTCACGCTGATGAAGTCGGCAGGTGCATCACGAATGACGCGGGCCAGGAACGGGTCGACCAGGGCGCTGCCGCCGAACCCCAAGTTGCGCAGCTGCACGGTTCCCGCCGTGCGTGCAGCAACAACAGGCCAAATCTCGGTAGGAGCGAGTGCGTTGGAGCCGTGGCTGATTGAGCTGCCATGATGCAGCCATATCTTGCCCATCCGATCATCGGTATGGAGCGGCGCGTCAGTGCGCAGGGCGATGATCTCGGCTGACTCGTTGTGCGGAAGCCACATCTCCACCCGCTTGAGGTCAGTGGAGAGTCCAGATATGACCGTGGCGTGATCGGGGCCAGAGTGAGCGCTCGATGAACCGGTTTGAAGGTCGATCTCCAGGCAATCACCTCCGCTGAGCTCATCACGAGCGTGAAGCATTCCGTCGATAACGACATCGACGCGACCGCGCGGACGGTCGGCGCCACGATAAGCGACGCGACTCGGGTGCGTGATGAGCTCAATGCGGGAAGCTGTGGTCGTGAACGTGAGGTGCACGCCGGATGGCTGGCGCTCCATAGCCAGCAACTGCGGGTCGGGGAACTGGTGTCGCACCCAGGAAGGCAGTCGATGCGGGAGGACGCCGCGGTCGGTTTTTTCCAGTTCGGCGATGCCGTGAATGAGATCAGCCGTAAGAGCAGTGGACAGCATCATGATGGAGTTCCTTCGGAAGGCCAGGTACTGAGAGCACGATCGAGGGCGTCGACGGCGGCAAGCCAGGATTCGTCTTGCCCGTCCGGGCGATGATTGAACACCTCAGACTCGCTCAGAATGAGGTATCCCCTCACCGTCGCTGCGACCAGACGCGCAGCGTGCACGAGCGCCGGCTCCGGCACCGGATAGCCACGGATCACCGCAAGCATCAGCGCTGCCACCCCTGCCGCTTCTGGGGAGCGCGCGGTGTCCGGCGAAGCAACCCGTTGAAGTGCCGCCCACGCTCCAGGGCGCTGGGTTGCAAAGTTACGGTAGGCATCGACGAGGCCTTGGAGCGCGGCTTTCCCCGAGCGGCCAGCCAGTTCCTCACTGACCCGCGAAGCAAGCTCGCCCAGCGCGAGCCGGTGAACTGCATCGAGTAGCGCATCACGGCTTTTGACATGCTCGTAAAGGCTTGCCGGCTGCACACCAAGGTGTCGCGCGACGGCGGCTACGGTAACAGCGTCAAAACCAGTGCGGTCAGCGAGCGTTGCAGCAGCTGAGATAACAACATCGGAGGAGAGATTTGATCTGGGCACAGATCCATCCTACGGCATGTAGGTTTCAACCTACACTCCATAGGTTGTGGGTGCGAGCAGCAGAATGCTGATCACCCTGCATCCGGAGGGTTCAGGAGCGCGGCAGCACACCTACGAGCGTCGCGATGAAGGCATCCTTCAGAGCGTCCCGCAGGTCCAGGTGAAGCACGCCGAGTGAGGGATCCTCCGCGTAGGCGGCGAGAAGGCTGGGCGGCGGAGGGACGTAGGACGACAGGGCGCCCGCCGTGACGAGACACATCAGGCAGAACAGTTGTGCGCCGTCGCCGAGCTCGGGCACGTGCGCGCGCAGGAGCTCGGACATGGTCGCGAGCTTCGCGAGGGAGGACCGCTTATGCCGCTTGACCACCTCAACCGACACGTTGTGCTCCAGGACACCTCCCTGCGCACCGAAGAGGTCGCACAGCACTACCCGGTCCGCCAAGGAGCGGCTGAGGATGTCGGCCAGCTGGCCCGCTCGTACCTCCGGCGCCGCGTGCGCGTCGATGCCCGCGGCCAGCTCTTCCGTCAGGTCGGCAAGCCAGTCCGCCAGAAAGTCATCGAGCAGTTCGAGCAGCACCGCCTCGCGCGACTCGAAGTACCGCAGGACATTGGACTTGGCCAGGCCGACCCGCCGGCTGAGCTCGTTGAGGCTCAGGTCGGCCACGGGCATCTCGTTGAGCATCGCCGCCGCAGTGTCCAGAATTGCCCGGCGGCGCATTTCCCGTTGCTCTTCGTTTCGGGCGCGCTGGAAAGTCATGCTGCCAGCCTAACTTAAAGACCGCCGGTCCCTTGACATCAGACCACCGGTCCCTTACGTTGGTATCGATAACAGACCGACAGTTTCTTAGGAGCATGATGAGCGACACATGGACTGAACAACATATTCCCGATCAGGGCGGCCGTGTGGCCATCGTGACCGGAGCCAACACCGGGCTGGGCTTCGAAACCGCCCGAATGCTCGCAGAGCGCGGCGCGGCGGTAGTCCTCGCGGTGCGCGACATCGAAAAGGGCAAGCAGGCAGCCGCCCGCATCGCCGGCGACGTCACCGTCCAAGCGCTCGACCTCACCTCGCTGGAATCGATCCGGTCCGCGGCGACCGAGTTGCGCGCCGCCCACCCACGTATCGACCTTCTCATCAACAATGCCGGCGTGATGTACACCCCGAAGCGGACCACGGCCGACGGGTTCGAGCTGCAGTTCGGTACCAATCACCTCGGCCACTTTGCACTCACCGGCCTGTTGATGAGCCAGCTTCTTCCCGTCCCCGACTCCCGCATCGTGACGGTCAGCAGCGTCGGGCACCGCATCCGCGCCGCTATCCACTTCGACGACCTGCAGTGGGAGCATTCCTACAACCGCATCGGGGCTTACGGCCAGGCGAAGCTCGCCAACTTGATGTTCACTTACGAACTGCAGCGCCGGCTCGCGCTGCATGGCACGACGGTGGCGGTGGCCGCGCACCCCGGTGTATCCAATACCGAACTGATGCGTAACTCACCTGCAGCGCTTCGGGTGCCACTGACCTGGCTCGCACCGCTGATCACCCAGAAGGCTGAGATGGGCGCCCTGCCTACCCTCCGAGCCGCTACCGATCCCACCGTGATCGGCGGCCAGTACTACGGTCCCGGCGGCCGGGGTGAGGTGCGCGGATATCCGACGCTGGTCACCTCCAGCACCGAGTCCCATGATCAGGTCACCCAGCAGCGCCTTTGGGCCGTTTCCGAGGAACTCACTGGCGTGACCTTTCCCCTGCCTGCACATTTGCCCAACTGATCCATGTCAAGCGGCATCGACTTCCCGCTGGAACTGCGCACCCAAGCACTCGCCCGCATCGGTCAGGTACTGCGCGACCGCGGGCTGTGGAACAGCCGGCAGCTCATTGACCCGGTCTGGATAGACCGGAGGCTGAGGCGGTGGCCCGCGGGAAGCTGCTGACGTTCCGCTAGCGCTGGTTCTGTGGGCGGGCGGTGACCATGACGGTGACGATGAGAGCGGCGGCGGCGAGGATGAGCGCTCCGCTACTGAGGGCCGTAGCATAACCGTCGACGATGGCTTGGCTGGCAGCGGACACCGCACCGGTGTCGCCTGCTGGGCGGGCCGCGTAAAGGTTGGCCAGGGCGCCCGGCAGCCGGCCTTCTGTGGTGGTGACGCTGATCGTCGACAGTGCCGCGATGCCGACGGCAACGCCGATCTGTTGCGCCGCATTGAGCAGTGCCGAAGCGATGCCAGAGTCTTCGGGGCGGACGTCGGTGACGGCCATGAGGGTCAGGGGCACGAAGCTCAGCCCGAATCCGAAGGCGACGGCGAAAATGCCGCCCATAAGGTGCTCGAGGTAGCCGGAGTCCGGGGTGATGGTCGACAGCCACAGGATCGCGACGGTCGAGATGAGGGTTCCTGCCTCGGACACGACACGGGGCGCGAGTCGGACGACGACTTTCGAGGCGATGCCGGCGCCGAAGGGAAGCCAGGCCAGCCCGGTGCGGACGGCGTCGTACTCGAGGATGTGCTGCATATAGAGGGTCAGCAGGTAGAACCTGCCCATGGGACCGAAGCTGATGAAAAGCATGCCCAGGTAGGAGCCGGCGCGGCTGCGGTCCCTGAATCAGAACCGGGCCGGCCGGGGCGAGTCCTGCAACAAGAGAGGACAGCGTGAACAAGCCGATGCCGATCTGCAGGACTCTGCGGCGGGCGAGGAGATCACCGAGCCTGCCGCCGAACAGCAATAAGCCACCGAACGCCAGGATGTAGGCGTTGATCACCCAGTGCACGCTTGCGGGAGTGATTCCGAGCTCGTTTTGGATCGACGGCAGCGCGATGTTTGCGATTGAGTCGTCGAGCACCAGCATCAGCTGGGCACTGGCAACCACCAGCAGGGCCAGTCCAAGACGCCGGTTGGTCCCGGCCTTCTGTCCGCCGATTGGCGGTGGGGCGTAGGGCTTCGTAGACATGTTGTTCTCAGGGCGGCCTGGCAGGCAAGATGAGTGCAGAAGCTGGGTAGCTGCCGCGCGCTTCCCGTCCGCCTTGGCAGTTTGTTGCAAATGAGATGGAGTTCTAGTGCGGATACTTATTGTTGGGGCCGGAGCCACGGGTGGTGCGTTCGGGACCCTGTTGCAGGAAGCAGGACGGGACGTCACCTACCTCGTCCGCGAACGCAAAGCCAACACGCTGCGCCGGGACGGTCTACGGTTCGTGTCCCCCGACGCCGACCGAACCCATCCAGTACAGGTCATCACGGGCGCGGATACGCCGTCGGCCTTCGACCTCGTGCTCATCACTGTTAAGGCGACAGGGTTCTCCGCCGCGATCTCCGACGTCCACCCATTCATTGGAGAGCGCACGCGCATCCTTCCGGTCCTCAACGGCATGGCGCACATCGACCAGCTGCAAGCGACGTATCCCGGACAGGTACTGGGCGGTCTGGCCCGCATCGTGGCGACCCTCGACAAGGACGTCGTCCACCAGAAGACGCCGATGAACTCACTCATGGTGGGCTCCCTGACAGACGCTCCGGTTCCGCACGACATCCGCGAGGCGCTCCACGTTCCCGGCATCGACTTCTCCGTCACCGATGACGTAATGGGCGCTCTTTGGGACAAGTGGGCATTCATCGCCGCTGCCAGCGTCATCAACTGCCTGTTCCGTGCCCCCATCGGCCCAGTTCTCGCCGTCGGCGGCGAGGGCGCGATCCGTGCAGCGGTCGAGGAACTCGAGGCTGTCGCCACACGGGCAGGACATCCTGTGTCGGATCCGGCGCACCGACAGGCAGTGGCCCTGCTGACCGAACCGGGATCGTCATTCACCACATCGCTGTACCGCGACCTCGCGACGGGACTGCCCTCGGAGGTCGATCACATCCTCGGGGACTACGCGCTGCGCGCCCAGGCGCTGCAGCAGGCCACACCGCTCCTCGACCTGGCACTGATCGCGATCCACGCAAACCTCTTGAAATGACACCGTGCGATCACCACGGTGATGTCAATTCAGTTGAAGGGGTCCGAGTTCATCAGGGGGGCTTGCGTCGGGGCGGGATGCCGAATCCGGCTCAGCTCCCGAGGCACCGCTGAACTTATGGCAGGCGCTGTCTTGGTATGCGCTGTGTGCTCGGATTCCCATGGCTGCGGCGTCCCTCGGGCCTACTGCATACTCCTCGCTGGGCGAGTCTGCGCCGTAGCCCGAAATGTCCCAGTAACTTTCCCTTCTGGACCGGTGGCACTGGCTATCCTTCTCTGAAACGACAACCTCCTCGCCATGGAATTGGGGCTTGATGGACAGGCTGGAGCCGCCGGTCAGCCTTATTGGACGATCCGACGACAAAGCCTGGCTCGCTGGTCTTCTCAGGGCAGCAACTGAAGGACACGGAGCAGCCGGGGTCGTACGTGGAGATGCCGGTGTCGGCAAAACCTTCCTTATATCCTCAGTCCTGGCTGAGCATCCGCAGCTCCCGATGAAGCTGATAGCCGGGGTCGAAGCAGAAGCCGACCTTCCCTATGCTGCGCTCCAGAGAATGATTCTGACCCACCGGGCGGCCCTTGATGACCTCTCCGAAGCCCAGCGCTCAGCGCTCCTTGTGGCGTGCGGGCTGGCGAGCGGCCCTCCAGCCTCCAAATCCTTGGTCGGCCTCGGGATGTTGAATCTCCTCGCGCGGGTCTCGGACGAAGCCCCCTTCGTATGCTTTATCGATGATGCGCAGTGGGTGGATCGCGAGTCACTCGATGCTTTTGCCTTCGTAGCGCGGCGGATCCTGGCCGAACCGCTCGTGGTGTTGTTTGCCGTCCGGAGCAATGACGCGGAGCCAACTCCTTTGGACGACCTCCCTGCACGAACCCTCGCGGGCCTAAACCGCGCCGACGCCTTGACGCTGCTCGAAACCTCGTCCTCCCAGGCGCTGGACCCGCGTGTCGCTGACCAGATCGTCGACGCGACAGGGGGCAATCCACTCGCCCTGGTGGATTTGCTTTCGGACCTTACGGAACGACAGCTCCGCGGTGAAGAACTTCTTCCCGAGCCGGTACCGCTGGGGAAGCACCTGGAGGCGCATTACCTCAGGCAGGGCCGCCGGCTGCCGCAAGAGACACAGATGTGGCTTCTGGCAGCAGCCACCGAGCCAGAGGGCAACCTTGAGGCGATCGCAACTGCGAGTGATGCCTTGGGTCTGCGGGATAACGCTTCACGTGCAGCAGAATTGGCCGGTTTGGTGCGAGTCGATTCGACCGTGACGTTCCGCCATCCGCTCGTGCGTTCAGCCATATACAACGGTTCGCCCAGTCATGACATCCGAGCCATGCACCTGCACCTTGCGCATGCAGCCGAGCGGCGGGGTGATACCTACAGGTGGGTGACGCACCGGGCGGCGGCCACCATCGGGCCGGACGATGAGGTTGCAGACGCGCTTGAGGAAGCAGCGGATATGGCAATAAAGCGCGGCGGATATATGACTCGAACGAACCTCCTCGTTCGTTCAGCGGCCCTCACTTCCACCCAGACAGTCAAGAATCTGCGCCTTCTAGCTGCCGGGGAATCGGCAATCGCGGCTGGCGCACCCGCGCAGGCAGGCGCGCTGCTGAGGGCTTTGGAGCCCGAGGGACTCGACGATCTGGCTCGAGGGCGGCTCTTCATGGCCCGGTGCGATCTTGACACTCTTGCGCCCGTGCCGGGTCCTATCTACGCGCATCGCCCTCAACGACTGTTGGCTGCGGCCCGGCTCTTCCGTTCCACCGCCCCGGCGCGGGCCAAGCAGGCCATCGCCAGCGCTTACTGGGCGCTGGTTCAGGCCGACGAGATGGTGGAGGGGACGTCCTCCCGGGAGGTTGCCGAGGAAGCGCGTCGGATCTGCGAGACGGCCCCGGGCACCGATCTGCCCACTCGGGCCCTCATCGCTTTGAGCACCCTCGTCCTTGACGGACCTGCGGCGGCGGCCTCCCTCGTCCGCGGAACAATCGCTCAGGCAACAGCGCCTGGAACTCCCGACGGGGACCTCCTGCAGTCCTTCATTTGCATTGCATATGCCGCGTGCCTTCTGAGAGACCCGGAATCAAGCGAAGCGGTTCTTCAGCGCGCGGAACACGCTGCGCGGGATCGTGGCGCAACCCTGGTCCTTTGCCGCATCCTTCTCCTCGGCGCGTACCTTAATATGCAGCAAGGGAGGATCCGCGAGGGCAGTGAGCGTCTCAACAGCGCAGCGGTGATCATCTCTTTCATGGGACTCCCAAAGGTGTGGGCCGACATGGTCACGTCCCTGCCGGTACTCCGCGGATGGCTCGGCGATGAATCAATCACCAGGGAGGACGAGGTCTCCGCCGAGGCAAGAGCTTACGGGTACGGCCTAAGCGGTTCCTCCCGCCTCATCGGGACCCTGTTGCTCCGAGCATCGGAAGGCCGCTATGTCGAAGCGTGGAACGCCGGCCGCCAAATCAGGCATGATGACCCGTTCTTCACCGGCGCCTTGTACCTGCCGGACCTTGTTGAATGTGCGGCACGCGCCGGCGATCATCAATCGGCGAACAACCTCCTTCAGCGCTTGCGGGAGGAGAACGGCCACTCCAAGAGTAAGTGGGCGGAAGGGCTTGAGGAGCGAAGCATGACCCATCTCGACGAGGACGCACCCGCCCCGCATTTCGAACGCGCCCTGGAATTGCTCACCGGGCCTGCTCTGGAAATGGATGCCGCGCGGACACATCTGCTGTACGGGGAATGGCTTCGCCGCCGGCGCCGACGGACCGAAGCCGCCGCTCACCTTTTCAATGCGTTTGAGATATTCCAACGGCTGGGCGCGCCGGGATGGTCGGCACGGGCGCGCCGGGAACTTGCCGCACTCGGAGAAACACTCGGGCACAACAAACAGACCCTCGCTGCGACACTTACGCCGCAGGAGCTGTCCGTTGCCAGACTTGCTGCAGCGGGCAACACCAACGCCGACATCGCTGCCGAACTCTTCCTGAGCTCCCACACCGTGGACTACCACCTGCGGAAGGTGTTCCGAAAGCTCGGGGTGACTTCGCGGAGGCAGCTTCACAAGATTAACCTCGACTGAGGTGTGCCGCCGGGTTGCGGACCGCCCCGGCCTCAAAGAACACCGCCCCCACTTCGGGCCTGGTTGGGTTCGTAGTGCTCTTGCCACAATCGCGTAGGGTGCCGCGCAGTGAGTGGGCACCTGATCAGTCCACGCGTGTAGCCCCACAGCGCGACGTGCGCCTTCGGACTGTGCACCGCACGCGATGCGGGCTGTTCCCTCGCCGTGGGATCTTCGGAAGGGACCATGCTGGCGCCGAACCGAAGGAAAGATCTCCATGAGCTACGTGACAACCGAAGATGGAACGCAGATCTTCTACAAGGACTGGGGACCGGCCGACGGAACCGCCGTCCTGCTCAGCCACGGCTGGCCGCTGAACGCCGATGCCTGGGACAGTCAGGCTCTCTTTCTCGCCGAAAACGGATGCCGCGTCATTGCCCATGACCGCCGCGGGCACGGCCGCTCCACGCAGACCTGGGCCGGCAATGAAATGGACACCTACGCCGACGACCTTGCCGTGGTGCTGGACTCGCTCGACCTCAATGGCATCACTCTCGTGGGCCACTCCACCGGTGGAGGGGAGGTTGCCCACTATGTGGGCCGGCACGGCCCGGCACGGGTCGCAAAGCTCGTTCTCGTTTCAGCAGTTCCTCCGCTCATGCTGCGGACCGATGACAATCCCGAAGGCCTGCCGGTGGAGGTGTTCGACAATATCCGGGCAGGGGAACGCGCGTCCCGCTCCCAGTTGTACCGGGACTTGGCCGACGGCCCGTTCTTCGGCCACAACCGGCGCGGCGACATCCCGCAGGGCGTACGGGACGCCTTTTGGCTGCAGGGAATGGCCTCGGGCCACCGCGCCGCCTATGAATGTATCGCCGCCTTCTCGGCAACCGACTTCCGCGAGGACCTGGCAAAGATCGACGTGCCCACTCTCGTCATCCACGGCGACGACGACCAGATCGTTCCGTTCGAGGTCGGCGGCCAACGCTCCGCGAAGCTCATCTCCGGCGCAGACCTGAAGGTCTATGACAATGCGGGTCACGCGCTGCCCGACACCGAGAAGGAACGCCTCTCTCGTGACCTCCTCGACTTCATCCGCTCTTGAGCCCGCAGAGAAAGGCATTCGAAAATGAACCCACCGACTGAACCCAAACCACCGATCGTCCTGGTCCATGGCCTGTGGATGACCCCATCCAGCTGGGACACCTGGGCCGCGAGATTCCGCGGTCTCGGCCATGAGGTCATCGTGCCGGGCTGGCCGGGTGTCGATGACCGGTCCCCGGACAGCGTCCGCTACGACCCCAGTGCCCTTGAAGGCGTCGGCATCAAAGAGATCGTCAACCATTATGACCGGATCATCCGGGCTATGCCCGAGCAGCCGATCATCATGGGCCACTCCTTCGGCGGAATCTTCGTTCAGATGCTCCTCGACCGCGGACTTGGGATCGCGGGGGTCGGAGTCGAACCCGGACAGCCCGCAGGGGTGCTTGCCCTGCCGTTCTCAACGCTGCGAACCGGCCTGCCGATCCTGTCGAATCCGTTCCGGATCAACAAGGCCAGCCGGTTCACCAAACGCCACTTCCACTACACCTTCGGAAACGACCTCAGCCGGGCCGAATCCGACAAGGAATGGGAATCAAGCGCCATCAACTCCGTGAACCGGGTCTTCTTCGAAGGCGTGCTCTCCCTCCCAAAGCAGAAGACCGGCATCACGAAAGTCGACTTCCTCAAGCCGGACCGGGCCCCGCTCCTGCTTATCTCCGGCGGCATCGATCACGTTGCCCCGCCGGCGATCCAGAAAGCGGCGCTCAAAAAGTACGCGCAGGGACCGTCGCTCGTCGAACGCGTCGAGTTTCCGGGACGGACCCACCGCATCGTGAGCCAGGAGGGGTGGGAAGAAGTCGCAGACTACGCCCTGACTTGGTCGCTGCAGCATGCGGCCGCCCGTGACACCCAGCACCACCGATAGTTAGGTCCCAGGAGTGTGGAGCAGCTCCGGATCACCCACATCGGTGGGCCGACGGCCCTGATCGAACTGGACGGGTGGAGAATCCTCACCGATCCGACCTTTGATGATCCGGGCCGCCGGTACCGATTTGGACTTGGCACGTCCTCGGTAAAGACCGGCCACCCGGCGCTGCAGCCCGCTGACCTCGAGCCGGTCGACGCGGTTCTGCTCTCGCACGATCATCACGCGGACAACCTGGACGGCCGCGGACGCCGGATGCTCCCGTCCGTGCCAACGGTAGTGACCACCAGAAGTGGTGCGAAACGGTTGGCATTGCCTAATACCCAAGGGCTTCGCCCCTGGGAGCAGATGACGCTGCGCAAGCCCGGGATCTCACCGCTTTGCATCATCGCCACTCCGGCCCGTCACGGGCCCGCTCTTAGCCTGCCTGTCGTTGGCCGGACACTCGGTTTCGCACTCCAGCGACCTGGGGCGGACACCATCGCCCTCTGGATGTCGGGGGACTCCGTTCTCTACCGCGGCCTCAAGGAGGTCGCGCGCCGGTTCGAGATCGACGTCGCCCTGCTGCACCTGGGCGCTGTCCGGTTCCGGGCTACCGGACCGGTGAGGTACACCATGAACGCCCGAGACGGGGCCCGGTTGCTCAAACTCATCAGCCCCCAGGTGGCGATACCGGTCCACTACGAAGGCTGGAGCCACTTCAGCGAAGGCCGCGGCGTCGCCCTCAAACAGCTTCACTCTCGGCCAGGCGAGATTACGGAGGTCTTCTGGCTGCCGCCCGGGCGCCCCTCCCCCATCCCGCTCAAATCCACCCGGCCCGCCCCCACAGGATTGAATGCAGAAGGAGGATCACCATGAGGCCCTGTTCCCCCAGAATCTCCCCAAGCAAATCGCCGACTTCACGGCCGTCAGCCGGCGCCACCACTGTGGAGGTCAAGAGCTCCCACGTGCCCATGATGTCCCGTCCCTCCAAGGTAGCCGCCCTGATCGATCGGGCCATCGTCGGAACCCATTGACGCAACACCAGGTCGGAAGGGGCTGAACAGTCGCCCCAGCCGTCCAGCCAAACACCCTAATCCGGCGACTCCTGAATGGAGCGGCCAACGAGAGGAACATATTATGGACGGGTCCTTTGACGGCGACGTCGTATTCGTCACCGGAGCGAGCGGAGGCCTGGGCACCGAATTCGTCCTCCAGGCCCTCGGCCGCGGGGCTGACCGGGTGTACGCGGCATCCCGCGCGCCTATTCGCTGGGATGACCCGAGGGTTGTGCCAGTCCAGCTGGACATCACCAGTGGTGCGTCCGTCGAGGCAGCCACGGCAACGGCAGCAGACACGACCATCGTTATCAACAGTGCCGGCATCGCCTCGCTGGAACCCATCACCTCCGTCGACTTCGACGCCATCTACGGAATGTTCGAGACGAACTTCTTCGGCGCCCTGCGGGTCGCGCGCTCATTCGCCCCGGTTCTTGCCGCTAACGGCGGCGGAACACTGCTGAACGTTGTTTCAGTCGGGGCCTGGTACCACCGGGGCGGGGCCTACGCCGCATCGAAGGCGGCCCTCTGGTCGGCGACCAACGCCCTCCGCCTCGAACTCGCTCCCTCCCACATCACCGTCATCGGGCTGTACATGGGCTTCACCCGCACCACCATGACCGAGGGCCTGCCCGGGGACATGAATGAACCCGCGGACATCGTACGGATCGCTTTGGACGGCATCCGCGACGGCAGTTATGAAATACTTGCGGACCACATCACCCGGGACATACACGCCCGCCTCTCCGAACCGGTCGAGGCGATATACGCCGAGCTTCACAGGTAGAAACCCTGGCCGGTGCGCTTGTCCCCCTTGTCGTCGACCATGTGCAGGTGATGCAGTGAAGCGATGCATCGGATCCTGCTCCGCGAAGTAGTCATCGACGCCCCGGACGAGGCGTTCGCCAAGACTCGAGACTTTTGGGGCTCGGCTCTGCTCGCGGAACCGAGGCAGGTGAAGGAGCATCCGGAAATCACGGCCCTCGTCGGTCCAGCTGCAATGTCCTGGGTCGGACTTCAAAATGTGGGAGCCTCAGCCGCTCGGTTGCATCTCGATATTGAGACCGACGATGTGGATGCAGAGGTGCAGCGCCTGGTCGCGCTGGGTGCAGGAGTCGTTGGCCAAGGGCGGGCATGGGTCGTGTTGAAAGACCCCGCCGGGCTGCTGTTCTGCGTTGTCCCTCACGAGTCCCCCTGGTTCGAAGAGCGCGCCCGCGTCATCCCCTAGGACGCCCAAGTCCGCGCCACGGGCACTTCCCGGCGTCGGTCCGGCAGCTGCCATGGAAGACTGCTGGCATGGAGGCCCCAGCGCGCGACCACGACCTCGTCCTCTTCGGCGCGACCGGCTTCGTCGGTGAACTGATCGCCGGATATCTTGCGGTCCATGCTCCGCCGGGCCTGCGCGTGGGGCTCGCCGGGAGGTCGAGGGCGAAGCTCGAGGCCGTACGGTCCAGGCTGCCCGTCGCCGCACGCGGCTGGACCCTCATCGAGGCCGACTCGGATCACCCCGGCTCGCTTGCCGCGCTGGCCGCGGGCACCAGGGTTCTCTTCACGGCGGTGGGTCCCTACGCGAAGTACGGGCTGCCTGTCGTCGAGGCGTGTGCCCGCGCCGGCACCCACTACGGGGACCTGGCGGGCGAGGTGTCCTTCGTCCGTGAAGCCATCGACCGTTGCGACGCCCTGGCACGGACTACCGGTGCCCGGATCGTCCATGCGTGCGGCTACGACTCCGTCCCGTCGGACCTCGCGGTACTCCTCCTACACCGCGCCGCGGAGGCCGACGGCGCGGGCGGACTGACCGAGGTGCAGCTCGTCGCCAGGGCCAAGGGTGGCTTCAGCGGCGGCACCATCGCGTCCATGCGTGGCCAGCTCGACGGCATGCGGGTAGACCCTGTGCTGCGATCGCTCGCGGGCGATCCCTGCTCCCTCAGTCCGGACCGGACGGCGGAGCCCTCGACCCGGCAGCCCGCGGACCTGGGGTGGGTCGGCCGTGCGGAGGGCGGCCTGCGGACCGCGCCCTTCATCATGGCGTCAGCGAACACGCGGATTGTGCGTCGCAGCAACGCCCTGCAGGGTTGGGCCTACGGCCGGTCCCTGCGGTACGGCGAGGTGATGGGTATGGGGCGGGGGCCTGCCGGCGCCGTCATCGCCGGAGCGACGGCGGTCGGCCTCCGGGTGTTCGGAGCCGCACTGGCCCTACCCCCCACGAGGAAACTGCTGGACCGGGTCCTTCCGTCGCCCGGTGCAGGCCCGAGCGAAGCCGTGCGGCACTCGGGCTGGTTCTCCTCCCAGGTGACTGCTTCAACGGAGAGCGGGCGGCGGTACCGGGCCGTCGCAGCCGGGCCCGGCGACCCGGGATACAACGCCACCGCCGTGATGGCCGGTGAGACAGCGCTCTCACTTGCCCTCGACGGCGACCGCCTGCCGCCCGCCGCAGGATCGCTGACCCCGGCGACCGCCCTCGGCGGCGTCCTGGTGGATCGGCTGCGCGCAGCGGGCCACACCTACGAGGTCATTTCCCTCACCCGTTGATGGCGATACGGAGACCTCTGCCCGAGTTGGCTCGCCGGCTCCGGTGCGGACATCGGCACGTCGGGATCGGGGGCAGACTCTTTCGCTGCAGGCTATCTACGTGCTTGACGAGGGGATCCGCTCAGGGCAATATATTGGATATTGGTTATCTGATGGATAGCACATATCCGGTTCCCTCGATCGACCTTCTGACCGGATATACGGCCAGCCCGGTCAGAAGCTGTACACCCCAAAGTCCCGCACCCCAGCCCTGCTCGCCCAACGACCACTCCAACGTCCAGAAGGAAGCCTCCAATGGCCATCACAGATTTTGAGCGATACCCTCTGACCTTCGGCCCCTCTCCGATTCACCACCTTCCCCGACTGACCTCGCATCTGGGTGGCGCCCAAATATGGGCTAAGCGGGAGGATGTGAACAGCGGTCTCGCATTCGGTGGCAATAAGACCAGAAAGCTCGAGTACCTCATCCCTGAGGCTCTGGCACAAGGAGCAGACACGCTGGTATCTGTCGGAGGCTACCAGTCAAACCACACGCGTCAGGTCGCTGCCGTGGCTGCGAAGCTTGGAATGAAGGCCCGCCTGATACAGGAAAACTGGGTTGACTGGCCGGATCCCTCATCGGATCGAGTTGGAAATATTCTCCTCTCCAGGATTATGGGCGCAGATGTCCAACTGGACGGCGCAGGCTTCGACATTGGAATACGAAGCAGCTGGGAAGCTGCCGTTGAGGAAGTGAAGGCCGCCGGGGGTAAGCCGTATGCGATCCCCGCTGGAGCTTCGGATCACCGGCTTGGCGGACTGGGCTTCGCTAACTGGGCCTACGAAGTCGAAGAACAGGAACGTGGCCTGGGAGTATTCTTCGACACCATCATTGTGTGTACAGTCACCGGCTCTACCCATGCCGGGATGATCGCCGGGTTTGCCGGCCAGGACCGCCCACGCCGAGTCATCGGCATCGATGCTTCCGCGACTCTTCAGAAGACTCGGGATCAGGTCGAACGCATTGCCAGGCAGACAGCACGATTGATCGGTCTTGACCGGGAGCTGCGGGACGACGAGATCAACGTGTTGGAGGGCTGGGCAGGGGATCGTTACGGCGTGCCCGTCGATTCAACCCTCGACGCAATACGCCTCGGTGGCTCACTGGAAGCCATGATCACCGACCCTGTTTATGAGGGCAAATCCCTGGCAGGCCTTATTGATCTGGTTACAAGCCGGGATATCCCAGCGACGAGCAACGTTCTGTACGCGCACCTTGGCGGCCAGTTGGCTTTGAACGCCTACAGCGCGCTGTTTCGCTCCTAGGACAACGATGGCCAAGTTCGGCAAGTGCTTCGCCCGGCAGGCTCTTCATGGAAGCTGGCTGCGCGTAAAACACCAGCCGGACCGCGGGCCACCATGGTCACGCTCCAGGGTCCACAGAACTTGACAAACTTCTCCACATATCGAAGGTCATACGCCTTGCTCCCTCAACGTCACCCCTGGCACACAGTTCGATGAGTTCGTTGTGCCTTTCCAGGGAGGCCTGACCATCAACTGATTGGAACCGAAGCAGTTCCGCCCTGCGGATAACGGGTCCAAACTGGTCGAGTACGGCCTGAAGCGCCTGATTTCCCGAGACGCGAACCGGAACGGCGTGCAACTCGTCGTCCGCCTTGAGCGCCGCCACGGCATCACCGACTCCGAGTGCTTCTTCAAAGCGCCCATTAGCTCTGCGCATGCACTCGATATGGTCTTCGGTAAATTTCCCGATCGCCTGACGAACAGCCAGTTCGTGCATCGCCGCGACGACATCGCGCGCATCCGAGACCGCATGCGGGTCGATGGTGCTCACAATGGTCGACCGACCCGGCTGGGCAACAACCAGACCGCTGGCCGCCAGCCTAAGCAACGCTTCGCGCACAGGCGTCCGGCTGACGCCGATCCAGGCAGCGAGGTCGGAATCCCTCAGCTGCTCCCCCGGCTGGAAGGTGCCGTCGACGATCGCATCACGAAGCCGCAGGTAAACATCGTCCCGAAGAAGGATGCGGTCAACAATCGGGGCATCGCGAGGTATCGGCATCCAATATATTGGCCATATCCCGGCACAAGTTACAACCCACCATGCAGTGATCCACCCGCGCCCTGTAGTCCTTCTGGTCTCCTGAGGACAACTCCAGCGTTTTCTTCCATCGAGTATTGACGAACAGACCGTAGTTACGTCTTTGGAACTCGAGGCCTCTTCGCCAGGATCATCTTCGCAAGCGCCGCTCCGGTTTCTTTGTTCTGCCTTCCGGAAGGCACGAGACGAATGATGGAGACGTAGGGCGTGCCCCACGAATCGATCTCGAGCACCAATAGTGGGCGGCGACTCAACGGCCTCCTTAGTGTTTCGACTCTTACCGAGACCACCTGCTCCCACGGCACGATACCGAAATAGACGGGATGCCTTCGCTGCCTGACCAATTGGAGGCCCCGGGCGTCGACTATCAGGTTCAAGATGAACCCCGTCCCCTTCGCCTTTGAACTCATGGGGCCCTTCTTCAGGAACCTTCCAAGTTCCCGCCCCGTCCAAAATGTGTCGACGACCAGGGCCCCAGGATTGTGCTGCTGCAACCGAGTCTTGAAAATCCTCGCTGTCCGAAACTGCCACACCAGCCACGGCGGTACAGCAATCGCAATAATGAGCAGGGCAACCGCAAGGACTTTAAGGCCGTCCGGGTAGCTTAGGGCTTCGTCGAGCTGATATAGGAACCGGACCAATAGGACCGCAATTCCGACGAGTCCTATGGATGTACCAAGTTGGCGCTTCATCCTCATACCCCCAAGCTGAACACCAGAATTGATACGCCAATTCTTACCCGATTCTCCGGTGATGTGTCTTCTAACGCCCAGACACGTACCTCTGACCTCCAAAAAGACTTGCCTACTAGCAAGCGCGAGCATTGTCATGGCTTCGTCGGCCGAGACCGCCGGTAACTCTGGAGGTGCCCGTTGACCGATCCTTTCTCCGGGCAGTGAACCTGCTCCGCAGTGGTCCTCACTTTTCCTTAGGATGAAGCATGAGCAAGCTGGCGAGGCTCGGTTTTGGACCTTCCTTCTGGCGGCCATGTGCTTGTTTGCGAATACCTGGTGAGATCATGGAGTATGTCTTCATCGCTCGTCGAGGTCCTCAAACTTCTCGGCAACCCTACGCGCCTCCAAATCATGGAGTGGTTGCGCTCACCCGAGGAGTCCTTCGCGGAGTACGAGCCCGTTGCGGACCGCGAAGAGTACGGCGTGTGCGTGACGCACCTTGCGGCCAAGACGGGTCTTGCGCAGTCCACCATTTCGATTCATATGAGCTCCTTGGAGCGGGCCGGCCTCGTGGAATCGACTCGGATCGGCAAGTGGACGCATTACCGGCGCGTCGGCTCGCAGGTCGACGAGCTCGTGGAGCAGCTGCAGCATAAGCTCATATAGACATATCGCAAAACGTCTATATGATGGTGGCATGACCCTCACTGATTCAAGCAACCCCATCAGGCGTGCGTTGATCGTTCACGCCCACCCCGAGTCCGCCTCGTTCTCCTCCGCCCAGGCTTCTGCAGTTGCCCAGCAGCTGAGGTCGGAGGGCGTCGAGGTCGACTTCATTGATCTGTACGACATCGGTTGGAATCCTGTACTGAGCCGCGAACAGTTCATGGACGGCCCGGGCTACTTCAAGCCCCAGGCCGAGCAGATGCGGGCCTTCGCTGAAGGCACGCTCCCCGAACCGGTCGGGGCACACCTGGCCAAGCTGCAGGACGCCGACCTGCTCGTGCTCTCGTTCCCGGTGTGGTGGTTCTCCATGCCCGCAATCCTCAAAGGCTGGATCGACCAGGTGTTCCTGCTCAGCGCCATTTTCGGCGGCGAGCACGGCATCTTCGACGAGGGCGGCATGACGAACAAGAAAGCCATGATGCTCCTCACGACGGGAGGCGTCGAGGCATCCTTCGCGCCCGGCGCATCCTCCGCACCCGGCGGCTACGGCGCGCTCGATGACTTCTTTTACCACGTCCACCGCGGGATGTTCGAGTTCGTCGGGTACGACGTCGTGCATCCCTTCGTCACTCACGCGCCTGTACGCCTTGACGACGAGGAGCGTGAGCAGGCACTCGTCAAGGCCCGGGCCTACGTCACCGACACGCTCCTGGCCGAACCGGCCGCTGTCCGCTGAGACCTTTCTAATCCAGGAACTGGAGCACAGTCATGATCACTAAAACCAATATCGATGTCCCTGGGCTCGGCGACTCCCGCAAGTACGCCTACCTGCAGTGCGTGACGGCCGGCGATTTCGCGTTCGTCGCCGGGCAGACCGGGGTCGATAAGGACTACAACATCGTTTCGCCCGAGTTCGGTGCCCAGGCCCGTCAGGCCCTGCATAACGTCGAGCTGGCTCTCGAGGCCGCGGGCACGAATCTGGCCAACATCGTCAATCTGACGGTGTACCTGGCCGATGCCCGCGATGCGTTCGAATTCATCGATATCTGCCACGAACTGATGGACGAGAACTTCGCTCCGACCGCCATTCTCGGCGGAATCGACTTCGTCCTCTCCGGTCTTCGCATCGAGGTACAGGCCACCGCCGTGATCGAGCGCCCCTGAGGCTAGCGCACCCGAGGGAGGGACAGCCCCGCTGCCGCGTCCCTCCCTCCCGACACCGCGGCCGCGGTGCCGCTCATTTGAAAGGAACACCATGCACGTCCTTCTTACCGGAGCCACCGGCTACATCGGTTCCGCCGTCCTCAGGGCCCTCATGCAGGGCGGCCACTCCGTCACCGCCCTCGTCCGCGCCGAGGACTCCGCCGACCGCCTACGCGGCCCGGACGTGGACGCCGTCGTTGGTGACATGCGTGATGCGGCCATCATCACCGCCCTTGCGCAGAAAGTCGACGCCGTAATTCACACGGCCGCTACCGGTGACGAGCACAAAGCGGCCGCAGAACGCGCCTTCACCGACGCCGTCATCGCCGGCCTCGGAGACACCGGCAAGCCCTTCATCCGCACCGGCGGGATCCTGGTGTACGGGCAGGGTGAGGACATCACCGAAGCCTCCCCCCGGCGAGCCCCCAGCTTCGTGGCCTGGCGTGATGCCATCGACATCCCCGCACTTCAGGCCCCCGGGATCCGATCGATCCTCATCGAGCCGGGCGTCGCCTACGGCTACGGACACGGCATCCCCAACCTGGTCACCCGCGCCGACGTCACCGAGGGCGATCAGCCGGCGCTCATCCTCGTCGGTGAGGGAAATCAGCAGTGGACCACGGTCCACGTCGACGACCTGGCTGCCCTCTACGTTCTTGCCTTGGAGAAAGCGCCCCACGGCTCGACGTATCTGGGCGTGAACGGCCACAACCCCACCGCCCGGGAACTCGGCGAAGCTGCCAGCCGCGTTCGCGGACTCGGCGGACGCGTCGCCCCGGAAGCCGCAACCGAGACCATCGCCCGCCTCGGGGCTTTCGGCGAAGCGCTCCTCCTGAGCCAGCAGGCGACCGGCCGGGCCGCCCGCGAACTCGGATGGACCCCGACCCGTCCGGCGCTCGTCGATGAGATCAATGCCGGCACGTACACGAACTGAGAGCACCACCATGACGACGACTGTTTCTCCCCCGTCGACGACGCCCGCCCGCGGCATCCGCTATGGCGGACTGATCGTGCTGATGCTGATGAGCTTCCTGCTCGTCACGGCCGAGTTCCTCCCGAACGGCGTGCTCACTGAAATGGCCGACGCGCTCGGCGTGACCCCAGGACAGGCCGGCCAGACCGTCACTGTGACCGCCCTCGCCGGACTGATCGTTGCGCCGACGGTGGGCATCCTGGTCCCGAAGCTCGACCGCAGGTCGCTGCTGATTTGGATGGCACTCGCTGCGGCGGCTTCGAACCTCATCGTCGCTATCGCACCAAACCTGCTGATCCTGCTGGCGGCCCGGTTCCTGCTGGGTGCTGCCCTTAGTGCCTTCTGGGCGATGTCGATCACCGTCGCCGCGCGCCTTGCAGGGCCGGAGTACCTCGGTAGAGGGGTCATGTTCACATCCGCGGGCGTCTCGCTCGCTACGGTCGCCGGTGTGCCGCTGGGGGTCATGCTCAGTGAGATCGTCAACTGGCATGCAGTGTTCGCAATCGCCGGTGCGCTGATGATCCTGCTCGCGGCAGCTCTGCGCATTTTCCTACCGTCCGTCCCGGCCGAGCAGGCATCCAGTCTGCACCTCATCATCAACACCCTCCGGCAGCCCGGCATCGGGCTGGGGATGTTCGGACACGTCGCGGTCGTGCTCGGGCACTTCTTCGCCTACACCTACATCCGGCTCGCACTCGAGCGGATCCCCGACATCGACGCCGCAACGATCGTGTTGCTGCTCGCCGTGTTCGGCATCGGCGGACTCGCGGGAAACTTCGTCATCGGCATGCTCATCGATCGGTCTTTCGCGTTCTTCGCCGTGGTCACCCCCACCGTGATCGCCGCCGCTGTGATCGCAACGATCCTGTTCTCGGACTCAATCACCGCGGTCGGCGTTGTGGCGCTGCTATGGGGCTTCTTCTTCTCGTCCTGGCTGCTCGTGATGAACACCTGGGTAGGTCACCGAATGCATAACCGGCTGGAAGCAGGAGGCACCCTCATCGTCGTCGGATTCCAGGCGGCCATTGCGACCGCAGCCGGAGCCGGAGGAATCCTCGTCGACTCAGTCAGCATCGAGATCGTCTACATCGTCGGAGCTGCCGCCCTGCTGCTCGGCGCGGTGCTGTTCGGAATAGCGAACCGCAAAAGCTCTATCCCTTGAGCACAGCGACCTGCTGCGGGCCGGCGGAATGACCCGGCGGACCCACGATGCCAGTTCCGAGGAAACACTCGCCGCACTGGGCAGCGGGCGGGGCATTGCCCGTTGTGTCCGTCGCAGCACAACGCGTGGAGACCGCTGTTGGTGGACGGACCCGATTGCCCGCCGTGGGATGCATGTGATCAAGCACGTTTGTCACGTCCGCCACTTCCCGAAGACATCGCGAATTTGGCCCGATCCGGCACCGGTCCGACCCAGTCCGAAACCCCCGGTGTGGACTCTGTCCACACCACAACTGACGATGGGAGGACCTTAACGGCACCGGTCTCAAGAACCAACCAGGCCGCCATGATTTCTGTCTTCACGCTCAGAACAGGCTCCGACCCTACTTACAGTCACTGAATCTCCCACAGTTAGCATTAACATCATGGCCAACCCACCGGGCATCCCCGCTGCCGATAAGCACTCCCTTTCCGGATTAATAAGGGCCAAGACCGCGTCGGCCTTCGCCGAGCCGCCTGCGCGCGCCGGCCTGACCCGGGCGTCCTTGATAGGGGATCGGCTTCGTGCATCAGCCATCGTTCTGCCGTCCTCATTCATTCTGGGCGCACTCACATCGCTGGGACAGACCTCGTTGCCGGAGTCGCTGAATTCGTTCGCGAACTCCGCCGGCGGGTGGTCGGCCATGGCGTTCGCACTGCTGTGGTTATCGCGGAGCAGGTACCTGAGTGGGATTGTCCTCGGGGTTGCTTCCTTCTATCTACTCAACGTCGGGTATGCAGTGATGTCCGACCTTCGCGGATATTTTTGGTCCCTAAGTCTGAGTAACTTTTTCGTCATCATGAGTTTCGTTGCTGGGCCTCCCATTGGTCTGGCTGCGGCATGGATACGCAGCCGGTCCACCTGGGTGGTTGCAATAGCTAGCTCAGCGTTGCCCGCAGTGCTGATAGGCGAGGGAATCTACGGATTGACCGTTGTGGCTGAAACGACCAGTCCTGTGTACTGGGTAATCTCGATCGCATCCGGGGTCGCGTTCGTTGCCGCAGTGAGCTTCATCCGGCTCCGCTCGCCCGCTCCGACAGCACTGAGCGTCGGCTTGACCGTCATCGGCGCAGCCGCTTTCCTCCAGATCTACTGAGCAGCCGGTCCGCTCCAGGAGGAACCACGCAATCCGGCTCAGTCCGGCACCGGTTCGGCCCAGTCCGAGACCCAAAGTGTGGACACTGTCCACTGGGCTCGCGCCATCCGGCAGATCGGATTGGGGCGGGAAATCTCAATGCGACGTTGACAACAATGTGTTGATGCACTGAAAGAGGGGGATGCCCTCCAATGATCAAAGTGATGCCGCCGATCTAGATCGCTCGCGCACCACACTCAATCAGGCCGGCGCCGATAGCCTCCCTCGCCGCCCGTGGCAGCACCCCCGCCAGCCGGCCTCTGATACCGATCTGGTCTGGTTTGCAGCGTGGTCCGCCCGCGACATCGAGGCTGCGGATCCGGCCGTTCTGGCCGCCGGGTTGCGCTTGCTCGCTGCCGCTCGGGCGGAGCTTGACCAGGTCGAGTCCGGCCTCTTGTTCGCCGCCCGCGGCGCGGGAATGACGTGGCCGCAGATCGCGGAGGCGCTGGGCTTGGGATCGGCACAGGCCGCCCAGCAGCGGCTGGGCCGGGTGCTGGCTCGATCGAGCGGGTCCGAGACGGAGTCCTGAGCAGTGCTCATTTCGCTGGCTCATGCGGACGAGCGGTGCGGGTCCAAGGCCGTGAACCTAGCCCACCTGGTGCGGGCCGGTTTCGACGTCCCGCCCGGATTCGTGGTCCTCGATGTACTGAGCGGCGACAGTTGGGTGCCCGAGCTCAGGGCGGCGCTACGGGACGCATCGGCAGCATCGGTCGCCGTGCGCTCATCCGCCTTGGGGGAAGACGGAGCCGAAGCGTCGTTCGCTGGGCAGTTGCGCTCCACCCTCGGCCTCACCGAACCGGCGCAGGTGATTGCCCAGGTGCGTCGGGCCGCCCGCTCCGGAGTAAGCCCGGGAGCGCTCGCGTATGCGGCCCGGATGGGGCAGGAGCCGGCTGCGGTGGTCTCCGTGATTGTGCAAGCCCTCGTTCCCGCGGAAGTCGCCGGGGTGATGTTCACCCGGCACCCGGTCACCGGATCGCATGAGGTGGTGATCGAGGCCGGCCGCAGACTTGGTGAGGGCGTGGTGCACGGAACCATGACCCCGTGGACGTGGGCGGTCGACGGCCACACCGTCACCCGCCAAGCCGGTCACCCACGCCCACCGCTGACACTCAGGCAGGTCCATCAGCTCGCCGGGCTGGGGCTGAGGATCGAGGCGATATTCGGGAGCTCTCAGGACATCGAGTGGGCAATCGCCGGCGACATGACCTGGGTGCTGCAGTCCCGGCCCATCACGGCAAACCCCGCCGCGACCACCCCGGACGCTGCGCAACGCGACGGACGGATTGTCGGCCGGGTACTGGCGACAGGCACTCCAGCCAGCCCAGGCATCGCCGAGGGATTCGTGCGGATCGTCCACGGATTCGACGACTTTGCCCGCTTCGAAGCCGGTGAGGTGCTGGTCTGCCGCACCACCTCACCTGCCTGGACGCCCCTGCTCGCCCGCGCCGCGGCGGTCGTGACCGAGATCGGCGGCCTCCTCGCTCACGCCGCGATCGTGGCTCGCGAATTCGGCATTCCAGCTGTCCTGGCAGCAGAGAAGGCGATCAGCGCGCTCACCGACGGACAGCACGTCATCGTCGACGGAACCGCCGGCACCATCACAACCACCCACGCATCAGGAGAGCAATGAACCATACGTCCCCGACCGACCTCCGGGTACTGCACGCCGTTCGGACCCTGGGTTACGCCGACGTCGCGCGCATCGCCGCCCACGTCCGTCAGCCCGAAGACAAGGTCAATGAGTACCTCCTGAGCGCTCAAGCGCACGGCTGGACCGCCTACACCGCCTACGCGGGTGATGGAGGATGGTCATTGACGGAATCAGGCAAAGCCCATGGTGAACGGCTGCTGGCCGCGGAACTCGACCGGGTCGGCGCCCGCGCCGCAGTCGAGGCAGTCCACGAAGACTTCCTACCGCTCAATGAAGTTGTGGCTGCGGCCTGCACGGCGTGGCAGCTGGCCGAACTCGGCATCGGAGAGCACCGCCCGACCCTCTCCGACACAGTCAAAGTGTTGGAGGGCCCCGCGGCTGCGCTGGCGGGGATCGAGGACCGTCTAACTTCCCATTTGGAACGGTTCGCCGGCTACCACCACCGCTTCAACGCAGCCCTGTCGCGGGCTGACGCAGACGCCGGGTGGATTACCGGCACCGACCGCGACTCCTGTCACCGCGTGTGGTTCGAGCTTCACGAGGACCTCATTGCACGCCTCGGCCTGTCCCGTGACGGGCGATAAAGGACCGAAACACGGACAGCAGCCTCAAATATGCAACAAAGGCCCAAAAAGTGCCCCGAGTGCACTATTAGCCAGCCTTCGATTGTCCAGGTGAGCGAAACAGGCCAGGTCTGATCCACACGAACGTGTCGATGCCCGTTCACCCGTTCGTAAGGCGCCCGTCCGACGTCGGACAACAACATCGTGCCTGTCTTGCAACCGGCGGGTTGGAACACGCCTGAGGAGACTGACCCACTCCCCCACCGCTCTCGCTACGGACGGCTCTTGTCACCATATTTCACATTGAACTCTGCTGAGTCGTGACTGCAGAGTGGGTTGCGAGACAGTTTCCGGCCCTGAACCGGCGTGCGGCGCGAGAAGCCGCACCCCTGATATTTGGGCTGCGGCGGGTTTCAGTGTTCAATTCGTTGCCTGTGCCTGTGCCGGTGCCGGTGCCGGTGAGAAGTGGGGTCGCATCCAGACGCATCCCAATCTGAAACCGACGTCGAGCCATGATCAGGCGTCCTCGGTCGATCGAGCGCGTTGGCGTTGGGCGCCCAACACTTGGATGTCGGCCAGGGACCGGATGCCGAGCACGTCATCCTCGCCGATCCCGACGGTAACCAGCTGTGCATCCTTCAGCGGGGAGGCAGCTTCCTAGCTGGCTGCCCGTTCTTCAACTCGCTGGCCAGCGCCGGTCCCGCCTAGGCCGGCTACTTCTTGCGCGATGCACTGGCCCAGAATATCGCCTAGTGTTCGAGGGGCGGCGGGGATAAAGTCGGAGTCGTATGGCGCCGTCCGTCATCGACGACCACACGACATCGTCCACGTCCGTCGCTACCTCGCGACCGGGGTGTGACGGGCGGCCGCCGCATACTGCATGCTTGGGTCTCGGAGCGGCGATGCAGACGAGAGTTGCTCCGACTGATACCCGGCCTTCACGGTGCAGGTGGCAAGGGAGGCAGAACCATGAAATTGGTGAGAAACGCGGGTGTCGGCTTGCTGGCTGGCGCACTGGGCACCGCGGCGATGGATTTGGTGCTTTATAGGCGGTATCGCCGCAGCGGCGGCAAGTCCGGGATCTGGCGCTGGGAGTTTGCCAGCGACGTCACGAGTTGGGAGAACGCCTCTGCTCCGGGGCAGCTCGGACGGAAAGCGCTACGACTTGCCACGGGGCACGAACCTCCACCCGAATGGGCTCGCACTACGACCAACGTCATGCACTGGGCGACAGGTGTGGGATGGGGTGGGCAATACGGCGCGGTGGCAAGTTTGGCGTCGATGCACCCGTGGGTGCGGAGGGTTGCGTTTGTTCCTGTGGTGTGGCTGTCCGGCTACGTCGTGCTCCCGTTGGCGGAGGTGTACAAGCCGATCTGGGCCTATGACGCACGGACGCTGCGCGACGATCTGTCCGCGCACCTCGTGTATGGCACCGTCGTGAGTGCGGTCTTCGCTGCACTCACAAAGGAGGAACGATAAGCCGTCTCTGCAGGAATGGCGCGAAGTTGACGGCCTTCTCGGCTGAGGACCTGACTGTTGCATTGCTTGAGAACACACAGCAGGCCTCCGACCTTCGCCGGATCAGCCCGTTCGAACGCGTCTTGACCCGAGAAGACCGCGTCCTGGCCCTTCACAAAGCCGGCGCCCTTGTACGCCTGGCCGCCCGGGCACGTTGACCAACACCTGTCGTCCGCGCCCTGCAGGGCCCCGCCGCATGTCTCCTCGGTCACCGATGGCTACTCCGCGCGCCGACACCTCTAATCGTTTATGCACCTTTTCGAAATGTCTGCTGCGCAACACACCCGATCCTCGGGGTTCGCTCGATGCATGGCACGGAACTGGGCGTGTGGCCAGACTTCTGGAACTGCCTGCGTGTGACGTGGTCGCCGGCTCAGCGGCCCTTTCGGTGGGCGTGGAAATACGGGCCGGCTGGCCACAATCATGGCAGCCGCCTGCCGGATCACCGTAGGTTACTGTTATGGGACGAGGTTGGTAAGCCTGCTTCGTATCTGGGTTCCGGCGGCTATATGGGGAGGTTCACGTGGTTGAGATGCGGCAGTGGACAACACCGAGGCTTCTTACGACGGCGGCCCGCCGGGCCGAACAGGCATGGAACAGGCGCCTCATCGAGGTGGATGCCACCCATTCGGGTATCAACACGCTTCGGACCCTCGCGGCCTCGGGTCCGGTAACTCAGACCGAACTGTCCCACAGGCTAAGGGTGCAGGGGCAGACGGTTGGACACCTTCTGATCCGGCTCGAAGCCCGGTCGCTGGTGGTCCGGGCTCCCAGCAGCACCGACCGTAGAAACCACATCGTGCAGATCACCGCTCAGGGCCAGGCGCTGCTGGACACGGTCGATCAGGGAGAAAAGGACTTCAACAAGCAGGCCGGGCTGGATTCGGAGGCCCTGCGCGCAGTGCTGATCAAGATCATCGGCCAAAACGTCCATTGATGCAGACAGGCGGGCCCGGGTTTTCCCATGAGATCTGACTGCACTTCCAATCGAACGCGCCGCAGCGGTGCGCGGCGGCTGCCCGGCACCTATCGAGGCAGCGGTCACCGCCATCAGGAGGGCAGAGTCCCGGAGGACTGGATGCGGGCGGGATCCAGGGCGCTGAGTGAGTAGTTCCCGGTGGCATCCTCGCCCTCGGGCCCGCCCCACAGTTCGAGCACTTCCGAGGGGGACATATCGGTGACGTCAGCGATAACCTCGGGGTCCTCCCCGTGGCGCAGGGCCGTGGCTACGGCCTCCTGAAGGGTGAGCACCGTGTGGTCCAGTTCGAATTCCGCTGCCTCCTTGTCGGCGGCGGCGACTCTCAGTCGGTTCAGATCTTCAGCGCTCACAGGACACCTGACTCTCACGGTTGACAGCGGAGCGCCGGCCACAGGCCATACGCACTTTGGGAGGACCGGTCCCCGGGCGGAGGAGCCTTGGAACCCATCCTGGGAATCTTCTTCCGGACCGGTATTCGTCACCGCGGGCGGCATGGATGGCGCGGACCTACTGATGTTCCGATCCCGGGCGGATGCCGGAGCGTTTAGTGGGGGGCACGCGCCGGGCTCTCGAGCTGTGCCTGGAGGCCCTGAAGGACGATGGTAATGCCCTGGTCGAGTTCGGCTTCTCCGTCGTAGTCCAACAGCTGGGAGGCAAGGCTGCGCAGATGGGGAAAGTCGGATTCGGGCAAACGGTCAAGGCCCAGCCGTAGCCCGGCGTCGTCCTCATCCGCATTGACGACGAACTCTTCGAGTTCATTGATCACGTGTCCGATGAGGAAGCCGTAGTAGGCACGGTAGGCGTGGAGGGCCCCGGAGGGTCCAAAGCCGGCCCGGGTGAACACGGCAAGGAGCTGCTCCAGGGGACGCAGCGCCCCTAGCGGCCGCAAGCCCAGGGGGGTGGACAGCGGCCGTGTAACCAGCAGCGGCACGACGTGGGGGTGCTTCAGCACCAGTGCACGAAACCGGTGGGCGGCCCGGCGCAGCTGATCCTGCCAGGCCGTATCGGCGTCCCCGGCCGCAGCGATAACCCACTGATCGAGCAGCAGTTCGGTCAGACCGTCCAGCAGCGCGTCCCGGTTGGCCGCGTACCGGTAGAGCGCCATCGGGTCCCGATCGAGCCGCTGACCCAGACGGCGCATCGACAGGGCCTCTAATCCGTCAGTGTCGACGAGTTCGAGTGCGGCCCGCAGCACGGTCGTCCGACTCAGTGGACTCCGCCGCTTTCCCCCGCCGCCCGTTCCCTGAACAGAAGTACCTCCGGGCTCGTCGTTCACGGTCGGGCCGTCGTGCCGGTTCGCTGAAACCATGATCATCCACCATCTAGTAAGCCGACTTGCTATCTTTCAATCTACACCGTAGAGTCTACAGTGTAGAGCAACGCTGTGGAGCAAACCGCGGCCTCCAAGCGCCCTATCCCGATACGAGATCCCGCCCGATCCGGGCCAAAATGATCCGCTGCCGGTTTCACCCATTCACTCCCTGAAGGAGATTCACCATGTCGAACAGCAACAACAACAACGGTTACAGCCACCCCGCCGACACCCACAACGGCAACTTGGCGGTCGCTGACCGCCGCTCCACCGAGACGAAGGCTTCGACGAAGACCACCGAGTTCTTCGCGTTCGTCGCCATGGTGCTGGCCACCGCCCTCACCGCCCTGGTGGTCGGCGACGGCGGAGAAGGTGGAGACGTGTTCAATGCCCTGGACGCCATGAAGCTCATCACCTTCCTGACCATCGGGTACATGGTCTCCCGCGGCCTGGCCAAGTCCGGCAGCCGCGAGCACTACACCAACTCCTAAGCACCACCGTGAAGTGTTCCCCCTGCGCGGGCCCCGGCCTGCGCAGGGGGAACACTTCTTTTGCCGGGCGCCGTTTGCACGCCCGGGCAGATTGATGACCGAAACTTCTTGAGGATCAGCCCATGAGTGAAACCGTTGCAGTACCGGTGAAGCGTGCCGTCCGGATTGCCAAACCGAATGACGTTGTTGCGTCCTATTCGGTCCTCCTGAAGCAGGTTCGGAAGGAGGGGCTGCTGAACCGGCGCCGGCGCTTCTATGTCTCGGTGTTCATCCTGCTGGCCCTGGCCATGGGCGC
>QZVU01000058.1 GCA_003602285.1 Arthrobacter frigidicola
ATGGTCAAACCGAGCAGGGATTTGCCCTGCAGGTTCCTGTTCCGGTCGACGATGCCGCAGATATTGGCCTTGCCCAGCCGGGTATCGCAGAGCAACCGGCTGGTAAGCGCGCCAGCACCCCAGATCAGCACCGGCTCAGCACTGGCCTCCAGTTGCTGGGCCAGCGCTTCCACCGGGCGCAATACCTGCCGTGAAAGCTCGACATAACTGAGCAGGCTGGCAGCCGCCACAGCATCAACCGTGAAACGCTTCGCGGCCGGGCTGGTCTTGCGGTACATGGCCAGCAGGTAATGGTTGTCGTAGAAATCGTTGTGCTGGGAGATCACCGTCACTTTCTCGAAGCCGTTAGCCGCCAGCAGGTTGTCGAGGCTGGCAGCACTGAAGAAGTTGATGTGTTCCAGTGCAAACTCGAGGAAGGGCTCAGCCGGCGGCGTCTTGCCGAAGGCTTCGGCATCGGGAACAGCGATGAACAGATAGCCGTCATCCGCCAGCAGCGCCGCAATCTTCGCCAGGCTGTTGCGCAGGTCGGCAATATGCTCCAGCACGCCGCAAAGACTGATCAACTGGAAGCGCTCTTCAGTGACGAAAGCATCCACGGTCGCGCTTCTGATCTCCACCCCGTAGATTTCGCGCGCCAGCTTGGCAGCAGCCGGGCTAGGTTCCATACCGAGTAGCCGCTGGAAGCCGGCCTGCTGGAAATGTGCAAGGAAATGCCCCATGCCCGAACCGATATCGAGGATGCGAGCGTCGCTTGCCAAGTCTGCATACTGCTCGACGAAGTGGAAAAAATCCCCATGAATCCGCGCCAATCCGGGCGGCAGGTCAGTATGCAGGTGATGCTCGACGTTCTGATAGAACTGATCGAGCGCCGACTGATCCGGAATGTCGCTGGCGTAGGCAAAACCGCAGTTCCGACAGGCCACCACATCGTAATGGACTGCCTGGGGAAGCCCCGGGAACAGAAAATGCTGACGGTGCAATTGCTCCGGATGGCTTGCGCCACAAATTTCACACGCTCTCATATCGCCTACCCTGAACTTTACGAACGGCCTTGCCAAAACAGAAGACGCAACAATAACTGGCCAAAAAAGCGGTCTTAGCCCGCCTGTGTATTGAGGCGAGAACGGTACCAACTTTGAGAAATATCACGGATCTGGGCAAGCCTCACAAAGGCCTCGTCCGGAATCCCGGCGCAAATGGCAAGTTGCTGCTCCAGGTTAAACATTTCTTCGGGTGAGTAACGGGGGATTCGCTCCTCGCCGGCCACCTGCACGTCAGGCGCGGGCTCCCAGCAGTCAATAATCGAACCCGCTGCATCGATATTGCCGTCCAGCCCAAGCGCGCGCAGCGTCTGAACGAATCGCGCATACGTGTCCTGATACTGCGAAAGCGTTGCGGTGTAGTCACAGCGTGACAAGAAGAAGTTGATATCCATTGATGCGGGCAGTTCATGTTCCGCCACAAACGGCAGTGAAAAGAACTCGCACATTTCCCGCACCCTTGAATCGTGCGCAATGAAAACGGCAGGTTTTCCGGCATGGATCGCCGGCGTCAAACCGTG
>QZVU01000059.1 GCA_003602285.1 Arthrobacter frigidicola
CAAGTCAACCTACGGCGGCTACGGCACACCGAAGATCAACCTGCTGACCTTGGGCTACAACGCCGAGCTGCCGCTAAGCGACGACCTGGCCCTGTATTCGTTCACCACCTATTCACACCGCAAGGCCGAGCAGGGGCAGAACTTCCGCCTGCCGACCATCACCAACACCATCACCACCGGGCCTAACGGTTACCCCAGCGGTTACACACCCACCTGGTACATCGAGGAAGAGGATGTGCAGGGCGCCTTCGGCGCCAAGGGCAATGTCGGGGAATGGGCCTGGGACCTGTCCAGCACCTACGGGCGCAACGAGGCGCTGCAAGGCACCACGCACAACCAGAACGCCTCGCTGGGCGAGGCCACGCCCAACCATTTCGAATCGGGCACCTGGGTCGCCACACAGCTGACCAGCAACCTGGACCTGCAGCGCAGCTTCGACATTGGCCTGGGCAAGCCGCTTGACCTGTCCTGGGGCCTGGAGCACCGCCGTGACACCTACCAGGTGCGCGATGGCGACTGGGCCTCGTGGGCCAACGGCGGCTACTGCCGTGCGCCCGGGGACTGCGCCGCCTCCGGTGCACAGGTCACCAACGGTATCTCACCGGAAGAAGCCACCAGCACCAGCCGCAACAGCGTGGCCAGCTACATCGACGTCGGCTTCAACCCGCTGCCGCAGTGGTACCTGGGCAGCGCGCTGCGCTACGAACACTACAACCGCGGGGTGGGCGCCACCCGCAGCGGCAAACTGACCACCCGCTATGACTTCACCCCCGCGCTGGCCGTGCGCGCCACGGTCAGCAACGGCTTACTGCCTGTGGACTCGGCGGCAGCCAAGGCATTGGGCGCCACCGCACTCAAGCCCGAGCGCTCGACCAACTACAGCCTGGGCCTGACCTACCAGCCTGCACCGCAGCTGTCGTTCACCGCAGATGCTTACGTGATCAACGTGCGCGACCGCATCACCCTCACCGGTACCCTGCTGGGCGACGAAGTGACCCAGACGCTGCTGGACAACGGTATCGATTCCACCTCTGGCGGGCGCTATTTCACCAACGGCGCCAATACCCGCACCAAGGGCCTGGCCCTGGCGGGCCCTCTAGACCAGAACCTGGGCAACTGGGGGCAACTGAAATGGACCGCCGCCTTCAACTGGAACCAGACGCAGATCCTGAGCTACAAGGAGAACGTCAATATCCAGGGCACGGACTACAGCCTGATGGACCGCCAGGCGCGCAACTTCCTGACCGAGGTGCAGCCGCACACCAAGTTGATTCTGGGCGCCAACTGGCAGCGCGACCGCTGGACCAGCAACCTGACCCTGACCCGCTACGGTTCATGGCGTGAAGTGAACTCGGCGACTGACCGCAGCCTCGACCGTGAATACAAGGCGCGCTGGATCACCGATATCGACGTGGGGTACCAGCTGAGCAAAGACCTCAACCTGGCGGTGGGAGCACAGAACCTGTTTGATGTTTACCCCGAGCGGCAGAACCCCAGCAGCAAGACCATGACCAAGGGGTATGGGGCCTATTCGCCTTATGGTTTTACCGGGGGTTA
>QZVU01000060.1 GCA_003602285.1 Arthrobacter frigidicola
GGCGAGGGGCGACGCCACCACACCCCTGACCGCAACACCTCCGCCCCACGCCAGGCGCAGGGCCTGGAGATTATCGGGTGGGTATTCCACTGGTCGCATTTCCGCCAGCAGCGGCCTGGCTGAAACAACCTGTGCCATTTTTTGCTGGGCATCTTGCGCGTGCCCTTGTATGCTACGCCGCACATTAAGCCCCGACCGGCGCAAGCCGCGGTCCAGAGGGCTCGGCGATATCCCACACGGGCATCTGCCATCTCTTTCAGGCCCTTGATGGCCACACAGTTAAGGCGATTGCGGCTTACCATAAATTAGTCGGAAGCGTCCCCGAGAAGCCGGCCACAAGCCGGCTTTTTAATGCCCGAACGAATAGCCCATCATTGGCCATGTCAGGCGCGCGGCCTTGCAGAGGGCGTCAAACTGCTCTTCAGGAATGCCTCGCGCACCTGGTGCATCTGCAAGTGTGTTTTCCCGGTCGCATACTCCAGCCCCGCAAGCCCCATTTCCAACGCCAGTTCGGGATGCCGGGCAGCATGACGAATACAGGCTGCGAGGCTGGACGGGTTCCCGGTTTCAAACGTCAGCGCGTTTTGCTTGCTCGTGATGTCCAGTACCCCGGCTGTGTCAGAACCGATGACGGGAACGCCCTGGCTGAACGCGTCAAAAATGATACGGGGCTGTTCCTGCTTCAAGGTCGGCACCAAAAGCCAGTCATGCTGGGCAATGATGCTGAAAAAGTCTCTGCCATAATCAACGGCGCTCTGGAACCGCACCTCGACGCTGCCACGGTTTTCAGCTGCAACGCGTAAACAGTGCGCTTTCAAATCACCCTCACCCATGATGGTGACGGTGAGATCAACGTGCTCGACTTGCAGTTGCTTAATGGCTTCAAGGACTACCAGAACACCTTTATCAAGAACAAGCCGTGAGGGGTAAAGCACGTTGAGTGTACGGTTGCGCCTGCCTTCGAACCGTTTTCTGACTGCCTCGGGGCTTGCCATGAATTTTTTGTCGAGCCAGCTGGCAGGGTTGATCAACGTGCGGCTGTTATCACGCCCAAGGAAATATTCCTTGTAAAAAGACTGGGTAAATATTCTGGCATTTGCCAGCTTTACGCAGCGCTTCAGCAAAAGGGTGTGCACATGGTGTTCGATGATTGCTCTGAGGGTTCGCGGCTGTCCTTGGGCCAGCATCCAGAAAGAAGATTCTATGACAACCACCCACTGAAAGCGGAAGAACGGCTTGAGCGGCAACACGTAGAAAGATAAAGGGAACGCCCAGCCCGCCCCGTCAGAATGAACAATTTGGGCCTTCTTGCAGGCGTTGATGACAGTTAGGAAGTTCGGAATAAAGTTCTTTAATACCGACCTGAACCCCTGATCCTTGCGCAACTCATAAAGCCATTTTATATCCAGATGAGCGATGCTCTGCAGCCCGTCAACATCACGGCCTCTCTCAACAGGGCAGCACATTCCGAAATTCTCTATGTAGCTCAAATGAAGTTCTATATCTTTGACCCACAACGGGTCCGTAAATAAATCA
>QZVU01000061.1 GCA_003602285.1 Arthrobacter frigidicola
AGTGGGTGTTGATCACGCCATCCAACCATCGCGTCCACCATGCGCAAAATCCTGTTTACTTGGATCGCAATTATGGCGGCGTGTTCATTCTCTGGGACCGTCTGTTTGGCACCTTCAAAGAGGAAGACCCGGCCGAGCCGGTGGTGTTCGGGGTAACCACGCCACTGGCCAGCTGGAACCCGCTGTGGGCTAATCTGCAGTTCTATGCCCAGCTCTGGCATGACGCCCGGCACACCGCCAGCCTGTGGGACAAGCTGCGCATCTGGTTCATGCCCACTGGCTGGCGCCCGGCCGATGTGGCCGCACGCTTCCCGCAGGCCAAACAGGACCTGACGGTGTTTCGTAAGTTTGAGATTACCTTGGCTCGACCGCAACAAGCCTACGTGGCCATGCAGTTCGCGGTTTATGTGGCCTTGGGCAGCTACCTGATGGATGTGGCCGAGCGCGTGCCGGTCGCGGCGCTGGTGCTTGGCTGGTCGCTGATGGCATTTGGTCTGTTCGTGCTGGGCGCGTTGCTGGAGAACCGGCCCTGGGCTGCGCGCCTGGAGCTGGCGCGGCTGGTGGCGAATGCGCCGGCGCTGTACCTGGCCGGCGCACTGGGGCTAGCGGTGGTCGCGCCGCTGCTCTGGTGGTTGCTCGTGGTCTACAGCCTGTTCAGCCTCTGGGGCCTGGGCCTGGTCTGCTGCCTTGCGCTCCGCGCGCAAAGCGCGGAAGCGCCGGCGCAACCACAACAAGGCACCCAGACCCAGCAGGCCACCGAGCACCCATAGCTCGTAACGCTTCACGTTGCCCAGCAGGCCTTCGAGGATGGCACCGAAGTGGTACGCGGCCGCGCCCAAGGCAATTGCCCAGACGGCCGCGCCAATACCATTGAGCAGCAGGTAGCGGCGCGGCGGGTAGCCCGACAGGCCAATGGCCACCGGCATGACCGTGCGCAGGCCATAAACGAAGCGGAAGCTCAGCACCCAGATGTCGGGGTGACGGCGGATGTGGTCCAGCGCCCGGGCACCCATGGCTTCCCAGCGCGGTTTGCGTGCCAGGATCCTGCGCCCATGGCGACGGCCCATGAAGTACCACAGCTGATCGCCGGCATAGCTGCCCAGGAACGCCACCAGGCACACCAGCTTGATGTCCATGTACCCACGGAATGCAAGGAAACCCGCAAGCACCAAGATGGTCTCGCCTGCGAAGAAGGTGCCGAGAAAAAGGGCAAAATAGCCGAAATCCTGCAGGAATTGTTGAAGCATTTTCTGAGGTGCTGGCGAAATGAACGCGCAGCCTACCCCTTCGCGCGCATTCGTGAAAGTGTCCAAATGTGTCTCGACGTGAACAATTCCTACACAGACAATGCCAGAGCCCACGCGCCATGGCTTGCCCTGGTGTGTCACACAGGCGTCATAATGGGCGCTTATCTTGCCGCTCAATTGATGATAGGGCGTTAACGTCCTCAGGAACGCCAGATGAATAATGAAGTGCTCACCCCTGTCGCGATGAAGGATGCCCAGGAGCTCC
>QZVU01000062.1:0-1192 GCA_003602285.1 Arthrobacter frigidicola
TGGCGATGCCGAGCAGGACTACGCCAGCTACATCGACAAGCGCGCTTCCAAGCCATTGCGCCCTGGGCAGCTGTCGTACTGGCAGAACTATGGCAAGTTCCACGTCAGCCTGATGAAGGCCTGGTACGGCGCCAACGCCACGGCAGACAACAACTGGGGTTACGACTGGCTGCCCAAGCTCGACGTGCCTGCCTATGACGTGCTGCGCATGTTCGAGATGATGAGCCAAGGCAAGGTTAACGGCTACGTATGCCAGGGCTTCAACCCGATTGCTGCGCTGCCGGACAAGAACCGCGTGACTGCGGCGTTGGGCAAGCTCAAGTGGCTGGTGATCATGGACCCGCTGGCTACCGAGACCTCGGAGTTCTGGCGCAATGCCGGGCCGTTCAACGACGTCGACACGGCCAGTATCCAGACCGAAGTGATCCGCCTGCCCACCACCTGCTTCGCCGAGGAAGACGGCTCGCTGGTCAACAGCAGCCGTTGGCTGCAGTGGCACTGGAAGGGCGCCGACGGCCCTGGCGAGACCCGCACCGACGTGCAGATCATGAGCGAGCTGTTCCTGCGCCTGCGTCAACGCTACCAGACCGAGGGCGGCGCCTACCCCGACCCGCTGATGAACATCAGCTGGCCGTACAAGATCCCTGAAGAGCCCTCCCCGGAGGAGCTGGCCAAGGAGATGAACGGCTGGGCAGTCACCGACGTTACCGACGCCACCGGCGCCATGCTCAAAGCTGGCCAGCAGCTGTCGGGCTTCGGGCAACTGAAGGACGATGGCAGCACCGCGTCTGGCTGCTGGATCTTCGCCGGCAGCTGGACCGAGCAGGGCAACCAGATGGCCCGTCGCGACAACAGCGACCCCTACGGTATGCATCAGGTGCAGAACTGGGCTTGGGCCTGGCCGGCCAACCGCCGCATCCTCTACAACCGTGCCTCCAGCGACCCGCAAGGCAAGCCGTGGGACCCGGAGAAAAAGCGCCTGGTGTGGTGGAACGGCAAGGCCTGGACCGGCACCGACGTGCCGGACTTCAAGGTCGACTCGCCACCGGAAGCGGGGATGAACCCGTTCATCATGAACCCCGAAGGCGTGGCGCGGTTCTTCGCCATCGACAAAATGGCCGAAGGCCCGTTCCCCGAGCACTACGAGCCATTCGAAACACCGATTGGCATCAACCCGCTGCACCCGCAGAAC
>QZVU01000062.1:1202-1498 GCA_003602285.1 Arthrobacter frigidicola
TATGCGGCGACCACGTACCGGCTGACCGAGCACTTCCACTTCTGGAGCAAGCATTGCCGGCTCAACGCCCTTGCCCAGCCCGAGCAGTTCGTCGAGATAGGCGAGGTGCTGGCCAATGAGAAAGGCATCAAGGCCGGCGACCGGGTGCGGGTGTCGAGCAAGCGCGGGCATATCGATGCGGTGGCGGTAGTGACCAAGCGGATTCGCCCGCTGCAGGTCAACAACCAGACCGTGCACCAGATCGGCATCCCGTTGCATTGGGGCTTCACCGGCGCAACGCGGCATGGCTACCTGAC
>QZVU01000063.1 GCA_003602285.1 Arthrobacter frigidicola
TCAGACTTCGGCGTACAGGCGGCCCGGGTTGAAGATGCCCTGGGGATCGAGTTGCAACTTGAGATTGCGGTGGTAGCGCAGCAGCGGTGCCACCAGCGGATGGAACGACGCCGGATCTGATTCATAAAGAGTCGCATGACCGCCGATGCGGGCTACCGCCTGGCGAATCAGTTCTGCGGGGACGTCGGACTTCAACCAGCGCTGTGCGCCCCCCCAGTCCAGCAACTGCCTGCCTGGCAATTCGATCGGCGCGCTGTTGTGTGGCAGCGAAAGGCGCCACAGCGGTTGAGGGGCCTCGAAAAAGCCCAGGCGTTGCTCACGCAGGTCAGTCCAATAACTACCATCGAGGTCCTCACCTCCCAGACGCTCGACCGCGGAGGCCACCGAGCCTTCGCCGCCTTCCAGGCGCAGGTGCAGGGCATGCCCGTCGTAGGAGGCTGCACTGATCGGTATCGGTTGCTGGCCCCATTCGGCCAGCTCGCCCAAGGCCTGGTGCAGGTCCATTTCCAAGCGCAGGCTCTGGCACTTGCGCGGCTTGGGTAGCACCTTCAGCGACACTTCGGTCAACACCCCCAGGCACCCGAAACTACCCGCCATCAGCCGCGAGAGATCGTAGCCAGCGACGTTCTTCATTACTTCACCACCGAAGCGCAGCAGTTTGCCGTGACCGGTGATAACGCGGGTGCCCAGTACATAGTCCCGTACCGAGCCGGCCCAAGGGCGGCGTGGGCCGGAAAGTCCGGCGGCGACCATGCCGCCGAGGGTGGCCACTTCGGCTACGTTGGGCAGGCCCTTGAGTTCGTACTTAAGGAACCAGTCCTGCAGTGCCCGCAGCTGGGCAAGATCATGCTGGCCGCTGCGGTCGACCAAGGCGTACTGGTAGAGCCAGCCCACGCCGGTGGCATCCGGCCCAAGGGTGGTGGTAACACCCTCGGGCAGGCGTTCCTGCGCCTGGTTGAGGTACTCCAGCACCCGCGAGCGTGCCCAGTAGAGGTCGGTATCGTCCTCGAACAGCACATAAACGAAGGAGTCGCCGAAGAACGAGTAGCCGCGCACTGTCTTCGCCCCCGGCACCGAGAGCATGGTGGTGGCCAGCGGGTAGGTCACCTGGTTCTCGACAATCTGCGGTGCCTGCCCGGGGAAGCTTGTGCGGATGATGACCTGGGTGTCGGACAGATCCGGCAGTGCATCCAACGGCGTGTTGCGCAGCGACCAGATGCCCAGGGCGGTGATGAACAGGGTCGCCAGCAGCACCAGAAAGCGATTGCCGATAGACCAGTGGATCAGGCGTGCGATCATGGCTGGTCTCCTTCCTTGCTGAGCTGCTCGATCATCAGGCCGGAGTTTTTCTGGCGGGCGCCGATACGTACGTGATCTCCTGGCTTAAGTCCCACAGCTACTTCTGAGCTGACCAATGGAAAAGCCATGGTCATACCTGGCATATTCAGGCTCTCGAAGGGCCCGTGCTCCAGGGTGACTGACTCCGCGTCCAGAGCAC
>QZVU01000064.1 GCA_003602285.1 Arthrobacter frigidicola
TCCAGCACGACTTCGATTTCGTCAAAGGCTCCCGGCACGTGACCGGAGGCGGCTCCGAGGATCTGACCTGGCTGCGGGAGGCCGGAAACCGGGCTTTGACCGGGCTGGCCAACGTGGTCCTGCGCAGCAACTACTCGGACCTCTGCTATGGCTACATCGCCTTCCGGCGGGAGTGCCTTGAGGTCCTGCAGCTGGAATCGGAGGGATTCGAGATCGAGACGGAACTGATCGTAAAGGCGGCGCGGGGAGGACTTCGGATCGCGGAGGTTCCGAGCATGGAACTGAACCGGATTTCGGGAGCCTCAAATCTGCAGACGTTCCGTGACGGGTGGAGGGTGCTGCGCACCCTCGCACGGGAGTGCGCCTCCTGGGACGCGCCCACCGGCGGGGCCCGCCCCGAAGCGCTCCGGCGGGTGAAATACACCTATCCCAGCGTCCGGCACTCACGGACTCCCACCGATCCCCGTAGCGTGCTTACCCTGGCGGAAGGTGCCTGACATGTCACCCACCGGAGTACGACCCACTGTTTCCGTGGTCATCTGTTCCTACACCCAGGACCGCCTGCCGCTTATGAGCCGCGTCGTCGAGTCCGTACGGGCCCAGTCGGTGCCCCCGCAGCAGATCATTCTTGTCGTGGACCACAACAAGAACCTCTATAAGCACCTCATCGCGAATTTCAGTGCCGTGACGATCGTGGAGAGCACCGGCCAGCCCGGGCTGGCCGGCGCGCGCAACACCGGAATCGCCCACGCGACCTCGGACATCGTTGCTTTCCTCGACGACGACGCCGAGGCAGCCCCGGACTGGATTGAACGCCTGATCTCGTTCTACGACGACCCCGACGTGCTCGCCGTAGGCGGTCACGTCGACCCGGTCTGGGAGGCGGGCCGTCCCGGGTACTTCAGCGAGGAACTCGACTGGATCGTAGGATGCAGCCACCGGGGCCTGCCGCGGATGGCCACCGAAGTCCGCAACCTGATCGGTGCGAATATGTCTTTCCGGCGGGACATCCTCGAACATGTCGGCGGTTTCAACCAGGACCTTGGCCGGCAGATCCTCAAGCCACTGGGCTGCGAGGAGACGGAAATCTGCATCCGGGCCACCATCGCCTCCCCGGGTTCGCGCATCGTCTACGATCCGACCGCCGTGGTCCACCATCACGTGCCCGCCGCCAGGGGAACTTTCAAGTACATGGCGGCACGAGCCTGGTCGGAAGGGCTCTCGAAGGCCCAGGTAAGCCATCTTGTGGGCCACAAACGCGCCCTGCGTTCGGAACGGCACTATGTCCGGAGGGTCCTTCCCCGCGCCGTCCTGTCCGGACTCCGGGATTGGGGCACCGGCAAGGACAGCGCCGGACTGGGCCGGGCCGGAGCCGTCGTCGCCGTGCTTGGCATCACCACCGGAGGATATCTCCGGGGCCGTCAGCTCGCCCATCTCGCCCGGTCCCGCGCGGCCGAGCCGGTCCCCGCGGCCGCCGAATGGAGAACCGTCCAGTGA
>QZVU01000065.1 GCA_003602285.1 Arthrobacter frigidicola
CAGGGCGCCTTTCTCCTTCACTGGAGCGCAGACCACTACACGTTTTACGCCCTGATCCAGGTAGGCCTGGAGCACGGCTACCGACTTCATCTTGCCGCTGGCCTCGATCACCAGGTCGCAGCCCGACCAGTCGGTGTCGGCGATGGTCTTGTTCGCGGTGACCTGAATGCGCTTGCCGTCGATCACCACCATACTGCCCTCAGCACGGGCTTCACGGTGCCAGCGGCCGTGGACCGAGTCGAAGTTGATCAGGTGGGCATGGGTCTCGGCGTCGCCGGCCGGGTCATTGATCTGCACAAACTCGAACTCTGGCCAGTTCCAAGACGCGCGCAGCGCCAATCGACCAATACGGCCAAACCCATTGATACCTACTTTGATAGCCATGTTCTTGTTCTCGGATCACGATTAGCGAAAGGTCAGAGGGTGTCGCTGAACTGGTTGATGTAGCCGACGTGCGCAGGGTTCTGAATGGCACGTGGGCGCAGGGCCTGGACCTGAGCAACAGCTTCCTGCACGGGAATACCGCACTCGATCATCAGGCGGGCCGCAAACAGGCCGGTGCGGCCGGAGCCGCCTTTGCAGTGAATGGCGATCGTCTTGCCAGTCATCACCAACGCTTTCAAGCGTTCCCGATGGATCTCCCAGGCGGCAGCAAAGGGCTCGCCGGGCGCCTGGTCGTCTTCCACCGGCAGGTGGAACCATTCGAGGCCCAGCAGTTGGCACTCCTCGGGCAGTAGGTCGATCTCGTTCTGCAGCAGCTCTTCACTCGGCATCAGGGTAACCAGTGCACTCGCACCGGCTTCGCGCAGTGTTGCCAGCGCTTGGGATACCGAGGTGTCCTTGGTACCAGGACACGGGGTGAAGATCAGCTGGCCGATCAGCTCGGGAGTCGCCAGCACGGAATACGGGTGCAGTTGCATGGTCAGAAAGCCTCAGATGGATCGTTGATTAACGCGTTTGGAAAGTTCTTCAGCCGACTCCTTGCGCTCGGAATAGCGATCGACCAGGTAGTCGGAGCGATCACGAAGCAGCAGGGTGAACTTCACCAGCTCCTCCATCACATCGACGACACGGTCGTAGTACGCTGAGGGCTTCATGCGGCCGGCCTCGTCGAACTCCAGGTAGGCTTTGGGTACGGACGACTGGTTGGGGATGGTGAACATGCGCATCCAGCGACCGAGGACGCGCAGCTGGTTGACCACGTTGAACGACTGCGAGCCACCGCAGACCTGCATCACCGCGAGGGTCTTGCCTTGCGTCGGGCGCACGGCGCCCATGCTCAGTGGAATCCAGTCGATCTGCGACTTGAACACGCCGGTCATCGCGCCGTGGCGCTCAGGCGAGCACCAGACCATGCCTTCCGACCACAGCACCAGGTCACGTAGTTCCTTGACCATGGGGTGGTCATCGGGCACATCATCCGCCAGTGGCAGGCCAGTGGGATTGAAGATCCGCGTCTCCGCACCGAAGTGCTCCAGCAGGCG
>QZVU01000066.1:0-636 GCA_003602285.1 Arthrobacter frigidicola
AAGAGGCCATCAGGTCAGTTGATGATCTCGACGATATCCACATCCACTTCCCTGCTCATCAGGTGCTTCTCCACCTCACCGGTCAGCTTCACCTTGGTCTTGTCGTTGAACGGCGTCGGCGGCAGGTCCTCATCGTCGATTTCAACAGTGATGGTGCCGGTGTTGTCCTTGAACTCGTACTTGTCGTCGTTGTTGATCTTCTTGGTCACATACCCCTGCAGCACCACGGGCGTGTCATCGGCAGCGTCGTTGGCAGCTGCCACGGTGGTGACCGACTGGGCGCCGGGGCCGGTATAGCTGGCGGCCAGTGCAGCAGTGCTGAACAGCGGGGCAAAGATAAGGGCGAGATAACGTGCTTTCATGAGGATCGGGTCCTGTTTAGGTTTCGATGGGACCAGATTAGCGACGTTCGCTGAATCCAAACTTAATGCAACAAAAAGCCCGGCACAGGGCCGGGCTTTGCTTTCAGCGCTCAGGTCACTGATGGTACTGCGCCGAAAGCTCGTGCACGGCATTGATGAACACGCCCGCATGCTCCGGGTCGACTTCCGGGGTAATGCCATGGCCAAGGTTGAACACGTGGCCGGTGCCGTGACCATAGCTGGCCAGAATGCGCGCCACTTCCTGGCGGATGGC
>QZVU01000066.1:697-1476 GCA_003602285.1 Arthrobacter frigidicola
GTCGGGTCCATGTTGCCTTGCAGCGCCACCTTGTCACCCACACGGCGGCGGGCATCGCCGATCTCGCAGGTCCAGTCCAGGCCCAGTGCGTCGGCGCCGGCTTCGGCAATGCTTTCCAGCCACAAGCCACCGTTCTTGGTGAACAGGATCACCGGCACCTTGCGCCCTTCGTGCTCGCGGATCAGCCCGCTGACGATCTTGCGCATGTAGGCCAGGGAGAACTCCTGGTAGGCCGCCGCCGACAGGTTACCGCCCCACGTGTCGAAGATCTGCACAGCCTGGGCACCGGCCAGGATCTGGCCGTTCAGGTAGCTGGTGACCGACTGGGCCAGTTTGTCCAGCAGCAGGTGCAGGGCTTGCGGGTTGTCGTAGGCCATGGCCTTGGTCTTGCGGAAGTCCTTCGACGAGCCGCCTTCGACCATGTAGGTGGCCAAGGTCCACGGGCTGCCGGAGAAGCCGATCAAGGGCACACGGCCATTGAGCTCACGGCGAATGGTGCTGACCGCGTCCATCACATAGCCCAGGTCTTTCTGCGGATCGGGGATCGGCAGCGCTTCGATGTCGGCCGGGGTGCTGATGACCTTCTTGAAACGCGGGCCTTCGCCGGTTTCGAAGTACAGGCCCAGGCCCATGGCGTCAGGGATGGTGAGGATGTCCGAGAACAGGATCGCCGCGTCCAGCGGGTAGCGGTCCAGCGGCTGCAGGGTAACTTCGCAGGCAAACTGCGGGTTCATGCACAGGCTCATGAAGTCGCCGGCCTTGGCGCGGCTGGCGCGGTA
>QZVU01000006.1 GCA_003602285.1 Arthrobacter frigidicola
CTGCCGAGGCACATGGCTGCCCACTCACCAGGTTCGGTCACTGGGCATATCCGGACATGCCCACTGACCAACGGCGGCCACTGGGCAGAACCGACACCAGCAGGGGTTCCAAGCACTCCTGCCCACTGATCACGGCCCGTCACTGGGCAGAACCGTCTGGCACTTGGCGGGAGTCACGCTTAGCCCGTGCCCTTCCACACCCTCTTCCACCACGAGCGCCGCTCCGCCTCCTCTGCGGTGGCCTCTTCGTCCCGGGTAACCTGCGCAGCCTTGGCGGTACGCCGCTGGCGCCACCGCTCCACCTCACCCTCGACGTCACGCACCTTGGTGATGACGGGCGGCCCGCCCAGGAGCTGGCGCCTCGCCTCGATGACCCGCCGGTTGAAGTCCTCGACGATGTCCCGGACCTGCTTCTCGGTGTAGACGTGGTCGAGGCGGTTATCCAGGCCCTCATCCTCGGTCCGCAGCAGGATGGCCTTCGGTCCCAGTCCGGTGAGGTTCTCCCGTTCGATCAGGCCTTTGACCCACCAGTCGGGGTCGTGCCCCTCCCCCAGTCCGGGGATCGGCTTCCCTGCGTACTTGAGGTTGTCCCAGTCCCCGCGGGCCATCGCCTCGCGCACGAGGTAGTCGGCCCGGGCGGCGTCATCCTTGTGGCGGGCCCGCTTGGCCAGTGCCTCGTCGTCGGACACCGGGCGGCGCTGGGCGGCCTCGGCTTCTTCCTTGCGCAGTTGGGCGAGGTACCCCTGCGGATCGCCGGATTCCCGTGCCGCCCGGTACTCGGCGGCACGCTGCATGCGGCGTTCGTACTCGCGGGCTGCCCTGCTGTTCATTCGTCGCCGCCTTTCACGCACCCTGAAAGCGTCTCGGTCGCGCCGGTCCCTTAAGTATTCCGGGAACGGCGGGGGCGCGGCAACCGCCTAAGCGGTTCAGTCACGGCTGGGCGGTGGCTGGACAGCTCAGCGGCAGGCGGTGATTTCGTACAGGCCCCGGCCGCCCTCGACGAGCACCGGTTCAAACCCTTTGGCTGTCTCGACGCCGTAGAAGCCCTTCCAAACCTCCCTGTCGACGCTTGCGGGCTGATCCTGGTAGAAGTGCGTGGCTCCCACCTCCTCGATGGCCGCGCAGACCGCCGGGTCGTCCTGCAGTTGGTCGAATCCGAGGCGCAGCACGGTCTTCGCCTCGGTCGGCGCCGGGGAGCCGAGCCTCGTGTACACCACGTGCCGCCCGGTGAGGGTGTAGAAGTAGGTTTGTCCATTGAAGGGGTCGCCGACGACGACGGCGTCCTCCGGAAGGAGCGCTCCGGCCCGTTCGATGAAGTCCTGCTCACCGGTGGAGAGCAGCCAGATGCCCGGCTCCGCCGCCGTGATGTAGTTGTGGGCGGCTACGGCGACGCGGTCCTGCGAGCGGAAGTGTCCGGAGCCCTGGTAGACCGCCACCACGGCCAGAACGGCCAGTGCGGCGGCCAGTACCGACCGGAATCGATCCGGCGCGGCGATCCTCGCCCGGAGGACACGAGCCACGACGCCGGCGACGGCCCGAACCAGCACGGCCAAACCGAAAGCGGCAAGGATGCTGGCCGTCAGGGCGATCAACGGCGCGATCCGCTGCGTGTCCTTGTACCAGACCCCGGTGAGGAACCGCAGGGGGCTTTCCGGGCCGGCCGCCAGCACGTAAAGCCCCACGAAGATCAGCCATGACACCACCAGCGGCCAACCGGTCCGCAGCACCAGGGCCGCGATGGCCCCAAGGATCACGAGAATGCCGACCAGGAGGTTGAAGTTCTCCGGTGTGGGAGCCACAACAACCGGAAAGCGGGGCAGGTCGAAGAAGGCCAGCGCGAGCGAATCGGGAGGAGTGGCACGCACACCCCGGGGGAAGTTCATCACCCCGGCCAGCAACCGCGAGTCCTTCAGCACCAGGAGCGCCGCCCCCACGAGGACGGCGGCACCGACCGTGCCCAGGAGAGCGGCCCGCCACCGGTGCCGGAACGCCCGGACGCACAGGGGCACCGCCCACGCAAGCAGGAAGGGCAGACCGGCCGCCGTGAGGGCGAAGACAGCGGTGGGGTGGGCGACGACGCTTCCTCCGACGACTGCACCGGTGAGGATCAGGACAAGGAGCACATCCTTCAGCGGCCGGGCAGGGCGCGGGTTCAGTCCCGGGCTCAGGCGCCCGAGGAGGAGCAGGATCATGGCCAGGGCCACCGGGGTGAGGGCGGTGGAAAGCCCATTGGGCCACTGCCCGCTGCGCAGCAGCTGGCCGAACGGGAAGCTGACAAACGAGGCAGCCAGCACCGGGGTGAGCGCCCAGACCGCCGGGTATCGCGGAAACACCACCGAGGCGAGGAACGCCAGCCCGATCGGCCAGATCAACCCACCGATAACCAGCGCCGACGCGTTGGCGGCCTCAACGAGGTTCCCCGGATACAGGGCAATGACGCTGTGCCAGCCGGATGGGTAGAAGGTTGCAGGGCCGTCCCCATAGATGGGGTTGAGGCTCCATGGGGTGGACCGGCCCGATTCCTGGATCCACCGCACCGCGTTGCCGTGGAACACCGCATCCCACCCCTGGGACGCCGTCGACAGGCTGCCCATCCCGCGCAGCACCGCCACAGAAATCAGGGCCGCGGCGGCGGCGAGCCCGGCGCCGACGGCTATCCTGACGGTCGCCGTCACCGCCGCAGGCGATGAATCGGCAGTTCCCGCCGCCGTCGGCCTGGGCAGGAGAGGCCGCTCGAGCCGGAACCACCGGCCCGCCAGCCATACCGCTCCGATGGGCAGGAGCAGCATCAGGGAAACCGACACCGCCGTCCAGCCGATTCCGAGGGCATTGAGGACAAAGGTTCCGATGCCCAGCAGCAGGAGCGTAACGGCGGGCCCGAGCGCCACCGCGGCCGGCCATCCGACCCGGAGGGGAAGCAGGGCGAGCGTGCCGGGAAGAAAGAACGCGGTGAGCAGGAAGAGGAACGGCTGGGCAACCTGAAGGAGCTCAGGCAGGGAGGAAGGCACGGAGTGGATTCAGTCTTTCAGCGGGCGAACTTGTTTTTCAGGACCCCGCCGATGGAACCCCCGAGGAAACGGGCGGCAGCAGCGGGGACGGGGGCCGCCGGGGTGGCGGCAGGGTAGAGCCGTTCGGCTTCGGACCGCTTGGCGGCGACGAGTGCCGGCAGATTCGCCGACAGCTGCCCGCGTTCGGAAGGCATGGACGGCGTGTCGTCACCGAGCGCGAGCGCCCAACCGCTGCCGAGGGCGGCAACCGACTCGTGCTTGATGTCGTAATAGCCCTTCTTCATGCCGACGGCGATGCCCTTGCCACCGGCGGCGGCAGCGAGAAGATGGAAGTGGAAACGGCTGGTCACCCAGGTCTGGTAAGCCGAAAGGGGCAGGCCGTGCTCCCAGAGGTGCACGAAGGGCAGGAAGTGCTCCTCCGGGATCAGGTCGGCGAGCCGCTCATATGCCGCCCGGTCCCCGCCGGGCACCGCCTCGACGTAGTAGACCTTCCGGCGCTGCCCGAGCGCGGCCTCCACGGCTTTGCGTGCGACGTCGATGGCGGCGTCGAAGCGCTCGGCGTCGACGGTGTCGCTCTGGATGCACACATACAGCGCGTCCGAGAACTGGGAGCGGGCGATCTCCTCGGTGACGCCGAGGAAGGCGTCGTCGAGCCCGCGGGGCACCCCGTAGGCTTCGGCTCCGGCGTCGTCACGGGCGCTGACGACGTCGAAATCGTTGAACAGTTCGGGAGCGGGCATGCCCTGGTCGAGCGCCGGCATCAGGCCCTGTCCGGTGGCGTACAGGCGCGCACCCGTCAGGGTGCGGACGGCACGCATGGCGTGGATCAGGCCGGTGTGGTGCGCCCAGTTGTCATTGATGTACCCGCCGCCGAGGAGGTGGAGGGATTCGGCCTCGCGCAGCTTGAGCAGGCCGAGGTCGTAGGTGGGCGAACCGAGGTGGGTGACGCGTGAGGTGACGGTCTCCGCGATTTCCTCGACGGGCCGTTCGGCGTTTTCGTGAACGAGCCGCCACAGGGTGTTGGTGATGCGGAGGTTCGGGTGCAGTCCATCGAAGAGGACCGAGGCCGTGCCGGGCTGCGGGCAGTCGAGCCACACCTGGGCATCCGGGCGGGCAACGGCGAGGTACCGGAGCCAGGCCGCGGTGATGAATTCGTCGCCGAAGTTGGGGTGTCCAGATGGACCAATGAGGTAGATGAGACCCGGCTGCATGGGGAAAAGCATAGCCCAGCGGTGGGCCGCACCCGCCCACCGAAACCCTTTACTGAGGCGCGTGGCTTTGAAAGCATTTCCAGGTGGATGAAAACGACATCATCGCCTTCGTCTCGGACCTTCCCGGCGTCGTGGTGGACACTGCAACGGAGGAGTCCGGCGCTCCCGAGGCCGCGTGGGGCGACACCTTCATCTTCTACGATCCCGACGACAGCGCTCCAACGTACCGGCGCTACCCCTTCGCGACCATCGTCGTCAGCGACTATCCGGGCTTCGACACCGCCTCCGACCTGAACCGGCCCGGCATCTTCCGGCTCAATATCTTCGTGGGAAAGTCGATGTACGAGGACCTGGTGGGCCACCCGGCCGATCAGCACGCCGAGCATCTCTCCGAATTCGACTTCACCGAGGTGGACCGCATCCTGCCCCATCCCGTCTATGGTTCACAGGCGTGGGTGTCCATCCTCAATCCCGGTGAGGCAACCGCCGAGAAGGCACGGTTCCTGCTGCTCCACGCACGGGAGAATGCGGTGCGGCGCTACGACCGGCGGCACTAGAATTCCCAGCCCTCTTGACGGGCCTGCAGCTTCCGCGGGCGTCGACGTCTCCGGAACCTCCACCGGGTCCTACGCCGATGCCGGGGTCTCTAGAACACCGATGGCCACCTCCTACCGCGAGCGGCGGAAGCTTCCAAGCAGCTTCAGGATGCCTGCTGCGACAAGCTCCAACGGCGCACCATTGGCACTCGCCGCAGGCGCCTCGATCGCCGCCGGGCGCACTGCGGGCGCCTCGAGGGCCGGAGTCGTTTCGACGACCGGGGCCGCTGCACCGACCGGAGTTGCCAGAAGGGCCGCCTCCTCCGTGGGCTTCCCGACCGCACCGGCTGCAGGCACCAGCCATGCAAGCAGCTGATTCTCGCTGACGGCCTGGATTGACTGGCCCGCCTCGACGTACTGCAGCGCCTTGCGTTCCTTTCCGCTGTCCGTGCTGATGTCCACGCGTGCGCTGTGCGGATCCTGCCGTCCGATGACGAGCATCGTTGTCTTCTTGGTGATGTTCTTGGCGTTGGCCGCGCCGCAGTGCGCGATCTGCGCCATGGCCTCCGGCCGCTCGAGGGTGAGGAGCTCCCCGGTGAAGACGACGACCTGGCCGAACAGCGGGTGGGAGGGGTCCGCCAACGCATTGGGCTGCGGAAGATCCGCGAGCGCGGGCTCGCTCCGGTAGCGGTGCGAGCCGGAGGATTTCGGCGGCTTGGCGGGCCACAGCAGCTCGAGGGTGGAGAGCCCGTCCCGGCGGGCGATGGCCAGGACGGCGTTGGCGCACGTCTCGGCGTCACTGCCGGCGTCGTGGTGGCGGAAGCTGCTCAGGCCAAGGGCTTTGGCGACCTGCGGCAGCCGGTTCACCTCGAGATCCAGCTGGCGCCGCGCCAGCTCGAGCGAGCAGCGGAACTCGACCTCGGGCACCTCTAGGCTGGATTCGAGGCAGGCGTTCCGGAACACCGAACGGTCGAACGACGCGTTGTGCGCGACCAGGGCGTCTCCTGCCGCAAAGTCCAGGATCCGCTGCAGGGAGGTGCGCCAGGAGTCCGCGCCGAGGACGTCCTGCGGGCGGACCCCATGCACCGAGATGTTCCGCGCATCGAAGTGGTCGATTCCCGCGGGCGGCCGGATGAGCCAGCCCTGCGATTCGGTGACCACTCCGGCCCGCACCTTGGTGAGCCCGACGGCGCACACCGATCCGCGTTTGCTGTTGGCCGTCTCGAAATCGATGGCCGTGAAGTTCAGGCTGTGCACTCGTCCCCTTGAGCTTGTCGCATACGGAACCTCACGCGAAGCCCAGAGAAGCCTATCCCGCAGAGTCCTCCCGGAGGTCCTTAGCCCCTGTGCGGGGTGTCGGACCGGTGGCACCCTAGTAGCCGTGTCGACGCAACCCGCCGCGGAAGGGGGATCGAATGACGAGGGTGTTGAGGCCGGCGGCACTCCGGGAAGAATGGGCCCGGCTCCGCGCCGGCGACCCTGCCCCTCCCCTGTACGAACCGGGCCTGACGGCAGGGCTGCCGGCAGCGGCGCAGCGGTGGCTGGCGCACTCGCTCCGGCCGGGCACCCCGTTATGGTCCTCGGTGGAGCTCACCATGTCCGGGCAGATCAAACTCGGCCCCTCCTGGCGCCCCTTCCAGGCACGCCAGATCCTGGCTCCGGAGAAAGGATTCATCTGGGCCGCGGAAGCACGCGTCGGAGGCCTTTCCGTTCGGGGTTATGACCGCTTCAGCGAAGGCGTCGGCCAGATGCGGTGGCGGTTGTTCGGAATCCTTCCGGTGATGACCGCAGACGGGGCCGACGTGACCCGCAGCGCGGCAGGCCGCCTGGCGAGCGAAGGAGTCCTCGTCCCCACGGCGTTCCGCAGCGCCGCGTGGAGCGCCGGCCCCTCGCCTGACACTGCGGTGATGACCCGGGTGATCGACGGCGAAGCCGAGGACGTCACGCTCCGAGTCGATCCGGCCGGGGCGCTGACGAAGGTGTCGATGCTGCGGTGGGGTACCCCGGGAGGTGCTCCCCCGGGCCGGTATCCCTTTGGCGTGTCGATCGAAGCGGAAGCGGAATTCGATGGGATCACTCTTCCTTCAATCCTTCGGGCCGGCTGGTGGAGGGGAACCTCATGGGGAAGCGAGGACGGCGAGTTTTTCCGCGCCAGCATCTCCAAAGCGGTTTTCCGGTAGGGCCCTGCCCAGCCGAGGTACAGGACGGGTGCTGATCCGAACCGCGGGTAGGACGGCGGAGCGTCGGACCGAAACTGTTCCGAAACGACCGTAGGAGCGCCCCTGGCGGGGACGCTCCTACGGTTTCCGCCGTCAGGCCTTGACCGGCGGGGTGCTGCTGGGTTGGTTATTTTCTACTTGGCGGCGGCCTGTCCGCTCCACCGCTGGTACATGGCGAGATCGCGCAGCATGCGGGCCGCGAACTGCGGCTGCACCTCGGCGGATCCGCTGATCAGCGACGCCGTCTTGGCGTAGACCTCGACGGCCTCCGCCGGCTTTCCCTTTTCCAGGAAGCTGTCGGCCCGCGCAAGTTCGCGCTGCACCTTGGTGGCCGTCTTCTCCGGGATGCAGGCGCCGGTCGCCTTTTGGACGTTCTCCGCGGTCCACCGGCCGGCCTCGCGGGAGGCCGCGATCAGGTCGCTGTGTGGAGTGGTCGCCTCGACCCGGAACACTCCCTCTTCCAGCGCCGTCGCCTGCGGGGCGGAGAGCTGGTTGTAGGCGAAGAGCGCCGCGCCGTCGGAGTGCGCGTCCCGGACGGCCTGGGTCTGGTCCACCAGCACATCCGGCGACGAGCCGCGGAACGGACCGTACGTTGCGGTGTAGAGGAGGTTTTCGTCGCCGACGGACTTGCGCATCAGCTCGGTATCCCGCGCCACGGATGCGGCGGAGGTACCGAAGGACATGCCGGTGAGGACATCGACGTAGCCCTTGTCCACCCAGTCGGCCCAGTTCTGGAACTTCTTGGCCAGGCCGTCGGCCGGGTCCGGGAAGACCGCGGCGGACAGCTGCGTCTCGGGTGCCAGCTTCTGCTGCAGCTCCCGGACCTCGGAGACGAACGACGTGACGTTCTCCTCGCGCCAGGCGTCCCACGACTTCCACAGCGGATCGGCCGGGGTCAGCGTGTACGGATCCTTGCCGAACTCCGCCGCGAACGCGTCACGGGAGAAATCACTGTAGGAGAAGGAGGCCGTCTGCCACGGCTGGGAGACCGGGTAGCGGATGTAGTCGAGGTGAAGGCCCTCGACGTCGTACTTGGTCAGGATCTCCTCGTAGATCGACTTCATGTAGGCGCGGGGCTCGGGCATGGCGGGATCCACGAAGAAGTAGCCTTCCTCCTGCGAGGAGGGTTGGGGGCCGGTCTTGCCGACGTCCTCGCGCTCGACGGCGGCCCACTCCGGGTGTGCCTCGAGGATGGGCCCGGCGCCGCCGTTTTCATTCACCGACTGCGCACCGACGAAGAAGGTGTGCACCCACGGGTGGAGTTCGATGTCCCGGGCGTGCGCCTCGTCGATCCAGACCTGGAGCGGATCGAAGCCGACCATCTCCGGCCGCTGGGCCGCGATGCCGTTGTCCGTGGCGACGGCGCTGGGGTAGATGGTGTATCCCTGGAACACGGTCTCCAGGAAGACCATGTTGGCGCCGGCGGCGTCGATCTCGTCGAGCGTCTTGGCGATGTCGGCGGGCGTTGTCTCCGTCGGGCGGACCCACATGCCGCGGCCTTCGACCGGGCGGGATTCCGCGGTGCGGTACCAGGCCAGTTCGGCCGATTCGCGGGCCCGTTCGGCCAGCGCTACCGAGCCGTCGACGTCGCCGGCCTCCGAGGCCTTGGCGGCCTGGTCGAGCAGCGAGCGGGCCTCGGCGGCTGCGGCGGCCGAGCCCTCATTGTCGATGATGAGGCAGCTCTCTCCGGCGGCCGTGAGGGATTCGCCGGCGCGTGTCAGGGCCTGCTCGGCGCCGTAGATGTAGGTGCTCTCGTCGATGGTGACCGTCAGGGTCGAGCCCTCGATGGCGACCTTCGCCCCCGGGACGGCGTTGCTCGAGAGCCAGGCACCGCGTCCACCGTGGCCGGAGATGACCATTCCGTCGGCGGGGATCTCGCGGTTGTTGCCGCCCCGGGAGACGACGCGGCCGTCGACCACGGTCACCTCATAGCCGTAGTCGTTGGTCTTCGTGGTGGGACGTCCGGAGGCTGCGGTGTAGACGATCAGCTGTTCGGCGCCGCGGCAGCCGGGGTAGCAGTTCCCGGAGGCGGGGTCCACGCCGCCGGGATGGCTTGCCACGGTGGGGTCGGTCGCGTCGATGGTGGTGCTCACCGAGCGCACGGTGAGGCCGTCCAGGCTGACGAGCTCACCGACGTGGATATGGTCCTGGAGGAACCTGCGCACGTCAGGCGTGCCGCCGGGTGAGGCGGAGAGGACGGCGCCGTCGCGTGGGATCGCATTGTTGCCCTTGTTCGCGCAGCTGGTGAAGACGGTGCAGACGTCGAGCACCTTGTAGGTGCCCGCCGTGGCGGTTTCCTGAAGGACCGCCTCGCCCCCGAACTGGTTGGTCTTGGTCGAGGGCCCGAACTCCGGGGTGTAGAGGGCGAACATGCCGGCGGTGCGGCTTGAGGGGTTGATGGCGTCGAGGGTCTGCACGGTGCCGTCGGCGGCGACGGCACGCGGTCCGGCCGGCGCGTCGGCTGGTGCGGCCAGGGCAGTGCCGGGAGCCGAAGCCAGTGGAATGAGCAGTGCGGCGGTGAGGGTTGTAACGAGCGGCCACCGGCGTTGGTGGGCGATGCTTCTTCGCATGGGACCTCCTTGGTCGATCCCATCCTGTTGTGGTGGTACGTACAAGTCAATACCGATTGCGAGTATTTTCCCCTTTAATTGCGCGGGTCTTGCGCTTTCCAGATTAAGTGGTCCGTACCTATTAGAAACGCCTGCGGGCACGCCGAAAAGCCGCGGCTGACCGCCGCGGCTTTGCGTGGAGGACGCTCAGCCCAGGAGGAGCGTCACCAGCCCGTAGGGCGGAAGCTCAAGGCGGAGCTCCTCCGCCACGGGCAGTTCCTCCTGGGGCGTTTCGTCGATCCGCGCCCGGTGCACGGTGGTGACGCCGTCCGGGACGACCACGACTGCGGAGACCGGGAGCGGGGTCAGGTTCGAGATCCGGAGCACCGAGCCTCCCGCATGCCCCTCGGCCGGCTTCCAGGCCGAGACGCGGGCGCCGGTCACCTCCGGCGCCGTGCGCCCCGCCGACCGGCCCGCCGGTGCCGGAACCCCGGGGCGGAGGGCGAAGGCAGCCAGCGGAGCCACGTGGAGTGCCGCGGCGGTCAGGAAGGCGGGGTTCTCCGGTTGGACGCCCTCCCCGAGCACGACGGCGACGTTCACGGTGAGTGGCCCCTGGCACTGGGCCTCGGGCACCGCCAGCATCGGTCCGGCGCCGGTGGTGCGGGTGCGCAGGTCGAAGCGGGAGAGCCAGCCGACGGCGCGCAGCAGGGTCACCGCGAGGACCGCCGAGCCGCCGGTCCGCAAGGCCTGGACCTCGGGCAGCCCGCGGACCAGCAGGGCGACGGCGTCCGCGCCGCGACCGACAGCCGCCCAGGAGGTCACGGGGGCCACCGGGTGGGCGGCCTCCAGGGCGGCCTCGGTCGGCAGCGGCCCGAGTTCCGGGCCGATCGGCCGGTCGATCGTCGACCAGTGCTGGTCCGCCGTCCACGCGTCAGCGCCGGCGTCGACCGGGGTCTCGAAGCGCAGCCGGTGATCGCGTGCCTGGTTGTCCAGGGTGATGGTCCACTCAAGGCGGTCGGTCTCCGCCCAGTGGGTGACGGTGATCGCCAGGGGTGAGTCGACGGTGGAGGCGCTGCGGCTGTCACGGTCCTCCCCGATCCCTTCCGGAAGGGTCAGGACGGCCGCGATCCGCAGACGCGTGCGAAGCTCGGTACGGGAGACCTCGACGTCGACCACCCGGGGGACGGCGGGCACATCGCCGGGAATCGGGTCGAAGTTGTAGGTGTCCCCGCGGTCGCCGTGCGAGACGAGGCGGCCGACACCCTCGTTAATGACGCCGGTGGTCGTGTCCTGCACGCGCAGGGAGGCATCGTCGAGCACCTCAAGGCGGAAGCGCCCACTGTCGACGACGCGGTTCTGCAGGATCTCCGGTCCGGTAGTGGCCTCGCCGAGTTCGGCGCTGAACGTCGTCCAGCCGAACGCGGGGACGTCCGCTGCCGCAAAGGCGACGGTGTGCGTGTCGGTGTCCCGGCTGTCGGGCAGCAGGTCGAGGTCGGCCTCGAAAATCTTTCCGCGCCGGGTGGCCTCAACCTCAAACGGAATCCTCCGGCCCTCGGCGTCCCGCAGGCCTGTCACCACGCGCCCGGCCTCGGTCACCACATCGACCGTCGCGGGTCCGCTCACCGGCGTGCCGTGACCGGAGAGCACGACGACGCCGGCGATCTCGCGCGCAGGGTCACCGTGCTGGCGGGTGTCGACGCCTTCGGCCAGCAGGAGCCGGCGCAGCAGCAGGTCTCCGGTGTCGGTGGCGCGCTGGGCGCGGACGGTGGTCTGGCGGTGCACTTCGTCGGTGCTGCAGCCGCAGATCGAGTCGTGGGGCGCGTTCTTGATCACGAGGTCCCACGCGTCGTCGAGCAGCTCCGCGTGGGAATCCGGCGTCGCTCCGGCCGCGGCGAGGGACGCGGCCAGCCGGTGCCGGGCCAGCTGCGGCTCGACGAAACGCTCGAGCAGCGTCTGGACCCGGTGGTTCGCCAGTTTGACGTAGGTGCGCGCGGAGAGGGTTCCGGGCAGCAGGAAGGTGAGCCGGTTGCCAAGGGTGCGGAGTTCCCCGGAGACCTCGGGGAGGTCGACGGCGGCGGCGCGCGCCCCGGCGAAAAAGTCCTCGAGGGTGGTTTCGACCAGGGCGACGCCGGCCCCGGCGGCGGCCTCCTGCCGTTCGGCCGGCGGACGCGGCACGAGGTGATCCCCGCCGTTGAGCAGCAGGAGCGGGCCTTCCGGCATCCGGTTCCGTTCTGTCTCGACGAACTGCTTCAGCTGGGTGTCGCTGGTGTCGGCGTCCCAGAGGGTTTCGGTCTGGTGGTAGCCCTGGTTGACGGTGAAGACCTCGCTGCCGTCCGGGGAGATCCAGCGGAACCGGGCGTGCTCCGGCGGTGCACCGCGCCAGACGAGGGCGGTGTCGATGCCGAAGCCGTTGAGCAGCCGCGGCAGGTCCGCCGGATGTCCGAAGGCGTCGGGCGAGTAGCCCACCGGTGAAAGCCGTCCCATCCGGGTGCCCCACCGGCGGGCGCGCAGCAGGTTCCGGACGAGGTTTTCGCCGGAGACGAGCTGGTTGTCGGCGAGCACGTGCCACGGCCCGACGGTCAGCCGCCCGGAGCCGATGTGCGCAGCCAGGCGCTCCTCGAGATCGGGGCGGATCTCCAGGACGTCGGCGAGGATGACGGTCTGCCCGTCGAGGTGGAAGGAGGCGTATTCGCCCTTATCCAGCGCATTGCACACCCGCTCGACCAGCTCCACGAGCCGTCCCCGGTACCCGTCGAAGGTGCGGTACCACTCCCGGTCCCAGTGGACGTGGGAGATCACAGAGCAGGTCTCTTGGGGCTCAGACACGGGTGCCTTCCTCGGTGGTGGCGGCGACGGCGGAGGTGCGCCGGGCGAAACGGGCGGTGATTGACTGCGGGTGGGTGATTGCTGAGCCGACGACGACGGCGGCGGCGCCCAGCTCGAGGGCGGTGGCGGCGTCGTTGGGGGTGGCGATGCGGCCTTCGGCGAGGAGGGGCACGGTGAGGACGGCGGCGAGTTCGGCGACCAGGGCGAGGTCCGGTCCGGGTCCGGGACGGCTGTACGGGGTGTAACCGGCGAGGGTGGTGGAGACGAGGTCGGCGCCGGCGGCCTCGGCGGCGAGGCCTTCCTCGACGGTGGAGACATCGGCGAGGACGAGCACCGGGGCGGCTTCCTTGAGCCGGCGGATGGTGTCGGCGAGGGTGAGCCCGTCCGGGCGGGGTCGGTCCGTGCCGTCGAGGGCGACGATGTCGGCGCCGGCCCGGGCCACCTCGACCGCCGCGGAGAGGGTCGGCGTGATGTAGACGCCGGTGTCGCCGATCTTCCACAGCCCGATGATCGGGGCGTCGGTTGCGGCACGCACGGCGCGGACGTCGTCGGGCCCTTCGAGGCGGACGGCGGCAGCACCTCCGGCGAGCACGCTCAGGGCCATGGCCCGCATGTGGACGGGGCCACGGAGGGGTTCGCCCGGGTAGGCCTGGCAGGACACGATGAGGTGGCCGCGGAGGCGGTCGAGGATTCCTGCCGGCTGGGGTGTTGCCGCGGGGAACTGCTCAGGCACTGGGGATCTCCGTACTGCTGGGAACGAGGGGTGGAACGGCGGGTGTGCCGGCCGTTGGGAGGGCGGGTGGGAGGGTGGTTGGGCGGGCGACGGCGTTTTCGGGCCACGCGATCGGTGCGCCCCGGGCGGTCAGGGCGTCCTGCACCGCGCGGAGCCGGCCGGAGTCTCGAACGATCCCGCGCGCGCTGCCTGACCTTCCGGTGGGGGCTGCCGTTCCGGGACCGGCCGGCGAGTCAGTGCCGGCCGGCGACTCGACGCTGTGTCCTGGGGCGGAGCCGGCTGCCGCCACAGCAGCCGCCGCGATCACCCCGGCGGCCTCCCCGATCGCCCATTCGCCGGGCTGCAGACGGTAGGCCGCGGCGGCCACCTGCGTCGCGGCGAGGTTCTTGGCGCCCATCACGAGGTTGGCCGGCCCCACCCCCTCGGCCGGAACCAGGGCGCGGGCGGGGATCGAGAACGGCGCGGTCTCGCTGAACACCGACCGGGGGTGGCCCACCCGGGGGTGCAGGTCGGCGTGGTACCAGGCGATCCCGACGGAGTCGGGAACCGGGCGGGCCAGCCCGTTCGGACCCGCCACCAGATCATGGAAGGTGACCCGCTCGGGATTGGCCAGCCGCCGCGATTCGCGCACATAGGGGGCAGCCGCGAGTCCGTCCGGGGTGCCGCTCAGTTCCGGAGCCAGGCGCAGCTCCGGGTAGCCGCGGCCGGTGCCGAGCGGGCCCGGCCCGTCCTCGGGGTCGCGCGGCACCTCGGTGCGCAGCCAGTGGACGAACGCCAGAGTGAGGTTCCGGGCCTCCCGGGTGGCGCGTTCGGGGTCGGCGATCAAGCCGCTGGCGCTGTAGTCGTTGCCGGCCCAGTTGATCACGGCTGCCTCAGGCTTGCCGGAGGCGGCGGTGCGGATCCTGCGGTACTCCCAGAAGGGCGGCTTCCCGTCCGGGCCGTCGCGGAAGAACCGGTAGCGGAGCGTCTCGCCGTCCCAGCCGTCGAGGTCGAGGGAGAACGGCTGGGAATCGCGCAGGCGGGCGTAGTCCCCGGGAGCCGGGCCGACGGGGAGGGGAACGGATTCGCGGACCACCGCGGCGACCCAGGTGAAGGACTGCTCCGCGCGCGGGTCGGCCGGGCCGGGGACGGCGTCGGGTTCGCCGTAGGCGTCCGTGCCTTCCGAACCGATCACCCAGGCGGTACCGGTCAGGGGAAGCAGGTCCCCGGTTTCCGTGGCGTCGATGAAGATCCCCGCGGAGACCTCGAGGAACGACCCGCCCGGCCCCTCAAGCTCCACCGCCTCGATTCGGGGATCGGGCCCGGCGCCCAGCACCGCACGCACCGGCGAGTGGTCGATGAAGAGCCGGAGGCGCCCGGCAGCGAGGTGCTCCTGCAGCATGCCCTCAAGGACGTCCAGACCGACAAGCGGTTCGAAGCAGAGCCTGCTGACCCAGCCCTCGCCGGGGTTGGCGGCGCCGCCGCAGGCTTCGCGGACGAGGTCCCGGAAGCGGCGGTAGGTGGCCGTGACACCGGCGGATTCGACGAGCGGGTGTTCATCGAGCGGTGCCGTGAGCTGGGAGGTCACCTGCCCGCCGATCATCGGCTCGGCGGCGGTGAGCACCACTGACCGGCCGGCGTCGGCCGCGGCGAGGGCGGCGGCGATACCGCCCAGTCCCCCGCCGATCACGGCGACGTCGGCGGCGACGCGGGCGCGCGTCATCGGTCGAAGCCCAGAGTGAAGTCGATCTCGAAGGTCCGGTGCCAAGGCAAGGTCAGGCCGGACAGGTGGATTCCCTCGAACCAGGGCCGCTCCAGCACGGCGTTCAGGCGGTCCTCCGCTGCATGCAGGACGGGATTGCGGGTGTCGGCGGGCTCAACGGAATCGTGGAGCTCGGGATTCGAGCCCAGTTCGGCCCGCACCCGCGCCCGCTCGATCGACATCCACCCGTAGTCCTCCACAACCCTCCGGGCGAGGGCGAGGCGGGCTTCGTCGGGGTTGTACGTCCCGGCCGCGCGTCCGGCGCAGGTCGCCACGAGCTGCGCTGCGACGGTCCCGACGGTGTTGCCCGCGGTGTTCCAGGCGGCGAAGCTGCTCAGCTTCCCCCACGCTCCGCGCTCGTCGAGGGCGGCGACGAGTGCGGGGTCGGCGCCGTTGGGGCGGTGGACGTCCGCGAGCCCGACGACGGGCGCGCCGGTTGCGGCGGCGTCGAGCACCAGCTGCGCGGTGGCGGCGGCTGCCTCGGTGTCGTTGCTCTCCTGCGGCGAGACGGCCCAGTCGGCGTGCGGGGCGCGGGGCGCCTCGGGTGCATGCACCACCAGCACGGCATCCCATCCCCCGGCATTACCGCCGCCGTTAGCGCCGCCGAAATCGGCCACGGCGCCCGCGGATTCAATCTGCCGGCGGATGGTTTCGCGGACCGTCGTCGATTCGTAGGGCGCTACCCGCTCAAGCGTCTGCGGGTCGGCGCACAGCACGCCGATGCGCGGGCCGCGGACCCCAAGGACGTCGAGGCAGGCGCGGGCCACGAGGACGGCGCCGATTTCGTCGGCGCCGGGCTGGACGAGTGCCCGCCCGCCGAGTTCGAGCCGCTCCACCCATCCCTCGAGGGCTTCCTGGTCGGTGGCCGAGAGGGACCGCTGCGAGGCGTCGTCGATGCCGACGACGAGGTGGTCGATGACGTTCCGGCCCGTGAGTTCGAGCGCGGCGAGGGCCAGAGTGTGCTGGCGCATCCGGCGTCCCAGCCAGTCCCGGCGGACCTCCTCCGGCAGCGCGGCGCGCGCCTCCTCGACGCCTTCCCCCGTTGCGAGGGCACCCGAGAGCCGGTGCAGCGCCGGGCCGTGCGGGTTCCAGTAGGAGGGTTCCTCCATGGCGTCGAGCGAGTCCGGGGTGCGCGGGACGAGGGAGAAGCCGTAGACCGTCGCGCCGGGGCGGTCGAGTGCCGACCAGCGTCCCAGGACATCCAATACCGATTCGCCGCCGATGCGCGAAGGGATCAGGCCGCCGAATCCGAGGCCTTCGAGGGAGACGACGACGTGTCCGGAGGTGCCCATTTGCTCGTGCAGCCAGCCGGCGAGAACGCCGGGATCGCCGGGCTGCCGGATGGAGGGCAGGGCCTTCGCCGGGGGCAGCGCGCAGTCGAGGCCGGCGATGCGGGCAACGGATGCCGGGAGCTGCGTGCAGACGGGCCGCTCATCGAGGGGGATCAGCGCGATGCTCATGAGGGCACTCCGGCTTTCAAGGGATGGGCGGTTGGCAGGGACCGGGCGGCGCTGACCGCCCCGACCGCGACGGCCGCGGCCCCCACGGTCGACGCCTCAATGCGCAGGTCGCCGACGGCCGGGATGGTGGTGGCGCGGGCGGCGGTGCGCACGCGGTCGAGCCACCACTGCCCCAGTCCGGCCACGCCCCCGCCGATAACCACAAGGTCGGGGTCGAAGACATTGGCGAACGAGCCCAACGCCACGCCGAGCGCCTCCGCACCGCGGTGGAGCACGTCGCGGGCCGCGGAGTCGCCGGCCGCGGCAGCGCGGTCGACGTCGCGCAGGGTCCCGGCAGTGCCGCCGGCCTCCCGAAAAATCTCAGTCATCGCGGTCCCGGAGGCCACCGCCTCAAGATGCCCCGCCTTCCCGCAGGGGCACCGCCGCCCCTCGGCGCCGGGAACCAGCACGTGGCCGAAGTGTCCCGCAGCGTCGTGCGCTCCCCAGTGGAGCTGCTCGTGCACCACGAGGGCCCCGCCGATCCCGGTGCCAACGGTCACGCCGAGCACGGTGCCGGCGCCACGTGCCGCGCCGTGACGGGCTTCGGCGAGCGTAAAGGCCTGGACATCGTTGACCACCCGGACCGAGGCCTCCGGGAACGCTTCCCGGAAGGCCGACCACAGATCGGTCCCCTGCCACCCGGGCAGGGCATCCGTCGCGGAGAGGACCCTGCCGGTGCGGTGGTCGATGACCCCGGCGGCGCCGATGCCGACGGTGTCGATGCGGCGGTTGCCGGCCGTGGTGAGGGCGAGGCCGAGCGCGTCGGCGAGCACGCGGGACGCCCCGGAGGAGGCACGCGTCGGGATCTCATCGACGGGCCCGGCGCCGCCGTCGCTTCCCACAAGTGCCGCGAGGGTCTTGGTGCCCCCGATGTCAATTCCAAGTGCGGCGCCGGCCGTCACCGTCCGCGCGCCTTCTCCACCGTGACATGGAAGTCGTAGCGGTCGGCGCGGTAGAGGCTCTTGGCCTGCTCGACGACACGGCCCTGCGCGTCCGCGGTCACCCGGGAGACGGCGAGCGCCGGCGAGTAGGGCGGGACCTCGAGCAGGTTCGCCTGGTCGGTGGTGAGCACGGTTGCCTGGATGGTCTGGGAGGCGGTGACCGGGCCGCGCCCGATGCCCTCGAGGTAGTCGTAGAGGGAGGAATTCTCGTCGAGTTCGAAGTTCTCCGGCACCAGCTCGGCCGAGATCCAGACGTTCTCGAGACACATCGGCAGCCCGTCGGCGGTACGGACCCTCTCCATGTGGACGATGCGGGCACCCGGGGAGATATTCAGGACGCTGGCGGTATCGGCGTCGGCCTCGGTCCACGTCACCGTGCTGGCCCGCGACCCGGGCACCATGCCGCGGGCACGGATGTCCTCGCTGAAGGAGGTGAGCGTGAGGGACTTGGTGATCTTGGTCAGGTCGGACACGAAGGTGCCCGCCCCCTGCACCCGGTAGACGAGGCCGTCCTCGGCGAGCCGGGTCAGCGCCTCGCGCACGGTCATGCGGGAGAGCCCGTACTGCGCCATGAGCTCGCGCTCGCTGGGCAGCGGGGCGTGGGCGTCGAGCCCGCTGGTGATCAGCTGCTCGAGTTCGGTGCGCAGGATCTCGTACTTTGGTGCGCTCATCCCTTGATTCCCCCTTCTCCGACGCCGCGGAAGAACCACCGCTGCAGCGCGAAGAACAGGAGCAGCAGCGGAAGGACGGCGATCATGGTTCCGGCGGCCACCACGCGCTGGTTGCTGGTGAAGGTGCCGGAAAGATACTGAATACCCACAGTAAGGGTGTAGTTGGACGGGTCCTTCAAAATAACGAGGGGCCAGAGGAAGTCGTCCCAGGCGAAGACGAACGCAAAGATCGCGACGACCATCAGCGAGCCCTTGACCGAGGGCAGTGCGACCCGCAGGAACCGCTGCCAGTCGGAGGCGCCGTCGATCATGGCGGCCTCCTCGATCTCCTTGGGAAGCGAGCTGAAGGCGGTGCGCATGATCAGGATCGACAGGCCGGTGGCGGCGGCGGGCAGGATCACGCCCATCAGGCTGTCGACGAGGCCGAGGGATCGAGAGGTCAGGAACACGGAGACCATGATCACCTCGAACGGGATGATGATGGTGGCCAGGAACAGGATGTCGACGAGGGTGCGGCCACGAAAGCGGATCCGCGCCAGCACGTATCCGGCCAGCGAGGCGAAGATGCAGTTCAGGACGGCCGACGACGTCGCCACGATCAGCGAGTTGCCGATGTAGCGGAAGACCGGGATGGTCTCGGCAACCGCAACGTAGTTATCGGCCGTCGGTGCGACCGGGAAGGGGTTGGCCGTGAAGATGGACTCGGCCGGGCCCTTCAGGGAGGTGCCGAACTGCCAGATGAACGGGCCGGCGAGCAGCACGAACACGAAGGCGAGCAGCAGGTACCGGACGGAGTAGTTGACGGCCTTCCGGCGGATGCTTGCCCGGCTCCTGCGGCGGGGGCGGTCCGGGCGGGACGGAGTCGTCCGGGACGAGGGCGTCCGGGTGGCGACAGCGCTCATCGCGTCTGCTCCATTCTCTGCGAGCGCAGATAAAGGATCGAGAATCCGATGGTGAGGACGAACAGGGCCAGGCTCATGGCGGAGGCGTAGCCGATCTCGCCGCTGAGCCCCAGCCCGACCTCGCGGATGGTGTAGACGAGGGTGCGGGCCTGCCCGCCGGGTCCGGCGGTTCCGCTGCTGATGACGAAAATCTCGGCGAAGACCTTCATTGAGGCGATGGCGCCGAGGAGTCCAACGAGGAACATGGTGGAGCGCACGCCCGGCAGGGTGATGGACCAGAAGCGGCGGGCACCGCCGGCGCCGTCGACCTGGGCCGCCTCGTGGAGGTGCTGCGGCACGTTCCCGAGGGCGGCGAGGTAGATGACCATGTAGTAGCCGAGGCCCTTCCACACGGTGACGAGCATGCAGCTGAACAGAAGCAGCGAGGTGTCGGTGAGGAACGGCAGGGGCTCCTGCACGATGCGCAGCGCCTGGAGCACCCGGTTCACGGCGCCGTCGGAGGACAGCAGCCACGTCCAGATCAGGCCGACGACGACCATTGAGGCCACGACGGGCGAGTAGAACACCGAGCGGAAGAACCCAATGCCGGGCAGGTTCTTCTCGACGAGCACGGCGAGCAGGAGCGGCAGCAGCATGAGCAGCGGCACGACGACGACGGCGTAGAGCAGCGTGTTGCGCACCGACGTCCAGAACTGCGGGTCACTCAGGAGTGCGGCGTAGTTCTCGACCCCGGTGAACGTGCCTCCGCCGAGCGTGGTGGCATCGGTGAACGACAGGACCAGGGTGTTCAGGAACGGTCCGATGTGGAAGATGAGGGCGATGGCGAGCGCCGGGGCGAGGAACACCCACGGCAGCCAGCGGTACTGGGCTTTCATTTCCTGCTCTCCTCCTCGGGTGCTGCGCCTGATGCGGTTGTTGCGGTCCGGGCGGTCGGCCGGACGGCGTCCCGGGATCTGTCGGGACGCCGCCCGGCCGGGGGAATCACTTGCCGGTGATGGCGTTGGCTTCGGCCACGGCCTGGTCGAGCGCCTCGGAGGCGGTCAGTTCACCGTTGAGGGCGAGCTGGATCTTGCCGATGACGGCCGACTTCACGCGGTCGTCGAACTGCACGGGGACCAGGTTGCGGGCGTTCTCGAGCTGTTCGGCGGCGATGCGGCGGGCCTTGGACTCGACGGTTCCGTCCGAGTCGTCGGTGAAGTACGGGTCCTCGAGGGCCTCGGTCACTGAGGGGAAGATGGTGACGATCTTGGAGAACTCGAGCTGGTTCTCGGCGTTGGTCATGTATTCGGCGAACTCCAAAGCGGTGGCCTTGTTGTCGCTGCTCTCGGGAACGAGCAGGCCCATGACCGAAACGTTGGTGGGGCCGCTGTCGCCGGTGATCTGGGGTCCGACGTCGGTCGCCTTGGCGATGTCGGGGGCGTTCTCCTCAATGATGGAGAGGAAGTTGGCGCCGGAGGGGAACAGGGCGATCTGGCCGGCCTGGTACGCCTCGGTCTCCTTGGAGTGGTCCTGCGTCAGCGAATCCGACGGGAAGACGCCCTCCTTGTAGAGGTCGGCGAGTTCCTGGACATAGGCCTCGGCCTCGGGGGTGTTGAAGGTCCATTCGGTGCCGTCCTCGTTCATCAGCGGGACGCCGAGGCGGGCGAGGTCGGGGATGAAGCGGTTCTCGAGTGCGGGGTGCATGCCGTGGATGTCGCCGCCCTTTTCCTTGATGGTGCGGGCGGCGTTGAAGAGTTCCTCGTACGTAGCCGGCGGCTGCTCGGGGTCGAGCCCTGCCTTTTCGAACATAGCCTTGTTGTACATGGTCACTTCAGAGCTGAGGTACCAGGGGAAGCCGTAGGAGCCCTCCTCGCCGGGGACCTTGAACGCGTCCCAGGCGCCTTCGACGTAGGTGTCCTTCAGGTCGGGCACTGCCTTCTCGAGGTTCACGAAGGCGCCCTGTTCCTCGAGGGGCTGGGCGAAGTTGGGGTTCAGGTTGACGACGTCGGGGAGGGAGTCGGCCTGGGCGTCGGTCGAGATTTTCTCCTGGGCGCCTTCGAAGGGGATGTCGATCCACTTCACCGTGGTGCCGGGGTTTTCGGCCTCGAAGTCGTCGATGACGCCTTCGATATAGTCGGTGAACGTGGGCTTGAGCTGAAGCGTGGAGAACGTGATTTCGCCCTTGACTTCGCCCTCGGCTGCGTTGGCTTCGGCACTGTCCGACCCCGAGTTGAGTCCGCAGCCGGTGAGGCCGAGGACGAAGACGCTGGAGAGCGCGAGGGCGGTGGTGGAGAACTTCTTCATTGACTGTGCTCCCATGAACAGAATGGCCACCTGAAAAGGTGAGGAAAGTAAGTGGTTCGTACCAGTTACTCGATACTCTTCTATGAAGGCACCGCCGGTCAATAGGTCTCGGCAAATTGGACCGTACCAGTTTTTGTTGATGCCTTCAGGCGCGCCCATAGACCCACTCGTTCTCCTCCGAGTACACCGGGTGCAGCAGGGCTTCGAAGGCTCCGCCCGATGAATGCGGGGCCAAAAGGTGCAGTGCCTTGAAGCTCCTTACCCGCCCGTGAAGGGACTCAGCCTCGGTCGGATCTAACTCGGAGCTGGGAGATTACGGATTCTTCGCGAGCGTTGATGGCACCATCCACAGCTGCAACTCGGTTGGCCACGTCGAGAATGTCACGCAGGTCCCCCGGCTCGGCGTCGATACGTTGCCACACATCGGCAGGGTCGATGTCGACGAGGCGACTGAGCTGCTCATCGACCACCTGATGCTCATCCCGGACCAGACTTACTAAGTACCGCATCAACAGGGCCTCATCGTCGGAGATCTTGCGGTCGGCCATAATCACGAGCCATGCGACCCACAGCATGAGCTGCGGATGCTGACTCCGCTTGCTCAAATTCTTGGCGAGTTCAATTACCCGCGCCTCGTTCCGGAACACGGCTTGCGCATGCCGCCCCGCCAGCAAGGTGGAATAGCGGTTCAGCACCACCGCGAGCGGAACGCCGACGAGTGGGATGCCGATCTTCAGGACATTGCGCTGCAGGAGAAACTTCCCCACGACTGGAAGCCCCTTCGCGGCATTCAGGACCCCTCGCGAGTAGAAGCGCTTGATCACCGGGCGAATAATGGCTGGGACAGCTTTGACCACGCCCTCACGTACGACCTCTCCACTTTTGATTGTGAAGGCGACACGGATGAGCTTCCACAAATCGTCAGGATCGGACAGGTCGAGCGGGACCCGGTAGAGAACGGCGACGTCATAGGCTAGGCGGAGCTGAAGCTGGGTGATGAACGCGACGTCGATCATTACCGTCGCGACGGCGGCCGGAACAGTGGCGGGCGACGAACCACCAAGAGTCCCTAGAGTGGCGATTATGGCCGCCGTGTAGGCGCCGGCAGAGAGCCCACCTTCAAGCGCTGCATACCGAGCCGCCATCTTGGTCCGCTGGTCGACGATTGCGTCCGCGGGGACGCCCTCATACTTTTCCTGAAAGTACTGCCAGGTGACCTTATCGGTATAGGAGCCCAAAGCCCTTGCGCAGAGCTTGGTGAACCAACCGCCCGACCTGATGTCGTCCGGGCTCAAACCGTCAATGAAGTCCCGCAGATTGGCTCGCTCTTCGTCAACAATCTTCCGGTCAGCATCACTGACATCATCGGCGTCGACAGCGTCGATCGGAGCTTCGGACATGGCAAGTCCCCCAAGTAGTTCAATAACTGGCTAGTGTTGCCAGCTCTCTTTACTACCCCGCTGACGTCTCAATAGGGTAACCCGGCGACCAACAGATTCTCGGCGGACGCCCCGTTGACCCGCGACGCGACGCCTAGTAGCTAGCGAGTCGGTCCGCGTGACCCATATCCCGTCCCGAAATCCCCGGCGTCCTCCCAGCTAGCAGGAGTACCGTTAACAGAGCGTGGGGGTAAGGGAATCACCCGGAAGGCACGATCATGGCAAAGAACTGGCAGCGTTGGCTTCCCGCCGGCATCGTCCCGGCGGTCATTGTGGCGGCGTCCGTCGTCGGGCCCAACCTCGCGCAGGCGAGTCCTAAGCTGCCTGCGAAGACCGCCCAAGAACTCCTGGAGCTGGTCGCCGACAGCACCGACAGCGCCTTCACCGGCACCCTTGAACAGTCCTCCGAGCTCGGCCTGCCCGAGCTGCAGTCCGTGGGCCCCGGCGGCCGGAGCACCGATGGCCCGGCCGCGGCCCTCGAGCTGCTCACCTCCGACCACACGGCCCAGGTCTCCATCGACGGCCCCGACAAGGCGCGGGTCCAGGTGCAGGACCGGCTCGGCGAGCGCAACGTCATCCTGAACGACGACGAGGTCTGGTACTACGACTTCCGGGAGCAGGAGGCGGCCCACGCGGTCCGCCCTGCGGAAACGACCGAGGCTCCGATGGCCGAGGCTTACACACCGGGTCAGATTGCCGAGAAGTTCCTCTCCACCATCGACCCCTCGACCGAGATCACCGTGGGCGACAACGCCCGGGTGGCCGGCCGTACCGCCTACGAGCTTGTGCTTACGCCCAGCACCGACGACACCCTCGTCGGCGCCGTGTCCCTCGCCGTGGATTCCGAGACCGGGGTTCCCCTGAGCTTCACCATTGCCGCGCAGGGCCAGGCCGAGCCCGCGTTTTCGGTCGCCTTCTCCACCATCGACTTCAGCGCTCCGCAAGCGGGCCTCTTCGAGTTCGCGCCCCCGGCAGGCACCACCGTCACCGAGGTGCCGGTGAAGGAACACCGGGATCACGACATGCCCGACCGGGACCCCGGCACCGAGCCGACGGTCCTCGGTGAGGGCTGGAGCTCCATCGTCGCCCTCCCGGCCGGCTCCGCGACAGACGTTTTCACGGCCACCCCGAGCAGCGAGGATGCCGCCGAGGCGCAGGCCCTGCTGCAGCAGGCCTTCCTCCAGGTGGACGGCGGGCGCGTCCTGCAGACCTCGCTGGTCACGGTGTTCATCGCCGACGACGGACGGGTCTTCGCCGGGGCCGTCGGCGCCGACCAACTGATCGCTGCCTCCCAGCAGTGACGCCGGGGGCGCCGCGGGGGCAGGCAACCGACCGTCGTCGGACCCGCCTTGGGGTGCGCCCGTGAGCGCGGCCGCCACCGAGCTGGCCATCGAGACCCGGGGGCTGACCAAGACCTTCGGCCAGCAGCGCGCCGTGGACGAGATCGACCTTCGGGTACCACGGGGATCGGTCTTCGGCTTCCTCGGGCCCAACGGCTCGGGCAAGACGACGACCATCCGCATGCTGCTCGGCCTCGCCGCCGCTTCAAGCGGGGAAATCCGGCTGCTGGGCGGCGCGATGCCCGAGTCCTCCCGCGACGTCCTGCCCCGGGTCGGCGCCCTCGTCGAGGGCCCGGCCATCTACCCCTTCCTCTCGGGCCGGGCGAACCTGCAGCGGTACGACGACGCCGACCTGCTCACCTCCCGCGCCACCCGCAACAAGCGCGTCGACGCCGCCCTGGAACGGGTGGGCCTCAGCCACGCCGCCCGCAAGCGCGCCCACGCCTACTCCCTGGGCATGAAGCAGCGCCTCGGCATCGCCAACGCGCTGCTCACTCCGCGGGACCTGCTCATCCTCGACGAACCCAGCAACGGCCTTGACCCGCAGGGCACCCGGGAGGTCCGCAGCCTCATCCGCTCGTTGGCCGACGGCGGCACCACCGTCTTCGTCTCGAGCCACCTGCTGGCCGAGGTGGAGCAGATGTGCGACCAGATCGCCGTGATGAGCGCCGGTCGGCTCGTCGCCCAGGGCACCCTCGACGAGCTCCGGGCGCACGGCACCGCCCACGTACGGGTCCTCACCCCCGATCCGGGCGCGGCCCGCCGTGTGCTCGAATCACTCGGGCTGACCCCGGAGACCGGCGGCCGGGACGACGTCGTGACGGCCGAACTCACCCTCAACGGCCTCCAGCCGGAGACGGTGAATGCGGCATTGGTCCGAGCCGAGGTGCGCGTCCGCGGGTTCAGCGTGAGCGGAGCCTCCCTCGAGGAACGCTTTGTGGCGCTGACCGGAGAGGGGTTCGACGTTGCCGGCTGAAGCGATCCCCTCGCCCGGCAACGGCGGCGTTGTGCGGGCCCGTCCCTTTGCCGGCCGTGCGCTGCTGGGCTCCGAAATCTCTGTGCTGTTCCGCCGCCGCCGCACCTGGGCAATGCTGGCCGCCCTTGCGGCGATCCCGATTCTCATCGCCGTGGTGGTGCGGCTCTCCGAGGGGCCCGAGCCGGGCCGAGGCCCGGCGTTCCTGGCGAGCATCACCCAGAACGGGCTGTTCGTGTCCCTGACCGCGCTGACCGTGTCGATTCCGTTGTTCCTGCCGCTGACCATCGGAGTGGTCGCCGGGGACACGATCGCGGGCGAGGCGAATCTGGGCACGCTGCGGTACCTGCTGGTTGCGCCGGCCGGGCGGGTGCGGCTGCTGCTCGTGAAGTACGCGGGGGCGGCGGTGTTCTGCCTCGTTGCGACGCTCACCGTGGTGACGACGGGTGCGCTGATCGGTGCCGCACTGTTTCCCATCGGGCCGGTGGCACTGCTCTCCGGCACGACCGTGGGTTTCGGCGGCTACGCGGTGCGCCTGTTGCTGCTGGCGCTGTATGTAACGGTGTCCCTGCTCGGCTTGAGCGCGATCGGGCTGTTCATCTCCACCCTGACCTCGGTCCCCGTGGGAGCCATGGCCGCGACCGCCGCGTTGGCTGCCGTCTCGCAGATCCTCGGTGCACTGCCGCAGCTTGAGTGGATGCACCCGTGGCTGTTCACCCACTATTGGTTCGGGTTCGGGGACCTCCTGCGGGATCCGATCGCCTGGCAGTCCTTTGGTGACAACGCACTGCTGCAGCTTGGCTACATCGCTGTGTTCGGGGCGCTGGCCTACGGGCGGTTCAGCACCAAGGACATCCTGACCTAGGCCCAAGCCGCGCCCGCACGGCGGCGGGGCCGACACGTCGTTGTGCCTGGCCCCGCCGTCGTGCATCGAACCCCTAGAACACCCGGATCGGAATCTCCGCCGGATCCATCAGCAGCGACTCGATCTCCTCGTCGAGCTTCACCAAGGTGATCGAGGCACCCGCCATGTCCAGCGAGGTGCAGTACTCCCCCACATAGCTGCGGCCCACGCTGATGCCCTGCTCGGCCAGGCGTTTGTGCGCCTGCCCGTACAGCAGGTACAGCTCGCTGATCGGGGTGCCGCCGAGGCCGTTGACCATCAGCGCAACCCGGTCGCCGTCGCCGAAGGGCAGATCCTTGACCACGGGGCCCAAAATCTCCTCGACGATCTCGTTGGCCGGCATCATCTTGGCCCGGCGCCGGCCGGGCTCGCCGTGGATGCCCACACCCATCTCGATCTCGTCCTCGCCCAGGTCGAACAGCGGGCTGCCCTTCGCCGGCGGGGTGCACGCGGTAAGCGCAACGCCCATGGTGCGCGTCACCGAGTTCACCTTCTCGCCGATCCGGATGACCTCGTCAAGGTCCGCTCCGCGCTCCGCGGCAGCGGCAACGGCCTTGATGACGAAGAAGTTGCCCGCCACCCCGCGGCGGCCGATGGTGTAAGTGGAATCCTCGACGGAGACGTCGTCATTGATGAACAGCGTCTTAACCTCGATGCCGTCGGCCGAGGACATCTCCTGCGCCATCTCGAACACCATCTTGTCGCCGGTGTAGTTGTTGACCAGCAGCAGCACACCCTTGGGTGATGCGAGCAGCTTGGTGGTCTCATACACGTAGTCGAACGGCGGCGCGGCGAACACGTCGCCCGGGCACGCGGCGTCGAGCATGCCCTTACCCACGATCATCACGTGTGCCGGCTCGTGCCCGGACCCGGAGCCCTGCACGATCGACACCTTGCCCTGGTCGGGCCCGTCGGCGCGCATGATGAGGTTGTACTCGGGCACGTACTTGAGGGTGTCAGGGTTCGCGAGCGCCAAGCCCTCGAGCATCTCCGGGACGAACTGCTGCGGATCGTTAACGAACTTTTTCATAAGGTCTCCACGTCGTTGTAGGGATAGGGGTAGGAAAACTCAGGGCCAGTCGGCCACGATGCGCTCGATCAGGATTGCCACCGCGACGGCGCCGGCATCGGGGGAACCGATACTGCGTTCCCCGCTGTAGCTGGCGCGGCCCCGCTTGGCCTCGAGCTTCGACGTGGCATCGGCGCACTCGCGGGTCTTCGCCGCGAAGGCTTTGCGGCATTCCTCGGGCGACGCGCCGGCCGAGATCTGCCGTTCGAGTTCGTCGGTGGCGGGAACGAGGGCATCGAGCAGCGTCTTGTCACCGAGATCGGCATTGCCTCGCGCCTTGATGCCGTCGGTGGCACCGCGCAGCATGGCGACGACGGCGGTGCCGTCGATGGTGTCCACGGTCTTCGCTGCGGCCGAGGCCCGGAGGAACGCCGTTCCCCAGAGCGGCCCCGAGGTCCCGCCAATTCTGCTCGAAATCACGAGGGCGATCTGCTGGAGGAAGGTGGCGACGTCGTCGCGCTTCAGCGAGTCCCAGTCGGTGAGCACCTTCTCGAAGCCGCGGGCCAGGGAGTAGCCGAGGTCGCCGTCGCCCACCACGGCGTCGAGGTCCCCGAACTCCTTCTCCTTCTCCACCGCGGTGGCCGCAAGGGTGCGCACAACGTACTCGACGTCGGCGAGATCGGTGGCTGTCATGGTGTCTCCGTATCGGTCGTTGGGGCGGAGTCCGGTTCGCCGGGCGCGGGGCGTGCCAGCAGCTCCTGCAGCGTGGCGAGGGTGACGACGCCGGGAACATCCGCGCCGAAGGGGTTCGCGAGGACTTCGGCCTGCTCGCCGTCGACGTCGCCGAGGGAGCTGACCACGAGGGAGGCGCCGGTGAAGTCCTCCTCACGGGTGAAGCCACTGACGGTTACCACCGTGCGAAGCCCGGCGGCGAGGGCGGCGCGCAGCCCGTTGCCGCTGTCCTCCACGACGATGGTGTCGGCAACCGATACCCCGAGTTCCTTCAGTGCCAGCAGGTAGATGTCCGGGGCGGGCTTCTTGGCGGGCACGATGTCCCCGGCGAACACCGAGAAGTGCGCGGCGAGGTCGTCCCCGACGGCGTGCGTGAGGACGGCACGGACGGCGGGTTCCGCGGAGGTCGAGGCGACGGCCAGGGTCCAGCTGGCATCGGCGGCATCGCGCACAATCCGGGCGATCCCCGGCCGGCCGGGCATGACGCCGCTCGCAACCAGTTCCTTGTAGACCTCGGTTTTCCGCTTGTGCCAGGCGAGGATCGCCGCGTCGATGGCGGCCTCGTCCTTCAGGCCCAGGTCCTGCGCTAGCTCGGGGGTGAGGATGCTGCGCATGCGCTCCTTGCCGCCGCCGATCTTCACCTTCTCGGCGTAGTCCTCAACGCTCCACTGCACGGGAACGTTGAAGTCGCCGAAGGTCTGGTTGAAGGCGGGCAGATGGCCGTATTGTTCGGTGTCGGCGAGCACGCCATCGCAGTCAAAGATGAGGGTGGGCATGCTCAGCGGCCTCCCTTGCCGGCGCTGCCGAACTGGGTGCAGAGGTCTGTGACCAGGGTGAGGACGTCCGCGCGCGTGGCCTTGAACAGCGACGGCGGATCCCACTTGTTGTTCTGCTCCGCCTGTTTCAGGAAGGCCAGGCTCGATTGCATGTAGGTTTCCTTGAGCGCGGTGGAGATGTTGACCTTCGCACAGCCGCGGGCGATGAGGTCGGCGAACTGCTCGCTGCTCAGTCCGCTGCCGCCGTGCAGCGCGATCGGGACGTTGCGTGCCTCAACGATCTGGGTGACGCGTTCGACGTCGAGCACGGGTGCGGCCTTGTAGCTGCCGTGGGCGTTGCCGATCGAGGGTGCGAAAACGTCTATCCCGGTCGCGTCGATGAAAGCGAGCGCCGTTTCGAGGCTCTGCTGCTTGGAGACCTCGTCGGAGCCGTGGTCGTCCTCGACGCCGGTGATTGCCTCGATCTCCCCCTCCACCTGGGCGCCGTAGCTGCGGGCCTCGGCGACGACCTCGATGGTCTGGCGCTGGTTTTCCTCGACCGCCAGGTTGGACGCGTCGAAGAGCACGGAGTTCCAGCCGGCCTTCAGGCATTCGGTGACCACGGCGCGGTCGGGACAGTGGTCAAGGTGCAGCGTTACAGGCACCTCGATGCCGCGGGTCAGGGACTGCCACATGTCGAAGAGCACCCGCGACCCGATGCTGCGCACGGTTTTCACCGAGGTCTGCAGGATCACCGGCGAGTTGGCTTCAACGGCTCCGGCGAGGACACCCTCCATCGTGAGGTCGTTGAAAATGTTGATCGCGGGCACGCCGTACCGCTGCTCGAATGCCGGACCAACGATGTCTTTCAGGGGTACAACGGCCACAACGAATCCTCCTGGCTAGGCTCCTCCCCACGCTAGGCGTGGTGCGCGCAGTCCGGTATGGGGGTTACCCCGCCCCCGTGAGTGGGGGTTTTCACCACCTCGTCAGTGGTGGTGAGGAGATGGTTAAGTGGGGCGCGGCTGTTGGGCTGTTGCGCCCTCCGCCCCAGACTCAATCTCGAGCTTCACTTCAGCGAAAAAGGACACCATGGCCACAGGATCAGTACTCGAAACCGTCACCGCCGAGGAAGCCCGCCGCGTCATCGACGCCGCCGCGGCTAAGGCCACCGAGATCGGCCAGCCGATGGATATCGCCGTCGTCGACGCCGGCGGGAACCTCAAGGCGCATCTCCGCATGGACGGCGCGAACATCGGCAGCATCACCATTGCGATCAATAAGGCCTACACCGCCATCGCGTTCCAGCAGGAAACCGCGGGCCTGCAGGAAGCCACCCGGCCCGACGGGCCGATCTTTGGCTTGAGCGAGGCGCACGGCGGCCGTCTGGTGGTCTTCCCCGGCGGCATTCCGCTGGTCCGTGACGGCAGCATCATGGGCGCCATCGGTGTTTCCACCGGCACCGTCGAGCAGGACCAGGAGGTCGCCTCGGCCGGTGCCGCCGCCTACTGACGCCCGCTGCTGACCTCGCCTACCCGCCTTGGTGCTGCAGCCCCACCAGCATGGTGCGGTTGCGGGCACCGGTCTTGCGCAGCATCGCGCCCACATGCTTCTCGACGGTCTTCACCGAAATGGCGAGCCGGGAGGCGATCTGCTTGTCGGCCAGGCCTTGTCCCAGGAGCTCACGGACCTCGAGTTCGCGTGCTGTGAGCCGGACAGTCGAGCTATCCTTCGCCGCGGCGTCGCCGTGCACTTCGGTGAACCGGGTGAACACGGCGCCGTCGAGCAGGGCATCACCGCGGGCCGCGGCGACCACCACCCGGGCCACCTCGGCCGGGGTCGAGGAAAGGGATAGGAAGCCGCGCACGCCCGACCCTGCGGCCAGGCGCAGCTGCTCAAGCGTCGGATGATCGACGACGGCCACCACGGGCCGGTCGACGGGCCCCTCCGCCGGTCCTGCCGGCCGGGCGGCGGTGTACTGCTCGAGGAGGTCCCAGTCGAGCACGATCATGTCCGGCTGCAGCAGCGAGATCGACTCCACGAGGTCCTCGAGGCTGCCCGGCTCCCCCATCACCTGCACCGACGGTTCGGAGGTCTCGAGCAGGCGCACCAGGCCCGCGCGCACCAATGGCTGGACGCAGGCGACCAGCACCTGCCACCGCTCGCGGGACACGTCCCCGGTGGCGGAGTAGGGCACTTCCGCGCGCACGCGCGTGCCCCAGCCCGGCGTCGAGTCGATGGAGAGCTCGCCGCGCAGATAGTGCGCGCGGGCGGCCATGCCATGGAGTCCAAGGCAGGCGGAGGACGATGGCGACCCTCCGGCTCCGCGCTTGGCGGCGGCGTCGAACCCGCGGCCGTTGTCCTCGATGACGGCGGCGATTCCGGCGGCGTTGTAGAACAGGCCGACCCGGCAGGTGGTGGCGTGGGCGTGCGCGACGACGTTCCCCACGGCTTCCTGCACGATCATGAACACCTGATGGGCCACTTCGGCGGCGAGGCTGTGTGGTTCGCCGACCACCGCGAGCGTGGCGTCGAGGGGCGACGCGGCCTCCACGCGGTGCAGTTCGCTGCGGAGTGCGTCCTCAAGGGTTCTGCCGGCGAGGCTCGAGGGGGTCAGCCCGAGGACCGTGCGCCGGGTGTCGAAGAGGGCCTCGTGCGCCAGGACCCGGGCGGCGTCGATGTGCTCGGTCGCCGGTGACCCGGCGGGGGTGGCCTTGTCCGCGCGGTCGAGGTGGAGCAGCAGGGAGCCAAGGGAGCGGGCAATGGTCTCGTGGACGTCGCGCACCGCCCGTTCACGTTCGCCGGCGACAGCCGCTTCGCGTTCCCTGCCCGCGGCGGCCTGATGGAGCCGGGAATTCATGATGGCGATGGCGGCGTGGTTGGCGAAGAGTTCCACCAGCGACGCTTCAGCGGCGGTGAAGGTGCGGCCGGGTCCGTCGCTGAAGATGGCGAATGTGCCGATGATTGCGCCGTCCCACGCGATGGGCACACCGATGACGGCACTCCCCCAGCGCGGATCGTCCGGGGAGATGTGACCGGTGGGGACGGAGGCGTAGCGGTCGAGGATCACGGTGCCGCGGTGCTTCACGATCTGCCCGGTGAGGCCTTCGGTCAGCGGGAAGGTCTGGCCCTCAAGGCAGCCCACGCCCTGGTCCACTTCCTTGCGGTAGTAGCCCTCGGATTCGTGGACAATCGAGATGGAGCCGCTTTCGCAGCCGAGGAGCGCGACGGCGTGGCCGAGGACGCGTTCGAGGAGCGGGACGAGCTCGAACTGGCCGGCAAGGTCCCCAGCGAGTTCGGTGATGCGGTCGAGCTCGGACCGTGCGGTGGGAAGTGGCTGCTGGGGGCGTTCCGGCGTGGAGAGCTGCATGCGTGCACCTGTCTGCGGCAATCCGGGCGCGACGCTGCGCACGGGCCTCCAGAATAGGTTGTCTGCCAAGGATGTGCCTCAGGCGGTTCCGGCGAACTCCTGCTCGCGCCCTTCGGTTCCGTCACCGAAGTGGGCGCGCTAGAATACTGCGCTTCGGTGCCGGACGCTTCTTGACTATACGTCACTCGCGTCGTCCCGAGAGTTGGAGTAGGGCCGCCGTAATTGCGTCGTTTTGCCTTTCCCTTTTCTTCACCGGACCGAGCGCCGCGTTCGTCGCAGGGTGCAACTGTCGCGTTACCCGCAAAGCCAATGGCGTGCCTATTTCAGTTACCCGAACCGAGCACTCAACGTCGGCATTCCCTGCAACGCGGACTATCGCCTTGAGGAATAACTTCGGGGTTCGGTTGGAGCAGTTCAGGCTGTTGATCACTTTCGGCTTCTGAACCCAGCACCATCCCATACCGCCTTGTGTTTCGTATTGACGCTTAAGGAGTAGTCGCAGACTCAACCTCCGAACTTCCACCTACGACGCAAATCTTCGTGCTACCTCGTCAACCGGCAGAAGCCCTCTCGATGCCCTCGATGACTTGAAGGCAAGGAAACCGCGGAGTCCCAATAACAGGTCTCCCGTGATACTCCGGGTGAGCCCTCAACTTCGCATCACGACGGCTGCCCCAGGACCGACGGTCGAGTATCCTGCTCATTAGACGGAACTTGCTTATTACCCTGTGAGGGAGCTTGTTTCGCGTGACGATTCATTCATAGGTTGGGGAACCACAGTTGAGCCGACGGTCTGTACCATTCCGAGAGAACCTGATAGATCTAATTCGAGCTCGTCACCCGGTTCTGCTGGTCGAGACCCACGAAGATCAACGCGTACTTCAGCTTGTTGAGGAAACAGCGACAGCCGCACCTCTAAAAAGGCCGCGAAGGGTAGTCGCATATTCGCTGAGCCAAGGCCTCCATGCCATCGGCGAGAATGGTAAGGCGGTAAGCCCTGTCGAAGCGTTGAACATAGCGCGCAAAGCTTCAGAGCCCACGATCTTTGTGTTCTTCGACCTACATCATTCCCTCGGTGGTGCATCATCTCGTGGGGTCGATCCTGCGACAGTGCGTGCAATACTCGACGCAGCCCGGGATTTTCGCAGCGGAATGGTGCCGCACACCCTTTTGATCGTGGCTCCCGCCTTGCAACTACCTATCGATCTTGAGAAGGAAGTGACCGTTCTCGACCTACCGTTGCCCGGCAGGCGCGAGATCGAGAGCGTCCTTGACGGCATCATCAACGCGAACAGAAACCAGATTGTTGTAGATCTCTCCAAGGAAGATCGGGAGCGCCTCTTGCAGGCCGCTCAGGGGCTGACGCTAGGCGAAGCGGAGAATGCCTTCGCTAGAGCAATAGCATCGGACGGACGGCTTGACGCACGGGATATTGCGCTTGTGCTTGACGAGAAGCGACAAGCAATTAAGAAATCAGGACTCCTTGAGTTCATTGACTCGTCAGGGTCGATTGACGACATCGGTGGACTCGAGAACCTCAAAACCTGGCTACACAAACGTAATGGTTCATGGCTACCGAGTGCTCAAGAATGGTCCATCCCAGCACCCAAGGGCATCCTCATTACCGGCGTGCCCGGATGTGGAAAGAGCTTGACAGCTAAATGCATGGCTTCGTTGTGGGGGTTGCCGCTAGTTCGAATGGATGTGGGGAGGGTCTTTTCGGGCGTCGTCGGTTCAAGCGAACAAAATATGCGCGCTTCCCTCCGTTTGGCCGAAGCAGTCGCGCCATCGATCCTCTGGATCGACGAGATTGAAAAGGGATTCGGCAGCGGCAGTGGCGGGGACTCAGGCACCAGTCAGCGGGTGTTTGGGACTTTCCTGACTTGGCTCCAAGAGAAATCAGAACCAGTGTTCGTCATAGCAACTGCGAACAAGATCGACGGGCTACCCCCGGAGCTTCTGCGTAAGGGACGATTCGACGAGATTTTTTTCGTCGATCTGCCAACGGTCAGCGAACTCAAGGTCATTTGGAAAATTCAACTGCGTCAGCGCCTCACAGCGTCTTCGAAAGCTTCGGGTGAGCTCACTGTGGATGACCGGTTGTTGTCGAAGCTCGCGGAGCACAGCAACGGCTTCTCCGGTGCGGAGGTAGCTGAGGCCGTTGTAAGTGCTTGTTTCGAGGCCTACTCTGAAAGACGACCACTCACTGAAGAAGACTTGACGCGCACAATCAACAACACCGTGCCGCTTTCTACAACCCAGTCTGAACAGATCAAGCTTATCCGCGATTGGGCATCACAGAGGGCAGTAGCTAGTACCTCCACTGAGGATCAGGATGGCCTCACGACAGCAGGCTCAGAAGGCGACGTGGCCTCTTGGCGCGGCGGTCGACGGATCGACTTCTAGGGATATTGATGAGTCTCGAAATACTGCTGCTGCCGCTCGGCATCGCTGCTGTTGCCGCCATTAAGCAGGCGCGAAGCACTGACCTCTGTGAGAAGTGTAGAACGACCCGCATTACCGACCAGGGCCTCCTTGTTGCAGCACTTCGAGCCATGGGAGCAACCGAGATAATGGAAACCGAAGGACGTCTCAGCGCTCGTACGGCCTATGGTCCTGTCACTTTCCAGCGCGTCGGTAGCGTCTTCCTCGGACGCGTTGACAAGGCTGAGGCGGAAACTCCACATATGTTGGCTGAACTCGACGTGAAGGTCGGGCACATCACCCAGATCCACACAATAGAGAACGTACGTCGCCAAGCCGCTGCAATGGGCATGGTGTTGATCGAAGAGCGATCAGAAGATGGCACTGTCCAACTAGTCTTCGAGCAGGGATCATGACCAAACGAATCACTATCTCGATTGGTTCTGACGGCGCTATTACCGCGTCGGTGGAGGGCTACAAGGGTCCGGGATGCATCGACGAGCTCTCAACAGTTCAAGCTCTTCTACCGGGCGCGTCAATCACAGATTCACGACTGACGCCTGAGTACTTCATCGACGCATCACAGCATCTTGCGGAATCTACACGACCAGTTATTGAAATAGAGGACCAACGATGACTCCGGAAGAGAAGCTCTGCTCCCGTGCCTGGCGAATGAGGAATAGCGCAGGTGTGCTGTGGAGCATCTTATCCTTTGGCTTTCTGACGTGCGTTAACTTCCTTGTTAGAGGCATAACATCTAGGAACAAGCTGTGGATCTCCTACGGTGTCGTATCTGCCGTTGTGACGGTGGGCCTTTTCATTGCCATATCGGGGATAGAGACGGGCACGAAAGAGAACCCGGTGCAGAGCACGGCTTCCACCGTGTGGGGCTGGGTGTGGTTCATCCACTGGATTGCAGGTATGGCCTTGTCGATACTCACCAACCGGAAGTGGTTGTTGTGGAAAGCCCATCACCAGCCGGAGAAATGGTACGTACAAGCGCCTGTGCAGAACGCTCAGCCGGCTTGGACGTCCGGCACGCCCCATAAGCAACCCGTCCAACAACGTATGCAGCAACCCATTCAGCAGGCGAAGAATGTTAACACCATGGAGCTCGGAGATTTCGAGCAACTTGGAGTGGAGTACGCTGCGGCACGGCAGATTCTTGATACACGACCACAGGTCGGTCAGTACACCTCATTTGAGCATCTGCTCGGGTCGACGCGTGTATCGCCTCACCTACTTCTTCCTTTCCGGAACGCTCTGTCCTTTGAGCCCACCGCAGCCGCCCCGTCCGTGAACGATGCTTTGAACCGCCCCCGCGGCGGCCGGACACTTGATCTATGAGCGCCACCATCCGCGTCAGCCGTGTCTTGCATGGGACAACCGCTGAGGGTCCGGGAATACGGAGTGCAGTATGGGTTCAAGGCTGCAGCATTAGGTGCAGCGGTTGCATCAACCCGCAGCTGTTCAGTTTCGATGGTGGCGATGAGCTAGCCCCCGAGTCTGTCGTCGAGGAAGCGCAGCTGTCTGGAGCTGAAGGGCTGACGCTCCTGGGTGGCGAGCCTTTCGATCAGCCGCACCAGTCGGCAGCGCTCGCGAGGCACGCCCAGGCGAATGGGCTTGGCGTTATCACGTTCACTGGTTACGCCATCGAAGCGCTCCAAGAAGACGTTCGCGCGCAGGGCCTTCTCTTGGCGACCGATCTCCTGATCGACGGCCCCTACGAAAAGGATCTCGCAGAACGGCAACGAGCGCTTGTAGGATCCACGAATCAGCGGTTTATCCACCTCTCCGACAGGTACCGAGGTTACCGACCAGAGATTGCGCGAAATCGTATCGACCTACGAATTGGGGCCGACGGAACCGTCGAAATGGCGGGCTTCCTAAACAGCGACGATCTCGTCACCCTCACCACCCACACGTCGACTCGCCGCGTCCGAAGGAAGGGATCGGGTTTCAGGGCGTAGCCAACTGTAGGAGTTTCGTCGGCACCCAGATTCCGTCATACCCGTCCCGTACCGCTCAATCCAGTCGGTAGCGATGTTGTCGAACGAGTCGATGCTCGGGAAGTTCTGTTCGAGCTCGGCCATCGATTGCGTTGCTGAAGCGAAAGTAGTCGCAGCGGAATTTCGGGAAGACGAAAAAGCCAGACGCGCGCACGACGTCATATTGTCCTTAATCCTTAACGCTCCGACCGCCAGCCGGTAACGCACGGTTATCCCCGTTGAGCTCGAACGTATGAGCGAAGTACGACCGGCTACTGCGGAAAACTCGCTCTCAGCCGATGTACGATGACCAGCGCACAACATTCGCTTTTCAGCTGGGGGACAATTTCATGCGCAAACCTTTCGGGCACGGCCCTGCCTCAAAGCCATTGCCCGAAGGGCCGCAACGCCACAGGATTGATCGATCCACCTGGATCGCCGTGGCGGTCGCACTCCTCGCCATCGTCGTCGCCGACACGGCGAACCTCGCCGGCGGAGGCCTCGGTTACCTGGCGCTGGTCCTTTTGGCGACGGGCCTCTACTCCCTTATCTCGGGAAGGCCGTCGTGGCTGCGCCTTCCGGACCGGAAAGCCGCCGGCATAACCATCGGCATCAGCGTAGTGGCTCTCGTCGCGGGCCTCCTGATCAACGCGCCGGCCGAGACCCCGACCCGGACCGCAGCGGCCGACAAGACGGCAGTCAGCGCACCCGCGGAGACGCCGTCGCCGTCCCCCACTCCCCGGCCGAGCACCACCAAGGCGCCGGCACCCACAGTGAGCCCGACGCCCGACGTCGCCCCTCTCGATACCGACGAGGTCCCCACCGTCACCGTGCAAGGGGCCGTCGCACCGCAGAGCCAGCCGGCCGCCGGCACCAAGGCCCTCGCGCTGCTGGAGACCCTGGCAATCAAGGGACGGGCACCAAAGACCGGCTATGACCGGGACCAGTTCGGGACCGCCTGGGCCGACGTCGACCGCAACGGCTGCGACACCCGAAATGACATCCTGAAGCTGCAGCTCTACGACATCGTCTTCGCCAACAGCGTGCCCTGCAAGGTGGCCTCGGGTGTGCTCGACGACCCGTACACCGCGACCACCATTCGGTTCATCCGCGGGCAGGCCACCAGCTCGGCGGTGCAGATCGACCACGTCGTCGCGCTCTCCGATGCGTGGCAGAAGGGGGCGCAGCAGCTGAGCCCCGAGCAGCGCATGGCGTTCGCGAACGACCCGCTGAATCTTCAGGCGACAGACGGCCCGACGAACCAGCAGAAGGGCGACGGCGACGCGGCCACCTGGCTCCCGCCGAACAAGGCCTTCCGCTGCACCTACGTCGCGACCCAGATCTCGGTGAAGGCTACCTATGGACTGTGGGTGACCCAGGCCGAGCACGACGCCATGGCGTCCGTCCTTGGGTCCTGCGGTGACATCGACGCTCCGACGAATCAGGAACCTCCGGTCGCCGAGCCGGCCCCCGTCCCGGCACAACCCGAGCCGGTTCCTGCGGCGCCTGCTCCTGCGCCCGTCGCTCCCGCGCCGGCTCCGGTTGCCCCTGCGCCGGCTCCGGTTGCCCCTGCGCCGGTGGTGCCCGCTCCGGCTCCTGCGCCGTACTACCCAAACTGCACTGCGGTACGCGCCGCCGGGATGGCTCCGATTTCTATCGGCACCCCGGGCTACGGACCCCACCTCGACCGGGATGGCGACGGCTGGGGCTGCGACAGCTGACCGCGCTCGGGCGAAGCGCTTGGCTCAGCGTGTAACTGCTCCACGCTGGGCAGCCCGTGTCACCACCACTCGTGCCCGCAGGACGGGTTCTGGCATTGCCAGACAGGAGTTCCGAGCTCACGCTCCCCCGTCTTCGGGTTCCGGCGCTCGCGCATCTGGATGCAGCAGCCGGCGAACACGGTGTTGGGCATGGTCGCTCGCTGATCGGGCAGGATCATCCCGTACGCAATGCGCCATGCTTCAGACCGGCAGACCGGGCACAGGCGTCGTCGTCGGGCCCGCGGATCGCTGGGTGTTTCATTGGCCGTTTCCATGCGCTCACTGTAGGTCGGCGCACCCACTATTGTTCCTGTCCTCGCCGCTGAAGATTTTTGTAACCGAAACAGCAGACGGGCTTCGCATGCGGACATAATGTCAAGCAGCGCGAATCACACCCCGGTAATACCGTGGACAGCCAATCAGGGCCGTCATAGCATGAAGCGACGCCGCCCTTCCGGCTGATGACCGGGGTAGCAGTGCGCCAGTGGGAACCCCACTGCTCGGTTGCTGGGACCGCTTTACCGCGTCTTGATCACCCGCAAAACCTGAGGATTGATCCCATGAAGGGTAATACTGCGCGTCTTTTCAGCACCACACTTTTAACCGTCGCCCTCACCGGAACCGGCGTTGCTGCCGGTGCGACCGAGGTCCAGCATCACGGCGGAGGCACCGTTTCGCCCGGTGACCAGACGGAGCTTGCGAATTCCCTGGTCGGCCCCCTGCGTATTGCCGCTGGGCCGGGCGAGTCGACCTACGTCACCCAGAACTTCGCCGGACTGCTGAGCAGCGTTGGCGGCGATGGCGTCGTCACGAACCTGGTGGAACGCCCCAATATCGAAGTGGGCGGCGTCACCACACACGGGCCGGACACCTACTTCACTGAAAGTGTCGGCGGCCCGGGTGAGACACGGCCGCTGGTTGCCAACGTCAGCGTGCTTCGGAATGGTGCCGCCACCGTGCTGGCCGATCTCGCTGCCTTTGAGACGGCCAACAATTTCGATGCGAAATCCGAGTACGGACTGCAGAACACCCCACAGTCGTGCCTGGACCAGCTCCCGCCGCCGATCGCTCCTTATGCGGGACCGCACGGCGGTGAGGTGTATTCGCATCCATACGCGACGGCGCTGGATCCCACCGGTCACACGCTGTTCGTGGCGGACGCCGGTGCCAACTCGATCTTCGCCGTCGACTTGGCGACGGGGGCGGTTCGGTTCATTTCGCTCATCGGGCCCGTTCCGACGGTGCTCACGGCGGCAGATGCCGCCGAGTTCGGGTTGCCGGCCTGCACCATTGGAGAGACCTACAACTCGGAGCCGGTGCCGACGGACATCGAGGTCGGGAAGGACGGGTACCTGTACGTCTCGTCGCTTCCGGGCGTTCCCGAGGGTGAGATGGCAGGGTCGGTCCTGAAGATCGACCCGGCGACCGGCAACGGGGCGTCGGTGATCGTTGGCCTCCACACACCGACCGGTCTGGCGTTCGACAACAAGGGCAACCTCTTCATCGCCGAGCTGATGGCCAACCGTATCTCGGTGGTGCCGGCCGGAACGACCACGGCCGTGCTGTTCAGCCAGGCAGTGTTGCCTGCCGACGTCGAGGTCGACCAGAAGGGCCTCTTGGCGACGACGAACGTGCTGCCGGCGCCGGACGCTCCGCCGAACGGCATGCTGGTGAGGTACGGATTGGTGTACGGCGGCTGACTCTAGTTCAAGAAGAAGCCGTGCCTCCCGCCAGCGAAGCGGGAGGCACGGCTTCTTCTTGAACGGCGTACGGCCTATGAGTGTGCCGCTTGATCGCAGTCAGGACCTGAAGCCCATTCGCCGGATGCCTGCGTCGACGCTGGAAAGAGTCGCCCGGTTACGAACTCGGCGCATGGCGCATCGACCGCATCGGGCGCTCCACGATCGACGACGTCACCACGGTCAAGGACCTCCTCGACCGGGGAATCGAGGTGAGATCCCTCTCCGACGGCATTGATCCGTCCAGTCGTGAGGTCCGCCTGACGCTCAACCTCATGGCGACCTTCGCCGAGTACGAGCGCGAGCGCATCCAGGAGCGTGTCCAGGCCAGCGTCAATGCAGCCACCGCCCGGGCGTGAAGTTCGGACGCTATACCCCGGACGCAGAGAAGGTCGCCCTGAACCTCCGGACGATGAAGTACCTCATCGACTCCAAGGGACTCGGAGTCGTAGATGCATCCCTGACCGTCGGGGGGGGGGGGGGGTCTAAGGGAACCTACTATCGGCACCGCTCGGCAGCCGGAGCCTCGTAAACCCTGAATCGAGGCTGACACTTGAGACAACATTCCAAGACCCGTTCACCGGCGATTTGCCGGTGAACGGATTCGTCTCATCTAGGAGATGTTTAGAAGCAGAGACCAGAACTGCTCCTCTCGCGTGCACGCCGAGCCCTGATCATTGTTTAGTTTGAGATACCTTGGGGCGGAGACGGAGCCAGGACCGGTTCATAAAGCAACTACGGGGCTATTTCTTGCCCTGGTTCGCAGAGGTCATTCACGATGCACTATCTTTTGGATAGGCGCGCGGACTAGGCGCACCACGGCAGATTGGGGCGGCGTGTTTGACCTGCGATACGAGGAATACGTGGACTGGCACGAGACCGCATATAAGGGGTTTCTTAAGCCAGCGCTAGTCACAGCACTGCGGCTTGTCGAGGAGCTGCTTGACGATCGCATTGACCCAGTAGACCGCGGGCGCTTCCGCATCTCCACAAGTCGAGTAAAGTCGGCGCAGAGATCTTTCGCTAAACTGAATCGGGAGAAGTATATAAGCCAAATCAGTGCATTGGAAGACGTGCCCGGAGCGATCGACGATTTGGTGGGCCTTCGACTCGTCTGTAACAACCTCTCCGACACAAATACCTTCCAAGAAATCATCGGTGAACTGCCGATCGAAAGTCCTCCCACAGCTCACTCACTCACTCACAGTGGAGCATGATTCGCATCGTGATTATTTCGCTAGTCCGAAGCCCTCGGGATACCGCGCCTACCACGTGAATCTTGTCGTGCCTGTCCCACACATGAAGGGAAACCGACGCGTTCGGGTCGAGGTTCAAGCACGAACATTGCTCCAAGATGGTTGGGGTGAATTGACTCACGAGGATACATACAAGCCTGGTTCCACGGTGCCGGAGTGGATTGTAGGAATGTCACTTCGGATGGCGGAACTGTTGGCCGCCGTAGACAACATCGCGCAGGATCTCCGCACCGGCTTGGACGTCGAGGCCCAACGCTCGGTACGCGAAGTCGATCCTCAGCCGTCCGAAGCAGCGGTCGCCTTCGTCGCGAGTGGGCCCGACGCAGTTGTCGTACCTACTCCGCCTGAGGACGCGTCTGGATTGTCACCGAATGACGGGACCGGCGAAGCTGCACAACCCAATGGGGATGCGGAGATTAAAGCCGCGCTCATCGATGAGACCGCGGCTGCAGTTCGCCGACTGAAGAAGCCTCTCGCACTGGCTGCCTTGTCCCAGCAACTGACGCTCGTATTCGGCACGGAGATAACACGTGTCTGGGCGAACTTCGGGGGATTCAAACGCTTCCTCGAGTCTGTGGTTCCGGAGGCGCAGTTGTCTGGGCCCGCCCCCGGGTACATTCATCCTCCGAACACCCCGATTCCTGACGGATGGACCACGGAGGACACTGGTACTGGTGTCGTTCCAGAAATAACGCGAGAACTCCGAACTTATGACAAAGCGCTGCCCCTCATTGGCCCCGAGCGTGTTGACCAGGTGATTGTGGCGGTCGCGAACGTGTTGCAATCCCTTCGAATGGTCCACGCCGCCGGGAGCAATCTTTCCGCGTCGGAGATTGATAGCCTAGCTCGCCAAGCACGTGTTGATGCCGAGAAGCGCGGCCAACTGGTGGTACGCCCGCACGCAACCTACGTGCTACAGGCGGCGAACCGGGCCGGGCGGATACTACCGTCCACCAACGCGGACGACCTCCGCCACATTCTGCTCAAACGAATTCTCGCGATGGGTGAGCTTAATGGTCTGATCAGCGAATCTCCCGGCACTGAGCAAGAAGTCCGGGAGTGGCTTGGCCTCAAGACAGAAACCTCGCCTGATTAGCCGGTTACGATCAGGGGAAACCCAACAGACGGAGACGACATTGTCCGATGTAGCTGCCCCACAGAGCGACCCTCAGATCGCCAGTTCCATCACCGAGCGGGAGGCCCGAGCCGCCGTTGTCGTGCTGCAGGAGGTCGCCTCCACGTACAACGGATACATCACCTACGCAGGACTTAAAAACCAGGTGGCCGAACTCACCCGACGACCCACCAACCAGCTGACGAACTCCTGGGCCGACCGGGTGCTGCACCGGGTCATCGAACTGTGCGAGGAAGGTGGCCTCCCGCGGCTGACCGCCTTGGTCGTCAGGGGGTCGGACGGAGGTGTGGGAGCCGGGTTCAACGAGATTCTCCTCCGTGCCGGGCGCGATCGGATTGACGACCCGCAGCAGTTGGAGGTCGTCGCCGCGGAGGAGCGTCTGATCTGCTACCGGCGGTTTTGTCTGGACGTGCCGGACGACGCCGAGCCGATGCTCACACGCGAGTATAAGGATCACATCAGCCCGAGGCCCAGGCCGGAGTCTAGGGAGCGTCCCGTCTGCGGTACGTGCGGATATGAGCTCCCAGCCACCGGTATCTGCGACGCGTGCGACTGACTCCACGGTAGGTTCCGTGGTTCGAGACCACGGCGCACATACACTCCACTTCATGCCCGTCTTCGACATCACCTTCGACTACAAGTCCGATACGCCACCTGGGAAGGACCCGGACTCCCTCAGTATGCGGCTCAAGGCTGACCATCAGCTGCTCTGGACCAAGGAGCTGTGCGACGGGGATCTGTTCAATCTGCAGGTCCCGGCAGAGCCGAAGGAGCGTCGCAACAACTATCTGATGTTCGCGCAGGCCCCTGATTAGAGGTTCACGTTCGGTAGCGACGCCATCACGAACTCCTACACCAAGTGGAGCAGGCCGAGGGCTCTGGTCGAGGCCAAGGCCGGATTGAGCGAGGAGCAGAAGCTCCGCTATTTCAACCCGCCGTACACGATCGGCAGTGCCATGATCTGGCCCGTCAGGAAAATACACCGGCCCACCATGAACACCGCACGAGGAATGCGCGCGAAGATTGTGGACCGAATGGACCGGACCCTGGAGTGCATCCGGCGCCACTATGCACAAGAGCCCGGCAGTCCCCTCGGTGATGTCACCACCAACTACGCAGACTTTTTCGAGCTTTTCTGCACGTTCGAGCAGTTTGTGGAGTTCTTCCACTTCCAGGACCTCGTGACGCCGGAGGGAAAAATCGACTTTTTCCTGAAGCAGGGCGAGGACTTCAACCGCTCGGGTGTCCCGGTCACGACGGATGAGTACGTGGAGGTCCGGGAGGCGTCGCTGAAGTTCATCAAGCTGCGGGGCAACCGGATGGCCGACTGGGTCGAGGAGAACCATCCAGACATCGAAGTTCGCCGATAGCGCCGGCCGACCGGCGAAGCATCCCTCTGCAACCCGGCTACTGCCACTTGCGGCAGTAGCGTGAGGCCCTACTCGACCGACGCCGAACCGGTCGCGCATTGGTCATGGTACGCCTATTCCGGCACTAGCATTCGACATAGAGCCCACCAGCCTCGTCGTTGTTCAGCTCAACGTTCGTCCGCCGTTCACGACCTGGACAGCTCCACACAGTCTCCTTGAACGGCGAATCGCCTTGGTCGGTGGGGACATTATTGAGGCTCTTAGCGGATCCCATTATCGAAGCAACAACTCCGGTTGGCGCCCCCGAGACGGTGAACCAACAACCATTCTCGGCGTGGTCAAGAAGGGGCTTTTGCAACGTCCTCTGCAAAGAGGGTTCTCGGTGGGCGTCTCCCACGTCAACTCGGTCCAAATGAACTGGAGTACGGCATCGGAGTCCCGGATCAGCACCTCACATATAGAACGGATCACTGAACAAATGGGCCACGTTGTGAAACGACCGCTCGGAGTGCACCAGATGGCCAGCGAACTTCGGGTGACGAGTGCGCACCTGCGGAGCAGACTTACGGACCGTGGACATCCCGCAGTAGGCGCGCGGAGTTGGCTTGGCCCGGACTTGGTCGAGGAAATACGAACTGAATGGTCTGCTTGGAACTTAACGAGTGATTGAATCTTGCCTGTACGCGGTCGCGTTCCTCTCGATGAGAGCGCCGAATGATCGGAGGACTGTCTCCAAGCGAGCACGAAGCCGACCGTGAGAGTGCTCGTCCGAGTCGCACGCTCGGCTTGAATCAGGAGAGTGTCGAAATGCCTGTCTGTATCAGCGCGCGGGAAACGAGCGCGTGCAGCCCGACCCGGCGACCGATTTCGCGCCAAGTGTATGAGCAAACCAGCAAGCATCGGCCCTACCCCCAATACGCAGACGCTAGGATATGGCACTGCGCAATTTCCTTGTGGCAACAGTTGACAAGCTAAAGCTACTTGGCACAGAACCGTTCACGGGCAACGCGCACTACGCTAGGAGCTCACCGCAAGTGGCAGCCAACAATGCCGATGACGAGTCGATGGAGCGGTCCATCGAGCTCGCGATACCGAGCCATTAGATCGATTCGTTCGGTCTTGATCTCCAGCCACCCATAGTTGTCCAGTTCGGCAATTCGCTCAGTGTCGCGCGTCAAGGACCACCGGGTGTCTTCCCATGGAAGTACTAGCTGCCTCGTCGATGCAACGCCGAAACTCAGTGGTCCGCCCGGAGACTGGCTGGTCGACCAGTACTGCCTGTCTCCCAACGTCATTTCTAGGACGGCAGCGGTAAATCGGTAGCCGATAGCCCTCGGCCGCGTAGGTGGGGACTTGTCGGGTAGGTGATGCCCCTGGCCGCCTCCAGTTCCATGGCAATCTCGTGCGGGCTTCTCATCCCAAGAGCCCTTTCCCAAGGAAGTTCGAAACTGTCCGTAACGAAGCCCAGACCACAGCGGCGAGCTTGGTACGCGTACTCGCCATTCCTAGCCAGCATCAAGGCATCGGCATGAGCTTCGGATCCCCCGTTACTCGTGAGCCCGATGTACACAGATTTGTCACGGCGAGCCAACTCACTGGCGACCCGCCACGATAACGCGTAAATTTGCCTGTATCGCAAGGTGCCCTGCTCGGCGCAGATCACAGTTTCCTCCTTGAGCTTGCCCTTTCGACTCAGACGACGCACAGAATTCAGAACGGATCGAGATTTCAATTCTCGAGTGAGACTGCTACTTAGGCAATAAGCAACATTTGACCACCTGCGAAAGTTGAGAAATTCTCATCTCCCGCAACCAAAACCTCAGCGAGAGTGCAAAGGAGGACGCAAACTGCTGGACGAAGCTACCCCCGGAAGGGACGAACACCTGGAATTCGTGCTCGACGACGTTGCCGGTGCCGTCCCGGCCAACCTTTAATGATCCAGTTCATCCGGAACTCCCTCGCCCCTCCCAACCACACGGCCTTTCGAGGTTGTGCACGATTGCCAGCCCGCCGTGGTGACATAGTGAGTCCGTCCAGCCCTGGCGGTGGTGTGCAACCGATCGGCTTGGGCCCGGTCGTCCCCCTGCGAGCGCGAGAAGTCCGAAGGACAATGGCTTTTTCCGTGCACCTGTAGGCGAAGCACTGGCTTAGCAACCGGGCACTCTCCATCGCATCGTGTCGGTGTCAGGGGTGCCGGCGTGGTCATGGTGCGCGGCACGACGGCCAGCGGCACTGGGTATGACGTGGATGGCGGTTCATCAAAGGTGATGAGCGCTCGAAATTCCCCCTAGGCACGAATCGCCTCGCCACCAACGGAAGGATCTCCGGCACGGTCAGGTGACAGTTTTTAGTCACGCAGCCGGGTGAAGCGATCGCGGCGAGCGAAGAGGTCAGACAAGAGACAGGAACTGGAAGAGTCACGTCGTGTGGGCAAGATCCGCCCCGAACCGCGATCCCTACCAATATCATCGTGGGTAAGAGCACCACCGAGATGACGAGAGCTGCACATGATCGGTCGGAAAACCCGGGGTGCTGGTCCGTCGGTGACCCGTCAACCGATAAGATCGTGACCCATGACCTTCGTACAATCGGACCCACCTCATCCTGTTGCTGAAATGGTGGATCTCTTCGCCGGTCCTGGGGGATTGGATGTCGCTGCACGATGGCTAGGGTTGTCCGTGGCCGGTATCGAGTGGGACGAGAACGCCTGTGCAACCAGGCGGTCAGCCGGGCTTGAAACCGTGCAAGGTGACGTGCGGGAGCACGGTCCGGACGATTTCCCCCATGCGACGATCCTCACCGGCGGGCCTCCTTGTCAGACGTACACCGTGGCGGGGGCCGGTGCCGGCCGTAAGGCCCTAAACCAAGTCCTGTCTTTCATTGCACGCATGGTTGATGGGGACGACATCACCGCCGAGCTAGCCGCTCTGGATGATGAGCGAACCGGGCTGGTGCTGCAGCCACTCCAATGGGCCCTGGAGGCCTATCGGAGTGGGAACGCGTACCACGTGATCGTCTTGGAGCAGGTACCTGCGGTTCTGCCCGTATGGGAGGCCATGGCGAGGGCCCTGGAATCACTCGGTTACAAGACCGTGACCGGCATACTCCATGCAGAGGAGTACGGGGTTCCGCAGACCCGCCGCCGCGCGATTCTGATCGCGAACCGGTACCGCACCCCCGTCCTTCCCGCTCCAACGCACCAGCGGTTTAGGAGGAAGGAGGTGAAAGCTTCTATGGAACGACCTGCGTTGCTGCCGTGCCGAAGCATCGGCGAGACCTTGGACCGGGTAGAGCCTTTCGTACTGGTCTCCAATTATGGAACCGGCGGTGATCCGAAGGCCCGCGGTCGGCGCACGTCGAAGGAACCAGCTTTCACTGTTACCGGGAAAGTCTCCCGGAACCGCCTGTTTTCCGATGAGGGTGAACTCGATCGCCTCAAAGTCTCCGAAGCGGGCCGGCTCCAGACGTTCCCCGCTGACTACCCATGGTCGGGCAAGGACGTCTCCCAACAGATCGGTAACGCCATTCCACCGCGTCTCGCGGCTCACGTCCTGGCAGCAGCTCTCGGCCGAGAACTTGCCGCGGATTTTTTCGACACAATGACGAGAGCACAATGGATCGACACCGACGTCGAGACCATGCCCGCAAAAGACACCGAGGACGCCTACGACAGTTCAGCACCAAGGACCGGCCCGGACTCGGATGTGGGCTCTGATACGGGGTCGCGAGCGTCTTCCATGGACATTACCGACAGCGCCCACAGGCTCGTGTCATCACAACTCTGAGAGTCCCCCTACTATGACGATCCTCTCTCCGCGTTCGTTCGTCGCACCTCGCCCACCGTAAATCACCGAGACCGAGAGCGGTCATAATGACGTCGACGATCAGATCCCAGCAGGGTTTGATGAGGCGAGAGATGACGGCGTGAAGCAGGACGGCAAGGACTCCGGTGCTCGGGTAGGCCACACCACATAAATGGCGATGAGAGAAGTAGTCCTGTAGTCATCCGTCCGATGTGCGGGATGTCGAAGCAGCGCCGCACGGACAAAGCGCCGGAATTGCGGTAGAGGAACTGGTTGTTCGAGGCATTCCTGCCCACTCCACGGGACATACCCGCGGTCCAACCACGACTGGTAGGTCACGAAGCTCGACCGAATATGACGCGGGACCGTGAGACCGAGGCTCATCTGCTGGTGACCGGATGGGCGGTCCTGCGCTTCTGGGACCACGAGGACATGGACTCAGCGGCACAGATCGTTGGGCAGCTCCTCCGTAACCCTGAGTACTAAAACACCATCAGACGGGCGCGTCAAAGCGCCACGGCGCGTGTAAGAGTGGTCGAATGCTTGAAGGTCCGTCGACCTCATTAGTATGGAGAAGTCGATTTGGGGGAAGGGAACAGCAATGACGCTCGATTTTTGGAGTAAGCCTGACGAAGTGCTCCTGGATTTCCTCGAGAATTGGCGGTCGGTGGTCCCGCGGATCTACCGGGAGGATCCGAAGATGCTCGAGGAGCATGTGGGGCAAGAGAACTCGTTCCGCACCAGCGGCTACTCACGTCGTCAGATTACCGAACTGGTCCAAAATGCGGCCGATGCAATCCTGCGATCGGGAGGAACGGGAAGGATCAAGCTCATCCTGACCGATCGGTACCTCTACTGCGCGAATGACGGTAAGGAGTTCGACCAAGGAGGGATCGATGCGATCACTCATGCCTACCTCAGTGACAAGAGGGGTGAAGAAATCGGTCGGTACGGCTTGGGCTTCAAGTCAGTCCTGGCCGTGACCGACAACCCGCAGGTCTTCAGTCGTTCGGTCAGTTTCCACTTCGGGGCACCGGAGGCTCGCGCGATCCTGACAGGAGTTGGTGCGCGCGAGAACGATCTGCCGATACTTCGTCTACCAACTGCTTTGCATGCTGCAGAGGCGATTGACGACGACCCCACCTTGAGGGAACTGACCGAGTGGGCGAGCACGGTCGTACGACTACCGCTCCATCAACATGTTGAGCTGGAGGAACAACTCCTCGGCTTCCAAACCCAGTTCCTGATCTTCACACCCCACGTCGAGGACCTGTCAATCACGATACGACGTGATGGCGCCGACCATGATGTCCAGCACTCGTGCCGATCGATAGGGCAATCGGTTTATGAATTGGCGGGGCCCCGACTCGGTACCCAGAAGTGGGCGATCTTTAAGAGAGAGCACAAACCGTCATTGGCGGCACGACGAGAGGTCGACGATGCGATCGCCCGAAAATCGATCCTCGTCACCTGCGCCATACCTCTGGACGCACAGGGCAAAGAAGGCGAGTTTTGGGCCAACTTCCCCCTCTCCGAACGGACCTCCGCCGTCGGTATCTTCAACGCGCCCTGGGCGCTCAGTGAGGATCGCAGTCATATTCTTACCGAGAAAAAGTACAACGCTGAAATTTTTGACACCCTGGCTCAACTGTTCGTCGATTCCCTGCCGAATCTCCGGACCCAGGAACATCCCGCGGGGCATCTTCGCTACCTCCCCAGCCGACCCCAGGAGTCCTACTCCCCAGCGGACAAGGCCTTGATCTCACACATCCACCGCAAGGCCTCGGAAGCGGCTCTCATCCCCGACTCCACCGGCCGGTTACGCCACGGATCCGAGATTATCGCCCTGGACTATGCGGTCGTCCTCCCAGCGAGCGCCATGGTGGAGTGGGCTGCCGCTCCTCATACTCCTGAGAATGTGCCGCATGTGTCGTGTTATCAGGATGAGAAGAGTGGGGCCATCAGGATCCGTCTGCGGGACATGCATCGTAGGGCGTTCGCTGATGCACGAGCTCTTCTGCAACGTGATCTGCCTGCGTCGGGGAATGAACTTGATGTGTCGAGGTGGTTGAGCTTGCTCGGCGATGTGGACGATGTGAGGTATTCGCGGGCGGCGTTGGAAATAGTTTCGGGTATCGGGTCGGACGCGATTCGTGGGATTGTGGCTTCTGCTCGGATCGTACCTACTGACAGGTGTCGGCGGGTTGCTCTCAGGGAGCATGGTAAGGTTCATCTTCCTCCTGAGGGTGGAGCTGTGGTGTCGGGGTATGAACTGGTCGTGGATGAGGTCGTCACGAGTGCGGTCTGTCGTAGGGTTCTTGGGCAGTTCGGGTTCAAGACGTTGGATGCTGAGGTGGTGTTCGCGTCGACGCTCTCGCGTATGGGGCCAGAGTCCACGGATCGTCAGTGGGAGGATCTGTGGGATCAGTCGCTGAATCTTGAGCCGCGTCGGTTATTGTTGCGGCTGTCGGAGTGGCGGCGTGAGGGCAACATCGTCAAGGTCAGGACGAAGGCCTCGACGTGGCGTGATTCTGAGGAAGTCTTCGCACTTCGGGGCCTTGTGGTGGACATCCCGTGGCCAGACCGGGTGCTGGCACCTAATTCGCTCACCAAGGAGGTTATAGATGTCCTTGGCATCGTAACTAGTTTCTCGCCCCGGTATCCGGTGATCGAGGAACCGGAGTTTGCGCAGTACCGTGCCTGGGCGGTGGAACGGGCGCGGGAGGCGGAGGCCGAGGACAGGAATTCGGCGCCGGAGGATTGGTATTTCGCGGAAGAGCGGGGCGGTGGCCCCTTGGGCCTTCTTCATGATCTGTCCGAGGTGAGCCCTGAACCGACTGCTGACTTGGTGCAGCTGACTGCTGCGCTGCTCAGGACCGGGGCGGCGCGGGAGTGGACTCTGTCCAGCCCTGGTGGAGTCGAGACGTTCACGGTGCCGGCCCCGCACCTGTGGGCGGTGATGGAGTGGGGGTTGGTGGCTAGCACCTTCGGTGTCGTCCTGCCTGTGTCGCGTGTGGTGTCGCCTGTGCTTCAGTCGTATTTCCCGTGGGTGCCCCTGCCCAAGGACTCCCACTTCGGTATCCTGCCGTTGGCCGAGTCAATCGAGGAGATCGACACCGACATTCTCATGGAGGGTATGAGAGCGGGACGGGGCCTGCAGGCCACCGGCGCCGTGGTCACGTCGCTTCTGGCCTTCCTGTCCGAGGTACTGCCGCGCATCCGTGGCGGACAACGGTGGACAGGTGAGATCCCGGCCGTAGTCGGCCCGGAGATCGATCTGGTTCCTGCAGGCCAGATCTTCGTCGCATCCGATCAGGCGCAGGTCGATGTCCTGCGGCGATCCAAGAATCCTTACCTCTTCGTCGAGGACGAGACCCTCCGGGACGTACTCTTCGAGCACGCGGACTTCCAGGACGCCGCGAGTGCGATCCGGTTCGAGGTGATCGCGCAGCAGCAGGCGGAGCCGGTGTTGCTCACGGACTGTATTCCGACGCTGTACGGGTTGTTGGACCGGAAGGATCGGCGGCTCACTGTCACGGAGTGCTCGGGGATCGTGGCGCGTCAGTTGACGCCTGCTGGTACGCAGGAGCAGCCGTTGGAGCGGGCGTTCCACGATGGGACGATCTACGTGACCGGTGATCCTTCCGACAGAAAGAACACGTACGACTTGCTTGCCTGGATCAACCAGGAGGTCGGTCTCAGGTTGAGTGCCGCGGATGTCGACGGCGTGGTGCAGGCGCTTACTGATGCTGACGCGAATGAAGTGAGACAGCGGTGTCGTGCCGCATTGTCGAACGAGGACCGGTTGAGGGTGTTGGCGACGCCGGAGCAGCTGGATGCGAAGCTTCCGCATGGATTGACGGGAACCCTTGATGCGATGGGAACGATCGTGCGTGCGGAGGACATGGCCCGGTTGTTCCTCGATTCCTACGGTACGGACAGTTTGAGTCATCTCACGGATGAGTTGAGGGCTCTGGGGCTGACGCCTCCTGACAAATGGGGAGGGTTGGGGCCTGCGCGGAGGTTCGTCACGGATCTAGGGTTCACCCCGGATTTCGCTGGAACGTCGAAACCCTCCCGGCCGACGGCGGAGACCGTCATGGGTAGGCCCGGCCTTGGGGCGCTGCACGACTATCAGCAAGAAGCTCTGCGTGAGCTGCGGTTCTGTCTCCGGTCCAACCCTGGGAACGCCGACAAAGCCCTGTTGGAGTTGCCGACCGGTGCGGGGAAGACCCGGGTGGCTGTGGAGTCGTTGGTCATGGCGTTCTTGAACAACGATTTCGCGGCTGTTGGCCCGGTGCTGTGGATCGCGCAGTCGGAGGAGCTGTGTGAGCAGGCGATCACGACGTGGAGCGAGGTGTGGCGGGAGTTCTCCGACGAGAGATCATTGAGCATTAACCGGTTCTTCGGTACGCACCGGCCGCAGGCACCCGAATTGGAGTTGAGCGTGGTCGTGGCGACCGACGCGATGCTCTACGAGCACATCGACGATGATTCATACGACTGGATCTATGCCCCTGTCGCCGTGATCGTTGACGAGGCGCATCGGGCGGCGGACAACAAGACGTACAGGAGGATCTTCCAACGTCTGGGCGTGGATCTGGGGAACCGTGAGCGCCCTTTGATCGGCCTGTCGGCCACGCCCTACCGAGGAAGGAACGCCGAGGCGACGGCTCTGCTGGCCAGACGGTTCGGCAACAACCTCGTGCAGACATTGGGCCCCGACCCGATCAAGGAACTCCAGGATCGCGAGGTCCTGGCACGTATCGACCATCAGGTCCTTCCCGGAACCCGGTTGACCATCGATGAATCGGAGAAAGACTTTAACAACCTGTCTCCGGACACTTTGGACAAGGTGGGTGGGGACCAGGAGCGGACCAAGGGCATCGTCAAGCACATCCTGGCACTACCCGAGGACTGGCAGGTCCTGGTGTTCATGCCCTCGGTGCTCTCGGCCCAGGTTCTGGCGACCATCTTGAAGAGCGAGGGCGTTCAGGCCGCGTCGGTGAGCGGCCGGAGCTCGCGCGGTGAACGCTCGAAGGTGATCTCCGACTTCAAACGCGGATCCCTCCAGGTCCTCGTTAACTGCGACCTGTTGACGCAAGGATTCGACGCGCCGCAGATCCGCGCTCTCTACGTCGCCCGACCGACGTTGAGCGAGAGCCAGTACGTGCAGATGGTCGGTCGTGGGTTGCGAGGACCCAAGAACCGTGGATCCGAACGGTGCTTGGTGGTGAACCTCGAGGACACTATCGAGAACGTCGACGTAGACCTGGCGTACCGCGGATTTACCCAGTACTGGGGGGTCGAGGGTTTATGAGGTTGATCCCACCGACTGAGTACATTGATGCCCAGAGCCACGCCGAACGCAAGGTCGCCGAACTCCTCACGGCCATCCACTCCGACGACGGCGTCGCCTACCATTCGGTCCACCTCCCGCGGCACCGCAAACAGGTGATGGGCGAGGCCGACTTTGTGGTCATGTGGAAGGGGGCGATCCTCGTTCTGGAGGTCAAAGGAGGGCGGATCGGACGGACTGAGGACGGCCTCTGGTACTCCGTGGACCGCCAAGGCACTCAACATCCCCTACGACGCAGCCCCTGGGTGCAGGCCAAGGACGCCGCGTTCGCCCTCCTGGACATCCTTGCCCGGCACTCGGACGACAGCGGGTGGCCGTTCGCCTACGCCGTGGTGACACCCGACCAGAACCTGCCTCCGGACACGGAATGGGTCCCGCAACAACACATCGGATTGGAACGGATGACCCCGACGGGATTGGAGCGCAGCCTGGACGCGCTGGCCCGGCTGGCCCGCACGCCACCGGATGACTCTAAGCACTCCAGGCGTCAAGTCTTGCGACCGATGGGGAACCTCTCGATGGTCATCGCGCATCTGCGCCGCGAGGTCGACGCCATGCGCACCGTCCCGGACACCGAGATGCTCATCGATCAGAACATTGTCACCATGACCGACGAACAGGTCGACGCTATGCGGGCCTTCGAACGCAACCGACGGGTCCTAGTCCTGGGCGGGGCCGGTACAGGCAAGACCGTCGTGGCGATCGAAGCGGCACGACGCGCGGCGGCCGACGGCAGTTCAGTGGCGTTCGTCTGCAACTCCCCCGGCATCGTCAAATTCGCATCGGAGCTGTTGAACGACAGCCCCGTGCAGGTGGTGCCCTTCGATTCGATCCCCGACAACCCCGTCTTCGACGTCGTCGTCGTCGACGAAGCCCAGGACCTATCAAACCTCGAGGACATGAGCCGGCTCTCCGAGTCCCTCCACGGCGGGTTGCAGGAGGGCCGATGGTGGATCTTCCTGGACCCCAACAACCAAACCCACCTCAGCGGGGTGTTCGACGAGAGCGTGTACCAGGAGATCCAGACCGGTGCGATCATCGTCGACCTGACCAAGAACGTCAGGAACGCCCGCACTGTCGTGACCGCGGTGCAGTCCCACCTGGGGGTGGACCTGGGAAGCCCACGCATCGGGGAAGGACCGGACGCGTCGATCGTGGAGGCGCGCACCCCTGATGAAGCCCACCGTCTCCTGAACGGGCGCCTGACCACCCTCCGGGACAAGGGCGTCACCCGGAAGAAGATCACCATCATCAGCGCCGCAACCGACCCTTCGACGTCGATCTTGGCCGTCGAGGGCCGAATGCCCGCCACCTACACCGCCGGCAACCAGTCTCACGAGGTCGTCACCGCAGCGGACATCAAAGGCCTCGAACGCGAACACGTCATTGTCGTGGACGTCGAGGACCTGGACACCACGAGGGGCAGGGCCGGCTCCTACGTCGCGATGACCCGCCCCAGGTACTCCCTCTACGTCATCAGCTCACCCGGCGCCTACCAGATCATGGGACGGAACGCGCTCGAGTACATCCAGCAACAGGTAGGAAAGGCCGGTGCCCTCCATGCATGAAGCCCTCGAACGCCAACAGCGCGTCGTCGAGCACCTCGAACAGCACTATCTCGGCCCGATCGACGGACCGGAGGAACTGCTCAGGAACAAACCGAACGCCACCTACCTCGTCGGAGTCCTCTACCCCGTCGGCATCGGAGCCGAGGACGAGGAGGTACAACCCGGTGGTGAGGAGACCACCGCCGATGACGGCATCGACGGCACCGAAGAACCTTCCATCGACATGGCAAACGCCTACCAGCCCTCCTCCAGCGCCCTGTCGTTCATCCACGACGGTGACGCCGTCGAGATCGATCTGGGATACGCCACCTACACCGAGGAAAGGGCCGACACCCACACCGCCTGGCGGCGCCACGGCCACCACGTCCCCGGCATCCGCTGCAAGCAAGGAGCCGCCCCGGAGATCCCCGGAGAGGGGCGCGTGGGCCTGGACGTACGATGGCGGCCCTTCAGCCAGAACAGTTCACTGGTCACCGTGGCCATCAGCAACACCCGCGAAGCCCCAAAAAACGACGAAGGAGTAGGACAACTCCATACCGAGGACGCCTTGTACCAGGTCGGTATGACCGTGCGCTCCGTGGGGGGCCGGATCCTGCCCTACCGGTCGGTCGAGGACCTCCGATTGGAACCGGAACAAGAAGAACTGGCGGTACGCTACCGACACCGTCAGGTCTTCGCCGTCGGCCACGGCACCTCGGTACGCTGGGACCACGACGATACCGGCGGGTGCGCCTCGGTATCTCTGGACCCACTACCGCGCTACACCGTCCCGACCGTTGAGGCCAAGAAAAGTACCGCCGACATCCTGCGGCTGAACCGTCTTACCCGAATCCAGGACGACACCGCGAATATCCTCACCGAACTCCGGGCCTTCGTCGACGACTACCGACACTGGACCCAAGAACAACAGGCCCAGGCACAAGGGCTCCCCGACCGCCACCGACCGGCAGCCGGTCGAATCACCGACCGACAGAGCGAAGCCGTCAAGCGCATGCACGAAGGCATCACCCTGCTCGAGGAATCCTCTAACGCCAGGGACGCCTTCCGTCTGGCCATGGCCGCCATGCACGAGCAGATGCTCCAATCGAATCGCCCGAAAGCCACTGGCTCCGAGAAGGACACACCGCGCCGCGAACCGACGTGGCGGCCGTTCCAGTTGGGGTTCATCCTCGTCGCCCTCACCAGCACCGCGGTCGCCGACCACCGGGACCGGGACCTCGTGGACCTGATCTGGTTTCCCACCGGTGGAGGCAAGACCGAGGCCTATCTCGGGTTGGCGGCCTTCGAGATCTTCCGGCGCCGCCTCGAGCACGGGATCAGAGGTGGTGGTACGGCCGTCATCACCCGCTACACCCTGCGCCTGCTCACGACACAACAGTTCCAACGCGCCGCGACTCTGGTATGCGCCATGGAGCGCCTCAGGGCGACCGATCCCCTCGCCCGGGGCATGGCACCGTTCACCATCGGCCTCTGGGTCGGTAACGCCACCACCCCCGGCACGCAGAAAGAAGCGATCAAACGCCTGGAGGCCACCCGGCGACGGGAGATCCCCGACAACCCCTTCCAGCTCACCGAATGCCCCTGGTGTGGGCACCGCATGATGCCTGCGACCAGATCCGAGAATGCCGAGGCCTATGGGGCCGCCCACTCGGCCGGGGACATCTGGCTCCGTTGCCCGGACCGAACCTGCCGCTTCCACGACCGGCTTCCCGTCGAGGTCGTGGACGAGAGGATCTACAAGTATCCGCCCACCATCTTGTTGGCTACTGTCGACAAGTTCGCGCGCCTGCCCTTCAAGCAGGAGGCAGGGGTCCTCCTCGGCGCCGGCACCGGGGCGAGTGAACCTCCGTCGCTGATCCTTCAGGACGAGATGCATCTGCTCTCCGGTCCCCTGGGCACCACGGTCGCGATCTATGACGCCGCCGTCCTGGGCATCATCGGGGAAGTCGGCGGGCGCCCGAAGATCGTCGCCTCCACCGCGACGATCCGCTCCGCCGAGGACCAGGTCAAAGGCCTCATGGCCCGGAAAGTCCAACTGTTCCCGCCCTCAGGGCTCAACGAGGAAGACAGCTACTTCGCCCGCCCCGCGCAGAACCGTGACGCCCCGGGCAGGACCTACATCGGGCTTATGCCTCAGGCCTTCACCCAATCCACCTCGGTGGTCCGTGCGATGGCCGCAATGCTCGAAGCACCCGCACGGGCAGCACAAGGACCCCAGGATGTGAAGGGAACGGACGCCTACTGGACAGCCGTGGCCTACCACAACAGCCTGCGCGAGCTCGGGCGGACCGTCACCCTCGTCCGCGACGACGTCAACAGTCTGCTCGCCACTCGGCGTGGACCCGAAGGCCGCACACGCCAAATCCGTGGTGACGGGATGGTGGAGCTGACCAGCCGCGTGGATGCTGAGGACCTTCCCAAAGCCCTGCAACGACTCGGACGCGGCCTCGACGAAGGCGACGCCGTGGACGTGGTCGCCTGCACGAACATGCTCTCGGTCGGAATCGATGTCCCCCGGCTGGCCCTGATGCTCATGAACGGTCAGCCCAAGACCACCTCGGAGTACATTCAGGCCACCAGTCGTGTCGGACGCGGGGAAGTCCCGGGCATCATCGTCACACTTTACCGCGCGACCCGCCCACGCGATCGCTCCCATTACGAATCGTTCCTCGGCTACCACCAGGCGCTCTACCGCAGTGTGGAACCGACCAGTGTCACTCCCTGGTCCACCGCGTCCAGGCACCGCTCACTGGCAGCGGTCCTGGTGACCATGGTCCGACACCTGAGCCCCTGGCGCGAGGACTCCCAGGCAGTACTTTTCCGAGCCGATTCCAACGTGGTGCGTAACGTCCGGGAAACGATCCTGGAGGTCGTGGGGCGCTCGGACCCCGACGAGTACCAAGCCACAGAAGAGCACCTCGACCGCTTGATCGACCAATGGCGCATCCGCAGCTCACCGGACCCCGACACCGGGGAATCGACGCTGCGGTACCAGCCCCTACGGGCAAAACACGACGAGCCAGCCCTGATGCGCGCCTTCGACGAGGACAGGGACGGATGGGCGGTCATGAACTCGATGCGCAGCGTCGATTCGAACATCAACATGAAGATCACCGGGGAGAAGGCATGAGTCCCAAAGCCACAGCAGGGCAGGACAACGCACCGCAGATGCGTCAGCTCAGACTGCAGGAGACCATCTATCCATTCGGGGTCGGTGCCATCGTCGACATCAAGAGCGAATCGTTCATCGGCATGGACACAGCAACGTGGAACGAGAAGACCTGCGAGCTCCTGTCCTGCCCGCCGTTGGAACGGGCATTGGGGGTCCTGCAGCTGCGTCGCCCCCCGATCGCCGGTGAATTCAGTCGCAACCCGAGCTTCGCCTTGCCCTACCGACGCTTCCCGAAATGGCGTTTCTGCCAGAACTGCTCCCTGATGTCGAACCGGGTCCATCACAAGAACGGAGCGAGTACCAACAACTGCTCCAGATGTTCAGGGCCGATGGTCCCGATGCGTTTTATCGCCGTCTGCAAAGCCGGAGGCCACATCCAGGACCTAGATTGGCGGCGGTGGTCCCACTTCCAGTCCTCCAACGACGAGCAGCGTCAGTGCAGGGACTTCGAGCACCTGGAACTGCGGACCACCCCGGGAGCAGGCGAAGGACTGCGCTCGCTGCGAGTCCTGTGTCGCTCGTGTGACGCGTCAAGGAACCTGGGGTCGTTGGGCCGCGAGACCTCCTTGGCCGAGGAAGGGTACAAGTGCTGGGGCCTGCAGCCGTGGGAGCCGCAGGACACCACCAAGGAGTGCACCAATGAACTGCGGGTCGTCCAGCGCGGGTCGACCAGCGTCTACCAGCCGGAAACGGCGTCGGCGATCGACATCCCGGAAGTGGAATCGGCCACCCAAGCGCTGCGGGACAAAGTTCTCCAGAACGATATGTTCAAGGCCGTCTTCGGACAACAAGCGGGACCATTGTTGGATCATGCCGTCCCCGTCGTCTCCGCCCAGACCGGGGCCCCGGAGCACCTGGTTCGTCACTTGCTGACGACTGACCCCGCGGCCGACACCTCACAGCTGCAAAGCAACCTGCACTCAGGAGAATGGGCGGCGTTCGACAGGGTCCTGGCCGGGGACGCGGATGTGACGAACCCCGATTTCGACGTGCATCCATCCGACTACCCCCGCGAACCAGGCGTGCTGCCGGCCCTGGCCGGATTGGTCGCGGACGTCGGGCTGGTCCGTCGGCTACGGGAGGTACGAGCCCTGCGGGGTTTCCGCCGCTACGAGCAGGAGGACTTCACCCGTGTGGACCTCGGAAGTATCGATGGCCTCAAGTGGTACCCGGCTATCGAGCAATTCGGGGAAGGCATCTTCCTCCGCTTCAACGAGCAGGCCCTCCGGTCATGGGAGGAGAACCCCGCCGTTCAGCGACGGACCCAGCACTGGATCAATCGAGGGGGGAAGCTCGCGAACCGTAGAGGTGTCATCGCCGATCTTCACCCTCGCTATGTGCTCCTGCACACCTTGGCACACTTGTTGATGCGCCGTTTGGAGTTCCAGAGCGGGTATTCCGCGTCGTCCCTGTCCGAACGTATCTACGCCTCGAACGACGGCCCGGATCCACAAGGCGGACTGTTGATCTACACCAGCAGCGGGGACGCCCAGGGCACCCTTGGTGGCCTGGTCCGTCTGGGGGAGGCCCGGTACTTCTCTCGGTTGCTCCTGGGTGCGGTCGAGGACGCCGACCGGTGCTCTAACAACCCCGTATGCGCCGAGAGCCGGGGACAGGGAATGAACAGTCTCAACCTGGCTGCCTGTCATGCATGCAGCCTCGTCTCCGAGACCTCCTGTGAACGCACCAACATCTATCTGGACCGTAAGCTCCTCGTAGGTGACAACTCCGTGCCGGGATTCTTCCAGACCGTCTTGATGGATGCCCGCGCGAGCATTGAGGAATGAACTCCAAAAAGGATAGGAACGAGCCCGAGAGCGCCCCGGACTTTCACCTGCTCCCTCCTCACGTCACACCGCCACCTCGCGGATCCCGGGAGCGGCGGGGGTCCGCAATCCTGAATACGGCCACGCACGAGGCGCCACCGCATGCACTGTTTCCATGTACGAAAGGAATCTAGCGATGGTTCCTCACCACCGCTCCGACGATGATCAGCTTTTCCGGTTCCCTTAAAGTGATAGACGATGACTGCTAACGCCTCCAATAAGCATTTCAGCCTTCTCCCCGTCGACCCGCATTGGGACGCAGAGAAACAAGGGAGTGCGAACTACGCTGCCGGATCCTCGAGGACACGGCGGGCCCGGCCCTCCCCCCCGGATCCGGACAAGCGACCTGAACCGGCCCTGAAGTCGCGCCCCCGCAGGACGACCGCCGCCCCACCTACTCCTGCCCAAGACCCGGAAATCCACCACATAAAGGGTTCAATCCAAAGAATTGACCCCGACGGCACTCGGTGCGGGCTTGCCATCCGCAACGCTCTCGACCAGACCTACGACGGTCGACGGACGGGGCGGTGGGACTTGACCCAGCTAACCAAGGCAGAAACAGCGCATATAGGACCACTGATCGAGGTCTGGCTGCAACGGGTACTCGATCTCGACGACGGCATCACTACCTCGCTCCAGGTCGCCGGGTACGACGTCGCTTGTACGTGGAGTGAACGAATTGATGGCTGGACGCTCGACCGCCCCGTTCCCGAGCAACGTGAATTGCCCTATTTGGTGATATGGGCCAACGAGGAGACCTCACGATTCAGTCTCGGGATCCTACGCCCCAGCCCTGACTCTCGAGGAGTGGCATCAATGGACCGAGGACGCCCCCGCCTGTCGCCGGCTGGGATCGACCAGATCCTGTGGGTCTTTGATGGCAATCCCCTACCTACCAACGTACTGACGAAACATCCTCAAGCCGCGACGGCTGCCGTTCTCCAATCTTCCGGTCAGGCAGCAGTGAACATGCTGTTCCGCCGCTTGCAAGGTGAGCTAGTCCGGCATTCGGCTGTAGAGACAGTGGCTCAACAGATTGACTCTTCGAAACGAATTCGTGACGCTCGACGTCATCTGAGGAGCGAAGGGATCATCATCCTGGGGCATTTTCAACCCCATCCCCAAATCGCGGCCGACCTAGGGTTGCCGCGTCCGTCGTTGGGCACGTTCGTCAGTCACCGCTTGGCACCCATGGAAGCCGGCGAATACGGCCGTGGCGCGGTGATTGACGGTGGTAAATGGCGTCTTGCGACGCCGAGTGATCCCGTTACTGCGTCGCCAGCAGTTCCAGTTCACGGCCAGTAGCAAACGCGATTCCGATTGATGGATGGGCCCCCTCATGTCTGCTTAACGGGAACTGAGGGGTACTTCTCGTAACATCACAGCGACCACTAATATGCCTTCCCAGTGAAACAACCTCAGTCAACGTCATAGCAGCTGCGACAGCGTCCCCCATGCCGGAACACGAACTCGAAACGTTAGGATCCCTGCGGATCGGGGCCACATCGGTATAACCCTCGACTTCGCCAAAAACCTCGGAAACGCATCGCTCCCCGATGAATGAGCTCAAGCTGATTGGCAACTCCCTCAGTGTGCAAGCCTGGGTTAGCTGCTCAATGCCCCCTCCGACACCGCTTTGCCACCCCTCGTGCTGCCTCCGAGGAGGTTCACTCCCGGTCCGTGACGAGCAGCTCCACAACACGCTGCTACCCGCTGAACATCGAATGATCACCCCACGGAGCGACGTCCCCTTCGATCGGATAGGCCACCTCGCTTCGACCAGTAATGCCTTCGAGTTGAATCAACCGTCTGGTGCTTCAAATGCAGCATACGAGGTGACCCCAAGTTGAAAGATCGTTATGCAACCTCACCCAATTCTGTAAATCGCAGAAAGGATCGTTCAAGGAAATCAGGCCGAGGTCGCTCCGCCGTAGCGCTCGGTACAGAAATCTTTTTCCCATGCACCTCTTGAAAGCCGTACCGCAGCATTGGCCCACCCCGTTCGTGCATGATTCGAGGTTGCACCTGAACGACCAAGTCGGGCCGAATGCCTAAGATCCCAACATCGAATGCACTGTGATGGAGCTTGCACAAGGCAATACCGTTCGTCACGGAAGCTATTCCATCTTTGTCGCTATCCGGAAGTATATGGGCCGCGTCCAGTAACCGGCTTTGCTGAAGGCCACATACTGCGCAATGATCCCCATAGGCTCGCATGACTATTCCCCTGAACACTCCCTGAAATAGCCTCTGCCGGGTCTCGATCATCCGGTAACGGCGTGGAAGCTCCTCCACACCCTCTTTTGACTGCGGAGAGTTGACCGACCGGCTTGGGTCGAGGATAAATTGCTGTCTATCTTCTTCCTCACCTACGACGAAAACAGGAAACTCCGGCCTAAATATGCCTTTGCCGACGCCAAAGAACCAAATCAAGGGAACGCTGGCGTGCATGGCCGATCTGAGGGAACGGTTTGTTGATTCGTTCCTTTCAGTTCCGTTCCATTTATATCTAAGTAGTCCGTCACGCTCATGAATCACATCGTCATAAGGGCGCTCCACACCCGGTGGACGATAGGTGGTCGTTATCGACAGTGCAGACACCAGCGCCGATGGTTTCCAAATTCCCTTCACCCTGTCCTTAAGAGGAACGCGCCGACCGACAAATGTGAAGCTTTGTATATCGGAGTAGCTCAGATTTTTTGATCCTCGCTCGGTCTTATCGATCAACCATTCGAATGCTGCAGCGCGGAGTTGACCGTCGAAGTCTCCAGGAAGATCAGGCACAATACCAGACTATTTGTCCCCTGGTTGAAACACAAGCCGTTGGTGTCGATGCTTCAGCGCCACCTTTTGGAGCGTTGGATACAGATTGATAACGCCAGGGTCAATCGCCAATCAGCTGCAGCAATAGAATCGCCACCAAGACATTAGGGTAAGCCCGGCGGCTCCACCTGAGACCGAATGCACCAAGAAATACCTCGACAACGGCAGTGACGAGCGACCCGTGGGAGGTGAGAAGGGAAGGTTGACGACGTCAACCTCTCGAGCTCACTCACGGGCGGACGGCATCCCACTGATCCCTCCGGCTGGTTTCCAAGCTTCGCAAAAGCGGGCAGCGTTCGCACCGCGGGACGCTCCAGGTGCCCCAAATCAGCATTTTGAGTTTTTGAGTGAGGCTGCGACGCGTCATCGACAGCCAGAAGATGGCCACCCGAGCATCTAAGGTTCACCTGGAAGCGATATCCAACAGATGTGGGTGGTGCGTTGAAGCGGTTGTCCTACAATTCGTCCATTCGAGGCGGGCGTCAGCGTCGCCGAGAAGAGTCTTACTTTGTTCGCGGACGGCTGGCATCATCAAGAACCCCGTGATTCTGGATAGGCGCGCAATCGTCCGTTTGCACCGGCAACCATGTGACCGGTCGCCAGACGGCACGGGGTGTGGCACGCAATCTAACGCGGTACGTCCTTCCGGCCCGTTGCCCTATTTACATCTCTGCCGCGACCTCTCGCCAGCACCGGGGCTCAGTGGGGGGGTGTAAGGGGACACACCTTAAAGTGCGGTCATGTATACCCCCAAGTCTTCATTGCAGTGCTTGAGGCCGGCAGACTGAAATATTGGCCTTACTACGTCGAATCAAGGGCGCTTGCACAAGCGCTCTTCAACCTTGATTCGCCTAACACGCGCCGGAACGGATTGGGGCCACCTGGACGGCCTTGCTGGTCATCCCCCGTGATCGGCAGCAGCCCCTTCACAGCAGGGGCGGTCGCCAGGAACTCCTGCATGGTCGGATCCTTGAACGCCGGGGTGGAGGAGCCGGAGCCCGGTCCAGCGGACGAAGGCGCACAAGAGATCCACCGACTTCGCCGACTCCATTGCGGTACGGAGTTCGGCGTTGATTTCGGTATAGCCGACCCTGACTGGTCATCGATGAGCGATACACCGCTGGTGCCTCACGGATCAGCCCGCCCAATTTCACACGGTCAACCGAATACACGGCTCTTGCCGACGATCTAGCTCAAGCCGACGAACCGGTTGAAGAAGCCCGTCAGCGCTTCGACGACGCGCCTCTTGAGATCGCCATGACCGGCCTCGCGCCTGAAGCGTGATACAGGCGGGAGGATCCGGGTGATTTCTGTGCCGGTCGTGCGAAGCTGACCGTCTCGGAATGCCGCATCGATGAACTCGCGGGTCTGGTCGGGCTTGAGCCTGTGTTCTGCGACAATTGCCTCTAGCTCGGTCCTTCCTCTCGCGGCGACGAAGGCCTCCCATTGGAAATCAACCGCGCCATCTACCGAGATAGAGTTGACAAAGCTCTCGACAAGGTCGCGCTTGGAGCGCAAGCTGGGGCTCGCGTCAACGGCACGCGATATTTGCTCACGAACATCCGCAGCTTCGCTATCGCCAAGGCTCGCGCGGTACTTCTCAACCAGCATCAGGATGTAGTCGACGTTGATCTCAACCTGTTTCACCAGCTCGATCTCGAAGACGATGTCGTCGTTGATCGTCTCTTTGTCGCCGTCGCGCTCTTTGCGGAACTCGGCGTAGAGGTCGAGGTAGACCGAGCGGTAGTCCTGGCTCTGGCGCTCCGCGAGTGGGTCCTGCCCGGTGAAGTCATCGAACGAGGTCAGGATATTCTGCAGCCGCAGGATAGCGCTGAATAGCTGGATGAACTGCTTTTGGGCGGCTTCGCCCACAATCTGTTGACTAAGCGGGAAGCGCTGGAGCAGCTCGCTGACCTTTCCTGCATACTCGCTGAAGTAGTTTCCATACGGCTTGAGCAGTACCACGTCGCGAGCATGCTTGTTGCCGAACAGCTTGAGTGCCGCGTTTGTCCTATCCTCAAGGTCCCGGAAGGCGACGATGTTGCCGTAGGTCTTGACAGAGTTGAGAATGCGGTTTGTTCGCGAGTAGGCCTGGATAAGGCCGTGGGCGCGTAGATTCTTATCGACAAACAGGGTATTCATGGTGGTGGCGTCGAAGCCGGTCAAGAACATGTTCACTACGATGACTAGATCGATCTCGCGGTTCTTCATCCGCTGCGAGAGGTCCTTGTAGTAGTTCTGAAACTTGTCCGCGCTTGTGTCATAACTGGTGCCGAACATCGCGTTGTAGTCGTGGATGGCAGATTCCAGAAAGTCCCGACTGCTACTCGGGAGAGCATCGGTGTCGAAGGCCTCGTCGTCCAGGATGCCGTCGTCGGTCGATTCGTTGGCGCCGTAGCTAAATATGATGCCAATTTTGAGACGGCGATCCGGCGTTAGCGACTCCTGCTGAGCCTTGAACGTGAAGTAGTAACGCTGCGCGGCCTCGATCGTGGCAGTCGCGAATAGCGCGTTGAAGCCCCGGACACGTTTCTTCTCTAGGACGACCGCCATAGCCCGGCGCGATTGCACCGACTCGGCGACGTTCGTTACGATCCAGTGCTCGTAGCTGGCGGCTTCGCGCTTGGTCTTCTGGTCGAAGTGTTCAAGGATGTACTTGACAATGTCGCGCAGCCGCCGATCGTCGAGCAGGGCCGCCTCCGCTTGGATGCCCGACACCTCCTTATCGTCGACCGCCCCCACCTTTACGGTGTTGACGTAATCGATCCGGAACGGCAGAACGTTCGCATCAGTAATGGCATCCACGATCGTGTAAGTGTGCAGCTTGTCCCCGAAAGCCTGCTCAGTAGTCTTCAGCTGCGGTTTTCCGCCGCTCGCGGCGTTGGCGGAGAAGATCGGTGTGCCGGTAAAGCCAAACAAATTGTAGCGCTTGAACGCGCGCGTGATGTTTGCGTGCATGTCGCCGAACTGCGACCGATGGCACTCGTCGAAGATGATGACCACGTGGCCCGAGTAGATTTCATGGCCCTTGTTGGCCCTGATGAAGGCGGAGAGCTTCTGGATTGTGGTGATGATGATCCGCGCGTTCGGATCCTCTAACTGCTTCTTCAGGATAGCTGTCGAAGCGTTCGAGTTCGCAGCGCCCTTCTCGAACCGGTCGTACTCGCGCATGGTCTGGTAATCCAGATCCTTGCGATCGACCACGAAGAGTACCTTCGCAACGTCCGGCAACTTAGACGCCAGTTGTGCGGCCTTGAAGGACGTCAGCGTCTTCCCCGACCCCGTGGTGTGCCAAACGTAGCCCCCAGCTTCGACAGAGCCGAGCTTTCGGTAGTTCGTCGCGACCTCAACCCTCTGCAGCATCCGCTCGGTTGCCACAATCTGGTACGGGCGCATGACAAGAAGATCACGGTCCGCCGTTAGGATGCAGTATCTAGTCAAGATGCTTAAGAGCGTGTGCTTGGCAAAGAAGGTTTTTGTGAATGCAGTTAAATCCTGGATCGGCTTGTTCTGTGCATCCGCCCACCAAGAAGTGAACTCAAATGAGTTACTCGACTTCTTCCCCTTGACCTGTTTGCCCGCGGACTCCTTGATGTGCCGAGCACGAGTCGAGTTGGAATAATACTTCGTCAGCGTGCCGTTACTAATCACGAACAGCTGGACGTAGTCGAACATGCCAGAACCCGCCCAAAAGCTGTCCCGCTGGTACCGATCAATCTGATTGAAGGCTTCGCGGATGTCGGAACCACGACGCTTTAGCTCGATATGCACCAACGGTAAGCCGTTCACCAGCACGGTTACGTCATAACGGTTGGCGTACCGACCACCAGCTTCACCTTGGTCAACCTCGTACTGGTTGATTACCTGTAAGTGGTTGTTGTGGATGCTTTTCTTGTCGATCAAGGTGACGTTTTTCGTCGTTCCGTCGTCGCGGGTGATCGTCTGGACGTGGTCTTCCTGAACACGGATGGTCTTCTCGACGATGCCATCGTTCTGACCAACAAGCTTGGTCGCGAAGAAGCGCTCCCACTCTGCATCAGAGAACGTGAAGTTGTTGAGAACCTCGAGCTGGGTACGCAGGTTGGCAACCAGTTGCGCCTCGTTCAGGATCCGAAGATGCTCGTAAGCCTGGCCTTGCAGCAGGCGAACCATCTCCCGCTCTAGATCGGCCTCCGATTGATACGCAGTCGCATTCACGGGGCCGGCGATGTACTCCGATACGACCGTGCTCTCCGCCGAGACTGCAATGGGATCAAATCTATGGGCAAGCGCGTCACTCATACCGCGAGTTCCTTGAAGGTCAACAGACAGTCGCGGTAGTACTCATACTGCTTGCGGCGCGCAGAGAGCTCGTCCTTCAGCGAACGGATAAGAGCGTCGCTCGATCTGAGAACGCGCACAATCTCTTGCTGCGTCTCCATACTGGGGAGGGAGATTTCGAAGTTGACAAACTGGTCCGCTTTCCAGCGCCGACGGCTCTTCATCGAACCACGCTCGGTTCCTGTTACTTCGCCCTCAATCCGCTTGAGCATGTACGGATCGCAGAGGTGCTGCAGCAGCCATTCTGGCTCAACCCGGGCTAGGTCGAGTTCGAACAGCGGGAACTCACCCGACACAACGGCACCCTCGCATTCATCGGGCACAAGAGCAAACGACCCCTCCACCACGAACATGCGGTTGTAGATGAGCTGGCCGGCACGCGCACGATACAAGGTGGTCGCCTTGATAGAGTCCCCCGGACGAGGATCGCGTACGAGCACGCCCCCGCCGCTCCACTTGACACCTAAAGTCCCGTAGGACTGGTCGGCTTGAATCTTCACGGGTTCCACCGATTCTCGAGCTATCGATCCGAGCTTTACCCGATCAGACCGAGTACCTTCGCCTAATTTATCGCGCGAAGCAACCGCGTAATTGTTGGCCAACGCGATCCTTTGCGAACGACGGGCTTCTAGCTCTAACTGCAACTCTGCTTCCAGCCGCGTGAACTGATCCAAGACGCGCACGATCTCGCGCTGAATCGGAAGAGGCGGGATGGGGACTCGCACCGTAGCCAGCTGCTTTGCTGAGACGTCGATTACTTTCGTACCGGTGGCAAGCTTTCGCTTTTGCTTGGAGAACTCCTCCGAACCGAACCAGTACGAGAGGAACTTTGGGTCTTCACCGTGCTTAATGACGGTCGCGTGACCGCCGGTAACGACCGAGCCAGCCCCAAGCCAAGCGACGGCTTTGCCCACATCGTCGACGTTCTCGCTCGTGTTCGTGACAATTATGTCGCCGGGATCGGCCACCGTAAGCTTCGCGGCCTTCTCGGGCGCAACGAATGACAGCGTCTCCGTCGCCCACACGCCGTAGCGGGTGTAGATCTGGCCGTAGTGGATGGCGCCCACTCCCTCGTCGGTAAGGTCGCTCTTGGGCATACCGTTGCCTCGAACAAGCCTGGCGATATCACCGAGTGTTCTGTACCCGACACCTGCCGGCGCCAGCTCTGCGATCAGGTCATCGATGCGGCTCATAAGGTAACCTCCGCGCCCGCAATCGCGTCGAGGTTCTCGACGTTCCAGCCAAGCTCCTCGATCGCCTGCGCCACCACGTTGTCCTGGTAGACCTCATTGACGACGCCGAGCACCAATTGAAGACACGGCTTGAACTTGAGGAGAGCCACAGCTTCGCTTGCATCACCGTGGATGATGCTGCTCAGCTCTCTGAAGAGCTGGTAGCCATCGCTTGAGAAGCGCTGAGGAATGATGCTGCGGATGTTGTTAACTTCTTCGAGCACGGTAGCGAAAGGGCGTCGGTTGCCGTTGGGTTTTTTCGTCTCGACGCCAAGGATCTCCGCCACCTCCCAAGTGACCTTCTCAAAAATCTTTCGGAGGTAGATGACGGCTCCCGCCCCAAGGTCGCTCTCGTACGCGAGTTGCGCGCGTTTGATGAGATCTGCGAACGGCCCCTGTGCGACATCGACGCGGTCTGCGCGGTCCCGAAGGTACTCCGTATAGCGCTCGATGCGAACTTCCGGAGCGCGCGAGTAGATATCGCCCTTGTTGGAAGCCACCAAAAACCAGGCTTCTACCGATGCTCGGCACACCATGCAGCGGAGGGTTGCGTCGATACTGACTTGCTCGTTGCTGAGGCCCAAGCAGTAGAGCTCCTCACCCGACTCGAAAGGTCGAACGTCCCCGCAGGTCCGGCAATAAAAGTTGTGGATTACCTTTCCGACCCTTATCCGCTTGTGCTTCCCCCATCCGAGCGGGCGGTCAGAGAGGAAACCTTCGACTTGGCCAGATACAACATCCGGGGCTTTCGAGAGGAGATCAGACAATCGCATGTCCCCGCGCTTCCAAATCGGCTACGATCGCGTCGATCGATGTCCGGAGATCGGCCTGACGCGCGACAATCTGCGCGATTTCCGCGTTCAGGGCCGTGATGTCGACGACCTCGCGGTTGTCCTCGGTCTCGACGTACGACGAGGCAGCGATATTGTAATTGTTGGAGGCGATGACCTCGTTGGAGACGCGCTTGGCGAAGTGCTGAACGTCCACACGAGCTTCGACCGCGCCGAGAATGCTTTTTTGATTGTCAGGCGTGAGCTTGTTTTTGTTGCCGACCCGGTCGTACTCCTTCGAAGCGTTGACGAAGAGCACGTCGTTGTCGGTCTTGGACTTCTTCAGCACGAGGATGCAAGTCGCGATGGTCGTACCGAAGAAGAGATCCGGTGGAAGCTGGATCACGGTGTCGACATAGTTGTTGTCGACGAGGTACTTGCGAATCTTCTGCTCTGCTCCCCCTCGATACAGCACGCCGGGGAACTGGACAATGGCCGCCGTGCCATTGACAGCCAGCCAGCTGAGCATATGCATTGTGAAGGCAAGGTCAGCCTTTGACTTAGGCGCCAGCACACCCGCGGGCGCGAATCTCTCGTCGTTGATCAAGATCGGGTTCGCGTCACCCTCCCATTTGATTGAGTATGGAGGGTTAGAGACGATCGCCTCGAAGGGTTCGTCGTCTCCATGCTGAGGATCGCTCAGGGTATCGCCGTGGGCGATGTTGAAATCCGCGTAATTTATGTCGTGCAAGAACATGTTGATGCGTGCGAGGTTGTAGGTGGTCAGGTTGATCTCTTGGCCGTAGAAGCCCTGGCGGACGTTCTCTTTGCCGAGCACCTCCGCAAACTTGAGGAGCAGCGAGCCTGACCCGACAGCGGGGTCGTACACCTTGTTTACCTGCGACTTGCCCTGCACAGTGATCCGCGCCAGCAGCTCGGAGACTTCTTGGGGGGTGTAGTACTCGCCCCCAGACTTGCCGGCGTTGGCGGCGTACATCTGCATGAGGTACTCATAGGCATCACCGAACAGATCAATCGAGTTGTCCTCGAATCGACCAAGTGGTAGATCCCCAACGGCGTCGAGTAGCTTGACAAGCTTCTCGTTTCGACGAGCAACGGTCGGGCCGAGCTTGTTGCTATTGACATCGAGATCGTCAAACAGGCCCTTCAGGTCGTCCTCACTGTCGGCACCGAACGCTGATCCCTCGATATTCTTGAAGACCCGTTCAAGCGTCTCGTTGAGGTTCTCGTCGTCCCTGGCTGACCGCCGGATATTCGCGAACAACTCGCTTGGAACAATAAAAAAACCCTTTTCGGAGACTACCTCGCCGCGCGCGAACTCCGCCTGCGCGTCATCCAACGCGGCGTAATCGAAAAACTCGTCGCCAGCTTCGTGCTCGCCTTTATTGATGTAAGCGATTAGGTTCTCGGAGATGAATCGATAGAAGAGCATACCCAGCACGTAGCTCTTGAAGTCCCAGCCGTCCACCGAGCCGCGAAGATCGTTGGCGATCCGCCAAATGGTCTTGTGCAGCTCAGCGCGCTGTCCTTCTTTGGTCGTCGTTGCCATGCGTTCGTCTCCTGCGCCGGAGCGCGTCTCTAGTTGTGCGTGATGGGACCAATTCCCACCGTACCGGTGGACGTTGAGGTCAGGCCGGAGCCTCGCCAGCACCGGCGATCAAACGGCGCGGGCGGGAGTCTGAAGGACTCAAACCAGAACCCGCGATCCTTACTCAAGTATGGCAGACCTGGAACCTTCGTAAGTGGTCAGGTCGTCCCTCCAGCCATGCTCCGCGCGACGCTCGGGGGAGGGGGTCAGCGTGCTGAAGCGCGCCTAAACGAGTGCCGCTCCGTTGAACACCGTCGCGTCGCGAACACGGCGTTGTCGCGATACTGCTTCGACCGCGACCCCGCAGCCCGGGCTGAAGCCACGTCAAAAAATACCGGTCCGGCCGGGAAGTCATCGTCGAGCGCGTGTACACGTAGAGCAGGGCTCGCCTCTACCTGCAGGAATACAAATGCTCAAACATCCCGACAACCACCGTTTCGGAGTTGCGCTCGGCGGTGGCCACCAGCAGGGTGGAGCTCTCGGTCTCGACCGCGGACTGCCCAGGGTTTAGCAGCGGCACTGCGATGAAGGCACCCGCTGCGACGACGGCGGCAGCACCACCGGCAATCTACGGCGCCCTGCGCCTCTCGAACAGTGAGAGACAGGATCAGACGCAAACTGACGAGCTCCGTCTTCACCCCATCAATCAGTCGACAGCTCAGAAACTCAAAGCACCCGCCGCACGGCCCGCTCAAAGCTCGTCACATGCTCTAGCGCCAGCTCCCCGGCACGGTCCGCATCTCCCCCGGCGATCGTCTCCAGCAACTCCGCGTGCTCGGCAATGTGCTCCGCCACTGCGGGCACCTTCTCCACCACCAGGCACCAGATGCGGGTCGCCAGGTTGTCGTAGCGGATCAAAACATCCTCGAGGTGCGGGTTCGCCGCCGCCCGGTAGATGAGGCGGTGGACCTTCATGTCGAAGCGCATCAGCTCGTACGGGCTGCCCTCCGCCACGGCATTCCCCGCAATGGCCGCTGCCGTCTCACGCACCTTGGCCCGCATCCCCGCCGTCGCGACCTGGGCTGCCCGCCGCGCGGCAAGCGGCTCAAGCGAGGCCCGGATCTCGGAGACGTCGGCGAGCTCGGTAATGTCCACGACCGTAGCGAAGGTGCCCCGGCGCGGGTACGAGACCACCAAGTGGTCGAGCTCCAGCCGTTTCAGCGCTTCCCGCACCGGGGTGCGGCCGATGCCAAGTTCGGCGGCGAGCTGCCCGTCATTGATGGCCTCGCCCGGCCGGATCTCCAGCATGATCAGCTTGTCCCGCAACTGGTGGTACGCCAGCTCGGCCATCGACCTCTCCGTGCCGTCCGGCAGCCGGCCCTCCAGTGTCGACGTCATGGGAACTCCTCGGCTTCGGCGGCAACAGCGGGGGCCACGGGACCCTTGACTCCCCTGTATTGCCAAACATACTATGGCACCACAACTGATATATCAGTCGCATACTACAAGCAGTGCCGCTTGAAGCCAAAGGAGAGATCATGCCGGACGTGCTCACAGGTTCCCTCGCCGAAATGGACTCCGAGGTCGCCAGCGCCGTTGCCAGGGAGCTGGACCGCCAGCAGTCCACCCTGGAGATGATCGCCTCCGAGAACTTCGCGCCTGCCGCAGTCATGGAGGCTCAGGGCTCGGTGCTGACCAACAAGTACGCCGAGGGCTACCCGGGCCGGCGCTACTACGGCGGCTGCGAGCACGTGGACGTGATTGAACAGCTCGCCATCGACCGCGTGAAGGCCCTCTTCGGCTCCGAGGCCGCCAACGTCCAGCCGCACTCCGGCGCGCAGGCCAACGCCGCCGCCATGTTCGCCCTCCTTGACCCGGGCGACACCATCCTCGGCCTTGACCTCGCCCACGGCGGCCACCTGACCCACGGCATGCGTCTCAACTTCTCCGGCAAGCTCTACAACGTCATCCCCTACCACGTGGGCGAGGACGACCACCGCGTGGATATGGCCGAGGTGGAGGCCCTGGCCCTCGAGCACCGGCCCCGGCTGATCGTGGCCGGTTGGTCCGCCTACTCCCGGCAGCTCGACTTCGCCGGGTTCCGCCGCATCGCCGACCTCGTCGGCGCGTACCTGATGGTGGACATGGCGCACTTCGCCGGGCTCGTCGCCGCCGGGCTGCACCCCAGCCCGGTGCCGTACGCCGACGTCGTCACCACCACGACGCACAAGACCCTCGGCGGCCCCCGCGGCGGCGTGATCCTCAGCCGGTCCGAGCACGCCCGCAAGATCAACAGCGCGGTGTTCCCCGGCCAGCAGGGAGGCCCGCTGGAACACGTGATCGCCGCCAAGGCCGTGGCCTTCAAGCTCGCCGCCTCGGAGGAATTCCGGGAGCGCCAGGAGCGCACCCTCGAGGGCGCCCGGATCCTCGCCGACCGCCTGCTGCGCTCCGACGTGGCCGACGCCGGCATCTCCGTGGTCACCGGCGGCACCGACGTCCACCTCGTCCTGGTGGACCTGCGCAACTCCGAGCTGGACGGCCAGCAGGCCGAGGACCGCCTGCACCGCATCGGCATCACTGTGAACCGCAACGCGGTCCCCTTCGACCCCCGCCCCCCGATGGTCTCCTCCGGACTGCGGATCGGCACCCCGGCCCTGGCCACCCGCGGCTTCGGCGCCGAGGAATTCACCGAGGTGGCCGACATCATCGCCCGGGCCCTCATCGGCTCCGTGAACGACGACGCCACGCACGACGGCGCCACGCACGACGACGCAGACGCCGACGCGGACGAACTCCGCCGCCGGGTGTCCGCGCTGGCGGAGCGGTTCCCGCTCTACCCCCACCTGAATGACCCTGCCCGGCAGGCCCAGCTGAGCGAGCAGATGATTGGAGCCGCCCAGTGAGCGCCGACAAGCTTCCCGAGCACCCGGATTTCCTCTGGCGGAATCCGGAGCCGAAGTCCTCCTACGACGCCGTCATCGTCGGCGGCGGCGGACACGGCCTGGCCACGGCCTACTACCTCGCCCAGAACCACGGCATGACCAACATCGCCGTACTTGAGAAGGGCTGGCTCGCCGGCGGCAATATGGCCCGCAACACCACCATCATCCGCTCCAACTACCTCTGGGACGAGAGCGCCGCCATCTACGAGGCGTCGCTGAAGCTGTGGGAGATCCTGCCCGAGGAACTCGACTACGACTTCCTCTTCAGCCAGCGCGGCGTCATGAACCTCGCCCACACCCTCGGCGACGTGCGCGAGAGCATCCGCCGCGTCGGCGCGAACCGGCTCAACGGCGTCGACGCCGAATGGCTTGAGCCGGCGCAGGTCAAGGAGCTGTGCCCCATCCTGAACATCAGCGACAACATCCGCTACCCGGTCCTGGGCGCCACCTACCAGCCGCGCGCCGGCATCGCCAAGCACGACCACGTGGCCTGGGCCTTCGCCCGCAAGTGCGACCAGCTCGGCGTGGACATCATCCAGAACTGCGAGGTAACCGGCTTCCTCAAGGACGGCAACCGCGTCGTCGGCGTGAAGACCAACCAGGGCACCATCCACACCGAGAAGGTGGGCCTGTGCGCCGCCGGACACAGCAGCGTCCTGGCCGAAATGGCCGGCTTCCGGCTGCCCATCCAGTCCCACCCGCTGCAGGCCCTCGTCTCGGAACTCCACGAACCGGTCCACCCCACCGTGGTGATGTCCAACCACGTCCACGTCTACGTCTCCCAGGCCCACAAGGGCGAACTGGTCATGGGTGCCGGAGTCGACTCCTACAACGGGTACGGCCAGCGCGGATCCTTCCACGTCATCGAACACCAGATGGCCGCCGCCGTCGAGCTGTTCCCAATTTTCGCCCGGGCCCACGTGCTGCGCACCTGGGGCGGGATCGTCGACACCACTCTGGACGCCTCCCCCATCGTTAGCACCACCCCGGTGGACAACATGTTCGTCAACTGCGGCTGGGGCACCGGCGGGTTCAAGGGCACCCCGGGCGCCGGGCTCACCTTCGCCCACACCATCGCCACCGGCACCCCCCACGCCCTCAACCGGCCCTTCGCCCTGGAGCGCTTCGAGACCGGCGCCCTGATCGACGAACACGGCGCCGCCGCCGTCGCCCACTAGACGCCGCCCACTTGATGCCGAGAAAGCAGCCGACATGCTCCTGATCCCGTGCCCCCACTGCGGGCCCCGCGACGAAACCGAGTTCCACTACGGCGGCCAGGCCCACGTGCCCTACCCCGGGAACCCGAACGAACTCGATGACCGCCAGTGGGCGGAGTTCCTCTTCTACCGCGAGAACCCCAAGGGCGCCTTCGCCGAACGCTGGCTCCACAGCACCGGCTGCCGGCAGTGGTTCAACATGGTCCGCGACACCGCCACCTACGACATCCAAGCCGTCTACCGCATGGGCGAACCCCGCCCGACGACGACGCCACCGGGCGGCGGCTCGCGCGCCACCGGCGGCCCCACCGGCCCCTCCGCCGCCCACGCGGGCACCCCCGCCTCTCCGGAAGGAGCTCGCCCATGACCGCCCAGCAGCCTGCCCGCCTCGCGACCGGCGGGCGGATCGACCGCAGCACCCTGTGGCGGTTCACCGTGGACGGCACCGAGTACACCGGCCACCCCGGCGACACCCTCGCCTCGGCTCTGCTCGCCAACGGCCGCATCGCCGTGGGCAACTCGATCTACGAGGACCGGCCACGCGGGATCCTCGCCGCCGGCGTGGAGGAGCCCAACGCCCTGGTCCGGGTCGCCCCCCGCTTCCCCGGCCACGTCGCCGAGTCAATGCTACCGGCCACCACCGTCTCCCTCGTGGACGGGCTCAACGCCGAACTGCTCAACGGCCGCGGCCGGCTCGACCCGGAGGAGGACCGCGCGGAGTACGACAAGAAGTACGTCCACACCGACGTCCTCATCGTCGGCGGCGGCCCGGCCGGCCTGGTCGCGGCCCGTGAGGCCGTGCGCAGCGGGGCCCGCGTGATGCTCCTCGACGACCAGCCGGAGCTGGGCGGCTCCCTCCTGTCCGAACCCGCAAGCACCGGCCCGACGATCGAAGGCAAACCGGCCCCCGAGTGGGTGGCCGACGTGGAGGCCGAACTCATCGCCGCCCTCGAATGCACCGTCCTGAACCGCACCACGGCCTTCGGCTCCTACGACTCGAACTACATCGTCGCGGCCCAGCACCGCACCGACCACTTCAGCGCCCCGGCCGCCCCGGGTGTCTCCCGGCAGCGGATCTGGCACATCCGCGCCGCGCAGGTGGTCCTGGCCCCGGGCGCCCACGAACGCCCGCTGGTCTTCGAGAACAACGACCGTCCCGGCGTCATGCTCGCCTCGGCGGTCCGGACCTACCTCAACCGCTACGCCGTCGCCCCCGGCTCCCGGGTGGTCATCGCCACCACCAATGACAGCGCCTACGCCCTGGCCGCCGATCTGCACGCATCCGGCATTCCTCTCGCCGCCGTCGTCGATGCCCGGCCCGTCCTGAGCCCGAGAGCGCAGGCCGCCGCGGACGCCGGCATCCGCGTGCTTCCCGGCAGCGCTGTGGCCGATACCGAGGCCACGGTGCCGAAAGGCGCAGTGTTTGGCGACGGCCGCCTGACCTCCGTCACCGTCCGCGGCCTCGACGACGACGGCACCCTCACCGCCGCGTCCGAGCGGCTGGAGTGCGACCTGCTGGCCGTCTCCGGCGGCTGGTCCCCGGTGGTCCACCTGCACTCCCAGCGGCAGGGCAAACTGCGCTGGGATGACGACCTCGCCGCCTTCGTCCCCGCCCGGCCCGTGACGAACCAACACCTCGCCGGTTCCGGCCGCGGTAGCTTCGAGCTCGCCGATTGCCTCGCCGAGGGCGCCGCCGCCGGGACAGCGGCCGCTACCGCCGCAGGGTTCGGCGCCGCCGGTTCCGGGACGGAACCCTCACCGGCATCGACACCAATGAGTGAGCCAAAGCCGTCCGCCCCCATCCGGCAGCTGTGGGTCGTTCCGGGCCAGACCGGCACGCCCGACGACTGGGACCGCCACTTCGTCGACCTCCAGCGTGACCAGTCCGTGGCCGACGTGCTGCGCTCCACCGGCGCCGGCATGCGCTCGGTAGAGCACATCAAGCGGTACACCTCCATCAGCACCGCCAACGACCAGGGCAAGACCTCCGGGGTGAACGCGATCGGCGTCATCGCCGCGGCCCTCCGCCAGGTCGGGGGGGCGTCCCGGGGCATCGGTGACATTGGCACCACCTCCTACCGGGCCCCGTTCACCCCGGTGGCGTTCGCCGCCCTCGCCGGCCGCCAGCGCGGGGAGCTGTTCGACCCCGCCCGGATCACCTCGATCCAGCCCTGGCACGAGGCCCACGGTGCCGAGTTCGAGGACGTCGGCCAGTGGAAGCGCCCCTGGTACTACCCGCAGCCCGGAGAGGACATGGACGCCGCCGTGCTGCGCGAATGCGCCGCCGTCCGGGACTCCGTAGGCTTCCTCGACGCCACCACCCTCGGCAAGATCGAAATCCGGGGCAAGGACGCCGGGGAATTCCTCAACCGCATCTACACCAACGCGTTCAAGAAGCTCGCCCCGGGCTCGGCCCGCTACGGCGTGATGTGCATGGCGGACGGCATGATCCTCGACGACGGCGTGACCCTGCGCCTCGACGACGACCGCTACTTCATGACCACTACCACCGGCGGCGCCGCAAGGATCCTTGACTGGCTCGAGGAATGGCTGCAGACCGAATGGCCGGACCTCGACGTGCACTGCACCTCCGTGACCGAACAGTGGACCACCATCGCCGTCGTCGGACCGAAGTCGCGGGCGGTGCTGGCCAAAATGGCTCCCGGCCTCGCTGCGGACGGCGGGCTGGAGGCCGAGGCGTTCCCGTTCATGACCTTCCGGGAGACAACCCTCGCGAACGGGGTGCCGGCGCGGGTCTGCCGGATCTCCTTCTCCGGTGAGCTTGCCTACGAGATCAACGTGCCCTCCTGGTACGGGCTCGCCACCTGGGAGGCCGTCGCGGCGGCTGGCTCGGAGTACAACATCACCCCGTACGGCACCGAAACCATGCACGTGCTCCGGGCCGAGAAGGGCTACCCCATCGTCGGCCAGGACACCGACGGCACAGTCACCCCGCAGGACGCCGGCATGGAATGGGTCGTTTCCAAGGTCAAGGACTTCATCGGCAAGCGCTCCTACGCCCGCGCCGACGCCTCCCGACCGGACCGCCGACACCTGGTCAGCGTGCTGCCCGTCGACCGGACCTTCCGGCTTCCGGAAGGCTCCCAGCTCATCGACAAGGGCGTGCCCGTCGACCTCGCCCGGGGACCCGCACCCGAGCCGGTCCCCATGCAGGGATTCGTCACCTCCAGCTACACGAGCGCCGCGCTCGGCCGCACCTTCGCCCTCGCCCTGATCACTAACGGCCGCAACCGGATCGGTGAAACCCTCGTGGCCGCCGCCGGGGACCGGCTGGTGGACGTGGTCATCGGCGAGACCGTGCTTTTTGACCCCGAAGGGACCCGCAAAGATGGCTGACACCCAGCAACTCGACACCCCGCAGGACATCCCCCGGGACCTCCACGGCCTCCGGCGGAGCCCGGCGTCGCTTCTGCACGAGGTGTTCGCTGCCGGCTCCACCGGCGGCGTCGTGGAGCTGTCCGAGCTCGAATTCCTCACCATGGCCGGAATCCGGGTCGACCCGCAATCCGAGACGGCCACGCGGATCGCCTCAGTGACCGATGGCCTGCCCGCCCATTGTGGGGACGTCACTGGCGGGGGCACGAACGGTAAGCCCGACACCGCGGTGCTGTGGCTCGGCCCCACCGAATTCCTCGTCGTCGCCCCACCGGACGCGCACGAAACCCTCGGCGGAACCCTCGTGCCCGCCCTGGTCGAGGCTCTGGCCGACGGGCAGGGGCAGGTGGTCGACCTCTCGGCCAACCGCACCACCTTCGAACTCACGGGACCCCGCGCCCGCGCCGTGCTCGAAAAGGGATGCTCCCTGGACCTCCACCCCCGCGTCCACCCCGCCGGCACGGCCCTGTCGACCGAGGTCGGCGGCATTCCCGTCATCCTGTGGAAGACCGCCGAGGACACCTACCGCATCCTCCCCCGGGCCTCCTTCGCGACCTTCCTCGGCTCCTGGCTCCTTGACGCGATGCGGGAATACGCCTCCCCCGAGGTCCCCTGATGGCCCTGAGCGTGCTCGACCTGTTCTCGGTCGGCATCGGGCCCTCCTCGTCCCACACGGTCGGACCCATGCGGGCGGCCAAACGGTTCGCCGACGGACTCGCCGAGGACGGGCTCCTCCCGTCCACGGTCCGGGTGCGCGCCGAACTGTTCGGATCCCTTGGCGCCACCGGACACGGACACGGCTCCGATAAGGCGGTGGTGCTCGGCCTGCAGGGCGCCGCCCCTGAGACCGTCGACACCTCGACCGCCGACGATCAGGCGGCCGCCGCGGCCCTGGACGCCGAACTTCACCTGGCCGGACACCACCGGGTCGACTTCAACTGGGACGAAGACCTGGTCCTGCACCGCAGGAAATCCCTTCCGGCCCACCCGAACGGCATGACGTTCTGGGCGCTCGACCACTCCGGCGCGGTGCTGCGCGAGCGCAGCTACTACTCGGTCGGCGGGGGTTTCGTCGTGGACGGCGACGCCGGCGATCTCGATCAGGAGGGCGCCGACAAGATTGCCCCCGACGCCACCGTGCTCCCCTACCCCTTCACCAGCGCCGACGAACTGCTGGAGATCTGCCGGCGGGAAAACAAGTCGATCCCGGAGATCATGCTCGCCAACGAACTCACCTGGCACTCCGAAACCGAACTCCGGGACGAGCTCCTGGGCCTGTGGGCGGTGATGCGCGAGTGCGTCGAGAACGGGTGCGCCGCCGAGGGCATCCTGCCCGGCGGGCTGAAGGTCAGGCGCCGCGCCCCGGCCCTGTTCCGGACCCTTGCGGCAGCGGCGTCCGCCGGCTCCGCGTCCGCCGGTTCCGCCTCGACCGGCTCCGCGTCCACCAGCTTCGAACAGGGCACCCACCCCGACGCCGGGCCCGCGAACCTGGCCGAGGCACCCGCCGACCCGCTGCTGGCCATGGAATGGGTGAACCTGTTCGCCCTGGCCGTCAACGAGGAGAACGCCGCCGGCGGCCGCATTGTCACCGCCCCCACCAACGGGGCGGCCGGCATCGTGCCGGCGGTGCTCCACTACTACGTGAAGTTCGTCCCCGGGGCCGACGACGACGGCGTCGTCCGCTTCCTGCTCACCGCGGCCGCCGTCGGCATCCTCTTCAAGACCAACGCCTCGATCTCCGGGGCCGAGGTCGGCTGCCAGGGCGAGGTGGGCTCCGCCTGCTCCATGGCCGCCGCCGGGCTGTGCGAAGTCCTGGGCGGCACCCCCGCGCAGGTGGAAAACGCCGCCGAGGTCGGCATCGAACACAACCTCGGCCTCACCTGCGACCCGGTCGGCGGGTTGGTCCAGATCCCCTGCATCGAACGCAACGCCATCGCCAGCGTCAAGGCCATCAACGCCGCGCGCCTGGCCCTGCACGGAGACGGCAGCCACGTGGTCTCCCTCGACAAGGCCATCAAGACAATGCGCGACACCGGTGCGGACATGATGACCAAATACAAGGAGACCTCCCGGGGAGGCCTCGCCGTCAACGTCATCGAGTGCTGAGGCACAGTGCCGGGCCCGGACCCGCGGTCCGAACGGTAACCGCCCCCGGGCGGCGTCTCCGTGCCGGAATGGCAGGCGCGGACCCGCCGCCGCGGGCTGAAGCGGGCACCGGACATTAGGTGAGAGCATGAGCCATGGCCTCAGATAATTTTCCCGGCTCCGACCCGGATCCCGATGTCGACATCGCCCAGGCGGGCGGTGTGCAGTCGGTGGACCGGGCCATGGCCATCCTCGAAATCCTGGCCCGCGACGGCAACGCCGGCGTCAGCGAAATCGCCGAGGAAATGGGCATCCACAAGTCGACCGCATCGCGCCTGCTGGGCTCCCTGGTCTCCCGCGAAATGGTCCAGCAGAACAGCGAGCGCGGCAAGTACCAGCTGGGCTTCGGCATTCTGCGCCTGGCCAGCTCAATCCCGGGCCGGCTCAGCCTGGTCCAGGAGGCCCGGCCGGTCCTCGAGGCTCTGGCAGGCGAATTCAAGGAAACCGTCAACCTCGCGGTGCTCCGCTCGAACTTCGCCGTGAATGTCGACCAGGCGATGGGCCCCTCGACGCTGGCGACCTACGACTGGATCGGCAGCCTCACCCCGCTGCATGCCACCTCGAGCGGCAAGGTGCTGCTGGCCTCCCTGACGGCCGACGAACGGGACCGGATCCTTCGGGAGACAGGGCTCCCCGCGCGCACCCTGCGCACCATCACGAGCCGCAAGGAGCTCGAAACCGAACTCCTCGACGTCGCCCACAACGGCTACGCCACGGCGATAGAGGAATTCGAGATCGGATTGTGTGCGATCGCCGTGGGCATCCGGAACCATCTCGGCGTCGTCATCGGAGCCGTCAGTATCTCCGGGCCGGCCTTCCGTTTCGATCCAAACAACAAACCCGGCCTGGTCGAATCACTCGCACAGGCCGGGCAGCTGATCAGTTCGAAGATGGGTTACACGGGACGCTGAGTGCTACCGGGTCGGCGCAATATCGCCGACCTTGGATTCGACCCAGTCGTGGAAGGCGCGGATGTGGTGTTCGCTGGGAACCAGCACCCCGCCCTTGGCGTAGACCTTCGAGTTCATCGCCGGCTGGCAGCGTTCGCAGGCGTCGAAGTCCTGCTGGTTTACCCGGTGGAACAGCTCCACCGAGGCGGTGAGGTCCTTCCCGGACTCCACGACGCTCGGAAGGTACAGCCAGTCGCACTCCACGATGGTGCGGTCGGCCGCCATCGGGAACATCCGGTGGATGATCACGTGGTCCGGAACCAGGTTCACGAACACCGTGGGCTTGATCGTGATCGCGTAGTAGCGGCGGTCCTGGTCCTCCTCGATGCCTGGAATCCGGTCGAGGCCCTCGGATCCGTCGACGGTGAAGCCTTTGACGTCCCCGCCGAACTCCGCCCCGTGGCCCACGAAGAACTGCGCCGCGAGCCCGTCGGCGAACTCCGGCAGGACCTCGGTCAGCTCGGGGTGGATCGTGGCGCAGTGGTAGCACTCCATGAAGTTCTCGATGATGAGCTTCCAGTTGGCCTTGACGTCGTAGCGGATGCGCCTGCCGACGCTCAGGTGCTCCACGTCGTAGCCCTCGATGGCCCGCAGGTCGCCGAGTCGCTCCTCGATGGCGCCCATGACCTCCTCCTCGAAGGAGGGCGGCTCGGCGGCCAGGCACACCCAGACGTACCCCAGGTACTCGCGGAGGTGCACCTTCACCAGACCGTATTCGTCCCGGTCGATGTCGGGCATCTTCGTCAGGTTCGGCGCGGCGATCAGCTTGCCCTCGAAGTCGTAGGTCCACGCGTGGTAGGGGCACTGGAAGGACCGCGCGGCCTGCCCCGATTCCTCCATGCACAGCTTCACTCCGCGGTGGCGGCAGATGTTGTAGAAGGCACGGAGCCCGCCCTTGCGGGTCCGTGAGATCAGCATGCTCTCCCGCCCGATCTGCACCGTCTTATAGGCGCCGGGCTTGTCCAGGTCCGACGACCGCACGGCGCAGAACCACATCTGCTCGAAGATCCGCTCCTGCTCGGCCCGGAACACTCCCTCGTCGACATAGGTGTACCCCGGCAACGTCGGGAGCAGACTTGGCGTATTTACCTCAACAGACACAACAACTCCTCCCAGGAATCGGACTAGAAAGCAACGATCAGGACGACAACACGGCCCCGGCCATCACCGGGGTGGTGCTCAGGGAGCGGCGCCACTTGGTGAAGAGGCGCGGCTGGTTCATCGCGAGCACGGCCACCGGGCGGTCGCCGCTGTAGTACACGGCGAGGAAGCTGTGGACCGAAGGGTCGCCCGCCTCGATCACCAGCCGGTCGGAGCCGGCACGGTCGCCGGCAAACTGCAGCTTTACCCCGTGCTGATCGGACCAGAAATAACCGGGCCGCATCGGCTGCTGAGGGGCATCCGCATCCAGCAGGGCGGCGACGGCGAGCGCCGGACGTTCGAGCGCTCCGGTCCAGTGCTCCATCCGCCGGTGGCTTCCACGGGAATCATCGAACCAGGCGGCGCAGTCCCCCACCGCGACGATGCCGGGCACATTGGTGAGGCCCATGGCGTCGCAGACAACCCCTTCGTGCAGCAGGACGCCGGAACCCTTCAGCCACTCGGTGTTCGGTTCCGCGCCGATCCCGACAACGACGACGTCGGCCGGGACATACCGCCCGTCCGCGAGCCGCATCCCGGTGACGTTGCCTTCGCTGCAGTAATAATCCTCGACTGATGCACCCGACAGCAGGTTGACGCCGTTGGCCCGGTGGAGCGCCGCGACATGCGCTCCCATCTCCTCGCCCAGCTGGGCGGCGAACGGCACGGGCTTGGTATCGATGATGGTGACCTCCATCCCGCGGCAGGCTCCAACCGCTGCGACCTCGGCGCCAACGAACCCACCGCCGATAATGGTCAACCTGCTGCCGGCCACCAGCTCCGGGGCGAGGCTTTGCGCGTCGGCCATCGTCCGCAGGGTGAAGACATTGTGCAACCCGGCGAGGCAGGGAAGCGTCCGCGCCCGGGCTCCGGTCGCGATGACCACCGCGTCGGCCTCAATGGATCGCCCACCCTTGAGGTGGACGGTGCGGGTCGCAGCGTCGAGGGAGGCTGCCGGCGCACCGAGCACCCATTCGGCCTGCAGTTCGTCGAGGTCTGCCTCGAGGCCGAGCTCCTCGGCCTGAATCCTCCCGAGCAGGAAGTCCTTCGAAAGCGGGGGCCGGTCATAGGGCCGGTGCACTTCGTCCCCGACGATGACCAGCTGCCCGGTGAAACCCTGGGCGCGCGCCGCCCGTGCTGCCGAGAGCCCCGCGAGGGAAGCCCCGACGATTACCAGAGTCTGCAAATCAACCCCTCGGAAAGCTGTGCGTAATGCGCAACGTGCTTCGTCATACGGAACACTCTGCGGGGAGCTGCTATATCATGTCAAGAGGGCGGTTACCCTCAAGCCACCCTTGACATACAGTGTGATCTAGCTCACGCTGTTGCTTATCGCGGACTTTGTTGATTCATATGGAACAGCCGCTGGCCGGGACCGCTCCTCACCACAGAGAGGCCACCTCATGCATAAGGCATGCCCCCTCACCGATCTGGCGCCGGGCGATGCCCTGCGTCTTGAGACCTCACCACCCATCGCCGTCTTCCATACAGAGGAGGGCGAGCTCTTCGCGATCGATGACACCTGCACCCACCAGGACGCCTCACTCGCCGATGGGTGGGTGGAGGGCTGCGAGGTGGAATGCCCGCTGCACGCCTCAAAGTTTGACCTGAGGACAGGCAGGGTCGATGCCCCGCCGGCCAAGCTTCCCGTGCGCGTCCATGAAGTAACAGTGGTCGACGGCGACATTCTGGTCAGCGAATCAGGCGATGCCCCCAACCTCCCGCCCGGACTGAGCATCAACGGCCAGCTCTGAACCGCATCCATCCAAAGGAAGAGCCATGGCAATCAACAACGAAACCCCTGTCGCAGCAGGCAGGGAGAATGGCCTTCGGGGTGGATCCTTGCACCCTGCCGGCTATGAACCCCTCCCGCCCAGCGAAGACAATGAGCGGATCCTCGACGAGCTGCAGCAGAGCGCCGGGCGTTCGGAGGCCGTGGCCGCCCGACCCGCCCGCCCGCTGGGGCTCGACAAGGTGATCTTCGGGGTCACCGGCGTGCTGGCCCTTGCCTTTGTGCTGTGGGGCTTCCTTGGCACCGAAAGCATGGCCTCCACCTCCCAGACGGCACTGACCTGGGTCATGCGGAACACGGGCTGGCTCTTCATCAGCCTGGCCTCCCTCTTCGTGGTGTACGTGCTCTGGCTGGCCATCGGCCGCTTCGGGGACATCCCCCTCGGCAAGGACGGCGAAAAGCCGGAGTTCCGCACCATCTCCTGGATTGCCATGATGTTCGCGGCAGGCATGGGAATCGGCCTGATGTTCTACGGGGTGGCCGAACCGCTCTACCACTACGTGTCGCCGCCGCCCGGAACCGTGGACGGGCAGACGCCCGCCGCCATCCAGACCGCCATGGCGACCTCGATCTTCCACTGGACGCTCCACCCCTGGGCCATGTACGCCGTCGTCGGCATCGCCATCGCCTACGGCACCTACCGCCTAGGCCGTCGGCAGCTGATCTCCGCAGCCTTCACCTCGCTGTTTGGCCGCAAGACGGTTGAAGGCCCGGCAGGCAAGTTCATCGACATCCTCGCGATTTTCGCGACACTCTTCGGCACCGCCGCGTCGCTGGGCCTTGGATCGCTCCAGATTGGAAGCGGCCTCGCCTCCAACGGCTGGGTCGGCGAACTCGGCACCCCGGTGCTCGTGGCGATCATCGCCGTCCTGACCGTCTGCTTTGTCGCCTCTGCCGTCTCCGGCATCCGGCGCGGCATCCAGTGGCTCGCCAACATCAATATGGTGCTGGCCGTCCTCCTCGCCCTGATCGTGTTCGTCGCCGGCCCCACCCTGTTCATCTTGAACCTGATCCCCGCAGCGATCGGCGACTACGCCCGTGACGTCGCCGAAATGGCGTCACGCACCGAAGCCGTCGGCGATGAGGCGCTGCGCGAGTGGATGTCCGGCTGGACCATCTTCTACTGGGCATGGTGGGTCTCGTGGACGCCCTTCGTAGGCATGTTCATCGCCCGGATCAGCCGCGGCCGGACCATCCGCCAGTTCGTCACCGGCGTCCTCCTCGTGCCGAGCATGGTCAGCGTCATCTGGTTCGGCATCTTCGGCGGAGCCGCCTTCGGCGTCCAGCAGGCAGCCGATGCCACCGATGACCCGGACGACGGGCTCGTCACCATTGTCGACGGCGCCCCCTCGATCTCCTTCGACGGCGCCCTGTTCGACCTCCTGAGGAACCTTCCCTTCTCCAGCGGTATAGCGGCTGCGACGGCCGTACTGGCCATGGTGCTGGTGGCCATCTTCTTCATCACCGGCGCCGATTCGGCCTCCCTTGTGATGTCCTCGCTCAGCTCCAACGGCACCGAACACCCGACCCGCGGCCTGGTCATCTTCTGGGGCGTCCTCACCGGGGCGGTCGCGGCGGTGATGCTGATGGCCGGTGGTGACGAACCAGCGGAGGCGCTTTCCGGGCTCCAGCGGATCACGATCATCGCCGCCCTTCCCTTCGTCCTGGTGATGCTGCTGCTCTGCTTCGCTCTCACCCGGGATCTCCGCAGGGATCCGCTGTCACTGCGCCGGCGCCTTGCCAGCTCCGTCGTCGAACGCGCCGTCCGCTCCGGAGTCAGCCAGCACCGGGGCGCGCAGTTCGACCTTGTGACCAAGCATGAATGCGATGAACGCTGTGCCACCGGCAAGCAGCGCTGTCCCCTCGCTGCCGAAACCACCCAGTAGGAGAATTTGTGACAACTGCTCTTGGAAGCCGCCCCTCCGGCACCTCCGTGACAGCACCCCCGACCCGCACCCCCCAGTTCGTGCTGACCCTCGTCTGCCCGGAACGCCCCGGCATCGTCCGGGCGATCAGCTGCTTCCTTGCCGACCGGGAGTTCGACATCGTGGAGCACCAGCAGTTCGATGATCACGTCAGCGGAAACCTGTACCTTCGGACCGCCTTCACCGGGGAGTCGGCCGAGGTGACGGCCGCCGGCCTGACCGAGGAGTTTGCGGCGGTCGCCGCCGAGTTCGGGATGAACTTCACCATCCACGACGGCCGCCCGCAGCGGGTACTGGTGATGGTCTCGAGGTTCAGCCACTGCCTCAATGACCTGATCTCCCGCTGGAAGGCGGGCAGCCTCGGCGCGGAACTCGCCGTCGTCGTCTCCAACCATGAGGATCTGAGGGGCATGGCGGAGGCGGCCGGCCTGCCCTTCATCCACGTGCCCGTCACCGCCGACACCAAACCGGCGGCCGAGCGCAGGCTGCTCGACCTGGTCGAGGAGTACGACGCGGACCTGGTGGTGCTTGCGCGCTACATGCAGGTGCTCTCCGACGGGATGTGCACCGCGCTGCGCGGGCGCGCCATTAACATCCACCACTCCTTCCTGCCGGGCTTCAAGGGGGCCAAGCCCTACCACCAGGCGTACGACCGGGGCGTGAAGCTGGTCGGTGCCACCGCCCACTACGTGACCCCTGACCTCGATGAGGGGCCAATCATCGAGCAGGAAGTGTTCCGGGTGGACCACACCCAGGACGCCGATGCCCTGGTGACGGTGGGCCGCGATGCCGAATCGCAGGCGCTCGCCCGGGCCGTGCGGTGGCACTGCCAGCACCGGGTCCTGCTGAGCAACACCCGCACTGTCGTATTCCGCTGACGTCCACCCAGGAGAACCTGAATGAACGCATCACCCCGCGTAGTCATCATCGGCGCCGGCATCGTTGGAGCGAACCTCGCCGACGAACTCGCGACCCGAGGCTGGAGCAACATCACCGTCCTCGAGCAGGGGCCGCTGCACCTTGCCGGCGGGTCGACATCGCATGCGCCCGGCCTGGTCTTCCAGACCAACCCCTCGAAGACCATGACGGACTTCGCGCGCTACACGGTGGACAAGCTGCTCTCGCTGCGGGAAGGTGGGGCCTCCTGCTTTAACCAGGTCGGCGGTCTTGAACTCGCCACGACCGGGGCCAGGCTGGGCGAGTTGAAGCGCAGGCTGGGATTTGCGACCTCCTGGGGCATCGAAGCCCGGCTGATTGACCCGGACGAGTGCGAGAAGCACTATCCGCTGCTGAAGCCGGACGCGGTGCTCGGCGGGCTGTATGTGCCGACCGACGGCCTGGCCTCCGCCGCCCGGGCTGTCCAGCTGCTCATCAGCCGCGCCTCAGAGGCAGGGGTGAAGTTCATCGGCTCCACTCCCGTCACCGGCGTCACCCAGTCCAACGGCAGGGTGACCGGCGTCGAGACCGCCGACGGCGTCGTGCCCGCGGACATCGTCGTCACGTGCGCGGGCTTCTGGGGCCGGGAGGTCGGGAAGCTGGTCGGCATGAAACTGCCGCTGCTGCCTTTGGCCCACCAGTACGTTCGGACGACGCCGCTGCCCGGGCACGGCGCACAGAACGAGCCCGGTGGTGCGCGGCTGCCGATCCTGCGCCACCAGGACAAGGACCTCTACTACCGGGAACACGGGGACCGGATCGGGATCGGCAGCTATGCCCACCGGCCGATGCCCGTCGACCTCGACACCCTTCCCCGCGTCGGCGCCGAGGAGATGTCCGAACACCGCATGCCGTCGCGCCTCGACTTCACCGAGGCCGATTTCCTGCCCTCGTGGAAGGACAGCCAGGAGCTGCTCCCGGCGCTGCAGGGGGCGCAGATCGACGAGGGCTTCAACGGGATCTTCTCCTTCACCCCGGACGGCGGTCCGCTCCTTGGGGAATCGGCCGAGGTCGACGGGTTCTATGTCGCCGAGGCCGTCTGGGTGACCCACTCGGCGGGCGTGGCCAAGGCTATGGCCGAGCTGCTGGTCGAGGGGCAGTCCCGGACCGACCTCCACGGGTGCGAGGTGACCCGCTTCGAGAAGGTGCAGACCAGCGACGCCTACGTCAGCGAAACCTCGCAGCAGAACTTCGTCGAGATTTACGACGTGCTGCACCCGCTGCAGCCCCGGGAGTCCCCGCGCGACCTGCGCGTCAGCCCGTTCATCTCCCGCCAGAAGGAACTCGGAGCGTTCTTCCTTGAGTCGGCGGCGTGGGAACGCCCTCATTGGTTCGAGGCGAACCGCGGCCTCCTCGCTGAGCTCCCCGAGGAATGGCAGGCGCCGCCGCGCGGTGAGTGGGCCGGGATGTTCCACTCCGAGATTTCTGCGGCCGAGGCGTGGCGGACCCGCACCGCCGTCGGACTGTACGACATGACGCCGCTGAAACGCCTCGAGGTGAGTGGGCCGGGAGCCCTGGCGCTGCTCCAGCGGCTCAGCACGGGCAACATCGCGAAGAAGCCCGGCGCCGTCACCTACACCCTCCTGCTCAACGACGACGGCGGCATCCGCAGCGACGTCACGGTGGCGCGGCTTGGTGAGGAGAGGTTCCAGCTGGGCGTCAACAGCAACGTCGACCTCGAATACCTGCGCCGCGAGGCCCGGGAGCAGACCGCGGACGAGCCCGGGCAATGGGTTCACATCGCCGACATCACCGGCGCCACCTGCTGCATCGGCCTGTGGGGGCCGCTGGCTCGGACCGTCATGGCCAAGGTCAGCAACGATGACCTCAGCAACGACGCCCTGCGCTACTTCCGCGCCAAGGAGATCAGCATCGGCGGGATCCCCGTCACCGCTATGCGCCTCTCCTACGTCGGCGAGCTCGGCTGGGAACTGTACACGACGGCGGAGCACGGGCTCCGGCTGTGGGATCTCCTGTTCGAGGCCGGCCAGGAGCAGGGCATCATTGCCGCCGGCCGCGGAGCGTTCAACGCCATGCGCCTCGAGAAGGGGTACCGGCTGTGGGGTGCCGATATGACGTCGGAGCACTCCCCCTACGAGGCCGGGCTCGGTTTCTCCGTCTTCAAGGACAAGGAGGGCTATAAGGGCGCGGACGCCCTCGCCTCCCGGCGGGAGGAGCCGGCGGTCCGGGCGCTGCGATGCCTGACGGTCGACGACGGCGTTTCGGTGGTGATGGGCAAGGAGCCGGTGTACGTCAACGGCGAGGCCGCCGGCTACGTCACCAGCGCCGCCTACGGATACTCCATCGGCCGGCCGATTGCCTACGCCTGGCTGCCCGCCTCCGTGGGAGAAGGTGACTCCGTGGAGATCGAGTACTTCGGTGAGCGGGTCCGGGCCACGGTGGCGGCCGAGCCCCTGTTCGACCCGGCGATGGAGCGCCTGCGCGGCTGAACCTCCGCTTCCTGCCTAGAACCGGTCATCGTCCCGGCACCGCAGAGGCCCCGCTTCCTTCAGGAGGCGGGGCCTCTGCCGTGGCGGAGTCAGCCGGTCGATCGATTCAGGTCCGACCAGATCAGGTCCCATCAGGTCCACTTGCGCCGGCCCGGCCCGGGCGGCGCTCGCTCCCCCGGACGGTGCCCGCGGCCACCGAATTCCAGTCCTTGAACCTGGTGCCGCTACTCCCCCTCAATCGGCAGCAGCAGCTCCTTCACGGCGGGGTCAGTGGCGAGGAACTCCTGCACGGCCGGATCCTGGAAGGCCTGGGTGAGCTTTTTGATGTTCTCGGTCTCCAGGTAGTCGGTGCCCACGGTCAGCTGCGAAGCGAACTCATCCGGGGCCGGCGGCGCGAAGATCTGCTGCTCCAGCGGGATCTTCGCCGCCGTGTAGTACTCGGTGTACCCGACGGCGGCGTCGAGGTCGGGCAGCGCCCTGGACTGCGCCGCGAAGTCCAGCAGCCGGAACTGGAGGTTCTTCGGGTTCTCGGCGATGTCCTTCTGCGTCGCCTCCCACTTGTTCACCCCCTCCTTCAGGGTGATCAGCCCGGCCCGCTCCAGCAGCCACAGCCCCTGGGCCTCGTTCGCCGGATCCGAATACAGCGACACCGTCCCACCGTCGGGAATCTCTTCAACGGACTTGTACTTATCCGACCAGATCCCGAAGCCCCACCGGAACACCGGGCCCACCGCCGTCTCCCGGAAATCCGGATTCGCCTCAAGCACCTGTCCCAGCCAGAGCTTGTGCTGGTAGATCGTGGCGGCGACCTCGCCCTCGCTCACCGCCCTATTGATGGTGTTGCTGTCGCTGAGCCCCTTGAACTCGATATCGATCCCGTACTTCGGGGCCACCTCGTCATCGATGAATTCCACCAGGGCCTGCTCCGCGTGGTTGCCCTCGGCGGTGGCCACGAGCAGGGTGGCGCCCTCGGTCTCGGCAGCGGACCGCTCGGGGTTCAGCAGCGGCACAGCGATGAAGGCACCGGCCGCGACGACGACGGCGGCACCTCCGGCGATCCACGGCGCCTTGCGCCGCTTCCGCAGGGTGAAGCCGTGCTCCGGGGAGCCGGCGGGGGTGGTGGACGGGGAAGGAGAAGTATTTTCAGACATGGCAAAGCCTTTCGAGGGCGCACTGAACACAGCGCGGTAAGGATGATGAAAAAAGGAAAGAGAGGAGGAGGTCAGGCCCGCTGCAGCCGCTTCTGCGGCGTCACCCATCGGACCAACCGGTCGCCGGCAACCTGCACGAAGGCGACCGTCGCCACAAGGATCAGGATGGTCGCGAGCATCACGGTGTTGTCGAACCGCTGGTAACCATAGGTCACCGCGACGTAGCCGATGCCGCCGGCGCCGATCGTCCCGGCGATCGCCGAGTACTCGATCATCGCGATGACCTGGATGGTCAACCCGCCGAGCACGGCTGGCACCGCCTCCCCGAACTGCGCCGACCTCATGATCTGCAGGTTCGACCCGCCCGACGCGCGGGCCACCCTCACGATCGACGGCGGCACCGACCGCAGCGCGTTCTCAACGATCCGGGTGAAGAAGGCGATCCCGGCCAGGGACATCGGCACCACGGCGGCGGCTATCCCGATGTTCGTCCCGGTAATGAAGCGGGTGAACGGCACGATCGACGCCATCAGGATCAGAAACGGCAGCGACCGCCCCACGCTGATGATCCACCCCAGCACCGCATGCAGCGCCGGCCGTTCGAAGAGCCCGCCCGGCGCGGCATTGTGAAGCAGGACGCCCAGCGGTGTCCCGATTACGAGGACCACCGCCATCACGATGCCGACCATGAGCACCGTTTCGCCGTAGGCGGGCAGCAGCAGGGCGGGAAGCTCGGCGACCGGCACATCGGCCCGCGGGACATAGATCAACCCACCAACACCTGAAGAAACGTTGACGGCGCTCATGCTGCGCCCTCCAGCGCCGGAACCGCCCCGGACCGGACCGGTGAAATCGGCGCTCCTCCGGCGCCGGACTCCCGACGGCCATCGGGGGTTCCGATCAACCCGTACCGGGTCAGCACGTGCCCCACGAGCCCCTCATCCTCGGAAGCGATTCCCAGTGTGGCGCTCCCGGTATTGATCCCGTGCACCGTTTCGACCGACGCACCGAGAAGGTGTACTGGCACGGCAAGGTCCGCTGAAACCCGCTGGATCCAGTCCCCCGGCACGTCCGCCGAGTCGTAGGTGACGTACCAGGTGGTGGCGCCGTCGTCGGCCGCTGCAAAACCGCGTCGTGGCTGGAGTGCCCGGCCCAGCGGGGAGCCATGGTCGGTCAACAGGTCGACCAGCGCACCGGTCTCGACGATCCGCCCGCGCTCGAGCCGTGCCACCGAGTCGGCGATCTGCCGCACCGTGTCCATCTCGTGGGTGATGAAGACGACGGTGAGATCGAGGTCGGTCCGCAGCTGCTTGAGCAGTTCCACCACGGAGCTCGTGGTGTCCGGGTCCAGCCCCGACGTCGCCTCATCCGCTAACAGGATGGAGGGACGCAGGGCCAGCGCCCGGGCAATGCCGACGCGCTGCGCCTGGCCGCCGGAGAGCTGGAACGGGTACGAGTGGGCCTTGGGCCCGAGCCCGACGCGGTCAATCAGCTCCCCTACCCTCGCCTGGATCTCCCCCGGCGTCACGCCGAGGTACTCAAGCGGCAGGGCGATGTTTTCCGACGCCGTGCGCCGGCTCAACAGGCTCGCCGACTGAAATACCGTCCCGATCCGCCGCCGCGCCGCCCGCAGCCGCTTCTCCGGAAGACTCGAAAGGTCCTCGCCGTTCACGACCACCGATCCTGAGGTGGGCCGCTCCAGCAGGTTGATGCACTGGGCCAGCGTGCTCTTGCCGGCGCCACTCGGTCCGGTGACGGCGAAGATTTCGCCGGCGCCGACCTCGAAGTTGAGCCGGTCGAGTACGGTGACCGAATCCGCACCGCGCCCGTAGGTTTTCGTCAGTTCAAGAAGGGAGATCATGGTGTCGTCCTTGGAAAGTCAGCGGGCGGCGGGCTGGAGGCGGTAGCTGCTGCCGTGGTGCTCGGCGGGCAGCCGGTCACCGCGGCCGAACAGCTTGTGCCGCAGTGTCCCCTCGACGTACTCGGTGGGGTACGCGCCGCGCTTCTGCAGTTCGGGCACCACGTACCTCACCACGTCCTCGAACGAGCCCGGGGTGATGGCGTAGGCGAGGTTGAACCCGTCGACGTCGGTCTCCTCGACCCAGGCCTGGAGCTCCTCGGCGACCTGGGCGCCGGAACCGACGACGCGCGGGCCGAGCCCGCCAATACCGGCCCACTCGGCGATGTCGCGCACCGTCCACGGCTTGCCGTCGTCCTCCACCTTGGAGAAATTCGCCACGGCCGACTGAATGGCGTTCGACTTCACATTGCCCAGGGGCTCATCCGGGTCGTACACCGACAGATCGATGCCCAGCCAGCCCGAGAGCAGCACAAGCGCCCCCTCGTAGCTGACGTACTTCTTGTACTCCTCGTGCTTGGCGTGCGCCTTCTCCTCGGTCTCGTCGGTGATGACGGTGAGCATCGTGTAGATGCGTACGGAGTAGCGGTCGCGTCCGGCGGCCTCGACGGCGTCGCGGACCTTCGCGACGGTCTCCTTGAGGATCGCCCGGGTCGGCGAGCCGACAAAGACTGCCTCGGCATTGCCCGCGGCGAAGGCGATCCCCCGCGGGGAGGCGCCGGCCTGGTAGATCACCGGGGTGCGCTGAGGGGACGGTTCACTGAGGTGGATCCCCGGCGTCGTGAAGTACTTGCCCTCGTGACCGATGCCATGGACCTTCGCGGGGTCGGTGAAGACACCGCTTTCGGTATCGCGCACGACGGCGTCGTCCTCCCAGGATCCTTCGAGCAGCTTGTAGAGCACCTCGAGGTACTCGTCGGCGTGGTTGTAGCGCTCGTCGTGCTCGAGCTGGTCGGTCTGCCCGAGGTTTCGTGCCGCCGAGGGCAGGTACCCGGTGACGACGTTCCAGCCAAACCGCCCATTGGTGAGGTGGTCGAGCGTGGAGAGGCGGCGGGCGAAGGGGTACGGGTGTTCGTAGGCGGTGCCGGCGGTGACGCCGAACCCGAGGTGCTCGGTCACCAGGGCCATGGCGGAGACCAGGAGGAACGGGTCGTTGACCGGGGTCTGGGTGCCCTGGCGGAGCGTTGCCTCGTTGGAGCCGCCGTAGACGTCGTAGGTGCCGAGGACGTCGGCGATGAAGATGCCGTCGAACAGGCCCTTCTCGAGCGTCCGGGCGAGGTCGGCCCAGTACCGGAGGTCCTTGTACCGGTGGGACTGATCGTCGGGGTGGCGCCACAGCCCCGGGGACTGGTGGCCGACGCAGTTCATGTCGAAGGCGTTGAAGCGGATCCTGCGGGGTGAGCCGGAGGCGTGCGGGGATAAGGACATGGCAAAAGAACCCTCGTTCAGGGCACAACCGGGAGGAAGTGCCGTACTTGCCCTCCGGTCATCTGCGCCAGCCGGGCCGAATCCTCACCTGGGGCACCCCGCTACAGCGAGAGGGTTGCCGTCCAACAAACCAGGGTTTTGCGTTGGAACTCTTGATTCTGGGTTCGACCATACGGGCGATCGGGCGAAGAAGTCGAGAACGGTTCGTCACAGTAAGTCACGAAGGCGCAGCCGCTTAGTGCGCACTCCATGCGGAGAGAATAGAACCCGCTGCCGAGGGCCGTATTTCCATTCCGTGCAGCCGGAAAACCAACGGCTCTTTCCATACCGATCACTAGTTCGACGAGACATATCGGACGGCGGAAACTCTTCCCCGAGAATGCGCAGGCTGCTTAGAATTCGTTGTGTCCCGTCACAGGGATAACTTCTGTCACTACAAAAGTTATGGGGATAAGAGTGAAAAAGAGCTCAGCAATTCTTGCCGCTGCCGCGGCGGCCGGCTTCACTGCACTGTCGGCGTCACCGGCCACGGCGGCCGTGACCCTGCCCTTCGCGAACTGCGATGCAGCGGCCCAGGTGGGGGTCTACAACATTCCCGTCGGCACAGCCGGCTATGGCACTCACCTCGACCGTGATGGGGACGGGGTCGGCTGCGACGCTCCCGGCACACCGGCCTACAACCAGAGCATCGTGGACCGCATCATCATGGAGAACAACCAGCCGGCACCGACGACACCGCCCCAGGTTCCGACAATGCCCGTCGGCGGCGTCGGCACCGGCGTCGCCCAGGAGCCCGCGAACGACAGCACGGGCGCTCTCGTCCTTGGTGGCGGCCTCGTCCTTGCCGCTGCAGCCGGCGGCACCTACCTGGTGCGCCGCCGCAGCACCGCCAGCGACTGACCGCCCACCGTCGAACCGAATCGGATATCGTCCTACGCATGATCAGTTCTTCCGGCAACCGCCGCAGCAGCCGCCTGGCTGCTGCGGCGGTTGCTCTCTTCCTGCTCTCCGGCTGCGCCTCCGAGGCCCCGGCCCAGATGCTCGAGAACCCGCCGACGATGTCGGCTTCGCCCTCGGCTCCGCCCACCCCCGCACCGGCTACGACGGCACCGCAGGTCCAGACGCCGACGACCGCCCCAGCGCTCCCGGTCCTCCCCGAGTCGCGCCCAGCTTCCTTCCGCATCCCCTCAACCGGTGCGACCTCGGAGCTGCTCAGCCTCGGTCTTCGCGATAACGGCTCCCTCGAGGTCCCTCCAGACGGCCCCGGCGCACCCGCCGGCTGGTTCAACGGCTCGCCCACGCCCGGCGAGCGCGGACCCGCGGTCCTTCTGGGCCACGTCAACGCCACCGACGGCGGACCGGGCATCTTCGCCGAGCTGCGCAAGCTCAAGGCCGGGGACACCATCGAGGTGACCCGCGAGAACGGCACGAAGGCGGTCTTCACCTTCGACCGCGGCGAGCAGTACGCCAAGGACGCCTTCCCCACGCAGAAGGTCTACGGAAACACCGAGGGGGCTGAACTGCGCCTGATCACCTGCGACGGGTTCGACCCGGAGACCGGTGAGTTCGACGACAACTACGTCGTCTACGCGAAGCTCGTCGGCTGAGGGCCGGTGCCGGCATGCCGTATCCGCACGAAAGCGAGGGCAGCGGGGCGCCAGAGAGTGCCCGGCGGGACGGCACCCCACCTCAACCGAAGGCGCCCAGCGGCCGCACCCCCGCCTGGGCTCTCGAAGAATCCCTGAATCAGCAGCTGCGGGAGTTCCACGCCTCGCAGCGCCGGCCCAACGGCTGGCCGCCCGCACCACCGCTCTCCCGCACCCTCCCTCCGACAGCGCGCGGGCAGCGGCCCCGCCGGCGTATCCTCCGCGGCCTGCGCACAGGCCTCGCCCTCGCCCTGGTGGCCGGGCTCTTCTTCGGGCCCGGCGTCTTCGAGCGGTACATCCTTCCGGCGGCCCTGCCCTACTTCCCCGGCGCCAGCGTGCCGCCGTGGGGCGTGGAGGCGGCGGATGCACCGCTCGGAAAGCCGCCCGTGGTCGCCGCCTCGGACGCCTACCGCTTCCACGCCTCCCCCACCGATGAGCAGGACTTCGTCGCCTACGACCCCTGCCGTCCAATCCACTACGTCGTCCGCCCCGACAACGCCCCTCCCGGCTCCGAGGCGCTCATCGATGAGGCGGTCGCGCAAGTGACCGCCGCGACCGGCCTGCAATTCATCGACGACGGTGCGACATCCGAGGGGCCGTCGGAAGACCGTGAGTCCTTCCAGCCCGAAACCTATGGCAAGCGGTGGGCGCCGGTCCTCATCACCTGGTCGACGCCGCAGGAGAGCCCCGAGCTTGCGGGAGACACCGCGGGGCTCGGCGGCAGCAGCGCGGTCACCACCCCGGGCAACCCCTACGTCTACGTCACCGGTCAGGTGCAGCTCGACGCCCCGGCCCTCTCGGACATCCTCACCTATCCGGGCGGCCCGGACCTCGTCCGGGCGGTCATCATGCACGAGCTCGGGCACGTCGTCGGCCTCGACCACATCGAGGATCCCAACCAGCTGATGAACGCGCGGAACAGCAACGTGACCGACTTTGCCGCCGGCGACCGCGCCGGCCTGGCCCTGCTCGGCACCGGGGAATGCGTCCGGAGGCTCTGACCCCACACGATCACGCGAAGAGGCCCACGCCTGACAAACCGGGCGCAGGAGGCCACGGCAAGGAACCAGCGCGTGAACCAGCGCACAGAAGAGGCCGCCGCCGGTGATACGGCGACGGCCTCCAGCGAAGCATCCCTATCCGAGCACGAGGTTCGCCAAGAACAGCAGCGGGATCGACCCCGCCCACACGGCGGTGGTGATCCCCGACCACCCGCGCAGTGCGGCCGTGCCGTCCAGCCCGGCGAACCGGGTAACCACCCAGAAGTAGGAATCGTTGAAGTAGCTGAACACCATCGACCCGGCGGTGCAGGCGAGGGCGGCGACGATGGGGTCGACCCCGAGGGACGTGACCAGCGGCGCAGTCACCGACGCAGCGGTGATCATGGCGACGGTTCCCGAGCCCTGGGCGATCCGCACGAGGGTGGCGATCAGGAACGGAACGAGGAACGCCGGCAGCGGTGTCGCGGCAATCGCTTCGGCGAGGGCATCACCCACGCCGGAGCTGCGCAGTACCTGACCCAGCGCACCACCGGCGCCGGTGATCAGCAGGATGAGACCGGCGGACGCGGCGGCGTCGGCGAACCAGCCCTGCACCCTGGTGCGCGGAACCCAGCGCGGCAGCAGCACATACACGGCCAGCAGGACGCCGATCACGAGCGCCACCACGGGGTTGCCGATGAAAGCCAGCGGCGCGGCCCACGCCGACGGCTCGTACTCTCCAGTGCCGACGACCCCCTGGTTGCTCTGGTCGATGGCGCCGCTGACCGTATTGAGAATGATCAGCAGCAGCGGCACGAGCAGGGGCAGCGACGCGACGAATGCGCCCACCCTGTGCGGCTTCGCGCCTTCGGGCGGCGTGCCGAGGTCCGTGCCGGCGTCCTGTCCCATCGAGCCGCCGCCGAAATCGTCATCGTGACCCGCGCCGGCGTCGGCGTGAGTGCCGGCCGGCGCCGCGTCCGCGGCCGTGGTGCGGTCGGCGAGGGACGTTCCGGTGGAGGTGGCTCCGCCGGCGCCGGTGGAGCGCGCACCGCCGGCAGGAACCGCGGCGGCTGTACCGTAGACGGCCTCGCGGACGCTGGCGTTCATCTCCGGCTCGAGCTTAGGCCCCATCCACTTCGCGTAAAAGACAACGATCGGCAGCAGGATGATGGTGAAGACGAGCCCGGCCAGGATCAGAGCGCCGAGGTCGGCGCCGAGGATGCCGGCCACAGCCAGCGGTCCGGGGGTCGGCGGCACGAGGTGGTGGGTAAGCGTCATGCCGCACCCGAGCGCCAGGGCGAGGACGATGTAACCGCTACGCTTCACCCGCGCAATGGAACGGGCCAGGGGGTTCATGATGACGTAGCCGGAATCGCAGAACACCGGGATGGACACCAGCGCCCCCACGCTGCCCATCGCCCACGGTTCGCGGCCCTTGCCGAACAGTTTGAGGAAGGCCAGGGCCAGCGAGTTCGCCGCCCCCGAGACCTCAAGGATCTTGCCGATTCCCACGCCCAGCCCGATCACGATGCCGATCGAGGCAAGCGTGTTGCCGAACCCGGTGGTGATGGCGGTGACGATTTCCAGCGGAGCCTGGCCGGCGACGAGGCCGGTCACCAGGGCCGCAATGAGCAGTGCAACGAACGCGTCGAGGCGCGTGCGGAGCACGAGGACAATGATGGTGGCGATCCCCAGCACCAACGCCAAAAGAAGTTGTATATCCACGGTGATGTACTCCTCATGAAGCCTGGGAAGGCCCCGTTGCCCGCCCAGATGGTGTTCTTTCGCAAGGCCCTCGGGAACGTTGACGGCCACGATGCTGGCTGACACACTAGCACCACACATATGACATCTGACAAGGTCTCGGTTCGAGGGAGTGCATCCACTTGACACGCGAAGCAGCGTTGCTCGCAGCCTTTCCCGCCCCCATCCGCGTCGACCCGCGGGAGATCGCGGAGGCCGTGATCGCCTCGGGCCGCATCCTGGTGGTGCTCGACGACGACCCCACCGGCACCCAGTCCGTCGCCGACCTGCCGGTGCTCACCGCATGGGAGCCTAAGGACTTCGAATGGGCGTTCTCCCACCGCATCCATGGCGCGCCCGCCCCGGCCGTCTATGTCCTGACGAACACGCGGAGCCTGAACCCCGCGGAGGCCGAGCGCCGCAACCGCGACATCGTCACGAACGCACTGGCCGCGGCCACCTCCTCCGGCGTCAGCGTCGGCTTCGTCAGCCGCGGTGACTCCACCCTGCGCGGCCACTTCCCCCTCGAGCCCGACACCATCGCGGCCACCCTCCGCAGCGTTCAGAGGATCGAGACGGACGGCGTCGTCATCGTCCCCGCCTTCCCCGACGCCGGCCGCGTCACCATCGGAGGCATCCACTACCTGCGCGGCGACAACGGCGACCTCACCCCGCTGGCGGAGACCGAATTCGCCCGCGACGCCACCTTCGGCTTCACCCGCTCCGACCTCGCCGGCTACATCGAGGAAAAGTCCTCCGGACGGCTTCCCGCCGCCGGAGTGATCCTCCTTGACCTCGCCACCATCCGCGGCGGGACCGACGGTATCGCGGCAATGCTCGACGCCGCCCGGGACGCCGTGCCAATCGTCGCCGACGCCGTCTCCGAGGACGACCTCCGCGCCCTCTCCCTCGGACTCCACGAGGCCGAACGCCGCGGCCGCAGGCTGCTGTACCGGGTGGGCCCGCCGTTCGTCCGTGCCCGGATCGGCCAGCAGCAGCACGCCCCGCTGACCGCCGCCGAGATTTTCGGCAGCGCCGAGACGCCGGGCGACCCCACCCCGGACGAGCAGAACCCGACGCCCGGGACACCGAGCGGCGAAACCTCCCCGGGTGGAACACCCTGGACGGGCGGCCTCATCGTGGTCGGTTCCCACGTGGGCCTCACCACCCGGCAACTTGAGGCCCTGGCACGCCGGCACCCCTCGGCGGTCCAAGTGGAGCTCGCCGTCGAGACCCTCCTCGACCCCGCGCGGCGCGACGCCGAGGTCGCCGCCACCACCGCGGCCGTCACCGCAGGGCTCGCCCGCGGCGAGGTCATCCTCTCCACCAGCCGGCAGCTGATCCGCTCCGAGGACCCGGAGGGGAGCCTCGAGATCGCACGCCTGGTCTCCCAGGCCGTCGTCGACGTCGTCCGCGCCACCGTCGCCGCCGCGCCCGTGCGCTTCGTCATTGCCAAGGGCGGCATCACCTCCTCCGATGTTGCCGCCCACGGGCTGGGCATCCGCCACGCGGTGGTGCGCGGCCCGATGCTTCCGGGGATCGTCTCGCTCTGGGAGCCCGTTGACGGCCCCGCCCGGGGCATCCCCTTCGTCGTCTTCGCGGGCAACGTCGGCGACGACGAGTCGCTGGCCGACGTCGTTCAAACCCTCAGCGCACACCCGGAAGCCCTCCACGCCGCGGCCCCCCGGGCCGGGCACGAAAGGACCCAGCCATGAGCGAGCAGCTCCACCCGCCCGTCGCCGTGCTCGGGCTCGGGGCGATGGGCCTGCCGATGGCCCGCCGGCTCGCCGGCGCTTTCCCCGTGCGCGGTTTCGACCCCGCCGACGCGCTGCGTGCCGCGGCCGAGGCGGCGGGCATCCCGTGCGCGGACTCCGCCGCAGAGGCGGTCGGAGGGGCCGGGCTCGTGCTGCTCGCTGTCCGCAATGCGGCGCAGGTCGAGGAGGTCCTCTTCGGCGCAACCGGCGTCGCCGGAGCCCTTGAGCCGGGTGCTGCCGTCGTGATGACCAGCACCGTGGGCGTCGACGCGGTTCCCGCCTGGACCGAACGCCTGGCCGCCCTGGGGGTTGACCTCATCGACGCTCCCCTTTCCGGCGGGCCCCTCCGCGCCGCAGAGGGAGACCTGCTCATCGTGGTCGGCGCCGATCCCTCAGCGCTGGCGAAGGCCGGTCCTGTCCTTAGGCGGCTCGCCTCAACGCTCACAGTTGTGGGCGCTCACCCCGGAGACGGGCAGGCGATGAAGACGGTGAACCAACTGCTGTGCGGGGTGCACATCGCCGCAGCGGCCGAGGCGCTCGCCCTGGCGGATGCCCTTGGGCTCGACCAGAAGCTCGCCCTCGCCGCCCTGGAGTCCGGAGCTGCGGCGTCCTTCATGCTCGCCAACCGGGGGCCGCGCATGATCAAGGGGTACGACGGCGGCGTCGACGTGCTGAGCCGGCTCGACATCTTCGTCAAGGACCTCGGCATCGTCGGCGCCGCCGCCCGGTCAGCAGGCCTCGCCGCCCCCGTTGCCGCGGCCGCCGAACAGCTCTTCCTTCTCGGTCAGGCTCAAGGCCTGGACTCCGAGGACGACTCCGCCGTGATCCGGGTGATTGCCCCGACCAGGCGCCCGGCCGGGCCCCTGGATCCGCTCTCTACCAGAAAGGGGGCCGCCGATGGGCAGGAAACCGCTGGCTGAAACCGTCTTTCAGGACCTGCTGCAGCAGGTGATCGAGGGCGTGTATCCTCCGCACACCGCCCTCCCCGCCGAGGCGGAGCTCGCCCGGACGGCGGACGTCAGCCGGCTCACCGTCCGGGAGGCGTTGAAGACGCTGCAGGCACAGAACATTGTCCAGGTCCGGCGGGGCCTCGGGACCTTCGTGAACCCGCCGGCACTGTGGACGAACCTGGAGGCCATAGTCCGCGCGGCCTCCTATGAGGCCGGCTCCAGCGATGTATCGCTGCGCCTGCTCGAGGTCCGCCGGATGGTCGAGACCGGCGCGTCGGAGCTTGCCGCCAGGCACGCCACCGGCGAGGACCTCGAGCGCATGGCCGCCGCTGTGGACGCCCTCACGGCCGCCCACGACGCGGACGACCTCGACGCTGTCGTCACCGCAGACCTCGACTTCCATGACGCCGTCCTGCGCGCCTCAGCGAACCCGTTCGTGCCGGTCATCGTCGGGCCACTGGGACAACTGCTCTACGCGATGCGCCGCGAGACCTCCGCGTTTCGGGAAGTCCAGAAACACGCGATCCGGCACCACACCCTGGTACTGGAAGCCATCCGCTCCGGGGACCCCGAAGCTGCCCGCCGTGCCATGGAAGCGCACATCAACCAGACCTACGACGACTACGAGCATTTCATCCACCACCCGGACAGTTTCAGGAGCTGATGAGAATGGCAGAAACCCCATCCTTCCCCACCGAGAAGACGGCAGTCCTCACCGGAGCCGCCTCACCGCGCGGCATCGGACGCGCACTCGCGGACACCCTGGCGGGCCAGGGCTGGTCCATCGCCATCCTCGACATCGACGCCGGGGCCGCGGAGGAGGCCGCCGCCGATCTTGCCGGGCGGCACGGCGTCCAGGCCCTCGGGGTGGGAGCGGACGTCTCGGACAGCACGTCGGTTGACGCCGCCATCAGCCGGGTCGAGGCGGACCTGCCGCCAGTGGTGGCGCTGGCGAATCTAGCCGGCATTAGCTCGCCCACGGAGTTCATGAAGGAAACCAAGGAGGCGTGGGACCGCGTCTTCGCGGTGAACATGGCCGGAACCTTCCTCGTGACCCAGCGGGTGCTGCGCGGAATGATCGACCGAAAGCTCGGACGCGTCGTCAGCGTCTCCTCGATCTCCGCCCAGCGGGGCGGCGGAACCTACTCGAAGGTCGCCTACAGCGCCTCTAAGGGAGCCATCATCGGGTTCACCCGGGCGCTGGCCCGCGAAATGGGCGAGCACAACATCACGGTGAACTGCGTCGCCCCGGGCCCCGTCGACACCGACATCATGGGCGGCACCCTGAGCGAAGAGCGCAAGCAGGAGATGTCACGGGACATCCTGGTGGGCAGGGTCGGGACGGTGAAGGAGGTCGCCGCGCTGATGGCCTTCCTCGTCGGCGAGGACTCGGGGTACATTACCGCCGCCACCTACGACATCAACGGCGGCCTTCAGGTTTCCTGATGGGGTCTCCCAGTGCCGCGTTGACCAGCCTCCGGCACAGTGAAAAGCTTGCGGTATCTCACGAAGGGGAACGACATGACCAGCGGCACAGAGCCAGGCAGCCCGGCAGGCACTTCAGCGGGCGAACAGACGACCGGTTCCGGGGACACCAAGGCGCAGCTGACGGTCACCGACACCCCGGAGAAGAGCCGCTACATCGCCTACCTCGACGGGACCCCCGTGGGCCTGGCCGCCTACCGCCTCGCCGATGGCGTCATCGAGTACACCCACACCATCGTCGACGAGGAATTCGAGGGCCGCGGCATCGCCACGGACATGATCCATCACGCCATGGCCGAAGCACGGGAACGGAACCTGAAGGTTGTCGCCGGGTGCACCTTCGTCGAACACTTCCTGGCGGAAAACCCCGAGTACTCCGACCTCGTCAGGACAGGACCCGCAGCACCTTAAGGTCTTCATCCAGCAGGACGACGCCGCCGCGCGCCCCGACGTCCGTCGTGCCATAGTCCGGGAGCCCGAGGGCGCGTGCCGGAACGAGGGTCGCCGCCGCGACCGCCTCGGCCACTCCGACGCCGGCACCCACCGCGCGGCGGACGGCAGCGTCCACGGTGAGGGTGCTGCCGGCAATCGAGCCGTTGCCCGCAAGGCGGGCCTCCCCGTTCGACACGACGACGTCGAGGGAACCGATCCGGTACGGTCCGTCGCCGGCGCCCGCCGCGGCCATCGCGTCGGTGATCAGGGCCACCCGTCCCGGCGCCGAGGCGAACGCCAGCCGGACCATCGGGTCGTGGACGTGGAGTCCATCGGCGATCAGTTCGAGGGTGACGTGCGGGGAATCCAGCGCGGCCGCGATCGGCCCGGGCCGGCGGTGGTGCAGCGGCTCCATGGCATTAAACGTGTGCGTCAGCAGGCTTGCCCCGGCGTCGAAGGCCCGCATCGCCGTCTCATAGTCCGCGGCCGTGTGGCCCACGGCCACCCTTACACCGTGCTGGACGAAGCGCCGCAGGGCCGCGAGGTCCGGGTCGAGCTCCGGAGCCATGGTGACCTGCGCGAGCGAGCCTCCCCCGGCCTCGACGAGCCGGTCCACCGCCTCAACGGTGGGCGCAACGAGGTAGTCAGGACGGTGCGCCCCGCAGTGGCTCGTCGCAAGGAAGGGCCCCTCGAGGTGGAAGCCCCGCAGCATCGAATCCCGGACGGCGCCGAGCGACCGCAGGGATGATTCGAGGACCGGCAGCGGATTGGTCACCAGCGACCCCACGAGGCTCGTGGTGCCCGCCGCCCGGTGCACCTGCAGCGCGGCCGAGATGTTGGCGTCCTCGAAGGACGCCCCTCCCCCGCCGTGGCAGTGAAGGTCGACGAACCCGGGCGCCACGTACGCCCCGGCCGCGTCGATCACCTCTACGTCAGCGTCCGCACCGGCCCCTGCACCCGCAGTGAGCCCGCGCCACGAGTCCCCGGTCCCGACGTCGGTGACGACGCCGCCGTCGAGCCGGAGCCAGGCATCGGGCACGACGGTGGCACCGGTGAAGCGCCGGGCGGAGTGGAGAACGAGGGGCTGCGTGGCCGGAAGGGTAGTCACCGGACTTAGGGTAGCTGCCAGGCGGGCCGGTTCGCGTCAGTGTGCCGGTAGTACGCGGAGTGTTGCAGCTCAGCGGCTGCGTCCTCGTCGATGATCACCGTCGCATTGGCGTGAAGCTGGAGGGCGGTCGCCGGGCAGAAGGCGCCCAGCGGGCCCTCGATCATCTGTGCCACGGCCACGGCCTTCGCCGTCCCGGTCGCCACGAGCACCAGGGCCCGCGCGTCGAGAATGGTGCCGATGCCCTGCGTCAGGCAGTGCATGGGGACCTGGGCGACGTCACCGCCGAAGAACCGGGAGTTGTCCTCCCGGGTGCGCGGCGAGAGCGTCTTGACGCGCGTCCGGCTGGCGAAGGACGACGTTGGCTCGTTGAAGCCGATGTGCCCGTTGGCGCCGATGCCCAGCAGCTGCACGTCGACCCCGCCGCTGGTTCGGATCGCGTCCTCGTACGCCCGGCAGGCCGCCTCGAGATCCTCGGCCGCGCCGTCGGGCACCCGGATGTTGCCCGGAGTGAGCCCGAGCCGCTGCACGACCTCCCGATCGATCACCGAGCGGTAGCTCTCGGGGTGCTCGGCGGGCAGGCCGACGTATTCGTCGAGGGCGAAGCCGCGCACCCGGTCGAAGGCCAGCCCGTCCCGGCGGTGCCGGACGAGCGCCTCGTAGGTGGCCATCGGGCTCGACCCGGTGGCGAAGCCGAGGACGGCGTCGGGCTTCCGCTCGACGGTGTGCGCGAGGATGCGGGCGGCGTGCTCCCCGACGGCCGCGGCGTCGGAGTGGATGGCGATCCTCATCGGGTGCCGACCTCCTCGCGGACGGGTGCGTCCTCGGCGCTGCGGTGGCGCAGCGAGAGCAGGAAGCCCAGACCCACCGTGATGACGACGCCGATCGCCGTGTACCAGGTGAAGCCGATCAGGGTGCGCTCGAACAGGAACAGGTAGGTCATCAGCGCGACGGCGACGGCGAAGCCGAGGATCGCGTCGTTCTGGCGGGCCTTCGGCACCCACAGGCCGAGGAAGAACGCGCCCAGCAGGCCGCCGTAGGTGAGTCCGGCGACCGAGAGGCCAAGTTCGACGACGGGGTTGTCGGTTCCGGTGAACAGCGCGCCGGCGCCGATGAAGACGACGCCCCAGCCGAGCGTGAAGAGCCGGCTCAGGCGCAGGGCACGGGCGTCGGAAAGCGGGCGGGTGCTGAATTTTCCGTAGAGGTCCGACATGGTTGAGGACGCCAGGGCCGACAGCGACGACGAGAGGGTGCTCATGGCCGCGGCGAGGATTCCCGCGAGCAGCAGCCCGGAGATGCCGCTGGGCAGGGCCTCGACGATGAAGGTGGGGAAGATCTGGTCGCCGCGCTCGAGGCCGAGTGCCTCGACGCTCTTGCGTTCGTAGTAGCTCCAGAGGGCCAGGCCCACCGTGAGGAAGAGGGCGAACTGGACGAACACGATGATGGCGCTGCCGATCACGGCCTTCTGCGCATCCTTCAGGGTGCGGGTGGTGAGCAGGCGCTGCACGATGATCTGGTCGGCGCCGTGGGACGCCGTGGAGAGCAGGGCGCCGCCGATCACCGCGGTGATGAAGGCATAGGGTGCGGAGATGGGGCTGGAGGCGAAGTCGAAGATCTGGGTCTTGCCGGCGTCGGCGGCTTCGGTCCAGAAGTTCGAATCGAGGCTCGTGGTGATGAAGATCAGCGCCACGACGCCGCCCACCACGTACAGGGCCATCTGCAGGACGTCGACCCACACGACCGCCTTGATGCCGCCGAAGAAGGTGTAGGCGATGGTGACCACACTGAGGATCGCGATGATGGCGAAGAAGTTGAGGTTCAGCCCGTAGGAATCGAGGATTACCTTGACCGGGATGGCTGCGGCGAAGAGCCGCACGCCGTCCGCCAGGAGCCGGGTGAGGATGAAGGCCACCGAGGCGGTGCTCTGCATGCCGCGGCCGAACCGCTGGCCCAGGTACTCGTAGGCCGTCGTCATCTCGCCGCGGTAGTAGCGCGGCAGGAGGACGAAGGCGACGACGAGGCGCCCGATCAGGTAGCCGATCGCCACCTGGATGAAGGTGATGTTCCCGAGGTAGGCCACGGCGGGGACGCTGATGACGGTGAGGGCGCTGGTCTCGGTGGCGACCACCGAGAGGCAGACGGCCCACCACGGCAGCTCGCGGCTGCCAAGGAAGTAGTCCTTGACGTTGGTCTGTTTGCCGGAGAGCTTCAGGCCGAGCCAGGCGGAGCCGGCAAGGTAGGCAAGAATGACGATCAGATCGAGGGGCTGCACGGGATCTCCAGAGGGCTAAGGGTGCCGGACGGGTGCGGGAACTGAGACAGTGATGCGGGAGGGTGGAACGGCCGCCGGTTCGGGCAGGCGCAGGGGGCCCGCGCCCGGGGTGATGCGGCCGGCGAGAGGTGGCGTCGTGCTTCCGGTGGCGCTGGCCAGGGTGCCGGGGAGCCCGTGGCAGGTGAAGAAGCCGAGCAGGGCGAAGAGGTAGGCCTCCTTGGCATCGGCGTCGATACCAAGGTCGGCGGCATCACGCAGCTGCGCCGGTGCCAGGTGGGCCCCCAGCCGCTCCAGCAGGAACGGATTGCGGGTGCCGCCGCCGGAGACGAACACCTCGGCGACCCCGAAGGGCGCGAGGGCATCGGCCACGGTACGCGCCGTCAATTCTGTGAGGGTGGCCAGCAGGTCCGCGGTGGTGATCGCCCGGCCCGCCGCGACGGCGTCGAGGTACCCGGAGTGGAAGATCTCCCTGCCCGTGGACTTCGGCGCCGGCCGGGCGTAGTAGGGGTGGGCGAGCAGGGCGGCGAGGAGGTCGTCGTCGACGGCCCCGGCGCGGGCGCCCTCGCCGTCGCGGTCGACCGACTCCCTGCCACCGGTGGCGGCGCGCACCGCTGCGTCGAGGAGCGCGTTGGCCGGGCCGGTGTCGAAGGCGGCCGGGTTCGAGCCGGGGCGGATCACTGTGGCGTTGGCGATCCCGCCAAGGTTGAGGGCGGCAGAGTTTGAGGCAGCAGCGGCGTCCCCGCGCCCGGCGAGCAGCAGGGAGTCGAAGAGGCTCACGAGCGGTGCGCCCTGGCCGCCGGCGGCGATGTCGTTGCTGCGCACGTCGGAGAGCACCGGCAGCCCGGTGGCCTGCGCAATCCAGGCGGGCTGGCCCAGCTGGAGCGTCCCGCGGGCGGTGCTGTCCTCGATCCAGTGGAACAGGGTCTGTCCGTGGGAGACGACGAGGTCGGCGTTGCCGTCGATGTCGGCGAGCAGGGCCTGCGCGGCGGCGGCAAACTCCTGGCCGATGAGGGTGTCGAGCCGGGTCACCGCCTCCATGGACGTGGCCGCCGGCGGCATGGCGCGCTGGATCTCCTCCCGCAGCCCCTCGCTGTAGGGGATCTCGCGGTGACCCAGCGGCGTCAAGCGCAGCTCGGTGCCGTCGAGGTCGAAGTCCGCGGCGGCGACGTCGATGGCGTCAACCGAGGTGCCCGAGGACAGCCCGAGGATCCTCATGGGTGCGCGGGTGCCGCGCCGAGGATGGCCCGCACGCTGCCTGAGTGCTCCTCGAGCAGGCGGCGGGCCTCCGCGGCGTCGACCACCTTCAGGAGCATGACGATGGCGGTCTTGGCGTGCCAGCCGGAGGCCTCAAGGGCACCGGCTGCCTCGGCGGGTGACGCCCCGGTGGCCTCAAGGACGATCCGCTGCGCCCGCTGGCGAAGCTTGCCATTGGTGGCCTTCACGTCGACCATGAGGTTCCCGTAGGTCTTGCCCAGGCGGATCATGGCGGCGGTGGAGATGGCGTTGAGGACGAGCTTCTGGGCTGTGCCGGCCTTCAGGCGGGTCGATCCGGCGACCACCTCGGGCCCGGTGAGGACCTCGATGGGGAAGTCGACGGCGGCGCTGAGCAGCGTCCCCGGGTTATTGGAAAGGCCGATGGTCACCGCACCGGCGGAACGCGCGGCGGCCATTGCCCCGAGCACATAGGGGGTCCGGCCGGAGGCGGCGATCCCGACAACGGCGTCGAGCTCCCCCACCGACAGGTCCCGCAGGTCGGCGGCACCGGCGTCGGGATCGTCTTCGATCCCCTCGACGGCGGAGACCAGGGCGGCCGGGCCGCCGGCCATCAGCGCGACGACCAGTCCTGGGGCCACACCGAAGGTCGGAACGCATTCGGCGGCGTCGACGCCGGCGAGGCGTCCCGGGGTGCCGGCGCCCACGTAGATGAGCCGGCCTCCGCGGCCGAGCCGGTCGACGACGGCGTCGACGGCGGCGGTGATGGCCTCACCGGCGGCGGCGGTGGCCGCGGGGACGAGGGCGTCCTCGGCGGCGATCTGGGCGACCAGTTCGCGGGTTGACCGCAGGTCAAGATCGGCCAGATCGGGGCGGGACTGTTCGGTCTCCAGACGGTCGAGGTCCGCAGGTGCTTCCCGAGAGTCCGCCGACTTCTGGGCGCTGTAGGAGTTGTTCACGATCCAAGAAGAACACAGTCCCTCGGTGATGGTCAATCATTTTCATACATGTGTAGGGTTATGAAAATTAGCTCCATGCGGCTGTGAGTTTCATGTTGTCACCGCAATCAACCGCGTTACCGTTATTGCCACCCGCACCTTCCGGAAGGACCTCCATGAGACGCCCGAACACCCGGAGGCGGACGACGCACCCCACGGCCACCCCCACTCCCAGCTTTCGGAGGGCACACCATGCCAACCGCTGACCGGATTCCCGCGGGGATCTGCGGCATCGACATCGGCGGCACCGGCTGCCGGGTCGCGGTGACCACCCCCACCACGGGGCCTTCCACCGCCCGCGTCTTCACCGGCAGCGGGCTGCGCATCGGCGGCTCGGGCCTCGACGTAGAGGACCTGATGCTCACCCTCGAGCCGCTGGTCGCGGCGGCGCGGGACGCCTCCGGGGCCCGGAGCCTCGACACCCTGGTCCTGGGCGCGGCGAGCCTCGTCACCCTGCTGCGTAATGCCGAGAGCGTCCACGCGGAGCTTCACGCCCGGTTCGGTGCGCGCACCACGGTGCTGGCCTCCGACGTCCTCACCTCCCACCTCGGTGCCCTGTCGGCTCAGCCCGGCGTCGTCGTCGCCGCGGGTACCGGAGCCGTCGCCCTGGGCACCGATCACGCGGGGCTGTGGCAGCGGGTCGACGGGTGGGGACACCTGCTCGGTGACGCCGGCAGCGGCGCCTGGATCGGTGCGCGCGGCCTTGAGGCCGCCTACCGCAGCTACGACGGGCGGGTCGGCGGCTCGGCCGGCCTGCTCGACCGCCTGCTCGAACGGTTCGGCACCCCTGAGGACCTGGTGCGAAGCGTCTACACCCGCCAGGACCGCGCAGCCGTGCTCGCCTCCTTCGTGCCGGACGTCGCCGAGGCCGCCGCGCAGGGCTGCGCCGTCGCCCTCGGCATCTTCCGCTCCGCCGGCCGGGAACTGGCCCGCACCGCCACCGCCGCCCTGGTCGACGGACTGCCGCCGCGCATCCGCTGGGTGGGCGGGCTGTTCGAGGCCTCTCCCGACCTCCTCGAGGAGTTCGGCCAGGAACTCCACCGTGGGCACCCGGGCCTTGACCTGGCTCCCGGTGAGGGCACCTCGCTGGAGGGCGCCCTGCGCCTCGGCGCCGCCACAGCCCGCGGCTCCGCGCCGGAGCAGCGGGAGGGATTCCTCTCGATCCAGCACCACGGCGCGAGCCGTCCCTCTCAGCCGGAGCATTCAGCGTGATCGCCGCGCTGCGCGCCGCCGTCGCCGACCCCGCGCGGGTCAGCGAACGCGCCATCGACCGGCATGCCGGCGCCCACGATGCCTCCCACTTCCTGCTGATCCCGCAGGCGGTGGCCACCCCGGTGGACGCCGCCGAAGTGGGAGCGCTGCTGCGCGCCTCGACCGCCCAGGGCGTCCCCCTTACCCTGCGTTCGGGCGGCACCAGCCTCAGCGGCCAGGCCGTGACCGACGGCGTGCTCGTCGACGTGCGCAAGCACTTCCGGGGCATGGAGGTGCTCGATAGCGGCGCCCGGGTCCGTGTGAAGCCCGGAGTCACCGTCCGGATGCTCAACACCCGGCTGGCCCGAAACGGCCGGAAGTTCGGGCCCGACCCCGCCAGCGAATCCGCGTGCACCATCGGCGGCGTCGTCGCGAACAACTCATCGGGCATGCACTGCGGCACCGCAGACAACGCCTACCGCACCCTCGAGTCGGTGACGGTGGTCCTCCCCAGCGGAACAGTCGTCGACACGGGCGCCGACGACGCCGACGAGCGCCTGCGCGCCCTCGAACCCGCGCTCTTCGACGGCCTGCTGCGGCTCGCCTCGCGGGTGCGCTCCAACCCGGCCTCGGTGCGAATTATCACCGAGCAGTTTTCCCGCAAGAACACCATGGGCTACGGCCTCAACTCGCTGCTGGATTTCGAGACCCCCGCCCAGATGCTGGCCCACCTGATCGTGGGCAGCGAGGGAACCCTGGGCTTCGTCGCGGAGGCCGTGTTCCGCACGGTGCCGGTGCACCCGCACACAACCACCGGGCTGCTCGTCTTTGACGACCTGCAGGCCGCCAGCTCGGCACTGCCGGCGCTCGTCGACTCCGGCGCCGCCACCGCCGAACTGATGGACGCCCTGTCGCTGAAGGTGGGCCAGAGCCTCCGCGGCACCCCCGCCGTCGTGAAGGACCTGGCCGTCAGCGACCACGCCGCCCTGCTGGTTGAGTACTCGGCGGACACCGCCGAGGAACTGGCGCAGGCCGCAGCCGTTGGTGCCGCGGCGCTGGCGCCGCTGGGCCTGAGCGCGCCCGCCGTGTTCAGCACCGACGCCGCCGCCCGCGCCGAACTGTGGCGGCTGCGCAAGGGCCTCTACGCCTCGGTGGCCGGGGCGCGCCCGCCGGGGACCACGGCGCTGCTTGAGGACGTCGTCGTTCCTGTGCCGGCGCTGGCGCGCACCTGCACCGAGCTCACCCGGCTGTTCGGAACCTACGGGTACCGCGACAGCGTGATCTTCGGGCACGCTAAGGACGGGAACATCCACTTCATGCTCACCGACGGATTCGCCTCGGCCTCGGAGCTGGAGCGGTATGCGGCGTTCACTGAGGACCTCGTCGACCTGGTGCTCGGCCAGGGTGGCTCGCTCAAGGCGGAGCACGGCACCGGCCGCGTCATGGCGCCCTTCGTGCGCCGCCAGTACGGCGACGAGCTGTACGAGGTGATGCGCGAGATCAAGGCACTGTTCGACCCGGCCGGGGTGCTGAACCCGGGCGTGATCCTCAATGAGGATCCGCAGGCGCACCTGCGCCACCTCAAGGCCGTTCCCGCAGTGGCCGAGGAGGTGGACCGGTGCGTCTCGTGCGGCTACTGCGAGCCCGCCTGCCCCAGCAAGGACCTCACCCTGACGCCGCGGCAGCGGATCGTGACGCTGCGCGCCATCGAACAGGCACGGCTCGACGGCGATCTAGCCCTGGCCGCCGAGCTTGAGAAGGACTACGACTACGAATCTGTGCAGACCTGCGCCGTGGACGGCATGTGCCAGACGGCGTGCCCCGTCGACATCAACACCGGGTCGCTGGTGAAACGGCTTCGGCGGGAAAGCACCTCCCCCGTTGCAGGGCGGATCGGAACCGCCGCCGCCGGCTCCTGGGCCGGTGTCACCCGCGGGGCCGGTGCCGCCCTGAGCCTCACCGCGAAGCTTCCATCCCCTGTCGTCCGCGGGCCGAACACCCTCGCCCGGGCCGTCCTGGGTACCGACACCGTGCCGCTCCACTCCCCCGAGCTGCCCGCCGGCGGTTCTCGGCGGCGGCGCCCGGCGCCGGAGAGCACCGCAGACGCGGTGTACTTCCCGGCGTGCGTGGGGACGATGTTCGGGCCGGCGTCACCTGGCGGGAACGCCTCCCCCGGGGTGCAGGTGAGCTTCGAGGACCTCTGCGCCCGGGCCGGACTGACGCTGCTGGTACCGCCGGCCATCGACGGGCTGTGCTGCGGCACGCCCTGGTCCTCAAAGGGTCTCGCCGACGGCCAGCAGGCCATGGCGGCCCGCACCCTTGCGGCGCTGCGGGAGGCCACCGGTGACGGCGAGCTTCCGGTGATCTGCGATGCGACCTCCTGCACCGAGGGCCTGCTCGCGGTGATCGCCGGCGAGGTCCCGGCACCGGGTCAGCGCCCCCTGCGGGTGGTTGACGCCGTCGAGTTCACCGCCGAACGGATCCTGCCGGTCCTCGGACCCTACGAGAAGCGGGACTCCCTGGCCCTCCACCCCACCTGCTCCTCGACCCGGTTGGGAGTGAACCCGGTGCTGGAGGCGGTGGCGGGCGCCGTCGCCACCGAGGTCTCGATCCCCGAGAACTGGGGGTGCTGTGCCTTCGCCGGCGACCGCGGCATGCTTCACCCCGAACTGACCGCGTCGGCCACGGCGCGGCAGGCGGCCGAGATCGCGGAGTTGGACGCCGGTGCCCATGCCTCGTGCAACCGGACGTGCGAGCTCGGCATGACCCGGGCCACGGGCGAGCAGTACCAGCACGTGCTGGAGCTGCTGGAGGAGGTTAGCCGGCCGGCGGCAACGCGCCGCTGACCGCGGATCCTTCACGCCCCGCCGCGCCGGAGCAGCACACCGTGCGGAGTTCCGCCGTCCACCTCCGTGCCCCGGAGGTAGGTCCGCCGCACCACTCCGGTCAGCCGCTTCCCGTCGTACGGGCTGACGGCATTGCGGTGGCGCAGGGCGTTGACGTCCACGGTGAAGCTTTCCTCCGCGGCGAAGACCACGAGGTCCGCGTCATAGCCCACCGCGAGGCGGCCCTTGCGGGGCAGGCCGGCGAGCGCGGCGGGCGCCTGCGCCATCCACCCGAGCACCCGCTCAAGGGGAATGCCGCGTTTCCGCGCCTCCGTCCAGACCAGGGGAAGGCCGAGCTGGAGGGAGGACACCCCGCCCCAGGCCACGTCGAAGTCGCCGTTCTCGAGGTCTTTGAGGTCCGGGGTGCTCGGTGAGTGGTCGGTGACGATGCAGTCGATGGTGCCGTCCTCGAGCCCCTTCCACAGCAGTTCCCGGTTGGCGTCTTCGCGGATCGGCGGGCAGCACTTATAGGCCGTGGCGCCGTCGGGGATCTCCTCGGCGCGCAGCGTCAGGTAGTGCGGGCAGGTCTCCACCGTGAGCCGCACGCCGTCGTGCCGGGCGGCGGCGATCAGCGGCAGAGCGTCCGAGGAGGAGAGGTGGAGGATGTGCGCCCGGGCACCGGTGGAACGTGCCCGCTCGATCACCGCAGCGATGGCGAGGTTCTCCGCACGCCGCGGGCGGGAGGCGAGGAAACGGTCGTACCGACTGCCTCCGGCCCGGGGTGCCTCCTCGATGGTGCGGGCGTCCTCGGCGTGGACAATCATCAGCGCGTCGAAGCTCGCCAGTTCGGCGAGGTCCTTCTCGAGCTCCTCAGCCTCAAGGGGAGGGAACTCGTCGACGCCGGAGTGAATGAGGAAGCACTTGAAGCCGAAGACTCCTTCGTCGTGGAGTGCCCGCAAGTCAGCGGTGTTGCCCGGAACCGCTCCGCCCCAGAAACCGACGTCGACGAAGGCCTGGGGCGCGGCCACCGCCCGCTTCTGCGCGAGGGCCGCCACGTTCACGGTGGGCGGGATGCTGTTCAGCGGCATGTCGATGATGGTGGTGACACCGCCGGCCGCCGCGGCGAGAGTTGCGGAGGCGAAGCCCTCCCACTCGGTGCGGCCGGGCTCATTGACGTGGACGTGGGAATCGACGAGCCCGGGCAGCAGTGTTTCGTCCCCGAGGAGTTCGACGATGCGCGCGCCGATGAGTCCGGTCCCCCACGGCGCGAGGGCCGAGATCGTCCCGTCGACGACGCCGACCTCAAGCTCCCGGGGACCCTCCTCGGTCAGGACTCTGCGGCCGCGGATCACCAGGTCGAAGCCACGGGTGGAAGAACGGGTGGAGGACGAACCGCCGGAGGAACCGGCAGGGGAAGACCCGTCCGCGGATTGATCAGCGGTGGATCGATCGGCCATGAACTTCCCTCCCTCCTTCTCCGGCACTCTGCCTGAAGGCCCCCCTGATGCTCAGAGGACGATCTGGCGGTTGACGTCCTTATAGAGCAGGTAGCGGAAGGGCCCAGGCCCTCCGGCGTAGCAGGCCTGCGGGCAGAAGGCCCGCAGGGACAGGTAATCCCCCTCCTGAACCTCCACCCAATCGTCGTTGAGCCGGTACACCCCCTTGCCTTCGAGGATGTAGAGCCCGTGTTCCATCACGTGGGTCTCAGCGAACGGAATGGACGCGCCCGGTTCGAAGGTGACGACGTTGACGTGCAGGTCATAGGCGGGGTCATCGACGGGCAGCATGCGGGTGGTGCGCCACCGGTTGTCGGTGCCGGGCATGGCATCCGGTTCGATGTCCTGTTCGTTGCCGACGACGACGGCGGGTGCATGCCCGGGCAGGGGCTGGTGGCGCTTGCGGATCCACTGGAACGCGGCGCTGCCGGCCCCGGTATTGCGGGCTGTCCACGGCTCGCCGGCCGGAAGGAACGCGAATCCCCCCGGTCCGAGGGCAGAGGCCGCGCCGCCGATGGAGACGTCGAGGGTTCCGGAGAGCACGAAGATTAAGGATTCGACCTCCGACTGGGGTTCCGGCGCATCCGAACCCCCACCGGGGGCGACCTCCATCAGGTACTGGGCGAACGTCGTCGCGCCGCCGGCGACCGGGCGGTTAAGGATCCAGGCGCGGGTGGCGTGCCATTCGGGCAGGACGCTGGTGACGATGTCCCGCAGGACGCCCCGGGGGATCACCGTGTACGCCTCGGTCACCACGGCACGCCCGGAGAGGAGGTCGGTCTGCGGCGGGAGGCCGAACTGCGGCGTGTAGTAGCCGGGGCTCGTCATGACGTTCCTTCGGGTTGGCGGCTCGGGTCGGGGACGCCGGGCGCCGCGGTGGCGGCGGGCCGAGGGTCCGCGAGAGGAGAATGCGCGGGTCGAGGATGCGCGAGCCGGGCCAGCTGGGCCGGGTCGACGCCGGTCCGTTGCTCGATGTCCTGCCCGTCGAGCGCCCCGCAGTCGAGCCCGCGCTGCAGGAAGCGCGCCAGCGCCCGGGCGGTGGCCGGTTCGTCAAGAACGGTGCTCTCGCTCCGGTGCACATAGTTGCGCAGCCGGGACGCCGCCGCATTGAAGCCCGAAAGGTAGAAGGAGTACGTGGCGATGAACCGGGTGGGAAGCTGGGCGGGGTGCAGGTCCCAGCCCTGGTAGTAGCCCCGCTCCAGTGAGCGGCGAACCAGTCGGGTGTGAAGCACCCAGGCCGCGGCGGTGTTTTCGCCGGAGCCCACGGGCAGGATGTTCGTTGAACCGTCGGAGAGGCGCACCCCGGTTCCGGCGGCGGCGACCTGCATCACGGCCTTGGCGTAGTCCGCGGCCGGGTGGTCCATCGCCTGGTTCCCGGCGGCGATCTCCAGGGAGGCGCTGTAGTCATACGTTCCGTAATGGAGTCCGGAGACCCTCCCCGAGCCCGCATGCAACAGCCGTGCCACCGGAACCGTTCCGTCGGCGCCCAGGATCAACTGGGGGGTTTCCACCTGCACCTCGAAGCGCAGCCTGCCCGGCTCCAGGCCGTGGGACTTCTCAAGGCGTCCGCACACGTAGGCCATGGCCTCGACCTGCGCCACGGTGCTGACCTTCGGAAGGGTCAGGGTGAACCCGGCGGGCAGGTCCCCCTGCCGCAGCAGCCGGGAGAGGAAGAGGTCGAGGGTCCGGATGCCCCGGGCCCGGGTGGGTTCCTCGAAGGACTTGAAGCGGATGCCGGCGAACGGCGGAGCGGTTCCGCCGTCGACGGCGCGGGCGAGCAGTTCCGCCGCGTCGAGCGCTGCCGCATCCTCCTCGTCGTCGCGCCGGCTGCCGTAGCCGTCCTCGAAGTCGAGGCGGAGGTCCTCGATGGGTTCCCGGGCCAGTTTCGCCTCGACCTTGGCGGCGATGGGTGCGACGAGGTTCTCGGGAAGGCCCACCGTCCTGCACAGTGCCTCCATCCCGCCGAAGGCTTCGACGGCGGCGAGCGCCTCTCCGCCCCACCGGCCGGCCAGCGCCGGTTCAATCCGATCCGCCGGGACGTACACGGTGTGGACGGGCTGCCGGCTGCCGTCGTCGCCGGGGTAGCTGCGCCGCAGCAGCCGGTCGGTGTCGGACAGCTTCGCGTCGACCAGGGCGTAGTCGGCGGCGCCGAGGACAGCCTCGGCAGGCATCAGCGGACCAGCTCGTAGGCCGGCAGGGTGAGGAAGTCCGTGTACTCCTCCGACAGGCAGATCTCGGCGATCAGATCCCGGGCCGGCTCGTAGTAGCGGGCGAAGGTCTCGGCGTCGACCTCGGACCGGAGCCGGTCGACCTCCTCCCCGAGCAGGGCCTTGACCAGGTCGGGGGTGACGGTGTTGCCGGTGTCGGACAGGACCACCTGATTGCGGAGCTGCTGCCAGACCTGGGAACGGGAGATCTCCGCCGTCGCGGCGTCCTCCATCAGGTTGTGGATCGCCACGGCGCCGTTGCCCGAGAGCCACACGGCGACGTAGGCGACGGCGACGTAGAGGTTGAGCCGCAGCCCCGCCTCGGTCACTGCACCACCGGCCGACGGGATGTCGAGCAGGTCCGAGGCGGTGACGCTCACCTCCTCGCGCTGCCGATCGAGCTGGTTCGGCCGGTCCCCCAGCACCGCGTCGAACACCTCCCGGCAGACCGGAACCAGGTCGGGGTGGGCCACCCAGGACCCGTCAAACCCGTCATCGGCCTCGCGGGTCTTGTCGGCGCGCACCTTCGCGAAGGCCTCCTCGGTGACGGCGGGCTCCCGACGGTTCGGAATGACCGCGGCCATCCCGCCCATGGCGAAGGCGCCCCGGCGGTGGCAGGTCTTCACGAGCAGTTCGGTGTAGGCACGCATGAAGGGTGCGGTCATGGAGATGCTGGCGCGGTCCGGCAGCAGATAGCTCGGCCCGGCGTCGCGGAAGTACTTGATGATGCTGAAGAGGTAGTCCCACCGCCCGGCGTTGAGCCCCGAGGCGTGGTCGCGGAGCTCGAAGAGGATTTCCTCCATCTCGAAGGCCGCCGGAATAGTTTCAATCAGCACCGTCGCCCGCACCGAACCCTGCGGCACTCCAACGTAGTCCTGGGCGAAGACGAAAATGTCATTCCAGAGCCGCGCCTCGAGGTGGCTTTCGAGCTTCGGCAGGTAGTAGTAGGGGCCGCTGCCCGAATTCAGGAGCTGTTTGGCATTGGCGAAGAAGTGAAGGCCGAAATCGACAAGCGCACCGATGGCCGGCTCGCCGTCGATGAGCACGTTCTTCTCGCTCAGGTGCCAGCCCCGCGGCCGGGTGACCACCACGGCGAGGGGAGCGTCCTGCCGCAGCGAGTAGTCCTTGCCCTCCGGCGAGGTGTAATCGAGCCGTCCGCGGGCCGCCCGGTAGAGGTTCAACTGGGAGTCGACGACGTTGTGCCAGGTCGGTGCGCTGGCGTCCTCGAGGTCCGCCAGCCAGACCTGCGCGCCGGAGTTGAGCGCGTTGATGGCCATCTTCACGGGCGACGCCGGTCCAGTCATCTCCACGCGGCGGTTCCGCAGGTCCGGCGGGGCGGGCGCCACCTTCCACTCGCCGTCGCGCACCCCCCGGGTTTCAGGGAGGAAGTCGAGGCGGCCCGTGGCGGCAACCTCCGCGCGGCGGGCGGTACGCGCGGCGAGTCGTTCATCGCGCCGGTCGCGGAATAGCTGGTGAAGCTGCTCAACGAAGGAAAGGGCCTCGGGGGTCAGGATGGTGTCGGCGCCTTCGGCGGGCGAGGGGTCGGTCAGTTCGATGGCCATGCTGTGCTCTCCTCGGAAGATCGAGTCCCGCTGGTGAAGGCCGCTGCCGCCGGACCGCCGCCGAAACGGCACCCGAGCACGCCCTGACATTCGTAGTACGGACGTTATTGTCTGCGATGGTGAAGCACAAGCATTCGAAGGCGCTGCATTCCCGCTGCGGTGTTACAGTTCGAGGGCGAAGCCAACGGCGGGCAGCCCTTCCGGGGCCGCTGCCCACCAGGTGGACCTGCATTACCAACCCGCAGCCGTCTGTCCGAGCCGCCTGTTCCGTTCCGTATCGGTGGCACGGAGGGTGGGCTGCCGTCGCTTGGGAGGCTCCCATGAGCACCGCAACTCCGGATGAACAGCACCTGCGCGAGGCGATCTCCCTCGCCGTCGCCAATGTCTCAAACGGCGGCGGCCCCTTCGGCGCCGTCGTCGTGACCCCCGACGGCACCGTCTTCCCGGGCGTCAACCGGGTCACCGCGACCAACGACCCGACGGCGCACGCGGAGGTGGTGGCAATCCGCACCGCGTGCACCTCCACCGCCTCCTTCGATCTCTCCGGGAGCGTGCTGTACTCGAGCTGCGAGCCCTGCCCCATGTGCCTCGCTAGTGCCCTGTGGGCCCGCGTTGACCGTGTGGTGTATGCCGCCGACCGCAATGATGCGGCCCGGGCCGGCTTCGATGATGCGGTGTTCTACGACTACTTTTCGGCTCCCGCGGAGGAGCGGTCAATGCCCTCGCTCCAGCTCAAGCTTCCAGCCTCGGCAGGCCTTAACCACTGCGCGCCCTTCGACGCCTGGGCCGCCCACCCCGCCCGCATCCCCTACTAGACCGCATCCCGCACCACGTAGGGCACCGCGCTCTTACTGCCGGGTACCGCATAGGTCGAGTGCGGAGCGGCAACCGCCGAGCCTCATGATTGAGTGGTCGGCTGAGCGGACGCCGCTTCAGGCGCTCCGGAGACGTCCGCCTCCCCAAGCTCGAGGGTCCTCAGCAGATCGGCGGCAACACTGATGGCAATCACGGCCGGGGCCTTGCCCGCCAGCCCCGGCAGGCCGATCGGGCAGGTGATCGTGTCGATGGCGGCGTCGCTGTGGCCTTCGGCGCGCAGGCGCTGGCGAAACCGTGACCACTTGGCCCGCGAGCCGATCAGTCCCACGCTGCCGAGGTCACCGCGGCGCAGTGCCGCATCGCACAGCAGGAAATCCTCGGCGTGGTCGTGGGTCATAATCAGCACGTGCGAGCCGGACGGAAGGGTGCCCAGCACGGTGTCGGGCACGGGGCTGGCGACGAGCCGGACGTCGGCGGCCCCGGCGGTGACGGCCGCGAGCCGTCCGGGGTCCACCTGGTCGGCCCTGCTGTCGATGAGGTGAAGGGTGAGGGGCAGCCGCGACAGGATTTGGGCCAGCTCGTAGCCGACATGGCCCACCCCGAACACTGCGACCGTCGGCCGGGCAAGGAAGGGCTCGAGGAGGACCCGGACCACCCCGCCGCAGCACTGCCGCCCGTGCCGGGCCGCGGCGTGCTCGTTGAGGGAGAACTCGAGGATTTCGGGGACCCCGGTGCCGGCGGCGAGCATCGCGCGGGCCCGCTCGATGACACTCGCCTCGAGGTTGCCTCCGCCGATGCTGTCCCAAGTCGCTTCGGTTCCTACGACCATCTTCGCTCCGGCGTCCCGGGGCGCGTGGCCGCGCACCTCGGTTACCGTGGCGAGGACGCCGGGTGAACGCTCCGCCCGGAGGCCCTGGAGGGCGCTCAGCCAGTCCACGTCACTTCGCTCTCACCGGAGCGGGAACGGGCGCATCCATCCCCGCCGGCCTTGCTGCCTCGCGGGCCGCGGTGCGGGCCCGGTCGAGGGCCCAGTAGACGGCCTCCGGGGTGGCGGGGCTGGCAAGTTCGACGCTGCGTCCGTCGGGGCCGAAGGCCGCTGCCGCCGAACGCAGTGCCTCCCGCACGCTGAGTGCGAGCATGAGCGGCGGCTCCCCCACCGCCTTCGACCCGTAGATGACACCGCTCTCGGTGGCCCGCTCGAAGAGGTGGACCCGGAAATCCTCGGGCATCTCGGAGAAGCTCGGCAGCTTGTAGGTGCTCGCGGACTGGGTGTCCAGGCGCCCGCGGCGCTGCCCCTCGGAGACGTCCCAGCGCAGGTCCTCGAGCGTGAGCCACCCGGCGCCCTGCACGAACCCGCCCTCGATCTGCCCGACGTCGATCAGCGGCGAGAGGCTGTCCCCGACGTCGTGCACGATGTCGGCGCGCAGCAGGCGGTAGGCGCCGGTGAATCCATCGACCTCGACCTCCGACACCGCCGCGGCGTAGGTGAAGTACTTGAACGGCTCGCCCTGCATGCGGGCGGCGTCCCAGTGCAGCCCCGGGGTGCGGTAGTAGCCCGCGGCCCAGAGGGACACCCGCTGGAAGTAGGCGTCATTCACCAGCTCGGCGAAGGGGATCCCGTCGTCGGAGAAGCCGATCCCGGTGACCGTGCCGTCGTCGAACCGGACGTCGTCGGGGTGGATGTTGAGCTTCCGGGCCGCCACTTCGGCGAGCCGGTCCCGGATCTGGTCGCACGCATTGCGGATCGCCGCTCCATTGAGGTCCGCCCCGGAACTCGCGGCCGTGGCCGAGGTGTTGGGGACCTTGTCGGTGCGCGTCGGCGCCAGCCGGATGCTTGCGAGCGAAACGCCGAGCGCGGTCGCGGCGACCTGGCGCATCTTGGTGTGGAGGCCCTGGCCCATCTCCGTGCCACCGTGGTTGATTAACACCGACCCGTCCTTATACACGTGCACCAGGGCCCCGGCCTGGTTGAAGGCGGTGAGGTTGAAGGAGATGCCGAACTTCACGGGCGTGACGCCCAGGGCGCGGCGGAGGTGGCGGTGGGTGGCGTTGAAGTCGGCGATGTCGGTGCGGCGGCGCTCGACGTCGGCGCGGCCCAGCAGCTGCTCCCAGACGGCATGCAGCCGCTCGGCGTGCCGGACCGGCTGCCCGTAGGGCGTGCTCTGGCCGGGGGTGTAGAAGTTCCGCCGGCGCAGTTCGGAGGGCTCGAGGCCCAGCAGCGGCGCGCAGCGGCCCAGCACCTCCTCGATGACGAACATCCCCTGCGGGCCGCCGAACCCTCGGAAGGCCGTCTGCGAGGTCTTGTTCGTCTTCGCGATCCGGCCGAGCACCTCGATATTGGGGATCCAGTAGGCGTTGTCGATATGGCACAGCGCGCGGGCCAGCACGTGCTGGGAGAGATCGAGGCTCCACCCGCCGTCGCTGGTCAGCGTGGCCCGCAGCGCCACGAGCCTGCCGTCGTCGTCGAACCCGGCCTCCCAGCTTGCGGCGAAGGGGTGGCGCTTGCCGGTGAGGGTGATGTCCTGGGTGCGGTTCAGGCGCACCCGCACGGGCCGCCCGGTGAGAGTGGCGCCCAGGGCGGCGACGGCGGCGAAGCCGTGGGGCTGCATCTCCTTGCCGCCGAAGGCGCCGCCCATGCGCAGGCACTGCACCGTCACCTGGGAGCTGGTGAGCCCGAGCACGTGGGCGACGATTTCCTGGGTCTCCGTGGGGTGCTGGGTGCTGCTGTGGACGAACACCTGTCCGCTCTCGTCGACATAGACGAAGGAGGCATGGGTCTCAAGGTAGAAGTGCTCCTGCCCGCCGATTTCGACCTCCCCGCTGAAGCGGTGGGCCGCGGCGGCCAGGGCGGCACCGGCGTCGCCCCGGGCCACGGTGGGCTGGTCTCCCTGAAAGCTTTGTTTCTCGATGGCGTCAGCCAGCGTCACGATCGACGCGAGCGGCTCGTAGTCCACCTCGACGGCCTCCGCACCGAGACGGGCGGCCTCGGGGGTTTCGGCAAGCACCCAGCAGACGGCGTGGCCGTAGTACATCACCTCGCTCGGGAACAACGGTTCGTCGTGCTTGGTCCCGCTGTCATTGATTCCGGGCACGTCGGCGGCGGTGAGGACGCGCGCCACCCCGGGCACGCCCAGAGCTGGTGCGGTGCGCAGCGCCGTGACCCGCGCGTGGGCGTGCGGAGCCTGCACCGGCCAGGCGTGGAGGACGTCCGAGTTCCGGATCGGAAGGTCGTCGGTGTAGAGGGCGGTGCCGGTGACGTGGAGCGCGGCGCTTTCGTGGGCCACGGGCACGCCGACGACGGGGTTCACGGGGCGGTCTGCGAGGGATTTCACCGGGTCACCTCCAGGGCGGGTGCGGCTGACGTCTGCGCATAGAACCGGAGGACCGACTGGCCGAGCATCGCCGAGCGGTAGCGGGCGGTGGCCCGGAGGTCGTCGATCGGAGTGCCCTCTGTTTCCATCACCGCCGCGGCGTCGACGGCCGTCTCCTCGGTCCAGGGCCGCCCGACGAGGGCCTCCTCGGTGCGCAGTGCCCGCAGGGGCATGGCGGCCACGCCGTTCATGCCGATCCGGGCCGAGGCGATGGTGCCGTACTCGAGCCGCAGGGCGAAGGCCACGGCGACGCTGGAAATGTCGTCGAAGCGCCGCTTGGCGATCTTGTAGAACGCGGTGGTTTCGGCGAGCGGCAGCGGCAGGTGCACCGCCCGCAGGAGCTCCCCGGGCCTGCGCACGCTCTGCCGGTACCCGGTGAAGTACTCGGCGAGCGGCACCTCGCGCTCGCCGCCCGTGGAGGCAAGAATCACCGAGGCATCGAGTGCCAGCAGGGCGGGTGCGGTGTCGCCAATGGGTGAGCCGGTGGCGAGGTTGCCGCCGAGCGTCGCGGCGTTGCGGATCAGCCGGGAGGCGAACTGGGGAAAGAGCTGGTCCAGCAGCGGCACCCGGCCCGCCAGGCCGCGTTCGACCTCCGAGAGGGTGAGCGCGGTGCCGATCTCGATCCGGTCGGGGCCGAGGGTGAGGACCCTGAGCGGTTCGAGCCGGTCGACGGCGAGCACCAGCGGCGGCCTGCTGTGCCGGAGGTTCACCTCGACCCCGGCGTCCGTCGCACCGGCGAGCACCTGGGCGTCCGGGTTCTGCTCGAGCAGGCTAAGGAGCTCCTCCATGCTGTCGGGGCGGATGAACCGGGTGCCGTCCTCCGCCGCCTTCGTGGGCCGGGCCACCGGGGCGGGCCGGTCCTGGCGGCGCAGCAATGGGTCGTTCTCCGCCGGGGCGCCGAGGGCGTAGGCGGCATCGCGGATGGGCCGGTACCCGGTGCAGCGGCAGAGGTTGCCGCTGAGCGACGAGAGATCGAAGCCGTTGGGCCCGGTCTCGTGATCGCTCGCGTGTTCCTCCCCCACGACGGCGGTGCCGGTCTCGACGCGATCGCCGGAGCCGGTGGCGTCCCGCTCGGGGCGGTAGTACTCGGCCGCCATGGAGCACACGAAGCCGGGGGTGCAGTAGCCGCATTGGGAGCCACCGCGTTCGGCCATTTCCCGTTGCACCGGGTGCAGCTCCTCGGCCGTCCGCGCGCCGTCGGCCATGCCGAGGCCTTCGGCCGTCACGACTTCCTGGCCGTCGAAGGCCAGGGCCGGCGGCAGGCAGGCGTTCACCGAGGTCCATCGGGTGCGGCCGTCACCGTCGGGCCGTGCCACCAGCACCGCACAGGCCCCACACTCGCCCTCCGCGCAGCCTTCCTTGGCTCCGGTCAGCCCTTCGGCCCGCAGCCAGTCGAGCAGCCGGAGGTTCGGAGAGATCCCTTCGCAGGGGCGGATCGAGCCGTTGACGGTGATCTGCGTAGCATCCATGCTTTCCACTCCTCAGCGGTGTGAGCAAAACTATACAACCGGCGGAAAGGGCCTTCCACGACCCAAATTTCGCTCAGCAGAAGCCCGAGATAGAGGCCCACACCTCCGGTTCGCCGGTGCCGTCCTCACGCTGCACCGTCGCCTCGATGAGGCCGTAGGGACGATCCGCCGCGAAGAACACCTCATTGGGGTTGTCCAGCCCGAAGGGGGAAAGGTCCACCAGGAAATGGTGGTTGTTGGGCAGTGACAGCCGGATCTCACCGATCTCAGGATGGGCTTCGAGGACCTGTTTGCCCATGGTGAACATCGTCTGCTGCAGGGCCAGGGAATGGGTCGAGGCGAAGGCATCGAGGAGGATCCCGCGCACGCTCGAGTACAGGGCGTCGAAGTCCGCCTCGAGGGTGGTGTACCGCCAGCGGGCCGTCACATCGGTCGCCAGGATGCGGTCGGTCGTCTCGGGGAGGGTTGTGTAGCGGTCGCGCGGGTAGCCGTGGAACTCCGATCCCGTCGACTTCAGCACGGTGAGGCCCGAGAGTCCGGCGACGAGCGTCCTCCGGCCGCCCTCAACCACCAGCACCGCTGTGCGGGTTTCCGACTTGTTCCTGCTGAAGGAGTGGTCGTGGTCGGAGATCCGCTCCCAGAAATACTGCTCGGCCGCCCACCGGCCGCCCGTCACCCAGTCAAAATGTGTGGTGAAGTGCTCACCGAGGCGCATGAGGAACGCCTCGGGTGTTCCGATGCCCTCCCGCGCGAAGGCGTAGATGGTGTTCTTCTGGGTGTCGGTTGCGACGACGTGTGAGTTGTCGCCTTCGGTGTGGGCGCGTTCAAAGTCACCGCGCAGCTGTGAGGTGACATTGAGGTCCTCGATGCTGTGGCGGGCGGTGTCCCGGGTGATCCGGACCAGCCGGACCTCCGCCTTCCCGTACTGGTTGCGGCCCAGCACGATGCGGCCCGTCCCTCCCGACGCTGTGCCGGACGCCCTGCCGGTTTGGTCGGTATCGCGCTGAGACGTCATGGTCAGCTCCCTCGATAGGTCGAATAAGCGAAAGGGCTCAGGAGCAGGGGTACGTGGTAGTGCTCGGAGGCGCTCGCCACGCTGAAGCTGAGGGCCACTTCGGGGAAGAAGGACTCGACTCCGGAGCTCTCGAAATACGTTCCGGTGTCGAACTCGATCCGGTAGATGCCCACGGGCAGGACGGCGGGGCCGGGGTCCTTAATGCCGAAGTCCTTGATGCGGCCGTCGACGTCGGTGGTCCCCTCTCCCACCTGTTCCCAGTTCCCGTCGGTACGGCGCAGGAGCCGGGCCGCCATGCCGGCTGCGGGCCGGCCGGTTCCAGTGTCGAGGACGTGGGTGCTCACAGAACTCATGGGGTGACCGTTCCCTTGAGCCTGAGGAGAGCAATTTCCCGCAGCTGGCCCGCGATGACAGGGAGTTCTTCGTCGGGGGTATGGCCGAGGCGTTTCTGCAGGTTCGTGAGGATGTCTTGGGCGGAGCGTCCGGCGGCCCGGATCAGGAAGACGCGCCCGAATTTCTGCTCATAGGCGCGGTTCCCGGCAGCGATCCGGTCCGCCGTGTCCCCGGACCCGTCAACCCCCGACTGTTCCTGCCGCGAGAGCCCCGCTTCCGTCGAATCCCCCGCGGGACGTTCCCCTATCCGGGGGTGGTGCGCCAGGGCGCCGTCGAGTTCGTCGACCGACAGGTCAGGTGCCGCGGCTGCGGCAAACGAGGTAAGGGCGGAGAACGATTCAAAGGGACGGGCCCGTACTATTTCGTCGATCCAGCGCGGAATGTCCAGGCAGGGGCGCAGCAGTTCCGCGGCATCGGTGGCGGGAGCGGCGTTGAAATCGACTAGGCGCATGGGTGTCAGCTTTCTGGTTTCTCCGCTGCAGCGCTGAACACCCTTGACCATCGACGGAATCGACTTGATTCGATGTTTCTGCAGTACGGACCTGTATTTTCCCGTCACTGTAACCCCGGGCACACCGAGCGTGTCAACAGTCCACCGCGGCGTCAGGTCGCCAGCTTTATTCGGCGGGGCCGGGTGATGCCGGGGAGGGACGAGGCGGGGAATAGGTCTCAGGCGGTCAGCGGCAGATTGCGCAGCGCCAGGTCACCAACCTGTTCAAGGTCGGAGCGTGGGACCCCGCCGGCTGCCTGCACGGCGATGCCATTGACGACCATCATGAGGTACCTCGCCAGGAGGTGCGGGTCGGCCTGTGGGGGCAGGTCTCCGAGAGCCACCGCTTGTTCGAACCGCCGCCGGAGGCCGGTGTAGCCGTCCTCCCGCCAGGCGATGAGGGCGTCCCGTGCCACGACCCCGGCCTTTCCCGCCGCGAGGGAGCCTTGGACGCTCAAGCATCCGGCAGGCGAATTGGGGAGGGTGGTTGCCTCGACGGCGCCCATCACAAACGCGTGCGCTACCTCCGCCGCGGTGTCGCGTTCGAGTGCGCGGCTCACATAGGCGGCGGGGCCGGCCGCGTACCGTTTCATCGCCATACGGAAGAGCGATTCCTTATTGCCAAACGCCGCGTACATGCTCGAGCGTGTAATGCCGAGCGCGTCGGTGAGGTCTGTGAGGCTGGTTCCCTCATAGCCTTGCGCCCAGAAAACCCGCATCGCCCGATCGAGTGCCTCGTCGGTGTCGAACTCTCTCGGCCGTCCCCCTAGATTTACGGTCTGCATGGCGTCACCTTCCTGCTGGATACCATGACACGTGGTTGTCGCTATGAACTTTAGTCGGTGAGCCAACGGCCGCCGGGAGAACGGCCGGCTGCGTTGGCTTGCGTGAGGGAGTGCTGAGGGAGAGCGTCGAGGCGGCGATGCGAACAGTCGGCCCATTTGGGGAGGGATCGGTTCCGTGCCGGCGCCTGGGAGCGGGCAGGGGCCCGGATCCGGCCCCTGCCCGCGTGCTGCTTCGCAGCTCTTGGCATGGGATGCCGTCAGCTGGCGAGCTGCTTCTGCAGAGCCTCCGCGTCGTGGAATGCCGACAGGTGCACGAACTTTCCGTCCCGGACGCCGGACTCATGGTTCCGGCTAGGCGTGAGGTGCCCTTTCAGACCATGCCATGTCGAGCGCGTCTGTCATCACCGAAGCGTCCTGCAGACCCGCGAGACCGTACTTTCCGTCGATGACGAAGAACGGCACGCTGCGGATCCCGTAGGAGCTGGCGGCAGCCTGGTCGGACCGCACCGCCTCGAGGTGTTCTTCCGCTCGCAGGGCACGCACTGCGTCGTCACCATCGAGTCCAATCCCCTCGGCGATCTGCCCGAGCTGTTCAAGATCGGAGACGTTGCGGCCGTGAGTGAAGTATGCGGCGAAGACTGCTTCCTCCGCTTCCAGCTGCTTGCCGTGTGCCTTGCTGTAGTGGATGAGCTGGTGGGCGCGTGACGTGTTCGTGAGCAAGGCGGTGTTGAAGTTCAGATCGAGTCCAAGACCCCGGCCCCGCTCGGTGACTTCCTCCAGCCGGGTTGCGGCCTGGTCTCGGCTCATGCCCCTGTTGGCCACATTGAAGTCCAAAACGGACTGGGTCTGCCCGGAGGGCAGCTCGGGTGCGAGTTCGAAGCTGTGAAACTCCACTTCAATCGAACGTTTCTCCGGGTGCGAGGCGGCGGTGAAGGCCTGCACCGCTTCTTCAAGGCGCCGCTTGCCCATGTAGCACCAGGGGCACATGACGTCAGCCCACACGTCGATCTTCATGCTGGGAGCGCCTCCCTGGTGCGGGGAGGTGCTGGGGGTGATGCCTGCTGGGTTCAATTGCTTGTTCTCCTTAAGGTTGGAGGGGCATGTGGGGTGGATTACCCGGATCAGCCGTCGGGGCGGCGCGCGAGCTGCAGGTTGCGGATGAGCTCCTCAAACCAACAGGTGGCAAGGCCGCGGATGATGACCCTTAGTGGTGCATACATCATGCGCGCAGCACTGTCCCGGAGGGCGCTCAGATGGTGTCTGGAAAGCGGCCGCCCGCGGGTCCGCGGACGGCGCTGGAGAGCAGGTCGGCAGCCTGCTGCCGTGACATCGGGATAACCGGTGCTGCCCTAAGCCAGGCGAACAGCTGATCCAAGGTCATGCGTTCGGCGGGCCATTCCGGCATGTACGGGTTGACGTAAATTGGAGTGCCTGGTTCGCTGCGCCAGCTGTCGGCCAGCCTGCCGGCGTCCAGCGCATCGTAGCCAAGCGTGTCCAACAGGTCCACGACGCGTGCTTTCGCTGCTGCGTCCTCACCGCTAATCGGCAGGGTACTCCGCTCCGGGTCGCCCTTCGAACGAGCACCGTTGCCGAGACTTGAGAAGGCGATGTTATTGAACGCCTTCACCACAGACGACGACGCGAGATGGGCCTGGACCAACTCACTGGCCGTTGAGGCATTTTCATCAAGCACCGCAATATGCCCGTCGCGTTGCGGGTAGTAGTTGGTCGAGTCGATGACAATCTTTCCTGCCAAAGCGCCAGCGGGCAACTGCTTGTAAGCGATAAGGGGGATCGCAGCGATCACGATGTCAGCCTCACGGGCGACATCGGCGACCGAACCCGCACGGGCGAGAGGCCCCAGATCCTGGACCAGATCTTTAAGGGTCTCAGGACCCCTGGAGTTACTGATCATGACGTTTAATCCGGCCGCTACGGCAAGACGCGCAAGCGTTTCACCCTGCGGACCGGATCCGATAATGCCCAATGGAGATGTCATATAAATGTCTTTCTAGCAGAAGGAATCAGTTGAGCCGGCGCCTGGGAGCGGGCAGGGGTCCGGATCCGGCCCCTGCCCGCGTGCGGCTTCGCAGCCCTTGGCGTGGGACGCCGTTAGCTGGCGAGCTGCTTCTGCAGAGCCTCTGCGTCGTGAAGTGCCGACATGTGCACGAACTTTCCGTCCCGCACGGTGTAGATGGCGTACTCGACGATCTCGAACTTCCGGCCGGTCGGAGCGGCGCCGAGCCATTCCTTGACGGGGGTTCCGGTATTGATAAGGCGTACAGCGAGGCTGTCACCATGGATGGCCAGTTCCTGGGTCTCCCAATGGAAGTCAGGAACCGGGTCGATAATGCTGTGCAGCTGCGCGACCAGAGCCTCACGGGTGCTTGGCTCGCTGTGCATGACGATCGATTCGTGGACGAACTCATCCATCCGGTCGAACTCGTGGGCGTTCAGCGCCTCGATGTAGCGCTCGTAGAAGTCCCGCAGGTTGAAATCAGACATGGTGGTGTTTCCCTTTTCTTTTCGGCCAAGGTGGCCAGCAATCGTCAAATGATCACGAGGATCTCCACTGGAAGTCTCTGGTGAAGGCCCTTGCTAATAGGTGTAACTGCGCGGCCCTAGGTTCTATTCCGATCGATCCACAACCTCGCCTCGAGTCTCCCGGCGCACGACCTTTGCATAAGCTTCGTTGGAGGGGTACACGGTGGTGACTGCCCGGATTAGCTGCCGAGGCGGCGCGCAAGCTGCAGGTTGCGGATAAGCTCCTCGCGGCTCTGGCCGTCGACGTGATGTCGCCACATCGGGGTGCCCGGGGCACTGCGCCAGGATTCCTTTAAGGGACTGTTCTCGACAGCATCGAAGCCGAGGTCGTTGTAGAAGTCCGTAACGAACTCGACGGCGTCGGGGTGATCACTGGAGACAACCAGGGCTTTCCGGTCGGGAGCTCCAACTGGTCTGGCCAGACGGATCAGAGCCGGCTGGGTGTCGCTGGGGACGCGGATCTGGGCCCGCGCGTGGAACTGGACGTGGCTGAATGCCTTGACGATTTTCGAGGCCGGCAGCTGCTCCTGGCGCAGCTCGTGGATGGTCTTTCGGCCGGAGTCGACTTCACGGAAGTGGCCGTCGCGCCAGGTCATGTAGTTGTTGTTATCGATGACGATCTTTCCGGCGAGCTCTTTGGCCGGCAGAAGGTCGTCCGGGGAGTAGGGGAAGGCCAGGAAGGCCACATCCGCTGCGGCCGCCGCGTCGGTCGCGGATGCGGCGGACGCCAGCGGGCCGAGCTCGCGGATCAGCCCTGTCAGGGTCTCGGGGTTGCGTGAGTTGGCGATGACGACGGTGTAACCTGCCGCCACTGAGGCACGGGCGAGTGTGCTGCCGGCCTGGCCAGCGCCGAGTATGCCGATGGTTGTCATGAAAAGTGCTCCTTAGGGAAGGCTCGGCGAGGGTGCGCAGGCCTTGTGAAAGTGGAGTTGTGGGTTGTGCTGCTGCGGCAGATGCAGCCGGACCAGTCCGGCGGCGGCTCGTGGGTCGAGCCGCCGCCGGACGGGGTTCAGTTGCTTACAGGAGTGGAGATGTCGTTCGCCCGTCGACGGAGGCTGGCCAGGACCAGTCCGCCGAGGATGGCGAGGACACCGCCAAGAATGAGGGTTGCGCTCGCCGATACGCTGTCGACCAGCACACCCCCGGCAATTGCGCCGACCGCGATCGCGATATTGCAGACGGTGACAATGAGGCCGCCGATCTGTTCCAGCCGCCCAGGTTCGGTGCGGGCCCCCCAGCTCAGTACGGTCGTCGGGACGCCGCCGAAGCCAAAGCCCCACAGGGCGACGGCGATGAACAGGCCCACGGTCGATCCGCTGGTCAGGAGCATGGTCAGCATGCCGGCGGCCACGAGGAGGGGGAACAGGAGAATCGCGGCGCGGAGGGACTTATCGACGATGGGCCCGCTCAGGGCAGTGCCGAGGACATTGGCGACGCCGAAAACGAGGAGCATGACAGCCAGTCCGCCGGCGTCGATATTCGAGACGCTTTCTGCCGCCGGTCGAATGTAGGTGAAGCCGCTGAAATGGCCGCCGAAGATCAGCAGGACGGCGGTAAGGCCTGCGATGACGATGCCCGACCGCAGCGTGGCCCCAAGAGCGCGCAGGCCGCTGACGGCCGTCGGTATGACGTGCGGCAGGGTGGCCGCCTGCGCGATGAGCGCGACGAACCCGACACCGGCGCCGAGGAAGAACACCCCGCGCCACCCCCACACCTCTCCCAGCCATGCGCCGAGGGGAACAGCGACGACGGTCGCCACGGACACGCCTGCATTGATGATGGTCAGCGCGCGGCCGAGGTGGTCGCCGGGGACAAGCCTGGCCGCCATCGCGGTGGCCATGGCCCAGAATCCGCCGAGTGCAATGCCGAGGAGGACCCGCGCCAGAAGCAGCACGGGAAGACTGGGTGCCAGGGCCACGATGACATTGGACACGATGGCCAGGGCGGTGAGGCCGATCATGACGAACCGGCGGTCCATCCGTGGGAGCACCACGGCGATGAGAAGCGCCGCGAACGCACCGGCCATGGCCGTCACGGTGACGCTTTGACCCGCGGCACCGATCGATACCTCCAGGTCGTCGGCGATACGCGGGAGCAGGCTCGCCGGAAGGAATTCGGACATGACGATGGCGAAAATTCCGATGCCGAGCGAGACGACGCCTCCCCAGGAGGCAGGTCGGTTGTGTGTGGATTCTTGTGTGGTTGTGCTGGTCAAGATTTCATCTCTCTGGTGCGGAAGGCGTGTGCGTTCAAGAACATTCGAACCGATGGCAGGGCAGGGTACTGAGGTGAGCGCGGGCGCTCACCTCAGTGCCGCGGGCCGGCTGCTACCAGGAAACGTTGCCGTTCTCGTCCTGCAGTGTGCCGGTGGGCCCGTCCACACCGAGGGTTGCAAGGCGGACGACGACGCGGGCGGACTCGTCCACTGGCCGTCCCACTCCGAAGGCTGCTGTCAGGTCGGTGGCGGTCGTCCCGGGTTCGACGGCATTGAACTTGATGCCTGGCTGGGACTTCGAATACTGCACGGTGAGCATGGTCGCCGCGGCTTTGGATGCCGAGTAGAGCGCCAGCGGCAGATTGAATTCGGGCCGCTCGGGATTGGTCACGGCCCAGAACGATCCCGCGGTGCTGGAGACGGTGACAACATTGGGGTTTTCCGATTTGCGCAGCAAAGGGAGCGCGGCCTCCGTGACACGGACAATGCCGACGGCATTCGTGTCGAAGGCGTGAAGGGCTGTGGGTCCGTCCAGCTCCGTAGGCAGAACCCCGGCATTGTGGATCAGGACGTCGAGGTGGCCTTCGCGCGCCTCAATCGTCGCGAGAGCGTCCCGGACCGAAGAGTCATCGGTGACGTCGAGCTGTACAAAGCGCGCACCGATGGCCTCGGCGGCCTTCTGGCCCCGCTCCGAATCGCGTGCGCCGATGTAGACGACGTGCCCAAGGTCCAGAAGTTGACGAGCGGTCTCGAAGCCGATGCCCTTGTTGGCGCCTGTGATCAAGGAGATAGTCATGATTTCCTGTCGAAATAGATTGCGTGAATGGGTCGTTGACGACCGTATGCGCACAGACACAAAGCAACCAGAGCCCTCCCGAGACCGGGGTGTGGCAGGACCCCCCCTAGTCCCACCCGGCAGCGCACCCCAACCGGGAGCTCGACCAACTTCAGGATCAGGGGGCCGGACCGGTGGCCCCGCCAATGCGCTCGGCGCCTACCTGCGTGCCCGGCGGGAAATGATCACCCCTGCCCAGGCAGGCATCCCAGACGTAGGCGTCCGTCGTGTCCCCGGCCTCCGGCGTGAAGAGGTTGCCATGCTCGCCGGTATCAGCGCCGACTACTATCTGCGTCTCGAACGGGGCCGCGACCGGCACCCGTCGCTGCAGGTACTGGAAGCAATAGCCCGCGTCCTGCAGTTGGATGATGACCACTTCACGCACCTGCTGTCCCTGGTGGCCGAGGTTCCGCGCCAGCGACAGCGCCGCCCGCGCAGGGAAACCGTCCCGCCCGGGGCGTTGAAGCTCCTTGAGTCGCTCAATCAGCCGGCTTTCATCGAGGGGCGTTACTTCGACGTCCTCGCGTCCAACACGCTCGCCAAAGCGCTCTCACCGAGACTGGACACCGGCCGGAATCAGCTCCTCGACATGTTCCTTGACCCGGCGGAGCAGGCGCTGCAGCCGCAGTGGAAGGACGTCGCGGAGTGCTTCATTGCCAATCTCCGCCAGTCCGTGGGAACCGACACCGAGAACCCCCGGTTCGTCGAGCTCGTCGGTGAGCTTTCCCTGACCAGTCCCCTCTTCGCACAGCTCTGGGCCCGCTATGAAGTGCGTGGGCAAAAGGGGACCATGCTCCGCTTCAACCACCCACAGGTCGGCGAACTAGTTCTCAATCGCGAAAGGCTGAGCATCGGAGGCGCCGACGGTCTCATGCTTGTCGTGTTCCACCCGGATGCCGGCTCCCAGGACGCCGACAAGCTCTCATTGCTCGCATCAGCAGGCCTACCAGTCACCTCCGGGTCAAAGCCTTCCCACGAGGTCCGTTCCTCCAGCTGACCTTGCATCTGCGTGTGGGGCCCTCGACCGGTTGCCACCCCGGTCGGTAAGCCTGATTGAGGAGGTGAGTATTAGAGTGATGCAACCACCGCGGATGCTGAACCCGCGGCCTATCGCTCCAGGAGAAAAGCATGGCTGCCAGCCGCAATCCGCTTGAGGAACTGCGCGAAACGCTCGGCCACCTGGCCGAGCAGATCAAACTGCCGGGCGGGGACCGGGTCGATGACCGGGTGGGTGAGATGTTTGGCCCCCGGCCGGGCCCGGCCCGTCCGCTCTCCGAGCTGCAGGCCGAGCTCGACGCGCTGATCGGGCTGGACACGGTCAAGGAACAGGTGCGAGCGCTGGTCGCACTGCTTCAGGTGCAGGCCCGCCGCAAGGCGCACGGCCTGCCGGAGGTGGCCACCTCGCAGCACCTTGTGTTCCTCGGCAACCCGGGCACGGGAAAGACCACCGTGGCACGGCTGCTGGCCGAGATGTACCGCGCTGTCGGCCTGCTGCAGAAGGGCCACCTGGTTGAGGTCGACCGTTCGGGCCTGGTCGGACAGTATGTCGGCGAAACCGCGCTCAAGACCGACCGGGTGATCCGGCGGGCGTTGGACGGCGTCTTGTTCATCGACGAGGCCTACGCTCTGGCCCCCGAAGATCACCGGATGGACTTCGGGCCCGAGGCGATCGAGGTCCTGCTGAAACGGATGGAGGACCACCGCCACCGTCTGGTGGTGATCGTGGCCGGTTATCCGCGGCTGATGGAAATGTTCCTGCTTTCGAACCCCGGCCTGCGGTCCAGGTTTGCGCGCGAGATCACCTTCCCCGATTACTCGGTCGACGCACTCGTGGAGATCTTCGGCCAGATGCTGGCCCAGCACGAGTACCTGCTCGAGCCGGGAGCGGAGCAGATGCTGCGCCGCATCCTCGCGGGCCTTCACTCCGGAGAGGACTCCGGCAATGCGCGCTTCGCCCGCACCCTGTTCGAGCAGGCGCTTAACCGACAGGCGCTGAGGCTCTCACTCGATGAGGAGAGGAGCCTCGACGCGCTCGACCGTGAGGACGTCATGACCCTCACCGAAGACGACCTCGTCGAGGCGGCGCGGGCGCTGGGCGAGGAACCGGAACCTGTGCCCGAACCGAAGCCGGAACCGTCGCGGTGGTGGCGCTGGCTGATGACCTGAGCGAATCGGTGATCCTTCCCGGCGGGCCGCTGAATGCGTGCATGCCCGGCCCGCGATAAGGCGATCGCATCGGACCGCGATAGTCGGGTGCGCGACTGCGGCACCGGGCAGGCTTGACGCTGAAGGGGGAAACCGTGATCGCAGCTTTAAACCAACTCGTCGGACTCATTGAGGACCAGCTCACCGAGGAGATCGACATCGCCGGTCTGGCGGGCAGTCTTGGCACGACGGAGTACCACCTCCGCCGGATGTTCTCCTCGCTCGCCGGTATGCCGTTGTCCGAGTACGTTAGGCGACGCCGCATGGCGGTCGCGGTTGCGGAGGTCCTCGGAGACGGCGATCTGCTGGGAATTGCGGTGCGCTACGGCTATGGCTCCACCGAGGCATTCAACCGCGCCTTCCGAGCGGTGCATGGCGTCAGCCCCGGCGAGGTGCGCCGTTCCGGTGGCCCCCTTCGTACCCAACCGAAGCTCAGGTTCCGCCTGACAGTAGAAGGGAACACGCCCATGGACACCCGCATCACATACCGGCCGGCCTTCCGAATTGTTGGCCATTCCGCCCGCGTGCCACTCATCCACCACGGCGCCAATCCGGCCATCGAGGCCCATATCGCTTCGCTGCCCCCGGCCGAACACCTCCGACTCAAGGCAATGAGCTGCACCGAGCCGGCTGGACTGCTCCAGGTGAGTGCCGACGTGGACCCCGACTACGCCGAAGGCAGCGAGCTGCTCTACCTCCACGGCGTCGCCGTCGATGAAACGACGCCCGTGCCCGGGGACCTCGACCAGATCGAGGTTCCGGCCGGCGCCTGGGCCGTGTTCCGCACCGCGGGCCCGTACCCGGCGGCCTTGCAGGCAACGTGGGCGGCGACCGCAGCCGACTGGTTCCCCTCCAACCCCTGGCGGTTGAGGCCCGGACCCTCGATCGTTGCCCTGATCGACCGCGCCCCCGACTTCAGCACCGCAACGTCCGAATTATGGCTGCCCGTGGAACGCGCCTAACGATCGCGGCACCCATTTCTGTCGCGCGTTTCGACGAACAGGTGTAACGTCGCGGCCACCGCTCCGATAGTCATAAGCTCCGACACCCAGCTCCGATAGTCATAAGCTCCGACACCCATATGCTCCGACACCCATAAGGGCAGTCCGGCAGGACCGCATCACCAACCGGAGGGAAGCATCATGACCGCTACCTACACCTGGGACATCTTTTCAAGCCTCGACGGCTACGCCGCAGCCGGCGGGGACTGGACGGGATACTGGGGCAAGCAGGGCCCGGAGCTGCTCGAGCACCGTCTCGCGTTGTATGACCAGCCTCAACGGATGGTCTTCGGGGCTACAACGTTCCGGCTGTTCGGCGAGATGCTTGCCGCGAGCACCGAGGAATCGGAGGTGCGGGACCCCTGGGTCACCCGGATGGTGAACCTTCCCGCAACGGTGGTCTCGACGACGCTGCAGGAACCCCTCGACTGGCCGGATGCGACGGTGACGGCCGGGGACGCCGTCGACGTCGTCGCCCGGCTCAAGGAGGAGTCGGAGGTGCCGCTGCGCTCGCATGGCAGCCTGTCGATGAACCGGGCGCTGATGGCCGCCGGCCTGGTCGACCATCTCCAGGTGACGATCTTTCCCGTCATCACCGGCCGGACCGGTCTCGAGCCGATCTTTCAGGGTGCGGAGGACTTCGATCTGGACCTGGTGGAGCATCGAACCCTCGACGGGCGGACCCAGGAACTCACCTACCGGCCGACGCTGCACGCTTAAGTTTCCGCATGCACCCGTACGGGCGACCGAGCAGGGCCGGGGATCGCTGGCAGTCCACTCCGAACGCGCCGAGGGGTGGAGAGGGCCGAAGCCCCTCCACCCCTCTGAGTGTCCTACCGCGCCGAAGCGCTGGCCTTACCTGCCGGCCGGTTCCAGCACGGGGTAGTCGGTGTACCCTTCGGCGCCGCCGCCGTAGAAGGTCGACGGGTCACCCTCATTGAACTCGGCACCGGTCTTCAGCCGCTCGACGACGTCGGGGTTGGCCAGCGCCCACGTCCCGATGGGGGCAATATCGGCCAGGCCGGCCTCGACGTCCACTGCAACATCCTCCCGGGCCCGTCCGGGGCGATGCACCATCAGGGTGTTGGGCCAGGCCGCCCGGATGTCGCGGAGCAGCTCCTCGTCGCCGGTCTGAACCAGATGCACGTAGGCGAGGTCGAGCTGAGCCAGTTCCCCGATGAGGTAGCGGTAGAGCCGTCCCGACTCGGGACCCTCCTCAAGGCCGCCGAGGGTCAGGCCCGGTGAGAGGCGGATCCCGGTGCGCTCGGCGCCGATCTCCTCGACGACGGCCCGGGCGACCTCCAGGGCGAAGCGAACCCGGTTCTCGATGGAGCCGCCGTACTCATCGGTGCGCGCATTGGCATTCGGGGCGAAGAACTGCTGCAGCAGGTATCCGTTGGCGCCGTGGAGCTCCACGCCGTCGGCTCCGGCCCGGATGGCTGCCGCGGCAGCCTTCCGGAAGTCCGAGACCGTGGCCTTGATCTCCTCGGTGGTCAGGGCACGCGGGACGGGCACGTCCTGCGGGCCGGTCGGGGTGTACATCTTCTCCCCCGCGGCGATGGCCGAGGGTGCCACCGGGGTGCGGTGGTGCGGCGTGTTGTCCGGATGCGACATCCGGCCGACGTGCATGAGCTGGATGAACAGGGAGGCACCGGCCTCGTGGACCGCCGAGGTCACCGCCTTCCAGCCCTCGACCTGGTCTTCGGTGTAGATGCCGGGACTCAACATGTAACCCTGGCCGTCCTCCGAGGGCTGCGTGGCTTCAGTGATGAGCAATCCCAGCGAGGCGCGCTGGGCGTAGTACTCGGCGGCGAGCTCTCCGGGAGTGCCGTCGGCGTTGGCCCGGCTGCGGGTCATGGGCGCCAGGGCCAGGCGGTGGTTGAGTTCGATGTTGCCGACGGTGGTCGGGCCCCAAAGGGTCGTCAAGGTCTGGTTCCGATCTGTGGTGGGGGAAGGCCCGCGGACCGCGGTACTGCGGCTACAGCGGTGAGCCCGTGGGTGCTGCGGCGGTTGGTGCGCCTGCAGCGGCGCGTATAGCGCAGGCAGGGACGGTGTTATTCCACGGGCCAGGCTTCGAAGTCCGCGAAGCGGACCCGCTCGGGCTGGAATTTCAGCGCTGGGCCCGCACCTGCCACTGCCGGGTCACTGGTTCCGGCTAGGAATATGTGGTGTAAAAACCGGCGGAATGCCCCAAGATGAAGCCATGGCTGAAAGAGCAGGCATGCGCGAGATAAGCCCAACGGACAGTGTCAGTTTCACCGAGCAGCTCTCCGGCTGGCTCGAACTGCCCTTCCGCCAGGCCGCGGTGCGCCTGGCGCTCCGCGCGTCGATGCCCGGCTGGGAGGCCTTCCGCACCGACCCGCACCACCGGTTGAACGTCGAGGGCACGATCGACGTCGACGGCTTCGCCAGCGCGCGGCCGGTCACCGGGACGATTGCGCTGTTTCCCGACGACGCCGGCGCCGCCGTCGAATACTCCCTCTCCTTCTCCAGCGACGACCACGTCGACCTGCATCTGCGAGGCGCCAAGGCCCAGCGGCCGGGCAACCCGCGCGCGCTCTGGTACGACTTCACCACGACGCGCTTCGAGCTGACCGCCCCCGACGGCACCGCTTTGCGGGGACTCCTGCGCACCTCGACGCCGCAGGCGCTTCGGTGCCTTGCCTCGCTCCGGGCCACGGCGGCGTCGGTCCCCCTGCGGCTTGGGGCCCTAGGCCGGTTCGGCGTCCACTTCACCGCAGGAGCGGTCAAGGGACTGCTTCCGGACCGTAGGGTCACCCGGCGCTGAAACAGCACATCCTCACCGAATTTTCAAAGCCCCTCCAACTCCTGACACCGGGTGGACTACGGGTCTAGCGTTGGGCGCATGACTGATGCACAATCCGGCGTCACTCAGGCAATGACGCCCACTATCAACTCCGACATGGGTGAGTCGCTTGGCCTTCACTCCTTCGGCAATGACCTGGCCCTGATGGAGCTCGTCGACTCAATCAACGTTGCGTGCGGCTTCCATTCGGGAGACCCGGACGCCATGGCCGACACCGTCTCCGCCGCGGCCTGCCGGGACCTCGGCATCGGGGCGCACCCCGGCCTGCCGGACCTCGTCGGCTTCGGCCGGCGGGAGATGAAGCTGACGCCCAACGAGGTGGAACACCTGATGCTCTACCAGGTCGGGGCGCTGTCGGCCTTCCTTCGGCGGGAGGGCGTCGACCTTCACCACATCAAACCGCACGGCTCCCTCTACGGCATGCTGGCCCGCGACCATCACCTGATGCAGGCAGCCGGCAAGGTCGCCGCCCTCTACGGGGTGCCCTTCTATGGCCTGGCCGGCACCCAGCACCAGGTGGTGTGCGAGAGCCTTGGCATCGAATTCGTCGGCGAGCTCTACGTTGACCTCAACTACGGCCCTGAGGGTCAGCTGCTCATCCAGCGCCGGCCAGAGCTGACCGATCCGGCGAAGGCCGCCGAGCGTGTCCGCCGGGTGCTCGACGACGGCCTCGTCGAAGCCTCGGACGGCACGCTCCTGCGCATCGACTTCACCAGCATCTGCGTGCACTCCGACGCCCCGAACTCACCGGAGGTCGCAGCCGCCGTGCGCGAGGTGCTCTCCGGTGCCGGCCACCCGCAGGAGCCCGCTACCGCCTAACTACCCCATCCCCGCTTGGAAGGACGCGCACCATGGCTGACATCATTTCCCCACTCCCGGGCATTTTCTACCGCAAGCCCGCCCCGGACAAGGAGCCCTTCGCCTCCGAGGGGGACCGCATCGAGGCCGGCCAGGCGATCGGAATGGTCGAGATCATGAAGCAGTTCTCCGAGGTCCGCAGCGAGGTCAGCGGCACCCTCGAACGCTTCGCCGTCGAAGACGCGGGAGCCGTGAACCCAGGGGACGTGATTGCGGTGGTGGCAGAACAATGACCTTCGAAAAACTCCTCGTCGCCAATAGAGGCGAGATCGCCGTGCGCATCATCCGCACCGCCCGGGAGCTGGGCCTGCGCACCGTGCTGGCGGCCAGCGAGCCCGACGCCACCTCCTACGCCGCCGAACTGGCCGACGAAGTGGAGGTCATCGGCCCTGCCGCGGCCGGCAAGAGCTACCTCAACACCGAGGCGGTGCTGGGGGCCGCGACGGCCACCGGGTGCGACGCCGTCCATCCCGGCTACGGCTTCCTCTCGGAGAACGCAGGCTTTGCCCGCGCCGTCGCCGACGCCGGAATGATCTGGATCGGCCCGGCCGCCGGCGCCATCGAACTGATGGGCGACAAGTCACGGGCGCGCCAGGCAGCGGAGGATGCCGGCGTCCCCACCTTCCGCGGCAGCCACGGCAGCCTCTCCCCGGACAACGACGCTGCCGCCATCGCCGAAGAAGTCGGCTACCCGCTGGTGGTGAAGGCGTCGGCCGGCGGCGGCGGACGCGGAATCCGCCTCGTCACAGGCCCCGAGGAACTCGAGTCAACCCTGGGAATGGCCCGGGCGGAGGCCCAGGGCGCCTTCGGCGACGCGTCGGTGTACCTCGAGCAGTTCGTCTCCGCCGCCCGGCACGTCGAGGTGCAGATCCTTGGCGACGGCGAACACGTGATCCACCTTGGCGACCGCGACTGCTCCCTGCAGCGGCGCCAGCAGAAGGTCGTCGAGGAGGCACCCGCCCCGGGTCTGCCCGAAGCGGTGCGCACCAAGATCCTTTCGTCCTCCATCGAACTCGGGAAGCTGTGCTCCTACAGCGGCCTGGGCACCGTCGAGTTCCTCTACGACCCGGAGTCGCACGAAGCCGCCTTCATCGAGATGAACACCCGGCTGCAGGTCGAGCACCCCGTCACCGAAATGATCACCGGCCTTGACCTCGTCCGCGAGCAGATTCTCGTGGCCCGCGACGGCAGGCTCCGCCTGACCCAGCAGGACATCACCTTCTCCGGGCACGCTTTCGAATTCCGGGTCAACGCGGAGGACCCGACAAACAACTTCATGCCCAGCCCCGGCACGCTGTCGCGCCTCGACTGGCCCGGCGGCCCCGGCATCCGCGTGGACTCCGGCGTCGTCGCCGGCTCCGTCGTCGCCCCGTTCTACGACTCGCTCCTTGCGAAGCTCATCGTGTGGGACTCCCGCCGGGAGGACACGATCACCCGCTCCCTGAGGGCTTTGGGCGAGCTCCGGATCGAGGGTGTGAAGACAACGCTCCCACTGCTGCAGGCGGTGCTCTCCCGCACCGAAGTCCGCAACGCGGAGCACTCGACCAAGTTCATCGAATCGACCCCCGATCTGCTGGGAGTGAGCTCATGACCGACACCGCGGTCCAGCGGACCGATGCCCGCTATAGCTGGGGCGGGGACGAGTTCCTGTTCGTGGAGATCGCCGAGGCCATGAGCCTTGCGGCGAACTACAAGGCGAACGCCATGGCGGCACTCCTGACGGCGCGCTCGCTGCCCGGCGTCACCGACATCTGCCCGGCGAACGCGTCGCTGCTCATCCGCTTCAACCCGGATATCCTCCCCCCGGACCGGCTCGAGGCGGAGGTCCGCGGTGTTGAGGACGAGGTGGCGCACGCGAGCCACCAGACCCTCGACACCCGCATCATCGAGGTGCCGGTCTGGTACGACGACCCCTACACCCGCGAGACCGGTGCCCGATTCCGTAAGGGCCACCAGAAGCCGGAGGGCACCGACCTCGACTTCGCGGCGGAGGAGAACGGGTTGGACTCCCCCGCCGAGTTCATCCGGCGCCACCACGAATCGCCCTGGCTCGTCTCGATGGTCGGGTTCGTCGCGGGCTTGCCCTTCATGTTCCAGATCGTGCCGCAGAAGGATCAGCTGGAGGTGCCCAAGTACCTGAGCCCGCGCACCGACACCCCGCCGCTGACGGTCGGCCACGGCGGCTGCTTCGCGTGCATCTACTCCGTGCGGGGGGCCGGCGGGTACCAGATGTTCGGCATTGCGGCGGCGCCGATCTTCGACCCCGCCCAGCGCCTCGCCGACTTCCGGGACTTCATGATCTTTTTCCGCCCCGGCGACATCGTGAAGTTCCGCCCCGTGGAGGAGGCCGAATACCGCGACATTCAGGCGCAGGTCGACGCCGGCACCTACACCTACCGCCAGGCACCGGTGGTCTTTGACCTCCAGCGGGCGCTCGATGACCCCACCGCCTACAACTCGGACCTTCTGGAGCGCCTTCATGGCAATTAATATCCTCGAACCCGGACTCGCGACGACGGTGCAGGACCAGGGACGGCCTGGCTACTACAACGTCGGCATCCCGCAGGGCGGCGCGATGGACTCGCTATCGGCCGAGATGGCCAACGCCCTGGCCGGCAACACGGCCGCCGAGGCGGTCCTCGAATGCACCTACCTTGGCCCGAAATTCACAACCGACGCCGAAGCGGTGATCGCCGTCGCCGGCGCGCCCGTCGACGTCAAGGTCAACGGGGAGCCGCGGCCGCAATGGTCCCGGCTCGAACTTGCCGCCGGCGATGAGGTCTCCTTTGGCATGCTGCGCGGCGGAACCCGGTACTACATAGCCGTCCGTGGCGGGATCGACGTTCCGGTGGTCCTGGGCAGCCGCTCAACCTACACCCTCGGTGCGGTGGGGGGCTTCGAAGGCAGGGCCCTGAAGGCCGGGGACGTGCTGCCCGTCGGGACGGCACTGGATATCGGCACCGGAGGGGCGGAGAGAACCGAACTCGAGGAGGCGCTGCGGCCCTCCTTCGACAAGGAGGTCACCGTCCGGGTGCTGCCCGGACTCTACGACCACCGCCTCACCGAGGAAGGACTCAACACCCTCCTGAGCGCCACCTGGACCCTGACGCCGGTCGCGGACCGCACCGGGCTGAGGTACTCCGGGCCCGACATCGCGTGGAAGCCGCGCGCCCAGCCGTTCGGTGCGGGTTCCGATCCCTCGAACATCGTGGACGCCGGGTACGCGGTGGGTTCGATCCAGATCCCGGGCGGCAAGGAGCCGATCGTGCTGCACCGCGATGCCGTCTCCGGCGGCGGCTACGCCATGGTCGCCACGGTGATCAGCACCGACATGGACCTGCTGGCCCGCAGCGCTCCTGGCACCAAGACCTCGTTCCGGGCCGTCACCCTCGAGGAGGCGCTGGCGGCACGGGCCGAGGGGCGGAAGGTGCGCTCCTCCATCTGGGGCTGAGTCGGTTCCCCGAGTGGAGCCCCTGCCCTACCCGACGAGCGCGTCGCGGGCGGCTGCGGCGGCGACGGCGGCGCTGCTCTCCCGGATGAACAGCTCGGGCTTCAGGCGGAGGGATTCGACCTGCTCGCCGGCGATTACCCGACGCAGCAGCTCAACGGCCCGGCGGCCGATCTCAAGCATCGGCGAGCGCACCGAGGACAGCGGGATGGGTAGCTGGGCGGCGAGTGAAGTGTCGTTGAATCCGACGACGGCGATGTCCTGCCCCACTGTGAGCCCACGGGAACGAATGGCCCCCATGGCACCGATCGCCGCGAAGTCGTTCACGGCGAAGACGGCGGTAGGTATTCCGCCCCGGCGGTCCAGGAGGGCTTCGGCGGCTTCACGGCCGCCCTCGGTGTCGAAACGGGACCAGACAATGTCGGCGTCCGAGATCCTCCCACCCAGGTCGAGCCACCGATCCCGGAAGCCTGAGGTGCGGTCCAGGGCCGTGCTGGCGAAGGGCTCGCCGGCGATCACCGCCACCGCCCGATGGCCCGTGTCCCACAGATGGTCGGCAACCAGCTCACCGCCGACGACGTCGTCGCACGTGGATGACGGAAATCCGGGATACCTGCGGCTCATCAGCACGAACGGAATAGATCGGGCCTGCAGTTCGTGAACCAGGTCGCTGCCGGCGTGGATGTCACCGAGGATCAGCCCGTCCACCCTGCGTGCCAGCATGATCTCGGCTTTGCGGCGTTGCTCCTCGGGGTTGTCGTGGGAGTTCATCACGAACGTGGAATACCGGGCCTCGGCCGCTGCCTCCTCGACCCCCTCGTACATGGTGGCCAGGACCAGGTCGGAGAGCCGTGGCACGATCACCCCGAAGGCCTTTGTCCGGCGGGTGCGCAGGCTTGCGGCGCCCGGATCAGGCGAGTATCCGCGTTCCCGGGCCAGTTTGCGGACCCGCTCGGCGGTGGCCGACGACGCAGCCCCGCGGGCGATCTCCGAGGTCGAGTGAAGCACCCGCGACACGGTGGAGGGATGAATCCCGAGCTCGGCCGCGAGATCCTTGAGCGTTATCGGTTGTCGGCCTGTTCCCTCTGCGCGCATCCTGTTTCTCCCCCGTTGAATCCGATCTTTCAAGCATGAACCTATTGGGGACATTTCGGTTGACGAGACCTAGCTCACATTTTAGGGTAATTTCTACGCTACCCAAACGATTGGGTAACTGCGGAGCGGGACCGGCGAACGTTCAGGTGCCGGACCGCTCCGCAGCCCCGATTGCCGTCCCGCCTTCCGCGTCTTAGCACCCATCACCGCCGTCGGCCCCGGTCCCAGGACCGCCGCCGACCGACCGATTCGGCACCCGCCGATCGCCGCTCCCGAGCCACCCCGCTCCCGAGCCTCCGTTCCTCCGTCTCTGCCAGCGGCTCACTGCACACAGTGCACCGCGGACAGCTCACCACAACGGATGCCGGCACCCGAACTCCGGCACCCTCCTCACCACCGCCATCACCGGAAACCCGGAGGTGAAATGAGCACCCCCCATTCGCCCTCTGTGGCACTGCTGGCCACCGGCGGCACCATCGCCTCGCGCAGCTCGGACGCCGCCGGCGGTGCTGCCCTGGCAGCGGACACCGGGAACGCGCTGCTCTCCAGCGCCGGAAACGGCTCCATCCCCGTGAGGGTGGTCGACGTCATGACGAAGGGCTCCTACCTGCTGACCTTCCCCGATCTGCTCACCATCTGCACCGCCATCGAAGACACCCTTGCGGATCCCTCCGTGCTCGGCATCGTCGTGACCCACGGAACCGACACCACGGAGGAGACCGCCTACCTTGCGCACCTCACCCAGGACGATCCGCGTCCCGTGGTCTTCACCGGGGCACAGCACACCGCGGACCACGAACACCCGGACGGCCCGGGCAACCTGCGCGGCGCCCTCGCGGTCGCCGCCTCACCCGCCGCGATTGGCCAGGGCGTTCTCGTGGCATTTGCGGGGAACATCTTCCGGGCCGCCGGCGTCCGGAAGGCCCACACGGTCAACGCCCATGCCTTCAGCACCCCGGACCTTGAGCCGGCGGGCACCGTGACCGAGGCCGGGCAGGTCGAGCTGCGGCCCGCCCCACCGGTCTACGAGCCGCTCCCCCTGCCGCCGGTGGACGCAGACCCCGCTCGGGTCGACATCGTCGCCTCCCACCCCGACGCGGACGCCACCCTCCTGCGGGCGGCCCTCGCGGCCGGCGCGCGGGGGATCGTGCTGCAGGGAACCGGGAACGGCAATGCGAACCCCGCCATCTGTGCGGCCGTGGCGGACGCCACGGCGGCCGGCGTCGTGGTCGTCGTCAGCACACGCGTCCATGCCGGGCCGATCATGCAGGTCTACGGGGGCGGAGGTGGCAGGGACCTCCACGCCGCGGGGGCAATCCCTTCGGGGATGCTGCGCCCGTCGCAGGCCCGGATCCTGCTCCAACTGCTCCTCACGCTCGGCATGCCGCCATCCCGGATCGCCGAGCAGTTCTCCAGGCGCGGAACCCTCGTGCCGCATGCAGCAGCTGTCCGTCCCCCGTTATCCACTCCGTCGAAAGGCTGACCCATGACCAAGAACATCCAACTCGCATTCGGTGTGGACGTCGACGCCGTCGCCGGCATGCTCGGATCATACGGGGGCGAGGACTCGCCCTGTGACATCTCCCGCGGGCTTTTCAGCGGCGAGGTCGGCGGGCCGAGGCTTGTGCGGCTCTTCGAGAAACACAGCCTTCCCTCCACCTGGTTCATGCCCGGCCATTCAATCGAGACTTTCCCCGAGCTGACCCAGATGGTCGTCGACGCAGGCTACGAGATCGGCGTCCACGGCTACTCCCACGAAAACCCGATCGCCATGACCCGCGAGCAGGAGACGGCGATCCTCGACCGCTCGATCGAACTGATCGAGAAGGTCTCGGGGCGCCGGCCCACCGGCTACGTCGCCCCCTGGTGGGAGTTCTCCCCGGTCACGAACGAGATCCTGCTGGACCGGGGCATCAAGTACGACCACTCCCTGATGCACAACGACTTCGAGCCCTACTACATCCGCGTCGGCGACAGCTGGAAGAAGATCGACTACGGCCAGCCCGCCGACACCTGGATGGAGCCCCTCGTTCGGGGGAAGGAGACGGACCTCGTCGAGATTCCGGCCAACTGGTACCTCGACGACCTCCCGCCGATGATGTTCATCAAGGCCGCGCCCAACTCCCACGGGTTCGTCAACCCCCGCCACCTCGAGGAGATGTGGCGCGACCAGTTCGACTGGGTCTACGCCGAAATGGACGAGGCGGTCTTCACTATGACCATCCACCCTGATGTCTCGGGCCGCCCCCAGGTCCTCCTCATGCTCGAGCGCCTCATCCAGCACTTCAACTCCCACGAGGGTGTCAGTTGGCACACCTTCGACGAGATCGCCGATTCATTCCTCGCCCGGAGCCCCCGAAAGGAAAGCTAGAAATGTCAATGCAAGAGGCAGGCGTCGACCTCTCGACGCCAAGGGGAGACGAAAAGCGCCGTTTCCCGGCATTCACCAAGAAGCAGACGACGACGGCGACCGTCCTCGCCCTCCTCGCCTGGACCGTTGCGGTCTTCGACTACGGCCTGTTCGGCACCCTTCTGCCCGCCATGCAGGAGGAGTTCGGCTGGACCGCACCCGAGGCCTATGCCATCAACACCTGGATCGCGGTCGGTACGGCGATCGTCTGCTTCGGCATCGGCCCGGTCATCGACCGGCTCGGGCGGCGCAAGGGCATGATGGTCACCGTCGGCGGCACCGCCGTCGTCTCCGGCCTCACCGCCGCGATTCCCACCGGGCTCGGCTTCCTCAGCAACGGCCTGCTCATCTTCGTCCGCTCCTTCGGCGGCCTCGGCTTCTCCGAACAGGCCGTCAACGCCACGTACATGAACGAGGTGTACCAGGTCACCGAGGATGAAAAGAAACACAAGCGCCCCGGCTTCCACTACTCTTTCATCCAGGGTGGCTGGCCGCTGGGCTTCCTCCTCGCGAGCGCCCTGGCCCTCGTCTTCCTTCCGATCTTCGGCTGGCGCGCCCTCTACCTGATGGCCACCCTTCCGGCCTTCCTCATCGTGTTCCTCATCTCGAAGAAGCTCAAGGAGACCCCGCAGTTCGAGCTGCACCACCGCCTTACCGAGCTCGAGAAGTCGGGCAAGACCGAGGAGGCGCATGCTCTGGCCCGCAGCTTCGGCGTCGAGCACTCCTCGACCTCTCCCCTGAAGCGCATTTGGGAACCTGAGCTGCGCCGGAACACCATCGTCTTCTCGCTCGCCTGGATCCTCAACTTCTTTGGCATCGCGATCTTCAGCGTCCTGGGCACCTCGGTCCTGGCGAACGCCAAGGGCGTCGAGCTGTCGACGGCGTTCTGGCTGCTGATCGTCATCAACCTGCTCGCCTACTTCGGCTACGTGTTCCACGGCTGGATCGGTGACAAGATCGGACGGAAGCGCACCATCATCGGCGGCTGGATCATCTCCGGACTGTCGTTCGCCGTCATGCTGAGCCCGCTGGTGGAGAGCTCGTTCCTGATCATCCTGACCTACGGGACGGGCCTGTTCTTCCTGGTCGGCCCCTACGCCGCCATCCAGTACTACATGGCCGAGTGCTACCCCGTCAGCTGCCGGGCCACCGGCCTCGCCTTCATTGGGGCGATGAGCCAGCCCGGCACCATCATCGGCGGCGCGTTGTTCACCATCGTGGCCACGGCCGCCGGCACCGGCGCCGCCGCGCTGTGGGTCGGCGCCTTGGGCACCCTGCTCTCGGGCTTCATGATGATGGGCGCCAAGCACGTCGACGCGGTCATGCGGGAGGAGTCACCCCATGACGTCCCAGCCTGAGGTAGCGATTATCACGGGCGCGGCGAGCGGCATCGGCCGCGCCCTGGCGGTCAGTTACGCGCAGCGCGGGGTGGTGTCGATCATCGGCACCTTCCCCGGGGATCCGCACGACCCCGAGCAGACCCTCGACGCGGTGAAGCACGCGGGCGGCATGGGAATCATCCACGAGGTCGATGTGCGCTCCACCGAGTCGGTGGACGCGTTCGCCGAGCGTGCCATTGCCGAGTACGGAAGGCTCGACTACGCCATCGCCAACGCGGGGATCCTGCGCAACGCACCCCTGAACGAGCTCTCCGACGAGAAGTGGGACGACATGCTCAATGTCGACCTCACCGGGGTGCTGCGCACCCTGCGGGCCGGCTCACAGCGGATGAACGACGGCGGTGCCCTGGTGGCGGTGTCCTCGATCGCCGGCGGCGTCTACGGGTGGGAGGAACACGCCCACTACGCCGCCGCGAAGGCCGGCGTGCTGGGGCTGGTGCGCAGCGTCGCCGTCGAACTCGGACCCCGAAGGATCCGCGCCAACGCGGTGATTCCGGGGCTGATCGAGACACCGCAGTCGCTCGACCCGGTCAACTCGCTGGGCCCCGAGGGGCTGGAGCGGGCGGGCAAGGACATCCCGTGGGGCCGGGTCGGCCGGCCGGAGGAGGTGGCAAGCGTCATCAGCTTCCTCACCTCGGAGGCTGCCGTGTACATCACGGGGCAGGCGCTCGTCGTCGACGGCGGGCTGACCGTCAAGATGAGGGCCTGATGATCGAGGGGCGCGGGGTCGTCGTCACCGGCGGCGGCAGCGGGATCGGGGCCGCCATCGCCGAGGCGTTTCGGGCCGGGGGCGCCCGGGTGGCGGTGCTCGACCGCACGGCGGCGGAGGGCACGATCGCCGTCGACGTGGCCGACGAGCACAGTGTCGCCCGGGCGTTCGCCACGGCCCGGGAGGATCTGGGGCAGGTGGATGTCCTGGTGAACAGCGCCGGGCTGCTCACCGAGTCGCCGCTTCAGGACATGGGTCTCGACCAGTGGAACGAGACCCTCGCCGTCGACCTGACGGGCGTCTTCCTGTGCTGCCGGGAGGTGGTGGCGGAGATGCGGGAGCGGAAGTGGGGGCGCATCATCAATATCGCCTCCCAGCTGGGCATCAAGGGAGGAACCGGGTTGAGCCACTACAGTGCCGCGAAGGCTGGCGTGATCGGCATGACCAAGTCCCTCGCCCTCGAGGTGTCGGGGGACAACGTGTTGGTGAACTGCATCGCACCCGGACCGATCGAGACTCCGCTGGTCGACGGCATTTCGGAGGAGTGGAAGGCCGCCAAGCGGAAAGAGCTGCCGCTGGGCCGGTTCGGGACACCGGAGGAAGTGGCGCCCACCGCGCTGCTGCTGGCGAGCGATCCGGGCGGGAACCTCTTTGTGGGGCAGACCCTCGGGCCCAATTCGGGCGACGTGATGCCGTGACGCTGCCCGAAGAGGACTGAACCATGTGTGGAGCGTGTGGGAGGACCGTCGCAGCCGACGAGACGATAGGACCGGTGCGGACCCTGCGTCAGCACCTCCTGGTCGCCTCGGCCGTGAACGCCCTCGGCGCCGGGCTGCCGGGGGTTCCCCGCGTGCAGGTCGCCGGGGACTCCTGGCAGCTCCGGGGCGTCACCGGGGCCGTGACCCGGTGTGACACCGTCGAGGAGTTGTGGGCCGCCGTCGCCGCCGCGTGTCCCGCGGCGGCGCTTGCCCGGCTGGCCGGGCGTCTGACGGCGGAGCGGGCGGCGGCCGATGGGTTGACGCGCCGGGTGATCGACGCCGGGCTCCTGCGGTTCTCTCCCTGACCCGCACCCGGACACCCGGCCCGGACGCCAGGCTTGGCCTATGCCTCCAGGTCCGTCGGGTCCCGGGCCGGCTCCATGTCGACGGTGCGCCGCAGCGGCCGTTCCTTGATGAAGAGCACACAGACCAGGGCGAAGACGGCGAAGCCGGCCGTGATCAGGAAGATCAGCGCGGTGCTGTCACCGTAGGCGGCCCGGATGATCTCCGCGACCGGCTCCGGCAAATTCACCAGGTCGAGGCTTCCTCCGGCCGCACCGGAGGGGTCGGCGGGCACTCCCGCCGCCGCAAGGCCCTCGGTGGTCCGGTTGGTGACCTGCGTGCCGAGGATGGCGCCAAGCACAGCGACTCCGGCCGCGCCGCCAATGGAGCGGAAGAACGCGACCGAGGCACTGGCGGATCCGACATTCTTCAGCGCCACGGTGTTCTGCACGGCCAGGACGAGGTTCTGAAGCATTAGGCCAAGGCCCATGCCGAAGAGGAAGGTGTAGACGCCGACGAGCCGGAGGTCGGTGAGGTGGTCGATGGTTCCAGAGAGGCCAAGCCCGGCGATGAGGAAGACGGCTCCGAGGATCAGGAACCGCTTCCACTTGCCGTACCGGGACACGAGCTGTCCCGCGCCGACCGAGCCGATGAGGTTGCCTGCGATCATGGGCAGGGTGAGCAGGCCGGCCTCGGTAGGCGTGGCGCCGCGTGCCACTTGGTAGTACTGGCCGAGGTAGGTCGAGGACGCGAAGAGCGCGATCCCGACGGCGATGGAGGCGAGAATGGCAAGCGCCGTCGTGCGTTCGGAGATGATCTTCAGCGGGATGATGGGCTCTGCCACCCGGGTCTCGACGAGGAGCAGGAGCCCGAGCAGGACGACGCTGCCGCCGACCATTGCGGCGCTCTCCCAGGAGAACCACTCGTAGTATCCGGCCTTGCCTGCGAAGGACACCCAGATCAGCGCGAGGCTCACGCCTGCGGTGAGGAGGATCGAGCCGATCCAGTCGATGCTGACCTTGCGGCGAAGGTGGGGAAGCTTGAGGGTGAACTGCAGCAGGATCAGGGCGACGACGGCGAGCGGGACGCAGACGAAGAAAGTCCAGCGCCAGCCCAGCGGCGAGTCCACTATGAAGCCGCCGAGCAGCGGTCCGCCGGCCGTGGCGACGGCCATGACACCGCCGAGGTAGCCCGAGTACCGGCCGCGGTCGCGCGGCGGGATGATGGTGCCGATGACGGCCATGGCGAGGGCCGTAAGGCCGCCCATGGCGATGCCCTGGATAACCCGGGCCGTCAGGAGCACCGGAATGGTAGAGGCGAGGCCCGCCAGCACCGAGCCCGCGACGAAGATGACGATGCTGAGCTGCACCATGAGCTTCTTGTCGAACAGGTCGGCGAACTTTCCCCAGATGGGGGTGGTGGCGGCATTGGCCAGGAGCGCTGCCGTGATGACCCAGGCGAAGTCGGTCTGGGAGCCGTTGAGGTCGGCCATGATGGTGGGCAGGGCGTTGGCGACGATGGTGCTGCTGAGAATCGCCGTGAACAGTGCCGCGAGCAGTCCGGTCAGGGCCTGCAGGATCTGCGCATGCGACATGGCGGGCCCCTGGACGGTTGCGGGCTCGACCGTTGGAGGTGCTCCCGTGCCGGCTGCTGCATGTGTCTGTGAAGGTGTCGTTGAACGTGCCGTTGAGTGTGCCATTGTACTTCCGGTATTGCCGACAGGGGTCGGTGATGGCTGGCGGTCGTCGTTGCCCGTCGAGGGATCGTGCAGCTCCGGGGTCCTGCAGCCTGAGTTCCTTCAGTTAGGTCCCTGTAGCTGGAGTTCCGGAGCTTGGGGTGATTCGTAGCCGAGGTCATGGATGGATGAGGCAGCCGGATGAAGCCAATGGCCGGAAAGGCTGCACCCCTCGATGTGCGGCCCACCGGCGGAGATGCCGTCATGGCGCTTCCCGCCGCGCGCTTCGGGAACACCGGCGGCCGGGGTCCTCAGTCCGGTTTGGGATTCACTTCGTTGCTTACAGTAACTATAAACCCGACGCCGGAACCGGTCAAGAGTCGCGCTGGCCCAGCAGGGCGGCCAAGGCCTCGCAGTCAAGGGTCGAGTCAGGGGGTGGGCGGACCGTTTTCCGGGCCCCTGAGGTGAAAGTACTCTTGATGCCAAGGTTCGCCGGTGGGCAGGAGCGCTGCGGCTGGGGCCGCTTCCCAGGGTGGCGCTGCCTGCTCCGCTCTTGGATGGAGTGCCGTTATGACCGAGAAGATTCGACGCCATCCCATCGCCGCACTGCTCGTGTGGTTCTTCACTGTCGGGCAGCTTCTTGCCTTCCTTCCGCGCATCGCCGAAGCGCAGGGGGTGCAGCTCTCCGTGCCTCTCTTTGTCACGGCGAGCAATCTCATCGGGCTCCTGCTGCCCGCACTTGTCCTCACCTGGCTGTGTGACGGGCGCGCAGGACTTCAGGCCCTCCGGGACCGCATTCTCACGTGGCGGCGAAACCCTCGGTGGTATGTGTTCGCCGTCGTCATTGTGCCACTGGGAGGACTCGTTCTCGCGCTCCTCCTTGCGGGCCCGCCAGCTGCGTCCGGTCCGGTCATTGCGGCGTCCCTGCTGCAGGGCCTGGTGCTGCAGACAGTGCTTGGCCTCATCACCAGCAATCTCTGGGAGGAGGTGGCATGGACGGGCTTCGTGCAGGTGCGGCTGCAGCAGCGGCACGGCGCACGGCGTGCAGCACTCCTCACGGCACCCCTCTTCGCGCTGCAGCATGCTGCGCTCGTGGCGGGAGGATCGTTCGCGGCAACACTCGTCCTGCTGCTGGTGCTCACCCTGCTCGCGATCCCCTTTCGGGCGGTGACAGGCTGGCTCTACAACCGCACCTCGAGCCTGCTCCTCGTGGGGCTTTTCCATGCTGCGGGGAACGCGGTGGCAGTCCGGGAGTGGCCCGGGGACGGGATGCTTCCGCTGCTCTTTCCGAGGGAGAACTTTGGGCCGGCACATCTCCTGGTGTCCGCCGTCGTCGGCGTCATCGTGATCGCCGCGACCCGGGGACGCCTGGGCGAGGGGCCACGCCGTTCGCGGAGCGCAGCGGCCGAGGGTGCAATCGCGCCGGGCGGGGCCGGCCAGACGAACCCCTAGCGCCGACGTTCATCGATCACCACACCTGTACCGCACCCCGCGGTGTCGGGGCCTCCCCTCCGGAAGCTGACGGAAGCAGGCCCCGATCCGCGCCTACTTGCTGTCGGCGTGTTCCTGCAGGCGGGCAAGGATCTTGTCGAGGCGGTTGTTGCCCTCGACGACGCCGCCCTCCATACCGTTTTCAATCATTGCGTCTCGGGCCTCCATCGTCGGGTAGACGGCGTGGGCTACGGCGCGGGTGCGACCTCCCTCGAGCTCTTCGAAGGTCACGCTCTCGATGCTGACGTAGCCGGGGGCTCCGAGGAACTCGAAGGTCTGGATGATCCGCTCCGGAGGGGTTGCCGAATGGAAGACGCCGCGGAACCCATACCCCGTGCCGTCGGTGTCGCGGTGCACGAAGGACCACGATCCGCCGTCCCGCACGTCGTACTCTCCGAGTTCCACGGTGAGCCGGTCCGGGCCGAGCCACTGCACCACCAGTTCGGGGTCGCTGTAGGCGCGGTACACGAGTTCGCGTGGGGCGTCATACTCGCGGACGATGTCGATGAACGGCAGGTCCGGAACTGCGGTGATCACTGTTGCGTTGCTCATGATTCCTTCTCCTTGAGTGTGTCGAGCACTGTGTCGAGGCGGCGGAACTGTCGCTCGACGGTGAGCCGGTGAGTGTCGATCCAACTGGTCAATGCCTCCAGCGCAGCCGGATCAAGGTGGCAGGGACGTCGTTGTCCCTCCCGGGTGCGGGTGATTAACCCTGACTGCTCAAGCACCTGGATGTGCTTTGAAACGGCCTGCTTGGTGATGGGGAACGGTTCAGCCAGTTCGTTGACCGTCGCGGGCCCCCGGGACAACCGGGCGATGAGGGCCCGGCGTACGGGATCTGCGAGGGCGGCGAATGCCGAGTTGAGCTGCTCCTCTGATCCTTGCTTCATTATCTACCTGTCAGTTGATCAACCAATCGGTTGATAACCATAAATGTAGTGCTCCTGCCTCTTAGGGTCAAGGAGTTTCCCCTGCTTTTTTCCTGGCCGTGGCGCTCCCCCGGAGCCCTCAAAGCGCACCCTCGCACCAGCCCCAAAAGTGCGCCCCACCTGTGGATATCCTCGGGTCCCACTCTTCCTCCACAATGGCCTTTTTCCGGCTGGATTCGAACATGCGTTCGATAGAATTGGGGTATGGCAACGGCACCGATCGAGGAGCATCCGGGCACCGGGGAGTTTCTCTCGGGCAGCGGGGAGTTCCCCTTCGGCGCCGGGGAGTTCCTCTCCGAGGTGCATGCCGCGCTCACCGACTTCGTGGCCGACTTCGCCTCACGGTTCCTGCTGCTGGGGCGCCGGGAGGCCGCCGACACCATCACCCGTATCGAGGAGATCTCCCGGATCGTTGACCACCTGCAGGTCCTGGGCGCCCATGCCGCCGACCAGCACCGCCTGGCCCACCTTGGGGAAGACCACCGGCCCGCTCCCGGAGCGACTGCTTCCGGGGACGGGCATTGGGCCGCTCCCGGTGAAGGGCATTGGACTGTCCCCGGCGACGGGCACCGGGCCGCTCCGGGAGTGGCTTCGCCTGGTGGCGATGGTGCCCGGTCGGAGTTCCGCGATACCGCGGACTACCTGCGGGCACGGCTGCGGATCAGCCGGGCCGAGGCGAACCGGCGGCTGCGCCTCGCCTCCAGTACCGTGCCGCCGGCGCCCGGGGCCGGGCTGGAGGTGCCGGCGCCGCTGGAGGTCCTCGGGGCGGCCTGCGCCGCCGGGCAGCTCAGCGGGCGGGCCGCGTCCCTGATCCGCGACGCGGTGGAACGGGTGCGGCCCGTAGCCGGGGGCCCGGCCGTGGAGGCGATGGAGGCCCACCTCACCAGCCAGGCCGGTGAGGGTGATGAGGACATTCTGCGCGCGGTGGCCCGCCGGTGGGAGAACACCCTGGATCAGGACGGGCACGAACCCTCCGAGAAGCTGCTGCGCGCCCGGCAGGGGGTGTTCCTGCGCGGGCGCCGCCACGGGCTGCACCTGCTGGAAATCGGGGCCACCGATGAGCAGTTCGAACACCTCGCCACGGTGATGAACACTGCCACCAACCCCCGCCTCCCCGGCGGCGCGGGCTCGGGCACAGGGGGCGGTGACGAGCCCGGCGGCGGAGTAACCGGCGGCGGAGTAACCGGCGGTGGAGTAACCGGCGGTGGAGTAACCGGCGGTGGAGTAACCGGCGGTGGAGTAACCGGCGGTGGAGTAACCGGCGGTGGAGTAACCGGCGGTGGAGTAACCGGCGGTGGAGTAACCGGCGGTGGAGTAACCGGCGGTGGAGTAACCGGCAACGGCGCAACCGGTGACAACCCAGATAGTGGAGCGAGCGGCACCTCCCCGTTCGGCGGAGACGAGCGGCCCACCCGGGCGCAGCAGCTGCTCGAGGCCCTGGTGGGCGCCTGCCGGATCGCCCTGGCCGGCGACGGGCTGCCGGCCGCCGGCGGGCACCGCCCCCAGGTCATGGTCACCATCGACCACCGCACCCTCCTGGGTGAACTGAACCGGGCCGGGGACGCGGTCTTCGCCGGGCAGCTCCCGGCCCGCAGCATCCGCCGGCTCGCCTGCGACGCGGACCTGATTCCCCTGGTCCTGGGCGGCAAGAGCCAGGTCCTGGACCTGGGCCGGGCCCAGCGGCTGTTCCCACCCCACCTGCGCCGGGCCCTGGTGGCCCGGGACAAAGGCTGCGCCTTCCCCGGCTGCACCATCCCGGCCACCTGGTGCGAGGCCCACCACATCACCCCCTGGGAACACGGCGGCACCACCACCCTCGCCGACGGGGTCCTGCTGTGCTCCCACCACCACCACCGCATCCACGACGGAACCTGGACCGTGCACTCCCGCCACGGCATCCCCTGGTTCCGCCCACCCCACTCGATCGACCCCCAACAAAGACCCCGCCGCAACGGCTACTGGACCGCCGGACCCCCAAAGGGAAGCGGGGAGCTTCACTTGGAGTGAGTTCCGGCCGAGCGACCTTCTAGGCTCCGAATCTCCCACCCGACTGCTCCACCAAGGGTTCTTCCACCCAGCTGTTCCACGGACCGTTCCGCTCCTCCAGCAATTCGTGCCCGCTCTTGCGCCACATGACCATCCACCCTCCCGCCGGAATGCCTCGGATGCGTTCCTCCACTCCGGCAACGCAAAAGGATCACCGGCGGATGTTCCATCGCCTTGATGGATTCGAAGGATCATCCGCGGGCATTACCGCGCATCCGTGGTTTCCGAAGATTTCCGCGCCACTACCGCGCACTGGTGGCTCCGAGGGAGTGCCGGTGAGGCCCATTTTCGCCTGTGGCACTTGACACATGACACCTTTTGTCTGAGTCTTAGACGGAAGCTGCAATGGAGCACTCTCGATCGGAGCACCAGTGAAAAACACCCCTCCCCAACTCCTGCAGCGCTCCGTCTCACGACGCAGCGCCCTCCTTGGCGGAATAGGCGCGGCCCTCTCAGGTCCCTTCCTCGCATCGTGCGCTGGCTTCGACACCAGCGGCGCCTCAGCCACCAAGGGAACCGTCGGTTTCCTCTCCACCCAGTTCACCCCGGTCGAGGAAAAGCAGCGCTACGAAGACGTTCTCAAGAAAACCCTCAACGTTCCGGTTGCCTACAACTCGGTCGACCCTGGGGTCTTCACCTCCACCGTGCAGACCCAGTCCCAGGCCGGCAGCGTCCGCACCGCGCTCCTAGGCGGACTCCACGGCGACCTCGCCCCACTCGCCGACTCCCTCGAGGACGTCGACCAACTCCTCAACGATCTCTCCGCCAGCGGCTACAACCGGGAAATCCTCGAACTGACCAAGGTCGGCGGCAGCACCTCTAAGTACGTTCCCTGGATGCAGGCAACCTACGTGGTCGCCGTCAACAAGAAAGCGCTCCAGTGGCTTCCCAACGGCGTCGACGTCAACGACCTCACCTACGAGGACTTCCTGAAATGGGCACAGGCTGCCAAGAAGGGCGCCGGACGCCCCGTCTTCGGCCTGCCGGCCGGCCCCAAGGGACTCCACCACCGCTTCTACCAGGGCTTCCTGCTGCCGAGCTTCACCGGCGGCCAGATCACCACGTTCCGCAATGAGGACGCAGTGACCGCATGGGAGTACATGAGGGACCTCTGGGATGCCTCTGCCCCGGCCTCGACCAACTTCGACGCCATGCAGGAACCACTGGCCCGCGGCGAGGTCCTCGTCGCTTGGGACCACGTCGCCCGACTCATCGACGCGCCAGCCGACAATCCCGATGAGTGGCTCATGGTCCCCTCCCCTCGCGGACCGAAGGGCCGCGGCTACATGCTGATCGTCGCCGGCGTCGCCCTTCCCAAGAACGGACTCGAGCGCGACCGGGCCGAACAGGCCATCCGCGGCCTCGCCAAACCGAAAACCCAGATCGAAACCCTGCGCAGCAACGCGTTCTTCCCCGTGGTCCAGACGGAACTCCCCACCGACCTCGCCGGAGCGATCGCCCTCGAGGCCGCTGCGGTGAAGCTCCAGCAGGAATCGGCCGACGCACGCCTCGCCCTTCCTCCGGTGGGCCTGGGCGCTAAGGAGGGCGAGGTCTCGCAGATCTTCAAGAACTGCTTCCAGGAGATCTGCCTCAACGGTTCGGCCGTCCAGTCAACCCTGGATGACCAGGCCAAACAGCTCAACACCATCCTCAAGGACCTGGACGTTCCATGCTGGGCCCCCGACCCTGTCTCACCCGGCCAGAAGTGCGAGGTAGCGTAATGACAGTCGATTCACCCCCGGCCCCGGTCCAACTGGACACGCCCGCCCGTCCCCGCCGCATTCCCCCGGCGGTCCTGCTGATCGCACCGTCGATCGTCTTCATGGCACTCCTTCTCGGCTGGCCCGTCATCCAGGGCGTGCTCCAGGCCTTCCGCGGTGATGAAGGCTTCACCCTGGACTACATCACCCGCATGGTCGAGGACCCCTACTTCTGGCCCGCAGTCCGCAACACCCTGCTGCTGATCGCGGTGATGATCCCGCTCCAGTTCGTCTTCGCCATCACCATGGCTTTGCTCCTGCGGTCCAATCCTCGCCTGAACAAGGTCCACTTCTTCGTCTGGGCCATCCCGCTGGCCCTGAGTGACCTGGCCGCCGGCCTCGTCTGGCTCTCGATCTTCAACGACCGCGGCTACCTCAACTCCGTGCTGACCTCCCTCGGCCTCGACTCCATCCCCTGGCTCGCCTACGACAACCCCGCCACACTGTTCCTCTGCGTCCTCGTCGCCGAGGTGTGGCGTTCGACGTCGCTGGTGCTCGTCATCGTGGTCTCCGGTCTGCAGGGCATCCCCAAGGACTACGACGAAGCGGCACAGGTCTTCGGAGCAACCTTTTGGCAGCGGCTGCGCCACGTCACCCTTCCCCTGCTCAAACCGAGCCTCCAGGTGGCACTGATCCTGCGAACCATCCTGGCGTTTCAGACCTTCGCCGTCGCCCAGGCACTCACCGGCCAGAACTTCCCGCTCGTCGTCGGCGAAACCTACCGCTGGTACACCGCCCTGCAGAACCCCAATGTGGCGGCCGCCCTCGCACTGGTCATCCTCGTGGCCTCGATGCTGATCTCCGTTTTCTACCTGCGGGCACTCCGCGACAAAGGGCAGGAAGGCACCCGATGACGACGACGCAAATGAAACCCCTCGCACCCCAGCCCGAGGTAGACACCTCCCCGCTGAAGCGGCTGCGCCGCGACCGGGCGCTGCTCCAGGCCGCCTGCATCGTCATTTCGCTGTTCATGCTGGTGCCGATCTACCTGATCTCCCTCGCCGCACTCTCCACCCGGGAGTCCCTCAACGACTTCCCCCTGAGCCTGCTGCCCACAAACCTGTCCTTCGAGACCCTTGGAGCGTTCCTCGGCTCCACGGGCATCCTCGGGGCGTTCGGCAACTCACTGATTGTCGGCATCGGCACGCTGCTCATCTCCGCGCTGATCGGCATCCCGGCCGGTTACGCCCTGGCCCGGTTCGCTTTCCCTGCCAAGGAGCCCTACCAGCTGTTCCTCCTGTTCACCCGCGCCCTGCCCATCGTGGTGCTCTCGGTCCCGCTGGCCCGGCTCTTCCTCACCGTCGACCTGTATGACACGACGTACGCGGTGATCCTGCTCCACACGGCCCTGGCCCTGCCCACCACCATCCTCATTTCCGCGAGCGTCTTTCTCAGCGTCCCCATCGACGTCGAAGAGGCAGCCCGCGTATTCGGGTGCACCCCGGCCGGAGCGTTCCTCAAGGTGGTCATGCCGATGGCCCTGCCCGGACTCGCCGCGGCCTCCATCTTCACCTTCGTGATGTCCTGGAACGAGGTGCTCGGCGCCTCGATCCTCACCCTCGACCACCGGACCCTCCCGGCGCAGGTCCTCACCTCGCTCGCCGATTCACCCCTGGCCTACCGGTTCGCCGGAGGCTTCGCCCTGGTGATCCCGTCGATCATCTTCATCGCATTCATGCGCCGCTACCTGACCAATATGTGGGGATCGACCATCCGCTGACCCGCGCACCCCCAACGCTTTCCTCTACCTTCGAAGGAGCCGATCATGGCGGACATTACCATCTCCCACCTCGTCAAGACCTATCCCGGCGCCACCGAGCGGGCCACCGACGACGTGTCGCTCGACATCACCGACGGCGACTTCACCGTCCTGCTCGGCCCCTCGGGCTGCGGCAAGACGACCCTCCTGCGCATGCTCGCCGGACTCGAACTGCCCGACAGCGGATCCATCGCCGTCGGCGGCAAGGATGTCACCTACCTCCCGCCGAACAAGCGCAACATGTCGATGGTGTTCCAGTCGTACGCTGTCTTCCCCCACCGCAAGGTCCGCTACAACATCGGCTTCGGTCTCTCCATGGCGAAGAAGCCTAAGGAGGAGATCGATCGGAAGGTCGCTTGGGCCGCCGACCTGCTGCAGCTCGGCCCCTACCTGGACCGTCTGCCCGCCCAGCTCTCCGGCGGCCAGCGCCAGCGCGTCGCCGTCGCCCGTGCCATCGTGATGGACGCCGACGTCCTCCTCATGGACGAACCCCTTTCCAACCTCGACGCCCTGCTGCGTCTCAACTTCCGATCGGAGCTGAAGAAAATCGTCAAGGATCTCAAGACGACGACCGTTTACGTCACCCATGACCAGAGCGAGGCACTTTCCCTGGGTGACCGCGTGGCCGTCATGCGGAAGGGACAGATCGCCCAGCTGGGTGATCCGCTCGATGTCTACGATGCACCGGCGGACCGGTTCGTGGGCGGCTTCATCGGCTCGCCGCCGATGAACTTCATCAAGGCGGCGGTCTCCGGTGACGGCGGCGCACTGATCGTTGGCGACCAGCGCCTGCGTGCACCGTCCCTGCTGCAGTCCTACTCGAGCACCGACGTCCTGCTGGGAGTCCGCGCCGAAAACGTCGCCGTCGACACCCAGCGCTCCTCAGGGGACGTCCCGGGAACGGTCCTGGTGGTCGAACCGATGGGCTCCTCGATCCTGCTCACGGTGGAGGTGGAGGGCCAGACCATCAAGGTCCAGGCACCGCCGACCTTCCGCACCTCCCCCGGCGCCACTATCTGGCTGACCTTCTCCCCGAACAGCATGCGGTTCTACGACAGCGAAACCGCGATGGCGCTGGTGGCACGATGATCACCGAAACCCTCAGCACGGCAGAGCTGCGCGCCGCCGCCATCGAAGTCCTGCGCGTGAACGACCTGGGCACCATGACCACGGCCGCGCCAAACCTCTACCCGCACATGTGGAGCTGGGATGCGGCCTTCATCTCCATCGGTCTGGCCCGCGTCAGCGTTCCCCGCGCCATCACCGAGCTCCGGACGCTCCTGGCCGCCCAGTGGTCAACCGGCATGATCCCCCACATTGTCTTCACCGACGACGACACCGGCTACTTCCCCGGGTTCGACCGCTGGGGAACCGCCAACGCCGCGGCGCTGCCGCCGGGGACCCGGAGCAGCGGAATCTGCCAGCCGCCGGTCCATGCGATCGCCCTGCGCCACATCCTCGACCGCGCCCGCGAGAACGGCGGAAGCGACCAGCAGGCCGCCGAGGCCTTCCTTGCCGAGTCCTTCGACGGCTGGCTCGCCTGGCACCACTGGCTGGCCACCGTCCGGGACCCCGACGGCGTGGGCCTCGTTGAGATCCACCACGGCTGGGAATCGGGCTTCGACAATTCTCCGCGCTGGGACGGGCCCTACTCCCGGGTCGTCCCCGGGGAGGTCGAGCCGTTCACGCGCCGGGACACCCTGCACGTCGCCCATGCCAGCGAGCGCCCCGACGACGCCGAGTACACCAAGTACCTCTGGCTCGTCCAGCAGATGGCCTCGGTCCGGTTCGACGACGACGCGGTCCGCGAGACGGTCGACTTCCGGGTCCGCGACGTGTTCTTCTCGGGCATTATGGCCGCTTCGAGTGAGGTGCTTGCCGGGCTCGGGGACGAACTCGGCCGCACCGGAGAGGCCGCCGAGCTCCGGGAGCTGGCCGAACGGTTCCGTGCCGGAGTGGCCTCAACGGTCGATCCCGCCACCGGCCTGGCCCGTGACTACGATGTGCTGGCCGGCGAGTGGATCTCCACGGACACTGTCTCCGGCTTCGCACCGCTGGTGGCCGGCGGCGACCCCGGCCTGCTCGAGCGCCAGCGCGACCTGCTCCGGGGACCGCACTGGATGGGACACCCGGACCTGCGGTTCCCGCTGCCGCCCTCCACCTCTCCCTCGAGCACGGCATTCCGCCCCCGCACCTACTGGCGCGGACCGGTCTGGCCCTTCCTCAACCTGCTCCTGGGCTGGGCCAGCGCCCGCGACGGCCAGGAACACCTCTATGGAAGCCTGCGCTCGGCCTCGCTGGACCAGATCTCGGACCTGAAGTTCGCCGAATACTACGATCCCCTGACCGGAACGCCGCTGGGCAGCTTCGCCCAGGCGTGGACGGCCGCGGCGGCCCTCGAATGGATCGGTGCACCCGGCGGAACAGATCCGGATACCCCGTCATGAGAACCGTCCTCGTCGCCAGTGACAAGTTCAAGGGCTCCCTGGGCGCCCCCGGCGTGTGCGCCGCCGTCGGCCGCGGCCTGACGGCGCACCGCCCGGACCTGCGGGTGGTGCGCATGCCCATCGCTGACGGCGGGGACGGAACCCTCGATGCCGCCGTTGGTGCCGGTTACGCCCGGCGGGAGGTGATGGTCACCGGCCCCACCGGGCAACGGCTGGCCGCTGCTTTCGCCTGGCAGGAGGAGACGGCCACGGCCGTCGTCGAGATGGCCCAGGCTTCGGGGCTCGAAAGGCTGCCCGGTGGAGTACCCGCTCCGCTGGCCGCCACAACCTACGGCACCGGCGAGCTGGTGCGGGCCGCTCTCGACGCCGGCGCCAGCCGGATCATCCTCGGTGTCGGCGGCAGCGCCTCGACCGACGGAGGCCTCGGCTTCCTTGAGGCGCTCGGCGCCCTCGCCGTCAACCGCCGCGGCCGCGCGCTCGGGCGCGGCGGCGGGGCCCTGGCCGACCTGGGTCGGCTCGACTTCACGACGCTCGATGCCCGGCTCGCCACCTGCCAGGTGATCCTCGCAACCGACGTCGACAACCCCCTCCTCGGGCCCCGGGGCGCGGCAGCGGTGTACGGGCCCCAGAAGGGCGCCTCGCCCGCCGACGTCGCCGCCCTCGAGGACGGGCTCCGGCACTACGCCGACGCCGTTCACCGTGCCTGCGGGTCCGACCCTAACGCCAGCGGGGCGCCCGGAGCCGGGGCTGCCGGCGGGCTCGGCTTTGCCGCGCTGGCGGTCCTTGAGGCCACCACCCGGCCCGGGGTCGACGTCGTCCTCGAACTCGTCGGGTTCGCCGACGTACTCGCCGGGCTGGGCGAGGGTGACCTGGTGATCACCGGTGAAGGCTCCCTCGACGCCCAGACCCTCAGCGGCAAGGCACCGGCCGGGGTGGCCCGTGCCGCCCTGGCGCGCGGCCTGCCCGTCGCCGCGGTCTGCGGGCGGCGGACCCTCACCACCGAGGAACTGCAGGGACTCGGAATCGCCCGCGCCTACGCACTGACCGAACTGGAACAGGACCTGCAGAAATCCATCCGCAACGCCGACGCCCTGCTGGGCACTCTCGGCCACCGGATCGCCGAAGACTGGTTCCCCGCGGCCTGACCCGGCGCGGGGCCGGAGGGCCGATCGGCCTGCGGTAGGCTGGACGACCGAACAGGAGGGGACGGAAATGGCTGTTGAGCGTGTGCCAGCAGGGCTGGGTGGGGCCGCCTCCCACGGCAGCCTCCTTGACCTGATCCGTTCCACCGGCGGCCTGTCCCGCCAGCAGCTGCTGGCGGCCACCGGCATGTCGCGTGCCACCCTCTACGAACGCCTCGATGCCCTGGTGCGCCGCGGCCTGGTCTACGAGGCGGAACCGCTCGAGGCCACCGGCGGACGCCGCTCCCGCAAGATCCGGTTCGACGACCGGGGACGCGTCGTCCTCGCCTTCGCCCTCGGCCAGACCCATGCCACGGTCAGCGTCACCGACACCGCGGGCCGGCAGTTGCGCACCCGTACGCTGGCCCACCGGATCTCCGAACCGGCCGACACCGTCCTGGGGCCGCTGCTGGCGGCCGGGGCCGAACTGCTGGAGCAGGAAACCTCAGAGATCCTCACCGGCGTGGGGGTGAGCCTGCCCTCCCCGGTCGAGGCGGCCACCGGCCACGTGGTCCACTCGACGACGATCCCCGGCTGGCCGCCGGACGCCGTCGTGACCGCCATCTCCGGGCGCTGGCCGGTGCCCATCGTTATCGAGAACGACGCACGGACCGCGGCGCTGGGCGAACGCGGGACCGACGCCGAAACCCTCGTCTACGTCAAGGTCGCCACAGGCATCGGCTGCGGAATCGTTGTGGACGGCTCGATCCTTCACGGCGCCCACGGCGCGGCGGGCGACATCGGCCATATCCGCGTCGCCCCCAACGGACCGGTGTGCAGCTGCGGCCGGCACGGCTGCCTTGCCACCTTCAGTTCGGGGCGCTCCCTAGGCCTGAAGCTCGGTCCGGCCGGCTACCCCACCCTCCCGGAGATCAGCGCCGCCGCCCGGAGGGATGAACCGGTGGTGATCGACGCACTGACGGCGGCCGCCGACGTTATGGGCCGGGCACTTGCGACGACCGTCACCACCATCAACCCCGACCGGCTGGTCCTCGGCGGCACCATCGGGGTGCTCCCCGCGTTCGTCGACCAGGTGCGGGAGCGGGTGCTTTCCGACGTCGTCGGACGGATCGCCGAGGGCCTCACCGTCGAAGGCGGATCGGCGGGCGACGATGCCGCTCTGGAGGGGCTCACCACCCTGGTGATGCGGAAGGTCTTCGCCCCCGCGGCTATCGACGGATTCCTGCTGCAGTACTCGCTCAGCTAGCGCGACCAGCGCCCGCAGCAGCGCCCCCGAAGGCGGCTCAGCTCACCGCGTACCGGCGGACGAAGTTGCGCAGGATCCGGGCGGGGTGATCCACCCGCAGACCGCGGGCCCGCCGCATATAGTCTTCGGCCTCCTCGGGCGGGAAGTACCCGGCGTTGCGGTAGATCGAAATCCGTTCCACCAGGGCCTCGACGTCGAGCTCCGGATGGAACTGGGTGGCGTAGAGGTTTTCCTTGATCCGAAACATCTGAATGGGACAGGCCGGTGACGAGGCAAGGACCACCGCCCCCCGCGGAGGGGTGGCACAGGCTTCTTTATGGCCGACGAACGCGGTGAAGGCCTCCGGCACGCCCTCGAGCAGCGGATCCTCGGCGCCCGCTCCGCTGAGCGTCACCGTCGCGGCGCCGACCGGCTCACCGAAGGTCCGATCGATCACCGCCCCCTGGTGCCGGCCCAGCGTTCCCACGCCGTAACAGGCACCCAGGAACGGAAAGTCCTCCGCCACGACCTCATCGAGGAGGGTGCCGAGTTCCCGCTCGACCCGGCGCTGCTCGGCCGATTTCTCCTCCTCGGGATCTGACGAGTTGTAGGGGCTGCCGCCGACAAAGATCCCGGAATACCGCTCCAGGTCGATCGGCGGAAGCGGTCCCTGCTCCACCCTCACCCGGTGGAGGTCGTCCGGTGCGAGTCCGCCGAAGCGCAGGAAGCCCTGATATTCGCCCTCGGCGGCAGCGTCGTCGGCACGGGTGGCCAGCAGGAGAAACGGTTTCACCCCTCGAATGCTACTGCTTTCCACACGGGGCCGCCGGGCCGGACCACCCGGACGCGCCAGCTTCCCCCACGGGGTGGTCCGGGCCGATCGGTGCAAGAATTGAAAGGAAAGCGAAAGGACAACGGGCCCGCCGACAGGCGCCGGCAGCCGCGCGAGCGGACCCTGGTGCCCGGCCCTTCCGATTGAGGACAGCCAATGGACGCAGGGCAGAACGGCAGCGCAGGCGCGGAGGCCCCGCTGCGGGTGATGAATGTCCCCGAACGCCGCCGCTACGAACTTGTCGAAGAGGGGGCGGGCATCATTGGCTTCACCGACTATCGAGTGCGCCCGTCCTCCAACCAGATCCTGCTCCTCCACACCGAGGTCGACCGCGCCTACTCCGGCCGCGGACTCGGAGCACAACTTGCCCGCTTCGCCCTCGACGACGCCGGCGCGAGCGGCCTGCGGATCGTTCCGCTGTGTCCCTACATCGCGACCTACCTCCGCACCCACCATGAATGGGACCACCTCATCGACACGCCAGCCACCTCCGCCCAACCGGAAGCAGATCCTTCGTGACCACCGATTCCCAGCACCGCACCGCCCGCCGCGTCTTCCTCGATAAGGAAGACCCCGCACTCTTCCGCGCCCTCAACGGCCTGGCCCTGAAGGTCAAGGAAACGGCCGAAGCAGCGGGCATCGGCGCGGAGCTCTCGGAACTGATCAAGGTCAGGGTCTCCCAGCTCAACGGCTGCGCCTACTGCCTTGACGTCCACACGGAAGAGGCCCTCGCGGCGGGGGTTTCTCAACGCAGGCTGTCGGTGCTTCCAGCCTGGCGCGACACCGAACTGTTCAGCGAGCAGGAGCGGGCGGGCCTCGCGCTTGCCGAGAGCGCCACGCTGCTTCCTCCCTCGGAGGTCCTCGATGAGGAACACTCGAAGGCACGGAAGGTCCTGAGCGACGCCGAGTTCTCGGCGGTGAACTGGATCGCCCTCACCATTGGGGTGTTCAACCGCATCTCAATCATCAGCCGCCATCCCGTTCGGGAGTAGCGGGTCTCTTCCGGGCCGTCCGGCGTGACAGGGCGTGTCAAGAATTTGACGGGGTAGTAAAGGCGCATAGGCTGTCCCCGGGGGCGCACCGGGCTCCCCCGGGGGAGGAATTGGCATGGCATTCGGCGACGAGCTGAGGAGCGCCCGCACGGCGAAGAAACTCACCCAAAGCGAGCTCGGAGCCGGCCGTTACTCGGCGAGTTACGTTTCGCTCCTCGAAAGTGGCCAGCGCCAGCCCAGCAAGGAAATGGCCTGGCATTTCGCCGACCTGCTCCAGCTCGACCCGCAGACCGTCCTTGGCTGGATCCGAACCGGGCCCGCCGACGACGGCGGTGCACTCGCCGCCGCCCTGCAGCACGCCCAGAACGCCTGGGACCTCAAGGACTACGCCCTCGCGGCCTCCGAGTCCGAATATGTGGCCAGCCTGGCCCGCGAGCAGTCGAATTCGGCGATCTGGTGGCACTTCACCAATCTCCAGGCCGAGGCATACTCGGCCCTGCGGCGCCCCGACCTTGCGGAGGAGACGCTCACCGAACTGCTCGCCCACCCCCTGACCGGTGAGTGGCCCGAGCTCGAGGCGACCGTGCTGAGCGCGCTCTCCGTTGCGAAACGCGCCACCGGAGCCCTCGACGAGGCGATCACCCTCGCCCGCTCCGCCGTCGCCGCCGCGTCCTCACTCCCCGACCACTCGGTGACCCGCCTCAAATGCGGATTCATCCTCGTGGCTGCCCTTTCGGTTCGGGGGGACTACGAAGAGGCCTGGGAGGAAGCCCTTCCACTCACCGACCTCTCAACGGTTCCGGGCCTGTCCTCCCCAACGATCGGAAGGGCCGGCTGGGTGGTCGGCAATATCGCGTTTCGCCGCGGCGATGTGGAGACCGGCCTGGCCCAGCACGCCATCGCGGCACAGCACCTCACCCCCCACACCGACGTGGGGCTCTGGGCGCACTTCAATCGGGCCACGGCCTCGGCACGCCTCCTTGCCGGCATCTCGGACGATGCCGTCGAACAGTGCCTCGCCAACGCCGATCTTGGGTTCCGCATCGCCGGCACGGACTCCGAACGGTCCGAACTGCTGCTCGCCCGGGCGCACCTCCAGTCGCTGCGCGGCGACCTCGGTGCCGCCTATGCACTCATCGAACAGGTGAAGGACCCGGAGGACCTCGAGTTCGAATCCGCAGGCCTGAGGGAGCGCCTCCTCGGCCAGTACTACGCCAGCGTGGACGCACCGGCGCCGGCCCGCAGGCACTACCTCCGGGCGGCCAAGCACTACTCCGACGCAGGGGACCCCGAAACCGCCTCCGAGGTCCTCAACGAACTGCTGGACACCAGCCTCTGACCCGCAGCTTAATGGAAACCGCCCGCCCACCGGCTCAATGCAGGTGGGCGGGCGGAAGCTGAACGGCGGCCTAGGAGCCGACGGCGGCTGAGGCTGCGGGCCCCGGCTGCCACTGCGGGAGGATCATCTCGCCCTCATCCACGACGTCGTCGTGGGATTCCTTCGCACCGTTGGTCACGATGGCGCGGATCACCTCGACCGGAAGTTTCGGCTTCCGGTTTTCGTCGGTCAGCCCGTTGGCCTCCTGCATCGTGTCGGTGAGCTGGGTGTAGCAGAATCCCGCAAGGACCGGGCTCGTCTGCAGGGCGGAGAACAGGCCGCCGACACGGTCGGCGAAGTCTTCGGGCGAATCGACGGTGGAGTAGCCCCAGGTGGCGATGGGGCTGTTCGGCGCATAGGTCACTCCGCCGAACTCCGAAACCATCACCGGCTTCCCGCTGGCACCGGTGGGAAGGGTCGTCAGCCTGCGGCCGGCCGGACCCACCCCCTCCACGAGGCCCTCGACCGCCTCAGCGGTCGAATAGTTCGCCTTCAGCCCGTCGTGCGTCGTCGTGTAGTCGTGGATGGTCATCAGATCGGACTCGGCGTGCTCCCAACCGTCGTTGGAGACGACGGGGCGGGTCGGATCGAGGGCCTTGGTGAGGTGGTAAAGGGCCTGCACGAAGTGCTGCTGGGCGGGATCATGCGAGATGTGCTGGACGCCCCAGCTCTCGTTGACCGGAACCCAGGTGACGATCGAGGGGTGCGAGATGTCCCGTTCGACCACGCTCATCCACTCGCGGGTTACCCGCTGGACTGCGGTCGGGGAAAACTCGAAGGTGCTGCCGATTTCGCCCCAGATCAGCAGGCCCAGGCGGTCCGCCCAGTACAGGAAGCGGGGGTCCTCGACCTTCTCGTGCAGCCGGGCCGAGTTGAACCCCAGATCCTTGATCAGCTGGATCTCGTCCCGGATGGCCTGCGAGTCCGGCGCGGTGTACAGGGAGTCGGGCCAGAAGCCCTGCTCGAGCACGGAGCGCACATAGAACGGGCGGTCGTTGAGGAGGAAGTGGCCGCCGGCTTCGCCCACGCTGCGCAGGCCAAGGTAGGACCAGATCTCGTCGAGGACGTTGCCCTCGCGGTCCATCAGGACGACGCGCGCATCGAGGAGCCGCGGGTGGTCGGGAGACCACAGGAGGTTCTCATAGGCCTGGCCGTTCGCCTGGTGGGCCAGCGCGTTCGTCAGAGTGAACCGGGGCTGGGAGGAGAACACCTGGTGGGTGCCGAGGGGTTTGCCGCGGTAGCTGAGCTCGACCCGGACGCTCACCTCGTCGACCGGACGGGAGGACAGTTCGACGTCGAGGCTTACCGTCCCGCCGGGCACATCGGTTCGCCAGGCGATCCTGCGGACGGACGTGGCGGGGACGGCCTCGAGCCAGACCCGCTGCCAGATCCCGGTCGAGCGGTGGTACCAGATGACGTGCGGCTCTTCGAGCCAGTCCTGCTTGCCGCGCGGCTGGGAGACGTCGTGGGGGTCGTCTTCGGCCCGGACGACGAGGACGACGTCCTCCCCGGTCCTCGCCTGCTCCGTGATGTCGAAGGAGAACGGTGTCTGGCCGCCCTCGTGGGTGCCCAGCAGCCGGTCACCGGCCCACACCGAGGCCCGGTAGTCCACCGCGCCGAAGTGGATCAGCACCCGGTCGTCACCGCCGGTCCACCCGCTTGCGGCGATGTCGGCCGGGGTGAGCGTGCGCCGGTACCAGACCACGGGGTGGAAGCCCGTGTCACCGATGCCGGAACGGGTGGATTCGGGCGGGAACGGGACGAGGATCCGCTTGCTGAAGCTGGTCGTCCCGGCTGCCCACCCGCTGGCAATCCCGGTATTTGAGTCGTCATGCTCGAACTCCCACTCCCCCGACAGATCGTGCCAGTGGCGCCGGACGAGCTGGGGCCGCGGGTAGGTGCCGTCTTGGGTGCTTGCGCTGAAGGAGGAAGAGTTAGGCATGGCGTCAATCCTGTCCGAATTTTTCAACGCTGTAAAGTCGATTTCGCGAAACGTTCTACGATGACGCGGCCTAGGTTACGGCGCCCGTTTAGGCCGACGGAACCGCCGGCTCGCCCCGGGGCACTGCCAGCTCGGCGGACACGGACGGGGTGCTCCCCCGGATCGTGAGTCCATGGGGAACGATCCGGTGCCGACCCACACCGCGGAACCCGTCGATGCGTTCGGTCAGCAGTTCGAGGGCCGTCGAAGCCAGCGCCGACTTGTCCGGGGCCACCGAGGTCAGGCTCGGCGTCGTGTACTTCCCAATAGCGGTGTCATCCCACCCGAGCACGGCGATTCCATCGGGCACCGAAATGCCGGCGGCGGCGCAGGCACGCAGGGCTCCGGCGGCGAACTTGTCGTCGCGGCAGACGATGCCGTCGATGGAGACCCCCCGCTCCAGGGCAGCGCGGACCGCCTCACCGCTGGCTTCGGACGAGAAGTCCTTGACCGACAGCACGAGCCCGGGATCCGGATCCAGCCCCGCCTCGATCAGGCCCTGCTGGTACCCCAGCAGCCGCTTGTCCGTCGAGAAGGTGACGTCGTCCTCGACGACGCCGAGGAAGGCGATGCGGCGCCGTCCCTGCCGCAGGAGGAAATGGACGGCTTCGGCCGCTGCGGCGACATTGTCGATCATCACGTGGTCGCTGGTCGCCGGCATCGCCCCCTCCCCCAGCAGCACCAGGGGGGTGTCGTGGTGGAGCTTCGCGATGGACAGGGCGCCAATACTGACCGGATGGAAGATGATGCCGTCCACCAGGCCGGCTTCCCGGTCCTCGAGCACTGCATGCTCGGCGTCAAGTTTCCCAAGGGTCTGTTCGATGATGACCCGGTAGTTCCGCCGCGCCGCCTCTTCGGCGATCTGGCGGGAGAGCTCCGAGAAGTAGGGGTGGTCGATCTCCGGGATGGCGAGGGCGATCATCCCGGTTCTGCCCGTGACAAGGCGGCGGGCGGTCAGGTTCGGCCGGTAGCCGAGCTTGTCGATGGCAGCCTGCACCCGGCGCCTCAGTTCGGGCGCCACATGCGGGTAGTCATGGACAACGTTGGACACGGTCTTCGTCGACACGCCTGCGACTTCGGCTACATCGACAAGTCTTACTCGCTTCACTGCCACCCCCTCGCTGGAAAATTAATACTAGTGGACAGTCGGGACTCGTTGGGGCTTACTAGACATACGAGTTTACAGCGCTGTATCTTGAGGCAACGTCTACGGAACGCCGCCTTGCCGGATGGGCCGCCTGACAACGATGCGAAACGCCCTGGGCGCTGAGCACCACTTTCACCGAGGAGGACAATGATGACCTATCCGAAGCGGTTCATCCGTAACCGTGTATTCACAGCCACCGCCGTGGGGGCCACCGCCCTTCTGGCACTCACCGCCTGCGGAGGTGGCGGAGCCCAGCAGGGCACGGCCACGGAGTTCACCGGTGAATACACCGGCCCGAAGGTTGAACTCGACTACTGGAACGGGTTCACCGGCGGTGACGGCCCGTTCATGGAAAAGATGGTCGAAGAATTCAACGCCGAGCACGACAACATCAAGGTCGTCCCCAACACCATCAAGTGGGCCGACATGTACCAGAAGCTCCCAGCCGCCGTTCAGGCCGGCGAGGGCCCCGATGTCGGAGTCATGCACCTTGAGCAGCTGTCGAGCAACGCCGCCCGCAACGTCATCGTTCCCGTCGATGACCTTACGGAGGAGCTCGAGCTGACCGGCGACGACTTCACCGAAGAGGTCTGGGACGCAGGCGTGTATGAGGACAAGCGCTACGGCATCCCGCTGGACGTTCACTCCCTGGCGATGTACTACAACACCGAGCACTTCGAAAAGGCGGGCATCACCGAGGCGCCCACTGACGCCGCATCCTTCGAGGACGCACTGAAGAAGCTCAAGGCCGCCGGTTACGAGAACCCGTTCTGGATGCCCGCGAAGTGGCCCAGCCACCTCATGAACCTCTCCCTCCTGTGGCAGAACGGCGGCGAGCCCTACGACGCCGATGGCGCCAAGGCCACCTTCGATTCGGAGGCCGGCGTCGAGGGACTCGAATGGCAGACCTCGATCATCGAGGATGGGTACAGCCCCAAGAACGTCGCCATCGACTCCCAGTACGTCGCCTTCAAGAACGGTGAAAACTCCATCACCTGGGACGGCATCTGGCAGTTCAACGACCTCGAAGCCGCGGGCGTCCCTTACGCCGCCGCTCCGATCCCCGTGATCGGCGAGGAAGACGCGGTGTGGGCCAGCTCGCACAACTTCTTCCTCCCCCGCCAGGCCCAGCCCGACGAGAACAAGGCCAACGCGGCCAAGGTCTTCATCGCCTGGATGAGCGAGAACTCCGACACCTGGGCCGGCTCGGGCATGATCCCGGCCCGCACCTCGGTGCGCGAAGGCGGAGCGCTTGATGGAACCCCTCAGGAACCGATCGCTGCGAAGGTCGACTCCATGAAGTTCCTGCCTCCCGTCCCGGGTCTGGGCACCGTCCAGGCCGAGACTCTCGAGGTCGGCGTCGACAACGCAATCCTCGGCGAGCAGGAGCCCAAGGAAGCCCTTTCAAAAGTTGCTGCGAAAGCATCCCAGCTGATGGAAGAAAACCAAGCCTCGTTTGGAAAATAGCCGAAAATGAAATCCTCATCCCAGGTGGGCGCCTCCTCGAAGGAGGAGGCGCCCGGGCGTCAGCCGACCACTACGCCCACCCGAATTGCGGCCCCGAAAACGAATAAGGGCGTCGCCAAGCAGGCTGCAGGCACTCCGTGGCTGTTCCTCGCTCCGTACCTGATCCTTTTCATCGGGTTCGTCCTCATTCCCATCGTCTTTGGCCTCTGGATCAGCCTGCACGCCTGGGACTACACCCGTCCGCTTCAGCCCTTCGTCGGGCTGGCGAACTACGTGTCGCTGTTCCAGCCCGACTCGCCCTACTTTGAGAGCTTCTGGAGCTCGATGCAGGCAACGGGCATCTTCACGGTCTTCAGCGTCCCGCTGCTGCTGACCATCCCGCTGGCCGTCGCACTGCTGATGGCCTCGAAATTCCCGGGCCGGAACTTCTTCCGCGCCGTGTACTTCGCGCCGTACGTCCTCGGCGTCGCAGTGATTTCGGTGCTCTGGCGCTACCTGCTCGACAACAACATCGGCCTCGTCAACTACTACCTGGGTGCGATCGGCCTGCCGGACAACATCGCCTGGACCACCTCCACCCCCGCGGCCTGGGTTGCCCTCATCGGCGTCACTGTGTGGTGGACCCTCGGATTCAACGCCGTCATCTACCTGGCGGCCCTCCAGGACATCCCCGCAGAACTCTACGAAGCGGCAAGGGTCGACGGCGCCAACAAGTGGCAGCAGTTCCTCAATGTCACCATCCCCGGGCTGCGCCCCGTGTTGTCCTTCGTCACCATCGTCACGCTCATCGCCTCGGTGAACATGTTCGGCCAGTCCTACCTGATCACCCTTGGCGGCCCTGGCCGTGAGACCCGCACCGCGATCTACCAGATCGCCGAAACGGGCCTGCGCAACTTCCAGATGGGGAACGCCGCGGCCATGAGCTACGTGCTCACCCTGTTCCTCATGCTCCTGAGCCTCATCGTGTTCTGGCTCTTCCGTGAAAAGAAGGAGGGGAAATGACACAGCTCACCGAGTCCGGTGCGTCAACAGCATCCGGCGCATCCGGGGCAGGGAACAGCGGACGCCTTTCGACCAAGCGCGCCGATCCCGCCGGACGGCGCAAGATGGTCCTGCGGCTGATCATCCTCAGCATCGTGGCGCTGATCTTCATCAGCCCGCTCATCTTCATGTTCGTCACGTCCTTCAAGACGCGCGAGGATGCCACCGGGATCCCGCCGAGCTGGATCCCCGACCCGTGGACGCTGCAGGCATACGAGTCGATCCTCGCCCCCGGCAGCAGCACCCCGGTGCTGCGCTGGTTCCTCAACAGCATGGTGGCCGCACTGCTCCACGCGGCCCTCGTCGTCGTCATCTCCGCCCTCGCCGCCTACCCGCTGGCGCGGATGGAGTTCCGGGGCAAGAAGATCGTGTTCGGCGTCATTGTCGCCACGCTGCTGGTGCCCCCGGTCATCCTGATCATCCCGAACTACCTGATCGTGAGCGGCCTCGGCTGGCTCAACGCCCTGGTGGCGATCATCGTCCCGACCGCGGCGTCGGCCTTCGGTGTGTTCTTCATGCGGCAGTTCTTCGGAGCGCTGCCTGAAGACCTTGAGGAAGCCGCCCGGCTCGATGGGGCGAACCGGTTCGAGATGTTTACGAAGATCATCCTGCCGCTCGCGAAGCCTGCAATGGCCACGCTGGCGCTGCTGGCGTTCCTCACCAACTGGAACGACTTCCTCTGGCCAATCTACGTGCTCTTCAGCCCCGAGGTGCAGACCTTGCCCGCGGGCCTTTCGACACTCCAGTCGGCCAACGCGGTGAGGTACGACCTGCTGATGGCCGGTGCCGTGATGGCAAGCCTTCCGGTCCTGGCGCTGTTCGTCTTCCTCCAGAGGTTCATCATCGAGGGAGTCTCACGCTCCGGCGTGAAGGGCTGACTCTGAAGGGCTGACCCTGAAGGGCTGACACCCGAAGGTCGAACAACGGTTCCCGATTCCCCCCGGCGCACGCGCCGGGGGGAATCGCCCGTTAAGCGCAATGTCGACAGCCGGAACCCCGATCCCTGCGCACTAGACTTCTGGAGGCACCTCCCGCGGAGGCACCTTCCCAGCAAGCACCCCAGCACCCACCCCAGAGGAACTCATGACACCGATGGACCCCGCAGTGCCCGTCTCGGGCCACCAGTACACGCTTCGCGCCGGCGGCTACACCGCCGACATCGCCAGCGTCGGCGCCTCGGTCCGCCGGCTGCGCTTCGAGGGCCGGGACCTCGTGGTGCCATACGAGGAATCCGAGGTCCGCCCCTTCTTCCGCGGGGCGCTCCTGGCACCCTGGCCCAACCGGATTGTCGACGGACGGTACACCTTCGACGGGAAAGAAAACTTCCTGGCTCTGACCGAGCCCAACCGCGGCCACGCCCTGCACGGACTGATGGCCTGGCAGGACTGGCTTCCCGAGGAGCAGACCGAGTCCTCCGTCCGGCTTCGCGCCGAGGTGGTCCCCCAGGACGGTTACCCCTTCCGCCTTCGAGTCCAGGTCGACTACGTGCTCGACGACGGTGGCCTGCACACCACGGTGACAGCGACAAACACCGGGCCCTCCCCCGCCCCCTACGGCACCGCGCCGCACCCGTACCTCGTGGGCGGGAACGGCCGCGTCGACGAATGGGCCCTCTCCCTGCCCGCGGACTCCGTCCTGAACGTCACCGAGGACCGGCTCATCCCCACCACCCTCGACCCGGTGCACGCGGAGTTCGATTTCCGCGCTCCTCGCGCCGTGGGCACGACCTTCATCGACCATGCCTTCACAGACCTGGCGTACGACGCCGACGGGCGGGTCACCGTGGGCGTCACCGGCACCGACGGCCGCGGCGCGGGCATCACCTTCGGCCGGGACTGCCCCTGGGTGCAGGTGCACACAGCGGACCAGCCGGACCCCGCGGTCTCCCGCATCGGCATGGCCGTCGAGCCCATGACGTGCCCGCCGGATGCCTTCAATTCGGGCACCGACCTCGTCGTGCTGGCTCCCGGCGGCTCCCACGAGGCGCGCTGGAGGATCCACACCCTCTAGGGGCCAACAAAGGGTTGCGGCGGCTCCGCTGGCCTGCTAGTCCTGAGGGACAAGGTGTTCCGCAGAGGAACCGGCGTGCGCTCAGGGACGAGCGGTGCCGGAAGAAGGGAAGTGCACCGTGGTCCGCAGCAACCCTCCGGTCGAGGAACCCGACGAGAAGAACGTCGAGGTCAAGGACCGACCGAAGAACTGGGCCGCCGGCGTGCCGGGGGTCTACTACTCCATGAAGCCGGCGCTCGAACACATGGGGGTTGACCGGACCCGGAAGACCCTGCTGGCGCTGAACCAGAAGGACGGCTTCGACTGCCCCAGTTGCGCCTGGCCCGACCCGAACCACCGCAAGGCCTTTGAGTTCTGCGAGAACGGAGCCAAAGCGGTCACCTGGGAGGCGACGCCCGTCGTCATCGGCTCGGAGTTCTGGGCCGAACACTCGCTGACCGACCTGCGCGCACGCACCGAGTACTGGCTCGGTATGCAGGGCCGGCTCACCGAGCCCGTCTACAAGGCCGCCGGCGATGACCACTACCGCCCGGTCGGCTGGGACGAGGCGTTCTCGATCGTCGCCCGGAAGCTCAACTCCCTGGACTCCCCGCATGAGGCGGCCTTCTACACCAGCGGGCGGACCTCGAACGAGGCGGCGTTCCTCTACCAGCTGTTCGTCCGTGGCTTCGGCACCAACAACCTGCCCGACTGCTCGAACATGTGCCATGAGTCCTCGGGCTGGGGCATGGGCCAGACGATCGGCATCGGCAAGGCCACCATCACCTACGACGACTTCGCGCGCTCGGACCTGATCATCATCCTCGGCCAGAATCCGGGGACCAACCATCCGCGCATGCTTACCGCGCTGGAGGAGGCCAAGGAGTACGGCGCGAAGATCGTCGCGGTGAACCCCCTGCCCGAGGCGGGCCTGCGCAGGTACAAGAACCCGCAGCGGGTCAGCGGCATCGTCGGGCGCGGCACCGAAATCGCCGATCAGTTTCTGCAGATCCGGCTCGGCGGTGACATGGCGCTGCTCCAGGCCGTCTCCAAGCGGGTGTTCGAGGCCGAGGCAAAGAATCCGGGCAAGGTCCTCGACCACGAATTCCTCGAGAAGCACTGCGAAGGCCTCGATGAGCTCCGCGAGCACCTCGCCCAGCTCGACGAGCAGGCGGTGCTCGAGGCCACCGGGCTGCGCAGCGAGGAGATCGACGAACTCGCCGCGCGCTACCTGCGGGCCGAGCGGGTCATCATCACGTGGGCGATGGGGATCACCCAGCAGAAGAAGGCGGTCCCCACCATCAAGGAGATCATCAACCTGCTGCTGCTGCGCGGCAACATCGGCAAGCCCGGCGCCGGCGCCTCCCCCATCCGCGGGCACAGCAACGTGCAGGGTGACCGCACCATGGGCATCTGGGAGCAGATGCCGTCGACTTTCCTTGACTCGCTCGGCAAGGAGTTCTCCTTCGATGTGCCGAGGGACCACGGCGTCGACTCCGTCGAAAGCATCCACCAGATGCGCGACGGGAAGATCAAGGTGCTCGTCGCCCTCGGCGGCAACCTGGTGTCGGCCATCTCCGACACACAGGTCGCCGAGGCGGCCTTCGCCAAGACCGAGATGACCGTGCAGATCTCCACCAAGCTCAACCGCTCCCACCTGATCACCGGGGAGGAGGCCCTGATCCTGCCGACCATGGGGCGCACCGAAATCGACGTGCAGGAGAGCGGGCGCCAGTTCGTCTCGGTCGAGGACACCGTATGCGCCGTCCACCCCTCATTTGGCAGCGTCGAGCCGGTGTCGCACACCCTGCTCTCCGAGCCGGCGATCATCAGCCGGCTGGCCCGCGAGACGCTCGGCGACCGGGTGAAGGCGGACTGGGCCGGCTTCGAGAAGAACTACGACCTCATCCGCGAACACATCTCCCACGTCGTTGAGGGCTGCGAGAACTACAACGAGCGGATCCGGCAGGACGGCGGCTTCGTGCTGCCCAACGGACCGCGGGACTCGCGGACCTTCCGCACCCCCACCGGGCGCGCCGTGCTGACGGTGAATGACCTTGAACACCTCGAGCGCCCGCCGGGCACCCTGATCCTGCAGACCGTGCGCTCCCACGACCAGTGGAACACCACCATCTACGGGCACAACGACCGCTACCGCGGCATCCGGAAGGGCCGCCACGTGGTGTTCATCAGCCCCGAGGATATTGCCGAGCTCGGCCTGTCCGACGGCCAGCAGGTCGACCTGCACGGCGTGTACGACGACGGGATCCAGCGCGTGCTGCGCGACTTCCGGGTGGTGTCCTACCCGACCGCCCGGGGCTGCGCCGCGGCCTACTACCCGGAGGCCAACGTCCTGGTCCCGCTGGACTCGGTGGCCGAGGGAAGCAACACTCCGGTGTCGAAGGCGGTCCTGATTCGCATCGAGCCGACTGCTGGTGACGCTGCGGGTGAGGAGGCTGGTGACGCGGCGGACGCGAAGGCTGGTTCCGCGGCGGCGCCTGCCTGAAAATTCCGCGGGATTTTCCGGTGGAGATGTCGATCCGGGGCTGCTCCGGCCGTCATGGGGATACGGGACGCACCCCGCGCCCGCCGAATGCGAAAGGCCACAACCATGCGTTACTCCCTGCTCCTGAATAACCCCGAGCCCGCCGACGTGGGCATCACCGAAGAAGACATGGCCCCCTTCCGGGAAGCCTTCGATGCGTATGCGAAGTCGCTCGACGCCGCCGGCGTCCTCGTCGCCGCGGAGATCCTCAAGCCCGCCGAGATGACTACGACGGTGACGCTGCGGACGGGCACCCTCTCCATCCAGGACGGCCCGTTCGCCGACACCAAGGAAAAGCTCGCGGGTGCCTTCGTCATCGACGTCCCGGACCTGGACGCGGCGCTCGCCTGGGCCTCCAAGTGTCCGGGCGCCCAGTACGGGGTGATCGAGATCCGCCCGTCAGCGATCTCCTTCCGCGAGGGACAGTGGCAGGAACCGGGCTGAGCACTGCCGAGGCGCGGGCTCGGGCCGAGTCCGTGGCCCGCGCCTCCTACGGCCGCCTGCTCGCCCTGCTCGCCGCACCCACCGGCGACCTTCAGGCCGCCGAGGATGCCCTGGCCGACGCGTTCCTCCGCGCGCTGACCACCTGGCCGGTTTCGGGCATCCCCGAGAACCCCGAGGCCTGGCTGTTCACGGTGTCGCGCAACCGGCAGCGGGACCGCTACCGGTCGGCGGCGTACCGCACCTCGGTGCCGTTGGAGCCCGACGCCGGTTCCTCCGGAGCCGGTCCCCCGGGAGGCACGGCGCGGAGGACGGGCCCTCGAGGGGTCGTCCCCTCACCCGTCGGGTCCGGCTCTGCCCTGCCGGGCGCGGTGCACTGGGACGAGGTCGACGTCGAGGCGATTCCGGACCGACGGCTTGCCCTGCTCTTCGTCTGCGCCCACCCGGCGATCGACCCGGGCGTCCGCACGCCCCTGATGCTCCAGGTCGTCCTCGGCGTTCCGTCTGAGCGGATCGCCTCGGCCTTCGCCGTTCCGGCCCCGGCGATGGCGCAGCGCCTCGTGCGCGCCAAGCGGCGCATCCGAGAGGCCCGCATTCCCTTCGTCCTGCCCGACACCACGGTGTTGAAGCAGCGCCTGGCCGCGGTGCTCGAGGCGGTGTACGGCGCGTATGCCCTCGACTGGCGGAGCCCACTGCCGGGCGCCCGAAGAGTGCGGGCGGGAGCTGGGATGGGTGAACCATCCGGGGCGGACGCCGGGGCTCACTCCCAGGCCGATGCCGATGCCGACCCTCCCGAGAGCCTCGCCGCCGAAGCGCTGTACCTTGCGACAGTCCTTGCGGAGTTGCTTCCCGACGAGCCGGAGGTGCACGGACTGGCAGCGCTGATCTGCCTGTCGCTGGCCCGGGGAACTGCGCGTACTGCGTCGGCCGGAGGGTTTGTTCCCCTCGCCCTTCAGGACACCAGTCTTTGGGATCGTGAGTGGATCGCCCGCGGAGAAGAACACCTGCGGCGGGCGCACTCTTTGGGACGGATCGGAAGGTTTCAGCTCGAGGCCGCGATGCAGTCGGTCCATTGCGCTCGCGCCCGGACCGGGAGGACCGACTGGCAGGCGCTGCTCCGTCTCAACGAGGCCCTGGTGGCTCTCATGCCGACTCTCGGAGGGATCGTCTCACTCGCCTCCACTCTGGGCGAGGCATCCGGCCCGGACGCGGCCTTGTCCTTCCTCGACGCGGCCAACGCTCCAGCTCTTGAAGATTTCCAACCGGCCTGGGCAACCCGAGCGCACCTGCTGGCCGAGGCGGGCCGGGCCACGGAAGCTGCGGCAGCCTACGGCAGGGCCCTTGCATTGACGACCGATCCGGCACTGCGCGGCTTCCTCGAGCAGGCCCTGGAGCGCCTCACAGCAGTGCCGCCGTCAGTCGACACCGTCTAACTATCTCCCGCCGAACGCAGCCCCTACTCCCGCCGAAACTGCAGCTCACCACCCTTTGAAGCGGGCTTTCGGTGGTGAGCTGCACACTCAATGCGCAAGCTACTGCGCGGTGCCGGTCCAGCCTTCTTCTTCGCGGTCGTCGCCCGTGGCAAGCACCCGCAGCACGGTGGAGGCGGCCTTCTGCACCGCCTCGTCCGCACCCTTGCGGCCCTTGGTGTTGACGGTGCCCGCGGCATATCCGACGAGGAACGCGCTGATGGCTCCCGCGTTCGGCGAGACCGCGGCCGAGGACCGATCGGCCACCTCAAGGATCTTGGCGGAGTCCACCTCGAGGTCGAGGATCTGCAGCGCCTGGGTCAGGGTGCGGCTCCAATCGCTGAGCTCGCGTTCCTCTGCGTCGGGACTTGTTGTCATCGCTTCTCCTTCGAAACGCTCCGCTGCGGACATCTTCTAGGGATAGCACCGCAGGAGGCGCTCCACAACGAAAAGTTGGAAGCGCCTCCCCTGCGTCGGCCCGGCTACTTGACGGCTCCCGCGGTCAGCCCGCCGATCAGCCGCTTCTCGATGAGTGCGAAGAGGATGATCACGGGGATGATCGCCACGATCGAGATGCCGAACACGTACTGCCAGCTCGTCGCGTACTGACCGATGAACTTCGTCAGCGCCACCGACAGCGGCTGGTTCTCCGCCGTGGACATGATCACCAGGGACGCAGCGAACTCGTTCCAGGAGGAGACGAAGGTGAAGATGATCGCCGTGACGATGCCCGGCCAGACAAGGGGCAGGTTCACGGTGAAGAGGACCTTGAGCCGGCCGGCGCCGTCGAGCTGGGCCGCCTCGTCGATCTCCTTGGGGATGCCGGCAAAGAAGCTGTGCATGATCCACAGCGCGAACGAAAGGTTGAAGGCGGCGTTGATCAGGATCATCGCCAGCCACGTGTCGTTGATGTCGAGGACAAGCATCTGCCGGAACAGCCCCGCGGTGAGGACCGCCGGCTGCAGCATCTGCGTCACGATGACGAGGAACAGGAACGCGATCTTTCCCGGGAAGCGGAAACGCGCCGTGTAGTAGGCCGCGGGCGTGGCAACCAGGAGCACGAGCAGCGTCGCAAAGATCGAGATGATCAGTGTTGAGATGAGGTTGAACGGCAGGGGGGTCTCGGGCGTCGACCACATCGACGCGTAGTTCCCGAACTGAAGGCCGTCCTGCGGGAAGTACCGCGGCGGCACCCGCAGGATTTCCGGCCGGGTCTTGAGGGAGCCGACCAGCATGATGAGGTACGGCGTCAGGAAAACCAGCGCGATGATGACGCCGACCGCAATGCGCAGGCCGAGCCGCCGTCCGCTGATGCCGTCGGGCCCGTACTTGCGGACACGGTCCTGCCGCACCGGCGGGATGGTGGCTTTCGCCGGAGCGCTCACTGACACCTCAGGTCTCCTTCATGGGCTTGACGACCTTCACGTACACCGCAACGATCAGAATGACGACGGCGAAATTCACGACGCTGAGGGCGCTGGCGATGTCGAGCCGCCGATCGAACTGGAGCACCTTGAAGATATAGGTCATGAGGGTGTCCGCGCTGTAGCCGGGGATTGACCCGGTCATGATGCGCAGGATCGGCAGGTTGTTGAACACATTAATCACATTGATTAGCACGGCGACGGCGAGCGCACCGCGCAGCTGCGGCAGCACGACGCTGAAGTAGGTGCGGACCGGGCCCGCGCCATCCATCTTCGCGGCCTCAAGGGCATCGGACGGCACGGCCTGCAGCCCGGCGAGCAGGGTGTAGGTGGTGAACGGGATCGAGACGAAGATTCCGACGACGATCGCGGCCCCCAGGGCCGTCGCGACGTTCTTGGTGAACCCATAGGTTGAATCGAGGAGTCCGATGTCAACGAGGAAGGAATTCATGATGCCGTAGTCGCGGTCAAGGCCGTAGTAGAAGACGGTCGTCGTCATGACGACGCTTGCCGCCCAGGGGACGATGACCGCCATCCTCACCAGGGTCCGGCCGGGGAAGGGCTTGTTGAGGAAGTTGGCGAGCAGCAGGGAGAGGACGACTGTCACCGAGACGACGACGATCACCCAGACGAAGGTGTTGAGCAGGACCCGTGGCAGGTTCGGGTCGGCGAAGACGGTGGCGAAGTTTTCGAAGCCGACGCCTTCGACGTTCGTTCCGGCCTGGCTGATCCGCCGTGTCGAGGAGTAGATCATGTACGCGGCGGGGAAGAGGACTACTCCGAAGATCAGGAGCAGGACCGGGCCGACCCAGGGAAGGGCCGCCCACAGGCTGTCCCGGTTCTGGGGACCACCGCCGCGTTTCCGTTCCCGGATGACCGGGGGTGTCAAAGTGCTCATGGGGTGCGGACCGTTCCTTGGGGAACGCAGGGGAGCCGCCCGGACCGGGCCGGCTCCCCTGCTGGGTAGATACCTATGCCGAAAAGGTGCTGCTGGTAACCCGCGGGTCAGCCGGCAGCGTCGGCCTTGGCCTGGATCTGGTCCAGTACCGTCTTGGCGTCCTGGTCCTCAAGCTGGCCCATGAGCGACTTGAAGGCGCCATCAGTTGCGTTCCACGCCGGGTTGGACGTGGGGTAGAACTGTGCGTCGGGGAGCATCTCGAGGAACGGCTTCAGGACCTCGTTGGATGCCATTTCCTCGGCACCGCTCTTGGTGGTGGGAAGGAATCCCTCGGCCTCGACCCACGGCACGTAGGTGCCGGTTTCGAAGAAGAAGTCCATGAACTGCGTGATGGCTTCCTGCTTGTCGTCATCGTTCTTGAAGGCCATCAGGCGGTCTGCGACTCCGAGGGTTGCAGGCTCCCCGGTGTTCGTAGGAACGTTTGCAACACCGTAGTTGAGGTCGGGGTTTTCCTTGTCGATCTGGCCCACGGTCTGGGGCAGGGCGTAAACCATTCCGATCTTTCCCTGGGCGAAGACGTTGATCATCGGAGTGCGCTGGGTGGCGCCGGGGTCGGGCTGGGTGACGCCGTCGGTGATCATTTTCTTCATGAACTCGGCAGCTTCGACGTTCTCGGGGGTGTTGACGGTGATTTCGGATTCGTCTCCGAATCCGCCGCCGTTGCCCGCGAACCAGATGAGGCTTTCACCCTGGGCTTCCTCTGAGCCCAGCGGCATACCGTAGCCGGGCGTTCCCGTGTCGGTGATCTTCTTGGCCGCGTCGTAGAGCTCATCCCAGGTCTTCGGCGGCTCGGCAACGCCGGCCTCCTCCATCAGGTCCTTGTTGTAGAACAGGGCGCGGGCGGAGGCGAGCAGCGGAAGGCCGTACTGGGTTCCCTCAAAGGATTCGTTCTCGACGAAGGACTCCTGGAAGTCGCCGATGATGTCCCCGGAGGCGATGTCCTCGGCCGGGTAGAGCAGTCCCTCGGCCGCAAAGGCCGAGAAGGCACCGCCGTTGTAGATGTCGGGGGCCTCACCTGACTGGATCTTGGTCTGCAGCACAGACTCGAGGTTCTCCCAGGATTCAATCTGCAGGTTCACGGTGACGCCGTCGTTGGCGGCTTCGAACTCCTCGACGACTCCTTCCCACAGCGCCTTGGTGTTATCGGAGTAGCTCGGAACGAGCATATCGATCGTGGTGTCTCCGCCTTCGCCTTCCGCTTCGGAGCCACCCCCGCCAAAGCCGCAGGAGGTGACCATCAGGGTCCCGGCGGCGACGGCAGCCACGAGACCTTTGCGGAGTCTGCTCTTCATGAATTCCTCTTTCAGGTGATATTTCGAGTGATGGCACCGACGCGGAAAGTTCGAATCCGGACGGGCATGACGGCCGCGGGCGTGACCCGGGAGTCGGCAACATGATGGTTTTTTGTGATACGTGAAGGCGTCCCCCAATCACAAGGAATCACCTAATGCAGAAATAATGACGTGATGTGGGTCTCACGTCAAGAGAAACGCGCTGAGGGTTCGCACTGGCTTTTCGCCTAGTCCCTGCGGTGCCCGACGGCAAAGGAGGAGGGCGGGCCGCGGGAGGCGGGAGCGTTTCCGGTCATGATCGCAGTTGAGCACTGGACATCTGCTTCGATCACCGTTCATCATGGGAGCAGCATTCCTCATCCTTCCAGCACCGGGCACCTCCGCCCGAAGGAGATCCCCATGTCACAGTCCACCGAACCGTCAGCGCCCGTCGAGGCTGCTCCCGGCCATCACATGGCTGCGGAATTGGCTTCCCAGCCCGATCTCTGGGAGCAGGCAATAGCCCAGACCGGGTCCGAGCGGCTGCTGCCGGCCGACGGCCGCAGGGTCGCAGTGATCGGATGCGGAACTTCATGGTTCATGGCCCAGGCCTACGCTGCAGCCCGCGAAGCTGCCGGCAAGGGGGAAACCGACGCCTTCGCCGCCTCGGAGGCCTCGGTGCTGGCCACCCGATCCTATGACTCGATCGTCGCCATCACGCGCTCAGGCACGACGAGTGAAGTTCTGTCCGTGCTCAGCCAGGTCAAGGGACGCACTCCGACAGTTGTCCTCCTGGGCGATACCGGCTCGCCGGCAACCGGGCTGGCGGATGCCGTCGTCGGCCTGCCCTACGCCGACGAGTCATCGGTCGTCCAGACCCGTTTCGCGACGACCGCCCTCGTCTACCTCCTGACGACGCTGGGCGAGGACCTCACCAGCGCCGTGGCGGATGCCCGGAGCGTGCTGCAGGGCGCCACGGACCGGGAACTGCTCGACGCGGAGCAGTTCAGCTTCCTCGGCACCGGCTGGACGGTGGGCCTGGCCCACGAAGCCGCGCTCAAGATGCGGGAGGGCGTCCAGGGCTGGACCGAGTCCTACCCCGCCATGGAATACCGCCACGGCCCCATCGCCATCGCCGCTCCCGGACGGGTCACCTGGTCATTTGGCGACGCACCCGCTGGGTTGGACGCCGAGGTCGCCGCCACCGGGGCGTCGTTCATCAACTCGGGGCTCCACCCGCTCGCTGAGCTGGTGCGGGTGCACAAGGTGACGCTTGAACGCGCCCTGGCCCGCGGCCTGAACCCCGATGTGCCGCGCAACCTTTCCCGCTCCGTCATCCTCGAAGGCTGAGTTTCGGTGAGGGGTGGGGGAAGCGCCAGCACCGGTCCTGGCACCTGGGGCGGTCCGCAGTCGGGGCTGCCGGCGGATCCGGTGACGGGACCCGGCGCAGGTAGCGGGGAGCCTCCAGCCCGCGCGGTCCTTGCCTTCGACGTCGGCGGGACCGACATGAAGGCAGCCCTTGTTGACGATGCGGGCCGGCTCCACTCCCTCCTGCGCATCCCCACGCCCCGGGACGGGCAGTTCCCCGGGGATGTCGTCGTCGCAAAGGTCGCCGCACTGACCGAAAACTACCGCGCCGAATATCCCGGGTGTGCCATCGAGTCGATCGGCCTCGTTGTGCCCGGTCTCGTCGATGAAGAGGCAGGCATCGGTCGAATGTCAGCCAATCTTGGCTGGCGGGACTATCCCTTCGGGGAGCACCTCACCCGCGCCACAGGCCTTCCTGTGGCATTCGGGCACGACGTGAGCATCGCCGGGGAGGCCGAGATGCGCGCCGGCGCCGGGCGCGGCCTGCGCGACGTCGTCGTGATGGTCATCGGCACCGGAATAGCCGGTGCGGTGTTCTGCGAAGGTCAGCGGGTTCGCGCCGGAGGGTATGCCGGGGAGATCGGTCACGCCGAGGTCCCCGGAGGGACCGAGTGCCCCTGCGGGGCGTTCGGTTGCCTCGAAACCATCGGCTCCGCAGGTGCCATCACGAGGCGGTACAACGCCCTCTCGGGGAAGGCCGCGGCAGGGGCGGAGACCGTCCTGACGGCGGCGCGGAGCGGAGACCCGCACGCGGTGCAGGTCTGGGACGACGCGGTGAATGCGCTTGCCTTCAGCATCTGCCAGCTCACAGCCATCCTGGGCACCGAAGCCGTCATCCTCGGCGGGGGGCTCGCGCAGGCCGGCCCGGCACTGGTCGAGCCCCTCCAGTCCCGGGTCGAATCGAGGCTGTCCTTCCTGCGGACACCCAAGATTCTCACCTCGGTCCTTGGCCAGGACGCAGGCCTCATCGGCGCAGGACTGCGGGCCCGGGACCTGGTGGCCAGGCCATGACAGGGCCGCCTCCTGCGGGCACGGTGGGAACCGTCGTCACGGTGACCCCGAATCCAGCCCTCGACGAGACCTACACCGTGCCGGCCATCGTCCTGGGGACCACCCACCGCGTTGCGGCACCGGCTGTAAGGGCGGGAGGGAAGGGCGTCAATGTCTCCCGGGTCCTGCACCAGCAGGGCTATCCGACGCTCGCCCTGGCGGCTGTCGGCGGATCAACAGGCGAGCAGTACACCGCCGAGCTCGCCTTAAGCGGCATCCCCTCGGTCCTCGAGCCGGCCACCGCCTCCACCCGCCGCAGCCTTGCCTTCCACGATTCGACGGCCGGCAGCACAAGCCTGTTCAACGAGACCGGCAACGCACTCGACGCGGCGGAGTGGGCCCGGCTGTGGGCCCGGATTGACGATGCCCTCCCCGGTGCGGGCTGCGTCGTCGGCTCGGGAAGCCTCCCTCCGGGGGCGCCGACCGACTTCTACGCGGCCTTGGTGCGCCGGTGTGCCGAGGCCGGAGTTCCCTGCATCATCGACACCTCCGGCCCGGGACTGCTCCGGGCCGCCGCAGCCGGCGCAGACCTGCTGAAGCCCAATGCGGGAGAACTCCGCGAGGCGACGAGGGAACCTGATCCGGTCCGCGGCGCACGGCTCCTGCTCGGACTCGGAGCGCGCCGTGTCTTCGTCAGCTGCGGTGAGGATGGAATGCTCGCGTTAACGGCCGACGCGCCCGACGGCCACCTCCGCGCCGCCCTCCCGGAGCCGCTGCACGGGAACGCCACCGGCGCCGGCGATGCGGCCGTTGCGGCCCTGGCGACACTGCTCGCAGCCGGATCGGGGGATGTTTCGGAAATGCTCCGCCGGGCCACCGCCTGGTCGGCGGCAGCGGTGCTCATGCCGACGGCCGGTGACATTCACCCAGATCACGTCCGTCTGGCCGGCGAGGTCTCGGTCACCCGGCACGACGACGCCGCGCCCACCGGGCGAAGCACCCCGGGCACGAAACCCGCTGGAAAGGAATCCTGATGGGCCTGACCCCCACACGCGAGATCCTCGATGCCGCCTTCGCCGCGGGCACCGGAATCGGCGGGTTCAACGTGCTGCACCTTGAGACCGCCGAGGCGATTGTCGAAGGCGCCGAGGCAGCGGGGCTCCCGGTGATCCTCCAGATCTCGCAGAACTGCGCGGACTACCACGGCGCGCTCGCGCCCCTCGCCCTCGCCTGCCGTGCCGTCGCTGCGGGAGCCCGGGTGCCGGTGGCACTCCACCTCGACCATGCCGAGGACGAACGGCTCGTCGACGAGGCCATCGAGCTGGGCTTCGGGTCGGTGATGTACGACGGGTCACCCCTCCCCTACGCCGAGAATGTACGATCCACGGCCCGGGTGGCACGGCGGGCCCGCGACGCCGGTGTGCTGGTGGAGGCGGAGCTGGGACGGATCGGCGGCAAGGACGGCGCCCACGCACCCGGCGTCCGCACCGATCCGGGCGAGGCGCGCAGCTTCGTCGCGGCGACAGGGGTCGACGCCCTCGCGGTTGCGGTCGGATCCTCCCACGCCATGACCGAGCGGACCGCGTCCCTGGATGTCGACCTCGTGCGGGAACTGCGCGCGGTGCTTGAGGTTCCGCTCGTGCTTCACGGATCCTCGGGCGTTCCCGACGAGGCGCTCGTCGCTGCGGTCAAGGCCGGCATGACGAAGATCAACGTCTCGACCCACCTCAACGGCTTCTTCACCCGGGCGGTGCGCGGGGTCCTCGAGGAGCAGCCGAACCTTGTTGACTCGCGGCACTACCTCGGTGCCGGACGGCGGGCCTTAGCGCCCGAGGCGGCGCGGCTCCTGCGGCTGCTTGCCCTCGAAGCGGGCGGGAGCTGAACGATGGAAAAGACCGAGCGGCTCAACGCGATCCTCGACCTGCTCGCCGCCGACGGCCACGTGCAGGTCGAAGACATCGTCCGCGAGCTGAAGGTATCCCCCGCCACGGCCCGCAGGGACCTGGACAGCCTCGCCGCCCAACGCCTGCTCACCCGGACCCGCGGTGGCGCCACCATGGAGTCGGTCGCCTACGACCTTCCCACCCGTTACAACCGCGACGACCACACGGCCCAGAAGCAGGCCATCGCCCAGGCCGCCAGCGCCCTGGTTCCTAAGGGAGCGGTGATCGGGCTCTGCGGTGGCACCACAAGCACCGCCATCGCCCAGGCCCTGGGAATGCGGCCCGACCTGCTCGAGCCCTCGAACAAGCCGACCCTCACCGTGGTGACGAACGCCATCAATATCGCGGTGCAGCTCGTGGTGCGGCCGAACATCCGCATTATGGTCACCGGCGGAGTGGTGAATCCGCGCTCCTACGAGCTGGTGGGCCCGTACACCGACGTGATCCTGCAGCGGGTCGCACTGGACCTCGCCTTCGTCGGGGTGAACGGCCTTGATCCGGAAATCGGCCCCACCGTCAACGACGAGGGCGAAGCGGCGGTCAACGCCCTGATGGCCCGCCGCGCCTCCGACACCTACATCGTCGCCGACTCGTCGAAAATCGGGATGCGGAGCTTCGCGACAATGACCGGTTACGTCTTCAACAATCTCATCACCGACAGCGGCATCACCGCCGCCCAGAAGAAAGCGTTTGAAGCCGGCGGCACCAAGGTGCTCGTCGCCCCGCCCGCCCCGCTCTGACCGACACCCGAATCCGCCGTAACGATTGGCCCACCATGCGCATCGTCATCCTCGAAACTGCCGCCGACATCGGCGGGTACGCCAGCGACCGCATCCTCAAGCGGCTAGCCGCCGGAACGCTCCGCACCCTCGGGGTGGCAACGGGATCCTCGCCGCTGTCCCTCTACAAGGAACTCGAGCGAAGGTGGACACCGGCGCTGGGCGCGCTGAACGCGTTCGCGCTCGATGAGTACGTCGGGCTGCCTCCGGGCCACCCCGAAAGCTACGCCTCGGTGATCCGGCGGGAGGTCACCGACCGGCTCAAGCTCGACCCCGCGAAGGTGCACGTGCCGCAGGGCAACGCGCCGGACCTGGCGGCGGCCTGCGCCGAATTCGAGGCAGCCATCGCTGCCGCCGGCGGCATCGACCTGCAGATCCTTGGGATTGGACGCAACGGGCACATCGGCTTCAACGAGCCGACCTCCTCCCTTGCCTCCCGGACCCGCGTTAAGACCCTGATGTCCGCCACCCGGGTCGACAATTCGCGGTTCTTCACGGGCGAACACCAGGTGCCGCGCCACTGCGTGACCCAAGGGCTCGGCACCATCCTCGAGGCACGGGAGGTGCTCCTCGTGGCACAGGGGACGGCCAAGGCTGAGGCGATCGCCCGGGCGGTCGAGGGACCGGTGTCGAGCATGTGCCCCGCGTCGGTGCTGCAGCTGCACCCGCGGGCCACCCTGGTCATCGACGAGGAAGCAGCCCAGCAGCTCACGCTGCGTGAGTACTACCGCTATGTGCAGGAGAACCCGGTCGAGGACGTGACCGGGGCTCCCTGAACCCCCAAAAACACCGGGCCTCCCCAAAAGAAGGTCCGGGCGCTCGGGCAGGAGCGCCGGGACCGGGTGCCGGGAAGGGTGCCCCGGCTGGGCAAAACAACTACCCTGCTGTCATGCCGCGCGTCATTTACAACACCGCCACCTCGTTCAATGGGTTCATCGCCGATGAGTCCAACTCGCTTGACTGGCTCTTCGCCGTAGAAGCCCCCGAACCGGCCGTCCATAAACGGTTCCTCTCCGGCATCGGCGTGCTGGTCCAGGGCTCGACAACCTACGAATGGGTTCTCCGGGAGGAGAATCTGCTGGAGGCACCCGAGAAGTGGCCGACCTATTTCGGACCCCGACCGACCTTCGTTTTCACCTCCCGTACCCTGCCCGTTCCGGAGGGAGCGGACGTCCGCTTCGTCAGCGGGGCGGTTGACACGGTGATTGAGCGTCTGACCGAGGCAGCCGGAGACCGGGACATCTGGATTGTCGGCGGCGGCGACCTCGCCGGGCAGTTCCTCGACAGCGGGCATCTCGACGAAATCCAGCTTTCGGTGGCCCCTGCAGCTTTGACCGGCGGCGCTCCGCTGTTTCCCCGACGGGTCAATCCGGACGCCCTGGTGCTGAAGGAAGCGACCCAGCAGGGGCAGTTCGCCCAACTCATCTACGAGGTGAGACGGTAAGGCCGACGCCTGGATTCCCGACGATCAGGCGACATCGTCAGTCAGCCAGGCGACGTCAGTCAGGCGAGGTCAGTCAGGCGAGGTCGCGGTGGGCCTTCCGGAGGTCGCGCATGGCCGAGGCTACAACGGCGGCCCGCTCGGCGCCGAGGATATCGACGTAGATGGAGCGCACGACGTCGGCCACAAGACGATGGAGGCCGGCGGCTATCTCCTCGCCCGCAGGGGTCAACTCGAGATAGGTGATCCGGCGGTCATCCGCACCCGGCGAACGCTGAACGAGGTGGCGGCGGGCCAGCCGGTCGGCAACCTTGGTGAAGCCTCCCGAGCTGAACGCGGCCTCCCGGGCCAACACCGTCATCGGCACCCGACGAAGGGGGCTGCTCCCAAGGCGGAGCATGGTTTCGGTCTCGGGTTCGTCAAAATTGAACTCGGCGGCGACGGCCAGATGGAGCTTTTTGTTGGTGACGGAGAATCCCCGGATCACCAGGCCCCACTCGGCGATGACCTCCTCGTCGCTGGGCACCGGTGTAGAGCTCGCTTCGCGGGATGACATCTCGAACCTTTCCTGCTGGGTCGCCACCGACAGTCCTTCTCCCGGAAAGCATATTCCACGGAAGCAAACTTCGGACGACCTGGCCGCTCCCTGCTTTCCGCCCGCGAACCATGCTCCGGGCGCGGCGGAACGTGCCGATCAAAAGGAACGTGCCGGCGAAAAGTTCCTGGCAGCTGCATAGCAGGCGCAATAACTGCTCAAGTCACTAAATGGATCACTGCAGAGCGCGGTAGTCGCATCGCTCGAATTCATCGTGAGACATATTGGTATTGCCGGCCAGCCGGCGGGAATGCATTTTCTGGATCAATCAGCGGGCTAGAGGAGCAACTCCCAATGCTCACCCATTCCGCCCCAGCCTTTCTCTGAATTCGGATCAGCATTCTCTGATCGGACGGTGTTCTATGGTCGAATCGGTATTTGTGGTCGGATCGGTGTTCTGTGGTCCGATCAGTGCCCTGTGTTCCGATTGGCGTTCCGTGCCCCGATAGTCGCCTCGATCCCGCTCAACCGGCCCGGTCCAACCGACAGGCCTGCGGCGCCCGCTCTCCTCCGGTAACGGCAGCGGCCATCCCATCAAGCAGCGCGCCCGCGGAGGCCCTCAGCACTTTGGATGACATTCCTACTTCCAGAGGACGATCTTCACCTTTTCGGCCGTCTCGGGAAGTGCCGGCGGGATAGGGTGGAAAAGAAAGCGCGGCCCGGTTCTCAGAAATGCCGCCCCCGCACAATTAACCATGCCGCCTCCGGCCGTTAGGAATACATGTCGAATTATCAGTTTCACGACACCGAAGCAAAGAATAGCAACCGGACTCCCGGGGAAGGAGGCACCGTCCAGCGCTCGTCCGGGGGCAGGGCCCTGAGCATCACCGGCCTCGTTCTCGCGTTCCTCATCAGCCCGGTCGGACTGATCATCAGCATCATTGCAATGGTGAAGACCCGCAGGAGCGGCACCGGCAACGGACTGGCCCTGGCCGGAATTATCGTGGGGCTTCTCGGCACGGCGATCCTGGTGGTCGGCGCCTTCGTCGTCATGTCACTCGTGCCGAACTTTGTCGAGCTGACCGAACAGTGCCAGGGCCTGGCCTCGGGAGCACCGGTCGAAGTCAATGGCGCAGAGGTTCAGTGCCCGTAGCTGCAGGGTTGGGAGTGGGTCCGAACCGGCCCGGCTGAAGGCGGACCTCTGAGCATCAGTAATCTAAGGGCCCCGCCCACACATCAGCCCCTGTAGACGGAGAAACTCCGCCTCCAGGGGCTGATTCCTTGATGGCATCCGGTCGACCTCCGGGGGCGCCGGGCGCGTGCCGTCTGCGGTGAAGAGCCAGGAGGGGCGAACCTGCTATTCGAGGTTGGGGATGATCTTGCGTGCGAGGGCGACAAGCTGCGCCTGCTCCTTGGCCGTAAGGCTCTGAACGGTCTTGCGCTCGAGCTCCTCCCAGATCGCGAGGGTACGGTCCTTGAGTGCCTGGCCGGCGTCGGTGAGGAACACAAGGGTGACCCTGCCGTCGACGCTGGATTTTTCCCGCCGAACCAGACCCGCGGTTTCGAGGCGGCGCACGGACTTGGCGATCGTGGAATGGTCGAAGCGCTGGGTCTGGCCAAGCGCCTTCTGGGACTGGCCATCCTCATCCCAGAGCTGCATGAGGATCAATTCCTGACTGGGAAAAAGTCCAAGGTCCGCAAGCATGGAAGCGGCCAGCCCCCGGTGTGAGCGGGCCAGGCTGTAGATCGCCCAGCTGGCGGGGAAGTCGCGCGCTATGGAGGACAGGGTCTCCACGGCTCCGTTCGGGGGTTTCACGATTGCTGCCTTTGGTTCGTTTTCTGAGGTGTGGAACGGGCGGCACAACCGCGTCACGCCACCCGCCCAAGCGGGTCAACCCTAGCATTCCCCCGGGCGGGGTGCCCGGACGGCGCAGGCCGGCGAGGCAGGACCTGGCAGGCCAAGGCGTTGGCCGCTGAGGGACCCCGGGGAGGATGCCCTGCTGGAGGACCGAGGGGTGACAACGAATGGGTGGAGAGGCCGAAGCCCCTCCACCCATTGATGCGCATCCACCGCCACCTCCGCGCCGGTGAGTCCGCTTCGGAATTACTTGCCGGCGGTCTCCAGGACGGGATAGTCCGTGTAGCCGGCTGCGCCGCCGCCGTAGTAGGTTGCCGGGTTACCCTGATTGAGTTCCGCTCCGGTCTTCAGGCGCTCGACGACATCCGGATTGGCCAGGGCCCAGGACGCGATCGGGGCGATGTCTGCCAGCCCGGCCTCGACGTCAACGGCCACGTCTTCAGGGGCCCGCCCGGCACGCAGCACCAGCAGCGTATTGGGGAAGGCGGCCCGGATGTCACGCAGCAGGTCCTCATCGCCGATGTGCAGCACGTGCACATAGGCCAGGTCGAGCTTGGCCAGTTCACCGACGAGGTAACGGTAGAGATCGGCCGACTCAGGGCCCTCATCCAGTCCACCAAGGGTCAGGCCCGGGGAGAGGCGGATGCCGGTGCGCTCGGCGCCGATTTCCTCGGCCACGCCGCGGGCGACCTCGAGGGCAAAGCGGGCGCGATTCTCGATCGATCCCCCGTACTGGTCCGTGCGCACATTCGCGTTGGGGGCGAAGAACTGCTGCAGGAGGTACCCGTTGGCACCGTGGAGCTCGACGCCGTCGGCCCCGGCCCGGATCGCGGCCGCAGCGGCGGTGCGGAAGTCCTTTACTGTGGCGGCAATCTCCTCAACGCTCAGCGCCCGCGGGGTGGGAATGTCCTGCGCCCCGGTTCGAGTGAACATCGGCACACCCGGCGCGATGGCCGACGGGGCCACCGCAGTGCGGTGGTGGGGCGTGTTGTCGGGGTGTGACATCCGCCCGGCGTGCATCAGCTGCATAAACATCGAGGCGCCGGCCTCGTGAACCGCGGTGGTCACTTCACGCCAGCCCTCGACGTGGGCGTCGGTGTAGATGCCCGGGGTGTTCAGGTAGCCCTGACCGTCATCCGAAGGCTGGACACCTTCGGTAATCAGCAGGCCCAGGGAGGCCCGCTGGCTGTAGTACTCGGCCGTCAGCGGTCCGGGCGTGCCGTCGTCGTTGGCCCGGCTGCGGGTCATCGGAGCCATCGCGAGGCGGTGGTTCAGGGAGATGTTGCCGAAGGAGATGGGATCCCAGAGGTTCGTCATGATGTTCGTCCAATCGTTAGGTGTCGGTGCTGCGTGGTTGCGGCCCTGAGGCCGCTGCGGTGGTGGATCGAGGGCGGAGGCTTCCGATTAGGTTGCCGACCACATGTATAGCGGATAAGGTTCCGGAGATATTCCCGGGCCTGCGGGGTCGGGAATGGCTTCGAGCCGGAGTGGGTCACTGTTTTTTTAGGTTGCCAGCCACATGTATAGCGGATCTGGCGGGCGAATTATTCCCCCGCCGCGTCCGCGGCGAGTTCCTTCCGGAGCTCGGGGACCACATACTCCCCGAGCAGGTCGATCTGTTCAAGCGTAGTCTCCAGCGGCACTCCCCCGATTTCCAGGGCGAACAGGATGCGCCGGGCGTCCCCCGCATACTCACGGAAGGACAACGTCTTCTCGATGACCTGCTGCGGGCTGCCGGCAATAGTGGGAGTCTGCGCCATGTAGTCCGCCAGCGCCGAGCCCCCCGGGAACATTGGCGCATTGTCAAAGTAGGGCTGGAAGTCACGAACGGCATCCTGGGAGTTCTTCCTAATGAACGCGTGCGCCCCAAGGCCCACGATGGCCTGATCCGCAGGTCCGTGCCCGTAGTGCTCGAACCGTTCGCGGTACAGGCCGATCATCCGGGCGGTGCGCTGCGGCGGACCGAAGATGTGGTTCGCGAAGAAGCCATCCCCGTAGTAGGCGGCCTGCTCGGCGATCTCGGGGGTCTTCACTGAGCCGTGCCAGACAAAGGGTGCGGCACCACCCAACGGGCGGGGAGTGGAGGTGAAGTTCTGCAGCGGCGTGCGGTACTTCCCACCCCAGGTGACAACGTCCTCATCCCACAACCGCCGCAGCAACGCATAATTCTCAATCGCCACGTCGACACCCTTGCGTGAATCCTTACCGAACCACCCGTAGACAGGACCGCTGTTGCCGCGGCCCAGCATCAGGTCGAGGCGGCCGTCCGCGAGATGCTGGAGCATCGCGTAGTCCTCGGCAATCTTTACAGGATCGTTCGTGGTGATCAGGGTGGTCGAAGTGGACAGGTGGAGGGTACTGGTTTTGGCCGCGATATAGCTGAGAAGCGTTGTGGGCGATGAGGTGATGTAGGGCGGGATGTGGTGTTCGCCGGTTGCGAATACATCGAGGCCCGCCTGCTCCGCGCGGAGCGCTATCTCAACAGTTCCCTTGATGCGTTCACGTTCCGTCGGAAGCCGTCCCGTTGCGGGATCCGCCGTGCGGTCACCGACGCTGAAAATACCAATCTGCATGATTCCTCCATCTCACGGCGCCGAGGCCGCAGCCGTCTCCGGCATTGCGGCGGCGTCTCGGTTTAGCCTTTAGGTTGCCAACCACACAACTAGTGGCCCGGGCCCGGTTATTCCCCGTACTCAGGCGACATGCTGGGGAATGGAACCATCCCGGTGCCGGTTGTAGATACGTGCCCGGCAACATAAAACATTGAGTGGAAGGAAAATTCGAATGACTACGCACAGGATCCTGGCAGTGTCCGCAGGACTGGGGGCTCCGTCCTCCAGCCGGATGCTTGCCGATCAAATGGCCGATGGGGTTCGAGCGGAAATGGCGCTCCGCAACCAGCCGGTCGAGGTCGAGGCGGTGGAGCTGCGGGACCACGCCGTGGACATCGCCCACAACTTCCTAACCGGCTTCCCCGCGCCCGCACTTGCCTCGGTCATCGATCGCATTGCCCGCGCCGACGCCCTCATCGTTGTCAGCCCCGTCTTCTCCGGCTCCTACAGCGGTCTGCTCAAGTCCTTTTTCGATGTATTGGACCCCACCGCCCTCGAGGGGATGCCGGTGTTGATGGGGGCCACCGGGGGAAGCGCCCGCCACGCCCTGATGCTCGATCATGCGATGCGCCCCCTGTTCAGTTACCTCCGGGCGGTTGTCGTCCCCACCGCCGTCTACGCTTCGCCGGAGGACTGGGGGGCAGGCGAGGCGTCAATACAGCCCTTGGAACAGCGGATCCACCGTGCAGCCCGGGAGCTCGGCGGAGTACTGGGCAATTCTCCCCGCTCTTTCCGGACCGGCCAGGGCCCGGTTCCGTTCCAGGAACTCCTTGATCGGGCCGCCGGCTGAGCGGCCCTCCCCAACGAACACCCCCACCCGACCTAAGGCAACACCATGACGACTCCCCCAGCCCCCTCCGCCACCCCGCCACCGCAACCAGGTGCCGCAATGTCCCAGCGGCAGGTCCTGCAGGCCCTCACCGGCCTCTTCGCCGGACTTTTCACGGCGATCCTCAGCAGCACCATCGTGGCCAACGCCCTGCCGGCCATCATTTCGGACCTCAACGGCTCACAGACCGACTTTGCGTGGGTCATCACCGCCGCCCTGCTCGCCGGCGCGGTGACCACTCCGCTATGGGGGAAGCTGGCGGATCTGTTCGACAAGAAGCTCCTGGTGCAGCTGAGCATTGTTGTTTTCGTGGCGGGCTCGGTGCTTGCGGGGTTCGCCTCGACCATCCCCGTCCTACTGGCGGGCCGCGCCATCCAGGGCGTAGCCATGGGCGGGCTGACGGCCGTATCAATGGCGATCATCGGCGCCATGGTCTCGCCCCGGGAACGGGGTCGCTATTCGGGGTACCTCGGAGGAGTCATCGCCGCCGCGACTGCGGCGGGACCGCTGCTGGGCGGGGTCATCGTGGACTCGCCCCTGGGTTGGCGGTGGACCTTCTTTGTCGTCGTGCCGTTGGCCGTCATTGCCCTCGTCCTGCTCCAGTTGACACTTCGGCTCACCTCCACCGCCCGCCGGGTCACCATTGATTGGCTTGGCTCGGCCCTCCTGACAGCGGGAGTGAGCGCCCTTTTGATCTGGGTTTCCTTCGTCGGCAAGGAGAACACCTTCGGGTGGGTCTCCTGGCAGAGCGGGCTGATGGTGGGCGGCAGCGTGCTGATCCTGGGCCTGTTGGTCCTCGTAGAGTCGAGGGCCGCCGAACCGGTAATTCCCCTGAAGATCATCACCGAGCGCACCACCGCTCTGGCAATTGTCGCCTCCCTGGCCGTGGGGGTCGCCATGTTTGCTTCGACGACCTACCTCGGCCAGTACTACCAGGTTGCACGCGGCTTCACCGCGACCGACGCCGGTCTGCTGACGCTCCCTATGATCGCCGGTAACCTGATTGGTTCCGTCGCCTCCGGGCAGTTGATCACCCGCTTCGGGCGGTGGAAGCGCTTCCTCGTCGGCGGGTCTGTCCTGCTGATCCTCGGGCTCGCCCTCGCGGGCACTATCGACGAGCTCACCAGCCTTTGGTTCGTCGGAAGCTTCATCTTCCTCTTGGGGCTGGGCCTGGGGCTGCTGATGCAGAACCTCGTGCTCGCTGTGCAGAATACTGTGTCCATGAAGGATGTCGGCTCCGCCAGCGCATCGGTGGCATTCTTCCGGACCATCGGAGGCGCCGCCGGCGTCGCCGCGCTCGGCGCCGTCCTCGGCGACTCGACAGCGGCCCGGACCGCGGAAGGTCTTCGGGCGGCCGGGCTCCCCACCGATTCCTCCGGAGCAGACGGCGGTTCACCCGATCCGGCCGGATTGCCCGCAGCGGTGGGCGCCATCATCCGGACCGCCTATGGGGAAAGCACGGCCTTGATCTTCCTGATCACCGCCGGCATCGCCGTCCTGGCCCTGCTCAGCGTCCTGTTCATTCGGGAAACCCCGCTGCGACGCACCGTTGACGTCCAACCTCCGGCCGCCGCACCCCCGGTACCAGCGGATCCGTCCGCCCCGGGCACGGGCACCTCCGCCCCGGGCACCGGCGCCTCCGCACCGAACGCGGACCCCTCGGACGGTCCGGGACCGCTGGTCGCCTCGGGACCGCGGTCCAAACCGGTCGGCTGAGCGGATCCGCTACCCCCAAAAGACGCAGTTGGGCTCCCCCGGCTGCGTTTTTTTCTGCCCGGACCCCACCGGGAGCCGCCCGATTGACCGACGATGCCCCATTCTCGAGCAAACATCTTCCGTGGAAATAAATTACATGGAAGCGAAGTTGTACACACCGCACCCGGACCGCCACGGTCCGAGCGAACACGTTTGTTAGTCGATTGGAGGTGGGCAGATATGCCCACAATGCCCGTAGCCGGGATCGTCCCCCGTGCAGATGCGGTCGAACCCGCTGATCTGATTGTTCGGAACGGCAAGATCTTCACCGGCGATCCGGCGCGCCCGCAGGCGACCGCCGTCGCCATCCGGAACGGAAAGGTCACGGTCATCGGTGATGACGCCGATATCGCCAAGGTTGCCGGGCCAAACACCAAGGTCGTCGACGCGCAGAACCGCAGGGTCGTCCCCGGGTTGAACGACTCACACCTCCACGTGATCCGCGGTGGCCTCAACTACGTCCTTGAGCTCCGCTGGGACGGCGTTCCCACGCTGAAGCTGGCCATGCAGATGCTCCGGGAGCAGGCGGCCCGCACCCCGAAGGGCCAGTGGGTCCGCGTGGTCGGTGGTTTCACGAAGGAGCAGTTCGCCGAGAAGCGTCTTCCCACCCTCGCCGAGCTGAACGCGGCCGCCCCCGACACCCCGGTGTTCATCCTCAACCTCTACTCCTCCGCGCTGCTGAACCGCGCCGCGGTGAAGGCCGCCGGCTATTCCCAGGAGACGCCCGACTTCAAGGGCGGCCAGATTGTCCGCGGACGCGACGGCGAACCGACGGGGCTCCTCCTGGCGGCTCCCAGTGCCTTGGTTCTTTACTCGACCCTGGCCAAGGCTCCGCTGCTGCCCGCCGAGGAACGCAAGGACTCGACCCGCCAGTACCTGCGGGAACTGAACCGGTTCGGCCTGACCTCCGCCATCGACGCGGCGGGCGGGTTCCAGAATTTCCCCGACAACTACCGCACGGTGATGGACCTGGCGAACGAGGGCAAGCTGTCCCTCCGCATCGCCTACCACCTCTTCCCGCAGGTCGCCGGACAGGAAGTCGACGACCTCCGCCGCTGGACCGAGACGGTCCGCCCCGGCGACGGCGACGAGTGGCTCCGCCTCAACGGTGCCGGTGAAAACCTCACCTGGGCCGCCGGCGACTTCGAGAACTTCACCGAGCCGCGTCCCGAGCTCTCCCCCGACTACGAGGTGGAGTTCGAGAAGGCGGTCCGCCTCATGATGGAGAACGGCTGGGGCTTCCGCCTCCACGCCACCTACAACGAGACCATTGAGCGGGACCTCGCGGTCTTCGAGAAGCTCGCCGCTGAGGGCCTGTTCCCCGGCGACAACCGGTGGATCTTCGACCACGCCGAGACGATCAGCGGCCGAAGCCTCGACCGGGTCGCGGCCCTGGGCGGAGCGCTCTCCATCCAGAACCGCATGTCCTTCCAGGGTGAGGCATTCGTCCAGCGCTACGGCGCCGGTGCGGCGGCCGAAGCCCCGCCGATCCGCAAGATGCTCGACCGCGGACTCGTCGTCGGCGCAGGAACCGACGCCACCCGCGTCTCCTCCTACAATCCTTGGGTTGCCCTGCACTGGCTGGTTTCCGGACGGACGGTCGGGGACACCCTCATCTACCCGCCCGAGAACCGGGTGAGCCGCGAGCAGGCACTCGAGATGTTCACTGTCGCCGGCGCCAAGCTCACCGGCGAGGACAACGTGAAGGGCGTCCTGCGGGAGGGCTTCTACGGAGACCTCTCGATCCTCTCGGACGACTTCTTCAGCGTCGACGAGCGAGATATCCCGCACATCGAATCACTGTTCACCGTCGTCGGGGGCCGGATCGTTTACGCGGCCGGCGACTACCAGGGCCAGGACGAGGAGATGCCCAGGGTGTCCCCGCTGTGGAGCCCGGTGGCCCACTACGGCGGATATCAGGCAACGCCCAAGCCCTCGATGGCCGGAGGCCGCCAGGCCGAACTGCTCGCCCAGGCGGCGGCCGAGTCCGAGCAGCAGAGGCAGTGGCGCGCAGCCCGTTACGGCGCGGCTCCCACCATTGCCGACAACGCGTTCGAAACACACGCGCACTAAGCCCCATGAATAAGCAAAACCTGTACGAAATCATTCGCACGGCATTCAGCAGGAACCAGTCCAAAGGAAAAGAAATGTCCACCATCGATCTCGCCAACGTCACCGCCACCCCCAGTGACGACCTGCTCACGCCGGACAACAGCGTGTTCCTCTTCGTTGACCACCAGCCCCAGATGTTCTTCGGCGTCGGCAGCGGAGACCGCACCTCGATCATCAACGCCACCGTCGGCCTGGCCAAGTCCGCCAAGGCCTTCAACGTGCCGACGATCCTGACCACCGTGGCCGCGCAGTCCTTCTCCGGCAACATCCTGCCGGACCTCGCCGCCGTATTCCCGGGCCAGGAAATCATCGACCGCACCACGATGAACGCCTGGGAAGACGAGCGCGTCGTCGAGGCCATCAAGGCCACCGGCCGGACCAAGATCGTCCTGTCCGGGCTGTGGACCGAGGTTTGCCTTGTCCTCCCCGCGCTCTCCGCGCTGGGCCAGGGCTACGAGGTCTACGTCGTCTCCGACGCCTCCGGCGGAGTCACCAAGGAAGCCCACGACAACGCCATGGAGCGCATGACCCGCGCCGGCGCCGTTCCCGTGACCTGGATCCAGGTCCTGCTCGAACTCCAGCGCGACTGGGCCCGCGGCGAGACCTACCTGCCCGTCACCGAGGTCGTCAAGGCCCACGGCGGAACCTACGGCCTGGGCATGCACTATGCCGGTGACTTCATCGGCGGAAACGCCGGCTAAACAGCCACCCGCTGACACGCACACCCCGCTGACCGGCCACCCGGCCGGTCAGCCTTGGTACAACGACAAACCCAGGTAAAACGAGAAAAGGGACCGGATCATGAATGCCGATATTGGAATCCTGCTGCTGCGGGTGGTGATCGGACTGTTGATCGCCGGCCACGGGCTGCAGAAGATTTCCTTCCGGCTCGGCGGCTCGGGGCTCCAAGGCGGCATTCGCGAGTTCCGCGCCGACGGATTCCGCGGCGGTGCCTACACGGCACTCGCCGCGGGCCTCGGCCAGCTCGGGTCCGGCCTCTTTCTCGCTTTCGGTCTCCTTACCCCGCTTGCGGGCATGGCGGCCATTGGGGTGATGACCGTCGCGCTGACGGTCAAAGCGGCCAACGGCCTCTGGGTCCAACACGACGGATACGAGTACCCGTTGGTGCTCATCACCATCGCCGGCGCGCTCAGCCTCACCGGTCCGGGCGCCCTCTCCGTGGATGCCCTCCTGGGAATGGACCTCCTGCCGCTTTGGGTAGGCATCCTCACGACGCTTGTAGGTGCAGCCTCCGGTCTCATCGTTCGAGTCCTGCTCCACACCGCACCAGTAAACCGACCCGACCAAAGGCACATCTGACATGGCCCGGCTACCCCAGACCAAATATTCGGCATCATTCACAATCATTGCCACGACCTTCGCGCTGCTCACCACCGGCGGCACCCTGCCGATCCCCCTGTACACACTGTGGGGCGATGAGTTCGGGTTCGGCGCCGGGACGACAACTTCGGTCTTCGCCGTTTACGTCCTCGGCACCCTCCTCGCACTGATCTTCTTCGGGGGCCTCTCCGATCAGGTGGGCCGCAGGCCGCTGGCCTTCGCCGCCCTGGCGCTGACCATCGCCTCCACCCTGTCCTTTCTCTTCGCAGGAAACGTGCCCATGCTCCTTGCCGCACGGTTCCTCAGCGGATTCGGCGTCGGCCTGATGACTTCGGCCGCGACGGCCGCCCTGGCCGAGCTGTACCGCGGGAAGAACAAGGCGTTCCCCTCGATGATCTCGACCGCCGCCAACATGGGCGGGCTGGGACTTGGCCCGCTCGTCGCAGGTGTCTTCGCCCAGTACCTGCCAGCACCGACGACACTGATCTTTATCGTCTTCGGCGCACTTGTGGCCCTTGTGTTCCTGCTGACGTTCTTCGTCCCCGAAACCCACCCACGCACGGCCGACAAGATCAACTGGGCACCCCGGGTTGGAGTGCCACGCTCGGCCAGGGGAATCTATGGCAGGTCGGCGGTCGCTGTCATTCCGACCTTCACCCTGCTTGGCCTTTTTTCGAGCCTCACCCCGCGCTTCATCTCGCAGACCCTCGACGTACACAACCTGGCCCTGGCGGGTCTTGCGACCTTTCTCCTCTTTGAGATCGGTGTCATCGCCCAGCTCGTGTTCCGGAGTAAGGAACCCCGGTGGTCAATCCTCCGCGGGCTTCCCCTGCTGATCGCGGCCCTCGCCCTCGTCCTCACCGGGTTCCTCACCGGAAACCTCGGTGTCTTCGGACTTGGCACGGTCATCGGCGGGTTCGGCGCCGGCCTCACCTTCATGGGAGGCCTGGGTCAGCTTGCGCGCGCTGTACCGCACGAGAGCCACGCCAAGAGTGTCGCGGCCTACTTCATCGCCGCCCAGAGCGGACTAGCCATCCCGGTCCTCTCAATCGGCGCCCTCACCGGCCCCCTCGGGCTCACCACGGCAACCACTCTCGTGATCGCCGTCGTGATTGTCCTGGCCGCCGCGGCCTGGATCGTCAACCGCCGGTCACCGCGCGGAACCGCCTGAACCCGCCCGCGCGGCACACAATCTAACCCTCAAGAACCAGCACTACCCTTTGGAGAAAATCATGGAAATCGGCGTTTTCACAGTCAGCGATGTCACCCGCAACCCGCTTACCGGCAAGACCCCCACCGAGGGCGAGCGCATCAAGGCAGCCGTCGCCATCGCCAAGAAGGTCGAAGAAATCGGCATGGACGTCTATGCCACCGGCGAGCACCACAACCCGCCCTTCTACGCCAGCTCCCCGACCACGATCCTTGGGTACATCGCCGCGCAGACCGAGCGGATCAAGCTCTCGACCTCCACGACGCTGATCACCACGAACGACCCGGTGAAGATCGCCGAGGACTTCGCCACCCTTCAGCATCTGGCCGACGGCCGGGTCGACCTGATCCTGGGCCGCGGCAACACCGCGCCGGTCTACCCCTGGTTCGGCAAGAACCAGCAGGACAGCGTCGAACTGACCATCGAGAACTACAACCTGCTGCGCCAGCTGTGGGACAACGACGTCGTGAACTGGGACGGCAAGTTCCGCACCCCGCTGCGCAACTTCACCTCAACCCCGCGCCCGCTCGACGGCGTCGCCCCCTTCGTCTGGCACGGCTCGATCCGCACCCCGGAGGTCGCCGAGATCGCCGCCTACTTCGGCGACGGGTTCTTCGCGAACAACATCTTCTGGCCCAAGGAGCACTACCAGCAGCTGATCGGGCTCTACCGTGAGCGTTACGCCCACTACGGCCACGGCGCCGCCGACCAGGCGATCGTGGGCCTCGGTGGCCAGTTCTTCATGGCCCGAAAGTCCCAGGACGCGATCAAGGAGTTCCGCCCGTTCTTCGACAACGCCCCGGTCTACGGCCACGGTCCGCGGATGGAGGACTTCATGGCCCAGACGCCGCTGACCGTCGGCAGCCCGCAGGAGGTCATCGAAAAGACCCTGTCCTTCCAGGAGTTCTTCGGCGACTACCAGCGCCAGCTGTTCCTCATCGACCACGCGGGCCTGCCGCTGAAGACGGTGCTGAACCAGCTCGACCTCTTCGGCGAACTGGTCCTTCCCGAGCTGCGCGCCGAGTTCGCCAAGCGCCGCCCGGCGCACGTCCCCGACAAGCCGGTCCACACCACCCGCAAGCCCGGTTCCGTCACGGCTGCCTGACGCGGGGCGCTGAACGCACCCGCGGACCTGCGGGCGCCGATGCGCCCGGAAACAAGCACAAGCCCCGGTGGAACTCTTTCCACCGGGGCTTGTGGCGTCTACTGGGGCCGGCTGCTAGGCGGGCGGCGCGTACACCGGAGGTACGGATTCCAGGAGCATCGGAAGCTGGCTGGCGATGAAGGCATAGATCAGGAACATATAGATCGCCCAGAGCACCCAGTAGCCGACGGCCGTCCAGGCGAGGATCTTGCCCGCGGTGGAGGGCTCCCCCAGCCGCTCGGCCCTGCCGGCCTGAATCAGGGCCAGCGGCACAAAGACGATGGGAAGGAAGAAGCTCAGGAACCCGAAGGCCAGGGAGAGCTGCATGTGTTTCTTACCGGCCAGCGAGTCCGCCGGCGTACCTGCCCCGCGGTAGAACTGTCCTCCACCGCTGAATGGCTGCTCACTGGGATACGCTGGCCTGCTCTGGTGCGCATACTGGGACATCGAAGAAATTCCTTCCGGGGAAAAGCGGTTGAGGTGCTGCACCTCGCGAATAGAACTGCGAACCGGCCCGAGCCCGCGTGGAAGGTTCCCCCATCGATGCGATCTGGATAAGGCGGCATGAGAACTATAGCCCGCCGACTCACCGGTGGGAAGATACGCATGGTGCATTTGAGGCGGCAGGGAATAGTCCCCCGACAGGAGGTTCATGGACGGAACGGTTGTCCTTGGCTGGTTGGCGGCGGCGCTCGGAATCTACGCGCTGCTGCTCCTCGGCCTTGCCGCGTATGCCCGGGCCCACCCCGAGGCCCTCACCATGACCGACGCCCTGCGGTTCCTGCCCGACCTGCTCCGCCTGCTGCGGCGCCTCGCAGCCGACCGGGCGGTCCCCGCCGGCGTGCGCGCGGCACTCCTGCTGCTCCTTGGGTATCTGCTCCTCCCGATCGACCTGGTTCCGGACTTCCTCCCCGTCATCGGCTATGCCGACGACGTCCTCCTGGTCGCCTTCGTCCTTCGCCTCACGGTCCGCCGCGCCGGCGCCGGCGCCGTTGAGCACCACTGGCCAGGGAGCCCCCAGGGGCTTGCGGTCCTCCTTCGGCTGGCGGGCCTCTAAGCGGCCCAGCGACACGAAACGTAACCCGAGGGCACGGCCGGGCCCGCACCGGGCGTAGTCTCCCGGCATGGTTTACAGCACAATCCCCGTCTTCGACCTCGGCACGGCCCGCCGCCCCGATGGTTCCTTCGATCCCCGGTTCATCGACCGGCTCCGCGACGCCGCGCACACCGTCGGCTTCTTCCAGGTGACGAACTACGGAGCCTCCGCCACCCAGGCGGAGGACCTCTTGTCGGTGGCCCGCCGGTTTTTCGATCTGCCGCTCGAGGAGCGCCTGCGGCTCGACAACCGGCGGTCCCCCCACTTCCGGGGCTATGCCCGGCTGGGCACCGAAATCACCCGCGGCAGGCCCGATGCCCGCGAACAGATCGACTTCTCCCCGGACCGCGCGCCCCTCGAGAGCTATCCCACGGACCAGCCGTACTGGCTGCTCCAGGGGCCCAACCAGTGGCCGTCCGAGGCACTTCCCGAGCTTGAACGCTCAGCGATGGCCTGGGCGGAACTGCTCTCCACCGTGGGGGCCGAGCTGCTTCGAGCCCTCTCCGTGGCCCTGGGCCTCCCCGAGGACCACTTTGCCGAACCCTTCGAAGGCACGCCGGCCTGGATGGCGAAGCTTGTCCACTACGTGGGCGGCGACGGCGGAGCCGGAGGCCAGGGCGTCGGCTCCCACGCCGACTACGGGTTTGTCACCCTCCTGCTCCAGGACGAGGTGGGCGGGCTTGAGGTGCTTCCCCGGGGACGCTCCGAGTGGGTGCCGGTCGAACCGATTCCCGGCGCGCTCGTCGTCAACCTCGGTGAAATGCTCGAAGTAGCCACCCAGGGGTACCTCGCTGCGACGATCCATCGGGTGGCCTCTCCTCCGCCCGGAGTGGACCGGTACGCGGTCCCGTTCTTCTGGTCTCCCCGGCTTGACGCCGTCATCGAACCGGTAGAGCTTCCCGCGGAGCTCGCGGCGGCAGCGACCGGCGTCACCGACGATCCTGAAAACCCGATGCTCTCCTCCTACGGAAAAAACGTCCTCAAGGGGCGCCTGCGGGCCCACCCGGACGTCGCCGAACTGCACCACCCCGAGCTGGTCGGCAGGTAGGACCGAGACGCACCCCGCACCGGCACCGGACGGAGTGCGCCTCAACCCGCCGCGACGGGCGGACCGGCGATCAGCAGCAGCGTGAAGACGACCCCAATGCCGACGACGGCGAGCGCCGCGGCGAGCACGGGGCTGCGCAGCACCCAGGCCTGCAGGGTTTCGACGCGGTTCCCGGGTGCCTCCCCGCCCGGGCGGAGGCGCCAGGGTCCGCTGAGCATCCCCCGGCGCTGAACCATCAGTTCGAAGGGGATGGTGGCGAAGGGCACCACTGCTGAGACCAGTCCCAGCACGCCCGTCCGCCATGACCACTTCGAGTTGATCCAGACGAACACTGTGGTCGCGACGAAGCAGAGGAACACGAAGCCGTGGATCCCGCCGGCCGGCGGCACAAGCGCTTCGGTGCTTCGGGTGACGTACTTGAAGAACATGGCGGTGAGCAGGAACGCCCAGGTGAGAGCCTCGGCCACGGCGACGGTCCGAAACAGGGTGAGCGGATTCATGGATCTCCAAAGGCAGTGGATGTTCGGACGGAGCCGGTAAAGGCTGCAGGCGCACCGCAACTGCTATGGCAGCGCCCCGGGGCCGGCACCATCCGATGGGTAAACAGGCCCTTCCACGCTACCGCATCCCCCTTGGTAGATTGTTGCTGATCGCCCAGCCGCCGGGAGGCCCAGTGTTCCTGCTTGAAACCGCCGCACCGGACGCCGGGGCCGACCTCGTCTTCTCGGCGAGCGACCTTGTCAACGCCGCCGAGTGCGAGTACCGCGTCCTGCGGATCCTCGATGAGAAACTCGGCCGCACTCCGCCGGCCACATTCGCCGCCGACGAGATGCTCCAGCGTGCCGCGGCCCTGGGCGATGTGCACGAGCACCGGGTCCTCGAGAAGTTCACCGCCGAACTCGGCACGTACTCCCCTGGAAACCCGGGCGGCGTGTACGAGGTGGTGCCGGCGGCCACCATGGACCGCGCGACCTTGACGGCGAAGCATGAGGAATCGTTGGGTGCCCTGCGCGCCGGCGCCGGCGTTGTCTTCCAGGCCTCCTTCTTCGACGGAGTGTTCCACGGCCGCTCCGACTTCTTGGTGCACACCGATGAGGGCTATGCGGTGTGGGACACCAAGCTCGCCCGGCATGCGAAGGTCGGCGCCCTGCTGCAGCTTGCAGCCTACGGCGACCAACTGCTGCGCGCCGGGCTCACCCCGGCACCCCAGGTGACCCTCGTCCTCGGCGACAGCACCTCAAGCGTCCACAGCATGGACGATCTCATCCCGGTCTACCGGGAACGCCGGGCACGGTTCCTCGACCTCCTCGCGGCGCACCGCGCCCAACCCGACCCCGTCGAATGGGACGGCCCGGGCCATACCGCCTGCGGCCGATGCGACTACTGCCAGCAGATGGTGGAGGCGACGCGGGACCTGCTGCTCGTGGCGAACCTGAGCCTCGTACAGCGCGCCGAACTGCGGAAAGCAGGCATCTTCACGATCGACCAGCTTGCGGCGGGCGAAGCGGTCGGTGGGTCCCCGGCCCTCGCGCGGCTGCGCGACCAGGCCCGGATGCAGACGGGCATCGAGGAGGCCGACGGCGGCGTCGACTACACCGGCGCCGACGGCACGTCCCGACGCCTTGGGTACAAGGTCCTGCCCGGCCACGCCCTGGGCCTGCTGCCCCCGCCCAACGAGGGCGATATCTTCTTCGATTTCGAGGGCGACCCGCTGTGGCAGGACCCCGGAACGGGATCCTGGGGAATCGAGTACCTTTTCGGCGTCGTCGAGAATGCCCGCGATGCCGGTTCAAAGCCGCCGTTCCGGGCGTTCTGGGCCCACTCCCGCGCTGAAGAGCGGACGGCCTTCAGCAGCTTCCTCGACTATGTCGCCGAGCGCCGCGCACGGTATCCCGGCCTCCACATCTACCACTACGCGGCCTATGAGAAGAGCGCCCTGCGCCGGCTGTCGATGACCCACATCCTCGGGGAGGACGCGGTGGACACCCTGCTGCGCGAGGGCGTGCTGATCGACCTCTACGAAGTCGTTCGGCGCAGCCTGCGCATCTCGGAGAAGTCCTACAGCATCAAGGCCCTCGAACCCCTCTACATGGGGGCCGACCTCCGGACCGGAGCGATCACCGACGCCGGGGCCTCCGTCGTCGCCTACTCCGAGTACTGCGCGGCCCGCGACGCCGGTGACGATGCTCGCGCCGCCGAACTGCTCGCCGGCATCCGGGACTACAACGAGTACGACTGCCGCTCCACCCTGCACCTGCGCAACTGGCTCCTCGAGCGGGCCGGTGAACGCGGGGTCGGGCCCGCCGCTGCGGACCCGCCGGAACGCGAGCGCACTGCACCCGAGCCGCAGCCGGAGGAGGCGCAGCTGCTGGCATACCTCGGCTCCCTCCCGGCAGCCGCCCAGGGTTCGGATGACCGGGCCGTGGCGATGGTGGCCGCGGCGGTGGGCTACCACCGGCGCGAGCGGAAGCAGTTCTGGTGGGAGCACTTCGACCGGCTCAGCACCCCGCCCGAGAACTGGACGCAGGCCCGGGACATGTTCCTTCCCGAGTCCGTCGAGGTGGAGACGGACTGGGCGCTGCGCACCCCGCGTGCCCGCTCGCTCTCCCGGACCCTCCGCCTCACCGGGGTCCTTCCCGAAGGTTCGGACTTCCGGAAGGACTCGACCTGGTTCAGCGTGTACGAGGAGCCCCTGCCCGATGGGGTCGACTCCGCAGATTCGGGGCGGGGCGGGTGGTTCGGTGCGAAGGTGCTCGCTGCCGGAACCGACGGCGGGAAGGACGTGATCCTCCTTGAGGAACGGCTGCGGGCCGGCGCGCCCGCCCACCCGTTCCTGCCCGTGGCGCTCGCCCCCGACCAGCCGATCCGCACCCCCTCCATTGAGGCGGCCCTGCTCGCCGTGGCCGCCGAGGTCTGCGCGACCCTTCCCAATCTCCCCCGCGGGCCCGGCCTCGACCTGCTGCGCAGGACCCCACCGCGGCTGACCAGCGGTGTCCTCCCTCCGGCCCTTCCGGGCCCCACGGGGTATGTCGACGCCATCACCGGGGCGGTCGAACGGCTCGACTCGTCCTACCTGGCCGTCCAGGGACCGCCGGGAACCGGCAAGACCTTCGTCGGTGCCGCAGTGATCAACCGGCTCGTCGCCCGCGGCTGGAAGGTCGGCGTCGTCGCCCAGTCCCACGCCGTCGTCGAAAACCTGCTGGGGGCCGCGCTCCGGGCCGGGGTGCCCCCGGCCCGGGTTGCAAAGAAGACAGCGGATCCCGCTGCCCCCTGGCCGAACACCACCGACGACGACGTCGCGGCGCTGCTTCAGGAGGGCGCCGGCTGCCTGGTCGGAGGCACGGCCTGGACGATGACCGGCAGCAAGGTTCCGGCGGCCTCGCTCGACCTCCTGGTCATCGATGAGGCCGGCCAGTTCTCCCTCGCCAACACGCTCGCGGTGGCCCGTTCGGCCCGTCGCCTGCTGCTCCTCGGGGATCCACAGCAGCTCCCCCAGGTCACCCAGGGCAGCCACCCTGAACCGGTTCATGAATCGACCCTCGGCTGGCTTTCCGACGGGCACGCGACTCTCCCCGGGCGGTTCGGGTATTTCCTCGCCGACAGCTGGCGGATGCATCCGGCGCTGTGCGCCTCTGTCTCCCGGCTTTCCTATGATCGACGGCTGTCAGCCACACCGTCGGCCGCACTCCGGCATCTCGACGGACTCGCCCCGGGCGTCGAATGCGTTCTGGTCGAGCACACCGAGAGGCGGAGCACCTCCTCCCCGGAGGAGGCGGCGGAAGTGCTCGCGCAGGTCGAGCGGCACCTCGGCCGGGCCTGGACGCCGGGCGACGGAGCCGGAGTGCGGCCCCTGCGGGAGGCGGACCTCCTCGTCGTCGCTGCCTACAACGCGCAGGTGCAGCTGATCCGGACCACGCTCGACGCCGCGGGGTATCCGGGGGTGCGGGTGGGAACAGTGGATAAGTTCCAGGGCCAGGAAGCGGCCGTCGTGATCGTGTCAATGGCCTGCTCGAGTGCCGCCGAGGCGCCCCGGGGAATTGAGTTCCTGCTCAGCCGCAACCGCATCAACGTCGCAGTGTCACGGGGGCAGTGGCGGGCCGTGATCGTCCGTGCGCCGGGGCTCACGCATCATGTCCCCCCGCGTCCGCAGGCGCTCGAGGAGCTCGGCGCGTTCATTGGCCTGGGCGCCGGCGGGGCCTGAGCCGGGCCCGGCACCTTCGACGCGGAAATCCGGCACCGCGGACCCGAAAACGGGTTAAACAAAAGCAGGGCGGGAACATCCCGCCCTGCTTTAGATCCGGACCTTAGAGAGGCTGGATGTTTGACGCCTGGGGACCCTTGGGGCCCTGCTCGGTGTCGAAGCTAACCTTCTGGTTCTCATCAAGCGAGCGGTAGCCGCTGGCGTTGATGGCGGAGAAGTGTGCGAACACATCTGCGCTTCCGTCGTCGGGGGCGATGAAGCCGAAGCCCTTTTCAGCGTTGAACCACTTCACGGTACCTGTTGCCATTTTTGTTTATCCTTCTGAAATTCAGACGCCTTCCGACTTTCGGAAAGCCCCAGTCGCGGCGTGCTTGTCCGCTCTTTCAGAGATGCGGCGTGGGCCCCGAAGAGCTACACCACGTGAAATACAAATGCGCAACACTACAACCGTTACCAACCTAACAGCACCACCATGGGTGATGGCAAGCAGGAATCGAAACCTTCTTTATAAATATTTGGGCCTCAGGCGGCCACCGGCCGCGCAAGGCCTGCAACCAGCTCGAAAGAGCGCAGCCAGGCCGCTTCGGAACTCGCCCGGGTGGCGATAATCAGTTCATCGGCATCGGCGTGCTTGGTGAAGCCTTCGAGGTAGTCCCCCACCTGGGGTGGGGTCCCCACGGCCGAGTAGGTGAACATCTGCGCCACCTGCTGGCCTCCCGGAGAGGCAAGGAGTGCATCGGCCTCCTCCGGGGTGAAGGCGCGGCCACGGCCGAGCAGCAGCTCGGCCATCCTCCGCTGGCCCTCCTGGAACTGATTCTGCGCCTCATCCTCGGTATCGGCCGCGATCACATTGAGGCCGGCAATGACGTGAGGCTGCTCGAGCTGGGCGGAGGGTTTAAATTCCCGCCGGTACAACGCCACAGCCTCCCGGAGCGCCGCCGGGGCGAAATGCGAGGCGAACGCGTAGGGCAGCCCGAGCGCCGCGGCGAGGCCCGCCCCGAACAGCGAGGATCCAAGGATGTACAGGGGTACGTTCGTCCCGCGTCCGGGCGTGGCGTGGACCCCCGGGATGCGCGTATCTCCCGAGAGGTAGCCCTGAAGTTCGAGGACGTCCTGCGGGAACGTGTCGGCGGCGGCGGGATCGCGGCGCAGCGCCCGCATCGTGTTCCCGTCACTTCCCGGTGCGCGGCCCAGGCCGAGGTCGATCCGGCCTGGATGGAGCGTCTCGAGGGTCCCGAACTGTTCGGCGATGGTCAGGGGTGAATGGTTCGGCAGCATGATTCCGCCGGATCCCAGCCGGATGCTGGTGGTGGCCGCGGCGACGTGGGCGATCAGCACGCTCGTCGCCGAGGAGGCGATGCTGCTCAGGTTGTGGTGCTCGGCGTACCAGATCCTCCGGTACCCCCACTTCTCCGCGCTCTGCGCCAGCAGCACGCTCGAGGCGAGGCTTCCGGCAGCCGTGCCTCCCCTCGGGATGTGTGCCAGGTCGAGGATGGACAAAGGAACAGAGATCAAAAGAAAAGCCTTCCCAGAAGTGGCGCGCTGTGCTATACCGCGTTCCGGCCATCACAGTGGAGGCCGCGTATGCAGTAGGCAACGACAGAAACGGGCCACTTATTTCGGGCGCACTGCTTTGGGGCATCCTCTGCCCGGGCCACTCAACCCGAGGGCCCCGCGGCCTGCCGGTGCCGGCCGGGCAGCTGACAGGGGGGGGGGCAGCCGACAGGGGGGCAGCCGACAGGGGGCAGCCGACGGGATGGGTCCATGGCTGATTTCGGGAGGGCTGATTTCGGGAGGGCTGATTTCGAGCTTCCAACCACCGAGGCCGGGCTCCGGGCGCGGCAGGACGACCTGGTGCGCGCCCTCGCCACCGAAAACAGCGCCGGGGCCTTGCAGCGCTGAGCACCGAACTCGAGGCCATCCAACGCCGGCTCGAGCACCTCCGCTGAGCTTCGGCCGCGGGGGCCTGCGGCCTAGATCGCCGTTTTCGGCGCCTGTCCCTCGTCACCGCTGACCCGCACCGCCTTGCGTTCGCGCGCACGGTCGAGCGCATTGATCACCGGGGCGGCGGTCATTCCGTGAAGCACGATGGACATGCAGATCACCAGCGCCACAATCCGCCACAGGGAGGCTTCCTCGGCGTCGAACTCCCCCTTCGACAGCGCATACCCGAGGTAGTAGATCGAGCCGATGCCGCGGACACCGAAGAATGAAAGTACGCCCCGCTCCCAGAGCCCGGTGCGTCCCCGGGCGAGGCTGACCCAGGCCGCGGCGGGACGGATCACCAGGAGGAACAGGACGGCGACGAGGATCTCCTGCCAGGTGAGGCCCATCAGCAGGCCGCGGGAGATGGCTCCCCCGAGCAGTACGAGCACCACGACCGTGAGCAGCCGTTCGAGCTGCTCGATGTAGCTGTGAAGGACACCGTGGTAGCCGCTCGTCTGCTCCGCAGCGCGGATGGTGACGGCGCAGACGAAGACGGCGATGAAGCCGTACCCCTCGGCGAGTTCGGTGAGGCCGTAGGTCAGGAAGGTCGCCGCCAGCGCCACGAACCCTTCGGAGTGGTTCGCCAGCCGGACGGATTCGATCCGGGCCGAGAAGAACAACCGCCCGAGCAGCTTGCCCATGCCGAACCCGAAGAGGCAGCCGATGCCCAAACGCCACGCAACATCCAACGCGATCCACTCGGGGAACCAGGCGCCGGGCGCCGCCCCCACGAGGCTGATGGCGATCGCAAGATAGACGAAGGGGAAGGCAAGGCCATCGTTGAGGCCCGCCTCGGAGGTGAGCCCGAAGCGCACCTCGTCCTCGCCGCCGAGATCCTCCTCCGATTCGGAGGGTTCGCCCACCTGCACCTCCGAGGCGAGCACCGGGTCGGTGGGTGCGAGGGCCGCCGCGACAAGAAGCGCCGCGGCGATTCCCAGGCCCAGCACCCAGAGGCCGAGGAGCATCAGGCCCAGGATGCACAGCGGCATCGCGATGCCCAGCAGGCGCCACGTGGTGGCCCACCGCTTCCTGCCCACCCTGCGGTCCAGGGCGAGCCCTGCACCCATGAGGGAGATGATGACGCAGACCTCGGCGAGGTGGGTGGTGAAATCACCGTGGGCCACCGGGTCGGGGGTGGGCAGCGTTTCGATCAGGGAGAAGGCGAGCACTCCCGCCCCAAGGAACACCATGGGCATGGAGATGGGCGCCCGCATCAGGAGGCGGGGCAGCAGGGCGGCGGCAAAAACCGCGAGCCCGGCGGCAGCGTAGATAAAACTCGGCGCTTCGAACACCGGCACCCTTTCTCCGGAAGACGTCGGACGGCCCCTTTTGTACCTTACGTGCTGCATCGGTGCACCGGGTACCGGAACTCCGCCGGTTCAAGCCGGTTGGAGATCCGCGCGGCAGACGGTATGGCCGACGGTATGGCCGACAGCGGAAAGCACCGCCCGCCGGGCACGGTGCGCAGCCGCCGCGTGAGAGCATGAAAGTATGCCCTCTTCGTCCCACCCCCTGATCGATGTCACCGACATCATCCGCATCGTGGGCGGTGCGTCGTTCCAGCGTGGACAGGTCTACGCCAAGGACGGCGCCGTCAGTTCCCTCGCCTGGGACGCGAGCGCGAAGATCCTCACCGGCCGGGTGCGGGGAAGCGCCCCCACCGAGTACAGAACCAAGCTGCGCCTCGGCCTCAAGGGTGACGGCCGCTTCCGTCCGCTCGAAAACTTCTGCAGCTGCCCCGTCGGCTCGGACTGCAAGCATGTTGCCGCCACCGCCCTCCAGAGCAACACCGAGCACCTCCTGGCCCGCCAGGAGACCACCGCGGCACCGCCTCCCCCTCGCCCGGCGGCGGGCTGGCAGGCCTCGCTGAGCGAACTGCTCGCCCCGGCCCCCGGCACTGCCGAGGTTCCCGCAGCGCCGACGACGCCACTGGGCCTGCAGTTCGAGGTGCGCACCCCCGAGGTGGCGGTCCAGCGCTGGGGATCGGCCGCCGACCGGCAGGGCCTGCGCACCCTGAATGCCCGGCTGGGGGTCCGGCCCGTGAGTCAGAACTCCAAGAGCAAGTGGGTCAAGAACAACCTCTCGTGGGGAAGCATCAGCTACCAGACCTATGGTCTGCGGCTCGACCCCGACCAGCACCGCTGGTTCTCCCAGTTCCCTGCCCTGCACCGCGGCACCGGCGTCAACTACTTTGGCAACAACGACTCGTGGCTGTACCTCGACGACTTCAGCAATCCCCTGCTCTGGCACCTCCTCGAGGAAGCCGGGCGGCTCGGCATCGAGTTCGTCGGATCAAAGAAGTCGGTGACCGTCGTCCTCGCCCACCGGGCCACCCTGCGCCTCGACGCGACGGCGGCGGCCGACGCCGCGGTGGAGCTCTCCCCCGTCCTGGAGATCGATGGGCGGATCCACCCGCCGGAGACCGCCCACGTCATCAGTGACCACGGGATCTACACGGTTGCGCCGGACACCACAATCACCCTCGCCCCGACCGCCAGGAAGCTCAGCGGGCAGGACCTTGAACTGCTCCGCCGCGCCCGCCCGGTCTCCATCCCGGCCGAGGAGACCTCAATCTTCCTCGAGGAGTACTACCCCCGCCTCAGCCGGTCGCTCAAGGTGGCCAGCAGCGATGGCAGCGTGGACCTGCCCGAGGTCCAACCACCGGCGCTCGTCCTCACCGCCGCCTACCGGCCCGACGGCGCGGTGACCCTCTCCTGGGACTTCCGGTACACCTTCGGCACCGCCGTGCAGCGCCACCCCCTGGGCGGCGGCCCGGCCGCCGCTGACGGCTACCGCGACCCCGACGCCGAGGACGCCCTTGAGGCGGCAGCCCGGGCCCTGCTCAGCCCGATGCCGCTGCGGAAGACCACCCTCGAGGACATGCAGGCCGTGGAGTTCACCGAGTCGGTGCTGCCGCGGATCGAGGCCGAACCGGGCCTTGAGGTGGACGTCGTCGGGGACAAACCCGACTACGAGCACCTGACCGAAACCCCGCAGCTGGTCATCAGCACCGTCGAGACCGAGGACCGGGACTGGTTCGACCTGGGCGTGATGGTGACGGTCAGCGGCCGTAAGATCCCCTTCGACTCTATCTTCCGTGCCCTTGCGCAGGGCCGGACGAAGCTCAAGCTCGTCGACAACAGCTACCTGTCCCTCCAGCAGCCCGTTTTCGACCAGCTGCGCGAACTCATCGAGGAGGCACGCGGCCTCACTGAGTGGGAGACCGGCTTCCAGATCAGCCGTTACCAGGCCGGCCTGTGGGCGGAGTTCGAAGACCTCGCCGATGAGACGGAGCAGGCCGAGTCCTGGCGGAACGCCGTCGCCGGGCTGCTCGAGCTTCCGGACCTGGCACCGGTCGAGCTTCCCCTGGGGGTCAAGGCCGAACTGCGGCCCTACCAGAAGGAAGGCTTCAACTGGCTCGCTTTCCTCTGGCGGCATCAGCTCGGTGGTGTGCTCGCTGACGACATGGGTCTCGGTAAGACCCTTCAGGCCCTCACCCTGATCCAGCACGCCCATGAGACCGGCGGGCCGCACGCGCCCTTCCTCATCGTCGCGCCGACCTCCGTGGTGCCGAACTGGATCAACGAGACCCACCGTTTCACCCCGGGGCTCCACGTCGTCGGCATCACCGACACCCAGGGTGCCTCCGGGGTGCCGATCCGCGAGCAGGTGCGCGGCGCCGACGTCGTGGTGACCTCCTACACCCTGTTCCGGCTCGACCTTGAGGCGTACTCGGAAACCGAGTGGGCCGGGCTGATTTTGGATGAGGCGCAGTTCGTCAAGAACCGCACCTCGAAGGTCCACCAGGCCGCCAAGGACTTCGCAGCACCCTTCAAGCTGGCGATCACGGGCACGCCCATGGAGAACAACCTGATGGAACTGTGGGCGATGTTCAACATCGTCGCCCCGGGACTGTTCCCCTCGGCCCGCCGGTTCACCGAGGACTACCGCACCCCGATCGAGAAGATCGGCGACAACCGACCGTTGGTCCGGCTGCGTCGACGCATCCGCCCCCTGATGATGCGCCGCACCAAGGAGGCCGTCGCCTCCGACCTGCCGCCCAAGCAGGAGCAGGTCCTCGAGGTCGAGCTCACCCCCGAGCACCGCCACATCTATTCGACCTACCTCCAGCGGGAACGGCAGAAGCTGCTGGGCCTCATCGATGACCTCAACAGCAACCGCATGATCGTGTTCCGGTCGCTGACGCTGCTGCGCATGCTGAGCCTCGACGCCTCCCTCGTCGACCCCGACCATGCGGATGTTCCCTCGGCCAAGCTTGAGGTGCTCTTCGAACAGCTCGAGGACGTCCTGGCCGAGGGCCACCGCGCCCTGGTGTTCAGCCAGTTCACCTCCTACCTGAAGAAGGCCGCCGAGCAGCTTGAGGCCCGCGGGATCGAGTACGCCTACCTCGATGGGTCGACGCGCAGCCGGGGCGAGGTGATCGACAGGTTCAAGGAAGGCTCGGCGCCGGTGTTCCTGATCAGCCTGAAGGCGGGCGGTTTCGGCCTCAACCTGACCGAGGCCGACTACTGCTTCCTCCTCGACCCCTGGTGGAACCCGGCCAGCGAGGCGCAGGCGGTCGACCGGACGCACAGGATCGGGCAGACGAAGAACGTCATGGTCTACCGGATGGTCTCCAAGGGCACCATCGAGGAAAAGGTGATGAAGCTCAAGGAGCAGAAGGCCCAGCTGTTCAACTCCGTCATGGACGACGACGCCGTCTTCAGCTCGGCGCTCACCGCCGAGGACATCCGCGGCCTGCTCGAGGCCTGAGGCTCCGGCAGGTGACCGGCGGCCGGTCGCCAGCCACACCGGGCGCCAGCCGGCGGGGCCGCCGTTAGGGCTCCCCGCGAAGCAGGTCGGCGAAGTCGGCAGGCCGGGTCTCCGGCCACCAGTGCCCGGCGTCAACCTCTGTCACCCTCAGGTCCTCCACCCACGCCCCCAGTCCCTCGACCAGCGCCGGGGAGAGGAAGGGGTCCTTCACCGGCACCACGACGTGGACCGGCACCGTCACGGCAGGTAGCCGCGGCCCGAGCCCTGAGGGCGAGCGCAGCGCCCGGTACAGGGCGAGGCCGCGGAGGGGATCGCCGCCCACCCGGCGCCGCGCCGAACGCTCATAGCGCCGGCGCAGCGCCAGCTGCCAGAAGAGTTCGGGGAGGACCGGCAGCTGGAAGGCTCCGATGTACCAGCTGCGCAGCAGCTGGTCGGCGAGTTCGGGCCAACGGCCCGGCGTCCGGAGGCGGCTGCGCGTCCAGCGGCGGAAGTGCCCGAGGTCCGGCCCCGAGATGCTCGTGAATCGGGCGATTCTCCCCTCGGAGCGGGGATCGGCCACCGCCGCCCAGCCCTGGATCGATCCCCAGTCGTGGCCGACGAGGTGTACCCCGGGAACGGCCACGGCGTCGAGCACCGCGAAGAGGTCATCCACCAGGACGGAGATCCGGTAATCCCTCGAAACGGCCACCGATTGGCCGGCGTTGCGGGTATCGACGGTGACGAGGTGATGGGTCGCAGCCAGCAGTGCGATGACCGGGAGGTACACACGGTGGTCGTCGGGGTAGCCGTGCACCAGCACCAGGGTCGGCACGCCCGGTCCCGGCTCCCTGCCGTATTCGAAGACCGCCAGTTCCGCGCCTTGCCCCGGCGTTCCCACGAGCACGGTGCGGCGCCGGGGGGCTCGACCGTCGCCGGAGTCCCCGCTACCTCTTCCGGGACCGCCGCTCCGGTCGGCGGCGGGGGCGGGCACACCGGACGGACCGGCATTCGGGCCTGAGGGGGCGTCGGGGCGTTCCATCCGGCAACCCTACGCCCCGCCCGCTCCGCGGCGGGCCCCGCCGGACAGGATCCTGCCGTCCTTCAGCTCAAGGACCCGGGTGCACAGGGCGTCGGCGAACGCCTCGTCATGGGTGGCAAGCACCACCGCACCGCCTGCTGCGGCGTGGCCGAGGAGCAGCTCCCCCACCCGGTTGCGTCCCCGCAGGTCAAGGCCGGCGGTCGGCTCGTCGAGCACCCACACCGCCGGTCCCGAGGCGATCAGGGACGCAAACGCCACCAGCCGGCGCTCCACGAACCCCAGCTCGTACGGGTGTTCCCCGGCTGCGTGTCCGAGCCCAACGGCTGCCAGTGCCGTCCGCGCCCGCTCCTGGGCCGCCTCCCGGCCGGCCCCGGCCGCTGCGGGCCCGTAGGCCACCTCGCGCAGCACGGTCCGTTCGAAAAGCTGCTGGTCGGTGTCCTGGAACAGGAATCCCACAGCACCGGCCAGCCGCCCGGTGGCAGTGCGGCGCCCCAGCGGCCGCCCTGCGACGGTCACCGTGCCCGACGACGCCCTCAGCAGCCCGTTCAGGTGCTGCAGGAGCGTCGACTTGCCCGAGCCGTTCGCTCCCGTTAGGCCGACAATATCGCCAGGGTCGACCCTCAGGTCGACGCCCCGCAGCACCTCGGCCTGCCCGCGGGCGCCCTCCCCGCGGTAGGAGAAGGAGACTCCGGCGAGCTCGGCGAGCGGACCCCCGGCCTTGACCGAAACCCCCGGCGCCGCCGCCGGGGCTGCCCATCCCTGCGGGGGGTCCGGCAGCACGACCGGGGCCGATCCTTCGGTGCCGATGGCATACCGCCCAAGACCCGCCGTCCGGGCCTGCCCGAGGGTGCCGTCGGACACGGGCCGCCCGCTCACCAGCGCCAGCACCCTGGAGTGCCCCGGGGCCGCTCCGGGGAGCATCGGGGCGCAGATCACCAGGGCGGTGCCCGCCGCGCGCAGAACCTCAAGGGTCCGGGCCACCTCAGCCCGGGCGTCCGCATCGAGCCCCTGGAAGGGCTCGTCGAGGATCAGCACCCGGGGGTTCCCGACGACGGCCGCCGCGATGATCGTGCGACGGAGCTGGCCGCCGGAGAGCCTGCGGGGATCCCGGTTCAGAAGGTCCGTCAGCCCGAGCCGGGCGGCGGTGGCCTGCACGGCCGCCCGCAGCTCCCCGGCGGGCATGCCCCGGTTCGCCGGTCCGAAGGCGATCTCCTCCGCGACGGTGGCCGACATCATGGAGAGCTGGCCTTCGGTCCGCTGCGCCGCATACGCCACGGTGGAACTCCATGCGGCGGGATCGATCCGCGGATCCCCCGGGCCGCCCGTGAATTCCAGCCGGTCCCCTCCGAGGGTCAGCGCACCGCGGAACTGCGCTCCGTTCCCTGCCCCGGTCTGCCCTGCCAGCAGGCGGGCGAGGGTGGTTTTTCCCGACCCCGACGGCCCGACGACGTGCACCAGGGTTCCGGGTTCCACGGCGAGATCCACACCGGAAAGGACGACGGGACCGCCGTCGTACGCGAAGCTTGAACACTCGAGGCGGATCACCGGCCCGCCCCCACCGCGTACCAGGCGCAGGCGAACCCGAGCACCCCGGCGGCCATCAGCCACCGGGCGGTGCGCTGGCCCGCCGTGTCGGTGTCGGGAAGGTAGCTGGTGCGGGGTCCCGGGGAGGAGAATCCCCGGGCCTCTAGCAGCTGGGTCCGCTCGGCGGCGTCGATCAGCAGGCCGGTGACGAGGGGGACGCTGACCATCAGGAGACCGCGCACCCGGGAGGGGACGCTCCCGCCCACCACCAGCCCGCGGGCCTGCTGGGCCCGGGTGATCTGGCGGGACCGTTCGGCGACGTGCGGCAACAGCCCGACCGCCGAGCCCACGACGAAGACGAGCCTGCGGTTCCAGCCGCGGTGGGTGAGGGTGGAGACCAGTTCGGGAATGCTTACGGTTAGGGCCGCGGTGAGGAGCACCCCGGTGAAAACGGCGAGCCTCAGCCCGGTCAGCGCGGCGAACTGCAGCCCCTCGGCGGTGACGCGGGCAGGGCCCCACTCGGCGAGGACCGTGGTTCCCTCGGGGAAGAACAGGCCGTGCAGCAGGAACGAGGAGACCAGCAGCGGACCGGCAGTCACCGCGATGGCCAGGGCGATCTGCCGCGGTTTACCCGAAAACAGCACGCCCGGCACCACGGCGGCAACGAGGACGGCGAGCGAGAACTGCCAGGTATTGACCACCAGGACCAGCACCACCAGCAGCGCCGCGGCGAGGAGTTCGGTCAGCGGGTTGAAGACGCGTCGCCGGGGCACTGGCTTACCGCCCGATGGCCGACCCGGTCCTCCCGGCGAGGACCCGGTACCGCCGGAGGAAGGGGAACTGGGCCCGCGAGCGGCGCGGCAGGGCGTAGGCGAGAAGGGCCACCAGAGTGAAGACGACGAGCTTGTCGATCGTGTCCGAGGTCAGTCCCTGCTTCGTCGCGGCGACAAGCAGCGAGTCCCCCACGGCGCGGAAGGCGGCAACCAGCGCGTTGGTGCCCACCGTGCCCGCGGCTCCGAACATAAAGGCGGCCACCGGGGCAGCCACCAGTCCGCCGAAAGCACCGACGACGAGTCCGGCAACCGGTGCCAGGTAGACCCGCCGGAACATCCCGTACCGTGCGGCGGTGCCGGCCAGCAGCCCGATGAGGGCAGCTCCGGCCGCGAAGGGCAGCGCCAGCGGGTTGAACAGACCCCAGATGGCGTTGCTCAGCGCCCCGGTGGCCGCACCGGCGGCCGGACCGGCGAGCACCGCGACGAGGACCGTGCCGATGGCGTCGAGGTAGATCTGCAGCCCTAGGCTGCCCGCTGTCTGCCCGATGGCGATATTGAGGGCGATGCCCAACGGCATCAGGACCAGCGAACTCGTGCTCAGGGAGGGCAGGATCCCCGCCACCAGCAGGGCGCCGCCGCCGAGGAAGCCGAACAGGGTGATCAGCGAGGAGGTTCCGCCGATCCCTTCGGCGATCTCCGCGGGCTGCACCAGCACGAGGTACAGGTACGTGGCGGCGATCAGGGCGGCGCCGACGGCGACCAGGGCGGTCCGGGGGCGCGCGGCCTTCGTCGCGGGAAGGGTCAGGGGTGAGCTCATTGCAGTCCTCGGGCGCGCGGGGCAGGGTCGTGCACCTCATGTCACCTCGGCGCGGCCCGCGGCGGTGCGGGCAGTAGCTAAGTGTACCCGCAGGGTCAGGGGCGGGTCAGCCCCGCTCTGCGGCCAGCCGGGCGAGGCGGTCGATGAGCGTCCCGAAGACCTTCTCCGGCTCGTTGCCGGTCACCACCCGGGCGTTGGGCGGCTGCTTCCAGAACCCGGCGAAGTCACCGACGGTCTGCCCGAACGTCAGGGGCGAGTCCGTTTCGACGTCGACCGTCGCGGGCCGGGTGATGGCGGCCGCCTCACCCGTGGCAACCATTGCGGCGAAGAGGTCGTGGAGGTGGGCGAGGTAGCCCTGGTCGTACCGGCGGTGGAACTCCATGTAGAAGCGCAGCGCATCCGAGACGCAGGCGATGATCCGGTTGGGATTGGTGCTGCGGAGCCCTTCGGGGTCGTCGGGGCTCAGCAGCTCACCGCCGGCGCCGGCGGAGCGCGACAGCCGGTCGAGGTGCTCAGGGCGGCATTCGATCCGCTCGGTCGACTCGAGGGCGCACACCACCGGCAGCCGGTCCGCCGGCAGGCCGCGGTAGGCCGCGAAGACTTCCTTGGCCGCATGCGGATCGACGTGGATGTTCCATTCGGCGACCGGCGTCGTATTACCGGGGTAGTTGAACGCCCCGCCCATGATCACCAGGCCCTTCAGGAGCATCGGCAGCCGCGGCTCGGCGCGCAGCGCGAGGGCAAAGTTCGTCAGCGGCCCGGTGATCAGCCCCGTGATCTCACCGGGGTTCGCCCGGGCAGCCTCCACCCATACCTCCACCGCGGAGCGGTCGGAAACGTGTTGCCGGGCGGCCGGAAGCACGGCGTAGCCCACCCCCTGGTCCCCGTGGGTTTCCTCGGTGGTCACCAGCGGCACCACGAGGGGCACCTCGCTGCCAATGGCCACCTCGACCCCGCTCCGCCCGGCGAGTCCGAGGAGGGCGAGGTTGTTCGCCGCAACCTGCGCCGCGCCCACATTACCGGCGGTGCAGGTGATGCCTTCGAGGCGGACCTCGGGCACGGCACACAGGTAGAGCAGCGCCACCGCGTCGTCGATGCCGGTGTCGACGTCGAGCAGCAGCCGGATCGGAGCCACTAGCCGGCCGCCGAGGTCCGCAGGAGCGCAAGCCGCAGGGCGCGGGCCGTCTCCATGTGAGTGCGGGCGATCCGCCGGGCGTCCTCTGCCCGGCGGTCGGCCACGGCGCGGACCAGCGCCTCGTGCTCGTCCAGCGACTCCTGCCAGCGGTTGCCGACGGAGAGGGTGGATCGCGGGGTGTGGATCAGGTGCGTCGAGAGCCTCGCCAGCAGGTCGGTGAGCACGGGGTTGTGGGACGCCGCCCACAGGGCCACGTGGAACTCCTGGTTGAGGTTGATCCGGGTCTGGTCGTCCGGGTCGGACAGCGACTTATCCCGCTCCACGAGCGCCTCGAGGCGGATCACATCGGCCGACCGGCGTTCGGAGGCGGCCTGGCCCGCGGCCTCCTCCTCGAGCATCACCCGGAGGTCGTAGATCTGGATGACCTCCTGCGGGTCGATCTGGGGCACCTGAAGGCCACGCGCAGCACGCTCGAGGAGCCGCTCGTGCTGGAGCCGGCTCAGCGCCTCCCGCACCGGAGTGCGGGAGACGCCGAACCGCTCGGAGATGACCACTTCGCGCAGGGCGGTACCCGGCGGGTGGACCCCGGCGAGGATCTCCCCCCGGAGGACCCGGAAGATCGCCTCGCCGTCAACTTTCGCTGACATGTCCGTGGACTCGGTCACGGGGCCGGGTCAGCCCACCAGCTGCCGGAGGACGTACTGCAGGATGCCTCCGTTGCGGTAGTAATCGGCCTCGCCCGGGGTGTCGATGCGCAGGACGGCGTCGAAGGAAACCGGCTTGCCGCCGTCGGCGGGTGTCGCCGTCACCCTGACGGTGCGCGGCGTGCGGCCCTCGTTCAGCTCGGTCACACCGCTCACCGAGAACGTCTCGGTGCCGGTCAGCCCAAGGCTCTCCGCGTTCTCGCCCTGCGGGTACTGAAGGGGAAGCACGCCCATCCCGATGAGGTTGGAGCGGTGGATCCGCTCGTAGCTCTCGGCAATTACGGCCTGAACGCCCAGCAGCGCGGTGCCCTTGGCCGCCCAGTCACGGGAGGAGCCGGAGCCGTACTCCTTGCCGGCCAGGACGACCAAGGGAATCCCTGCCGCCTTGTAGTTCTCCGCAGCGTCGTAGACGGCTGCCTGCGGCGCATCGGGCTGGCTGAAGTCGCGGGTGAAGCCGCCCTCGACGCCGTCCAACAACTGGTTCTTGATGCGGATGTTTGCGAAGGTGCCGCGGATCATCACCTCGTGGTTGCCACGGCGCGAACCGTAGGAGTTGAAGTCCTTGCGCTGCACGCCGTGCTCGAGCAGGTAGCGTCCGGCCGGGGTGTCGGACTTGAAGGAGCCCGCCGGGCTGATGTGGTCGGTGGTGACCGAATCGCCAAGCTTGAGCAGGACGCGGGCTCCGTCGATGTCGGAGACCGGCTCGGCCTCGAGGGTCATGCCATCGAAGTATGGCGGCTTCCGCACGTAGGTGGACTCGGGATCCCAGGCGAAGGTGGCGCCGGCGGGCGTCGGCAGGGACTGCCAGCGCTCGTCGCCCTCGAAGATGGACCCGTAGCTCGAGGTGAACATCTCCTCATTGATCGAGGAGTCGATGACGGACTGCACCTCGACGGGGTTGGGCCAGATGTCCTTGAGGAAGACGTCGTTGCCGTCGCTGTCCTGGCCCAGGGGCTGGTTGTCGAAGTCGAAGTCCATGGTGCCGGCCAGGGCGTAGGCGACCACCAGCGGCGGGGAGGCCAGGTAGTTCATCTTCACGTCCGGGTTGATCCGGCCCTCGAAGTTCCGGTTGCCCGAAAGCACTGCCGTCACGGCGAGGTCGTTGTCCTGGATGGCCTTGGAGATCTCGTCCTCAAGGGGCCCGGAGTTGCCGATGCAGGTGGCGCAGCCGTACCCGACGATGAAGAAGCCGAGCTTCTCGAGGTAGGGAATGAGGCCTGACTTCTCGTAGTAGTCGGTGACGACCTTCGAGCCCGGGGCGACGGAGGTCTTCACCCACGGCTTGGAGCTCAGGCCCTTCTCCACGGCATTGCGTGCCAACACGGCGGCGGCGAGCATCACCGAGGGGTTGGAGGTATTGGTGCAGGAAGTGATCGACGCAATGCTGACGGCACCGTGGTCGAGTTCGAACTCCCGACCGTCCTTCATGCTGACGCTGACCTTCTTTGAAGGCCGCGTCTCCCGGCTTGCGGAGGCCGAGACGGTTTCCCGCGGCTTGGCGTTCTCGTCGACGTGCGTATGGCCGTCCGCGCTGTAGCTGGGGGCGTCGGAGGCTGGGAAGCTGAGCTCGGAAGCTTCATCGACGGTTCCCGCCGGGGATTCGGCGAGGTGCGGGTCGTCCGAGTAGTGGGCCAGGTCTTCACGGAACTGGGTCTTGGATTCGGTCAGGGCGACCCGGTCCTGGGGGCGCTTGGGCCCGGCGATGGAGGGCACCACGGTGGACAGGTCC
>QZVU01000067.1 GCA_003602285.1 Arthrobacter frigidicola
TTTTTCAGGTGGATATCAGGGTCATCGCTCAGCACCACGTCGGGGTTGAGGATGCCGTTGGGGTCGAGCAGGCGCTTGAGCTTCCACATCAGCTGGTAGGCGTCATGCCCCCATTCCAGTTCCACGAATGGGGCCATGTTGCGCCCGGTGCCGTGTTCGGCTTTTAGCGAACCGCCAAACTCCACGGCCACCAGGTGCGCCACGTCGTCCATGAAGGCCTGGTAACGGGCGACTTCCTCGGCGCTGTTGAAGCCTTGGGTGAAGACGAAGTGCAGGTTGCCTTCCAGCGCGTGGCCAAAAATGATCGCTTCGTCATAGCGGTGCTTGTCGAACAGCAGGATCAGGCGGTTGACGCCTTCGGCCAGTTGCTCGACGGGGAAGGTCACGTCTTCGATGATCACCGTGGTGCCGGTCTGGCGCACGGCGCCGACGGCGGGGAAGGTGTCCTTGCGGATTTTCCACAATTGGTTGTACACGGCCGGGTCTTCGCTGAAGTCCACTTGCTGTTCCAGCGGGAAGTCGGCGATCGAGGCCATTACCTGGTGCAATTGCTCGTGCAGCAGGCTCTGGCTGGCGGCGCGGGACTCGATCAGCAGGGCGCAGGCGTTGTCCGACAGGCCTTTTACCCACAGCGGCATGCCGGGCATGTTCTGCACCGAGCGCAGGCTGCGGCGGTCGAGCAGTTCCACGGCCGAGACCGGCTGCTGCTTGAGCACGGGTACCGCGCGGCAGCAGCTTTCGACGCTGGGGAACACCAGCAGGGCGCTGGCCTTGTGCGGGTGGTCGGGCACGGTGTTGTAGGTGACGGCGCTGATGAAGCCCAGCGTGCCTTCGGAACCGACCAGCAGGTGCTGCAGGATGTCCAGCGGCTGGTCGTAGTCCACCAGTGCGTTCAGCGACAGGCCGGTGGTGTTCTTCAGCCGGTATTTGTGCCGGATGCGCTCGGCCAGCGCAGTGTTGGCGCGGGTCTCGCGGGCCAGGCTGGCCAGCGATGCCAGCAACTCGGCGTGGCTGCTGGCAAAGGCGGCGACGCTGGCCGGGTCTTCGCTGTCCAGGCGGGTGCCGTCGGCCAGCACCAGGCGCAGGCCGGCCAGGGTGTGGTAGGTATTCTGCGCGGTGCCACAGCACATGCCGCTGGCGTTGTTGGCAACGATGCCGCCAATTTTGCAGGCGTTGATCGAGGCCGGGTCGGGGCCGATCTTGCGCCCGAAGGGGGCCAGCCAGGCGTTGGCCTGGGCGCCGATCACGCCGGGTTGCAGGCGGATCTGCTCGCCCTGGCCACGGATTTCGCGGCCGTTCCAGTTATCGCCGAGCACAATCAGCACCGAGTCGGTGATGGCCTGGCCAGACAGGCTGGTGCCGGCTGCGCGGAAGGTGACCGGCACCCGCTCGCGCTGGGCCAGTTTGATCAGGCCGACCACTTCGTCCTCGGACTCGACGCGCACCACCAGCCTGGGGATCAGCCGGTA
>QZVU01000068.1 GCA_003602285.1 Arthrobacter frigidicola
TCGCCCGCTTCTGCGACCTCGCGCTCGGCCTGCTCCAACTGTTCATGAAAGGGAGCAGCCAGCGCTTCGAAGCGCTCCAGGTAACGGGTACGCACATGCTCTTGCCAGAAATCGCGCTCCGCCAGTGCGCGGCTGAGCACCTCGATGTTCTCTCCCGCCAGCACTTCAGCGCCCGCACGCCGTACCTGGGTTGCCGTCACACGGCTGTGTTCGGGGTAATTCATGTGCCCAGGTTGCGCTGGCAGCCCAAGCCGCTCAGCCAGGTTGACGCGGTAGGCGAGGTAAACCTCGATATCATCCACGGCAGCGTAAGGGTCACGGCGCAGCTCCTGAATATGCCGGGCGGCGATGCTGTCCACCTGATCCAGGCGATACAGGGAACGCCCCAGGGGCAGCAATGCCTGTTCGGCCTGGATGGCAGAACCGTTACCGGGCGAACACAGGGCAATGTGGGCCCTGACTTCCAGCTGACTGAGAATCAGCAGCAGCCGGTCCTCACAGGTCCGGCGCCCTTGGGTCTGCCAGAACACGGCTTCGCGTACGTCGGTGTTGTCGGTACACAGCTCCAGAACCCGCCATACCCTTGCTCGGTAATAGCGCGGGTGTTCGATGAAGTCGTCAGAGCCGGCGAAATCTGCCAGAAAACGAAACAGGTCTGCCGACTGCGGCTCCTCGGCCAGCTGGGTCCAGATCTGCATGCGCCGGGTGCGTACCGCCTCGCTTGCACTTCCCAGCCATTCCTCAAACGTGCCGACATCGGCAATGGCATGATGATAGGAGCTGCTGCGGTTGACCGGCGAATCGCTGAGGCTACTGGCAATCGACGCCTCGCTCGCTTCGTCCAGAGGGTTGTCATGCAACGACAGGCGTTGCAGACGGGCGCCCAGTGTGCGCAGATGCCCGGTGACCTGGCGGATCTGGGTGGCGAAGTCGGCGTAGTGCTGGGTACTGCCCCATAGCAGGAAGATCAGGTGCACCGGATCGACCGGGTCCATCTTGCCCGCATCGATCCACGCCTGGAACACGGCAGCCCGGCCACGGAACCACTCGCGGTAGTCGGCACTGAAGTATTCGGTCAGGCAGGTGCCGCCGCTGATCACTTCCATGGCGAAAATCCGCGAAGCCTGTGGGTTGCGCCGGGAGAACTCCATCTTGGTGCGGATGTACTGGCTCAGGGCTTCCCCCGGGTCGTCATCGACGCTCAAGGCGTTGAAGGTGCTGTCCCACAATTCGATGATGTTGCTGAGCACGGCAATGTACAGGCCCAGCTTGTTGGTGAAGTAGTAGTGCAGGTTGGCCTTGGGCAGTTCCGCCTTGAGGGCGATGGTGTTCATGCTGGTGCCCTTGAACCCATGGCGAGCGAACTCGTCTTCGGCTGCCTGGATAATGGCCTGTTCGTTTTTCTGGCGAATTCGGCCCGCGGGCTTGCCCGAGGCGGAGAGGCGGTGCGCAGGGACTTCTAGGGTCA
>QZVU01000069.1 GCA_003602285.1 Arthrobacter frigidicola
GGTGCTGGCAAATTCGTTGGAGCCGGTCAAAAAATCTTCCAACCCGGTTCCCTTTTTCCAATCTCGTTCGGTTAACCCGGCATAGCGCTTCCAACTCACCCTATCGATTCCAGAGACCAGCATGCCGACGCCCTTCCACCCCGCGTTCCGCCTGGCGCTTGCCGCGCCACTTTCGCTATTTGCTGCCGCGCCACTGATGTTGCCGGCAACCCTGGCCCACGCCGAACAGGCGGCCAGCGCCGAAACCCGCTTCAACATCGCCCCCGGCTCGCTCACCAGCGCCCTCAACCAGTTCAGCAACCAGGCCGGCATCTATCTGGCCGGCAGCAACGAACTGGCCGCCGGCAAGACCAGCCAGGGGCTGCAGGGCCGCTACAGCGTCGCCCAAGGCCTGGCCCGGCTGCTGCAGGGTAGCGGCCTGCAAGCCGTGCCCCAAGGCAGCGCTGGCTATGTGCTGCAACCGCTTGCCGATGGCACCGCCCTGCAACTGGATGCCACGTCGATCAACGCCGCTACCCTGGTCGCCAGCGACGGCCAGGGCGACAGCGGTTACCGCGCCGTAGCCAGTGCCACTGCCAGCAAAACCAGCAGCGCCCTGGCCGACACCCCGCGCTCGGTTTCGGTGGTAACCCGCCAGCGCATGGATGACCAGCAATCGCAAACCCTCACCGAGGTGCTGGGCTATGTACCAGGCATTTTCTCGCCGCCGTTTGCCGGCGGTGATGGCCAGGCGGGTGACCTGTTCTTCATCCGCGGCTTCAATGCCACCGACTATGGCTACGGCCTGTTGCGCGATGGCCTGCGGGTGCAGGGCAACCGCTACGACACCAGCAGCGAACCCTACGGCCTGGAGCGGGTGGAAGTGTTCCGCGGCCCCACTTCGATCCTGTATGGCGAAAACGCCCCAGGTGGCGTGGTCAACCTGGTCAGCAAGCGGCCTACTGCCGACGCGCGCGGCGAAGTGCAACTGAGCTACGGCTCGCACAACCGGCGCCAGTTGGGCGTCGACGTTTCCGGCCCGCTGACCGATGAGGGGAATGTGCTCGGCCGCCTGGTGATGATGGGCCGCAAGTCTGACACCCAGGTCGACCATCAACCCGACGACCGCATGTACATCGCGCCGTCGCTGACGTTGAACTTCGACGACTTCAACAGCCTGACCGTGCTGGCGACCTACCAGCGCGACCGCACCTTGATGGAGCTCGGTTACCCGGCCGCAGGCACACTGCTGCACAACCCCAACGGCAAGATCGACAAAGACCAGTTGTCCGGCAACCCGGACTGGGACAACTTCGAACGGGAAACCTGGAGCCTGGGCTACGCGTTCAGCCACCGTTTCAACGACACTTGGCAGTTCCGCCAGAACTCGCGCTACATGCAGTCGCGCATCGACCGCCAGGAAATGTGGCCAGGTAACCTGAACAATGGCGGCTTCGGCACCACCCTGGGCAACACGGCCTACGA
>QZVU01000070.1:0-305 GCA_003602285.1 Arthrobacter frigidicola
CTCACCTGATTCTGCTTTCCCTGATAGACGGGCATCACACGTCCAATCATCGCAGGGGGTATGACCATTGGGTTGGACATGGAGGGCCGGCCTTCATAGGTGACCACCTCCCCGTAGGTGTGCACCGTCGAGCCAAAGTCGTACGCCATCCAGGGTTCGATCGAAGGCTTACCAATCAAGCTGATGTGCAGACGCTGACCTCGCCCGTCGACCACTTTGACGAATCCGCGGAACGCCCCTTTGGCCTCTTGCAAGGGCGCACCGGTGCGATCGTAGATCGATCGCTCGATTAAGGTGAGCGCCAT
>QZVU01000070.1:315-1461 GCA_003602285.1 Arthrobacter frigidicola
TGGGGTCGTGAAAATCCCTGTATTCCTTCGGTACCGTCAGAAGGCACTCGGGCAGCGATGTGAACCCCAGGCGTGTGAGTCGGCCTATGTCATGCATAATCTGGTTTCGCGGCTGATGATCGAATATGAATAGTCACGCGTAACTATAACTCAAGAGAATCAAATAGCACTCGCTAGGTTCCGGTGCCGGCACAAAAAAGCCCTAGACGATGGATGTCGTCTAGGGCTGGGTAGAACATTTAGTGGCTGACCCGAGAGTCGCCTGTTTGGCCTGTGATCAAGCGAACCGAATCACCAGGGGCGAAGGTTTCAGCTGGATCTTTGGCCTGGGTGACCGCCTGCAAGCTACCGTCACTGGTCATTTTAACGGTGATCTCGACCCCTTCAGCATCGTGGGCTTTTTTGTCGACCGCAGCACCAATGGCGGCGCCAACTGCACCTGCGACGACCATCACGGCCAGTTGTCCCAGACCACCACCGCCATTGCTGCCGGCGATAGCGCCCAGGGCACCACCAGCCATGCCGCCGATTGGTGAGGGCTTCCCATTGATTTTGACATCACGAACAGAGTCGACGACACCGAGTTCAACCTTCATTTTCTGCATGGCAGTTGCTTGGGAGTAGTCCCGGCTCGTCATGTTCGAGGCGCAACCAGACATTGCAGCAGTAGTAACGATCAGCAGAGCTGCGATAATTTTTTTCATGATTTTTATCCTTAAGTCAGATGTTCGCTTTAATAGTGCGAATTAGAGAGAGCACAGGACGGCGACGGCCGAGACGGTGTGATCCAATCCTGAATGGGTCTTGGGTTAGCTTTACACTCAGGGGATGTGCCACACGGGGTTGTAAACGGCGACGAAAAAAACCGACCGGCAGTTATAGGTTCGTGTAAGTCATCCCTTAAGCCCTCATCGCTCACCTTTCACAAGGCTGTATATTCATGAGGCCCCGGACACGCCCAGCAAAAAAAAGCCCCGCTAGTTAGCGGGGCTCTAGATACATTTCCGTTTTAGTTGTACGTGTTGGCGCTAGCTTTCTTTGAGATATCATCCTGAATGTTTTTGACTTCAGGAAGGACGGTCGCATTCATGATGTCATCCACAAACTCGGAAAGATCGAGCGCTGAGAAGTCAATTTTTTGGAACT
>QZVU01000071.1 GCA_003602285.1 Arthrobacter frigidicola
AAGGCGTTGCCCACCACGTTCAGTGCAGTACGGGCCATGTCCATGATGCGGTCGACACCTGCGATGAAGGCCAGGCCTTCCAGCGGGATGCCTACGCTGCCCAGGGTGGCCAGCAGGACCACGAACGATACGCCCGGCACGCCGGCGATACCTTTGGAGGTGACCATCAGGGTCAGCACCAGCAGCAACTGCTGGCTCCACGACAGGTCGATACCGTACAGCTGGGCAATAAAGATGGCCGCAATGCTCTGGTACAGGGTCGAACCGTCAAGGTTGAAGGAGTAGCCGGTCGGTACCACGAACGAACAGATCGACTGCGGTGCGCCGTACTTCTCCATCTTCTCGATCACACGCGGCAGCACGGTTTCGGAGCTGGAGGTGGAGTAGGCCAGGATCAGCTCATCTTTCATGATGCGCATGATCTTGATCACCGAGAAGCCGAACACGCGGGCTACCAGGCCCAGCACCATGAAGGCGAAGAAGGCGATGGCGAAGTACACCAGCAGCACCAGCTTGGCCAGCGGCAGCAGCGAGCTGAAGCCGAAGTTGGCCACGGTCACGGCGATCAGGGCGAACACGCCGATCGGGGCGTAGTTCATGATCATGTGGGTGACCTTGAACATGGTTTCCGATACAGCCTGGAAGGTGCGTACCAGCGGGTCACGCAGTTCTGCCTGCAGGCTAGAAAGGCCCAGGCCGAACATTACCGAGAAGAAGATGATCGGCAGCATTTCGCCACGCATCAGCGCTGCGAAGATGTTCGACGGAATCAGGTTGAGCAGGGTTTCGATGAACGCGTGCTCATGCTGCACCTCAGCCGCAGTGGCCTGGTACTTGGAGATGTCCACGGTACCCAGGGTGCTCATGTCGATGCCGGCGCCCGGGTGGAACAGGTTGGCCAGCACCAGACCCACGACGATGGCGATAGTGGTCACCACTTCGAAGTAGATGATGGTCTTCAGGCCGATACTGCCCAGTTTCTTCGCGTCGCCAACACCGGCGATACCCACGATCAGCGACGAGATCACGATCGGGACGACGATCATCTTGATCAGGCGAATGAAGATGTCACCGGCGGGCTGGAGAACGTTGCTGATCCACCATGCCTTTTCCGCGCTGAAGTGGTTCAGCAGCGCGCCGATTGCAACGCCCAGGACCAGACCGATGACGATCTGCCAGGCGAGGCTCAGTTTTGCCTTCTTCATGTCTTTACCCTTTGTTCTAGTGGTCATGGCACCGGACGAAAACGCCCGTGACAAAGCCATAGGCCAGGTCACGGGCAGCAAATCTTCCTTCCGGCGACTTCATGTAAGGACAGCGCAGGCGAGCGACAGGGCGCTCGTGCCAGCGAAAAAGGCGGCAACTATTGCGATGGCAAAGGGGGAAATCTAATGCCGGAAACGCATACCCCATGCCGTTTACGCATATCGATTTGCACTAAAACAGAGCGTCGGC
>QZVU01000072.1 GCA_003602285.1 Arthrobacter frigidicola
CCCTGAGCTTCAATCATGAAGCTAAGCAGGGAAATGACCTGAAGTAGAAGTATGGGTCGTGCGCGATCAGCGCACGACCCATACTTTTTCTCACTCGTCGATCCCGATGCGCTTGAGGCTTTCAAGGGCCTTTCCACATTCAGGTGAGCCGTGCCGTAAGCCGCAGGCCAACGCAGCTTTGAGGCTCATGACACCGGCTACGAAACCGACTTGATTGCCGACCCCGTGTCCGTTCGCAAATCCCTGATCATACGCAATCTCCACAAGTGCATTGATCGCCGCCAGGGTGTCTTGTTTGTTGGTACTGTTCTGCATATCTACTCCGCGAGCATTCAGCTCATATCGCTCGGTTAGATGGCGGCGCCTTCAGTTTTGGGGTGAGCGAATCCCGCTCCCATAGCCAATCCCTAACGGGGGGCATAGCCCGCCACCGTAAGGAAAATCAGCTATTGAGAGCAGGTGACTCGTTTTGGTCACCCGTACTGCTCGCCTCACCGCATTGGCACTGAGTGGGTACATCCGGATAGCCGCTGTGTTTCTCGACGAACAGCGTTTGGCAGGTGGTGCACCCATAAATCCGCGGCAGAGACTTCAGACCACCTGGCAGCACATCGCTCAAGGGCTCGTTACGCCAAGGAGCCCCGTCAAGGATCTGGGTGCGAAGGATATTTCCCAGCCGCCAGGTATTAGTTTGTGCGCTCCAGGACCACATTGGCGCCGAAAGCGAATACTGGATGAAGGTCTCCTCCGGCTGCTTGGAGAGCATCGAGTACTTGGGACGGGCCCAGCCGGAATCGATGATGCTGAAACCCATGCCCATCTCAGCACTCGGATAGGTCTGCTCACCGAAGAAACGGTCGTGAGTCGCGGGAGCCGTAGCATGATGGTCAGTCGGCGGAAATACCCATAAGTAGCACTCGCTTCGGGTCACCATTTCAACGAGTTGGCTCTGTCCCCGTAGAGGGAAAGCTGCAGCCAGGGCGAAGCGATCTTTCCACGTGTTTTTCGGAGGCGGTGCCATTCCCGCCGCTATGGCCAGCGTCGCCGTTTTCGGGACGAACCGATCGCCGAGCTCGTTCAGATCCAGATTCTTGCAGAGGGCCTTGAAGGCCTTTTTACGAGTCGTCGAAGTAAAGGAGGGGTCGAGGAGCAGGCGAACCTGGTTCACGCCGATCCCTGAAGCTCGTAGCACCTCGATGACTTCTTCAGCCGCGCCGACTGCTTGAAGATCGGTCAATCCCAAGCACTTTTTCGCTCGCTCGATCGTCTCGTAGAGGTTGTACTGCCTGTCGCTATCACGGCGCACCTGGATTGGCAGTTTGTCTTTGGAGGCAACTTCCGGGGCGACGGAACCAATGGCAGCGTGGAGCAGCTGGTGAATGTGCTGGTGAGGGTACGGGCGGCCGGAAGCCGAGAATGAGGCGTGCAGCTGAGCAGCGAGAGGGTGAAGCAGC
>QZVU01000073.1 GCA_003602285.1 Arthrobacter frigidicola
CAGGTCGGCTTCGTCGATCAGGGCTTCAACGGCCAGGTCGGCGAGGTGGTCGGCCAGGGGAATTTCGGTTGCCTGGGCTGGCCTCTTCGCGGGCTTGCCCGCTCCCACAGCGACTGCACAAGGCTCAAGGACGGCGCCAAGCCTGTGGGAGCGAGCATGCTCGCGAAGCTGCACATACGGTTGCAAGTCGAGTGCTTTCATCACCAGCTCCTGAACCGTGCAGGCGGGTTGTAGAGGCCGCCGGACCACTCGACCAGCTCGGCAATGCTGCGTGCGGCCAGCAGCTCGCGGCTGGCGTCGGTGCGGCGAATGCCCAAGTCTTCGGGCAAGGCGATCAGGCCTTGCTGGCGCATGCGCAGGGTGTCTTTCGGATCGTGGCGCAGGCCGATGGCGGTAACCCCTGCCACCGCGGCGATCATCTGCTGGCGTTCTTCCAGGCTGCGGGCCTTGTACAGGTAGGCAATGCCCTCCTCGGTCAGCAGGTGGGTGACGTCATCGCCGTAGATCATCACCGGCGCCAACGGCATGCCGGCCTTCTTGGCGACTTCCACGGCATCGAGGGTTTCCACGAAGGTGGGCTTGCCGCCTTCCTGGTAGGTTTCGACCATTTGCACCACCAGCTTGCGGCCGCGCTCCAGCAGGGTTTCCGGCACGGTCATGTCGAGCCAGGCCGGGGTCGCGTGGCGCCGGCCACGCGGGTCGTGGCCCATATTCGGCGCACCGCCAAAACCGGCCAGGCGGCCGCGGGTCACGGTCGAGGAATGGCCATCGCCATCCACTTGCAAAGTGGCGCCGATGAACAGGTCGACAGCGTATTGCCCCGCCAGCTGGCACATCATGCGGTTGGAACGCAGCGAACCATCGCGGCCGGTGAAGAACACGTCCGGGCGCTGGGCGATGTAATCCTCCATGCCCAGCTCGGTGCCGAAGCAGTGCACGCTTTGCACCCAGCCGGTCTCGATGGCCGGGATCAGGGTCGGGTGAGGGTTGAGCGTCCAGTTGCGGCAGATCTTGCCCTTCAGGCCCAGAGACTCGCCGTAGGTGGGCAAGATCAGCTCGATGGCGGCGGTATTGAAGCCGATGCCGTGGTTCAGCGACTGCACCTGGTGTTTTTCGTAGATGCCGCGTATGGCCATCATCGCCATGAGCACATGCACCGGCTTGATGTGGCGCGGGTCTCGGGTAAACAGCGGCTCGATGTAGAAAGGCTGGTCGGCCACCACCACAAAGTCGACCCAGGACGCCGGTATGTCGACCCGTGGCAAGTCATCGACGCGGTCCACCAGCTGGTTGACCTGGGCGATGACGATGCCGTCGCTGAAGGCAGCAGGCTCTACCAATGCGGGGGTATCTTCGGTGCTGGGGCCGGTGTACAGGTTGCCGTCACGGTCGGCCATGAAACCGGCCACCAGGGTGACATTGGGGATCAGGTCGACCAGCAGCCGCGAGTACA
>QZVU01000074.1 GCA_003602285.1 Arthrobacter frigidicola
AGCGCGCCCAGCACGGCAATCGGGTCGGTGGGCGAGATGAGCGCACCGAACAGCAGGCAGTAGATCAGCGGCACTTGCCAGCCAAACATCGCGAATACCCAGTGCGACAGGTAGCCGATGACCACGGTGGCGATCAGCACCCCAATCGTTGCGAGCAACCCTATCGGCCAGCGGTAACTGCGCAAATCGCTGAGGTTCACGTGCAAGGCGCCGGCAAACAGCAGGAACGCCAGCATCCAGTGCATCAACAGGTCGTTGAAATCGATCTGGTTCATCAGCCCTTCGACGCGCTCTTCCAGGCCAGGGAAGCCGATCAGGCTAAGGCCCTGCAGTATCAGGGAGAACAGCAGTGCCGTGACCATCACACCGATGGCGGGCGGCAGGCCGATGAAACGGTAATTTACATAGGTGAGGAGGGTGGTGAGGCAGATAAACGCGGCAACTAATTCAAGCATCCCGAATCCTGTGACAGTGGCTTCCAAGTCGTTACCCGAATGGCTCGGGCAGTTCTTTGATGACCTGGCACGGGGTTCGGGACACAAGCTTTGACCGGATTCGTTCCAATCGTTCCCATGTAAGGGGGCCGCACAGCGGCCCCTGAACGCTATATATTCACAGCAATAAAAAAGCCATTAAGGATAAGAAGGCGTGTTGGCAACATCCCTGGTGCTGGTCGCCGCCCTGCTGCATGCGACCTGGAATACCCTGATCAAATTCAGCGGCGAGCGCTTGCTGGTGATCGCCAGCATGGACACGGTGGCCCTGGTGTTCGCGGTGCTGGCGGTGGCCTTCGTCGATGTGCCGCCGGCGGAAATATGGCCCTGGTTGGTTGCCTCGGCGCTGGCCGAGCAGCTGTACCGCTATCTGCTGATCAAGGCCTACCGCGTGGGCGACCTGGGGCTGGTCTATCCTCTGATGCGCGGGCTGTCACCGTTAGTGGTGCTGGGCTTGACCTTGGCCTTTGCCGGGGAGTCGCTGAGCCAGCAGCAGATCATCGGCATCTTGCTGATCCCTTGTGGCATGGCTTGCCTGTTATGGCAGGGCGGTGGCGGTGACCGGCTGCCCTGGTCGATGCTGCCGGTGGTCGCCCTGATCGGTCTGTGCATCGGCTGTTACACCTGGTTCGACGGCCAGGCGGTGCGCTTATGGGGCAAACCGTGGGATTACCTGGTGTGGCTGACTCTGCTCAGTGCCTGGCAATTCCCGCTGCTGGCCGGTGTGGCGCGGCGGGCTCCGTTCGCCCTGTTCTGGCGAACGCAATGGCGCCTGGGCCTGGCGGTAGGGCTCTGCGTGTTGTTCAGTTATGCGCTGGTGTTGTGGGCCATGCACCTGGGGTCGGTGGCCGAGGCGGCTGCGTTGCGGGAGTTGAGCGTGATCCTGGTGGTGTTGCTGGGTATGCGTTACCTCAAAGAACCTTTTGGCGGGCCAAGACTCCTAGCTT
>QZVU01000075.1:0-372 GCA_003602285.1 Arthrobacter frigidicola
ACGCGGTGCTACACGGTCCGAGGGCTGTGCATCTCCACCCTGCACGTATCCCTGATAATTCGGGTGCTGCCGCGCGCTGAATCCGCAACGGGTTGCATTTTTCGCCACTGCAGTTACTGCACTGGCGCCATTGATGTCCAAGGCAGGTATTTCCGAAGCATTCGCCGTGCGTTGCGTGGAAGCGACTCGCGGGCAGAGGTACTGCGAAAAGAATCGGGTAAGCAGGTGAAACACCGCGCTTGTCGTTTTTTTTCGCTCTTCTCTACACAGCGCTGGTGGCGATTCCAGGCAATTCGGTAAACTGGCGAAAACCCCGTAGGACGGCCTCGCGTCCTGGAGAATTGCGTTGGTCAGGGCCGGCTGAAAGCCTGG
>QZVU01000075.1:382-1439 GCA_003602285.1 Arthrobacter frigidicola
CGACTATAGCAGCAATGATTAAGTGCTTCAATTCCATAAAAAATTGTTATGATCCCGCAATGACGACCAATACCCCTCCGACTTCCGGCGTTCAGCTGATCGAAGTCGCGCCGGAGCTTGCCGGCCAACGCATCGACAATTTCCTCATCACGGCCCTCAAGGGCGTGCCCAAGACTTTGGTCTACCGCATCCTGCGCAAGGGTGAAGTGCGGGTGAACAAAGGTCGGGTAAAGCCTGAGTACAAGATCCAGGCCGGCGATATCGTGCGGGTACCGCCCGTCCGCCTGCCGGAGCGTGACGAGCCGGCGCCGGTGGCCCAGGGCTTGCTGCAACGCCTTGAGGCGGCCATTGTCTACGAAGACAAGGCGCTTATCGTGATGAACAAGCCGTCCGGCATCGCCGTGCATGGCGGCAGCGGCCTGAGCTTTGGCGTGATCGAAGCGCTGCGCCAGCTGCGCCCGGACGCCAAGGAGCTGGAGCTGGTACACCGCCTGGACCGCGACACCTCCGGCCTGCTCATGATCGCCAAGAAGCGCAGCATGCTGCGCCACCTGCATGCCGCCCTGCGTGGCGATGGTGTCGACAAGCGCTACATGGCGCTGGTGCGCGGCCACTGGCCGACCTCGAAGAAGCAGGTAAACGCTCCGTTGCTCAAGAGCAACCTGCGCTCCGGCGAGCGCATGGTCGAAGTGAACGAAGAGGGCAAGGAAGCGTTGACCCTGTTCCGCGTGCTGCGCCGCTTTGGCGAGTTCGCCACCATTGTCGAGGCCCGTCCGATCACTGGGCGTACCCACCAGATCCGCGTGCACACCCTGCATGCCGGGCACATGATTGCCGGTGACAGCAAATACGGTGACGAAGACTTCAGTCGCGAAATTCGTGATTTGGGGGGCAAGCGCCTGTTCCTGCATGCCTATGCGCTGACCGTGCCGCTGCCGGACGGTGGTGAGCTGAAGCTTGAAGCGCCTGTGGATGAAGTCTGGGCGAAAACCATTGAACGTCTGAGTGCGTCCTGACCCATGAATAAAGGCTATGAGCTACTGATCTTCGACTGGGA
>QZVU01000076.1 GCA_003602285.1 Arthrobacter frigidicola
TGGTTCTGCCGTCGGAGCTGATCAACCAGAATGGCGAGGTCGTGCAGCGCGGTGAGCACCGCCTGATTGTGCCAAGGAGGGCAGAAGCATGAGCCAGGCGTTGCCTTTGGCGGGTATCCGCGTCATCGACTACAGCCACTTCCTCGCCGGCCCTTATGTGGGCCGCTGCCTGGCCGCGCTGGGTGCCGAGGTGATCAAGGTCGAACGGCCGGGCAGCGGCGATGCCGGGCGCCAGCATGCGTTTACCCTGGACGAGCAGCAGAGCGGCTACTTCCTGCAGTTGAACATGGGCAAGCAGGGCGTCAGCGTCAACATGAAGGACCCGCGTGGCAAAGCCTTCATGCAACGCCTGACCGATTCGGCCGACGTGTTCATCGAGAACTATCGTCCAGGTGCCCTGGACAAGCTTGGCCTTGGTTATGCCGAGCTGTCGGCGCGTAACCCGCGTCTGGTTTACTGCTCGATCTCCGCCTACGGCCACACCGGGCCTGATGCCCACCGCGCCGGCTTCGGGCTGATCGCCGAAGCCAAGAGCGGCATCATGCAGATGGTTGGCGTGCCGGGCGAAGCGCCGCCGTTGCTGCGCATTTCCCTTGGCGACATGTACACCGGTATCCATGCTGTAGCGGCGATCAACGCGGCGCTGCTGGGCAGGGTCAGCTCTGGACGCGGACAACATATCGACATGGCCCTGTACGACACGCTGGTGTCGATGCACGAGTATGCGGTGCAGTGCTACACGTTGTCGCAGGGCACAGTGCTACCCGAGCAGACCGGCCATGACATGCCGACCTCGACCCTGTATGGCGTCTTCCGCGCAGCCGATGGCGACCTGGTCATCGCCGCTCAGGTCGACGACGCCTGGCAGCGCTTCGCCGCCATGGTCGAGGCCAATGGCGGCCCGCCTGGGTTCGGTAGCGATGGCCGCTACCATAAGCTCAATGGCCGCAATGCACATCGCGAGGCGATTCTGGCGGTAGTCCGGGATTGGGTCGGCGTGCGTCGGGTCGCCGACATCTTGCAACTGCTCGATGGCATCGACATTCCCAGCGCCAAAGTGCAACGCATTGATGAAGTGCTGGCCGATCCGCAGATTCAGGCTCGCAACATGGTCATCGAACAGCAGCACCCGCGCTACGGCACCTTGCGCCTGCCCAATCTGCCGTTCCGCTTTTCTGACTGCGATACCACGATCCATCAGGTTGCCCCGGACCTTGGCCAGCACAATGCCGAGGTCGCTGCGGGGCTTGGCTTCAGTCCCGAAGAAATCACCGCCATGCAAGCGGCCGGTGTGCTGTTCACCCACGGAGATGCACGATGAGCGACCGCTATGCAGTGATTGGCCGACCGATCAACCACACTAAATCCCCGTTGATCCACGGCCTGTTTGCCCAGGCCAGCGGTCAGACCCTGGAGTACGGCGCGATCGAGGGCGA
>QZVU01000007.1 GCA_003602285.1 Arthrobacter frigidicola
GGCCGGATCAACCCGGACGTGAAGATGAACTACCTGGCCTCCCCGCCGCTGGTGGTCGCCTACGCCCTGGCCGGCACTATGGACTTCGACTTCGAGCACGACCCCCTGGGGTTCGATGCTGAAGGTAACGGCATTTTCCTCCGCGATATCTGGCCAAGTCCGGCCGAGGTGCAGTCCGTCATCGACTCCTCGATCAATGAGGAGATGTTCACCTCGAGCTACGGGTCGATCTTCGAGGGCGACGAGCGCTGGCGGGCCCTGCCGACGCCGGCCGGTGATACCTTCGCCTGGGATCCCGAGTCCACCTACGTGCGTAGACCCCCGTATTTCGAGGGCATCACCGCGGTGCCGAAGCCCGTGGGAGACATTGCCGAGGCCCGGGTGCTCGTGATGCTCGGCGATTCGGTCACCACCGACCACATCAGCCCGGCGGGCTCCTTCAAGTCCGACACGCCGGCCGGACGCTACCTGCTCGAGCACGGCGTGCAGCGCAGGGACTTCAACTCCTATGGCTCCCGCCGCGGCAACCACGAGGTGATGATCCGCGGCACCTTCGCGAATATTCGGCTGCGCAACCGCCTGCTCGACGGCGTGGAGGGCGGCTTCACTCGAGACTTCACCCAGACCGGCGGGCCCCAGACCTACATCTACGACGCGGCGAGGAACTACACCGTCGCCGGCACGCCGCTGGTGGTTCTTGCCGGCAGGGAATACGGCTCCGGCTCATCCCGTGACTGGGCGGCCAAGGGCACCGCGCTGCTCGGTGTCAAGGCCGTCATCGCCGAGAGCTACGAGCGGATCCACCGCTCCAACCTCATCGGCATGGGTGTGCTCCCGCTTCAGTTCCGCCAGGGCGAGAACGCCGCAGCCCTTGGACTGAGCGGTACCGAAACGTTCTCGGTTGAGGGCATCACGGCGCTCAACGGGGGCACCATCCCCGACACGGTCCGCGTCACGGCGGTCCCGGAGGAGGACGGTGAGCCGGTTTCCTTCGACGCCATCGTGCGCATCGACACCCCGGGCGAGGCCGACTACTACCGCCACGGCGGCATCCTCCACTACGTCCTGAGGCAGCTCAGTGCGGATTGAGTCCCGGATTTCCGACCGAAAGATGCCCGGACCTCCCGCCCGCCGGGTGGCCGCGGAGGGGGTCCCGGGCGCCGGACGCTCGAAGATTGGGCACCTCCGGGGGAGCTGTGACGTTAGAGTTAACGAAAATTGCCCTGGCGAAGTCTTCGCCGCAGCAGACGACCTGAGGAGGCGCCGGTGGGACTTCTTGAGACAATTCGCAGCCCGCAGGACCTGAGCCGGCTTACCGAATCCCAGCTCGACGCCCTCGCCCGGGAGATCCGTTCCTTCCTCGTCACCAACGTCTCCCGCACCGGCGGGCACCTCGGCCCCAACCTCGGCGTGGTCGAGCTGACCCTGGGCATCCACCGCGTGTTCGACTCGCCGCGCGACAGCATCATCTTCGACACCGGCCACCAGTCCTACGTGCACAAGCTCGTCACCGGCCGGCAGAACTTCGACACCCTGCGCCAGCAGGGCGGCCTCTCGGGCTACCCCTCCCGCGCCGAGTCCATCCACGACATCGTCGAGAGTTCCCACGCGTCGTCGTCACTGTCCTGGGCCGACGGGATCTCCCGCGCCCGCGTCCTGAACGGGGAGGGTGACCGGTACACCGTCGTCCTCGTCGGTGACGGCGCGCTCACCGGCGGCATGGCCTGGGAGGCGATCAACAATATCGCCGCGGACAAGCGCCGCCGCGTGGTGATCGTGGTCAACGACAACGGACGCTCCTACGCCCCCACGATCGGCGGCGTCGCCGACTACCTCGCCTCCCTCCGGCCGGCGCTCGACTCGGTCCGCACCCACAAGGTGTATGAGCGGACCCTCGAGTGGTTCACCGGCCGGCTGCAGGCCGGCGGGCCCGCGGGCCGCTTCGCGTACAAGAGCCTCCACGCCACGAAAAAGGGCGTGAAGGACTGGTGGGCTCCGCAGGGCCTCTTCGAGGACCTCGGCATGAAGTACGTCGGTCCGGTCGACGGCCACGACCTCGGCGCCGTCGAGCAGGCACTCCACCTGGCCCGCAACTACGAGGGCCCCGTGATCGTGCACGCGATCACCGAGAAGGGGCATGGCTACGCCCCGGCGCGCGCCCACGAGGCCGACCAGTTCCACGCCGTGGGCATCATCGACCCGGGCACGGGGGAGCCGGTCGAGTCCGGCGCCTCCCAGTCCTGGACCTCGGTCTTCGCCAACGAGATCGCCGACATCGCCGACGAGCGCCCCGATATCGTCGGCATCACCGGCGCCATGCTCATCCCGGTCGGGCTTCACCGCTTCGCCGCCCGTCACCCGGACCGCGTGTTCGACGTCGGCATCGCCGAACAGCACGCGCTCACCAGCGCCGCGGGCATGGCCTACGGCGGGCTGCACCCCGTCGTCGCGCTCTACGCCACGTTCCTGAACCGGGCCTTCGATCAGCTCCTGATGGATGTGGCGCTGCACAAGGCCGGGGTCACCATCGTCCTCGACCGCTCGGGGGTCACCGGGCCCGACGGCGCCAGCCACCACGGCATGTGGGACCTCTCCATGCTGCAGACCGTACCCGGACTGCACCTCGCCGCCCCCCGCGATGCCTCCCGGCTGCGCGAGGAACTGCGTGAGGCAGTCTCCATCCCCGACGCCCCGAGCGTGGTGCGCTACTCCAAGGGTTCCGTCGGTGCTGAGGTCGAGGCCATCGAGCGCCTGGGCGACGGCGTCGACGTGCTCGCTCGGCGGCCCTCGGGGTCCACGGCCAACGACGTGCTGATCGTCAGCGTCGGCGCCATGAGCGAACTCGCCCTCGATGTCTCAAACCGCCTCGGGGCCCAGGGCATCAGCTCGACGGTCATCGACCCGCGCTGGGTACTTCCCGTCTGCCCGTCGGTGATCGACCTGGCCGCCGAGCACCGCATCGTCATTGTGATCGAGGACGGCGTGCGCGCCGGCGGCGTCGGGTCCAGGATCCGGCAGGAGATGCGGGCCGCGGGCGTCGACACCGCCCTGAACGAGGTCGGGCTCCCCGTGGAGTTCCTCGACCACGGCTCGCGCAGCGAGGTGCTCGCGCGCGTCGGCCTGACCGCTCAGAAGGTCACTCACGACATCGTGGCGCAGGTCCTGGGGACGAAGGTCCCGGTGGCCCGGCCCCTGCCCGGTCAGGAGTCCGCTGCCGGCCGGGAGTCCGCTTCAGGCCAGGACGCGACCACCGGGCAGTTCCCGACCCTCTAGGCCCCTCAGCCCAGCAGGGCCCCGGCGAAGCGCAGGAACACCGACGCCGCGCCCGCCACGACCAGCAGCGCCACCAGGACCCACGACCACTCGGCCAGCAGCCGTGCGGTCCGCGGAGGAACCGGCAGCACCCCCGAGGCGGCATTGCGCGCCGTGAGGTGCACCGTCAGGACGATCATCACGACCCAGACCACCATGCAGTAGATGCACAGGATTGAGATCACGAACAGCGCCTGGAACCACAGCCAGAGCGTGAAGGCCGCGCCGAGGACCGTTCCGGCCTGCAGGCCGAGCCAGTACCAGCGGCGCAGCTCTGCGCCCGCGAGCAGCGCCATGCCCGTGGTGATCACGACGGCGAAGGCCACGAGGCCGATCAGCGGGTTGGGGAAGCCGAACACCGCGGCCTGCTCCGTCCGGAACACCTCGCCGCAGGAAATCCACGGGTTCAGGTCGCAGCTGGTGACGTACCCCGGGTCCGCGTAGAGGGCGAGCCGTTCGAGGACCAGCTGCCCCGAGGCGAGCCAACCGATGACGCCGGCGGCCACGAGGAGGAAAGCGAACCGCCGCTCCGGCCGTCCGGTCCCGGCCTCCCCGTCCGGATTCGTGCCGGAGGGAGCAGCGTGCGCGGGGTGTGCCTTGGGGGTGTCGTCGTCCTCGGGTGGGCGGTCGGCGCCGGCATCCCGTGCGCCGATGGTTCCGCCACTCTAGCCGCCGGAACGGCTGATTTGCATGCTGGTGTGAGACAATTGCCGTGGCTGGTTCGGGAACCACATTTCCGTTCCGGTCCAGCGACAGGCTTCCGCTCTGCGGGCGATGCTTCCGGCGCACCGAGCCCATCAATCCTGGTGGGCGGTTCCGGAATCCGCCTCGCAGGCCACCGTGAACACGACGGATGAGTTGGAAAAGCGCCGCTGGTCTTTGAGTGATGCCGCACCCTCCAGCCGGTGCGACCTCAAACGACACAATGACGACTTCCGGTCGCCGCTAGGGCGTAGGGTCCGCGGACGGCCGACATACTGCCCTGGAGGGCGCTGGAATGTGGCCGGTGCCGCAGGGGCTGGAGCCAATACATATGGATCAGTTCGAAACGCAGATCAACGAGCAGGGTGCAGCAGCAGGGGCCGCCGAGACGCAGTCCCCAACAGCGCCGGTGAAGAAGGCCCCGCGGGTCCGCAGGGCGGCAAGCTCGCCCGCCGGAGCGCCGACGAAGGTCCCGGCAGCCGAAACCGCCGGGGACACCCCCGCACCGGAAGCATCCGCAGCGCCCGCCGCCGCACTGGCCGACACTGTTACCGAAGTCACCGAAGTCACCGAAGCACCCCGCCGCCGCGCCACCCGAGCCCGCAAGGCCCCGGCCGCCGCGCTGGAATCGCCCGTGGAGGCACCGCTCGACGCCGCGGGTGACACCTCAGCCACGGAAACGGCCGCCCAAGACACGGCAAGCAGCGACACGGCAGCCAGCGACACGGCAGCCGGCGGCACGGCCGCCGCGGAGCCGGCAGCACCGAAGGCGAAGGCCACCCGCACCCGCCGCAGGGCGGCCACGGCCGAAGCAGGGCCGGCAGCGCCGGCGCCGGAGGTCCCTTCCGGAGAGCCTGCTGCCGCCGAGGCCGCCGTGGCTGCGGACGCCGTCGCCGGTGACAACCCAGACGCCGCCGACGCCGCCGATACCGAAGCGGCAGCAGCCGGGGCGGGGGAGGACGCGCCCCCCGCCGAGAAGCCGGTCCGGGCCCGCCGGGCCGTACGCACCCGCCGGGCGAAGAGCGACGCCGTGGAGGTTCCAGCGGACAGCGAAGAAGCGGAGGAGGCATCCGCCGGCTCGGCCGACGTCGCCGGGTCCAAGGCCCCGACGGCCGCCGCACAGCAGCGGCTCGACGCTACGCAGGCCGGAAAGACCGAGCCGGGCACGGCGGAAACCGCCGCCGAACCGGCACCGAAGAGCGCCGAACCCTCGTACGTCGACCCCTTCGCCATCCCGGATTCGCCCCTCTCGCTGCTCTTCCACGCCCCCGACCTGAGCGCCGCGGTCCAGGCCGTCAAGGTCACCGAGCCGGCGCTCGAGGACGACGAGGACGACGACTCCGAAGACTCCGGACCGCGCCGCCGGCGCAGCCGCCGCCGCGGCCGGAACCGCAGCGACAACGGCACCGACGACGCCCAGGGCGACGAGAACGGCGACTCCGGGGAGGGACAGTCCAACGGACCCTCCTCCGAGGCAGGGGACGCCGTCACGTCCCGGCGCCGCCGCCGTCGCCGCCGCGGAGACCAGGACCTCGAACTGACCGGCGGGGAGGACGACGATCCGCCCAACACCGTGACCCGGGTCCGCGCCCCGCGCCAGAGCACCGACGCCCCCTCCGACCGTGTGACCAGCGTCAAGGGCTCCACCCGCCTCGAGGCGAAGAAGCAGCGCCGCCGTGAATCCCGCGACTCCGGACGCCGCCGCCAGGTCATCACCGAGGCCGAGTTCCTCGCGCGCCGCGAATCCGTCGACCGCCAGATGGTGGTGCGCCAGCGCGACGACAGGATTCAGATCGGCGTGCTCGAGGACGGGATCCTCGCCGAGCACTTCGTCTCGAAGACCCAGCAGGACTCGCTGATCGGCAACGTGTACCTCGGGAAGGTGCAGAACGTCCTTCCGAGCATGGAGGCCGCCTTCGTCGACATCGGACGCGGCCGCAACGCCGTGCTCTACGCCGGCGAGGTCAACTGGGACGCCGCCGGCCTCGACGGGCAGCCGCGCCGCATCGAGCTGGCGCTGAAGTCCGGCGACCCGGTGCTGGTGCAGGTCACCAAGGACCCCGTGGGTCACAAGGGCGCCCGCCTGACCAGCCAGATCTCCCTGCCGGGCCGCTACCTCGTGTACGTGCCGGGCGGCTCCATGACGGGCATCTCCCGCAAGCTGCCCGACGTCGAGCGCAACCGGCTCAAGCGCATCCTCAAGGACCGCCTGCCCGAGAACGCCGGGGTCATCGTGCGCACCGCGGCCGAAGGCGCCAGCGAAGAGGAACTGACCCACGACATCAACCGGCTGCGCGCCCAGTGGGAGGAGATCGAACGCAAGTCCTCCTCGACCAAGACGCTGGCCCCGGAGCTGCTCTACGGCGAGCCCGACCTCACCATCAAGGTGGTCCGCGACGTCTTCAACGAGGACTTCTCCAAGCTCCTCGTCTCCGGCGAGGAGGCCTGGGACACCATCGAGGCCTACGTCATGTACGTGGCGCCGGACCTGGTGGGCCGCCTTGAGAAGTGGACCTCGGAGGAGGACATCTTCACAGCGAGCCGCATCGACGAGCAGATCCAGAAGGCCCTCGACCGAAAGGTCTACCTTCCCTCCGGCGGCTCGCTGGTGATCGACCGCACCGAGGCGATGACCGTCGTCGACGTGAACACCGGCAAGTTCACCGGCAGCGGCGGCAACCTCGAGGAGACAGTCACCAAGAACAACCTCGAGGCGGCCGAGGAGGTGGTGCGCCAGCTGCGGCTGCGCGACATCGGCGGCATCATCGTCATCGACTTCATCGACATGGTCCTCGAAGCCAACCGCGACCTCGTGCTGCGCCGGCTCGTCGAGTGCCTCGGTCGGGACCGCACCAAGCACCAGGTGGCGGAGGTGACCTCACTGGGGCTCGTCCAGATGACCCGCAAGCGCATGGGCACCGGGCTGCTCGAGGTCTTCGGCGAGGTCTGCGAGCACTGCGCCGGCCGCGGCGTGGTGACCCACGAGGAGCCGGTCGAACACCGCCGCCACGCCGTCTCCACCGAGAACCACCAGCAGCACCTCCGCCAGGAGAAGATGTCCCGCAGCGAGCGCAAGCGGAGGCGCACTCCCGAGCCGGTCGAGGAGCAGCAGGCGGCCCCCGAGCCGCGCGCGGATAACCCGGAGCGGGCGGCCAAGGCGGAGGCGGCGCGTGCCGCCCTCGCGAGCATCGCCGCGGCCACCCACCATGCCGCACACAGCGAGGACGCACCGGCGGCGCCGGAGAAGGCACCGGAGACGGCGCCCGCCGCCGAGAGGTCCCGGGACGAGGCAGCCTCGGCGGTCCTCACCATCAATGGTGAGACCGTCACCCTGCCCCGCGCAGACGCGGCCGCGCCGGTGACCGCACCCGAGGGCCCGCGGCTGACGCTTGACAGCCTCGCCGAGGCCTTCGACAAGAAGCCGGCCGGAGAACGGGGTGCGGGAGCCGCGGAGGCCCCGGCGCGGGACACGGTCCAGCGCCCGGAAGCCCCGGCCCAGGCAGCACCTGCCGCCCAGGGGTCCCGCCGCCGCCCGCGGCGTCGTGCCGCCAGCGCCCAGGGCTCGAACGCCTCCATTGAAACGGTGACGGCCTCCGGAGCAGGTGAGGCCCAGCCCGGCGCGCAGCACGTGGCTCGGGCCGGGAAGCCCGCCCCGCGGGAGGAGACCGGGGGAGACGAGCCGATGATCCTCGGCGTCGGCGTGCCCGCCTCCGACCTGTAAGCCAGGACCTGTAAGCCAGGACCTGTAAGCCAGGACCTGTAAGCCAGGACCTGTAGGCCAGGACCGCGCCTTCCCCAAGCAGAGGAGCCGGCCCCCGCACCGCGGGGGCCGGCTCCTTTGCTGTCCGGAGGAGTTTCCGGCGGACCGGGAAGCCGCGCGGCACCGAGGCCGCGCCTGGGCCGCACCGGGGAGGGGCGTAATTTGCGGGAAGCTGCCCCACTGACGTAACCTTGATCTTCGGTGCGTTCGCCTTCTAACCGGTGTATCCGGGGCGTAGACGCACGGCGCAGATATGGCTCTTTGAAGTGTCCTTCCCGGATGCCAGCCGCAGTGCGCAACCAGTTTTTCACATCAGAAGTCAAGATTGTCGAGAGAAGTGAGTTCCCAAGTGGTGTACGCGATTGTCCGCGCAGGCGGCCGCCAAGAAAAGGTTTCCGTTGGAGACCTCGTTACCCTTGACCGCGTCACCGGTCAGGCAGGAAGCACCTTTGCGCTGCCTGCCCTCCTTCTGGTAGACGGCGACAAGGTCACCTCAGCAGCGAAGGACCTCGAGAAGGTCACCGTCACTGCCGAGATCGTTGAGAATCTTCGCGGCCCGAAGATTGTCATCCAGAAGTTCAAGAACAAGACCGGCTACAAGAAGCGCCAGGGTCACCGTTCAGAGCTGACCCGCGTCAAAATCACAGGTATCAAGTAACCCTCTGCGGTTGCTCGGTCGGTCAAACAGTATCTTCAGCGAAGGCAGGCATAACTCATGGCACATAAGAAGGGCGCGAGCTCCACTCGCAACGGTCGCGACTCCAACGCGCAGTACCTCGGCGTAAAGCGCTTCGGCGGCCAGGTCGTCAAGGCCGGCGAAATCATCGTCCGCCAGCGCGGCACCCACTTCCACCCCGGTGCCAATGTTGGCCGTGGCGGAGATGACACGCTGTTCGCCCTCGAAGCAGGTGCCGTTGAGTTCGGTACCCGCCGCGGGCGCCGCGTCGTGAACATCGTTGGAGCAGCCGCGGAGTAATCTGCCGCTTTCAACGCACGATGCTCCAAGCATTGGGGTGGGGTGGGCCGACATGGCTCACCCCGCCTTCTTTTAAGCCGGTTAGACCCGGCACAGTGAAGCACTTCAGAAGGAGATCAACGTGGCCAGCTTCGTTGACCGAGTAGTCCTGCACGTTTCCGGCGGCACAGGCGGCCATGGCTGCGTGTCCGTCAAGCGCGAGAAGTTCAAGCCCCTGGGCGGGCCCGACGGCGGCAACGGCGGCGACGGCGGCGACGTGATCCTGCGTGTCGACCCGCAGACCACCACCCTGCTCGACTACCACCACGCGCCGCACCGGCACGCCACCAACGGCGGCAACGGCATGGGCGACTGGCGCGGCGGCAAGAACGGCGAGACGCTCATCCTTCCGGTGCCCGACGGCACCGTCGTCAAGGCAAAGGACGGCACAGTGCTGGCCGACCTCGTCGGCGAGGGCGCCGAGTTCGTCGCCGCGGCCGGCGGCCAGGGCGGGCTGGGCAACTCCTCGCTGTCCTCCCAGAAGCGCAAGGCCCCCGGTTTCGCCCTGCTGGGCATCCCCGGTGACGAGCGCGACGTCGTCCTGGAGCTGAAGTCCATCGCCGACATCGCCCTGGTCGGCTTCCCCTCGGCCGGCAAGTCAAGCCTGATCGCCGCGATGTCGGCCGCACGGCCCAAGATCGCCGACTACCCGTTCACCACGCTGGTGCCCAACCTCGGCGTCGTTGAGGCCGGCAACACCCGCTTCACCATCGCCGACGTCCCCGGCCTGATCGAAGGTGCCAGCGAAGGCAAGGGCCTGGGCCACCACTTCCTGCGCCACGTCGAACGCTGCGCCGCCCTGGTGCACGTGCTTGACACCGCGGCCCTCGAGAGCGACCGCGACCCGCTGGGCGACCTGGCCGTGATCGAACGCGAACTCGACAAGTACGCCGTCGACATGAGCTTCGCCGGCTCCGACGGGGAGGTCGTTCCCCTCAACGAGCGCCCGCGCCTCGTGGTGCTGAACAAGGTGGACGTGCCCGACGGCCGCGACATGGCCGCCATGGTGCGCCCCGAGCTCGAGGCGCGCGGCTACCGCGTGTTCGAGGTCTCCGCCTCAAGCCACGAGGGCCTGCGCCAGCTCGGCTTCGCCATGGCCGAAATCGTCCAGGGCGCCCGCGACGCCGTGAAGGCCGCCCCGCCGAAGGTCGCACCTCCCGTGCTGCGCCCCCGCGCCGTCAACTCCGCCGGATTCCGCATCCGCAACGAGGAAAAGGACGCCCTGCCCCTGTTCCGCGTACTCGGCGAGAAGCCCGAGCGCTGGGTCAAGCAGACCGACTTCACCAACGACGAGGCCGTCGGCTACCTCGCAGACCGCCTGGCGAAGCTCGGCGTCGAAGAGCAGCTGTTCAAGGCCGGCGCCAAGCCAGGCGACACCGTCGTCATCGGCGAAGGCGACGGCGTCGTGTTCGACTGGGAGCCCACCATGATGGGCGGTGCGGAGCTGCTGGCCGGACCGCGCGGCACCGACCTGCGCCTGGCCGAATACGTCCGACCCACCCGCGAGCAGAAGCGCGAGGAGTACCAGGAGCGCAAGGACGCGAAGGCCGCCGCGCGCGCCGAGCTCGAGGCCGACCGCAAGGCAGGCATCTGGACCGAGTCAGTGAACAACAAGGCCAAGCGCACCGCCCCCGCAGACAACGCGGGCGACCAGGCGTAGGGACGCGATGGCAGCACACTCACCCCTGACGGACCGCTCCGGGCTGCCCGGCGCCCGGAGGGTCGTTGTCAAGGTGGGGTCGTCCTCGCTCACGTCCGTGTCGGGCGGGATCTCCACCGAGGCCCTCGTGGGCCTCGTCGACATCCTCGCCGCGCGGCGCCTGGCCGGCACCGAGCTGATCCTGGTGTCCTCCGGTGCGATCGCGGCGGGCCTCGCCCCGCTGGGGCTCGCGCGCCGTCCGGCGCAGCTGTCCTCCCAGCAGGCGGCGGCGAGCGTGGGGCAGGGACTGCTCATGGCCCGCTACACGCAGGCCTTCGGCGCCCACGGCGTGACGGTGAGCCAGGTGCTGCTCACTGCCGATGACCTGATCCGGCGCTCCCACTACGCCAATGCGCACCGGGCCATGGAGCGGTTGCTGAACTTCGGCGTCGTGCCGATCGTCAATGAGAACGACACCGTGGCGAGCCACGAGATCCGCTTCGGCGACAATGACCGCCTCGCGGCGCTGGTGGCCCACCTGGTGAAGGCCGACGCCCTCGTGCTGCTCTCCGACGTCGATGCCCTGTACGACGGCCCCCCGAAGGACGGCGCGCGGCGCATTTCGGACGTGCACTCGGCGGCGGACCTTGAGGGCGTCACCATTGGACGCGCCGGCGCAGCCGGCGTCGGCACCGGCGGCATGGCCACCAAGGTGGAGGCCGCCGGGATCGCGGCGGCCTCGGGCATCCCCGCGCTCGTGACCTCGACGGCGAACGCCGCCGCGGCCCTCAACGGGGCCGATGTCGGCACCTGGTTCTCCGCCGGAGGCCGCCGCCAGCCTATCCGCCTGCTGTGGCTGGCCCACCTGGCGCGCATCCAGGGCACCCTGATCCTCGACGACGGCGCCGTGAAGGCCGTGGGGGAGCGGCGGCGCTCCCTGCTGCCGGCGGGAATCCTCGCCGTGAAGGGCGACTTCGAGCCCGGCGATCCGGTGGAGATGGTCGACACCACCGGCCGCGCCGTCGCCCGCGGCCTCGTCAACTACAGCTCCGCCGAACTGCCGCCCATGCTGGGGCGCTCCACCCGGGACCTTGCCGAGGAACTCGGGCACGAGTACGAACGCTCGGTGGTCCACGTCAACGACCTCGTGGTGCTCTGAGCCGAACCGCTCCACTGCGGCCGCCCGGGCGGATCCCGGCACCGGGCGCCTCTCGGTAGACTGTGCTCATGATTCCACCCCAGACGCTGCAGGGCGGGCACACTCCCGCCGACCGCCTGCCTAAGGACGCCGCCGTCCAGGCCGCGTCCGGTGAACCGACTACTGGTGTACCGACTGCCGGTGTGCCGACCGCCGCGGATCCGCACACTGCGGAACCGGACGTTCCACAGGCCGTGTACGCCCTGACCGACCGTTCCCGCGCCGCCTCCCGCATCCTTGCCTCGGCCACCCGCGCCACCAAGGATCGGGCCCTGCGCGCCGTGGCCGCTGCGCTCACCGAACGCCAGGACGCCGTCCTCGCCGCCAACGCGCTCGACGTCGCGGCGGGCCGCGCCAACGGCACATCGGCCTACCTCCTTGACCGGCTCAGCCTCGACCCGGGCCGCGTGGCCGGGCTGGCCCGGGCCCTCGAGGAACTTGCGGCCCTTCCCGATCCGGTGGGGTCGGCGGTGCGCGGGCAGACCCTGCCCAACGGGATCCGGTTGCGCCAGGTGCGGGTGCCCCTCGGCGTGGTCGCCGCCATCTACGAGGCCCGGCCCAATGTCACGATCGACATCGCCGGCCTGGCCCTGAAGAGCGGCAACGCCGTGATCCTGCGGGGCGGGTCCGCCGCGGCGCACACCAACGCCGCGCTCGTGGAGATCATCGGCGCGGTGCTCGAGGAGAGCGGACTGCCGGCCGACGCGGTGCTGAGCGTCGACCAGTACGGCCGGGCCGGGGCGGCCGCCCTGATGGGCGCACGCGGCCGGGTCGACGTCCTGATCCCGCGCGGCGGTCGGGACCTGATCCAGACGGTCGTCTGTGAATCCTCGGTGCCGGTGATCGAGACGGGCGAGGGGAACGTGCACATCTTCCTCGACGAGAGCGCCGACGCCGGGATGGCCACCGACATCCTGCTCAACGCCAAGACCCAGCGGCCCAGTGTCTGCAACACCGTCGAGACCCTGCTGATCCACAGCGGTGCCGCCGCCGCACCGGCGGTGCTCGGCCGGCTTGCCGAGGCCGGCGTCCGCCTCCACGTCGATGGGCGGGCCCAGGCCCTGCTGCCCGAGGGGACGGCGTCCGAGCCGGTCACCGACGACGACTGGAGCCGCGAGTACATGGCCCTGGACCTCGCTGTCGGCGTCGTCGATTCGGTGGACGAGGCGCTGGCCCACATCCGGCGCTGGAGCACCGGGCACAGCGAGGCCATCATCACCAACAGCCTGGCCAACTCGGAGCGGTTCATCGCCGGCGTCGACTCGGCGGCGGTCCTGGTGAACGCCTCAACCCGGTTTGTCGACGGCGGGGAGCTGGGCCTGGGCGCGGAGGTCGGAATCTCCACCCAGAAGATGCACGCCCGCGGGCCCATGGGCCTTGCCGAACTGACGACCACGAAGTGGATCATCCAGGGCGAAGGGCAGGTGCGGCAGTGACACGCGTGTGCGGCTCCGATCGAGCAGCGCGTAATATGGTACCGAACCTGCTCGCCGGCCCGGGCGCTCCGGCGGTCCGCCAATACTTTTCAAGGGGAACTACATGCTGAATTTGTACACCGACGCAGCGGTGCTTGCAGGCGAGGTGGCGGTGCATCACGAGCTGCCGATGCCGGCGATCGTGTACCCGCTGATCGTCGGGGGTTTCCTGCTCCTGCTCATGATCGTCACACTCTCGTTCTCCAACCTCGGCCACCGGCACCAGGCCACGCGCGAGCACCTCGACCCGCACAAGCAGCACCCCAACAAGCACGACCACGGCGAAGCCACCCGGCGCTAGTTCCCTTGGGCGATTCGACGAACGCCGGCGAGCCGGGCACCGGGGAGACCGCACCGCACCGGCGGCGTGACGGCGGGCCGTGGCGGCTCGGTGTCATGGGCGGCACCTTCGACCCGATCCACCACGGGCACCTCGTGGCGGCGAGCGAAGTCGCCGCCGTGTTCGGCCTGGACGAGGTGGTCTTTGTTCCCACCGGACAGCCGTGGCAGAAGGCCGATACCCGCGTGACGTCGGCGGAGCACCGGTACCTGATGACGGTGATCGCCACGGCCTCGAACCCTGACTTCACCGTGAGCAGGGTGGACATCGACCGGCCGGGTCCGACCTTCACCATCGACACGCTGCGGGACCTCAAGGCCGCCCGGCCCGAGGCCGAGCTGTTCTTCATCACCGGGGCGGATGCGATGGCGCAGATCCTCTCCTGGAAGAATGTCGACGAACTGTGGACCCTCGCCCACTTCATCGGAGTGACGCGGCCCGGGCACGAGCTCGACGGCGGCGGGCACGATGTGAGCCTGCTTGAGGTCCCGGCCATGGCCATTTCCTCGACCGACTGCCGCCGCCGGGTCGAGTCGGGCAACCCGGTGTGGTACCTGGTGCCGGACGGGGTGGTGCAGTACATCGCCAAGTACGGGCTCTATGCAAGGACCGACGCTCCCGCCGCGCAGGGGGCCGACGACGGCTCCAAGCCCGGGACGCCGCCCCACGGAGTCAATTCCACAGCGCTTCCGCAGACGACCGGATGAGAAAGCAATGAGCAAGGCTAACGACGAGAAGGACCCACGACCCGCCGCTTCTGGCCGCGGGTCTTCCGCTGTATCGGGAACCGGAACCGGGACCACCAGCGGGGGACAGCGGCGGAGCCGGCGTGCCGCCGACGCGCCGGTCGACGCGGAGGTCCACACCTCCGAGCGGGTGTCCCTGGTGCGCGCGCGGGACCGTGAGGCCCTGCGCACCTACCGTGCCCTGGCCGAACACTCGGTGCCCGCGGTCACCAGCTCATACGACGCGATGCCCACCCGGCGCCAGCTGCGGCTGCAGCAGCAGGAAGCACAGGCGGCCCGGGCGGAGGCTCCCACCACCGCTCCCGACGGGACGGTCCCGGGCGATTCCACCCCTGCTGTTTCCACCACGGCTGCTTCGACCGCCCCCGAGCCGGCCTCCGCTGCTTCGCCTCGCGCCGGCGCCGGCAGCGCGGCGCAGGGATCCACCGGTGCGGCCCCCTCGGGTGCGCAGACGGCACCGGAGACGGCCGCGCCCCAGGCGGAAGGCCGCCCCCTGCACCCCGATGGAACCCCCATCGAACGGCGCGTTGCGCAGGTGCCGCTCGAAGGCAGGCGCGACCGCCGCCGCCGCGTGAGCACCGAGGGAGGCGGCGTGGCCGGGCCGCAGGCAACCGGTGCCGTCCCCGCCGGTCAGGAAGCCGTTGGCGAGGACCTGAGCGTTGAGCAGGCCCTCGCGGCCCGTGAAGCCATCGCCGCGCAGGCGCGGGACCAGGTCGCCATGATTGAGGCGGCGCGGGGCACCGACCCGTTCGCCGTCGACCCCGCCATCCTGGCGAAGCAGAAGGCCTTGGCCGAACGCGCCGCCGTCCTCAACAGCCGGGCGCAGAAGATCCAGCAGCTCTCCGAGGAGAACTCCCAGCGGCGTCCGCAGTCGAGCGATCCGACCACGGCGCACAACCTCTCGATCGTCGCGCCGCCCGAATACGTTAAGGTTCCCGGGGTAGGCGGCCCGGTCCTGAAGGCCCCGACCACCTCCCACGTTCCGGTCGTCCGCCGCCCCCTTCCGACGAAGCCATCCGCCCAGCCTGCGGCTCCCGCCCCGGCTCCGGCCTCCGCCGGCAAGGGCCCCGAACGGCGGTCGCAGGTGCTGGCGCAGGCCGAAACCCTCGCCCGCAACCACGGCCGAGCCACCGACGACGGCGCCACCCCCGTGCGCGCCCAGAGCGCCCACGGGCTCGACCCCCTCGACGCCATGACCGCGGGCCTGGCCCGGGTCCGGCGGATGAGGTACCTGCAGTTTTCAATACTCGGGTTGGGCGTGCTTGCACTCCTGGCCGGAATTCTAATGATCGTCAGCGGCTTCGGCGGCTGACCACACACAAGGAGATCAGTGAGCGCTACCGAATCGTCCATCGGGATTGCCCGCACCGCGGCACACGCCGCAGTGGACAAGATTGCCCAGGACATTGTTGCCATCGATGTAAGCGAGCGCCTCGCGATCACCGATGTTTTCCTTATCGCTTCGGCGCCGAGCGAACGACAGGTCAATGCCATCGTCGACGGCATCGAGGAGGAACTGTCAAAGCAGGGCCTGAAGCCCGTCCGGCGTGAAGGCCGCAGCGAGGGCCGCTGGGTGCTGCTCGACTACGCCGAGGTGGTCATCCACGTCCAGCACGAGGAAGACCGCGTCTTCTACGCCCTGGAGCGGCTGTGGAACGACTGCCCGTCCGTCGACCTGCAGCTTGAGGGCTCCCTGCAAAGCTCACCGCAGAACCCCGATGCGCCCAGCGCCGTCAGCACCGAAGCGGAGTGACGGGACACCGGCACGATGACCCTGCCGCCCGCAGGGTAATCTTCTGGCGGCACGGGAGAACGGCCTGGAACCACGGCGGAATGTTCCAGGGCCAGGAAGATATCCCTCTCGATGCCACCGGCCGGCGCCAGGCCTCCAGGGCCGCAGGGCTGCTCGCCCAGCGCCACCCGGCCCGCATCGTGTCCTCCGACCTCAGCCGTGCCGCCGACACCGCCCACGCCTTGGCCGCCATCACCGGGCTGAAGGTGCGGCTGGACAAGCGCTTCCGGGAGACGGCCGCCGGTGCATGGCAGGGGCTCACCTTCGCCGAAATCGATGAGCGGTTCCCCGAGGACAACGCCGCCTGGCGCGGGGGAGACCCCTTGGTCCGCGCCGGCGGTGCGGAGAACCGCGAGGAGGTCGGCCGCCGGATGAGCGAGGCCACCCTCGAAGCGGTGGAGGACCTCACCGCCGGACAGACCCTCGTGGTGGTCAGCCACGGCGGAGCGATCCGCGCCGGACTGGCCGCCCTGATGGGCCTGCCCTCAACCACCTGGGGTGCGCTGGCCGGAGTATCCAACTGCCACTGGTCGCTTCTGGACGAGCAGGTCCGCACCCCGGAGGCGCTCTTTTCATGGCAGCTGCGGGAGCACAATGTGGGTCTCGGGTCCTTCCCGGCGGAGCCGATCGAGGGCTAGCGGGGGCGAGTTCCTGCCGATTTTGCAGGAGCGGAAAACTTTACTAAACTAAACGAGTTGCTTCAGCCGGTTAGCCGGAGGGAAACAACGGATTGGGGCTGTGGCGCAGCTGGTAGCGCACCTGCATGGCATGCAGGGGGTCAGGGGTTCGAGTCCCCTCAGCTCCACCAATCCGCCACCAGGTTCCGGGAAATACTCCCGGAACCTGGTGGCTTTTTTGTGCCGTGTTTTCTACTCTCGGGCGGCGCCCCTCTCGGACCGGAACCTGCAACAGTTTAGGAACGATTCCGGCGCCCCCGCCCACGGATGCACCGCCGGGCCTCACAATGGACCGATCGACGCACAATCGATCGATCAGAGGCCGTCCGGGAGGTCCCCATGAGCAAGAGGCGCACATCCGTTCTGTCCTTCGGCGGGGTCCTCGCCGTCCTGCTCGGAGCATGCGCTCCGGCCGCCTCGGAGCCGGCCCCCGGGCCCTCCCCATCGACTCTGAACAGCAGCACTTCGTCCTCGACGCCAACCCTGACGCCAGCAGGAACCACGGCGCCAAGCTCCACGCCACCGAATTCCTCTCCACCCAGCTCCTCGGCCCCCACCGGCAGCGCAGCGCCGACCGACCCGCCCACGGGGCCCGGCTGGAACACCTACACGACCCTCGACGGCGAGCTCGCCTTCGACTATCCCGAAAACTGGATGATCCGCGCTGCGGAGGGGGCCCCGCCCGGCGGGGTCGCCATCGAGGTGGTCAGCGACACCGGAAAGCCGATCGCGAACCTCCGCACCAATCTCGTCACCGGTGCCGAGTGCGCGCAGAAGAGCCCCTACGGGGTGATCGAGTCGCGGCCGCTGCCCGCCCTGGCCCAGGCCGGCAGCACCCCCCGCTTCGTCTTCGAAATCCGCAGCGACCCGGCGCAGGCCGACCCGCAGAAGGGATTCAGCGGAGCCTATGGCATCACCTCGGCTCCGGATCCGGCGGGTCCGACGGCGTGCCCCATCGCACACTTCTTCACCTGGCCTCCCAGCGGCGCGGCCTTCGGGGGCATCTACGACCCCTTCGACACCACGCACGGCAACCCGCCGCATGCCGACACGCCGCAGGTGTACGCCGAGACGGAGGAGTTTGGGAAGATCCGCACCATGATCACCTCGCTGCGCCCCGCGGGGTGAGCCGTTACCAGGCACCGCGTCCCGCCGTGGGCCACCGGCGGGGGCTGCGGCTACCGGGCGGGTCCCGGTTGCCCCGGGCCGTCCCGGTTTTCGGACAGCCAGCGCCGCGACCAGATCACCACCACGTACACCACGAGGCAGTTGGTGATGACCCGCATCAGGGTCAGTTCGGTGCTGTAGGCGCCGAAGATCAACACCGTGATGAGGACGACGAAGGCGCTCCTCCTCAGGAGGGAAAAATGCCGGGACGTCAGGCCGCTGGGCCAGGGGTGGAAGTCAACCTGCGGCGGCTTGTCCGCGTTTCCGAACACATCAGCTCCTCGGGTGGTTTCAGCTGATGCAGCAATGGTGCGCGCTCGGTCCACCGCGCACAAGGCCTTTCCCGGAGCCCGCGGTTTTTGGTCCTGTCCACCCGTGCGGCCCCGTTGGTAGGGTACGGGCATGGCTTCTCAACTTGTACGTCCGCGCAACGGCAAGGTGATCGCGGGGGTCTGCGCGGCCCTTGCCGCCCGCTTCGGCATTTCCAAGACCCTCGTAAGGCTGCTCTTCGTGATTTTCGGCCTGGTCGGGGCCGGGGAGATCGCCTACATCATCCTGTGGATCATGATCCCCAAGGCGTACTGACACCACGACCTCGCTGGACCCGGCGGGCCCGTCCGGCATTCCGGGCGGGCGTGCCGGGGGCTGCCATGCCACCAGCCCGGCCGGTCGGCCTGTTGGGTCAGTCCTGCCCGGTCAGGAGCCCGACCAGGCATACCGGATGTCCGGTGCCCGCTCCTCATTCTCCGCGCCGTCCGTGCGTTCGACGGCGACGAACCCGTGCCTCTTGTAGAACCGCTGGGCGCCAAGGTTTGACTCGAAGGTCCACAGCTGGAGTCCGGAGGGCTGCAGCGCCTTGGCATGGCCAAGGAGAAGCGTGCCGACACCGCGCCCCCAGTATTCAGGGGCGACATAGAGCTGATCGATCCACCCGGGGCTCAGGCTGAGCAGGCCGGCGGCCTGCCCGTCCCCGTCCACCGCAAGCCAGGTCTGCCGTTCGGAGATCAGCACCCCGCGGACGAACTCCTCGTCCTCGGCCGCGGTGTGGGCTGCCGAGGGCAGGTAAACGGCGGCGGCCGTGCGGGAGTCCCGGAAGACACGGATCGCCTCGGGAGCGTCCGCCGGTTCGGCGCGGCGTATCAACATCGCCCTGTCCTGTCCTGTCCTGTCCTGTCCCGTCCTCCCGCACCGCCGAGGCGGTGCGGCTGCGGTCACCGGTGGAGTAGGGGTCAGCCGCCGGTCCTGCGCGGTGCCGCTGTGGCCCGGCCGGGAGCATCGAAGGATTCGGCCTCGATGACCTCCTTGCGGACCTCACCGCTGAGGGTTTCCTCGTGCGTGATGATCTCCTTGAGCACGTGGATCCGCTCGACGGCGACAATTTCGGTCTGCACCACGGGCCGCTCCTCGTAGAGCACAATGGTGACCTCGTCCCCGCTGAAGGCGGACCCGACGGCGGCATACAGGTCGTTCCGGTCCACGGCGGTATCCTCGTCGCGTTCCATGTAGGTGTACGACCCGCCGCCGGAGGCCGCCCCGTTGGTGTGCCCGTTGCCGTTGCCGTTGCGGTGGCCTGGCACGTCGTCGAGGGGGACGCGCTCGATGGAAAGCTCTTCGCGCCGGACCGGCACCGTGATGGTGACCTCCTCGGTGACGATCCTCTTCACCAGGCGCACCCGTTCGGTTTCCCGGATCTCCGTGCCCGCGCGGAGCTGTTCCTCGGAGCGGATCATCACGTGGTCGCTCTCAAGCCGGGACGTGGCGTGCTCGTCGGACCGGCCGCCGGAGGCCTCGTCGACGCCGGGGAGGAGCCCGTAATGGCGCAGCAGGTGCTTCTCCTCCGCCTGGCTCAGGTGCCCGTCCTGCGACATGCCCGGGGACGCCAGCACCGATTCACGGGGGTAGGCGACCTGCACGTCGCCGCCCGAGGTGGTGGCACCGTCAAGCGGCACGAAGGACTCGGCGGCGGAGGCCCCCGTGTCCACGGTGACCCAGGTGGGCCGGCCCGTTGCGTCGTCGACATACAGGCGCCCCAGCGGGCCGAGGACCTGCCCGTCCGTGCTGAGGACGTTGCCGCCGGCGCTGATGAGCTCCTTCATCTGTTCCTGGGTGATCATGGGGTCTCTTTTCCGCAGTGGAGATGGTCGGGGGTGCCTAATGCATTTCTGTTCTGAGGCTCCCCACCATATACCAAGCATGCTTAGTACACGGTGGCCGCGCCGCGCCGATGTCGGCATATTAAGCAAGGCTGCGTCCGCCCTACCCGGGCCGCCGCCGGGGGCATAGTGTTCAGCCATGGACGCGGAGGCCGGTCCTGCAGCGAAGCGATGGTCCAACCGTTCGACCGCCGCAGCCCGGGCGCGCTCCGCCGGAAGGGCCCGGACCGACCCGGTTCCCGAGGTGCACCTGATCGACTTCCGCAGACCCTGGGTGCTGTCCCTGCTGGGAGGGTTCCTGGGCCTCGACCGGTTCTACCTTCGGCGCCCCGTGTCGGGGCTGATGAAGCTGCTCACCCTGGGCGGCGCTGGCTTCTGGTGGGCCGCCGATGTCCTGGCGCTCGCCCTGGGATCGGCGGTCGACGGCGGCGGCCACCCCCTGGTGGGGCGCCGCGGCCACCGTGCCGCGGCGCTTGGTGTTTCGCTGGTGGTGATCCTTACCGTCTTCACCCTCGCCTCGGGTCCGGCGCTGACCCTGTTGCGGGCCGGTGCCGGGTCGGCCATGACAGCCCTCAGCTCCGTCCTCCCCACCGAGGAGCCCCCGCCCCGGTGGACCGAGGTGGCAGTGCTGGCCGGCGGGCCCGGACGGCCGGCGCCTGAACCGTTCACCCTCACCGGAGGTGCGGCGCGGATCAAATACACCCTCGACGGGCCGGGCTTCATCTACCTGTTGGAGGAAGGGGCTGGCGGAGTGCCCGAGGGCGAGGAACCGCTGATCTCGAGGCTCGAGGCGGGCTCGGGCACCCACACCCAGAAGGTGGATCCGGGGGAGTGGACGCTGGTGGTCCTTCCAGCCGAGACCCGCTGGTCTGCCACCATCGACAAGTTCACCGGAGGCAGCATCGAATAGTCCCCGCGTCAGCCCTGCCGAAGGCGCTCCGCCGCCTCCCAATACACCGCGGCCGCTGCCTCCTGGCGGGATGCCTCGGCTTGGTGCAGCACACCGTACGCGAAGGTGTTTTCGCCGGAGCGGTGTGCCGCGCGGGCGGTCCTGGTGACAAATTCCTGGAACATGACGCTGTCGCGGTGGATGCCGAGGGCGTCCTGGATGTCCTCGGCGGTCGCCAGGACGGCCTCAAACTTGCTGCCGAAATCGAACCCGGTGGCGGCGCAGATCGACCGAATGGCGTACCGAAGCCGCTTGGACCGCTTCCGCACGTCGTGAAGGAGATGGATCCGCGCCGCGGCGTCCTCCTCCCCGGCGGCCGCGTCAACGAGTTTCAGCACTTTGCGCTGCTGGCGTTTGACGGCCCGCCGGATGGCCTTCCGTGCGCTGCGCCGCTCCGGATCGGCCACCAGCGGCAGCCGCGCGGCAAACCCGTCGAGCACATCAAGAAGCCGGAAATAGTCGGGGGAGTTCAGTTCCTCGAGCAGTTCCCCGTAGGCCTGCCGGTACTGGACCGCGGCCGTTCTCTGGAGCCGGCGGGAAACGTGGGCGGGAACCGATCCGTCCGGAAGGGCCTTCACGCTTTCAGTCACCCACCCGCGGATCACGTCGGCATCACGGGCGGCGGCAAGGGCGTGTCCGAGCCGCTGCAGCCGGTCCTCGAGGTCTCGGCCGGCGGCTTCATCGAGCAGCTTCCCGTAGGTTTTGAGCACGCTCCGCAGGGTGCGGGAACGCACCCGCAGCTGGTGGACGGCGTCCTCCTCGTCCACCCGCACGCGGAGGTCCCAGGCCGTGAGTTCGGCCGCGAGAGCGGAAAACACCGGGGCGAGGACCGCGCCGATCGGGGTGTCGGCGTCGCCTTGAGTCTCCGGGACGGCGGTTCCGCCCTCCACCTGCCTGACGAGCCGCTCCGCGGGACCGCCGGGGGAGGCGCCCGCCGCGACCAGCAGGGCCTCGATGGTGCTCAGCAGTTCCCCGGCCGCACTTCCGTCGCTGTCGCTGTCGCTGTCGCCGGGTCCGCCGTCCGCGGCTGGGTCACGGTGTGCCTCGACCGTCCACTCCCGCCAGCCGCCCCCGGAGTCGGCGGGTTCACCGGGTTCGACGGCGTCGTCCCGCACCCGAAACCCGACGCCGCCGGATCCCGGGAGTGGAACCTCCCGACGCCGAAGGACCAGGTCGGCCACCGGCCGCAGGTCCCGGTCGCGGACGAGGACCCGGATCCGCTCGAGGACCTTCGACGGGACGCCGGTTTTCGGGGACGCAACCGAGAAATCCAGCTGGCTTAGCGCCGCAGGAAAGGTCAGGTCCCAGCGGGCCGCCCTCCCCTCACCGGTGACGGCCACGGTGATCCCCGCGCGCGCCAGTTCATGGCCGTCGAGATCCCAGTGGACCCGGCGAAGAACCGCCGTTCCGTTCGGGGATGGTGCACCCGGGCCGCCTGGCAGCTCCGGCAGGACGGCGTCGGCGTCTGCGACATACCGGCGGGCCGCGGGCGCATCTTTCCTCTGGGTCATGAGCCATTATGGTGCCGCCCCGCGCCGGAGGGCCATGGGGCACCCGCCGTGCGGTGACTCTTGCGCCGGCGGTGCGCAGGGAGCAAGAAGGGAGGGTATCCGGAGCGTACTCGTGGCACACTGAACCCATGACGACTCCTGCTGAACAGCCAACAGACCGTCCGGCCGAAACGGCCGAAATCATTGAGACCACGCCGGCGACGGAGGTGCCGGCGGCGAAGGCAGCGGGTGTGGAGATGAAGGAACGCACCCACCTGGGCATGAAGATCGACGACGCCTGGCTGGGGTTCCAGCGCCGGCTCGCCATCCGCCGCGGGCACGTGCAGACTGTCATCCCCTACACCGGTTACGGGACGACCAAGTGGGTTCGCGTGCTGGCCCGGGTGGTGCTGACCGATCCCCGCGACAGCGGCCCGGTGGAGGACAGCGGCCCGCTCAAGCCCCTCAAGGAGGGCATCCGTGGATGGCGGAACTTCACCAGCGCTCCCGTGCGCGACGCTGTCGTGCAGGTCCAGATCAATGGAAGCACGCACACCGTCAAGGCTGACCACGGCGGAGTGATCGATGCCCGCATCGACGTTGAACTGACCCCCGGCTGGCACACGGTCCGGCTGAAGTCGGGCGATTCGCGGCTCGCCGACGCGCCCATGAAGGTGGTCGACGATTCGGTGGACTTCGGTGTGGTCTCCGACATTGACGACACCGTCATGGTGACCGCCCTCCCGCGGCCCTTCCTGGCCGCCTGGAACACGTTCGTGGTGGACGAACACGCCCGGACGCCGACCCCCGGCATGGCCGTGCTGTACGAGCGGATCACCCGCAATATGCCGTCGGCGCCGGTGCTGTACCTCTCGACGGGGGCGTGGAACGTGGCGCCTGCCCTGACCCGGTTCCTCTCGCGCAACCTCTACCCGGCGGGCCCGAAACTGCTCACGGACTGGGGCCCGACCCGCGACCGTTGGTTCCGCAGCGGCCAGGACCACAAGCGCACCTCCCTCGAGCGCCTGGCCGATGAGTTCCCCTCGGTGAAGTGGCTTCTGGTGGGCGATGACGGGCAGCACGACGAAGCCATCTACGCCGAGTTCGCGCAGCGGCATCCCGACCGGGTGCGTGCCATCGCCATCCGGCAGCTTTCGGCCAGCGAGGCGGTGCTCGCAGGCGGGCGCTCGAAGACAAATGCTGCCGCGCTGACGCCGGGCATCGACTGGGTGTACGCCCCGGATGGAGCGGGAATGTCCAAGCAGCTGGAAAAGTTTGGAATCATCGCTCCGGATCCCGATCCGGACCCGGTCCCCGAGCCCTACCCGCACCGCGAGGACAGCTAGCGGGCAGGGACCGAGTCGAGGCGGATCGTCAGCAGGATCCGCCGGAGCCCCATGCCGAAGGTCGCGGCGGCGTCAATCCGTTCGGTGACGGCGCTGGAGTGCACCTCGCGCATAAGGGCCTCCACAGCGTCTTCCGCCGCTGCTTGGGTTGAGGCCTCGGGATCCCAGGCGCCGATCGCCTCCGAGGTCAGCCGGCTGGCCTCGGCCAGTGGGACGCCCAGGGATGCGGGCAGCGGCGCGGCGGTTTCCGAGCGCCAGATGGCCCCGGAGAGCACCTCGGTGATGTCCGCGACGTAGAAGGTGATCCGTTCGAGGGACCGCAGGGCGTGGTAGTCGGCCTCAAGGTCCCGGCCGTTGCGGTAGCGGCGGAGATTGCCCCGGCGGCTCGTGTCGGCCAGCTGCACCGCGCCGCGTGCGTCCCGGCTCAGGCGGTCCAGTCCGTCCTGCCGGGAGGCCCACTCCTCATGCTCGGGCGGCCAGCGTTCCTCGAGGGCCGCCCCCATGTCGCTGAGCTGGAGCGCCAGGGCGGAGCGCAGTTCCTCAAGGCTCTGGATGACGCCGTTGAGGTGCAGCGGCGGGAAGACCAGGGCGTTGACCGCAAGCCCGACGGCGATCCCGACGAGCATCTGGATCGAGTACCCCAGTGAGTAGGTGTCGGCGTGGTCGCCGCCGAGCAGCAGCACGAAGAGCGCCGCCATCGGAATCCAGTCCCGTCCGGCGCCCAGGCGCGGCAGCCCGGCCAGCAGCACACCGAGCCCGACGACCAGTCCGACCGCCAGGCTGGTGGGATTGCCCAGCAGGATTACGGGGAAGGCCAGCAGAATTCCGGCCCCGAGCCCGATGAGGGTCTGGAGGGCCGTCCGCGCCGAGCCGGCCACCGTGGGGTACATGCACACGAGGGCTCCGAGCGGTGCGTAGTACGGGTAGTTGGAGGCCACTCCGGGAACCAGCAGGGCCACCCACCAGGCTATCCCGGCGGCGATGGCCGCCTTCAGGGCGAGCAGGACACGTCCGTGACGGAGGTAGGCACCCAGGCGGTTCGGCAGGGGCCGGGGGACAGGAGGAATTGGTGAAGCCATCCCTCCAGTATTGCAATGCGGGGCAGGCCGGGTTCGACGGACGGCCTGTTCTGGGAGCGGTGGAGGTGCCTTTCAGGCCCCTCGGGCGCCTGGTCCGGTCGAGGCGACCACGCTCGCCGCGATGTCGCGCAGCTTGGTGTTCCGGGCGCTCGAGGCCGCCTTCAGGATGGTCATGGCGGACTCCTGGCCGCACCCGTTCTGGGCCATGATGATCCCTGCCGCGAGGTCGATGGTGGTGCGCGATTCCATCGCGGCGCGCAGGTTCTCGCCGGCGTCGGTCAGGCGCGCGATCCGGACGGCGAGGCGGAGCGACCGAGACGCTTCCCGGGCGAAGACCTCAGCGGTGCGAACGGCGTCCAAATCAAAGGCCGACGGCCCGACCGAGTACAGGTTCAGTCCGCACTGGGCCTCCCCGTCAATGGGAACGGGCACGGCGAGGATGGAGCGGACCTTCTGGGCTCGAGCGGCCTCCTGGTACTCCGGCCAGCGGGTGTCGTACTGGGTGTCCTCCACCAGGACGGTGGTGGAGGTGCGCGCGGCGGTCAGGCACGGGCCGTCACGAAAGGCGTACTGGATCTCGTCGAGATTCCGCGCATGCCTGCTGCTGCTGGCCACCGTCGCGGCGGTCCGCGGCCGCAGCAGGGTGATCCCGCAGAACACCTCGCGGCCGGGGGTGGAGAGCCTGTGGACAGCAAGGTTGGCGAGGTCGTAGAGGAAATCCTTCACATCGGTGCTGTTCAGGGCCAGATCCCTCAGTGCCGGGGGTGGTCCCGTCGGGTCGATGTTCACTGCCCGCTCGGCGTTCATGCGGAGCCCCTGTCCTGGATCCAGTATCCTGCAGTCAGCTGCGCAGGCGGCGGACGAGGACTCCCCCTGCCGTTGCGAGCGCGGCGGTGCCGAGCACCGAACGCTGCACCGACCGGCGCCTGCCGCTCCACCCACCGGTCACCGCGGTGTCGCGCCGGTCCTGTGAGGGCTCGTACAGGTTGCCGCTGGTGGCCTCGGCAGACTGCTTCTTCGACAGGTGGGTCTTGTCCACCTGGTGGGCCATCGCGGCCTCCACCTTGGCGGGGGCGAACCGGTGCTGGCGCACCATCGAGCGACCGATCCTGCCGACGACCACTTCGCCGCGCGGCGAGTCCACGAGCTTGTAGATGGTGGCGGCCACCTTCTGCGGGCTGTACACCGGCGGCATTGCCTGGGCCCGGCGGCCGGTGTAGTTGGCGGCCTGGTTGAAGAAGGGGGTGTCGATGGTGGCCGGCAGCACCGTGCAGACGTGGATTTTGCGGGCCTTGGCGAGCAACAGTTCCGAGCGCAGGCTCACCCCGAGGGCGCGGACCGCGGACTTGGACATCGAGTAGGCGGAGGTGTACGGCTGGGGGACGACGCCCACGATCGAGGCCACATTGATGAGCACTCCCGAGCCCTGGCTCCGCATGTGCTGCAGCGCCACCCGGGCACCGTACACGTAGCCCATGATATTGACGTCGATCACCCGGTTGAAGTCCTTCAGCGGGACTTCGAGGAAGGGCGCGAAGAAGGAGACAGCGGCGTTGTTGACCCACACATCGATGCGCTCGTACGCCTCCACGGCCCGCGCCGCCAGTTCCTGGACGGCCTCAGGGTCGCTGGTGTCGGTGGGAACGTAGAAAGCACGGGACCCATAGGCCTCGCACTCCTCGATCAGCCCCTCGAGGGCTTCCTCCCGGCGGGCGGCCAGGACGAGGTCGGCGCCCCTGCGGGCGAAGTGGAGGGCCGTCGCGCGGCCGATGCCGCTCGATGCGCCGGTGATCACGACGACTGGCTGCTTCTTGCTCACTGGGTTCTCCCTACCTTCGGCATGAATAGCGGCATGAATAGCGGTATGGACCCCGGCACGGCCGGTGGAGCGGGTGGACGGCTGGGGGCCGCCCACCCGCTCCCGAGGTTACCGAGGTGGGGAGGGGCCGACAACGCTTTTTCGGAGGTGCGGTGAGGGAGTGCGGATCGTCAGGAAATGTGTTTCGGTTCAATGCTCCGCTGCCGAAGGATGTCGGCCAGTTGGTCCATGAACAGCCGCACCCGTACGTTCTGGCGGTCCCCGATCTGCAGGGCGAAGATGCTTCGGGCGAGCCGGATCTCCGGGACGTCCAGGGCAACGATGCCCGGGGGGCGGTTCAGCATCGCCAGATCCGGAACCAGTGCGGCGCCGAGCCCCGCGGCGGCCATTTCGAGGCTGGCGTTGAAGTCGTCGCAGTACGCGACCACCCGCGGATGGAGGTTGCAGCCGGCGAACAGGCGCTCGATCACGGTTGCGTCGGCGGTGCCGGGATGGTGGAGGATCCAGGGCATGTCGGCCAGCTGGTCGGCGCTCATCGTGGAGCCGGCCCGGATGCCCCAGGCCTCGGGCAGGACCACCCGGAAGTCGTCGTCGCCGATCCACTGCCGGCTGACGCTCGAGGGCCAGGCCAGGCCCGCCTGGCCCACCTGGTACACGAGGGCGAGGTCGAGTTCCCCGCCGGTGCGCAGGCCCTGGATGGTCTGTGCGGGTTCGGCGACGTACACCTTCAGATTGATTCCGAGGGACTTCCACTGCTGGGTGCTGAGCAGCCGGGGCAGCGCGTAGGTCGCCAGGGAGGGGAACAGGCCCAGCCGGAGCTCCTGGGACGTCTCGGCCGAGGCACGGGCGGTGGAGGCGAGCAGCGCGTCGATGTCGGTGAGCACCTTCGCCGCGTGCCGGGACATGACGACGGCGGCCTCCGTGGGCACGGCGCTGCGGGCGCTGCGTTCGAAGAGCGTGGCCCCGGTGTCCTTCTCCAGCGCCGACATCTGCTGGGATACCGCGGAGGCGGTGTAGCCGAGGGTGGTGGCGGCTCCGGCGAAGGACCCGTGGCGGATCACCTCGAGCAACGTCCTCAGGTGGACGGGATTGACCATGGGCGGTCCTTTCCGGCGAACGATGGCGCGATGCTCCGGTCCGCGGGGCGGCGGAGCGATCCACAGGTGGGGGGACTCCGAACTTTAGCCGAGCCGGTGCCCGCTGAGTCGAGCCCGCGGTGCTCTTCACGGAATGTGTCGTGGCCTGCGGGGCCGGGCCGGCGGGGACGGGAACGGGGTGCGGGTTGCCGGTTCGAGCGCGAGACTGGGACTAGGATCCTGCACAGGAGGAGGCACAGTGAGCACACCGGTTGTTCCCTCGGAGGCACGCGTCGACGCGGCCGCGTGGCCCGACGTCGCCGTCGTTCCGGCGGGCATCCGCACCCGGGCCGCCGCTGTGGTGGCCGAGCGGATCTTCACCTCGACGGTGAGGGGGCTGCCGCTGCGGGTGGTGTACGACGACGGAACCCTCCTTGGCGCCCCGGAGTCCGACGGCGCACCCGAGATGCGCATCCACCGCCCCGCCGACTTCTACGCCCGGCTCGGCCGCGGGTGGCTGATCGGGTTCGGCGAGTCCTACCTGGCCGAGGACTGGACGGCGGAGGACCTCACCGCCGTGCTGCAGGTCTTCGCCGAACACGCCGTCCACCTCGGCTCCGGCCCGCTGGGACAGCTCAGCAGGCTCCACCTGCCACGGCGGCCGGGCCGCGAACGCAACAGCCAAACCAATGCCCGCGCCAACGTCTCCCACCACTACGACCTCTCCAACGACCTGTTCGCCCTGTTCCTCGACGAGACGATGTCCTACTCCAGCGCCCTCTTCGACGCCCCGGCGGCCGGGCTTCCGCAGGCGGGCCCGGACGACCTCGCGGCCGCGCAGCGGCGCAAGATCGACCGGCTGCTGGACCGGGCCCGGGTGGGGGAGGGAACCCGGCTGCTGGAGATCGGCACCGGCTGGGGCGAACTGGCCCTGCGGGCGGCCGCCCGGGGCGCGGACGTGGTGTCGGTGACGCTCTCCACCGAGCAGAAGCGGCTCGCCGAGGAGCGGGTGGCCGCGGCCGGATTCGCCGACCGGGTGCGGGTTGAGCTGAAGGACTACCGTGCGGTGGAGGGGGAGTACGACGCCGTCGTTTCGGTGGAGATGATCGAGGCCGTCGGCTACGAACACTGGCCGGTGTACTTCCAGACTCTCGACAGGCTGCTCGCCCCCGGCGGCCGGGCGGCCATCCAGGCCATCACCCTCCCGCACGAGCGCATGCTCGCCTCCCGGCGCTCCTACACCTGGATCCACAAGTACATCTTCCCGGGCGGCTTCATCCCCTCGGTCCGGGCGATCGAAGACATCACCGCGCGGGAGACCGGCCTGCGGGTCCGGGAACGGTTCACGATGGGTGACAGCTACGCCTCTACGCTACGGCTGTGGGAGGAGCGGTTCACCTCCCGGCATGATGAGGTCGCGGCCCTCGGCTTCGATGAGACCTTCGAGCGTATGTGGCGCTTCTACCTCTGCTACTCAAGGGCCGGCTTCCAGGCCGGCTACCTCGACGTGCAGCAGTTCCTCTTCGACCGCCGGCCGTAGGGGCCAAGCCTTTTTCCTGCCCTCTCCCGGCGGATTTTTCCCTGCCTGCGCCGGGTCCCGCCGGCGCGCCTGCCGGAGGGTCGGCGCCGCCGCACGGAGTGCCCGAGGACACCTCCGAAAGTCCGCCGCGACACGCCGAGAAAATAACGACACAGGCAATTTTTCGCTGTGTGCAAGTACTCCACAGGGTGTGCACGCAGGGGTGCAGATCGGCGCAAATCCGCGGGTCCGGGAGGGCCCCGCCTGTGGATTTCGTGTGGACTCAGGAGCGAGTGAATGACATACTTGTAATACATCATGTTGGGGTCTGTATCGGCAGCCCGCACTAGATGTAGTATCTAGATATCGAATCAACCGCTGGCCGGGCAGAGACCGCAGGGCCGGAAATTCCCCGGAATTTCCCCCTTCTCGGGACGCTCCATCACCACCCACGGACACGGCAAGACAGCAGCATCAAGAAGGGGACAGGGACATGACCGTAACGGTTTACACCAAGCCAGCATGCGTACAGTGCAACGCCACCTACCGGGCTCTGGACAAGAAGGGAATCACTTACCAGAGCGTCGATATTTCACAGGATCCGGCCGCACTGGAGCGCCTCCGTTCGATGGGCTACATGCAGGCCCCGGTCGTCATCACGGACAAGGACCACTGGTCCGGTTTCCGCCCCGACAAGATCAACGAGCTGGCCGAGCTGTCCGTCACCTCCGTCGCCTGATTTTCCTGCCTTCGCAGGACCAGGCCGGCTGTCACCGCCGATCATGACAACCACCGTGGATACCGAGACACCCCGCCTGGAGCAGACCACTCCTGGCGGGGTTACCGATGCGCCGCTGATCTACTTCTCGTCGGTCTCGGACAACACGCACCGGTTCGTCTCCAAGCTGGGCATGCACTCGGCCCGGCTTCCGCTGCTCACGAAGGATCCCACCCTCAAGGCGCTCCAGCCCTATGTGCTGGTCCTGCCCACCTATGGGGGAGAGTCCGGCAGGGGAGCGGTGCCGCGGCAGGTCATCAAGTTTTTGAACAATGAAGGAAACCGCTCGCTCCTCCGGGGAGTCATTGGAGCGGGTAATACGAATTTCGGGGAAACGTACTGCCTGGCGGCCGACATCGTCGCCGCCAAGTGCGGAGTCCCCGTCCTATATCGGTTTGAACTTATGGGGACGTCCGAGGACGTAGACCGGGTACATCAAGGATTGGAAGAGTTTTGGACATGAGTGTTGCTGAGACGGACACGGCAGGGGCGACAAAGCACAGCGTCGATGCCCGCTACAAGGATCTGGGCTACCACGAGCTCAACGCGATGCTTAACCTCTACGGGCCGGACGGAGAGATCCAGTTCGAGGCCGACAAGGAAGCCGCGCACCAGTACTTCCTGCAGCACGTCAACAACAACACCGTCTTCTTCCACGACCTCGAGGAGAAGCTCGACTACCTGGTGAAGAACGAGTACTACGAGCGGGAGACCCTCGACCAGTACACGATGAACTTCATCCGGGACCTCTACAAGCGCGCCTACAGCAAGAAGTTCCGCTTCGAGACCTTCCTGGGCGCCTTCAAGTTCTACACCTCGTACACGCTCAAGACGTTCGACGGCAAGCGTTTCCTGGAGCGCTACGAGGACCGCGTCTGCATGGTGGCCCTGCACCTGGCCGCCGGCGACGAGACCCTCGCCACCCAGCTCGTCGACGAGATCATCGAGGGCCGCTTCCAGCCGGCCACCCCCACCTTCCTCAACGCCGGCAAGGCCCAGCGCGGCGAACTCGTCTCCTGCTTCCTGCTGCGCATCGAGGACAACATGGAGTCCATCGGGCGCTCCATCAACTCCGCCCTGCAGCTGTCCAAGCGCGGCGGCGGCGTCGCCTTCGCCCTGACGAACATCCGCGAGGTCGGCGCGCCGATCAAGCAGATCGAGAACCAGTCCTCCGGCGTCATCCCCGTGATGAAGCTCCTCGAAGACAGCTTCTCCTACGCCAACCAGCTCGGCGCCCGCCAGGGAGCCGGCGCGGTGTACCTTCACGCCCACCACCCGGACATCAACCGGTTCCTCGACACCAAGCGCGAGAACGCCGACGAGAAGATCCGCATCAAGACCCTGTCGCTCGGCGTCGTCGTCCCCGACATCACCTTCGAGCTGGCCAAGCGCGACGAGGACATGTACCTGTTCTCCCCGTACGACGTCGAGAAGGTCTACGGCATGCCGTTCTCCGACGTGAACGTCACCGAGAAGTACTACGAGATGGTCGACGACGCGCGGATCAAGAAGACCAAGATCAAGGCGCGCGAGTTCTTCCAGACCCTCGCGGAGATCCAGTTCGAGTCCGGCTACCCGTACATCATGTTCGAGGACACCGTGAACCGGGCGAACCCGATCGAGGGCAAGATCATCATGAGCAACCTGTGCTCGGAGATCCTGCAGGTTTCGGAGCCCACCACGTACCACGACGACCTGTCCTACGCCGACACCGGCAAGGACATCTCGTGCAACCTGGGCTCGCTGAACATCGCCAAGACCATGGATTCCCCGGACTTTGGGCGGACCATCGAGACGGCCATCCGCGCCCTCTCGGCCGTCTCCGTGATGTCCAACATCACCTCGGTTCCCTCGATCGCCAAGGGCAACGAGCAGTCGCACGCCATCGGCCTGGGCCAGATGAACCTTCACGGCTATCTGGCCCGCGAGCGGGTCCACTACGGCTCCGAAGAGGGCCTGGACTTCACGAACATCTACTTCTACACCGTGGTTTACCACGCCATCCGGGCCTCCAACCTGCTGGCGATCGAGACCGGGCGGACCTTCGGCGGCTTCGAGAAGTCCAAGTACGCCTCGGGTGAGTTCTTTGACAAGTACACCGACCAGACGTGGGTTCCGCAGACCCCGCGGGTGGCGGAGCTGTTCAAGGACGTGCACATCCCCACGCAGGAGGACTGGCGTGCGCTGAAGGCCTCGGTCATGGAGCACGGCATCTTCAACCAGAACCTGCAGGCCGTGCCGCCGACCGGTTCGATCAGCTACATCAACAACTCGACCTCCTCGATCCACCCCGTGGCCTCGAAGATCGAGATCCGCAAGGAAGGCAAGCTGGGCCGCGTGTACTACCCGGCTCCGTACCTGACCAACGACAACCTCGAGTACTACGAGGATGCGTACGAGATCGGCTACGAGAAGATCATCGACACGTACGCCGCGGCGACGCAGCACGTGGACCAGGGCCTGTCCCTGACGCTGTTCTTCAAGGACACCGCCACCACCCGCGACATCAACAAGGCGCAGATCTACGCATGGCGCAAGGGCATCAAGACCATCTACTACATCCGTCTCCGCCAGCTCGCGCTGGAAGGGACAGAGGTGGACGGCTGCGTCAGCTGCATGCTCTAGTCAACTAGATTGGGTGGGTCGTTCCCGAGGGGATGACCCACCCACCAGACCTCCCACAACGAAGGCATTGAGAAAGCCGACTGCAGGTATTGCATCGAAGACTCAGCCGAACCAAGTTTTACCTCAGAAAGCGAGTCGGAGTCATGACCGAAAAACTGAAGCTTCTCAGCCATGTTGAGGCGATCAACTGGAACCGCATCCGGGACGAAAAGGACGTTGAGGTCTGGAACCGCCTCGTCAACAACTTCTGGCTGCCGGAGAAGGTGCCCCTGTCCAACGACGTCCAGTCCTGGGCCACGCTGACCCCGGACGAGCAGCAGCTGACCATGCGCGTGTTCACCGGCCTCACCCTGCTCGATACGGTGCAGGCCACCGTCGGTGCCGTCAGCCTGATCCCCGACGCGATCACGCAGCAGGAAGAGGCGGTGTACACCAACATCGCGTTCATGGAGTCGGTGCACGCCAAGAGCTACTCCTCGATCTTCTCAACGCTGGCCTCCACCAAGGAGATCGACGAGGCTTTCCGCTGGTCCACCGAGAATGTGAACCTTCAGAAGAAGGCGCAGATCGTCATGGACTACTACCAGGGCGATGATCCGCTGAAGCGCAAGGTGGCCTCCACCCTGCTTGAGAGCTTCCTGTTCTACTCCGGGTTCTACCTGCCGATGTACTGGTCCTCACGGGCGAAGCTGACGAACACGGCCGACCTGATCCGCCTGATCATCCGTGATGAGGCCGTGCACGGCTACTACATCGGCTACAAGTTCCAGAAGGGCCTCGAGGGCCAGTCGGAGGAGCGCAAGCAGGAGATCAAGGACTACACCTACGAGCTGCTGTTCGAGCTGTACGAGAACGAGGTCCAGTACACCCACGACCTCTACGACTCCGTCGGCCTGGCCGAGGACGTCAAGAAGTTCCTTCACTATAACGCCAACAAGGCGCTGATGAACCTGGGCTACGAGGCGATGTTCCCGTCCACCGTGACCGATGTGAACCCAGCGATCCTGTCGGCCCTCTCACCCAATGCGGACGAGAACCACGACTTCTTCTCGGGCTCGGGCTCGTCCTACGTCATCGGTAAGGCAGTCAACACCGAGGATGACGACTGGGACTTCTAGTCTGATCGGATCTGCAGGCCGGATCGAAATAATGAGGGTCTGGTCGAAAGATGCGGCGCACCTGGTTGGAAGTCATCCAACCAGGTGCGCTTTTGTGTGCGCTGAGGTGCATCGATTTCGGGCGATCTCCCTGAAATCAGGCAGTCACATTGCACGCAGGTACATGGCTCGATGAGCGCGGAATGTCAATCCTCGTGGTCCTTCGGTGCGAACAGTGGAAGCACCTCCCTGAACGCTTGGGTCTGGTGCAGGATGTGAGGTGTGGTCAAGAAATCGCCCGAAGAGGCAAGCTCCCAAGTCCTGTCCAAGAAGGACTACGAGAAGGAACTGCTGCGGTTGCAGGAAGAACTGGTCGCCTTCCAGGAGTGGGTGCGCAAGACCGGGACGCGGCTGGTCGTTATTTTCGAAGGACGCGACACAGCCGGTAAGGGCGGAACGATCCAACGCATCAGCGGTGCGCTCAACCCGCGCTCCTGCCGGGTCGTTGCGCTCCCGGCGCCAACCGAGCGCGAGCGGTCGCAGTGGTACTTCCAGCGCTACATTGCCCACCTGCCGGCGGCCGGGGAGATGGTGCTGTTCGACCGGTCCTGGTACAACCGGGCCGGCGTGGAGCGGGTGATGGGCTTCTGCACTGACGAACAGTATGCCCACTTCGTCGACACCGTGCCTCTGCTCGAGGATGCCCTGATCTCCGACGGGATCGTCCTGGTGAAGTACTGGTTGAGCCTTTCCGACTCCGAGCAGCGCCGTCGATTCCAGAGCCGCATCGATAACCCGGCCAAGCGGTGGAAGCTGAGCCCCATGGACCTCGAGGCGCAGGCCCGCTGGGTTGACTACGCCGAAGCCAAGGACAAGATGTTTGAGTTCAGTGACACCGAGCGCAGCCCGTGGTGGGTGGTGGATGCCGACAACAAGAAGGAGGCCCGGCTCAACCTGATGGCTCATCTGTTGTCGCTGTTGCCATACGAGCAGCCGGAGCTACCGGACATCGAGTTGCCCGATCGTCAGCACCGGAGCTACGAGCGGCCGCCGTTGGACCGCCAACGGTTCGTGCCCCAGCGCTACGAGATCGAAAAAACGGAGAAAGCGCCGAAGGGTAAGAAAAAAGATTCGGCCAAGGCTAAATCCCCCCGCTGAGGGGATCAATCGTCGACTGCTGCGACGAGGGCTCGTTGTCCCGGCATAAGGTATCCACGGGTGGGGGACTGGCAAATGCTGGACGCGAAAGAAGCAGCATCCTTGATAACAGCGTTGCTGGGAGAAGCGGCCGGATCGCGGGTCATTTGGGACTTCGACGGCGTAGTCGGTCACACTGAGCCCCTGCATGAAGCCAGCTATCGTGAGTTGGCGGAGCGCCGAAACTACGGGTTTACCCCGGACTTCTTCGCCGAACTAGTCGGGCACACCGAGCAGTGGATCTGGGAGCGTCTCATCTCGCAGGGTTTCCCAGCTGGAGTATCCGAAGTCCCGAACCTCCACCGCGAGCGCGGAGAAATTGTCGCTGCCCTCGCCCTAGGTAGCTTGAAACCCTCGTGGCTGGCGTCGCGGTTGATGCCCGAACTCGAGGGAGGCGCCGACGAGCAGGTCGTCGTTTCCAATGGAGACCCGGACCTGATCGCAGCCCTGCTTGCTGGGTGGAAGCTTCAGCCTTTTGTCACGGTAGCCCGCCGGGCTCCGGGACGCGACAAGGACGCAATCTTCCGTGATCTTTGCGTTCCCCCATGCGTCGTCCTGGAAGACAGCGACACCTACCTGGCGCTGGGGCGGAAGCTTGGCGCCTTCACGGTCGGCGTGCGGCACTCTCACAATCCTCGGGCAACACTCGACGCAGATCTGACGACCCACTTGTGAACACCTCAATCCGTATCTGACTGCCCATAGTGCGGCACGCCCTCCATCACGTCAGGCTATGCCAATGCACTTGCAGTGCACTATGATGCACTGATGGATGAAGAGACAACGTCGCTGGCGACGGCGATCGGTGAGCGCGTTCGAACCGAGCGGCAGACGCGCCGGTTGACGCTCGACCAGCTCGCGGAGGCAGCCGGAGTGAGCCGCCGGATGGTGGTCAACGTGGAGCAGGGGCTTGCCAACCCCAGTGTCGGAACCCTGCTGCGGATCAGTGATGCACTCGGCCTCGGGCTGCCGGCACTGGTGGAGCCGCCCCGGCCGAAGCCGGTGAAAATTACGCGCCACGGAGACGGCGCCACCCTCTGGACCGGCAGCTCAGGCGGTCGCGGGGTGCTTGTAGCGGGGACCGAAAAGCCCGATGTGGTCGAGCTTTGGGATTGGACGCTGGAGCCGGGGGAGTCCCATCGAAGCGAGGCGCACTCGGCCGGCACGAAGGAACTCCTGCAGGTCCGGCAGGGGTCGATGACCATTCGAGTCGCCGACCAGACAGTCGTCCTCGCCGACGGTGACGCCATAACATTCCCCGGCGACATCGACCATTCCTACACGAACCCCGGAGATCAGGCGGCCCGATTCACCTTGGCGGTCTTCGAGCCCGGCGTCGGATCGGGGCACAAGCCGGAGGCCCCGAATGGCTGAGCGGGTTGTCATGAACTCCCGCGTGCGGGGTCCCGTTCCACCGTGGGGGCTCGCCGTGGCGGCGATGCTGTCGGTCCAGCTCGGGTCGGCGCTGTCGGTGGGCCTGATCGCCTCCATCGGGCCGGCGGGCACCGCGTGGCTCAGGCTCAGCATGGGGGCCGTAATCTTTATGATCCTAGCCCGTCCGCCCCTGCGCCGGGTGCGCCGCCAAGATGTCCCGGTGCTGCTCGGGCTGGGCGTCATGACGGGGCTCATGACGGTCGGATTCCTCGCCGCGCTCGAATACATTCCGCTGGGCACCGCGGTTGCCATCGAATTCCTTGGCCCGTTGACCGTTGCTGCCGTGCGCAGCCACTCCTCCCGGGCCCTGGTCTGGCCGATCCTCGCGCTGGGCGGCGTGGTGCTGCTGACCGAACCGTGGCACGGTGAGGTGAATCCCGTCGGGATCCTCTTCGCGGGACTTGCCGCCGTCGGCTGGGCGCTGTACATCGTGCTCAGCCAGCGCGTCGGGGACCGTTTCAGCGGCATCTCGTCCCTCTCACTCACCATTCCCATCGCCGCTGGAACTGCGGCGGTCGTCGGAATTCCGCAGGCGGCGGGGCACCTGAGCCTCGAGGTCATCGCCGCGGCCGCGGGTTTGGCCCTCCTGCTGCCCGTGCTGCCGTTCGCACTCGAAATGCTCGCCCTTCGGCGCATGACGGCGACCGCCTTCGGCACCCTGATGGCGCTCGAGCCGGCGATCGGGCTGCTCCTCGGGTTGATCGTCCTCCACCAGCAGCCCTCGCCTGTCCAACTGCTCGGCATCCTCCTCGTCGTCTTCGCCGGTGCCGCGGCGCAGCGCGGCGGCCGCCGTTCCACCCAGCACCCGTCAACCGCCCGCCCCGCCGACCTCCCCGGCTGACCGGGCGCCCAGCGTACTCCGAATGGCCGCCCCAATACCGGCGGGCGCAGGCCCCCAGTCCTCCCAGAAACGGAGCACCGAATGTTCACAGGCCTCAGCGCCTTCCCGCTCACCCCGCTCGCCCAGGACGCCGTGGACGAAGCCGCCTTTGTCCGCCTCATGACACGGCTTCGGGAAGCACAGGTCGACTCCATCACTGCACTCGGTTCCACCGGGTCCTACGCCTACCTCAGCACCGACGAGCGCGCCCGCGTCGCCCGGCTGGCGGTGGAGCATGCCGGGCCGGTCCCGGTCTTTGTCGGGATCGGGGCGCTGCGGACCTCGCAGGTGCTTCGCAACGCCGATCGAGCCGAACAGGCCGGAGCATCCGCCCTCCTGCTGGCGCCGATGACCTATCAGCCCCTCACCGAGGAGGAGGTGTTCGGCCTGTACCGGGCGGTGACCGAACACTCGCCGCTGCCCGTCATCGTCTACGACAACCCCGGCACCAGCCACTTCACCTTTTCAACCGGACTCTATGGACGCATCGCCGAACTGTCCGGGATCGCCTCGATCAAGATTCCGGCCGTGCCCTCGGATCCGCAGTCGGCCCAGGCGCGCGTTCGGGAGATCCGGTCGGCCATCCCTGACCAGGTGACGATCGGGGTGTCGGGGGACGCCGCGGCTGCTGCGGGACTGGCCGCCGGCTGCGATGCCTGGTACTCGGTCATCGGCGGCACGCTGCCCGCCCCGGCCCTACGGCTGACCCGGGCCGCCCAGGAGGGACGGACCGACGACGCCGCCGCCGAGTCCCAGCGCCTGGCCCCGCTGTGGCGGCTCTTCAGTGAATACGGCGGCAGTATCCGCGTTGTGGCCGCCATCGCGGAAGAGCTGGGGCTGGCGTCGGACAACTGCCTTCCGCCGCCCATCCAGGGGCTGAACGACCAGCAGCGGGCACGCGTGGCCGGAGTGATCCGTGACCTCCGACTCGACGGCTGAACCCGGAACCGCGACCGGCCCCGGCGGTCACCACGGAGGACCCGCCGGCCCCGGATCCCGGCACCCAAGGGACCGCCGGGCCGCGGGGTTGGCCCACTACGTCATCGCTGCCACCCTCGTGCGAAGCGCCGACGGCGGTGCCGTCGTCGCCATCGTGCTCCTCGCCCTCGACAGCGGGCTTCCGGGCTGGCTGGCGGGCGTCCTCGGTGCTTCGATCACCGCACCGCACCTGCTCGGCCCGTTCATCGCCCGGCGCCTCGACACCGCTGACGACGGCAGGAAGCTCATCGCGCTGTCCGCGGTCCTCCACGGGGTGCTGCTCGGCGCCGCGGCCCTGCTCCTTCCGGTGACGTGGCCGCTCTGGCCGGCCCTGCTGCTCGTCGCCTCTGGCCTCTTCGGACCAATGCTCACCGGCGGAATCAGCAGCCGCCTGCCCGCCATCGCCGGCCCGGAGCTGAGGAGCCAGCGCAGGGCGCAGAGCTGGGACGTGGCAAGCTATGGGCTGGCCGGAACCCTTGGCCCCGCCGCCGTCGCCTGGATCGCTGCGACGGCCGACCCGCTCACCGCCACCCTCCTTCTCGCCTCGGCCGCAGTCCTTGGAGCAGGAGGCATCCTCGCCCTGCCCAGGCAGAAGTCACCTGCTCAGGGGGCCGACGTGCCGGGACCCGTGCGGACCCTGCGCCTGATGGTGCGTTCCGGCCCGCTGCGCCGCACCCTCCTGCTCACCGTCACCGTCGCCTTCGCGGTGGCGGCACTGCCCATCAGCGCGGCCGCGGCCACGCTCGACACGCCCCCGGCCGCCGGCACCCTGGTCGCGGCATACGGAATCGGGAACCTCCTGGGCTCTGCTGCCCTCATGATCCGTCCGCTTCGCAGGGATGCCGACCGCCTGATGAGCTCCCTGGCCCTCGTCGTGGCGGTGATGCTCGCCCTCACCCTGCTCACCCCCGCCTTCGAGGCCTCCCTCGCGGCGTTCTGCCTCACCGGGACCGCAAATGCGCTGTTCTTCGCCGCAACGCTCGCCGGCCGCAGCGAATACGCCCCGCGGGCCGCCCGCGGTCAGGTCTTCATCTGGGTTGGCGCACTCAAAATCGCTGCGGGCTCGGCCGGGACGGCGGCCGCAGGCGCCGCCATCACCTTCGGTTCCTGGGTCCCGCTGGGTCTGGCCTCGGCGGTGACGGTCGGGGCCGCAGCCATCAGCATGCTCGATCGGTCCCGGTCGGGGGACCAGCCACCCCGTTAGCGCTGCGCAAAGCCGGAGTCGCCCCGTGCTTCCGGGGGACGGGGCGCGGGCTCGGCCCTGTGTTTCTGTTAACCCAGGGTCGAGATGTCGATGACGAAGCGGTACCGCACGTCGGAGACAATGACACGTTCGTAGGCCTCATTGATCCTGTCCGCCGGAATGACCTCGATCTCCGCACCGAGTCCGTGCTCGGCGCAGAAGTCGAGCATCTCCTGGGTCTCACGGATACCACCGATCATCGAGCCGGCGAAGGAACGGCGGCCCATGATGAGGGAGAACGCGTTGACGGGAAGCGGTTCGGCCGGGGCTCCGACGTTCACCAGGGCGCCGTCGAGGGCCAGCAACTGGAGGTAGGCGCTGATGTCGAGCGATGCGCTGACCGTATTGATGACCAGGTCGAAGGAACCGGCCAGATCCGCGAAGGTGTTCTCATCGCTGGTGGCGTAGTAGTGGTCGGCGCCCAGTTTCAGGCCGTCCTCCTGCTTCTTCAGCGACTGGGAGAGCACGGTGACCTCCGCCCCCATGGCGTGCGCAAGCTTGACCGCCATGTGGCCGAGCCCGCCGAGTCCGACGACGGCGACTTTGCGGCCGGGGCCGGCACCCCAGTGGCGCAGCGGCGAGTAGGTGGTGATCCCCGCGCACAGCAGCGGGGCGGCAGCATCAAGGGCGATCCCTTCGGGGATGCTGACGACGAAGTCTTCGGTCACCACGACGTGGGTGGAGTAGCCGCCCTGGGTGATGGTCCCGTCGCGGTCCACCGCGCCGTAGGTGCCGATAGATCCGGCGAGGCAGTACTGTTCCTCGCCCTTCCGGCAGTTCACGCATTCCCCGCACGAGTTCACCATGCAGCCGACACCCACCCGGTCACCGACCGCGTGTTTGGTGACCTCCGCACCCACTTCGGTGACGATTCCGGCGATCTCATGGCCGGGGACCAGCGGGTACTGCTGCGGCCCCCACTCGCCGCGGACGGTGTGGATATCCGAGTGGCAGATCCCGGCGAACTTGATCTCGATAAGCACGTCGCGGGGGCCAACGGAGCGGCGCTCGATGGTCGTGGGGATCAGGCCCTCGGTCGCTGAAGGCGCTGCATAAGCAGTAACGGAAAGCATGGTTTCTCCTAAGAAGGCTGGGCTTGAACGGCGCCGTCCCGGGGCGCATGGGCATACCCTCGGTGCCGTTCCCATCAATTCGACCCTGTTTTCCACTCGGAAAGAAGGTTGCCTTTATCGGGGGGACAGGTTCTACCCCTCACCCCGCAGGACGCAGGGCTATCGTGGATTCATGGACAAGCAGCCCGACAACCGCGCCGACATCCGGGACTTCCTGGCCAGCCGCCGCGCGAAACTCCGCCCCGAGCAGGTCGGCCTGCCGGCGGGCAGCCGGCGGCGCGTTCCGGGACTGCGCCGCGAGGAGGTTGCGGTGCTCGCCGGTGTGAGCACCGAGTGGTACGCCCGGCTGGAGAAGGGCAATATCAGCGGCGTGTCCGAAGACGTCCTCAAGGCCGTCTCCCGTGCGCTGCAGTTGGGCGATGAGGAGTGCCTGTACCTCTTCGAGCTGGCCCGGGCCGCCCGGCCCGCGCGCCGGGCGCCCCGCCGGGCGGAGGCCGGAGTGGCGCCTTCGGTGCAGTGGCTGCTGGACTCGATGACCCTCTCGGCCGCGTTCGTCTGTAACGGCCGGCTCGACGTCGTCGCCAGCAATCCCCTGGGCCGGGCGCTTCACGCCCCAATGTTCACCAGCGCATTCACCGGCGCCAACGGGCAGGCGAACTTCGCGCGCTTCCATTTCCTCGAGCCCGCCGCCCGGGAGTTCGTCGTCGACTGGGAAGCCGGGGCCGCGGCGACCGCAGCGCTACTTCGCGCCGAAGCCGGCCGGGACCCCAACAACAGATCCCTGCGTGAGCTCGTGGGAGAGCTGTCCACCCTGAGCCCCGAGTTCCGCACCCTGTGGGCCTCGCATGACATCCGCTTCCGCCACGAGGGAGTCAAGCGCCTGCGGCACCCCGTGGCAGGGGAGTTGGAACTGACCTATCAGTCCCTGACCCTCCCCACCTTCCCGCGGGCAGTCCACAGTCTCAGCGTCTACACCGCTGAACCGGGCACAGCCCACGAAGAGCGGCTGCGGCTCCTCGCAAGCTGGGCGGCTCCGGTCCAGCAGACAGCAGAAACGAACAACTAGCCGCGGCGGCTGGTCGAACCACGGGCCGGGCGGCGCCCGGCGGATGAGGGTCCGCGCAGGGCCACGGTGCTCAGACGGCGCGGTTGCAACCAGGAGGCAGCATCCACCGGTTCAGCCAATCCGCGCCCGTCGACGGACAGCCAGCGATTCTGCCGGTTGGATAACGCTTTGGAACGGATGATTCGTTGCCCGGAACCTCCCACCCCTGGTCCCGGATCCGGAGTTTTTAGCGACCGCCGACGCAGCATCCCCGTGCCCCCAGGACAAAACTTGGAGGGACTGATGAATCATCTCCGTGACACCCGCTCCTCCGCTCAGTCAGGGGCGAAGGAAAGGTCGAGATACTGCAAGGGTATGTGGTCGCAGGGCACGATTTCCGCCGGAAAAAGCCCCGGCCGCGAACTCAGCAAAGGGTGTTGTCATTCTTCGTGGGGCAACAGGGTCAGATGTGAACCGGCCGCTTGTCCAGCCTTTAAGCACGAATATGCGTGCCGCGCCGCAATTCTTTCCCTCCTCGCATAATCACAAATAGGAAGTAGGCTGATGATTTGGTCCTCAGCAGAGGGTCCTGCCCGTACATAAGGAGAGCAATGATCCGCAAAAGTACAGCCACTGCAGCCCTGTCCTTCGCCATCTTGATGGGCGTGGCTGGTCCTGCCGCCGCTGAAGAAGACACCGCCCCTGCTACGCAGCAGACCCAGGAAAGCGACGATGACAACGGCGACGCTGGCCTGTGGGGCCTCCTGGGCCTTCTCGGACTGGCAGGCCTGCTGAAGAGGAACAAGAAAGAGCACGTTGACCATGTCCGTAACGTGGGCAGCACCACGACCATTGGCACCCGCACCACGGGAACCACAGGCACGACGGGCACGACCGGCGTGAATGATCCGACCCGCCCCGGTTACTAGACCCCGCAATTCGGAGGATCTGAAATGAAGATCCACGCGCCGCACACAAAGGCCCACTCATCCACGAGTGGGCCTTTGTGCGATCAACGCCCTGCTCTCGGAAGGTGTTTTGACTGACCGTTACGTCCTCCGCCGGAGGGCAAAGGCCGTGGCGACATTCCCCTCAGAACAGCGGCCAGGGGACCGCCGGCATGCCACCGCTCGGAGCCGGAAATTTCCCTTCCCGACGCAACTGTGCGCAACGCGCGGCGAGGGAAGCGATTTCTTCGGCGGTGAGCAAGTCCGCCAGGGCGCGGCCCAGCTCACCGTGCAGTCGTTCGCTGATCCGGTCGATGCCGTCCAGTTCCTCGGCGGTCAGCGCGTCCCCCAGCCACCCCCAGAGCACCGTGCGCAGCTTGTGGTCGCTGTGGAAGGTGAGCCCATGGTCCACGCCGTGCCGGTGCCCGTCCGTCATGGGAAGAATGTGGGCGCCCTTGCGGTCGGCGTTGTTGACGACGACGTCGAACACCGCCATGCGTCTCAGCGCAGGCGAGTCTTCGTGAACGAGGGTGACCATCCGTCCGTCCTCGTCCTGGCCCTCAAGGACGGGTTTCCAGCCGGCCTCGGGCATTTCGGTCGTCGCAACGAGGTCAACGGGGTTTTGGGCGGGGTCCTGTTCCTGCCAAAGCTGCACCATTCCCTCGCCCAGCGGACCGTCGCGCAGCCAGGTCTTCGGCACGACGTTCCAGCCGAGCACCTGCGAGACGAGGTAGGCGGCCACCTCCCGCTGAGCCAGGGTGCCGTCGGGAAAATCCCACAACGGGCTCTCGCCTGCGATCGGCTTATAGACGACCATGGTGCCGCCGATGCTGCCCAGGAAGGTGGCGTTCGACGCCGTCGTGATGCGCCCGGTGAGCGTCAGCTCGGCGGTCACCAGGTCGGGTGCCGGCATCAGTCCTCGGGAAGGGTGCAGGTATGGCCGTCGGCGTCCATCGGGTAGCCGCAGAGCGGGCAGATCGGACGCCCGGCGCCAACAATCTCGCGGGTGCGCTTGGCGAAGGCGCGGGCTGTGCCGACCGGCATCCGCACCCGGAGCACTTCGGATCCGTCAGCGTCGTTGTCATCGGGCGATTCGGCCTCGTCGTCGGCCTCGAGATCGGCGAGAGGGTAGGCCTCGACGACGATCTGCGCCGTCGTCGGGTCCCAGCCCAGGCTCATGGCGCCGGTTCGAAACTGCTCCTCAACGGCGTCGAGCTGGTCATTGTCGACGAGTTCGATGGGAGTACTTGTGGGAACGCTGAAGGGGTTGCCCTCAAGGGTGCCGAGCTGATCGAGGATTTCGTCGATCTTCTCCGCGAGCTGTGCGGACTGCTGCTTCTCCAGGGCGATACTGACGATCTGCTTCCCGGTGCGCGCCTGCAGGTAGAACGTTCGTTCCCCCGGAGCGCCGATGGTGCCGATGACGACCCGGTCAGGCCAGGGGAACTCGTGAACGATTGTAGGCATAGACCTATTTTAGGCTGAGGAAGCCGGCGGCGCCGTGTGCCCTGCGCCACCGCCCACCGGCGCATCGCCGGAGGGGACGCTGCTCGCCAGCCAGGACAGATCTCCGGCGTCGGTGTTGGTGGCATAAACGTTCGGCCGGCTCGTGCCGTAGCGCACGATCGACACCGAGGCCGGACCGACCGTGATGCGCTGGAACAGGTCGAGGTGCATGCCGAGCGCGTCCGCGAGGATCGACTTGATGATGTCGCCGTGACTTACCGCCACCCACACCGCCCCTGGCCCGTGCTCGGCTTCAAAGGCTGCATCGTGGCGCCGAACCGCCGCAACAGACCGGGCCTGCATTGCGGCCATGGATTCGCCGCCGGGGAAGGTGACGGCGGACGGTTGCGACTGCACCACCGACCACAGATCCTCGGTCGCGAGATCGCTGAGCATGCGTCCCTGCCACTGGCCGTAATCGCACTCAGTCAGACTCGAATCGAGATTCATATCGACCGGTGCGTGCGGGGTGCCGGCCCGGCGATCCAGGATGAACTGGGCGGTCTGCTGACACCGCTCGAGGGGGCTCGACACCACTCCGACGACGGGAACGGACGCGAGCCGCTCTCCGGTCAGGGCCGCCTGGTCGCGCCCAATCTGATCCAGCTCGACGCCGGCAGCCCGGCCGGCCAGCAGGCCGGTGGCATTGGCGGTGGTGCGGCCGTGCCGCACGAGAATAACTGTGGCCATCCCCCCAGCCTAGCCATCCGCCCGCCGGCCAGACTCCCAACGCGGGGGAGCGCTTCCACAATTTTCCTGACGCTGACCCCGAATCGCATGTTAGTTTGCTCGCATGAAGACCATGGGGGGCTTTGGACGTACGCATACATCGGGGCCGCCCCGCCCGCCAACCTTGGTGCTTCGGGCGGGGCTGCTCATGGCGGTGGCCACGCTGGCTCTCCTGACCGGTTGCGCCGGGGAAGAACCACGCGAACCCACCTCCCATGCAACCTCGGCGGAGGACGCAACCAACCGCCAGAGTGCCTGTCTGCGCGACCGCGGTTGGGACGTCTCCATCAGCGACGACGGCGCGATCTCGATCTCCTCCTCGTCAGTGTCAGAAGAGCAGCTCGACCTGTACCGGAAGGACGCCGAGGAATGCGGGGAGGGCCTGCTCCCGGATCCGGCGACGTTTACCGGAGAACAGTGGTCGGAAATGTACACAGCCGTCACCAATTCGGCGGACTGCCTGGCCAAGCAAGGATACGAAGCCCCCGACCGGCCCACACTCCAGGCCTTCATCGACATGGACGGCGGCTGGAGCCCGTATTCGGAGATCGATACCTACGACTTTGAAAGACTCGAAGACCTCTGTCCGCAGGCAGAATACTGGGGTTAAGTCCGTTTCAAAACGCGCCGACGGAGATTGCATCACGAGCCGTTCGGTGAAATCGACCGGGAGTTCGATTGGGTCTTTCTGCTCCGTGATCCCGTCGCGCGGGGGACCGTGCTCAATGAAATAGCAGTGAGTTCGGAATTGGGCATGGATGCCGTGTAAGAATTCGGGGCATGAATGACGAATGGAACCGGCTTCGTCCAATCCTTCGGCCCGGTGAGCAGATTTACTGGGTTGGACAACCGGACCCGCGCGTCCATTTCACTCCGGCTGATGCCCTTCTGGTGCCGTTCAGCCTCATGTGGGGAGGCTTCGCGCTGGTTTGGGAGACCCAGGTCATCATGAAGGGAGCGCCTATTTTCTTCATCCTGTGGGGTGTCCCGTTCGTCCTGATTGGCCTATACCTGATTGCTGGTCGCTTCTACTTCAAGAGACGACGCAAACTGAGGACCGTTTACGGGGTCACCAATTCACGGGCGATCGTTTCATCGAGCGAACGGTCCTTTGCCGAAACGCCAATCAAGGATGCATCGATGCGGGTCAGCCGCTCCCGGAAGGGCCAACACGTCAGTGTTGTCTTCGGTACTCCGCGACAGACCTCTTACCAGAACACGGGTCTGGATCTGTTCAGTCTTGGCCAGGGCCAGGTTGTGGGGTTCTACGACGTGAGTGACGCTGATGCCTTGGTGAGTGCGTTGGATAGGGCGAAGTAGCTTTTTGTTGTCCCTCACCGGGGGCTTGATTGTTTCGTGGTGCTTGCCGCTCGTCGGGCCGTCACACAGTGGCAGGAAACAAGCAACGTCAGCAAACTGTGATCGAAAATTGTTGGTGGGAAACGTCGTTGCAGAAAAGCCGAGAATGCAGCCCCATGGACCCGGCCATCACCAATTAAGTGATACCGTGCGAGCGACGAATTGATAATCCAAAGATGGACGACGGCGGGGGACGGTCAGAATTGTTCAGTGAATGGATAGCACATTTCCAGGCAAACTCGGAGAGACATCGCGCGATGGAAGCCGGTATCGAATGGGATGCCCGCCCGATCGTAGACGGCCCCACCCGACGCGCCTTCGTCCGCTCGTTTCAGCGGTTCGAGCTTGGGGAGAGCGGTGACGGTGCCCGGCTTCTCAGCGCCGCGGCCGAGGCCGGCGATCCAATCTACACAGAAGCACTCGGACTTCTTGTGCAGGAAGAGCAGAAACACTCCGTCCTGTTCCTGCGCGCGCTGCAGCACCTGGAAGCTCTGCCGCTTGAGTCGCACTGGACTGATGCCGCATTCACGCAACTCCGCCACCTATTGGGCCTTCGTACCGAACTTGGGTTGTTTCTCATTGCTGAGACTGTCGCAATGGGATATTTCCGCGCTCTCGCCGATCGCGCTCCCGATCCGGTTATACGCGCTGTCGGTCGTCGTGTCGCCGAGGACGAACAGGACCATATCCGTTTTCAGATCGACCGGCTACGAGTGGGATTCCGAGAAACTCCGGCGCCGGTCCGGGCGCTCGTGGGCATCGCATGGGGCGTGGTTGCGGCAGGAGCGGCTTCGGTGCTCGTCGTGGACCATGGTGCTGCTTTGCGCGCATGCGGTGTATCGCCCCGCACTTACTGGGGGAGCGCGATGCGGAACTTCCGCGCAGCAGCTCGATCGGTTCTAGTTGATTCATATGCGCCGCTACTCGGCCCTGCACAGCGGCCGATCCCGAACGCTCCGGATCTCAGTTAGCCGAACCCTCAGCGGAATACTCGGAGATGAGTCGTCCCTCTTCCTAGCGGTAGGAATTGTTTACGCATTCCTCGTTGTTCGCGTCGTCGCGCGATCGTTCCGAGCCTTCACGGTGATGCAATGGACGTTCCTCGTTAATTTCTTGACGTTGATCTCACTGGAGGCTGAGGGCGTCCATCGCATACCAGCGGCGGGGCCATGGTTTCTAGGGTTTCTCATCGGCGCTGTCGCCGGCGGATACGTCTGGTCCGGTCCACGGGCCGGCTCAGTGCTCAGGCAGACCCGACCGCGCAAGCCTGACGCCGAGGGCAGGTTCTCCGGCGGGTGGCGCCTCGCGGTGATCAACGGTGTCTGTGCCGTCGTGTTGCTCGGAATCGGGGCAACCCAGCTGGCCCTGCTCTCACCGGGGGCGCCTGCGGTTGGCGTTCTCGCAGGCGCGGTCCCGATCCAAACCGAAGCAGCCGCAGAAACCTCAGGGACCTCCTGTAGGAGTGACGCGTAAGTAGCGAAAGGGCCTCGTGCATGGTCGTGCGAAACGGGCCGGTCCCTCGTCGCTAACGGCTTCTCGACGGGATGGCCGAGGCAAGAAGCGTGGCCAGGACTGCGGTAAAAGTCAGTGACGGGTAGTCCGCTCAAATTCCTCGAGCATTTTCTGGACGGCGTTATAGGGTGTCGCTCGTGTTGCCGGTCTTCCGTCCCGTACGTCCGTGGCGACGCGCAGAGCCGCATCCAGGGCTGCCCGGTACGGCAGCGAGCCTGTACTGATCCGCCGCACCCCCATCCCGCCGAGCTCGGTTGAGGCGTGGAAGGTACTGGCCAGCACGTTCAATGGGGCAGGGATCGCCGTGGTGAATGCAGTGATCTCGGCGGGCTTCAGAACGCCCGGAATGAAGATTCCATCCGCTCCTGCCTCGACGTACCGGGAGGCCCGCTCCAGCGTGGACTCAACCGTTGCCTGCTCACCGAGCCAGTAGGTGTCTATCCGCGCATTGACGAAAACGCCCGGGTTTCGGTCCTTGATCGACGAGATTTTCGCTGCATGCAGGCCGGGAGCGACAAGGCTTCCCCCGGTGCTGTCCTCGATATTGATTCCATGCGCCTCAAGCCGGTCGACGTAATCGGCGACGGCGGCTGGTGCATCGGAGAATCCATCCTCAATATCCGCCGAAACGTAGCAGTCCAGCTTCAGGAGCTGATGAACCAGTCGTTCGGTGCTGTCCTGGACGGAACGCCGCGCATCGGCGTGCCCGTCGCGAGCGGCGAGGCCGAAGCTTGTGGTGCCGATCGCCGGGAAACCCTCCTGCCGGAACATCAGGGCAGAGCCGACGTCCCAGGCGTTGGGAAGAATGAGCGGTGAGGCGCCGTGGTGGAGATCGAGGAAACTCAAAGGATCGCCCCCGCTGCTCCGCCACACCCGAAATGTGCTGGAGGACAAGCGAAGTGGTCCCGCCCAAAACCTAGTCCAGAAAAATCCACCTCAACCTCACGCCCTTCCGAATCTCGCCGCCTCGAGACAGAGAGCGGGATTCCGCTCGACCCATTATGCAACGCGGTAATTCCACCGCTGTCCCGCACCGCCGCCGAACGATTCCCGGCACCTGGGCGTTGAACCAGCACATGCTGAGGTGTACGCCCCATTACCAACGGGTGAACGACCGTTGAACGGGTAGGGTAGCGGCACTAGGCTTCGATCGGCCCGAGAACGGGTTGGTTTTGCGAACGCCCGGGCAACTGGAATGCGAGGTGTAGCGATGTCTGACCGGATTCTTCACGTGACCCGACGGGTCGGCGTCGTCGTCGGCCGCATCGTTGTCTACGTCCTGATCTGGGCCGGACTCGCGCTGCTCATCGCCTCCGTCGGCATCCGTATGTACTGGGGCGAGATTTCCGTGGGTCAGATGCTCCTGAACCTTGTCTCCGTGGAAACCGACGGCGGGGGCGGACCCATCGTGTGGACTGGAATCCTGGGCATCGGAGTCGTACCCCTCCTCATCACCGTCGGAGTCGCGATATGGCAGTCCCTCCGCCGCCGCAGGCGCCGCCGCAACGGCGACGGCGACCGTCCTCGCCGCCGTCAGTGGATCATGCACACCGTCTCCACCGCCCTGGTCGCCGCGGTCGTCGTCGGCGGCACCACGGCCTTCGCCACCACGGTGGGCCTGGGGGACTACATCCGGGCGGCGAACTCCAAATACGACATCGGCGACTACTACGTGAAGCCGGTCATCACCAACGACGACGACAAGCGAAACCTGGTGGTGATCTACCTCGAGTCAGGGGAGGCCACCCTCGCCAATGACCGGCTCTTTGAGAAGGACGCGTTCGCTCCTCTGAAGGAGGCGACCGAGGCCTCGGACGGCTGGCAGAGCGTCGATGACTTCCAGCAGTACAAGGGTGGAGGCTGGACCATGTCGGGGCTCGTCGCGACGCAGTGCGGCGTTCCGCTGAAGGGCGTGGGCTCCGCTGCGGGCAATGATCTCGGCGGCGGTCTCGACACCTATTTGGGAGGGCTCACCTGCATGGGCGATGTCCTGGATGAGCACGGCTACACCAACGTCTTCCTGGGCGGTGCCAACGCAGGCTTCGCCGCGAAGGGCACCTTCCTCAGCAGCCATGGCTACTCCGAGCAGAAAGACCTCTCCGACTGGCGCGCCGCCGGCGAACCGGAGAAGAACTTCCGCAGCGACTGGGGCCTGAGCGACGAACGCCTGATGGCCTACGCCAAGGACGAAATCGACGGGCTGCACGCCGAAGCGGAGAGGACCGGTGAACCGTTTAACCTCACTGTGCTGACGCTTGACACCCACGAGCCGGCGCACATCTTCGACTACTGCGACGTGGATACCCAGGAGGAGGTTACCTCGGTATTCTCCTGCTCCATGACCCAGGTGGCCGGATTCGTTGAGCACATGAAGGAGAAGGGCTACCTCGACGACACCGCCGTGGTGATCATGGGCGACCACCTCAAGCACATGGGCGCGAATGACGCCTTTCACGAGCAGCTGGACAACCACCCCAACCGCACCATCTTCAACCGGCTCTGGATTCCGGGCGCAGACACGGACGGCGAGCTGCGCCCCCGCATCGATCAGCTGAACCTTTACCCCACCCTGCTCGAAGCCGCCGGGTTGACCCTGAAAGATCAGGAGGCCGGGCTGGGCGTGTCCGCCTTCGCCGCGGAGGTCCCCAAGGGTTCGGCCCAGGCGATGAAGCCGGACGCCTACGGTGAACTGCTGGAGTCGCGTTCCCCGCTGTTCTACACGGAGGCCTGGGCCGGTCGAAACGCCCGGTAGTGCTTTCCCCGCCCGACGGCGAAACGAAGCCCCGCCGGCCGCGAAGTCCCGGTCAAGCGCCGAGGTCGCAGCCCACCTGAATGCTTAGCTCCGCGTGCGTCTGGGCAGTACCTCGCTGTCCGCCTGCCCTGAAGGCAGTGCGGTGGAGCCGGAATGACCCGACGAGATCTGGCGTTTGAGCTGCTCAAGCTCCTTCTTGAGCAGGTCGACGTCGGCGCGGTATCGATCGAAGGCCGCCGTCCGGCGCCGGGCCATCGTAAAGCCGATGCCGGCGGCGAGAATGGCGAGCGGGAACGACGCGAGGAGGGCCCAGCCGGACGCGGCAAGGAATTCCAGCGCGAGGGGAAGTGCCTGCTTGAACGCGAGGAACTCGTTCACCCCGCCGACCACGTCGTCCAGAGCGGAATCCAGGTCGCCCAGATAGTCGCCAACAATGGGCGTGTCGGATAACGATGGGGCGCTCAGCGACGGATCCTTCCCTGAAGACCAGCGCGGATCGTCGAAAGAATTCAGCACGTAGATGGCGGCACCCGCATTGAGTGCCGCGAAAAGGAGGACTGAAGCAAGCGCAGTCCAATAAAGCTTGCGCGGACGCCAGAAGCCGGCCGCGAGCGCGAAGACGATGGCCCCGACCCACGGAAGAATGCGGAGTACGTCGAGGCTGATGCCGCCCAAAAGATCCAAAATGTTCCCCGCCCCGGACAGTCGAATGTCATTGGTGATTCGTTCCCAGTGAGCCTATCCCAGTCACCTCGGCCTCTGCGGCAGCGGTTCCCGCGCGTGGGTGGCCGATGCTGGTTGCGCCCGAATACGGGCGGCTAGGGTGGTCGTATGGACTTCGAGTGGCTCCGGATCTCGTGTCTGTCCTTTCCTGGTGCCTACGAGGACTACCCCTTCGGCCCTGAGACAGCGGTATTCCGCGTCCGGGTCCGCCAGCAGGGCGGGACGCCGGCCCCGGGCAAGATCTTCGCGTTCGTCGGGCGCCGGGCCGGGCCGGTGTCCATCTCCTTGAAGTGAGATCCGGCGCTGGCTGTCGAGCTTCGGGCTGCGCACCCCGAGATCACAGGCGCCTGGCACCTCAACAAGAAGCATTGGAACGGGGTGCGGCTCGATGGAAGCCTGTCTGCCGCAACCGTGCGGGACATGATTGAGGATTCCTATGACCTGATCGTCGCCTCCCTTCCTGCCGCCGACAGGGACGCACTTGGCTGGTCGCCGGGGCTGCTGTAAAAGGCGACCCAATTGGCTGTATCCCGGCACGTAATACCAACCGGGCACCCTTGCGCCGGGTGCTCCATGGTGCCACCCTAAGGCTCACCTGAGAGGGTACGACAAGGGAGGCCAACGTGAACCCGACAGAACCCGATACCAGCACCGAGGCCGCGGCTCCGAGCGCCGCGGTGGACATGAAGCTGGAGGTGATCGTTATACCGGTTGCCGACGTCGACCGCGCTAAGCAGTTCTACGACAGCCTGGGGTGGAGGCTCGACGGCGAACGCGTCGACGGGAACTTCCGCAGCCTTCAATACACACCCCCCGGCTCCGGATGCTCGGTTCAGTTCGGCAGGCAGGTCACGCTGGCCGAGCCTGGTTCCGCCCAGGGCACGCACCTGATCGTGACCGACATCGAAGCGGCGCGCCGGGACCTCGTCTCCCGCGGTGTTGATGCGAGTGAGGTCTTCCACTGCGAGTCCGGTTACGCATGCAGGTTCCCAGGCAACGACGAGCCCGTTCCCGGCCCCCACCCGGAGCGCGGCACGTACGGTTCGTTCGTCGCGTTCAGTGATCCGGACGGTAACAGCTGGATCCTGCAGGAGATCACCCAGCGGTTCCCGGGCCGCGTTCAGGGCGGGACCGCGTTCGGCTCGCCCGCCGACCTCGCACAGGCACTCGAGCGCGCCGCCGCGGCCTACCAGGACCTGGAGAAGCGCAACACCCAGGAAGACCCTAACTGGGCGCAGTGGTACGCCTCGTTCCTCGCACGGGAGCAGAGCGGCGAGGAACAGACGTCATAGCATCAGGGAGGGCACCCGGGGGTGGTTACCGCCCACCTCCCTCGAGGTGCTGGACGGCGTCGTCGTACGCCTGTTCCGGGGTGCGGCCCTGCTCGCGCGAGACGATAAACGCTGCATACCAGTCCGGCCACGCATGAGGAGCGGAGTTCGCTTCGTACTTGCCGTGGTGTTCCTCGGCCTCATGAAGAAGTGAGGTCAGTGTCGACACGTCCATTGGTGGTCCTTCCCAAACGTTGGTCGCTGGTGGTTGACGGGAGCCGCGGCGCGGGTCGCCGGGGGACCATTGTCCCGAATCGCGCGGGATCTTGGAAGAATATTTCAGGACGAGCACACGTCAGGGGGCGAGTTCGACGTCCTCGCCCCGGAGGTTGGCACGGAACCCGTCGTCCCGCACTGCGACGTCCTGGAGCACGAGGCCCTCCGGCAGGCCCTCGATGTCGTGCTCAATGGTTACGAACCTGCGCACGACGGCGGCGGTGGCATCGGAGAGGAAGTCCGGTCCGCCGACATCGATCGACCGCGGTTCGAGAACCAGCCTGCCGTCCTCAACATCGACGGTGCCGGTGGCGGTGACGCGCAGTTCGCGGCCCAGGGCCTCGACCGTGCGGACCACCGTGGCCTGGCCGCCGTCGGCGGCCCGGACCACCGACCCGCCGCCGAGCTCCTGGGCGACGACCTCGTACGGCACCGTCGCGTCCACGGTGAGCCGGCCGGCGACCAGCCCCTCGGGACCCGAGACCACGTCCTGGCCGACCGCCCGGACGTCGTGGAGCACCGATCCCGCCGTCACCAGCGTCCCGGCGTCGAGGGCAAGGTCCGCGAGCCTCACCTCGTCCTCGCGCAGCCCGTCCGGTGGCACGGCGTCCATCGGGCGCCCGGTGCCCTGTGTAGGCGACGGCGCAGGCTCCGCTTCATTCCCGTTCGCCGGGTCGCTTGCTGCCCACCAGAGGACGACGAGCGCAACCCCGAGGGCGAGGACCATCCCTCCAGCACCGATCAGCCAGTCCTTCGCACGCTTCCACTCCATGAGGACAGTCTGATGGTTCACCGCCTGAGGAGCGACACCCCCGCTGGTCGGACACGCCGGAGGTCACACGGCCCGGGGTCCGCGGTGCCCGCCGGGCCTGGATTATCGGACGCCCTCCAGTGCCTGCAGAATGACGTCGGTGACGATCTGGGGCTGGGACACCAGAATGACGTGCGAACCCTCGGTCTCGGTGATCGTCGCTTGGGCCCGTTGTGCCATTGAACGCAGCACGTCGCTGCCTGCGGCCTTGTCTCCGGTCGGCACGACGGCCCAGGACGGCAGGGTCTTCCAGGCGGGCGTTCCCGTCGGCTCGCCGAAGGCGGCGGCGGCGACGGGGCGCTGCGTGGCGGCCATCACCGCGGCCTCCTTGACGGACACATCGGAGGCAAAGGCGTCATGAAACTTTGCAGGGTCAACCGTGAGCTCGACTGCCGTCTCCGAGTCCTGCCCGACGGGATACTGAGTGGGGACCAGCGCCGTGTTCAGCACGCTGTCCGTGGAGCCGTTCTCGATGCCCTCAAGGGTTTCACCCTCGTCGGGGGCGAAGGCCGCGACATAGACCAGCCCAACAACGTTGTCGGCCTGAGGTGACGCATTGGTGATGACCGCTCCGCCATAGGAGTGCCCGACGGCGAGCACGGGTCCGGGGATCTGCCGGATGGCGCTGGCGGCGTACGCCGAATCGTGCGAGATGCCGCGCAGCGGATTGCTGACGGCCTGCACGGGAACTCCAGCGTCCTGGAGCCGTTCGACTACGCCGTTCCAGCTGGAACTGTCGGCGAAGGCGCCGTGGATCAGGACCACCGTGGGGCCGGTGGCCGAATCGGGGGTGGACTGCGTCATGGTGTCTCCTTTGAATGAGGTCGGGCTGCCCTCGCCTGTGCTCAGGCTGCATCCGGTCCAGGGATTAATGAGCCCCCGCCTCCAATGATGGCCGGGCAAGGTGAAGACGCGCTCAAGCAGGCGTCAAGGTTTGAGGACTGCAGATGAACTTCACGTGGCACCGGGCGCGCCGGCCTCGTGACGGTGGTGTGCTAGCTGAGGCCTAAATCCAGTTCCGCAGCCGCAGTGGTGGGTTCCCACCGCCCGGGCGCTGCGCCAGCACCTGGTTGACGCCGTTCAGCCCGCGCTCGAAGCCGAGCGCGCTCGCCGCCATGTACAACCGCCACACCCGGGCACGTCCCTCGCTCGTGAGCCGTACCGCTTCGTCCCAGTTCTCCTCGAGGTTGCGCACCCAGGCGCGTAGTGTCAGCCCGTAGTGCAGGCGCAGCGCTTCGACGTCGAGCACTTCAAGGCCGGCCGACTCGAGCGCCCCGAGCATGACGGTGAGGCTGAGCATTTCGCCGTCGGGAAAGACATAACGGGGGATAAAGGAGTCCGGGTCCGGAGGCATGTCGCCGGCGTTCCACGAAATTGCGTGGTTGAGCAGGCGCCCGCCAGGACGCAGCAGGCCGTAGAGGTGGGACGCATAGTTCCCGATCTGCTCCCGGCCGACATGCTCGGCCATGCCGATCGAGCTGATGGCGTCGAATGGACCATCGGCGACGTCGCGGTAATCCTGGACCCGGATCTCGACGCGTTCGGCGAGCCCGGCGTCGGCGGCCCGCTTCCGCCCGAGGGCCGCCTGCTCCTTGGAGAGCGTGACGCCGACGACGTCCGCTCCGTAGTTCCGTGCGGCGTGCAGGGCAAAACTGCCCCAACCGCAGCCCACGTCGAGCACCCGCAGGCCGGGCCGAAGGGCGAGTTTTCGGCAGACCAGGTCGAGCTTCGCCTCCTGTGCCGCATCCAGGCCCGTGGTCTCGTCCTCCCAGACCGCGCAGGAGTAAACCATTGACGGGCCGAGCACCAGCTCATAGAAGTCATTGCCGACGTCGTAGTGGGAGGAGATCGCCGCGGCGTCACGTTTCTTGGAGTGCTTCCTTCCAAACCGGGTGACGTTCATTTCCTCCGGCGGCGGTGCAGGCGGAAGTCCGAGCGCACCCACCCGGACCGCGGTGCGGAGCAGTCTGGAACGCTCACCCAGGGTAGGAGGGCGGAAGGCCTTCAGTTCGGCGAATTTGCCCACCGAGCTGAGCACGGAGAAGCTCTCGAAGAGGTCGCCGGGTCCGTCGATGTCGCCGGCCACATATGCCCGGCTCAGCCCGAGCTGGTTCGGCGACCACAGCATCCGCCGCAATCCCCGCGGTGAGCGGAACTCGATCGCTGGCGCACCGGAGGGTCCGGCTTCCGAACCGTCCCAGGCCCGGAGCCTCAGCGGGATCTCCTGGGTGCCGAGCACGATCCCCAGGGCTTCGGCCAGACGGGGTGCCACCCCGGTCCTCTTCGTCATGCCCCCTGTCTACTACGACTGGTTCGGGGGAGCCAGAGGCAGCCCCGGAATTTGCCCGGAAGCCGTTCTTCATCCTCGGCGGAGAGTTGGCTTTTACGCCATCCGACAGATCATTGACCGGGGAAATTGTCCGCCGTAACCTGAGCGTCACCAATTCCCGCTGGGGGATAACTGAATAAGGAAGGTTGGGTCGGCCATGTCCGGAAAAGCTTGGCGCAGGATGGTTTTGGGATTCGGAGCTTTGGCGCTGCTATCGACGGGCGCCGTCCCGGCAAATGCAGCCAGCAGCCAGGGAATGCAGTCCACCGAGTACTCGATGTGTTTCACCGATGAGATTTCCGGTGACACCTTTTGTCAGGCGGGGACCGAGCGGAACAACGTAGTGCGCACTCCGAGCGGCGTTCTGGTTTCCCAGGGAGAAGGTGACGTGAGCGTCATCCAGACCATCAGCGGGGAAACGACCAGCATCGATAACACCCACCGCTACGTCAGCGTATTCCGAAACTATGTTGACCCGTTCTTCAATGACCCCCAGGTGATCAGGATCGAAGCGTCGGACACCTCCACGCTGCCCGACGGGTCAACGTGCACCATTACCGCGGATAATCTCAGCGTGAAACGTGAACTCAAGTACCAACGCGATGAGGACACCTGCCACGCTCCGTGACAGCCGGTGGCAATGGCGTGATGGCGCCACCCAGCCCCGGAAAAACCGGGCGTGAGGAGGCTCGGGCTTGCCGCTCATGTGCCCGACAGCTAGTGCGCCGGATCGCGCACCAGACCTGGCGGGCGGGGCACTCCGGCTGACGGAACCTGCTGCCGCGGATCAGCGTGCCGACGACACGGGGCCGGCCTCCCGGCCGGCCCCGTGTCGGGCGTCTTCGCTCTAGAGGACTCAGGCGGATTCTTCGCCCTTGTCGTCCACTTCCTCGACCCACGCCGGCGGCTCGTCGCGGCCCTGTTCCTCGTCCTTCTCGGCGTCCTCCGGCGTCGCCTGTACGATCCCCTGCGCGTGGTGCGTGGGCGCGTAGATGGTGTAGAGGCGGAGGGGTTCGTCCCCGGTGTTCTCGACGTCGTGCCAGGTGCCGGCGGGCACCTGGATGCTCCAGCCGTCTCCGACGTCCTGCTGGAACGACAGGTCGTCCTTGGAGGGCCCCATCTTCACCCGGCCCTTCCCGGCATCGATGCGCAGGAACTGGTCGGTGCCGTGATGCACCTCGAGGCCGATCGCGCCACCGGGCTCGATCGACATAAGGGTCACCTGCAGGTGCTTGCCGGTCCAGGCGACGCGGCGGTAGTCGGAGTTCGCCGTCGTCGCGCTCTCGATGTTAAAGGCGTTGGGCTTTGGTCCGTTGTCAGTGATGTCCATGACCGCATTCTGTCCCATTCGCCCCGCGATCGCCAAGGCGACCGGGCCGATCACCGCCGATTCCGGAGGGGTGCTAGGGCGTTCATCGGGAGGACCGTAGCGCAAGCGCCGAACGGTTCCGTCCCTGGTAGAGGCGGCGGTAGCTGGAGGGCGTGGTATTCAGTTCGCGCATGAAGTGCAGGCGGAAATTGGCTGAGGTTCCCAGGCCCGTCCTGGCGGCAACGGCCTGCACGGTCAGGTCGGTCGTTTCGAGCAGGCGGCACGCCTCGGCGATCCGCTGGCTGGTCAGCCAGCGCAGGGGAGTGGTTCCGGTCTCCTTCAGGAACTTGCGCGCGAAGCTGCCCGGCGCCCAGCGGGCGTGGGCGGCCAGGTCGACGACGGTCAGCGGCTCGGCCAGATGCTGGATGGCCCAGCTGCAGGTTTCGGCGAAATGGGTCAGTGGCGCAGCGACGGGGCGTTCGATGAACTGGGTCTGTCCGCCCTCGCGGTGAGGGGCCACGACCATCCGCCGGGCGATGCGGTTCGCGGCCTCGGTGCCGTGGTCGGTTCGGACCAGGTGCAGGCACAGGTCGATGCCGGCCGCGACGCCGGCGCTGGTGCTCACATCGCCCTCGTCCGTGTACAGCACGCCGGGATCGACGGCGACGTCGGGATAGAGGGTCTGCAGACGCTCTGCGTTTCGCCAGTGGGTGGTGGCGCGCCGTCCGTCAAGGAGTCCGGCGGCCGCCAGCGCGAAAACTCCCGTGCAGACGGACACCACCCGGGCTCCGTTCGCCGCAGCGTCGCGGAGTGCCTGGGACACCTCAGGGGGAGGATCGGTGAGCGGACTGAATCCGGGCACCACGATGGTGTCCGCTGATCGAAGGGCCTCGAGCCCTGCCGCGGCGTGGATGGCGTAGCCGGTCGTCGTCTGCACCAGACCGGGTTCGGGCGCGCACACCGCGAAGGAGTAGAGCTCCCGCTCGTCCTCGTGGCCAAAAACCTGCGCGGGGATGGCCAGGTCAAAGGCGACGACATCCGGCAGGGCCAGGGCAACGACACGGTGCATGGGGCCACTGTACCCACGGAGGAACTCCCTGGATCCAGGATGGCAGAATTCTTTTCATAGTGGTCATTTTTACCCCTCCCGTCGGTTCCTTCCGCTTGGCAGTCTTGTGCCATGTCCGACATTCCCAACCTGAAAACCGCGCCCAGACAACGCCTTGGCGGGATTGCTGCCGGCTCGATGGGTACCGGGATCCTTGCTGCGATGCTGCTGGCCGCCGCCCCGTTCGTGCCGGCCACCGAGGCCGGCGTGACCGGAGCCATTCTGGTCGGGCTTGCTCTGGGCTGGGCGGTGCTGGCCGTGCTGTCGGTGAGGTTTACCGATCAGCCCCAGACCTGGGCGTTCGCTCCGGCGCTCTTCCTGGGAACGGGTGGCATCCTCCTGCTGGCCTTCGGTTCACCGGTGCACGAGGCGCTCGCCTGGGTGTGGCCCCCCGCCCTCCTGGTGTTGGCTCTGTGGATGCTTGTTCAGGTCACCCGGCGGCTTCGAAGCCGCGGCGCCCGGCTTCTGCTCTACCCCGGCATCGCCTTGCTGGTGCTTGCATCATTGGGCGCCGGCTCCGAGACCGTGAGTGAAGCGGTTGATGCCCAAGGCCCTCCGGTGCAGGGTGAACTGCTCGACGTCGGCGGACACCGCCTGTACCTGGACTGCGCCGGCTCGGGCAGCCCGACCGTCGTCCTCGAACCGGGTGCCGGCCTTCGATCCTCCGACCTCCAATGGATCACGCCGCTCGTAGCCGCGGACACCCGGGTGTGCGTCTACGACCGGGCCGGCCGCGGGTGGAGCGATCCGGCGACCACACCGCAGGACGGCGCGCACGTCGCCGCCGACCTTCACACGCTGCTGGAGCGCGGGAACGAGCCCGGACCGTACGTCCTGGCAGGGCATTCGTTCGGCGGCCTCTACGCCCTCACCTTCGCTGCCCGCTATCCCGGGGAGGTCGCCGGACTGGTTCTGGTGGACTCGACCGCACCGGCAGCGGAGCGGGAACCGGAACGGCCACGGACCGCCCCTGCGGACCCGGATGACACGATCGACCGGGTCTCCGCCCTGGCGGCGGGCGCCGCGCGGCTTGGCCTCGGCCGGCTGGTCGGGGTGACCGAACCCAGCCACCTGCGGAGCACGGTGGAGGAGTACCTCCACGCGGGACCCTCGGTGCGGCAGGCCGCCGCCCTGCGGACTTTCGAGGACAAGCCGCTGGCGGTCCTGACCGCAGGCACGGGAAGCCGGCCCGGCTGGGCCGTTTCCCAGGAAACTCTCGCCTCACTGTCGACCAACAGTCTGCACCGGGTCGTCGACGGATCTACTCATGCGTCGCTGGTCACCGACCGGGAGGACGCGGCAGCGACCGCCCGGGGGATCCTCGACGTCGTCTCCGCAGTGCGGACCGGAAGCCCAATGGATTCCGGGCGTTCGGCGGGGGACTGAGCGGCAAGCCGGGAGCCTAGTGAGCCCATGGGCTCCGCGGCCCGTTGGGCGCGGGCGGCGACCGGTGAGGGCGGCGTCCGCGGGCTACGGTGCGAGGGCGCCGAGGATTTCCTCGTCGGAGAGCCTGCGCTCGCCCACGTAGAACAGGACAGCGCTTTCGGGCAGCCGCGTGTCCCAGCCGGGGTTGATGATGGTGCCCTCGTGCTGCACGGCGAGCACGGTGGTGGTGAAGCGGCGTCCCAGGGCTTCCTGGATCTGTCCGAAGTTGACCGGCGGCAGCGCACCGGGCAGTCGCGTGCTGTAGGTGTTGCGGCCGCCGTGGCTCATGAGGTCGGCGTAGACGACAGCGATACCCGGATCTTCGAGCTCTTCGGTGGCGAGGCGGGGCGAATGCCACTGGACGCAGCGGACGTTGGCGTCCACATAGGAGAAGTTGCGGGCGCGGCCCATGTCGCGCAGCGTCACGACCGTGTGCGCGGTGGGGTTCACATGGGTGACGGCGACGGTGACGGCGAGCGCTTCGTTGTCGTCGCGGGCGTCGATGAGCACGCGTGCGGCCCGGTGCACCCCGGCCCGGCGCAGCACGCCTTCCTCGGCGGGATCTCCGCGGACGAAATCCAGACCGTGCTGCTCGGGCATCGGATTTTCCCGAACGTCCTCCGCAGCGCACAGGACCACCCGACGGGTATCGTCCGCCGTGATCTCCTGGATCAGGCGTTCGGTCCGTCCAGGGGCGTAGCCTACGATCACGAGGTGATCCGACATCTCCACATTCCGGTGGCCTTTCATGCGCTGTCCCTTCGCATTGTCGATCGCGGTTGCGATTCTGGTGAACAAGGTGGTCAGCGTCACGATGCCGCCGACGATGACATACACCCCGACGAGGCGGCCGCCGACCGTGGTGGGGAAAAAATCGCCGTATCCGACGGTGGCGGCGGTGACTAGAAACCACCACCAGTACGTCTTAACCGAAGTGATCGAGTTGCTTGAGGGCTCGGCCCACACCATGAGGGGCCAGCTGGTAACGAACACCGCGGCGATGATGACAGCCGGCAGTACCCAGAAGCGCGCACGTCCAAGCCGCCGGATCAGACGGGATAGTACAAATGGCACCCCTGCGTTCCCTTCGTTCCCTGCCGGCACATACCGATTGACCATACCCCCACGCCCGGGCGGGGACGCCGTCCGGGCGTGTCGCGGCGGAATCCGGGCGGGCCCTGCCGGGCCCGAGGACCACTCCTCAGCCGGCACCTCCGCGGAGCACGTCCACGTGGACGTGGTCGAGGTGGCGCAGGATCTCGTTGCTGGGGTCGGGTGCGTCATAGGCGTGCCACCGGGCTTGGGGAAGGTGTGCGCTCCAGAACTGGTCGTCGAAGATGACGTACTGGATATCGAGGTCCTCGGCATGGGCGACGAGCCAATGAGCGAGCATCCACCCCTGGCGCCGGTTCTCCTCGCTCACCGGGCGGAAAAAGATGTCGATAGCACGCCCGTCGTAATGTGTCGATTCCGCCCCGTGCCCCGAGTCGACACCGCCCGGAACGAACCCGCCCAGGCTCTGCTCGCCGAACACCTCGGTCATGGCCATCCTCACCTGCTCGGCACGCGGCGTGAGTCCGGCGGCAGTCAGCTGCTGTTCGGGCAGGTCATCGGCGGCGGAACCCCGGCAGCTCAGGCTTGGGCCGGCATCCCCGGAGGGTCCCTCGGCCAGCCGCTGCAGCACAGCGTCGTCGATCCCTGAGGTGTCCGGGGCCTCCGCCCCGCGCGCCCGCAGTGCCACCGCCGTCGTCGCCAGCTGCGCCTCCTCCCGGTCAAGCCCGATCGCTCCGTCCGGAGTTTGCACCCTGCACTCCGAGCCTGCGAGCAGCGGGCCGTCCCCAAGGCGAAGGGCGCTGAGCAGTCCGGGCCCGAGAAGTACCACCACCGACAGCAGGATCCCGAGCAGGAGCAGGCCTACCATCGGCCGTGGAGGGCGGCTGAGGGGTTTGCCGCGGTTCACAGCTGGGTCAGCCCGCGGGCGTTGAACTGCTGGTGCCCCAGCACCGCGAGCAGCTTCAGCTTCTCGAAAGCCTCCGTCTGCGGCGGTGCTGTGAGGACCAGGAGGGCCTGGCCCTGGTCCTCGGTGAACAGTGCCTGGCAGTCGAGTTCGATCTGCCCGAGTTCGGGGTGGAGCAGCGTCTTGTGGTCCTCAAATCGGGACGCCACCTCGTGCAGCTCCCAGAGCTCGGTGAACTCCCCGCTCGTCCGGAGCAGCTCGCGTACCAGCCTGCCTGCCCGGGACTGCTGGCCGGTCCCGCCGTACGCCGCCCGGAGTCCAGCCACCTGGGCCTTGCCCTGCCGGGCCCGGTCTTCGACGGGGTAGATCGAGCGTTCCGCAGGGTCGGTGAACCACCGGTACACACCGCTGCGGGCCAGCCCGGTGTGCCGTGAGTGGTCACCGAAAAGCGCCATGGCCAGGCTGTTCTGGACGAGCGTCTCCCCGAGACTGGAAAGGATCACCGCCGGGGTGTCCGACAGCCGGTCGAGAACCCGCATCAGCGCGGGTGCCACGTGGGTGTCCAGCGGGGTGCGCCGAGGTGCGCTGTGACCGGCGAGGCGGTAGAGATAGTCGCGCTCGAAACCGGTCAACCGCAGCGCCCGGGCGAGCGCTGAGAGCATCTGTTCCGAGGGTTGCGGACCGCGGGCCTGTTCCAGCCGGATGTAGTAGTCGGTGGACATCCCGGTCAGCCCCGCGACCTCCTCGCGGCGAAGCCCGGAGGTGCGCCGCCGCGGTCCCGTGGGGAGTCCCACGTCCTCGGGGCGCAGCCCGTCACGACGGGAGCGGAGAAAAGCGGCGAGGGCGTGGCGGTCCATGCTTCAATCATCGGCGACGAACGGCCCGGTAAACAGGGACCGGGAATCCTACGATCATCACTCCTCTCCCGCTCCTGCGAAGTCCGGCGCAGGATCAGGACATGAACATCACCGGAAACACCATCTTCATCCCCGGCGCGACCTCGGGCATCGGCCTCGAACTCGCGCTTCGCCTTCGAGAAGCCGGCAACGTCGTCGTCATCGGCGGTCGCCGCACCGATCTGCTGGAACGCCTCACCGCCGAGCACGGCCTCTCCGCCGTCACCATCGACACCACCGATCCCGCCTCCGTGCTGGCCGCCTGCGACCAGGTCCTGGCCCAACACCCCGACCTGAACGTGCTGGTTGCCATGGCCGGGGTGATGGAGGCCGAGGACGTCCGCAGCGCCGGTTTCCTCGAAACTGCCGAGCGTATCGTCGAGACGAACGTGCTTGGTCCGCTGCGCCTGATCGCGGCCTTCAGCGAGCACCTGCAAACCCGGCCCGAGGCCACCCTGATCACCGTATCGTCGGGCCTGGCACACACCCCGCTGGCCATCACCCCGACGTACAACGGGTCCAAGGCATTCATCCACCGGTTCACCGAGACCATCCGGCTCCAGTTCGCCGACACCCCGGTCCAGGTCATCGAGCTTGTCCCGCCTGCCGTGCGTACCGAACTCATGAGCGGTGGGTCGCAGAACGAGCATTACGTCCCGCTCGACGCGTACGTCAACGAGGTCATGGCCCTCCTCGAGACCCAACCCGCGGCAACGGAGATCCTCGTCGAGGCGGTCAAGTTCCTCCGCTTCTCCGAAAGAGAGAACCGCTACGACGACGCAGTTGCTGCGCTCAATCCCTCGGTGAAGCTCGAGGTCGCCGACAGATGAGGCGGCAGGTCGCACGGCCGGCCGTCCCAGGGACCGCACCGCGCGGGTGAGCATGATCACCTGATGGACGGGGTGCGCGGCTGCCGACCCCAGCACCAATAATGGAGGGGTGGGCGAACGCCGGGCGTGGTTGGTGTGGGGGACCGGTGTGGTCGCCTACCTCATCGCCGTGACCCAGCGGACGAGCTTCGGCGTCGCTGGGCTTGAAGCGACCGAACGCTACTCGGCCAGCGCCTCCGCACTTTCCATCTTCACCGTCGTGCAGCTGCTCGTGTACGCGGCGCTGCAGATTCCCGTCGGGGTCCTGGTCGACCGGGTCGGCCCCCGGCTGCTCATCCTCGCCGGGGCCGTACTGATGGCCTCGGGCCAGGTGCAGCTCGCTCTCTCGGAGACCGTCGCCGGAGGGATCGCGGGAAGACTGCTCGTCGGCGCCGGCGACGCACTGACCTTCATCTCGGTGCTGCGGCTGCTTCCGGCCTGGTTTGAGTCCCGCAGGATCCCCGTGCTGACCCAGTTCACCGGCATCATCGGACAGCTGGGCCAGGTGGTGTCGGTGGTGCCGTTCGCCGCGCTGCTCGGCGCGGCAGGGTGGAGTACGGCGTTCCTGTCGGCTGCCGGTCTCTCGGCGCTCGCCGTCGTCCTCGCGGTGACCGTCATCCGGGATGCCCCGCAGCGCCAGCCGCGGGCAAAGACCGGGCTGCGCCAGACCGGGATCTCCCTCGCGCAGGCCTGGCGCCAGCCCGGAACCCGCCTCGGGCTGTGGTCCCACTTCACCGTTCAGTTTCCCGGCACCGTGTTCGTGCTGATCTGGGGTTACCCGTATCTGGTGCGGGCCGAAGGGATGGACCCGGTGGCGGCGTCGGCGCTCATGACGCTGTTCGTCGCCGTGGGCATTGTGTCGGGGCCGATGCTCGGACTCTACGTGTCCCGGCACCCCCTGCGCCGCTCGACAATGGTCCTGGCCATCGCGTCCGGGATAGCCGCCTGCTGGCTCGCCGTCCTGCTTTCGTCCGGGCCGGCACCGCTGTGGCTACTCACACTGCTCATCGTGGCGCTGGCCCTCGGAGGTCCCGGTTCCATGATCGCCTTTGACTTCGCGCGCACCTTCAACCCGTCATCGCGGATGGGAACGGCCACGGGCATTGTGAACATCGGCGGATTCGTCGCTTCCCTGGTCGCGATGTACGGAATCGGGGTGATTCTCGATGTCCTGTACGCGCGGGGCGTGTCCGGGGGCGACCTGTATGCCCTTGGCTCGTTCCGAATCGCGATGGCTTTCCAGCTCGTGATCCTTGTGGCAGGAGCTGCGGCGATCCTGATTGTCCGGCGCACCGTGCGACGGCGGATGGCGGAGCAGGGCGTGGTCGTGCCGCCCCTCCGTGAGGCGCTTGCTAGGGAACGTGCACGACGGCGAGCCGCCCGGTCCGAGCGAACCGATGAGGGCAATCCCACCTAGTCGATGTCCGGCCAATCGTGGTGCACTGGTGAAGAGACACGACGGCCATGGACTGTCCGGTTCGGTCGGGGTGCTCATTCGGACTCCCGTTAGGAGAACCAGGTGCAGACCGTTTCCCTCAATACCGGCGCCGAAATGCCGATCCTCGGCTTCGGCGTGTACCAGATCCCGGCGGACCAGACCGAGACGGCGGTCTCGGCGGCGCTGTCGATCGGCTACCGCCTGATCGACACCGCCGCGGCCTACGGGAACGAGGAGGCCGTCGGGCGCGCCCTCGCGGCGAGCGGCGTGCCCCGGGAGGAGCTGTTCGTCACCACCAAGCTGTGGGTGCAGGACGCCGGAGAGCAGCACACCGTAGCTGCTTTCGCGAGATCCCTCGAGCGTCTCGGGCTGGACTACGTCGACCTTTACCTGATCCACCAGCCCTACGGCGACTACTACAGCGAATGGCGGGCCATGCAGGGCCTCTACAAGGAGGGCCGTGCACGGGCGATCGGCGTCTCCAACTTCCACTCCGACCGCCTTATCGACCTCATCATCAACAACGAGGTGACCCCTGCCGTCAACCAGATCGAGACCCACCCCTTCTACCAGCGCACCGAAGACCAGCGCCTCATGAAGGAACACGGCGTCCAGCTCATGTCCTGGGGCCCCTTCGCCGAGGGCCGGAACGGGTTGTTCACCCACCCCGCCCTCACGCCGGTCGCAGAAGCGCACGGCGTCTCCGTGGCCCAGATCGTCCTCCGGTGGCTGATCCAGCGCGACGTCGTCGTCATTCCCAAGTCGGTGAATCCGGACCGGATCGCGCAGAACTTCGACGTCTTCGGCTTCACCCTCGCCGCAGAGGAAATGGCCACCATCGCGGCCCTCGACACCGGGGCGTCCGTGTTTTTCGACCACCGTGATCCAGGCATGACCGTCCGGTTGGGGTCGGTCCGCGTTTCCTGATCGCGGTGACCAGGGCGCCCGGTTCATGCTCCCGGCGCTCGTCTCGGGGTCACAGCGGTCCCATCAGCCGACAGAAAGTAGGAGGAATCACGGCATGTCATTCCAGGCGTATCTCGACACCATCGAAGACAAGACTGGGCTTACGCCCCGCCAGCTGCTGGACATCGCGAACAGCAAGGGGTTCGACGAGCAGAACGGGAAGGCCGGCGAGATCCTCGAATGGCTGAAGGCCGACTACGGGCTCGGGCGGGGCCACGGCATGGCGCTCGTCCACGTCATCAAGAAGGGTCCCGGAATCGACAAAAAGCACGTGGGAACGACCGGGACGCACAGGGACGAGTCCGAAACCCTGTGGCTCGATGGAAAGGAGAACAAACCCTCATGACCACAGTTACCGACCGCGAGCAACTGCGCCAGAACGCGAAGGGGACGGCGTTGTTCGTCGGTGCCGACCACGGGGCCGGCGTTTCGTTCTTCTGGGTGGACACTCCGCCCGGCGGAGGGCCGGAAACCCATTGGCACCCCTACACGGAGACCTGGGTCGTGCTTCAGGGTGAGGCAGTCATCGAGTCCGACGGCGAAGAGCTCCACGCCGGCGCCGGCACCATTGTGACGGTGCACCCGGGCGCGCACCACCGCTTCCGAAGCAGCGGTACAGCGAACCTCGAAATGATCTGCATTCACGCCTCTCCCAGGATCATTCAGGAGTTCGTGGCCACTGCACCCGGTACAACCTAGGCCGTCCACCCGCCGTCGTGCGGCAACAGGTTGTCCTAGACCGCCATGGCCCGTGGGTTTAACCTTCAAACGTACGGCTTCGCCGTGGCTCCTGAGTTGCTGGGCCGGGAACCCGACGACTGTATGAACGCCGTAAGGGTGTTCCTGGCGGGTGGTCTTCTCATTCGCCGGATTTGCATACAGCAATGAGGCAAGTGGTGAGGCATGTGCCTGTTTCAGTCCAGCTCCCGTGTTCAATCCGTCAACGCCGCCTGAGGGTGGGCTGAGATGCCCGACGTCCCTCTCCCCACCGTGACGGTGGTGATCTGCGCCTACACAACCGAGCGTTGGGACTGGCTGCTGAAACTTCTCGAGTCGATCCGCGCCCAAACGCACCCCCCGAAAAAAGTCATTGTGGTCATCGACCACAACGAGGCACTCTACGGGCGGCTCGCCGGAATCGTCGACGACGTAACCGTCCTGAGGAATACCCACCCACGCGGACTCTCCGGGGCGCGCAACACCGCGCTGGAAGCGGTCGACTCCGACATCGTCGCATTCATCGATGACGATGCTGAAGCCGCGCCGGATTGGCTCGAACGACTCACCGCCCTCTATGACGACCCTGACGTGCTGGCGGTCGGTGGAAGAGTGGATCCGATCTGGGAGGTGGGACGTCCTGGTTTTTTCGGTCAGGAGCTGGACTGGATTGTGGGATGCAGCCATCGCGGTATGCCTCGGGTTGCCTGCGAGGTCCGTAATGTCATCGGCGCCAACATGTCCTTCCGCCTCGGCGTCATTCGTCAGGTGGGCGGGTTCAATCTCAACCTAGGCCGGCAAGGTTCTGTCCCCTCGGGCTGTGAGGAAACTGAAATCTGCATACGCTCGACCATGGGGGCGCCCGGTTCCCGGATCGTCTACGAGCCTGCAGCCGTGGTGCGCCATCATGTGCCGGGGAACCGGGGGACTTTCCGCTACCTACTCGCCAGATCCTGGGCCGAGGGCGTTTCCAAGGCGCGGGTCAGTCATGTGGTGGGCTACAAGCGGGCGCTCGGTCCCGAGCGCCGGTACGTCCGCAGCGTCCTGCTCCGTGCTTTTCTCGCTGGTTTGTACGACTGGGGTCGGCATGGGAAATCCGCCGGGCTTCGGCGCGCAGGGGCCGTTCTGACGGTATTGGTCACCACGACCGCGGGCTACTTCCGGGGCCGCCGGCTTGTGCACGTGTCACGAAGGCGCCCACGCCACCCTGCCCAACCGTGGCGCGCGGTGCAGTAGGCGGCAGGACAGTTTACCCGGAACTCTGCGAGGAACCCAGAAGTCGGTGACCCTAAGCAGACTAACTCCTTCGATAGCCAGAACGGCGATCGCCGTGCATCCTGTAATTGTCCGTTCTCAGCGGACAGCTTTTCCGCCCGGTGCTGGTCTCCCGAGCAGCGCAGGCTCACCTTGAGGAGGTTGGGGCCTTGGAGCCGGATGCGCTTGATGTCTCGGTGGTAATTCCCGCGCGCAACGCCGCCCGGTGGTTGCCCGAATGTCTGGAATCGGTGCGGACCCAGCGGACGCGGGAAGTGATCGTCATCGATGGGTGTTCCGAGGACTCAACGGTGGAGATTGCGCGATCCTATGGCGCACTAGTCCTTTCCGACGAGGGACGCGGCCTGTCGGCTGCGAGAATGCTGGGGGTCCGCAACGCAGCGTGCCCGGTTGTGGCACTGATTGATTCTGACGTAGTGCTGCCGCAGGACTCTCTGAAGCACCTGGTCGCTGAATTTGAGCAGGGCGGCTATGACGGGCTCCAATCGGGCCTGGTGAGCGAGTCCGATGGGGCCGGGTACTGGGGGGAGGCGCTGGCATGGCACCACAACCGCAGTCGGGCCCGCTTGCGGTTCGGTGTCTGCGCCACGCTCCTGAGACGCAATGTGCTCTTGGAAACAGGCTTTGACGAGGAGTTCGCCTCCGGGGAAGACATAGACCTGCGGTTGCGGCTTCGGGAAGCCGGCCGGCAGTTGGGCGTGTCCACCACCACCTTCGTGAGACACCGCTTTCGTGACAACTTCGCTTTTGCCCGTGACCAATGGCTTCAAGATGGCGCCGGCTTGGCTCTGAACATCCACAAGCACCCGCGCTGGGCTGGTTGGCTGGTTGCTTCACCACTTCTCGCGACCGGACGTGGTGCAGTGCTGGCGCTGCTGGGAGCTCCCCGCTATCTGCCTTATTGGGCAGCCTTCCTCTTCTATAACTACCTTGCCATGTTCAAGGAACTTCTCCGTCCGGCCGACGGCGGTCTCTCCCTCGGCAGCAATGCGCTGTGGTTGACCGCAGCCAGAGTCGCGCCCATGGCCGCAGGACTTCTCTTCTGGGTCTTGGCCGCAATGCTGTTGGCTCCACCTCAGCTTGGCATGGGGTCAGCGGTCGTGGCGTCGGCCCTGTTGACGGTACAGATCGGGATGCTGGGAGTAGGTCCGGCCACGCTCACGCTGCTGCCCACCCAGAACGACCGGCGGCGCCGGCTCATAGCCACAGGACTGCTCACGGTGGGACTTGCGTCCATCATTGTTGCTGCAGCGCTGCTCATCATTACGCGTGCCCTCGGTCCCGGCGTCGGTCAGGCCTGGGATGACCCAGCGGTCACGGCGGCATTCCTGGCTGCCGCCTTCTTTGCCAGTACCGCGTACCAGCTTGATCACATCAGTGTGGCATTGTCGCGAGCCGACCTGGTGTTGGTGCGCAGCGTGCTGCAGGCTCTCGTCCAGCTCACCGTTCTCATCGTCTGCCTGACGGCTGGGTACCGCAGTGTGATCGCAGTCATCGGCGCCGTCGCCCTCGGAGCGGGCGCCAGCGTGGGACTCGGCATGCGCCAAATCAACCGCGTCGGTCTCGGCCCCCAGTGGAGGGCCGGCGCCCAGCTCGAAGAAGTGGTCCGACTATTGCGCACGGCGCTAGGAAATTACCCCCTCGTGCTCGCGGACCGCGCGCCTGCCTACTTCCTGCCCCTGATCGTCGCCGCGACACTCAGCACCTCGGCCGCAGCAACCTGGTACGTGGTGTGGATGCTGGCATCGGCTGTATTTTTCATCCCTCAATCCGCCGGTTACTCCCTTCAGGCAAAACTTGCCGAGCTGGGACCTGTCTCTTTGTTGATCGACCGCGCCCTGAGAATCAGCCTGTTGCTCACCTTTGCAGCCGGGGGGATACTCCTGGCGGTGGGTCCCACTGTGCTGCAGGTGCTCGGCCCGCAGTACGCCCAGCAGTGGGTGCTCCTTCCACTGCTGGTACCGGCGGTGACACTGACCTGTGTGACCCAGGTCTATTTCGCCGTGTGCCGGGTGTATGGCAATCTCACGGAAGCCACGGCGGTTGCAGTCCTGGCGGCCGTCGTCGGGTTGGTGCCGGCGGCCGCCGTAGCTCAAAGTTCCGCCTTGCCCGGACTGGCCGCACTATGGCTTCTGGCCCAACTGTCAGCTGCAGTCGTTGCCGCGTTGCGTTTACGGCGTCTGAGCAAGGGGACGGGAGGTCTGGGTCCGCCCGAAGACCTTGACACCGCCTTCGGGGCGCGAACGGGTTGAGCACGGAACAACGTCAGATAAGGTGAGGGCGTCCGGCGGGTGTGGCCGCAGCCGCACCGTCCCTCGACGCCTGCAGTTTCGAGGTCCGGCGCAGAGCGCGGCCGACAGGTCTCCCGAGGAATAGGCTGTCGCACGCCTGAGGAATCGGGATGAACCTAGTCCCTGGCCCAGATCGCGACCCAGTCGACGTAGACATGGCCGCGGGTATCCGGATGAGGACAGGACGTCAGGCAGGACTCGGTCTGCAGAATGTAGTGCATCGGGGTGTCAGGTATCGCCGACGTGCTGGTGCCGATCAACTTTCCGTCAAGGAAGAATTTGACGCTGTCCGGGCTCCACTCGGTAGTGGCTGTATGCCAGGACGTGAAGGTGGACTTGGTACGGAACTGGTCGAGCATGGTGACCTCATCACCAGGCCCGTGCAGGGCCGCGTAAATGGTTTCCGACAGATCGCCTTCCGGAAAGTCGATCTCGCCGTCCTCCGGCCACTGCTTACTGTCAGGCCACAACAGCCACGCTAATTTGAATCCCTTCAATTCGTCAGTCTTGAAACGCACGGAATATCGCCCGTAGGTTTGGCTGTTATAGGGCCGCTTACCGCCCTTTTCGAATCGAGGCGATGGTGCAGCACCCATCGAAATGCCATCCTCGGTATGAAGATACATGTCCAAAAGACCGTCATGAACACTGAGCACCTTCGAGGGGTAATAGCCCGACATTGTCTCGAGAGTCTGAGCAGCTGTGTCCGGCGTACCATCCTTGTAATTCGCGCTCCACCGTGCGCTGTAGGCCCAGCCGGGAAATTCGCCGATGGGGACATCTCCGTCGGTGAAGTCTTCGGTGAAAATCTGTCTCCAGCCGGGCAGATCTCCGACCGGCATGGCCGCCGTGGCAGCAGAGATGTCATCGAGGTGGTCTGCGGTTGGTTCCAACGAATTCGAAGCCGAGCGGGAGCGGTCCCGTGCCTCCTCGTCCGAGCTTCGGCCCGGCAGTGAATCCGAGACGAAACCGACCAGGGCGTAGGTGGCTGTGAACAGAACGATTATTAAGACGACGATGCGAGCCCGCACGTGATGTCCAATCCCCTTCGAGGTGCCGCTCCGAACAGGAGGCCATCTCTTCGAATCTGAAACGATCGGTGTTATCCAGTCGCCCGGGAGGGACTCCCTCATCATGCTGAAGCGGGGCGTCCAACCGGTGTTGCACGCCCCGCGCCACCCGAGCTCTTCGTGCCGCGGGGAGCATCGTCATGCTCCTCGTGGCGGATGCATCCAGGCCGATTGCAACGGCCTGATGATAGTAATTTACCGAAGCGGTCCGGGGCGGAACAGTAGCGGCCGGTACTGGAAAAAAATCCGAGCCTACTCGGATGACTGGGCCCGCACAGCTCTGTCGCTCAACGACCTTGGTGGGGTATCTCGGAAAGGGGCCAGATTGGGTCCTTTGGCTGCAGCCGAGCCGCCGCCAAAGGATCCGTTCCGCAGGAATCAGCCGCGGATACCAGCCAGGCCGCCGGGTTCCGGGCTGCGCCGCGGGGGAAACGGAATCCGGTCGAAGTCGTTGGCGGCAATGACCGTTGCAGTTCCTGCAGTGTGCTGCGCCTGGGCAGCCAGGACGCCGGCGTCGTCGTAGCGGGACGAAAAGTGGGTCAGCACCAGCGTTCCCGCACCCGCCCTGCCTGCCAGGGAGCCGGCCTGCCCCGCCGTGAGGTGCCGATACTGCAGGGCCAGGGCGGCATCGTCATTGCTGAAGGTGGACTCCGACACCAGCAGGTCCACCCCTTCCGCGAGCTCGTCGGCACCGCCGCACGGCGCGGTGTCCATCACGAAGGCGAAGCGCCGGCCCGGCCGGTGCACGCTGACCTCCTCTAATTGGACCCCGCGAAGGCTTCCCCTGCGCTGAAGCTCCCCGACGTCGGGCCCGGCAATGCCAGCCGCGGCGAGCCTGTCGGGCAGGAGGGTGCGGCCGTCGGGCTCGGTGAGCCGGTAGCCATAGGCCTCGATGCGGTGAAGCAGGGGCCGCACCTCGAGGTCCTCCGCGACCGCGCCCTGAGCGCCGTGTGGGTGGAGCCGGAGGTCGAGACCCGGTGTGGCCAGCGCGACGAGCGCCCGGACGACGTCCTCTCCGAATGCCGGGTAGTGAAGGTGGACCGGGTGGGCCACGCCGTCGAGCACCATGCGCGAGAGCACGCCCGGCAGGCCGAAGCAGTGGTCGCCGTGGACATGCGTGAGGCAAATCCGCGTGACGCGGCTCGCAGGTACGCCCGCCCGGATCATCTGGCGCTGCGTGCCTTCGCCCGGATCGAACAGGAACCCTTCGCGCTCCCAGCGCAGGAAGTAGCCGTTGTGGTTGCGGGTCCGGGTGGGCACCTGGGAGGCGGTGCCGAGGATGACAAGCTCACGCATCGCCCCAGTCTGCCACCGGGAGGGCGGGTGCTGCGACGGCGTCCCACGGGGGCTCCGCCCGATGCCGCTCGGCGTGATTGGGTTCGCTGTCAGAAGCTGAATGATCGGGCGCCCGAAATGCCAGTAGGCCTACCCACAATGGGTCGGCCGTTACCCGTATTGGGACTTCCGATGGAGTTACAGGTGCAGGAGGGATTTACCGGGCGTACCGTAATCCGTACCGCACGTATTGCGCCTCCCTTATCCGCGGAAGGAGATCAATGGTCGTCCCATTCGCATTGGCGTTTATGGGTCTAGCGGCGATGATGATCAACGCCTTATGGGCCGCACACAATTTCAGGGAAAAGGGGGATCGGGTCGATCAGGAGCGAATGCTTCGAATTACCATCACTATTCTTGGGGCAGGGTTGTTCGTTTCCCCTTTCCTGATGCTGGCGAGCGGCTGAGGGGCGACCACGTGAGGGTCGATAATGCCGGACCGTGGCTAATGGCCAACGGGCTCATCCTCATGCTCGTCGCAGTGTGGTGGCTGGCTCTTCCCGGCACGTCGCAGGTAGCAGTCGTATTCCTAGTGGGCGGAGCCCTGCTCCTGACCGGAGGCAGTGTGAAGTGGCGTGCCGACCGCCGGCGTCGCACGAATGAGCGTTAGGGAGCGCGCACGTCATGACAGAAGGGTGGTCGTTGGTCCTTCGGTTCCTTCCCGCGTCGCTCTATGTGCTGGCGATCGGTATAAGCCTGCGCTGGCCGTGGAGTCTAAACGCGGGGCTCGCCGTCGTTCCGGTCGTCGCCGCTCTAATCGTCTTGCGGTTCGCGGGAAGACGGTCCACGGTATCCGGGGACCGGTTCGCAATTTCCTCACGGTTTGCCCAGAGTTCAGGCCACCTGGTGCTCGACGCCAGGGCCGCTGATATTCCAAAGATCCTCCGTGCCGCGGTGGTGGAGCTTCCCCGGTTTCAACTGCAGACGGTCGGCCCGGATGGCGGTGAATTGTTCACCAGAGCGACCATCAGGACCTGGGGCGTTGTCATCGGCTTGAGGTTTGAGCCGATGGACGCGGCAAGCACCCGGATCGCTGCGTCCGCGGCGCCGTTAATCACTCCAACCGTCGTGGATTACGGTCAAAGCCGAATTGATCTGCGTGACTTGTTTGATGCCCTCACACGCTGCGCGGCGAAGGCGGAACCGTAGCAGGCAGGGGTTGATGCCGCTCCGCCCCTTTCCTGCGGGTAGCGGGCGTGCTCCTCTCGACAGTTCTCACCGGGACGAGACCAGGCGTCGTCGACTATGCCTCGCTTTGGCGGGCTAACGCGGACCTGAATCTACTTCCTACTCAGGGCATGATGTTGGGCTCGACGCCTGTGGATATCCTCGGCCCCCACTCTTCCTCCACAATGGCCTTTTTCCTGCTGGATTCGAACATGCGTTCGATAGAATTGGGGTATGGCAACGGCACCGATCGAGGAGCACGCGGGCACCGGGGAGTTTCTCTCGGGCAGCGGGGAGTTCCCCTTCGGCACCGGGGAGTTCCTCTCCGAGGTGCATGCCGCGCTCACGGACTTCGCGGCCGACTTCGCCTCACGGTTCCTGCTGCTGGGTCGCCGGGAGGCCGCCGACACCATCACCCGTATCGAGGAGCTCTCCCGGATCGTTGACCACCTGCAGGTGCTGGGCGCCCACGCCGCCGACCAGCACCGCCTGGCCTGTGCCGGGGAAGACCACCGGCCCGCGTCCGGGGCTGCTTCCAGCGAGGGGCGGTGGGCCACTCCGGGGGTGGGGCCGGATGATGCCGGTGGTGTCCGGTCGGAGTTCCGCGATACCGCGGAGTACCTGCGGGCACGGCTGCGGATCAGCCGGGCCGAGGCGAATCGGCGGCTGCGCCTCGCCTCCAGTACCGTGCCGCCCGCGCCCGGGGCCGGGCAGGAAGCACCGGCGCCGCTGGAGGTCCTCGGCGCGGCCTGCGCCGCCGGGCAGCTCAGCGGGCGGGCCGCGTCTCTGATCCGCGATGCCATCGACAGGGTGCGGCCCGTAGCCGCACCCCCGGCCGTGGAGGCGATGGAGGCCCACCTCACCAGCCAGGCAGGTGAGGGTGATGAGGACATTCTGCGCGCGGTGGCCCGCCGGTGGGAGAACACCCTGGACCAGGACGGGCAGGAACCCTCGGAGAAGCTGCTGCGGGCCCGGCAGGGGGTGTTCCTGCGCGGGCGCCGCCACGGGCTGCACCTGCTGGAGATCGGGGCCACCGATGAGCAGTTCGAACACCTCGCCACGGTCATGAACACCGCCACCAACCCCCGCCTCCCCGGCCCCGACGAGGGCTCGGGCACCGGGGGGCGGTGACGAGCCCGGCGTCGGAGCAGCCAGCGGCGGAGCACCCGGCGGCGGCGCAACCGGTGACAACCCAGATAGTGGAGCGAGCGGCACCTCCCCGTTCGGCGGAGACGAGCGGCCCACCCGGGCGCAGCAGCTGCTCGAGGCCCTGGTGGGCGCCTGCCGGGCCGCCCTGGCCGGCGACGGCCTGCCCGCCGCCGGCGGGCACCGCCCCCAGGTCATGGTCACCATCGACCACCGCACCCTCCTGGGCGAACTCAACCGGGCCGGGGACGCGGTCTTCGCCGGACAACTCCCCGCCCGCAGCATCCGCCGGCTCGCCTGCGACGCCGACCTGATTCCCCTGGTCCTGGGCGGCAAGGGCCAGGTCCTGGACCTCGGCCGCGCCCAGCGGCTGTTCCCACCCCACCTGCGCCGGGCCCTGGTCGCCCGGGACAAGGGCTGCGCCTTCCCCGGCTGCACCATCCCGGCCACCTGGTGCGAGGCCCACCACATCACCCCCTGGGAACACGGCGGCACCACCACCCTCGCCGACGGGGTCCTGCTGTGCTCCCACCACCACCACCGCATCCACGACGGATCCTGGACGGTGCACTCCCGCCACGGCATCCCCTGGTTCCTCCCGCCCCACCACCTGGACCCCGAGCAAAGGCCCCGGCGCAACGGCTACTGGACCGCCGGACCCCCCAAAACAACCCCGGACCTCCACCTGGAATGAGCGACTACGAGACTGGTCCACGCGGCGCCGAGTCCCACCCAGCTGCTCCGGCACCCGACCCTACGGGCCGACCACGCGGCCCGACCACGCGACTCGACTTAGCGGCCCGACCCTACGGGCCGACCACGCGGCCCGCCCAAGCGGCCCGGCCAAGCGGCCCGGCCAAGCGGCCAGTTCGCCGTACTTTCCCTGCTTCGGATGCTATCCATCGATCCCGCTTGCACTGCATGGTAGAACCCGCCCTAGGGTAAAAGGCATGAGTGCCGCCGCCGACTTTATCGACGACTCCCTCCAGTACGAAAGCACCGAGGAGCGTGCGGAGGACTACGAACGGCGTCTGGGGGACTCCCTTAAGTTCTACGGAGCGTCCGTCGGCGCTATCCGCGGCACAATCCGCAACGCCTCCCGACGCTACCCGGACCTCCAGCACGACGCCGTCACCGGCCTCGCATCAGAGCTCTGGGCCCGGCCGGTCTTTGAACGCCGGCTCGCGGCGGTGGTGCTCCTGCAGTCGAACATCAAACTGCTCCACGTTTCGGACCTCACCCGCGTCGAGGGATTCCTGCGCTCGGCCGCCGTGCGTGACCTCGCTGATCCACTGGCGGTCGACGTCGTCGGAGCCCTCCTCCTCGGGCTCGTTGGGCAGGATGCCGTCCGGGCGCGGGCGGTCCTCGAACGCTGGGCGGTCTCGGAGAACATCTGGCTGCGCCGGGCGGCGGTGCTGGCGCACCTGCCCGCTTTCCGGAAGGGCCAGGGCGACGAGGCGGTCTTACGCCGCACCGTCCGCCTGGTGACGGGCGCGCAGGACGGGCGGGTCGAGCAGGTAGAGGAGGCGATCCGGCTCCTCCGAGAGGCCATGGAGTCCTGAACAACAGTGGAGTCACGGCGCCGCTGCAGTGCTCGTCCGTAAGGCAGCGCCCGTCCGTAAGATGAGGCATGACCTTCTCAGACGCGGTCTGGACGGCGGCGGGTGCCGGGCTCATCCTGCTGATGCTCGCCGACGTTCTCTATACCCTTCTCTACCCTCACGGGTCCGGTCCCGTCTGCCGGTCCATCATGCGGGGGTTCTGGCACGTGTCACGAACGGTAAGGGGACGGTCCTCCGCCTTCGCAGCACCCGCGGCAATGGCTGCGGTCATTGCGGCGTGGGCTGCGCTGGCCGTCGTGGGATGGGCCTTCTTGTATCTGCCGCACCTGCAGGACGGATTCGTCTACGCCGATGGGGTGCCGCAGGAGGGAAATTTCGCCGAGGCGCTCTACATTTCCATGGTCGCACTCTCCACCGTTGGGTTCGGCGAGATTGTTGCGGGGGACGCCGGACTCAGGCTGCTCACCGCATCCCAGGCGATTACCGGCTTCGGCCTGTTGACGGCGGCGGTGTCCTGGATCCTGCAGGCCTATCCTGCGCTGGGCCGCCGCCGCGCACTCGCCCATGAACTGAACCTCCTCCGTGAGGCAAGCGGTCCGGAGGGCCTGACGCTGCTTGATCCACACCATGCTGCCAGCCTGCTTGAATCGCTGGCCCGGCAGGTCTCACTGGTGAGCATCGATCTGCTGTCGTTCTACGAAAGCTACTACTTCCATGAGGTGCAGGAGAGAGGCTCCCTGCCCGACACCGTCTCCTATGCCCAGCAGCTCGCCGATGACGCCCAACGCAGTGGTGCCCCCGAGCTCCGCTTCGCGGGCAGGATGCTTACCTCGGCCTTGGACGACCTCGCCCAGGTTCTCCGAAGCAGGTTCGGCCATTCCGGGGCGACGTCCTCGGCGGTGTTTGACCACTACGCCGTGCACCACCGACACCGCCGGGTCCGCTCCGGGCGTACCCCGTAGCACCACCTCACGCGGTCAGCAGCGGAGGCGGTGTTCAGGCGAACGGCTCCGGTCAGCGGCGCAAAGCGGTGTTCAGTCGGGCGGCCTGCAGTGTCAGGTGGTCCCGTTCCGGAAGGTTTGGTGCCTGCCGTGCCGCCTCCGCGTAGAGCCGTGCCGCGGCCGCCCGATCGCCGTCGCGCTCGTGGAGGTAGGCAGCGGCGGCGGTATGGCGGGGGAGGGTGGGATCGAGCGACGCCAGCGCAGCCAAGCCGGCCCGGGGCCCGTCGGCCTCGCCTACCGCAACGGCCCGGTTGAGCCGGGCCACCGGGCTGTCTGTGAGCCGCACCAGCTCGTCGTACCACTCAACGATCTGCACCCAGTCGGTCTCCTCAGCCGTCCGGGCATCGGCGTGCAGCGCGGCGATGGCAGCCTGGGCCTGGTATTCGCCCAGCCTGTCACGGGCCAACGCCCTCTGCAGCACCTCCACGCCCTCGGCGATAAGCCGGGTATCCCAAAGGCCGCGGTCCTGCTCCGCGAGCGGCACGAGACTGCCGTCGCTCCGGGTCCGTGCGGATCGCCGGGCATGATGGAGCAGCATGAGCGCCAGCAGCCCCGCCACCTCCTGGTGGTCAATCCGGGCTGCGAGCTGCCGGGTCAGCCGGATCGCCTCGGCAGCAAGGTCGAGCTCGCCCGAATAACCCTCGTTGAAGACGAGGTAAAGGACCCGCAACACGGTAGCCACGTCACCGGGCTGATCGAGTGGGATGCCGGCGACGGTCCGCTTGGCCCGGCTGATCCGCTGCGCCATGGTCGCCTCACCGACCAGGTAGGCGCGCGCGATCTGCCCGGTGGTGAGGCCTCCAACAGCGCGCAGCGTGAGCGCAACCGCCGACGACGGCGTGAGGTACGGGTGGGCGCACAGAAAGTAGAGCTGAAGCGAATCGTCGCCGCCCGGGCCAAGGCCGGGGGAGGGCTCGGCCACGACCCGCTGCTCCCGCAGCCGACGGGAGGCATCGGCCCGCACGGCGTCGAGAAACTTCCGCCACGCCACCGTCACCAACCAGCCCTTCGGGTCACGCGGCGCCCGCTCCGGCCAGGTGCGCAGGGCCTCGATCAAGGCCTCCTGCACCGCGTCCTCGGCCGCCGCGAAGTCGGCTCCACGGCGGACGAGGACGGCAATCACTTCGGGGGTGAGGCTGCGCAGCAGGACCCCATCCATTGATTACTCCGTCACGGTGGGATGCACAGCAAGGAACGGGCGCAGCTCGAGCCACTCGTGGATCGGCCGGCCGCCGGCCCCCGGAGCCGCTGACAGTTCCCCGGCAAGCTCGAGCGCACGGTCGTAGCTGTCGACATCTAGCACCATCCACCCCGCGATAAGGTCCTTGGTCTCCGCAAACGGGCCGTCGGTGACAGGGGGCCGTCCTTCCCCGTCATAACGGACCCAGGTGCCTTCGGGCGACAGCGCCTGGCCGTCGATGTACTCGCCGGTTTCCTCGAGCCGCGCGGCGAAATCGTCCATGTACTTCAAGTGGGCCGAGATCTCCCCGGGCGTCCACTGGTCCATCGGCACGTCATTGACCCCGGTCGGTGCGCCGCGGTAGTGCTTGAGCAACAGGTACTTGGCCATCGTCGTCTTCTCCTCGTTTCTAGGACACAGCCCATTGTGGCTGTATTCACTTGGGGGACGCAGCAGTGCGGGGAATTTCGACATCCGTGCCGAAAATTCTTTCCGGCACGGGGCTCGCCCGCGGGGTACCGGGGGTTAGGGCATGCCGGAGCCCACGTTGAAGCTGCTGTGAACCGTGACGTCTCCATAGGAGGAGTCGGCGCGCACCTGGACGGTCGCGCCGCCGTCGTCGGGGGCGTCGGCCGGGGCGAGCCCGCTGCGGACCTGTCCGAACTTCGTGGTCAGTCCCAGCCATACCGCGGTGCCCGGCCGCACGCCGATGTCAATCGACCCAGCGGAGGTGTGCGCGGTGATGACGCCGCGGTGCACCTCCTGAATCCGCACCGCACCGTTGGAGGCCCGGGCGTTCACATTGCCGCCGGCTCTGTGGATCAGGATGTCGCCGTTCGCCGCCTTCACCTGCAGATCTCCGGTGACCTCCCCAAGGAAGGTTTCGCCGTTTGAATTTCGAATGCTGCCGGCCCCAGAAAGGCTCTCGACGTGAATCCTGCCGGTACCGCTGGCCAGTTCCGCTGGGCCGGTTGCCCGCAGGACCGTTATATCGCCCATTCCGGTCTTGGTCCTGAGAGTGGCACTGGTGCCGACGCGGATCTCGCCCACGCCGGTGGACAGCGAAACGTCGCCGAACTCCCCGTCCATGCGGAGGCTCCCCATCCCCGAGGACACCTCCAACGACGAGCCGATCGGGACCTCGACGGCGACGACGACGGCACCTCCGTCGCTGAACCAGCTATGGCGGCGCCATTGCTTCAACTTCACGCTCAGCCTGCCGTCGACGAACTCAACCGTCGTCTGTTCGGTGGCCTCGAGGTCCAGGGACCTTGACGGGTTCCGCGGGCGGACGTCGACGGTCACCTCCGCCCGGTCGGTGGCACCGACCCAGATGTCACCCCGGGCGCCAATGTCGATACGCGCCGCAACGGGTCCTGGGGCCTCAAAGAGCGTCATGAGCGTGCCCATCCTGTGATGCTTTGGGTGCCGGGAATCGGTCTGGAAACGGGCCGTCCTGCGCCGGAATCGAGTGATGCGGCGACCGCGCGTACCAGCCAGGTGTTGACCGACAGGCCCTCGCGGCCGGCAGCGGCCTCAACCCTCGCCGTGAGGTGGTCGGGCAGCCGCAGGGTCGTCCGGGTGGTGCCGCCCTCCTCGGATAGGGCCGGGTTGCCGGCCTCCACTTCCAATGCTGGGCCGGCAGGTATCTCGGGCAGGCTGACGACGAACTCGGGATCGACGCCCCGCAGGCGGACCTCGACCGAACCCGGAGCCAGATCATCGGTGATCTCACCGGCCGCGTTAGACAGGGCATCGAGAAGCATCAGGCGAGCGGCGGATTCGAGCGGAGTCACGAGGCATTCTGCGACATCCCGGGCATCCCCGCCTCCTGCCTCCGCTGCGACGAGCAGCTGTTCACGCAGCTATTCTTCGCGTTCGAACGTCAGCGAGCCGCGGTCATTGCTCAGAATAAGGGTCTCTCCGTCCCAGCTGTAGTTGAGCGGCCGCTCGATGAGGTGGTGCAGCCACAGGTCGTAGTCGCCGACCGGCGGCTCGCAGTACTGCGCCTCTATCGCCATCCTGCGGGTGTCAACGACCACCTTGTCTTTGGTCACTTTGACAGGGGCCTGGAGCCCGCTGCACGGCGGCCGAATGACGGCGGTTCCCTCCCCGCCGGCGCTGGTCATCCGCCAATGAATGGGATGGTCCTCAAGCCACCGAAGGTCACCGGCGGGATCGGTGCCGGAGACTGTGCGGAACTCGATGTCGTCCAACCCGTGCGCGGCCGGGCTGCCACAACCTGATACCGCGGCGGCGAATAACGCCAGCATGCCGAGCAGGATCCGCCGCGCTGGAATTCCGACCGGATCGACCCCGGTGCGGGAACGGCGGCGGCCCGACGGTCCTGCCACCGGCTAGAACCGCGACACGTTCAGGATCGGCTCCGGGAACCCATCGAGGTCATTCAGGAGAGGCCCGGGCTCCCCGGAGCTGACGAGCGCGCCCTGGACCTGCTCGGGTGGAGCGCCCGGATTGTTGGCAAGGTACAGCGCGGCACCGCCTGCGACCAGGGGAGCGGAGAAGCTTGTTCCACTACTGGCTGCGTACTGGCTGTCGAGAAAGGTGGAACTGAGGCAGGTGCCCGGTGCGGTGATGTCGACGGCCGGACCAAAGTTGGAGTAGAACGCAAGAGTGTCGTCCGTCACACCGGGTATGCAGGCCTCGGTGGGTCCGAGGCCGCCCGGCCGGCCGTCGGTGTCGGACATTGCGGAGACGGTGATGACTGAGGAAAAGGCGGCCGGTTCCAGGAAGCCCGCGTCGCGGGCCTCATTTCCTGCCGCTGCCACCACGGTGACACCGGCGGTCGTGGCTGCACAGACGGCCTCGAGGATCATGTTGTCGTTCGGGGGTGCGCAGTCGACGTCATAGCCGCGCAGGGGTCCGCCGAGGCTGAGGTTGGCGACGTCGACGGTGGCGGCGTTGGCGGTGACCCAGTCCAGCCCGCACAGCAGGCTTGAGTCGGTTACGATTCCCTGCGGGTCGGCCACCCGGACCGCCCACAGCCGCGCGCCGGGTGCTGCTCCGACCCGTCCGATCGCGTTGTCGAGGGCGGCGGCAAGACCGCCGACCATCGTGCCGTGGCCGACGACATCCTCGTGCCCGTCTCCGGGCGCACAATCAGCGCCGCCGACCACGTTGAGGTCGGGATGATCCGACTGAAGACCGGTGTCGAGGATTGCGATGTCGGCGTCGACCCGCTCGTCGATGCCGTCGATCTTCGCCGTCGGGCTCTCCAACGCTCCGATCCGCTTCACGCCGTTCGACACGAGCTGGGCCGGCTGCGGCGGATTCTCAACCGCGCCGATCTGGGGAGCAGCAACGGTCCGGTCCGGCAGGATTTCGCTGACCCGGGGATCGGCCTGCAGCTGCCGGGCCTGGGCCTCGGACAGCACGGCCGAATAGCCCTGGAATGCCGAGCTGTAGACGATGTCCGGCCGGATTCCCGAGCTCTGTGCATGCTCTGCCGAGACCTGGTCGGCATCGACGCTCGAATTGAGGATCACGATGACCGGCCCGGCAGCGGCCGGTTCGCTGGGTTCCACACCGCCCGCCGGCCATGGCCCAAGGGTTACGGCGAGCAGTGCCGTGAGGATAGTTCCGAAAATTCGTGAAGCGTTCACAAGACGCCTTCCTGGCCTGCAGATGGGGCGAGGTCCGGGGAGGGTCGCTCACCGTTCTGCCCATCTTAGGTGCGCCGCGGCTCCGCAACAACGGCCAAAAGGCCCACCGGCTTCTCTGGACTCCCGTTCAAACGCTCCTGCCGATGGCCTGCCGGTACGCCGCCCGGCCCGACGAAGGTTACGTCCACGCTCTATCCATTAGCCCGAAACGGCCAGATGCCGGGTGAAAAACCGCGCCTCGGCGTCGACCTCGAACCGCGGCACGGCGGTGTGTCCGCCGGCGTTCGCGTGAAGTGACTTTTCGGTGGACGCGAGGGCGTCATAAATCCCGAGGCCCACCGCACGGTCCACGAATTCGTCATCCCATTGCAGCAGGAACTGGACGGGCATCCGGATGCGGCGGGCCTGCTCCCTCAGCTGATCGCTGCCGGTGAGTCCCAGGACGGCGGCGGTGACCCGCGGTTCCCCTGCGACGAAGGGGAGCCCGATCGCTGCCCCCAATGACAGCCCCCAGAATCCGATGCGGACGTCTGCGCCGATCTCGTCGAGCGCCTGGACGGCGGTGAGCACCTCGGAAAATTCGGGCAGGGCCCGGGCGGCGACGTCGGCGTTGTATCCCTCGATCAGGTCGCCCACCGGGGTGCCGTCGCGTCGGGCCTGCGTCAGCTGTTCGATGAACAGCGTGTCGCGCCCGCCCCGTTCCCGGTCACCGTGACCCGGGGCGTCAATGGTGACGATTGCGGCATCCAGCTCCTTCAGGTACCGCCGCGCGCGGGCGGCCACGGCCGGTGCACCCTTATGCTGGCCGCCGCCGTGGGCCAGCAGCACCACTGCCGTCCGCTGGCCCGGCTGGGCCCGGGTCCACAGCACGCCCGGTACCGCTCCGAGCCTGAAGGGGCGTTCGAGGATTTCGTCAGCGTGGTTGGCTTCAAGAAATTTCATGCTTCTCCCGTTTGGGGATCACGGTAGTCCCCGGTGCGGGGTCCAGCCAACAGGGAGCGGACCTGTGATGTCCGCGCGGCGCCGGTCGGCGGCCGCCGACCAGCCCTGCGCCTCGTGGGCGCCCGATTCACCCGCCGGCCCCCGCGCCACCCGAAAACCAACATCCTCAAGGAGCGCGTCCGGGGCGCTGCCCCGGCGGACCGACGCACGGGTGCTCCACGCCTTGTCGGCCCACCCGCCTCCGCGCAGGGTCCGGTAGTCGCCGTACCTGGCGGTGTCGGCATAATCCCAGCACCATTCCCAGACATTGCCGATCATGTCGAACAGTCCGAAGGCGTTCGGAGCCTTCAAGGCGACTTCACGAGGTGCCTCGACCCGGTCCGCCGCCGTCCACGCGACGTCCGGAAGGGGTCCGTAGGTCGGAGTCAGTGTGCCCGCCCGGCAGGCGAACTCCCACTCCGCCTCGGTGGGGAGCCGGTAACCGTCCGCGCCAACGTCCCAGTTGACGTCCCGCGAGGAGATGGTGTAGGCGGGACGTATCCCGGCCAGCGACGACAGGTTGTTGCACCACCGGACGGTGTCGAACCACGTCACCGGGTGTACGGGAACCTGTCCCGGTCGTTCCGGGGCTGCCGGTGAACCTCCGGCCTGCACCCACTGGGCCTCGGTGATCTGCGTTCTTCCAATCGAATACGGAACCAGGGTGACGGTGCGGGAGGACCCGGAGCGGGCATCGCGCATTTCGAGGGTGCCCCCGGGGACCGATACCAGCGAAACAGTCACGGCCGGCCCCGCACGGGAGCCCGGCCGGGCCGGGAGGGAGGGAGGCCGGGGACGGCAACGCCGTCGTCATCATTCACCGTCGTCATCATTCACCGTCGTCCTCATGTGACCCGGGTCCTTCGTCGCCATGGCCCTCATTGTCCACCGGATCTTGTCCGCCCGGATTCACTTACGCGTTGGGCGCCGGTCCCCGGCCGGTCACCTGGATCCGGAAGAGTCCGGTGGGTCAGCTGTTACGGCTGATGACCACGAGAACCGGCTTGTCGACCCAAGGAGATTGCCTGTGATCCATCCCACCGCAAAATTAAGCACACCCCGGCGGAAGCAACCCCTTCGGGCACTCCTCACCGGCGTGATGACCCTGGCGACCCTCGCCGCAGGCGTCAGCGGAGCCGCCGCCGAATCCGCCAAGGAGGGCCGGACCACCGTGATCGCCCACCGCGGAGCCTCAGCGGACGCCCCGGAGAACACGCTCCCCGCCGTCGACCTTGGTGCGGCGGTGAAGGCCGACTTTGTCGAGATCGATGTCCAACGCACCCTCGACGGCGAACTCGTCGTCATCCACGACACCACCCTCGGCCGCACCACGGACGTGGAAACCAAATTCCCCGGCCGGGCTCCCTACCGCGTCGCCGACTTCACCTATGCGGAAATTTCGACGCTCGATGCCGGGTCCTGGTTCGGTCCGGGGTTCGCAGGGACCCAGGTTCCAACCCTCCAGCAGGTCCTCGATACCCTGCACGGCAGGGCGGGGTTGCTGCTCGAGGTCAAGAGTCCCGAGCTCTACCCGGGCATCGGCGCCGACATTGCAGCCGAGCTCGACTCGGAAGGTTGGCTGAACGCCGACGCACGGGCCGGACGACTGGTCGTCCAGTCGTTCAACTGGGAGTTCATGAGGGAGTTCAATGCCCTTGCGCCCGAGGTCCCGGCCGGGCTGCTGGGTGGCCCGCCCGCACCGGCCGAATACGCTGAGCTGTCCACCTGGGCCGATCAGATCAACCCCAGCCACACCCGGGTCACCAGCGGTTTCGTGGATCTGGTCCACCAATACGGGATGGAAACCTGGCCGTACACCGTCGATGACCCGCAGCGCATGCGCGCCCTGACCGCCCTCGGGGTCGACGGCATCATCACGAACAAGCCGGCCCTGCTCAGTGACCTGCTGAAGGCGGACGCCGCAGCCACCCGATAGGCGGCGGCCACCGGTACGGGGATCCGACCGCCCCGTACCGGTGGTTCCTCCACCGGATGTGCCGCGGTGCTGCCTGACCGACCCGGCGGGTGCTGCAGTCGCGACCGCGGGCCCCGGCGGGTGCTGTTCGACCACCCCGACGGGTGCTGCCTTTCCCACCGCGGCCCGGGAAACTATCATCCGGGGAAACCCCGGATCGGGGAGGCATCACCAATGAGGACTGCTGCCGACTTCGAAGCCGCACTCTGTGCGCTCGCCACCGAGGACCAGCGGGCCAAATATGAACGGTTTTTTCCCGGGGACGACTCCTTCATCGGCGTGAGGATGGGAGACGTCTTCAACCTGGCCAAGACCGCCCTTGACCTGTCCGCGGACGAGCTCGAGGCACTGCTCGAAAGCCCCACCCACGAAGTGCGCGTAGGCGCCTGCTCGATCATGGGTAAGGCGGCCACGGCCAGGAAGATCCAGCTCGGGCGTCACCTTGAGTTGTATGAGCTGTGCCTGCGGCGGCACGACCGCATCGACACCTGGGACCTGGTGGACCTGACCGCCCACCAGGTGCTCGGCACGTGGCTTCTCGACAAGCCCCGGACTCCGCTCGACCGGCTGGCCGAATCCGGCTTCTGGCCCGAACGGCGCAGCGCCATCGTCGCGACCGCCGCGTTCCTGAAGCGGAAGGAGGTGGATGACACCCTGAGGATCGCTGCAGCGCTCGCCGGAGATCCCGAAGAGCTCGTGCAGAAGGGGGTCGGGTGGATGCTCCGTTATGTCGGAGACATCGACCGGGAAAGGCTGCTGGCCCACCTCGACCGGTACGCGGGCTCGATGTCGCGCTCAGGGGTCCGGGCGGCCATCGAGAAGCTCGATACACCAACCCGCGGCTCCTACCTCCGCTCCCGCTGACGTGGCGGGCGCCCGTCAGGAAGGGGCGCGTCCGTTCGGGAAGGCCGAGCCAACCCGGCTCCTACCCGCCCCAGCCCGATGCGCCCAGCACGCCCAGGGCCTGCAGCTCCGGGTTATCGATTCTGAGCAGCGATGCCCCGATACCGCCCACCGCATACAGCGAGACCGGCACCAGCAGGCACCACTCCCGGAGGGAGCCCGCGTTGCCCAGGATAGGCACGGCGAAATGGCCGTTCCGCTTCCACATCCAGCCCACCACCGGCAGTGACGCCACGACCCGCGGCGGTCGAATCCGAAGCGGGTAGAGGAGGTTGCAGCCCCCTGTCGTCATCATGTCGCCGACGATGTGCACGACGACGCCGAGCCCGACGGCGATCGGAAACCAGAACTGCTCCTCGGGTGCGAAGGCGGTGACGAAGGCACCGGCGGCCAGGCCCACCGCCCAGGGGAACCTGCGCATGGTGTCAGGGATGATCTTCAGCGCCTTGGCGGCGAAGGAGACAAGCAGGACGGTCAGCACGCCCGCTCCGGGATAGACGGTCCCATACGCTGCGGTTTCCACAGTCCACATGCCTGCCAGCAAGGCCACGCCCACGAAGGCCAGGACGCCGAGCAGGGAGTGGGTGCCGCGGCGGTGCCCGCCGGCGATCCTGCCGATGCCGGTGCAGACAAGGTTCGACACCGGGGGCAGTGAGTTGGCGATCGTCGCGCTGCGGTGGTCCGCGTCCGGGAGCAGTGCGGCCCCGGCGGTCACCAGGGCGCCCGTCACGACGCCGATGGGGCTGACGTCGAACAGGCCGAACCCGAGGCTGAGGGATCCGGGCGGAACCGGAAGCGGCCCGGCCACCTCGATCCGGGTGGTGACAGCGACCCAGGCGGCTGCGCCGCAGGCTGCGTGGTGGGCTCCCATCATGGTGAGCGGTCCCTTCCTGGAGAAACTTCGCCGTGCCGCTGATCTGCGGGCCGGGCGATTGAGCCTCACCATCGTTGCCGCTGCCACTGTCATTGTGCCCGGCAGGGCCATTGCCGGTCGGGTGGCGGGCTGGCATCCTTGAGGGAACCGCGGCCGCCAGCAGCACACGGGAGGAACCGAGGATGCCGCTCTATCTCTCGAAATTCAGCTACACCCCTGAATCCTGGGCCCGGCTCATCGGCAACCCGGAGGACCGGCGGGAGGCTGCCCGGACCTACATCGAATCGGTTGGAGGAAGCCTCCACGGCTTCTGGTACGCCTTCGGATCGCACGATGGCTACACCCTCTGGGAGGCACCGGACAATGTGTCGATGGCAGCGGTCGCCATGGCCCTCAGCGGAGGCGGCGCCCTCAGTTCACTCGACACGACAGTGCTTCTGACGGTCGACGAAACCCTCACCGCCCTGCGCAGGGCCGGAGAGGTCCGATACCGCCCGCCCGGCGCCTGAGCTCCTGGAACGCACGCCCGGAAGTCAAGGACCAGCGGGCCGGCCCCGCCGGGGCTTCCCGCTCAGGCCGGGTCTGGTGCTGGCCATCGAACCCTGGTTCATGCGCGGGACCGACAAGCTCCGCTCGACCCCGATGGGTGGACGCTGCGCAGCGCCGACGGCAGCCGCGGCGCCCACTCGGAGCACACGATCGCCAGCACCAGCGACCAGCCCATGGTGCTCACCCGGAACCGAGCCACCGGTGGGCCCGCCGCCTGAGAGGTTGAGCTACCGCTCCTGCAGCACCGACAGTACGTTTCCCGACGGATCCTTGAACCAGGCGATGAAGGGGCCTCCGCCGCGGTGGACTCCGGCGTCGTCCTGATCCATGCCGTCGTAGCGTTCAAGGCGTACTCCGCGCTCGGTGAGTGCGGAGACGGCGGCGACGATGTCGTCCACCTCGAAATTCAGGACCGTGTAGCTCGCCGGAGTGGAGTCGGGTTGTTCGTAGACGAGGGTATCCCGTCCTCCGGCGAGGTGTAGCCACATCAGGCCGTTCTCCTCAGAGGTCCTGAGCCCGAGGGTGTCACCGTAGAACCGCCGGGCATCCTCAAGGCTGCGGACCGCCAGGCCGCTGAAGGCCTTGGTGTCAGCAAACATGGTTCATCTCCTCCTGATCGGGGCCGCTGCACCGCGGCCGGTAGCCCCAGAATGGCACTGTGCGCGCCCGTGCAACAGGGGATACTGCGCAGCCTTCGGACCACCGCGGCCCCCAAGGGGACGGCGTCCCCCAAAATTCTGGCCGTTGCTTGTTGCCAAGGAGCTGCCAAGGGAGTGAAGTAGGTCCCATATTCAAGCCGGAGTCCGGCCGCTGTACGGTGTCGGAACCGCGCACCCGCTAGGGAGGTCACCATGAGCACGACTTCTGAACCAGTCACCGAGCCGGCCCGCGAGGGGGAGGAACCGGCGCTTAAGCGGGTCCTCGGGCCAAAACTCCTGCTCCTGTTCATCGTCGGGGACATTCTGGGTGCCGGCGTCTATGCCGTAACCGGCACCATGGCCGGGACGGTCGGCGGCATCGTATGGCTCCCGTTCCTCCTGGCCTTCGTCGTCGCGACGATGACGGCGTTCTCCTACCTCGAGCTGGTCACGCAGTACCCCCAGGCGGCGGGGGCGGCGCTCTACTGCCACAAGGCATTCGGAATCCACTTCATCACCTTCCTTGTCGCTTTCGCCGTCGTCTGTTCCGGCATCACCAGCGCCTCGACCTCAGCGAACGTCCTCGCCCAAAACTTCTTTGGCGGGCTCGAGATCAACGGGTGGATGGACGTGCCCGGTCAAGGTGTCATCACGGCGGTCGCCATCGGCTTCATGCTGCTTCTCGCGTTGATCAACCTGCGCGGGGTGGGGGAGAGCGTCAAGTTCAATGTGGTGCTCACCGTGGTGGAGATGACCGCCCTGTGCATCGTGATCGGGGTCGGCTTCTTCGTCATCGCCCAGGGCGAAGGGAACCTCGAACAGATCACCGTTTTCAATGACTACGAGGACAAGGGCCTGTTCCTTGCGGTCACGGCAGCCACCTCCATCGCCTTCTTCGCGATGGTCGGTTTCGAGGATTCGGTGAACATGGTCGAGGAGGTCAAGGATCCGGAGCGGATCTTCCCGCGGACCATGCTGACCGGCCTGGGCATCGCGGTGATCCTCTACATGCTGGTGGCGGTCTCCGTCGTGACGGTGCTCACCCCCACTGAGCTCGAAGGGATCCGGGAGGCCGAAGGCGCCGCGCTTCTCGAGGTGGTGGAGAAAGGCTCCCCGGACTTCCCGATCGACAATATCTTCCCGTTCCTTGCCGTCTTCGCCGTCGCGAACACCGCCCTGATCAATATGCTGATGGCCAGCCGGCTCATCTACGGCATGGCCCGCCAGAACGTCCTGCCGCGTCCCCTGGGCAAGGTGCTCCCGGGACGCCGCACCCCGTGGGCCGGCATCTTGTTCTCCACGGTTCTCGCCCTGGGGCTGATCCTGTACGTCACCAGCGACCCGGACAGCAACGTCGTCGCGAACCTCTCCGGAACCACCGCGTTCCTGCTGCTGTGCGTCTTTACCGTCGTGAACGTGGCCTGCGTGATCCTGCGGCGCAAGCGGGACCCCAACCGCAAGGTGTTCTTCACCTCGCCGGGCCCGCTGCCCCTGATCGCGGCAGTGCTGTGCGCCTTCCTCGCCGGACCCTGGGTCGGCCGGGACGTGATCCAGTACCAGATCGCCGGCGGATTGCTGGCAATCGGAGTGGTGCTGTGGGCCATCACCTGGTTCGTCAACAAGAAGACAAACGCCGCCGTGGACCGGCAGGAGTAACCTTCCGCACGGACCCGCAGACGGTAGACCCGGCAAACGTCTGATTTGACTCTCGATCGGGCAGAATGCAGGGTTTTAGGTCTGTCATGTTCGTCACAAGCGCGCGGGCGGCGAGTGCTCCGCACCACCCGCCTGCTGAAGGAAACCTCTCCATGCCCGAACCCACTGCCAACGCTGCGCCCGTATCCGCGCCTGCCACCGCAGGCTCAAGCAGCTCCCAACCCCACCTCTCGCGGGCCCTGAGCAACCGCCACATCCAGCTGCTCGCCATCGGCGGGGCGATCGGCACCGGTCTATTTATGGGATCCGGAAAGACCATCTCCCTCGCCGGTCCCTCGATCATCTTCGTCTACATGATCATCGGCTTCATGCTGTTCTTCGTCATGCGCGCCATGGGCGAGATCCTGCTGTCCAACCTCAGCTACAAGTCCTTCAGCGACTTCGCCGGCGACCTGCTCGGCCCCTGGGCCGGGTTCTTCACCGGCTGGTCCTACTGGTTCTTCTGGGTGGTCACCGGCGTCGCCGACATTGTGGCAATCGCCAGCTACGTCGATGTGCTCGCCCCCGGAACGCCGCTGTGGATTCCCGCACTGATCACCCCGGTGGTCCTGGTGCTCCTGAACCTCCCGACGGTGAAGGCCTTCGGCGAAGCGGAATTCTGGTTCGCCATCATCAAAGTCGTCGCGATCGTGGCACTTATCGTCACCGGTGCCATCATGATCCTCACCAACTTCACCTCGCCCAGCGGCCAGGAGGCCAGCCTGGCCAACATCTGGAATGACGGCGGCATGTTCCCGCACGGGATCTTCGGCTTCGTCCTCGGTTTCCAGATCGCCATCTTCGCCTTCGCGGGAATTGAACTCGTCGGCACCGCGGCCGCCGAAACGAAGAACCCAGAGAAGAACCTGCCCCGGGCGATCAACTCCATTCCGGTCCGCGTGCTCCTGTTCTACGTGGGAGCGCTCGTGGTCATTATGGCCGTCAACCCGTGGCGCAACATCGACCCGGCCACCAGCCCGTTCATCGGCATGTTCTCCCTCGCCGGGCTCGGCATTGCGGCAGTGGTGATCAACCTCGTGGTCCTGACCTCCGCCGCCTCCAGCGCCAACTCCGGAATCTACTCCACGTCGCGCATGGTCTACGGGCTCGCCCAGGACGGCAACGCACCGAAGGCCTTCGGTCGGCTCAGCCCGCGCAAAGTCCCGCAGAACGCGCTGCTGTTCTCCTGCATCTTCCTCCTGGCCGGACTAGTGCTGCTCTACTCGGGCGATTCGGTGATTGAGGCGTTCACCGTCGTCACCTCGGTGGCCTCGGTGCTGACCATGTTCGTCTGGTCGATGATCCTGATCAGCTACATCGTGTTCCGCCGCCGCCGCGCCGCGCTGCACGAAGCATCGGCCTTCAAGATGCCCGGATCGGCGTTCATGCCCTACGTCGTGCTGGCGTTCTTCGGCTTCATGCTCGTCGCCCTGGCCCAGGCGGCCGACACGCGGCTGGCCCTCGTCGTCGCGCCCGTCTGGTTCCTGATCCTCGGTGTCGCCTGGTACTTGAACCGGCAGACGCCGGTGCAGCAGGCACGGATCGAGGAGCATAAGGCGGTACGGGCCGCCGAGCTCGAAGGCCTCTCCCGCTAGGCGCGAAGGCGCCCGCACCGGTCACCGGCAAGGCACCGCGCACACGAAGGACCGCTCCGGCTCTGGGGCGGTCCTTCGTCATTTCCGGCAGCCGGCGGCGTGCCCTGTTGAGCCCTGAACGACCCGCGCCGGGCAGGGCCTAGACGACGAGGAACACTGCCAGCGCCGCCATGAGGACGGCGATCGCCCCGTCCAGGACGCGCCAGGCGCTGCGGCGGCGGAAGACGGGTGCAAGGAACCGGGCGCCCACGCCGAGGGCGGAGAACCACACGATGCTGCCCAGGCCCGCACCCGCGGCGAACCACCACCGTCCGTCGGCGCCATGGGAGCTCGCCAACGACCCCAGCAGAAGCACCGTATCCAGATAGACGTGCGGGTTGAGCCAGGTGAGCGCCAGGCACGTTCCCAGGGCGGCCTTCCAGGTGCGCTTCTCCTGCGCGCCGGCGACGTCGAGCTGCTCCCCGCGGATGGCCCGGACGGCGGCAAGGACCGCGTAGCCAAGCAGGAATGCGGCACCGGCCCACCGGACGACCTCGAGAAGCAGCGGGGCCCGCTCGATGGCCACGCCGAGCCCGCCCACGCCCAGCATGATGAGGACCAGGTCCGACAGGGCGCAGACGGCGACCACCAGCGCGACATGGGAGCGTTGGAGCCCCTGCCGAAGGACGAAGGCGTTCTGGGCGCCGATGGCAATGATGAGGGACAGGCCTGCGGTCAGGCCGGCTGCAACGGGAAGGATCACCCTTCTACGGTAGGCACCGCTCGAAAATTAGAACAGCTCATCCTTCTAAAGAATGATAAGAAGAGCTAATGAAGGAGATCGACCCACATCAGGCGCGCACGCTGGCCGCCATCACCTCGACCGGCAGCTTCGAGGGGGCCGCGGCCGCCCTTTCCGTAACGGCATCCGCGGTGAGTCAGCGCATCCGGGCCCTCGAAACCGCCATCGGGCGGCCGGTGCTCCGGCGGACCCGTCCCATCGAACTGACCGACGCCGGCCAGGCCGTGGTGCGCTTTGCCCGGCAGCTTGAACTGCTCTCCTCCGACGTCCTCACCGAGCTGGGATCAGACGACACGGCCACGGGCCGCGGGCTCACGATCGTCATCAACGCAGATTCACTCAACACCTGGGCCCTGCCGGCCCTGGCGCCACTGGCCCGGACCCTGCAACTTGAGGTGCTCCGGGAGGACCAGGAACACTCGCCCGAGCTGCTGCGCAACGGTGCCGCCGCTGCCGCCATCACCTCCACCGGCGTCCCGATCCAGGGCTGCTCCGCCCGGCCGCTGGGCGTGATGCGCTACCTCCCGGTGTGCACCGCGGAGTTCCGGCAGAAGTGGTTCGCGGACGGAGTGACTCCGGGGGCGCTCACCCGCGCCCCGGTGGTCGTCTTCGACCGGAAGGACGATCTGCAGGATCAGTACCTGCGGGGCCGGGGCATTCAGCCGGGCAGCACGCCCCGCCACTACATTCCGGCTGCCCATGAATTCGGGGAGGCCATCGCCCTGGGCATGGGGTGGGGGCTGCTTCCGGAACTGGAGCTGACCCGCGATCCCCGCCGGCGGGCCCTTGTCGCCTTCGACCGCGGGACATTCATCGACGTTCCCCTGCATTGGCAGCAGTGGCGACACGGCTCGGCGGCGCTCGATGAGGTGGCTGCGGCCATCCGCGGCGCGGCAGCGGTCCTCCGCTAAGGGGGACGGTGGGGCGCGAGCCGGGTTGCCGCGTGGCCCGGGTGCGGCCTGTCCTGGGCGCGCGTGGTGCGGTCTGGGGGACGGCCGGGGAGGGGCTGGTTGCGGCCCGAGCCGGGGTGCGTCCGGGGGGTTCCTGCGTCCACCCGTTTGTGCGAGCACGCACCCGTAACAGTGCGCCGTGGTGCGGGCGGTGCTTGGGATCTCCAAGGGGGCGGCGGACGATGGATCGAAGACCACAAAGTCTGGACACCGAAACCTGGTGCAGGCAGGCTGGGCGACGCAGCCGGAACCACCTGGACCACCGAGGCCTGGACCACCGAGGCCTGGACCACCGGAGCCCGGACAAACGACGAGAGGAAGCAGCAGATGGCGCGCATCACCGTCCTTGGGGGAACCGGCTATACAGGAAGCGCCGTCGCCAGCGAGGCGCAGCGGCGCGGCCATGACGTCGTCGTCGTGAGCAGGAACCGGCCGGCGGACCCGCTTCCGGGGGTCACCTATGCTCCTGGATCGGTGCTTGACCCGGATTTCCTCGAAACGGTCGTGGCCGGCAGTAATGTCGTCTTCGAGAGCGTCGCCCCTCGCGGAGAGATGGCGGGCCAGGAGGAAGGCCTGGTGGAGCGCCTGATCGCCCTGACCGCCGGGACCGGGATCCGCCTCGGCGTCATGGGAGGCGCTTCCTCGCTCCTTGTCGCACCGGAGGGGCCCCGGCTCTACGACGTCAGCACGGTGCCCGAGCCAGTCCGCCTGGAGGTGGAGACCGGCATCGCACTCCTTGAGATGCTCAAGAATTCACCCGAAAACGTCGACTGGTTCTACGTCAGTCCTCCGGTGAGCTTCGGCGTCTGGGCCCCTGCGGAGGAAAAGGGCAGCTACCGCCTCAGTGACGACGTCCTGCTCGCCGACGCGGAGGGGAAATCGACAATCTCAGCAGCCGACCTCGCCCTGGCGGTCCTCGACGAGATCGAGAAACCCCGGTACCGCCGCCGCCGCTTCCACGCCGCCCACTGATCCGGCGGCCCCGGCCGGCGGACGATGCGGGAGCGCGCAGTGGGGCAGGCGGCGCCGGGCATTAGTTCGCGGGCAGAAGTTCTGAGGCAAGAGTCCCGGCACCGTCCCCGCGTTCAGTCCGTGGCGTCGTAGTCGATGCGGAAGCTGCCGATGAAGGTGAGGATGTTGCCCGCAGCGACTCCCACAGGCTGTACACATTGAGACCGTAGAAACCGACGCGCCGGTCCGGCCCACGGGCGGCATTTCCATCCCGCAGCCACCGGGCGAAGTCCGCGACCTCGTCGTTGGCCCACATCCAGGTCGGCCAGCGGTCGAAGCCCCTCAGGGCCTCACGCGGATCCTCCGGTGCCTCCGGCGCGCGGGTCTCAGAGCGGTGGACGGCGTAACAGTCCGGCCAGTCGCCCTCCACTGCGACGAAGGAAAATCCCTTTTCCTCGACCAGGCGCCGGGAGAGCGCCGCCCGCCAGGCATAAAACTTGTGGGTGCCGTGCGACGCTTCACCAATAAAGACGTACCGGGCATCGCCGATGCGCTCCAGCAGCGGGTCAAGGTCGGTCTCCGAGGACAGCGCCAGCGCCGCTGCCCGGATGGATGCTGCCTTTTCATCCATGGATTTCACCTTCCCGGTAAGGGCTCTGCAAGGGTGTGCCCGTGTTCCGACGCTACCGACCCCAGCCCTCGCGCCCACCGCGTGTGCCCTTGTATTCCTTGCACACCGGCTGGAGAGGGCCTGACCCGAGGGCTCCCAAGTACGCGATGCGGAGTACAGGAATCCGACCACCTGCCCGCGCATGCAGTTTCCGAAATCTGCTGGCGGCGCAGGGTGCCGATGGCTACCGTGGTGGCCACGGGCGGCCGGATCCGCCGGCCACACCCCGGACCTCTGCAGAAGGAGCAGACCCATGAGCACCATTGCCGCAATGCTTGAGACGTACCCCAAGGACCTGGGAGGTATCGACCGGGACCGGCTCATCGAATGCATCGCTGCGTGCTTCGAGTGCGCCCAGACCTGTACCGCGTGTGCCGACGCGTGCCTGAGCGAGGACTCCATGGCGCACCTCACCAAGTGCATCCGCACCGACCTCGACTGCGCCGATATCTGTGCAGCCACCGGCAAGGTGCTGTCCCGCCACACCGCCTACGACGCCAACCTCACCCGGGCGGTACTGGCCGCCTGCGAGGCGGCCTGCCGCGCGTGCGCCGACGAATGCGAAACCCACGCCTCGATGCACGAACACTGCAGGATCTGCGCCGAGTCCTGCCGGCGGTGCGAGAACGCCTGCCGGGAACTGGCCGCAGCCCTTGGCTGACCCGCTCAGGCGAAGCCGAAGAGGGGTGGGAAGGCCAGGACCACGACGGCCGCCCACACCGCATACATCGGCAGATACCGGGTCTGCCAGCGCTCCAGGGCGGTGAACGGACGGCGTCCGCGCAGGAATCCGACCGTGAGCCACCCGGTCCGGGCAAGCTGGATCAGCAGCAGCAGGTTCAGCCCGAGCGCCGCGATCTTGTTGGGACTAAAGCCGAACTCCGCAATGCGTGTCAGCATCGCCATCAGCATCACGGCGTCGACGGCGAGGGCTGCGGCGACAAGCACCAGCTGCAGCACGTCGAACACGCCGGGGGGCGCCAGCGAGTTGCGGGCCGAGATCGCGTAGAGCAGCAGGCAGAGCACCAGCACGAGGATCGCATCCATGAGGATCAGCAGCCCGCGGTCGACTTCCGCGAGTCCGCCGACGGCGGCGAGCACGGCCAGCACCGCCAGCAGCATGGCGATTGTCAGGGGGGTGAAGACCCGGGTGAGGACCGGGGCAATGTTCTCCACGACGTTCTGCTTGGCCTCAACGAGCCAGGCCGCCACGACAAGCGCCCCGGGCACGGCGAACGGCAGGATCCAGTTCTCGAGTACCGGTTCGAGGTCGGCGCCGACCAGCTGCAGGACGGCGAAGGTGAGCCCGGTCAGGACGGCCCCGCCGAGGGCCAGCAGGGTGAAGTAGATGACGAGCTCGCCGGTGAACCGGGCGAAGTCCATACGCCGGCCATCGGAGCGCCACCTGCCGCCGACGTAGGCGATTCCGGCCAGCAGCCACAGCACCACCGGGGCGTGAAGCACGGCCAGCAGTTCGGTTGAGCCACCGGAGGCGAACGGGTAGGCGTTGAGGACGACGGCCAGGACGGCGAAGGGGACGAGGATCCCCACCACCACCCGGGCGCTCAGCCGCCGCTTCCAGGCGAAGTATCCGGTGAGGAACGGCAGGACGAGCAGCCCGAGGTTGCGGGCCAGCACTCCGCCACCCTCGATCCACGTGAGGCCGGCCTTGACGGCGAGGCCGGCGCCGACGGCGAGCGCGAGCACGATGGCCAGTTCGCGCCACGGCGGTGCCCCGGCGTCCGCCGGATCCTCGGGCATCAGGACCAGCTGCTTCCACAGCCGGTCGGAGTGTTCCCGGGCGAATTCGCGGGAGACGGCATCGAGGTTGCCCAGGCGCTTGATGGCGACCAGGAAGGCCTCCTCGTCGTCCAGCCCGGTGGCCTGCCGGTCGGCAACCTGTTCCCTCAGGTGGTCCTCCAGCTCATCGACGTCGGCGGGGGAGATGGCCTGACGCCGCTGGACGTAGCCGCGCCACCTGTCGATCTGGGCCTCGAGTTCCGCGTGCTCCATCACGCCCACCCCTGCACGACGGCGGGCGGGCGCTGCGCGGTGTGCCAGACCTGGCGCAGGGCCTCCGCCACGACCGTCCACTGCTCCTGCCGGTCGGCGAACGCCTCCCGGCCGGCGGGGGTGATGGCGTAGTGCTTGCGGCGGCGTCCGGCCTCCGAGGTGCCCCATGAGGATGAGACGTAGCCGAGGCGTTCCAGCCGGTGCAGCAGGGGATAGAGCATCCCGTCGGTCCACTGCATGCCTCCGCCGGACAGCTCGCCCACGCGTTTCAGGATCGCGTACCCGTACAGGTCGCCGTCAGACAGAATCCCCAGCACCAGTGGGGTTGCCGAAGCGGCGACCAGTTCCTTATCGATGCGCATTGCGCCTCCATACCTAGAAGTAAAGGGTATCGAACCATAGCAGTGCTAGGTATTACAAGTGCCGGTGGCCGCTCCTAGCCCGGAGCACCGTCCGGAGGCAGGGCCTCGACGACGGCGCCTTCCTCCGGCAGCCCGGAATCGCGGACCCGAAAGGAGCCCGATCCGCGGGGCCATTCCCGGAAGCGGGCGAACGCCATCGGAAGACCGCGGGCGGAGGAGGCGTCCGGCCCGTCCATCACCTGGAGGTGCACGTGCGGCTGAGTCGAGTTGCCCGAGTTCCCACAGGCGGCGAGGCGCTGACCGGCGGAGACCTCCTCGCCGGGGGCCACGTCGATGGATCCGGCCCGCAGATGCGCCAGGGCGACGAAGGCCGGCGCGTGCGTCAGTCGGATCACGACGTGGTTGCCCGCCACCGCAGCCACGCCCTGGCGCAGGCGCGCAGGCTGGCCCAGCGCATAGGGCATGAGTGCGAGCTGCGAGCGCCGGGCGGCGTGGTCCGGTTCGCCGTCGTGGACTCCGACGACGACGCCACCGGCAGGGGCGAGCACCGGCCGCCCCCAGGCGACGAACCGGTCGGGGGGTTCGGTGGCGGCGAGGGTCCGCCAATCGCTGGAGAATGCAGTCCGGTGGCGGGAGTCGACGCCGACAAAGTCGATGGCGTACCGCCCGCCCAGCAGGTCGGTGCCGTGGCTGGGCACCCGCCGTGCGGGACTGTTTTGTGCCAGCCACCTTCCGTCGAAGGGCAGGCGGAGCAGTACCGGGTCCCCTTGGCCGCCCGGTGGGTTCCGCTCGTTCATGGACGGCAGTCTAGGTCCGCCGTGCCGCCGACGCCCGTTCTGATTCGACGGGAACCTACCCGGCCGCCGGTCTCAGCTCCCGCCGGAGCCCTCCGTGACGGGGGAGTAGGCGCTGCCGGTCCGGGTCCTTTCAAGGAGTTCGGCATCCACCAGGTAGCGGCGCAGCGTGACGTGGTCGGAGGTGTACCCCTCCAGGCGTTCATTGACCTCCTTCTCTGACAGCTCCTCCCCTGGAGTGAACGCCTTCCCGGCGATCCACCGCAGGAGGTCGTAGCGCTGGCGCTTGTTCGCCGGGTACTGGTCGATCCTGCCGGCCACGAGGAAACGCTCGATGCCCTCCCTGCGTGCGGCGCCTCCGGAGGCCTCGAGGAGCGCCCGGAAGATCGAGGGGTTGGGGGACCAGCCGTCCTCCCGGGCCGCCAGCCCAGCGGAGGCGAGCTGGTCCAGCGCCTTGGCGCGCTTCGCCCCGGGCACCGCAATGCCCCTTCGGCGAGCGTCCTCAAGCACCAGCTCGGCAAACACGATGCGGACTTTTTCATTGGCCAGGGCGGCCAGGACTCGTTGCCAGCTGTTCACTGTGGATGACCCGTTCCTGGAGTGATCTTCCCGCCCGGCGGTCCGGTGCGGCATCGCCGGGCGGTTCCCGGCGCGGTGCGTCCCGTTAAATGTCCGGCGGCCCGGGAGGAAAGTAAAGCGGCGCGCTGCACGTAGGGGCTCCTGCCACTGCCCGCGCCTCGCGGCAAGGGAAATCGCGTCCGCCCCGCGCCCGGACCTGCGGGCTGCGGCGTGCGAGGCTGGGAAAGGGCCGGCCCCGGTGGGAGGCCGGGGTGAGCTGCCGGGCGGCGCGGGATCGACGCAGGCCCCGGAGGGAGGACAGAGGATTGCCAACCGATGCCAAAGAGGACCTGCCGCTGCGCCGGGACCGTTCGATGTGGGCGGGAGTGATGATCGGGGTGGGGGTGATGGCCGCCGTCGACGAAATCGTCTTTCACCAGCTGCTTGCCTGGCATCACTTCTACGACCGGGCCGGAGGCACCGTCGGCCTGGTCTCGGACGGGGTGCTGCACGCCGTCGAACTGTTCCTGCTCATCGCTGGATTCTTCCTGCTGGCCTCCACACTCCGCCGTGGAACGGCATCGGCCGGCGCCGCCCTGGCCGGGCTGTTCCTTGGCGCAGGCGGGTTCCAGCTGTTTGATGGGCTCATCAACCACAAGGTGCTCCGGTTTCATCAGATCCGGTATGGCGTGGACGTGGTTCCCTACGACCTGGTCTGGAACGCGGCGGCCCTGGCCCTGCTGCTGTTCGGCGCCGTCCTTGCCGGAGTCATTGCCCGCAGGCGCCGGCGGACCGGAAGCGGCACGAGGGCGGCCCGGCCCGATGCATGAGCACCCCGGCACGGGTCCCGGCTTCCTGCTGCTTGGAGCCCTCCCGTTCCTGGCCGCGCTGGCGCTCTATCTGGCAGCGGCCGCCGGTGTCTGGCGAGCCGGACGGCCCTGGCCGGTGTACCGCAGTGTGCTCTGGTCGGCGGGGGTGGTCGCGGCCGCCCTCGGTTTCCTCAACCCGGCCGCAGGTCCGACCACGGGGAGCTTTCCGGCCCATATGGGCTCCCACCTCCTGGTGGGCATGGCCGCCCCGCTCCTGCTGGTTCTGGCCGCACCGGTCACGCTGGCCCTGCGCGCGCTCGCCGTCGGGCGAGCTCGCCGGCTGTCCAGCTTCCTCAGGTCTCCGCCCCTGCGTGTACTTTCCCATCCGGTTCCGGCCGGCCTCCTGAACACCGGGGGACTCTGGCTTCTGTACACCACGCCGGCCGCGGCTCTCCTCGGCTCCGGGGCCGGGCATGCAGCGGTTCAGCTTCATTTCCTCCTGGCGGGCTGTCTTTTCACCAACGCGGTCATCGGCGTCGACCCGAACCCGCACCGGGCCGGGTTCCCCCTGCGGACGGCGGTGCTCCTCGCCGCGCTCGCCGGGCACGGCGTCCTCGCGAAATACCTCTTCGCGTATCCACCGCCGGGGGTTCCCACAGGCCAGGCCGAAACCGGTGCCTACCTGATGTACTACGGCGGCGCACTGATTGAGGCGGCACTGATTACCGTGTTCTGCGCGCAGGAGTATGCCCGCGCGCACCGGCGCGGGACTGCCGGCGGTCCGGTCAGCTCCAGGGTGTCCGGCGGCGCGGCTGCGGCACGCCGTCCAGCAGCAGATCCGCCCGTTCTTCGAAGAAGCAGACGAGCCCCTGAAGATCAGCGGTTTCGATGAACGGCTCGGCATAGGTCCAGGCGAGGTCGGGGTAGGTCCGTTCGGGCAGTTCGACGTTCATGTAGCGGGCCCGGCCCTTGTACGGGCAGATCGAGCGGGTGTCACTGGGGACAAGCGGCACCCGGACGGCGTCCGCGGGGAAGTAGTAGCGCACGGGCAGCATCGTCTCGAACACCAGCAGCGGGCGCTTCGTCGAGGCGAGCGTGTGCCCGTCGAGCCGCAGCTCGACCTCAAGGGAACTGCGGCGCCGGTCGACCCGCCAGTAGGGATCCCTCGGATGCCCGATGATCTCCTCATCCTCTTCTAGCCACGCGTCGAGCGAGTCGAAGGAAAATAGAACGTAATCCCGCAGGTCGGCATCGTCCGGGCGGAATGCCTCGGCGGCTGCGGCGCTTCCGGGCATCCGCGCAGTCAGCGCAACGCCGGCTCCGGCGTGGACCCGGAACGGGACGGTCGGACTCAGCACCGGAGCGCTCGTGGCGACGTCGGGAAGTTCAATCTGCGCCTCGGGGCCCGACGCAGCCGGAGCGGAGGCCTCCGGCACCAGCTCGCAGGCAACGTCCCCCACCGGGACTGCATAGGTGGGAAGGACACGCCGTGGTTCCCAGACGAGCAACGCCTTCCGGCTGTCGAAGAGGGTCTGGCCATCGAGCATCCCCCGGATGCGCTTGGCGGTCGGTTCATACCGCAGCTCGCCCAAGTGCCCGCCCAGCAGGTCCCGAACACGTACGCCCATCCTCTTTCGCCACCCTCCGCGATGATGGTTTCGAGCCCGGGAAACCGGAGACCGGACCGCAAACCAAGCCTACGCCGGTTCCTCCCGGTATGCCCCGACGGTGCGTTCGCTTCCCGGCGGGCTCAGGGGCATTCGCCGGCAGCGAGGGTGATCCCGAAGTCGTACGTCAGCGTGTAGCTGCGGAATCCAGTGGAGTAGGTGATCCGGGCACCCTCGGTGACGCCGCCGCCCCCGCCGGCGCCGTCCGTGACCGCCAGGATGAGGTTCCCGGTGGCCCGGGCAGGAACTTCGCTGCCCACGGCCGGCTCGGCCGCGGCCCACCACCGGCGATGCTGGTCATCGCGTGGAACGGTCGACCCGGCACCGAAGGTGGCACCGGCCCCCTCCGGCACCATCAGCAGGTGTGCCTCGACGAGGTCGAGGCCCTGCGGCTCCTGCAGTTCAACCTTCTCCAGCGTCACGGGGTGCCGCGAGCTGTTAACCAGGAAAATCTGGCCCGCCGCCGCATGGCCCTGGGCCGGCTTCGGCATGCATACGCCTGCACCCGAGTCGTGGGTCCTTCCCAGCGGTCCGGGATCAAGCAGCAAGGCGGCGGTCAGTCCCGCGGCGGCAAGCCCCACTGCTGGGAGGACCCATCGGGACTGGGTTTTTCGGGACTGGGTTTTTCGGGACTGGGTTTTTCGGGACAGGGCCTTTCGGAAGGGCGGAGGAGGGGGCGCCGGTGCAGCGCCCGAGGCCCCGCCAGCCGTTGGAGCCGTTTCTGTCCCGTGCCCTGCGCTCATGGCTTCCCCTCGTGCCCGGATGAGTCGGCGGTACGCGCCGGACGGCCACCGGACCGCCCGGTGTGCCGAAGCATAACGGCACGGGCGCCGAAAGCCTACGTCCCGGGCCGTCGGCCACGAGCTCCCGCCGTGGGGAGCGGGTATCGTGTGGCGGGTGGAGATGCCAATCCGTCCAATCCTCCCCGCAGGGACCGCCTCCGGCAGCCGGCCGGGCGGCACCGGCACGGGGGCACCGCGGGCGTCCGATGGCCGCCGCATGCTCCTGGCCCGGCGGATCCGTCTCCTGGTGGCGGCGACCATCACCTACAACGCACTTGAAGCGGTGGTGGCGCTCGGCGCCGGGACCGTCGCCTCGTCCGGAGCGCTGCTGGCGTTCGGGCTCGACTCGGTGGTCGAGGTGCTCTCCGCAGCGGCCGTGGCCTGGCAGTTCGCCGCACCCGACCCGGAGGCCCGCGAGCCGAAGGCGCTGCGGTTCATCGCGTTCTCCTTCTTTGGATTGGCCGCCTTCGTCACGATTGACGCGGTGCGCGCGCTCGCCGGCGGCAGCGAAGCCCAGCACTCGCCGGTCGGCATCGCCCTGGCCGCGGCCAGCCTCGTGGTGATGCCGTTCCTGTCCCTGGCGCAGCGCCGGGCCGGACGCGAGCTCGGGTCCCGCTCCGCCGTAGCGGACTCGAAACAGACGCTGCTGTGCACCTACCTCTCCGCCGTCCTGCTCGGAGGGCTGCTGCTCAACTCCACGCTGGGGTGGTCCTGGGCCGATCCGATCGCGGCGCTGATTATCGCCGCGGTTGCCGTAAAGGAGGGCCGGGAGGCGTGGAAGGGGGACACCTGCTGCGCGGTCCCGACGGCATCGGCGGCAGCATCGGCGGCGGAACCGGCGGGCCGGACAGCCGGCGGCCCGGGGGAGGGGCCGGTCCCGGCAGCCACCGACGCGCCGTCGTGCTCCTGCTGCCCCGGCGAGCCGGCGGAACCCTCCACATGAACGCCATCGGTGCCGGTTCGTCCGGCGTCTGGTGTTTCCGCGACGACGCGGACACCGTTCTCGCGCTGGCCCGGTCTGGTTTCGACTGGGTGGCCCTCGACGCCCAGCACGGCAGGTTCGACCGGCGCTCGCTGATCGACAACGGGCGCGCCCTGGCCGGTGCCGGTCTCGCCTTCGCGGTCCGCACCGCGGGCCCCGACCCGGCCGGCATCGGTCTTGCCCTGGATGCCGGCGCTTCAACAGTGATCGTTCCCCAGGTCGACACCCCCGACGAGGCACGCCGGGTGGTGGACGCCGGCAGATATCCGCCGCATGGCTCCCGCAGCTGGGGCCCGCTGGCTCCGCTCTGGGGCCATGAGGCCGCACCGCCTGCTGCAGCCGCTCCCCAGCTCGGCGTCATGATCGAATCCGCAGCGGCGCTGGCAAACGTCGGTGCGATTGCCGAGGTGCCCGGCGTCGACCTCCTGTTCGTCGGGCCGTTCGACCTCGCCCTGTCACTGGGCACCACCGTTGACGCCCTGCTGGCCGAAGAGGACGGGCCCCTGGCCGAAATCGCCGCTGCGTCGTCCACGGCCGGGAAGGCGGCAGGCATCTTCGCCGGCGACCCGGAGCGCGCCCGTATCCTGCGGGCCCGCGGCTTCGATCGGATCGCGGTCGCGACGGACTCCGGCGTCATCGCGGCAGGGGCACGCACGATCCTCGGCGGTCCCTGACCGGACCGCCCTGGCTGGATCGTTCTGGCTGGACCGACTTGACCGGAGCGCACTGACGGGACCTCCCTGCCCGGATCGCACCTCGGCAGCGGGCCCGGATCGAAGGGGCATGTTCTCAACCGGAGGGAACTCCTCAACCGGTGGTCGCCGCGCTGCCGATGGCCAGGGATTTGGGGCGGCCTAAGCGTTTCCTCAGGTGCAGTAGAACCAGCCGGGCGGCCGCCATCCGGAGGGGACCTCGTGTCCGCGGGCCGTCCCGCAGCGCGTACACGTGTAGAAGGTCTGTGCCGGCTCCGTACCTCCGTCCGGCGCCTTTGCGCCCGGCAGGTAGGAGGAATAGATCAGGAAGTTATCCGTGCCGCACTGCGGGCAGGACGGAACCCGTGCCTGCGGCGTCGGGGTCTGTTGAAGCGGACTTTGTTGGGTTGGGGTGGGCCGGGTACGGGGCGCAGTGAGTGCGCCGTTCGAGGAGGGCATGGAAGCGGCGTCCGATCCTATGGTTTTTCGGTTCTGCGGATCCGGGAAGCCAGGACCCGCACTGGAGTATCGACCAGCGGTCCGGTATGAGACCGGACCGGTCCCCTGCATCAGTATGGTCTTCCCGGACGGCAGACAGGAGGGCCATTGGTCCCGATTCGCCGTCTACCGGGCGGTGCCCGCCGCGCGGTCGAAGGGGTTGGGGAAGGCCGCTGTCGGGGCGCCGGTGATGGCCTGGCGGTTGGAGGAGGGCAGGCGGCCGTCCTCGTCGCGCACCCCGTAGGCCGCGGCCGCCTCGGCAGCGACCAGGGCAAGGCCGCTGAGGCGCAGGACGTCCGGGTCGGCGGCCAGCGCGGCAACGGTCCGCCCGACGAACAGCGGAGTCTCCCGGTTGGTCTCGTGCTCGAAGTACTGAAGGTTGGCGACCACGCTCTCGGTGAGGACCAGCCCCGGATAGAGGGCGATCGAGGCGACACCGTGGTCACGAAGGTCGACGGCCATGTCGGCGGCCAGACGGTCGATCGCCGCGTGGGCAACGCCGTAGGGAACCGGAGGGACGAAGACCTGCCCTGCGAAGGAGGAAAGGGTGATGATCAGGCCCCTCCCGGCGCGGACCATCAGCGGCGCGGCGAGGGACGAGGCGGCGTAGTGGGCCCTCAGGCCCGCCCGGTGCATCGAATCCCAGAGGCCCAGCGGCTGTTCCCAGAACGGGCCTGGATTGAACTCGCTGCCGTCGGTGAACCGCTCGTACCCGCCCCAGGCGGTGTTGGCGAGGACGTCAAGCCGGCCCTGCTCCGACTCGATGCGGGCGAACGCCTCGGTGAGTTGGTCGTCGTCGGTGACATCCAAGCGCAGCGGGATGCCGGTGCCACCGGCCTCGGTGACGAGCCGTGCCGTTTCGGCAATGGTTCCGGGCATCCGCGAGGGCGCAGTTCCCTCCTCGGTGGTGCGCCCGCCGACGTAGACGGTGGCACCGGCCTCACCGAAGGCGCGGGCGATGCCGCGCCCCACGCCCCGGCTGGCCCCGGTGACGAAGACGATCTGCCGGTCGGTGCTGGCCATGGGGCTCCCTCGTCGGTGGTGCTGGCTACCGCACCAGCATGGCGCACCTCACTCCGGGGACCAACCCCGCCGGGTCAGGACCCGGCGTCGAGGGTGGACCCGGCCACCGGTGTGCCGCCGGAGAGCACGGTGGCGAGGTCGAAGCTTACTGGTTCCTCAAGCTGGCTGAAGGTGCAGGAGGCCGGATCCCGGTCCGGACGCCAGCGGTTGAACTGGGCGGTGTGGCGGAACCGCTCGCCCTCCATGTGGTCGTAGCGGACCTCGAGGACCCGCTCGGGGCGCAGGGGAGTGAAGGACAGGTCCCGGCCGGCGGCCCAGCGGCTGCCTTCGGCGTTAAACGGGGTGCGGATTCCGTCGTCCTCCCGGGCGGCGGCCCAGGGGTGCTCCTCCGGCGAGGTGACCAGGGGTTGCAGGTCCCGGAACAGCTCACGGCGGCGGGCGGCGGTGAAGGCGCCGACCACCCCAACGGCCATCAGGTCACCCTCGTTGGTGTAGAGCCCCAGGAGCAGGGAACCGATGGCTTCGGCGTCGGCCTTGTGCGTGCGGTAGCCGGCCACCACGCAGTCGGCGGTGCGCTCGTGCTTGACCTTGAACATCGAGCGCTTGTTCGGCTCGTAGGGCCCGTCGAGCGGTTTGGCGACGACCCCGTCCAGGCCGGCGCCCTCGAACTGGGCAAACCACTCCCCGGCCACGGCGGAGTCGGTGGAGGCGGGTGTGAGGTGAATCGGCGGACGGGCGGCGGCAAGGTGCTTCTCGAGCAGCGCCCGGCGTTCCCGGAAGGGCCTGCCCGTGCGGTCCTCGTCATCGAGGGCGAGCAGGTCGAAGGCGACGAAGTGGGCGGGGGTCTCGCGGGCAAGCAGGGCGACGCGGCTTGCCGCGGGATGGATGCGCTGCTGGAGCGCTTCGAAGTCGAGCCGCGCCCCGCTGACGACGATCAGTTCGCCGTCGAGGACGCAGCGCACCGGGAGGTTGGCCCGCACCGCCTCGACCACCTCGGGGAAGTACCGGGTCATCGGGTTGCCGTTGCGCGAACCGATCTCGACCTCGTCCCCGTCCCGGAAGACGATGGAGCGGAACCCGTCCCACTTCGGCTCGTACAGCAGTTCGCCCTCGGGGATTCGAGCAACCGACTTGGCCAGCATCGGGGTCACGGGCGGCATCACGGGTAGCTCCATGCTGATCGTTCTCCTCGGAAGACGGTGGCGGGGCTGGGGTTCAGCAGCGGTTGGGGGTCAGGGGCTCAGGTCCGGTGCCCGGAAGGTGTCGCAGGCGTTGATGTCACCGGTGCGGTAGCCCTCGAGGAACCAGGCCTGGCGCTGCTCGCTGGAGCCGTGCGTCCACACCTCGGGGTTGACCTGGCCGGTCGCGGCCTCCTGGATCCGGTCATCGCCAACGGCCGATGCCGCCGACAGCGCATCGCGCAGGTCCTCGGTGGTGAATTCCCGCAGGAACGGTTCGCCCGTCTCCGGGTCGGGGGTGCTGGAGGCGTGGGACGCCCACAGCCCCGCGTAGCAGTCGGCCTGCAGTTCGACCCGGACGGCGCCGGACTCCGGCCCCTGGGGGTCCTGCCGGCCGGCCTCGAGGGTATTGGTGAGGTTCTGGATGTGGTGCCCGAACTCGTGGGCGATCACATACTCCTGCGCCAGCGGCCCCCCGGAGGATCCGAACCGGGTGACGAGGTCGTCGAAGAACGCGGTGTCGTAGTAGGTCTGCTGGTCCACCGGGCAGTAGAAGGGTCCGACGGCGCTGGTGGCGCTGCCGCACCCGGTGTCCGTCTGGCCGCTGAACAGGGCCACCCCGGGTGCGCTGTACTCGACGCCGTACTGGTCCAGGTAAGGCAGCCAGAAACTGTCGAGGCTTTCGGCGGTGGCGAGGATGCGGCAGTCGAGGCGTTCATTGGCGTCGGCACCGGTTTGGCACGAGGTGATCGCCTCCGGCGCGCCGGCACCGCCGCCCTGGCCCTGGCCGGTCCCGTCGTCAAGGCCGAGCTGGCCCACCACCTCGGGTCCGAACAGGAGGGAGAGGATCAGGACCAGCCCGCCGCCGAGGCCGCCGCCCACGGCCAGGCCACGGCCGCGGCCGCGCCGGTCGCTGACGCGTGAAGGGTCGAGGCGGACGTTGTCGTTGAAACTCATGGAACCAACAATAAGCGAACTGATGATTTTATGGATGGAGTTGTGCGGCGGCCGCGCCGCAGGGAAACGGCATTGTGCCAGTGCAGCTCCGTTGCACCAAGCGAAATTTCGCTTCGGTCCGACGGCTTGCGGCCGAGCGGGCGCCGCGGACAATAAGGGTTACCGCCCTGCGGTCTCCCGGCTCGAGGGAGACCTGCGTGCGCCGCCGACCCAAAGGAGATCCCCGTGAACCTGCTGCACTCGATGGTCGAAGCCCTTGAGAAATTCAAGCCCCTCGATACCGTCGCAGCGCCGGTCGCCTCGGCCGTTGAGAAGACCCTGAGGCCGCGCCTCCTGCGCAACGCCCTGAGCGGCACGGCCCTGGGGCACCGGCTGCACCCGGTCCTGACCGACATCCCCACCGGGGCCTGGACCATGGCGACGCTGCTCGACCTGGTGGGCGGCCGGGACTCGGAGCACTCTGCCGACCTCCTCGTGGGGGTGGGTATCGCCTCCGCCGTGCCGACGGCGCTCACCGGAGCGAACGACTGGGCGGACACCGTCGGCAAGGACAGTCGGGTGGGGCTGGTCCACGCTATCGGGAACAGCACCGCCCTGACCCTCTACAGCCTCTCAGCGGTGGCCCGGCGCCGGGGCAGCCGCACCGCCGGCACCCTGCTGGGCGTCGGCGGGTGCGGGGCCCTGCTGTTCAGCGCCTACCTGGGCGGGCACCTGAGCTATGCGCGCGGCGTGAACGTCAACCGCACCGCCTGGCGGGAAGGCCCCGAGGCGTGGACGCCTGTGCTGACCGACGGGGAGCTGGCCGACGGCGAGCGCCGGGTGGTTGAGGCCGACGGCGTCTCGATCCTGCTGTACCGCGACGGCGGAACCGTCCGCGCCATGGACAGCGTGTGCAGCCATCTTGGCGGACCGCTCGAGGAGGGCGAGATCGCCGATGGCTGCGTCACCTGTCCCTGGCATGGCAGTACCTTTCGATTCGACGACGGAACCGTGGTCCGCGGCCCGGCGAGCAACCCGCAGCCCGTGTACGAGGCGCGGGTCGACGACGGCATGATCACCGTCCGCCGGGCCGCTGCGGAGGAGAGCATCAGCTCCTCCTAGGCCGGAGCCTAGTGTGCGGGCACGGCCGAGGGGTCCGGCGCGTTCTCGGGCTTGCGCACGAAGATGGCTGCAATCACTGCGGCCAGGGAGATGACGGCTCCCCAGATGAAGGCCACCTGGATACCGCCGGCCAGGGCCGCGGTCTCCGACTGCCCCGCGGCCGCCAGGTTGCCCGCGACGATGGTGGTCACCGAGATGAACAGTGCCGTGCCGACGGCGCCGGCGATCTGCTGCACGGTGCCGAAGACGGCGCTGGCGTGCGAGTACAGGTTCGGCTTCACCGAGCCGAGCGCCGAGGTCAGCAGCGGCGTCAGCATCAGGGCCAGGCCCAGGCTCCAGACGACGTGGGCGATCAGCACGAGGTAGGTCGGCGTGGATTCCGAAGCGAAACTCAGGGCCACGAAGGAGACCCCGATCAGCAGCGCCCCCGGCACCAGCAGGACGCGCGGTCCCCGGCGGTCGAAGACCCGTCCCGTCCACGGTCCGAGGACACCGATCAGGACGCCACCGGGAAGCAGCAGCAGACCCGCGACCAGCGGCGACTCACCCAGCACGCTCTGGACGTAGATCGGCAGGAGGATGATCGTGCCGAACAGGGCCATGAAGGCGAGGAACGTGGTCAGGATCGCAAGGGTGAAGTTGCGTGAGGTGAAGGTGCGCAGGTCGAGCAGTGCGCGTTCAGTGCGCTGGAGCCGGAGCTGGCGCGTGATGAACAGCGCCAAGAAGACGATGCCGACCGCCAGGGGCAGCCAAGCGGGAACCGCGGCTTCGGCGCTGGCCTCACCGAGCTGGCTGAAGCCGTAGACGATGCCGCCGAAGGCCAGGGCCGAGAGGATGACCGACAGTACGTCGATTGCACTCTTGCGGGGGGAAGTGACGTTCGTCATTTTGGTGGCGCCCAGGAAAAGGGAGACCAGCGCGATGGGCAGGACGAGCCAAAACATCCAGCGCCAGTCCAGGACGCTGAGGATGGCGCCCGCGGCGGTGGGTCCGACGGCGGGGGCCACGGAGATCACGATCGAAATGTTCCCCATCGTGCGCCCACGGGAGGCGGCAGGCACCAGGGTCATAACGGTGGTCATGAGCAGGGGCAGCATGATTGCCGTACCGCTGGCCTGAATCACCCGGCCGGCCACGAGGGTGGCGAAGCCCGGCGCGAGGGCGGCGAGCAGCGTGCCGGCGCTAAACAGCGACATGGCGACCAGGAATAGTGGCCGGGTGTTGAAGCGCTGAAGGAGGAAGCCCGTGATCGGAATCACGACTGCCATCGTCAGGAGGAACGCGGTGCTGAGCCACTGGCCGGCGCTGACGGTGATGCCGAGGTCCTGGACCAGGCGCGGGATCGCGACGCCGGTGATCGTTTCGTTGAGGATGACGACGAACGCCGAGACGATCAGGAGGCGGATGACCAGGCGGTCCTTCGCCGACACCTCGGGCCCGGCCGGCAACGGTGCCGGTTCTGCCGAGGGTGGATCTTGGGACACCTGTGGTGACGTACTGCGAGGCATGAGTTCTCTTTCTTCTAAGACGGCGCCTACTTTTGCTTCTGCCGCGCATACCGCGGCGGCCCCTCTACTCCCGGACGGGAGCGCCGGCGCAAGGCTGGGCCTGTTTTTCGACAACCCCGCAATCCGCCGCTCTATTCCGGCAACGGCAAATCGGTTCCCGGCCAGTCGCCGGAAACGGGGCCGGCACCCGTGTCCGGGTCCGGGCCGGACGGGGGTGCCCGCAGCCTGCACTAGCATGGTGCGGGTGCGCCGGAGCACCGCCCGGCGCCTTCCACCTGCAGATTCCGAAGGAGCAGCGCATGTCCGGCTCGTACTACCGCTCGTTGGGGGAGGGCCGGTACGAGTCGACCGTCCACGCCCAGGGAGCCTGGAATCCCGGGGAGCAGCACATGGCGCCCGTGGCGGGACTGCTCGTGCAAAACCTGCTCGACTGCGAACCCCGCCCGGACCTGCAGTTGGCCCGGGTGGGCTTCGACATCCTGGGCATGATTCCCGGCGGCGAGTTCGAGATCTCCACCCGCGTCCTCCGGCCCGGACGCACGATCGAACTGCTCGAGGCCGAGCTGCGCGCCCAGGGCCGCACGGCGGTCACCGCGAGGGCCTGGCGGCTGGCGCGGACCGACACCGCCGAGGTCGCCGCCCTCGAGGATCCCGACATGCCCGGGCCGGACGAGGCGGGTCCCTACGACGGCATGACGCAGTGGCCCGGCGGCTTCATCGAGTCCCTTGAGTTCCGCGTGGTGCCCGGTCACCGCCCGGGCCGTGGCCGCATCTGGCTACGGACACCGCTTGAGCTCGTCGATGACGGGCCGACGCCGGACCTCGTGCGCCTGTGCGGAATGGTGGATGCGGCCAATGGGATCGCTGCCAGGGTTCGGCCAGGCACGGGCAGCTGGATGTTTCCCAACGTCGACCTCCAACTGCACTTCCACCGCCCGCCCTCCGGGTCCTGGCTGGGCCTGGACACGAGGGTGACGTTCGGGGCGGACGGGGTGGGGCTGACCTCCAGTGTCCTTCACGATCTGGACGGGCCCTTCGGCCGATCCGAGCAGATCCTCACGGTCCGCCCGCTGTGATGTTGGAATGGTCAGTGATTCCGGAATGGTCAGTGCCGTCCGGTCGTTGGGACAAGTGGGCCGGAACGGTCCGTGCGCACCAAACGCAAAGGAACAGGAACTATGCCAAAGGCAGTCTGGAACAACCAGGTCATCGCGGAATCCGCAACTACGGTTCTGGTCGAGGGTAACCACTACTTCCCGAAGGACTCCGTCAAGGAGGAGTTCTTCCGGCCGAGCCCCACACAGACCACCTGCCCGTGGAAGGGCCAGGCCCACTACGTCACCCTCGAGGCGGACGGCAAGCAGAGCGTCGACGCCGGATGGTTCTACCCGCAGCCCAAGGACGCGGCCCAGAACATCAAGGACCACTACGCGTTCTGGCGCGACGTCGTCGTCACTGACTAAGGTCGGAAGCAGCGGGAACGCCCGGACCCGACCCGGGCGCCACCATGGCACCACCGCACCACCGCACCACCTGCTCCGCCCCGGCCTCGAGCCGGGGCGGTGCCGTGGTGCCGAGGTGCCGCCCGCAGGAGAAGTGCAACGGAAGGGATCGCATGGAGTACCGGAAACTTGGCAGCAGCGGCACCTCGGTATCGGCGCTGGCCCTTGGCACGATGACTTTCGGGGCGGAAGCCGACGAGGAGGAGTCCCACCGCATCCTCGACGCCTACGCCTCCGCCGGCGGAAACCTGATCGACACCGCGGACGTGTACACCGCTGGCACGTCCGAGGAGATCATCGGGCGGTGGCTGGCTCGAAATCCGGCCGGGCGCGACTCGATGGTGATCGCCTCCAAGGGCCGGTTCCCCATGGGCAAAGGGGTCAACGACCTCGGTCTGTCCCGCCGGCACCTGCGCCGGGCGCTCGAGGCCTCACTGACCCGCCTCGGCGTTGACCACCTCGACCTCTACCAGGTGCACTCCTGGGACCCCCACACACCGCTCGAGGAAACCCTCGGATTCCTCGACGAAGCAGTGCGCAGCGGCAAGATCTCCTACTACGGTTTCTCCAACTACACCGGGTGGCAGCTGACGAAGGCCGTGATGCTCGCACGGGCCTCCGGGTACAGCGCGCCGGTCACGCTCCAGCCGCAGTACAGCCTGCTGGTGCGCGAGATCGAAGCCGAGATCGTCCCGGCCACCCTTGACGCCGGCATGGGCCTGCTGCCGTGGTCACCGCTCGGCGGCGGCTGGCTGAGCGGAAAGTACTCGCGGGACACCCTGCCCACCGGAGCCACCCGGCTGGGGGAGAATCCCAAGCGCGGGATGGAGGCCTGGGAGCAGCGCAACGCCCAGGAGCGCACGTGGCGGATTATTGACGCCGTCTCAGAGACCGCGAAGGCCCGCGGCGTCAGTGCCTCGCAGGTGGCCCTAGCCTGGGTGGCGCGCCAGCCGGCAGTAACCTCGGTCATCCTTGGGGCGCGGACGGTGGACCAGCTGAACGACAACCTCGCCTCCACCGGGCTGGAGCTGACCCCGGAGGAGGCCGGCCGCCTCGATGCCGTGAGCGCCCCCCGGTTCAGCGACTACCCCTACGGCGGACCGGCGCTGGAGCAGCGCAGCCGGACGCTCGACGGAGGGCGCTGAGCAGAGCGCAGCGGGTCCGCCCGCTGCGCCGACCGGTGCCTACCACCGGCCGGTGCCTACCGCGCCCACCACGGCCCGGCGGAAACCGGCCGCGCCTACCGTGGCCCGGCCGTAGCCGGTCCGCCGGCCGGCAGTGTACGGGCGACCGCCGCCAGGGGCGCCCGGCGCTCGCGCGCCAGGGAGGTCAGCCGCAGCAGCGACTCGTCTTCGGTCAGGTGCAGGCGGGCCATCAGGACGCCACGCGCCATGGCGACGGCGTCCCGGCTGCGCAGGGCGGCCGCGAGCCCGGCGCTGATCCGCTGCGGCGTCTCGGTCGTCTGGATATGGCCGAGCAGGGCCGCGGCGGACGCGGCAAACCGAGTGAGAAGGGCCGCGGTGCCGGCGTCGAACGCGGCAGGGGCTGCCGAGTACACCTTGAGGGTACCGATGGTGGGCGGCCGCGCTGCAGGGGGACGCTCACGCAGGACCGGATCGGGATCCCCGGCGGCCGCACTCCACCGCGGCCAGCGCGGCTCCGTCTGGGTGTCGTCGACCTGAACGGGTGTTGCCTCCGCCCAGGCGGTGAGGCAGGGGCCTTCGTTCAGCCCGTATTGCGGGGCGTCGACCCGTACCACCAGCGGGTCGGTATAGCCGGTGCTGGTAGGGGTGCCGGCGGAGATCAGTGTCACACCGGCGCCCATGGCGCCGGGGATGGTGTCGCGGGCCGCCTCGGCCAGGAGGTCGACCGCGTGGCTGACCGTTTCCCGGGTCAGGAGCAGGCCCTTGACGCGCCCGAAGACGACTTCAATTCGTTCAGCGTGGGTTCTGTGCCACGGTCTGCCTCGCGTTCTGGTGCCGGGCGCTGTGCCCGGCTTGAGAGGCACTCTGCTGAACCTTCGGATCTGCGGAGCCCTCCGCGGACCGGTGCCTTCATCCTAGTTCCCCCGCAGCGGCGTTCCCGATGAACTTCTCCAGCGCCCGTCCCCGCGCCGGGCCGAAGCCCGGCTCAGCCGAGGACGGCCAGTGCGCGGGGCGCGGCCTCGACCAGAACCTTCGTCTCGGCCGGGGCAGACTTGACCTCGCCGTCGAGCTGGTAAGGCATCGGCTTGACGGTGGTGAACTCGTACCTGCTGACGCTGGGCTGCTTTCCGAGCCCCTTGGAGGCGGCGCGCAGCGCCGTCAGCAGCACCTTCCACTTGGCCATATGGGGAAAGACCACCACTTCGAACTGTCCGTCGGACGGGTGGTCCTCGGCCTCGCTGAGGGTTGCATACTTCGCCATCTCCGGGATGTTCGCCAGCACGAGGCTGTCGAACCTGCGGTGGACCCCGTCGGTCTGGCGGATCTCAAAGGGCTTGAACTTTGCGAAGGTACGCACCACGGTCACCATTTCCTTGAGGGCGCCCTTGCTTCCCTTTTCGAGGTCGATCGCCACCACGGGCGTGAGCCCGAAACCGATGTAGGAGTGGGCGTAGTTCGTCTCGGCCTCCGCTCCCTCGCCAATCGTGATTTTCAGGAGGTCGAGGCGCCGCACCTCGCCCTTGGCGATCGCCTCGGGAAGGGGCTTGGTCCCGGTGGTGCGGCGGTGGTCGTTGGCGTTTCCCGCGGCCATGACGGCGCAGACGACGTCGCTGCTGCCGCTCTGCATCACCCCGTTGACCACCTCGTTGTACCCGCCGTCGCCGCTGACCGAGACCACCAGGGCGTTGCTCTGCCGGGCGGCCTCCCGGGCGAGTTCCACGGCATGACCGGCGCGCTCGGTGGGCCGCAGGGTGATCTCCGGAGAGTAGGACAGGAGCCGGGTCAGGTCATCGTGGAGTCCCTTGGCGAGGCGTGGCGCGTCCCCGGTGCTGTTGGGGTTGAAGATGATCGAAACGGAATCGAAGGTGCGCGCTGAGTCCATGAAGTGCCCCCGGGTGGAGTTCGGTGCTGCGGAACGGTTCCGGTGCGCCGCCCGTACTGCGTCGGGGCGGCCCGGACCTTACAACTCCAAGACTGTCATATAGATTTGGCGCGGGCACGCTGCCGGGCTCAGGCGGCCTCAAGGCGGGTCGACCCGCCCGCTGGAGAGCCGGAGCGCAGGTGGACGAGGCGGAACGGGACGGCTCGGAACGGGACAACTCGGAACGGGACGATGCAGAACGAACGGACGGAGCCGGAGGCAATGGGGAACCCCTGGGACGGAGCGGACACGCTGGAGGTGCACCAGTTGCGCCGCACGGCAGGTGCCGCAGAGGACCTCGACGCGGGCATCGCGCTCCTAAGGGAGGTGGCCGCAGGGCGGCGTGGCCCCACCCTGCGGCTGTACCGGCCGGAGCCGACGGTGGCCTTCGGACAGCGCGACGCGCGGCTTCCTGGATTTCCTGAGGCCACCGGCAAGGTGCGGGCGGCCGGGTTCGAGCCGGTGGTGCGCCGGGCCGGCGGAAGGGCCGCCGCATACCACCGGGGCTGCCTGGTCGTCGACCATATCGAACCGGCCTCCGATCCGGTGGCCGCCACCCGCGCCCGCTTCGAATTCTTCGGGGGCCTCTTCGCCCGGGCGCTGCGGGACGCCGGGGTCTCCGCCGCGGTGGGCGAGATCCCGGGGGAGTACTGTCCGGGGGAGTTCAGTGTCCACGGCCCGGCGGGCGGTCGGGGGCAGCTCAAGCTGGTGGGAACGGCGCAGCGGGTGGTGGCCGGGGCGTGGCTGTTCTCGTCGGTGCTGATCATCGAGGACGCGGCGCCCCTGCGGGCTGTGCTCACCGACGCCTACTCGGCCCTTGACCTGAAGTGGGACCCGGCCACCGCGGGAGCGGCCGAGGATCTTCGCCCGGGCCTCCGGGTCCGGGACCTTGAGGAAACGGTTCTCGGCGCCTACGACCGGCACGTGAGGCTCGTACCGGCACCACAGCCGTAGAACCACAGCCGTAGAACCCCAGCCGTAGAACCGCAGCCGTAGCGCCGGACCTGTTGGGCCGGCAGCGGGGCAGTGGCTGCAGCCGGCGGGACGCGCCCGCCGGCCGGCCGGTGGGGCCTAGACGCCGAGGCGGGTCTTGACCTCCGCCACGGACGGGTTCGTCGCCGTGGAGCCATCGGGGAAGATGACGGTGGGAACGGTCTGGTTTCCGCCGTTCAGCGAGGCGACCAGTTCGGCCGTCCCCTCGGTCTCCTCGATGTTGATCTCGCGGAAGCCAATGCCCTGGGCTGTGAGCTGGGACTTCAGCCGGCGGCAGTAGCCGCACCACGATGTCGAGAACATGGTGATTGTCCCGTTTTCTGGTGTGTATTCCACGGTGCTCCTCCTGGGATGGCTGCAAAATGTGGTGCTGTTGTGGTTTCAGTACCTACTGATGCAACGCCGCTGCACGGGTTTCGATTCCGTCAGGCGATTTCGACGATGGAAACGGTGCCGTCGGGCTCCACCCTCAGGCCGGGGTTGTAGCAGACCTCCCACCGGAATCCGTCAGGATCCGCGAAGTACCCGGAATACCCGCCCCAGCTCATCTGGGTGCCCGCCGCCACGATCGTTCCGCCGGCGGCTGCCACCTCGTGAAGCACCGCATCGACCGCCTCCGGTGAGTCAACATTGTGGGCCAGGGTGAACAGCTGCGGGTTCCCCGGCCCGCCTCCGCCGGCCTCCGCTGCGAGGTGGTCGAGGCGGAACAGGGACAGCAGCAGCCCGTGGCCCACCTGGAAGAAGGCCACTTCCTCCGGGACGGAGAGTTTGGGTGCCCAGCCCAGCCCGTCAGCGTAGAAGGCGAGAGAGGCCCCGAGGCTGCGCACCCCGAGGGTGATCACATTCACCGTTGAATCCATTCCCCGATCCTCTCACCGCCTCCGCCCGGTTGCCGGACGGACGCCCGGGCGTGGCGCGGCGGTTGTTGGTCGCGCCCGAGCGCAGCGGATACGATCAGAGGACCGCGGCGACGCCCGATTCCGGGCGCGCCGGCCCCGGATGCATGCCAGCCATAAGCTCGTACCACTTTCGCAAGGAGACCACTGTGTCAGCGCCCCTACCAATCACCCTCATCGTCGATGGCGAAGAGAACCAGGTGACCGCGGGCACGACCGGTGCCGACTTCTTCCGGGAACGCCGCGACGTCGTCGTGGTCCGGGTCAACGGTGAATTGAAGGACCTCGACCAGCCGCTGCCCGAGGGTGCGCAGGTTGAGGCCGTCACGATGGGCTCGCCCGAGGGCCTCCAGGTGCTGCGGCACTCGGCCACACACGTGCTCGCCCAGGCGGTGCAGCAGCTGCGTCCCGGTGCCCGGCTCGGCATCGGGCCGTACATCACCGACGGCTTCTACTACGACTTCGACGTCGAGGAGCCGTTCACCCCCGACGAGCTCAAGCAGCTCGAGAAGATGATGCAGAAGATTGTCAACGCGAACCAGCTCTTCGTGCGCCGTGACGTGTCCGAGGACGAGGCGCGCCTGGCCATGGCCGACGAGCCCTACAAGCTCGAACTGATCGGCCTTAAGGGCGATGCGTCCGACGAGGAGGGCGCCTCCGTTGAGGTCGGTGCCGGTGGGCTGTCGATCTACGGCAATGTTGACCGGAAATCGGGCAACGTCATCTGGGAGGACCTGTGCCGCGGCCCGCACCTTCCCAACACCAAGTTGATCTCCAACGCCTTCGCGCTGACCCGGTCCGCGGCGGCCTACTGGCGCGGCAGCGAGAAGAACAAGCAGCTGCAGCGGATCTACGGGACCGCCTGGCCCACCAAGGATGACCTCAAGGCCTATCAGGAGCGCCTGGCCGAGGCCGAGCGCCGCGACCACCGCCGACTGGGCACCGAGCTCGACCTCTTCTCCTTCCCGGACGAACTCGGCTCGGGCCTGCCCGTGTTCCACCCCAAGGGCGGCATCATCCGCAAGGCCATGGAGGACTACTCCCGCCAGCGCCACACCGAGGCCGGGTACGAGTTCGTCTACACCCCGCACATCACCAAGGGCCACCTCTACGAGGTCTCCGGCCACCTCGACTGGTACCGGGACGGCATGTTCCCTCCAATGCACGTTGACGCGGAACTCAATGAGGACGGCTCGGTGCGCAAGCCGGGGCAGGACTACTACCTCAAGCCGATGAACTGCCCCATGCACAACCTGATCTACAAGTCCCGCGGGCGTTCCTACCGGGAACTGCCGCTGCGGCTCTTTGAATTCGGTTCGGTGTACCGATACGAGAAGTCAGGCGTTATCCACGGCCTCACCCGGGTCCGCGGCATGACGCAGGACGACGCCCACATCTACTGCACGCGCGAGCAGATGAAGGAGGAGCTGACCGGGACGCTGAACTTCGTCCTGGGGCTGCTCAAGGACTACGGGCTCGATGACTTCTACCTCGAACTCTCCACCCGGAACGAGGAGAAGTCCGTCGGCGCCGACGACATCTGGGAGGAAGCGACCCGCACCCTCGCCGAGGTGGCCCAGGAGTCAGGCCTCGAACTGGTTCCCGACCCCGGGGGAGCGGCCTTCTACGGCCCCAAGATCTCCGTCCAGGCCAAGGACGCCATCGGCCGCACCTGGCAGATGTCCACCATCCAGCTCGACTTCAACCTGCCCGAGCGCTTCGAGATGGAGTACCAGGCCGCCGACGGCACCCGCCAGCGCCCCGTGATGATCCACCGCGCCCTGTTCGGCTCGATCGAGCGGTTCATGGGCGTGCTCACCGAGCACTACGCCGGCGCGTTCCCGGCCTGGCTCGCACCGGTGCAGGTCCTCGCCGTTCCCGTGGCGGAGGCCTTCAACGACTACCTGTACGACGTCGTCGACCGGCTCAAGGCCGAGGGCATCCGCGCCCAGGTGGACGCCGGCACGGACAGGTTCCCCAAGAAGATCCGTACAGCCAGCAAGGAGAAGGTGCCCTTCGTCCTGATCGCCGGCGGTGAGGACCAGGAGGCCGGCGCCGTCTCGTTCCGCTTCCGCGACGGAAGCCAGGAGAACCAGGTGCCCGTCGAGGATGCCGTGAAGCGCATCGTCGACGCGGTCCGGACCCGGGATAAGTCTCTCTGATGGAGCGGACCCCAGACGCCGGAGCGGACTACCCCGGGGATGCCGCGGCGACGGATGACTTCCAGCTCGCCGGCGTGCCCGATGCCTTCCAGCGCCTGTGGACCCCGCACCGCCTCGCCTACATCAAGGGCGGCCAGGACCAGGTCACCGGCGAGAACGACTGCCCGTTCTGCGTGGCCCCGACCCGCAGCGACGAGGAGTCCCTCATCGTCCACCGGGGCGAGCACTGCTACGTGGTGCTCAACCTCTACCCCTACAATCCCGGCCACCTCCTCGTGGTTCCCTACCGCCACCTTCCGGACTACACCGATATCGACGGGCCCGAGACGGCGGAATTCGCCGACCTGACCCAGACGGCGATGCGGGTGCTCCGGACGGTGTCCAACCCCACCGGCTTCAACATCGGCATGAACCAGGGCCGAACCGGGGGCGCGGGCATCGCGGCGCACCTGCACCAGCACGTCGTCCCCCGCTGGGGCGGGGACGGGAACTTCCTGCCGATCATCGCCCAGACCAAGGCGGTGACGCAGACCCTCGACGAGGTGCGCCGGCAGGTGGCCGCAGGCTGGCCCGGCTCCGGTGCCGCCGCGGGTGTGCGGAATGCCGATGCTGCGGAAGGGCGTGCCTGAACCATGCTCAACAAGTACGCCAGGACCTTCTTCACGACCCTGTTCACTCCGCTGGCTGCGCTGCTGTTGCGATGGGGGGTCAGCCCTGATGCCGTGACGATCACCGGCACGGCCGGCGTCGCCGTCGGCGCCCTGGTCTTCTACCCGCAGGGCGAGCTCTTCTGGGGCACGCTGTTCATCACCGCCTTTGTCTTCTCCGACGTCATCGACGGCATCATGGCCCGGCTCCGGGGACCCGGCGGCCCCTGGGGGAGCTTCCTCGATTCCACGCTCGACCGGGTGGCCGACGGCGCGGTGTTCGCGGGCCTGGCCATCTGGTACTTCACCGGCGGGGACTCCGTCCCGACGGCGGTCGCGGCCCTGCTGTGCCTCGTCCTCGGAATGCTCGTCTCCTACGCCCGGGCCAAGGCCGAGGCGCTCGGCTTCGACGCCAGCGTCGGCATCGCCGAACGCGCCGAACGGCTCGTGTCGGTGCTCGTCACCGCAGGACTGACCGGGCTCGGCCTGCCGGGGGAGTTCCTCCTCGGCGTGCTGGTCCTGCTCGCCCTTGCCAGTGGGGTCACAGTGTTCCAGCGGGTCGCCGCCGTGCGGCGCCAGTCGATGGACCCCCGCCCCGCCGGGCAGGGCTGAACCCGGTGCCCTCCAGCTGCCGTACCGTTCGATGAGCGTGCCGCCGGCCGCCGCGCCAGCCCCGCTGCGGGCCCTGCTGATCGTCAACCCCACCTCCGGCCGCGGCCGCAGCATGAGATTCCGGGCCGGGGTCCGCAGCGCCCTGGCCGGGCAGGGCTACGACGTCGTCGAGCATGTGACCGAAGGACTGGTCGATGCCCGCACGGCCGCCGCCGCGGCCGGCCCGGACACCCTCGTCGCTTCCCTCGGCGGTGACGGCCTCCACGGCGCCGTGGCCGCCGGCGTGATGGGCACCGGCGCGGTGCTGCTGACCCTTGGCGGCGGGCGGGGCAATGACACGGTCCGCCGGCTGGGTCTGCCGGTCAACCCCGTCCGGGCCGTCCGCTCGATGTCGGCCCTGACGGTGCGCCCCCTCGACCTCGGCTGCGTGAACGGGGTCCCGTTCCTCGGCGTCGCTCACATCGGATTCGACGGGTTCGCCGCGGAACTGGCCAACGCCGCCCGGGTCGGCCTAGGCCCCCTGAGCTACCTCGCCGGGGGAGTGCGGGCACTTCTCACCTGGAAGGGCGTCGGGTTCGGCGTCGAGGTCGACGGCGACCGGGAGGACTTTCCCGGCTGGTTCGTCGCGGTCGGCAATGTGGGCCAGTACGGCGGCGGCATCCGCATCGCCCCCGGCGCCGCCGCCGACGACGGCCTGCTCGACGTCGTCCGCCTGCGCGGCGGCGGCCGGGTCCGCCTCGCCTCCGTGTTCCTCCGCGCCTTCCGCGGCGCCCACCTGACCCAGCCGGGCGTCGCCTCATCCCGGGGCCGGCTGGTCCGCCTGACGGCGGCGCCGGGCCTGAATGTCTACGCCGACGGGGAACTGGTCGGGCCCGTCCCCGCCGAGGTCACCCTGCTGCCCTCGGCCGTGCTGGTCCTGATGCCGCGCTCCTCTCCGGCGCTTCGGGAAAACCAGGCCGCGGCGCCCGGGCGCCCGCGCGCCGGCGCGGAAGGATAACCGCCCTTTCCGGACGGACGCGCCGGAACCGCCGGACGGGCACGGATCGGGCAGCGGTGTGCCGGCCCGTCCGGGCGTATTATGGGATGCGTTACCTTTTACCAATCTTTAGGGGCTTTCTGTGTCCACCGTTGACGACAATTCAACAACCGCCGCTTCGACCGGCGGCAGCCGCGTCAAGCGCGGAATGGCTGAAATGCTGAAGGGCGGCGTGATTATGGACGTCGTCACGCCGGAGCAGGCCCGGATCGCCGAAGATGCCGGCGCGGTGGCTGTCATGGCCCTCGAGCGGGTCCCGGCCGACATCCGCGCCCAGGGCGGGGTCTCGCGCATGAGCGACCCCGACATGATCGACGGCATCATCGACGCCGTGTCCATCCCGGTGATGGCCAAGGCCCGGATCGGGCACTTCGTCGAGGCGCAGGTGCTGCAGTCGCTCGGCGTTGACTACATCGACGAGTCCGAGGTGCTGACCCCGGCCGACTACTCCAACCACATCGACAAGTGGAAGTTCACGGTGCCCTTCGTCTGCGGCGCCACGAACCTGGGGGAGGCACTGCGCCGCCTCAATGAGGGCGCGGCGATGATCCGCTCCAAGGGCGAGGCCGGCACCGGCGACGTCTCCAACGCGACGATGCACATGCGCAAGATCCGCTCGGAGATCGCCCGGCTTTCCTCAATGGCCGAGGACGAACTGTATGTTGCCGCCAAGGAACTGCAGGCGCCCTACGAACTGGTCAAGGAGGTCGCCCGGGAGGGCCGCCTGCCGGTGGTGCTCTTCACCGCCGGCGGCATTGCGACCCCCGCCGATGCCGCCATGATGATGCAGCTCGGCGCCGACGGCGTCTTCGTCGGTTCGGGTATCTTCAAGGCTGGGAACCCCGCCGAGCGGGCCGCCGCCATTGTCAAGGCGACGACCTTCCACGACGACCCGGACATGGTCGCCAAGGTCTCCCGCGGCCTGGGCGAGGCCATGGTCGGCATCAACGTCGACGAGCTGCCGCAGCCGCACCGCCTCGCCGAGCGCGGCTGGTAGCAGCCGGCGCAGCAGGCTCAAGGCACAAAAGAATAAGGCATACAAGAAGGGGCACCGCCATCAGGCGGTGCCCCTTCTGCGTTCCCCGGAGGGCCGGGAATCAGTGCCGGCCGCGGCCGAGATCGCCGTCGGGCTCGATCTGCTCCTTGCGGACCTCCTCGTTGACGGTGTGCTGCTCGGTCACCGTCTCCTTATCGAGGCGGACGCGTTCGACCGGAACGGCTTCCTTCTCCACAACGGGCCGCTCCTCATGCAGGACGACCTCGTGCTCCTCCTCGCTGATGGCCGGGCCGGCCATTGCGGCACCGCGGTTGGCGTCGGTGATCGGCTCACGCTCAAGGCGGACCTCTTCGTGGGACACCGGAACCGTCTGGGACACGTTCTCGGAGACCACGAACTTGCGCAGGCGTACCCGGCCGGCTTCGCGCGACTCGGTGCCGACGCGCAGCTGCTCCTCCGAACGGGTCATCGCCTCGTCGGTGGTGGGGCCGGAGGTGTCGTGGCCGACGTCCTCGCGGCCGGTGGTGGTGCCGGAGGCGTAGTCGACGCCGCGTGTCCCGTCGGAGCCGCCATTGAGGCTGTAGTGCCGGTAGAGGCGGTCCTCCTCCTCGGGGCTCAGGTGGCCGTCCTTCTCCACCTTGGGGGCGTCCTTGACGAGGTCCTTGCTGTAGGGCACGCGGACGTCGTTGCCGTCAACCGATGCCGCCTGGAGCGGGACGAAGGACTCGGAGGTGCCGAATAGGCCGGTGTTGACCGTGACCCAGCTGGGCTGCCCGGTCTCGTCATCGACATACAGCTGGCCGATCGAGCCGAGCTTGCTGCCGTCATTGGTGTACACGTTTCCGCGGCCGGCGGCCAGGTCGTTCAGGTTTTCCTGGGTAATCATGTTTCTCCTTGGTGTTCACGAAGGTGTTCACTGGCCCCGCCGCGGTGGGCGGTGCCGTAGTGGAGGTCATGGGCACGAGGCCCCGGGCTGCTTGCACGGCCCACTCTAGGTGCCCTCCAAATAAATGGCAAGCCTGCTTACTACTAGGTGATCAAGCGGGAGGCTACTAGCGTTGAAACGGCGATCGGCACCCCGCGTGCCGCTCGGATCAACGCACACGCACCGCATGTTGAAGGAGATTTTCATGGCACAGCACAACACCTCCGGTTTGAGTACACCGAAGGGTAGACGTGACGAGATGGTCGCCGAGGAGCGCCGGCAGTTCGGCGGAATGAAGTTCGGCTCGGCCTTCTTCGGCTGGATGACGGCCACGGGCATCGCGGTGGTCCTCACCGCACTTCTCGGCGCGGTCGGAGCAGGAGTTGGGGTCGCGAACAACGCCGACGCCGGACAGGTCGCCGACCAGGCCTCCCAGGACCTGCAGACCGTGGGCATCGTCAGCGGCCTCGTGCTCGCGGCAATCCTCTTCATCGCCTACTACTGCGGCGGGTACGTCGCCGGGCGCATGGCGCGCTTCGACGGTGCCAAGCAGGGCCTCGCGGTCTGGCTGTGGGCGGTCGCCGTCGCCATTCTCCTTGCCATCCTCGGCGCCGTCGCCGGCAGCCAGTTCAACGTCCTCGGCGGCCTCAACGGCTTCCCCCGCATCCCCGTCAATGAGGGCGCGCTGACCACCGGTGGAATCGTCGCCCTCGTCATCGCCGTCATCGTCCCCCTGATCGGGGCCGTGCTCGGCGGCAAGGCCGGAATGCATTTCCACCGCAAGGTCGACCAGGTCGGCGCGAACTCTGCGGCCGGCCTGAACGTTTAACTGACACGGGCCGGCGCAACGGCCCGTCGAAAACGGGTCTCTGATTCAACAACCGGCACTCGACTGGCCCGGCTGCCGCTCCCGCCCCAACGCGGGAGCGGCAGTCGTGCCAGTCGGATTCGGCCATCCGGCAGGCCGGTAAGGCCGGCGCTCATCCGGTGCCGGCGCAGGAGCAGGCGGAAACTTCGGAGGTTTCGAATGGCGCGGTTTGGAGGACGGACCCGGCCCCGGGGCGCAAAACGTGTGGCCGGGCTGGTCGTGGGCTGGCTCCTCGTGGCCATTGGGCTCGCCGCCCTGGTCCTCCCCGGCCCCGGCCTGCTGGCACTCGTCGCCGGACTCACGGTGCTCGCCCAGCAGTACGAATGGGCCCGCCGCTGGCTGCAGCCGGTCAAGACCCGGGCCTTCGCGGCCGCCGCCCATGGGGTTCGGACCCGGCGCAACATCGCCCTCAGCTTCACCGCCGCCCTCGTGCTGGCCCTCGTCGGCGTGCTCTGGGGAATTAAGCCGCCCGCGCCCGGATGGTGGCCGCTAGAGGCACAGTGGTGGCTGCCCGGCGGCTGGAGCGTCGGTTCGGGACTGATCGTTTCGGCACTGCTCGCGGCGGCGTTCATCGCGTACAGCATCCGGCGGTTCCGGCCCCGGCCCGCGCCGGAGGCCTAGGGCTGCCGTCCACCCTGCCGTTCACCGTGCCGGCCAAGGCCTAGAGCGCCATCCACAGGGTCTTGCCGCGGCCCACCAGGTCGAAGCCCCGGGCCGCGAAGAACTCGGACCCGGAGGGCGCCGCATTGACTGCCAGATGCCGGGCCCCGGAGGCGGCCGCCGTCTTGGCCGCGCGGCTCAGCAGCGCGGTGCCGAGGCCGCGGTTGCGGTACTCCGGCAGGACCTCGAGCGAGAAGATCCCGCCCAGGCCCCGGAGCCCCGGAACCCCGGAGGGGTAGAACGCGTAGGCAGCGCCGACGACGTTCCCGCCAACCCGTGTCTCGGCGTGCCAGGCCTGCCGTGGCTGGGACCGCACCACCCGCAGTTCCCGGGCCAGCGGCCCCAGATACTCGGGCACCTCCGTCGACAGTTCGGCGGCGCCGTCCTCATAGGCGGCCGGAACTCCGACCGGCGCGGCCATCCACCACGGCTGCCACCCCGGGGAGAACCCCAGGGACGACAGGGCGCTGCTGCGCACCGCTCCGTTCAGCCAGACGCCCACCGTCTTCGCTCCCAGCCGGCTGCCCTCTGCGAGGCCCGGCCGGATGCCGGCCAGCGAGACCTCCTCCGGAAACAGGAGCAAAAGCTGCGACCGCGCCGGAAGCCACGCCCACGTGCACCCGTGGGTGGAGAAGGTCTTCCCGCCGGTGGCGGTGGCAAGCGCCGCGAACCAGGCGGTGTGCAGACGCTGGACCTGGGCAATTGTGACCATCCGGGCTCAGGCCAGGCCCCGCCGCTTCAACAGCGGCTCCAGTTCGGCATCCCGGCCCCGGAAGTTGCGGAACGCCTGGAGCGGGTCGATGCTGTTGCCCCGTGAAAGCAGCTCGGTGCGGAAGGTGTCGCCGTTAGCGCGGGTGAGTCCTCCCGAGGACTTGAACCACTCGACGGTGTCGGCGTCGAGGACCTCGCTCCAGATGTAGGCGTAGTAGGCGGCGGCATAGCCGCCGGCGAAGATGTGCTTGAAATAGCCGGTCCGGTAGCGCGGAGGAACTAGGGCGAAGTCGACGCCAGCCTCCTGAAGCGCCCGCTGCTCGAAGGCCGCAGGGTCCTCAACGGGAGTGCCGGGCGGCAGGGAATGCCAGGCGAGGTCGAGCAGGGTCGCCCCGAGGTACTCGGTGGTGGCGAAGCCTTCGCCCCATGTCGACGCCGCTGTGATGCGGTCGATGACTTCCTGCGGGAGGGCTTCCCCGGTCTCATGGTGGCGGGCGTAGTTCGCCACGACCTCGGGCCACAGCATCCACATCTCATTGACCTGCGAGGGATATTCGACGAAGTCGCGCGGGACGCTGGTGCCCGAAAAGGTGGGGTAGGTGACGTTCGAGAACAGGCCGTGCAGTGCGTGGCCGAACTCGTGGAAGGCGGTGACCACCTCGTCGAAGCTAAGGAGGGTCGGCTCCCCGGGCGGAGGCTTGGGAATGTTCAGGTTGTTCACCACGATGGCGCGGGTGCCCAGGAGCTGCGACTGGTCAACGAATGAGTTCATCCAGGCGCCCCCGTTCTTCGTTTCGCGGGTGTAGTAGTCGCCGAGGAACAGGCCCAGGCCGGATCCGTCCTCGTTGAAGACCTCCCACACGCGCACCTCGGGGTGGTAGCCGGTGAGGTCGGGGCGTTCGGTGAAGCGCAGCCCGTACAGCTGACCGGCCGCGAAGAAGATGCCGTCCTTCAGGACGCGGTTCAGCTCGAAGTAGGGCCGGAGCGCGGCGAGGTCGACGTCGTACTTCGAGCGCCGGACACGCTCGGAGTGGAAGGCCCAGTCCCACGGCTCCAGCGGGTGCCCGGCGTCGGCCTCGAGCTCGGCGGCCTCCGCCCGGGCGTTGCGCACCGCGGGGCCGGCCAGGGCGGCCAGGCGCTCCCGGATGGCCCCCAGCGAGGGCGCGGTCTGGTCGTCCGTGGCAGCCGCGGCGTACGTGTCGAAGCCCAGGAGGGCGGCGCGGTCCGCGCGCAGGGCCGCCATGCGTGCGGCCAGCTCAAGCGTGTTGTCCGGGCCGTCGCGGAAGCCGCGGTTCACCGACAGTTCGTAGAGCCGCCGGCGCACCGCGCGGTCGGTCAGCAGCGCCATCGCCGGCTGGTTGGTCGGAAGGATCAGGGTGAGCAGGTACTTGCCGGGGTGGCCTGCCGCAACGGCGGCGGCTGCGGCGGCTGCGATGTCATCGGCCGGGAGGCCGTCGAGCTCGGCCGCGGTGTCGAGCAGGAGCGCGGAGGCGTTGGTGTCCCGCAGCAGCCGCTGCTGGTACTCGGTCGACAGTTCGGAAAGCTTGGCGTTGAGCCCGCGCAGCCGGGTCTGGGCGGCGTCGTCGAGCTCGGCGCCCGCGGCAGTGAACCGCCGAAGGTACTCGGCCAGCAGCCGGGCCGGTTCGGCGTCGAGGCCGTCCGCGGAGACCGCCTTGAGACGCTCGAAGAGGGCGCGGTTGAGGTGGATATTGTCCGAGTGCTCGGCAAGGCGCGGCGCGATCCGCGTCTCGATCTCCTGGATGGCGGCCGTGGAGTCGGCCGAGGAACGGTTGGAGAATGCGGCGGCCACCCGCTGCAGGACCTGCCCCGAACGCTCGAGGGCGCCGATGGTGTTCTCGAAGTCTGCGGGCTTCGGAGTGGCGGTGATGGCCCCGATCTCGGCGAGCTGCTCCGCGAACCCCGCCTCGAAGGCCGGCAGGTAGTGGCCGTCCTCGATGCGGTCGAAGGGCGGCAGCTGGTAGGGGAGCGTGCTCGGCTCGAGGAAGGGGTTGCTCATAAGCCTTAACTTTTGCATGCCGCGGCGCCGGCCGGGAACTGGTTCCCCTCCGGCGCCCCTACCGAGCGGTCCGGGAACCGGATGAGCTGCCTGACTGACCTGTTTGAACGACCTGCCCGGATCACCCCGCTGGATACCGGGCGGGGCCAACGGAGGTGGGTCAGGGCAGGCAGAAGTCAGCGCGGACGCGGCTCAGCGCGGGCGGGAGTCAGCGCGGACGGCTCCCCGCATGGCGCCGGGCGAGGTCGGCGAGGGTGTCGTCAACCTCGCCTGGCTCGAAGGTCCCGTACTTCCGCTCGACCGCGGTCCGGATGAGGAAGTCAGCGATCGCCGGGTTCTTCGGGAGCAGCGAGCCGTGGAGGTAGCTGGCCACCACATTGTGGTGGCGTGCGCCCTCGTGGTTGTCGCGGGCGTTGTTGCCCTCGCCCTTGGTGACGGTGGCCAGCGGCGTCACTCCGGCGCCCAGGAAGGTCTGCCCGCTGTGGTTTTCGTACCCGTGGATCTCGCCGAACTCCCCGCTGGTGGCGACGACGTTGCCGATGAGGCGCTCCTTTCCACCGTGGGTCTCAAGGTCGAGCACCCCGATGCCCGGGATCACCGTGCCGTCCACGGTCTTAAAGAACCTGCCGAACAGCTGATAGAGCCCGCAGATGGCAAGCATCGGCTGTCCGTCCTCGGCCAGCCCGCGCAGGCGGGGCCCAATGGCCTGAAGGTCCTCCTGGATGACCAGCTGCCCGCTGTCCTGGCCGCCGCCGCCGATGATCAGGTCGGCGTCGTCGGGGAAGCTGTCGCCGGCGTTGTGTTCGGAGATGACGGCGTCGTATCCGTGCCAGGCCAGGCGCTGCTTGAGCACCAGGACGTTGCCCCAGTCGCCGTAGATGTTCATCTCGCGGGGGTACAGCTGAAGGATGTGGATCGAGCCCTTGGACATCAGGAAACCACCTCGACGGTCGTGATCTTGGACAGTTCGCGCCGCACGGCGAGCATCGCCGTGTAGGTGCAGAAGATGCGTTTGGGCCGGCCCGGGCTGCCGGCGATGAACGCCTTGAGCGCCGCCGGGATCTCGGGCTCGACGCCGCGGACCTCGACGTCGTCGTACTTCAGGCGCAGCGCCATGTCGTAGGCACGCACCCCGGTGACGAGGTCGACGCCGCCGGCGCTCAGCGAGTCGAAGTCAACGTCCCACAGCCACGACATGTCGCGGCCGTCGGCGTAGTTGTCGTTGATCGCGATCATGGTGGCGGTGCCGGCCGGATCGAAGGACTTCAGTCCGAGCCGGAAGCCGCTGGGGTTTTTCACGAGGACCAGTTCGAGGGGCTGGCCGTCGACGGTGAGGCTCTCGCCGCGCCCGAAGGCCGGTTCGACGGCCGACAGCGAGGCGAACAGGGCGTCCTCGTCGGCGGCCCCGCCGAGCACGGTGCGGGCCGCGGCCAGGGCGGCGGCCGCATTGAAGATGTTGTAGACCCCGCGCAGGCGCAGGTCGGCCGGCACCGACTTCCCGCCGACGCCGAACACCGCGCCGTTGCCTTCGACCTGCTCCAGCACGACGTCGGCGGGGAGGTCCGACGGCGCCGGAACGCCGGTGGCGCCCCGGAGTTCGTCGTCGTTGGGGAAGGTGCTGCGAAGCGAGGGGTCGAGGCCGAAGTAGACGACGCCGGCGTCCCGCACCGTCGGCGCGAGGCCGGCCACACGCGGGTCCTCGCGGTTGAGGATCACCGTGCCGGTGGTGGCGGCGGCGATCTTGCTCAGCAGGCGGGTGGTCGCATCGATCTCGCCGAACCGGTCGAGCTGATCCCTCAGGACGTTCAGCAGCAGGGAGTACTTCGGGCGGACAAGGTTCACGAAGTGCACGGCGTGGGCCTCGTCGAGTTCAAGGACGGCGATGTCCGCCTCGAGGCGTCCGCGCCAGTCCACCTCGCCGAGCAGGGCCGCGGCGACGCCCCGGGTGAAGTTGCTGCCGGTCCGGTTCGTGAAAACCTTGAGGCCCTGACCCTCGAGCAGCTCAACGACCATCTTGGTGGTCGTGGTCTTGCCGTTGGTGCCGCTGACCACCATCACGCCGTGCTCGAGGGTGGACAGGGCCCGGCCCATGAAGCCCGGGTCGAGGCGTTCCACCACGAGGCCCGGCAGCGCAGACCCGCCGCCGCGCAGCTTCGAGGCGCGGCGCACCGCTTTTCCAACCAGCACGCTCAGGGGATTCATGCCTTTAAACCTAGCGCAAGCACCGGAGGGAACCGGTCAGCCGGCCCGCGCCCGGCGCGGAAACGGACGACCTAGAATTGGACTATGGCCTCTTCCTCACCTTCGCCCTCCTCCGGCGTGCGCATCGGCGTGCTGGCCGTCCAGGGGGACGTGCGCGAACATATCCAAACCATCGAGTCGCTCGGTGGCACCGCCACCGCCGTCCGGCGGCCCTCCGAGCTGGAGGGCATCGACGGGATCATCATGCCCGGTGGCGAATCCACGACGATCGACAAGCTCACCCGGGCCTTCGACCTTGCCGAACCGCTGCGCGCGCTGCTGAAAGGCGGCCTGCCGGCCTACGGTTCCTGCGCAGGCATGATTATGCTCGCCGACGTCATCGCCGACCCCTCCACCGACCGCCAGGGCAACCCGCAGCAGACCCTTGGGGGACTGGACATCGTGGTGCGGCGCAACGCCTTCGGCCGCCAGCGGGAATCCTTCGAGACCGACCTCGCCTTCACCGGGCTCGCCGACACCGCCGGCGCCGGCGGAGACGACCCGGTGCGGGCCGTCTTCATCCGTGCACCCTGGGTGGAGAAGGTCGGTCCCTCGGTGGAGGTCCTCGCCGAGGTGCCGGCGCCGGAGACGCCCCCGCCCGGCGGGTCCGGCGACGGCGGCCCGGATAAGTCCGGGACGGTCGCTAGAATTGTGGCAGTGCGGTCGGGCAACCTGCTCGCGACGAGTTTCCATCCGGAAGTCACCGGCGAGCGGCGGGTCCACGAATTGTTTATTCGAATGATCAGAGGAGAAGCGTAGGCATGTCGGGGCACTCTAAGTGGGCTACAACCAAACATAAGAAGGCCGCGATCGACGCCAAGCGCGCGAAGTCCTTCGCCAAGCTGATCAAGAACATCGAGGTGGCGGCGCGGGCCGGAGGCGCGGACCTCGCCGGCAACCCGGGCCTCGAGCTCGCGGTGTCTAAGGCGAAGAAGACCTCGGTCCCCATCGACAACATCAACCGCGCCGTCAAGCGCGGCGCCGGGCTCCTTGGCGACGCCGTCGACTACCAGACCATCATGTACGAGGCGCGCGGGCCCCAGGGCTCGGCCCTGCTCATCGAGTGCCTCACCGACAACAAGAACCGGGCCGCTTCCGAGGTCCGCCTCGGCATCACCCGCAACGGCGGCAGCGTCGCCGACCCGGGGTCGGTCGCCTACCTGTTCACCCGCAAGGGCGTCGTGACGCTGCCCAAGAACGGACTGTCCGAGGACGACGTCCTGATGGCGGTCCTCGACGCCGGCGCCGAGGAGGTCAAGGAGTCCGCCGACACCTTCGAGGTGATCTCCGAGCCGCAGGACCTGCGGGCCGTGGTGGCCGCGCTCGAGGAAAACGGCATCGAATACGACACCGACGAGGCCGAATTCGTTCCCTCGATGGAGGTCCAGCTCGACGTCGACGGCGCGAAGAAGTTCCTCAAGCTCGTCGACGCCCTCGAAGAGCTGGACGACGTGCAGAACGTGTACTCCAACGCCGACCTCTCCGAAGAGGTCCTCGCCGAACTCGAGACCGACGATTAGCACCGTCCGGGCGGGCCTGCGGGACGGTGAACCGTGACGATCCGCGTCATGGGCATCGACCCCGGGCTGACCCGGTGCGGCCTGGCCGTCGTCGACGTCGAACCGAACCGGCACTCGACCCTGGTCGCCGTGGGCGTCGTCGGCACGGAGGCCGGACGCAGCCTTGACCAGCGCCTGCTGGTCATCGCCGAGGCCGTCGACGAGTGGCTCGACCTTCACTCCCCGCACGTGCTGGCCGTCGAACGGGTATTCAGCCAGCTCAATGTCAGCACCGTGATGGGAACCGCCCAGGCCTCCGGGGTGGTCATCGCGGCCGCCGCCCGGCGCGGAATCCCCGTCGCACTGCACACCCCCACCGAGGTCAAGGCCGCGGTGACCGGCAACGGGCAGTCCGACAAGGTGGCCGTCACCAAGATGGTCACCAAGATCCTGCGCCTTGACGCCCCGCCGCGGCCGGCCGACGCCGCCGATGCCCTGGCCCTGGCCATCACCCACGCCTGGCGCAGGGGAGTGGGCCTGCAGGGTGCGGCCGCCGCCTCCGGTGCGGGAGCCGCCACGCCTGCCCAGCGGATGTGGGCCGAGGCCGAGGCGAGGGCTCGGCGCCGCTGATCGGCACCGCGGAGTACCCGCGAAACACCCGCCGGCTGAGGGGCGCCGCGGAGGACCCGGCAGCGCTGACGGCGATGGCCCGGTGTGGCGTTGTACGTCCGGAGGCCCGGAACGGTAACGTAATAGAAAGTATGTTCGGACGCTGGTTCGGGCGATCGATCCCACCCCCCCTCTTTGGAGCTCCCCGACATGATCAGTTCCCTCCGCGGCACGGTGGCCTCAGTGGGCCTGCAGTCCGCCGTGCTCGACGTCAACGGTTTCGGCATGCAGGTCCAGGCGACGCCGCAGACCCTGGCCACGCTCCGGGTCGGCGGCGAAGCCCAGGTCTTCACCACTATGGTTGTGCGCGAGGACTCGATGACCCTCTTCGGCTTCGAGGACGCCGAGCAGCGGGAGGTCTTCGACACGCTGCTGGCCATCAGCGGCGTCGGCCCGCGGCTCGCCCTGGCCGTGCTCGCCGTGCACACCCCCGAAGCCATCCGCATCGCCGCGTCCTCAGGGGACGACAAGGCGTTCAGCAAGGTGCCCGGAATCGGGCCCAAGGGGGCGCGCAGGATCGTCCTCGAACTCGCCGGCAAGCTGGTGCCCCTCGAGGCGCCCGGCGTGCCGAAGAACACCTGGCAGGGCCAGGTGCTCAACGCCATGGTCGGCCTTGGCTGGTCTGAGAAGGACGCCGGGGCCGCCATCGACGCCGCCACCGCCGAGGCGCCCGAGGTCGCGGCCACCGGCGACGTCGCCCAGATCCTCAAGCTCACCCTCCGCCGCCTCGGCTCCGACGGAGCACGGAGCTCGGCCCGGGCGAAGAGCCTCTGATGGCCTCCGCGCAGCAGCCCGGCGATGCACCCCTGGTCGCGGCAGGTTCCGACCCCGAGGACCGTGCCGTCGAGGCCGCCCTGCGGCCGAAGAACCTCGACGACTTCGTCGGCCAGAAGCGCGTGCGCCGGCAGCTGTCCCTCGTGCTCGAGGCCTCCCGGCTCCGCGGCCGCAGCGCCGACCACGTGCTGCTCTCCGGCCCGCCCGGGCTGGGCAAGACCACGCTCGCCATGATCATCGCCGCCGAGATGAACGCGCCGCTGCGCATCTCCTCGGGGCCCGCCATCCAGCACGCCGGCGACCTCGCCGCGATCCTCTCCTCGCTCACCGAGGGCGAGGTGCTGTTCCTCGACGAAATCCACCGCATGTCCCGCCCGGCGGAGGAAATGCTCTACATGGCGATGGAGGACTTCCGCGTCGACATCGTCGTCGGCAAGGGCCCCGGCGCCACGGCCATCCCGCTCGACCTTCCCCCCTTCACCCTCGTCGGGGCCACCACCCGCGCCGGGCTGCTGCCCGGGCCGCTGCGCGACCGCTTCGGCTTCACCGGCCACCTCGAGTTCTACTCCACCGATGAGCTCGAACTGGTGCTGCGCCGCTCGGCCATGCTCATGGACATGAAGGTCAACTCGGCCGCCTTCGCCGAGATCGCCGGCCGCTCCCGGGGCACCCCGCGCATCGCCAACCGACTGCTGCGCCGGGTGCGCGACTGGGCGCTCGTCCACGGCATCGACCTGATCGACGCCTCCAGCGCCGGGGCGGCGCTGGACATGTACGAGGTCGACGAAAAGGGCCTGGACCGGCTCGACCGCTCCGTGCTGACCGCGCTGATCACCAAGTTCAACGGCGGACCCGTGGGCCTCTCGACGCTCGCCATCGCCGTCGGGGAGGAACCGGAAACCGTCGAGACGGTCGCCGAGCCGTACCTGGTGCGCGAGGGCATGCTCGGGCGCACCCCGCGCGGCAGGATCGCCACCGCCGCGGCCTGGCACCACCTCGGGCTGGTGATGCCGCCCTCGGTGGCCGCAGCGATGCCCGAGGACCTCTTCACCGCCGCGCAGGAGGACGAGGTTCCAAGCGGGGACCCGGCCGAGGACTGGATGACCTGACCCCGCCTGACCGGCCGGGAGCCGGTTTCCCTTTACACTGGGAGGACACGCGGCGTGAGCCGGCTGAACCTGCGCCGGCTGTGCCGACCCCAGTTATAGGAACGGAACTTTTCTGTGTTCGCAAACGTAGTAGCTTCGACCGCGACGGAAGCCGGCGATGCCGCCGGTTCTTCGTTCGACATCTTCAACCTGATCCTGCCGCTCGCGCTGGCGTTTCTGATCTTCTCCATGTTCCGCCGCCAGCGCAAGGCCAAGCAGCAGGTCACCGAGATGCGTTCGCAGATGGAGCCCGGCGCCGAGGTGATGACCCAGTTCGGCCTCTTTGGGACCATCGTGTCGATCGACCAGGAGAACAACAAGGCCGTCATCGAACTCTCCCCGGGCAACACCGCCACCGTGCACACCCAGGCCCTGAGCAAGGTCGTAATGCAGGAGCCGGCAGGGGACCTCGATGACGAGCCTTCCGTCGCCGCGCCGGACACCATCGCCACGACCGGGACCGCCGGCGCCGCGGGAAGCACCGCCGCCGAAACCCCCGAGGAAACCGTGGCGCGGCTGAACCGCGAGAACAACAGGAACAACGACAATTAGCATGCGGTCCCGGCCCCGGGCAGCCCCGGCGGCCGGGTCCCACCGGCACGGCGCGGACACCGCGCTCCACTCCTAAGGACAATCGACAATGCCACGTACCGGCCCCGGCACGGCAGCCAAACGAACCCTCGTCTGGCTGGGCGTACTTCTTGCTCTGCTCGCCGCGCTGCTGGGCGCCGGCTCCGTCTGGAGCAACGCAAGCTGGACCCCGAAGCTCGCCCTCGACCTCGAGGGCGGCACGCAGCTGATCCTCTCGCCCAAACTCCAGGGCGGCGGCTCCGAGATCAGCCCCGAACAGCTGAACCAGGCGGTCGAGATCATCCGCCAGCGGGTCGACGGCAGCGGCGTGGCCGAAGCCGAAATCTCCACCCAGTCCGGCCGGAACGTCATCGTGTCCCTCCCGGGAACCCCCGACTCCGAGACCCGTGAGCTGATCCGGGCCTCGGCGCAGCTTGAATTCCGCCCCGTGCTCGCGGGCGGACCGGGCCAGGCGCCCGCCGCGGAGACCCCCACGCCCGCCGACCAGCTGCCCAAGCCGACCGCGGAACCCGCGGACGCCAGCGACCCCAACTGGATCACTCCGGAGATCTTCACCGCGTTCGAGACCCTGAACTGCCTCGACCCCGCCGCGCTCGAGCCGAGGACCGAACCGGCTCCCGCCGACCAGCCGATGGTCGCCTGCGAGCCCGAAACCCAGGGCAAGTACATCCTGGGGCCCGTCGAGGTGCCCGGCACCGACATCGACGGCGCCACCCACGGGCTCGCCCGCGGCCAGCAGGGACAGTCCCTCAACAGCTGGGTCGTCAACATCGACTTCAACGACGAGGCCACGAAGGTCTTCCGCGACGTCACCGAGCGGCTCTTCGCAATCGGCCAGGGCGACCCGCGCAACCAGTTCGCCATCGTCCTCGATGGCCGGATCGTCTCCGCCCCGACGACGAACGCCGTGATCCCCGACGGCAACCCGAGCATCAGCGGCAGCTTCACCGAGGAATCGGCCGCTACCCTCGCCGAGCAGCTGAAGTACGGCGCCCTGCCGATCAGCTTCGAGATCCAGAGCGAGCAGCAGATCTCCGCGACCCTCGGCGCCGACCAGCTGCGACTTGGCCTCATCGCGGGCCTGATCGGCCTGGCGCTGGTCGCCGTGTACTCGATGTTCCAGTACCGCATGCTCGGCCTGGTCACCATCGCCTCGCTCGTCGTGGCCGGCGTCCTGACCTACCTGGCCATCGCCATCCTGGGCTGGACCGAGAACTACCGGCTGTCCCTGGCCGGTGTGGCGGGCCTGATCGTGGCCATCGGACAGACCGCAGACTCCTTCATCGTGTACTTCGAACGGATCCGCGACGAACTGAGGGACGGCAGGGGCATGATCTCCGCCGTTGAGAACGGGTGGCGCCGCGCCAAGCGGACGGTGCTCGCCTCCAAGGCGGTCAACCTCCTCGCCGCCCTTGTCCTCTACTTCGTGGCCGTCGGCAACGTCCGCGGCTTCGCCTTCACCCTGGGCCTGACGGCCATCGCGGACCTCGTCGTCGTCTTCCTGTTCACCCACCCGGTCCTGCGCCTGCTGGCCCGCACCCGCTTCTTCGGCGAGGGCCACAAGTGGTCCGGGCTTGACCCGGAACGCCTGGGCGTGGCGCCGCTCTACCGCGGGGCCGGACGCTTCCGCAGCCCCGCCGAGACGGCCGCCCGGCCGGCCGTTGCGGCCAAGACGAAGAACAAGGCGGCCGCCAGCGAGGCGGAACGCCGCATGACCATTGCCGAGCGGCGCATCGCGGAGCAGCAGAAGGCACTGGCCGGACGCGGCCCCGCCGAAGAGAAAGAAGAAAACCGATGAAGCGCAGCAGCTTCGCCGACTTCGGTAACGAGCTCTATTCCGGCAAGCGGTCCTACCCCTTCGTCGCCAAGCGGAAGCTCTGGTTCATCATCTCCGCAGCCGCCGTGCTCCTCTCCCTGATCATTCCGGTGGTCAAGGGCGGGTTCAACCTGGGCATCGACTTCCGCGGCGGCTCCGAGTTCACCGTCTCCGACACCGCGAACACCGACATCGCGGTGGGGGAGAAGGCGGTCACCGACGTCGTGCCCGAGGCCGTCCCGCGGGTCACCAACATCGCAGCCGAGACCATCCGCGTCCAGACCGAGCGGCTCAGCGACGACCAGACGCTGAGCGTGCGCGACAACCTCGTCGCCGGTTACGGCGTCGGGCCCGAACAGGTCACCTCGAGCTTCGTCGGGCCCACCTGGGGCGAGGACGTCAGCCGGCAGGCACTGATCGGCCTGGTGGTGTTCGTCCTGCTCGCCGCCGTGCTCATGGCCCTGTACTTCCGCACCTGGAAGATGTCGCTGGCCGCCATGAGCGCCCTGGTGGTCGTCATGGTCGTGACCGCCGGGCTGTACTCCCTCAGCGACTTCGAGGTGACCCCCTCGGCAATCATCGGGTTCCTCACCATCCTCAGTTACGCCCTGTACGACACGGTGGTGGTGTTCGACAAGATCCGGGAGAACACGGCGGAACTCTCAGTGACCTCCAAGCGCACCTTCGCCGAGCAGGTCAACCTCGCGGTCAACCAGACGCTGGTTCGCTCCATCAACACCTCGGTCGTGGCGGTGCTGCCGGTCGCCTCCATCCTGTTCATCGGCGCCTACCTCCTCGGCGCCGGAACGCTTCGGGACCTGTCCCTGGCGCTGTTCATCGGCATCATCCTCGGCACCCTGAGCACCATCTTCGTCGCCGCGCCGATGTACGCGTGGCTGCGGCTGAATGAGCCGGAGATCAAGGATCAGGAAAAGAAGGTCCGCCAGCGGCGGGCCCTCGAGGCCGCAAACGCATGATCCTGCGGTGCCGGCGGTGCAGCTCCTGCGCCGCCGGCACCGCTAGACTTAACGGTGTGCACTCCCGAAGGGCAGAAGAGGTAGCCGACGCGCTGAGGATAAGGGCTGAAATGGCTGAAGCGGTAACACCCGCAGAGCGGTCCACCACCGGCCGGACACCACCGCCGGCCGCTCCACCGCGTCCTGTGCCAGGCCCGCCCCCCGCCGCTCCGGCCGCGGGTCCGAACTGGAGCGCGGCGCCGGTCGCGCCGGTCACTCCGGCAGATGCCCCGGTCGCTCCGGCAGCCGCCCCGGCCGCTCCGTCCCGCCTGCCCGGGTCCGAACCGCCCACCCCCGGCCGCCGCGGGCGCACCCGTGCCCGCATCGCCCGGCTGACCGGGCGGGGCTCGAGCGGCTACTCGCCGGTGCTGGAGCCGCTGCTGCGCACAGTGCGGGCCAACAACCCCAAAGAGGACCTGGACCTCATCCAGCGCGCCTACCTCGTCGCCGAGCGCAGCCACGAAGGCCAGATGCGCAAGAGCGGGGACCCCTACATCACCCACCCGGTGGCGGTCGCGACGATCCTGGCCGAGCTCGGCATGTCGGGGACCACCCTGGCCGCGGCGCTGCTCCACGACACCGTCGAGGACACCGCCTACACCCTCGATGAGCTGCGCCGGGACTTCGGCGCCGAGGTCGCCATGCTCGTCGACGGCGTCACCAAGCTGGACAAGGTCTCCTTCGGCGACGCGGCGCAGGCCGAAACGGTGCGCAAGATGGTCGTGGCCATGGCCAAGGACATCCGGGTGCTCGTCATCAAGCTCGCCGACCGGCTCCACAACGCCCGCACCTGGCGCTTCGTCTCACCCGAATCCTCGGCCCGGAAGGCCCGGGAAACCCTCGAGATCTTCGCACCGCTGGCCCACCGGCTCGGCATGAACACCATTAAGTGGGAGCTCGAGGACCTTTCCTTCGCCGCGCTCCACCCGAAGGTGTACGAGGAGATCGTGAGGATGGTCGGGGACCGCACCCCCGAGCGCGAGAAGCACCTCAACCTGATCCGGGACCAGATCGACGAAGACCTGCGCGCGGTGAAGATCAAGGCCACCATCACCGGCAGGCCTAAGCACTACTACTCGATCTACCAGAAGATGATCGTCCGGGGTAAGGACTTCGACGACATCCATGACCTCATGGGCGTCCGCGTCCTCGTGGACAGCGTCCGCGACTGTTACGCCACCCTCGGCTCGCTGCATTCGCGCTGGAACCCGCTGCCCGGCAGGTTCAAGGACTACATCGCGATGCCGAAGTTCAACATGTACCAGTCCCTCCACACGACGGTGATCGGACCGGGCGGCAAGCCCGTCGAGATCCAGATCCGCACGCACGACATGCACCGGCGGGCCGAGTACGGTGTGGCGGCACACTGGAAGTACAAGAACGGGGCCGGCAAGGCCGCCGAGGCCCCCGACAGCGGAGACCTCGGGTGGCTGCGCAGCCTCGTCGACTGGCAGCAGGAGACGGCCGACCCCGACGAGTTCCTCGATTCGCTGCGCTTCGAGATCAACGCCCGCGAGGTGTTCGTCTTCACCCCCAAGGGCGAGGTGATGGCTCTGCCGGCCGGCTCCACCCCCGTCGACTTTGCCTACGCGGTGCACACCGAGGTGGGGCACCGGACGATCGGCGCCCGCGTCAACGGCAAGCTGGTGCCGCTGAACAGCGAACTGAACCACGGCGACTGGGTGGAGATCTTCACCTCCAAGGCCGAGGGCGCCGGGCCGAGCCAGGACTGGCAGGGCTTCGTCAAGAGCCCGCGGGCCCGGAACAAGATCCGGCAGTGGTTCACCAAGGAGCGCCGCGAGGAGGCCATCGACAAGGGCAAGGACCTGCTCACACGCGCCATGCGCAAGCAGAACCTGCCCCTGCAGCGGATGATGACCCATACCGCGCTGCTCTCCGTAGCCCAGGAACTCCACCACCAGGACATTGCCGCCCTGTACGCAGCGGTCGGCGACGGGCACACCTCGGCGCAGAACGTCATCGAGCACCTCGTGGCGCTCATGGGCGGCCACCAGGAGGCCGAGGAGGACCTGGCGGAGCCCGCCGTCGCCAGCCAGCCGCGCCGGCCCAAGTTCTCCGACTCCGGGGTGACGGTGCGCGGCGTCGGCGACGTCTGGGTGAAGCTCGCCCGGTGCTGCACGCCGGTTCCCCCCGATCCGATCATCGGGTTCGTCACCCGCGGCTCAGGGGTGTCGGTGCACCGCTCGGACTGCCGGAACGTGCAGGAGCTGCGGGACCAGCCCGACCGGATCGTGCCGGTGGAGTGGGCGCCGACCCAGTCAAGCGTGTTCCTCGTGGAGATCCAGGTCGAGGCGCTGGACCGGAAGAGCCTGCTCTCCGATGTAACCCGGGTGCTTTCGGAGAACCAGGTCAACATCCTCGCGGCGAGCGTCAACACCTCCTCGGACCGGGTGGCCATGTCGAAGTTCGCCTTCGAGATGGGCGACCCGAAGTACCTCAACCACGTGCTGGCCGCTGTACGGCGGATCGACGGCGTATTCGACGTCTACCGGACGACCGGTTCGCAGCGGCGCACCTAGGTCGGGTTCCTGGGCCTCCGCCCGGGGCGAGAGGGGCGTGCCGTGGGCGGTCTCTCCCGGACCGGGTCCCGCCCTTTCACCGGTTGCGCAGCGGGCGCCGAGTTGGGCTTTCGATGCCGTGCGGCTACGGCCTTGCCCCCAAACCGTCCGTCCCGGCGCAGGCCCGCCGGAGGCGGGCGAGCGCACGGGCCTTGCCCGGCACCCTGCGGGTGCTCGCCAGGGCCGCCTCCACCAGCCGCAGCGGACACTCGAGCCCCGACGCGGAGGCCAGCGCGGCCAGGATGTCGACGGCGGTCGCCTCAGGCCCGTGGATTGCGATGTCGAGGGCGGTGCGCAGCGGCGTCGTCACCGGCACCCCGCCGACGAGGTTGACGTCGAAGGGACCCAGCGCCACCTGGTGCATCGTGGTGGCACCGAACGCCGGGACGGCGGTGGTGCGCCGGCGGTGGTCCGTGACCACGCTCAGCAGCGGCGGCGGCGGTGCACACCCGTACACCCATGCCGCGCACTGGCGTGCCAGCGCCACCCGGCCTCGCAGCGGTGCCGGAAGGGCATTCGCAGCGGCGCGGGCGCGCGCGGCGGCATCCTCAGGGCAGTCGGTGCGCCGGTAGGTCTCCCGGTAAACCCGCCGGACCAGGCCGTCGAGGGTCATTCCCTGAAGCTCGACGGCGCTGAAGAACTCCCCGGCGTGGAAGAGCACGGCCTCGCCCGGCGGCTGCCGCACGGCGGGACCGGCACGCGCCCACATGTCCCGGACGACCCGGACGGGCGGAACAGCAGAGCCGGTGCTCAGCGGTGACATTGCTCAAGCATTCCGAATCCGGCACGGCAGGCAAAAGCCCCCGGGGCCCGATGTGGAAAACCGGGCTCCGGGGGCTTTCGTCTGGACCTGACCTAGGAGAAGTCCTGGGCCGACCGCTGAAGCATCTCGAGCCACTGCTCACGCGCGGAGAGGGCCTCCTTCGCGGTAAAGATCCGCTTGGCGTCCCCGGCCTTCTCGGCCGCTGCAAGGTCATCCTTCAGCGTGGCGATGGTTGCCTGCAGCTGGCTCAGCGCACTGTTGGTGCGGGCCTTGGTCTCGGGATTCGTCTTGTGCCAGTGCTCGTCCTCGGCCGCCTTGACGGCGTCCTCGACGCGGCGCAGGCCGGCGTCCATCCTTCCGATGTCGGCGCGCGGCACCTTGCCCGCCTCCTCCCAGCGGTCCCGGATCGACTGCAGCGCCTTCTTGGCCGCGGCGACGTCCTTCACCGGCAGCAGCGCGGCGGCCTCCTTCAGGAGGGCCTCCTTGGCCACCAGGTTCGCGCCGTACTCCTCGTCGACCGCTTCGTTGGCCGACTTGCGGGCCTCGAAGAAGCGGTCCTGAGCGGCGCGGAACCGCGCCCACAGGGCGTCGTCGTCCTTACGGCTGGCCCGCTTCGAGGCCTTCCACTCGTCCATCAGGCGGCGGTATTCGGCCGCCGTCGCACCCCAGTCGGTTGAACTCGAGAGGCTCTCGGCACGGGCGATCAGCGACTCCTTGGCGCGCTTGGCCTCGGCGTTGTCGCTGTCCAGCTGGGAGAAGTACGCGCGGCGGTGCCGGTCGAAGATCGTCCGTGCGGAACGGAAGCGCTTCCAGAGTGCGTCCTCGGTGCCCCGGCCCAGCCGCGGACCGTTCTTCTGCGCGGCCTTCCACAGTTCGAACAGCTCGTTCATGCGCGTGCTGCTGACCTTCCACTGGACGGTCGCCGGGTCGCGGCCCGCGAGTTCCTCAGCCTCGGCGACGATCGCCTCGCGGGCGGCGAGTTCCTTGACCTTGAGCTCGTCCTGGGCGGCCCGCTCGGCCTTCTCAAGGCCCGTGATCGACTCGGTCAGTGCGTCGATGCGCGCCTCGAGGGTCGCGACGTCGCCGACGAGCTTGCGCTCGGCCACCTGGCTGCGCAGGTGCTTGGCGGTCTTCAGCATTTCCGCCGACGGCGCCTTGCCCTTGACGCGCTGCTCAAGCAGCGCGACCTGGCTGACGACGTCGTCATACTTCTTCACGAAGTAGGCGAGGGCTTCCTCGCGGGAGGCATCGGGGTACTGGCCGACCGGGTGCTCCTCGCCGTTGAGGAGCAGGAAGACGTGTCCGTCCTCCTCGACGCGGGCGAACTTCTCAGCCTCGGCCAGCGGAGTGCTGTGTGCCGGGGGGACTGCCAGCGGGGTCTGGGCCTTCTTCAGCGGCCGAGGCGCCATCGCCGTCGGCAGGGGAGCGCGCGGGGCGGGGGCGGCCGGGGCGGCGGGGGCGGCGGATGCTGCGGGAGCGGCCGGCCTTGCCGGGGCAACTGGTGCTGCCGGGGCGGCAGCCGGTGCCGGAGTTGCGGGGCTTTCCGCGGCCGGGGCCTCTGGAGCTGCGTCGGTGGCTGGACTGTCTGTCGCGGCCGGGGCCTCTGGAGCTGCGTCGGTCGCAGGGGCCTCCGGAGCGGCCGGGGACTCCGGGGCTGCGTCGGTGGCCGGGGTCTCTGGAGCGGCCGGGGTCTCCGGAGCTGCGTCGGTAGCCGGGGCCTCCGGAGCGGCCGAGGTGTCGGTGGCGAGGGCCTCCGGAGCTGCCGGGACTTCCGTGGCCTCGGTTCCCGGTGTGGCCGGCGTCTGCTCCTCGGCGGCCGGGGCGGCGTCGGCCTGACCTCCAACGGCGGGGGTGTCGGCGCTGGTGGTCTCCTCCGCTGGCTCGTCAACGGCGGAATCCACGATGGGATCTTGGGCCACTGATTCGTCGTTGATGGTCATTTCGTCGGATTGCTGACTGTCTGTCACCGCTATAAGTCTTTCGCTCGATGGATGGCACGGACCGGTCCGCCGCCATTTCGTTCAGAGATAAGGAGTCTATCGTTCCGGGGGCCGCAGGGGTTCCGTGTGTAGCGGTGCACTTCCAGGGGCCGTCGCCGCGTTTCGCAGGGCACCCGCTCAGCCCCTAAAATGAGTGCCGCACCGGTGGAAGCGCCTCCCTGGCTGCATCGATCAAGGAGAAACGCCCCATGGCTCGTAAGGCATCACTGTCCGGCTTCCCGGAATGGCTTCCGCAGGAGCGGCTGATCGAGCTGCATGTGCTTGACACACTGCGCCGCGTGTTCGACCTCCACGGCTTCTCCAACATCGAAACCCGGGCCGTTGAGACCGTCGACCAGCTGCTGCGCAAGGGCGAAATCGACAAAGAGGTCTACGCCGTGTCCCGGCTGCAGGCCGACGAGGCCTCCGCGTCCGAGGCGGGCCTTGCCCTTCACTACGACCTCACCGTGCCGTTCGCCCGTTACGTCGTCGAGAACGCCGGCCACCTCGCCTTCCCCTTCCGCCGTTCGCAGATCCAGAAGTGCTGGCGCGGGGAGCGCCCACAGGAGGGACGGGCGAGGGAGTTCACGCAGGCCGATATCGACGTCGTCGGCGACGGCGTCCTGCCGTTCCGGTACGACGTCGAACTGGCCCTGGTGGTCGTCGAAGCGCTCGGCGCGCTGCCGATTCCCGACTTCACGCTGCGGGTCAACAACCGCAAGCTCGCCGAAGGCTTTTACCGCGGCATCGGGCTCACCGATACCGCCTCGGTGCTGCGCAGCATCGACAAGCTCGAGAAGATCGGCGCCGCCAAGGTGGGGCAGCTGCTGCGTGAGGAGCTCGGTGCCACCGATGCCCAGGTCGACGCCGCCCTCGCCCTCGCGGCGATCCGCACCCCCGATACCTCCTTCGTGGCGCAGGTCCGGGCGCTCGGGGTGTCAGACGACCTGCTTGAGGAAGGGCTGACCGAGCTCGAGCAGGTCATCGCCGAGGCGTCCAAGCGGGCGCCGGGGCGCGTCGTGGCGGACCTGAGCATCGCCCGCGGCCTCGACTACTACACCGGCACCGTCTATGAGACCGTCCTCAACGGCCACGAAAGCCTCGGCTCCATCTGCTCCGGCGGGCGTTACGACAGCCTGGCGGCGAAGGGCAACCGCACCTTCCCCGGCGTCGGGCTCTCAATTGGCGTCACGCGGATCGTCTCCCGGATCCTGAGCCAGGACTTCGCGGCAGTCTCCCGGCAGGTTCCCACCGCCGTCCTGGTGACCCTCGCCGATGAGGACTCCTGGTCCGCCGCGCAGGACGTCGCCGCGTCCCTGCGGGCCCGGGGCATCTCCGCCGAGGTGGCAGCCAGCGCCGAGAAGTTCGGCAAGCAGATCAAGTTCGCCGACCGCCGTGGCATCCCGTTCGTCTGGTTCACCGGCGCCGACGGCACCCACGAGGTCAAGGACATCCGTTCCGGGGCGCAGGAGGCCGCCGATCCGGATTCGTGGACGCCGCCGGCCGAGGATCTGGCTCCGCAGGTGCTGCGCGTCTCCTAGGGCGACCGCCGCACCCGAAAGCGACCGCCGCACCCGAAAACGACATCCGCGCCCGACATATCCGGCGCGGAGGTCGCAAGCGGGTCCGTTTTCCGCCGTCGGGACGCTTTTCACCCGGGGTCAGCGGCCGCGCCGCAGTCAGCCGCGGGTGCCCGGCCGATCCCGCCGCCGGAGCACGACGGCACGGCCCGCAACGCCGACAGCGAGGATCGCCGTCATGGTCAGCACCGACGTCACGGGCAGGGTGAACGCCAGCAGCAGGCACCCCGCGGCGCCGACGACATTCAGGATCTTCGGTGCGTACCACTGGCGCTCGGTCAGCGTAAAGGCCGCGGCATTCGCCACCGCGTAGTACAGCAGCACGCCGAAGCTCGAGAATCCGACGACGGTGAGCACATCCGTGGTCAGCAGCAGGACAATCACGACGACGGCGGTGGCGGTATCGGCCGCCCACGGCACCCCAAACCGGGACCAGATCCCAGCGAGAGCCCGGGGCAGGTCGCCCTCCCGGGCCATGGCGAGGGTCGTGCGGCCAACCCCGGCGATGAGCGCCAGCAGGGCACCGAGGCTCGCCAGGGCGGCGGCGAGCGTCACCGCCAGCACCGCGGTCCCGGCGGCGCTTCCTCCGGGCCCGCCGCCGGCGTCCCCGGCCGCCAGGACGGCGTCTCGCAGGGGTGCCGCGGAATCGCCCAGCGGCCCGGCGCCCAGGGCGTTGAGCAGCGCGGCGGCAAGGACAAGGTAGAGCACGAGCGTGAATCCGAGGGCACCGAAGATCGCCCGTGGAATGTTCTTGCCGGGCTCGCGCACCTCCTCGCCCATGGTGGCGATGCGGGCATACCCGGCGAACGCGAAGAACAGCAGCCCGGCCGCCTGAAGCACGCCCCACGGTCCTCCGGCCGGCGGCGTCCACGGCTGCGGGGCCGACGGTGCGGCAAAGGCCACGACGGCGGCGAAGGCCAGGACCGGCACCACCAGGGCGACGACGGCCCGCGTCATCAGCGCGGTCCGGGTGACGCCGAGCAGGTTGACTGCCGTCAGCCCCACGACGGCGGCAACCGCGGCCGCGGTCTCGTACCCGGGGGCGGCGTACAGCCCGAAGGTGAAGGCCATGGCCGCGCAGGAGGCCAGCTTGCCCGTAACGAAGCTCCAGCCGGCGATGAAGCCGGGCCACGGGCCGAGCTGGCGCCTGCCGTAGATGTAGGTGCCGCCGCTTGAGGGATGCACGGTGGCCAGGGCGGCGCTGGCGGCGGCGTTGCAGTAGGCGATAAATCCGGCCAGCACGACGGCGGCGGGAAGCAGGCTGCCGGCGGCCGCCGCGGCCGGACCGAAGACGACGAAGACGCCGGCACCGATCATCGACCCGATGCCAACGGTTGTGGCATCGAATCCGCCCATTGAACGCCGCAGCCCCGGAACGTTGCTCATCTTTCGTGCCCTCTCGTGGAATGCGGCCCGGTGGCACCGGACCGCCGTGCCGGGCAGGACCGCCGGCCAAAGGCGCGGCTGCTGGCCGGGACAGCTGCGGTGGACCGGTAAACTCGGACACGTTTGATCTAACACTAGGCAGGTGAACCTTCGCCTGCGGTACTTCTGTAGGAAGGAATGCTGTGCTGCGCACGCATGAACTCGGCTCGCTCGGATCCGGGCACATTGGACAGACCGTCACCCTGACCGGCTGGGTGGCCCGGCGCCGAGACCACGGCGGCGTTGCCTTCCTCGACCTTCGGGACGCCTCGGGCGTGGCCCAGGTCGTCGTCCGCGAGGAGGAGGTCTTCTCCACCCTCCGCAACGAGTACGTCCTGCAGATCACCGGCACCGTGCAGAAGCGGCCGGAGGGCAATGAGAACCCCGCCCTGGCCACCGGCGAGATCGAGGTCATGGCCGACCAGGTCGTCGTGCTCAACACCGCCGACCCGCTGCCGTTCCAGATCGACGAGCACGTCGAGGTCGGCGAAGAGGCCCGCCTGAAGCACCGCTACCTCGACCTGCGCCGCCCCGCGCCGCAGAAGAACCTGCGCCTGCGCTCGGAGGCCAGCCGGGTGGCCCGCGAACTGCTTCACGCCGACGGCTACGTCGAAATCGAGACTCCGACCCTCACCCGCTCCACCCCCGAGGGTGCGCGCGACTTCCTGGTGCCCGCCCGCCTCGCACCGGGCTCCTGGTACGCCCTGCCCCAGTCGCCGCAGCTGTTCAAGCAGCTGCTGCAGGTCGGCGGGTTCGAGAAGTACTACCAGATCGCGCGCTGCTACCGCGACGAGGACTTCCGCGCCGACCGCCAGCCCGAGTTCACCCAGCTCGATATCGAGGCCAGCTTCGTCGAGGAGGACGACATCATCGCCCTCGGCGAGCAGCTAATCACCCGGCTGTGGAAGCTCATCGACGTCGAAATCCCCACGCCGATCCGCCGGATGACCTACGCCGACGCCATGGCCAAGTACGGCTCCGACAAGCCCGACCTGCGCTTCGGGCTCGAGCTCACCGAACTCACCGAGTTCTTCAAGGACACCGGCTTCGGCGTCTTCAAGGCACCCTACGTCGGCGCCGTCGTCATGCCCGGGGGAGCCTCCCAGCCCCGCCGCACGCTCGACGCCTGGCAGGAATTCGCCAAGCAGCGCGGCGCCAAGGGCCTCGCCTACGTGCTCATTGACGACGACGGCAGCCTGCGCGGCCCGGTCGCAAAGAACCTCAACGACGCCGAACGCGAGGGCCTCGCCGCCGCGGTCGGCGCGAACCCGGGTGACTGCATCTTCTTCGCCGCCGGTGAGAAGACGTCCTCCCGCGCCCTGCTCGGCGCAGCACGCGTCGAGATCGGCCACCGGACCGGGCTGATCAAGGACGGCGACTGGGCCTTCGTTTGGGTGGTCGACGCTCCCATGTTCGAACCAGCCTCCGCCGCCGTAGCCGCGGGTGACGTCGCCGTCGGCGCGGGGGCCTGGACCGCGGTGCACCACGCGTTCACCTCGCCCAAGCCCGAGTTCCTGGACACCTTCGACACCGATCCCGAGAACGCATTGGCCTACGCCTACGACATCGTCTGCAACGGCAACGAGCTCGGCGGCGGCTCCATCCGTATCCACCGGCGCGACGTGCAGGAGCGCGTCTTCGCCGTCATGGGCCTGAGCGCCGAGGAGGCCCAGGAGAAGTTCGGGTTCCTGCTCGAAGGCTTCAAATACGGCGCGCCTCCCCACGGCGGCATCGCGCTGGGCTGGGACCGGGTCGTCTCGCTGCTCGCGGGCACCGACTCGATCCGCGACGTCATCGCGTTCCCGAAGTCCGGCGGCGGCTACGATCCGCTGACCGCCGCTCCGGCGCCGATCACGCCCCAGCAGCGCAAGGAAGCCGGAGTGGACGCCCGTCCGAAGTCGGCCGAACCGACCAAGCCGGCCGAAGGCAAGACCGCACCGGCGGAGGCCTAGTCCCCGGCCCGGGGAACCGACACCCGGCCTCCGGCGTCGCCCGCCGGTTCGGCCTCCGGCGTCGCCCGCTCGGTTTCCTAGCCCACGACCTAGGGGACCCGTCGCGCGGCCTCCAGGGCCAGCCCGCTCGATTCTGCAGCTCACCACGTTACGCGGCTGGGAAAGCGTGGTGAGCTGCAGTTTCGGCGCGGGGGAGCGGGGACGCCCGGGGGCCCTCGATCGCGCCGGCAGGCCCCCCCCCGGGCGTACCCGCATCGCGTCCGCATTGGGTGTGCCGTTCGCCACAACTCCACGTTGAAAAGGGCACGTGAATTGCCGGTTCGGGAGGCAGTAGCGGGGCCGGATGCCGGATTTCTCGCGGTTCTTCCGTCTTCGACGGCCGCGGCCCGTCGGAAACAGCGGCCGGTCGTCACGGGGAGGGAAATAACGCGGCCACCTCCCGCGTTGTGGAAGAATCATACAAGTACGTGCTCCGGGGTCGGTGTAATTCCGAACCGGCGGTGATAGTCCGCGACCCGGTGGTTACTGCGCATCCGCGCAGGAGCCCTCGGTTGAGCCGGTGAAATTCCGGCACCGACAGTTAAAGTCTGGATGGGAGAAGCACGAACAGCAGGACGCCACCGACGCGTCCCCTTTCTTCGGGGGCTGCGCCGCGGAGGTCAACGCTGGCACCTCCGCCACGCGTGGGCTGTCCTTCCCGCTGTCGTCACCCCGAGCCGTTGAAACGGTAAGGAACGACATGGATTTTCTGCAGTGGCTCTTCGAAGCCCGCATCCCCGTAGGCAACAGCTCCCTGCTCCTGCGTGAGGTCATTGGAAACGTCTTCGGTCTGCTCAGCGTCCTCGGCGGCATGCGCCGCAAGGTCTGGGCCTGGCCCGTCGGCATCGTGGGGAACGTCCTGCTCCTGACGGTGTTCCTCGGCTCGGCCTTCGGCGGAGCAGGCGCTGTGAGCCTCCTCGGCCAGGCCGGCCGACAGATCATGTTCATCGCTGTCTCCGTCTACGGCTGGCGCCAGTGGCAGGCAGGCCGGCAGGCGGCCGGCTCGGCCGTGACCCCCCGCTGGGCCTCCGGCCGCGCCCGCGTCGGGCTCGTCGCCGGGATGATCCTGGGCACCGTCGCCCTCACCCCGCTGTTCCGGGCCCTCGGCTCGTACGAGCCGGTGTGGGCCGATGCCTGGACCTTCGTCGGCTCCCTGCTTGCCACCTTCGGCATGGCCAAGGGCTGGGTCGAATTCTGGCTGATCTGGGTCGCCGTCGACATCGTCGGGGTGCCCCTGCTCTTCAGTGCCGGCTACTACGCCAGCGCCGTCATGTACCTGATTTACGGCGCCTTCACCATCATCGGCTTCGCCGTGTGGACCCGCGAGCGCCGGCGGGCCGACGCCGACCGCCTCACCGTCCCGCTTGGCGCCCCCGTGAAGCAGGCGCAGTGACGCCAGCAGCACCGGCGTCCACACCGCAGGGCCCGGCCGGTCCCAACCCGGCCGAGGCCCGGGCGATGGAGCACGCCCTCGAGCTCGCAGCGCAGGGAGTACGGGGCGCCAACCCTCTGGTCGGCGCGGTCGTGCTGAGCCCCGAAGGGCAGGTGCTCGGCTCCGGGTACCACCGCGGGGCCGGTACGCCCCACGCCGAGGTCGCCGCACTGGCCGACGCCCGCTCCCGCGGCGCCGACCCGACCGGCGGCACCATGGTGGTCACGCTGGAGCCCTGCAACCACCAGGGCCGCACCGGCCCCTGCTCGGCCGCCATCGCCGAGGCCGGGATCCGCCGGGTGGTTTTCGCCGCCTCCGACCGCACGGCCCAGGCCGCCGGAGGGGCCCGCTGGCTTCGAGACCGCGGCGTCGAGACCGACGGCGGCCTCCGCCAGGCGCAGTCGGAACACCTCAACGCCCGGTGGCTTCGCGCCACCGCCGAATCAAGGCCCTTCGTCACCCTGAAGACCGCGTCGAGCCTCGACGGACGGGTCGCGGCTGCCGACGGCACGAGCCAGTGGATCACCGGCAACAAGGCCCGCGCCGACGGCCACGCCATCCGCGCCCGGGTCGACGCCGTCCTCGCCGGCACCGGCACGGTGCTCGCCGACAACCCGCGCCTGACCGCCCGACCGGTCCCCACGGACGACGCCGCCGGTGCTGCCGCCGGCAGCACGCCCCCGGCCCAGCCGCTGCGCGCCGTCATGGGACTGCGCCCGGTGCCTCAGGACGCCGCCGTGCGCGGCCCGGGCTTCCTCCAGCTGGCCACCCACGATGTCCCCACGGCGCTGGCCGAACTGCACGGCCGCGGCGTCCGGCACGTCCTCGTCGAGGGAGGCCCCGGAATCGCCGGGGCGTTCCTGGCGGCCGGGGCCGTGGATGAACTCGTCAGCTACATCGCGCCGGTGGTGCTGGGGGAGGGGACGCCGATGTTCCCCCCGGTCGGCGTGCCCACGCTGGCCGCCGCGCACCGGTGGATCCCCGACCCGGCCGGCGGAGGCGCCGTCACCCAGCTCGGGCCGGACGTGCGCCTGCGCCTGCGCCCCGCCGGCGACGGCAATGACGGCGACAACGACAACGACGGCGACGACGACCCCGCCGCAGCCGGTCGCACCGCAGTCGACCGCACCGCAGCCGCAAGCAACACCTCCGCGAGCAACACCACCGCCGGCATGACGACCGACACACCGGCAACCCCGTCCGCCCCCCAGCACAACCAGGAGTAAGCCATCTTCACCGGAATCGTTTCAGAACAGGGACGCGTCGTCTCCCTTGACCTCGCCCCCGACGGGGAAAGCGCGGTGCTCGTCTTTGAGGCGGCAGCCACCGGCACCGACCTCACCCCGGGCGCCTCCATCGCCGTCAACGGGGTCTGCCTCACGGCGGTCCAGCTCGACGGCGCCCGGGTGGCGGTCGACGTCATGGGCGAGACCCTGCGCCGCACCACCACCGGCACCCTCACGCCGGGGGCCGCGGTGAACCTCGAACGCTGCGTCCCCGCCGGGGGCCGGCTCGACGGGCACGTCGTCCAGGGCCACGTCGACGGTCTCGGCGTGCTGCGCGAACGCGAAGACCTCGGGGCGTGGCACCGCCTCCGCTTCTCGCTGCCCGCCTCCCTGGCCCGCTATGCGGCCGAGAAGGGGTCGATCGCGATCGACGGCGTCTCCCTGACGGTGACCGCGGTCAGCGCCCCCGAGGAGCAGGACCCCTGGTTCGAGGTGGGCCTGATCCCCACCACCCTGGCGGAGACCGGCCTCGGCACCAAGGTGCCCGGCGATTCGGTCAACCTGGAGATGGACGTGCTGGCCAAGTACACCGAACGCCTGCTCGGCTTCGCCCGCGGAGCGGCGACGTGACCCTGGGAGCCGCCCCGGTGCGGCTCGACGGGATCGACGCGGCGGTTGCGGCCATCGCGGACGGGGGAGCCGTCGTCGTGGTCGACGACGCCGACCGTGAAAACGAAGGCGACATCATCTTCGCCGCCGAAGCGGCGACCCCTGCGCTGATGGGCTGGACCGTCCGGTACACCTCGGGCGTGCTGTGCGTTCCGCTGGAGCAGGCCGCCGCCGACCGCCTGAACCTGCCGCCGATGACCGCGGTCAATGAGGACGCCAAGGGCACCGCCTACACGGTTTCCTGCGATGCGGCGGCCGGCGTCACCACCGGCATCAGCGCCGCCGACCGGGCCCGCACGGCCCGCGTGCTCGCCGACCCCGCCAGTTCCGCCGGGGACCTCACCCGTCCGGGCCACGTCTTTCCGCTGCGCGCGGCGCCCGGCGGCGTGCTTCAGCGCCCCGGCCACACCGAGGCGGGGGTGGACCTGTGCAGGCTGGCGGGGCTGCAGCCTGCCGCGGTCATCGCCGAGCTGGTGCACGACGACGGCGGCATGATGCGCCTGCCGGCCCTGCGGGCCTTCGCCGACGAGCATTCCCTTCCGCTGATTTCCATCGAGGACCTCACCCAACACCTGCGGTCCGCGGCCGCCGCCGCGCCGTCCCCAACCCCCACAGAAACACCAAGGAGAACCCCATGAGCGGTCACGGAGCACCGGTTATCGACATCAGCGGCGTCAGCACGCAGGAGGCCCCGCTGAAACTGGCGGTCATCGCGGCGAGCTGGCACACCGAGATCATGGACGGGCTGCTCGACGGCGCCCGCCGCGCCGCCGCCGAGGCCGGGGTGGAGACCACCGAGGTGCGGGTCCCGGGCAGCTTCGAACTGCCGGTGGCAGCGGCGCGGATGGCACCGCACTTCGACGCCGTCGTCGCGCTTGGGGTCGTCATCCGCGGCGGCACCCCGCACTTCGAGTACGTCTGCTCCGCGGCCACCGACGGCCTTACCGAGGTCAGTGTGCGCACCGGCGTGCCCGTTGGCTTCGGCGTGCTCACCTGCGACACCGAGCAGCAGGGCCTTGACCGCGCCGGGCTGCCCGGCTCCAAGGAGGACAAGGGCCACGAAGCGGTCACGGCGGCCCTCGCCGCTGCCGCCGCCCTGCGCCCCTGGAAGATGTAACCGCCGGCTCGGGGGCGGAGGTATTTGTCACACCCCGCCCCCCGGATGCGGAACCCGGCGGGGAACCCAGTAACGTTGGCACGGTGAAAACCTTTGATTCCCTCTTCGAGGAGCTCAGCGCGAAGGCCGCCGCCCGCCCCGCCGGGTCCAAGACCGTGGCCGAACTTGACTCCGGCGTCCACGGAATCGGCAAGAAGGTCGTCGAGGAAGCCGCCGAGGTGTGGATGGCCGCCGAGTACGAGTCGAACGAGAATGCCGCCGAAGAGATCTCCCAGCTGCTCTACCACCTGCAGGTCCTGATGCTCGCCAAGGGCCTGACGCTCCAGGACGTCTACAAGCATCTGTAGCCGCACCGCGGCGCTGATCCCAGACCCTCATTCTCTTCGAGCGAAAGACTCCCCAATGCTTCGAGTAGCAGTACCCAACAAGGGCGCGCTGTCCGAATCGGCGACCGCCATGCTGGCCGAGGCCGGTTACCGCCAGCGCCGCGATCCCCGCGAGCTGGTCCTGGTTGACCCGGACAACGACATCGAATTCTTCTTTCTCCGCCCCCGCGACATCGCCGTGTACGTCGGCTCCGGCACCCTCGACGTCGGCATCACCGGCCGCGACCTGCTGCTCGACGCGCAGGTCAAGGCCGAGGAGCTCCTGCAGCTCGGCTTCGGTGCCTCCACCTTCCGCTTCGCCGGGCCGGTGGGAGACTTCTCCTCCCTCGAGGAGCTCTCCGGCAAGCGCCTGGCCACCAGCTACGACGGGCTGCTGCGGGACTACCTCACCGAGCGCGGTGTGGACGCCACAGTGGTCCGCCTCGACGGCGCCGTGGAGTCCTCGGTGCGCCTCGGGGTGGCCGACGCCATCGCCGACGTCGTCGAAACCGGGACCACCCTCAAGGCCGCCGGGATGGAGATCTTCGGTGAGCCCATCCTGCGCAGCGAGGCGGTCCTGATCGGCCGTGCCGAGGGCGAGGCGCCCGCCGGGCTCGACGTCCTCCTGCGCCGGCTGCAGGGCGTGCTCGTGGCCCGGCAGTACGTGATGATGGATTACGACATCCGCAAGGAACTCGTCGACGAGGCCGCCGCCCTCACCCCGGGCCTCGAGTCGCCCACCATCTCCCCGCTGCGCGACTCCGACTGGGTGGCCGTGCGCTCCATGATCAAGCGCAACCAGACCAACCAGGTGATGGATGAGCTCTACGAGCTGGGCGCGCGCGCCATCCTCGTCAGTACCATCCACGCCTGCAGGATCTAGGGGGCTTCCATGGCTGTCGCAATCCGTGTCATCCCCTGCCTCGACGTCGACGCTGGCCGCGTGGTGAAAGGCGTGAAGTTCGAGGACCTCCGCGACGCCGGTGACCCGGTGGAGCTGGCCCACCGCTACGACCGCGCCGGCGCGGACGAACTGACCTTCCTCGATGTCACCGCGTCCTCCTCCCAGCGGGAGACCACCTTCGACGTCGTCGGCCGCACCGCCGAAGAGGTCTTCATCCCGCTGACCGTCGGGGGAGGGGTCCGCAGCACCGCCGACGTCGACCGGCTGCTGCGCTACGGCGCGGACAAGGCGTCGATCAACACCGCAGCCGTGGCGGAGCCGGCCCTCATCGACGACATCACCCGGCACTTCGGCTCCCAGGTGCTGGTCCTCTCCCTCGACGCGCGCCGCACGCGGGACACGCAGACGCCGTCGGGCTTCGAGGTGACCACGCATGGCGGGCGCACCGGCACCGGGATCGACGCCGTCGCCTGGGCGCGGGAAGCCGCCGACCGCGGGGTAGGGGAGATCCTGCTCAACTCCATCGACGCCGACGGCACCAAGGACGGTTTCGACCTCGAACTGATCCGCGCGGTCCGCGCGGCGGTCGGGGTGCCGCTGATCGCCTCGGGCGGAGCGGGCGCACCGGAGCACTTTCCGCCGGCCGTGGCGGCCGGGGCCGATGCGGTGCTGGCGGCCTCGATCTTCCACTTCGGGCCTCCCGACGCCATCGCGCAGGTCAAGAAGGCCATCCGGGACGCCGGGTACCCCGTCCGCTGAGACCCGACCTTCACGCGCCGGCTGCCGGCGGCAAGGGTGGATTCGGGATCGGTCAGGGCCCGACGTCGGCGCTCTCGAGCAGCGCGACCGCGTCGGGCCGGCCCTCGAAGGTGACCAGCGCCTGCCGCCGCCGCCCGTGGGCGTGGAGGAGCAGCTCGGAGGGTTCGCCGACGATCGCCACCGACACCGGCGCGCGGCGCGCCACATGGCGGGGCCCGTCGGGGCGCACCAGCACGACGCCGACGTCCACCCCGCGGTAGAGCAGGGCTGCGCGCTTGATCAGTTCGGTCCACAGCGTCGACGAGTACCCCTCATCGAGGGCCCGCGGCGCCCACCGGGTTCCGGCCCGCCGGACATCCTCGGTGTGGACGAAATACTCAACGAGGTTCGCATTCCGGGCGATCCCGCCGATCCGCAGGGGGGACAGCGCGGGAGGCCCGGCGCGGAACTTCTCCACCAGCGCGGTGTAGTCCTCGGGGGCCGCGGCGGCCTCGGCCGTCCTGCGCACCGCCCGGTCCGCGGCCGGCGCCAGCGGCTTCACCATCAGGCCAAGCCCGTGGGCCGGCCGGTGCTCGCGCAGGTACAGGTGGGCCGCGAGTTCCCGGGTCCGCCACCCGTCGCAGAGCGTGGGAGAGTCCGGGCCTGCCGCCATCAGCGTTTCGGCCAGAACCTCGCGGGACGGAGTTACATAGCGCATCACTGGAAAAGCTAGCATGAAGCGGCTCCCGCGGGGGCGCTGCGCGGGGCGCGTTGGTGCGGCACTAGAATTGGTTCCGATGTCTTCTCCCCAGTCAGGCCCCCCGACCGCCGCGGACCCCGCCCTCCGCCTCGACCCCGACGTCGCCGCCGCGCTCAAGCGCGACGACGCCGGACTCGTCGCCGCCATCGTGCAGCAGCACGACACCCTCGAGGTGCTCATGCTCGGCTGGATGGACGAAGAGGCCCTGCGGCGCACCCTCACCACAGGCCGCGTCACCTTCTACTCCCGGTCCCGCCGGGAGTACTGGCGCAAGGGGGATACCTCCGGACACACGCAGTGGGTGAAGTCGGTGTCCCTCGACTGCGACGGCGACGCCCTGCTCGTGGCCGTCGACCAGGTCGGCGCGGCCTGCCACACCGGCACCCGCACGTGCTTCGATGGCCGGGCACTTGACGCCGTGACCGGCAGCAGGGACGACGCCGTCGCCGCCGGAAGCAGCGCGGACGGAAGCAGCGCGGACGGAAGCAGCGCGGACGGAAGCAAGGAAGGTTAGGCGGATGCAGCAGCTCGGAACGATCAGCCCCACCCTCGAGGAGTTCCGCCGCCTGGCCGCGGACCGCCGGGTCATTCCGGTTTCCGTGAAGGTCCTGGCCGACGCCCACACGCCCATCGGGGTGTACCGGAGGCTGGCCGACGGCCGGCCGGGCACCTTCCTGATGGAGTCGGCCGCCGGCGGGGGAGTCTGGTCACGGTATTCGTTCATCGGCTCCAAGTCCCGGGCCACCCTGACCTCCCGCGGCGGCGAGGCGCACTGGCTGGGCGAACCGCCCGCCGGGGTCCCCACCTCCGGCAGCCCCGTGGACGCGGTTCGGCTCACCGTCGAAGCGCTGCGCACCGAACGCTTCCCCGGGCTTCCGCCGTTCACCTCCGGACTCGTCGGATTCGTCGGCTGGGAGGCCGTCCGGCACTGGGAGCGCCTGACCAGCCCGCCCGAGGACGACCTCAACCTTCCGGAACTGGCCATGTGCCTCGTCACCGACATGGCCATCCACGACAACTCGGAAGGCTCCCTCACCCTCGTCGCCAACGCCATCAACTTCGACGGCTCCGATGAGCGGGTGGACGAGGCCTGGCACGACGCCGTGGCGCGCATCGAGCGCATGCTCGCCGCCCTCGCCGAGCCCGCCGACCAGCCGGTCTCCGTGCTTGACGCCGCCCCCGCGGCGGAACTGATGCAGCGGGTCCGCGAACGCTGGGACGAACCGCTCTACCTTTCGGCCATCGAGCGCGGAAAGCAGGCGATCGTCGACGGCGACGTCTTCCAGGTGGTGATCTCGCGGCGCTTCGAACTCGACTGCGACGCCTCGGCGCTCGACGTGTACCGCATCCTGCGCACCACCAACCCGAGCCCCTACATGTACCTGTTCAGCCTTGAGGACGCCGACGGCCGGGAGTACTCGATCGTGGGTTCCTCGCCCGAGGCCCTGGTCACGGTCACCGGGGATGAGGTCATCACCCACCCGATCGCCGGATCGCGCCCCCGCGGGGCCGGGCCGGAGGAGGACCGCGCGCTGGCGGAGGAGCTGAAGGCCGACGACAAGGAAAAGGCCGAACACCTCATGCTCGTGGACCTGGCCCGCAACGACCTCTCGAAGGTCTGCCGGCCGGGCAGCGTCGACGTCACGCAGTTCATGGAGATCGAACGGTTCAGCCACATCATGCACCTGGTCTCCACTGTCGTCGGGCGCCTCGCCCCGGGCCGGAGCGCCTACGACGTCCTCGCGGCCACCTTCCCCGCCGGCACGCTCTCCGGGGCGCCCAAGCCGAGGGCCCTGCGCCTGATCGACGAGCTCGAACCGCACCGGCGGGGCATCTACGGCGGCGTCGTCGGCTACCTCGACTTCGCCGGCGACATGGACCTGGCCATCGCCATCCGGTCCGCCCTGCTGCGTGACGGCAGGGCGTATGTGCAGTCCGGCGGCGGCATCGTCGCCGACTCTGTCCTGGCCGACGAGGCCCTGGAAACCGTCAACAAGGCCGCCGCCCCGCTCCGGGCCGCCCTGGCCGCCTCCGGCCTGCGCCCGGCCGGCAGCTCGGTTCCCGTCTCTCCGGCGGCCGCGCGATGAGCGCCGACCGGCCCCCGCGGGGTCAGCGCCGTGGGACGGTGGTGCTCGTGATCGTGGCGGTGGCGCTGCTGGCCTTCGGCACCACCACCCAGACCTGGCTCGAGGTGCGCCTGCCCGAGGAGGCGGTGCAGACCCCCGACCTCGCCGTCCCCGGCAGCGAGGCCGCTACCCCGGTGAGCGCCTTCGCGCTGGTGGCCCTGGCCGCCGCCCTGGCCGTCTCCATCGCCGGACGGGTGGCGCGGTGGTTCGTGGCCGCGATCCTGCTCATCGCCGGCGGAGGCATCCTCCTGACCAGCATCCGCATCGCGCTCGACCCCGCCGCGGCCGCCGCCCCCGCCATCGGCGAGGCCATCGGCATCAGCGGCGGCGCCGGTGCGTCGGCCACCGCCACCGCCCTGCCCTGGCTTGCCGCCGGCAGCGGCCTGCTCCTGGCCGCCGCGGCGGTCTGGGTGGCCCTGGTGGGCCGGCACTGGGAGCGGGCCCGGCGCTACGAGAGGACCACCGGGCCGGCTCCGGCGGCCCGGGCGTCGTCGTCCCACGCCACGGACATCGACAGCTGGGACCGGCTCACGCACGGGGAGGACCCGACCCGCTGAGTCCGGCCCCGGAGGCCGGACGTGCAGGGGTGCGGCGGGTCGGTGGACCGGCGCCAATAATGGCAGAATGTACGAAGACACCCAGAAGGAGAATCACCATGGCACAGAACACGACCGCAGCCACGAACCGGAACTCGCCTGAGAGCCATGCCCAGATGGGTGATGAGACGATCGGCCATGGCAACAGCCCGGCGGCGTGGACCTGCGTCCTGGTCATGATCCTCGGCGCCGCTGTGTCCTCCTTCGCGTACATCTTCGCCAGCACCGAGGGCAACCGCGACACCGGCACCGTGCTGTTCTGGATCGGCATCCTCATCATGTTCGTCGGCCTGCTCGTCGGTTTCGTCATGCGCAAGGTCGGTTACGGCGTGGGCGGATCGAAGCTCAAGAGCAACGGCCACTAGGTGAGCGTTCTCGACGACATCATCTCCGGCGTCCGCGAGGACCTGAGCGTCCGGACGGCGGAGGCGCCCCTGGCGCAGGTGCGGGCCCGCGCCCTCGACCGGGCACCGGCCGCCGACGCCCTGGGAGCGCTGCGCGGCGACGGGCGCACCCTCTCGGTGATCGCCGAGGTCAAGCGCAGCAGCCCCTCCAAGGGCGCGCTGGCCGCCATCGCCGACCCGGCCGCCCTCGCCGCACGCTATGAGGCCGGCGGCGCCGCCGTGGTCAGCGTCCTGACCGAGCAGCGCCGGTTCAGCGGCTCCCTGGCCGACCTCGACGCCGTCCGGGCGAGCGTGAGCATCCCCGTGCTCCGCAAGGACTTCACCGTCGAGGACTACCAGCTCTGGGAGGCACGCGCGCACGGCGCGGACCTGGTCCTGCTCATCGTCGCGGCCCTGAGCGACGCGCAGCTCGAGCACTTCCTCGGCCGAACCCACGAACTGGGCATGAACGCTCTCGTTGAGACTCACACCGCCGAGGAAGTCGAGCGCGCTGCGGCCGTGGGCTCCCGGATCATCGGCGTCAACGTGCGCAACCTCAAGACGCTCGACATCGACCGGTCGGTCTTCGCCGATCTGGCCCGCCGGATCCCGCAGGACGCCGTGACCGTCGCGGAGTCAGGTGTCCGCGGCATCGGCGACGTCGAGGAATTCGCCGCCCAGGGAGCCCGGGCGGTCCTCGTCGGCGAGGCCCTCGTCCGCGGGGAGGACCCGGAGGCCGCCGTGGCGCAGTTCCGCGCGGTGCCGGTGCGCGACCTTCCCGGGCTGCGCGATCTTCCCGGACTGAAGCAGTGATGAGGCGCCCGCCGCTCTGAGGCGGGCACAGGAGCCCCCGCCGGGGCCCCCGGAAGCGAATCCGGCCGGCAGCAGCCGGCCCCAATGGATCCAGAACAGGAAAGCTCATGACACACCAGGACACCGGCCGGGCATCCGAGCCGGCCGCGCAGATCGACGGCGACGCCGCGGCGGCCTTCCTGAGCCACGAGGGCCGTCCGGAGAGCCTGCGCCACGCGCCAGGACCCTACTTCGGGGACTACGGCGGACGCTGGATGCCGGAGTCGCTCATCGCAGCCCTCGACGAGCTGCAGGAGACCTTCGAGGCGGCCAAGGCCGACCCGGAGTTCACCGCCCAGGTCGCCGAACTCAATGCCACCTACGCCGGACGGCCGTCCCTGCTGACCGAGGCGAAGAGCTTCGCCGCCCACGCCGGCGGCGTCCGGGTCTTCCTCAAGCGCGAGGACCTGAACCACACCGGGTCCCACAAGATCAACAACGTCCTCGGGCAGGCCCTGCTGGCCAAGCGCATGGGCAAGACCCGCGTCATAGCCGAGACCGGCGCCGGCCAGCACGGGGTAGCCAGCGCTACGGCGGCCGCCCTCCTCGGGCTTGAATGCGTCGTCTACATGGGCGCCGAGGACACCCGGCGGCAGGCCCTGAACGTGGCCCGCATGCAGCTGCTCGGGGCGGAGGTCATCCCCGTGACCAACGGCTCCCAGACGCTCAAGGACGCCATCAACGACGCGCTGCGGGACTGGGTGGCCAATGTCGACACCACCCACTACCTGCTCGGCACCGCCGCCGGCGCCCACCCGTTCCCGGCGATGGTCCGCTACTTCCACGAGGTGATCGGCGAGGAGGCCCGCGCCCAGATCCTCGAGCAGACCGGGAAGCTTCCCGACGCCGTCTGCGCCTGCGTCGGCGGCGGGTCCAACGCCATCGGCATCTTCCACGGCTTCCTCGACGACCCCTCGGTGCGCCTCTACGGCTTCGAGGCAGGCGGCGACGGCGTCGAATCCGGACGCCACGCCGCCACCATCACCCTCGGCCGGCCCGGGGTGCTCCATGGTGCCCGCTCCTACCTCATGCAGGACGAGTACGGGCAGACGATGGAGTCCCACTCCATCTCCGCCGGCCTCGACTACCCCGGCGTGGGCCCCGAGCACGCCTACCTCGCCGACATCGGCCGGGCCTCCTACGAGCCGGTCACCGACCGCGAGGCCATGGACGCGTTTCAACTGCTGTGCCGCACCGAGGGGATCATCCCCGCCATCGAAACCGCCCACGCCCTGGCCGGGGCGCTGAAGGTCGGCCAGCGCCTGGCCGCGGACCTCGCCCCCGGCGAGCAGGCCAGTGACAAGGTCATCATCGTCAACCTCTCGGGGCGCGGAGACAAGGACGTCGCGACGGCGGCGGAGTACTTCGACCTGCTGCCCGACGACAGCGCCGAGCAGGAAATCGCCCAGGAAGGGGAGCAGCTGTGAAGACCCTGTCGTCCAAGGCCGCAGCGGCGGTCGAGAAGGCCCGCTCCGAGGGGCGCGCGGCCCTGATCGGCTACCTGCCCGCCGGGTTCCCCGACGTGCCCACCACCATCGAGGCGGCCCTGACCATGGCGGCCAACGGCGTCGACCTGATCGAGATCGGCATCCCCTACTCCGACCCGGTCATGGACGGCCGGGTCATCCAGGACGCCACCGTCCAGGCCCTCGCCGCAGGGTTCACCGTGCCCCAAATCTACGACGTCGTCCGCGGCATCACGAGCGCCACCGATGTTCCGGTCCTCGTCATGACCTACTGGAACCCCGTGATGCGCATGGGCGTGCGCGAGTTCGCCTCCCGCCTGGCCGAGGCCGGCGGGGCCGGCCTGATCACCCCGGACCTGATCCCCGACGAGGCGGCCGAGTGGATGGCCGTCTCCGACGAGTTCGGCCTTGACCGTGTGTACCTCGTGGCGCCCTCGACCTCGCAGGCACGGATGCGCAGCACCGTGGAGGCCAGCCGCGGCTTCGTCTACGGCGTCTCGGTCATGGGCATCACCGGCGCGCGCACCTCCGTGGGCGCAGCCGCCCGTGCCGTTGTCGATGACGCCCACGCCGCCGGCGCCGAGCGCGTCTGCGTCGGCCTGGGCGTCTCGAGTGCCGCGCAGGTCGCGGAGATCGCACGCTACGCCGACGGCGTCATCGTCGGCACCGCGCTGGTGGCAGCACTGCGCGACGGCGGGGTGCCCGCCGTGGCCGCCCTGTGCAAGGACCTCAGCACCGGAACCGGAAAGAACCCCTCATGAACGCCGCCCCTGCCCTTTCCCTGCCGGTCCCGGCGTCGATTCCCAGCCCGCCGGCGGAGTGGGCGAGCTTCAGCCTCGGTCCGCTGACCATCCACCTTTACGCCCTGTGCATCCTGCTGGGCATCATCCTGGCCCTGTGGCTGACGCAGAAGCGGTTCGCCCGCTACGGCGGACGGCCCGAGGCCGTCTGGGACGTCGCCGTCTGGGCCGTGCCCTTCGGGATCATCGGCGGCCGGCTCTACCATGTGTTCTCCTCGCCCGATGCCTACTTCGGCCCCGACGGGGACCTCTCGCTCATTCCCCAGATCTGGCTGGGCGGCCTCGGCATCTGGGGTGCCGTGGCCCTCGGCGCCGTCGGGGCGTGGATCGGCTGCCGCCGGGCGGGGATCCGCCTGTCGGCCTTCGCCGATGCCGCCGCACCCGGCGTGCTGCTCGCGCAGGCCATCGGCCGCTGGGGCAACTGGTTCAACCAGGAACTCTACGGCGCACCGACCGACCTGCCCTGGGGCCTGGAGATCGACGCCGACAATCCCGCCTTCCCGCCCTCCGCGGAGCCCGGCACGCTCTTTCACCCCACCTTCCTCTATGAGTCCCTGTGGAATCTCGCCGGGGTGGCGCTGCTGTTGCTGGCTGACCGCCGCTTTGGGCTGCGCGGCGGGCGGATGTTCTGGCTGTACGCCGCCTACTACACCCTCGGGCGGGTCTGGATCGAGGCGCTGCGGATCGACGACGCCGAGATGGTCTCCCTGTTCGGGATCACCGCACGCCTCAACGTCTGGGTCTCCATCGTCGTGTTCCTGGCCTCCGTGGCCATCCTCGTGTACCTCAGCCGCCGCCTGCGCGGTGCCGGCACACCCTCGGTGTACCTGCCCGGCCGGGAGCCGGCCGCCGACGCCGTGGGCGACGGGACGGCCGAAGCGAAGGCCACCGGCGCGGAGGGCAACTCCGGCGCTGGGAGCACTTCCGGCACTGGGGACGACGCGGATGTCCACGGGGCGGACGCCTCGGCGACGCCGGAAAACGACCGTGGTAATCTTTCGGAAACACATGGCTCCTCAGTGACCTCCGGGTCGCAGGACCCCGCGAAGGCGGAGCCACGGGACTCGGCCTCCCGAACACAGTCCCCGGGCCACCGCCCCTAAAGGACGCTTCCGGACCACACCGACGTGGCTCACCGGGTACCGGCCGGGCCACCCCTCCGGCGCCGCTACCTACGGCTTGCCAGCGCGGCTCGGCGACTCCTGTCTCCGCCCGCGCCACGCCTGCCCGGAACCCTCTTTCGACAAGTACGACCGGCGCCCGAGGGCGCCCTGGGGCCAAGGCCGTCCCCTCCCGACGCTCCATTCTGGGGGAAGGACTCTTCGAATGACCGCTGAACACCCGAACACCGCTCCCGATCCGGGAGAGGCCGCCGGCTCCGCTCCGACCGACGGAAAGCCCAGCACCGCTCCATCGCCCTTCGAGCGTTTCGCCGCGCTTCCACCCGCCTCCGGGCTCTATAACCCGGAGAACGAGAAGGACGCCTGCGGGCTGGCGGTCATCGCCACCCTGCGCGGTGTGCCCGGCCACGACATCGTCGACGCCGCCCTGACCGCGCTGCGCAACCTCGAGCACCGCGGCGCCGTGGGCGCCGACGAGGGCACCGGAGACGGAGCCGGGCTGCTCACCCAGGTCCCGGACGAGTTCTTCCGCGCCGTCGTCGACTTCGAGCTGCCGCCGGCCGGCTCCTACGTGGTGGGGACGGCGTTCCTCCCGGCCGAGGACAAGGAGCAGGAAACGGCGCGTGCCGGCATCGAGTCGATCGCCGCGTCCGAAGGGCTGGCGGTGCTCGGCTGGCGGGTCGTGCCCATCGTCGCCGACCTCGTCGGCGCCATGGCCCGGGCGTGCATGCCGCACTTCGAGCAGGTGTTCCTCGCCCCCGTCGAGGGCGCCGGTACCAACCTCGACGCCATGGCGTTCCGGGTGCGCAAGCGCGCCCAGAACAAGTACGGGGTCTACTTCCCCTCGCTGTCCTCGAAGACGATGGTCTACAAGGGCATGCTCACCACCGCCCAGCTCGAGCCGTTCTACCCCGACCTCTCCGATTCCCGGTTCAAGACCCGGCTCGGCATCGTCCACTCCCGGTTCTCCACCAACACCTTCCCCTCCTGGCCGCTGGCCCAGCCGTTCCGCACCATCGCGCACAACGGGGAGATCAACACCGTCAAGGGCAACCGCAACTGGATGCGGGCCCGGCAGTCCCAGCTCGCGAACCCGCTGCTGGGGGACTCGCCCGAGGAACTCTTCCCGATCTGTACCCCCGGGGCGTCCGATTCGGCCTCCTTCGACGAGGTCGCCGAGCTGCTGACCCTCTCCGGGCGGCCGATCACCCACTCGATCATGATGATGATCCCGGAGGCCTGGGAAAACCACGCCACCATGGACCCCGCCCGCCGGGCCTTCTACCAGTACCACTCAATGCTCATGGAGCCCTGGGACGGACCGGCCGCCGTGTCCTTCACCGACGGCCGGCTCGTCGGGGCCGTCCTTGACCGCAACGGGCTGCGCCCGGCGCGGTACTGGGTCACCGAGGACGGCCTCGTCGTCCTTGCCTCCGAGGTCGGCGTCGTCGACATCGCTCCCGGCCGCGTGGTCCGCAAGGGGCGGGTCTCCCCGGGCAAGATGTTCCTGGTGGATACCGAGATGGGCCGCCTGATCGAGGACTCGGAGATCAAGGCCGAGGTCGCCGCCGCCAACCCGTGGGCCGACTGGGTGCGCGAGAACCTGATCTCCCTCGAGGACCTGCCCGAGCGCGAGCACGTGGTCCACACCAAGGCCTCGATCAACCGCCGGCAGCGGACCTTCGGCTACACGCAGGAGGAACTGAGGATCCTGCTCGGACCGATGGCGAAGACGGGCGCCGAACCGCTGGGTGCCATGGGCTCCGACACGCCCGTGGCGGTGCTCTCCAAGCGGCCCCGGCTGCTGTTCGACTACTTCGTGCAGTCCTTCGCGCAGGTGACCAACCCGCCGCTCGACTCCATCCGCGAGGAACTCGTCACCTCAATGGGCCTTTCAATCGGTCCCGACGGCAACCTGCTCTCCACCGGGCAGGTCCGCTCCAAGCAGGTGGCCCTGAAGTTCCCGGTGATCAACAACGACGAACTCGCCAAGATCGCCAACCTCGAATCCGACGACGGCGACCGCCTCACCGTGCGGGTGCGCGGGCTCTACCGGCACGACGGGGGAGAGGCCTCGCTGCGCGCACGGCTGGCCGAGATCTGCGAGCAGGTCTCGAGCGCCCTCAACCGCGGCGTGCAGTTCGTCGTCCTCTCGGACCGCGACTCCAACGCCCAGTGGGCGCCCATCCCGTCGCTGCTGCTCACCAGCGCCGTCCACCACCACCTGCTGCGCAGCGCCAACCGCACGAAGACCTCGCTGGTCGTCGAGGCGGGCGACGTGCGCGAGGTCCACCATGTGGCGGTCCTGATCGGCTACGGCGCCTCCGCTGTGAACCCCTACCTCGCCATGGAAAGCTGCGAGGAACTGGTCCGCAACGGCGATATCACCGGCGTCACTGCTGAGGCGGCCGTCGCGAACCTCATCAAGGGCCTCGGCAAGGGCGTCCTGAAGATCATGTCGAAGATGGGCATCTCTACCGTCAGCTCCTACTGCGGAGCGCAGACCTTCGAGGCGCTCGGGCTCGCGCAGGAGCTCGTCGACGAATACTTCCACGGCACGCAAACCCAGCTCGGCGGCGTCGAACTCGACGTGATCGCCGCGGAGGTCGCCGCACGCCACGCCGCTGCCTATCCGGAGGACGGTATCGAGGACCCGCACCGCGGCCTCGAGAACGGCGGGGAGTACCAGTGGCGCCGGGAGGGCCCGGCGCACCTGTTCAACCCGGAGACGGTGTTCCGGCTCCAGCACGCTACCCGCGAACGCCGGTACGACATCTTCAAGACCTACACCCGCGGCGTCGACGACCAGTCACGTGAGCTGATGACCCTGCGCGGGCTGCTGAAGCTGCGCGGCGGGGAACGCCCGCCGGTGCCGCTCGAGGAGGTCGAGCCTGTCTCGAGCATCGTGAAGCGCTTCTCCACCGGGGCGATGAGCTACGGCTCCATCTCCAAGGAGGCCCACGAGACCCTGGCCATCGCCATGAACCGGCTCGGGGCGAAGTCGAACACCGGCGAGGGCGGGGAGGACACCGACCGCCTGCTCGACACAGAGCGCCGTTCCGCCATCAAGCAGGTGGCCTCTGGCCGGTTCGGCGTCACCAGCCTCTACCTGACCAACGCCGAGGACATCCAGATCAAGATGGCCCAGGGGGCCAAGCCCGGCGAAGGTGGACAGCTGATGAGCCAGAAGGTCTACCCGTGGATCGCCCGCACCCGGCACTCGACGCCGGGCGTCGGGCTCATCTCGCCGCCGCCGCACCACGACATCTACTCCATCGAGGACCTCGCGCAGCTGATCTACGACCTGAAGCGCTCGAACCCCTCGGCCCGGGTGCACGTGAAGCTCGTCTCCGAGGTCGGCATCGGCACGGTCGCCGCCGGCGTCACGAAGGCCAAGGCCGACGTCGTGCTGGTCTCCGGGCACGACGGCGGCACCGGCGCCAGCCCGCTGAACTCCCTGAAGCACGCCGGCATGCCATGGGAGCTCGGCCTTGCGGAAACCCAGCAGACCCTGATGCTCAACGGGCTGCGCGACCGCGTCGTCGTGCAGGTGGACGGGCAGCTGAAGACCGGGCGCGACGTCGTCATCGCCGCCCTGCTGGGAGGCGAGGAGTTCGGCTTCGCCACCGCGCCGCTGGTCGTCTCGGGCTGCGTCATGATGCGGGTGTGCCACCTCGACACCTGCCCGGTCGGTGTCGCGACGCAGAACCCCGAGCTGCGCAGCCGGTTCACCGGCAAGCCGGAGTTCGTGGTGAACTTCTTCGAGTTCATCGCCGAGGAAGTCCGCGAGATCCTCGCAGAGCTCGGCTTCCGCACCCTCGAGGAGGCCATCGGCCGCACCGAGCTGCTCGATCTCAAGCAGGCTCTCGACCACTGGAAGGCCGACGGGCTCGACCTCGAGCCGATCCTGCGCGGCGGCGAAACCGGCCCGGACACCCCGCGGCGGAACCTCACCACGCAGAACCACGAGCTGGACAAGCACTTCGACAATCGGCTCATCAGTATGAGCGCCGAGGCGCTGGCCAACCGCTCGCCGGTGCGGATCTCCGTGGACGTGGTAAACACCGACCGCTCGGTGGGCACCATGCTCGGCTACGAGGTGACCCGGCGGTTCGGCCTCGACACCCTGGCCACCGACACCATCGACGTGACCCTCACCGGGCAGGCCGGGCAGTCCTTGGGTGCCTTCCTGCCCGCCGGGATCACCCTGCGGCTGCTGGGGGACTCCAACGACTACGTCGGCAAGGGCCTCTCCGGCGGCCGGATCATCGTCCGCCCGGACCGGGCCAACCTCTTCCACGCCGACCGCAACGTGATCGCCGGCAACGTGATCGGCTACGGCGCCACCAGCGGGGAGATGTTCCTCCGCGGGCAGGTGGGGGAGCGGTTCCTGGTGCGCAACTCCGGGGCCACGGCGGTGGCCGAAGGCATCGGGGACCACGGCTGCGAGTACATGACCGGCGGCCAGGCCCTCATCCTGGGCCGCACCGGCCGCAACTTCGGCGCCGGCATGTCCGGCGGCACGGCCTTCGTCCTCGATCTCGACCGGACCCGGATGAACAAGCAGAGCCTGGACAGCGGGGAGCTGCAGCTCGTGCCACTTGACGCCGAGGACATCGAGATCGTGCGCCGGCTGCTGATCCAGCACTCCGAGGAGACCGAATCCGCCCTCGCGGCCAGCCTGCTGGAGCGCTTCGACGACACAGTCGGACGCCTCACCAAGGTGCTGCCGCGCGACTACGCCGCCGTCCTCGATGCCAGGGCAAGCGCCGTCCAGCAGGGGCTCGACCCCGACGGCGAAGAAGTATGGACCAAGATCCTGGAGGTAACCGGTGGCTGACCCACGCGGATTTCTGAAGGTACGCGACCGCGAGACCCAGCCCCGCCGCCCGGTTCCGGTGCGAATCATGGACTGGAAAGAGGTCTACGAGGCGCAGGAGAAGGGGGTGCTGAAGAGCCAGGCCGGCCGCTGCATGGACTGCGGCATCCCGTTCTGCCACCAGGGCTGCCCGCTCGGGAACCTGATCCCGGAGTGGAACGACCTGGTCTACCGGGACAAGGGCAGGGAGGCCGTGGAGCGCCTTCACGCCACCAACAACTTCCCCGAGTTCACCGGCCGGCTCTGCCCCGCCCCGTGCGAGGCCTCGTGCGTGCTGGGCATCAACCAGCCGGCCGTCACCATCAAGCAGGTCGAGGTATCGATCGCCGACCTCGCCTTCGCCGAAGGCATGGTCGAGCCGCACCCGCCCGAGCGCCTAACCGGGCGCACCATCGCCGTCGTCGGCTCCGGCCCCGCCGGCCTCGCCGCCGCCCAGCAGCTCACCCGCGCCGGGCACACGGTGGCCGTGTACGAGCGCGACGACCGCGTCGGCGGGCTGCTGCGCTACGGCATCCCCGACTTCAAGATGGAGAAGATCCACCTCGAGCGGCGCCTCGACCAGATGCGGGCCGAGGGCACCCGGTTCCGCACCGGCGTCGACGTTGGCCGGGACATCAGCTGGGACCAGCTGCGGCGTCGGTACGACGCCGTCGTCGTCGCCACCGGGGCCACCGTGCCCCGCGACCTGCCCATCCCGGGCCGGGAGCTCGAGGGCGTGCACTTCGCCATGGACTACCTCGTGCAGGCCAACCGGGTGGTGGCCGGGGAAACCGTCGACGACCAGATCTCCGCCGAGGGCAGGCACGTCGTCATCCTCGGCGGCGGGGACACCGGCGCCGACTGCCTGGGCACCGCCCACCGCCAGAAGGCCGCCTCCGTCACCACCCTCGCCATTGGGCAGCAGCCGCCCTCCGAGCGGCGGCCGGACCAGCCCTGGCCGACCTTCCCGAACCTCTTCGAGGTGGCCAGCGCCCACGAGGAGGGCGGGGAGCGCACCTATCTCGCCTCGACCGTTGAGTTCCTGGGCGACAACGGGAAGCTGACGGCCCTGCGGGTTGCCGAGACCGAAGTCGTCGACGGGCGCCGCCGCGCTAAGGCCGGCACCGAACGGGAGATCCCGGCGGACCTCGTCTTCCTCTCCCTCGGGTTCACCGGCCCCGAACCGGCCGGACTCACCGAGCAGGTCGACGCCGCGTTCGACGAGCGCGGCAACGTCGCCCGGGACGGGTACTACATGACGAACACCCCCGGCGTCTTCGCTGCGGGCGACGCCGGCCGCGGTCAGTCGCTGATTGTGTGGGCCATCGCCGAGGGGCGGGCCTGCGCCGCCGCCGTCGACCAGTGGCTCATGGGCTCGACGCGCCTCCCGGCGCCGGTGGCTCCCACCGACCGCTCCATCGCGCTTCTCTGAGAGCGCACCTGACATTCGACCCCCCAAATCCCGACTAGGCTAGGTTTCATGAGACGCGCGAAAATTGTTGCAACATTCGGTCCTGCTATTGCCAGCTATGAGAACACTCTCGCTGTGCTTGAGGCCGGAGTGGACGTGGCCCGGATGAACATGAGCCACGGGGACTACGAAGTCCATTCAAAGACCTATGAGAACGTCCGGAAGGCCTCGGCCGAACTGGGGAAGCCGGTGGGTATCTTCGCCGACCTTCAGGGACCCAAGATCCGCCTCGGCCGGTTCGAGAACGGACCCTACCCGCTGGCGCGCGGCGATGTGTTCACCATCACCACCGAGGACATCCTGGGCACCCAGGAAATCTCATCCACCACGTTCAAGGGCCTCCCGCAGGACGTCAACGTCGGGGACCTGCTCCTCATCGATGACGGCAAGGTCTCGCTGCGGGCCACCGCCGTTGACGACGTCAAGGTGGTCACCGAGGTCGTCGTCGGCGGCATGGTCTCGAACAACAAGGGCATCAACCTTCCCGGCGTCGCCGTGAACGTTCCGGCCCTGAGCGAGAAGGACGAGGACGATCTGCGCTGGGCCATCCAGACCGGCGTCGACATGGTCGCGTTGTCCTTCGTCCGCAACGCCTCCGACGTCAACCGGGTCCACGAGATCATGGACGAGGAAGGGCGCCGCGTTCCGGTCATCGCGAAGATCGAGAAGCCGCAGGCCGTCGAGGCCCTCGAAGAGATCATTGACGCCTTCGACGCCATCATGGTGGCCCGCGGTGACCTCGGCGTCGAACTGCCGCTGCAGGAAGTGCCGATCGTCCAGAAGCGTGCCATCGAACTGGCCCGCCGCTGGGCCAAGCCGGTCATCGTCGCCACGCAGGTGCTCGAGTCCATGATCGACAACCCCCGCCCCACCCGGGCGGAGGCCTCCGACTGCGCCAACGCGGTCCTGGACGGCGCCGACGCCGTCATGCTCTCCGGTGAGACCAGCGTGGGCAAGTACCCGATGGAAACCGTGAAAATCATGAACGACATCATCGAGTCCACCGAGCAGCACGGCCTCGAGCGGGTGCCGGCCCTGGGCAGCAAGCCCAAGACCCGCGGCGGCGCAATCACCCGTGCCGCCGTCGAGATCGCCGACCAGCTGGACGCGAGGTACATCTGTACCTTCACCCAGTCCGGGGACTCGGCCCGCCGGCTCTCCCGGCTCCGCCCCAAGAAGCCGATGTTCGCCTTCACCCCGGTGCAGTCGACGCTCAACACCATGTCGCTCATCTGGGGTATCCAGCCGCTGCTCGTCGAGTTCGTCGCCCACACCGACGAGATGACCGCACAGGTGGACCGGACGCTGTTCGACTCCGGGCTCGTGGAGGTTGACGACCTGGTGGTCATCGCGGCCGGTTCGCCTCCCGGACAGGCCGGATCGACCAACTCGATCAAGGTGCACCGCGTCGGCGACATCACCGACGCCGGGCAGCGCCCCGACGACCACACCTCGCCCAGCAAGGAGAAGGTCGGCCCCTGGCCGGTCAAGGGCAAGAAGTAAAACCCTCCTTACGCGCTAGAAGCAGAAGGACCCCGCCCGGTGGGCGGGGTCCTTCTGCGTTGCTGGTCCTTCTGCCTTACTGGAGGGCCGGCGGATCCGAACCGGGTCAGTTGACCTGGTTGATGATCGTCTCGGCGACCTCGCGCATGCTCAGGCGGCGGTCCATCGAGGTCTTCTGGATCCAGCGGAAGGCCTCGGGTTCGGTCAGGCCCATCTTGGTGGTGAGCAGGCTCTTGGCGCGCTCCACGAGCTTGCGGGTGGCGAACTGCTCCTGCAGGTCCGACACCTCGTTTTCGAGCGCGCGGATCTCCTCATAGCGGGACACCGCGATCTCGATGGCCGGCATGAGGTCCGCCGGGGTGAACGGCTTGACCACGTAGGCCATGGCGCCGGCCTCACGGGCCCGTTCCACGAGTTCCTTCTGGCTGAAAGCGGTCAGCAGCACGACGGGGGCGATGCGAGCCTTGGCGATCTGCTCCGCGGCGGTGATGCCGTCCATGACCGGCATCTTGACGTCCATGAGCACCAGGTCCGGCTTGTGTTCCTTAGCGAGCTCCACAGCCTTCTCGCCGTTGTCGGCTTCTGCCACCACTTCGTAGCCTTCGCCCTGCAGGATCTCCACAATGTCGAGCCGGATCAATGTCTCATCCTCGGCGACGACGACCCGTCGGGCGGGACGTGAGGCGGGTGATTCCTTTGATTCAGACACGGTTGCTCCTTGGTTACTACTTCGTACCGACCGGTCGGAGGCGTCCCAACCGGTTCTCCGATCCAGCCTATCGGCATGTAGAGTTGTTTCGCGCACCGATGAATATGTGACTCCCCTCATTGGGGGTTTGCCGGGCGTGGTAGAGGCCCGAATGGCGGAATTGGCAGACGCGCTGCACTCAAAATGCAGTATCGGAAGGTGTGTGGGTTCGAGTCCCACTTCGGGCACATGTTTCCCCTAGTCAGAGGCCCTTGTGCTCTCTGACTGTGGACAGCCGGCCCAATTCTGTGGTCCGGGGGCCGGTTCTGGTGGCTAGGTTGGGGGTTGCCGGGGGCGGGATGCCTCCTTTCTCACGCGGTGCCCGGGTTGGGCTTTCTTACTAGATCATGGGGGAGCGGCGGGTTTGCTGCATGACTGTGGTCGAGGTTTTGCGGCAGGTGAGACTTAGGGGTCGAGCCTTTCAACCCAGCCATAACAATCAGGCTCTGCCAAGAAGCTGCCAGCTGGCACCGTAACCTGTCCTCTTCCTATCCCTGGGCGAGGTTTGTGACCAGATTGATGGCAACCGCGATCAGGACTGTGCCGAAGAAGTACGAAAGGAGGGCGTGAAAGAGCGCTTTGCGCCGGATCTCCGTGTTGATCGGCTCGACTTCGGGCGCGGCGTAGGACATTCCGATGGTGAAGGCGAAGTAGGCGAAGTCGCTGTAGGTGGGTTGCGTTTCCTGCTTCACATCGAACCCGTCGGCGTCGTGATCGACGAAGTACATGCGGGCGTACTTCAGGGCATAGACGGTGTTGACGAGGGCCCAGGCGACCATGGTGCCGAGGACGCCCAGGATGACCAGTGCCACCGAGGTGGGATCTCCGCTTTGGCTGCGGGACTGGACCAGGGCGATGACCACGGCGGCGATGCTCGCGATACAAGCGGTGACGATCGCGTCATCGGTCACACGGGAGGCGGACTCCTCTCGCGCGATTTGTTCAGTGCCTTCCGGGTCCTGCCGCCAGCAGATCCGCCACGCCCATGCCAGAGCGAGCCCACCTGCGGTGCACCACGCGACCAGGGGCCCGAGGGCAGGGGCCAGCGCCACCGCTGCCACAACACCGGTCAGGGCGCCGACCGCGAGGCAGACAAGAGCACGGCGGGCTGAGAGGATCCGATCGGGCATCGACGCTCCTCGAGACGACTGGATGGGCGGGCAGGACCGGGAGCGCGGGCACCTGGAGATCAGACCCCGGTAGGGTGCGGCAGCACGGTTTACTGCCGGACGGCCGATGCGAACCGTCGAGGCGTCGCGGGCCGCCGGCACCACGGCCGCGGCGAGCAGTTAGCTCCCGCGGATGATGCCGGCGGGCCGGCAGGTGCGGGGTCAGGTTTGGCGGAGCCTGGCGAGCCGGCGGGCGGCGGCGATCGCGAGCCCTCCGGCGAGGATCCAGGGACCGCCAACGATGATCGGGTCGATCCACTGGTGGTTCAGGTCAGCGCGTTTGGTCCCGGTCCGTGAGGCGATGCCGTGGCGGGTGAACTCGCTGAGGACCCCCGTTTCGGTGATGGGGTTATCCGGGCGCAGGGTCGCGAACGAGGCCAGATGGTGTTCCCAGGCGTCGACCCGGTCCGCGGCGAGCAGCAGCAGCCAGTGCGCTGCCCTCCCTTCGCTGTACTTCTTGTAGGAGTATTTCCGGATGGCCCCCGACAGGCCCTTGGGTGGGGTGGTGGTGCCGAAGACCGGGGTAAGGAACTTGTGTTCGATCGAGCGTTCCCGAGGCCATTTCTCGGGCTGGCGTTCGGGGAACTCCCAGTGCGCCCCGCTGAATTCCGGGTCGAACTGTTCCTTGGGCACCGAGGGCCGGTCCTTGGGGTCCAGGTCGGCGCCCCAGCCGGGAATTGCGGCACGCAGCTCCTCGTTTGATCGGACCCGGGGTGGTTTGTGCGCTGTATACGGCATGGTGGTCCTTCCTCTAGTTGGCGCTGGGGATCACAAGCGGCTTGATGCAGTTATCGAGCTTGGCGGAGAAGATGTGGTAGCCCTCGGCGATGTGCTCGAGCGGGATCCGGTGGGTGACGATGTCGCTGGGCTTGAGGTGGCCGTTGCGGATGTGCTCCAACAGGCGCGGCCACTGCCGTTTGACCGGGCACTGGTTCATCCGCAGGGTGAGCCCCTTGTTCATCGCGTCGCCGAACTTCACGGAGCTGAACAGGGGCCCGTAGGCGCCGACCACCGACACCGTCCCGCCCTTGCGGACCGAATCGATCGCCCAGTTCAACGCGATCGGGGAGCCGGCCTGCAGCTTGAACTTCGAGGAGGTCACGTGCTGCAGGAAGTTCCCGTCGGCCTCGGCCCCGACCGCGTCGATCACGACGTCGGCACCCAGGAAGTCGGTGGCCTTCTTCATCTCGACGACGATGTCGTCGTACTCGGCGAAGTTGTAGGTTTCCGCGTGGGCGAAGGTGCGCGCCTTCTCGAGCCGGTACTCGAGATGGTCGATGACGATCACCCGCCCGGCGCCCATCAGCCAGGAGGATTTTGCGGCGAACAGGCCAACCGGCCCGGCGCCGAAGACGATGACCGTGTCGCCCTCGACGATGCTGCCCAGCTGCGCCCCGAAGTACCCGGTGGGCAGGGCATCGGTGAGCAGCACCGCATCCTCATCCTCAAGCCAGTCCGGAATCAGGCCCGGCCCGACATCGGCGAAGGGCACCCGCACGTACTCCGACTGCCCGCCGTCGTACCCGCCGCAGGTGTGGGAGTACCCGTAGATCCCGCCCACGGCGGTGGCATTGGGATTCACATTGTGGCAGTTGGAATACAGCCCGCGGGCACAGAAATAGCACGTGCCGCAGAATATATTGAACGGAACCATCACCCGGTCACCGGGTTTGAGGTTCCGCACCGAGGAACCGACCTGCTCAACCACTCCAATGAATTCATGGCCGAACGTCATTCCCACCCGGGTATCGGGCATCATGCCGTGATAGAGGTGGAGATCCGACCCGCAGATGGCCGCCCTTGTCACCCTCACAATCGCGTCATTCGGGTGCTCAATCGGAGGAATGTCCTTCTCCTCGACCCGGATCTTATAGGGTCCGCGGTAAACCATTGCACGCATCAGTGCCACCTCCAGATTGTTTGTTCACACATCGAATGTTCCGTGCTCGTGCTTTCAGGTTCCGGCGGGGTGGAGGACGACTTTGGTCCAGCCGTCTTCGCGCCGGTCGAAGCTCTCGTAGGCTTCGGGGGCGCGGTCCAGCGGCAGTTCGTGGCTGACGATGAAGGAGGGGGTCGCCTTTCCGCCGGCGATCAGGTCGCGCAGGGCCCGGTTGTACTTCTTGACCGGGGCCTGCCCGGAGCCCATCGTCTGTCCCTTGAACCAATAGTTTCCGTAGTCGAAAGCCACCTGGCCCTGCTTGGCGAGCTTGTCGGGGCCCCCGGGGTCCTGGGGCAGGAACACCCCGACTACGCCCAGGCCGCCAACGAACCGGACCGAGTCCACGAGCCGGTTCAGGGTCAGGTTGGGCTGTTCGTTTCCGTCCGGGTCGTGGGCCTGGTAGCCGACGCATTCGCAGCCGCGGTCGGCCCCGAACCCCATGGTCTGGTCCTTGACGAACTCGACCGGGTCGGTCGTGGAATCATCAACCGGGATGGCCCCGATCTGTTCCGCCAGCTTCAGGCGGTCTTTTTGACGGTCAACGACCATGACCTTGCCGGCGCCCTTGAGGATGGCCGAGTAGGCTGCCATGAGTCCCACGGGTCCTGCGCCGTAGATGACCACGGAATCGCCCGGATACACCCCGGCGAGTTCGGTGGCGTGCCAGCCGGTGGGAAAGATGTCGGCGACCATGACGTAGTCGAGCTCTTTCTCCGCGGCGTCCTCGCCCAGGCGCAGGCAGTTGAAATCCCCGTACGGCACGCGCAGGTACTCTGCCTGCCCGCCCTGGTACGGGCCCATGTCCGCGAACCCGTAGGCCGCTCCGGCGAGCTTGGGTTCGGGCTGCATGGTCAGGCAGTAATTGGTGAAGCCCCGTTCGCAGTTTTTACAGAAACCGCACGCGATATTGAACGGCAGCACGACACGTTCACCCACCTGCACCTTGCTGACCGCCGGACCGGCCTCGATCACTTCACCAAGGTTCTCGTGCCCCAGGCTGCGCCCGGGTTCAAAGCTCGTGCGGCCCTCGTACATGTGCAGGTCCGAGCCGCAGATATTCGAAGAAGTAATCCGCACCAGCACATCAGCGGGATGTTCAATCCTGGCGTCCGGCACGTCCTCAACCGCGACATTGTGCGGTCCCTTATAAACTACAGCTTTCATTTCTCGCTCCTTGATCGATGCAGCAACGAAGATGACGCCGACCCAGCGGCCTCCTCGCCTTCGGCGAACCATCGAGGCAACACGTCAACGCACAACTCGATTGTTGACCTCACCGCAGGTGACCACCACGACACAATTCCTCCGGCCCGTGAGCAAGGGACTAATGTGGCTGACCATGGAGTTGCGACACCTGCGGTACTTCGTGGCGGTGGCCGAGGAACGGCACTTCGGCCGCGCCGCCCGCAGGCTGCGCATCGCCGCCCCGTCGCTGTCCCAACAGATCAAGGTCCTGGAACGGGACCTGCGCGTCACCTTGTTTGAGCGCAGCCCCCGCCATGTCGTCCTGACCCCCGCCGGGGAGGTGTTGCTCGAACACGCCCACGTCCTGCTGGCCCGGGCCGACCGTGCCCGCTCCGAGGTCCGCGGCGCTGACGGCCGTCATCGGCATATCATCCTGCGCGCCGCTCCCGGCGTGGAGCACATTCTCGAAGGTGCCCTGGGCCGCCTGTCCGGGCTGGCCTCCGAGCTGGAGGTCACCGCTATGACCGCCACCGACAGCGACGCGATCCGCGCGGTCCGGGAAGAGCACATCGACGCCGCCATCGTGTGGATTCGCTGCGCTCAGGACCAGGACCTTCCGGGACAGATCCTGGCTCACGTGCCCCTGCACCTGGCCCTGCCGGCCGGGCACCGGCTCGCCGCCGCGGAAGCCGTCCCGGTCACCGACCTCGCCGACGAGACGGTCGTGATGATCCCCCGCGAACTGTTCCCCGGCATCTACGACCACATCCTCGCCCACCTGCTCCCCGCGGGCCCGTCCCGCCCCGACCAGGTACTCACCCCGGCGAATCTCATCAACGCCCCCGAAGCCCTGCTCCGCGCCGTCGCCGCGGGCCACGGGGTGGCACCGGTCGCCCCCGCGGTGGCCGAACACCTCGCGGTACCCGGAATCATCCTCCGCCTTCTGGCGCCACCCCTTGCAGCGCCCCTCGAACTGGTCTGGCACGAACCCGCCCACCCCGCCCTCCCCGACCTCATCGCCCTGCTCACCGGCCCCGCACAACAGGCACCCGCCGATGACCAGGGCCGCGGACGGCACCAAACACCCCGTCCCCAGCAATCCCTCCACAACCACCCCACCGACCGGAACCAACCTCTCCTGACAGGGCCCCAAGCCAACAGGTGATCACACAGCACAACCCGCCTCGGCCGGTCAGCGCGAGTTTGTCCTAGCTGTTGACCAGCGTGCTGGTGAGCGCGGCTGATGGCGAAGATCACCGATACGACCCAGTCGAGGAACTGGACCTTCGGTGCATGGGTCAGCAGTCCCGCGACCATCCGGTCCCGGGTCCCGTCCACCTGGAGCTAAGGTGTCGCTGCCGCACCGCCTGTCACGGATCGAGCGCCACCTGAACGTCGCCGCGCGATCGCGCACCGTCAGTGGTAAGGGACGCCCTTCACCACGGGACGATTTTCGCGGAGCGGGCGCTTCCCGCTGCCCGACGGAGCGGGCAGCAGCGGTCGGATCCGGTCCCGCTGGACACGTGTGCAACGCTGCTCGAGAGATGCGCCCTCATGCCAGATTCCCTCACAGCAGGAGGAGACGTGCCCGACGTCGGTTCGTGTGCAAGCCGGTTGCGGCGTTCCTCTTCCCGCTTTGTGGTTATAGGGTCCGTTTGCGGCTTCCGCACCCGACATGTGCGGGGGTCGGGCGAGAGATTGTCCGTAAGGCCTTCGGCGGGGACGATCGGGGGTGTGGACACTGTCCACACTTCGGGTCGCGGACTGGGCCGTACCGGTGCCGAACGGTGCCGGATTGCGGAGGTTTTCGGGGCAGTGGCTGAATTCCGGGGGCTGGAGTCCGGTTCGAGTCCCACTTCGGGCACATGTTTTCCCTAGTCAGAGGCCCTTTTGCTCTCTGACTGTTGACAGCCGGCCCAATTCTGCGGTCCGGGTGCCGGATCTGGTGGCTGAGTTGGGGTTTTTCCGGGGGCGGGGTGGCTCCTTTCTCGCGAAGCCCGGTTTGGGCGTTCTTACTACTTCATGGGTGAGCGGCGGGGTAGGTACATGACTGTGGTGAGGAATCTTGTGAACCTCTTCCGCGTCTCCTTATCCGGTCCTTGAGCGGGCCACCCGAGGATCAACAGACGATGCCCCGCCTATCCGCTATGGGAGTTCGGTGGCCGGATCGTCGGTTACCTGCCGGTTTGAACGGTGAGAAGCTCGCGCACGTCGGCCGGGAGTGAGCGCGCGTCATTCGCGTCGCGGTACAGCAGTCCGCAGCCGTCGAGCTCGACCGTGATCGTCGGCCCGAGTTCATGCCCCTCCCGGCTCGGCCAGAGCGTCAGGAACATCGTTGCCGACTCGTCACAGGAGCGCGATGCCGGCCCGGACGCGGCAACGTCTGCTACCAAGCGGGCGGTCGCCGTGTCGAGCATGCCACCAGCAACGAAGTGGCCTGTATGAAGCCTGCCTGTCGCTGGAGCGGCCATCGCCCCGTGCGGCTCCGACCCGGTCGACTCCGCCGCGTCTGCCGGAGCGGGCTCGACCGCATAACGGCACCAACGCATTCCATCTATTTCGGCCAGCACGGAGTCGGCTATCGGCGCGGGGGGAGCCGGTGACGCTCCGACGGTGCCCGAAGAGGAACCAGCCGATGGAATCGACAGCGGTATCCCCTCATTGAAGGGAGCAGTCCATGCCGCCGCACACCCGCTGTCCAGGGCAGCGCGCGGTACAACCAGTGTCCGCTTCATCGTCGTGGTGTCTCGTACGGACAGCCCGGCCAGGGCCTTGTGCACGCCGGGCTTCGTCTTGGCGCACCTGTCCCGGGGGTAGTGCGCGTGGACCGCCTGGCCGGCCGCATCGACGAGCCAAAGCGGGGACACAAGTTCCATATCCGCCGAACACGGGCCAGGGCCGACCCCGTCATCCGGCTCGGCCAGGGCTGCCAACAGTGGTGCCATATCACCGGTGAGAGTGACAGCGGCGACGGCGCTCCACCGTCCTTCGGCAGCATCAATGCTGGCCATCTGATCGCAGCGAACGGCGGTGGTCGGGACGAAACCGGTCGGCACCCGGCCGGCCTCAGGCGCATCCGGATGCTGGGGACCGGGTGGGTTGGTCGGGTCGGGAGGATCGGCCCAGCCGCCCAGATTCGGCGCGAGACAGTCGTAGCCATCGACAATCTCGGCAGCGTCCACGGGTTGAGCGTTGCCGCCGGGGGCACCGCACCCGCTTAGCAGCACGGACACAAATGCGACGGCGAGCAGCACCTGGGTCAAAGCCAAGAACCCGTTCGTCGGATGCAGTGCACGCATGGCTTCACCCTGCCGGGAATGGCCGGCCGCGTCGATAGTTCAAACACCTTCGTTATCGGAACGAAAGCCTGCACACACCGAAGTAATCAAGTCCTGCACAATTGTCGGCCCGGCACCATCACGACCCGGACGCCCGTGCAGCTCTCACCTAACCAGCGAGCAGAAATGAGGCTTCGGACGAAGACCAAGAACAGGGTCGAGGGCATGGAACGCTGATCCGGGCGGCTGCATGGGTACGCTCTCGGTTGCGCAGCTCCCGCTTTGCTAACTTCCTCTGGTTCCTCGGACAATTCGAGCAAGGACTGTGTCGCGTCCGCTTAGGGTGGATGGTTGATATGCCTTCATGAGCCAGCCGATCACTCCGGGTGCTGCTCCGATTGCTGCCCCTGCCGCAGCCCCGGGTGGTCCTGCGAAAACGGCGCCAAGGGTGGCAGATACGGCTATGGATGACCCATCAACGATCATGTGCTGTCGGAGGGTGGAACTCTTGCTTGTGGCTTTATTGATGTCATGGATTCGCGGTATGAGAGCGTCCTCGACACGGGCAGCGAGGGTTGCCGGGTCATCGTCCTTTGCGTCGCGGGCTAGGGCAGATAGTGATCGTCTCCAGTCGTCGAAACTGTCCTCATCCTTTCTGACCTTGACCGTCGTGTTTAGGTCGAGTTCGAGGTCCGGTATTAGCAGCCTGGATACTTCGGTCAGGACTTCGCTGGGATGCCGCTCCACCCTTGACTGCTTCGTTACTGCCAAAGCCAGCTTTGCGCGGAGCAGCGAGAAGTCAGCGTCGGTCGGTGGTGCGTATGTCGCCTGAGCGTCGTCGGCGATCGCGAGACTCTTCGCGAGGTACAGAAACTCATCCTGATGGACGAACGGCTTGTCTGCTGCGCGGATGTGCATGCCGACGGGCATCACGTTAAGTCCACGGATGTTGTCCCATCTCGCGGTCGGTGGATCCATGGATCCTCCTGCGGACGCAGCCTCAAGCATCTGAGTTGCGCGCACATCATGCCGAACACTTGATTCAAGTGACTCCTTCCGCGAGATGACGACCGGCCATTGGTCACGCAGGATCAAGATTTGCTTGTCGATGAGCGGCGCTAACCTCGTTACGTTGAGGACTATTTGCTTGAACCACTCTCGCGAATGGTCCTCATTGTTGAGTCCACGGCTGTACCCGCCGTGTCGTGCGAATAGCTGCGGCCCGGATTGCATTGAACCACTCTGAGATCCGGGACGGTTGCCCTCCATGCGCAACTCTCGAGTTGCAGGAAGGGAGTCAAAGTCGTTGAAGAAAAAGGCGGCTAGGGGGTCATGAAGAAGGAGCCTTGGGTAGTAGAGGAGTGAAGCCGTTAGCTCCGGACCAAACTCTCGATGGTTCCAGTTGCCCGCAAGCCATCCGCCCGGATAGTAAGTACCAGCGGGTACGGCGTCACCGATGGATGCGCGCGCGCTTTCGGTGAGAAGGGCGCCGATCTCCTCAATCTGGCGGTACGACAGAACGTCGAGTTCGGGTGCAGTAGGCAGGTCGCCGAAGTACTCCCGTAGCACGTCAAGTGGTGTAACGGGACGGAAGCGGGGAATGCTCATGTCAGTCAACGAGACGCCAATCTTTCGCTCACCACAAGGAACTTAGGAAGATAAGAGGGCACGTCTAGGTCCTTCCCGATAGGCGGAGGTTTGAATATTTCATCGGCTCAGATTGATGATGCCGAGGATCAGGAAGCTGCCACCGATGAAAGAGGATATAGCCGACGTCGAGCGATCGGTTCGCCACTGCGTAGCCGAAGGTTCCGTTCTGCTGCTTACGACACTAATCTAACGGCTGCCGTGTTGCCCTGAGAGCAGGCTTGTTGGGACTGTCCGTAAGCCGATCCCTCAAGGAACACTTTTAAGGGCGGGTCAACGCGGCAGCGGAGCGATCATTTTGGGCACGAAGCCCTACGACTAATTTACTACGCCGCCGATCAACTCCATGCTCAGGCCGGGCCCCAGGTCGATGAGTTGGGCGGGTTCAGCCGGGACTCTCACGGCTGCACCCTATGCACCCCTACCTGCTGCTAGCACCTGATCAGGCCGATGGGCGTCAGCCGATGGTCCAGCAGTAATTGTAGTGCTACGCGGTAAGCTAAGATCCAAGCGGCCTGCCCTGCTCGTCGGTCATCCAACCTACATCGGCACAATCAACGCTCTCGGCTTGAGGGCGGCTGCGCGTTCGTTTATGAGGCTCGGTAAGGTAGAGGCCCTGTTAGTCTTTCATCGGAACGGTGTTGGTGGAATACACCTTACGTCCGTCACCCAGCTCCACCCAGGGATGCATTTTGTCGAAGGGAATCCCGCTGGCGCGCCGCAATTCCCGGAGTTCGGGAACCGGCACAAGAAGCTTGACCGGAACTCCCCCCGGCTCGGCGGTGGCGGGCAGTCTTGTAGCCCAAACAGGTGGCCGCGTTACCCACATGTTGCTGCCAAAACCCCGCTCACCCATCTCAACTGCATAGTTGGTGACGGTCACCGATTTGTCACCCTGGTTCTTGAGCTCGATTTGTATGAAGTCATCACCGTCGAACTGCGGGTCCTCGTAGACCGGAATGATGTAGGAACTATCGACCTTCACCTTGCGCCCTGAAGTCCGATGCACAGAAATCTGCCACACTAATGCGGCAACCGCCACCAACGTGCCTAACACCCCGGCCACTGCGCCCCAAGTTTCGATACTCACAGTGTCCCCGTGCGAAGCGGACGCGTTCGATTAAAATTCATCCCCTCAGAATACAAACACCCTACGACTCTTCAAAAACACCTCCGGCCAGCGAGGCTGCCGCAGCTGTACACATACAGATTGGTATTCACTAGTAGCGAAGCAGTTGGCTGCGACTGGTTTGGGCGGTCTGGGAGGGACGATTGTCTTCAGCCCTACCGGGCGCGATTTCACTGTACAAAGAGGATAGGTCTTGGCGGTGGAGGGTGTTTACTGTCAGACGCAGGCATCATAATAGGGAAATGCGTCTAATCTCAGCCCGAGTCACCAACTTCCGGAATGTTGTCGACAGCGAGGAAATCGTGATCGACCCGGAAGTAACCTGCCTTGTCGGCAAAAACGAGAGCGGTAAGACCGCGCTCCTCAGTGCCCTTTACCGCGTTCACCCTGTCCATGAGGCGACCACTTTCGAGCCAGCAAAGGACTACCCGCGTTGGAAGTTGTCGAAAGACAGGCGTGAGCAACTGGTCGACGATGCGATTCCGGTGTCAGCTGTTTTCGCTATCGAAGATGCGGATCGAACCGCAATTGCTGAAGTGTTCGGAGAGGGTGTTCTGCTCTCCGACACCTTCGGCCTACAACGGACCTATGGAGGAGAGGTTACTTGCACCCTCGATGTGGATCCGACCAGGGCGACCAAGAACCTGTTCACGACCCTGAAGACTCCCGCCAGCCTGCAGGCGGAGTTTGAAGATGACCTGCTAATGGGCAACGTGGCGTTGAAATCCAGAAAGTTGACCCACACCGAGGATGATGAATGGGCCGCTGAAGACCTAACTGGTCTCCAGACTGAGTTGGCGACCAGACTTGGTTCCAACAACACCAATGGGGCGGTGCAGGCGTTGCTGATTGCGCGTCTGCCCAAGTTTTTCTACTTCGCTGACTATCAGTCGCTGCCAGGCCGCATCGATATCGACAAGCTACAGGGCGAGGAGACGCCTGGAGAGACGGGTATGCAGACAGCTCGCGCGCTGCTCAAACTAGCGTCAACAGACGCAGCGTCGCTCACTGACGAGGATTTCGAAGACCGCAAAGCGGAACTTGAGACGGTCAGCAACGAGATCACTCAGGAAGTACTAACCTTCTGGAAACAGAACGAAGACCTCTCAATCCAGATCGACATCGACAAGGTCACAGTCCCAAACCAGAACGGGTACAACGGAGCGACGGCGGTAGCGAAGTATCTCGACATTCGCGTACGAGACGCGAGGCATGGGTTCACAAACAACTTCGACCAGCGGTCAAGTGGCTTCCGATGGTTCTTCAGCTTCCTCGCCGCGTTTAGTGAGTTTCGAGACTACGAACACGGCGTCGTGGTGCTACTGGACGAGCCAGCTCTAACTCTCCATGGTCGAGCACAAGCCGACTTCCTTAACTACATCGATGAACGCCTCGCCGCTTCGACTCAGGTCATTTTCACCACCCACTCGCCCTTCATGGTCGATCCCACGAAGCTCGATAGAGTCAGAATCATTGAGGACAGGGGTGCCAGACTAGGATCTGTTGCCACGCAGGAAGTCATGGCGGTTGGTGTTGATTCCCTCTTTCCTCTTCAGGCAGCTCTTGGCTACGACATCGCGCAGAACCTTTTCATCGGTCCAAACAATTTGGTTGTGGAAGGGACATCGGACTACACCTACCTCTGGCTTCTCAGTGAACGGCTGTCTGCATTGGACAGGGAGGGCTTAGATGCAGCCTGGCGCGTCTTGCCGGCAGGAGGAGCCGCCAACATTCCCTCCTTCGTCGCGCTGATGGGACAAACCCTTGACGTCACTACGTTGATCGACGGAGGCCCCTCCGCGCAAACGAAACTGCATAACTTGGCCGATCGGGGTCTCCTGCAGAAGAAGCGCATATTTGTCACAGATCAGTTCACCGACGGCATCTCACCATCTGATATTGAGGATCTGTTTGACCCGAAAGACTACCTCCATCTGTACAACTTGACCTTTGGTACAAAGCTCACCAAGACGTCAATTCCTGGTAGAGATCGAATCGTAGCCCGCATTGGCCGTGCTGTTGGAGCGCCTTTTGTCGACCACGGAGCGCCGGCCGATTATCTTCTGCGGCACCGACAGGTTCAACTCCCAAAACTGAACGACTTGACGTTGAATCGCTTCGAAAACCTCTTCCGGGCAATCAACAAGACCCTTATCTGATGCACTGATTTCACAGGACCTCGTCACGTCCTCGCCACATCATGGGGCCCGTCATCCCGCCCAAGTGTGGGGTCACGCGGAGGGGTGCGTTTCCGGCGAGGGTCTTTCACCGCACACCGTCCGGGCGCATAGAGGCTGCGTGGTCTGAACCATCTCCACGGGTTCATGGTGCTTCTCTCTACGGTCACTCAAACTTTCGTTGTGCTTAACAGACCTGGCAAAGCCGATAATCGGAATGCGCCCCACGGCGGCGTACCCTGTCATCGCGGGGTACGCCTTTCCAGGGAGGACACCGGCGGGAGAAGTGGGGATGTGGACAGTGTCCACACTTGAGGTCTCGGACTGGGCCGACAGGTGCCGGACTGGGCGGATTGCCGGAGTTTTCGGGGGAGTTGCGGATTTCCGGGGCCCCGAAGTCTGGTTCGAGTCCCACTTCGGGCACATGTTTTCCCAAGTCAGAGGGTTTTTTCCTCTCTGAATGTGGACCGCCGGCCCAATTCTGCGGTCCGGGTGCCGTTCTGGGGCATGGGTTGGGTTTTCCGGGGGCGGGGTGCCTCCTTTCTGTCGCGGAGCCCGGGTTGGTCGTTCTTACTACTTCAAGGGGAGGGGTGGGGTAGCTACAAGACTGTGGTGAGAGTTTCTTGACCTGGTCATGTAGCGTCTTTGCGTTGATGACTCATGCGCACCATCACCACGAGCGAACGTAGGTTGTCGCGACCTCGGACCTGCTCATTGGCGGCTTCTCTAGGCTCAGCCCGTATCGGCGTGCCGTTGTTTCAAGCCCCAACCGAGTGCACCGTGGAGGAGACGGACCGTACCCTGAGACATCCGAGTAGGACTATTGAAGCGCTATAGCGAAGAGGGCCAGGAGCGGCCGAACTCCCTGGGCGAGGGCCTCTCCCACGCCGGTCCCGCGTGCACGTCTCAGCGCCAACCGATCAGCGACGAAGAGCACGAGCCCGGACAGGAACATGAACAAGCAGGCGGTGGGGTGCCCGAGAAGGCAATTCTCGTTGGGGCCGTGATAACCGAGACCGGAGGCTATACCAAACTGCGAATAACCAAGACGTTCAACATTTCCAGAGCGACTTTGTACGGTAATCTGGCTACTTCTGAGAACCGCGAGTCTTCTGTTGTTCGGTGATTTGCCTAATCTCGCGCCCTAATTCCTCGGTCGCCCGTATGTATTCGAGAGCTGAATCGTAAGTGATATCGCTTTGCCCGTGAGCGGCACCATTGCGCAGCCGGGCAAGCCGGTCTACCAACTTCTTGAGCTCAGGAGAAACATCTGGTGCCCTTCTCATAGTAATAATAGGACCGCCCCGAGACGAGTCAACTCCCATAGCCGTTAGATACGAAGCAACGTCGCGCTCCAGCTCAATGAAGGCAGCAATGACTCCAGCCGAGGGCTGTACCTGAGCCAACCTGATCGCGATGTCGTCCTGCATATCACTATCTCGCGTCGTAACTACAGGATCACCCGAGTGACGCTCCTCAATCTCCTCAGCGACTTCTCCGACGGCCTCCGGGGACCACTGCGCTTCCACCCCTGGCACCGTGAATCGCTCCAACTTCGCCATTCGCTTAGAGAACTCATCGATGAGTTTTCTAACTTGGTCCCTAAAAATTAGTAAGAGAGTCAGGACCACAAGCGGCCACGCTACTGAGCTGACAATGGAAGCAACGAAATCGAGGAAGTCGAGTAACCGCGACCACGCTAATTGGTTTGATGCTTCGAATGGAGGTGTGGGCGTCGGGGTTGGGATCACGAGCCAACAGTAGCGGCTAGTGGGGCATGATGTGCAACATGATTGATATGCCTCACGCAAAGACAGAGCCTAATTGGCTTCCGCTTCACCAACGGCACCTGCTGTACACACTTGCGCATGCCGATGCCATCGCTGCCCAGCTCCATGAAGTTCTCTACGGGTACATAAAGGCAGGCCCGTTCCGGCTAGAGAATAATATCGCGGATGGACGCGAGTATGTCGTCCTTCGTGGAATTGCTCCACTGCCTGAAGCAGTGCCGCGCCTTGCCGCAGACGCGGTTAACCAACTACGTTCTGCCATCGAGCACGCACTCTACGCCGAGGTCGAACATCTGACAGGTCGGAGCCTTGATGAGAGGGAGTCCCAAGCTATAGAGATGCCGATTAAGACGGATGCCGCTGGGTTGAAAGATTGGTTCCAGCACAGGCGGCGGCGTTCCTTGCCCGTGCTTCACTCAGATGGGTCCTTAGGGCAACGTATTGAGGCGCTCCAGCCATACCACCAGGCACCCGACCACCAGGTGCACCCGTTGAAGCTTCTAGCTGAGTATTCGAACTTGTCTAAACACCGAACGCCTGCCGTTGCCGCCGTCAGGCTCGGAGCGATCATCCCGGATATCTACGTGCCAGGGTTGAGAGTCCGGGAACAGGATGGGCGTAACCAGCTGCTCGAGGTAGACGACGTTCTCGTAAGTGTTCCAGAGGGGAATGTTGTACCGATAGACATCTGGCCAATGATCGGTATACGTAGACCGCACACTGGCGAATGGATCGTGTTGCCCACTGAGCTAAAAGAGCTGGAGCTGTGGGTGAGGACTGTTGCTCTCCCAACAATTATCGCGGGCGGTGTGAACTGTGAGCAGCTGCCTCCATACCTAGACATTTCCCTCGGCTATCAAGTCTTTGAGGATGCACTGTCTAACGCTCGCAATCTCCCAGCAGCTGACCGATATGCGAAACGGATAGTAGGAGAGGGGCTTCGTTCAGATTTCCCGCGGATGTTCGGGGAGAGCCTCCCCTCCGTCTCGCCTGATGTAATCAAATCCTTTGTCAGTGTTCTTTCGGATGACAAGGCAATCGAGATCATGGAGCGGTATGCACGCGTCGCCGAACATCGTGGAGGGGAAAGTGCGTCGAACTACCTCGGACGGCTCGTATCGGAATCTACCGGGAACGAGGCTGTTTGAGCTGAGGATCCCGCAAATCCACAGGGGCACGATGCGTACCGTCGCACACTAGCCGCGCAGACAACTTCATGCTGACAGCCAGTCAGGTTTACTGCTGGACCGTTAGAAAGGACGCGCGACCGTGAATTCAGATCATTGCAAGTTGTATGTAGGTTGGTCGCCGGATGGTGAGACAGAGGGCCCAAGTGACCAGGTTGACGGCGTCTACACGCTGGCGGCAGCCAAGGCGGTTGAGGAAGGTAGCAAACCACCTAAAGCCAGCGACTTCAGCACCCTGACCACGAGCAGCCTTAGTCTGCGGCGGTCCCCGGTTTGCCCGCTGAAGGCTACACGGATACCGAAAGCGGCCACGTAGGATCCGGGCATCAACCCTCGACCTCGTCATGGGGCATTCACCCCCAGCTCGCTCTGCATGGTCAGGAGTCAAGCAAACTCGGGGCGATCCCCATATCCACCATGCAGGGAAAGCTTCACCCGAAGTGACCACCAACATCTGCACAGAATTGGCAGCGCGTCTCAAGCGTCGGAGTGGCACCTTGCCGATTTGGCGGAGCGAAAGAATCTGTCATGCAGCTGTCGGCCGCTCGGATCATGAAGGGTTTGAGGAGAGGTGACGTCATGATGGAGAATCTGGAGACTGTGCGTGTCGTGCGGCGTGCCCGGGACTCGGTAACGAGCGCGGGCACCACCCGGTCACGGCCGCGGTTGACTCTCTCCGGCAAGATCGGGTTGTTCACGGCGAAGAAGCGCCGCACCCTGTCAGTGCGGGGTGCGGCAGTCTTGGGGAAGGCCTCTGATAGGGAACAGCGGGGGTGTGGACAGTGTCCACACCTGGGGCTTCGGATCGGGTCGTACATCGGTCGGACTGGGCCGGATTGCGCAGGTTTCCTGGGGAGCCCAGTGTTTGCAAGGGCTGGAGTCCGGTTCGAGTCCCACTTCGGGCACATGTTTCCCCTAGTCAGAGGCCCTTTGCTCTCTGACTGTGGACAGCCGGCGCAATTCTGCGGTCCGGGTGCCGGTTTTGGTGGCTGGGTTGGGTTTCCCTGGGGGTCGGGTGCCTCATTTCTCTCGCGAAGCCCGGTTCGGGCGTTCTTACTCCTTCATGGGGGAGCGGTGGGGGAGGTACATGACTTTGGAAAGGGTTTATTGGTCTGCTCATCGGGCTCGCGGCTGCCATTCCTACAGTCTTTGCGCCGTGATCCGGCGCCTTCCATCGGACAAGGTGAGCCTGATCTGGCCGAGCGGCATCGATCCTGACCCCGGACCAGGAAGGTGACCGGGACGGGCAAGTGTCCGAGTGTCCCATCCCTCAGCGGGTGGTTTTGCGGGCGGGTCTAACCCGGCAACCGGATGGATTTCTGTGGGAGAGTGTGCACGGCTGAATTGGCGCTCCCGGGGCAGGAGGGGCAACCAGCCCCGTCATTCTTGCAAGGAGGAAGGTGCGGTTTCCCGCTTTGGCGGCCCCCAATACTATAGGGCGGGGTGGGAGCTGGCGACGGCGAAGATCAGGTCCACCTGCCGTGTCGTCGACAGAAGCCCTCCCGTCAGCGCCTCCACAGTCGGATTTTCGGTGAAATCGGGAGCCAGTCCCCGACCATGCCGCAGTGATCCGCCCTAATGGTTTAGGGGGTTGTTGCTCGCCGTCCGGTACCGGGTCTCGTCAATGAGGCCGCTGCGGTGGGCAATGACGACGAGCTGGGATCGATCGCGGGCGTTGAGTTTACGAAGGAGCCTGCTCACGTAGGTTCGGGCGGTCGCGGGACTGATGAAGAGGCGTCCGGCTATTTCTGTGTTGTTCATTCCGTGGCCGATTTCTGCCAGGACTTCGATTTCTCGAGGGGCCAGGTGAGCGATGAGGTGGGGATCAGCGGCCGTACGTGAGCCGGCGGCGGTTCGCATGAGCGTGGCGGTCACTTCCGGGGAGAGCACCGGCCGGCCTGCGGCTACCGTCCGGATGGCCTGGCGCAGTTCATGGGGGGCGATGTCCTTAAGGAGGTAGCCGGAAGCGCCGGCTCTTAGCGCCTCGACGACTGTTTGGTCCTCGGCGAATGTCGTCAGGACCAGAACGGGGATGGTGGCGAGGTTGGGATCTTCGGTGATGAGTTGCGTCGCGGTGATGCCATCGAGTCCGGGCATGCGGATGTCCATGAGGACAACATCCGGTCGGGTCTCCCGTACTCGGGCCAGCGCGGCTCCGCCCTGGTCAGCTTCGGCGACGATCTTGATGTCACCATCGTGTTCGGCGAGGGCTATCAGACCGCTTCGCAGAAGCGCCTCGTCTTCGGCGATGACAACCCTGATCATTTGTGGTCTCCGATCGGAAGCATGGCGTTGACGGTGAAGCCGGACGGACCTGCCTCGACCCTGATGTCGCCGCCGAGCAGCGCCGCACGTTCTCGCATGCCTGCCAGGCCGCGACCCTCGACGAGGGTGTCCGTGTCGGTGCCCACGCCGTCGTCGATGACCCGGAGATACAACTCACCGTCTTTCACCCGGACAATCACTTTTACGGATGTTGCCTGTGCGTGCCGGAGCACGTTGGTCATCGCTTCCTGAACGATGCGGAAGGCTGTGCTTGCCGTGGATGCGGTGATGGGGGCGGCGCCGACATCGATCAGGAGGTCAACGTCGAGTCCGGCATCGCGTGCTGCCTGGGCCGTGGTCTCTATACCGCTGAGGGTCAGCGGTGCGTGCTCAATTGTGTCGGGATGCGCCCGGAGCATGGCGATTGTGCGGCGCAGGTCTCCCAGCGACGATCCCGTGGCACTGACAACATTGTCGAGTGCGTGGACGGCTGCGTCGTCATCATTGCCTATAGCTTGCTGTGCGACGCGGGCTTGCACGGAGACGAGTGACAGGGCATGTCCGATGGAGTCATGGACATCACGGGCGATCCGAAGGCGTTCTGCTTCGAGCTGCCGGGCGGTCCTTTCCTGCTGGTGCCTGCGCTCAAGGCGCACCATGTGCTCGTGCTGATCACGCAGGGCACGACGGCTGCTGACGGCCAACGCCAGTGCGATGGCGCACCCGATGAGGGCTGCGTTGGTGATGACGTCATAGGCGAGGACGGCGCTTGATTCGCCGTCGCTCGTTCGGAAGAACAGCGACACGGCCAGCAGCACTACTCCTGCGAGGGACGCTGTGAGGACCCGTCCGCGTTCCGCGGCGCTGTAGAAAGCACCAGCGACCGGGACGGCCATGCCGATCGGCGGGTAGTCGATGGCGTAGTAGGTGAACACTCCAAGGATGCTCAGGGCCAGGACGCCCACGGGCATCTCCCTGCGGAACAGCAAAAGCGCACCGAAGCCGGCCGCGAACAGGTAAGGGCCGTGGCTTTGGTCCGCGTTGGGGCCCGAGCCGACGCCGATGATGAGCGCGACCACCAAGGACTGCCCCACGGCGACCAGAGCGGTGAGAACCCGGGCCGGAACCCCATCGTCGTGCGCAGCTGTCTCCGCGGACATGTTTTGCTCCTGAAGTCGGTGTCCAGTCCTTCAATGGTGGCACCGCAGCGCCGCCGCGGGTGTACATCCAAAAGCGACAATAGAACGTCGCTCCGTGACGCAGGCATCCGCAGCAAGTGACGAGCTTGAGCTGACACGCCCGGATCCGGTGCGGATCTAGCGTGGAAGCCATGAAAACAACCCCGCTCATCCGAAGCCTTCACTGGCCGCTGATCCTCGGTCTGACCGCCCTGGCGCTGATCCGTCCGCTGTTCTCCATCGTGGGATTGAGCGATGCCCTCGGTAAACCGGCAACCCCATTGATCCTGACCGCCGCCATTACCGCGGCCTGGGTCCTCATCGTCGGCCTCAGCCGGGTGTCTCACCCGGTCCTCACCCTCGTTGCTGCCGGGCTCGCCTACGCGCTGGCCTCGATCGTGCTCAGCGGACTGCTTTCCCCGATCCTCACCGGAGAGCTGCAGGGACCCCTCGCGATGCCGCTGGCCGTTATCCCGGTGCTCATTACCAACGCACTGTGGGGCCTGATCAGCGGCGGGCTGGCCCTCCTCCTCCAGCGGATGCGTGCGGGCCGCAGCCCGTCACGGGCAACCCGCTGATGGCGAACCGCGAGGCGCCCGCCGTGTCGCGGCGTACTCTCCTCAAAGCAGGTGGCCTGACCGTAGCCGGCTTCTCCCTATCCAGCTTTCTGGCTGGCTGCACCATCGATAGCGGTGGTTCGAACAACAGCATCGAGGGCAGCGCCGGCCGCCTGTTGAAAAGCCGGCTCAAACTACCTGGTGCTTTCCATGCCCATCTTCCGGTCCCGCCCGTCCTCAAGCCATTGAGCGCTGATGAGACAACGGATTACTACGAGATCACCCAGAAGGCCGGTCTCGCGTCGATCCTGCCCGGACGCATGACCGAAGTCTGGGGTTATGACGGACTGTTTCCCGGGCCCACAATCATCTCGCGCCGCGGCAGGCGCACCATCGTCACTCACCGCAACGAGCTTCCCGTCCCGGTAAGCGTCCATCTTCACGGCGGCAGGACCGCTCCGGAGCACGACGGATACCCAACCGATCTCATCCTGCCCGTCGATGGCGGGGGCCAAAACTCCCACCATGAGGGCGCCACGACAGCCCGGAGCAGGGACTACGTCTACGAAATGAACCAACCCGCAGCCACCCTGTGGTATCACGATCATCGAATGGACTTCACCGGCCCCCAGGTCTACCGCGGGCTGGCCGGCTTCCATCTCATCCACGACGACGTCGAGGACGCGCTCGGGCTGCCCAGCGGAGATCGTGACATCCCGCTGATGATCACGGACCGCGCGTTCGCTGCCGACGGCTCCTTCCTATACCCCTCCGTCGACCCCACATTGCAAAGAACCCCCGGCGTCACAGCGGACTATATGAGCGGGGTCCTGGGGGACTGCATCCTCGTCAACGGTGCCCCATGGCCGGTGCTGGAAGTCGCTGCCGTGAAGTACCGCTTCCGGATTCTCAACGCCTCCAACGCCCGCCGCTACCGCCTCAGGCTCAACGGCGGACAAAATTTCATCCAAATTGGAAGTGACCTTGGGCTGATCTCCAGACCGATCGAGCACGAGGAAATCGACATTGCCCAGGCGGAGCGCTTCGACGTCATTGTGGACTTCTCCGGGCATGATGTCGGTGACGAAATCACCATGACCAATGAACGGGGTGCGGGCCGGACCGCCGACATCATGCGGTTCATTGTCACGCGCCGCGAAACGGACACCGATGCCGTGCCCGACCGGCTCGTCGACCTCGAAACTCTCTCACCTAATGACGTCACCGTTGAGAGGGAGTTTGTCTTCGCGCGCGGTGGTGCCCAAGCCCATGGCATGACCCTGTGGACCGTAAACGGCAAACCCTTCAGCACCGACACCATCGTTGCGGAACCCAGGTTCGGTACGACGGAGAAATGGACGATCCGCGCCGCCAACGTCGAGCACCCTTTCCACATCCACCTCGCCCCCTTCCAAGTCCTCGGGCGGAACGGCAACGACGATCACGGTCGCTACAACCATGGGTGGAAAGACACCGTCAACCTCGAAAACGGCGGCCGGGCCGAACTCCTCATCCGATTCGACGGCTACCGCGGCAGATATGTCTTTCACTGCCACAACCTCGAACACGAAGACATGATGATGATGGCCAACTTCGAGGTGATTTGACACTGATGTTGTGGATCGGTGGGATCGCTTTTGACGTTCCCCCATCGCGCCACTATTTCCGGCCGGCCGGAAAACGCGAATCCCATGTGGAATTTGGCGCCCTTCAGTCGCGTATATCTTGCCCGAGAAAATGCCCGGTGAGGGTAGCCCAAGCGCTGCACTGAGTGCAGGCGTCACATACAGGTCGAGGAGGCTGCCTAGGGTCGCGTAGGGCGGTCCCGGCTTGGCAGGATGGGCAGGTGAGTGAAATTCAGCCAGTCCATCCGGCCGACATCTCCTCCACGGAGGCCGTCGCCGTCGCGGTACCGCACCCATGGCGGCGCTACGTCGCCCTGGGGGATTCCTTAACCGAGGGCATCGGTGACCCAAGCCCCGATAGCATCGGCGGGAACCGGGGCTGGGCTGACCGGGTGGCCGAGGAGCTCGGCTGCGGCTGCAGCAGCTTTTCCTATGCGAACCTCGCGGTGCGCGGACGGCTGCTCCAGCAGATCATCGATCAGCAGGTCGGGCCCGCGCTTGCACTGAAGCCGGACCTCGTGAGCATTTCGGCCGGCGGCAACGACCTGCTGCGTCTCGGAGCGGATCCGGACCGGATGGCAGCCCTCCTCGATGCGGCTGTGCAGGACCTCGGCAGCGGCGGCGCGACGGTCGTGCTCTTCACCGGGCCGGACGTACGCGACACGGTCCTAGGGGGGATGCGCCTGAAGATGGCGGTCCTCAATGAAAACCTCCGCGTCATCGCCGCGCGGCACGACGCCGTGATCGCCGATATGTGGGCGCTGCGGCAGCTCGCCGATCCCCAGATGTGGTCCAAGGACCGCCTTCACTTCTCGCCCCTGGGGCACCACACGGTGGCAATGATGGTCCTCGATACGCTCGCCGTGAACCACACCCTGGAACCGATGCAGGCCAAGCCGCTTCCGCCGAGGACCTGGCGCATGGCCCGTACCGAGGATGCTGTCTGGGCCCGCGAGTACTTGGTGCCGTGGGTGCTACGCCGGCTGCACAACCGCTCCGCGGGCGACGGGATCACCCCCAAGCGGCCGGAGGCGACGACGATTTTCGGCCCCTGCATGCCCCCTGGTGCAGGAATTTAGAACGGCAGGACAGCGGAACTGCATCCACGCGGTGCACCGCGAAAAACGACCACCTGGCTTGAACAGCCCCTGTCCCTAACCACATTTCGTATCATTATCTAGCCCCATCCGCCCTCTATCGCGTCGACGAGGCCGACCCCGACGCCAATGTGCGCTACCGACACGGAAGGGCGCCATGAACACCGTCAAGCCCGTCGCAAGCCTCGCGCGAAAGGAGATCCCATGTTAACGCAGGTCGCGGAGGGGGTGCTGGTCCACCAGAGCGAGCTCCTCCTGAACAACACCGTCGTCGTCCAGGGCCGGGCCGGCATGCTGGTCATTGACGCCGGGATCACCGGCGAGGAGATGGCATGCCTCGCGAACGACCTTCGGGAGTTGGGCCAGCCCGTCGTGGCGGGCTTCTCGACGCATCCCGACTGGGATCACGTGCTTTGGGATGCCGCGCTCGGCGACGCGCCCCGGTATGGCACCGCGCGTTGCGCAGCGCTCATGCGAGACCTGCGCTCGAACGGGGACTGGAAGGCCCGCGTCGTCGGAGGGCTGCCGCCGGAGATCGCCGAGGACACGCCACTGGACCTCTTCGGGCTGATCACGGGCCTGCCCGCCGGAACCGCGCAGATCCCATGGGAGGGCCCCGAGGTTCGAATCATCGAGCACCCGGCGCATTCCCCGGGGCATGCGGCGCTGGTGATCATAGAGCGCGGCGTTCTCGTAGCCGGCGACATGCTCTCCGACGTCTTCGTTCCTATGCTCGACAACTTCACCAGCACAAATGACCCGGTTGAGGAGTACCTGGTCGGACTGCGGATGCTGGAGGGCGTGGCGGACGGGGTGGATGCGGTCATTCCGGGTCACGGCTCCATCGGCAAGGCCGGCCAGGTGCGCGCACGGATCGAATTGGATCGCGCGTACGTGCATGCCTTGCGCGACAGTCGTGATCCCAGCGACCCGCGCATCGGTCCCGCCGCTAAGCCCGGCTGGGAATGGGTGAGCGACATCCACGCCGGCCAAGCCCAGAGCGTCGCTCGGAGAAGCGAACGCGACGGGCACCCCGGCTAAAGGCCGCTTAGTGTGCTGAGCAGCACCTCGAGCACTTCGCTGAAGAGGATGCTCAACGCAGCCAGCACAACACTGCTGAAAGCACACTTGCTGCGACGGGCGTTGCCGTCAACGGGCGCCTGGCTGCAGCCCGGAGGAGCCGTGCCGCGAGGCGCAGTGACCGATGACCGGTGGCGGATCGAATGTCAATGCGCTCAGCTCGATGCGTTTCTTCGTCCTACAAGAGAGGCGCCGCAGCCTATCGATGCGGGGTGCTGCCGACTGGGGTGAGGTCCTCTGGTGGGGAGGATAGGGGGTGTGGACAGTGTCCACACTTTGGGTCCCGGACTGGGCCGTACCGGTGCCGGACTGCTCCCGATTGCGGAGGTTTTCGGGGGAGTGGCGGACCTACAGGGGCTGGAGTCCGGTTCGAGTCCCACTTCGGGCACATGTTTCCCCTAGTCAGAGGCCCTTTTGCTCTCTGACTGTGGACAGCCGGCCCAATTCTGCGGTCCGGGTGCCGGTTTCGGTGGCTGTATTGGAGTTTTCCCGGGGGTAGGGCCGCCTTTCTATCGCGGAGCCCGGGTTGGGCTTCCTTACTCCTTCATGGAGGAGCGGCGGGGTAGCTCCATGACTTTGGTGAAGGTTCCTGTGATGGCCCCCGCGGGAGGGTCACTGGTTTCCCAGGTCCTCGCTGTAGGGCGCCCTGGGTGGAGGGGTTTCTGTGATGAGTTCGTCGACGGGAGCGTTCCGGGGTTCGCCCGAATCGATGACGGCCGTCGTCCGGAGCGAGCGGCCGAGGGTAACCGCCGCGCTGAGGCCGGCTGGACCGCCCCCGTGATGACGACGTCGTACTTTACCGCCCCCGTGATGACGACGTCGTACTTCAACGTGTCCTTCATGAGGATGCTCCTTCCGCCGGCGCGCATGTCGGCGCCTCTCCTTCAACTGTTGCGGCCGCGGAAAGACTGCCAACTTTCCTTGCTGCTATGGCAAAATACGGGGATGGATGATGACCTGAGCTCCGTATTCGATGCCATGGGACCGCGCCTGAGGGCGCTGCGGCAGCAGCGGGGGCTGACCCTCGGTGAGGTGTCTGCGGCCACCGGCGTGTCCGTCAGCACCCTGTCCCGCCTTGAGGGCGGCCAGCGGCGCCCTAACCTTGAACTGCTCCTGCCCCTGGCCCGCCTGTTCCAGGTGCCGCTTGACGATCTCGTCGGCGCCCCGTCCACGGGGGACCCGCGAATCCATTTGAAGCCCATCAAGGATCACGGCATGACCGCCGTTCCGCTCACCCGGCGGCCCGGCGGTGTGCAGGCGTACAAAGTGGTGCTTGCCCCCGGTGCTCGGAAGGGAGAACCCGACCTCCGCGTGCATGAGGGGTACGAGTGGCTCTACATTCTAAACGGACGCCTGCGCCTGGTGCTGGGGGACAAGGACTTCACGCTGGGGCCCGGGGAGGCCGCGGAGTTCGACACCCACACCCCCCACTGGTTCGCCAGCGCGGACGAAAATGCCGTCGAGTTCCTCAGCCTCTTCGGCCAGCAGGGCGAAAAAATGCACATCCGGGCACGCCCAAAGGCCTAGTCCGCGGAGCGCGCGCCCGCGGAGGAGGGATGCTGCGGCTGCTTGAACTGGAGGCACGGGCAAGCCGGCGGCCCGAGCAACATCCCAGTGACGGCCGGCGAGCGGGACAAGGACTTCACCGAGCCCTACGCATGTATCTATCGCTGCCAGAACCGCTGAAGGAGACGCCGCACCCTGCCCCAGCGGGCGGGGTGCGGCCCTCCATGGCCTTTAAGGATGGGACATGAACACTGGATATCAAGGCCAAGGAGTCTTTCCATTCACTTGAATGAACGGTGGAATTGGTACCAGCACCACAGCAGTTGACTCTCGCTAGAACGCTATCTTTTGGTCGGCTGCGATGACATCGACGTCGGCGGTCGACACGGTGCGGGTGCCCGTAGGGGTGTCGAATTCGAGGGTAGCTGCGTCGTACTCTCCGGGGTTGCTTCCAGCAAGCCATACAGCACCCCAGATACCGTCTGCTAGGTTGGCGTCGGTTACGGATCCGGAGGCGCTGATGACACGTACTGCGGTAACCCCTTCCCCTGCCTGGCCGCTGAGCTGGGCGTAGTTCTGCCCGGTCGCTGCACTTCCAAAGCCTGCGACGTAGCCGAATGAGATGATTTGGTCCGCCGGTACGTCGGTTTGAAGAGACGTTGATCCCGTCGAGACGACCTCGCCGTTTTCCTGGAACGATTCGACCAACGTTTGACCCTGGACAACCCACCTTCCTTCATAGTTGGCGACTGACTGTGACACCAGCGGTGAGGCGACAGCGGTCTGCACATCGGACCCCGGCACCAAACTTGCCGCTGTGGTGGTAGCTGTGACTCCTACGCCAATACCGATAACCGCTGCAAATGCCGTGATCCTGCGGATCATACTTTTCGTCGTTTTCACGTTGTTCTCCTCGGGTGGTACTGCTGCTGAAGGGGAACGATTGCGCGGGTGCGCATCGTCCCGCTTCAGCTTTCCAGTTGCGCGAAGCAGAATCATCGCCTCAGGGAATGAGCTCAGCCTCATCCCGCGGAATGAGACGTCCAGGTTCGGCTCCATCCCAGGGATGAGAAGTCCAGGTGCGGCAACCCGCGAGGGCAAAGCTACCGGCCCGTAGTCGTTTCTAAAGCTCAACCTTCTCCGCTGCTCGAAATGAGGTGGCCGAATAGGACGTTTTTGGTCAGGCCGCCCGCCGACGGTGACATGCCGTGATCTTGACGCCCCAAGGTCCTGTCCTCAACCTCAACGGTCCAAAACGTCACGGCGCGCGTTATTTGAGCGTTCAACGCCGGCGGTTACGGCCTAAGCGCTGTCACCGACGGCATGCAGCAGGTCCAAGCAAAGGATTCGTTGACCGGGCAGCTCCCATAGGGATCGAAACAAGCTCGGCACCCGACCCGGATCTTCAGTTCCAAGTTTGAAGCAGCGACGCGGGTTTTGAGCACCTGCACAAAGCCCTGCGTCCGGAACGGTCAGGTGTAGCATCCCTTCTGCTACACACTGTCGCGGTGCCAGGGGAGGGGAACACCATGAACGGTCAGCCCGTCGTGACGGAGACGGAACCATTCGTGGCCGTAATGCGCGGGAGCATCCTCTGCGTGCGATGGAGGCAAGGCGCGACCATCGACGATGCAATGGCCGCAGCTTTCATTGAGCGGGCCGCCCAGATAAGCCCGAACTCCTCTCCGCCGATGCTGGTCGAACTCAACGGCATGGTGACCCTTACACGCGGTGCACTGCTCCGCTTAGCGACCAACCCCAACGTAGGTGCTATGGCTTCGGTGGGACCGTCAGTAGTCGATTACATCCTCAGCCAGTTCTTCACACAGGTCTATGATCCGCCGTATCCCACCCGCCACTTCACCAATACCAGCGACGCGCGCGCTTGGCTGCTCAATCACTCCCGCAGCGCCTAAGCAGACAAGGACCTAGGCAGGAATTCGAGGAGGCAGCCGCCCCCGGGCACAGTCACCGGCCGGGACGCCGCTCGAGGGACCTACCGCAAACCCGGAAGTGGACTCGAAAGGGTAGGCATTCCTCCGCTGTGAGTGAGCCGGTGAGCAATCAGTGACCTGAGGAAAAAGCCACAGCTTGCTTCAGCCGATTCCAAGAAATGCCCTGACATTCCCCTCCATACCTCTATCCGTTCAACCCCGCGAGCGGTTGCTGAACCACAACAGTTCGGCCTGCGAGGTCATCAGGCTCGGAGATGCATTTGTTCGTTCATGGGTGGTTCTAGGCGGCGCGGCATGACGTCGATGCCTATCTGAAGGCCCCAACAACATGGACCGCTCCTGGTGCTATCAACGGGAGTCCTGGCCCACTTGTCGGCCCAGCACACCAGGAACCACCACGTCTATCGAACGAACCTGTGAACCCGGTCGACTCCCTCGGGAACACCGCTCTCTTCATTCACCGGTTTCCGGACCGCGGCTCCTCGGGCGGGGCCGGGGTAACTGCACCCCGCCATACCCACGCCTCGCGTCGGATCATGATCAGTGGCTCGAAGAACCGGATCTTCACCGCAGTCCTGGTGTAGGCCAAAGCGTGCGCCTGCACTCGGATGGCCTTGAAGGGATAACGGATCCATGCGTACACCGGCCGCGGCTCCTGGAAGTCCACGGGTGGGGTGTTGCCGAGGTCGAGTTCGGCCGCGGTGAGCATGATCAGCTCCTCGCGCATGACGAACTCTTCGATCCGGGCATCCATCGGCTTCGCGTAGTAGGCGCGGTACCTTTTGCTGGAACCCATGACCGGTATCCGCCACCGGTTGCCGTCCGGTCCGAAGCCGGTGGTGCCGGCGACGCGGTGCAGCCGCCAGCCCTGCCAGCGCGGATCGGCGCTGATATCGGACTCCAGGACAGGGGAGCCCGGCCCGGTCTGGGCTTGGAACCAGCTCAAGCGTCATCCGGAGCGGATTTGAAGTGACGGAAGAACGGATCCCGCATTCTCGACGCTGCTAGCCATAGTAGGTCGCGTTCTGACTGGGGCAGCATGATCATTTTGCCCCAGTACAAGGAGACATCCGCGATCGTGGCTGTGCCCGAAATGGTCTTGTAGACCACCCACAGCTCATGAAGGTCAAGGCCTTCATCCTTTGTCATCTGAACGAACTCTGCACGCTGATCTATATCATCCATCTCGATCCTCAAAGTTCCGTCATCAGGTACTACCTGCGCCATGAGTGGCCGCCATGTTGGTCATCCATCTGTGGGCGGGTGAAGCCCGGAGGGCGGAACTCAAAGCCGTCCACCTGTGGGTGAGCTGCTGCCTCGTTCTTCTATGCGACGGTCGCCCCGTAGGGGGATTCCTTACCGCGACGTTTTCTCGGGCGGGTCTAACGCGACAGATTAAGAGGTTTTGTAGAGAGAGCTCCGGAAGGCGGATTGTATTGTCCGCCCTCCGAGGGCCGGGGCTGCAGGCTGGAGCCGTGCTCTCCAGGCGCACCCGGGCTGGCCGCGTCCACCCCATCTCCCGGCAACATAGATTGGCACAATTCTGGTTATCGGCGACGCCGGCAGCATGCTCCCATAGCGCGTGTGGTTCACGCATTGTTTCGGCCTCGTCCGGATGGCCCCCGTCCACCCATGAGACTTCGGGACCTTTACCCTTCAGGCACCGCCACCGGATCTGCGCTGCGCCGTGCGTTGACGAGCAGAATGAGCACGATCAGTGCCGCGGCCATCAGGATCGCGCTGAGGGTGAAGGCAGTGCGGTAGCCCTCAAGGTACGGTGCGAGGGATCCTTCAGCGGTACCGGGATTGGTTGCGAGGAAGCCGGCATAGGCCGAAACATAGATGGTGTTGAGCACTGCGGTGCCGAGGGCCCCGCCCACTTGCTGGGACACATTGAGCATGGCTGCTCCGACTCCGGCGTCTTCGGGGTCGATTCCGTGCATTGCGACGGAAGACAGCGGTACGAGGGCGATTCCAACTCCAATACTGATTACCAGTTCTATCGGGAGCACGCTTCCGACGTAGGACGAGGACTCGTTGAGGGACGTCAGCCAGAAGGTCCCGAGGGTTGCAAGCGTCGCGCCCGCCACCAGCAGGGGCTTGGGGCCGAAGCGGGGCAGCAGTGAGGAGGCCAGAGCTGCGGTGGTGATGAGTCCGAGGCTGAAGGGGAGGAACGCGAGGCCGGCCCGGATGGGTGAGTAGTCAAGGTTGACCTGGAAGTAGTAGGTCAGGAAGAAGAGCATTCCGAACAGTCCGCCGAAAATCAGGACCGAGGCCAGCAATGCGCCGCCCCGGTTCCGGTCAAGAACCACCCGCAGGGGAAGCAGCGGGGAGGCGCTGCGTGTTTCGACGACAACGAAGGCCGCCAGAAGCGCGACGCCGGCGCCGAGCAGGCCCAAGGTTGAGGGGGCGGACCATCCGGTTCCCTCAGCGGCGAGGGTGAAGCCGTACACCAGAGCCGCCAGTCCACTGGTGACCAGGAGCGCTCCTGGAATGTCATACCGGCGGCTGCCGGGTGCCCTGCTCTCGCGAAGGGTTGGCAGTGCCGCTAGAAATGCTGCAACTGCAATGGGGACGTTGACTAGGAGGGTCCAGCGCCAGCTGACGTATTCGGTGAGCACTCCGCCTAGGATGAGGCCGATGGCGCCCCCGACACCCTGGACGGCGGCGTAGACACCGAATGCCTTGGCGAGTTCCTTCGGGTTGGTGAAGGTCACCACCAGGAGGGACAGTCCGGCGGGTGCCAGAAGCGCCGCGAAGGCGCCCTGCAGGGCGCGTGCGCCAAAAAGCATGGCCGGGTCTACGGCCAGGCCGCCTAGGGCGGAGGCTGCCGCGAAACCGAGAGCGCTGATGAGAAAGACGCGCTTGCGGCCTGCGAAGTCGGCGATCCGGCCGCCCAGGAGGAGCAGGCCGCCGAACGCCAGGGCGTAGGCGGTGACTGCCCATTGGCGGTCCGCGTTGGAGATGCCAAGATCCGCCTGCGCGTGGGGCAACGCGATGGTCACAATTGTGCTGTCCAGTACCACCATGAGGGTCGATACGGCGATGACCGCAAGAGCCACCCACCGCCTCGGATCGGCTGCGGGTGCATTTGGGGCAGTGGTGACTCGGGATTCACCCGGATGCGGCCGGGCCGCGGTGTTCTTGGGCATGGGAAATCTTTCACTGAAGAAGGAATGGATGACGGGGCGGTCAGGAAGGCGACCTGCCCTGCATCGACGCCCGGGAGGGCATAACTACGATGGTGAACCCGGACGATCCGTGCAAGCAATTTTTCTTGCGGTTTCAGCAAGTTCTGCCCCCGGGGCGCGCAGCCCCTGCGGTCCGGGAAGCTGGGGGTGCCGCTCGATGGACCGCGGCCTTGTCCACGAATAGTGGGGACCGAGCCGGCCAGAGGTCTGGTTCCGGCCAAGGGTTCGGCGACGTGGCTTCCGACCTCGGTGCCCGCGACGCAGCGCATGTCGTCAACGCCGGCACGCTGTCATGCCTGAGCGCGTACGGCCACGCCGACTCCAAGTCTGCACCGATACTGCCCCAATACGAGTGGCATTAGCTGGCTGACCTGCGAGGCGTAGCGCCCGACAGCTGCCGAGCAGTCAAAGCTTCGGCAACCGGGCGGGACCTCGCCTACGATTGCCGCGCATGCTGGTCCCTACGAGGTCATCCCGCTCCTAGGACCAAAATCGGAGGCGGAAGAAGGCCGGCAGCATCGGCATCATCTCCCGGAGTTGTGAGTTCTTCTGACGTCGACACCAGTCCACGCTGGTTGCTTTAGCGTCCAAGTGAGCGAAGAGCTTAGTGCCTGCGATGTCGTCTCTCCCCTGTGAGGCGATACGCCGCAGACCAGTTGCCTGCTCAGACGTTTGGCGCATTCCTCAGAGAACAAGAGGTTCCGTCGTGAAAACCCTCCTGGGAACGCCTACAACTGAGCACAGACCGATCACGTCGAACCACCCGGGACAGATTACAGCTCAACGCTCTGGTCACGGGGAGGCCTACGACCCCGAGCCAACGAAAGCCGGGGCCCTCCCGTCTTCGTCGTGTACAGCATCATGTGGACGGATTGCAACGCAGATCGAGCGCCCTGAGGTGAATCGGGTGGATGAAGTGCCCGCCTCCATTTCCTTCATCGCAGCATCGATCTCGGCGACCGCCTTGACGGCATCAGCGCAATCCTCACCGTTCTTACTCGAAAGGGTATTGGCATGGCGTCCGCGGTGGAAGGATAGCTGGGCGCTCACGTAGCGGGCCCCTTCGTCGCTGTCGGTGGCGGCTACGAACACGGCGTCACGTTGTCGCATCACCGTGAACCCTGCCGCTTCAATGAGGGCCACCCAGTCGCCGGCCCCACGGTATTGCAGATGAGCGAGCGCTTCACTGAGGCGTTGGCTAGGACGGTATAGGCCGTCGAAGGCGACTGTCTCCACGACAGGAGGCCCGGTCATCTCCGTGACCACCAGGATTCCTCCTGGCTGCAGCGCTTCGAACGCGTGTCGCAGGACCTTCGCCGGATCCGAAGCGTGATGCAGAGACAGCGCCGCCCAGATCACGCTTGCCTTCGCCGGGACAAGTTCATGCCAGTTGTCCTCGAAATTGCCAAGGTGGCCCTGAACGCGGTCTGAGATGCCTGCGGCCGATGACGCAGCAGTTAACCGCTCAAGCAACTCGGAGGAAATATCGATACCTCTGATCTGAGCGTTCGGAAATTTCCGCGCCAAGGCCACTGTCCCCACGCCCGTCCCTGAGCCTAGATCGATAACCAAGGACGGGTGAAAATCCAGCACCGAAGAGGCTTCCTCGAGGGCGATCCGTGTAACCGGCGAACTCAGGAGGCCCTCGAGATCAAGGAAATCAACGAACCCCTCAGGAAGGCCGGACATCGGCGTCGGTCCGGCGTGTGAATGGGAAACTTCCTGACGAGGCATGCGCCATACGCTACACAATCCTCCCGCATGCGGCACAAAATCCTGCGGATGACGCAGGAACTAGCTTGGCTCGTTGACCTAGAGCCTCCAGCATCACATCCGCAGGGGAGCGCGTTCAGGGCTGGTGACGGCCGCTGCATCGTTGCTGGTTCAGCAAATTTACTTGTCCATCGAGGTGGGCCGGGGGCAGGCTGGTCACATGACGACCACGAACCATCCAACTACTGAACCTGCCCTTGAGCCCGCGAGCTCCTCAATTTCTGACGAGCACTGGGACGTCATTGTGATCGGCGGTGGTGCTGCAGGGCTAAGTGCTGCACTGATCCTCGCCCGGGCTCGACGCCGCGTGTTGGTCCTTGACGCTCAGGCGCCGCGCAACCGGTTTGCACCTCATATGCATGGCGTGTTGAGCCGTGATGGGTACTCACCTCTCGATCTCGTGTCCGACGGATACAGGGAAGTGCGCGCGGTCGACGGTGTAATTGTGAACGATAGTGTCATGACGACACGGGCGACCTCTGACGGGTTCGAACTCGTGACAGAGCAAGGCATGGTTGCCACTGCGCGCCACATCATCGTTGCCACTGGCGTTCGTGATGAGCTCCCCGAAATCCGGGGATTGGTCGAGCAGTGGGGCCGCGGAGTGGTTTCGTGCCCGTATTGCGACGGGTACGAGTCCACGGGTCGCAGGATCGGGGTACTGGCGGCTTCCGTGGCGGGGCTGCACAAAGCACACATGTTGCGGTCCTACTCAGACGACATCACCGTCTTCACCGGGCTCGTGGAGCCTATCCCGGAGGCCGACAGGGCCGTGCTCGAGGAACGGGGGATACTGGTGGAGACTCGCGCGGTGACGCACGTGGTAACCGACGGGCATACGTTGACCGGGCTTGGCCTGGCAGATGGGACGACGACACCGGTTGATGTGGTCTTCGCCGATCCGTCACTAGTCGCGCTGGATGAACCGTTGAGGCAGCTCGGCGTTGACCGCACTAATACGCCCGTCGGTCCCTGGACGGCTGTCGACCCGGCCGGCAGGACAAGTGTCAAAGGCGTCTGGGCGGTTGGCAATGCAGCCAACCCTGCGGCACTTGTTCCCACCGCAGCCGGTTCCGGAGCGACCACGGCCCAGGCCCTGAATGCGGAACTTGTCGCCACAGACGTCGCTGCGGCGGCCGCACGCGTCGCTCAAGCCTCCAGCGGTGCCCCAAACAACGTTCTCACCGATGACGAGCCCGAGACCGCCGGTTCCACGGTGCCGGCGGGCGGCTGATCATCAATGGGCATTGGGGAGGTGGGAAGATCGCGGATCCGGCGGAATATTGGGGAAGCGTTCAAGGCACCCGGTCTCACGAGGGCAAGGAAGGGACATCCCGTATGACCACCGCCGCGAGATCGGCTCTCACGGGCGCGACCGGGCTGCCACCCGGACACGCACGATGCGGGTCGGTGGCCGCAAGGGCCTCTATTGTCAGTCCGGAGGACCCATCTTTGCTGCACCAATGTCCCACCTCATCACACCCGTTCGGGCGGATCATGCCCGCCTTGACCGGACATGACCTGATCGCGCCGGAGATAACCAGGTTCGGGTTTGTAACCCCCGATGAGATGGTCAATCGGGCCATTGGCACCGGACGCTTACCTCAGGTGGCCCTGCTGCAGGCCGTGTCCGCCCTGCTGAGCAGGGAGGTCTGAGATGGGACTGTCCTTCGAGCATGTGACGCTGGGCCAGCGGGTCCTTTTCGGTTCCGGCCAGGCGGCGGAGAACCTCGCCTCCGAGGTGGAACGCCTGGGCGCCCGGAAGGTCATGGTGATCGCCTCGGAACAGGGGCGCGCCACGGCCGAGCAGGTGACCGCCCGGATCGAGGTGGCGCGGTTCTATGACGACCTCGCCCCGCACGTTCCGATCGATAAAGCCGAGAAGGCACGCACGGCAGCCCGCGAGGGCGGCGTGGACCTCCTGGTCTGTGTCGGCGGCGGATCGACAACCGGGATGGCGAAGGCCGTCGCACTGACCTGCGGGCTGCCCGTCGTCGCCGTTCCGACAACCTACGCGGGCTCCGAGGCCACCAATGTGTGGGGATTGACCGAGGCGTCCAGGAAGACCACGGGCGTCGATGACCGGGTGCTGCCCGCAAGTGTCATCTATGACGCCGGGCTGACCCTCTCGCTGCCCGCCGACCTGAGCGTGGCCTCCGGGCTCAATGCTCTGGCGCACTGCATCGATTCGATGTGGGCACCGCGTGCCGATCCCATCAACCAGGCGCTGGCCACCGAAGGAATCCGCGCCCTCAGGCGGGGCCTGCCCGCGGTGCGCAACGACCCGCAGAACCTCGAGGGGCGGGAACAGGCTCTGTACGGGTGCTACCTCTCGGCTGTCGCTTTCGCCTCCGCCGGTTCCGGGATGCACCACAAGATCTGCCACGTCCTCGGTGGCCGGTGGAATCTCCCCCACGCCCAGACCCACGCCGTCGTCCTTCCCTATGTCCTGGCGTTCAACGCCGGTGCGGCGCCCGAGGCCGCCCGGCGCATCGCCGCCGCCTTCGGCACGGAAGATCCGGTGGCCGGCCTCGACAGCCTGCGCGGGGCCCTGGCCGCGCCCCGGGCGCTGAAGGACTACGGCCTGACGGCCGGCGACCTGCCCGAAGCGGTCCGCCTCATCCTGCCGGTCATCCCGGAATCCAACCCACGCCCGGTGACCGGGGAGAACCTGCTCGAGCTGCTCTCGGCGGCGCTCAACGGAACCGCCCCGGCCGCGCCACCTTCCCACCCCCACACCCACTAGGAGAACCCATGCCGGACCCCCTTTCCCGCGGCATTTCGCCCCAGCAGCAGGCTATCGAAGAGGAGCTCGTCCGCACCGTCACGGCGTCATTCGACGGCACCGCGGACGGCCGCCTCAAGGAGCTGATGCAGTCCCTGACACGGCACGTTCACTCCTTCATCCGCGAGGTCCGCCTCACCGAGGACGAATGGAAGGCCGGAATCGCGTTCCTCACCGCCGTCGGAGACATCACCGATGACAAGCGGCAGGAGTTCGTCCTGCTCTCCGATGTCCTCGGCGCGTCAATGCAGACGGTCGCGGTCAATAACACGGCCCATTCGACGGCGACCGAGGCCACGGTCTTCGGCCCCTTCTTCCTTCAGGACTCGCCCGAGATCGCGATCGGCGGCGACATTGCCGCCGGTGCCCCTGGTGAGCCGTGCTGGATCGAAGGCGCCGTCACCGACACCGACGGCGCCCCCATCCCCAGGGCGCGCATCGAGGTGTGGGAGGCCGACGAGGACGGCTTGTATGACGTCCAGTACGGCGACGGACGCATGTCCGGCCGGGCCCGCCTCCACACTGATGAGCAGGGCCGGTACGCGTTCTGGGGGCTGACCCCGGTGCCCTACCCCATCCCCTTCGACGGCCCGGTGGGGAAAATGCTCGAGAGCACCGGCAGGTCCCCTGTGCGCGCGGCACACCTTCACTTCATGGTCACCGCGCCGCAGCGCCGGCCGCTGGTCACCCACATCTTCGTCCGCGGTGATGAGCAACTCGACATCGGCGATTCCGTGTTCGGAGTCAAGGAATCCCTCATCAAGGACTTCACTCGGCATCCCGCCGGAACCCCCACCCCGGACGGGCGGAACCTAGGCGGGAAGCAGTGGTCGCGGACGCGCTTCGACATCGTTCTGGCCCCCGCGGGCGCCTGAATCCCGGAACTTGTCGGGCTCGCCCCGGTCGCTCGGCGTTCGTTGGCGGGGATCGAAAGTAGCGAATTGAGCGGCTGCACGGCTCGTGATTCGTCACCGGCTGTCAGGACAGAGCGTCCTGACAGCCGGTGACGGTTGGGTGCCGTGTTGTTGTTGCGGCCGGGGTTACTTGGCCAGGAAGCGCAGCAGAACTTCGTTGATCTCCGCTCCGTGCGTCCAGAGCATGCCGTGCGGCGCGTCCTCGATTTCGACGTACTCCGCGGAGGGGAGGCGCTTGGTGAACTCCCGGGC
>QZVU01000077.1 GCA_003602285.1 Arthrobacter frigidicola
TGAACGTCCAGACGTCCTCGTATCGCTCAGCGCTGGATTTCACAGCCCCTTGCAAGCCCTTGGCCGGAGGCTCTTATTCAGGCCTTTAAATGTTCGATATGGCCCGGATCATCGGCCAGGCGGCTCTGCACAAGCCTGCTTTGACAGCTGAGAGAAGCTGGACTAATTACATAGCTGCATCCAACAACCCAAGCGGAAAAGGAAGTTTTGCATGAGCATCAAGCCAGGCCCTAAGCGCACCAATGAAGATGGCACTCCGGACAAAAGGCAGCGAGTCACCCCTGAGAAGCAGAAGGACCATCCGGACCTGAAACCTCACAAGCACAAAAAGGGGGAGTAAGAGAAAAGCAGCTCTCGGGAGCTGCTTTTTTGTTTAGGCTGCGTGCAAACCTTCCTGACTGTAGTCGTGAGTCTTCTGCTTTGCGTGATCGGTTGGGGTTGTTTTAAGTCACTACAAGGTGGTCAGTTGTCGGGCGCGACTCACAAAAAGCTTAGATCGGCTTGATTACCGCCTCGCTTTGGCTAGCTTGGAATCCATCGCTATCCATCGATTGCAGGGGGCTGCATGCGTTTGCGCGGAGATGTTTATTGAAGCTGGGCAGATCCTACGCTTCATCACCGGACCCACGAAGAGATCCTGAATGACGGATTTTATCTCGACGTGCAGGTAAAGCTTTCGCGGAAAGCCGCAACGCAGCTGTTTATCGGTGTGTACGCGCCGTCGGGAACCGCGCTTTATGAGGAAGCGTTCGACACCCGGCCGAACGAATCAATGACGAGCGCGTTGGCCTGGGGAGTCGCCAGAGCGCGTGTCGTAGCTACGTTGTAAACCACTTTTTTTCACTGTAAGCCACTGTGGTTTACAGTGAAAAAAGTGGTTTACAGCAGGCCTCCTCAGGCTTGAGTCAGCTCCAGCAGATCGCCCAGCTCCTCCCGGGCCATCTTCACTCAACACTGAGCCAGTCGTGAGGTTGCACCGCACAAAGTCTTCCGCATCTATGTCCCGCTTGGCAGAATTCGAAGGCGTGATGTCTGTACCTCCTTCAAATCCGCGATCATGGTCATGCGCCGACGCGATGGCGCGGCACTGCCATTTGACATTTAAGAGAATACGAAATATTTGCGTACGGTCTCTACTACTTCCCAAGTTCCGGAAAAGCCAGGCTCTATAATAAATTTGTCGCCTGCTTTGAGGTGAATTGGCTGCTTACCATCGGGGGTAATCACGCAATAACCTTCTTGGAAGTCGCAGTACTCCCATTTGGTATAGGCCACGCGCCATTTACCGGGCGTGCATATCCATGTACCCATAATCTTCGACCCATCTTCCGAGGTGTACGAGTTCAGATTGACAGTGTGAGGCTCGCCCGACAGCCGTTCCCAGGTGCATGCGTCAAGAACTGGTAAAGGGGAGGTGTCGCGCAGTACAAC
>QZVU01000078.1 GCA_003602285.1 Arthrobacter frigidicola
ATCTGGTTGACGAGGGGCTTGTGAGGGAGCAGGGCCAGGTCCACGGCCCTCAGTGCTGGGTTACGGCCGGTGAGGTACCAACAATCATTTTGCTGACTCAGCATGTATCGATCACACAGACGCTCCAGAGCCGAACGATAGGCCTCTGTGACATTGCCACCGGATGCTAGTGCCAGCAGGTCAGCCGATCGAATGCCAGGCTGCCCCCATGCTACCCGAGCAAGATCGTACCCTTCATCACCGGCCAGGATGAAGATCTCATCCGCAACAGCCTCTGGCACTGGGTCGATCATGAAAGGGAACTCCACAGGGAACACGTACCAGCGACGCCAGAACTCGTAGTGGATCCGCAAGCGAATTACGTCCTTGCGAGCGCCAAGCACCTCACAGCACTTATCAAATGCCCAGTCGCCCAGGGTAGGGCCGAACACCCATTGCGCCGCAGTCACATACACATCGGTCGGTAGATGATGCGAAACGCGAGACGCGTAACGCCGTCCTCGAAATCCTCTTCATCGAGCCGGCGCAGCTCCTCCTTCTTCAGTTTTCGTCTTTGCGCTCCAAGGTTCGATAAATTATTGAGTGCGGCGAGCCCAAGTTCTTCAGCAAAAGGATATGACTCGACCACAGTTTCGTCAGTCCCCAGAAAATCCACTTGAGCATCGTCTGCAGCGTTATCAAGATCGAAGGCGTCAAGACCTTCGAAAAGATTGGCGCTATCAAAGCTCTCAAGCCAGTTACGAACATCGCCAGGATCAGAAAGACCGCCAGAATCGTCAGATAGAAGCTCAGATCCGAAGACATCGTTTTCTTCCTCGTTGCCCAGGGGCATATCAGTGAATTCGTTCATTGGCACCACCCTTAAACCGGAACTGTCTGCGTGAATTGGTCTGCGCCGGCCATTCGGACATGTTGGCGCCTGGTCGGCCGCCTGATGTCGGCCGCAGTGGCGACTCTCGATTCGCCCTGGGCGACCACACTCGCCCAAGTCACCTGGGGCTCGCCGGAAACAATCGCGTAGTCCGTGGGGCTCATCGACAAGAGTTTTTGCATCACATCCGCTGTGCCCTGGTCTTGCTCAGGGTCCGTAGGCAGCAGCTGGGAATAGACCTGTGCCGCCGATTCGGATTGGGGTTTGAACAGAACCAGGTTACGAGCTCGACTCAGGCAGGCCTCGCGCAGATCCAGAGACTCACGCCCAAGATCGTCGAGCGAACCAGCTGCAACCCATACGCTCAACACCTGTTCAGTCTCCGGCGAGAGCAGCTGCTCGATGCTCGGGTCATTGCAACCACCTGGATCGGTGAACACAGCCAGCGCAGTGGGTGCACCTGGCTCACCGATCGACCGCAGGACAGCATCCGCCAAGTTCGAGATCACGATGCGGCGCAGATTGGACGCAGCCTGGCCTCGGCCGATGT
>QZVU01000079.1:0-1131 GCA_003602285.1 Arthrobacter frigidicola
CGAAGTCCGCCGTCAGCCAGATGATGATCAGCGGGATGCCCATCTGGGTCACGTTGATGCCCAGGCTGTATTGCTGGTTGAGAAACGGCGGCAGCCAGTACAGGTAGAACCAGAACACCGGCGCCGTAATCGCATAGGCCACCGCAAAAGCCCAGGTGCCGCGCAGGCGCAGAATACGGCTGAACGGCACGCGGGTCGGCTCTGGCTCGTCATCCTGCTGGATGTACTGCACCTCGCTGGGGCGCACGCTGGGATGGTCTTCAGGGTTGTAGTACTTCAACACCCACAGCACCACCCACACCAGGCCCAGGCAGCCCATGGCGATAAACGCGGCCTGCCAGCCCCACACGGCGAGGATCAGCGGCAGCAGGGCCGCCCGCTCACCCGCCGGGAACCACAACCGCACGGTCTTCACGCAGGTCGGGTAGTTGGCGGCCTCGGTCAGGCCCAGGATGAACCGGCAGACCATGAAGCCGGCTGCTGAAGTGGCCAGGCCATGGGCGCCGGTGGCCAGGCTCCACAGCAGCACGGCGAAGAAGAAGGCGCGTTTTACGCCAACCTTGTCGATCAGCCGGCCCTGCAGCAGAAAGCCGATGGCATAGCCAACCTGGAACCAGAAGTTGATGTTGGCGTAGTCCATCGCCGTCCAGCTCATCTCCTTGGCCAGCACGGGCTGCATGATGCCAAGGGCGGCGCGGTCGATGTAGTTCAGGGTGGTGGCGAAGAACACCAGGGCGAGCATGCCCCAGCGGGTCTTGCCGACGCCGAAGGCGCCGCGAAGCTTGTCGCCAATCGAACCCTGGTGCATCCGGGGCGCGGCGGGGGTGGTCTTGGTGTGGTTCATAAACTGCTCGTTTCTTGAAATTGTATTCAGCTGCGGTGCTACGGTACGTGACCAAGTCCCAGGCAGGGGGGCACGCAAGGCCGGTGCATGGTGAGCAGTGAAGGCGGCAGCGTCAATTCAAGAGACGGGCTACTGTTCGGTTACCGAACGGTTGCGTTGGCTTGCGGGCGCGGCAGGGATTCACGCCAATAAAGGGTAGAAGGCTTTCAACCTGGTTGCCTGATGGGGCGCAGGTCCAGAAGGGAAGGACAGGCTGTGGTGGTCGTGCCTGGCAGGGTCAGGGGGGC
>QZVU01000079.1:1141-1393 GCA_003602285.1 Arthrobacter frigidicola
GCGTGTACACAGACCATGCAGTTGCCCAGCTTTCGACCTCCTCCCGGCCGTACTGCTGAATCCACAACCGCACGGTTTTGTGCAGGGTGCTCTTTGCTTCAACTTCCTGCCCTGTGTGTGGGTTTATATAGTATTTGCTTTGCCGGGCTCTATAAAGTCGGGGCGGTGCGACAGGACGGCATTGCTGATAGACCTCGTCAATGTTGGTCGTGCATTCGCTCTCGATGATGGCCAGCACATGGGACAGATTGA
>QZVU01000080.1:0-233 GCA_003602285.1 Arthrobacter frigidicola
ACACTTCACCGTCAAGCGGCCGTTCAAGCTGACGGTAATTTGATGCGCCATGTGGCCATGCCAATCTTGGCTACCCGCCTGCCCCAGAAAAATGCCCAGCCCGGGTGAAATCCAGGCTCTGCCATGCCAGCCGATACCCTGCGTTGCGTTCATTCAGCGGCACCTCAGGGTTCCACATCCAGCTGCATTTTGTGCACTAATGAGCTTTATAGCTAATTATAGAGTGATTATAG
>QZVU01000080.1:243-1392 GCA_003602285.1 Arthrobacter frigidicola
CCTTTGAGATTAGACACTCTATTTGATCCAAATCAACGAAGTGCTGTTATCGTCAAAAGGAGCGCTCATGCCTCGAGGCAATCTGCTATAGTCGCCCTATAGCCCCGCTTGGTGAATTGCTGTGCGTCGGATTGGATTGATCCTGGTAATGATTGCTAGCCTCGTGCTGCCGACCTTCGGCGGTATGGCTTTCAGCATGCCGGCACAACCTTGCCCGATGCAGAGCGCCGATCATCAGGGCCATGCAACGGCCGATGCTCCGTGCTGCGAGCAAATGGACACGTCTGATGGGGTGGCCAATAAGTCTCCCTGCAAATCCGGCCAGGAATGCAAGACCGGAGGACTTCTCCAGACCAATGTGATCAAGAGCATATCCCCTCTTCCCTCACGCTCCGAAATATTGCTGACACAGTCGGTGATTAAGCGAGAGCCAGCAGGACTCTGGCGCCCTCCTCGTTTCGTCTAATGCAGTGATCATCCCGCGCCTTACAGTCAGGCGCATCGTCGCGGCCACGTTTCGTAGCTGCGACCTCGATCAATCGCATTGGAGGCGAAAGCATGTCCGCTTTCCTTTTTCCACGCCGTGGCTATCTCGGTGTGTTGGCTGCCGCATTCTGGGCAGCTCCCTGGCTTGCCGCGCAGGCGCAGCCCCTAACCTTCGAACGAGCCCAAGCTCTGGCCGAGCAGAGTGCCCCTGAGAACCTCGCGCGCCAGGCGCAGGTGGCTTCGGCACAACAGGCTGTAGGGCCCGCAGACGCCCTGCCCGATCCCAAGCTGATTCTAGGCATCGACAACCTGCCGATCGAAGGCCCTGACCGTTACACACTTAATCGTGACTCCATGACCATGCGCCGCATTGGGCTCATGCAGGAAGTCCCCAACAGTGACAAGCGTCAGGCTCGGCGCCAGGTGGCCGAGGCTTCAGTTGTCCGAGCCGAGGCCGAGCAGCGTGCCATGCAGTTGGAGATCAAGCGCCAGACAGCAGTGAGCTGGCTGGACGTGTACTACGCCGAACGCAGTGTTGGCCTCTTCGATCAACTGGACCGTCAGATCGAGATGCTCCGCTCGACCGTGCAATCGCTGATTGCCGGCGGTAGTGCTCAGCCTGGCGAGCTGTTGCAGGCCGACCAGGAAGCTTTGGCGTTACAA
>QZVU01000081.1 GCA_003602285.1 Arthrobacter frigidicola
GTCGAAGGTGCCGTAGTTCATGGTGATCAGCACGCCCGCCAGAGCGGCCATGACTGCACCGATGACAAACACGTAGGAAATCACCCGGTCAGTGTTGATGCCCAGGATCGAAGCCATCTTGCGGTCTTGCTGGGTGGCACGGCACATGCGGCCGAGCTTGGTGTACTTGATCACGTAAGTGAGCAGGCCCATGCCCACGAAGGCAGCGATCAGGATGAATATCTTGGTGTAGGTCAGTTGCACGAAGCCGGTGCCGACTTCGACACGCAAGGCCCCTTCAAGCAAGGTCGGCACGCCCTGCTGGCGGGCACCCTGGCTGATCTGTGCGTAGTTCTGCAGGATCAGCGAGATGCCGATGGCACTGATCAACGGCGCCAGGCGGGTGGAGTTACGCAGGGGCTTGTAGGCGATGCGTTCGATGGTGAACCCATAAACGCCCGTGACGACGACGGTGAACAAGAGCGTGCCCAACATCAGTAGCGGGAACGACTCGACGCCGAAATAGGCCAGCAATGCCAGGCTGATTGCCGCGAGGTACGCGGAAATCATATACACCTCGCCGTGCGCGAAGTTGATCATGCCGATGATGCCATAGACCATTGTGTAGCCGATGGCGATCAGGCCATAGACCGACCCGAGGGTCAGGCCGTTGACCAGTTGCTGCAGGAAAATACCATCCATAACGCAATCTCACCTGATTGAGATTGCACGAGCGCCGACCACGGCGCGGGCCACCGGTGCGGGGCCCTCGCAGCGCAGAACTGTGCAGATCTACGAATAAAGACAGGTACCGCGGGGCTTGGGCCCGAGCATCAGCCCGGGCCATGGGCCGTTATTATTTTTGTTTTTCTAGCTGGTGGTATTTCCCGTCTTTGTCCCATTGGTAGACCACGTAGTCGGACACGGTCAGGTCACCCTTTCTGTCCCACTTCTTCTCGCCCATGACGGTCTTGACGGAGTTGGCTTTCAGCCACTTGGCCGCGTCTTCGCCCTTGTTCGACTTGGCGCCGTTGAACGCAGCGGCCAAGGCTTCCAGCGAGGCGTAGGCGTAGAGGGTGTAGCCTTCAGGTTCGGTACCGGCCTTGCGGAACTCCTCCACCACCGCTTTGCTGTCTGGCAGCAGGCGCGGGTCGGCGCCAAAGGTCATGTACACGCCATCGACGTATTGCGCGCCGCCAGCGGTGGACACCAGTTCATCGGTGACGATGCCATCATCGGACATGAACTTGACGTCCTTCAGGCCCTGCTCGCGCAACTGGCGTACCAGCGGGCCAGCCTCTGGGTGCAGGCCGCCGAAGTAGACCACATCGGCACCGGTGGAGCGGATCTTGGTAACCACGGCGCTGAAGTCTTTTTCGCC
>QZVU01000082.1 GCA_003602285.1 Arthrobacter frigidicola
TGCCGAAGCACCGCACTGAGGGCCTGTACATGAGTCTGAAATGGGTTGATGTACTTGAGATCGCAATCCAGCTTGCAGAAAGCAAGCCTGAGGTCGATCCTCGTTATGTGAATTTCGTGGACCTGCACCGTTGGGTGCTGGCATTGCCAGACTTCAGCGACGATCCGTCACGCGGCGGTGAGAAAGTGCTCGAGGCAATCCAGGGCGCCTGGATCGACGAAGCCGACTAAGCGTCACTTGCAGGTTAGGCAATCCCCTGAAACCCGCGTATAATTCGCGGGTTTAATTTTTCGTAACACTCATATTCTGGAGTTTTCCATGGCTGTTCAACGTACTTTCTCGATCATCAAGCCTGACGCAGTTGCCAAGAACGTCATCGGCAAGATCACCACTCGCTTCGAAGAAGCCGGCCTGAAAATCGTTGCCTCGAAAATCAAACAGCTGTCCAAAGCCGAAGCCGAAGGCTTCTACGCTGAGCACAGCGAGCGCGGCTTCTTCGGTGACCTGGTTGCCTTCATGACTTCCGGCCCGGTCGTTGTACAGGTTCTGGAAGGCGAAAACGCCATCGCTCTGAACCGTGAGCTGATGGGCGCTACCAACCCTAAAGAAGCTGCTGCCGGCACCATCCGTGCTGACTTCGCCGAGTCGATCGACGCCAACGCCGTTCACGGTTCGGACTCCGAAGCTGCTGCTGCTCGCGAAATCGCTTACTTCTTCGCTGCTACCGAGGTAACCACTCGCTAAGCGAAAGCTTACGGGTGAGGGTGAATCCATGACGACATCTACTGGCAAAATCAACCTGTTGGGTCTGACCCAGCCGGAAATGGAACAATTCTTCGACTCGATCGGGGAAAAGCGCTTCCGTGCCGGCCAGGTGATGAAATGGATTCACCACTTTGGCGTGTCCGACTTTGCGGCCATGACCAACGTAGGCAAGGCCTTGCGCGAAAAGCTCGAGGCCGTTGCCGAGATTCGCCCACCGGAAGTGGTCAGTGAAGACATTTCCGCCGACGGCACCCGCAAATGGGTGATCCGCGTTGCCTCCGGCAGCTGCGTCGAGACCGTCTATATTCCTACCGACGATCGCGGCACCCTGTGCGTATCGTCGCAAGCCGGCTGTGCCCTGGACTGCAGCTTCTGCTCCACCGGCAAACAGGGCTTCAACAGCAACCTCACTGCCGCTGAAGTCATCGGCCAGGTGTGGCTTGCCAACAAATCCTTCGGGACCGTCCCTGCCAAAGTCGACCGCGCGATCACCAACGTGGTCATGATGGGCATGGGCGAGCCCTTGCTGAACTTCGACAACGTCATTGCCGCCATGAAAATCATGATGGATGACCTGGGCTATGGCATTTCCAAGCGTCGCGTCACCCTGTCCACCTCGGGT
>QZVU01000083.1 GCA_003602285.1 Arthrobacter frigidicola
CGGCAGGCAGAATCAGGGCAACCCGGGCTTGCAGGTTCGCCGGTGGCTCCCCCTGCCCCTGGCTTTGCACGGTGCCACCGTCCGCCAGCGCCCAGTGCCAGACATCACCCGGGCGCAGCAGCAACCAGGGCTGAGCAAATCTGCGCTGTCGCCATTCAAATTTCATGAGCGCCCCCACGGGAGGGCGAAGGTGCAGACATAAGGTGCTCCATCACGCTGCAGTTCCAGGCGCACGCCACGGCCGGGGTGCGCAGGCTGGTCAGAAGGCCAGGCCAGCCAACGGCCGCCCTGGTAATAAAGGATATTCATGGCACCGACCCGGTCGAGCCGCTCACGCTGTACCCAGTGCGGTGCGGCGGCGGCGTACAGGTCGGCCGAGCTTTCCAGCAGCAGGCGCTGCTCACGGGGCTCGAAGCGCAAGCGCTGGCGTTGCAGGCGCGAGCCGCCTTCGGCTTGCGGCAGGCCGGTGGTGGCAACCCACTGCAACTGGTTGCTTGCCGGTTGCCAGTCCAGCCAGCGGCTGGCCAGCGGCAGACGCTGCCTCGAACTCCGGCAAGTGCGCCTGGTACCACTTCGACAACGCCTGCAATGCCGGTGCGTTGACCGAGGTGACACTCACCACCATCTGCGCCTTGCCCACCGCACGGCCATCCCAGGTCATGTCGCCGACCTTGTACTCCACGCGACCGCCCACGGTATCCGGGCCATCGAGGGCTTGCAGGACATTCTGCTCCAGGCCCTTGATCAGCAGCACCTGCTGTTTCGGCCCCAGGGTGACCTTGGTTTCGGCCAGCGCCAGGTCGACGTTACCCACATAGACAGTGTCGTGCGGGGTGGCGGCCAAGTTGCCGCCAACCTTCAGGCCTTTGAGTTCGAACGTGGCAGGCGGCTGATCATCGCGCACAAGTTTCATCACGAAACGGTCGGCCTGCCCGTGGAATTTCGAAGCCTTGCCCTCCTTGTCGCCACTGACCTCCAGCTGCATACCCGAGAAGTCGAGGCTGTTGCCGTCCGCCTCGTCAAGCTTGACCGGCGCCAGCCGGACCTGGCTGGCCACACTGCCGCCGTACCCCAGGCTGGTCTGTGCACTGATCGGGGCCTGCTCGCCTGCGGCAGCGAACCACGCGGCAGTGGCATCGTCCTTCTGCAAGGTGCTGTTGCTGACCGCCATCACTGGCATCAGCTTCAACGCCTTTACCCGCGACCAGGGAAAGGGGCCGTGCTCAATCTGGTCGGTCACGCCCACGTCGAAATTCACCACCTCGCCTTCACCCAGGTTTATGTCGCGGGCCTTGAGCCGGTACTGGGTGGTAGTGCTGAAGAAATGCTGCTCCAGCGATACCCGTTCGATGCTCATGCTGCCGCCGGTGGTCACCGACGTC
>QZVU01000084.1:0-749 GCA_003602285.1 Arthrobacter frigidicola
TGGCGGTAGCCATACCTGATCCTGATGCAACCCCAACGAAAAGGATAAGCCCTGCTGCCGAATCCGCAGCGCTCAGGGCTCTTGAAGAGGCGGGCGCCAACTTCACCGCATTCGTTGCACCCAGGAAGAAAAAGCCAGGCCCTGCTGAGCAGCTAGAGGGTATCCGCGCAGCAGTAAAAGCGGCAGAAATACCGATTTGTGGGACAAGGGATGGGTTTGATTACGTGTTGGAGTCAGACCTGATGGTTCACGACCCAAAACTGAAATTGAGCACGCTGATTCGGGCGGAGAAGTTGCCTACAGTCGAGGCTAAGCCAGGCGTGGTTATGGTGGGCATTCCGGTGGCGCCGTTGCAGCTGGACCTTTGATGAGCTGCCGGCTCTGATCATGACTCCCTGGCTGACATCAAGAAAGCCAGGGAGCCATGATCATTCGTAGGTCTGAGCGTACTGCTTTTCGCTCAAACGGCTCAGCAGTTTGAAATAATTTGCTCGCGTCGACCGATCAAATACGTCGGTTTGAACTGAGAGCATGTCCAACGCAGCTGCATCCTCTCCTTTGCCCGAAGTGAAAGGAAGTGGAGCTGTGGCATAAAACACATTCCCGTTGCTAGCCTGGGCCGCATCCAAGACGGCTTTAACTTCCAGATAGCGCGGGTAACGAGTAGCAGTAAGGAAATCCCCATCATAAACGTCGAGCTCGCCTGATTGGTCCTCGACCAACACAGCCATCAATGGCCAGTTATTTTC
>QZVU01000084.1:759-1380 GCA_003602285.1 Arthrobacter frigidicola
TCGGAGCCATCCTTGCGCGACCCGCCCGTATCTGGGCTAGCAAAAAAGATGACTTTACGAAAGGTGTTGGTGGCAAACACCTGCAGAAGCGCTGCCTCGTTAGATGCACTGTCCGTGCATGTCTTGCGGTTAGCCATAAAAAGTCCTCATTTAAAAGTCGCACCACGCGGTGCGTTATTAAACTACCACCCTTCATCCGAAAACCTCAAGAAATACTTGACAAATTGACAAAATGTCAATTAAGAAAACTATTCGTCCGTGCCAGATGCTGCTTTACCACCTCTAAAGCCTTCTAACAGAGCGGCCTGTAGGGTTCTGTTCAGTTCACGCAGCTCCTTGTTCTGTGCTTCTAGAGCGCTCAGGTTCTGCTGGGTAACCTCCAGCCGACCGCGGGTTTCAGCGGCATCGTCAGTGGCCTTCGAGCGCTGGATCCGCAGCTGATCGATGAGCGTCAAAGCTTGCTGCAGCTCCTTGGCGACCTTCTCTGTTTTGCCTCTCTCTTCATCCCGAACCCTGGCGGTCTCCATCATCAGGTGGTTTTCGGTTCTCTCAAGGTGCTCCTCCGCGGCAATCCGCGCAGTCTCGGCCTTCGCACGCGCAGACTCAGTCGCATCGTTTGCT
>QZVU01000085.1 GCA_003602285.1 Arthrobacter frigidicola
GTGAAGAAATCAAGGAAGTGCGCGCTGGCGACATCGCTGCACTGATCGGCATGAAGGACGTGACCACGGGCGAAACCCTGTGCAACGCCGACAAGCCAATCATCCTTGAGCGTATGGACTTCCCTGAGCCGGTCATTTCGCTCTCCGTAGAGCCGAAAACCAAGGCTGACCAGGAGAAGATGGGTATTGCACTGGGCAAGCTGGCCCAGGAAGACCCGTCGTTCCGCGTCAAGACCGACGAAGAGACTGGCCAGACCATCATCTCGGGTATGGGTGAGCTGCACCTGGACATCCTCGTTGACCGCATGAAGCGCGAGTTCAACGTCGAAGCCAACATCGGCAAGCCGCAGGTTTCGTACCGCGAGAAGATCACCAAGTCCAACGTCGAGATCGAAGGCAAGTTCGTTCGTCAGTCGGGCGGTCGTGGTCAGTTCGGTCACTGCTGGATCCGTTTCTCGGAGCCGGATCAGGACGAAAAAGGCAACATCACCGAAGGTCTGGTGTTCTCCAACGGCGACGAGGGCAAGGAAGGCCTGGAGTTCATCAACGAGATCGTCGGCGGCGTGGTACCGCGCGAGTACATACCCGCGATCCAGAAGGGCATCGAAGAGCAGATGAAGAACGGCGTTGTTGCCGGCTATCCTCTGATCGGCCTGAAGGCCGCGGTATTCGATGGTTCGTATCACGACGTCGACTCCAACGAAATGGCGTTCAAAATCGCCGCTTCGATGGCGACCAAGCAACTGGCCCAGAAGGGCGGTGGCGTGGTTCTCGAGCCGATCATGAAGGTTGAAGTTGTAACCCCGGAAGACTACCTGGGTGACGTGATGGGTGACCTGAACCGTCGTCGTGGTCTGGTCCAGGGTATGGATGAATCGGTCTCTGGCCGTGTCGTCCGCGCTGAAGTACCGCTCGGAGAGATGTTCGGTTACGCAACCGACGTTCGTTCCATGTCTCAGGGTCGCGCAAGCTACTCCATGGAATTCTCCAAATACGCCGAAGCTCCGTCGAACATCGTCGAAGCACTCGTTAAAAAACAAGGCTAATCCCCTTTAGGCAAGAGGTTCACTGTCGTGGCTAAAGAAAAATTTGATCGTTCCCTTCCCCACGTTAACGTCGGCACTATCGGCCACGTTGACCACGGTAAGACCACTCTGACCGCAGCTCTGACTCGCGTCTGCTCCGAAGTTTTCGGTTCGGCAGTCGTTGAGTTCGACAAGATCGACTCGGCTCCGGAAGAAAAAGCGCGCGGTATCACCATCAACACCGCTCACGTCGAGTACAACTCGAACATTCGTCACTACGCTCACGTTGACTGCCCAGGTCACGCTGACTACGTGAAGAACATGATCACCGGTGCTGCCCAGATG
>QZVU01000086.1 GCA_003602285.1 Arthrobacter frigidicola
GGTGCCGTCGGTGCTGACCGTGCCCCGGCCGGCAGCCGGTTGGGTGACGGCAGCAACGGCCAGCGGCACGTTGCCCTCTGGATCGGTGTCGTTGGCCAGCACGTTGATGGTCAATGGCACGCCCAGGGTGGCGACGGTTTCCGGGTTGGCGGTCGGTGCCCGGTTAGGCGCAACGTTGATCGTGACCGTGGCCGGTTCCGACTTCAGGCCTTTGGAATCCACCGCCCGGTAGCTGAAGGTGGCCACCAGCGGTTGCGTAGCCCCGTCTGGCGGGGTGTAGGTAACCGAGGTGGTACCGTTGAGCACGACGCCGCCAAGGCCGGTACCGGGTTGGGTGAGGTCACTGATGGTCAGTGTCACGTTGCCGTCCGGATCACTGTCGTTCAGCAGCAGGTTGAGGGTAAGCGGGATACCGACACTGGTGCTTCCGATGTCAGCCTGGGCCAGCGGTGGCTGGTTGGCCGCCTCGACGGGGGCGTTGCCGACCACGAGCACCGGTTCTACGTCAGCACCACCATGGGCAGATTTGACTGTCACGGTGGCTGGCGGTTGCGCCACGTCGTTGATCGTGATGCTTTGCAGCGTGCCCGATTTCGACAGGCGGCCGTAACCCTGGGCGAGCATGTCGGGGATCGCTACCTCATCACTGGACCTGGCCTCGATCAGCAGGCGCTTGTTGGCCCAGTCATATCGCGCGGTACTGACCTTGACCACGTCGGTCAGCTTGCTCGACAACGCGGTCGGCTGGGTGCCGCCGGCACTGTTGCTGGCCGTGACCACTACCACCGCAGGCGGTGCAGTCTGGCCAAGCTGTTGGTGGAAGAACAGGCCGTTGTTGTCTGCCGTCAGGGTGAACTGGCAGGGCGATGGCGGCGTGCCGACCAGTGCCAGGCCATTGCGCATGCACAGGCTGGCCTCTTTCGGCGCTTTGGCGAACACTTCCACACGGGTACCGCTGCCATTGCGTGAGTAGGTGGCGCGCTCCAGGGTGACCGGGGTTTGCGCGCGTGGGTCCAGCACCTTGCCCGAGACCGTGAACAGCGCGGTCTCGATGCGACCGGGGGGGCCGTCGATGCGGATGAAGTTGGTGTTGAACGGGCTGCCGGTTACCCGTTCCTCAAGGTTCGGGTCACCGATGAAGCGTTCATTTCCTTCGGTGTAGGGGCCGTTGACACTGCGCAGGAAAGGCCCGACGTCGCCCTTCAGCGCGCCGGTGAAGTCGCCTGCGCCGGCGATGCCGATGTCGCGGGTCATGTTGATCGCCCGGCGGCCGGCGGCAGGCACATCGAACACTTCCACGCCGTAGGGGTGGGTGACCACGTAGGTGCCGGCGGTGGGTACATCGACCCGGATTCGCACCCGGGC
>QZVU01000008.1 GCA_003602285.1 Arthrobacter frigidicola
GTGGTCACCTACCTCAACCGGGTCGGCCTCGCCGCCCGCGACCCCTTCGACTGCCCCATGGTCAACAAATACCGCCGCCCATGAGCCTCACCCCTCCTACGCCCCCCACTACCGGCCAGCGCGGCCGGCGCCTCCGCCGCCCCATCCCCAGCCCCAACCCCAAGCGGATCAGTTTCACCCGTCTCCGCACCGCTCTCAGGCACCGGAAATCCGCCACCCACCACAGCCCTGCTCCGGCTCCGGCGGGCCCTGCACCCACAGCGCCGTTCAACGGGGACGATGCCGCCCCGGGATATCGTCTTCACTCCTCCCGGCCCGCCGGCGCGGCTCCCGGCGCACCCGTGTTTGTGCTGGTCCACGGCCTGGGCATGTCCCACCGCTACTTTGCAGGGCTCCAGGCCCAACTGGATGCCTTAGGCGAAACCCATGTGTTGGATCTTCCCGGTTTTGGGGGCACTCCCACGCCCGGCCGCGCCCTCAGCGTTCAGGACTACGCCGACGTCGTCGCCAAGGCCATGGATGCCGCGCAGCTGAGTTCCTGCACGCTGATCGGTCACTCCATGGGGGCCCAGTTCGTCACCGAACTCGCCGTGCGCCGCCCTGACCTTGCCGCCCAGGTGGTGCTCATCGGGCCCGTCACCGACCCGACCCGCGCGTCGGCCTTCACGCATACCCTGTCCCTGGGCCTGGACACACTGCTGGAACGCCCCATCACCACACTGCTTGCCGCCGGCGCCTACGCCCGGTGCGGCTTGCGCTGGTACTTCACCGAGCTGCCCGTCATGCTCGCGTACCGCCTCGACCAGCGGCTGCCCCTGGTGGTCCGGCCCGTCCTGATCATCCGCGGCACCCTGGACCCCATCGCCCGTCGGGACTGGTGTGCCCGGCTCGCCGGTGCCGCCCGGCGCGGACGCCTGGTGGAGATCCCCGGACAGGCCCACGCCGCGCACCGAGCAGGCGCTGCGGCCGTCAGCGCAGCCATCATCCGGACCGTCGAAGGACGCCTCCCCGCCCCGGCCGGGAGCACCGCGCTCTCCAGCGGCCTCGCCTCGACCCGGCGGGTCACCACCGTGCAGTACCCGGGACGTCCCCGGACCCAGTCGGCGCACATACCCGGGCAGATCAGCCTCACCGCAGGTGAGCGGCAGGTCCGCGCTAATCTGGTCCAACACCGGCCCGACTCTCCCACCGCTGCGAAGGCCAAGACAGACGGGCCCGCCGTACCGGTGTTCGTGCTCATCCACGGCATCGGCATGTCCCACCGCTATCTCAACCGGCTCGGGGACCAGCTGTCGGCACACGGGAGGGTGGTCCTGCTGGACCTGCCCGGCGCCGGGTGGACCAGAACCCCGACGGCCACCATGCCGAACGCCGCGAAGGCGGAACTCATCGGAGACCTCCTCGACGAAATGGGGGCAACTTCCTGCGTGGTTATCGGACACTCCATGGGGGTCCAAAGCGCCACCGAGCTGGCCCTCCAACGCCCGGACCTCGTGTCCCAGGTGGTCCTGATCGGTGCGGCGGTGGACGCACGCCGGCGCACCGTCCCCGAACAGGCGCTGACCCTTGCGGTGAACAACGCCCTTGAGAGACCGGTGTTAAACACCATTCAGTTCACCGACATGCTGCGCTGCGGCCCGCGCTGGTATTTCGCCGAGCTCGCAGTGGCCATGGAATATCCCCTCGAGGAGCGACTTCCCATGGTGGAGCAGCCGGTTCTGCTCATGCGCGGCGCGCACGATCTCGTCGCCGGATCGGCCTGGTCCCGCGCCCTGGCCGACTCGGCCGTCGACGGGGACCTGGTGGAGGTTGAGCATGCATTCCACGGCGTGCACCACAGCGCGGCCGGGGCTGTCGCCGAGCGGATCCTGTCCTTCCTCGCCGACACCGCGGACCGCCTCGACGAACCCGAAGCCGCCTAGATCCAGCCAACGACCAAAGGCAGACCCATGAACACCCCGCACAGATTCGATACCATCACCATCATCTTCAACCCGAACAGCACCGGGGACGCCCCGAAACTGGCAGGGGAACTCCGCGACCAGCTCGAACCAGCGCTGCCCGGGACCAAGGTCAGGCTCCAGCCCACCGAACACGCGGGCCACGCCGTGGAGCTGGCCCAGAAGGCCGCGTCGGGTCCGAACGCCCTGATCATTTCGGTCAGCGGGGACGGCGGATACAACGAGGTCGTCAATGGTGTCATGGCCAGCGGCAGCACCGACGCCGTCTGCGCGGTCCTGGCCGCCGGCAACGCGAACGACCACCGCCGCGTCACCGGCCGCAAACCCCTGCCCGAGGCCATCCTGGAGGGACAGGTGCGCCGGATTGACCTGCTGCGTATCAGCATCGACAGAGCCGACACGGCCCCGGTGTACGCGCACTCCTATATCGGGTTCGGGCTCAGCCCGGTGATGGCGATCGACCTGGAAAAAGGCAGCAAGGGCGCCCTGAAGGAGATGTTCTCCGTCGCGCGCACCTTCTCCAGGTTCAAGCCCTTCGAAATTCGACAAAGCGACGGCAAACGCCGGAAATTCGACAGCCTCGTCTTCGCGAACATCTCGCAGATGGCCAAGTACGCCACCCTCAGCGAGGCCGACGACCACCCGGCGGACGGGAAGTTCGAGGTCATCATCTTCCCGCACATGGCCAAGTGGAGAATTCTGCTCACCGCACTCCGCGCCACCACCAAGGGACTGGGCGATCAGCCCAGCTACACCCAGTACCGCTTCTTCGCCCTGAAGCCCATGCCGTACCAGCTCGACGGAGAAGTGAAATCCGTCGACGCCGATACGTCCATCACCATCGAGAGCGTTCCGCAGGCCCTGCCCACCCTCGGCTGATCCGCCAGCGGGCGCCGCCTCGAGGCAAGGAATCACACCGGCTCAGTTTCTGCCTTCCACGGAGAGCAGGCGAGTCGACTGCGGATGCCGCGGAAGCGGCATCCGCCGGGTTGAGCAGGCAGCCTCCCACCGGCAGGGAGGCACCCCTGGGTAGGCTCCTTGAGGGCACACCATGGAGGCCCCTCCCCTCCCCCTGATGAGTTCTTCACCATCTTCGGGCGGACGAGGAATTGGCTGCTCACCGAGCGGACCGCCCGCGACGCGGTCGGCGGCCGGCTGAAATCGCCCGCGACATCCTCGGCACCATTTAGGGCACCGGCATGAGCCTCATCGATCAGGGGCCAACGCCCCCCTACGGCGATGACCTGGAGAACCCGAGCCTCCGTCCAAGGGACCCTCCAGCGGCACGGACGGTCTTCGCTTGTGCTGAACCGGCTCTCGTTTGGCGATCCGGTCGCACTGAACTTCTGATCTGGGCACCTCATGACCCAGCATTCCCAGCAGTTCAGCACCTGGTTGGCGGCCCGCGCTGCGGGCCTCACCGCCGATGAGTTGTGGCTCCATTACTACAGTGTCGGCGGCAATCTCGATGTCTTCGAACTGGACGCCTACCTGCAGGGCCTGTACCCGCTGCTGCTCGGGGAGCGGAACACCATCGTCCTGGCCCTCAATGAACTTATCGATGACCTGCCCCAGGGGCGCAGGGCCGCCTACGTGGACGAGCCACCCGAGCATTAAGCGCACCCGCCCGGTGCACCGCCCCGAAGCCACCTCACTCTGCGGCGGGAGCCCTGGTGGGGCCGCGGCCGATGACTCCCTCGACGAGGTCCTGGGCGAGCTCGGCCACCTTGCGGTTGGTGTGCTGGCTCATCGCGCTGAGCGTCTCGAAGGCCTCATCGGCGCTGATTCCGTCCCGGCCCATGAGGATGCCCTTGGCCTGTTCGATCACGGCCCGACGCGCGGCCGAACCGGCCACCGCCCGATCCGCAGCCAGTCGGACATTCTGTGCGACAGGCACGGTGAGATCGGTGAGCATCCCGCGCACCCCCACCACGGAGCCGGCAGAGATAATGAGGTCTCCCACGCTGAGGACCCGGCGCCGGATGCCCCGGCGGTCGATGATGCTATGGTAGCCAGCGATCGGTCCTCCCTCGATGAGCAGGCGTGTCCACAGGGCGCGCACCGCGTCCTGTTCCTCCTGCGGGACGTGGGGGAAGCCGGACTCTATGCTCGGCACTATTTCCCCGCGCCGGTATCCGTGGATCCGGTACATTTCGTCGGACCAGTGCAGCTCACCGTTGTCGAAGTGCAGCTCGTAGGAGCCGGTGGGGCAGTTGAGCAGCTGGCCTAGCGTGGAGTCTTCTCCCCCGCGGGAGCCGTTTTCAGGGATCGAAGTCACGGAATTCAGGCACCATTTCTGCACGAAGAAGGGCAAGCCACACGTGTGACCCGCGCCCCCTACGTTAGGGCATCGGTGGGTCCGTCCCGGCACCGGGCAGTGAGCCGGGCATCCTCCGGCGGCCGGCTGCTTGACGGCCGGAGGAACCACCACCTGTGTGCACACGCCCCGCGGGTGCATCCGGCTGAGCCTGCGAACGGGTCGAACCTCTGGTCGGTTCCCCCAGTGTGCCGCACCTGCATCAAGACCAGCCGTAGACATCCTTAAGATTCACCTGCTGATCAGACCCACTCGACGAAAGGTGACCTCACCCATCCGACCTGACCCCGACCTCCAGCGAGGTCCGTCCAGGCAGCCTGCTCGTGTGGTCCCTCTCGGAAGAAGCGGCAGGGTAAAGGGCCGACGCTCCAGACCGGTCTTCTCCGCCCGATCCCGGTCCCGGTCCCACGCGAACCGATTCAATTCCGATGCAGGGGCAGATTATTACCGGACTTCGACCCTTGACTCTTCGGCGCGCCGCCGAAAACCCCCGCGATCCTCCACTAACCTGCATCGTTACCACCCCGCCCGAAGCCGGAAGTGAGGACACTGTCGACCCGCCCGCGAAACGTCCGCCTGCGGCATTCGGCGGCTCGCGCTACTCAATCCGGATATTGTCGGAAGGCGGCGCGGGCTGTACGGTCGGCGCCGTAACGGTAAAACCAGGTGGCCGTACACAGCCGCGCGCGGAGGCGTTCCGCCGCGCCGTCCGCGCAATAGTCCACCCCTTTCCCCTTTTTTCTTTTCCGGTTTTCCCCTCCATCGCGGGCCTACCCTGAGACCAGGCCCCGCGACCTGTCTCCCTCGCACGGAGCCGCACCACATCATTTTCGATTGTGACCTGGCTCGGGATCACCCACTCTGGCAACTCAGCAGGAGGATCGCGCCCTGGGGCGCCTTCCGTCTGAAAGGCATCACCATGAAAAACCCGAGCACCCCCCGCACGGCCTCCGCACCCCGCACCACCCCGCGGTGGACCGCCGCATCCCTTACCGCCGCCTCCGGAGCCGTCGTCCTGGCCCTCCTGGGAACCTTGACCGGACCTCCGGACGCCTTCGCGGCGGAAGCACCGGTCGGACTGGGCACCGCGGGCAGCTATTCCGTGCTCGGCGGGCAGACCGTCACCAACACCGGCCCGACCCTCCTGAACGCAAACCTGGGCGTCAGCCCCGGCACGGCGATCACCGGCTTCCCGCCGGGAGTCACCACCGGGGCGGTCAATGCCGGCAACGCCGAGGCCCTGCAGGCACAGGCCGACCTGATCATCGGTTATAACGACGCCGCCGGACGCGCACCGACGGCCAGCGTCTCCGGTGACCTCGTGGGCCAGACCCTGGTCTCCGGGGTGTACAACTCGACCGGCCCTCTCGCCCTCAGCGGCACACTGACCCTCGACGCGGCCGGAGACCCCAACGCTGTCTTCATCTTCCAGGTGGCCTCGACCCTGATCACCGACACTGCCAGCAGTGTCAGCCTCATCGGCGGCGCCCAGGCCTGCAATGTTTTCTGGCAGGTCGGCAGCTCCGCAACCCTCGGCACAGGATCTTCCTTCAAAGGCAGCATCCTTGCACTGACCTCGATAGCCGTCACCACCGGCACCGTCGTCGAAGGCAGGGCACTGGCCCGCAACGGTGCAGTCACTCTGGACACCAACACATTCCTGACCGCCAACTGCCAACCAGTCCCCACCCCCACCGAAACCGCCCCGGTCCCGGTCCCCACGGACACCACTCCGGTCCCCGTCCCCACGGACACCACTCCGGTCCCCGTCCCCACGGACACCACTCCGGTCCCGGTCCCCACTGTTCCTGTTCCAACTTTGAATCCCGCTCCCGCCCCCGAAGTACAGGTACCGGGCGGGAATGCACCCCAGTCACCGGGCACCCCGACCTCCAGCGGCAAACCCGGTGAGGCGGGAGATGGCACCAGCGCCGGTCCCCCGGCGATGAACCGCGGCGCCAATATCCAAAGCGCCGCATCGGCTACCCCACTCCATTCCACCGGCCGCGACCGGAACCGCTAAGCCAACCGCCCGTGTCCACGATGCATCGACGCCGGAGCCATGGGAGGCAACCATGACGGATACCAGCAAGCTTTCCCCAAAGTATGAATTCCTGGAGGAGTTGGACGGGCGTCACAAAGCGGTGGCAACGGAGGACCGTTCCGGGCCCACCCCGCTAATCGACGCCCGGGTCCCAGCTGGCGAGCACAGCTTGCCTACAGCCGTGGACCGCAGCCTCTTCCCGAGCTGAACTGCAGTCTGCGCCGCAATCTGCTCCGGAACAGAAACCGGCGAGAGGTAGCGCCGCTGCGGGCGCCCTCGGGCACAATTGGCTGGTCTTTGAATTCGCGCCAACACCACTGAATCTCGACCCGATGGTGACGGATGGCTCGGCCTCCCGCATATGGGCCGTTGCCACCGAGCCGACCAGGCGGTGGTGGGCATGAGCGCGCACAGATCATTGAATTCGACATTGCTGTCCTCAAAAGGTCATGCAGCTACAGGGCCACTCCCCCATGAAGTAGTAAGAACGCCCAGAGAGCAAAAAGGCCTCTGACTAGGGGAAATATCTGCCCGAAGTGGGACTCAAACCGGCTCCAGGCCCCGGAAATCTGCCACTCCGCAGAAACATCCGCAATACGCCCCAGTCCGGCGCCGGTGCGGCTCGGTCCGAGACCCGAAGTGTGGACAGTGTCCACACCCCCGGATCGTCCCCACCAGAGAGCCGCAGCCCGGCGGCCGGCGATACCTCCACCTCCGCACAGCCCCGAAAGCATCAGAAGAACACTCCGGAACCTCCTACCCGCTGCCGGGGCTTGGCGATTAGCGTCTCTTGCCCTTTGATCCTCGGCCCGGCGCCCGGCGAAGGCCAAGAGCGCGGGCGCATCCACCCGCTGCAGCTCCCATCGCACTATCCCGATGTTTAGCTTGAGATTGGCGCAAGCTACGGTAACCTGCGCCTAATCTCCAGTGAATCTAATTTTGGGGCCGGGGGCTTTTTCCCGGTCACAGGCCATGATCGGGTCATCAGCGGATCTGTTTCGCCCCGCACCCAGCTGCCCATTCCCGGTCCAGTATCGCGAAAGCACATTCGCTTCCCCACGCTCCTTTGAAGAAGATGTTCTCGTGGAAATACGCCTCCCTCCGCATTCCCACCCGGTCGAGAAGCAGGGCCGCGGAATAGTTCAGGGCGTCGGTGACCGCGGTGAGGCGGCGGAGGTGAAGTGTCCCGAAGGCGTAGCCGAGCAATTCCCGGACTGCCTCAAGGCCATAGCCGTTCCCCTGATATTCGGGCGCGAGGGTGAACCCCAATTCGGCCGTACTCGGTTCGGCGCCATCCACCTTCAATGCGAGGTCGCCAATGAGTGCCCCGCCCTGGCGCTCCTCGAGGGCGAACTGATACCACTGCCCCGGCACGCCCGGCAGGAGGTCGTGCATTGAGTCAATGAGGGCTCGGCCCTGTTCGATGGTGTAATCACTCCAGCTTTGGTACCGCTCGACGTCGGGATGGGCCCGATAGGCAGTGAAGGCCCCAGCGTCCGCCGCAACAAACGGGCGGACGCGAAGACGAGGTGTTTCGAAATGGACAGGGATGGACCCTGACCGGGAGCTTTGGTTTATGGTCATCTCATTTCTCTTTCTGCATGACGGTTGGCTTTGCTGGTAGTTATTGCAGTGACTGAAGGTGCCCCGGGATGAATGATGCACCGGCTTCATTCACACAGTACGGGTGGAGACCTCCCCGAACCTGGTGGCGACCAGGTAGTCGCTCCATCGGATCAAGGCCGCGGTGATGTCCGGCTGCGCGAGGCCGTGCGGCTCCGCCCGGCGCTTGACTGGACCGGTGGGGTACCTATCCGGCGAGAGGAAGCTCAGCGTCTCGGGGTCGGCGTGGGTGATAGCTTGAGGCAGCTCGTTGTAGGGGCAGGAGCCACCGGAGGCGCCTTCGGAACCCTGCTGCAGGAAGCAGGGCGGAATGTCACCTATCTCGTCCGTGATCGCAAAGCAAAAGCGTTGCGCCGTGACGGTTTACGGTTCGTGTCTCCCGATGCGGACCGGACCCACCCGGTGCAGGTCCTCACAACCGCCGACACGGCGCCGGCCTTCGATCTCGTGCTCATGGCGGTCAAGGCGACAGCCTTTTCCTCCGCGGTGACGGACGTTCACCCGTTCATTGACGCGAACACGCGCCTCCTTCCGATCCTCAACGGCATGGCGCACATCGACCAACTCCAAGCAGCGTATCCGGGACACGTACTGGGCGGTCTGGCCCGCATCGTGGCGACCCTCGACGGGCACGTCGTTCACCAGAAGACGCCCATGAGTTCACTCATGGTGGGTTCCCTGACAGACATCCCGGTCCCGAAGGACATCCGCGACGCACTTGACGTCCCGGGCATCGACCTCTTGATTACCGATGACGTGGTGGGCGCCCTCTGGGACAAATGGGCGTTCATTGCCGCTGCCAGCGTCGTTAACTGCCTGTTCCGTGCTCCCGTCGGCCGCATACTCGACGCCGGCGGTGAAGGCGCGATACGAGCGGCAATCGAGGAGCTCGAGGCCGAAGCCACCCAGTCAGGACACCTCGTGTCGGATCCCGCGCACCGTCAGGCAGTGGCGCTCCTGATCGACCCGGGATCCTCTTTCCCTATGTCGCTGTACCGGGACCTCGCGGCAGGACTTCCATCGGAGGTTGACCATATCCTGGGCGACTACGCACTCCGGGCCAAGTCGCTGCAGCAACCCACTCCGCGCCTCGACCTGGCACTCATCGCCATCAGAGCAAACCTTTCGAACTGATCCATCACGACTCCTGCCCACACCGTTTCCCGTTTCGACGCTCACCTGCGAAAGTGACAACATGACCCTCGACATCGCGGCCTTCCGCGCGCACTTTCCCGCCCTGCTCACCGGAACCGCATATTTCGACGGGCCCGGCGGAACGCAGACCCCCGCCGTCGTGGGAGCCGCGATGGCCGACGCCATCACCGGACCGCTGTCCAACCGCGGCTTCGGAGTGGTCTCACAGGGCAACGCCGAATCGGCGGTCAGCGGATTCCGGGCGGCGATGGCTGACCTGCTCGGGGCGCATCCTCGCGGTGTCGTCTACGGGCGAAGCGCCACGCAGCTCACCTACGACTTCTCCCGCCACCTCGCCAAGACCTGGCAGCCAGGTGACGAGGTCGTGATCTCACGCCTAGACCATGACGCCAACATCCGCCCCTGGCTGCAAGCAGCCGACGCGGTCGGCGCCACCGTGCGCTGGATTGATTTCGACCCCGAGACCACGGAGATCGACGAAGCGTCCGTTGCTGCCGCGATCACCGAGCGCACGAAGCTGGTGGCGATCACCGCCGCTTCGAACCTGCTCGGCACCAAACCGCCGGTGCGTCGCATCGCCGACGCCGCTCACACGGTCGGCGCATTGGTCTACGTGGACGGGGTGCACTACACCGCTCATGCGGCGGTCGACGTGAAGGCGTTGGGAGCTGACTTCTTCGCCTGTTCGCCCTACAAGTTCCTCGGACCTCACTGCGGTGCTCTCGTGGCCGACCCGGAATTGCTGGAGTCGCTGCAGCCGGACAAGCTGCTGCCGTCCACGAACGAGGTTCCTGAGCGGTTCGAGTTCGGCACCCTCCCGTACGAGATCATGGCCGGCGCCACGGCAGCCGTGGATTTCCTCGCCGCGGTCGCGCCCGGCGCCGCGGCCGGACGCCGTGCGCGCCTTCTCGAATCCGCTCACGTCGTCGATGAGCACGAGCTCGCGTTGCGCTCCCGGATCGAGGCAGGGCTGGCCGAACTGGGCGGCGCCGTCACGCTGCACTCTAAAGCCCAGGACCGGACCCCGACGCTGCTTGCGACGTTCCCGGGCCGGTCCTCCGCGAACGCCTACCGGTTCCTCGCGGATCGGAACATTCTGGCGCCGGCCGGCTCCTTCTACGCCTACGAAGCCTTCCGCCGCCTGAATCTTGAGGACAGCGCGGCCCTGCGGATAGGTCTGGCGCCGTACAACAACAACGACGACGTCGACCGCCTACTGGCCGCGCTCGGCGAGTTCGTTGCCTCCTAGCGCAATGTGAGGGTATCTGCGCTGCACGGATTGTGCGCCGATGAACTCGCGCACGGTGAGGAACATGGTCGTCACCGGCAGGATGCCTCCGATAGCCATGAACCACCATTCGTCCGTGATGACCAAGTGAAGAACCCTCACCAAAAGTCATGCACCTACCCCGCCGCTCCCCCATGAACCAGTAAGAACGCCCAAACCGGGCTCTGCAAGAGAAAGGCGGCACCCAGCCCCCGGGAAAACTCCAACCCAGCCACCAGAACCGGCATCCGGACCGCATAATTGGGCCCGCTGTCCACAGTCAGAGCGCAAAAAGGCTTCTGACTAGGGAAAACATGTGCCCGAAGTGGGACTCGAACCGGACTCCAGGCCTTGTGAATACTGGGCTCCTCAGGAAACATGCCCAATCCAGCCCGGTCCGGGGCCGGTACGGCCCGGTCCGGGGCTGGTACGGCCCGGTCCGGGGCTGGTACGGCCCGGTCCGGGGCTGGTACGGCCCGGTCCCGGACCCAAAGTGTGGACACCGTCCACACCCCCACTTCTCCAAGAGCCCTTCCGGACAGCCGCACCCCGCATTGGCAGGGTGACCAGCGGCGCCTCCTCCTTCAGGACCCGCACAATATGCCGGTGCTCCCGCCCCCCTCGACATCTGCCGCCACCGCAACTTCCATCCCGCAACACTCCGGCCTCAGCACCACCGGCTCCCCTCATTACAGCCGCCTCCCGTCAAGTCAGCTATCCCGCCGGTCACCTGGTGAGAGGCGCTCTCCGGAAGAAGCTCCTACCCATGCAGCGAGAAGCACGCCAGGGGGACCGAGAAAATCCCGCTCAGCCCACGCGAAATTCCCCTGATGTAAGGCGTATGGGTGAAGCGTCTCGCCTGGTGGGGCGACACGGGCACCGGCCCCCTGGTGCGCCCTCACCCACGCACCACCCGCTCCGATCCTGCCGATCGTGGGGCCCGGCTGGCACCCCCTAAGCACGCCTTTTGACGCCCCGACAGCGGACGGCCGTCGGCGATGAACCGTTCCGCACCACCTGATGCAGGCCCTCAGGCCATGGGGTCCGTCATACCCACGACGGACATCGGGGCAGGCCCCTGCTGACGCATCCCGCCCTAATGGACCGGATGCGGCCTCGCTCCTCCAGCGCTGCCCGTCGGAGGCGCTGTTCCCGCCCCACCCCGCACAAAGGGGAGCCCTCGAACGGCAGCGCGCTCAGGTCCACCATCATCAACCCTTGCCAAGAGGATGCTAAGCATGCTTATGGTGTGCAGATGATGAATCCGGCTACCGGCGTCCAGAACATCATCGACGCTTCAGCGGTCGATGGACAAAGGCAACTCCGGTGCGGAAGCGGGCAGGGAGAGGACTCCAGCCGAGGGGCAAGGGGAGCAACACCGGAAATACCCTCCGACGGTGATGATGGCAGCCTTGCCCTCTCCGTCGCGGAATTTGCCCGGCTCTGTCACCACGTGAAGGCGCTGTGGCAGCACCCGGTCCTCTTTGTTCCGTCTCCCGGCGGTACCCGTGGTGCAATCCACGGCCGCTGCCGGCAGCTCCGGGCAGGACTCATCGGACCCCGAACCACCCACGGGAGCCACCGGCCCGCGCGGCGGCCCGGACAGCGGGCGGGCCCGGATCGGACCCGTCAGAACCACCAACGAAACGAGGAGAAGATATGTATTTGCATACTCAGCTTCTGATCAATGAAATCGCCGCCGATGAACCGGACCCGGCGGCGGCGAACGCCCTTCAGGAAGGGTTGGGGGGCCAGTTTGGTGAAATGCGCACCATGATGCAGTACCTGTTTCAGAGCATGAACTTCCGCGGGGATCCCTCGTCCAAGCCCTACAAGGATCTCCTTCAGGGAGTGGGCACCGAGGAGATCAGCCACGTCGAACTGATCGGCACCACGATCTCCCAGCTTCTGGACGGGTCCCCGCGCTACCAGGGGAAGAAGACCGACCCGGTTGACGAACCGGGCGCCAAGGGTGCGACCCCGCTGAAGATTGCATTGGACACCAGCAACATTCACCACTACCTCGTCGGCGCCCAGGGCGCCCTGCCGGTGGACGCAGCGGGTAACCCCTGGAGTGGGTCCTATGTCTACAACAGCGGGAACCTGGTTCTGGACCTGCTGTACAACCTGATGCTCGAATCCACCGGCCGCCTCCAAAAGTGCCGCATCTACGAGATGACGGAGAACAAGACGGCCCGCTCTACAATCGCCTACCTGATCGTCCGCGACCAGGCGCACGAGAATGCCTTTGCCAAGGCACTTGAAAGTCTGGGCGTGAACTGGGGCAAGATCCTGCCGATCCCTAAGACCAACGCCGAGCAGTTCCCGGAGGTCAAGAAGTTGCTCGATCTCGGTCTGCAAAGTGTTCAGTACACCTTCAGTGCCGACAACCTCAGCGAGGCCGGCAAACTATACCGGGGCGCTTCGCCGTCCAACGATGGCACCGAACTCAGTACCGACGTCATGCCCGGCGGTTTCCCGATGACCATGTCCCCCGAGAGGAAAGAGGAGTTCGCGCCCGGACTTGATCCGGAGCTGCTCGCGCTGATCCAGGCCACAGCCGAAGTCGAACTCAAGGACGCAGACAACCCCAAAGAACCGAAGGCCTGACCTCCGCCCGCCTTCTGGGCCTGAGCCGCATTGAGGGACGCGGGCGAGGCCCAGAAGGCGGAAACACCGGAGGGGTGACCGGCAAGGTGCCATCAAGGCCTGCCTTCCGGCGCCCTCCGGGTACCGCCCGGAACGGAAGGAGGCTCATTTGACGGATACACGGCAGTGGAGCGGCCCGGCTTCTTGCCGCGGCGGCCCGCCTGGCCGCGCAGGCATGGAACCGCCAGCTTATCGACTCCGACGCCACCCACTCCTGTATTAATACTCTACGGGCCCTGGCGACGTCGGGGCCGGTGTCGCAGGTGCAACTGGCCCGCAGGCTCAGGGCGCAGACCCCGACCGTCGGAGCGATCCTCGCCCGGCCGGAAGCCCGGTCACTGGTGACCCCGGCAGCAGCGATCGCAGAATCCTGAGCGTTCGACTCAGCTCCCGGGGACACGCCCTGCTGAAACATATCGACCAGGCGGAACTGGAATTCAGCAAGGGGTCGGGACTGGGGGCGCAGGCCCTGCACACCGCGCTGATCCGCATCATCGACCAAGACCGTCTCGGTTAGGACCTGGCAGACCGCGGAAGCAGGCCGGGTTCGCCGTCCCCGGGCTTGAGGAGCACACCCCAAGCTGTTCGAACCTCGAAAACCCGGGAACGATCCATCGGCGCCGGCAACGCCGATATCAGGGCGGCCACTAGGAGGGTCTTCTCTCGACTTTCGCCGCATCGAGCCGATGCTGCACATATCGGAGACCGCACGGTTATCTTCCGAGCCGGCCACACATGGATGGAAGCCTTTATCCCTGAACTGGAGGTCCAAACAAGCATCTCGGTTGATGATGGCGCAAAGGACGATGATCCCGAGGACGTGATTGAGGCCTACAAAGAGGGAGAGTTGAGAAAAATTGGCCGCGTCATGCGTGCCTACTTCGAAGGAGGAACGCATCAGCGAACGGCGCAGCCTCTTGGGCCGCGACGTTGTCCGCAAACTGGTCATCGAGTCAGACGGCTTCGAGTGGCGCCTAGGGCGAGACTTTTGGAGTGGGCCGAAGCCGGTCTGACCCGCCGAGGGATGCCCATACGCACCACAGTGAGTTCGATATTTTGGATCCCCTAGAACGGCACTGCGAGGACTCCAGGCTGCCCCTGATCTCCACAGTGAGAGGATGGTTCGCGGCGATGGTGCGCAGTACCCTTAGTTCATGGAAAAGCGGGCCGCAGACCGGGTTACCGTTCCTGACGTAGTCGGGATGCCGTACCACGTCGGCCGTGACTCGGCTGCAGAGGCCGGCGTCAGCCTGGCCAACCCCGATCCGGACGGCCCACCCATCGGCGCACTGGCCTGGCCCGGGCTCTTCTACATCACCTCCCAGCATCCCCCGCCCGGCACCGAGGTGTACCGCTGGGACCCGGTGATAATCGACTTCATCGAACACGGCGGTGCGTCGTCAGGGGTTGGTCCTCCGGGTGCCGGGCCTCCACCTTCAGATGCGGCGCAGGCGGCGGACGCGCCGGAACCGGATTACATCGTGGAGCTAACCCGGGACGACGACCGGCCGTAACTCCTATCCAAGGTCAGGTCAGCATGCGGCCCGACCCCCGGTCACCTGTTGCTGGCCAGCGCGGCATTTTGGCCCCTGAAAGGAGCGAGATGCGCCTCGGTACGCAACACGCAATCAATCCAAGCAGCTGTTTGAGTGTAAGCAGACTTCCGACATAAACGATGGAACTTCGTGAATTTCCAGAGATAAAACAGCCAGCAGGACGATTTTTGAGCTACAGGTAATCCTTCGTGATGATTGATGGTGATCCTTAAGGATGACAAATGTTGCGGAGCGGGTATCGCACTTGTAGGGCGTTTCGCCTGATGGATATGATTTTGAAAGTCAGCGACCTGCCTTCCACGCCCCTATCTTCAGGCCCCTGTTGCGGGCCATGGCGGCACCTGCGAACCGGGTTGCTCCGGTTTCCGGCCACCCTGCGTGGCACACCGATGAAAGGTCAGTTTTGTGCGGAGTGCGGCAATCAATTCGCCTTGGCGGTGCTATGAACCTATAGGGAAATGACCTATTCTCCGCACATCTACGTGTGATTGTTAGAGGCTTCCATACGCCGTCGTGAGAGCGCTTGAGTGCGTCCTGCTGCGGTTCGCGAAGAGCCGTCCTCTTCCACCATGCCCTCACTTCAAGACACTTCTTTCTTACATCCGGAGTACCCCATCGCATCGCTCATTCTTTGTTCCACGCCCATCCGCGGCCATATCACCCCGATGCTCGCCGTCGCCTCCGGCCTGATCCGCCGCGGACACAATGTCCGGTTCCTCACCGGGAACCAATACCGCGAGCAGGTCCTCGCCACCGGCGCGGTCTTCGCTCCCCTGCCGGAGGAATCGGACTACGACGACACCCAGCTCGACGCCGCGTTCCCCGGAAGGGTCGGGCTCAAGGGACCCGCAGGAATCCGCTATGACATCCAGGAGATCTTCGTCCGCCCGGGACGGTTCCAGTTTGCTGCGCTTCTGGCGCTCCTGGCGGCGGAACCGGCGGACGCCGTCCTCGCCGAATCCTCATTCATGGGGGCCGCGCTCCTGCTGGCCACACCCAGGGACACGCGCCCGGCCGTCATCAACTGCGGCATCGCACCCCTTGGCCTGGCCAGCCGCGACACGGCCCCGTTCGGGCTCGGCATCAAGCCGATGCCGGGAGCCTTCGGCCGGCTGCGCAACCGGCTGCTGACCACCGTCGCCAACCGGATCATCTTCGCGCCGCTCCACAAGTATGCCGACGCCATGGCCCACGAACTGCTCGGCGCTCCCTTCCCCGGTCTGCTCATGGACTGGCCGCGGAGAGCGGACCATCTCGTGCAGTTCACCGTCCCCGAGTTCGAATACCCCCGGTCGGACCTACCGGGCACGGTCCGTTTCGTCGGGCCGGTGTCCCAGAGCGCGCAGGCGGCTCCACCCGCCGGCGGGGCGGGCGGGACCGGCGGGCTGCCCGAGTGGTGGGACGAGCTCGACACCGGACGCCCGGTGGTCCATGTGACGCAGGGAACCGTCGCCAATCAGGACTTCGGTGACCTGATCCGCCCGACGATCGAGGCACTGGCCCCCGAGGACGTCCTGGTGGTCGTCGGGACTGGGGGCCGGCCCACCGGGGAGCTGACAGGCCCGCTTCCCGCGAATGTGCGCGTCGCGGCAAACCTCCCCTACGACGCGCTGCTTCCCAAGGTCGACGTGATCGTCACCAATGGCGGCTACGGTGGCGTCCAGTTCGCCCTGCGCCACGGCGTCCCGCTTGTGGTCGCCGGCGAGACCGAGGACAAAACCGAGGTCTCGGCCCGGGTGCAGTGGTCGGGGACCGGAATCAACCTCCGGTCCAACCGCCCGTCCCGCGACGCCATCGGGAAGGCGGTGCGGACCGTACTGACAACTCCGGGCTACAAGCGGGCCAGCGAGCGGATTGCGGCCTCCATCACCGCCTCGCGTGGAGTCGACGCCCTCGCCGACCTGGTAGAGAGCCTCGACCGCCCGGCCCTGCGCTGACCCTGCGAGCCGGAACCGAATACACAAACCTGCAGCTCAGCTTGACCAACACGCCCGAATCAGGGACTGCCCTGCGGGACTTCCACTCTCCTCGCGGACCGCGGGATGCGTTTCTCGACCGACGCGTTTCCGCATCAGTATTCATGAAGGTCGCGATCTGCGCCGCCAATGAGAAGAGCTTCTCGCACCTTTTGGATGGTAGTCAGCGGCGCCGCGGGTTCCAGCATTGGCTCTTTGGACGGCCCCGCCTCCTTCCCTCGATCCTGCCCGGTGGCCGTAACAGTCAGTGCAAAACGCCACCGGTGCACCAAGGCACCCGCTTCGTGAAAGTGCTAGTGGCTGCCGGTACTGCTTAGGGGTGCGGTTGTCGAGAACCCGTCGGAGTCGGACGCAGATCCCGTCTGCGAATCGCCGTGCCGGTAGTGATATCGAGTCCACTGGAGGGGTGGCCCAGTGGAGGGCGTGCAAGCTCCTGTGGGATGCTCGGTGCCAGCAACGCAAGAGGAGGTGTGCTCTGTAGTCGCTTCCCAATGCCGAGGGTCGTGCCCATGGCTTCGTCGTGTTATCAATTTGAAATCAGTGGCATCTATCTGCGCAACAGGTCAGACTTTTGTTAGTCAGAATGACCAGTCGAAGTGATTCAGTATCGTCAGAGGTGGTCATCGTGACCGCTCGAGTACGAGGAGGACCAATTGGGCATGGACAAGGAACGGCAGACCATTCGAGACGCGACCGATCGTGCGGTTCTTGAAGCACTTGATGTCGACCCCAGAATGACCATCCTTGCCATTGCTCAGCGCACCGGGCTGGCCCGCGGCACGGTGCAGGCACGGTTGGAGCGATACGAGCGTGAAAACGGGCTCCGCGACCACAGTGTGCGCATCGACCCTGCTGCTCTTGGGATGGGCATTTCCGCGCACGTAGCGGCTGAACTGGACCAGCACAAGATCGATATCGCCGTTGATGGACTCCGGGCGATACCCGAGATCATCGAATGCCTTGCACCTGCGGGGGAAACAGACCTGCTATGCCGCGTCGTCGCGCGGGACCCCGACGACCTGTACCGGGTCTCTGAGGAGATTCGTCTTTGCCCGGGGATTCTTCGCACCAGGACCAGCATGTTCCTCCGCCAGCCGATTCCTTACCGGATGGGCCCCTTACTGGCAAAGATCGCCCGGTAGGCGACGCCGGCACGGAGCGGGTCACCGAAAAAGCTTCTGCGGTTCAGCTTGAAAGTACACCCCGCGAGGAGGCCCGAGACCTGAATGTTCAGGCCCCGGGCCTCCCGCTGGGATTGGTGGTGCTCCTCCCGGGAGACCCGTAGGACGACTGCGGGACGACGTGATATAGAGGGTCACGCTGGTTCCAACCCCGGTCAGGCGGCCACCAGTGACCATCCCGAAAGGCCCTGCCAAGTGGGGTCGATGCTCCCGGAGCTTGGCGTCGGAGACCGCAGCTCGGCATCAGGGCTCGTCATGCATCAGCGTCTGTCCCGGAGCTTCCGCCCCCACGTCACGAGCGGTGCCGGGCAGGCCATTCGGAATCACCGCGTGTCGGCGCTGCCGGGCGGCATCACTGGAGCCCTTCGAAGGTAGAGGGACACGACTATTGCAGCGGTCGAGATGACCGATCCAACTTCGAAGGCTGACTGCACTCCAACCGCCCCGGCGGCGATTTCCGGGATCCCCGTGGCGAGTTGCTGTCAATGGTGCTCGAGAAGGCAGAGACGAACAGGGCCGTACCAACGGCACCTGCCAACTGCTGCACGGTCGACATCGTCGCGCTGCCATGGGAATGAAGTGTTTTCGGGAGGGAACCGAGCCCCGAAGCCATGAGCGGCGTGAACACGAGAGTAAACCCGAGGTACAGAACCAGGTGCATGGCCACAATCCATCCGACCGCAGTGTCCCGGTGCAGCATCGCTGTCATGCTCCACAGAGCCACGCTCATCAAGATCGCACCTGGGATCACCAATGGCCGGGGGCCTACACGGTCGAACACGCGGCCGACGACGGGCGACGGAACCGCCATCAGCGCGCCCCCGGGTTGAGCTGGCGGCACGGAGGGTCCGGATAAAGCTTCTTGATGATCTTCCCGGTCAAGGAGTCACCGAAACGATGCGGTTCGCCCTCAACGAGGCGGGTGCTGACCGCAGTAGATCGGCGCTAAGGCGCGTGTTATCGGTCGGCTCCGGACAGCAAAGAACAATCACCAGACACCACAACCGCCCGCATCTGCCGCGCTCCTGCCGCGACAGTGCGCAATGTGATGTCAGCGCCACGTCGTGCCGCCCTGAACCGGGGCGGTGCCGATAGTCGGATCGCTCAGGGCCGCCAGCGAGAAGATCCAGGGGAAGACAATGTCGAACAATAGGGCGACGGCGGCGGCGATCAGCAGCATCGAGGCCGAAATACGCACCCAGAGCGGGCCGGGCAGTTGGCGGAACATCCATCCGTACACGGTGGTTCAACCCTCTCCGTGGAGGGCGGCAACCTGCGCGGCAATGGCCTTGGGGGCTCCGGCCGACAGGGGGCGCCAGGACTCCAGCACCGAGTACGCGATGATCCGCTCCTGGGCGCCGAAGCGCGGGTTGCAGCTTGTCATGGTCAGCAGGCTCTCCTCGGGCGTGAAACCCGGTTCGGTGGGCACCGGCAGGAGTACGTCGGCGCGTTCGGGCAGTACGATCTGCTGGTTCCGGAAGATGTAGGTGTAGAACCCGTCCTTCGTTTGGACGTAGATTCTGTCCCCCGGAACCAGGGTGTGAAGGGCGTCAAGGACGGCGCCGTGGGTCTGGCGGTGCCCTGCCAGGGCAAAATTTCCCAGTGCCCCGGGCATAGCGCTCGAGGGGTAATGCCCCAGTCCCAGCGTATCCAGCACCTCCGTCCCGGTGCCCTCTGTCAGGGGCCGGCTGTAGCCGGGCCCGAACCGGGGAATATAGATGATCCCGAAGGTCTCACCGGGGCCCGGAGCCTCCGATACCTCGGCAGGTCCGTAACCCTCGGAAGGATTTTCCGGCACCGCCTGCAGCGAGGGCCCGATCTGGCGGACAAACTGCTCGGCCGCGGTGTTCTGCACCGCCGCGGCCTGCACCCCGGTCCACCACAGCTGCCAGCACACAAAGAGGATGAGAAGCACCCCTGCCGTGATGAGCAGTTCACCGGCGGTGGACAGGAGTCCTGGCCGCCGGGGCGGCGAAGGGTGGCTCCGCCGGGTTCCCTCGGCAAGTGACGGGACGCCCCGCAGCCGGCTCGCCGGGCCGCCGACGCTGTCAGGATCGGTGCGGGCCGCAGGCGTGCCCTGCCCGTCACCCACGGTCGCCGCCGATCAAGCACCGGCCACCGGCAAGGACCGGGAGGATCACGGTCGAAACCGATCCGTCCTGGAGATGCGCCACCAGGCAGTCCTCCCCGCTTCGCACGCCTGCCTGCACCGCGTCGACAGTGAGCCCGGTAGGGGTGGTGGTGGCCGAGATCTCCATCGAGTCATCGGCGATGCCCGCGGCGCGGAGTGTCGCGCGGATCTGTTCGCGGCTCGGACGCGGGGAGGACTCCACGAGTTCCCCCAGTGCCGCGTCTATGGAGTTATGGGGCGCCTGATCCGCGGAATCCCCTGATGCTGTTGCAGGCGTCTCACCTGCGCCGGCCTGAGGCGAATCCACGGAGGATCCGGCACTGATGCGGGGGACCTGCGCCGGGCCCGCTGCGAGCCCTGCGCTCTCCGCCCCCGGCGTCGAGCATCCGCTGATCAGAAGCACTGCGCCAATGATTGCCGCCATCGAGGAGAGTTGGAAGCCCCGGACCCCGCGGCCCGACCGGGCGGGCGCGGTGGGCGGCATTTGGGGCAGCGATCGTCGGGCATCCACGGACGCGGACGCCATCCTTACCCGGCGGTCCGGTGGCTCCACTCCGGCCGGTGCGGGCGCCATGTGGCTATTCCGCATCACTGTCTCCTCTCCCATCGGTCGATGTGCTTCGTTGCCGGGCCGCCGCGGCCGCGCCGGTAAGCGGGCGGTCGACCCTGGGCGTGCCGGGAGCTGTCTCGGGCGGGCGAATCTGGCTTCCAGGGACGTTCCGTGCTGCACGGCCGCTGCAGGGGGCGCCTTCTCCTCGCCACCGGTGGTTCGGTCACCACCGGTTCTCGAGGGCTGGAACGCCTTTCACTTCTGTCTCACTTTAACCTATTTGCAAATGATTATCATTAACGTTAGCTTTTGCTCATCTGCCTCATGGTGCCGATACGTGCGCCCGCTGCAGCCCACCAGTTACACCTTTTGCTCCACCCGCGCCGTGGACAGCTCTGGATTTCCGGTGACCGTATTCCAATGCATTCGAGAGGATCTTCATGATTTTGCCTGCCCCTTCACGCTGGAGGGCGGTACTTGCAGGACTGACATCGGCGGCTCTTGCAGGCGCCGTGGTCACTTCCCTTCCGGCCTCTGCCACCGCAGCCGCCGATCCCCTGGTTGCCGCCGATCCCCTGGTTTTCGACCGGGGCCACATCGACGCGTTCAACGTTTCCGTGTCCAACGGAGAGTTGGTGCTCAACCTTGAGGAGGACCTCACCGGATCCCCGCTCCAGCACGACCCCGAGGACGTCATCCTGAAGGTCAGGGAAGAAGCGTTCACCGATGCAATTCCGGCTCAGTTCCCGGGATCCCCCTCCGGGTATGTGCTGCCCTTGACCCAGGATCCGGACCTGATCTGGCCCGGCTGGGACACCCAGGCCACCGCCGGCACCGGCTACACAGACGTGACGATCGATGTGACCGAGGTGCAGGGACCCGGCAGCGTGTACCTGTACACGCTGCGCGGCTTTGGAACGGTGTCCCCGGTCCTGGACGACGGCGGGTTCGAGCTGCCCGGTTCGATCACCGAGTCCGGCCCGGTTCATTCCCACGCGCAGTGGACCTTCAGCGAAGCCGGTGAATACACACTGACCGCGCGTGCAACCGCACTCAACCCTGCGACGGGACAGAGCCTCACCAGCAGCGAAGCGGTGTACTCGTTCTCCGTTGGAGGCACTGAGATCCCGGAACCGTCGCCGACCCCCGTTCCTGCTCCGGCCCCCGTTCCTGTTCCTGGGCCGGCCCCTGCTCCGGTTCCTGTACCCGCGCCGATTGAGACGCCAGCTCCGGCTCCAGCGCCCGTCACGGCACCGGCACCCGTAACCACTCCGGCCCCAGCGCCCGCGCCGGCCCGCGCTCCGGAGCAGCCCCAGGCGCCCGCACCCGTCCGGGCACCTGTACACCCCCCGGCCGCGGCCCGGGCCCCCGCACCGGCGCCGGTACAGGCACCCGCGCAGGCGCAGCCGCCGACACCAAAAACGGCACCGGCACCGAAGACGGCGCCCGCGCTCAAGCCATGCCCCCCTTCGACGAAGCCGGCCCCCGGCGCCACCGCGCCGGGCACACCTGTGCCCGGCACCCCAGCAGACAGGCTGGTGCTCGATCAGGGGCACGTCGACCTGTTCAGCGTGGCCGTGCAGGGAACCGCCCTCGAGCTTGCCCTGACCGAGGACGTGACGGGAGCTCATGTGAAACGAGCCCCGGAAGGGGTCGTCCTGCACGTCAAGGAGCAGGCTCTTTCGGCGAGCATCCCGGCCGGCTTCCCGGGCAGCCCGAAGGGTTACCTCCTACCCCTGACACAGGATCCGAACCTGCTGTGGCCTGGCTGGAACACCAACGGGACCGCGGGCACCGGCTACACGGATGTAGCCATCAACGTCACTGACGTGCAGGGCCCGGGGAGTGTCTACCTCTACAGCACGAGCACCTTCGGAGGTGCGGCCCCCGTGCTTGCCGGCGGTTCCATGCAGTTGCCGGGCAGCCTCCGCGAGCAGTCCCCCGCGCATACCCACGGACAGTGGACCTTCTCCGCGCCGGGCACCTACACGCTCACCGCCCAGGCTGTTGCAACGAACCCGGCAGGCGGCACAAAGCTGACCAGCAACACGGCGACCTACACCATCGTTGTCGGCGGCAGCACACCCCCGGCGGGCGGACCGGCCGCGGCGCCGGCGGCAGGTGCGGAGCAGGGCGACAAGAAGGACCCCGCCGGGACGGCGGTTACCGGCCAGCCGGGCGTCGGCGCGGACTGCGGACTGTCCGTTGGGCAGCAGAAAGCTGCCGCTCCGCCGGCCAAGCTGGCGTCAACGGGCTTCGGCGCGACCCCCTCGCTGATCGGCGGGGGCGTGCTCCTGCTCGGGGGAATTGCCGCCCTCCTGCTGAAGCGCCGCCGCAAAGCATCGGCCCAGCCCGGCGCCTAGCAGCAGCACGCACCGCATGAGGTTCCGGGGCCGGATACGGCTCATCCGCTCCGGAACCTCATGCGGGCACCCCCATCCATCCACTGTCCACAAGAGAAATGCAGGTGTCATGAAGAACCGCCACAGGCTGCCGAAGGCACCGCTCCTGCCGATCCTGGCCGCGGTCTCACTGATCTGTTCCTGTGCGGCCCCGGTGGCCGAGGACAGCGGAAAGCTGCGCGTTGTCACGACGACGGGCGTGCTGGCTGATCTCGCGTCCCGGGTCGCCGGAGACGCAGCCCATGTCACCTCCCTGGTACCCGCAGGGGCCGACCCCGGCACCTACGAGCCGTCCCTGCGGGACATCCGGGATATTGCCTACGCCGACGTCGCGTTCACGAATTACCTCCTCCTCGAGCAGCAAAGCCTGATCCGCAGCGTCGATGCCAACCTCCGCGCCGGAGCGCCCAGCGTGGCACTGGCCGAGGCGGCGATGGAACATGCCGCCGAGGTCATTCCCCGGGTGGAGACCGCCAATCTGGACACCGTGTGGCTGGGCCTGCGGGTCGACGGTGACGGACTCGACCGGGGTGCGGACCGCAGTTCCGAAATCCGCCTCAAGGCAACATCCCTCGACGGGCCGGGCACGGTGTTCGCCTACCTGACCGGGACCTTCGGCGGGATCGAGCCCTACTTTGATTCCTCCGACGGCTTCGACGCCGGCAATGGCTTCAGGGACGACACGGTCGTGCTCCCTCCGGATGCCCACACGCACACGAGCTGGGCCTTCAGCGAACCTGGCGTCTACCGCCTGACCCTGCAGGCCGAACTCGTTCCCACACCCACCGCGCAACCCGTTCCCCTCGGCACCGGCACCCTGGTTTTGGCCGTGGGGGTGAATCCCCACGGGGCCCTCCCCGAAGGAGACACCACCGCAATACTCTCCGCCGGGCACGCCGACCTGACCGTCGACCTGAGCCCGGACGGTGGCCTCCACCTTCTGGCCGAGGAGGACGGCCACGGCGCCTCATCCCACGAACCCCTCGCCCTGGACACAACGGTCGTCGCGGTGCCGAATAAAGCCCTGACCGAGATCCCCCCGGCTCCCGAGTTCCGCCGGCTCGGGGCCTCCGGCGAGCAGATCCACCAATTGCCGCAGGCGGTGCTGAGCAAGCACGTTCATGGCGAAATCGACCCGCACCTGTGGCACGACGTACGGAACGCCGAAGCGTACGTTCGGACCATCCGGGACGTGCTGACCGGCGCGGACCCGGAGAATGCCGCGGCCTACCGGAAAAACACGGAGCTGTACCTCAAGGAACTCGATGGGCTTCACGCCGAAGTCACCGCCATCGTGAACGAGATTCCACCAGCGCAGCGGAACCTCGTCACCACCTACGACGCCTTCGCCTACCTGGGACGCGCCTACGACATCACCATCGCCGGGTTCATGACCCCGGGCCCCGCAGCCGAGCCGAGCCTCGCCGACCGGCAAAGACTGTCCGAGACCGTCCGCAACCTCGACGTGCCCGCCGTCTTCCTCGAACCGCAGCTGGCCGCCCGATCAAACATTCTGGCCGAAATCGCCAAGGACGCGGGAATTGGCATCTGCCCGCTCTATTCGGATGCCTTCGACGAAACCGTGACCAGCTACTCCGAACTCATGCGCTTCAACGCCGCCTCACTGCGGAATTGCCTGAGCTGAACCGCCGCGTTGACCCACCGCGCGTTCAAGGCCCTCCCCGGGGGCCTGCCGATTCTTCCCCACGACCACGAAAAACAAAGGAAACCCGTGACACGACTGCGCACCCAGGCGCACGCCTGGACCCTCGCACTGGTGGGTGCAATCGCCTGCCTGACACCAGCCTCAACAGCCTTCGCCGCCCCCTTCCCTCCAACCCAGACGGACGACCTGACCCAGACGGTGGAAGCGGAGGAACAGAACGTTTCCGGCCGGGCCGTCCTGGACGCCGGACACGTGGATGTCGGTCCCCGATTCGTTGACGGCCGCTGGTCGATCCAGGCGCGCGACGACTCCTCCGTGCCGGCGGTGTGGCGTCCCCTGTCCGACACCGTGACCCGGGTCGTGGACGCAGCCGTCCAACCGGCACCGGACGCCGACGAGTTCGGCTTCCTTGATGCGGCCCCAGGCAGCGATGTGTACGTCATTCCGCAGACCGAGCAGCGCGGCGTGGTCTGGATGGGATGGAACACGCAGGATCCCTCGGTGATGGAGCGCGTCGACCGGGGAGTAACGTTCACCCTTCACGGGACCACCGGCCCCGGCGAGGTCTCGGTCTTCCTGCAGAACGGAAATTTCGGCAGCCCGGACGTACTCTGGGACAGCTCTACCACGGGGCCGCAGGACCTGTGGGTAGATACGAACACCCACACCCACGCGAACTGGATCTTCACCGAACCCGGGACGTATCTGCTTGATTTCGAGATCTCGGCGGACCTGATCGACGGTCAGAAGGTCTCCGACCGCCAGGTGCTGCGGTTTGCGGTAGGAGACGCGACCGACCCCCAAGCAGCGTTCGCCGTGAAGCCCTTGGGCGGCGCCGAGGCTTCCGGAGCGGAGGCGTCCGCCTCGGACAGCCGGGACGCCGCCCCGGAACCAGGTGCCGAGGCGCTCCAGCAGTGGATGCTTCCGCTGCTGGCAGGCATCGCGCTCGTTGCGGTGCTTATCGGTGGTTCCGTCGGGGTGATGCGCTCCCGTAAGGCCCGGCGAAAGGCCCACCGGGACTTCCTGGCCGAGCTGGAGGCCACGGATCAGCACACCACGGCGCCTGCGGGTGGACGGCCGTGAGCGCCGTCGTCGTCCGGGACGTATCGGCCGCCTACGGGGACCGAACGGTATTGGAGAATGTGAACCTCGCACTCGATTCCGGTGATTTTATGGGACTCATCGGCCCCAACGGCGCGGGCAAGACCACGCTGCTGCGCGCCGTCCTCGGGCTGGTTCCCAGGACCAGCGGCACCATTACGGTGAAAGGCAGGCGCCGCGACATCGGGTATGTTCCCCAGCGCCACGAGTTCGCCTGGGATTTCCCCATCAGCGTCGAGGAAACCGTCATGACCGGCCGGGTGCGCCGCATCGGATGGCTGCGCCGGCCCGGAACCGAAGACTATGAGGCGGTGCTGCGCGCGCTGGCGCGGGTGGACATGCTCGGGTTTCAGAGCCGTCCTATCGGACAGCTCTCCGGCGGGCAGCGCCAACGCGTTCTCGTCGCCCGGGCACTCGTCCTGAAGCCCGACATCCTGCTCCTGGACGAGCCCTTCACCGGCCTTGACGTGCCGTCGCAGGAATTGCTGACCCGCCTTTTCCGCGAGCTGGCGGCCGAAGGAAAAGCAGTCATGATGACCACCCATGACCTGATCGGAGCGATGCTGACCTGCACGAAGATCGCCATGATCAACCGGACCGTCATCGCCTCCGGCGCCCCGGACGCGCTCCGCGATCCACTCCTGTGGGAGCGCGGCTTCAAAATCACGGCCGACAGCCACATCGCCCACGCGCTCGGCCTGCAGTACCAGGGCCGTGCCACTTCGCACGAACCCCGGATGGAGGTCAAGGCTCATGCTCTCCCCCGCTGAATTCATCGCAGACCTTCTCAACCCCTCGCTCCAGTTCCTCCCCAAGGCCCTGCTGGTCGCGGTGGTCTCCTCCATCGTGTGCGGAATTGTCGGCACCCACGTGGTCCTGCGCGGAATGGCTTTCATTGGAGACGCCGTGGCCCATGCGGTGTTCCCGGGGCTGGCGGTTGCCTTCGTCCTGCAGGGCAGCCTCATCCTCGGAGGGGCAGTCGCCGGAGTCCTCACCGCCGTCCTCGTCGCGATCTTTTCCCAGAACCGGCGGCTGAAGGAAGACAGCGTGATCGGTGTCTTCTTCGTCGGCGCCTTCGCCCTCGGCATCGTCATCATCAGCCGCGCTCCAGGGTATGCCGGTTCCTTGCAGGGATTCATGTTCGGATCCATCACCGGGATCCCCGATCAGGACCTGTACACGGTGGTGGTGGCCGGCATCCTGCTCCTGGCCGTGACCGCACTGTTCAACAAGGAGATCGTGGCGGTGACCCTCGACCGCGAGTCCTCCCGGGCGACAGGGCTGCCGGTCTTCCGCCTCGATCTGCTGCTCTACGTCATGGTGACCGTCGCTGTCGTGATCTCCGTGCAGATCATCGGAAACATCCTCGTGCTGGCGCTGCTCATCACCCCCGCGGCCACCGCCCGGCTGCTCACCGACCGGCTCCCGGTCATGATGCTGCTCGGCCCGCTCATCGGAGCCGCCTCCGCCGTGCTTGGGCTCTACCTGTCCTGGAGCGCGAACCTCCCCGCAGGAGGCACCATCGTGCTGGTGGCCACGGCCATCTTCATTGGAACGTGGCTCTTCGCCCCCCACCACGGCATTGCCGGCCAGAGCCTCCGCCGGACCCGCCTTGTCCGGCAGCCCTCCACCCCTGCACCCCAGAAAGCATCCCTGTGACCGTTCAATCCCGACCCGGATTCCTGCCCCGCCTCGCGGCCGTGCTCACCGGGGTGACCCTGCTCAGCGCCGGTTTCACCCCGGTTTCACCTGCCCTCGCCGTCGACGGCCCGGCCCCCCAAAGCCAGACGCGCACTGTGGTGGGCGCTGTGCACGCCGATGCTGTCTCTCTTTTCCTCGACGATGGTGCCCTTGCGCTCGACTCACAGGCTGACCTGCCGGGGGCGCCTTTGCACGCCCGCTACAACGCTGACCAAACAATCTTTAACATCTCCGATGCCGCCCGCACCACCATCCCCGCTGGACCGATCGAGGCCGTCACCGGCCCTGCGGGCGGGGTGTGGTGGGTGGCGCCGGAAACACGGATGGCCGAAGTCCTCTGGCCTGGAATGAGCACCGATTCGCTGCCCGCCAACCTGATTGACGGTAAAACCGCGTCTTTGACTCTTTCCGAGGTCGACGGTCCCGGGACGGTGTCCGTATGGGACAGCGCCAACTTCGCGCCACGCCAGCTGTTCCACAGCAACCCGGCGGACAGCTCCTTCCCCAACACCATCAAGCTTTCGGTACCCCAGCACAGGCATGCGAACTGGGGATTCAGCGCACCCGGCACCTATAAACTCACCTTCACGGCCTCCGCCTCGGTTCAGGGCGTGCCCCAATCCACCACCCAGACCTACACCTTCGTCGTCGGTCCGGTGCCTGCTCCGATCCAAACGGCGGTATCACTGGCAGTGGACCCGGCAGGGCCGATCACCGTCGGGCAGAGCGTCCGGCTCTCAGCCGCAGTGGAGCCTGCCACAGCGGCTGGATGGATCGAGTTCAGCGACGGCTCGACCGTTCTCGGACACGAACCCGTCACCGGTGGAGCAGCTGCCCTGACCACGAACAAACTTGCCCTCGGTCAACGGAACATCACCGCACGGTTCGTTCCCGCGTGGACGAACGACTTCACTGCCTCGACAGCCTCGACCACGATAGCCGTTACGGAAGAAACGGGAGGCGAGTTCTTCCACATCGCCGGGATGAAGGAGCGGTACACCAGCGGCGAGAAGCTCGACCTCAGAGTTGTCGGTGTGACGCTCCAGGAAGGTCAGGAGTTCCGGTGGCTTCTCAAGCGGGCAGACGAACCTAATTCGGCAGGCAGCGACATCACCGGTACCCTGACAGCCCCTACTCCGGATTGGGACCTCACCAGCAGCTATAACGGGTTGGCGTTCACGGTGCAGGTCGTCGAAAGGCAGGACTGGAACGTCACGGTCATCCAGGAAGCCCCCTGGGTAACTCTGACCGTCACCGGCGAAGACAAGGGCTCCGGTCAGCACGTCACCGTCGGGCCTCTGCCAGCGGAGATCTACATGGGGGATCCTCTGACCGTTGTACCCTCCTCCGCCCCGCTCACTGAGGGACAGCGGTACGAGCTCGTGTCGCGGTCCCCGGGCTTCTTCAACACCTGGACGCCCATCGACGAGCAATTTATCGAACAGAGTGGGACTGCGTTCATGACAGCGGCGGGTCCGGCCGGCTTCCACGAGCTCGCCGTGCAAATCGTCGACGCCCAAGGGGAAATCCGCGGCCAATCCGCACCCGTTGCGTTTGAAAGCATGATGCGGGAACTGCAGATCACCGGCGGCCAGGCGGTCTACCGGGCAGGAGACACCCTCAACCTCACAAGCAGCCTCTACCCGGCCAGGGACGACAGCAACTACACCTGGATGCTCTACACCCCAGAGCCCTACAGCTACGAGCCCCTCGAAGCCGACGGCGGCACCCTATCCCTCAAGATCACCCCCGAAATGAAAAACGCCGTCATCATCCTGAGCGCGGACGACCCCCACTTCGGCATGCAGTACGCGTTCGCGGACTTCACCATCAACGTCACCGACGCCGCCCCCGGCGAGCAAATCGTCTTCTTCATCGGGCTTACCGGTCACTACCACCAGGGCGCCAACGTCGCGATCACCCTAGCTGCTGACCCACTGGCCACTGACACCGACATCTTCTCAGCGTCATGGAAGCGACCCGACCAAGAGGATTTCGTTCCCCTACCCCTGGACGGTAACTCCCTGACCCTGGCCGCGGAACAAGCACTCCACGGAACAGTCTTTCGCGGCGAACTTCACGACAAGGAAGGCAATCTCCTCGCCACCGCACCCGAGGCAACACTTCTCGTCGATGATCACGGAGCCGACCCACACCAAAAGATGTCGATCACCGGCGGCACAGAAGCACCTGAAGGGGAAGCCTTCGAACTTACCGCCGAGGTCAGTCCGTCATCGGTGCTGCAGCGCCACCGCTGGACGATCACCAGCCCTACCGCGGCCACGGAAACCTTGATCACCAATGGTCCCGGTTTGTCACTTGCAGCGACGAAGGAACGCCACGGTGCCTCCATTGCAGCGGAGCTGATCTTCGATGACGGAACGGCCTACGTGAAGTCACCGGCCCTCCAGCTGAGCGTCACCGCCCCAGCCCCGCCCACCGACCCTGACGTGCCCCCCACTGACCCCGAGGAACCGGTCGACCCTGAATTGCCACCCACCGAACCCGAGGAACCGGTCGACCCTGAGCTGCCGCCCGCCAGCCCCGAGGACGATGACCTGGTTCAGGCACCGGCAGACCCGCAGGACCCCCTGGGCAGGCAGGAGGCCGGCGCCGACGCCGGTGGTTCGCAGGCGCGAGGTCCGTCATCAACGCCGTCCGCTCTAGCGGTGACAGGTGCGGCCGTCACCCCGCTGCTGACCGCGGGCGCCCTGCTCGCCGTGGGCGGGGCGCTCCTCCTGTTCGCTCGACGACGTCTCATTCCGCGGTCCGGACGGCTCTGAGCGACTGCCCGATGAGCTGGTAACAAAACGTGAAATCGGCTCGATCGTCCGCGGGAATGTCTGGTTCGCGGGCGTTAATGCCGCATCGCGTCCATGGGGTGGGCCCGCGCATTTCCGTGGGCAACGGCGGACCCTGGAGTACCGCGCTCAGCACCGGCGTCCCCTTCGAACAAATCCACCCGCAGCACTATGTACGACAACACTGAAGGAGCATCATGAAAGTACGCAATTCCCTCCGCGCCCTCAAACAAATCCCTGGAGCGCAGATCGTCCGGCGGCGCGGCAGGACGTTCCTCATTAACAAGAAGAACCCCCGGATGAAGGCCCGGCAGGGCTAGGACCGGTCACCGACCATGACAGCGGACAGGTGTTGACGATGTCACGGCCTGGCACGACGAAAAGGGTGACCGGATAGAGGTTCGGATCGACATCAGTGCCGATAGCCATGCTGCCGCAGGGGCGGACCCGGTGGATGAATGCCTGCAGCGATGCGGTGAGGGTGGCGAGCATTTCCGTGCAGTCGACAACAGGCAGCGGCTGTTGTCGCGGCCAAAGGCGCGAAAGACGCGGAAGCATACGACGTTGATTCGCTTGAAAGGCTTTGGCGCGCGTCGGCTGGATCGGCGCATGGCAAGCGCTGGCCCTCACACGAGTTGCAGATCGTTCTTTTCCTAAAGAAGTTCCTCCAGGGCCAGTTCAACACGTCGCAGATGCCTGACCCCGCAGCTATCACTTCCATCACGGAACTGGCCGCATCACTTACTTCATATGCAGTGCTTGGATTTGCAGACTACTCGGGGTACCAACCCCAATTGTCAAAAATGATGGAACAAGCTCGGGACCGGATCACAGCCAGGATTACACGTCCGTCAGGCCTCTAACGTTATGACTGGCTGGGATGAAGCGCACCGGGACCCGTGCTTCTGCTCCCGGTGTCATGAGGACTCCCTGAAACGGCCGTGCGGAACGCGGTAATACCAGGGTCCGGGGTAACGGTTCCGGCGCATGGTGCTTTCCGTGGGCTGTCAAGGGGACGAGGATTCGGCAGGGGAAGGTACACGGTCCGGCTCCTGGAGCGCGGGGCGGAGGGACGGTCCTGCTCCGGGTGGCCCGCTCCTGCGTTCTGGATCCTCTTTCCGCTTCCAGGGAGCATGGCGCCCCGGTCAGCGGCGGCGGTAGAGGTGCGCAAGGGGGCAGTCGAAGGGATCCCGGGCGGCGAGGCCGACCCGGTTGAGATGGGTGATCACCGCGGCATAGGAACGCAGAACGCCGACCTCGGTGTAGGTGATGCCGAGGCGTTGGCAGTGTTCGCGGACGATCACCGCGGCCCGGCGCAGGTGGGGGCGGGGCATGTCAGGGAACAGGTGATGCTCGATCTGGAAGTTCAGGCCGCCGAACGCGGTGTTAACGAAGGAACCCCCACGCACATTGCGCGAGGTCAGCACCTGACGCTCGAAGAAATCGAGGCTACCGTCGTTGGGAAGCATCGGCATTCCCTTGTGGTTCGGGGCGAAGGAAGCCCCCATGTAGATCCCGAAGACAGCGAGCTGAACACCCAGGAACGCTAGAGCCATTCCGGCCGGCAGGAACCAGAACAATATGCCCAGATAGGCTCCGAACCGCGAACCAATAAGCACCAGTTCCAGCCACCGGCCCTCCACCTCTCCACGCCGGGTGAGGGTCCGGATGGACTGCACGTGGAGGTTGAGGCCTTCCAGGCTCAGAAGGGGGAAGAACAGGTATCCCTGACGCCGGGTGAACCATGCCTGGAAGCCTGTCCGCGGGGCTGCGTCTTCCTCCCGGAACGCCAGAGTGCCCATGGCGATGTCCGGGTCCTTCCCCACAGTGTTCGGGTCATTGTGGTGGCGCGTGTGCTTGTCGATCCACCACGCGTAGCTGATCCCCACCACCCCGGCGGCAAGAAACCGCCCAACCCGGTCGTTGACCACCCGCGACGCGAAAATCTGCCGGTGCGAGGCCTCGTGCCCCAAAAACGCGAACTGAGTAAGGATGATGCCCAGGACGCCGGCGATGATCAGCTGAAACCAGGTATCGCCGAGCAGCAGAAATCCTGCCGCCGCGGCGCCTGCAGCCAGCATCAGGATCAGGATCACGGTGAGGTAGAAACGCCTGCATCTCACCAGGAGACCCTCCCGCCGCACCTCCTTCAAGAGCGCGGCATAGGAGGCGACCACACTGTTCTGAGGAAGCAGTTGAACCCTGCGCACAGCTTTTTCCTTATCCCTGAGGGCCATGGCCGGTTGCCGTGGTGGCACACCGTGGGAAGGGACTGCTGGAACATCGGATCGGACTGCACCGGATGCTTCGCTGCCAGGTTGCATGTGCTGACCCCTTGCCTGGAATCCGGCCGGAGTCTCCGGTCGTTAGCGCTGACGGGGTCTGGGGCAGCAATACCAGCGTAGACCAATTCCTGCACCGCCGCCGGAACTTAATTGTCCACGCGCCACCGGCGAGTTTGCGGGTACGAATAGTTGGCTAATTCCCTCGGTGGATGTTCGGCGGCGGGGTGCCCGCCCGGCTCCGGTCCGCCGACGGAGTACCACCGGACCTGAGGGCTCCAGTTGGACCACCGAAAGTGACTCCCTATGAGCGAACCGCTTTCACCAACCCCTGGCTCCGTCGAGAGGCATGATGACTTTGCCGATGCCGACGCGAGCCTCAGTGCGCCGATCGTGAAATGCGGCAACGCGACAGGCGCGGCAGTGTCCATCTTCAGTGCCACTGCCGCCAAAACGCTCCTCTCCGCCACCGACCCTGTCGCCCGGGTTTCGGAGGTGAAAGAGCCCCAGGGGCGTCGATGCCGGTATGGGTCCTCATTCAGAAGTTCGATGGCGTCAAAAGAGACAACCTGGAACCGGAAAGCAACGTGACCATTGCTTTGAACGCTCGAACCCGCCGCGCCTTCACCGGGCTTTCACGAGCGAGGTGAACGAGAATCACGGTCTCGGGGTTGCCGGCAGGCGACCTTCGACATTCCACTGATGGCGGTGCCACTCAAGCCGCTCGCAGCCAGAACATCCTGACGAGCACCTGCTCACCTCCTCTTGCAGACCTAGCCTCCCCGAACCGTGCTGCCAAATTAACCCTCGGACTCAGCTGTTTCCAGGTTTCACCAGGCTGTCTTCGTCCACTTCGAGGGCGGGAGCTTCGGAGAGCTTGTCAAGAAAGCCTTCTGCCTGCCCCGGATCCCCTGCGGAAGATTCATCAAAAATGTCCTGGTCGGCTGGGTCTTGTCCGGCGCGGGGTGTCGAGCTGTCGTGTGCATTAGTGGGGACCTCGTTTGGCATGGTGCATTACCTCAACAATCTGGTGGAGTGATGGTAGACGGCCTGGCCAGGCCCGCAGTAGTAAACATCACGCGCCTGGCCAGGCCTGGTGTTTCGGGTTAGGAGGTCAGCCCGGTCTGGTGGTCGATGCCGGCCTGGTCGACTTTCCGGTGGAAATGCATGCCAGCTTTGCCACCAAGGATCGCCCCGATAAGGGGAACCAGGACGGCGATGGCCAGGGCGATGAGACCACTGGCGCTCAGGAGATTACCGTCGACGGGGATGCTGGGTGCTCCGCCGATGCGTGAGAGGACGTTAAACTGGTCTCCCGCGATTGCGGCGAGGATAGCGACGACGATGGCGATGATGATGCCCCACAGCCAGACCGCGAGGCCCTGCTTGACTCCATCGAAGCGTGCCATACGGCCCGCGACGTAGCCACCACAGTAGTAGGCGAGCAACAAGATGACCGCCAACACGATGCCGCTGACGATACCGACGGTTTCCGGGTTCTGACTTGCCTGGCTGGCGGCTTCGCCCGCCTCGGTGTTGTTGGCGGCTCCGACTCCCACGCCGATCGCGGTAGCCAGAGCGCTCAGGATGACCGTCATACCGGTCGCGGTAAGCCAACCAAAGAACGCTGACCCGAACTTGATGCCGCCGAACTTCTCTTTCTGGGCAGCGACGACGCCATCGCGCCGACCCTTGGGTGTGCTCGCGCCTGCGTTGTGGTCCTGTGCCATGACTCTCCTTGAATTGGTGTTTCACACTGCTGTCCGGCACCGCGCTCGTCAACCGGGATGCCGGACATATTCATGTGGTGCACTTCCAATGACCGAACGCCGGCCTGCAGAAGGAACTTCCCCGGAAGCCGGTGACGGCGGCCGGGTACTCGATGGACTAGCGGCGGTCGGTCTTGCCGGGGTTGTCAGCGTCCAGCACTTCGATCTGTTCCTTACGGACTTCCCCGGACACGGTCTCCTGGGCCTGGACCGTTTCCTTGTTCAGGCGCACACGCTCGACGGGAACAGCTATCTTGTCCATGACAACTTTCTCCTCGTGGAGGATGACTTCGTGTTCCTCTTCGCTGATGGCGGTCCCGTCCATGACGTTGCCCCGGTTCGCGTCGGTGATGGGTTCGCGCTCGATGCGGATCTCCTCGCGCCGAACCGGGACCGTCTTGGTGACGGTTTCCGTCACCACGTACTTGCGCAGGCGCACCCTGCCGGCTTCCCGGGTTTCGGTTCCGACCCGAAGCCGTTCCTCGGAGCGGGTCATCGCTTCATCGGTGGTCGGCCCAGAGGTGTCATAACCGACCGCCCTGCCCTCGCCTGAACGGTCGATCCGCTCATCACCGGGCTGCAAACCCGGCTCCAAGCCGGTTATGCCCGTGCCGGTTCCCGTGGCACGGGGCGCAGTCGTGGTGTTCGGGGTAGTGCCTCGCAAGCCGCCTGCCAGGCCGTAGTGCCGGTACAGGGTGTCTTCTTCGTCCGGGTTGAGCGCACCGTCCACCTCAATGCGCGGTGCACCCTTGACCTGGTCCTTGCTGTAGCGGACCTGGACATCGCTGCCGTCGGCCTTGGCGCCCTGAAGGGGAACGAAGGACTCGGAGGTGCCAAAGAGCCCGGTCTTCGCCGTGACCCAGTTGGGCTCTCCGGTGTGGTCATCGACGTAGATCTGGCCGATGGAACCGATCTTGGTGCCCTGGGCGTCAACAACGTTGCCGCCCGTGGACAGGATGGTGTCGAGATTCTGCTGCGTGATCATGGTTTTTCCTTACATTGCGGTCGTGATGAAGGTGGATCGGTGGAACGCCGGGTACCTCAAGAGCTAAGAAAAACCTGTTGCTCCAAGGCGCCGCCGCGGCTGATTACGGCGGTGCGGGAGCCGCGGTGGGTCCGCCGGCCGATCGCTTCACTGTCGCGAATCACTGATTATCAGCATGCTTACTACTTTGGCCGCGGTGGCAATGATGCGCAACTTTTGGTTTTGTCGGGTGCGGTCGCGGATTTGTGCACCGGCGCCGGCAGAATCCGTGCGACACCTGCACGGGAGGACACCGTGCCAGACCCTGGGCTGCCCCGCTGTCATTAAGGATCGGCCGCCGGTCATCGAACGGTGGTCGCCACCGGCGCGGGTCCTCCGTAAGACCGCTGGACCTGCGAAGGATGAGGGAGCCAACCTCCGGCACCGTAGCGCCGGGACTCGTGCGGGTATCGCCTGCCTTCGGATCAAGGGAATTCTTTCGGGAGGAACAAATTATCCCGATGAGCCATCGACTAGAACAGCAGACATCCAAGAGCTGAACTGAGATCGTGATCAAGCCAGGTAGGACCTCCACGAAGACTCAGGCGAAGACGGGGCCGGGTCAGGACGAACCCGGGCGCTCCTGACGTGATGATGGACGACGCTGCGGCGACCCGTCTGGTTCCGCTCTCCTTACATACCGGAGCGTGGGCGAAGAATTTCGACGAGGTCCTCCCGTATTCCGTTCAGGAGGCGTGCATCGTAGGCTTCGAAGGACTCTTCCACGTTTTTCACGCTGAGAAGGATCTCCGTTCCGCGATGGGTGAGCCGGACGATGACCTGCCGCTGATCGCCGCGAACGCCGACCCGGGCAATCAGGCCCCGGTTTTCAAGGCCCTGCAGTGTCTTGCTCAGCGTCGAACTGCGGACCTGCAGCCGGGCGGCCAGTTGTGCCTGCGAAATGGGCTCTTCAGCTGCCAGTTCCTGGAGGGCAAGCACCGCTGCGTGGGTGATACCCAAGTGGGCGAGACGCTCATTCCACGTTTGAGAGACCATGTTCGCGGCAATGCTCAGCAGCTGACTGGCAGGCCACTGATACATCTCCGTGGTGGTTGTATTGGGCTCCATCGTCCATGCTTTTCGGCTAACACCGGCATGCATGCCCTGACTGATATCGGGCGACTGGTGGGACTGTCCGCTTGGGCGTCCTGTGGTGCGGTTTGTTGGAGTTGTCTGCGCCGCCCGTTGTGCTGCATCTGTAGGGCGCACCGCGGGGCGGGTCAAGGACCTGGTTTCGGGGAGTATCACACCGGTGTGCCCGCCGGGTCCTTGCGGCACCATCAAGATGCCCCCGGTCCGGCCGATGGTGACGCTGCCTCGCCTGATGAACGCGCCGGCTTCCTCCTCGGCGGCTTCGAGCTGATCCAGGACGTGCAGCGAGCTCACGGTGACGTCGGAGCCGCTGCGAGCACCCGCAACGGCCGGTTTACGAGGAGGCAGCTCAGCAACGGGGGGCACCAAGTGGGTCGCGCTGGACGGGGGTTTCGGTGAACCCGCGCGTCCCGGCAGCATCTCACGGTGGGGGGCGCGGGGGTGAAAAGGTCCTGCTGCCGGTGTCATGCGGACTCCCTGGTGGCCGTGAGGAACGGGTCGATACCAGGGTCCGGGGTAACAATCCCAGCGTGCCGGGATGACGGCGGGGTGTCAAGGTCCGCCGTCCGGGCGAGAACATTCCCGTCAGTGACTTGTGCATCTAAGGGCCGCAGGCTAGGCATTGCAAAGCAGAGCACAGCGCGCATATGGGTCTAGGAGAGGGCGTGGGCACCGCCCCTACCGGCGGGCGGCCGCCCCTGGGAGCACGGTATCAGCGTTATGAAAGCCGGGGGGTCCGGCCGCCGGCACAGATGGGATCTGAGCAGCGGCAGCGGCACCGGCCGAGGTCAGTCCCAACATCTCGCTAGTCTGATTTTTCTTTGCGCCACCGGTAGGTTTGTGGGTATAGGATAACGGGCTGTTCCCTTCGGTGGATCGGCGGCAGGTGGAGGTGCCATACCGTCGGTTCCGGTCCGCCGGCGGAAACAGTTCGATCACGGCGCCCTGTTCATCCACCGAGAGTGACCTCCAATGAATGAACCGCTCCCATCAACCCCCGGCCCCCTTCGGGGACGGGAAGACGGTGCCGGTCCCGGCGCCGGCCTGAGTGCGCCGTTCGTCAAACGTGGCAACGTGACGGGCGCGGCGGTGTCCGCTTTCACCGCCTCCAACGCCGAAACCCTCCTGTCCGCCACCGACCCCGTTGCCCGCACCCTGGAGGAAGCCCAGTTCGATCTGGGTGAGGGGCCTCGTTGGGATGCCGTGCGCACCCGCCTTCCGGTCCTCATTCCCGACGTCAGGGAAAGCGCCTTTCTGCAGTGGCCGGCCTTCGGCGAGGTCCTGGCCCGGCTCGAGGTGGGTGCCCTGTTCGTCTTCCCCCTCACCGTGGGTGCCATCGACCTCGGCGTGGTCGAACTGTACCGGACTAGCCCGGGATCGCTGAGCGGAGATGAGCGGCTCGCGGTGGAGGTCCTGGCTGGCGAGACCGCATGGGCACTGCTGCGCTGGACACTTCAGGATGCCCAACCCGGTGCTCCCGCCATCTTCCCGTCCGTCGTCGGCTCCGGCACCGGTACCGATGCGACCCCCGGCACCACGTCCGGGCCGGCGGGGCTGCCCAATTCCCGGCGGGAAATTCACCAGGCGACGGGAATGGTCCTCGCCCAGGCCAATGTCAGCGCAGCACAGGCCCTTGTGCTGCTGCGAGGACATGCCTTTTCCCACCAGCAGACCCTCCACCAGACAGCCCTGCAGGTCATCCGCCGCGACCTCAACTTCACCCCGCCCGCCAGCGCTGCCCCGCAGGTGCCGGGACTGGCCTAGAATGCTGCAATGGCGATCATTACCCGACCAGAACAGGTCAGCGCCGCTTTCCTGAAGCTCACCGAGACCCTCATCACGCGGTACGACGTCCTGGAGTTGCTCCACATCCTCGTCGAAGAATCCGTCAGACTCCTCGATGCCGCCCAGGCCGGACTGCTGCTGGCCGATCCCTATGGAGAACTTCAGGTCCTCGCCTCAACCAGCGAGGAAAGCCAGCTCGTGGAGGTTCTCCAGTTGCAGGCTGGCGAAGGCCCCTGCATCGACTCCTACAAGACCGGTTCGGTGGTCACCGTCGATGACATCACCGCCCTCGCAGGGCGGTGGCCGGCCTTTCAGCAGGCCGCCCTAGATCAGGGCTTCCTGTCCGTCCACGCGATTCCCCTTCGAATCCACGACCGGACCATCGGGGTCATGGGGCTGTTCGGCGCGGAACCCGGGGCATTGAGCCAGGAAGACGCTGCAATCGGTCAGGCCCTCGCCGACGTCGCAACCATCAGTCTTATTCAGGAACGCACCCTCCGTGAGAGCCAGATCGTCAACGATCAGCTCCAACGCGCCCTGAGCTCACGCATCACCATCGAGCAGGCCAAGGGGGTCATCTCGCACATCTCCTCCGTGGACATGAGCGAGGCCTTCGCGCGCCTGCGCAACTACGCACGCTCGCACAACCAGTCACTTCACGACACCGCCGCGCAGGTACTCAACCGCACCCTCAACCTTTAACCAATAAAGGGGGCCCCAAGGCCCGGCGGGCCGCGGGTTGCAGGGAGCCGGCGCCTGGCTGGAACGTGTTCAGTCCTCGAAGTGGGTATGGGCCTTCTTTTCACCCGAGACGTGCGCCACGAGGTCCTGGCAGAGGCTGTGAAGTTTGATGTTGCGGGTGCTGGAGGCCCGCAACAGGAAGTCCATGGCCTCCTGCTGGGAGCAGCGGTTCTGGGCCATGATGATGCCGGACGCCACATCGATCGCGGTCCGGCCCTCCATGGCCGACTTGAGGTCACCGGAGAGCTGGTCCGCGGTCACGATCCGCAGGGTCAGGCGCAGGACCCGGCTGGCCATGTCGGCGAACAGTTCGGCGTCCCGGACGGTGTCGGCGGTGAACAGCCCGGCGGCAGGGGCGAAGAAGTTCAGGACGGCCGCGGAATCCGTTTCAAGATCCAGCGGCACGCCAAGGACGCTTCGATACCCGGCCTCCCCGAGGCTCCGGCTGTACTCGGGCCACCGCCGGTCGGAGGAAACATCACCAAGAAGGACCGTGACCCCCGTCCGGTTGGCCTCCACACAGGGCCCGGACCCGAGACGCTGCTCGATGCCATCGAGCAGGATCGCATCATCGCTGCTACCGGCGATTGTGGTGCTACGCTTACTGCGGCGCAGCGTGACAGCGCATTCGATCCGGGAGCCGGTGACCCGGGTCATCACCCCGGACCCGAAACCCGTCACACCGTCAAGGAACGCCTTGAGGTCCGCTGTCCCGGAAATCAGCGCGTGCAGGCGCTCAAAATCGTCCGCGTTCTCCTCGGAAGTCATGCCTAACAGTAGAATCAGCGCCCCCACGGCACAACTCGCCTCAGCACAGCCCTCACCAAATGGTACGAGCCCGCACCGGCGTAGATGCCGAAAAATCAGGCTCTCCCGGGACAGGTGGTTTACTCCTCCCTGATTTCTCCGACCCCAACAGCTCGCCCTCTGGACCGTGCACGAAAACCGTCGGTTCAGATGCGTCGAAACATCATGGCCCACCCTGGTGCCCTTGATACTGATGGAATTCACCAGAGCCTCTCTTCGCGGTGATATCCGAACCTGCCGACCGGTAACTCATCAACCGCAACTGCCCGGTTTCATCGCGGAGGTGACCGAGCAAGACATCACCGTGCAGGGCGCCGCCTGGACCGGCCGCTCGGACTAGGGCGGTGCGCGCAACGAAGGGCCAGGTGCCGCGGCATCAACCGCCGGCCGCTTCATGGCTCCGCCCAGAGCCCCGCCGGCACGGTGTTGACCGCCGGCCCTGGTCCACTGGGAGAGGAGGGGGCATGCTGCCGCACAATGCTGCATTCACGTCACGCCGCCCAGAATACGAACCGATCCGCTCCCACATGACAGCACCAGCGTGTTCCCGGGTGTCTCCATTGCTTTGTTCTGCTCAGTAGTGTTCGGCGGCCCTGCTCGACGGTGTGCGGCCAGGCTCAACCGCCGCCCCAGCCTTTAGGCGAGTGTGAGGAAAAGTTTCTCGAGTTCCTTCTTGTCCATACTGGTGCCCTCACGGACGATGCACTGCTCGAGGCCGCTGGCGATGATCGCGAACCCGGCCCGGTCCAGTGCTTTCGAGACTGCGGCGAGCTGGGTGACGACGTCCTTGCAGTCCTTGCCCTCCTCGAGCATCCGGGTCACCGCGGCCAGCTGGCCTTGGGCTCGCTTCATACGGTTGATGACAGGGGTCAGTTCGGTGGGGTCTAGCTGCATGGTGTTCTCCAAAGGTCGTTTCTACTCCCCCAAGCATATACCCCCGCGGGTATTTTGACTACCCTGGGGGGTATGCGGAATACTCCGGGGGGTATACATTTTCGATTCAACCGAGAGGCTCCCATGAGCACCCCCACCCCCATCACCTCCCCCGCTTCCCCTGCTTCCTCCACGGCTTCCGCCGCCGCTGCTCCATCGGCTGTGGCGGGGTTGGCCCCTGAGACGCTGCGCGGCTGGATCAGCGAGCACGAGGACCTTGTGGTGCTGGATGTCCGTTCCGCCGCGGAGTTCGAGTCCGTGCACATTCGCGGCTCCTACAACATCCCGCTGCCGCTCCTATCCGAGCACACCGACGAGCTCGCCGCCCGTCTGGGCAGCAGGGTCGTCCTGGCCTGCCAGTCCGGCGTCCGGGCCGAGCAGGCACGCCAGAAACTAGCCGCTACCGGCATCAGCGCAGCCCACGTCCTGACCGGCGGGGTGCCCGGATTTGCTGCGTCCGGCGGCGACGTGGTGCGCGGCAAATCACGGTGGGATCTTGAGCGTCAGGTCCGCCTGGCCGCCGGGTCCCTGATCATGATCGGTCTCGTCGGCGGCCGGTTCGTCTCCCCGAAGGTCCGCGCCCTGGCCGGCATGATCGGTACGGGCTTGACGTTTTCGGCCGCGACGAACACCTGTGCCATGGGCCGGGCCCTGTCCGCGATGCCCTGGAACAAAACAGGCCAGGAACCCACCCGCGAATCCGCGATCCTCTCCCTGCCCACCGCACTTGATGCAGGGTCGAAGGCAGGGCCGGATGCTGCCGGCGCTGAGGCCGTTCAGGGGGTTGGTGCCGCGTGAGCGCGACCCTGATCCTCGTCCTGGCCCTGTCCATCCTGATTGGCCTGTCCTTGGGAGTTTTGGGTGGAGGCGGATCGATTCTGACCGTGCCGATCCTGGTCTACGCGGCTGGGTTCGAGGCAAAGGAAGCGATCGCCGCGTCCCTGTTCGTCGTCGGCGTCACCTCCGCGGTAAGCGTGATCAGCCACGCCCGCAACGGCCGGGTGATGTGGCGGACCGGCCTGATCTTCGGGGCCGCCGGCATGGCCGGGGCGTTCATCGGCGGGCTGCTCGGCGGATTCATCCCCGGACAGATCCTGCTGATCGCCTTCGCCCTGATGATGGTCGCCACCTCCATCGCTATGATCCGCGGCCGCAGGAAGAGCGGCGCGACAGCTCGCGGCACCGCTTTGCAGGGCATCAAGCGGGAGCTGCCCCTCGGGCGGGTCCTCCTCGACGGCGTGGTCGTCGGTTTGGTGACCGGGCTCGTCGGAGCCGGCGGCGGGTTCCTCGTCGTCCCGGCCCTTGCCCTACTGGGCGGACTGCCGATGTCCGTCGCCGTGGGCACCTCCCTGGTCGTGATCTCCATGAAGTCCTTCGCAGGCCTCGCCGGCTACCTCACCACGGTGCAGATCGACTGGCCGTTGACCCTCGCGGTCACGGCCGCCGCGATAATCGGATCCCTTATCGGCGCCAGGCTCGCCGGCCGAATCCCCGAAGCGGCGCTGCGTAAAGCGTTCGGCTGGTTCGTTCTGGTCATGGGTGCCTTCGTCCTCATCCAGCAGGCACCCGCGGACACCCGCCTCGTCCTGGCAGTAGCCGTCGCGGGAATCGCCCTCATCGCCCTCACCGCGTGCCGGTTCCTCATCCCGGCCTGCCCCCTCAACACCCGGAACCGCAACCGTCAGGCCGATCAGGGCCAACGGGGGCGGCACCGCAGCACACCCACCCCCGCCTGATCCCCGCTGACCCCTATCAGCGCCCTCTCCACTCACCCTCAATACGCACCCTCCACCCGCAAGGAAAGGACACCCCAATGGCCGAGATTACGGTCAGCGACACCAATTCCCGCCTCCAGTCGGCGCAGATCCTCGACATCCGTGAGGACATCGAAGTCACTTCAGGCACGATCCCCGGCGCCCTGCACATCCCCATGAGTGAACTGCGGGCCCGTCTGACCGAACTTGACCAGAGCGCCCCGGTCATCGTCGTCTGCCGCAGCGGCAACCGTTCGGCCTTCATCGCGGACTCCCTCAACGCAACCGGACTTACCGCCCACACCATGGCCGGCGGCATGACCGCCTGGACCGCGGCCGGACTCCCCACCACCTGACACCCCGGCCCGATGCCGCCGTTTCGGACACTTCCACACCGGCTGGTACGACCCGCACGCCGACACCCCGAGACCCCCGCGCAACGCCTCTGACACCTATGCCGGCATAACGGTCCCCACAGACCGGGTGCGTGCCCGGACCTGTCCCGTTTCGGGTCCGGTCACGCACCCTTCCCATGCCCTTTCTACACCTTCCTTACTAACTGTCCCCCTCAACCCAAGACCGGAGCTTTTCCTGCCTTGCGGTATACCCCGGGGGGTATTAGACTTACAGGAAGCACATACCCCTAGGGGTATACCGAGGCGAGAAGCCTCCCGCTTCCAGGAGCTGTCCATTGCCCCTCGAATCCCTGAGCTTCTTTTCTTCCGTACCCGACATGACCCGACTTGAAGGAAATCACCAGATGCTGATCGAACGGATTTATGATGAAGACCTCGCCCAGGCCAGCTACCTCATCGGCTGCCAGGCCAACGGCACAGCCGTCGTGGTCGACGGCCGACGCGACATCGCCGTCTACCAGGACCTCGCCGCAAAGAACAACATGAAGATCGTGGCCGTCACCGAGACCCACATCCACGCGGACTACCTCTCGGGAACCCGCGAACTGGCCGCGGCGACAGGAGCCGAGGCCTACGTCTCCGGTGAGGGCGGACCGGACTGGCAGTACGCCTTCAACGCGACCCGACTCTACGACGGCGACGCGATCACCGTCGGCAATATCAGCATCAAGGCCCTCCACACTCCGGGCCACACGCCCGAACACCTGTCCTTCCTGGTCACCGACGGCGCGTTCAGCGACCAGCCCGGCTACCTGCTCTCGGGAGACTTCGTCTTCTCCGGCGACCTCGGCCGCCCCGACCTCCTCGACGAGGCCGCAGGCGGCGTCGACACCCGCTTCGAAGGCGCGAAACAACTCTTCAAGAGCCTGCAGGAGAAGTTCCTGACCCTGCCCGACTACGTCCAGGTCCACCCCGCCCACGGCGCCGGCAGCGCCTGCGGCAAAGCCCTGGGCGCGATCCCGTCCACCACCATCGGCTACGAAAGGCTTTACTCCTGGTGGGGCCCCTACCTGGCGGCAAACGACGAGCAGGGCTTCATCGACGAACTCCTCGACGGCCAGCCCGACGCGCACGCCTACTTCGGCCGGATGAAGCGGGAGAACCGGGACGGCCCTGCCGTCATGGGCGACCGTGCACCCCTGGCCGAACTCGACCAGGACCGGGTCGCGGCCGGCCTCGCCGCGGACACGCTGACGTTCATCGACACCCGCTCCGCGGACGAGGTCCACGCCGGGACCGTGGAGAAGTCATTGAATATCCCCGCCGGCGCTGCGATCGCCACCTACGGGGCCTGGGTCGTGAACCCCGAAAAGGACAAGAACCCGCTGGTCTTGCTCGCCTCCGGGCAGGACCAGGCGCAGGAGATCTGGGATCACCTCGTCCGCGTCGGCATTGACGACGTCGCCGGCTACGTCACCAGCATCGACGGGCTGCCCACCACCACGCCCGCGCTGATCCAACCGCAAGACCTCGCAGAGGTGGACGCGGCAATGATCCTCGATGTGCGCAACCGCACCGAGCACACCGCCGGACACGTCCCCGGAGCCCACCAGCTCAACGGCGGACGGGTGATGTGGCACCTCGACGAACTCCCCACCGACGGGACCATCGTCACCTACTGCCAAAGCGGACTCAGGAACTCCGTCGCCGCCAGCGCCCTCCGCCGGGCAGGCTATGACATCGTCGAACTCGACGGCAGCTACACCGCCTGGACCACCTGGCAGCGCAGCCACGAGAACATAGCCACCGCCTGACCTGAACACCAGAGCCTGCGGGCTCAAAATGCCGACCGGCACAACGATCCCATCAGACCGGTGAGACGGCACATCATCGATGTTCCGTCGCACTGCTGGTGTCCCAACCTTGCTGACCTGGCTGAATCCCCCGTCGTGAATGAAACCGCTTGAAATATACCCCCATGGGGTATACCTTTCGTGGAGCCTGAAAAGGCTGCCTCCCCTTCGGGACGCACACAGTAATGGTCCAGTCGCACAATCGTCATAGGCGAGCACCATGCAGGCTCCCTCGGTCCAGCACCGGCACCTGGCGATGCTAGATTCCCTCGAATTCCGTGGGCGCTATTTCTCGAAACGTCGCGCACTCCCGTGAAAGAGGTCCATATAACTGCTTGCATCACGGCCCACACGAACGCGTCAGGAGAACCCATGAATGAAAATTCCCCGGACGGCCAAGTACTCATTGTCCGGGCTGACCTGTGTTGCTTGGCCGGGTAGAAGCCTCCGCTAGGTCATGGTCAGGAATGTTGACTGTGCTGGCGCAGGCGGTTGATCGTCAGTGATCCTACGCCAGCAATGGCGTCGTTATGAGGCGCTGGTGGCGTCCTGAACCTCGCCGACGAGTTCTTCGAGGATGTCTTCAAGGAACAGCATGCCGGTGGTGCTTCCTTTGGCGTCGAAGACCCGGGCGATGTGCGCGCCGGTGCGGCGCATCGTCGCCAAGGCGTCTTCGAGGTCGCTGTCCCGATAGGCGGACGCCAGCCGGCGAATCCTTTTGGTCGGCACCGGCGCGTTGAACGACTCCGGCGTGGAGAGGTCGGTGACGTCCTTGAGGTGTAGGTATCCGGTTGGTTCTTCGTCGCGGGTGAGGATATACCGGGAGTACCCGTGTTCGCTGACCGTGCGCTGGATCGTTGCAGGGCTGGCGGTCTCGGGAAGCTGCACGATGTCCCCGATGGGGACCTCGACGTCGGCGACGGTCTTGGACGTGAACTCGAAGGCGTTCGTCAGGGCGCCGCTGCCATCGGCGAGCATGCCCTCCTTTGTGGATTGCTCCACGATGGTGGCGACCTCGTCCAGGGTGAATGCGCTGGTTGCTTCATCCTTCGGCTCAACCTTGAACAGGCGCAGGATGCTGTTGGCGATGCCGTTCAGCGACCAAATGACCGGTCGAACGACCTTCGATACGAAGACCAGGGGCGGTGCCAGGATAAGTGCGGCCCGGGTGGGCACGGAGAAGGAGATGTTCTTCGGAACCATCTCGCCGAGGACCACGTGCAGGAAGGTGACCAGCAGCAGGGCGATGACGAACGCGATCACGCCGATGGCTTCGGGCGGAATGGGGGTCAGCGCCAGGGGGTATTCAAGCAGGTGATGGATCGCCGGTTCGGAGACATTGAGGATGACCAGGGAGCAGACTGTGATGCCGAGCTGGCTGGTGGCGAGCATAAGCGTGGCGTGTTCCATCGCCCACAGGGTGCTCTTCGCGGCCTTGCTGCCCTCATCTGCCCGGGGTTCGATCTGGGAGCGGCGGGCGGAGATGACGGCAAATTCGGCGCCGACGAAGAACGCGTTGACGGCCAGGAGCACGACCAGCCAGATGATGCCGGGCAGGTACTCACTCATGGTTCAGGTCCTTCGTCAGCTCGTCAATGGTGTGGTCGTGGCGTCTCTGCGCGTTCTCCTGTGGGTAGTCGGCAGGATCTGTCGGTGTGAAGCGGATGCGTTCGACGTGGGATCCGATGACCCGCTCGACCCGCAGGACACCGTCGTCGAGTGACACTTCGTCGCCGATCTCTGGGATCCGGTCGAGTACGTCGGTCATGTATCCGGCGATGGTGTCGTAGTCCTCACCTTCGGGTACGTGGATGCCGGTGCGCTCCTTGAGCTCATCGGGGCGCAGGGCCGCGTCGAAGGTGATGGATTTGCCGGTGCGGACGACGCCGACGCGGGTGCGGTCATGTTCGTCCTCGAGCTCACCAACGATCTCCTCGATGAGGTCCTCAAGAGTGACAATCCCGGCGGTGCCGCCGTGTTCGTCGGTGACAATCGCGACCTGCAGCCCCTGGCCGCGCAGCAGACCCAAAAGGGTATCCACGCTCATGGACTCGGGCACCCGCAAGGGGGCGACCATCAGCGTCTCGGCCGTGGTGATGCCGCGGGCGTCCAGAGGCACGGCGAAGGCCTGCTTGAGGTGGATGACGCCACGGATGTCGTCGTTATCCTCCCCGATGACAGGGAAGCGGGAGTACCCGGTCGCGACCGCGGTCTGAACCACCTCCGCTGCGGTGTCCGTGCTCCGGACGGAGGTCATGCGCACCCTGGGGGTCATGACGTCATCGGCGGTGTGATCGGAGAACAGCAGGGTGCGGTGCAGCAGCTCTGCGTGGTCCCGATCCAGGGATCCTTCCATGGCGGAACGGCGGACCAGTGAGCTGAGTTCCTCGGCGCTGCGCGCCCCGGAGAGTTCTTCCTTGGGCTCGATGCCGAAGGAGCGGATGATCCTGTTCGCCGTGTTGTTGAACAGCAGGATGACAGGCTTCAGGACGGTAGTAAACAGAGCCTGGAACGGGACGACGAACTTCGCGGTCTGCCGGGGAAGGGCCAGGGCGAAGTTCTTAGGTACCAGCTCCCCGATGACCATCGAGAACACGGTGGCGATGAAGATGCCGACGACGGCGCCGATCCCGGGAACGATGCCCTCCGGCACGCCGGCGCCCAGCAAGGGCCGGCGGAGGAGCGAGCTAATGGCCGGCTCGAACGTGTACCCGGTGAGCAGGGTCGTCAGGGTGATGCCGAGCTGAGCGCTCGAGAGGTGCGTCGAGGTGATCTTCAACGCCTTGATGGTGGGCTTGAGGCCCTTTTCGCCACGTGCGTCACGGGCTTCGAGATCGCCCCGGTCGAGGTTTACGAGCGCGAACTCGGAGGCTACGAACATTCCGGTGCCGACGGTGAGGACCAGGCCGACGCCGATCATGCTCAACTCGTACAAGGTGCCGCCCCCCATCCTCGATCGGCCGACAAAGCGGCGTTCAGGCGGGTGAGGGGCATGGGTCTATGTGTTGGGGGGTCGTCCATAATGCCATCCAGTCTAACAAACAACTGCGTGCTCCTTCGGGGGTGCAGGGGCCCCTGGCTTACGCCAACAGCACAATACTCTCGTAGATTCGGGGCGGAAGTTTCGCAGGATACGGCCGTTCGGCTTCCCCATCCCCGTCTCGGGAGTGAGGGTGCCTGCTTGTACCGGGTTGGACTCCGTCCTTCTCTCGGGGAACGTGCAGGGAGGGCTATGGGCTGAGACGCCGATCGCGTGACCACTGAAGTCAACTGTATGAAGAGCATCGCGGGACTCGATGACAAGATCGACAACGCCTCACAAACACTCGGCGGTCCGAGCAAGGAAGCGGCAGGCCACGCCACCGGCGACGAGAGCCTGAAGGCGCTGGGGCCACGGCGACCTGGCCAACAGCTGACCTCAAGCAGGGGGGCGAAGAGATCGAGGCACCTTCAAGGAGTAAGGCTCTGTCCTGCGCCTAAGCTGGCGGCGGGATGATGAACGACGGGAAGGGAGCGCACCCAAACCGCTGCTCTCCCTTCCTGCTCCCAACCTGATCCTCGAGTTACGGAGGACAGATTTGAACAGGACGGACAAGCGCGTTGGGTCCTGCGTCAGGGTTTCAGGTAAAGACACGGAGGAAGTGAATCGGTCGATACGGCCTTGTACCGGCATGGACCGCCTATGGAACACTCGTCACGCGAAACGAATAGAACGGTCATGCCCGCCGAGGAGGGCACCTTCGTAGCGCCACCAACTCAGGCCCTGGTGATCCAGCCGCCCACCACGTACGCGGCAATCGGCCGGCGCGGAGGCCGGCCCCCGCCTGCACACAACCACCTGAGTAACCGACAGGTGAGAGCTCACCTCGAGCTGGCGGGTGGCCCCCACATCCACCTAATTGCCGTGGTGATTTACAGCAAGATTTGGCCCCCATGGGACTTATAGAACCAATCGTGGCAAGGGGACAGCGAATCGAGACTGGCAGTGTCCACCATGTCGGTCACCCACCTGTGGGCGGGTGGACCCCCAACGGTGGAGCTCAATCCGTCCACCTATGGGTGAGCCTATGCTTTGTTCGAGAAGGCCATGGCGTCGAACTTGGGCCTCTTCCTACGCTCGCCCCCTGAGCTGAGTGCTTACCCTCCCAGACGCCGGTTCCATCTCGGCTCCACTCTCCGCCCTATCCACTGAAAGGCCACCGCTGATGGATTCTTCCGTCTCTCCTCGAGCTGTTTCGCCCGACACGCAGGCGCTGGGCAGCTGGGCAGGACCGCTGGGGCGAGCCGCCCAGACAGCTGCCCAGGTGCTACTTCTGCTGACACTTTTCACGGTGGTCATCTACGCCCTGATCCAGGTCCGCTTGGTAGTGATCCCGTTATTGCTCGCGTTAATCCTCGCGTCAGCGATCGGACCATTCGTGTCCTGGCTACGACGCAAGGGCTGGTCAAGTACGCTGGCCACAGGGCTGTCTTTCGTGGTGCTGCTCGCCCTCATAGGCGGGCTCCTCGCAGGCGTAGTGTTCGCTATCATTGGTCAGACCGACGCCCTTGTCAGCAGCGCGCTCCAGGGCGTGGATCAACTCATCGATCGTGTTCAGGACGGGCCCGTACCCGTCAATGACGCACAACTTCAAGCTGCCCGTGACGCCGTTGTGGACTTTGCTACCAGCAGTACCGCCGGCACGACGGCACTGGCCGGGCTGAGTGCGGCCACGAGCTTTCTCACCGGAATGCTCCTGATGGTGGTCATCCTGTTCTTCTTCCTCAAGGACGGGGAGAAGATTTGGGCATTCATCCTCAGGGCCTTCAGGAACACTCGGCTGGTCAAGGCCCGCAAGGTAGGAGAGCAGAGTGTCGCGGTCCTCGGCGGATACGTGCGCGGGACCGCGATCGTCGCAGCCGTCGACGCGTTCTTCATCGGTTTGGCCCTGGTCATCCTTGGGGTGCCACTGGCTCTCCCGTTGGCCGCAATCGTGTTCATAGGGGCGTTCATCCCACTGGTCGGCGCGACACTTGCCGGAGCTCTTGCGACGATCATCGCCCTGGTTACCAATGGCCACGTCACCGCACTGATTGTCCTGGGCGTCGTCATCCTCGTCAATCAACTCGAAGGCAATTTCCTGCAGCCCGTCGTCATGGGGCACACCCTCAGCGTCCACCCGCTGGTGATCCTTGTTGCCCTCACCGCGGGCACAGTCCTCGCGGGCATCATCGGCGCGATCCTCTCCGTCCCTCTCACAGCTGTTGCTTGGGCCGGGGTCAAAGCATGGAACGCGGAACGAGATGAAGACATCACCGACCAACAAGTGATCCAAGCCGAGACATACACCCTCATGGATGAAAAAGGTCACGGGCCCAGCAACACCCCCAACGTGCCCGACACGACACACGCCACGGGCAGCACGGACGATCCGCTGGCTTCAGGGCCGTACGAAAGGGAGCATCACGAGGTGCTCGCCCACCCCTCCAAACTACAAGACAGAACGCCTGTCGCCTCGCGGCAGGAAGCATTACAGGACGCAGAACCCCACACTGGAACCACTACCGATCAAGACTGAGTAAGACGATGCTTGCTCCGGATCAGTTGACACGAAAACGCTGCAATATTCCACGCGACGCAGGACCTCCGGGGTGGCTGTCCATGAATTATGTTCGAGAGTGGGTGTTACAGCACTCCACCAAAACGGTGGTGGGTGAGTGATTACGGGTGCCGCAGAGAGAAGGATGACGAGGAGGAGAAACTGAGGTGAGCCGTATGAATGGGCAGTCTGTTCGAGAGTCCCTTCGGGCACAGTTGTGGCCGATTCCTTTGGCTGCTGTTGTCGTGGCACTCCTCCTGGGTCAGGTTCTTCCCTTTTTGGACGAGCAAGTTGATGACAGCATGCCAGCGGTGACGTCGGGTCTTCTCTTCGGTGGGGGGCCTGAGGCGGCGCGGTCGTTGCTGGAAACGATCGCGAGTTCAACGATCACGGTGACATCGCTGACGTTCTCCCTGACGGTCGTTACCCTTCAGCTGGCCAGCAGCCAGTTTTCCCCGCGTCTGCTTCGGACGTTCTCCCGGGATCGGTTCGTCCATAACACTCTCGCCTTGTTCCTAGCGACGTTCGTTTACGCTTTGACAGTGCTGAGGAGCATCCGGGTGGAGAGCAGCGCCGGTGCGAGCTTCGTCCCCGAGATCGCCGTCACGGCCGCCTTCATGCTGACCATTGCCACCGTCGTCGGGCTCGTCCTATTCCTAGCTCATTTGGCAACGCAGATCCGCGTGGAGACGATGCTGCGCGATGTGCACCGCGAGACTGAGGACACGCTGAAGCGGATATACCCCGAGCAGGGTTCCGAGGACAATGATGATGTGCTTCCCCGCAGTGGCGGAGTTTCGCTGAGGGCTCCGCGATCGGGGTTCCTCACCCGCGTCGACGAGGAAGCACTTATGGCCAGTGCTGCCCGGGAGGCGGTATTCGTGTGCGTCGACGTCGCGCCGGGAACCTCACTGGTAAAGGGAATCCCAATCGCGCGGGTATGGAGTACGAGCGAAGCTCCGCTTGATAAAGAACGGTGCGCAGAAGTAGCCGACGGGATGCTTGCGGCGTTCAGGACCGGGTTCGAGCGGACCTCGAGCCAGGACCCGTCTTTTGGTTTGCAGCAGCTTCTCGATGTGACCGACAAGGCATTGTCTCCTGGGGTAAACGACCCCACCACAGCCGTCCACGCCATTAGTCACATTTCCGCGATTCTCTGCTCCTTGACCAGTCGGTCCACGGGATCAAGAACGCTCACCGACGCTGAAGGAACCGCAAGAGTTCAGCTGACCCTCCCGAGCTTCAACGGGCTTCTTGACCTCGTCATGGATCAACTCATCACCTACGCGGTCACCGACCCGCGAACAGCAGGCCGGACCATCGAAATGTTGTCGGAAATCGCCATCAGCGCCACCGACGCCGGCTCACTGACCCACCTTGCCGCCCCATTACACACGCATCTACGACGAGTTAGGACATCGATCAAAGCGTCCCCTCTGGATGCGGTGATCCAGCAAAACCTCACCGATAAGCTCACCGGCATCAAGCTGTGGGAATGACTTACGGTAATGAGTTGCCTGCCCTGACGGTGAAACATCTCGCAGGGCGCCCCACTCGGTTTCCGACAGGCTTCGCGCCTATCGGTGTTCAGGAGGCGTCGGCGCGCTGGGTAGGCTCGGTGGATGTGAGGACCCGTCGGCTCCGCGGAGGAAGAAGGCCCCGAGGGATCCGGCGAGAGTGGCGAAAACCGCCACCGAGTAGATAGCGAGGATCACCTGGAGGATGCGGGCGAACGGTGTCGTCGGGGTGAGGCCGCTGCCGGTGATTGTGGCCATCGCGGATTCGAACAGGGCATCTGAGTAGGACTCATGGGTGTCCGTCACGTACAGCAACTGGCTTGACGCGAGGATGACTACTGCGGTCACGGCTGCCAGCCACCCGATACGACTCGAAAGAAGCCGCCCGGCGGACCGCGAGCCGCGCACGCCCGCGGACACGATGCCACCGAAGCGTGCAAAACGGGCTAAGCGAACCAGACGAATCGCCTGCAGCGCCCGGAAGAAACGCAGGAACGGCACCAGAAGGAAGATGACCTGCCACCAGTTCTTCTTCCAGAAGGTCCCACTGAACCCGGCGATGTAAGCCCGGAGCAGAAATTCCGCGACGAACACTGCCCAAAACACCCAACCCACCACGGTGAAGAACAGGATCATCCCGGCGTCGGCGGCCAGGATCTGCCCGAGTATCACGAACAGAAAAAGGACACCCAAAACACCCATGGGCTTATCCAAACGGGCTGCCACGGCCTCAGCGCGACGCAGACCCGTGTCCTGCACCATCACCGGTTCGTTCATCGGCTCCCTCGGTCCTCGTCCATCAGTAGTGGTACATCAATGGTTGTCCATCGATATAGCTCGATCGATCCGCTCACCGATGCTTGTCGGCGGGGTAGCCTGTGATGCCGTTCATGGCCGTCCCGCTGCCGAGCTTGCTGCTCTGGATGACGCTGAGTTTTCCGTTTGTTTCCAACACGACGGCGGCGACCGAGGATAAATCTCCCGTCCCGGTGCTGCGCACTGCCTGCAGGACCTCTGACTTGGTAAGCCTATGGCGGCGGAGCTCATCGTGCTGCAGCTGCCCATCCACGACGAGGGCAGAGGGTCTAGCAGTGATCATGTTCCGCGCACCGGGCCAGCGCGCGGAAACCCACGCGACGATGAACTGCAGTCCCGCCAAAAGTGCAAGGGCGGTGAAACCCTCGGCGTAGGCGACGTCGGAGCTGAGCAGGATCGTTGCCAGGGTGGAGCCGAGTGCCACGGTGACGATGAAGTCAAAAGCGTTGAGTTGACTCAACGTTCTCTTGCCGGACAGCCGGAGTACTCCAATCAGGGTTGCGTAGGACACCGCTCCGACAATGAGGACCCGAACGATATCGGCCCAGGAGTTAAACCACATCGCCAACACCTCCACGTCTACTCATCATGATGGCCGTGGTCCTATTACTTGGGTGACAGGCGTCGAGCATCATGCTGGGATTGGTCATCGCGTTCTCCTTCAACTTCTCGTTCAACGCGGCTCGGGTGAACCCTTCAAATGCTGCTTTCGACAGTACGCTGCACGACCAGAGCTTCTCTGAACCCATGGAAGGCTTCGTGTCGCGCAATCGAGCGAGTGTCAGGAGAGTGTCAGGAGAGTGTCAGGAAGAGCAATCCCTGCTCATCTGGCTGATGCCAGTGGGTAGAGTGGAACCCGGCGAGCCGGGACGCCTGGTCTGCATGTTCTAGCAGCGGTCCCGAATCCAAGAGGAGTCCTCATGGTCAAAGAAACCTCGGATCACCTACCAGCACCCAGGTCCGGACTCTTGGGCCGAGGCACCTATTCGGAGGTCCTACGGGTCGGCGAGATCCTGCGCAAGGAGACCGTGGGCGGGATCCTGCTCGTGATTGCCGCAGCAGTCGCCCTGATCTGGGCAAATTCCCCGGCGTCGGAGAGCTACTTTGCGCTACGCGACTTGCGCATCGGCTACGCGCCATGGCACCTGGAACTGAGCCTCGGCGCGTGGGCGGCGGACGGTCTGCTCGCCGTCTTCTTCTTCCTCGTCGGCTTGGAACTCAAACGCGAATTCGTCGCAGGGGACCTGCGCAGCTTCTCCAAGGCAGTTGTACCGGTAGCGGCGGCCGTCGGCGGCGTCGCGATACCAGCGCTGATCTACGCGGCAATCAATCTCTCCAGCCCGGAAACCTCGCAGGGATGGGCGATACCAACAGCCACGGATATTGCTTTCGCCGTCGCTGTCCTCGCCATCGTCGGATCCCACCTGCCCAGCGCGCTGAGGATCTTCCTGCTCACCCTTGCCGTGGTCGACGACCTGCTGGCCATCACCATTATCGCCCTGTTCTACTCGGACGACCTTCACCTCACCCCGCTGCTCCTGGCTTTCATCCCGCTGGCGCTGTTCACGATCCTCGCCCAGAAATACCGGCGCTTCTTCGGTCTGAAACCCGCTGCCACCTGGTTCATCCTGCTTCCCATCGGTTTCACCGTCTGGGCACTCGTGCACGCGGGAGGCATCCACGCCACGGTCGCAGGAGTCCTCCTTGGCTTCGCCGTTCCGGTCATCCGCAGCCGGGCAAGCGGCGGACCCGACGCAGGGCCGGGCCTATCCGAGATCTTCGAACACCGCTTCCGCCCCCTCTCGGCTGGCTTCGCGGTGCCCGTGTTCGCGTTCTTTTCCGCCGGCGTCGCCGTCGGCGGGTGGAACGGCTTCCTCTCAGCACTCTCCGACCCGGTCACGCTCGGCATCATTGCCGGACTTGTCGCAGGCAAACCCATCGGGATCGTGGGGACCACCTGGCTGCTCACCAAACTCACCCGCGTCAACCTCGACGCGTCACTGAAATGGGTGGACCTCATCGGGGTGGCCCTCTTGGCCGGCATCGGATTCACGGTGTCCCTCCTCATCGCCGACCTAAGCTTCACCGGCAGCGGGACGACGAATGACCACGCCAAAGTCGGAATCCTCGCAGCGTCCTTGGCCGCCGCCTTTCTGGCGGCAATTGTCCTGCGCAGCCGCAATAAGCACTACCGGATCGTCGAAGCCGAAGAGCAGATTGACGCCGATGACGACGGCACCCCGGACATCTATCAGGACCGTACCCCCTGACATCAGGGTCAATCCGCGCCAGCAAGAGGATCACCTACTGCTCATGGGTCGGCAGTCCGACGAGCGAACACCTACGACGTTCTTACGGCCGTACCGGGATTGAAGGCGGCCTCAACCGGTCAACGCACCGCCCTTCTACGGAGGAATAACTGATCGATGTGCTGCGCGACCGTGGGTTTACCACTGAGCAGCAGGACCAAAGTGTATGAGCAGTGACGGCCCCACAATTTTCATGGGTGATCGCGGGAATTCTGGATACGGCGAACCAGCGGGTGCGGAAGTGACTTCTGCAGACGGGACATCCGCGTGCCAGCGCCGAAGCGTAATCACAGGCCCCATCGAGGGCCTACAAGGGAAGATAACCGTCATCTCACCGGATGACGTGGCAGCATCCCGTTCAGATAGCGATGTCCGCCTCATAAGGACATGAATCAAATTTGAGCGCTAAGCCTGTCGATGAACTGATCTGCTTGTGCGAGGTTCCGGGCGAGCTTGTCCCGCTGCTGCACGGCCCGTTCGAGGAAGACAGTCAGCGGACCCACACCTTGCAAGGCTCCGGCATCCGGCCCGGCTAGGAGCTCGAGGATCGCGCTCATTTCCTCCAAGGAGAAACCGAGGGGTTTCATTTGCTTGATGACCGTCAGGCGCTCAAAATCCTCCTCGGAGAACACCCTGAAGCCGCCCTCCGTCCGCGCCGTCGCGGGCAGGAGCCCGATGTCGTCGTAGTGGCGAATGGTCCTTAGGGACAGGCCGGTACGCTCGGCCAGCTCACCGATATGCATCTTGCCAGTACTCGCACTGACCGCGGTACTGGTGCGACTGGTTCTCACTAGCTTCTCCCTCCTCATCAAGCACTAACTCTACCATCACGTTAGGGTATAGTTTCGGTGGTGGAGCGCTTCGTGAGCGATCTCCCTTCCTAGGGCGCGGTGCTGCGCCCCCATCATTTTTCTGTACGAATGAGGGCACTCTCATGCGCCTTTTTGACCATGAACGGAGCCAGTATTGGCCGCCTCTCACATCGGGCCTGACCCGGCGTGCACGGCTGAGCAGCTGCAATCAGTCCGGCGGACCCTTAGGTCCCCACGCCGGCTCAAGACCGAGGTTCTTGCCGGCCTCGTCGTCGCACTGGCCCTCATCCCCGAAGCCATCGCTTTTTCCATCATTGCCGGTGTTGACCCGCGCCTGGGCCTGTTCGCGTCCTTCACCATGGCTGTCACGATCGCGTTCGTCGGCGGCCGGCCCGCCATGATCTCCGCCGCGACCGGAGCCATCGCCCTGGTCATCGCTCCTCTGGTGGCCTCTCATGGAGTTGACTACTTCATCGCCGCCGTCATCCTCGCCGGTATTTTCCAGGTCATCCTCGGCATTTCCGGCGTCGCAAAACTCATGCGGTTCATTCCGCGCTCGGTCATGGTCGGCTTCGTCAACGCGCTGGCCATCCTGATCTTCATGTCCCAGGTCCCCGAGCTCCTTGGTGTCCCATGGCTCGTTTACCCCCTCGTGGCCCTGGGCCTGGTCATCGTGTTTGGCCTGCCGAAGGTGACCAGGGCCGTTCCTGCGCCGTTGGTCGCCATCGTGGTCCTGACCGTCATCACGATCACCGCCGCGATCGCCGTTCCAACCGTGGGAGACAAGGGTGAGCTGCCGAAGTCCCTGCCGACCCTGTTCATCCCGAACGTGCCCTTCACCCTCGAGACGATGCAGATCATCTTCCCGTTCGGCCTCGCCATGGCCTTCGTGGGTCTGCTCGAATCCCTGATGACCGCCAAACTCGTCGATGACGTCACCGACACCCGCTCCCACAAGACCCGTGAAGCGTGGGGACAAGGCGTGGCAAACATTGTGACCGGGTTCACCGGTGGCATGGGTGGCTGCGCGATGATCGGGCAGACCCTGATCAACGTCAAAGCCTCCGGAGCGCGCACCCGCATTTCGACCTTCCTCGCCGGAATTTTCCTGCTCATCCTCGTAGTGGCCCTTGGCGGCGTAGTGGCCCTGATCCCAATGGCCGCACTGGTCGCGGTGATGATCTTCGTCTCGGTCGTCACCTTCGACTGGCACAGCGTCCAACCCTCGACCCTCAGGCGCATGCCCGGGAGCGAGACCACCGTCATGCTCGCCACCGTCATCGTGACTGTGTGGACACATAACCTCGCCATCGGCGTCGGCGTGGGTGTTCTTGTGGCAATGGTGGCGTTCGCCCGCAGGGTCGCGCACTTCGTGACCATCGAACGGACCGAAGAGACCATAAACGGCGAACGCCACGCCACCTATACCGTCAACGGAGAACTGTTCTTCGCGTCCTCAAATGATCTCTACACACAGTTCAACTATGCCAAGGATCCCCATAAGGTGATCATCGACATGCACGGGTCCCACCTCTGGGACGCCTCCACCATTGCCGCTCTGGACGCCATCCAAGAGAAGTACCGAAGCCACCGCACCGAGGTGAAGGTCGTTGGCCTCAACGAAGCCTCGACGCTGATGCGCGAACGCCTCGGCGGGAAACTTGGCGCCGGTCACTAGAGGCCGCCTGCTCTCTCGCCAGCAAGCCCGTCCACTGCTGCGGAAGTGCCGTTACAAGGTGACCGTCATCAAGTCGCCATGCTGCATTTTCCCTGACCTGCTAGCCGGTGGGAGGCATCAACCAATCGGCCGAAGCGAACGGCACCGGCCTAGCGGCGCACTGCGCCATCAATTGCACTGGGTTCGTTAGCGGCTTTCCGGTTGGTCCCAAGACTACTCGGCAAACCGCTGTGGGCGGGTATCGGTCCGCCGGGGTTCTTGGGGCGACACGCGCCGCCCGCATGTACTGACGGGCGGCTCCGGGCAACAGGCTTTTGCTCTTTCCTGAAGGTTGTTCCGGGCGTAGGCTGTGGACCGGAGAGCCGGGAAGCCTGGTCGGCCCGCAGGCGGAAGCGCCCGCGGCATGCCATGGCGGCCGCCTTGGCGTGTTAGCTGCGACCGAGGAACGGATCCCGTCATGCACCCCGACTCATCTCCTGTCATTTCCACCACCCGGCTTGGAAAGAATTTCGGGCACACCGCCGCGCTTGCGGGCCTGGACCTATCGGTACTGCCCGGTGAGGTCCACGGCTTCCTGGGGCCAAACGGAGCAGGGAAGTCCACCACCCTCCGGATCCTCCTGGGACTGATCCGGCCTACGTCGGGTACGGCCCGGGTGTTCGGCATCGATCCGTGGGCCGAGCCGGTTCGGGCACACCGCGATGTTGCCTATGTCCCTGGGGACGTGACGCTCTGGCCCAATCTGACCGGCGGCGAGGTCATCGACCTGCTCACCGGACTGCGCGGCGGCGCGGATGAAGACCTGCGGCGGCGGCTCATTGACGAGTTTGACTTCGATCCCCGGAAGAAGGCGCGGACCTACTCCAAGGGCAACCGGCAGAAGGCAGCCCTGATCGCCGCCTTTTCCCGCCCCGCCAGGCTCTACCTGCTGGACGAGCCAAGCTCGGGCCTGGACCCGGTGATGGATGCCGTGTTCCGCCACCAAGTCCGCCGCGTTGCCGCGGACGGGGCCACGGTGCTGCTGTCCAGCCACATTCTGGCCGAGGTGGAACAGCTCTGCGACAGGGTGACCATCATCCGGTCAGGGGCGGCCGTGGAATCCGGGACCCTGGCCGAACTCCGGCACCTCACCCGCACCCGCTTCCGGATCACATCGTCGGCGAAACCTCAGGTACTGTCCACGTGGCGGGGCATCCACAACCTCCGCGTGGATGGTACGTCCATAGAGTTCGACGCCGACGCAGCCGACCTGGGCGATGTGCTGGATGCCTTGGCTACAGCAGGTGTCACAGGCATCACGGCCGCGCCTCCTTCCCTGGAGGAGCTGTTCATGCGCCACTACGGCGTGCAGAATACGGGCCGGGCCGACCACAGGAGCCTGGACAGCCAGAACAGCCAGGCGCTGTGATGCGCCCCGTTCTCCGGCTGGCCCTGCTTCAGGCACGCAGGGACCGCGGAACCCTGGCCGCCTGGATCCTGAGCATCGCGGGCCTCGGCTACGCGGCCGCCACCGCCGTCACCACACAGTTTGGCGAGGACCATGAGCGGGCCGCCCTGATCTCCGTGGCGGCTGCCAGCCCGGCGTTCCTGTTCCTCCGGGGGCTGCCCGACGGCATCAGCCTCGGGGCGGTGACCTTCTTCCAGGGCTATTCATTCACGGCGGTGCTCGCCGGGCTGATGAGCGCATTCCTGGTGGTCCGGCACACCCGCAAGGATGAGGACCAAGGTCGGTTTGAGCTGGTCGGTGCCACCCAGGTCACCCGGGTGATGCCCCTGTACGCAACCCTGCTCCTTGGCACCTGCGCGAACGTGGTCCTTGCCCTTGCTGTTGCCGCCGGATTCATCGGTGCGGGCCTCCCAGTCCAAGGATCGTTCCTGGCGGGAGCAGGTGTTGGCGCTGTGGGCCTGTTCTTCATGGCGGCCACCGCACTGGTAGCCCAGGTCATGCCCTCCGCCCGGAGCGCCAACGGTACAGCCGCCGCGCTGGTGGGTGGCGCCTACCTGATCCGTGGTGCCGGTGATGCCCTCGGCACAGCCGACCCATCACTGCTGCACGTCACCGCCGCCTGGCCCTCACTGTTTTCACCCATCGGCTGGGGCCAGCGCATCCGCCCCTTCACCGAGTCGGACGCGCTGCCGTTGGTGGTCATCGGGGCAGTTGCCGTGATTTTGGCCGCGGGTGCCGTAATGCTCCGCGACAGCAGGGATCTGGGCTCCAGCTACATCGCTGCGAATGAGTCCGGCGCCGAACGGGCCGGCGCCGGCCTGGCATCGATGCTGGGTCTGGCCTGGCGCCTCCAGCGCGGAAGCCTCGCTGGCTGGTGCTTCACCAGTGGTGCGCTGGGTGCCGTGGCCGGAGGGCTGGGCCCGGTGGTCCGCGACGCACTCGAAGGGAATCCCTCCGTGGCGGAACTGATGAGCCGCATCGTTCCCGGCGACGCTGGCCTGGTAGATCTGTTCACCACCGCCATGCTGGGCATCGCCGGTGTCCTCGCCGCCGCCGCGGGCATCGAGGCCGTACTGCGGCTCCGGGCAGAAGAGGCGGAAGGCCGGGCCGAACTGCTGCTGTCCGTGCCGGCGTCGCGTTTCCGCTGGCTGGGCAGCACCCTCGCCGTTGCAGCAATCACGACGACCGCCGTTGCCGTTGCCGCCGGAGCCTCCGCCGCCGTCGTGCTCACCCTTGCACAAGCCGGTGGCAGCAACCCCGGCATTGTGTTCGCCGCTGCCTTGGCGCACATCCCGGCAGCACTCGTCTTCCCCGCCCTGACAGTGCTGGTGATCGCACTAGCACCCCGTTGGAGCAGCGCGGCCGGCTGGGGCGCCTTAGCCTCCGCACTGGTCCTTGGACAGTTCGGAGAACTGCTCGGTCTGCCGGTGTGGCTTCAGGATCTGAGCCCGTTCCGGCACTCATCGGCCATGCCTGTCGAGGCCTTCAACCCCGAAGGAGCCCTGCTGATGGCAGCCATCGCCGTCGTTAGCGCGGCAGCCGCCAGCCGCCTGATCCGGGAAAGAGACGTGCCTGCCTGAAAGTGGCGCTGGTGGCGCTATAGAACTTTATTCGCGCACCGAGGCCTCCGCGCCGATGCCACGGACTCATGGCCCGGTCGTCACTAGGGTCTTGCTCTTTGGCATCATCCCAGGATCGGCGACCATTCTCCAGAACTCACCACCACCGCACCTTAGCTATGGGACCAAGAGCGTCCACCACGCCACCGACACAGGACAACTCACCTCGGGTAGGTGGTGGACGTACACGACCTCCCGCTCAAGGTAGATGGGAGTAACACCGGCCGATGCGACCCGGATCAACGTTCTGCGGAAAGCTCCCGGAGAGCTTCGGACAATCACTAGAGTCATGCACCTACGACGCCGCTCCCCCAAAAACATCCGCAGTCCGGACCAGTCCGGCACCGGTACGGCCCATTCCGAGCCCCAACGTATGGACACTGTCCACACCCCCACCAGAGGCCCTTCCCGACAACCACTCTCCGGATTGACAGTGAGTGGCGCTTCTTTCTAGGACAAAGGGAACTTATCGGACCAGGCGCATCGTCACAGCCGATCCACCATCGGTTGTCGGTTGTCGGTTGTCGGTTGTCGGTTGTCGGTTGTCGGTTGTCACCAGCCAACGCCGAGCAGGCTCGGCCAGCGCCCAGTCCTTTTTTCATGCTCCTGCCGGCGGCTGGCACACTGGCCTTCCCCGGCTCATAGCTAGGTCTCCTGCCCGTCCGCTTAACGGATCCTTTGCTTGGACTGCAGATGGCCAGTCTGCAGACTGTATCGATGCACGCAGGGCACACCCTTCCGCGCATTCTCAACGTGCAGGTTGAACGTGCACTAGCGCCGCGATTCCGGTTGGACTGAAACGCCTCAAGTCAGTGCGCCCTGAACCACCGGCTTGCGGGCTGTGAATACCGGCGGTCTAGGGCGGCGTTCTGACGCCGTTTCGTGTCGCGTTCAGTCGAGCAGTGCGGTCCGGATCCGGATGGTGGCGGGTTCCCTCAGCGGGCGGACGTTGTTGGCGCTCCGGTTGGGGAATTTCTGTTCCTGGAACCGGCCTAATGGACTGGCGGGGAGCGCCTTGATGAAAGCCCTCGGCTCGAGAACGTTTCTGCTACCGGCGGCGGGACTTTGTTGGCGCCACCGGGGCACTGGCCGACCCGTCGGCGGTTCAGGTGGCGTGCAGCCGGGTTAGGGGGTGAAAATTTCCGACGAGCGGGTGCGTACCTCCTAGGTCCGGACTTCCATGAGGGGCGGTGCTGATGGTCTAGATGTTCTGTGGATCTTGCTGTCCTACGACCGTCACCCGGTGCGCCCTGAGTGTTCGGAGCACCGCGTCGACGATTACTTCGGGGGTATCTGCGATATCGACGACGACGCCGTCCTCGTCCGGTTGGAGGGGCTCAAGGAGTGCCAGCTGGGAGTCGAGCAGTGTTGGGGGCATGAAGTGCCCTGTCCGTCCGCGGAGGCGTTCGGCATGGAGATTGCGTGTCCCGGAGAGATGGACGAAGACGAGCGGCCGTTCTGCGCCTGCGCGGAGCAGGTCGCGGTAGACGCGTCGCAGTGCTGAGCAGGCGATGACGGCAGTGGCACGGCTATCGGCCTTTGCGAAAACGGCGGCGACGGCGTGCAACCATGGCCAGCGGTCGTCGTCAGTGAGCGGCTGGCCTGAGGCCATCTTGGCGAGGCTGATCGCGGGATGTAGGTTGTCGGCGTCGATGAAGGCCCCACCGAGTGCATTGGCGAGGAGTAGACCGGTCGTGGATTTGCCGCAACCGGCGGCTCCCATGACGATAATTCCGGGTGTGACGTCCTCGGATGCGCGGTAAAGGGAGGCGGGCGGTGTCTGCGTCACGGTCGTCATGCCCCCTGGGATTGTTCCTGAGAGAGGGAGATGAGGGTTCGATAGACCCCCGTGTGGTCGAGAGCGCCGTCGCCATCGGCGACCATCCGCTCGAAGAGCCGGCTTACCCCGGCGGTCGTCGGCAGGACGAGGCCATTCGCGGCGGCCGATTCTGCAATGAAACGCAAGTCCTTCAGCTGGTTCGCGGCACTGCCGCCCTCGGCAAAGTCCTCGTGGATCCACTTCTCGCCCTTCTGCTCAACTACGGCGGTGCGGGCGAGCCCTCCCTGCAGAAGTTCGCGGAGAAGTTCGAGGTCGAGGCCCGCCGTGCGGCCCAGGAGCATGGCCTCCGAGACTGCGGCGACAGTGCCGGCGACGACGATCTGGTTGCAGGCTTTCGCCAAAGCTCCGGATCCGCTCGAGCCAAGGTAGCGGACCGTCTGGCCGATGTGAGCGAACACGGGCAGGAGGGAATCGGCCACGATGCGGTTCCCGCCGATCATCACGCTCAGCGTGCCCTCTCGGGCGCCGACGGTGCCGCCGCTGAGCGGCGCGTCGATCAGATCGACGCCGTCCTCTTCGGCGAGCCTCGCGGCCAGTCGAGCGACCGCGGTCGGTGACACGGTGCCGTGCACGACCAAGATCGGGCGTTCGATCCCTGCGGCCCGCCAACCGGCGCGGAGGCCGTCCTCGCCGTCGAGGAGAGACTCGACGTGGACGAGATCGGGTAACACCGTCAGGGTGATGGGCGCGGCAGCGTCGCGGGGACGCCGGGCGACCCGGGCGCCGAGAGCGGCGAGCCGGTCGGTTTTCGCTACTGTGCGATTCCAGACGGTAATGGACCCCAGCCCGTCGAGCAGGTTTTGCGCCATGGGCTCGCCCATCGGGCCCAGGCCGAGGAGGGAGACAGCCGAGGAGGCGGGAACGTTCGAGGTCACGGCGAGCAACCTTTCATCGGAGGAGGAATGCAGGTCATCTGATCGGCCCCAGGGGGCTGTGGCGACGTCGTCGGTCTCGAAGGGTGAGACGGTGATGGAGACCAATCCCGGGCGCCGATGACCGGCGCCCGGGCCGACCGCGACGGTCCTAGTCCGCGAGCAGTGCCTCGGTCTCCCGGCGCAGTTCCAGCGCTTCTGCAAGCGAGTCGTCCATGATGACGTCGTCCCAACCGACTGTGGCGCCCTGAGCGATGTCGTTGCGGAGCTCGACGTGGTGCGCCAGAGCGACAGGGAGCGCCCCATTCGCCACGGAGTGCTTCGCGGAGACGAGCTTGCCGTAGACGGTGTAGCCGCCTTCGCCGTCGAGGAACTCGCCGGCCTTGAGGTCCTTCTTGGCTGTTGCGACAACGTCTCCGTAGAAGCCGTCGGGGTGCCCGGTGGAGATCCCCCGGAGGGCCGCATTGGCAATCGAGACATTGAGTTCGAGTCCGACGTAGTGGTACGGGCGGTACAGGGCCGCGTACTGCTTCGTGGGATCGGGGTGCCAGGGATACTCGTCGAAGCAGGTCGACACGTAGTCGTTCGTCGCTTTCACGACGACGTACATGCCCTCTTGCGTGTTATGAGGGATCGGGGATCCATCACGGCGAACACTCGACATCACATCGACCGTTCCTTCGTGGGCGAGCGTGCCACCGATTGAGCGGGGGCGGCCGATCGTCGCGATTTCCTCGACGTCGCCGGGGGTGAAGGTGAGGCCCTCGTCGGAGGGGACGAGGCGTGCGGCGTTCGCGACCGCCGCCATCTCGATCGCCGCCTTGGTGCCGTCGCGGAACGAGGTGTGCATGTTGGGGTTCAACTGGCCGGAATCGGTGAGCTCCTTAGAGAACTCCCAGTTCTCCCAGACATTGTCGGGGTTCATTTGGTGATAGTGCTCAAGGAACTTGGCACCCTTGCCGGCGCAGACCACGTCGAACCCGCTGGTACGCGCCCAGTCGACCAATTCCATGATCAGGGCGGGTTGGTCACCGTAAGCCATGGAGTACACCACCGCGGCCTTCTCAGCTCTTTTCGCCAGGGCTGGACCGGCGAGGGCATCCGCCTCGACCGTGACCATGATGATGTGCTTGCCCGTCTCGATGGACCGGAGGGCGTGATGGATGCCGACGATGGGATTACCCGTGGCCTCCACAATCACGTCGATATCGGCGTCGAACAAGTCCGACGCGTCGCTGACGATAGCGGTCGTGCGGTTGGCCAGGGCCTCCGGGACATTGGCGGCGATCTGATCAGCTGGCCAGTTCACGAGGCGGAACGCGCCCTTCGCCCGTTCGAGATTGATATCGGCGATGCCGACGACATGCACCCCGGGGATGTTCCGGGCTTGGGCCAAATACATCGTCCCGTACCGACCGGCACCAATCATGCCGATGCGGATGGGCCGGCCCTCCTGCTCTCGATCACTCAGCAATTTGTGCAGATTCACGTCTGACCTTTCAGATCCGTTGGATCGCGTGAGCGGGGGCAGCGGGAGAGCAATTGTCTCCAGCAACACCGTCGTCGCGTTAGCTGGTGGGGCGGCTATAAAAGTGGAACCGTTACCACTTTTGTACCAGTATCGTGGACCGACTGTCAACGGGCGCCGTGCATCACCCAACGCCCCGTGTTGACACGGTTCGAACATTCGGTGTTCGATAGTGGGACCGGTTCCATCTGCCTCCACGAACCCCTCGAAGGGCCGCAGTGGACGTGTCGGCACTTCTGCGCTCCGGTGTCCTGTACTCGAGAACCGGAGAAGTGACGTGAAAAAGGCACCGACCATCCGTGATGTGGCGGCGGCCGCAAACGTCTCCGTCTCGGTCGTCTCGCGCGTCATCAACGAGGGATCCGGGCCGGTCGCGCCGGCGACCCGGGAGAAGGTCGTAGCCACGATCGCCGAACTCAACTTCCGGCCCCGAGCTGCAGCCAGGGAGCTCAGTCAGGGTCAAGGACTGACGATCGGGCTGGTCCTTGCGGATCTGACCAATCCGTTCTTCGCCAGTCTCGCCGACCGGGTGGTTTGGGAGGCGCGCGGACGAGGAGTTCAGGTGGTCCTCATGACCACGCAGGAGGATTCGCACGTCGAGGCGCAGTCCCTCGCCACACTGCTGGACCGATCAGTCGGAGGAGTCATCGCCACCCCCACCGGCGGCAATGTCGATCAGTGGAAGCGGCTGCAGGACGTCGGGGTGGACGTCGTCTTCGTCGACCGCTCGATCTCGGAGCTCGAGAACGTCGACGTGGTCAGCATTCAGAACAACGACTCCGCCGCGACCGCGACGGAGCACCTCCTCGACCTCGGACACACCCGCATCGCCCTCATCTCCGGTCCGAGTTCCACCTCGACGGGCAGGGCCAGGGTCGACGGCTACCGCAGCGCTCTCGAGCGCGTCGGCGTCCAAGTGGACCCGGACCTGATCCGAGGAGTCCCCTTCCGTGGGGACGCGGGAGCCGATGCCGCCACGGCGCTCCTCGCGCTCCCGGACAGGCCGACCGCACTCGTCGTGGCTAATACGGCTCAGGTGCAGAGCACCGTCCGGCGGCTCTTTCAGACGGGTGTCCGGATCCCGGACGAGTTGTCCATAATCGTCTTCGATGACAATCCCTGGACTCAGCTCGTCACCCCTCCGCTCAGTGTCGTCAGGCAGCCGATCGACCTGCTCGCCCGCCACTCCGTGGACCTGGTGGTCGGCCGTATGGGCGGCAAGCTGCCCCGGCAGGCTCGCACCGTCGAGGTGCAGGCCGAGTTCGTCTCGCGGGGCAGCTGCAGCGCCCCGGGAAGGGTACTCGGCTGACGCGCCCCGCATCCATCACGTGCACCGAAACCACCATTCCCATCGAGGAGATATCCATGAGCACTGCTGTCGTCGTCACCGTGACCTTCGTCCCCGCCGAAGGAGCGCGCGATTCGATGATCGCCGCACTGTCCACCGCCATCGCGGAGGTGCACAAGGAGGACGGGTGCGAACTCTATGCCATCCATAACGCGCCTGACGGCACGGTCGTCATGCTCGAGAAGTGGACTTCCAAAAAGGCGCTGGAAGCGCACGCGGCCGGGCCAGCGGTCGCCGATCTAAATGCGTCGCTGGTGGGGCTGCTCGCCGTTCCGCCCGCGGTGACCGAGCTCGCTCCAATCGCGGCCGGCACGCCGGAGCAGGGCCAGCTTTAGTACTTCACGCTCACAACGAGAAGAGGACCCACGCGATGCGTGGGTCCTCTTCTCGTTGTGTCTCACCGGACGGGGGAACTCCTCGGCGTGGTGCCCGCGCGCGTCACCTGCCGACCGGGACGTAGCCGGTGAGCCACTCCGCCGGCAGCAGGACCAGACCGGGGAACACCGCCAGGAGGAGGACCGCCACGGCGAGCACCACATAGTGCGGCAGTGCAGCTCGGACGATCTGCTCCATGGGGAGCTTCGCGACGAAAGAGGTCGCGAACAACGACACGCCGACGGGCGGGGTGACCAGACCGATGGACAGGGCGGCGACCAGGAAGACCACGAAATGCAGCGGATCGACCCCGGCTGCGACGGCTGTCGGCATGAGGACCGGAATCGTCAGGAGGATCGCCGCGGTGATGTCCATCAACGCTCCGACGAGTAGGAGGATCAGCCCGATGATGAGCATGATGGCGGTGGGGTCCGTGGTCAGTGACGTGAGTCCGCTACTCACGCGTGCCGGGAGTCCGTCAATGGTGAAGATGTATGAGGCGACACTGGCCACCATCGCGATGAACAGGATCGTGCCGGTCGTGACCCCCGCCTCGATGAACATCGCGGGAAGGTGTCGCGGCCTCATGTCCCGATATACGAACATTCCGACCATGACGCTGTAGATAACAGCGATCGCGGCCGCTTCGGTTGGAGTGAAGAGACCGCCGAACAGGCCGAGCAGGATCACGACAGGTCCGCCCAGTGCGGGGATGCCGACGACGATCGAGGTGATGCTCTCTTTGAAGCTGGCGCGAGAGATCACCCCGTACTTCTTACGCACCGAAAGCACGTAGTTCAGCACCATCAGTACAGCGATGAAGACCGCGGAGGGGCCAAATCCGCCGGCCAGCGCCGATCCCACAGACACTCCGGCCGAGGATGCCGCGATGATCATGAGGATGCTGGGCGGGATGACCGACGACAGAGTGGAGGTCACCATGGTCATCGCCGCGCCGTAGGCCTTCGGGTAACCGTGGTCGGTCATCGCCTTGATCTCGATCTTGCCGAGGCTGACGACATCCGCGACCGACGAGCCGGAGATGCCTCCGAAGATCGCACTGCCGACGATGTTGACCTGGCCGAGTCCTCCGCGGAAGCGTCCGAAGACCACCGAGGCGCCTTGGAAGATGCGCTCCGAGATTCCACCTCCGGCCATCACGTTGCCGGCGAGCACGAAGAGGGGCACTGCGATGAGCAGGAAGCTGTTCATGGAGCTGAACATGGTCTGCGCCATCAGACTCAAGGGGACGTCGAAAACCACAAGAGTGACCACGACGCCCATGCCGAGCGCTAGAGAGAGCGGCACGCCGATCGCGAGAAGGATGAAGAAGATTGCAATGAGGGTGATGCTCATTATGCGATGACCTCCCCTTGCAGCATCCGGTGTCGGAGATCCTTGTCGAAGTAGACCGACTGGATGGTGCCGAGCAGCGAGAGGACTGCTCCGACTCCCAATGGAACAGTGATGATCCACAGGCTCAGTGCAAGAGCCGGGCTGGTTTCATTCGTGCGTATCTGTTGGAGGATGAGCTCGAACGACGTCCAGGAGAGCACACCAAAAAACGTGACCGCACATACTACGGTCGCGTGCAGGGAGAAATCCTTCAGCCAGCGCGGGCCCTTGGCAACGAAGTAGGAAACGCGGGGGTGAACCGCTGCCCTGAACCCCGCGGCGAGCCCGAGGAACACGCCGTCCATGAAGAGGAATCGCGCTGCCTCTTCGGTCCACGCCGCCGACGATCCGGTGAAACGCCCGATGATCTGGATCATCAGCACCACCAGCATGCCGAGGAGGCCGATGGCCAGCAGCACCTCGACGACCCGCCACAGGGCGCCGCTCTTCTTCAGCTGGTCGGCATCCGGGAGCACCGCGATGAGCGGCTCCTCGAGCGGTTTCCCGTCAGGGGAATCATCATTTCGATCACGCATTGTTGACCCTCGTCTCGTCGGTTTGATTCGGCTCGGTTAGCGTCCGACGAAGTCGAGCGACTTCTCCATGAACTCGGCACCAACAAGATCCTCGAAGGTGGGGTAAAGCTCTTCAGCTCGCTGCGCGAACTCCTCTCGCCCGGCGTCGCTCAACTCGTTGACCTTCACGCCCTGCTCTTCGAGCTCGGCAAGATTTTCCTCGACCTGAGCATCGTCAGCCTCGCGCTTCCATTCGAACGTGTCGGCGGCGGCTTCGCGGAGGACGTCCTGCACCTCTGCACTGTAGCCGTCGAACTCTTCCTGGTTGAATCCGAGGACCCAAGCGTCCGAGATGTGATTCGTCAGGGAGAGGTGGTCCTGAACCTCGAAGAGCTTGTTCGCGACCGGGACCTCGAGGGCGTTTTCCTGCCCGTCGATGGTGCCCAGCTGCAGTGCAGTGTAGACCTCCTTGAAGTCCATCGGAGTGGGGTTCGCCCCGAGATCTCCGAAAAACTTCACCCACAGCTCGTTTTGCGGGACACGGAGCTTGAGTCCTTCGAGGTCCGCCGGCTCCTCGATCGCGGTTTTGGAGTTCGTGATGACACGCGGCGTCCGGGTGAGCAGCGACAGTCCCGAAATACCCTGTTCCTCGAGCGAGCCGAGCAGCTCCTGCCCGGGCTCCCCCTGGAGGTAGCCGGTGAACTGGTCCATGTCCTCGAACAGGTATGGAACGCTGATGGCGTTCATCCGCGGTTCGAACGACGCGTAGACCGAGGTGGAGATGATGGTCGCTTCGAGGGTGCCGTTGCCCAGCAGGTTCACGGCCGCGTTCTGGTCTCCTCCAAACAGCGTTCCGTCGGTGAAGACCTCCACTTTCACCGCGCCGTCGCTTAGCTCGCTCGCCTGCTCGGCGAAGTGGTTGGCGGCGTTCGCGACTGCTGAACCGGCCGGGTCCCCAAGCGCGAGGCGGATACTTGTGGACTCTACGGCGGCACCAGAGTCGCCACCGGTGCTGCCACTCGTGTCGCTTCCGGTGGAGCAGGCTGTGAGCATCGACCCAGCGAGGCCGGTAAGAGCGAGAGCCGTGAGGGCGCGAGTGATTTTCATGATTTCTCCATTGAATCGATGAGGTTCAGGCCGATGTGACCAGAAAGTGGTGCTGGGTTCTCCGCAGCGGGCTCACCCGTAAGGGGCGCGGTGCCTGCGGCATGGGTCGAGGATTGCTGCGGGCGGCTCGCTCGCAGCGCCAGCGGAACTGGGCTGCGGATGCCCTCCGCTCGCTGCGATGGGCTGAAGGGGATGCAGGTCATGTCTTCCCTCTCCTTGGTTCCTCGGGACGAAGAGCGCCGCAGAGCGGTGGACGGCGATGTCGTGCAATACCAGGTGGTATCGGTTCCACTTTTGTACCACCCATGTTGTGAGGGCGTCAAGGAGGGGAAGGACCGGAAGTGTGCACCCGCAGTCGGAGCGAGTCAGGGCTAGACATCTACGACGGGGTCGAGGAGTCGGTCATCGGACCATGCGTGGCCGCTTTCGGTCTCACCGGGGCACCAGCGAACAACCCGAGATTTCCCGCTGCCTAGATCTACTCGTGGTGATGGTGCTCACGAGTCATTACCTCTCGGTGCCTGCTTCGCCTGAACGGCCCGGCTAGGAGGATGGTCAGGTCAAAGAATCATCGCCCAAGTCATGCAGCGACCCCGCCACTCCCTCATGAAGTAGTAAGAAAGACCAAACAGGGCTTCGCGACAGAAAGGCGGCACCCAGCCCCAGGAAAACTCCAAAACAGTCACCAGAACCGGCACCCGGACCGTAGAAGTGGGCCGGCTGTCCACAGTCAGAGAGCAAAAGGGCCTCTGACTAGGGGAAACATATGCCCGAAGTGGGACTCGAACCGGACCCCAGCCCTTGCGGATACTGGGCTCCTCAGGAAACATGCGCAATCCGGCCCGGTCCGACCGATGTACGACCCGATCCGAAGCCCCAGGTGTGGACACTGTCCACACCCCCGCTTTTCCCTACCAGGCGCCTTCCCGAACACTGCCGCACCCCGCACTGACAGGGTGCGGCGCTTCTTTGCCATAAAACAACCTGATCCTGCCGGAGAAATTCAACCGCGGCCGCGAGCGGCAAAGGCGCAGCCGGCCTAGGCCGACGGGTTTGGGCCCCAGAGCGCGGTCGGCAAGATGTCCCGGGGTGAGTTCCGTGGCGGAGAATCCGATCTGCGACACCTAGGTCCAGACCTACCCCGAGGAGGTTGTTGGTGAGCGTTAAGGGGAAACCGCCGTCCAGCCGTGCTCACCGGTGGAGTGCTGCGCTCAGCGTTGTGTTTACAGGGGCTATTAAGTAGCCAGACCCGCCAGTTGCAGTACCCCAGTGAACGGCGAGGGCTGAATATTGGATTAAAATCAGGCCGCTGACGTCCTCGCAAACGTCCCTCCGAAGAGCCGAACATAATAGGTGGCGTGTTCCGCGCGTTCTGATCCCGGGAGTTGATCCTGACCTGTTTCATCTCTCCCATCCAGACTCCCCCGTGATCAACAAAGGCCCTTTTCGCTCGTGCTGGCAATAGGCACAGTGAGACACATTGCTGAGACATGACGCGACCATGAGATGCCCGGAGAACCTGGACCTCGGCTATGGATCGCAGCCCTGGATGGCTATCTTTCTGCACCGCTATGTGGCGAACCGGATTGGGCAGCTCGCCTCGCTTCTCATGCGTTTCGAGACACTGAGGCTATGAGACGCCCAATGTGTGCAGAGAAGGAGTCGGGGCCCGGGGGCGGGATCGCCTATCGCATCAGCTGGTCAGTTGTTGGACTTGAACACGATCGAGTCGAAGACGGCGCGTGCCTCTCTCGTCAGCTCCGGGTTGATGGATTCGTGGAATTGGGTCACCCAGATCACAGCGCGCTGCCCGTTCAGGTCGACCACCCGGTAGGTTTCGCGTTCCTCCTGGGTCGAGTACCAGCGGGTGCATTCGTTTGAGAAGTCTGAGTGGAGGCAGAACTTGCCGCGGTCGCAGGCTGTGATGTCCACCTCGCCCTCGATGGAGTGGTCGAACTCGAAGCCGGAGTAATCGCCCACCACGACCTCGACGGGCTGGGTGCTGGCCGTTGACGTCTGCGCCGTCATGGCGTCGACGAAGGCCTCAGCCGACGGACCGACCTCGCCGAGTGCGCCCACCCACGCGCATGAATCCGTCGGCACATAGTCCGCGGGCCACCAAGCCACGACGACGGCCCATTCATCCGGGTGATCCGGGTCGTCCTTGGCCAGGACGTCACCACCGTCGCTCAACCAGCCGTCTGGGACGGTGATCTCGAAAGGCTCCGTGTAGCTGGTGACGAGGTATGTGCCGGCGTCGATGTCGCCGCTGTCTGGCAGCGGTGGGACGGCACGAGCGTCGCCGCCGTCTGGCTGCGCTGGAACCGTGTCAGCCTCCGTGGTCGGAGAACTGGCGGACGGGAGGGAGGCTTCGTCGGGCGCAGACTCGCACCCGCTGAGACCTCCGATCAGTGCGGCAGCCACCAAGATCAAGAGAGGGCGCGACCGCTGAGCGGCCTTTTCGAGGGATGTCAGGGAACTCATCGATCCACCAAGCCGCTATTGGGTGCTGTGAGGCCCCGCAGCCGGTTGGCCTCGCGGGCGGCAGGGGATGGGATGCCGTCGCCCTAAGTTTCCTCCGGTATGGAACCCGTGACAATGAAATGGAAATCAATTTTGACTCAGTTGCAGGCTTGCGGGTTCTTCACCCACATAAACGACCCTCTATGGGACGAGCCGGGCACTGTAGGGAGTACTGATCCCGCCAAGCACCAGTCAAAACCCCCCCCCATCTTGACGAAAACTCACACGTCCCTGCACATGGATGCACACAAATCCACCGGGAGGACAGCTTTGGTCAGGTCTAGGTCCTTGCCGTTGCCACGCTCATGAGCCGAGACCTAATAAACGTAGTGAACCGTCCGGTGTCCGCAAAGTAGTTCGGATACGCGTCGCCCAGTTGGCTGATCCGTGCAATGTTGATGAGGACCGCGTCCAAGTCCTCGTTGTCCAACGCTTCCAGCTCGGTAATTCGGTCCTCCGCATCTGCCAGCGTTTCGTGAACTGTCACTGTGAGATGCCCCTCGGTCCTCCATAACTCAAGAGTCAGAGTATGCCGGCGGTCCGTCCTGGCATGCTCCCCCACGATTGCTGCGTAGCCCTCTAACCGCTCAAGGACGCCAACACTGGCCTCTAAGTGCGTCAATTCGGACGCCAGGTCCTGAGGGGACAATTCCTCCGTGCCAGGCACCTAGGCAGTACCTTCCTCGTCCGCCATAAGGGAGGCGACCAAAGCGACGAGTCGGAGTACCTCCGGGTCGCCCTTCCCATATTTCAACTCGCTACCCGAGAACAGGTCCATCGTCTCTACCGCAGTCGCCCAAGCATGTTGCCGCAGTGTACGAACCTGCAGTTCGATTCGAAGGCCGTGATACTCCTTTCTCGAAGCCCCGTACTCGTAGACCAAGTGGATGCCCCGATAACCGGACTGACGCGGCCCCGGATTGTCACGTAGGTAGTCATAGACCTTCCTAACCCGGTTCTCGCTTCGGGGCAGATCTACCAACACACTGACCAGTTTGTCCACCTCCTCGACGTCCTGGAGTGCAACCCGGCAGCCGCCGAGATCCTGCATCGTGGTGACGCTCATCGTGGGTGGCGCTTGAGTTTGTCGACAATTGTGGGCAGGCGCTTCCGACGCTCAGCCACGACTGCATTCGGATTTACCTCGAGAGCGCGCTGCCGCACACCCTCGCGGCGGTTATGGGGTGGTCGTTCGGGCTCGTCGTTGGATTTCCCGGTACACGGTGGTTCGGGAGACGCCCATGATCTCGGCGATCTCGACCATGGTGTGTTGACCGGCGTCGACGAGGTGGTCGTCAGATCAAGGACGAGATGGTTCCTGAGCGAGCGAATGGACCAGGATTTTTACCCGGTCGTGAATCCGGTCGCGGATGTCCCGGACCGCCTCGAGGTCTTGCCCGGCGGGGTCGGGCAGGTCCCAGTCCTCGTAGCGTTTGCCGGGGTAGATGGGGCAGGAGTCCCCGCAGCCCATGGTGATGACCACGTCGGCGGCGCGTACGACGTCGTCGGTGAGGGGCTTGGGGTAGTTCCGGGACAGGTCCAGGCCCATCTCGGACATGGCGGTCACCACGGTCGGGTCGAGATCGGCCGCGGGCAGGGAGCCGGCGGAGCGGACGTGGATTCTTCCCCTTGACTCAACGGCGAGCAGTGCGGCGGCCATTTGTGAGCGTCCGGCGTTCTGCACGCAGACGAACAACACCTCGGGCACCTCGGAGGGAATCGCTCCCTTAGATTTGGCCAGGGCGGTGAGCCGGTCGCTGGCGAAGTGCTCCGTGGTGGCGGGCAGGAAGGTGGTGATCCTCGCCGTGCGGGCCAAGGCGGTGTAGGACTCGAAGACGTAGCGTTCGACGGTTTCAGCCGCGAAGGTCCCGGTGTACCTGTCAGCGAGGCGGGTGCTGATCCGCTGCAGGAGCACGGTGTTGTCCTGCAGTCCCAGAAGGCTTTCGTGGTTCTCGCTCATGACACTTCCGATGGTCAGGGTCGGATTGGACGTTAGTTGCTGCCGGAGCGGCCGTGGGCCAGCCCGGTGGGGAATCCGATCAGGACCGGCTCCGGCGTGGCGCAGCATCTGGCCTGCTCTGAGGCTGGCGTGGCGGCGGCGGGGATATCGCAGCTGGTGCCGGCGTCGGTTGAGCAGACCCCGGTTTCGGGCAGTTCGAGGTGGACGGTGTTGGCGGCCTGGCGGTCTCCGGCCAGGGCGGCTGCCACGGAGCGAACCTGCTCGTACCCGGTGGCCAGCAGGAACGTCGGGGCCCGCCCGTAGGACTTCATGCCAACCAGGTAGAAGTCCTTTTCGGGGTGGGCCAGCACGCTGGCCCCGTGCGGCGGGACGGTGCCGCAGGAGTGGAATTCGGGGTCGATCAGCGGGCCCAGCCGCACCGGGGCCTCCACAGCCGGGTCCAGGTCGAGCCGGAGCTCACGCAGCATGCCCAGGTCCGGGCGGAAGCCGGTGCAGGGCACCACGATGTCCACCTCCAGGGTGCGCCCGTCGAGCGCTTCAATACTTACCCCGGAGCCGGTCGGTGTGAGGGAGGCTATGCCGAAGCCGGTGTACAGTTCGATCCTGCCGCCCTCCACGAGGCGCCGCAGGCGGGATCCGAGCTGGCCGCGGGCTGGCAGCCCGTCCGCGTCCCCGCCGCCGTAGACCTTCTCGGCGGAGGCCCCCCGCACGGCCCAGAGGATCCGGGTGGCCGGGTCCTCTTTGGTCACGTCCGCGAGGTTGATCAGGGTGTTCGCGGCGGAGTGGCCGGCCCCGACGACCAGGACACGGCGGCCGGCGAACGCTACCCGGTCCCGCCCGGTGACATCGGGAAGCGGTGCCGAGATTCGGTCCGCAGCGGCATCTTCGCCGAGCGCGGGCAGGCCGGAGGTGCCCAGCGGGTTGCGGGTTGACCAGGTGCCGGAGGCGTCGATGACCGCCGCGACGGTGTGGTCCCGGGTTTCCCCGTTCCGGTGTTCGACCCGGACGGTGAACGGTGTGGTGTCCCGGTTCCGGGTGTGGGTCTTGTCCATGCCGGCCCGGGTCACCGCGGTCACCCGTGCCCCGGTGCGCAGCCGGGCGCTGATGGCCGGCAGGGCGGCAAGCGGTGTCAGATAGCGATCGATTAGTTCCCCGCCGTGGGGCACGGCGGTGGGCCGGGGCGGCTGCCAGCCGGAGGCCTCGAGCAGGCGGAGGCTGGCCGGGTCCGTGTTGTACCGCCAGGGCGAGAACAGCCGGATGTGCCGCCACTGCTCGATGGCGGCACCGGCGGATTCCCCGGCTTCGAAGATCAGCGGCTCCAGGCCGTTCTCGAGCAGGTGGGCCGCGGCGGCCAGACCGACCGGCCCGGCCCCGATGACCGCAACGGGAAGGCTGTGTGTTGATTCCATGGGGTCCTCGGTCTCCTCCAGCGGAGGGTGTCGGCGGTCGTACAGGGTTCAGGCGTGGGTGGGCTCTTCCACCAGGGCGGTGGCGATGCTGTCCGCATCATCGAGGGCCGCGAGGTAGCGTTCGGCGTCCAGTGCCGCCGCGCACCCGGTCCCGGCGGCGGTGATGGCCTGGCGGTAGCGGTGATCCACCGCGTCCCCGCACGCGAACACGCCGTTCAGGTTGGTCACGGTGGTCGGGGCATCGACTCTGATGTAGCCCTCGGCGTCCAGGTCCACCTGCCCGGCGACCAGTTCGGTGCGCGGCAGGTGCCCGATGGCCACGAACAGACCTGTGGCCGCCTGTTCGCGGGTGTCCCCGGTGCGGGTGTCGGTCAGGGTCACCGCAGTGACCTTGTCCTGCCCGTGAATGGCGGTGACGGCAGAGTTCCAGGCGAAGCTGATCTTTGGGTTGTCTTTGGCCCGCTGGGCCATGATCCTTGAGGCGCGCAGCTCGTCCTTACGGACCACGACGGTCACGGAGCGGGCGAAGCGGGTCAGAAAGGTGGCTTCCTCCATGGCCGAGTCCCCACCGCCGACCACCATGATGTCCTGGTCGCGGAAGAAGAACCCGTCGCAGGTGGCGCACCAGGACACGCCGTGGCCGCTGAACCTCTTCTCCTCCGGCAGGCCCAGTTCCTTATAGGCGGATCCGGTGGCGAGGATGACCGCCGGGGCCTCATACATCTCGCCGCCGCCGGTGACGACGCGCTTGAGGTGACCGGCCAGTGCAACCTCGGTGACGTCCTCGAAGAGGACCTTCGCGCCGAACCGTTCGGCTTGCTCCTGGAGCCCGCCCATCAGCTCCGGGCCCTGGATGCCGCCGGGGAACCCGGGAAAGTTCTCCACCTCGGTGGTGTTCATTAGTGCCCCGCCGGCGGTGACCGACCCGGCCAGGACCAGCGGTGCCAGCCCGGCCCGGGCTGCGTAGATGGCCGCGGTGTACCCGGCGGGGCCGGAGCCGATGATGATCAGCTGCTCGGTGGTCACGGTCTCGCTTACGGTCTCACTCACTGTGGCGTCCACGGTGCGTCTCCTGGTGCTCGGGTTGGCTTTTACTTGGCGGCGGGGGCCAGCGAGGCGATAAGGTCCTCGATGCGGCCCCTGATCTCGTCACGGATCGGGCGCACGGACTCCACACCCTTGCCCGCGGGGTCCTCCAGCACCCAGTCCTCGTAGCGCTTGCCGGGAAAGAACGGGCATTCATCACCGCAGCCCATGGTGATCACCACGTCGGAGTCCTTCACGGCCTCGGTGGTCAGGACCTTGGGAACCTCCGCGGACATATCGATGCCGACCTCGGCCATCGCCTCCACCGCGGCCGGGTTGATCTTCTCCGCCGGCTGGGAGCCGGCCGAGCGGACCTCGATGGCGCCCTGGGACAGGCTGCTGAGGAAGGCCGCGGCCATCTGGGACCGGCCGGCGTTGTGGACGCAGACGAACAGGACGGAGGGCTTCTGGGTGGTATCGGTACTCACGGGATCTCCTGAGGGTGGTGGGGATGGAAACTGTCTAGGTGGTGCTGGTTCAGTCCGCCCCGCCGACCGCCACTTTATTGATGGTTGTCGATCTACGGAGTATCGGACTGCACATTGATGCTTGTCAATATCTTGCCGGGCGCGGTCGGGGTCCCCGCGGTCACCAGCGCCCGCCGCCGCGGCAGGGCTTCAGGCGGCGTGCAGGCGGGGGGCGAGGTCATGGACCCGGCGGGAGATATCGGCGAAGGCGTCCTCGAAGGCCTCCTCGGTGTTGGCCCGCAGCGGGTCGGGCACGGACCAGTGGATGCCCCGCAGGGCGGTGAGTTCCTCGTGGGCGTTATCGCATACCGTCACGATGAAGTCCCCGTCCCCGGCGACCTGGTCCAGGCCCTGCGGGGAGCACTCCTCAAGGTCGAGCCCGTGCCGTCGGGAGGCCTCAAGGGCACCTTGGGCTATGCGGTCCGCCGGGTGAGTTCCGGCCGAGGCCGACGGGATCTCACTGACTTGCTGCCACAAGGCCGCGGCGAGCTGGGACCGGGCACTGTTGCGGGTGCAGACGAACAGCACCCGCCGCGCTGCGTGTCCGACTCCGGGAACCAGGCCCTCCAGGGCGCCGGCGGCAAGGCGGACGTAGCTGCGGCGCCGGTCGGCCTCCGAACGGTGCCGCGTCACCAGGCCCGCCTCCTCCAAGGTCCGCAGGTGATGGGCCAGAAGGTTCGAGGGCATCACCAGCTCGGCCTGCAGCTCCGTTGGGGAATAGTCACCCAGGGTCAGCAGGTCGACGATGCGCAGCCGCGCCGGATCCGCCAGGGCGGCATGCCGGGCAGCCCGCCGACGCAGCGCCTCTACTGGTTCAGTGCTCATTGACTCAACTTTGACTGAGCTAGTCGAATCCGTCAAGCTGGTGCCATGACCTCACCCTTGCCTCCATTGTGGCGCCGCGCCCTGGCCGAACTCCTCGGCACCAGCCTGCTCGTAATGACCGTAGTCGGATCGGGAATCGCCGCCCAACGCCTCTCCCCCACCGACGTCGGGCTGCAGCTGCTCCAGAACAGCACCGCCACCGTGCTGGGCCTCACCGTGCTCATCCTGATTTTCGGGCCAGTCAGCGGCGCGCACTTCAACCCGGTAGTTTCCCTGGTCGACTGGGTTCTGGGCCGCCGCCGGGGCACCGGGCTGACCCTGACCGGGCTTGGCGTCTACGTCCTGGCCCAGACCCTGGGCGCCATCGGTGGCAGCATCAGCGCCAACGCGATGTTCGAGGCCGGAACGTCCATTTCGACCACCAACCGGGCCACCGGCGGGCACCTGCTGGGCGAGGTCGTTGCCACCGCCGGGCTGATTCTGCTGATCTTCTCCCTGGCCGCCACCAAACGCGGCGCCCTGGCCGCGCCGGCCGTCGGCGCCTACATCGGAGCCGCCTACTGGTTCACCTCGTCCACGTCGTTCGCCAACCCCGCCGTGACCATCGGACGGATCTTCACCGACACCTTCGCCGGCATCGCCCCGGGCTCAGTCCCGGGTTTCATCGCCGCGCAGCTCATCGGCGCAGCGGCAGGCCTGGTCCTGGTCCTAGCCCTGTTTCCTTCCGCTGCGGAGACCGCGGAGGACGTCGTGCTTCCCCGTGACGGGCAACTGGCTCGAGATTGACCTCCCACGGCAGGCCCGCAGACAACGCCCGACATTGATGTGCATCGATACACCATAATGGGTGCATGAACCCTCTGCCCGCCCTCGCCCCGGCCTCCGCCGACGCAACGTGCAACCCAGCGGGGACCCCTGCTCTGGATGCCGCCCAGGCGAAGGAGCAGGCAAGTATTTTTAAGGCACTGGCCGACCCGAACCGGCTCCGCCTGCTCTCCATCATCAAGGCTGCGCCGGCCGGGACGGTCTGCGTCTGCGACCTGACCGACCCGCTGAACCTGACCCAGCCCACCGTGTCCCACCACCTGAAAGTCCTTCTCGACGCCGGCCTGCTGCAGCGTGAAAAGCGCGGCATCTGGGCGTACTTCTCCCTCACCCCCGGCGCCCTGGACCACATCGCCGGCAGCCTCGCACGGCTATGACCGCGACAACAGTCCGCCCCATGCGTGAGGAGGACTGGCCGGCCGTCCGATCCATCTACCAGGAGGGAATCGACACCGGCCACGCCACCTTCGAAGCAGAGGCACCGGACTGGGACGGGTTCGACAGGTCCAGGATGGCCCGGCACCGCTTCGTCGCCGAAACCGTCGACGGCACAATCCTTGGCTGGGCCGCCGTCTCCCCCGCCTCCGCCCGTCCCGCCTATTCCGGAGTCGTCGAACACTCCGTCTACGTGGCCGCCGACGCCCGGGGTCGTGGCGTGGGTGCGGCGCTGCTGCGCGCCCTCACCGACTCCACCGAAGCAGACGGAATCTGGACCCTCCAGGCGAGTATCTTCCCCGAAAATGAAGCCAGCCTGAAGCTCCACCTCACCGCCGGCTACACGATCATCGGACGCCGGCGCCGCATCGCCCGCATGACCCATGGACCGCTGGCAGGACAGTGGCGAGACACCGTGCTCATTGAACGGCGATCAGAGGCCACCTGACACCGGACCAGGTGCGCTGGCCGGTGGTTGCGGCCCCTGCGGTTTCGACCCGCGCGGGTTCCCTGGTGGCGCTGTCGCACATCGGAGTGGTGTCGGCAGGAAATCCGGGCCCGAGGGCTGGCCGGGATTGACGCTTCAGCAGGGCTGCTCGGCGAGGAGGATGGTCAGGTCAAAGAATCCCCACCGAAGTCATGCCGCTACCCCGCCGCTCCCCCATGAAGTAGTAAGAAAACTCGAACCGGGCTCCACGAGAGAGAGGAACACCCTTCCCCAAGAAGACTCCAACCAGCCACCGAAACCGGCACCCGGACCGCAGAATTGGGCCGGCTGTCCACAGTCAGAGACCGAAAGGGCCTCTGACTAGCGGAAACATGTGCCCGAAGTGGGACTCGAACCGGACACCGGCCCTTGAAAACTCGCCGATCCCCCGAAAACATCCCTAATCCGACTCAGTCCGGTACCTGTACGGCCCGGTCCGACACCCAAAGTGTGGACACTGTCCACACTCCCTCTGCTAGGTCTGCTTTTGGCGCTGATAAGTCAGAGAGGCGGTTCCGGGGACTTTCGGTCACATTCTGCGGCTTCTGCCGCCGGTTCCTCGGATGCGGGCGAGGTGCCGGTGTCGTCCTCATCGTCGTCGTAGTACGTCGTCTGAACGGGTCGCCTGCCGACGAGTGCTTCCCGGTGACGCTCTGTCTCCTCGGTGTAGCGACCAGTCCGTTCGCTAAACCAGTTTCCGAGAATGTCGATAGCAAGAACGGACGCCAGCCCGAGTCTGATGCCGACCAGGACGTCCCAATTATCCAGCAGCGCACTGGTGATAGCTCCCGCGGCGAGGAGACCGGCGGAGACGTAGACGCAGATCCTCATCATCGTGTCCTCCCATCGTGGCTTCAGCGCGTGGTCTTGCCCGATCGTCGCTGCAGCTCACGGTAGACGGTCGTACGTGAGATGGTGAAAAGCTCTGCTGGCTCGGCTGGTGTGTGCTCGCCCTTGTCGTGCAGCTCAAGCGGGCGCCGGCGCTGCGAAGCGGATAATTTTGGCATGATTCCCCGCAGGCGGTCCTCAACCTTTGCGACAGCCAAGCCTTTCCGGGCCCTTGTGTGGGTGAGGCCGGCCTCGAATTCAACGATCATGTCTGGACACGCACATCGCGCAGGGAGATGCGTATACGTGCGTGGTGACCGACGGGTATCCGTTTTGCTGGGATCACGGCAGGTACGGCCGGCTCGGTACAAAATTCAGTGAGGGCCCCATAACTTTGAGCCCAGTCGCTGTTCAAATTTCAGGGACGGTGCTGGAAAGCAAAGTGGCGGCCGGACGAAGTGCTGGCGCGGGCAGTACGATAATCGCCTACGCCCCGAGAGGTCGCCCGCATAGCCCCGCTGGCTTGTCGCATCGATCACCGTGAAGAGGAATTCCCATGGTCTCCCGCATCCTTCGAACAGCGGCCCAGGCTGTGCACGCGGTCCTCGCCGTGGTGGGTGTCGTGGGCACCGTTGTGACGATTGTGAAGTTCATAGAGTTCGTGAAGACTCTTCCGATCCCAGGGCACCTCCCCGGAGGCTCAGGCCAAGGCAACTTCTTCGCCGTCACGGGTGGGATGACCATCGCGCTGTTCGCAACGATCGCCTTCATCACCGTGGCACGCGGCGGGCGCTGGGCGTACTGGCTGAGCGTTCCCATCTGGACCGTCGTGTACATGCTTTTCGACTACCTGCCCTTCTTCTTTACCCGCCTCATCCGGCGATTCTTCGGGTTGCCCATCAGCGAGTGGCCGGATACGGGGATTGTCGGGGCGGTCTGCACCGCGGGCATAGTTTTGGCGTTCGCCGCCTACGCCGCGACGCAACGCAGCGTCAGCGTGCCCGATAAGGCCGAGCCTGGGCTGGGGACACATGGAGGTTGAGCCGGTCCCATATTGAGTGCCGACCCGACATTTCAATGGTCGACCTGTAGCCGGATCATTAGGGCCAGCTCTAACTCGGGCTGCGCTAGAATGCATCGCATTGAAGCGGAACGATTTTTCGGTCGTTCACTTTCGGGTAAGTGAGCAGTCGTCGTAGGTTATGGAACCAGTAGTCATGGTCTGGTTGGTTGAGTAGATCTGCGGGATGACTCGGGTCCCGGTCCCGCCCCTGCCACAGCTCGACCTGATCTGCGGCGTGCAATCTGAGCTCCTGCAGAAGCGCCCATTGAGGGACGCCCCCACGGGGCGGTTGCGATGCACCGTGTCGGCTAGATAGGCGCTGCACCGAGCTCCTCTTTCAGGTCCTCACCGAACGTGAGGAGAAGAATTCGATTGCGATGGCGTCCAACGAGTCCTTCTCCGGCTGGACGAAAGCTTCACCGATCCGCGTCTCTGCGCCGCGATCGTCGAGAGGCTTACCTTCAACGGGGCCATCATCGAAACCGGCACCGACTCCTACCTCCTGGCCCACACCCTCGGCACTCAGAACCGCTAGGAGTCATTCGACGGCCAGGCGGACACATCTGCAGAAACTTGGAGAGCTTTAGCCGCGTTGAGCAGGGAGGCGATCGCGGGTGAGGGCGGTCCTGCCGGCCAGGCGATGACGGTTGTGATCTTCGGTGCGTCGGTGACCGGTACGGCAACGTGTTCCCTCCACTGCCAGGCACGACTGGAGGCAGGGATGACGAGCAGCGTTTTGCCGAGTGCAACGAGCTGTGCGAGCTGGGATTGAGTATGAATCTCTGGTCCGGGGCCGGCCGGGTATGTCCCGTCGATTCGTGGCCATCGGGCCATGGGCAGGCCCGGCACCTCCGCAATGTCCTCGAGGAGAAGCTGGTCTCGTGATGCGAGGGGGTGCCCCGCCGGCAGGATCACGACCTGCCCCTCAGTGAAAAGCGGTTCGATGTCCAAGCCTGTGAGGTCATCGACTGGTACGTGCATCAGCGCAGCATCGGCCCGTCCACTGCGCAGCAGTCCCGCTTGTTCGCCTACCTCACAAAGGAGAACTTCAGGCGGTGCCATACCGATTTCACCCGCGCAGGCTTCCAGGAGCCGTTCCAACAAAGCATGAGAAGCTCCAGCTTTCGAGGCCAGCACCAATGCCCGCCCTGGATCTTGGGCCCGCTGCGTCCGTCGTGCCGCGGCGGAGACAGCTTCAAGCGCTGCCCTGGCTTCACGCAGAAGCACCCGTCCCGCGTCGGTCAAATCCACCCCGCGGCGATCACGATTGAAGAGGCGGACCCCGAGGCGTCGTTCAAGCTGACTGATTGCACGGGAAAGCGGCGGCTGAGCGATGCCGAGCTGGAGGGCTGCCCGCCCGAAGTGCAGCTGTTCCGCCACGGCCACAAAGTACCGCAGCTCCCGGGTCTCAAGGTCAATCACACAATCAACCCTACCGCTTGATACCTCCCGGGTATCACAGGGCACCTAGTCGGTCTTGGACGGAACACCTGGCCAGGACTCATGATGAAGACCATGAATAACACCAAAGTCGCGCTGGTTACCGGCGCCAACAAAGGCATCGGCTACGCGATCGCAGAAGGCATCGGCCGGTTGGGATACACAGTCATCGTCGGTGCACGCGACGAAACGCGGCGCGACGACGCCGTCGAGAAGCTGCATGCCGCAGACACCGATGCATTCGGGGTGACCCTCGACGTGACGTCCGAGGCAAGCGTCGCTGCAGCGGCTAAAACCATTGAGGAAAGGGTCGGGCGGCTCGATGTCCTCATCAACAACGCTGGCATCTCTGGGCGAGCCGAAGCCGGAGCGCAGGACCCGACAACCCTTGATCTAGGTGTGATGCAGACCGTGCTCGAGACGAACGTCTTTGGAGTGGTGCGGGTAACCAATGCGATGCTGCCCCTGCTCCGGCGCGCTACCTCGCCGCGCATCGTGAACATATCCAGCAACATGGGTTCCCTGACTCTGCAAACCGGTCCGATCCTGGCCGCCTACGCTTCATCTAAAACAATGCTCAACAGCATCACGACAAAGTATGCACGTGCGTTCAACGACACAAAGATCATCATCAACGCTGCCTGCCCCGGCTACGTGGCCACCGAATTCACCGGATTCAACTCACCGCGCACAGCCGACCAAGGGGCTGTCATCGCGTTACACCTGGCCACCCTTCCAGATGACGGCCCCCGCGGCGGCTTCTTCGACGACGGCGGAGTCGTGCCCTGGTGACTCACCACCCGCCCCACACCCAAGATCTGCGAACCCTTTGCTCATCCGCCGGAGGAGGCCCTCGAGGTCCCGTTCCCCTTCGATGGTCTGGGCGCCGCGCTCGAGGTTGTCGCCAATGAGGTGCCGGGCTGCAGGAAGCCTGAACAACGCACCCCATTCTCATTGGCAGGGGTGGCCCGGTTGATCCACCCATAGGAGGCAGCGACATCCGCCTCGACAGCATCTCCGGTCAGAACAAGTTCCAGGGCACGGTTCCGGCCGACTCGTTCAAGAAGGTACTGGGTGCCGCCCCCGGAGGGGATGATACCCATCAGTGCCTCGATCTGCTGCCTGCCACAGTTACTGGATATAACCCTCGACCTTCGGGAAGGGCCGCGCGCCTGCTTCCTGAGGGTCGTCATTGAACTCTCGTTTGGCGCGGCGCTGCCGGAGAAGGTCCCAGCACTGGTCCAGTTCCGCTTCAATGCTTTGAAGCCGGACGGCTGCCGACGGTTCCGATGCTCCGCCGGCAGGCGGGCTGGAACGGATTTTGTGCTCCTCCTGTACGAGGTTGTTGATCCGCTCGATGATGGTCTCATCACTCATGGTGGTCCTTTCCAGTTCAATACGATGCCAAAACTGCTTTACGGCGGAGAAGTCCTCGATCAGCAGGGCGTCCTTCAACCAGCGCCGCTGCTGTAGTGCGCCCGTTTACTGCCAGCCCGGTCTTCGAGCAGTTCATTGATCGCCTCGGCTGCCAGATCCCGCTGTGCGGAGGGAATCATCAGAAGCCCGGCAAGGTGCCCGGCGAGCTCCATTTCACCGAGGCTGCCTCCGGAGCTCAGGTAGTACAGCCACACCTCCCCGGCGTCGAATCCGGCGTCGCCGACCGCCTGCGCGGCGATCCACTGCTGGATGATGCCCTCGGCCACTCCAAACCTTTCTCCACTAATCCTGGACGACTACCGGCATCCCCGCTCCGCCCACCTTGGACCGGCGGTGCCACAGGCGGGATCCTTCAACCGTCACGGCCATTAGGGGACCCTCGAGGAAGGTTCAGCACCACCGTGCGGGTACAGCCAGACCGCTGGCCTTTCACCATTTGGCCAGTAAGAACCACCTAGGTAGCGCGGGGCGGTAACTCCAGATTGCGTGATCTGCGGTGTCGAGTCAGATGAATGAGTTGATCATCCGAATAGATTGTTCCGCTCGTTCCAGGCTCGTGGCCGACATGTTCGGGTTTCTTTGCTTCTCTAGCAGCACTGTGGTCCTCATCGGCCCGAGGGCCCAAGTCTTCGCGATTTGGACCCTCGACCCGAGATCAGCTAATTGGTCTTAGTTGCACTGCCGCGAGGTGATGGTGCGTAAGGGCGCTGATCAACACGAGGCATTTTCCACGCTCTCCGTTGGCAGGCTTCTCAATGCGCGCCCGACTCCACTGGGTTCTCGTGGAGAGACCCGCCATAGGTCTTGAAGACGTCCATGAATCCGGGGATGGTTTCCTCCCGGGTCCAGTCCCGCTGGAGTTCGCAGTACAGTCCGACGCGGCTGATCAGCTTTCCGCCGGCCTGTTCGATCCGGCGTAGTGCTGCCTCGTGGGCCGCAACCGATGTGCCACCCACGGCGTCCACGGGGACGTACACCTCGTAGCCTTCCTGAAGGGCGTCCAGTGCGGGAAAAACCAGGCACACTTCGGTCCAGAGCGCGGTCATGATGAGTTTGGGGCGCCCGAGTGCCCTGACTGCCTGCTTGAATTCGACGTCTTCCCACGCGTTGACAGTGGTCCGGTCGTAGGTCGGCAGGTCCCCAATGATGTCCTGCAGCTCCTGGATTGGCGGCTTGTTGAGGCCCGTTCCGACGTTGGCGGTGGAGTGGATGACCGGAAGGTTGTAGTTGAGCGCCGCCTTGGTGGTGCCCACGATGTTGAATATCAGCTCCTCGCGCGGCATCGAACGGATCGAGGCGATCTGTGCCGGCTGATAGTCGATGACGAGGAGGGCTGAGTTCTCGGGCGTCAGGAGGTGGTCGGTTCGGGGATTGCGGATCATTTCGCTTGTCATGATGGATCTCCGTGGTTGGGATGAGCTGCGGGTCTGCATCGGCGCCGTGGTCGATGCCTCGACACCAAGTTAACACCTTGTCGGTGTATGCGCATGCAACTATCCTATGAAGTCATGACCACTTCTGTCAGCAATAAGCTCGTGCGGGTCCTCTTTGTTGCGGAGTGGGATCGCCTCGGGATCTTCGTGGATGACCGGCTCGCCGACTTCACGGTCGACCGGCAGTCTCAAAAGGACTACCTCGGACTGGTGCCCGAGCGGCAGCAAGCCCGGTGCCGGCTGTTGCGCGTGGGTGCCTGAGGTGGCCACCCGCGGGAACACACCGATGCTCAGGCGCGATCCGACAGAGGATCACCGTAGCCCGTCACCGCTCGAACTTTTCTTCGACCTCACGGCGGTCGTCGCGATCGCCCTGTGCGCTAAGGAGCTGCACCACGGCCTCGTGAGCGGGCAGGCGGCCGACTCGCTGATCGCGTTCGCGATGGTGTTCTTCACGGTGTGGTGGGCCTGGATGAACTTCACCTGGTTCGCCTCGGCGTATGACACCGACGACTGGGGCTACCGCACGGCGGTGTTCGTCCAGATGTCCGGCGCCCTGGTGCTGGCCGCCGGTGTGCCGCAGGTCTTCGAAGGCGGTGGCTTCGGCGTCGTGACCGCCGGCTACCTCATCATGCGGGTGGGGCTGATTTCTCAGTGGCTACGGGTCTCCCGAACCGACCGGAAGGGCAGCCGCAGCGCCAAACGGCACGCCGGAGGCCTGGTCGTCCTCCAAATCGGCTGGGTCGGGCTGCTGGCCGTGCCTGATATGACCGCCGGCGTGGTCGGGTTCTTTGCCCTGGCGGCCCTCGAGCTGTGCCTGCCGTTCTGGGCCGAGAGCGGCCACCTGAACCGCTGGCACCCCCGCCACATGGCCGAGCGCCACGGCCTGTTCACCATCATCGTCCTGGGCGAGTCCATTCTCAGCAGCGTCATCGGCATACAGGTCGCGGTCGATTCGGGTCGGCAGCTCGCCGACCTCACCACCGTCGTGGTGGGCGGACTGCTCATCGTGTTCGCACTCTGGTGGCTGTACTTCGACCAGCCCGCAGCCGAGATCGCCAGCGGAGCCCACGGTGCCGGACACCGCCAGACCCGCAGCGCCGCGGTATGGGGCTACGGCCACTACTTCATCTTCGCCGCCGCCGCAGCTGTCGGCAGCGGCCTGGCGGTCGCCGTTGACCAAGCCACCGGCCACTCCGAGCTCGGCGACCTACCCGCAGCCCTGGCCATCACGGCGCCCGTCGCGCTCTACATACTCTTCGTGTGGGAACTGCATGCCAGCGCCCGTCCCCGAGGCCTGAGCGAGGCCAAGCCCTACATCGTTGCATCTCTGGTCATTTGCTCCTCTTGGACCCCCGGGCCCGTGCTGATCACCGGCCTGCTGCTAACCGGTGCGGTGGTTGCCCGCGTCGTCAGCGGCAGCCGACCCAGAATCACTGAGCAGCAGGGCAAAGCCTGAGCCGCACAAGCAGCACAATCGGCAGCGAGCCCTCATCTGTGTTGCGAGTCGGCGACCTTCGCAGCAGATAGCCGTGCTTCGACTCGTCCTTGATATGCAGCGACCACGTGACGACCACCGGGCCGACATCGGCTGCCTCGGCCCCTTATGACCAACCGGTTTGAGAGTAAGGTCAGGAAATTTAGAGCACCGGAGGCGTGTCAGCCCCTTGAACGTATTCGCTGGTAAAGCGCCAGCAGAAGCGGAACGGCAATATAGACGGCCAGCGGAACAACCACGAGGGTCAGAACGAGAGAACGCAGGACGGAATGCCAATCCAGCATGAACGGGGTCAGCACGCCCATGCCGAGGGCAACGAGCGGAAAGATCGCCAGCCAGGTGATGACGGCGCGGACATGAATGCTTGTCTCGGCCGGGGCCCTTAGCCCGCCGCTCGCGTCAGCCCCCGACGAGGAACCGGATTCAGTATTCGACATAATCGCTCCGATACAGGTTCGTTGTCATCACATTGGCCTATATTAGTTGCATGCGCATGCACCAGCAAAGAGCTTGTTGATGAATCCACGAGACGGCAGAGCACCCCATACGGTTCGCGCCTACACTGGCTACCGACTCACCGTCCTTTCTGAGCCCAGCCGCTGCCGGCCTTTCGCGGAGTGCCTGCGGGGCCTCCCTGGAGTCTTCAACGTCGATCGACGGCCGTGGATCATTCCAAGCGCCGCCGACCCAGCCGAAGTGGCCGAGGTGATCCGCCGATGCCCGAGCGGCGCCCTGCAATACGAAGGGGGCGGAGCGTTGCCCGCGGAGTCAGGTGTTCCGACACAGGTAAGTGTGAAGCGGGAGAGACTCATCCTCCTGCGCGGCGATTTGAGGTTGACAATGCCCGACGAAACCCCCACCGAAGAGACGAGACTCGCTCTATGCGGGTGTGGACGCAGTCAACGCCGCCCGATCTGCGACGCGGCGCGCCTACACTCCTCGGAGCTCTCATGACGTCGTCAACCTCTCTGATCGCGCTGGGCACAGGCCGGGCACGGGCGATTCTAATGGCGACGGTGCTGGCCAGCGGGCTGGCCCAGCTCGGCGGATCGGTGGTCAATGTGGCGCTGCCCGATATCGGCGTAGACCTCGGTGCCGACCTCACCGCGCTGCAGTGGATCGTCAACGCCTACACGCTCTCACTCTCCGCGTTCCTGCTTCTGGGGGGCAGTCTGGGTGACCGGTACGGCCGACGGCGGATCTTCGTGATCGGTGTCGTACTGTTCGCCATCACCTCTATCGCCTGCGCCGTCGCCCCGGACGCCAACATGCTGATTGCCTTCCGGGCTGCCCAGGGAGCCGCGGCCGCCCTGATGGTACCCGGGTCGCTGGCGATCATCGAGGCCGTGTTCATTCCAGCAGACCGCAGCGCGGCAGTAGGTACGTGGTCGGGTCTCGGCGGGGTCGCCGCCGCGGTCGGGCCGGTGCTCGGCGGCTTCCTGGTCCAATCCGGGCCCGACGGGTGGCGGACCACCTTCCTCCTCAACCTCCCTCTAGCCGCGGCGGTGTTACTCGCGACCCGACAAATCCCCGAGACCCGCGATGAGGACGCGCGGGGGCTGCCAGATCTCACCGGCGCCGTGCTCGCCGCAGCCGGGTTGGGCTCGCTGATGTTTGGCCTCACCGAAGGCGCGGGCGGAGGCTGGACGCCGGCCGCCTTGGTCGCGGTCGCGATCGGCACTGCACTTCTGGCTGGCTTCTTGATCAATGAGGCCCGGGTGCAGTATCCGCTGATGCCGTTGTCACTGTTCAACTCGGGCGTCTTTCGGGCGGCAAACGCCGTCACCTTCGTCGTCTACGCTGCCCTCGGCGGTGCCCTGTTCCTGTTGCCCCTGCAGCTGCAACTCGTCGCGGGGTTCTCGCCGGTCATTAGCGGCGCGGCGCTGCTCCCGGTCACCGTGCTGATGCTGCTGTTCTCGGCGCGGGCCGGGCGACTGGCCCAACGGATCGGCCCGCGATGGCCCATGACCATCGGGCCGGTCCTGGCCGGCGTCGGCCTGATCCTTCTCGGCCGGATTGGAAGCGATGCATCGTTGGTCGCCGACGTGCTGCCGGCGGTCCTGGTCTTCGGGGCCGGGCTCAGCCTCGCTGTGGCACCATTGACCGCGACGGCGCTCGCCGCGGCTCCGCCCCAGCAGGTTGGCGTCGCCTCGGCAGTGAACAACGATATCGCCCGCGTCGCCGGCCTTTTAGCGGTGGCACTGCTTCCCAGTCTGGTTGGCATCGATCAGGCGGCCTACGCCTCCCCCGAGGCGTTCAGCGCGGGATTCGGCCGGGCGACCCTGGTCGCTGGCCTCCTGTGCGCCGCCGGTGGGCTGCTGAGCGCGGTAACGTTGCGCGATCACTCTCTCGCCGGGGCGTGTAAAGAGGCTACTCAGGCGGGTGCGGCTACCCACACGCCGGACTTGATCCCCGTTCAACATGGTCGTTGAGTCGGAAAGGCCGAGTCGACGGGGGCACATCGTGGATAGGTAGTTCATTCCATGTCGTAACGGGCGAGGACTCGCTGCCACAAGTCGCCGAGCCCGCTCAGCTCCTCGGGCTCCAACTGGTTCAGGAAGAGCTCTCGGACCCGGGCCGCGTGGTCTGCCGATGCCTTCTCCCATAAGGCCCGACCCTGTGGAGTGATGGTGACCATGACACTGCGTCGGTCACCGGTCTCGCACGTTTCGCGGGTGAGCAGGCCGCGGGACCGCAACCGCTCGACCAGGCGCGAGAGTCCACTCTGGGACAGGGTGAGGTAAGAGCGCTCGGCCAGCCGGGACATCGGCAGGCTGCCCTCTGGGCTGGTCGCAAGCTTCAGGAGCACCTCGTACTCCACCAATCGCAGCCGCAGGCTCGACTCGAGGGCGAGGCTCAGCTCGGTTGTAATCCGCGCGTTCAGCTTCAGGAAGCCTCCCCACGCGCGCAGCTCTTCATTGGTGAAATAGCTAGGAGGTGTCCGCATTCGTTCATTATCCCATTCACGACATGTTCGTCTCGAATGCTCGAAAACTTTTGCATGCTCACACATGCACGTGGGAGGCTTGTAATCTCATGTACCTTTGTCGTTCCCATGACCCGTTTTGCGCCCAGTGATCCCAAACCCATCACCTCCTGACTCCCGAGAACGGCGCCCTGGTGCTGATCCAACAGGGCCCCGCACGAGGAGTTCGCGGCCGCTGTGCGCGCCACCGGACGGAAGAAGCTGATCTTCGCCGCGCTGTGGGCCGAGATCTGCCTCGCCTTCCCCGTCGTTGACGCGCTAAGTGAAGGGGACGAGATCTACGTACCGGTTGACTGCGTCGCCGGCACCTCCACCCAGACCCATCGCGCCGGGCTCGACCGGGTCGTCCGGGCCGGTGCGGTCCCGGGCAGTTGGATCTCAATCCTGTGAGAGCTTAAGCGCGACTGAAACCGCACGGGTTCCATCGAAATCCTCCTCGGCGTCGACCTGCAACATGGTCGAGCCTTCGGAAACGAGGTTGCCATTAAGGTCGACAAGACCCGGGTGCCCGTGGGAATAGCCCGGCGACGTTCAGATGCTCGGCGCCGGCAGCTGTTCCAAAATCTCGCGGTTTCTCAGTTGTGGAAGAAGAGCTACGAGGTCAGTAGGTGGCTCGAGCACATGCGGGAGCATCACGATCGCCGTAGCGTCAGTGACACCGGCCATCAGCATATGGCGCGTTCACTGGCGGCGGGCCAGGCCCAAAGGTGCAGCACCTGCTGTCGCCCTACGGCCGGCGTCCGCGGACGGTTCCCGCCGCCAGTGAGCACGTACTTCCGCGCTATCAGGCTCATCCGCGAAAGGTGGTCAGCGCGAAGCGCCTTTTCTAAGCGGATCACCTTCAAGCCCTGCGCGGTCCCAGGAGCCGGTCATCGCAGCCGCTTCGTAGGTCGACTGGAGAAAGGCGAGCAGTGTGGCGTCGGGGTCCGCTGAGGTGCGGACCGTCTCGTACGGCAGCACGAACTGGCCGCCGTCAGGGTAGTAGAAGGCTCCTTGAGGGGCGACTGGATGCTCTGGGAAGCCTGTCGGTTCGGGGTAGGCGTAGGCGTAGAACATGCCCTCACCGTCGCCGCCAGGCCAGAAACCGCAGCTGCTGAGCTCATGGGAGTAGCCCTCGACCATCACCCAGTCACCGACGTTCGGGGCCCCTCCCGGATGCTGCGGCGCAGTGCGCCCCGAGAACCGGGTGCATGCCAAGTCCATGGCGCCCCAAAAAAAGTGCACGGGACTGACTTTGCCGATGAACCGTGACCGGAAGATACCCATCACCCTGCCGGCCTGAACGAGTTGACGCCAGAACATCTGCGCCGCGGCGGGGTCATACGAGGCATTCTGATTGTCGTCCTCGAAGGAAATGGTGCTAGTGACCTCGACCGGATATGGAGTGATCGACACCTCGATACCGAGCTCGCCCAGTGCGCCCAGCACCTCGGCGTAGAACTGCGAAACCGGTTTCGGTTCGAGCGGGACGCTGCGACGCTCGCCACCCTCAAGGTCGATGGTCAGGTGGTGGGTGCAGAAGTTGAACTCAATCTCAAAGTGGCGCTCTCCGTCCGGGATAGAAGTCGTACTCAAGCCACGAGGCGTCACGTAAAGCGGCACCTGCCACCAATGGTTGACCATCGGAGCCTTGGCCAATCGGATCTTCCCCACGATCTGCAGCCACATATGCAGGGTCTCCCGCGTCGCCGTCCAGTCCTCGAGCCTCAGCTCAGGCCACGACGATACTGCCCGGGATTCTTTCTGGTCGACGTAGGTCATCCTTGCTCCTCAATTGATTAACCTTCAGATCCAATGCGCAGCAGCCTCCTGCCTCGCACGCACTGGATTTCCAAGTGCTTTACGCCCTGAAACTGCCTGCACCACCAGTATGATGCATGAGCAAGCAAATAAAAGGCAGGGGTGTAACTATGCGTGTACTGATCGTGTCGGGCTCACTGAGGAGCAATTCGCTCAACGGAACGTTGGCTGACTGGATTGCGGCCGTCGCGGAGGACGAGGGCCGGTCTACAGAGCTTGAGACCGTGGTCGTGGATCGACTGACGTTGGCGGACGTGTCTGCCCCCAACTACGACTACGACGTCGAGGTAGCCTTAGGCCTACCCCCAGGTCCCAGGCGTCTCGCCGATGCCCTGGAGCAGGCTGACGCCGTCATTATTTGTTCACCCGAATACAACGCATCCATGCCCGGCGCACTCAAGAATGTCATCGATTGGGTATCTCGGCTCCGCCCCCAGCCTTTCGCCGGACAACGGGGGCTACTTGCCTCGGCCTCGCCGTCACTGATCGGCGGCAATCGTGGTTTATGGGCGCTTCGTGTGCCGCTTGAGTCACTGGGTATGCACGTTCACCCCACCATGTACTCGCTTTCAAAAGCGAACGAGCGGGTGAACGACCCCCGCTTCCTCGACTCCGGAACGGGACAGCGCCTGAGGGCGCTGGTTCACCAGTTCCTTCTCGAGGTACATCATCTGCGCAACCGAGAAGTCGCCCACAGGTGAGGCGATACGCCTGTATGCCTTCCACAAGGACGGTAAACGACGCATATGTCAGTGGCCCCGAACCTTCGCCAACTGGTGGCCGGCATCGTAGGCGGCTGGCTATTCAGATCCCCCACCCGCATCAGGAGACTCCTGCTCAAGCTGCCGTACCTTCGGTGATCGCCGCCTTGGCTCGGCACCCTATCCTCGGACCACCTCCCCTGCGGGCCCCCGCAAAAGCGATTCACTTCAGAAAGCGAGTAGACGGCATGACAAGACAGAGCGACTGGGATTTCAGTAACCTGCGAGCAACCTTCATCAACTGCACTCTTAAGCCATCACCTCAAAAGTCAAACACGGACGGACTGATGAGGATCAGCGAATCCCTCATGCAAAAACATGGCGTCACGGTCACCAAGTTCAGGGCGATTGACCATGACATTGCCAGTGGTGTGTACCCGGATATGACCACGCATGGGTTTGCCTCCGATGCCTGGCCGGACATTGAAGAGGTGGTCTTGGCCAGCGACATTCTGGTCCTGGCCGGACCCATCTGGCTCGGTGACAACTCCAGTGTCATGAAGCGGGTTATAGAACGCCTCTACGGATCCTCGAGCGAGCTCAACGCCGCTGGCCAATACGCGTACTACGGCCGGGTCGGTGGTTGCCTGCTCACCGGGAACGAGGACGGCGTCAAGCATTGCGCCCAGAACATTCTGTACTCCCTTCAGCATCTTGGATACACCATTCCCCCTCAAGCCGACGCCGGATGGATTGGTGAAGCCGGCCCCGGACCCTCATACCTCGACGAGGGCAGCGGCGGGCCACAGAACGACTTCACGAACCGAAACACCACTTTCATGACGTGGAATCTCATGCACCTAGCACGGATGCTGAAGGACGCCGGGGGAATACCGGCCTACGGGAACGTCCGTTCCGCCTGGGACGCCGGCACCCGGTTCGACTTTGAAAACCCTGAGTATCGATAAACCTCCTAAGTGAATGAACTGCCGAAATAATGAAGGCCCCGGGCAGTACAAATGGGATGCTCAACCGGACCGGGGCGCCGATGGGGGCGTAGATGATGCCAGGACAATGTCGACGGTGTCGGCGTCCCGTCTGCCCCACTTGTCAGGGCCGAGGGCCGGCCGCAATGCGCGCATATCGCTGCCCGTTCATCCGCAGGGCTGGTATCTGTCCAACTGTCAGCACACGTCAGGGGATCATCCGCCTTCCTCAATGGGGGCCAAGAAACCCCCACCTCAGTCATGTAGCTGCGCCACCGCTCCCCCATGAAGGAGTAAGAACGCCCAAACCGGGCTTCGCGACGGAAAGGCGGCACCCAGCCCCCGGGAAAACTCCAACAGCCACCGGAACCCGCACCCGGACCGCAGAATTGGGCCGGCTGTCCACAGTCAGAGAGCAAGAGGGCCTCTGACTAGGGGAAACGTGTGCCCGAAGTGGGACTCGAACCGGACTCCAGCCCTTGCGAATACTGGGCTCCTCAGGAAACATGCGGAATCCGCCCCGGTCCGACCGATGTACGACCCGATCCGAAGCCCCGGGTGTGGACACTGTCCGCACCCCCGCTCTTCCCCGACCAGGGGCCTTCCCCAACACTGCCGCACCCCGCACAGACAGGGTGCGGTGCTTCCTCGCCTTGAAAAATCCGATCCTGCCGAAGAGATTCACCCGCGGCCGTGACTGGGTGGTGCCCGCGCCCCTTACCGAGACCCGTCGAACACTGACACACGTACCGTTCAGAAGGAGAGCAAACATGGGTCGCATCCTCATCACCGGGTCTGCTGAGGGACTCGGGCACCTCGCCCTAGGAACCCTGCTCCCTACCTGCGGTTTTATGCCCTTGCTAAAGTCCTGGGAACGAGGTCACACAGTCGGTATCGAAGGGTGAGGAGAACGAACCATGACAGCTCCGCCTGAGTCCGCCGGACCATCTGACGTCGTTGAAGCACCCTCGATACCGTTTCGCCTCGAGGTGGTGGTCCTTCCCGTAGCGGACGTAGATCGAGCCAAAGCGTTCTACACCTCTTTGGATTGGCGCCTGGATGCCGACGTGAGCCGTGAGGGATATCGTCTGATTCAGTTCACGCCGCCCGATTCCGCCGCTTCGATCATCTTTGGAACCCACGCAAGCGCAGCCGACCCCGGGTCGTTGGATGGGTTGTTGCTGGTTGTCGATAACATCGACCGCGCCCGGATGGACTTGGTATCACGCGGGGTCGAGGTGAGCGGTGTGTTCCACGAGGCCAGCGGGGGCCGGGCAGGAGGGTTCCACGTCGATGAGGGCGCGGTGGCCTCCGGCCACGACCCTGATCGCCGGTCCTACGCGTCGTATGCGACGTTCCGCGACTCGGAGGGCAACCGCTGGATCCTGCAGGAGGTCACGGACCGCGTTCCCGGGCGCTGAGCCGATCAGCCGCTTCGTGGCCGAGCCGCAGATAGTCGGGCTCCCTCCAATCACGCCGTGCCGGCTACTGCGGCCCATCGCCGCCTTCGCGGGTTGCAGCGTCGGCCTGCTCCTGAAGCCAGGCGCTCAGAACGGCATTGGTCCGAAGGCCAAGCTCCACCTGGGGCGCGAACGGCTCGTCGGGTGCGAGCTGGTCTTTGATTAGTCGGAGTTCGGCGGTCTGCTGGTGGACGTAGGCTAGGTCCCGCTCAAACGCCAGGCGTCGTTCTCTGGGTGCCATCAACTGTGTCAGGAACAGCCGCACCGCGCTTTCGTTCCTTTGTGAACGGTCCGGTGCTACCTCGACGAGCCAGTGCCTCAGTGCGTCATGCCCGGACTCCGTCAGGCCGTAGGTCTTACTTCCGCGGGCGCCTCGCTTGATGATTTCGGCGAGCCCCTCGGCCTCGAGCTTGGCCAGCTCGGGATAGATCTGGCTGTGCTGGGCGTGCCATGCGGTGCGCAGCGAGGAGTCGAACTTGCGGGTGAGCTCATAGCCGGACGACGGTTGGCGGGCGAGCAGCCCGAGGATGGCGTAACGCAGAGACATGACCCGAGCATAACGGGTGGCACCTTACTATTGACATGTAGAATCTGACATGTCACGTTGGAGCTATAACTTCATGGCGCTACCACAGAGCATGGGCCCGGCCCTTCCCGAGAACGATTCATGGCTCGATGACGGGATACATCCTCACCGTAAAGAGCTCATGACTCTTGGCGGGCAGCGGATGCCGGCGGTAGCACCCTCACCGAGCTGCACCCGCCTTCTTCGGCCACCGCCGAACCAGGACGCCCGCCGCGGCGTCGCTTTGAACGGAAAGGACTCACCATGAATCAGTCGCATCACGGCCAGCACCTCACCGCCCTCTACCAAGCCTTCAATGAACGTGACCTCACGAGGGTCCTGGCGGCGATGACCGATGACGTCGCCTGGCCTAACGGGTGGGAAGGTGGTCGGCTCGTGGGACAGGATGCAGTCAGGCGCTACTGGGAACGGCAATGGGCGCAGGTCCGCGTGGCGGTCCACCCAACGGGTATCCACGAGCGGCCCGATGGCAGAGTGGAGGTTCGAGCCCATCAGGTCGTGCGTGATTCCGCCGGCGCTGTTCTGGACCGCTCCGACGTTTGTCATGTCTATGCTTTCCGCGGCCGTCTGGTGCAGGGATTGGAGGTGGCTCCGTGAACGACCGTGCTGGAGCCGGAAGGATCGCGGAGGACGCACCCGCCCCCCCCTGGCATCACACGAAGAGGTGTCGGCGTTGAAACTGGCCACGGCCCTCCATGCAGCTCTGGAAGCCGGCCAGCACGGCGAGGCCCTGAGGAGCCTTTTCAACCAGGACGCGACGACCGTGGAGCATCCCAACCAGCTCAGGGCCAGTGGCGCGGTGCTGGGCGTCGAAGAAATGCTGGCAGGCTCGGTCGCCGGGGCAAGCCTGCTGCAATGGCAAAAATTCGACATCCACCAGATCGTCGAGAACGGGGCCGAAGTCGTCCTCCGGGTCACCTGGACGGGCAGCGTACGAGCAGCCGTCGGTCAGTTCAAGGCGGGTCAGGTGCTGCGCGCCCACATGGTCCAGTTCATCCGGACCCGAAACGGACGGATTCACCAGATCGAGACCTACGACTGCTACGAGCCTTTCGAACCCCCATCCAATCCCTCTGCACCCGTCTGATCGCTCGCGCTTGTGGAGCGCGCCCTATTCGCATCAGAGGCCCCCGCCCGAGAACTTCCCAAAGTCGGGCCAGCGCCCGATGAGCCCCAGTTCGCTAAGGCTACCGGCCGAAATCTGAGCAACTGCGAGCAGAACATTCTGCGCTCCCGGGCGCGTCAATACCCTGGCACGCCTGAAGCAGGAGCTGTGAAATGACGATAGGAGGAGATGCCTGCTCACTCGGCGTTGACCGGCGAAGGGCTCTACCGCCTGTACATCCTCGCGGGTACGACCAACCCGGTCTATTGGAGCCTGCAGACCGGCGTCGGGGTCCTCTTCCTCGCAGCCACCGCGGTGCGCCGGCTCCGCCACCCGGCGCCGGTGATGCTCAGCCTGGGGGTTGTCCCGGCGGGAGTGTCGGGCTTCGTTCTGATATACACCCGGGCGGGCCAATCACAAGGCCCGGCCCGCCCGGCATGTCACCGAATCGGCGGCCCGGTCCGGTTCAGGCCCCCGGTTCCTCAGCCCGGAACTCGAGCACCAGGCGCCCGCGGGTTCCACCGGCGGCAAGGAGTGCGTGGGCCGCCGGTGCCTCCTCCGGGGCGAAGGTCTGCTGCACCCGGAGAGTAAGCTGCCCTGACTCGACCAACTCCCGCAGGCGCTCGAGCAGCCGGACCGGCTCGGGAACGTTCGGCACGAACACTGAGTGCACGTTGATGCGCTTCTCCCGGGCCAGTGCCAGATCCGCGTCCTCCGGCGCACCGGCCACGAAGACGTACGCACCCTGCGGCCGGATGGCCCGGATGACCGATGTACCATATCCGGCGGCATCCACGATGCCATCGACTCCTCCCGGTGATGCCGCCAGCAGCCGGTCATCAAGACCCGTACCGCGCTCCACCACGATGTCGGCTCCGAGGGAGAGCACCAGCTCCCGGTCACCGGGGGCGGCATCGGCGATCACGCGGGCGCCGGCGGCCTTGGCCAGCTGAAGAGCATAGCCGCCGACAGCCCCGGCGGCTCCGATGACGGCGATTGTTGAACCCTCGGCCGCTCCGGAACGCTTCACCGCGGACAGGGCCGTCATCCCGTTCATGGGCAGGGTGGCGGCTTCGATGAACGACGCATTCCGGGGCGCCTTGACCGTCCAAACCGCCTTCGTGACGACCTCCTCGGCGTAAGCGCCGCCCAGTTGGGTCAGCGGCATTACGTGCGCGGTGACTCGGTCCCCGACCTTCAGCCGGTCGCCGGCCTCCGCCCCGACGGCATCAATAATCCCGGCGGCCTCAACCCCGGGGATGTAGGGCGGGCGGAAGCCGGCAACCACGCCGGCGAGGCGGCCGTCGCGCAGGTAGAAGTCCGCCGGGTTGACGGTTGCGGCGTACACCTTGATCCGCACCTCGTCCGGTCCGGGCACCGGGGAGGGCACCTCAAACGTCTTCAGGACCTCGGGTCCGCCGAATTCGGTATGTCCTACTGCTTTCATGCTATTTCTTCCTTTACTAGTGTGACGGCTGGTGCCGCCGTGGGGGCGGAGCAGAATCCGTCGGCGCAGCCTGCACCGTGGCTTCCGAGGAGTGTGAGCCTGGCCGCCGGCACGTCGGTGCCGCCGATGAGCGCGGGGCCCTTCACGGGTGTCCACCCGCGCGGTCCGGCGCCAGGCCGCGGAGCACTTCGAGGAACGCCTCGGGCTCCTGCGCCCCGGAGATGCCGTACCGGCCGTCGATGACGAAGAACGGCACCGATGTGATGCCCAGGCGCCCCGCTTCTTCCTGGTCGGCGCGTACGGCCTCAAGGTATTCACCGCTCTCCAGGGAGCGAGCCACGTCGACGGGATCAAGGCCCGCCCGCCCGGCCAGCTCGGCTAGCTCGGGGGTCCGCCCGATGTGGCCGCCGTCGGTGAAGTAGGCCTGCAGCAGGGCTTCCTTCACCTCGGCCTGCCGGAAGTGTGCCTTGGCGTAATGAAGCAGTTGAAGGGCCTTCAGGGTGTTCGCGTGCTGGAGGGCGTCGAAGTCCAGGGTCAGCCCGACCGCGGCGCCTGCCGCGGTGATTCCGCGCAGGATTGGCTCAACCTGCGCGCGATCCAGCCCGCGGTGGGCTGTGACGAAGTCCGCCTCGCTGCCTTTAAAGTCCTCGGGGGTGTCCGGGGCGAGTTCAAAACTGCGGTAAGTGATATCCACCGGCAGTGCACCGGGATCCTCCGCATAGACGGTCAGTGCCGACTCTAGCTTCCGTTTACCGATATAGCACCAGGGGCAGGCCACGTCGGAGAAGATTTCGATGCTGATCCGGCGATTCCGGCCGGTCTCCCGCCGGGCGGCTTCCTGTGATGCACCAGCCGGGGGCTGGCCGCGGCCGGAAAGGTCCGGGTATTCGGTGCTCATGGGATGGTCCTTTGGAAGGCCCGCTAGGCGAGGTGATAATGTACTGGTGAGTCCAATGACCATAGACGCACAAGAATGTACTGTCAAGTACAGAAACGAGGAACAGTGGGCACCACCCTCACCGCCAAGGGCGCCGCCACCCGCCAGCGCATCATCCAGGGCGCGGCAACCCTCATTCAGGACCAGGGCATTTCCAGCACCTCGCTCGACGACATCGCCGCCCGGACGCAGACCGGCAAGAGCCAGCTCTTCCACTACTTCCCGGAAGGCAAGACCGCCCTGCTGGTGGCGGTGGCAGAGTTTGAGGCGGCGAGCATCCTCGCGGACCAGCAGCCATACCTGAGCAACCTGACCTCATGGGACGCCTGGCAGGACTGGCGCAACCGCGTGGTGGAACGCTACGAAGCGCAGGGGCGGCAGTGCCGCCTGGGCGTGCTGACCACCCAGCTCGGACCCGCCTCGGCCGCAAGCGAAAAGATTGCCGCTGACCTCCAGGCCGAGTGGGAGCGTCTGCTCCTGGAGGGAATTCAGGGTATGCAGCAGTCCGGCCACATCCGGCCCTCGGTCGACGCCGCGGCCGCCGCGGCGGCCCTGATCGCCGGCATCTACGGCGGGGTCCTCATTCTGCTGGCCTCCGGCTCGGCCTACCATCTGGCCTCTGCACTGGATGTGGGTATCGCCTCCCTGCGGGGCCACTAGAACGCCGACCCCCGGGCCCCACACTCGGCCGCCGCAGTCAGGAATTGACCACGCGGTACAGAACGTGCTTGAATGTACCCCGCGGTACAGTATGGCCGCGAACCCTGAGTGCATGGCGGCCGCCTCGAGCGGGCCCGGAAAGCAGTAGAGATGTCGAAGAATGAATCCCCCGCGCAGAAACTCGATGCCAAGGTCCTGATTGTCACCGGCGGCTCCGCCGGCATGGGCGAGGCCTTTTCCCGCCGGGCGGCCCGGGAAGGTGCCACGGTCGTCATCGGCGCCCGCGACGCCGCCCGCGGCGAAGAGGTCGCCGCGGACATCCGCGCCGCCGGCGGACGCGCCCTGTTCCTCAGGACCGACGTGACCGTCGAGGCGGAGGTCAAGGCCCTGGTGGAGACCACCGTTGCGACCTACGGCCGGCTGGACGGCGCGTTCAACAACGCCGGCGGCGGGAACGCGGTCGGCAGGGTGCGCGAGATCGACCAGGACTTCTGGGATGCCACCATCGCCCGCAACCTCACCAGCGTCTTCTACAGCCTCAAGTACGAGATCCCGGCGATCATCGCTTCCGGCGGCGGATCGATCGTGAACAACGCCTCCACCGCCGGAGTCGTCGGCGATGCCAATTTGGCCGCCTACGCCGCGGCGAAGCACGGCGTCGTCGGCCTCACCCGGGCAGCGGCCCTGGATTCCGCCCCCGAAGGGGTGCGCATCAACGCCCTGGTCACCGGCCTGATCGACACCCCTCTGTGGCGCACCGCCGCGGCCGCCAGCCCGGGCATCGAACAGCACTTCCTGGGCCTGCAGCCCAGCGGACAGATCGGCAGGGAAGAGGACATCGCCGCATTCACCTCCTTCCTGCTCAGCGACGAGTCCACCTACATCACGGGCGCCGCCCTGGCGATCGACGGCGGCCTCACCGCCAAATAGCCCGCTCCCCTACCCGTCCGCGCTCCACCCAGCTGCGGGCCCCCCGGAGACACCCCATCCCGCTTCATCTCCCGGGAATCTCGCTGACTTCAGAATGCACCGCGTGGTACAGCACCCCCCTTCCCCTGCCCTGTCCGGCAGAAGAAAGCAGGCCCCATGAAAGCCATAGGTCTCCATCAGTTCGGAGGACCCGAGGTCCTGACCCTCCTGGAACGCCCGGTTCCACCTGTGAGCGCCGGTGAAGTCCGGATCCGTGTCACCGCGGCGACCATCAACCCCGGAGATGTGATCCTCCGCCGCGGCGGGGTCGGATCACTCCCCATGCCCGGTCCCTGGATTCCTGGCATGGAAGCAGCCGGCGTCGTCGATGCTCTCGGCCGAGGTGTCGATGACCGTTTCGCGGTCGGTGACCGCGTCACTGCCTTCGTCCTGCCGATCGATCCGCGGGGCGGAGCCTACGCGGAGTTCGCCGTCGCCCCCGCGGAGCGGGTGGTGCACACACCGGCTGGCGCCACCGACACCGAGGCAGCCACCCTGCCCATGAACGGGCTCACCGCACGGATGGCCCTTGACGCGCTGGACCTGTCCCCCGGAGCCACCGTGGGCGTCGTCGGCGCCGCAGGAGCCGTCGGCGGGTACATCGTGCAGCTCGCACGGGCCGACGGCCTGCGGGTCATCGCCGATGCCGCCCCGCAGGACCGGGCACTGGTCGCCTCCCTGGGAGCCGACATCCTCGTGGACCGCGGCGACGACGTCGCACGGGCCCTGCACTTCGCCGCCGGAGGGGAACTGGACGGCATCGCCGCGGCGACCGCCGCCGGCTTCTCCCTCACCGGGGTCATCCGCAAAGGCGGCACACTCTCCACGGTGTCCCAGATGCCGGACCCGGCAGCCGCGGCCGCCGCCCGGGCCCGCGGGGTAGCCATCCGCCCGATCGGCGTCCACACCGGAACCGGAACCCGCACCAAGCTCGACCGGCTCGCCGGGCAGGTCGAGGAAGGCGCCCTCACCCTCCGCGTCGCCCGGACCCTGCCCGCCGAGCAGGCCCCAGAAGCACACCGCCTCCTGGAGGCCGGAGGGCTCCGCGGACGGATCGTCCTGCAGTTCTAGACCACCCCCTCCACCTCCCTTCCATCAAATCCACCAAAACTCATCACAACACCCGTAAGGAAAGAATCATGGAACCCATTCGAGTAGGACTCATCGGCGCCAGCGCAGCCAATCCGGGCTGGGGCACGTTCGCCCACCTGCCGGCCATCCAGGGCCTGTCGGACTACCGCCTCACCGCTGTCTCCACCAGCCGGGCCGACACGGCCAAGGCCGCCGGAGAAGCCTACGGCGTCCCCGGATTCGGCTCCGCCTCGGAACTGATCCAGCACCCCGACGTCGATCTCGTCGTCGTCGCCGTGAAGGTCGCATACCACCGCGAGATCATCCTCGAAGCCCTGGCCGCCGGCAAGATGGTCTACAGCGAGTGGCCGCTGGGCGTGAACCTCGCCGAGGCTACGGAACTGGCCGAGGCCGCAACGGCAGCCGGGGTCCGCACGATCATCGGCCTGCAGGGCCGGTTCGCGCCCGAAGTGCAGTACCTGCGTGATCTGATCGCCGACGGCTATGTCGGAGAAGTCCTCTCCTCCTCGCTGCAGGGCACCAGCGTTTCATGGGCAGAGACCACGACCTCCGCCCAGTCCTACCTCTTCTCCGAGGAAAACGGGGCCACCCCGCTGACGGTCACCACCCTCAACGCCCTCGACATCACGGCCGCGGTGCTCGGAGAACCGACCGACCTTGAAACCCGCCTGACCCGCTACAGCCGCCCCGTCCGGGTGACCGACACCGGGGAGGACCTGACCGGGAGCACCCCGCGCCACGTCTCCATCCGCGGCCGGGTGGGCGAGGCTCCGATCTCCATCGAGTACCGCGGCGGAACCACCCGCGGCGAAGGTCTTCGCTGGGTTATCACCGGAACCGAGGGCGAACTCGTCCTCTCCTCCCCCACCTTCAACGGCAATATGCAGGCCACCGAACTGGAACTCCACGGCGGACGCGGCGACGACCAGACCATGAACCGCCTGCCCGTCCCCGCCAAGTACACCTCGCCGGAGGTCGCCGGCATTCCCGGGGTCGCAGGGAACGTCGCCCGCATGTATGAGGCCTTCGCAGGTGACCTTCGCACCGGGACCACCAATTCCCTCGACTTCTCCTACGCGCTCGAACGCCACCAGCTGATCCAGGACATCTCGGAGGAATCACAGAAGCACTGACCTCGGAGGAAACGGAGGGGACCCGGCCCGAAGCCGGTCACCTGGTACATCCTGGCGGGCGGCTCTGAGGGGAACTTTCGCTGCTCAGAGCCGCCCCGCCACCACCGGGGTCCGTTCCCACCCGCCCACCTGCCAGCGTTTAGGTTCCGGAGTCACGTTGAGCTGCCCTTTGGGCCCTTCCGGTGATGATCTGACCCGGTTCCATCATTCCGGTCTTGAACCGTCGCCCAATACACCCCGGGAATGAGCCGCCTCAACTTGACGGGAGATCGCAGACCAGTCTCCAGATGATGGCTCGGATCACTATGCCTGACAGGTGGGCTCATCGACGGCCGCGCCGAACGGCCACGGCTTCGAAGGACCGTGAGGATCGCGGTCGTCAGGCAATCCACTACGACGAGGAAATCATCAAGCCCCGATGCGATCACGGCAGAGCCGAAATATACCGGACGACCATGTCGTATGGGCGGTGAGCGGGGTATTCTGGGCTTGCTTTCCCTCCCACTGGCGACGTTGCAGGTCACTTTCGCGGTTGCCGGCAATGCCGTTACTGTGATTGGCCGGTCCCTACTATCGTCGGGTGGCCGAAGACGCATGGACCAACACCCTTTCCCATGCCGAACGTCGGGATCCCCTTAGGGCGTCAAACCCGCGCTTCAGGGACCCGCTTATTCCGTCCCTTGCTTCCATCAGCCTGACCGGCCAGCCAGGGCGCCCTGAAAACACCATCTCGCACAAAGGCGACGAAACCGCCCGCATGGAGCCGATAAGCGTCCCTCCGCGATCTTTTCCGGATCGTTCGAACCCATGCGCAATCCAGTCGTCGCCATACCGACCGCTTTTTCCGGGGCGGACCCCCGTCAGGAGGTGAAGGCCCTATTCGCCGTCCGTGGCTCCAATCAGCGACCGGCCGGAGCAATCCCAAAAACGAGTAGTGAAGGAACAGTTACTGTGAGCGAAGTAGTTCTCGAACCCGCTGCCCAGGAAATCGCCGATGCTACGGCCAAACCCCCTTTCCTCTATGAGCTCGGGCCGGAAGGAGCGCGGAAGGTTCTCGATGACCTCCAGGCGGCACCGATTGATAAGGCCGAGGTGGGGGAAGACAAGTGGCTGACCGTCCCGGCCGAAGTCGGCGATGTTCAGGTACGTATTTTGAAGCCCGTCGGCGCGACCGGTTCCCTCCCAGTCATCCTCTACGTGCACGGCGGCGGATGGATTCTTGGCAACTCCGGCACGCACGACCGGCTTATCCGTGAACTTACCGCCGGCTCGAACGCGGCCCTGGTGTTCGTTGAATACGATCGCTCGCCCGAAAAGCAGTATCCCGTAGCTATTGAACAGGCTTACGCCACCGCCCAGTGGATTACCAGGGAGGGTGCGTCGGAAGGCTTGGACGGTGGCCGCATGGCCATTGCGGGTGATTCAGTCGGAGGAAACATGGCAGCTGCACTGACAATCCTCGCCAAGCAGCGCGGCGACGTGCGATTCGTGCACCAGTCGCTGTACTACCCAGTCACCGATGCCGCTCAGGACACCGAAAGTTACCGCACCTTCGCCAATGGTCCGTTCCTGACGGCGAAAGCCATGGCTTGGTTCTGGGACGCGTATGCACCTGATGCCTCAGTCCGCTCGGAAATCACCGCCTCGCCTCTCAGGGCCACGCTCGAGGAACTCAAAGACCTGCCGCCGGCATTGGTGATCGTTGATCAGAACGATGTTCTGCGCGACGAAGGTGAAGCCTATGCAGCAAAACTTGTCCAAGCGGGAGTGAAGACCGTGAGCGTCCGATACAACTTCGTCACGCACGACTTCATGATGCTCAACCCCGAACGGGAAACACAGGGAACCACCGCCGCAATGGAACAAGCGATACAGGTTCTGCGCAAAGCCTTGGGCACCACAACGGAAAGCACAGCCTGACCTCTACAGCGGGAAGGCAATTCTCATTGCTGTGATTTGCCTGCCGGGATCTGTCGGCGCACCTCGTGTATGGCACCGTCGTGAGTGCGATCTTCGCTGCACTCACAAAGGAGGAACGATAAGCCGTTTCTGCAGGAACGGCGCGAGCGGACTAAGCCGCTGCCAGAGACTCGCCGACAGGGCTCTGAAGTACCTTGCCGTGAAAGTAGCCGCGGACGGTGAACAAAGGGAAGGTGTTCACCACATCGTCCAGCGAGATGTTCCGCAGTCGCTAAGCTGTTTTACCGGTGATGCCCAGCTGCTCGATGAGCGCCTCGCTAGCCACCCCCGCACCAGCTGGCGCGTTGGCGCCGGCGGCTAGCGGGACTGGCACCGGGGTCTGCTTATGTCCTCACTTGGCAGAGCCAACCGAGACCAATTGACGTATGACAGGACCTAATGGTGAGCCCGCGGAATTCACCTAACCGGTGTCGGTAGCTCTGCATCCGCCCGCTATCGAACCAAGGGTCGCCGCGACCTAAGGCTGCTCGTGGTGAAAATTCTGATGAGTAATCAACTCTCGTTCGCTGCTCGCATAAGCTGTTCGCCCTGGAGGATGACCAAGTCAAAAAGCCTCGCCACAGTCATGTAGCTGCACGGCCACTCCCCCATGAAGGAGTAAGAAAGCTCAAGCCGGGCTTCACGACAGAAAGAAAGCACCCCGCCCCCAAAAAATCCCAACTCAACCACCAGAACCGGCACCCGGACCGCAGAATTGGGCCGGCTGTCCACAGCCATAGAGGAAAAGTGCCTCTGACTAGGGGAAACTTGTGCCCGAAGTGGGACTCGAACCGGACTCCAGCCCTTGCGAATACTGGGCTCCTCAGGAAACATGCGCAATCCGGCCCAGTCCGACCGATGTACGACCCGATCCGAAGCCCCGGGTGTGGACACTGTCCACACCCCCGCTTGCCCCTACCAGGGGCCTTCCCCAAGACTGCCGCAACCTCCACTGACAGGGTGCGGTACTTCTTTGCCGTAAATGATGCGATCCTGCTGGAGAGATTCACCCGCGGCCGTGACCGGGTGGTGCCCGCGCTCGTTGCCGAGTCCCGGGCACGCCCCACGACATGGACGGTCTCCAGATCCTCCATCACAACGTCGCCTCCCCTCAAACCATTCATAGTCCGAGCGGCCGACAGCTGCATGACAGACTCTCGCTCCGCCGAATCGGCCAGGTGCCATCCCGACGCTTGAGACGCGCTGCCCATACTGCGCAGATACTGGTGATCACTTCGGGTGAAGGTTTCCCTGCATGATGGTCAGCTCTACCCCCTTTCCGTCTCTGGCGTTTCTGTGTCCCTACCTCACTCCTCCGGGTGCAACTTCACCCGGTAGCGCAGGAACCGGATATCGGGTGGGACCGACAGTGCCCGCGGATCCGGCTGTCACCCTCCTGGGCGATGGTGACGCCCTCAACGCCCTGGCAAGCGCCGCGAACTCGACCATGGCATAGCCCATGTAGCGCTGGACCTGATTTAGGTCAAAACATCCGGGGCCGGCCCGGGTTCGCTCCACTCATGACCGGACGGAACCGGCTGGGCTAGCTGCCAAAAAGCTTCAACCCTCGGTGGCTGCTCCGACTGATCTGGTCGGCAAAGAGGATGACCAGGTCAAGAAGTCCTCACCACAGTCATGTACCCACACCGCGACTCCCCCATGAAGTAGCAGAAAGTTCGCACAGGACTTCGCCAGAGAAAGGAGGCGCCGCCCTCAAGCGCGGCGCGCCGAGCACGATGGCCCTTGATTCGAGGTCGGATCTCATGTTCGCGTTGGAACAACGGACGCTCACGGTGAACCACCAACGCACGAGACTGATCAGTATGCGCTCCTGCCTGGGTCGTTACGAATTCGCGTGCCCTGTACCTCATCTGACCTACTACCAGGTGTGTACATCGTCGTCGTAGATGTTGTTTTGATTGGTCCCGGGCGACCTCGTCAACACTTCGGTACGACAGCTACGGACACATACTCTCCGGTGCCGACGGGGCTGTGGTAACTGCCTGTCACGAAACCACCGTCGGGTGCGACGTCGTCTGGCTTGAAGCACCAGGCCAGTCGGAGGCCTCGCTGATCAACTACTTCGAAGCCCAGAGGAAGCGCTGCCGCGCCGTTTCCCTGCATAAGCTCTGGAATGACCGCAGGGTCCACCGAACCGGTGATGGCGAGGTTGACGTTGCCGACCGGGGAGAGCTGCTCGGAGACCGCCAGTGAAGTGAGAGGGGTCACGGCAGCGCGGTCACGCGCCTGCTCGTAATCTGAATCGGGTATCTGGGCACGCGAATCTATGTTGATATTGATTAGCTCAGCGGTGGCGCTGGCGGGAACGCACGACGGGTCGCTGTAGTCGATGGATGCGTCCAGGAAATCAGTCGTGATGGCGCGGCGCTCGCCAGGAGCGACAAACTCTTCCTCGTACTCGACATGACCGCAGGCTGTGCCGTCCACGTCGCTGAAGACGAGGTAGACCAAGGCTAACTGCCAAGGGTCGCCTCCTGCGTTGGTGACCGCCGTGGTCATCCTTACGCCTTCGGCGCTCTGGTACTGGACCAACTCCACGGCATCGAGCGTGTATTCCTGCACCGTGGGTTGGCGACTGTCGGGCTTATTCTGGACAGTGGCGCCCATCCAGCCTGCGGTCGCGAAGGTCATTGGAAGTATCACCGAAAACCTGAAGAATCCCATGATGAAGAGCACCACAGTCGCAATCAGGGAACGGCGTGTGGTCGCGGTGGAGGACCTACGGTTTCGCTTTGAGAGCGAGTGAATGACGATCGCGGCAAGCAAGAGCGTGAGCATTTTCGCAAACCCGATCGGGTCGATTAGTGTCCGCACCATGTCGGCCGTCATCTTTTCTTCGGCATCGTCGTTCGAGAGGTCCCTGTATCCGAAGAGGTTGCCGACCCCAAACGCCTCATAAGCGGCGAATAGAACAACGACGAGGCTGAGCACATTTAGGACGGTCTGCGATTTGCGCTTTGAGGCGCGCTGCTGAGCCGCCAGCTCACTATTCAAGCCCGAAGCCCCTTTTCTCGCGTTGGATTGTGAAGCGTTTTTGGACGTCCTTGGAAGGAGCGTCTAGTGGTCAGGACAGACGCAGACGGTGGGGCGCCGTCGCTGAGGGACGCAGCGAGGAATGCTTCGACTCCTTCCCGTGAGGCAGGGCCGTTGCTGAGCTGGGTCATTAGCGTGTCGGCCAGTGCGGCGCGGCGGTCGCCGGAGTGCCACAGCTCCTCCGCGTCCGCGGCCGACCCCTGGGTATCCACATCGTTCTTGAAGTCGCCCCGGGCAACCGCCGCTGGTTGCTGCTCGGCGACCTCATGATCGCGTTGCGCGTCCCTGTTCTGGGTTACCTGCTCCTGCTCGACGTCGTATTCTCCGGCCGCCCTGGTGCGCCTCAAGAACTTCGTCGGCGCCGGTGACACTCCGCCCGGCACCAGCCGCGGTTCCTCAACGCCGTCGAGGCGTTCCAGTAAATCCATGTATTCCTCCCCCAGTCCGAAGGGTTGCAGAATTTGTTCCACCCCCGCGTTATGACAATACATGTTTCGCATTTTGCATTGTGACGTGAACCTGAGGGTCCTTCTTGGCGCCTTCAAGAAACGCGAGTTTAACGCAGAATGGCGGGTTTCTCCGTGGGTAATGACGGGGATGCTTCCACGCCCCTGGGCCGCTATCGCCGGTTCGAACATAATGGTTTTCATTCACCCGGATACCAGCCGTGCTGACAACGCCGGCGCCCGGACTGGAGAAGTGACTGTTCGGTGGACAGGCCGAACTCACCGTCTGAGTTTTAGTGGACTAATACCGAATACTGGCAGTTTCGCTCTACTTCATCCCAGCAATACCGCCACCATATGTCAACGAACCGCTACGCTAGATCGGCGCTCATGATGTTGTCGGCCCGCATATCTGTCAATGCTGGATTTGGTCGATGCCCCGCCTAACCCCGATGGCTGTATGGTCGAAGGCTCGTTTGACGAGACAGCAGATAGACAGGCTAAAGCCCAATAGCATGCATGCAAGAGCCTGGCCGGCGCAATGAAGCGCCGGCTTACGGGCAGTCACTTTTCATGGCTTGGACTGTAAGCCGAGCAGGCTCGTACACCAGCTTGACGGTCAGTCTTCTCCGCCGGGAAGTGCGGCACTACGGCGAGCACCAAAATTGGTTGTCTCCGATATATGGCACTGCTTGGGGCAGATATCGAAGAACACCTGCGGGCACCTAGAGTATCGAGGCACTATCGTTAGGACCGATCTACCGCAAATCAGGTCGGGCATGACACCAGGCTGAAACTACGGCGTGGCCAATGTACGTCGCCAGTGAAGAACCCGTCGCTGTCGCACTGACGGTCAAACGGACCGCACATCGCGCCGGTCCACACCCCAACTTCTCCCCTCCGGAGGCCTTCCCAGACAGCAGAATTCCGGATGGACAGGCTGCGGCGCTTCTTGCCGGTTAAGGGCTCTCACGTAGGCTCGCAGCGCCCGCGCCTTGGAACGGTGATGGTGTTTAAGTCGATTTGTGGCGGTGCTCGAAGGCCACCAGAAACGTCTCGGTCATTACGCGCTCGCCCGCGGTAGCCCGGCCGGGCGAGAGGCATACCCAAACACCGCTCTAGCGTGGCCGGTCATAAAGTGCGCCGAAGGCCGCGGCCCGTTCCGGGGCAGGGAGGTGATCTCCTCCGTACTCACAGTACGTACAGCCCGATCAAAGCTGAAGGAAAACTCCATATTTCCGCCTCCTGACCCACGCTGGTTAGTCAAAAATGGCACAGCCGCGTAAGCGGTAATAGTAAGGCTACTGAATTGATTTGAGACGCAGGCGTTCTCTCCGCGAACGATGAGAGGGCATATTTTAGCAATATCGAGTGTGTACGAATCTATTCCCACCTGCCCCATCGTGTGCTTTGATTCGTATACACATCTCAAATGGGGGATGGGGCTCGACAATGCCGTCGATCGCAATGATCTGGTGGCGCAAGCGTGCCCATGAGATCACAGGAGAATAAATGAATATTCCAAGGCGGTGGCTCTCTGTGGCCGCTCTTGCTTCCATGTGCCTGACGTTCGGGAGCCTCCCTGCGGCTTATGCCACTGAAACGGAAGAACTCCCCGAAATCCAGGATTCCAGCGAGCTGACGACACAGCCAGTGGCCAGCGGTGTAATGAAGGACGATGCGGGCAACCCCGTCGGCGAGGGCGAATTGGTCGTCCTCTACGCGTGGCCGAACAACGAGTTTCTGGCCAACCTCGCAGTCGGTGAATCCGCGAAACTGTTGCCGGTCGCAAAGGCGCGAACCGGTGCTGGTGGACGGTTCGACATGCGCATCGGCAATCCGGGGATGCTGGACCCGGTTAAGTCCTCCGGAGGTCAGGTCGAGCTGAGCCTGAGCGCTGAAACGGAAGGGAAGTCGTACACCTACAACTTCGCGCGAAAGATGGAGAACACCTCATCGGGAACCTTCTTTAAAGATCCGATGGCTCCCGCCTGGAACCCACCTCCTAAAGATACCGGAAGCACCACCCCGGTGACGGACGGGACCGGGGGCGAAGACGGCACGACCACACCGGCCCCGACCACCAACGCCACCCAGACGGTGACTGTCGACCTTGCCCCTATCGAGGATGGCAGCGTCTCGACCACTGAGACTGCTGCCGAGGCCCCAACACAGGAGGCCGGCACTTACAGCGACAAGGCCTGCTTCCTTTACAAACAGCAGACCTACGCCCCTAGTTGGGTCACGGTTGGACAGTCCTTCGTGGCGACGACCGGCGTTACGTCCGACTTCGGATACAACGTCGGATCAAACAGCAGCCTCGGCATCGGTGTTTCTGCCAGCGGCGCATACGGCAGCTGGTCACGCAGCGGAACGACCGCGCTTAGTGCAAGCGTAGGGGTCGATTACGCCCCCCAGGGCGCTTACACGTACAAGCGCATGCGCACTCAGTTCCAGTACGCCAGGTTCCTCCACACATGCTCGTGGAACGGATTGGAGACCAGCCGCCAGTATCAGGTTCGCCCGGTTGCCTTCGTGAGTGGAGCAAGCATGGTCAACCACGGCGGGGCACCGGCGGCAAACTATTGTGCGTCCTTCGCTGCCGGGTCAACCTTCACCAAAACCAGCACCAGTGCAATTAACTGGTCTACTGGTGCCGAGTTGGGCAGCACCATCGGTGTAAACCTCTCCTCTCAGACCGGATACAGTTCGGGTGCCAAGGCATACTTCAAGTTCAGTTCGGCGAGAAGGCTTTGCGGCAGCCACGGGTATCCGGGTGGGACGCCTGTGTTCCTCGTTGCCAAGTAGATAGGAAAAATGATGCGAAGAGTGGCCCTTGCTGGCTTGAGCGGTGCATTGGTTGTAATCGTGGGTGCTGCGGCTTTTGCTGGACCTCGAAGCAACGGGCCGCTCATCGCGGGGTCCGAGCACACCCAGGCATGCGTGCCCAATCCCGATAAAGGGTTGGCAGCTTTCGGTGCCGTTATTGAAAATAGCGGCACCGAAGTCCTGACTATCCGAAACGTCGAACTTCTGGAAGCAGACAATCTTCGACTTGAGGATATGTTCATGTTTCCGATGGATGGTCCATCTGCCTACGTACTGGCTGGGGGTTCCACGGAGCCCGACGATCCCGAGGGCATCGAGGGTTGGAAGAGCGCGAAGGATTTGAAGGGGTTCGAACTGGAGCCCGGGGCGCTGGCGAACATCGTCGTGGCCGTTGACAATCCCGCCCGGAAGGACGGGAAAGCGCGCGCGCTTGAGGTCTCATATTCGGAGGGCTTCAAGAGGTTCGTGGCTGAAACTACGATGGAGCTCACCGTAACCGATGACTCTTGCTGAAATCTGGCGGTCAGACGTCTTGCGCACCCACCATGCGCCTAGACGCCTGACCGCCGTTTGCGTGCTTACGGCACTGTTGGCCGGCTGCGCCCCCGAGGCGTCGGAAGTTCCGACCGCGGCCAGGGTTGCGCTCATCAATCATTCGTCTCCTGCGGATGACTATTTTAACGGGCATTTCTGCGGAGCGGCCCTGGTCAAACCCGACATCGTGGCCACTGCAAGCCACTGCATCGAGGGAAAGCGCGCGGAGCTGATCGACGTTGTCGTAGGAGCCGACAACCTTTGCAACAATGCTCCCGTGCACGGCGAGCGACTGCCCGTCGTTGAAGTGGTCACCCAAGCGCCCCCGCTTCACGAAATGTCACTGCTTCGGCTCAAACGTCCATCCTCGGCACGTCCCCTTGCATTGAGTGATCCGGGGACAGCATCCGACAAGCTTTTCGCTGTCGGGTGGGGCAGGCTGTCCACCGCGGGAGTCTCCCCTTGCGAAATCAAGGGCTCTGAACAAGTTCAAATCGACCCGGGGCATTGCGCCGATTACTTCCGTGCTCTGGGACTGGACGAGACCGACAGACCCTTTTTCACATGCGCCGAACCGGCGGAAAGCGCAAAACACAACACCTGCCAAGGCGACAGCGGCGGACCGATCCTGCGTATGGCCGCGGATGCTTGGGAACTGCACGGCATCACCTTGGGCGGGTCATCCTGCAGTGTCGAAGCCTCCGGAATCTATATCTCGAGCCGATCCATCGCCGATGCACTAGAAGCGGGCTTCAGCAACGCCAGGTAACTATGCAGACGGCGCGGAGCTACCTGCATCGCTCCACCGCCTACGCCCTGAACCAGGCTCCGGCCGCCACCAGCGAAGACAACCCCGAAGTGCTCCAGGCGTTTTTGGCCGCCATCGGGGATCTTCAGACCCCTGATGGAAGGTGTATTCAAGCGGGATGCGTCGACAGGTCGGCAAAGGGCGCTTGTCAGAGCCGACAGCCCGTAATCGCGGCTTTATGGACCGATGACACTGCTCGAAATGAAACCGGCCCCGACCAACACAAACATGAGGCCGAAGAATCGGGCGAAGGCGGGTTGAGCCATGAATGACGTCGAGAAGTCGATCCCCATGGGTTTCTCCCGGGCAATAGCTGCCGCTAGTCCCTCCGCAGCCTTATTCACATTGACAACGAGGCACAGTCCCAGGAGCAGGCCGGCCGCGCCGATACCCCCGGACATCCACAATGAGGCATCGGGGACGCGCAGCAGGACCAGGGTTATGCCCGCGATGAACACGACGATGAAGAGAATGTAGAGCGCTTTCAGCGGTTGTGGCAGCCGTGAGAGGAAACGAAAAATATTCATCGGCTCAACCCGCGGCGTCGGCCGCAAAGAAAGTCGAAACGACAACGAACCAAACCCCGATCAGCATGTAGGCCGCACCGAAGAAGCGAAGAAGGCCCGGCCGTGAAAACAGGGACCGTGAGTAGTCAACACCGAAGGGCTTGTACCTCTTCGTCATGTCCGCGTAAGCCTGCGCTGACCCGCGAAAGTCGGTGAGCAACACCAGCCCAAGCAGGAAACCGACCACGCCAAGACCACCAAACATCCAAGGGATAACGCTGAGCGCCAGATCCTCCGACCCAGAGAGCACAAGGGTTATGAATCCGAGGAACACCGCTGCGAAGGCCACAACCCATAGCATCAGGATGGTCTTTAGTGGCTGCGGAAGCGTTCGAGCAAGTTGCCAAAACTTCATCTGTCGCCCGAAATGGCCTCCAAAGCCCAACCGAACTGGGCTAAAAATAGACCATAACGCCTGAGAGCACAAGGAGATAGGCCAGCGCCCGTTGAGGGATAGCTTGTGGGACGGTACTGGCATGCCTCCACACTGAGCATTGACCCTGAAGGCCGACCGGCAACTCGGAACGGTCAGCACTAGACTCACCTCATGCCAGTGAGGATTGAACGCCTTGACGCCCGGCCCCGCGCGAAGGAGGAGCTGGCTGCGCCGTCCGAGGGGGCGTGGCCGGCGTTCATCTCCGCGGACCAGACGGTCGCCGGCATCTGGGACCGGGTGCGCGCCGAATTCGCCCACCTCGAACTTGCCGCCGTCGACTAATCCGCGCTGGTGGCCACCGGATGGGCCGTACCGGTCCACTGGGACAGGACCCGCGCGGATCTTCCCGCGGGATTCACCGGAACCCTCGTGCGCGCCCTGGAGAACCTCGACGCGAACGCAGCACCGAACACCCTGGTGATCTGCGCAGCCCAGATCCACCCCGGCCATCAACGGACCGGGCTCGCCGCCCAGGTCCTAATCGCCTTCATCGACCTCGCCCCGAAACACGGTCTGGAGTCGGTGATTGTCCCGCTGCGGCCGACTTTGAAGCACCGCTACCCCCTGACCCCAATCGGCAGTTACGCCGGCTGGACCCGGACCGACGGGCAGCCTCTCGATCCGTGGCTCCGCACCCACCTCCGGATGGGAGCAAAGGTGCTCTGCCCCATTGAGGTGTCCCAGACGATGACCGGAACCATTCCCGAGTGGGAAACCTGGACCGGACTGGCGTTCCCCGAAAGCGGCACCTACGTCATCGACGGAGGCCTCTTCACCCTGGGCATCAATACAAGACTCGACCTGGGCGTCTACACCGAGCCAGGAATCTGGCTGCAACACCGGTAAGCATGCACGGCCGGGCACCGAGAGGACCTGGTCTTCGTCGAACCGCTTAATGAGACACCTAACGGCTAGGAAAGTCGGCGGGCGGTCCGTGGGGGCCTGTTACGGGCGGCCCAGAGGGTTCCGATGGTCAGCAGAAGCGGAATGGTGAAGAACACGCCCGCGCCGCCGCCGGCGTTGACGAAGCCCACGACACCGATCCACCAGCACAGGGCCGCCGTGAAGACCCCGATGATGGTCAGGGACCCTTTGGGTCCTCGCCGAAGGCGGACGACAGCCGGCCGGCGGCGGGATTCTTTCAGGTGTTTGGGCGCACGGGGCTTGCGCCTGCGCGGAAAGGAACGTTCCGAGGGTCAAGAGAACGGGAATGCCGAAGAATACGGCGGCGCCGCCCCCGCTGTTGACGAAACCGGTCAGACCGATCCACCAGCACAGGGCGGCGGTGAACCCGCCGACCATAATCAGGGACTTCCTCAGATCCTGTCGGGCCGAAACCGGATCGGGACTAGTGCCGCTCACCGTCACTCCCCTCGGAGAACCAACCGGGCTTCCGGTTCCATGACAGCACCGATCCTGATATTTGGCGAGACCCGTTCCCGCCAACGCGCGGGGTCAAAAACTCTCACCGAAGTCATGCAGCTAACCCGCCACTCCCCCATGAAGTAGAAGAGAGCCCAGACCGGGCTTCGCGACAGAAAGGCGGCATCCAGCCCCAGGAAAACCCCGAAACAGCCACCAGAACCGGCACCCGGACCGCAGAATTGGGCCGGCTGTCCACAGTCAGAGAGCAAAAGGACCTCTGACTAGGGGAAACATGTGCCCGAAGTGGGACCCGAACCGGACCCCAGCCCCTGCAAACACTGGGCTCCTCAGGAAACATGCCGAATCCGGCCCAGTCCGGCACCGGTCCGGCCCAATCCGCGACTTAAAGTGTGGACATTGTCCACACCCCCCTGCGAGGTCTGCTCCTGACGGTGATAGTCAGAGAGGCGGTTCCGGAGACTTTCGACCGCGTTCTGCGGTTTCTGCCGCCGGTTCCCCGGATGCGGGCGAGGTGGCGGTGTCCTCCTCATCGTCCTCGTAGTACGTCGTCTGAACGGGTCGCTTGCCGACAAGTGCGTCTCGGTGGCGCTCTGTCTCCTCCGAGTAGCGGTCACTCCGGTCGCTGAGCCAGTTCCCGAGGAGGTCGACGGCGAGAACGGATGCTAGCCCGAGTCCGATGCCGACCAGGATGTCCCAATTACCCAGCAGTGCACTGGTGATGGCTGCCGCTACGAGCAGACCGGCAAAGACGTAAAGGTAGATCTTTATCAGCGTGTTCTCCTCATCGTGCCATCAGCGCATTGGCTTGCCGATCGTCGCTGCAGCTTACGGTAGACCGTCCTACGAGGGATGCTGAAGAGCTTTGCCAGCTCGGCACAGGATCCAGTGAGGGCTCCATAGCTTGGAGCCCGGTTGCTGTTCAAATTTCAGGGACGGAGGTGGAAGGCAAGGTGATAAACGGACTAAGTGCCGGCCAGGGGCAGTACGATAATCGCCTACGCCCCGTGAGGTCGCTTGCATAGCCCCGCCGGCCTGTCGCATCGATCATCGTGAAGAGGAACTTCCATGGTCTCCCGCATCCTTCGGACAGCAGCACAGGCTGTGCACGCGGTCCTCGCCGTGGTGGGTGTCGTGGGCACCGTTGTGACGATTGTGAAGTTCATAGAGTTCGTGAAGACTCTTCCGATCCCAGGGCACCTCCCCGGAGGCTCAGGCCAAGGCAACTTCTTCGCCGTCACGGGTGGGATGACCATCGCGCTGTTCGCAACGATCGCCTTCATCACCGTGGCACGCGGCGGGCGCTGGGCGTACTGGCTGAGCGTTCCCATCTGGACCGTCGTGTACATGCTTTTCGACTACCTGCCCTTCTTCTTTACCCGCCTCATCCGGGGATTCCTCGGGCTGCCCATCAGCAAGTGGCCGGACATGGGAATCGTCGGCGCAGTCTGCACCGCAAGCATAGTGTTGGCGTTCGCCGCGTACGCCACGACACCACGCCGCGCCAGGGCGCCCGATGAGGCCGAGCATGCACTGGGGACACCGGGGGGGGGGGGGGTGAGCCGGCCCAATAGTGAGAGCCGACCCGACAATTCAATGGACGACCTGCAGCCGGATCATAAGGGCCAGCTCTGCCTCGGACTGAGCTGGCCCGCATCGCATCGAAGCGGGACGATTTTTCGATCGTTCACTGTCGGTTTGCCGGAAGCTGTGTCTGGGTTTTCGTGGCGAGCTTGGTGTCGCTGCTCATGTCAGCGGCATATTGCACGATCAGGGAAACGATGGTCAGTCCGGGTGTGGTCAGAAGACACGCATTGTGGGGTGCAGCAACCCTGTTGCTGGGTTGGCTCAGGCGAACACCATTAGGAGATGAGCGTCGCGGGCGCCAAATTCTCCCCCGCGCCGCAAACAACGCCCCGAACACAATCCTCCGCTCACCGCCTTCCGCCATGGCCAGCCTGGTAGCCACGGCTGCGCTCGCCATCGGACACTGGTTCGACCACAAAGTCCGCAGCGGATATTGGCCGAACTGATCAGCAGACTAAAGCGCCCCACCTCTTCGGAGGTGGGGCGCTTTCGTCGTCTGTGGAGGATGTCAGCCGAGTATGACCCAGGTTCCGCACCGCTTGCTCTTGAAGTCCTGGCCGTTAGCGATGGTGACCGTGGGTTGACCACCGGACACGTTGTCATTGGCGAGGATGTCGTCTCCGTTGGTCCCCGATGTGCTGATCTCCCAGTAGCAAGAACCCACAATGGCTCTGTCCGTGGTGTAAGTACCAGCTTCTACTGTGCGCCCCACTGTCCAAGAACCATCAGTGATGCTGCTCGCGGCTTTCGCAGTCTCAGCACCCTTCACCGCGTCTTCCCGCTTCTTTACGGCAGCCTCAGTAGCGGCTGCTTTGTCTTCACGTTTCTTCACCGCAGCTTCGGCTATCGCTAACTCGTCTTCGCGATCCTCGGCCGCCCGCAAGTCACCTTCAAGCTCCTCATTCTTCTTTTGTGCTGCAGTAAGGCCAGTCGTCAGATCGTCGACCTTGGATTGCTTCGAGCGATTCTCGGACTCCAACGCGGCGTACTCTTCGCTCTTAGTCGGGTCCGTGATCGCGGAGCCGATTCCGGCGCCACCACCGAGCAAGACTAATGACAGGACGCCGGCGCCAGCCAGCTTGAGATTCTTATTCATTTTCCCCATATTTCGATCGAGACCAACCGAGGAAGGCTAACACGTAACCTGACCGCGGACATCGGGCAGCGGTGTCATGGGTGGCGGCTACGGTGGCGCCCATGGAGAACCGACCGAGACCAGGTTGGCACGGCATCTCACCTTCGCGGACAGGCACGTCCTGCCGATCTGCCTACCCGCACCCACTACTGGTGTCACGGAGACCACGGAAAACGCCCCACTCATCTGAGCGAACTCTGTAGACGCTGACGGCCACACGCAGACGGTGAAGTGCTTTGCGATGGCGTGGACCAAGGAACTCGTGCGGGTGCAGTGGATCGGCACTCCAAGCCACGGCACGCGGAGGTGAAGGCTTGGTCATCTAGTCGAGGACCAGCCCGTTTCGGGAGGGGCTGGGACAGGTGATGCTCATGTGTGCGGGGCCGACAACAATCCTCCCCGCAGCCGGATAGGATGACTTCGCTGCGCGGCGCCCCTATCCCGGGCCCTGAACCGCAGCTCTGACTATTCTGCTGGGGGAACCGTGAAGCCAATGCCTGCTTATGCCCTGTTTGCTGCCGCCGTATTGGCCTTGAGCGGGTGCAGCAGCCCGGCTGAATTTGCTGAGAGCCCGGCATCAGCATCTCCGTCGGCGGAAGCCGTTTCGGAGCCGGCCCCGACCAAGACCTATGAGCGGTCGACAGTGCCGCTGGAGGACAGCTGCGTGGAGCTGTTCAAGATTGACGGCGGCCTCGTCGTTGAGGCGTCTGTGTTCCTCACTGAATCGGAGGACCGCAGCGGGAAGACAGCCGACAAGGCTAGCGAGATCTTCACCGCGCTTGGTGAAGTGGCCGCCACAGCCGAAGACGAACTTGTTGAGCCCCTGGAAACAATGCAGGTGCCCTTCCAGGATTTCATCCAGACCATGGAGGGCGATGAGACCTGGGTATTCGATGACGAGGCCTTCACGGACTCCACGCACCCACCCTTCCCGCATTGTGATGAGTGAAATGAATCGAGATTCCAGTCCCCCAGCCGCCGGTTCAGGCCAGGGCAAAGTTTCGTCAGAGACGTTACATCGACCGTGGGTCGTATGTAGCGCGCTCCTTCAAAGTGTCGGCATGCTGATGTTCCTCGGGCAGCAGGATACTCAGCGGGTGGAACTGAACCTTGCGCTCATCTACCTCCTCACACATATCGGCGTCGGTCTAGCAACCCTTGGCATCAGGCCGTCCCCTAAATCGCTGGTCATGCTTGTTACTCCGGGAGTCCTGTTCGCAGTTATCTGGGTGGGCGGGGGATTTTTTTGGGCGGTAGCGTGGATTTTGGGACTTACCGCCTGGGGGCTTCTCAGCGGAGAGGCTTCAGGCCCGCGGCCCGACCATTATGCTAGGGGATTTGCCTGGTTTACGCTCGGTCTTATTGGGGCCGCACTGTTGCTTCTCCTGACCGTCTTCGTACCCAATATCGCGGCTTACATTTTGGCTGTCATCCCAGTTATAAAGCTGCTGCTCGGTGTTTATAGCGACAACCGGTTTCAAGGTTTATGCGAAATAAGTCTCGGTGCGGCCCTTTTGGTCTTGATCTTTGTACACGGCGGAGCGTTGGGGGCACAGGAGGTATCCGCGGCCGGCGTCGCCGCTACGGCCGGTATTGGTCTGGTGTGGGTAAGTCGCAATTTAGGCCGCACGACTGATCCCTGGTGGTGATGATGGCGCCCACGCCCGGCCGGTCAGCGGCCTGTCCGCCCACCTGTGTGGAACCTTGGCGGCCGGGGTGTGTGGACAGTGTCCACACCCCCGACTTCGTTCCGCCCGGACCCTCCCCCAGATAGGCACGCCGCCCCATTTACTGGCTGCGGCGCTTCTTTTCAGGGCCAGGCGAACTTGTCGGATCGGGCGACTTCATCCCCCAGAGATCACCATCCCGGGTACGCGGTGGAGGTAAAGAAGGCAAGCATGCGTAAGAAGCGTTCCTCTGAGACTCCTTCGAGGGTGAGGGAAAACAGGTCTTTTCGCCGGCCGGTCAGTTTACGGGCGAGCGCCTGATCGTCAGGGTTCCGTTTGAGAATGTACTTGGCGAAACCGGGAGACATCCATCTCAGGTGCCGGGTCCGCTCCTCGATCTCATCACCCCTTGAATAGCCAGTCGTCTCGAGGTTCCGTGTGGCGTACTCGTACTGGGTCGAATGCAGCGCCTGGCTCACGAGCAGCAGCCGTCCGATTTTTGCCCCGGAGTGGAGGCGGTCCGCGGTTTCGGTCAGACCTGTCGGCGCCTTAAGTCCCAAGGCCTCCCACGTGAGGCGGATGATCTTCGGGTCAGCGGGTCGGAAGGTGAGGTAATCCCGGATGTACCGCTCATCCACGTAGTAGTGCCGGTAGGTTGCGAGGAAACCCTGCAAGCCATGCTGGTGGCTCTGGGGGATGAAGCCGGCGGTCCCGATCCTGCTGTCCAGAGAGTGCGCCTTGGCGAAGGGACCACCCTGATTCAAGTCTGTTAGGAACGCTTCAAGGATGTCCAAAGAGAACGTGGAGAAGTAGTTGATGCCCTGTTCAAGCCGCTCGCGGTCCAGGGCCTGCATCATCCCTAGGTGTTCCTCCGCTTGCCTGAAGTGCTCCTCCGTCAGCCCCAGCGCCGCCCGTCGCTCCGGAGAAATAGCCGCGCGCTGCTCAGCGTCGAGCTCTGCCTTCATCCGGACGCGGATCTCGAAATCCCGGCGTGCGCGTTCGGCAAGTTCCGTCATGATCGCCACCCTGGACGCTTCGTTCCCCATGCTCCAAGGCTAAGGGAGAAGCACGGCCGAAAGGTGCCACTGCGGCCGCGTCAGTTGGTCGCTGGTGTCTGGCAGGTAACCGACACGGGAAGACTCACCTCGAGTGAGCGGGGAACGTGCATGGCCTCCTCCTTGGAGTTGCGGATATCACCGCTACCGGGTGGGCCCAGGACGCGCGGTTCAGGCGGACCGTCTTCCGTTCTTGGCTGCCCAAGAACCAGCAGACCGGGTTCGGCGGTCCCAGCGGCTACGCTTCGAATACAAGCAGAACTTCGATGGGGGAACAATGGCTGGCGTAGGTTTCATTTTCTTGATTCTGGTGTGGGTCGGTGCAGCAGCAGCGCTCTACTGGATCATCCGCCTTGGCGTGAAACACGGCCTGCGGTCCTACTCTGCCGAGGCCGACGGGGCCCCCGTCCCGAAGGCGGGCCCTACCATCTGACACGGGCCGGGGCGGGGGAACTTCGCCTCATGGTTGCCGCTTCTGATCATGATGACTTGGCCGCTGCATCTAGGGATCTGGAGTCGGCAATACCAGGACCGGACCCAGCCACCGGGGTTCCGTGAAGGAGCGGCTCACACGTGCTCATCGGCCCTGGCTAAATACCGGGTAAGCCGAGCGCTGATCGACTGGTGCATTGGGGTGTACTCAACGCAACACCTGACAGGGCATCGGCCCTCGCGATCTCGTGGTGATCTGGGATCTAGTTGGGGTCAGAGAACCCTAGCCATAGTCATGTAGCTACACCCCCACTCCCCCATGACTTAGTAAGAACGCCCAAACCGGGCTTCGCGACAGAAAGGACCCGCCCCCCAGGAAAACCCCAAAACAGCCACCAGAACCGGCACCCGGACCGCAGAATTGCGCCGGCTGTCCACAGTCAAAGAGCAAAAGGGCCTCTGACTAGGGGAAACATGTGCCCGAAGTGGGACTCGAACCGGACTCCAGCCCTTGCAAACACTGGGCTCCCCAGGAAACCTGCGCAATCCGGCCCAGTCCGACCGATGTACGACCCGATCCGAAGCCCCAGGTGTGGACACTGTCCACACCCCCGCTGTTCCCTATCAGAGGCCTTCCCCAAGACTGCCGCACCCCGCACTGACAGGGTGCGGCGCTTCTTCGCCGTGAACAACCCGATCCTGCCGAAGCGATTCAACCGCGGCCATGACCGGGTGGTGCCCGCGCTCGTTACCGAGTCCCGGGCACGCCGCACGACACGCACAGTCTCCAGACTCTCCATCACGATGTCGCCTCCCCTCACACCATTCATGATCCGACCGGCCGACAGCTGCATGACCGTTTCTCTCGCTCCGCCAAATCGGCAAGGTGCCATCCCGACGCTTGAGACGCGCTGCCCAAACTGTGCCGATATCGGTGATCACTTCGGGTGAAGCTTTCCCTGCATGATGGACAGCTCGACCCCTTTACCGTCCCTGGTCCGGGTGATCGAACGCAGGACACCGTGCGGGGTGAAACGCAGGAAAGGGAAGCACAGGCGCAGCCGGCCTGCGCCGACGAGGACTGGACTGACCAACTGGCCGGGCTGGTCAGGATCGCATGAAACGCGCTATCGCGTCCGATGCTTCCTGAATCTTGGCTTGGCCGGCCTCGGGGCTAAGCTGAGCTGCCTCCAGCACACAATGCTTCATGTGGTCATCGAGCAGTCCCAGCGCGACGCCGCGAAGCGCGGCCGTGAGCGCTGAAATCTGAGTGAGGATATCAATGCAGTACTGCTCCTCGTCGACCATGCGCGCAACGCCTCGAGCCTGGCCCTCAATCCGCTTCAGGCGCGATAGGTAGCGGTCCTTGTCCGTGATGTAGCCGTGGGTCGGGAGGGAGTCCGCGTCAGAGGTCTCCAGCGGCTGCGTTTCTCGGGTGGTCATGCATGTCCTTCTGGCGTCATTGAGGTTGCTCTTCCCCACAAAGGGGAATCATGGTCCTGAACGGAGTGGAAGACGGTGCGGGCCGCGCATCGAAGGAGGAACCGACCGTCCAACGCGCTGCTGCCGTCACCCGAGCTTCGTATGGTGGAAGCCTTTCCCCATGCCGGCAGGAAGCCGTTGATGGGATTGTTTAGCGGGTGGAATCGGCAGGTGCCCTGCTCACCAGGTGCCCCTACTCGGGATGCCCGTTTCCTACGACCGGCATCCATGTTCCCCAGCAAAACCGCCTTTACGGTTACCCCCTAAGGGTAAAGCGAGGAAGTGTCAAATTCAACTCGGTGATGCGGTCACTTGTTAGTGAAGCCTCGAAGTCCGTTACCGCCGGAAATACCCCGGGGGGTACATCGTTATAGTGATGGACAGACCCCCGAAGGGCGCCGGTTTAAGGAACAGGACCCTGTCGGCGGATTGCTCCTTCACATCAGAGCTGACAACGAAAGGTGGGAACGACATGACCAAGGAACTCGGTCACACAAACCACGAAGGCCACAGCCATCAAGGACAGAGTGGCGGGCAGGATGCCGGCCATGGCAGTACCCAGCCCGGCGGAGTGCTCGTGTCCGAGCATGGCTACACTCTCGAGCTGGACGCCCCGATCCTGGGCAGCGGTTCGCAGACGGTGAGCTTCAGGATCATCGGACCCGACGGGCAGCCGGTCACCGAGTACCAGGACGTGCATGAGAGGGAACTGCACCTGATCGTCGTCCGTCGCGACATGGCCCACTTCCAGCACGTACATCCGGTGAGGGACGCTTCCGGAACCTGGAGCATCGACGTAGGCCTGGACCCCGGAGTCTGGAGGATCTTCGCCGACTTCCACCCTTCCGGGCACGGCCAGCCGATGACCCTGGGTATCGATGCCTCCGTCGGCGGCACGTATGAGCCGCAGCAGCTGCCCGCAGCGGACGGGACGGTTCAGGTGGGCACCTACACCGTGGCACTCGAGGGCGAGCTCGTGGCAGGCGTAGCCACAGAACTGACGTTCACCGTCAGCAGAAACGGCCGGCCCGTAACCGACCTCCAGCCCTATCTAGGTGCTTTCGGTCATCTGGTGGCGCTGCGAGGAGGCGACCTGGCCTACCTTCACGTTCACCCGGAGGGCGGCCCGGGCGACGGGCAGACGAAGCCAGGACCGAGGGTTTCGTTCTTCGCTGTCGCTCCATCGGCCGGTACCTACCGCCTCCACCTGGACTTCCAGCACGGGGACACCGTCCGGACAGCACAGTTCACCGTCCATGCGACCGCAGCGGCCACATCCTGATGTAATCACGACCCGCCCGGCGCACCGGACGGCCTAGCAAACCGGAGCGCCCGACAGGCATCGGCTGGACCAGGCCGCCGCCATCGGCCCGCCGATGTCCCTCCGCCTTACAGCACCTTCATCCCCTTGCACATTCCGCCAAAGGATCGGATCACGATGCCTCGCTTCGCTCCACTGACTCCCCGGACAGCAACGGGTGCCTCCCGCGACCTTCTGACCGACCTGGTATCCCGGCAAGGCCCGATCGGCGACATGGTCGCAACCATGGCGCACTCCCCTGCCGTGCTGACCGGCTACCTGCAGCTCAGCCGTGCCATGAAGCGGGCCAAGCTCAGCCGGAAGGTCAGCGAATTGGTCTCGATCGCCGTCCAAACCCAGCAAGGATGCGGCCTGTGCCTGGAATCGCACATCAGCGCAGCTTCCGCGCGCCGGATCGACGACGAGGAAATCGATCGCGCCCGGGTCGGAACGTCGGCGGACTCCGGTGGGGCCGGGATGATCGGCCTGGGGCTCCAAATTTATCGAGAGCCGACGTCCATCACCGACGAGCAGATCCTCGCCCTGTACGACCACGGCTACAGCGACCGCGAGATCACCGACGTCGTCGGCGTCGTGTCATTGAACATCCTCACGGGAGCGTTCAACCTCGTTGCCGGTCTAACCCCGCAGCACGCCTCCTCCGGCCGTAGGCCCTGAATGCCGGTTCGGTTGCAAATACCAGTCGAACCACGCACGGAAAGGAACGGGGCTATGCGCTTGTTCGCCATCCGCGACTATCGCCGTCTCTTCAGCGCCCAAGTCATCGCGCTCTTCGGAACCGGCCTGGCGACCGTCGCCCTCGCGTTGCTCGCGTACGATCTCGCCGGCCCCAGTGCAGGCGCCGTTCTGGGCACCGCCCTGACTATTAAGATGGTCCTCTACGTGGTCATCGCCCCGCTCGCAGCGGCCTACGTGGACAGGATTCCCCGTCGGGCGTTCCTGGCGACCCTGGACGTCGTGCGAGCAGGTGTGGTCCTGGGGCTGCCGTTCGTCACCGAAATCTGGCAGATCTACGTCCTTATCGCCTTGCTTCAGGCAGCATCCGCCGCTTTCACCCCGACTTTCCAGGCCGTGATTCCCGACATCGTGACCGATAAAAGCGCGTACACGCGCGCCCTCTCGGCGTCCCAGGTGGCCTACACCATGGAAAGCCTTCTGAGCCCGGTGCTCGCAGCGGTCGCCTTGAGCTTCATGACCTTCAACTGGCTGTTTGCCGGGACCTCCGTCGGCTTCATCGTCTCGGCTGTGCTGGTGCTCTCCACCCGCATCCCCAACGCACCTCTCAGCGCCCACACCAAAGCATGGGACCGGGCTGCCGCAGGGATCAGGACCTTTCTGCGGACGCCAAGGCTGCGCGGCATCATGGCACTGAACCTGGTCGTGGCAGCGGCAGGATCCATCGTGATCGTGAACACCGTCAACTTCGTGCGCGATGAACTTGGCGGCTCGCAATTGGACGTCAGCTGGATGCTCGCCGCCTCTGGCGGCGGGACGCTGTTGACAGCAATCATCCTTCCGCTGGTCCTGAATCGCGTGGCTGAACGTACTGTGATGCTTACCGGTGCAGTGGTACTCGTTGCCGGGACGGCAGGAGCCGTGACTCTGACGGCGACGGGCGCCACGACGTACCCCGGTACAGCGTTGGTCTGGGCGGTAATCGGCGGCGGCATGGCGTTGATCGTCACACCTACGGGCAGGGTCCTACGTGCGTCGGTCGGACGGAACCGCATTCCCGAAGTGTTCGCCGCCCAGTTCTCGTTCTCCCACCTCGCGTGGCTCCTGACATACCCCATCGCGGGCTGGATCGGTACGAGCCTGGGCTTCACGACCACCTGGGCCATTCTGGCAGTGCTCGCTGTCCTGAGTACCGTCACTGCCGTCGCACTTTGGCGGCGCACCGACACCGGCGAAGCCGAAGCCCCGGCCGGCCCTGGCCCTGTGACTCCCGGACCGCGGGACCTTGCGGCGGCAGACGCCACCCAAGGAACCCTTTCCGCCTGCCAGTGCTCCGCTACACGCACGGCGTAAACACCGCGTGCGGTGAGATCAGCTCTCTGCGCGGAACCGAACCCACGATGCCAGGACCCGGCGGTCCTGGCATCGTGGGTTGCACGCTTCCGTTCAGGCCCCCTGACGCTCATCACCGGCCGCAGAGCGAGCGCGAGGACTCACACGGACGTTGGGAGGGCATGGCCAGGGAGCAGGCGCCCTTCCCTCGCGGCTGATAATGCGGCTTACCGTTGGGCACCGAACCTGTCGCACGGCAGGACTACTGAGCTGTGGTTCTTTGGTGTAAGACCGACCTTTGTATCCTGATGCCGCGGCCGGAGACGCAGCTTTGGCGGCACGGCTGGATTTCGGCGTGGACCCGGGCCGTATGGCATGGTGCGGGAGGCCGCCTTCGGGGCCACGATTGCTGCGCCGACTCCCGGAATGGCGCAGACCGGGATGGCCTCTGCACGGCATCTGCTTGCCGCTCAGAGGAGCATTACGCATGATTCCTTCTCAGTGCTGAACCCTCCGAATTTCCGCTCGCCCCTACACAACGAGGGATGCGGTGACCATATGGTCACCGCATCCCTCGTTGCAGTGGTGGTGCGCAGGGGTTAACCGGCATGAGTGTACTTGGCAGGTTCGGCGTCGAAGGCCGGGCCGCAGCCGGCGCAGCACAACCAAAAGCGCTCTCCGTCGTAGTCGCGGAAGAGACCCTTGGCCTCAGCTTCGGCCTTCACCACGGGCGTTCCGGCCATGACGGGGCAGTAGGCGATGGTGTTCTCGCCCTGCCCGGGCCGGGTGTCCAGATGCACGTCCTGGGTCCGGGTCCCCGCGCTGGGAGTGGTGCCGGATTTGGGGCTGCAACAGCTTCCGGTGCTCTGTTCCATGGTCGATGTGTCCTCTCGTCATGATGCTGTGTCGGGGGTGCAGGGGTTGGGCTTTGGTCCTGCGGGTTAAGCGTCGACCGGTTGCGGCACGCTGGAGCGCTTCGCGGCCGGTGACGTAGTTCGCGCCGTGCTCGTGAAGGAGCGGAGGCGGAGACTGTTACCGACGACGAAGACGCTGGAGAACGCCATGGCGGCACCGGCGAGCATCGGGTTGAGCAGGCCGAGGGCGGCCAGCGGGATCGCGGCCACGTTGTAGGCGAAGGCCCAGAACAGGTTGGTCTTGATGGTTCCGAGCGTCCTGCGTGCGAGCCGGATGGCATCTGCCGCGCTTTGGAGATCGCCCCGGACCAGGGTGAGGTCCGCGGCTTCGATCGCCACGTCGGTACCGGTGCCCATGGCGAGCCCGAGGTCCGCCTTGGCCAGCGCTGCAGCGTCGTTGACGCCGTCGCCGACCATGGCCACGACCTTGCCCTGGGCCTGCAGGTCGGTGATGACCCGGACCTTGTCCTGGGGCAGGACCTCGGCGATCACCTCGGTGATCCCGACCTCGGCTGCGACCTGCCGGGCGACCACCTTGTTGTCACCGGTGAGCAGGATCGGGGTCAGGCCCAGGGCCCGGAACTGTTCGATGGCCTGCGCGCTGGTTTCCTTGATCGCGTCGGCGACGGTCAGCACACCGTGAACGGCGCCGTCCCAGGCGACGACCACAGCGGTCTGCCCGGCTGACTCGGCCGCGGACTTGGCGTCGGCGAGGTCCTGCGGCATGGTCAGGGACCATTCCGCCAGCATCGAATCCCGTCCCACGATGACCAGGTGCCCGTCGACGATTCCCTGCACACCGCGTCCTTCGATGTTCTTGAAGGATTCCGGGGTGGGAAGTGCGCCGACCCGCTGGGTGGCGCCCTTGGCGATCGCCTGGCCGATAGAGTGCTCGGATGCGTCCTCGAGGGCGCCGGCGATGCGGAGCAGGTCATCATCGTTCGTGCCGGATGCGGCGTGGACGCCCTGCAGGGTCATTTTTCCCGTGGTGACGGTACCGGTCTTGTCCAGGACGATGGTGTCGACCTTGCGCGTCGATTCGAGTACTTCCGGGCCCTTGATGAGGATGCCCAGCTGGGCTCCGCGCCCGGTACCGACCAGCAGGGCGGTGGGTGTGGCCAGACCGAGGGCGCACGGGCAGGCAATAATGAGCACGGCGACGGCGGCTGTGAAGGCTGCCGTGATTGGGAATCCGGCACCGAGCCACGCGGCCAGCGTCGCCACGGCGATGCCGATGACGATGGGAACAAACACCCCGGAGATCCGGTCGGCCAGACGCTGGACCTCGGCCTTGCCCGACTGGGCGTTCTCCACCAGCTGGGCCATCTGCGCCAGCTGCGTGTCGGTTCCAATCCGGGTGGCGCGGATGACGAGCCGTCCACCGGAGTTGACGGTCGCACCGGTGACGGAGTCTCCCTCGCCGACTTCCACCGGCACGGACTCTCCGGTCAGCATCGATTCATCGACCGCACTGCGGCCGCTGACGACGATCCCGTCGGTGGCGATCTTCTCACCGGGCCGGACCGCGAACTCGTCGCCCACGGCCAGCCGCTCAGTCGGGATGCGCGTTTCGACTCCGTCGCGCAGGACTGCAACTTCCTTAGCCCCGAGCTCCAGGAGCGCACGCAGTGCTGCGCCTGCCTGGCGCTTTGAACGCTTCTCGAAGTAGCGCCCTCCAAGGATGAACGCGATGACGCCGGCGCTGACCTCGAGGTAGATGTTGTTGGCGCCGTCGGTGGGCGCAACGGTCAGCTCGAACGGGTGCGTCATTCCGGGGGTGCCGGCTGTGCCGAGGAACAGTGCGTACAGGGACCAGAGGAAGGCCGCGCTGGAACCCATCGAGATCAGGGTGTCCATGGTGGCTGCACCATGGCGCAGATTGGTGAATGCCGCCTTATGGAACGGCCAGCCGGCCCACAGAATGACCGGTGCGGCCATGGCCAGTGAGAGCCACTGCCAGTACTGGAACTGCAGGGCCGGGATCATTGCCATCGCAATGACAGGGATGGTGAGCACGGCACTGCCGATCAGGCGGTGCTTCAGGGCCAGCAGTTCCGTGTCGGGGCGTTCATCGTCGTTGTCTGTCTTGCCGCCCTTGGGGGTGGGCAGAGCCGCGGTGTACCCGGTCTTTTCCACCTCAGCGACCAGGGTCTGCGGGTCGTAGCCGGCAGGGGCACTGATGCGGGCTTTCTCGGTGGCGTAGTTGACCGTGGCCACGACGCCGTCAAGCTTGTTGAGCTTGCGTTCAATCCGGTTGGCGCACGACGCGCAGGTCATTCCACCGATTTCGAGCTCAATGTCGATACCCGGCGTCAGCGGCTGGGCCGCGGATGCAGACATGGGAACTTCTTTCTCCCGAAGGGCCCGCCTGGTCGGGCGGGCTCTTCGGGGTGATAGGGGTGTATCAGTGGTCGCTGTGACTGTCCTCGGACGCGCCGTCGTCGTTCGTGCCGCCGCCGGTCGTGCCGTGATCGGGTGTCGCTGCGTTGGATCCGGTGGTGTCGAGGGTTAACTGCGCGGTGTGCACGGTGCCGTCGACCTGGAAATCGAAGTAGAGGTAGTACCGACCGTCCGTGGGCGCCGTGGTGGCGAATTCGACCTCCGGCCCGGACGTTTCCTCCCCTACCGGCTCTGCACCCTCCGGGTGCACGTGCAGGTAGGCCAGGTCACCCTGGCGCAGGGCCACGAGGTGCCCGTATGCGCCAAGGTAGGGCTGCAGCCCGTTCTCCGGCTGCCCGTCCCGGCTGACACTGACGCTCAGCGTGGACGCCTCGCCTGCGCTCAGGTCTCCGTTCAGTGAGACGTCGAAACCGTCGACGGTCGTCGTCGCGGAAACCTCGGGTGCGGCCGGTTCGAAGTCACCGGCCACGTCCACGGTGCTGGTAAGCGTAAGCTTTTCCTCAGACTCTGTCGGAACGATGTCGGCATAGACACGGTAAGTACCGGCAGCGTCCCAGGACCAGGGCAGGGACCAGCGTCCAGCCTTGTCTAGGACCGGATGCACGTGGCGGAAATGGGTTCCGTCCGGACGCACCACAATCAGGTGCAGCTTCTTCTCGTGCTCGACTTCAAAACCGGTGACCGGCTTGCCGTTAGGGCCGGCGATGGTGAAGGACAGCTCGCCGTCCTGCCCGATGCCCTCGGGAACGGAGAGCTCATCGAGCTGGTATCCGCCCTGCGCCACCGTGACACCGCCAACGGAAGGTCCCGTCTGCTGCACCACGGAGGGTGCAGCTTCGGCGGATCCGCCGTGCCCTCCCGCGCCGTGGCCGGCCGTATCGGACTGCTGATCCGTCGTATGGCCCTTGGAGCTCTGCGCCCAGGCCGACACCGTTTTTTCAGGAACGAACGCCCCCCCGGCAGCGAAGGCGCCACCAAACGCTACTGCCAGGACGGCTGCATACGCTCCGAGGCGCCCTGCAGCGTTCACGCGGACCGGACCGCCTTGTAACCGGCGTCCTCAACGGCTTTGATGACCGCGTTCTCCTCGACGGTCCCGTTGCCGCTCACCACGAGCTTGCCCGTCGTGTGGCTGACCTCGATCGAATCTACGCCGGCAACCTCGGCGACTTCTTCGCGGACGGACATCTCGCAGTGACCGCACGTCATGCCGGTGACCTGAAATTCGGTGGTGGACATTGTCGCTTCCTTTCTGTCTCCGATACCCCTAGGGGGTACGTGTATGATCACCATATACCCATGGGGGGTACATCTGTCTAACGTCTTTGGAGAGGAAACAACGTGAGTCTTAAGCGGCGGGGAATCATCATCGTCGGCACAAGCACGGCCGGCCTTAGCGCTGCTACGACCGTGCGGGCGGAGGGATATGACGGACCCCTTATAGGTGTCAACGGCAAGCAGCACCGGGCCGTATAGCCGAAGTCTCGTCAATAACGCCCTTCTGGGCGGGCCCATTTCGCCGGAACAGACCATACAGCCGGCAGCGCATACGTTCGAGGCGGATCTGATGCACGGCATAGTGGTGTCTGCGGACACCGGCCGCCACACCGTAACCCTCTCCGGTGGAGGACGATTGACCTATGGCGCGCTCCTCGCGGCCACCGGAAGCACACCTCGTGTATTCCCACTCGTGCCCGCGGCTTCGGAGCGGATACTTCAGCTGCATACTATCGACGACGCCGTCCGGCTTTGCGATCAGCTCGGAGAGGAGGAGCGCAAGCGGACAATTACCGTCATAGGTGCTGGCTTCGTCGGCGCTGAAACGGCCAGTTTCCTGGCCGACCGTGGTGCGCGTGTACATCTCGTTTCCCGGCCCGCGGTGCCGATGAGTTTTGCTCTCGGCCGACAGATTGCTCAGCGCGTCGCGGAGCTCCATCACGCTCACGTCGACACCCGCTTTGGCCAGGAGGTCCTCAGCATCGAAGAGGGCCCCGCCTCAGTCGTCACCACGCTCAGCGGCGGGCGTGCGCTCGAATCCGACCTGGTCATCGTGGCACTGGGCACCACCGCCGACTCGGCCTGGCTCACCGGGGACACCAGGGGCATCGCCGTGGATCCACACCTGCGCGCGGTCCGGTACCAGCATCTTTATGCGGCCGGCAGCATCTCCGTCCACTCCACGGGCAGGGGGCATCGGTATCGCATTGACCACTGGGATGATGCCCTCACCCAAGGCATCCATGCCGCCAAAGCGCTCCTACATGATTTCGGCAGCGCGCCGACCCTGGCCCCTACAAACCCGTGACCGGATTCATCTTCTCCCCACACCAGCAGGTCATCGCCGCCTATGGGGCTGTACTTCCCGGTTCCGTGGAGCGCCACCACGAAACGGGGACCCCGGAGGCACTGCTCACCAGTTTCCACCTGGCCGGTGAAGCAATGACTGCTGTCGCCGCTTTCAATGCCTTCCCCCAGTTGCTGACGGCCCGCACCCAACTCACCCCTCCCTAGAGCGAGGCCAGACCAACGCGAACAGCCTCCTCAATGGAGAGGCACAAGGGACCGCCAAACGAGACTCGGCACGACACTCCAGTTCCACCTCCATAATCTGCAATCACATCAGGGCTGATTGGGCCCACGTCGTTGCTAGCCCAGGTACCGGCAGGGGTATTGAGCGAGCACTGCGCGAGCACATCCCTGCCGCTGTAAGCGACCATCACCGCCCTACCCAGCAGAGCCGGGCGGAGAGGCCTCCGGAATTGAAAAGCAACGAGCAGCGTTGCATACCCTACGGGGGTATGGTAGAAGGAACTCATACCGTACGGGGGTACGGTTCGCACTTCTCGGCGGACAGAGTTTGATCCGTCACCGTTTGCCGCAGGCGAATCTTCCTTTTGTTACCAGAACAAATAATCAACCGTAGGAGTTTGAGATGTCAGACATAACTGCACCACCCCCCACGCGCAGATGGCTTGCGCTTGCGCTTATTGCGACAGCACAATTCGTGGTGATCATGGATACATCGATCATCGGCGTCGCTTTGCCCCGGATCCAGGAAGACCTTGGGTTCTCCCAAGAGAATCTTTCCTGGGTTTTCAATGCCTATGTGGTTGCCCTCGGCGGCCTTCTCCTTCTGGGCGGGCGACTGTCCGACTTGTTTGGGGCACGACGTATCTTCGGTGTCGGCTGGGCAATCCTCCTGGTTGGATCTCTGATCGCCGGTGCTGCCGGTAGCGTAGCCGTCGAACTCGCCGGTCGTGCAGTGCAGGGGCTTGGATCGGCACTGATAGCACCGGCCGCATTGACCCTGCTGATGATGCTCTTCGGTGCAGAACCGAAACAGCTCACCAAGGCTCTCGCCATCTACGGAGCTGCCGCCCCTGCAGGGGGCACGGCGGGTGTCTTCCTCGGCGGACTCATCACTGAGTACATTTCATGGCCCTGGGTTTTCTACATCAACATCCCCATCGCGGTTATTGCGTTGATCGCAACCCCCCTGCTGATGCCGGCAGGCATCGCACGCAAGGGGTCCGTGGATCTGCTCGGGGCGGTCACCGCCATCGCTGGAATTGGAGCGGCCGTCTTCGCCATCGTGCGTGCCCCTGAGGTTGGCTGGACGTCTCCGCAAACCTGGCTGGTGCTGGTGGCAGCGCTCATACTTCTAAGTGTTTTCCTCTACCTGCAAGCCCACCTCCGCAATCCCTTGATGCGGCTGAGAATCTTCCGCACCCCCAACCTGGGCGCGGCCAATATAGCTCAGCTACTCTTGGGCGCTGCGTGGATACCGATGTGGTTCTTCTTGAACCTCTATCTGCAGCAGGTCCTGGGATACAGCGCATTCCCCAGCGGAGCCGCGCTTCTACCCATGACACTGCTCATTATGATCGGGATGATCGTCCTCGCACCTCGAATGATCAACCGCTTTGGACCAAAACCCATGACCGTCACCGGGCTCACCATCCTCGCTGTCGGAATGGGCTGGCTCGCTCTCATCCGTCCGGACGGAAACTTCTGGATTGACGTTCTTCCGGCCTCACTCGTAGCTGCTCTGGGTATGTCACTTGCCTTCATCCCCTCACTGGGCACCGCCATCTCCAGCGCACGCCCGGAAGAGGGAGGCCTGGCAGCCGGCATCGTTAACACCAGCTACCAGATCGGCTCGGCGCTTGGCCTGGCCGCAATGACGGCCATAGCAGCGGGCTTCGGAGCCAACCAGGCCGGGAACGCGTCGGCCCTGACGGACGGCTTCTCAGCCGCCTTCGTAGGCTCCGGTGCCATCGCACTCCTGGGCGCGGTGCTCGCAGCCCTTCTACTGCAAGGAAGACGCACAACTACAGCACCGGACTCCGAGCGCGAACGACCCATCCCCGCGTAAGTGAACAGGGCCGGGAATTCTAGGAGAACCCTTCGGCGCCCGTAACCGGACGCACCGGGAGGTTCGGCATCACACAACTCGATCATTCCGGGCGAAGAGGAGTAATCGCCTCAGCGTGTGGCCCTGCGGGCGAAGGGAATGGCCGCAGGCATGGTGCCTAAGTTTCGCTCGAATCCAGTACAGCCACCTGGCGGAGTGGTTCGGCTGGGCCTGTCGATAGGTCCAGCCGAACCACCAGCATGGCGGGCGCGTTGAAACGCTCGGGGTAATTACGGACGTTGTCGTAATCTCTTGATCCATAAAGAAGGATGAGCCGACGAACCACGAGGACGGAACGGCGGTCTCGACCGGTCAATGCATCACGCACAGTCCCAATGGGTAGATGGTGAGTTGACGCTGACGACATAGAGCAGGTCCCCAATGTCGACTGCCCCGTTCACACATGTAACGTCGAATAGCTCAAACAGTAAAATCGTGATCCGGGCGGAGCTGATCGTCCGTAAGCCCGACGATGTTGATATTCATGCCGGAATGAGAGCACCAGCTAGGAGCCGAATGTCACCTCACGCAACGGGAGCGGGCCCGCGATCGGTCCGCTCGTCGGCACCCGTGCCGACGGCCGCGAGACAGCGCGTCGCCCTATTCGTTCTTGTCGCGGCCCAGTTCGTGGTGATGCTCGACACGGCAGTGGTGAACGTTGCGCTGCCCTCTCTCCAGGAGGATCTGGGACTCACGCAAACCGGTGTCGCTTGGGTGGTGAATGCCTACTTCCTGTGCTTCGGTGGATTCCTGCTGTTGTCCGGCCGGGCTGCTGACCTTTTCGGCAGCCGGCGAATGTTCATGTTGGGATCAGCGCTGTTCACAGTCACGACCCTGATGGCCGGGTTCGCGCCCAACGAAACCATTCTGGTATTGGCGCGGGCACTCCAAGGGGTCGGCGCCGCGGTCCTGAGCCCGGCCGCGCTCTCTATTGTTCTGCTGCGATTCCAGGGGACCGGGCGGGCGAAAGCCATGGGCGCCTGGGGCGCCGCCTCAGCCGCGGGCGGCGCGATCGGCGTCTCCGCCGGCGGTCTGGTGACAGCCGCGCTGGGTTGGCAATGGGTGTTCTTTCTTACCGTTCCGATCACCCTGCTGGCCTTCCTGATCGCTCCGCTGCTCTTCGCGGCTCCAGTGGGGATGAGGACTCACCGCAGCTTCGACGCGTGGGGGGCGGCAACCGTCACAGGAGGCGCGCTAGCCATCATCTACGGGACGCTGTCAGTCGCCGAACTCGGATGGCTCTCGATCGAAACCATCGGCGGGGGTGTGGTCGGTGTTGCGCTGCTCGGCGCGTTCATCGCCATCGAGCGCCGGGCCGCTGACCCTATCGTTCCGCTGCAGGTGTTCCGAGAGCGAACCGTGGCGGCCGGCGTGACCGTTGGGCTTTTGGGAGGAGCCGCGCGGGTATCGACGTTCTATCTCAGCGCCCTTTATCTGCAGCAGGTACTCGCACTGAGCCCAGGCACCGCGGGATTCGCGATGGTTCCAACATCAGTAGCTGGATTCCTGGTCTCGCTCATGTTGCTCCCCCATATCATCAGAAGTTTGGGTTCGGGACCTACACTGGTGCTCGGGCTGGTGCTATTGGCATGCGGGCATTTCTGGCTCGCACGCACTCCTGCTGACACCGGATACTGGGTCGACGTCCTGCCGGGGCTTCTCCTGGCCGCGGCCGGCGTGGCCCTCAGCTTCACCCCGTCCACGATGGTGATCGCCTCGGGTATCCCATCGACGCTCACCGGGTTGGCATCGGGATTGGCGAACGCCAGCTCGCAGATCGGCGGCGCGTTCGGCATCGCAGCCTTCAGCGCCATTGCGGCGATCACCACGCAGGCCGCCGGACTTGCCATCGGGTTCCGATACGCCTTCATTGCCGCAGGAGTCATTTCGGTTGTCGCCGCGATCGTCGCGTTCGTCTACCTGCGCCCCGGAGCGGGCGCGACATCACGTGGGCGGGCAACGTCGTCATAGCCCGCGCGTGATCGCGGCGCCGGCACGGTGCCGCCAGCTGACCCCCACGCTGATTTCCACGCGCACCGGGCCACCCTTCCCGTTGGCGCGCGAGCGAATCATCCCTTGATAAATACCCCATAGGGGTATGCAGTCGCAGATACCCGAAAAGGTCGTCCCGCCCCGTTCGGGGGTTCACGCCGTGAAGGTCTCTCATCCGCGCTGCGCGCCCCCGCGCACCGGTAACACATCCACACCTCAATGTTTGGGAGATCACCGTGACCGGCACCCCAGTTTCCGACCTCGGCCTGACCGCCACGAATTCCTCCGGCTGCGCCTGCTGCGCACCCTCCGACACCTCCCCTGCATCGTCAGCCGCAGAACCGGGGGACACCACGGCCGAATACGCGCTCACGGGTCTGACGTGCGGGTCGTGCGCCACCCGGGTCTCCACCGTGGTCGGCGCCTTGGAGGGCGTCACGGACGTACGGATCGACCTTATTCCTGGCGGGACCTCCACCGTCAGCGTCAGCAGCAGCCGTCCGGTTCCCCCCGCAACGCTTGGCGCCGCGGTGGAGAAGGCCGGTTACCGGCTCCTCACCTCCTAAGCCTTACCTCTGAGCCCTGCCCCGGAGTCCCATCCTCCACGGCGGGCATCTGGCGCCGCTTCCGGCGCCGAGAGGAGAGCCACCATGGAACACCCCGACTCCGGGCACTCCCACCTCCATGTTCCACGACCGGTTCTGGCTCAGCCTGATCCTGGCCGTGCCGGTGGTGGGATTCAGCCACATGTTCGCCACGATCCTCGGCTACACGCCCCCGGACTTCCCGGGCTCCACCTGGATCCCCCGGTGTTGGGCACCGTCATCTTCATCTACGGCGGAGCCCCCTTCCTCAAGGGAGGCCTGACCGAACTGAAATCCCGCCAGCCCGGGATGATGCTGCTGATCGCCATGGCGATCAGCGTCGCCTTTGTGGCATCCTGGATCACCACCCTGGGCATCGGCGGCTTCGACCTGGACTTCTGGTGGGAACTGGCCCTGCTGGTGGTCATCATGCTGCTGGGCCACTGGATGGAAATGCGCGCCCTGGGCTCGGCCGCCGGCGCCCTGGACGCCCTGGCCGCCCTGCTGCCTGACGAGGCCGACCGGGTGACCGCGGACGGGATCGAAACGGTTCCGGTGTCCCCCCTCGCCGTGGGGGATGTCGTACTGGTCCGCTCCGGTGCCCGGGTGCCCGCCGACGGCGAGGTCACCGACGGCGCCGCCGAATTCGATGAGTCCATGATCACCGGTGAATCCCGCACCGCCGCGCGCTCGGGAGGGGACACCGTGGTGGCCGGCACCGTGGCCACCGACAACGCCGTCCGGGTGCGGGTCACCGCCGTCGGATCCCAGACCACCCTGGCCGGGATCCAGCGCCTCGTCACCGAGGCCCAGGCCTCCTCCTCAAGGGCGCAGGCCCTGGCGGACCGCGCCGCGGCCATGCTGTTCTACTTCGCCCTCGGCTCCGGCATCCTGACGTTCCTCATCTGGCTGGCCCTGGGCAGCCCCGATGACGCGGTGACCCGGACCGTGACCGTGCTGGTGATCGCCTGCCCGCACGCCCTGGGCCTGGCCATCCCCCTGGTGATCGCGATCTCCACCGAACGCGCCGCCCGTGCCGGGGTGCTCATCAAGAACCGGCTGGCGTTGGAGCGGATGCGCACCATCGACGTCGTGCTCTTCGATAAGACCGGAACCCTCACCGAGGGCCGCCCCGCCGTGGCCGCCACCGCCACCACCACCGGAACCACCGAGGCCGAACTGCTGGCCATGGCCGGCGCCGCCGAATCCGACAGTGAACACCCCGTCGCGCGGGCCATCATCCAGGTGTCCGCGAATAACCCGCAGGCCGCCGGGCTCGGCTACACAGGGGCAGGGTTTTCCTCCCTGACCGGGCGCGGGGTCCGCGCACGGGTCAACGGCGCCGACACTGCCGTGGGCGGACCCAACCTGCTCAAAGAACTGGCCTTGGAAACACCGCCGGAGATCGCCGGCACGGTCAACGGATGGATCGGGCGGGGGGCCTCGGTGCTGCACGTGGTCCGCGACGGGGCCGTGATCGGTGCCCTGGCCCTGGAGGACCGGGTGCGGGAGGAATCCCGGACCGCGGTGAAGGCTCTGCAGGCCCGCGGCGTGAAAGTCGCGATGATCACCGGCGATGCCCGGCAGGTTGCCGACGCCGTCGGGCGGGAACTCGGTATCGATGAGGTCTTCGCCGACGTCCTGCCCCAGGACAAGGATTCGAAGGTCGCCGAGCTGCAGGCCCGCGGCCTGAAGGTCGCCATGGTCGGTGACGGCGTGAACGACGCCCCGGCCCTGGCCCGGGCGGAGGTCGGCATCGCCATCGGCGCCGGCACCGACGTCGCGATGGAATCGGCCGGGGTGGTCCTGGCCGGTAACGACCCGCGGTCGGTGCTGTCCATGATCGACCTGTCGCGGGCGAGTTACCGGAAGATGATCCAGAATCTCATCTGGGCCACCGGCTACAACCTCCTGGCCGTCCCCCTGGCGGCCGGGGTGCTCGCCTTCGCCGGGATCCTGCTCTCCCCGGCGGCCGGTGCGGTCCTGATGAGCGTATCCACGATCGTGGTGGCCCTGAACGCGCAGCTGCTGCGCCGGATCAATTTGGCCCCCGAACGGATCCGCGCCTGAAGGCGTTGAACAGATAAACAACCGGTCCCGGCTGGGCCGGGCAACAGCATCTGAGTAGGCTGGAAGGAGGTGAGGACATGGGAAAGAACCCGGCGGTGACCAGGCTGAGCGTGCGAGGGTCGGCCCTGGTGCTGCCGCGCGCAGTCCTGACCTTCTTCGGGCTCAGCGCCGTCATCGCGGGCATCCTGGCCATGCACGTCTGGACGGGCGGGCACGGGCACGCCGGCCACACCACGGCCGGCGGCCCGGCCGCCACCGTCACCGCATCCCTTACCGGCTCCCCCGGCGTCGGCTCTGGAGAACACCACCTGGACGGTCCCTCGTCCGCGCACGCTCACGCGTCCGTGGGGCTTCTCTCCGAGACCGCCCCGGTGATGGACTGCGGGAGCCCCTGCGATGCAGGGGACGTGATGACCGGGATGTGCGAGCTGGCCCTGATCGTCATCAACGTGCTGGGCCTGCTTGTGCTGCGCGGCACCAACCTTCCCGGGACCGTGCAGCGCCGCGGCCCGCCCGCACTGTCCAAGATTTCCCTGCCGGCCCGCGCTCCTTCCCTGACCCAGCTCTGTATCAGCCGCACATGAACGCGCCCGCCTTCCGCCCTCCGGCGCAGGCACCTGTTCCCGTACCCGGGATCGGCTCACCGCGTTCATACGCCCGCCCCTGCGGGCAATCCCCCAGATGCACAGACAAGCATTGAAGGACTCTCCACCATGCACACCACCAAGCGCTACCTTTCCCTGTCCGCCCTGGCCGCCGCCCTCGTTTTGGCCGGGTGCGGTGCCACCGGCGGAGCGGACACCATTTCCACCATGCCGCCCAGCCCGGAACAAGGCACCGCCGCGTCCGCCTCGACCGCGCAGGAAGCAACGACCGAGCACAATATGGCCGATGTCATGTTCGCCCAGATGATGATCCCGCACCACCAGCAGGCGGTGGAAATGAGCGAAATGATGCTCGCCAAGGACGGCATCAGCGCCGAGGTCACCGACCTGGCCACCCGCATCAAGGACGCCCAGGGCCCCGAGATCGAGACCATGACCGGATGGCTCGAAGCCTGGGGCGAACCCACCGAGCCCAAGGGCGGCGCCGAAGGCCACGACATGGGAGACATGGGCGGGCAAGGCGGCGGGGACTCCGGGTCCATGGGCGGAATGATCAGCGAGGACCAGATGGCCGACCTCGACTACGCCGAAGGGGCGGAGGCCTCGCGCCTGTTCCTTGAATCCATGACCGCCCACCACGAATGCGCCATTCAGATGGCCCGGAAACAGATCGACAACGGCCAGAACGCCGAGGTGATCGCCCTCGCCGACACTATCGTCGAAACCCAGGAAGCCGAAATCCAGGAAATGCAGGCCCTGCTCGCCGGCCTCTGACCGGCAGCAGAGCCCACCCCGCCCGGGGGCGGGACCGGCGCCCGCCGATGCCGCCCCGGGCCCTTCCTGCTTTTCCCTCCTGCCTGAATAGAGCGTACTTCCATGGCCACCCGCCCAGCCCAGCACCGCGACCCTGTCCCCTCACCCACAGCCTCCCCCGCACCGGCACCGGCCGGTCCCGCCGGCGCCTCCCGGACATTACGGCCCGTACTGCGGGTCGCCCTCCTCGCCCTCCTCCCGGTCCTGCTGGGCGCCTGCTCCGCACCGCCATCAAGCCCGAAGGAATCCCACACCGCACCGGCTGTTTCCAGCCATTACCCGGCCGGCCACATCCACGGCATGAGCATCGACCCGGCCACCAACCGGATCCTGCTGGCCACCCACGACGGCCTGTTCGATGTCTCCCAAGCCCCGGCAGTACAGGTCGGGCCCACCATCGACCTCATGGGTTTCACCACAGGCGCCGACGGCACCCTCTATGCCTCGGGCCACCCAAGCCCCGGAACCGACCTGCCCAACCCCGTCGGGCTCATCGAATCCACCGACGCCGGACAGAGCTGGCGGCCCCTCTCCCGACAGGGCGAATCCGACTTCCACGCCCTGGCCGCAACCAGCAGCGGCCTCGTGGGCCATGACGGTGAGCTCCTGACCAGCACCGACAAAACCAAGTGGGAACCCTCCGCCGCCGACATTCCCGCCCATCACCTGGCCGGATCCACCACCTCGGACGTGGTGCTTGCCACCACGGAGGACGGCCTGCAGCGCTCCGCGGACAGCGGCCGGACCTGGTCACCGGTTCCCGGTGCCCCGCTGCTGGCCCTCACCGCGTTCGCCGGCAGCGACGCCGTCGGCATTGCAGCGGACGGGCAGGTGCACACCAGCATCGACGGTGGGCTCACATGGCGCGAACGCGGCACCATCGACAACCAACCGGCGGCCATCGCCGCCACCCGCACCAGCGACGGAACCCTAAGGGTCTGGGCCGCTACCGACTCCGGAGTCCAGGTCTCCAGCGACAACGGCCTAACCTTCACCGACCTCGCCGTACCCGGCGGTAACGAAACACCGCGCTGAAAAACGGCCGTGTTCGTGATGTGGCGGGAAGATTCGTATCTTGCGCATCCCACTGGTTCTCTTGCGGGAGAGAATGCCCCTGCCATCGACAGCGAGATACTCGTACAGGGTTTACCCGGTGTGCTCGATCAAGACCTAAGCGGACATCGTTACATTTCGATGCTGGTCATCATGACGACTTGCTCGCTCCTCAGAGATGAGGGAGTGGGGGATGCAGCGGTTACTCGGCTGAGTAGTGCATTCTTCTCGGTCTGTTAGCGGACATTGACGAGAAGGATCGGAAGGAGTCGAAACATGGGATGACCCTTTCGGTTCAATTGCTTTCACGAGCTGCCGTACCATCGCGTCGGGCCATAGGGGAACCTTTGACACGTTGTTGGAGGCACAAGGGACTCCGGTCGACTTGCGCCGGAACTCCAAGTTGATCAGGTTCCAAAGATTTCAGTCCCGCCGGCCCCCTTCCCAGACAGCCGCACCCTATATTGACAGAGTCGAGCGCTTCTTCGTAGGTGCAGCGAATTTTCTAGACCAGCACGCTTGCATCCGAAGTCATGCAGCTAGCCCGCCGCTCCAGCAGAAGCTGCGCGACCTGGTTACCGACACGGCTTTCTCCAGGTGGAGAAGAACGACCGCCGCGCCATCGCTTTCTATACCCGCCGCGGGTGGTTTCCCAACAGCAGCACCCTGGAAGACGCCCGGTTTACCCCGGTAATGGAAAGCCGCCACAGAGGGATGCTTGGCCTGCGGAAAGCAGCGAGGATCGCGCGTTCTGCCCGCGATTGGGACTCCCTCATCGCGCAACCCGCCCGAGAACGCGCCCTCTCCCTAATGGTCATGCGCACGACCCTCGCTCTGGTGCTAAGGGGCAATCCATATGCATCGGGTCTGGGCGCGCTCACCAAAAGTCGCGGCCAGCAAGGCGGACACCACGGCGCACACCACAAAGATCGGCACGGTGAGGACTGAGCTGGTCATCAGCTCACCCTCGTAGCACCCGTTGCCCGTGGGAGGACTGGGGCAGACCATCCGGTACGGGTACACGCCGAGGTTCGTACGCAGCCAGGCAACGGGCAGGAAGCACACCACCACGCCGGCCCGGATGACAGCCGCACTCCACCGGTGAGCGCAGTCGGACGGCGGTCTCTCCCAACGCTCCAACGACTCAGCTTCTTCCCCATACCCTTGGATAGAGCCTAACGGGCGTTCTCGAAACCCAAGCGGTCCTGCTTCGCTCCGCGGCGCGAGTGCGTGCCGTCAAGGGCACTCCGGCGGCCCAGCCAGCGGCCGAATCTATGCAGTCCCCCGGTAATACTTTTTAGTCGATCACCGCGGTGACTTCGGCTTCGATAAGGATGCCAGGCTCAAAGAGAATGTCGACCCCGATCAGCGCCAGCGGGGGCGTGGCCAGATCGAACTCCCGGGCGGCCTGCTCGATGCCGGCGTTGAAGGCGTCATACATCTCCCTCTTCCACCCTGCTGCGTACCAGGTGAAGCGGACGACATCGTGGAATGTGGCCCCTGCCGCGTAGAGTGCCCTGGCGACATTGCGGTAGACCTGTGCAACCTGTCCTGCCAGGTCGCCCGGGGCCACGAGGTTCCCCTCGGAGTCCCATGCGACCTGTCCGGCAATATGGACCTGCCTGGTCCCTGTTGCCACCGCAACGTGATGGTAGATCGGTACTTGAACGTGTCCCTCGGGATTAATGAGCGAGACAGCCACAGAATCTCCTTATGGTCGGTGCTGAAAACATGGTCAGTGCTGAACGCCGATGCGGACGGATCACAACTCCGTGTGCCCTCCGGCAAGGGTGCAGCCCCGATCTGGAAGCCTCCTCCGCAGTGCTCACAAGGAGCCGGTCGACCGGCATGGGGCCAGATTCAATGATCAGGCGTGGTCACCCGCCTGTCAACTCATTGGATCCATTGCCGGAAAAATTCATTCTTTCGGGGTCGATTATCCCTCTGAAACTTAGCAATGTATCCAATGCCCTAAGGGGCGTCTAATGGTTCCCACACCGCCCGAACCGCTGAGTCCTCAGCATAGGTGGTGGCCCCGCCGACAAGGGAACGCAGCTGGAAGGCCATCGACAAACCCGTGCGCGGAAGAGGCGCGGGTTTGCCATCCAGACCCGGTGCTGCCGAACGAGACGGGGGTCCGTCTCCATCGGATCCGCACTGCCCCATAACCTTCAGTGGGTGGAGAAGAAGTCCAGTACCCGCGGTATGACCACATCGGGTGCCTCCAAAATGTTGCTGTGACCGATCTTGTCCAGGCGGACGAGTTCCGCGTTGGGAAGCCGGTCGACCATTTCGTCCGACCATGCCGGCGGACGGGGCAGGTCCTCCGCGCCGGAGAACACCAGGACCGGGATGGTGATATTCGGCAGGAGCTCAAGAGCGCTGCCGCGCTCAATGACGCCGGCCATGGCAGGACGAAGGGTTGGGGGCACCGCGGCGATCTTGTTCCGCCAGTGCGTGAGCATCGCGGCCTTTGACGGGTCCGCCAGAGTCGATGTGCCGAACATGATTTTCATGGTTGTCTCCAGTGTCTCGCCGGTGAATCCATGTTCGCCCACGTTATTGACCCATTCGCGGAAATCCTTCAGCTGATCGGCGGGCTCGGCGCGCGCCGATGACCCCATGACGGCCATGGCCAAAAAGGCCGCAGGCCGGCGCGCGGCGAGCCGGAATCCGACGTCGCCTCCCATCGACTGGGCCGCGAGGTAGCAATCGCCCAGATCGAGGGTGTCGAGGAGGGCGGCCATGTCATCGGCGCACGTCTCCAGGTCGATCAGCGAGGAGTTGTCCGAAGCGCTCCGGCCCTGGCCCCGGAAGTCCGGGCGGATCACCCTGAACCGGCCGCCTGCCTCTTCCACCAGGCCGTCGAACATGGTTCCATCCAGGAAGAGTGAATGAAGGCACAGGATGGCCGGAAGGTCCGCCTCACCCGTGTCCTCAACATGGAGGACGGTTCCGTTGACTGCGATATCTGACGATGGCATTGTGTTTTCCTTTCCAAGAAAGTGGGAATCTTCGTCCGCGGGCCCGCCTCCGGGCTTTCGCAGGGTCTCAGGGGATGAACCGGGTGGGCGCATCTACCGATAGCCGGCGTTGTGCAGGAACGCCCGCACCGTCTCATTGAACTCGTAGGGATTCTCGATCATTGGGTAGTGTCCGGTGCCGGCCAGGACCGCTATCTCGCAGCCGGCTATCCGCGACGCGGTGGCCTCCACCTGTTCCTGGGAGACGAGCCAGTCAGCATCTCCGCGCAGCAGGAGCACGGGAACCTTGATCCGCGCCATATTTCTACGCTGATCGAAATTTCCGTAACCTATGAGATCGCCGACCATGACCTCGGCCGGATTGCGCTGGATCTGCCAGACAACATCTCTGCGTCGGTCAGCCGGCGTGCGGTTGCCGGTCAGGGCCTGTGACCAACCATCGACGATCTGGTGCCCATCGGTGCGCATCATTTCGAGGAAGAACTCGGCGACGGTGGGCGTGTAGTCCGCGCCCTCGGAGGACACCACGGCCGCGTACGCGTCCGGGCGCCGGGATGCCAGTTCGAGCACCTGATTTCCGGCGAACGAACATCCGATGAGAGCGGGCCGTTCCAGGCCGAGGGCCTCCATGAACGCCTCGTTGAATTCCGCGTGCTGGGTGATGCTGGTGAAGGGCCCGTCCTCGGGCAGCTGCGACTTGCAGTGTCCTGGGGCGTCGAGGGCGATGACCCGGTACTGGTCCGACAGCCCCTCAAGGACATGCCGGTACATCATGGCATCCTGGGACGCGGCGTGGAGGCAGAGCACCACGGGGCCATCGCCGGCTTCCTCGTAATAGGTCCTGATGCCCCGGACCGTGACGTAGCGGCCGGTGATCTCCCTGCCCGTGGGCTGTGGTTCCGGTGAGGGATCAGGCATCGGCGGAAGCGGTCGGTCGACCTGCTTCATCGCCTCGAGCGTCAACCACATCGTCTTGGCATTGCGCATCGCGGCGACGACGTCGCCGGTGACCGTGATCTCGCCCAGACCCGGTGAAGTCCCTTTGAACCAGTCCGTTCCGCCGGCAATGAGGTTCTCCCACTCCGCACGCGGGGCCGTCAAAATGATGTCGGCTCCCCGCGCCGGGGCGCCGTAGGTCACCGCCTGCACCCTGCCATGGCGGACGTCGAGTGCCGCCGTGCCCGTCTCGAAGTCGAACTGGATGCGCCCATCGAACCACCTGGACACGGACAGCCAGCGTTCCTCGCCGTTGAGCTCCCCGCCCAACTGGTCCCACCACTGCGATGTCAGTATTTCGGTCATTTCCTTCTCCTCCTGCTGACTTCGTTGTCGCCGGCCCGCGGAAACCTGCGGGACGCAGGGCATGTGAATCTAGAGTGTTTCGCTCGGGCGGCGGCGCTTGGGCACTTCGATCGCTTCGAGGACAACATCGAAGGTTCCGGGTGTTTCCACATAGGCAAAACCGCCATCCAGGTCGAGACCATAGCCCCTTCCGGACTGGATAACTTCGAGCCCGCTGTCCTCAAACTCCTTTAGCGCCACTTCGATAGAGGGAACGAAAAAGCCCAGATGATGAAGTCCGAACCCGTGCTCGATAATCCAGTCGTGGTAAATGCTGGGCCCCTCCATGGGCTGAATCAGCTCGATCTGAGGCGAGGATCCGGCGATTGCCAGACGGAACTTGAAGTCTCCTGCCGCGCCCCGGTACGTCGGGGCCGCGATGTTGTCCCGGCTGTAGGTGAAGATCCTCCAGTCGGTCAGGCCCGTGGCAGTGCTCCACATCCGAACTGACGCTTCGAGGTCTTCGACGAGGAGACCGATCTGATCCGCCGAGCGGCGGCCGAACACCTTGGATGCGGCAAGTGACGTATCTCTACTGACATCCCTCATGTGATATTTCCACCTTTCAGGCCCGCCGGGCCGTCGTCGCAGCACCATTGGCCGCGTGGTCCACTGTGACCTACGCAACAGCTTATTGGATCCGAAAGCGACTTTCAAGACGCATATTGGCCCCAATCTCGCCTGGAGGGGCTTGTAATGGATCCAATGCGCGGAGTATCTTTGAAAAGTGATGAAAATCACCTTGCAGTGCGGCGGGTCGCAGATCGCCGGCCCCACCACACCTCAGGCCGCTTTGGGCATCGTGCCATCAGGCAGTCCCCGGCGGGTGCAGACCGCGCGGCCCGGACACCGGGCACCGCACCAAGCTTCAATGACGAGGACATGGAGAACCTGATGAAAAAGCACGTACCTCTTACCGTTGCATCCTTTGCCGCTGCAGCGGCAATGAGCCTCAGCGGGTGCTCAGGCGGCGCCGAGGGCGCCGGGGGCGGGTCACCGACACTCGGTTTGGTCCAGTTCAGCGGCGACGACGTCTTTTCGAACAGCGCGCTCGAAGGTGCTGCGGAACTGGCCGAGAGCCAGGGCTGGGAAACCATCACCGTTGACGCCAAGGGGTCCGTCGACGGTGCGAATTCCGCCATGACCAATCTCGTCACCAAAGGTGTCGACGCCTTGATCGTCAGCGTATTTCCCTCGACCGCCCTCGGCTCGGGCATTGCCGCCGCTCAGGAGGCAGGCGTGCCAGTCGCCAACTGGGGAGGTGGCCAGGCTGAGGGAGTGAAGTTCAGCTCGGATACAGGCCTCGGAGACGCGCTTGCTGAAAAGCTCGTCGCCGATATGGGCGGCAAGGGCGAACTGCTGGCCCTGACCTACCCGCCGGGCCTGCCCTGTCAAAGCCGCGAAGCGTCCCTGGATCAGGCGGTCGAAGGAACCGACGTCACGGTGACCAAGCAGCAGATCACCATTCCCGGAGCGGTCAGCTCGGCCAGCGATGCAACTGTCGCCTGGGCGGCGGCCCACCCGCAATCGAGCACTCCGCTGGCAGTCTGGGCCTGCTACGACGATCCAGCCACCGGCGTCGCCGCCGGCCTGAAACTCGTGGACCGCACCGACGTCATGTCCTACGGCCTGAACGGAACAAAGGAAGCCGTGGGCTTGGTCCAGTCCGGTGATCTGACAGCAACACTTTGGATCAACGGACCAAAGCAGGGCGAGGACCTGTTCACCCTGCTTCAGGAAGATCTGGACAACGGACAGTCGAGTGAACCCCAGGAAATCGGCGGGGAGACCGAAGTCGTGGACGCGACGACAGTGGCCGAGTTTCTCGAGCTCCATCCGGAACTCCGATAGCCCGAAGGACTAAGGAGCAATGCCATGACCACTATGACGAACCACCCCGCGCCGCTGGTACAGATGCGCGGAATGCACAAGACCTACGGTGCCATCCAGGCGCTGCGCGGCGTCGACATTGAATTTATCCCGGGGGAAATCCATGGGCTGGTCGGCGCCAACGGAGCAGGGAAGTCCACCCTCGTCCGCACTCTCGCCGGGCTGGAGCAGCCGGACGGGGGAACGATACTCATCGGCGGAGAACCGGCAACCATCCACGATCCCGGAGTGGCAGCAGAACTGGGGTTCGCCTTCATCCACCAGGAATTGAACCTCGTGTCCTCGTTCACGGGAGCCCAGAACATCATGCTCGGAAACCGTGCCGGCGCCCCCACGCGCCTGCGCAGGTTCACCGGGGTACCCCCTGAAGCCCGGGCGGTGGCCGACCGCATCGGTATCACGTTCAGTCTCGAACAACCGGTCTCCACGTTGACGGTGCACCAGCAGTGGCTGGTCAGTATTGCGCGCGCTCTGGTCCACGACTGCCGCCTTCTCGCCATGGACGAACCCACAGCCTCCCTCGGCGCGGAGGAAGCGGACAAAGTCCTGGGTGTCGCCCGGGACCTCGCCGCCCAAGGAGTTGCGGTCCTACTCATCAGTCACCGCCTCGATGAGGTTACCGCAGCGTGCGACCGTGTGACGGTCTTCCGCGACGGCGCAGTGTCCCTGGCCATGGGCCGGGATGAGATCAGCCGCCACGCCATCGTAGAAGCCATCGTCGGCCACAACGTCGTTCCCGGAGGACGAAAGAACCCGGTGCCGCCGAGCCACGGGGCACCTGTCGTACTCATGGCCAGGAACATCAAGCGTGGACGGAACCTCCGCAATGCCTCCTTCGATCTGCACCAGGGAGAACTGCTGGGAATCGCGGGCCTCGTCGGGGCCGGCCGTACCGAGCTGGCGCGGGTGGTCTTCGGTGCCGACCGCGCCGAAGACGGAATCATGCGCCTCCGCGGCGCGGACTACGCGCCCCGGTCCGTCCATGATGCCATCGCCTCGTCCATTGCCTACGTGCCTGAAGAACGCAGGGCGGAAGCCCTGTTTCTCACCATGTCGGTGGCCAGCAATCTCCACATCACGACTTGGCACAAGCTGCGGGCGGGAAAGACCCCCCTGACCTCGGTGCGGAAATCCCGCACCGCTGCCCAGGAGATGAGCAAAAGGCTCGGGATAGTCCTGCGGGGCGGGGGAACCGAACAACCCATCGGGGCGCTGAGCGGGGGCAACCAGCAGAAAGTCGTGATCGGGCGTTGGCTGGCAGTCAACCCCGATGTCCTCATTCTCGACGAACCAACCCGGGCGGTGGACATCGGGGCACGCTCCGACATCTATGCGCGCATCCGCGAGATCGCCCTGCAGGGAACCTCCGTCATCGTGATCTCATCGGAGTTCGAAGAGCTCCTTGAATGCGACCGCGTCATCGTCCTCTCCAGCGGAACCACGGTAGCCGAACTCACAGGCGACAAGGTCACCGTGAACGAGATGCTCCGCCACTGTTACGCATAACCTCACCAAGGAGATTCCCCATGACTGTCATCCGCTCACATACTGTCCCCGCTACGGCACCTCCCCCGGCGCGGTCCTACCACCGCACCCTGTCCTGGATCGCGCGCTTCGGCACGCTGGCCGTACTGGTCCTGATGGTCGTCGGCTTCAGCCTCGCCAGCCCCGACGCTTTCATGTCCCAGCGCAACCTCATTAACGTCCTGAACCAGGGTGCGCTCCTGGCGATCATCGCCGCTGGCCTGACCTTCGTGCTTGTCGTCGGCCATTTCGACCTCAGCTTCGCCAATGTTGTCAGCCTTTCCGGCATTTTGGGGGTGGGACTGATGCAGCGCAGCGGCTGGCCCATTCCGGCCGCCATCGCCGCCACCCTCATCCTTGTCTGCCTTATCGGGCTCTTTAACGGTTTCCTTGTCTCCTACCTTCGAGTCAGCGCCATCGTGGCGACCCTGGCCACCTCGACGATCGTGCTGGGGGTCAACTTCTGGTACTCCGACGGCGCCCCCATCACCGCACAGGCCGGGGTATTCACCGAAATCGCCCGCGGACGCATCCTGGGCATCCCCACGCCCATCATCATCATGGTGGTCATCCTGGGACTGCTGTGGCTCCTGCTCAACCGGACCCTCACCGGGCACCACACGCAGGCCGTGGGAGCGAATCCCACTGCCTCCCGCCTCGCCGGCGTGCGCGTTGGCCGTGTCACCGTTCTCGCCTTTGTCGTCGGCAGCCTCTGTGCGGGAATCGCCGGGCTCCTGCTCGCTGCGCGCATCGGAAGTGGACAGGTAACCGCCGGCGACGGATTCCTGCTCAGCGCTTTCGCCGCCGTCTTCCTTGGTGCCTCCGTCCTGCGGGACGGGGAGTTTCACATCCTCGGGACCTTCGTCGGGGTGCTGATCGTGACCGTCATGAATAACGGTCTGGCCATCCTTGGGGCTCCTTCGTTTGTGCAGTACATCTTCCAGGGGGCCATCCTCATCGCCGCCGTCGCCCTGAGCACCACCAGCCGGAGAATCCTTGGCATGCAGCGGACCTAGCACCACCGCAGAACGCGACGGACGGCCCGGACGACACCGGACGGGCCAGGATGCACACCGTCCGCAGCGAATGCGGCCGGGAGAGGTAGATTTGTGGTTGTACCGATGGAGGGAAACTTGAGCATGGCAGGTCGCGGCGAAGTAGCAAGCCAGAGAATTGCGGACAGCCTGCACCGGGCGGTACTCACCGGTGAGCTGGCGCCGGGCGAGCGGATCCGCCAGGAGGAGATCGCGGCCCAGTTCGGCGCAAGCCGGCTGCCTGTCCGGGAAGCCCTGCGGATGCTCGAATCCGAGGGGCTGGTCACCCTCAAGGCGAACTCCGGCGCGTGGGTCTCCCAGCTCAACCTCGAAGAGTGCGTGGAGATCTATAAGATCCGGGAGCGCGTCGAACCGATGCTGCTGAGCGAAAGCATCCCGCATCTCAGCGAGGAGGCCATGGCCCGGCTCGAGGAACTGATGCACGCCATCGAAGAGGACGAGGACATCGAAAAATTCCTCCGCCTCGACCGCGAATTCCACCTCCTCAGCTACGCAGCAGCACCCATGCCATCAGCCCGCAACATGGTCATCAGATTCTGGAACACCACCCAGCAGTACCGGCGGGCCTTCGCACAGATGATCGGCCACAACAGGCGCTGGATCATCGAAAGCGAGCACAGACTGCTCATGGAAGCCATCCGCCGCCGCGACACCGAAGAGGCCGAACGGGTCCTTCTCGGGCATATCCGCCGGACCCGCCTCGAACTGGCCAATCACCCGGACATCTTCACCACCTAGAAATGCCCGGCCCCGCCTAAGCCCCGGCACCAGGGCCCCCAGAGACACGGACGCGCTGGGCCGCACACTCCCCACCGCCCTGGGCGGTCGCTCATCCCCGGCGGCGGGTGAGGTATTTCCGTCTTCGTGCAGCCGACGAACCCGCGGCACCATGCGCACCGGTTCAACGACAGTCCGCGCCGGCACATCCACCCACCACGCGGGTTCCATTACTGATGCCCGCCGGCCAGCTGCCGCCGGACCCGGGCATGCGGCACGTCTCGCACCTGCACGGATCACCTCTCCGGCCCGCCGCAGGCATCCATCAACCCCGACCGTCAATCCAATGAATCACGGTGACCGACGTCAACCCTGGCAAGACGGAGGGTTTATGCCACCTTCCCTCAAGGACCGCGGGCGCTCACACCGCCGCCAGATGTCCTTACATTAAGGAGCAACATGAGAAACGATGCGATGGTCACGCAGCACCTCACTGAGTGGCGTAACAGCCTGGCCCAACTGATCCCACTCCTTGAGGGTGGTCAAGCCACCCAGGATCTTCAGGAACTCAGGGCAGGCTACATCGGCATGCTGGGCGCGCACGGGATTCCCGACGGCCTGACCGTCCACCAGGCCGATCTCGGCGGCGTCCCCGGCAAGGTCATCACCCCTCCTGAATTCCTGGACGGGCGTACCCTGGTCTACTTTCACGGAGGCGCCTACATCTTCGGGGCGGCCGCCGGCTACATCGGGCTCGCCGGGCGCCTGGCCCTGGCCTTGAGGGCCAGGGTGGTACTGCCGGACTACCGGCTCGCTCCCGAGCACCCCTACCCCACCCCCATCGAAGACTGCTTCACCGCCTACCGATCGCTCCTGCAGGAAGGTCACGACCCCGCTCGGATGGTGTTCGCAGGAGATTCCGCCGGGGGCGCGCTCACCGTCTCCGTCATGATCAAGGCCCGCGAAGCCGGACTGCCGCTGCCCGCCGGCGGTGCAGCAATCTCGCCCTGGGCCGACCTGGCACATACCGGGTCCTCCATGATTACCCGCCACGGCATTGACCCGCTGTGCACCAAGGAAGCACTGGACATCCAAGCGCGGATCTTCCTCGCAGGTGCGCCGCCCTATTCCCCTGACGCCTCCCCCGTCTATGCCGACCTCACGGGCCTGCCGCCGGTGCTGATCCAAATCGGTGAAAAGGAAGTCATGCTCAGCGGCGCCATGCGTCTGGCCACCCGCCTGGCACAGCACCGGGTGCGCACCACCCTCGAGGTATGGCCGGACATGTTCCATGTGTGGCACCTGTTTGCCGCAGTCCTGCCCGAAGGACAGCAGGCTATCGACAACGCCGCAGCGTTCCTCTCTCAGACCCTTCAAAACAATGAGAACTCCGGCTTGAACAGCCGTCCGGTCGACCGGCCACACGATAGGACGGCCGACTGAATGGATCCGATCCCGGGTAAAAAGCGCGACTGCAAGCCACAATTACCTTGCAATGGATCCAATCGAAGATGTATGCTTTCAGGAAGTGACGCGAGTCACTTCGGTTCATCCGATGTCGCACCCGTGGAGAAACTTATGCCCCGCCAAACCCCCCTGACCCCCGCCGTAGATTGGGTCGAACTGAGCACGACTGATAAAGACTGGAAGGAAGCGGATCCGGCGCTGCTGGAGACGATGCTGGTGCAGATGCAGATCATCCGCTCCTTCGAGGAATCGGTGCTCGAGCTTGCCTCGGAAGGCCTCGTCCACGGCCCGGCGCATTCCAGCATCGGCCAGGAGGGCGGCGCCGTTGGATCCATCGTGGGCCTGCGGCCGAGCGACGGGATCAACGGTTCCCACCGCGGCCACCACCAGTTCCTCGCCAAAGGACTGGCGTACCTCGCCGATCGCACGGGCACCCAGATGACTGCCGGCCAACCTGTCAGCGGGGCCGTGCAGGCTTTCCTCCAGCAGACCCTCGCTGAGATCCTCGGCCTCGACCAGGGCTTCAGCCATGGCCGCGGCGGATCCATGCACCTGCAGTGGCATGCCGCCGGAGCCCTGGGCACTAACGCCATCGTTGGTGGAGGCGTCCCGCTGGCCGCCGGAAACGCCTGGGCCCAACAGCACTCAGCCGCGGACGGCGGCACAGACCTTACCGTGTCCTACTTCGGTGACGGCGCCACCAATATCGGCTCGGTGCTGGAGACCATGAACCTTGCCGCCGCCTGGAAGCTGCCGCTGTGCTTCTTCATCGAGAACAACCTCTACGCTGTCTCCACCCACGTCTCCGAGGTCACCGGAGAGCCGCGCCTCTCCGGCCGGGGCCCGGGTTTCGGCATCCGGTCCTGGCGGGTCGACGGCATGGACCCCCTGGCCGTGCACCTGGCCATGGAGCAGGCTGCCGAGCACATGCGCGCTGGCCGCGGCCCGGCCGTCATCGAAGCCGAGGTCTACCGCTACTTCCACCAGAACGGCCCCTTCCCGGGCAGCGCCTTCGGCTACCGCAGCAAGGAGGAAGAGAAGAGTTGGCGGGAACGCGACCCCATCCTGCGGGTGGGCAGCGAGCTGAGGAAACTCGGACATCTCAAAGAGGCAGACCTCGCCGCGATGACCGACAGGATCAAGGCCGCCTGCAGACTTGCCGTCACGGAACTCACCGAACAGGATCCGGAGGCCAAGGCAGGCAAACGGCGCATCCGCCCCTCCCTCTGGCCCGACGCGTCGTTCGTGGACGTCGGAATCCGCAGCGACCTCGCCGAACTGCGATCGGCCAGGACGGAAGAGGAAACCTCCTTCACCGGCGAACTGTCGGAAGGCAAGTTCATCGACGCGGTCGCCGACGTCATGCGGGTCCGCATGGGCGCTGACCCATCCATCGTCGTCATGGGTGAGGATGTTCACCGTCTTAAGGGCGGAACGAACGGCGCAACCCGGGGGCTGAGCGAGAATCACACCGGGCGCGTGCTTGGCACTCCCATCAGCGAGAACGCCTTCGCGGGCCTCGCCGGCGGGATGGCCATGGACGGCCGCTTCACGCCCGTCGTCGAATTCATGTATGCGGACTTCATGTGGGTTGCAGGAGACCAGATCTTCAACCAGATCGCCAAGGCCCGCCACATGTTCGGCGGCACAGGGGACATGCCCCTCGTCCTGCGTTCCAAGGTCGCCATGGGCACCGGATACGGCTCCCAGCATTCCATGGACCCCGCCGGCATCTTCGCCACCTCGGCCGGATGGCGCATCGTCGCCCCCTCTACGCCCTTTGACTACGTCGGACTCATGAATGCCGCACTTGCCCTGAAGGACCCGGTGGTCGTCATCGAACACGTCGACCTGTACACCAGCACCGGCCAACTGCCGGTCCACGACTACGACTACCAGATCCCCTTCGGCACGGCGGCCCTGCGCCGAACCGGGACGGCCCTGACAATCCTGACTTACGGAGCGATGCTCAGGCCCACCCTGGACGCGGTCGAGGAAACAGGCCTCGACGCCGACGTCGTCGACCTGCGCTGGCTCGACCGGGCCAGCATCGACTGGGAAACCATCGGCGAAAGCATCAAGAAGACCAACAACGTCCTCATCGTCGAACAAGGTGCCCTGGGCACCTCCTACGGGGGCTGGCTCAGCGACGAAATCCAACGCCGGTACTTCGATTACCTGGACCACCCCATTCAGCGGGTAACCGGCGGCGAAGCATCCCCCAGCATCTCCAAAGTCCTGGAACGGGCCGCATTTGCCGCCGCACCCGACGTGGCAGCAGCACTGCAGACCATCAGAGACGAACAAGGCCTCTAGGCCTGCCGTTCACAAGTTGAGTGGAGACATCCCATGCCCGCACTGATGAATATGCCCGAAGTCATGGCCAACGCGCTCGAGGCGACGCTGTCGGTCTGGTTGAAGAAGGAAGGTGACCACGTCACCGCCGGCGAGGCGATCGCAGAAGTCGAAACTGAAAAAGCCACCGTCGAGATCGAAGCCGACTCGAACGGCGTCATCGCAGGTCTCCTCGTAGAGGAAGGGGCCAGCGTCGAAGTCGGCGCACCCATCCTCCTCATCAAAGCCTCCGGTGACACCGACAGCCAGGTCGCCGACTTCAAGCGCCGCGCCGGGACCGACGGGCATGCCATCCCGGCGGCGACCTCCGAAGCCGAGGCTATCGAAACCAATACGCCTGTCGTCATCGGCGCCAAGCCCACCCATGCCCCCGATACCCCACGGCCGGCCCGGGAACCGGAACAACGCATCCCCGGGCACGGTGGCCGCTTGTTCAGTTCACCCCTCGCCCGCCGCCTGGCCAAAGAGAACCTTCTTGACCTCGATGCCATCACCGGCACCGGACCAGGCGGCAGGATTATCCGGCGTGACATCGAACAAGCCATTGCCGGCAGGAACGCCCAGCATGCCCTGACCGCCGCGGCGTCGACACCATCCCCCGCGGCCGAACCGGCACCGGCCCGGGAATCCACCGCACCGGAACCCTCCGGGGAAAGCACCGCCGTTCCGCACACCAGAATGCGCCGCGCCATCGCCCGACGTCTCACCGAATCCAAGAGCACCGTCCCGCACTTCTACCTCACCGCACAAATCAACATGGACGCCCTGCTGGCGCTGCGTCAACAGATCAACCAGTCATCGGTCCGGCGCATCACCGTCAACGACCTCATCGTCAAAGCCGCCGGGCTGGCCCTTAGCGCCGTACCCGAGGCCAACGTAACCTGGACCGAAGACGCCCAGCTTCAGCACAGTTCGGCCAACATCTCCGTCGCCATCGCCGTCGACGGCGGCCTCCTGACACCGGTCGTCAGGCATGTCGAGTCGAGCTCCCTGAGCAGTATCAGCACCACAATTGCCGACTTCGTGTCCCGCGCCAAGAGCGGCAGAATCCGGCAGGAAGAACTAACCGGCGGCAGCTTCTCGGTCACCAACCTGGGCATGTTTGGGACCGGGCAGTTCACCGCCATCCTCAATCCGCCGCAATCGGCAATATTGGCCGTCGGCGCCGCCGAGCCGCGCGCCGTCGTCCTCGACGGGGAACTTGCAGTGGCAACCATGATGACCTGCACCCTCTCAGCCGACCACCGGGTCATCGACGGAGCCATCGCCGCCCAGTGGATGCAGTCGTTCAAAACCTGCCTTGAGAATCCACTCACCATCCTTCTCTAGGCCGAACCCCTACCGATTACGATCCGGAGTTTCCCATGCACCCCAACACACCGGCCCCGCTGACACCTGCAGGAAACCGAACTGCTGGCCCGCATCCGAATCGGGCGGCCGGTCCACGGTCGACGGCGGCCGGCTGCGGGTGGGTTCATGGTTCAACCCGCGCGGCGTCCCTGGCGGATGTTTCTGGGCTGCATCGACGGGTGGCTGGAACCGTTGACGATCCGAAATCCGGGGTGAGGAGTTTAAGCAGTGGACGCTGAGGAGCAGCGCCGGCAATTCGGACAGACCCTTTTGCGGGAGGACCTCGACCTTCACGACGTCGGTCGAGCGTATTTCGCAATGACCGGCAGCGCGTCGGAGGAAGAAGTTGCGCTCTACGCCCTGGAAATGCTGATGTTGCCTCAGAACCAGCGGGACCTGTTAACTCTGGCAATCGGGTCCGTCCTGCAGAGCCAAGCCCGGCGCGCTGGGTTCGAGGACTTCACACAGCAGCCCGATGACCACTGCGGCGCCCCTCGTAGTAAGCCTGACGATGAGGGCGGCAGGGATCGTGGCCTGGAGTGTGACCGCGACCGCAGGACGGACCACTGAGGGATCAGGCGTGGAGGCGTGCTTCGGACATCGGTAGCGGCTGATCCCCAGGACGACCAGCACAGCCGGCCTCGGGAGCGCTCACCAAAATCATTCCGTATTGGAACGCCGGTCATCGACGCGGTTTGATCGATCGTCCTGCACCGGCCCACTTGGGGAACTCCCCCTTCCTTGAGGGTGTGGTGGGAACATGGTGTTCAATCCATCGGGGTGAGATGCCGCGGTAGCGCATCACCATCCAACTGCCGAAGGTGATCGAGGAAGGATGGACAGAGATGGGTTGGAGCACACGGGAGATCGCGGATCTGGCGGGGACCACCGTGAACACGGTGCGTCATTATCATCAGGTCGGCCTCCTTGAGCGGCCGGAACGGACGTCCAATGGGTACAAGCAATATCAGGTCAGGCACCTCGTTCGTCTCCTGAAAATCCGGCGCCTGCGCGACCTCGGTGTCCCGCTGGACCAGATCGACGAAGTGGCCGTCGATGGCGATTCGTCGTCCGAGGCACTGCGCGCGATCGACAGCGACCTGCGGGTGAGCGTCGAACGGCTGCAGCGCGCCAGGGCCGAGATCCAGGCAATCCTTCACGGGGCGACGGTGACGGACGTTCCTGCGGGATTCGAGGACGTTGGAGCTGGCATGTCGGAATCGGACCGTTCGCTGGTGTTGATTTATTCGCAGCTGTATAGCGAAGATGCGATGAGGGACCTGCGGGACATGGTCGAAGCGGACAAGGATGAGGTGAGCGCGGCCCTGGACGCGCTGACCCCTGACGCAGACGAGAGTGTGCGCCAGGAACTTGCGCAACGCTACGCGCCCACGCTGGCCAAGCTGCTCAAGGATTATTCCTGGCTAAGCCATCCCCAAGGTCACGTAACCAAGAGTGCAGAAGTGACCGAAGCCACCGTCATCGAGTCCGTCAAGGAACTGTACAATTCAGCACAGCGAGACGTTATCGTCCGTGCCAGCATCATCGCCCAGGATCTCCTGCACCGTTCGAACCCGCAGCCGGAAAGCCAGGAGCCAACACACTAAGCCCGGGTGTAGCGTCGGGCCACCTGTGCGCGCAGACGGCCCGACAGTCACTTCGACCAGTGCATCACCCTGTTGTGCGAAAGCGGGTGTTCATAATCAGTGGACCGCACGCGCAACCAGGATCAAGTGTTTACTGCGCTCGTGGTCATCTCAAGTCCTCTGTTGCAACACGTCGGTAATCTGCCGCGATGCAAAAATCGGGCGGTGACCTTGTCGTTGGAACAGTGCGTTAACTGCTGTGTGTGAAACTCTCCAAGCCGCTCCTACAGTTATTGCCTCTGCCTGGGCAAGCCGCCCGGGGGGGGCGCCGTGACGCCCATGCGACGGCCACCGTCCCGGTCCTCATCGTCGCCCTCCTAGGTTGCTCGCCCGCACCGGATGAAAGTTAAGCAACCCCCAATGGGGGCGCGCTTGACTACTTCTACGATCAGGATCTCGGATGGGGGTCCTCAATCCATGTGAGCCGCTTCTCCGCAAATCACCGGCGCGCTGGTTCCGGTTGTGCCTGCGTTTTGGCTGCTCACCGCCGCCCCTCACCGGGAGCGGCGCGGAGGGCGTCGCGTAGGAATCGGGCGGTCTGACCAATGAGTTGCTCAGCGGCTGGTTGGGTTCGCACGGGGATCGTCGATTCCGTCATCGCGGCTATAGCAAATACCTCGCCTTCTGCGCTCTCGGCAACTCCAATTTCGTGGCGTAGGTTCAGTAGGGTTCCCGTCTTCCCAAACCACTGAGTCGATTCAGATTCAAAATCGGGTGCCAGTCTGTGTCGTTGCACGGACTCGCTCATCAACTCGCGAATGCGCATCGCCACCTTGGAAGTCACCCCGGTCTGGTTCCAGACGGCGTCAAGAAGTTCAACGAAACCGTGGGCCGTGCCGACGCTGGTTTGCCGCAGATCAAGCTGTTCGATCTGTTGGCCGGAACCGGCGTTGCTTCCCATCGCAGCAAGACTCTGTATTAGACCTGTGTCTTCCGGGGCGGCCCGCTCAAGCGGCGTCATCAGCATGTGTTCTGCTCTTTTCCGAAGAATAATTGACGTATTTCCGAGACCATTGAGGTACTCATTGACGGCCCGCGGTGGGACAAGGTCAAAGAGCGCGTCGGCCGCCCGTGTGTCGCTGAGCGCTGTGCTCAACCACAAAAGATCTTCGACTGCTACGACGCAATCGTGGCGGAACTTCGATAGACCACCGGGGCCGTGACCATCGAAGCGTGCCGGCTCAATTCGCACGGGAGTGTCGTATGACAGGGCCCCTTCCTCCACCAGATGGGTGACTGCCATAGCCAGAGGAATTTTGATTAAAGATGCTGCTGGGAGCTGGCGGTGCTGATTGAAGCCCAGTTCCTCCCCGGTGGTGAGATTTCGGACGAGAAAGGATCCCCGAAGACCTCCGTTCATGAGGGCGCGTTCAAGCCCGGCCAGGAAACCGATGGGATTCATGCGCGCTGCAGAGGGAGAGCACTGGATGATGGGCCGGTGATGCCGTCGATTGCCTGCTCGAAACTGTGATGGTGGGTGATCGAGTCGGCGATTAATTCATACCCCCGGACGAGGGGCATCTCACCGAGTGGATTCCAGTGCAGACCCCAAGCCAGCGCTTCGACGGAGCTGCAGATGAGGAGATCGGCGTCGTTGACGGCCGCGACTAGGGCGTCGGTGATGCTGCTGGCGACTCTGACCTGGTCATGGTGCAGGCCCACGGCGTCCCGCAGCTGCTCTAGATCATCCCGCACCTGTGTTGTTTGGTCCTCCGGGTCGATCCAGACGGTGCGGCGAGAGGTCGTCGCACCCCTGCTTGGCCGCAATTGCTCCAAATAGAACGCTCTTGACTGATGAGGTGCAGACGTTCGGCAGCCAACGCCCAGTTCGACGGTCCACTTTGCGTCCGCAACCGGCGCGGGGATTAGCGCACCGGATAGAGAGCCGGCCTCGACGGCGCTCTCACGATCGATAGGCAGGGACTGTTTTGTTGTGAGGCTGAATCCGTCACGCCGCCCGCCTGCGATCAAGGAGGCGAGCTGCGCCATGGTCCAGGACAGCGGTACACCCAAACAGGGCTCGTCGCTGAGGGCGCGCGCCGCCACCTCATCGGCGAGTCCAGCCGCTTCGACTATGCCTCGTGCCGCCGGAAGCATTGCTCTTCCAAATGGCGTTAGGGCGGCACTACGTACAGACCGATCCAGCAGAGTGCCGCCCCAGTGGTTTTCCAATGCTGCGATCCGGCGACTTGCCGCGGGTTGTGATACGCAAGCCACGGCTGCCCCAATCGTGAAGCTCCCTGCTTCGGATACGCAGATGAACACCCGGCATGCTCCAACAACGTCCATGAGTCGAGCATGCCAAAGATGCATGCTGAAGACGATTCGGGCATTGGACTGCAGCCGCAATAAGTAGCGAGGCTGGGGGCATGAGAGCACCGACTATTCCGCCTCGTTCGATTCGTACCCGCCTCACTGCAGCTGCGTCCGCGATCATCCTCTCGGTCTCCACTGCATGCTCCGCTAGCGTCGACTCGACAACTGCCAATCCCACACCACAACCATCGAACCCATCACAAATTACGGACACCGTCTCTCCGAGCAGCCCTCCTGCTTCAGATGCTAGCGCGTCGTCGAGTGACGAATTATCGAAGGATCTTGTTGCGGCGCTGAGGAATTTGGAGACCAGGTACGACGCTCGCATAGGAGTATTTGCGAAAGAAGGTCTCGATGGGAAGAGCTTCGCGTGGAGAGCAGATGAGCGTTTTGCCTACGCATCTACCTATAAAGCTCTCGCCGCGGGTGCGCTGCTCGATAAGTTCGGGACCGATATTTTGGACACGACTGTTCAAATTCCCGAGGGCGACCTTGTTGAGTACTCGCCGGTAACCGAGCAGTACGCGGGTCAGGAAATGACAGTCCGGCAGGTCGCGGAGGCGGCAGTTCGCACAAGTGACAACACCGCGGGAAACATCCTGCTGGAACTCCTCGGGGGACCTCACGGCTTCGACGAAGAACTTGAGCACCTTGGCGACACCACGACCCGGGCGGACCGGTTTGAACCCGAACTCAACGAAGCGACACCGGGCGACCCCAGGGATACCAGCACCCCGGCCGCTCTCGCCCAAGATCTGCAGGCATACGTCGCCGGGGACGAGCTCTCAACTGAAGAGCGAGCACTTCTGACTAAGTGGATGAGTGCGAATGCGACAGGAGATACGCTCGTCAGGGCAGCAGTGCCCGAGGATTGGATCGTCATCGACAAATCAGGAGCCGGTCGTTTCGCGACAAGGAACGACATCGCGATCGTCACTCCCCCGGACGAGCCCCCCGTAACGATCGCAATCCTCACCAGCCGGTCAGCTGAGGACGCGACCAGGGACGACGATCTCGTCGTCGACACCGCACGTCTCGTCCTCGAAGAACTATCGGACTAGCATCCCGGCCGACATCACGTCGCGCCGGTGTGCAACGATGCGAGAGCTATAGACCCGCGCGTAACCCATTGCAAAAGCCGCGAGAAGGCGTCCAGCGATACACCCAATCTCAGGCCCTGCAACTGTGGCGTGCGCTTGGCACTCCAGGTTTGACCGTTGACTACGTCGAAAGCGGTTCCATGGCCACTCCCCTGCCGCTGGAGAATCAGGTCGGGGAGGTCCGCGGCGGCGCCGGAGTGGCTGCAGCACTGTCCTCATCCGGCCCTGCAGGTCCTGCAGGTCCTGCCGCTAGGGCGATAAGAGCATCCCCCTAGCGGCAGTGGGTTTGATGAAGGCCGCACGACCATGTTTCTGGTAGTGGTCGATGGTCGCATGGCATCCAGCCGCGGGCCCAATTTGACCATGTTGTCGGAACAGGCGTTCTACTGACCAAGTACAAGAATCCGCCGCGTGCACAGCGCATCAGAGGCAAAGGCGAGGCCTATGCAGGACACGTTCACTCAGAAAGAGACCCCGCAAGCGGGTCATCGGCCGCAACTCAAGCAACTCCTGCTGAACGTTGCACTTTTGTCAGTGACCATAATAAGCGTCGCGATCCTGGGCTGGCTCAACCGCACTCCGTGGTGGGGCTGGATTCTAGCCCTATCCCTACTCGTTGGCGTCGCGGTCGCCCTGGTCAGGCTACGGCAGCGCCCGTTGCTTCTGCGGACGGGTGCCTGGCTCCTCGGGACGGCCCTCACCTGCGCCACTATCGTCCTCGCCTACCCACCGCCGGACACGCGGGTAGCAGGAGGAAACAATCCGTCCCCCTCCACACAGGTATCGACGCGTGAGGGCCTAGTCCAGGGAGTCACAAACGATACACGGAAGGTGGAGATATTTGCGGGCATCCCCTACGCTAAGCCGCCGGTCGGCGCCCTACGCTGGCGCGCTCCAGAGCCTCCTGACGCGCGGGACGAAGTACTTGTAGCCGACCGATTCTCCGCCGTGCCCGTGCAGGCAACGTCAACCTTCTCCAATCGAGCGCTGTCCCGAATTCTGGACGTTCCACTAGAAGAAACCCTGCTGAACCCATTTGCCGCCAGCGAGAACAGCCTGACACTAAACATCTGGCGGAGTACAGCCCCAATCACTGACAACCTTCCCGTGATGGTATACATCCCTGGCGGCGGATTTAAGACCGGCTCCGGCAGCCTGCCTCTCTATGACGGTGAGGCAATCGCATCTCGCGGGGATGTGATTACAATCACCATAAATTACCGACTTGGAGTACTCGGCTTCCTATCACACCCGGAGCTGGCGGAGGAGTCCGGAAAAGACACTTCGGGCAATTATGGAATTTTGGATCAGATTGCCGCGCTGACCTGGGTGCGGGACAATATTGCGTCCTTCGGTGGCGATCCGAAGCGGGTGACGATTGCTGGCGAGTCAGCAGGCGGAGAAAGCGTCTGCATTCTTGGTGCGAGCCCGCTCTCCAAGGGTCTTTTCACCGGAATCATTGGTGAGAGTGGTGCGTGCATGGGTACCGTCGGGTCAACAGCGAAGGGTGACCAGTTCGACGAACGCGAGACAGCGGAAGTAGCAGGCCGCCGTTTAAGCGAACGCCTCGGCGGAGCTACCCCTGACGAGATGCGGGCAATGCCGATAGATCGTCTCCTCGACGCTGCAGCAAAACTCGATTCCCATTGGCGTCCGTCTGTCGATGGCAACGTCCTACCCAAGCCTCCAGCGGACCTCTATGCCGCCGGACTTCAACACGATGTACCAATTCTCGTTGGAAGCAATGCTGATGAGGCATCGCTCGCGCTTGCGGCTCCACCTGAAATCAACGTTGACGAGTATCAATCGACCGCGCGAAGAACCTATGGCGACCTGGCCGGGAGATACTTGAAGTTGTACCCTGGCGACACTCCGGAGCAGGCTTTGGATTCGTCTGTGCAAGCACAAACGGACAGTGTCATGACCCGAGCAATGCTGCGGTGGGCACGATTCCAGACGGAGTCCGGGCAGAGCGACGTATACCTATACTTTTTCTCACACACACCACCGGAGGATGGTTTACAGCATTTCGGTGCCTATCATGGCGCCGAGGTCGCGTATGCCTATGACAATCTTGGCGCAGACCACGACGCCGATTACACGAACACCGATTACCGTCTTCGGGATCAAATGAGTAGTTATTGGGTGCAATTTGCGCGCACGGGCAACCCTAACGCGCCTACGCTGCCGCGGTGGCCTAGCATGCAGATTGCACCTGATCTTGCCATGGAATTCGGCGAAGACGGCGGCCATGTTGCGCACCGTCCGCGGGCCGACGCGATCGATTTCTGGATGGAGTATGAGGGACCTTTGTCGTAGCTCTTTAGAACAGCTACATTCGGTGAACTACCCCCGCTCCGCGGCCCTTCGTGATTGACTGGCTGGCGCGATCCATCAGTCGTGCCCTGAGCTGCTCCGTTCCGTCGGCTGCGGCAGCGAGATTGGACAACCCCTCGCGGACAGGCGCCGGGCTTGTAGCCGGCAAATGCGGGACTGCTGTACGCATCGCCCCTGAACCCGTGCAGCTGTCCGGTTACCTGCCGTCGCCGGACCGGCCCCGGCGCAGGCTTCCACCTGGTGCCGGTACACAGCGATGATGAGGTCCGCGCGCGTCGGGAAGGGACGGTAGATCGCGCCGACCCCCACTCCGGCCCTGCCTGCAATTTCGCGTACCGGCGCGTCCACGCCGGAGGCGAGAAAGACAGCAGCGGCAGCGGCAGTGAGGTCCGGGAGGCGGGCTACCTCTGCGTCGTGCTACTCCTCGCGTGCAGGCGCGACTGTTGTGAAGATAAGCCGCCGCCTGACCCCGCCTGCAACATCTCATTTCACTCACCCGTCGCGTCTTGGCCGCCGCTCACGCAGCGCCGAAACAACTATCGGGTGACGGCGCTTCTAGGTCCACGGCACGGTTGACCGTGTTCTCAGAACATAGTGTCCGCTTAGCGGTGAGCAGGGTTGAACCGCACTCGTAAGAGTGGCAGGAAAGTCCACTTGTAGCGTGCACCCCTCTCGAATCGCGGGGCGGAATCGCGGTACGGGACGCTCTCAATCCTTGGTCCAGTCTTGGCCGAGGATCTGCTGCTCATTTTCTGTCAACCGACCTCCGGGACGATCGCAGGAGAAAGCGTTCTGTTCTATGCCCTCGCCCGGGCAGTAGTATCCGCCGCTGACGGCTTCAGCACCTCGACAAACCTTCGAAAGAGCGTGCCATGAAAATATCCCGTATATCTGTCCTCATCGGCGTCACTACGCTGCTGGCAACGAGCACTGCCACGGTAGCCGGAGCGGTTCCAACGAAATCCGATCAGATACAGGCTGCCCTGTCGGAAACAATGGAACTCGACCGTTGGCCTGCCGCACTCGTTGCAGTCGGAGGCGGAAGCCAGGAGCTGCGAACCTACGAGGCGGGAGTGGTCGAACTCGGATCAACAAAGGAAGCCGAAGCAAAAAGCCAGATCAGGATCGGCAGCAGCACCAAGACTTTCACTGCCGCGGTAATGATGCAGCTTGTCGCCGAGGACAAGGTCGATTTGGACCAGACGGTCGAAAGTTACCTTCCGGGCGTTCTGAGGCATCCCGACGTCAAGGGTGAGGACATCACCGTCCGCCACCTGCTGCAGCACACCAGCGGTCTTCCGGACATGTCCGATGACGTAGCGCGGAACATTCTGGAATGGCAGCACCGCTACATCTCGCCACGCGCATCCCTCGACCTCGCGCTGACACATCCAACGACGAACGCCCCTGGGGAATTCTTCCAGTACAGCAACGCGAACTACATCCTCGCCGGGCTGATCATCGAGGCGGTGTCGGGCAGGCCGCTGCCTGAACAAATTGACGAACGCATTATCACCCCCTTGAATCTCGAAAACACCTACTTCCCCGACCAGGGCGAGCAGGAGATTCGCGGTGAACACCTTCACAGCTACATTCCCATCGGTGATCCGGCGACCGACTACACCACCTTCGACCCTTCCTGGGGCTACGGTGCGGGCGCCATGATCTCGACCGTCTCCGACCTGACGGAGTTCTTCTCCGCCCTCGCCCAGGGCGACGTTGTCCCCGCAGACCAGCTCGAAGAGATGCAGAAGACTATCCCGGCAGCCGGCCCCGGCGTGCCGGCAGATGGCGCTCTTTGGGAGGGAACACGTTACGGGCTCGGCCTCGTCTCCTTTGAACTGAGCTGTGGCGGTGTGGCATGGGGGCACGGCGGTGACGTCCCGGGCACGATGAGCCGGGTCGCAGCTACGGCGGACGGCCGCGCCGCAGCAGTCGCAGTAACCCAGAATGCTGTGACGGCAGAAGGCGACCCCCGGCTCAGGGCTCTCGTCGATATGGCCATCTGTGAGAGCTAGGAGGGCTCTTCGCCCTCGGCGCACGTCGTCGATGAGCACGTTCACAATCCCCTGCCGTGCCCGGACGGAACGACCACCGCTGACGGCGACCTCCAGGCCGGCCCCGAGCCGCACGACCTGAAGGACTCGTGTAGTGGGAGATTTGCCTGCGGGCGGGGGCGCGGGACTTTCACGCGGCTGCTGACGCCCGGCTCGGAAAGGCGGCCGGATATCCCCTAACATTCACGCCGGCATCTGACTTGAGGCGGCTATAAATGCTGCGAGGCCGCCACCCAGGCCAGGCCTGGGTGGCGGCCTCATGTCGAACAGTTGCGCCGGCAACCGTTCCCAAGAGCGAAGATGGCCGATGAATCCTGATGCTTTCCGAGTTCGCCGCCGACCTGATTCGCCGCCGAGGCGGGGCTGAGGTCGGGCAACTTCTCTTTCCAAGTCGTACGGGGCGTCCGGTGAAGCCGTACATCTTGTGTCGCATTTGGCGGGACGCCCGGGGGTAAAAACGGGCGCACGTCGAACCCCGAGCATTCCGCTGTGAAGCACCCGGGTTATAGGCCGCTTCAGCCACTGCTGTGCATGCCTGGGACTGCCTCGCTCAGATCGACTGTTCCAACTCTGCGACAGCGTATGCTTTGAGCGCTTCTGGGTGGATCAGCGACCTATTGCTCACGGAAGTCACCCCCGGGGGAAGCGTCTGCCCGTCCCTCATTCTTGTTCCAGCCTGGATCATGCCGTTCAGTTGGCCGTGCTTCGTGTGTGTGAATCGGCGTGGTACACCGCATGGTTCGGCGAATTCATGAAGGGCAAGGTTCGGGTCCGCGTGCTTGAGCACCTGGGTGGTGACCCATATGACGTTGGTGCGAATTGCCGCAGCCTAAGCCGGCTCAAGAACTTCTTTGCGCCGGTTGGAGTCGTGGTCCCGGTCATGGCCTGCTCGCTCGAGTCTGTACGGCGCGTCTGACCAGTCGTGCGAGTCAGGCGTCGCCGTCGAAGATCCCGCCGTCGAGGATCCGGCTGTATCGCAGGCGCAGTGCGCGTTCGGTGCTGGCAGCGATCGCCGCGACGACCAGTATGACGTTCACCCATTGGGGCATGTGGAAGGGGCTGCTCAGTGTACCGACGGTCTCCGCAATGAGCGGGATTGATGTGAGCTGCTCGATGATCTGGGGCAGGCCGAGCACGAGGGCGAGGAGGAGCACGACGACGGACGCCGCGCCCATGGTGCGGCTCAACGCCGGATGGGTTCGTTCAAGGTGTGCTCGTCGCCCCTCAGCCGATGCGTGATCGGGAATGAGCTGTCGTTGTATCCCGTCGTACGAGACGTACTGACAACGCCTGAGTCCGTAAGCGCTGGTGGCGACCTCTATCCGACCGCCGGGGACGGCAAAGACCGCCGGAACCTTCGATCGTGCGGTGTTGACGCCGTCGCGATAAAGCCGGGCGTACACCTCTCCGTTCGGATCTCCCCCATGCCGGATGTCGACGGACCAGGTTTCCGGCGGAGTGTTCCCATAGCTCAGGGGGAGGTGGAACACCGAACGCGAAAACAGTTGCCACCAGCGAACGCGCTGCAGCGCGTGGCCGTCTCCGGGTTTGACCTTGTTCATTGGCGCCTCTTCCTGAGCCGGGTGCTCCCGGCATTCGCTCACCGAATACGACACGACTGACCAACAAGCGGCATCCGACGGCAACATGCCGCGGTGGCCGCTTGCAACGTACCAGCCTTCCATCCCCTTGTGTCCGGGCGTAGTGCCGCCGGGTCACGGTCCGGTGGTGACACCACGTCACTACTGTCGGTCCGCGACGGAGCGCAAACTGGGGAGAACCTAGATTCTCTGCAACCGTGAGGAAATACGAAGTGAAGATCATCAGAATTGTCGTCCTTGCCGTGGTCATAATCGCCTGGATCGTTGCATTGGGAAGCTTCATCAACAGCGCCGCCGATGTCTCCGCCTTCCCCGACGCGGCACGCAGCGTCCTGGGCCTGTGGCCGGACCCGGGCACGAGCGCGGGTACGGTGATGCGGTTTGGAGCGGTGGCTGTGGTGATCGCCGGAATACTTGGCTTCCGAGCACTCGGCAAAAGTGGTGCGCGCCCCGGGCAGGCGCGCGAGGACTCCGACCGGGTGCCCCAGTCCTAGGAATAGAGTGAACGGGTGAGTACGCCTGAGGCAGTGACGTATGCAGCCCGACGGCGCATCCGCGCGCAGAACAGCCGCGGCTACGTCGTCGCTTTGGTGGCGATCGCATTTGCCGGCGCTCTCGGATCATCCACTTGGCAGGATGCGGTTCTGGTGGTGCCGAGTCTGGGGCTGGCTGCGGTCGTGTTATTGACCGCCGGGAATCACCCACCGAACGGGCTCCTGATGACCGGATCGGGGGCCGTCGGCGTAGCAACGCTGGTGTGGGCTGCACTGGAGCAGGCAAACCCAGTTGGCTCCGCGGGGATAGCGATCACCGCCGCCGTGTGGCTCACGCATCGGCGGACCCGGCGCACGGCGCTGCTCGTTTCGACGTGTCTGGGTATCCTTGTCCTCGCGGGCCTTGCCCTGGCCACCGGCGGGCCGGATGCTGCCGTTACCGTGGCCCTACTGACGTTCGTCGGTATCGGCTGGGTACTGGCCGTCGTCGAGAGCGACACCCAGAACCGGCTCGTCGACCTTCTGGAACAGGCGAAGGACAACGAGCGGGAGCTGTCGATTCTGCGTGAACGGAACCGATTCGCCGCCGACCTCCACGACATTCAGGGCCACTCGCTGCATGTCATCAAGCTCAAGGCTGCCGTGGCGAAACGGCTCCAGCTCACCGACCCTGATCGCACCGCCCAGGAACTGACGGCGATCGAGCGCTTGACGGCAGAAACCATCGATCAGGCGCGCCGGCTGGCGAACTCGACACGCGCGCTGGTGCTCACCGCGGAGTTGGCCAACGCCGTAGAGCTCTTCGGTGCTGCGGGGATCCGCACTCACGTCGATCATCCGCAACGAGCGCCCGGTCCCCACGAGAGCGAGTTCGCACTCACCCTCCGTGAAGCGACGACCAACATCCTGCGTCACGCCCGCCCGACACTGGTGACCATCTCGATAGCGCCGGACCGCCTTCTCGTCCGCAACGACGGTGCGGACCGCGGAACGGTATCCCCCTCGCGGGGCCTCGCCACGCTGGGCGACCGCATCCGCGAGGCCGGCGGCGTCCTGGACGCCGATCACTCGGATGACACGTTCACCCTGTCGGTAAGCTTCGAACGGAGGCCCTCATGACGATTGCCGTGCTCCTCGCCGACGATGAGCGGCTCATCCGCTCCGCACTCGCGACCCTCCTCCCGCTCGAAGGCGACATCCGCGTAATCGCTGAAGCCGGCACCGGAACGGAAGCCGTCGCCGCGTTCGAGCGTCTACGTCCCGATGTTGCGGTACTCGACCTTGAGATGCCCGAGCGGGACGGCCTCGACGTAGCACAACACATCCTCAGCACCTCTCCGGGGCACGCCGTCCTCCTCCTCACCCGCCACGCTCGCCCCGGAACATTGCGCTCGGCCCTTCGGCTCGGCGTCCGCGGCTTCCTGGGCAAGGACGCGGATCCAGCGCTCATCGCTGCGGCAATCGCCGAGGTTGCAGCCGGCGGGAGGTACGTGGATGCCACCATCTCAGCGCAGGCGCTCATCAACGACATCCCGCTCACCGAGCGGGAGAGGGATGTGCTCCGTGTGGCCAGTGACGGGTATTCGGTGCAGGACATCGCTCGCCTCCTTCATCTTGCCCCCGGTACGGTCCGCAACTACATCTCAAGTGCCATCGGCAAGACCCACACCACGAACCGCCACGACGCCGCCCGTTATGCGCGCGAACACGACTGGCTATGAATGGATATGGCCGACGCCGGATCCGTGATGCCACGCTGTGATGTGCTGACGAGCAGGACGGTGAATCGGTGTGCTGCTGCGGCCTCCCCCCGATTCTGCTGACTCTTAACCTAGCGAGCGTGGACTCGAAGGAGGCCGTCAACCATGCCGACGGCTTACGAGACTTCAGTTCCGCCAGGCCGTTATCGGCATAGCCTGCAAGGGTACAGCTCCCTCAACGCGGATCGTAAAGGCTTGCGGCGTCTCGCCGACCACGCTCAAGCGCTGGACCCAGATGGGTGAACGCAGAGAACCGGCTCCGGTCGAATCGGCCCAGATGCAGAGCGGAAGAAGCACAACCGCCTGTTTGAGCAGGAGCTCCACGTTTTGCGGTAGGCCACTGCCTATCTGGCTTGGGACATCGACCGAAATGATTCGCCCCCGCAAGCGGGAGGTGCCCCCGCCGCTGGTCACGGACCAAGACGGCCGACGGGAATCCCGTTGCGGTGACCTGCTTCGGTGGTCGCCTTCAGCGAACAGGGCTGCTACCGGTGGCGGGCCAGCCCGGTGACCGACCGGGACTGGACAGATGCACGCTTAGTCAACGCCGCGCTGGAGATCCATGCGAAAGATCCCGCCTTCGGATGCCAGTTCATCGACGAAAAACTCCCCGACAAGGGCATGATGGAGGGCGAGAACAGGGTTCAGGCCTTGGGATACTCCCACGAACTCTCAAGCTGCGGCTTCTGGCCGGTGGCGGCGAGGAAGGAGCCTTCTACTCCTACGCCTATCCCGAGCCGGAGGGCTACCGGGACGCACCCATCGGCATCGAGGGGGCGTTCTACAGCGACGAACTCTGACCCGCCGTCGCCAACACGGACGAAGCAGCTCCGCCCGCCGTGCCGATTCTGCGGGCCCGTACCACGGCCACCCCCGACACCGCGGCCTTGGGCATGTTCGCGTGAGAGCCATCAGGCCTTTGTGGGCGCTACTTCTGCATATGGTCTTCCTGGTGCCCGCAGTTCTGGTTCAGGCGACGGGGAAGCGTTAGGTCTACGCGGCAGACCGCGTGCGGGGATCCTTTCCCGGAGGTCGTGCGCCGCTGTTTCTCCTAGGCCGCGCGTGGCTCCGGCAGCTCAGGCCCCCGCGTCCACACCGTCGACGAGCACGGCCCGGTAGGTCGCACCCCGGAAGCGGTCCTGTACCACTTCCTGGTACTGCTCGCCGAAATACCAGTCCCTTGCCGCCGCCGCGTCTGGGAATTGCAGCACGACGACGCCTTCGATCGGCGGGCCCTCGAGCACTTCATGCGTGCCGTAGTCAACGAGGGCATGCACATCGTGGCCGGCGAACGTGCTGTCGGCGCGTTCCGAGTAGCGGTCGAGGGCCTGCTGATCGTTGGTGGTGTCTCGCTGGAACAAGATGTATGCAGTCATGCCTTCAGTCCTCCGTCGTGTGATCCATCAGCCGTACTGGTCGCAAGCGGCATGAAGACATCGCGCAGCTCGAAAGCATCGGCCCCTCCAAAACGGGCGAGCCCAACGGCCTTCGCCTGACCAGTCATATCGGTATTCCTCATCGTGGTTCTGGGTGCGCGGCCCGCCGGGACGGTGGTTCTCCCCAGTGTTTCGCGTACAGTCCGCATACTCCAGTGGCGGCAACGCCAATATCCGCAAGGAAAGTGACACGCCCGCCGCGGTGCCCGGGCATGCTCCTTCCGCAGATGCCCGGGCAACGCAATCCCCCTGTACCAGAGACAGGGCCGGGCGTTTCCGCCGCCGACCCCGGACACCAGCGCCAGCCGGAACCGTCGGGATCCCGGCGGAGGTGTTCCATCCCGAGTCGGGGCTCCCCTATGAGGTGTCGGCCTGCGGGGGCACCGCCGGAGCGGTGCCCCCGCACGGGTTTTCGGCTACGAGATGCGAGCGGGAAGCGCGACGGTGTCGCCTGCAACGTCGATCGCGACCTTGCCGTAGAGTGCATATGACCGCCTGTTCTCCAGGAGCTCATGAGCTTCGCCCATCCGGGCGAGCGGAAGAACCGCGCCAACGACCGGCTTCACGAGGCCGCGCTCGACCAGGGCGGTGAGCGCGTCGAGCTTGCCGCGGTTCTGCCGGGTGAAGACGAAATGATAGGCGGCGTTCTTGCCCCACGCCTCGATGAGGTTCTGCGGCTGGGCGATGTCGACGATGCTCACGACGCGACCAAAGTCGGCGAGTATCAGCGGGCCTCTCGTGAGCGCGTCGCCGCCGATCGTATCGAAGACGACGTCGACCCCCTGGCCTCCCGTCAGCTCGGAAACCGCGTCCACGTAGTCCGTCGAGGTGTAGTCGATGACCTCATCCGCTCCGAGGGAGCGCACGAACTCATGGTCGCCTGCTTTGGCGGTGGTGATCACCCGTGCGCCCATCGCCTTGGCGACCTGGATCGCGATGGTGCCGACACCGCCGGTGCCGCCGTGAATGAGGATCGTCTCCCCCACGGTGAGCTGGGCCCGCGTCACGAGGGCCTCCCACACCGTGCCGCCGACGAGTGTCAGGCTTGCCGCCTCCAGGTGGGTCAGGTTCTTCGGCTTCCGCCCGACGAGGTCGACGTCGGCGACATGCTGCTCGGCGTAGGAGCCGGGGCCGCCGAAGATCTGGGGCGTGTAGTACACCTCGTCGCCGACGCCGAACTCGCTCACGTTGGAGCCGACTTCCTCGATCACCCCCGAGATGTCGTGACCGGTGATCGCCGGCAGAGGGACGTAATCTGCGTAGTCCCCGCGCCGGACCTGGTAATCGAGGGGATTAAGGGCGGTCGCATGGACGCGCACCCGCACCTGGCGGGGCCCGACCGTCGGGACGGCGACGTCGCGCAGCTCGAAAACATCGGCACCTCCGAAACGGGCGAGCACAACGGCCTTCATCTGATCAGTCATATCGGTATTCCTCATCGTGGTTCCGGGTTTGCGACCCGCCGGGACGGGCGGTTCGCTCTCCTCAACCGCGCGCCCGGCCAATACATTCCGGCAGCGGCGGACCCAGCAGCCGCAAGGGTAATGGATGCCAATATCCACAAGGAAAGTGACAAACCTGCAGCGGCGCATCGACATACTAGGAGGCCTTTCGGGTAAGTATGGTTCGATCAGTACCCTAAAGACATGAAGACTATGAAAGCCGTCGGCTTCGACGCCGGACTGCCCATTTCCTCGACCGACAGCCTCCGGGATCTCGAGTTGCCCGTGCCGGAAGCGACCGGTTTCGACCTGCTCGTAGAGGTCCGTGCCGTGTCGGTGAATCCCGTGGACACGAAGGTCCGGAAAGGGTCGCCGTCCCTTGAGACTCCCCGGGTGATTGGTTACGACGCTGTAGGAACCGTCGTCGCCGTCGGGCCTGACGTCACCAGGTTCGCTATCGGCGACGAGGTCTACTACGCAGGATCCATCGGCAGATCCGGAACCAACGCCCAATACCACCTGGTGCGGGAAAACATCGTCGGACACAAACCCCAGTCACTCAGCGACGCTGCTGCAGCGGCGCTGCCGCTGACTGCGATCACCGCGTGGGAAGCGCTGTTCGATAAGCTGAAAATCGCCCCGTCGGACTCGGGGACTCTCCTTGTGATCGGCGCCGCGGGGGGCGTCGGGTCGCTGATCATCCAACTGGCCAAAGCCCTCACAGAGCTGAAGGTCATCGCCGTGACCTCGAGACCTGAGTCTTCGGAATGGGTTCAACTTATGGGGGCCGACGAGGTAGTCCCGCGCGACTTCACCAACGACGTCAAGCGCCTGGCACCCAACGGAGTGGACTACGTCTTCACCTCCTTCACTCCAGCGAACCTGGAGGCCATCGCTGATGTGCTCAAACCTCGCGGGCAGGTCGTATCCATCGATGAGTCCGGCGGCAGCATCGACGCACTTAAGAGCAAGAGCATCACCTGGCACTGGGAGCTGATGTTCACGCGTCCTCTGTTCGAACCTCACGACTACTACCAGCATCAGCTACTCAACGAGTTCTCCGGCCTGGTCGACGCCGGACGCATCCGTTCAACGCTGACAACCCACATCGAACCCATCAATGCAGAAGGCCTTCGGCGCGCCCATGAGCTCCTCGAGAGCTCTACCGTCACCGGGAAGGTAGTCCTATCCAACTGGCCCTCCTGACGAACCCGGAACGCTAAACGGTCAGCCCCCGAGGACAACAACCATCTAGGTCTAAACAAAACCTGTTCAGACGTCACAGAAAACCGAAGCTTTCTGACACACCGGACGACCTTGGCCTACGGTCAGGTCCCTGCCGACGCTAGGAGGTGACGGTGCTCCGGCACGGGGATGACCGTGTGGGCCTCAGCCTCCCCGGAGGGCTGCGACGGGTTCAATGCGTGTTGCCTTGCGGGCGGGGAAACTTCCGGCGGCGAGTCCTACGACTGCGCCAAGGAGAGCCCCGCCGATGGCGACAAGCGGATGGGTGACGGGCGTCCACTGCTGCGACAACGAGATGGCGATCACGGCGAACACCCCAGTGGTGGCGCCGAGGAGCCCGCCGAGCAGACCGAGGATCACCGACTCCGTGACGAACTGCGTTGCGATCTGGCGGCGGGTGGCCCCGAGGGCGCGTCGCAACCCGATCTCCCCAGTGCGCTCCATCACCGAGAGCATGGTCACGTTCGCGATCCCCACGCCGCCTGCGAGGAGCACGACGACGGACAGGATGACGAAGATGAGGTTCACATCCGATTGCACCGATTCGGCGAGATTGGAGCGTCCCTGCGGAGCCGCGATGGTGACGCTGTCGGGGGCATCGGGCGCGAGTGCGAGGGCGGTCTGCGCTGCGAGCTGCGGACCGGCGCCGATGACGATCCGCGCCTGCACGTCCCCGGGAGTGGTCAGGTTGAAGTCGTTCCGTGCCGCTCCTGTCGAGATGACGACGCTGTCGAGGAGTTCCGAGCGTTGCTGCATATCACCGAAGACCCCCACGACGGCGTAGGGGATGCCGTTGATGAAGATCGAGGGTTGTGAGTCCACACGGGTGATGCCAAGGTTCCCGGCGAGTCGCTCACCGAGGACGGCGACCCGGTCCTGGCGTTGGTCGTGCCCCTCGTCAAAGAGGCGGCCGTAGCGGACGGTGCCTTCCAGTGCGTCGATGAGCCCGGCGGAGGCAGCGAAGATCCGTGGCGGAGCGCTGGTGGGGGCCGAGGGATCGTTCACGGGAACCGCCGCCACCGTGCCGTCCTGCAGGGGCACCTCATTGATTAGTGCGGCTTGTTCGATGCCGGCAAGGCGCTCCATACGTTGCACTGCGTCCCAGGGCAGCGTGCCGGTGGACACGCTGTTGCCCTCGGCGTTCCGGATCTGGGCGGGCGAGGCGACGATCTGGGTCGCGGCAAAGGCGTTGAACTGCTTGCTGAGCTGCCCTGCCGTAGTCTGGGCGAAGCCGATCGTCGCCACGAGGGCTCCGATGCCGAGTATGGTCCCCGCGAGGGTCATCAACAGCCGACCGGGGCGGGTCCCGAGGTCGGACGTGGCTTCGATGAGCAGATCGGTAAAGCTGAAGCGGTCCGTGGCGGGCACCGTGTGGAGCAGGTCCGGGCTCTTGGAGCCGAGCTGATCCGGAGCGACGTCTGGTGCGTCGCCGGTCCCGGCGGGCGGAACGTCGGAGGCGAGGTGGTTGGTCATCCGTAGGTCCTTGCCCGCCCGTCGGTAATACCGACTCTGTGGGACGCCCGGCGCGCCACCGCCTGGTCGTGCGTGATGATGATGAGCGCCAGTCCGTCCGTGACGAGTTCCTCGAAGAGTTCCATGACATCGGCGGACGTCGCCGCGTCGAGGTTACCGGTGGGCTCGTCCGCGAGGAGCAGGCTGGGCCTGGTAACGACGGCGCGTGCAACCGCTACGCGTTGGCGTTCCCCACCGGACAAGGTCCCGGGCAGGAACCCGATCCGGTGGCCGAGACCTACCCGTTCGAGGGCCTGACGTGCTCGGTCCTCACGTTCGCCGCGAACGGTCCCGCTGTACAGCATCGGCATCATGACGTTTTCCAACACCGAGCGCCGTGGCATGAGGTGGAACGCCTGGAACACGAACCCGATGCGTTGCGCCCGTACCGCGGCCCGTGTGTCCTCGTCTAGGGCGCCCGTCAGGTGACCGGCAAGCCGGTACTCCCCCACGCTAGGCCGGTCGAGCAGGCCCAGGATGTTCAACATGGTGGACTTGCCGGACCCGCTGGGGCCAACGATAGATACGTAGTCGCCGTCGTGCACCGTCAGGCTGATTCCCTTCAGCGCCTGTACCTCGGGCGGGCCGGGAAAGGAGCGGGTGACGTCGCGTAGCTCGACGAGTGGAGTGCTCATCGACCCACCACGACGAGGTCGCCCTGCTCAAGTTTCCCGTCGACAGGGGTGATTTCCACTGCACCCGGCGTTGCCAGCCCGCTGCGGACCACGACGAGTCGCGTCCTCGTGCCATCCCCGTCCCGCGGGTCTCCTTCGGTGACCTCGACACGCGTCTCACCGCCGGGACCGGCGCTCAGCGCAGCGTACGGTACAGAAAGAACCTCGCCGTCGGTCGCGCCGACCGCGATCGAGACCCGGACGTTCGAGCCCTGGAGTTCCTGGATCTGTTCCGGGGTGAGCGGCTCTGGCAGCAGTTCGATCGTCCAGCGTTGCGCATCTGCCTCGCCCGGGTCAACTGCCGTGATAGTGGCCTCGTGGGTGGTACCGTCCGGCAGATCGAAGGAGGCCTTGTTGTCGACCTTCAACAGCCGGGCATCGGCCTCGGCGGCGGATCCCGACAGGCCGAGGGTAGCGCCCGACACTGTCATCGCCGGACCTTCCAGGATGGTCCCGCGCTGTGCTGTGACGGCATCCACACGGCGAGGCAGCTCGGTCAGGTACAGCACCTCGCCCGCAGGCAGTGCAGGGAGAACGGCCAGCTCGGCGCGGGCCAGCTCCTCCTGGGCCTGGGCAAGTTGCGTGGTCGCCGCGTCCACCGCGGCACGCTGCGGCGCGTCAGTGCGATCGGACCCGACCTGCTGCCGGCGCAGTTCGGCCAGCTTCAGCGCATCGGCAGTGGCACCAACCTGGACAGGATCCTGTGGATCGGCACTCTGGGCAGCAGCGAGTTCGCGCCGTGCACTGGCCACTGCGTTGTCGGCTTCGAGGATTTCGACGGCCGTCGGCCCGGCCGGTGTCGTCGCAAGGTCGCTCTGCGCCGCGAGGAGGCCCTGCTCTGCGGAGCGGACGGACTCTTGGGCGGTCCGTAGCGATTCGTTACTGTCTTCCTCCGACGCCGGTGCGGCGTACCCCGCTTTTGTGTAAAGGGCCGCAACGGCGTTGGCCGCTTCGACGCCGAAGAGCGGATCGGCGGGATCACCGGCATCCAGGCCGATCGACCTGACCGCAGTCTTAAACTGCACAACGTCAGGGCCGGACACCCCAACCTGCAGGGTGCGGTAGGCGGGGAGCTCCCCGGGAAGGACGATCACCGGTCGCCCGGTCACCTCCAGAGCGATCGACAGTGCCTTCAGCTCGGCGCCCACTTCCGGTACCTGACCCGTGACAACCGCCGCACCCGAGACAGACGACGTGTCGATGCGAACCTCCACCGGGTCGGCGTAGGCCACCTCACCCCGGATGGTCACGTCATTGCTGAGGCGCCCGAACTCGACGGGAACGGTCACGAGGCCGGCAGCCGGTGGTTTGGCCGTGGCCGCGGCATCGGCAGGAGAGACGAGGAAGCGTCCGAGGAGGAGGCCGGCGACCAGGCTAAGGACGGCGGAGGCTGCCACAATCCACAGCGTTCGGTTGCGACGGAACACGGCAGCCACTCCCGCCGCCGCAGGTGCCCGGGAGGTGGCACCTTCCTGCCCCGTGTCCGCGTTCTCGAGGATCAGGTCCAGACTCTCGGTCTGCGTCCGGCCGTCAGCAGAAGGACCCTTTCGGAACGGCGCCACTTAGCTTCCCTGCTCGAGGTCCGCGCGGAGGGCTTCGAGTTCGGTCTTGTGATCATCGACGAACTGCTGTTCCTGCTCGAACTGCACGTCCTGCTGCTTCTGCCGATAGTCGGTCTTCTTCCGGCAATCAAGATCGACCAGGGCCAGCTCAATCTCCTTCTCAGCGAGGGCATCCATCCCCGCCTCATCCGGTCCTGTCTCATCGGCATTCTCGTGCAACGCGTTCATTTCCTCGTTGATGCTGACTTGCGCATCAACCTGGGTCGAGAATCCGGGCTGGCCCGCGTCCGCCATGCACGACGACCAGGCCGCGTCGATTTCGGAGAGCTCCGCGGAGTTCGCGGTGTTCTCGTAGAACGCATTCACCGCATCCATGAGGGGTTTGTGCTCATCGGAGGTGGTGGGGTCAATTGCGCCTCGTTCGTGCTCGGCCCAGCCATAGCAGCCTGCCGTGGTCCAGTCCCACTCCATGGGCTCACCGTCGCCGGGCATGTCTTCTTCGTCCAAGATAGGGCCATTCAGCGCCTCATTGAAGGCCTGCTGCTCCGACGTGGACAAGCTTGTCACATAGTCGGCGTTCGGGTCCTCGTACCCGGTTTCGTCGCCGGGCGCCGAGTCGTCCCGGCCAGGAAAGTTGATCATTCCGTACCCGTACTGCGACACCCACTCACGGGAATCCGGATTCCATTCATCGCCGCCGACCGGCATCGACATCGATGCGGACGGCAGGTTCGGTGCGTATTCGAAACCTTCCTCCGCCATGCACTGAGCTACGAGTTCTTCCCGTTGACGCTCGTCCTCGGCGAATTTCCTTTCCTGCTCCTCCGGACTCAAATTCCCACCATAGGCGGAGGAGAAGAATTCGGAGAGGGGGGACTCCTCTCCGGCGGCGGGAGTCGACGCCGGGGACGCGCAGCCCGCGAGCAGCGCCGAAGCACACATCGTTATGGTCAGGGTAGTAATCACACGGGGAGACAGTCGCACGGTTCCTCATCTTCGATCGGGCACTAGTGAAGATGCTAATCTCCGGCACCTGCCCACCGAGTCATACCCAGGAAGGACATTGCCGCCGGCCGAGTCATACCCAGCAAGGACATTGCCGCCCGAAAGATAAGGATTGAGGTCTATGTCTTCTGCGGCACACCCGACGGGACGCTACTCGAGGTTCGAGGCCGCGCAAGGGCTAACCGGGAGCAGGCAACCCTTTTCGTCCATCGACTGGCTCTGCATGATCACAGCGCCTTCGGTCACCAGAACTCTCCCCCCGCCCTCGAGGTCTCGCGCACTTCGAAGATCTTGACGTTGAGCAGTCGAACCTTGGTCATTTCCCCGCGCTGCGCCGCCCGCGATGCCGATCGCATCAGAATAGGACCTGGCGGATCTCGACGTCGTATTCGGGGAGGGGTACAAACTGAAGCCCACGAGCATCCCAGGAGCTGCGCGATCGGCAGATACCGCTGGCCCCACGGGCCTTCGAATGGGCAGCGGTCGCCCGGTACCCGGCTCCGGGCCGGGTGTTGCGCCGCACCTCCCGCGACACCGTGGATACCCCGATCACCGCGGCGATCCGCCGCAAGGAGCGGCCTTGGGCGCGACGCACCGCGATCTCCTCCCGCTGTGGGTGGTCTACAAGACTATTTCGGGCACAGCCACGATCACGGATGTCTCCTTGTACTGGGGCAAAATGATCATGCTGCCTCAGTCGGAACGCGACCTACTATGGCTAGCAGTGTCGAGAATGCGGGATCCCTTTTTCCGTCACTTCAAATCCACTCCGGATGACGCTTGAGCTCGTGTACCAACCGCACGCCACACTTGTCGTCAAACGCTGCTCAAACCAACAGTCTTCCTCCAAGTTTTTTATTTGAGCGGGCCTGGAGCGGGTCGGAATTGCAGGTACAGGACGCACTATGGCCCATGACGGACGACCGGATTGAGGAGCTCGTCATACGTGAGGAACTAATGATGCTCACCGACATGTGAGCGGTCACAAACACGTAAACTTCGCCTGATCTTGGGTTTGGCGAACTGGCAATGAGACGATGCAGACGCCAAGAGAGGAAGACCCCTCTCTCACATCAAAAGAAGGAAATAGCACATGGGCTTTATCAAAGTCGGTACCGAG
>QZVU01000087.1 GCA_003602285.1 Arthrobacter frigidicola
ATGTACCGGAGCACCCTTCGTTGCTACAACTGACCGGCACCTATCACAACCTGCTACGCCGCTGGGCCGAGGTCTGAGCCGTGTCTTACCAATTGCGGCGTGAAGAAGCGGTGGATGTCGCCGGCCTCAAGGCCATGCTCGAACACAGCCCCGGCCAAGCCGCCCAGGCGATCCTGGCGGCCGCCGGGCAGGGCGTGGTCGAGGCGCAGTTGCTGCTCGGGCAGATCCTGCTCGACGGGCGTGGCATCGAGGCGGATGAGGCCGTGGCGCGGCGCTGGTTCGGTATCGCCGCCCAGGGCGGCAGTGCCATGGCGCACAACATGCTTGGCCGGTGCCTGGAACATGGTTGGGGTGGCGATCAGGATGTGGCCCAGGCAGCCATTCACTATGCACGCGCGGCCGATGTCGGTCTGGACTGGGGCCTTTACAACTTAGGCAACCTGTTGGCCACGGGGCGTGGGGTGCCGGCCAACCAGGCCCAGGCCCTGCTCTGTTACGAGAAGGCCGCGCAGATGGGCCATGCCAAGTCGATGAACCTGTACGGGCGCTATCTTGAGCTCGGCATTGCCACGGCGGCGGGCCCCGCGCGGGCCGTGCGCTGGTATCGGCGCTCGGCGCAGGCGGGAGACTTTCGTGGGATGTTCAGCCTCGCGACGGTGCTGCTCGAGCGAGGGCAGGCTGCTGAGGCCGAGCCTTGGCTGGCGCGTGCACGAAAGGAGGGCAATGTGAACTTCCTCAAGAGCGCACTGGCCACACTGCAGACTGGCGGGGCACCGATGGCAGCCTATGTGCAAGCCTATGCCGAAGAACTGCAGCAACGAGTTGCCGAGGAAACGTCCACAGCTTAGAGACATGCCTGCGCTTCGATAATCTCCTCGCCCTCAATCAAAACGTAGTGCGGGCGGGGGGATGAATGGTATGACAGCAATAAACTTGGACACTTCTTTTACAGCCCAGCTGGACTGTCTTAATTGGGGCACGTCGATCAAGCCCGTAATGATCATCGAGAGTGCGTTCATGGACATGGCCGATTCTGGCTGGCTGTGCCTGCCTGAATCCTTCGATACAGTAAATACGACGCCGGTGACGCTGCGCTTCGATTTCATCGAGCGACGGGATAACCGTCGGCATTATCGGGTTACCTGCGTTACAGAGGGCTCGCACTACTTCGGGCGGCAAATGGATTCCAGTCTCAATCGATTTCTTGGTTTCTACCGATCAGTGTCCGACGATGTGTTCTGGAAGATCGAGGAGATTGGTGTGCATGGGGAAGGGGAGAACGCTCGTCCCGCATTCATTTTGCGAGATCGCCTGGGGTATACCGTGAAGATCAAAACCCACGGCCCGGGGCTCAGCCT
>QZVU01000088.1 GCA_003602285.1 Arthrobacter frigidicola
AAATAGCGCAGCCCGACACGCTTGCCCGTCATGACCACGCTTGCTACCGGCGCGCTGGTGCATACAGGGCAATGCTGGCGCTGTTCGCCCACCAAAGCCTGTGCAGCGGCGGGCAACGCTTCGGCGAGCTGGCTGAAGTAAAGCGTCAGCGCCGCCCAGAAGAACACTGTCTGGCCACTGTCGACCAACAGGTAACGGCCATCGAGCAAATGCTCTGCGCAGGATTCACGTTCATCGCTGCTCATGTCGCTGATAGCGTCAAGCGCTCTGGCCACCGAACGGCTCGCCTGCGGCTGCAATAGTTCGATCAACTGCAAGAGAGCCGCTTGCCAATAGGCCGAGCGAGGCAGGCGCTTTACGTCCAGCGGTGCGCCATTACCTACCAATGCTGCCAGTGCGCCCAACGCTTCGGGCGCCATCGGCAAGATGGCCAACACCGCCTGCTGGGCCTCGGCAACGTCGGCGGCGAACATCAGGTACGGAGCCTGCTCGTGGCCCTCGGCCAGCAAGCGCAAGCGCGCCGCACGCTGACCGTAGCGATTGCGCGACTCAGGCAGCAACAAAGGACTGATCTCACCTATCCCCCCCGTCGCCTGTTCCACCGGCATGAGTTTGATGCTGTTCATGGTTTGTCACTCTTGGAAATCTGTTGATACCAGCGATCATGGTGGGACTTGGCCCAGCGACGCGACACGTAACCGGTGACCATGCCGCGGATCGAACCTTTGACCCAGAAAGCCAGGTAAGCATGACCGATGATCAGCAGAATCAACGACACCCCCGCCACGGCATGGGTAAGCAACGCGATGCGAATCAGAGGGATCTCGAAGTAATGAGCGAACCAGGGGCGCCAGATCACCACACCACTGAGCATCAGCAGGCTGATCAGGCCCATGATCCCCCAGAACAGGATCTTCTGGCCGGCGTTGTACTTGCCGATCTGTAACGGCTGACTGTGATCCCCCGACAGTACGTTCTTCACATTGCGGAACCAGATGGCATCCTGACGCTCGGGCAGGTTGTACTTGACGAACCGCGCGAACAGGAACATCAACACCACGAACACCACCGTTCCAAGAAACGGGTGAAGGATACGTGCCAACTGGGGCGTACCCAGCACACTATTGAGCCAGTTGAGTGACGGAAAGAACCATGAGAGTCCCGACATCGCCACCAGGATGAAGCAAATGACCATGAACCAATGGCTGGCGCGGTCAATGAACCGGGTACGCAGGAGCAGTTTGTCCTTGTTCATCACGCAGACTCCTCATGGTCATCTTCTACTTCGTTCGGGCCTACTCCGATGTAGTGGAATACGGTGCCCGCCAATGTGGCAAAGAAGGCAACAGCGGCCA
>QZVU01000089.1 GCA_003602285.1 Arthrobacter frigidicola
CTGGGAATGAACATCGACAACCTGGGCGACAAGTCGGTCTCTACTCTGATCGCCGCCGGCCTGATCAGCATGCCTTCCGACTTGTACAACCTGAACGACAAGGTAGTCGCACCGCTCCCTGGGTTTGGGACGGTCTCCGCGAAGAACCTGATCGCGGGCATTGAGGGCTCGAAGGCTCCCGAACTCCCGCGGTTCATTTTCTCGCTGGGGATCGAGGGTGTCGGCGAGGCCACCAGCAAAGCTCTGGCGGCGCAATTCGGGTCCTGGTCAGCATTCCGCGCAGCGACATACGCGCAACTGCTGGCCACCGCGGATGTTGGGGACGGTACCGCCACCAACATCACCCGATTCTTCGAGGATTCGACACTCGGTGCCGAGGCGGATCGACTGGCCACGCTCACGACGCCAAAGGACTTTATTGCCATCGGTGGGGCCTCGCTGAAAGGGAAGGTCGTCGTCCTCACCGGCACTTTTCCAACCCTTAGCAGAGAGGCGGCCAAAGCCCTGGTCGAGGGAGCAGGGGGGAAGGTCTCCAGCAAGGTTTCAAGCAAAACCAGCTTCGTCGTTGCCGGCGAGGCAGCAGGCTCGAAACTCGAAGCTGCCCGGGAGCTAGACATTGATGTGTGGGATGAGGCTCGGCTGCTGGCCACGGCCGCGGGCTGAGGTTTACAGGCCGGCGTGAAGCATCACAAAGCATCAAGTTTTCATCTGGAGAACCAGAAAATGTCAGTAACTAATGGACCATACAAGCGCGATGCTAATGGAGTCGCCTATGAGGTCGACTTTGAGTATGTGCGAGATAATGTCCCGCTCGACTGGTTCTTCGAGCACATGCTCGGTGCGAGGGCGAGACCGTCAGCAGGTGCTATCCGGTACAACATCTGTCCAAACCCTGGGTGCGGAGCTTCTTCCGCTCACTCGGTGAAGATCAGCGTAAAAAATGGCGGGTGGCTTTGCTACTCGTGCGGTGAGCAAGGTGACGTGGTCGCTGCGGCGGCTTACTACTGGGAAAAATCACATCGTGAGGCTGGCCTGGAACTCATGAGCGCCGACGTGGAGCTGCTCAAGCACTACATTCCGCCCAAGCCCATGGACGCCATCCAGCGCGATGACAGTGCTCTCGCACTAGTATTGCAACGAGTCGCCGATGCTTGCACATATCCGTCGAAAGAAGCCCTGAAATACTTTGCTGGCCGCGGTATATCCGAGGGTGTAGCCAGAGAAGCTTGCAACAGAGGCATTCTGATCACCATCCCGAACAGTCCGATGGAAGCCAAGGGGTTCTTGACTGAAGTCGCAGGGCAGGAGCTGATGGTGAAAGCTGGCCTGTGGAACCCCGAAAAGAAGGCGC
>QZVU01000090.1 GCA_003602285.1 Arthrobacter frigidicola
GATAAGGGCGTGGCCATGAAACGATTGTGACAAGCGGGTCGGGCCGATGACTGGTCTGTGCCTGGCTAGGTATACTGTGGGCCTTTGCCGCATTTTCTGGAGAAACGCGCATGTTGCAACGTCTGTTGTTCGGTTTGATCGCCGTGGCCAGCCTCAGCCTGGTCGGTTGTGCCCACAGCCCGCAACAACTTAACCCGCAACCCACGCTCAAGGCTCAGCTCGCCCCGGTGGGCCACGGCCAGCCGGTCGTGGTCCGGGTGGTTGACGGCCGGCCTTCGCAATCCTTGGGTACCCGTGGTGGCATGTACCCCGAGACCAGCACCATCAGCGTCAGCGGTAATGACGTGGTGCCCAAGCTGCAGGCCCAGGCCGAAGCTGCTGTGCGTCTGCTCGGCTTCACCCCTACGCCGAACGCCTCTGGTGCACCCCAGCTGACCGTGACCCTGGCCGAGCTGAAATATCAGTCGCCCAAAGACAACCTGTACGTGACCGAGGCCACCATCGGCGCCACGTTCCGTGCCGACGTGCGCAATGGCGGCCGTAGCTACAGCGGCCGTTACGGCGCTTCGCTGGACCAGCGTTTCGGCATGGCGCCGAACCAGGACACCAACACCCAGCTGGTGGGCGATGTGCTGAGCGATGCCCTGACCCGCCTGTTCAAAGACCCGACCATCGGGCAGGTACTGGGCCAGTAAGCGTTTGGCTGCATGAAAAAACCCGCTCCCTGTGTCAGGTAGCGGGTTTTTTGTTGCCTGTGCTGGCCTCTTCGCGGGTAAACCCGCTCCCACAGGGGTATCACAAGGCCTGAAGACAGTGATTACCCGCGAAGAGGCCAGTGCATTCAGTGCAAATGCAGCAGGATTCAGTTCTGCTCCAGCACCCACTGGCGCTTGCCCGCCGCCAGCTCCGGCATTTCATCCGGTTGCGCACGGTTCACTGCCTGGAAAATCTCCAGCTTGTCGCCAGTTCGCTTGATGATGAACGGTGCACCACGCTGGTTACGCTCCAGCCACAGGCTGTCATTGCTGCCGCCCATGGTCGCGCAGTCACCTGCCAGGCACAGGGCAAAACGGTCCGGCCCCGGCAGGCCGGTGACGTTGCCGGTGTCGCTGAAGCGCACGCTGGCACCTTTGCCCTCACCTTCGACCACCTTCCAGTTGCCGCCCAGATAGGCCTGGTACAGCGCTTTCTCGAAGCTGCTGCCCAGCGGCGCATTGGCAGTTGCCGGCGCCTTGGCACGCACGAAGGTCTGCTTGGCGCCACGCTGGTCGACGGCTTGCAGCTCGTCACCGTCGAGCGACAGCTGCTCGGTCTGGCCGCCCTCGAAGCTGGCCTGCCAT
>QZVU01000091.1 GCA_003602285.1 Arthrobacter frigidicola
TTTGAGCGAGGTGGACAGCCTCGCCCGCGCGGTGCTCGAACTGCACGGTTTCAGTCGCGAACAGGCGCTTGCCGTGGCGCGGACCATGGTCTGCGGACAACGGGATGAGTGCGCTTCCCACGGCGTCTACCGCCTGCTGGTGTGCATCGCCACGCTGAAGGCCGGCAAGGTCGACCCGCGCGCCGAGCCGCAGGTGCATGACCATGCGCCGGGCAGTGTGCGGGTGGATGCCGCCGGTGGCTTTTCCCAGCTGGCTTTCGACCGCGGTGTACCGCTGCTGCGGCGCAAGGCGGTGGACAACGGCGTGGCGGCCCTGGTGATCAACCGCTGCGTGCACTTCTCGGCGCTGTGGGTCGAGATCGAGACCCTGACCGACCTCGGCCTGGTGACCCTGGCCTGCAACCCGAGCCATGCCTGGGTCGCTCCGGCGGGCGGGCGCGGGCCGGTGTTCGGGACCAATCCGATCGCCTTCGGCTGGCCGCGCCCGGGCAAGGATCCGTTTGTCTTCGACATGGCCACCAGCGCCATTGCCCGTGGCGATATCGAGTTGCACCGGCGTGCCGGCAAACCGGTGCCGCTGGGCTGGGGCGTATCTGCCGACGGCGAGCCGACCACGTCGGCCGAGGCCGTGCTGCAGGGCGCCATGCTCACCTTCGGCGGGCACAAGGGCTCGGCCCTGGCGGCGATGATCGAACTGCTGGCGGGGCCGCTGATCGGCGACCTGACCAGCGCCCAGTCGCTGGCCCACGACGCTGGTGCGGGAGCCTCGCCGTTCCATGGCGAGCTGATCCTGGCCTTCGACCCCAGGCGCTTTCTTGGCGAGCGCTACGAGCATTACCTGCACAGCGCGGAAACCCTGTTCGACAGCATCGAGCAGCAGGGTGCCCGCCTGCCTTCCGCCCGGCGCTACGAGGCGCGTCGGCGCAGCCTGGCGCAGGGCGTCGAGATCAACGATGAACTGCTGGACGAACTGAACGCGCTACTGCATCGGTAGCGCCTGGAGAACATGTGATGACGGCTATATCAGGCAAGAACTTCATCGCCGGTGCGCGTTGCGCCAACGGCACCACCCCCCATCGCAGTGTCGATGCCAGCACCGGCGAGGCACTGCCCTGGACCTTCTGGCAAGCCAGCGCGGAGGAAGTGGACCAGGCGTGCGATGCCGCCGCTGCGGCGGCGGCTCGATTCCGCAGCACCAGCCCCGGGCAGCGAGCCGATTTCCTCGACGCCGTGGCCGCCGAGATCGATGCCCTGGGTGAGGATTTCGTGGCCATAGTCTGCCGCGAAACCGCACTGCCGAGTGCCCGGATCCAGGGTGAGCAGAAGCGCACCACGGG
>QZVU01000092.1 GCA_003602285.1 Arthrobacter frigidicola
AACTAGCTAGCACTTCGCCCAGAAACGATTCATATAAATTGACAACTTTGCGCCCAGCAGTAAATGTCCATGCAGAACGCAAGTCATCTGTGGGAGCTAGTGAGACCACCATACCACCATTCCACATTCACTGCCTATAGTACGTGGATGTAGAGTTTTCAGTGTGGCCTTATGCTTCCCTTTGCGGGAAGCCATCACATGCCATCGCGATACACTCTGGCAGCCGTCCTCCGCACCACGCGTGCCGCTCGTGGCCTATCCCAGGAACATCTCGCAACCACGGTGGACGCTAGACACCTGCACAGGGTCGAGCACGCGAAATCCAACATCAGCCTTGAGATGCTCGAAGACATCAGTAAGCGCCTGGACGTCGATTCGGTTGCACTCCTCGCAGCTGCCGCTTGCTACGAACGCCACGAGTCACTTGAAGAGTTCATGACGCACCTCTGGACAGAGCTGAGCAAGCTGCGTGAGATGCGTGTGATGGAAAACCTGCCGGCGCAGTTCTCGAATGGGGTGCTGATAGCGGCGAAATCCGGCAAGCCGCCGACTCCTCCAGACAGGATCAAAGCAATCCTCGACTGCAAGGCTGACGGCCTCAGCCAGAAAGAAACTTCAGTGAAGCTTGGGATGCCTTACTCGACTGTCCACAAGTTCTGGCACATGCCAGCGGGGGAGCGGAAGGCCTGAGCAGCTGAGCCTTCAAATTCTCACCAGGGGGCGCTGTAGGCTCCCGGAGTTGTACTGCCGGCGGAAAGTCAGCTGAACACGACAACCGACCCATAGGGCCGGTAATCGTATGCCAGGTCAATCAGACCGAGACGGCTGCCGCGATGTGAGGGTGCGGGTCGTAGCCAACGAGTTCGAAATCTTCGAACTTGTAATCGTAGATCGATGCCGGCTTGCGCAGCAGCTTCAACTCAGGCAGCTGCCGAGGCTCACGAGCGATTTGAGTCTTCACCTGTTCCATGTGATTGGAGTAGATGTGGACATCACTCAATGAGATCACGATCTCACCCACATCCAGATCGCACTGCTGAGCCAGCATGTGGGTCAGGCACGCCAAGGACGCCGTATTGTATGGCAGCCCGAGGAAGCTGTCGGACGAACGGATGAATAGGTGTGAAGACAGCTTGTTGTTCACAACATAGAACTGGTACAGCAGGTGGCACGGAGGGAGTGCCATCTTGCCGTTTTTGGCGTTCTCTTTCGGGCTCACCTTCTCATCAGGCAGGAATTCGACATTCCACCCATGGAACAAGATCCGACGACTATTAGGGTTCGTCTTCAACGCATTGACGACATAGTCGATCTGGTTGATCGTTTTCCCATCTTT
>QZVU01000093.1 GCA_003602285.1 Arthrobacter frigidicola
GCCGTTCAGCGGCAAGTACAACAGCGAGCGCCGCGATGGTATCTACCACTGCATCTGCTGCAGCGCGAAACTGTTCGATGCGCAGACCAAGTTCGATTCCGGCTGCGGCTGGCCAAGTTTCTACGCGCCGATCGAAGACAGCGCGATGATCGAGATCCGTGACACCTCCCACGGCATGATCCGCACCGAAGTCACCTGCGCCCGCTGCGACGCGCACCTGGGCCACTTGTTCCCCGATGGCCCGCCACCAACTGGCCTGCGCTACTGTATCAACTCGGTGTGCATCGACTTGCGCCCGCGTGACTGACCGGAGCCCGAACATGGCTGGATCGATGCTGGACATCCCCTGCGTGACCCTCGGCGGCGAGCACAAAAAGCTCGGCGACTTCCCGGGCAAGGCGTTGCTGGTGGTCAATACCGCCAGCCAGTGCGGCTTTACCCCGCAGTACAAGGGCCTGGAACAACTGTGGCAGGCCTACCACGAACGTGGCCTGGTGGTACTGGGCTTCCCGTGCAACCAGTTCGGCAAGCAGGAACCGGGCGATGCGCGGGACATTGCGCAGTTCTGCGAGCGCAACTTCGGCGTGAGCTTCCCGCTGTTTCGCAAGGTCGAGGTCAACGGCCCGGGCGCCCACCCGCTGTTCGTCGAGCTCAAGCAGCGCGCACCGGGCATTCTGGGCAGCCAGAAGATCAAGTGGAATTTCACCAAGTTTCTGGTCGACCCGGCCAGCGGCCAGGTGACGCGTTATGCCCCCACTACCAAGCCACAGGCCCTGGAAGCAGACATCGAGCGACTGCTCAGCCGTTGAGCGGCACCCAGTGCTCGACCAGCGCCAGTAGCTCTTCGCGGCGGAACGGCTTGGCCAGGTAGTCGTTCATGCCCGCCGCCCGGCAGCGTTCGCGCTCCTCGGGCATGGCATTGGCGGTGAGCGCGACAATCGGCCGGTCGGGCCAGCGGCCGCTCTGGCGGATGCGCCGGCTGGCCTCGTAACCGTCCATCACTGGCATGTTGCAGTCCATCAGCACCAGGTCGAAGTCGTCCAGTTCCAGCAGCTCCAGGGCCTCGGCGCCCTGGGTGGCCAGTTGCACCTGGCAGCCGAGCTTGGCCAGCATGCCCTTGGCCACCAGCTGGTTCACCGGGTTGTCTTCCACCAGCAGAATCCGCGCACTCCCTGCCTCAAGGGTGATGGCCGGGCTGGCCAGCGGGTGTTCGGGGTCAAAGCCTTGCAGGGTGCGACGCAGGGTCTGGTACAGGGCGTTGCGCGCCAGCGGCCGGGCCAGTTGATGGAGCGGGGCGAGGGCGGCCGTGCGGGGGATGCGCCGTCGGAGGGCGG
>QZVU01000094.1 GCA_003602285.1 Arthrobacter frigidicola
AAAACTGGTTGAAGATTTGGCCAATGCTTACGCTCTCGGGGCTATCTCCTAGACCTTGCGTCAAGGTGACTTAACCGGACGCTTACGACTGTAGCGCTCTCTGCTCTCTACTATGATGCGCAGCGTTGGGGCTACTACGCAGGCAGGGTCGCGGAAATGACGGGAGTGAGCGTCGACGAGATGGGGCGTGAGAGCGACGAGGCTATTGAAACCAAAAGCGCTGCCGGCGATTAGTTAGCGGTCTTGGTACGCCCGATCACATTAGCGCGATCATCGCCTGGGTGATTGTGCAGCTGTGCTCCTTGGCGTAAGCCTCGATGGTTGCCATCTTGCGGACGTTGGCGAGGGTCTTGCGGGCCTGCTTTTGGCCGGACTGGATTCCGCCGAGAGACTGGTCCTTTGCGGGCTTCGTTCGCTTCGGCTTAGGCGGGAGAGGTGCCCGCCATCCCTCACGGTTGAAGTTTCTGCCCGCCTCGGGATCCCCATCGTGCTTGTACTTGTGCTCTGAGCCTTTCCCCTTGATGTGGGCGGGCAAAACGATGAGCCCGGTGGACAGGTATTCCTTGAGCAGTTGACGGGCCTGGGTCACCACCTTTGTCTTACTGATACCGCCATTCCCCGCGGCCGTACCAGCGGAGCCGTTCATCTGCATGCCCTTGAGCTTGCAGAGCTTGTACAGCAGCTTGTAGGCGTTCTCGCACCCAGTGACGCGAACCTCGGCAGCCATCAGCTCATCGATCACTGCCTGGAGCGGGTGGGCACCGGCTGGGTTTGTGGCCTTTAGTTCTTCAGTCATAGGGTTCTGGGGGTGGAGTAGGGCAGCAAATACTACCTGCAATAGGTTAGGTGCTGAAGGTGCCCCGTGGCTTTCGCAGCTGATAAAGTGCTCGCCGTTACAATCACCCAAGGATGGCAATCTATGTCGTTTCGCATCGCCGATCTGTATGACCAAAGTTACAGCTGTGCCGGCTGCGCTACGAGCGGTCTCGATCGCAGCGCGGTCAACGCGAGCACTTGGACCTGCCTGACCTGCGGCGAACGGCTTTGGATCGCGATGAGCGACCCCGCTGGCAACAGCTACCTGGTGGAGCGTCTCCCGGCCAAGGTTCTGGTAGTCGGTGACCAGGTGGTGTATCAGAAGCCCCGTGGCCTCGAGGCCGGTGAAGTCAGGGCATCGGGTCCTGGAAAGCGCAAAGGGAACTGGTGGTTCTTGGCGGTGGAGCGGTTTGGTTCCGATCATGTTGAGCCAGAGCGTTACATCAACCGCGCGGTCTGACCCTGCAAAGGCCCTTCGTCATGAGTGACCAGATGACCTTCGACCCGATTCGCGA
>QZVU01000095.1 GCA_003602285.1 Arthrobacter frigidicola
CCGGTCTGGCCGAGTTGCCGCTAGTACAAAAGGGCAGCCGGCTGTCGGTCATGCCGGTAACCCCCGAACAATGGGCGGTCATCGTCGCGCTTCGTTGAATCCGTGGCTAAGGTCAAGGGTTTGACCGATATCAACACGCCACGCGTGGCCCCGCGCCATGATGTGGTGTGCATGAGCGCAAGGATGCAGAACGATGAACCGATACGCCCCCAGAATCTTCGCCACCGCGCTGATCGCCCTGCTCGCTGCAGCCGGAGGGCTGGGGTACTGGAAGTCGCTCCACGACCAGTTGCCCGAAGGACTGAGTATGGGCAACGGCCGCCTCGAAGCCACCGAAGTCCAGATTGCCAGTAAAGTCCCCGGTCGCCTGGCAGAAGTGCTGGTCGACGAAGGTGACAAGGTTACCCGCGGCCAGTTGCTGGCGCGCATCGACACCCGCACCATGCAAGCCCAGCGCAGCCAGGCCGAAGCCGAAGTGCTGCGCGCCCGGGAAAACTACGCCGCCGCCCAGGCCAGCGTGCAACTGCGTCAAAGCGAGCTGTTGCTGGCCAGCCAGGAGCTCAAGCGCGTGCGCGAAATTTTCCAGCGCAAATACGCGAGCCAGCAGTTACTCGACCAGCAACAGGCACGCTTTGACACTGCCAACGCCGCCGTGGTCGCCGCCCGCGCCCAACTGGCAGCGATCAAGGCTGCCATCGGTGCCGCCGAGGCACAGGTGGCGCAGCTCACCAGCGAAATCGACGACAGCAGCTTGCGTGCGCCCATCAACGGCATTATCCAGCTGCGCCTGGCCGAGCCCGGTGAAGTGCTGGGTGCCGGCGGCCGCGTGCTGATGCTGATCGACCCCAGCGACCAGTACATGAACCTGTACCTCCCAGCGTCCACCAGCGGCCAGCTGACCGTAGGTGACCAGGCGCGCATCGTGCTGGACGCCCTGCCCGAACGTGCCTTGCCGGCCAAGGTGGCCTTTGTCGCCGCCAAGGCCCAGTTCACCCCCAAACAGGTAGAAACCCGCGACGAGCGGCAAAAGCTGGTGTTCCGGGTCAAGCTTCGCCTGACCGACCCAGGCGCCGTGCCGCAGGCCAAACCGGGCATGCCCGGCGCTGGGTATGTGCGCACGGCTGAGGTGGACTGGCCGGCCAACCTGCAATGAACGCCCCGGCACTGCTGGCCGAGGGCATCAGCCACCGCTACGGCGACCTGGTGGCCCTGCACACCCTCGATTTCAGCCTGCCTGCAGGCACCCGCTGCGCGCTTATCGGCCCTGATGGCGCCGGTAAATCAACCTTGCTGGGGTTGATTGCAGGCGTCAAACGCCTGCAACAGGGC
>QZVU01000096.1 GCA_003602285.1 Arthrobacter frigidicola
CACGCCGTCATGCACCAGCACTTTCATTCGATTAGCCCGGCGATTGGCGAACAGATAAGCGCAGTGCGGCTTCGCCGCACCAAACACCGCGATTACTCGGGCTAAAGCGGTTTCGGTACCGGCGCGCATGTCCATCGGCTCGGTGGCCAGCCAGATCGCATCGATGCGGATCATTGAGCGACAGCCCGAATGAATTGTGCGCAGCCCTCAGGATCCGAGGCTGGCCATTTCACAGTTATCAATTGCCCGGCCATGGGCACCTCAATGATCACTGACGAATCGGCTGGCCGTTTAGGTGCGGCCTTTAACGGAACAAATGCCGGTAGCGAGGTTGCTGCGGGCTGGTCTCGAAAGAGCGGCATCCATTTGCGGATGACGTTGGCATTGATGCCGTGGCTGATGGCAACACTGGACACCGTCGCGCCAGGTTGCAGGCATTCCTGAACGACTTGGGCTTTGAATGGTTTCGGATAAGAGCTTCGTTGGCGCATGGAAATCCTGGCGATAAGGGTGATCGCGTCCGCTTAAAAATACGCGGACACCATCGCCCTTAATGCTGGAGTTCGGAAGGTGAGTTCGCCGGACGCTTAGGGATGGTCTGAAAAAGACTTCCCGAATCTGGTGAAATACGCCGATCCCGCCAGCCGAGTTTTTCCATGAAGCAGATGACCTTCGCCGACGCCGAGTACGCCGGCAAGCGCAAGCAGACCCGCAAAGAGTTGTTCCTGATCGAGATGGATCAGGTGGTGCCGTGGAAGGGTTTGATTGCCCTGATCGAGCCGCACTACCCCAAGGGTGAAGGTGGTCGTCCGGCGTATCAGCTGATGGCGATGCTGCGCGTACATTTGATGCAGAACTGGTTCGGCTACAGCGATCCGGCGATGGAGGAGGCGCTGTACGAGACCACAATCTTGCGCCAGTTTGCCGGGCTGAACCTAGAGCGTATTCCCGACGAAACCACCATCCTCAATTTCCGTCGCCTGCTGGAGAAGCACGCGTTGGCGGCCGGGATTCTGGCGGTGATCAATGGTTACCTGGGCGATCGGGGCCTGTCGCTGCGCCAGGGCACCATCGTCGATGCCACGCTGATCCATGCGCCGAGTTCGACCAAGAACAAGGACGGTAAGCGTGACCCGCAAATGCACCAGACCAAGAAGGGCAATCAGTATTACTTCGGCATGAAGGCTCACATCGGCGCGGATGCCGAGTCAGGTCTGGTGCACAGCGTGGTGGGGACGGCAGCCAACGTTGCTGACGTTACCCAGGTCGACAAACTGCTGCATGGAAAAGAAAACATGGTCGGCGCCGACGCGGGTTACACCGGC
>QZVU01000009.1 GCA_003602285.1 Arthrobacter frigidicola
GCCAGGGCCCGCACATGATCGGCGGTGATATTCGCCCCGTCCTCGGTGCGCAGCAGATTCTCCAACAACACCTTCAGACTGAACGGCAGCTTCTCCGCCCCCTCCACCGCATTCAGCCGGAAAATCTCATACGACGTACCGGAAACCTCAAGCACACCCCTTGAACCAAAGCTGTTGGCAGCGCCCATGGCCGAGTCCTTCCACCGCTGGAGGAGTCCGGGGCGGGGTCCGCGTCCGGAACCGATGCCTCAGATTCTAGCCGCGGCTTCTCACGCCGCACCCCGTGGCGGGGAAAGCAGTGCGAAGGATTCCATGTGGTGCGTGTGCGGGTACAGGTCGAAGACCCGCAGGGTGTCGAGGGTCCACCCTCGGGCCTGGAAGAGGCCGAGGTCGCGGGCGAAGGAGGCGGGGTCGCAGGAAACGTAGCCGACCCGCCGCGGCGCGGCGTCCAGAATCTGGCCGACGACCTTCTTGCCCGCTCCGGCCCGGGGCGGGTCGAGGAGCACGACGTCGAGCGGGCCGTCGTGGGAGGAAAGCACCCTGTCCACGCGGCCCTGGACGATGCTCACGTGGTCCTGGCCGTGGAGGTTGCGGCGGGCGTCCCGGCTGGTGCCGGCCGAGCCTTCGACGGACAGCACCGAGCCCTTGGCGCCGACGGCGGAGGCGAGCGGCACGGTAAAGAGCCCGGCCCCGGCGTAGAGGTCGGCGGCGTGCTCGCCCTCGGCGACCTGCAGCCCCTCAAGCACGGCACCGGTCAGCACCTCGGGCCCTCTGCGGTGGATCTGCCAGAACCCGGCCCCGGTGACGCGGTAGGCATGGGGTCCGACCTGCTCCTGCAGCCAGGTCCGGCCCTTGATCCGGTGCACGTCGCCGGTTGCGGCGTCGAGGACCGCCACGGACGCCCCCGCAATCTGGGCCGCGATGGCCCCGGCCCGGCGCGGCGCCGCGCCCTCGGCGGGGATGAGCAGCACGAGGGGATCCCCGCCGCCGGAGCCGACGGCGACGTCGACCCGCTGCATCCCCGAAAAGTCAAGGTCCCACAGCCGCAGGGCGTTCACCGCGTCGACGGCCAGCGGCATGTCCGTGACCGGAAGGAGCGCGTCCGAGCGGTGCACGTGCATGGCAAGGCGTCCGTTGCCGGTGACGGCGAAGGCCGCCCGGGTGCGCCAGCCCAGCCCGTCGGGGGTTTCCCCGGGCGCCGCCTCAACGGTGACGTCCCGCTCGGTGCGGGCGATCCGGGTCAGCTGCTCGGCGAAGATCTGCGCCTTGACCCGGCGCTGCTCCTCGAGCCGGATGTGGCCGAACTCGGCTCCGCCGACCGGCGCGGCGCCCTGTGCGGCGGCGGCGAGCGCGTCGGCCTGCGGCCACGGGTGGGTCACCCGGTGGGGTGAAGCCTCGAGGACCTCCACCGTGTCACCGCGCCAGAAGCTTGCGTCCGGCTCCTGCTCGGTGAGGCGGACCCTCACCCTCTCCCCCTGCAGGGCGTGCCGGACGAACACGACCCGCCCTTCAAGCCGGGCGACGGTGTGCCCGCCGTGGGCCGGGCGCTCGATGGTCAGCTCGACGACTGTCGATTCGTGTGTCACTTACTCACTTCAGATCTTGGTTTCTTGGTCGGCCTTGGCGGATGCCAGCTGCCAGGGGACGCTGGCCACCATCACTCCGGGGACGAAGTGGAGGCGGGCCTTGATGCGCAGGGCTGTCTGGTTGTGCACGAGCTGCTCCCACCACTTCCCCACCACGTACTCGGGGATGTACACCACGATCAGGTCCCGGGGCGACTCACTGCGGATGGTGGCGATGTAGTCGAGGATCGGCGTGATGGTGTCCCGGTACGGCGCGGCGAGCACGGTGATCGGAACGGGCAGCTCCAGTCTTTCCCAGTCCTCAAGCGTACGCCGGGTCTGCTCTGCGTCCACATCGACGATGATGGCCTCGAGCCGTGAGGGCCGCGACGCGCGGGCGAAGGCCAGCGCCCGCAGCACCGGCTTGCGCACGTGCGAAACGAGCAGGACGGCGTGGACCCGGGCCGGCAAAGCGCGCAGGTTGTCGGCGTCGTCGATGGCCAGCTCGGACGCCACGCTGTCGTAGTGGCTCTTGATGCTGCGCATGATCGCGAAGAGCACCGCCATGGCGAGGACCGCGATCCAGGCGCCGTACTCGAACTTGGTCACGAGGATCACCACGAGCACCGCCGCGGTCAGGATGAACCCGGCGGTGTTGATCGCCCGGGACTTGCGCATGCGCCACCGGGCCTGCCGGTCGGCGGTGCTGCGCAGCTCCCGGGTCCAGTGGGTGATCAGCCCGAGCTGGCTGGCGGTGAAGGAGACGAACACCCCGACGATGTAGAGCTGGACGAGCTGGGTGACGTCGGCGCCGAACAGCAGGATCAGGGCGGCCGCGCCGAGGCCCAGCGCGAGGATGCCGTTGCTGTAGGTCAGCCGGTCACCGCGGGTCCTCAGCTGCCGCGGCAGGTAGCCGTCGCCGGCAAGCCGGGAGGCGAGCAGGGGGAACCCGTTGAAGGCGGCGTGCCCGGCCAGCAGGAGCACAAGGACGGTGGCGCCCACGACGAGGAAGAACGGGAGGGTCGCATCGTTGAAAACCGCCGCCGCAAGCTGGCTGAGCACCGGACTCTGGAGGTAGTCCTCCCCCACCGGGCGGCCGTCGATGAGCAGCTGGTTCCCGGGGTCAAGCACCACCCGGACCTTCGCGGCGTTGGCCAGGTAGATCACCCCGGCCATCATCAGGGACGCCACGGCCGCCAGGACCACCAGGGTGGTGGCGGCATTGCGGGCCCGGGGCGCCTCAAAGCTGGGCACGTTGGCGGCCGGGGCCTCGATGCCGGTCAGCGCCGCCGCGCCGGCGGAGAAGGCGCGCAGGATCAGCAGCGCGCCCCCAAGCCCCACCAGCCCGGCATCGAAGGCGGCGTCGGGCACGATTTCAAAGCCCGCGCTCGGGGCCTCGCGGAGGGTCCCGGCGGCGCTCTGGAACACACCCACGGCGCACATTCCGAGCACCACCGCGGTGAACAGGTAGGTGGGGATGCCGGTGAGGCGTGCCCCGCGCGTGACGCCGCGCAGGTTCAGCAGGACGAGCCCCGCCACCCCTGCGACGGCGACGCCGGTGCGCATCGGCGCCGCACCGGGTGCCAGCTCGACGGCGTACTGGGCCGCCGCGGACACCGAGACCGCCACCGTCAGGACGTAATCGACCATCAGGGCCGAGGCGACCACGGCGCCGGCTCGCCCGCCGAAGTTCCGGCGGGCGATCTCATAGTCGCCTCCACCGGTGGGATAGGCGCGCAGGGCCTGGCGGTAGGAGGCGATGACCACGAGCAGCACGGCGATTACGGCGAGGCCCACCCAGGGGGCGAGCACGACGGCGGCCACGCCGGCGAGGGCCAGCGTCAGGATGATCTCATCGGGAGCGTAGGCCACCGAGGACAACGCGTTGGCTGAGAAGGTGGGCAGAGCCCACCGCTGGGGCAGGGTCTGGCGCCTGCGCCTGTCACTGCGGAAAGGCTTGCCCACCAGCACCCGCTTGGCGGCCCCGAAGAAAGTCAGCACGGCCCCCAGACTAGCGCGTTTATGCCCCGCCGAAGCCATTAGGCTGGAGACCTACGGCAGCCGGCGCTGCGGTCTGCGGCTGTGCAAGCCGCCGCCTAAGCACCGGCCGCCGAGCGCCTCCGGACGAGATCCGGACAACAACCGGATTGAGCCGGTAAGCAGCCCGGAATGCCACCGGGCGCAGCAGGAGACAGGGGTGCCCTCGATGGCTCATTTTGTGATCATGGGATGCGGCAGGGTAGGGGTCAGCCTCGCCCACACCCTCGACGAGTCGGGCCACAGCGTGGCCATCATCGACCAGGATGACCGGGCGTTCCGGCGCCTGCGGGCCTCCTTCGGCGGCCGGAAGGTCACCGGGGTCGGGTTCGACCGGGACACCCTCAAGCACGCCGACATCGAGAACGCCTACGCCTTCGCGGCCGTCTCAAGCGGAGACAACTCGAACATCCTGGCGACCCGGGTGGCCCGGGAGACCTTCCACGTGCGCCACGTGGTGGCCCGGATCTACGACCCCGGCCGGGCGGAGATCTACCAGCGGCTCGGCATCCCCACGGTAGCCGCCGTCCGCTGGAGCGCCGACCAGGTGCTGCGGCGGATTCTGCCGGAGCAGAGCATCGACGGGGACTACCGGGAAACCTCCGGGCGCCTGATCCTGGGCGAACTCTCACTTAACGACGCCTGGCTGGGCCGTCCGCTCAAGGACATCGAGGCCGCCGGCGGAGTGCGCATCGCCTACCTGACGCGGTTCGGCGAGGGGATGCTGCCCACGGATCAGACCAGCTACCAGCAGGGCGACATCGTTCACGCCATGATGAAGACAACCGCGACCGATGAAATAGGGCGGATTCTCGCAAGTCCACCCAAGGAGAATGCCGAATGAGAGTTGTCATTGCCGGAGCGGGAAGCGTCGGGTCCTCGATCGCGCGCGAACTGCTGTCGAACAACCATGAGATCCTCCTGATCGACGAAAAGCCCGAGGTGATCGGGCGCAGCGGGCTCAAGGGCGCCAAATGGCTCATTGGGGACGCCTGCGAGCTGACGACGCTCAAGGACGCACGGCTCGACGAGGCCGACGTCGTCGTCTCCGCCACCGGGGACGACAAGGTCAACCTCGTGGTCTCGCTGCTGGCCAAGAGCGAATTCGGTGTGGGCCGCACCGTGGGCCGGGTGAACAACCCGAAGAACGACTGGATGTTCGACGATTCCTGGGGCGTCGACGTCGCGGTGAACACGCCGCGCCTGATGACCGCGCTCGTCGAGGAGGCGGTGGAGATCGGCGACCTGGTGCGCCTGCTCACCCTGCAGACCGGGGTCTCCTCGATCCTCGAGTTCACGGTGCCCCAGGATTCCCCCCTGGTCGGGCAGCCCCTGAGCTCGGTCGAGCTCCCGCTCGACTGTGCGGTGGTGGCGATCCTGCGCGACGACGTGCCCGTCACGCCGAGCCCGGACGACACCGTGGAGGAGGGCGACGAACTGTTCTTCCTGGCAGCGGTGGCGGCGGAGAACGACCTGCGGAGCGCCCTGGCGGCGCGCAGCCGGCCGGAGGCGGACCCGGCCTCGGCCTAGCGGGCGGGGCCGGGCTGCGGGCCGGGGGTGTTCGGTGCGGCGGGCCGGGACACCAGCCACGCGATCCACAGCCCCAACGCGTACAGCGGCAGCCCCATCGCGACGCGCAGCGTGCCGAGGGCGGCGACATTACCGGCCAGGTAGAGCGGCAGCTGGACGGCCAGGCGCAGCGCGAGCACGGAGATGATGATCCACGTCGCCAGCGAGTAGGCCCTCACGCGCAGGGGGTCCTTCCGCCATTCGGTGCCCTCGGACCGGATGAAGCCGAACAGGACGCCCGCGATCGGCCAGCGCACGGCGATTGAGAGGGCCATGGCGGCGATGTACGCGGCGTTGATGTAGAAGCCCGGCAGGAAGAAATCTTCGGCGTTGCCGGTCCGCAGGGCGACGATGGCGCAGAATGCCACGCCGATGAGCCCCGAGAGGGCCTGGGTGAGGGGCCGGCGGGACACCAGCCGGATCACCGAGAAGACCGCTGCGGCGGCGAGGGCGGCCACCAGGGACACCATCAGATCCCGCGTGACCGTGAACAGCACGGTGAACACCAGTCCCGGCACGATGCTCTCGGAGAGTCCCTGCACCCCGCCCACGGAGGAGAGGACGTCGATGCTGCCGTGGGCCGTTCGCTTCACACCCGCCCGCGCCGCGTACTGGGACGCAAGGTCCTCCGGCCGTGGCCGGTCCTGGGCGTCGCCGTGCTGGTCCTGCTTCGGGTTCTGGTTCACTCAGGGCTCCTCGGGCCGTCCAATAATTTCATAGCGCGGGTTGTATACAGTCAGCATGCCCTCGACCTGGCTTGCCATGCCTTCGAAGGCCAGTTCGACGCCGGCTTCGATGCCGCGCACTTCACGCTGGCCCATCCACACAAGGCGCACCCGGCTCCCGGCCAGCGGCCCGGCGTCGACCCTCACGATGGCGGAGAAGCGCGGTGGAGCGTTCTTCGGCTGGTAGGTGACGGAGTCGATCAGCCCGCGCCCGCGCAGCCGTCCGCGGGCTCCGCGGGCGTTCCCGCCCGCCGGGGGCAGGGACCAGCCGGTGTCAGCCAATCTCGGTGATCTCAGGACCGCGCTGGGGCGCGGTGAGTCCTGGCCGCGCCGGCGCCGCGGGGTTCGGGGTGGGGGACGCGTCCTTGGGCAGGCGCAGCGGCAGGAGCTCGCGCGGGGGAAGCGGGTGGTCGCCGCGGACGACGACGACGTTGCGGAAGAGGGCCTCCACCGGCGCGGCCGCGGCCGCGTTGAGGGCCGCCGGTCCGCCGAAGACGCCGCGCAGGAACCAGCGCGGCCCGTCCACGCCCACGAACCGGGCCACGCGGACGCCGGAGGTTCCATCGGGCAGCGGGGCGGGCAGCTGGGCGATCAGTTCGGTGCCGAAGGTGCCCTGCCGTTCCTGCACCGTGCCGCCCTGGGACCCCACGGAGAGGCCGATCTGCTGGCGGATTTCATCCCAGACGCCCTCGGAGCGCGGTGCGGCGAAGGCCTGGAGCTGCAGGGTCGAGCCGCCGAGGTCGAGGGTGACGGCGATGACCCGCTTGGTGCGCTCCTCCACCTCGAGGCGCAGCTGAAGTCCTTCGGCGGCACCGATCTTCAGCGCCCCGAGGTCGATGTAGCCCTCGGTGGAGTCCTTCTCGGCCGAATCGAAGGGACCGAGTTCACGCCGCTGTGCCTCGGGGGTCGCCTCCGCCGGCGCCGCGGTGGCGGCGGCTTCGGTCTCGGTTCCGCCGGTGTCCGCGGCATCGGTGCCCTGGGGCTCGGCCGAACCGTCGTCCTGCTTCTTCTTCTTCAGGCGCCCAAAAACCATTTGTGGGTTCCTCTCCTCGATCTGTCGACGTGGTATTCGGTTCCGGACGGCGAAGCGCCCGGTCTGCTGGTGGGGCGGCTCAGCCGCCGGTTGCGGGGTTGTGCGCCTCCGGCACCGGGGTGAAGCCACCGGTCGAGCCGAAGCCGCCCGCGCCGCGCACCGATTCGGGCAGCTCCTGGACCTGCACGAAGGACGCCTGCTCGACCCGCTGGATCACGAGCTGCGCCACCCGGTCGCCGCGCGCCAGGTGCACTGTTTCGGAGCGGTCGGTGTTCAGCAGGATGACCTGGACCTCACCGCGGTAGCCTGCATCGATCGTGCCGGGGGCGTTGACGACGGACAGCCCGTGCCGGGCTGCCAGGCCGGAGCGGGGGTGGACGAAGCCTGCGTAGCCTGCGGGCAGGGCGATGGACACCCCGGTGGGCACCAGCCGGCGCTCCCCCGGCGCGAGCGATACGTCGATCCGGCTGCGCAGGTCCGCGCCGGCGTCCCCCGGTTGAGCGTAGGCGGGCGGTTCGAGGGCGTCGTCGAGCATCACAATCTGCACCTGCAGGTCCGGCTGCGGGTCTGACACGGGTTTCTCCAACCTCTGGTGTGCACCGGTGCCGGCAGCGCCGGCAGTGGTGGGACGTTCGGTGAACTTGGACGTTCGGTGAACCTGAACTGATGGTGTTTCTGTCGCTGCGGTGGTCCTGACGGAGGTGCCGCGGGTGGACTCCGCGGCGGGCAGGGCGGGCCGCCAGGCCCGGGCTGATCCTTCACCGCTGCTGCTGCCCCAGCACACCACTTTAGCGCCTCGGGCAGCCGGTGATGGCCCGCTGCCGGGATGAAACCTCAGGGCAAAAGGTGTAAGTGTTAGAGCATGTCGAAAGCCGCAGAAGGGTCCGTGGAGGACACCGTCATCTATTTCGAGCGGCTGTGGCCATCACTCTGGGTCTGGCTGCTGGTGCTGGGTGCGGCCGCGGCGTCGATCGTGACCTTCGCCCCCATCGATGTGTTCGTCGGGTTCGCGGCGGCAGCGGTGATCGCACTGGTCCTGGTGACCCTGCTTGTCCTTTCCACCCCGCGGATCGTGGTCACGCCCGCGACCCTCACGGTCGGCCGGGCGACGATCGAGCGACGCTACCTGGGCGCGGTGTCGGCCTACACCGGCGATGAGGCGACCGAGCAGCGCGGGACCGCCCTCAACGGTCTGGCCTACCTCTGCATCCGGGGCTGGATCTCCCCCGTGGTCCGGATCGAGGTCACGGACCCCGAAGACCGCACCCCGTACTGGCTCGCCTCAACCCGCAGGCCCCAGCAGCTCACCGCGGCCCTCGCACGCTGAGCCGGCTCAGCCTTCGCACTCGCTGCAGAACAGCAGACCGTTCTTCTCGCGCGCGATCTGGGAGCGGTGGCGGACCAGGAAGCATGAGGAACAGGTGAACTCGTCGGCCTGCGCGGGCAGGATCTGAACGGTCAGTTCCTCATGTGAGAGGTCGGCCCCAGGAAGTTCGAAGGAATCGGCTGCCTCGGTCTCATCCTCGTCGACCACCGGCGACTGCACGGCGGCGGCCGTGGTGCGCAGTTCCTCGATCGGCTCGGCGGCTGTTACTTCATCGGTGGTGCTCGACGCGTCGTAGTCGGTCGCCATGGTGGTTCCTTCACGCTCCGGTCTTCGGGGGCAGCAGCCGGGCCGGTCGGGAAAGCCCGGCCCGGCCCCGGTGTGTGGGACTTTTACCAGTGCATTCTGCCTCATTGGGGCAGTCCCAGGGCCGCTGCCCGTTGCCCGCCGTGTCGGCGCGGTGCGCGCCGTGTCGGCCGGAGTGCCCGCGGGGTCGGGCGGCTGCCGTCCGCTGTCGAGCCGCCGCAGCCCAAGAAACCGCGCCACACCACGGGGTGTAGTAGGAATGACGGGCATTCAGTGGCAGAGTTTCGACTAGTAATTACTGTCGGCTGGAGGATTTTAATGCAGGAGCTGCGCCTGGTTGGTGTGGATGGCGATCATCTGCTGTTAAGCGGCGACGGAGGAGCCACGTTTCGTCTGCCGATCGACGAGGCCCTTCGAGCGGCAGCGTCCCGGCAGTCGACGCGGGTCGCTCCTGCCGCCCCGCCCTCGCCGACCGGCCGGACCGGCCCATCGACCCACCTGACGCCGCGGGACATCCAGGCCCGCATCCGCAGCGGCGCGACGCCGCAGGGGATCGCCGAGGAGTCGGGGCTCGAACTCTCCCACATCCTGCGGTACGAGGGTCCGGTGCGCGCCGAGCGCGACTACATGGCCTACCTCGCCCAGCGCGTCGAGGTGGCGGCGCCCCTTCCGTCCCACGACGGCTACCGCTCCGCCTTCGGCGACAACCCGGCCCAGCTCGGTGAAATGGTCGCGTTCCGGCTCGAGGCCTACGGGGTCGACGCCGCAAACATCGAATGGGACTCCTGGCGGCGCACCGACGGCGCCTGGACGGTTGTGGCCCGCTTCGACCTCCCCGAAAGCTCGGCCGTGAACGTCGGCGAGGAACCGCCCGCGCAGTGGACGTTCAACCCCTCCCGCAAGACCGTCGTGAACGCCAACCGGTGGGCGCAGCTGCTGAGCGAACTCGAGCCGCTCGACGGGCCGCTCCCCAACCGCCGGCTCAGCGCAGTCGCCGACCGGGTCTTCGACTTCGAGGCCGAGAAAGCCGAAGAGCCACCCGTCGAGACCCATGACGACGCCGACGGCCTGCTCGATGTCCTGCGGTCGCGCCGCGGCCAGCGGCTCGGGGCCGACGAGGACAGCGATGACAATCTCGCCGAACTGCTGACCAAGGGAAGCATTCCCGCAGCGCACCCCCGCGACGGCTTCGAAGCCGAGGACGGCTCGCTGCCCCCGGGACTGAGCCTCGCTCCCGCGCCCCGGGAGGGCGGAGAGGACCCCGACCTCCACGCCGACGGTTCGCCCCGGCTCTACCACGGGGTCAGCACTGAGACCCGCGAGATCAGCATTTTCGCCGTGCCGGTCCGCGCCGCCGACGAAGACGGCGCACCCGAATCCCAGGGTAAGGACACCTCCGAGGCTTCCGGGACGCCCGCCGAGGCCGGCCCGGGCGACCGCCGGCAGCCGTCCGGCGACAAGGGCAGGGACGGCGGCGCAGCAGCCAAGGCCGAGGAGCCGGACCGGCGCATCAAGCCCAAGCGCTCAAGCGTGCCCAGTTGGGACCAGATCGTCTTCGGTACCAAGGGCGACTAGCTGTACGCGGCCCGTGCGCAGCGGCGGGCGTTAGGGATTTAAGGGCTCACGACCGCACCGATACCTCAGAGCGTTGCCGGCTCCGCCTCCGGGGCCGGCTCGAACGGCAGCGGCAGCTCGTTGCCCACCAGCGCGTTCGAGGCACGCGAGGTCTGCCGGCGCATGTGGTGCCTGCGGCACAGCGTCTCGTACTCCGTGACCGGCTCCGCCGCACCGGCCGACCGGGGAGTTTGCCTCACGGCATCGGGATCGGCCGCCGCCTCGACATCGCCGACGACCATCTGGTCCCCCTCGACGACCATGGTGCCGTCCACGATGCGCGCGTTATGGGTGGCGCGCTTCCCGCACCAGCACAGGGCCTCGACCTGGAGCACCTGGATGCGGTCCGCAAGCTCCACGAGCCGCTGGGAGCCGGGAAAGAGCCTCGTCTTGAAATCCGAGGTGATGCCGAAGGCAAAGACGTCGATGTCCATGTCGTCGGCGATGCGTGCCAGCTGATCGATCTGGCCCGCGGTGTAGAACTGGGCTTCGTCGCAGATAAGGTAGTCCACCCGGCCGCCCTGCGTGAGCCGGCCGGTCACCTCGCTCCAGAAGTCGGTGTCGGGGTGCACCTCGACGGCCCGGGTCTGCAGCCCGAGACGGCTTGAAATCATCGACTCGCCGGCCCGGTCGTGGGAGCTGAACAGCACGCCCTTCCGGCCGCGGGCGCGGTGGTTGTGCTCTATCTGCAGGGCAAGCGTCGATTTTCCGGAGTCCATCGTGCCGCAGAAAAACAGAAGTTCAGCCATGGTTCGGCCTTTCGGGGGTGGGCTTCGTCGCCCGCCGTGCGGGGACCTTCCGGGCGGGTTCGGGCCGACGCAGCGTCAGCAGCGGCACCTCGCGCTCGGCACGCGTCATTGACCCGTGCTGGCCGATCACCTCAAGGGCGGAGGCGGCGGTGCGCCGGGTGTCGAAGAGGGCGATTGGCTCGCGGGCGGCCACCAGCAGGTCTCCGATCCGCGGCAGCACCGAGGGATCGACGGTGGGGCCGAACAGGCCTGCCTGCACCGCCTCCCCGCGGGTCAGGATCCAGGCCTGGCGTCCGAAGGCCTCCTGCCAGGCCGACCGCAGCCGCTCCCGGCCGGCGGCGTCCAGATCGGGTTCGAAGTAAAGGTGGACCATCCGCGGCTCCCCGGCGGTGTGGGCAATCCCGTCCACGAGGGCGGGACGGGCCGAGTAGTCGAAGCGATGGCCCTCGGCGACGTCGACCATCCCGTGGTCGGCGGTCAGCAGCAGCAGGGTGTCCGCCGGCATCTGCCGGGCGAGGGACTTCATGGCGGAGTCGAGGTCCTCAAGCCGGTCCGTCCAGTCCGTTGAGGCGCAGCCGTGGCGGTGGCCGGCCTTGTCGAGGTCATTGAGGTAGAAGTACATGAGCATGGTGTCGGCGCCGGCGAGCCGCTCGGCGGCGCCACGCACCCGTGCCTGCAGCGTGCCCGCGCCGAGGAAGCTCCCGCCCCGAAGCGCCGCGCGCGTCATGGGGGAATCGGCGAAGCGGGACTGGCTGACCGTGACGACCGGAATCTCGCGGGACGCGCGTTCGAACACCGTTGGATGGGGCTGCCAGGTCACCGGGTCGACGCCGTCGTCCCAGTTGCCGAGCATGTTGACCACCTTGTCCTGCACGGGATCGAGCACGTCGTAGCCCACCATTCCGTGCAGTCCCGGCGGCACGCCGGTCCCAAGGCTCGCCAGGGAGGCCGCGGTGGTCGAGGGGAACGCGGACCCGAGGGTGCGGACGCCCTCAAGGTGCGAGCGCAGGAACGGGGCGTGGCCTCCGCGCTTCTTCAGCAGGGACAGCCCGAGACCGTCGACCATCACCACGCAGACCCGCCGGGCGGGCGGAAGTCCGAGGGCGTTGCCGAATCCGCCGAGCCCGAGGGCTGCGGCGGCGCTGGTCAGTACTTCCCCGACGGTGCCGGCGCCGTAGGCTGGCGGTGCAGGCAGGGGTTCGAGATGCGTCGAAAGGCTCGTCACGGACCCGCTACCGCCCGTGGGGGGCCCGGGTGAACCGTCCGGCGAAGCCGGGCTGGCGCCGTCCGCCGCCGTCGGAGGTCAGCACGGCGCCGCCTCCCACGGGGGCGGTGTTCACCTTGCGCAGCGCGCGGGCGAAGGACTTCGCGTTCTGCACCGCCTGGACGCCGTCGGCCTCGGCGCTGACGCGCAGCACGATGTCCTCCTGGGCGATCGTGCCGGTGTAGCCGTGGTCGGCGTCGCACTGCGGGTCCCCGCAGGAGGCCGGGCCCATGTCCAGGCGCTGCCCACCGGACCAGGCAATCGCGAGGGTCATCTCGCGGGCCGGATCGGAGGGCTTGTAGTCCTGGGGCTGGGCGTAGAGGTAGCTGAGGACGACGGAGCGGATCTGGCTCACGGGAACGGACTCGGTGGAGATCTGGGCGGTGACCTGCTCACCGGCGTCGTCGAGCTGCTGGTCGTCGACGTGCGTGATGACCAGCATGTCCTCGGTGAGGACCAGCACGGTGATGTGGCGGTGCACCTCGGTGCGCTCGAAGTGGGTCTCGAGGTGCACAACATGGGAGAGCGGCTCACGGCCGTCGAGCGCATCGTGGACGACGTCGGCGACCAGCCGTGGGTAGAAGCCCGCGCGCTCAAGTGAGGAATCGAGGTCACGACGCTGCGGGGAGAGCGAAAGGGTCATGCTTCCAGTTTCCCCTACCCGCGTCCGCTCTGCCTAACCGCCGGAGGGCGGCGGGTGCATCCGGTTAGTCCCGCATCGCCCGGCGGGCGCTGTCGGTGCGGTGCCGCGGGTTGCCGACGTCGATGGTGGCGCTGAGGATCGCCAGGCCCGACGTGGCCACCAGTACGGGGTTGAATTCGAGCAGGGCGATCTCGGGGTGGTTGTCCTTGAGCAGGGCCACCCTCGCCACGAGGTCCTCGACGGCGGCGATGTCGGCCGGGGGCAGGCCCTGGTAGCCGAACAGCTTCTGTGACGCCCGCGGTGCCCGGACCAAGTCGGCCACATCGACGGTGGTCAGGGGCGGAACTCCGTGGGCCCAGTCGTCGAGCACGTTCACGGCGTCCCCGGCCAGCCCGAAGGACAGTACCGGGCCCAGGAGCGGGTCCTCGATCGCGCGCAGGGTGCACGCCTGCCCCGAGGGCGCCATCGACTGCACCTCCATGCCGAAGCTTCCGAAGGGTGCGAGCGCCTTCTCGATTGCGACGATATTGGCCCGCAGCGCGTCGGCATCCTCGATGCCCAGGCGCACCCCGCCGAGGTCGAGGCGGTGCCTCAGGTGCTCGTCGGTGGTCTTCAGCGCCACCGGCCAGCCGAGCCGGTCGGCGGCCTTCACGGCCTCATCGGCGGAGTCGAACGAGGCCGAGGCCAGCACATCGATTCCGTAGTGGCCGAGGAGCACCGCACCCTCCTCGGCGCTCAGGCGCGTCAGGCCGACCCCGCTGACCCGGCCGAGGATCCCCTCGAGCTGCTCGGCGGCCGCGTCGTCGTCCGTGCCGGGAAGCTCGGCGAACTCGCCGTGGTCCCGGGCGCGCCAGCGGGTGTAGGCGACGACGGCGCCCAGGGCCGCCACCGCGGCCCCGGGGCTGGCGAAGGCCGGAAGTCCGCGCTGCAGCCCTGCTCCCGCCCGTGCCTCATCCGCCGCCGGAACCGCCGCGTCCGCCGGGTCCGCCGGAGAGGCCCCCACGAGGCCGTCGAGCTGTTGCTGCGTGTCGAGCTCACCGGCGAAGGAGGCCACCACGGGCTTGCCGGCGGCCTCCCCGCAGGCCGAAAGGACCGCGGCGAGAGTCTCGGCGGGCAGGCCGGATGCCGGAAGCGTGGTGACGATCGCCGCATGCACGTCCTCCCGCGCCAGCGCCCCGGCCACCGCAACCTCGAAGGCCAGGAGAGCGACCGACTGGCCCCCGTCGAGTTCAAGGTCCGCCACGACAACGGCCACCGTCATGCCCTGGGCGGCCACGGCGTCGGCGAGCACCTTGCCCACGGCCGCGGAATTCGAGAAGACGGCGATCCCCGGCCCGGCCGGCAGCGGCTGGGAGGCGACGATCGAGGCGACGTCCATGAGCTGCTCGGTGGTCTCCACCCGGATCACCCCGGACTGGCGCAGCATCGCGTCGAGGGCGGCAGGCGGGGCCTGTGTGGTGCGCACCGCGTGCCCGGGCGGGAGCTGCAGGCCCGTCACGGGTGACTTCGCGACGATCACCGGCTTGGTCTGCGCGAGCCGCCGGGCGATGCGGGAGAACTTGCGCGGGTTGCCGATCGTCTCGAGGTAGAGCGCCACCGCCGACGTGGCGACGTCGTCCTCCCAGTACTGCATGGCGTCATTGCCGGAGACGTCGGCCCGGTTGCCTGCGGAGATGATGGAGGACACCCCGACTCCGCGCCGAGCCGCGGCCGAGTACAGCAGGACGCCGAGCCCGGCGGACTGGCTGAACAGGGCGAGGCCGCCGCGCCGGGGCAGAGCCGGCGCCATCGAGGCGTTGAGGCGCACCGAGGGATCGGTGTTGACGATCCCCAGCGAGGCCGGGCCGACCACGCGCATGCCCTGTGCCCGGGCCCGGGCCACCAGGGCGCGCTGCCGGGCCAGGCCCTCCGGGCCGTCCTCGGCGTACCCGGAAGTGACCACCAACAGTCCGCGGACGCCGGCGGCTGCACATTCATCCACCACTCGATCCACCTGGTCCTTCGGCACGGCGATGACGGCGAGGTCCACCGGGCCGGGGATCTCGCGCACCGAGGCGTAGGAGACTCCGCCGCCGAGTTCGAAGGCCTCGGGGTTCACGGCGTACACGGTGCCGGTGAACCCGCCCTCAGTGATGTGTTCGAGGAGGCCGTAGCCGATACTCCCCCACCGCCGGCTGGCGCCGATCACTGCGACCGAGGCGGGGCTCATCAGGCCCGCCACGCTGCGGGCCTCCGCCCGATGTTCCCGTGCCTCCATCACCGCGCGGGACTTCCGCGTCGCGTCGATGTCGAAGCGGAGCTCGACCACGCCGTCGTCGAAGTGGCGCTCGACCTCGTAACCGGCCTCGGCGAAAACGGTGATCATCTTGCGGTTCTCCGGGAGCACCTCGGCGGAGAAGCGCCGGATGCCGTTCTCCCGGGCGGCCGCGGCGAGGTGTTCGAGCAGGATCGAGCCGACCCCGCGGCCCTGGTAGGCGTCCGAAACGTTGAACGCGACCTCCGCCTCGGTGGGATCGTCCAGCCGGTCGTAGCGGCCGATCCCGATGATGTCCGCGCCTCGGGTGATGACGAACGCCACCCGGTCGTGGTGGTCCACCTCGGTGAAGCGCTTGAGCTCCTTGGCGCTCAGCGTGGCCTTGTAGGTGAAGAACCTGAGGTAGATCGAGTTCTCCGACTGCCGGCCGTGGAAGGCCTGGACGGCGTCCGCATCCGAGGGCGCGATCGGCCGCAGATGGCCCGTCCCGCCGTCGCGCAGCACGACATCGGCTTCCCAATATTCGGGGTAATGTCCGTCGGCCACCATAGACTCAGCGTAGTGGGCAACGTCGGCGCGCGTCTGTAGCGCGTCCGGGCCCGCTCACGAAATGCCCGCAGATCCAAGTTGAGGAACCCCCACCGCTATGGCCAGGCGCCAAAAAACAGCTCCGCCCGAAGACTTCACCGAGAACATCATCGACATCGATGTCGAGTCCGAAATGCAGGACTCGTTCCTCGAGTACGCCTATTCGGTGATCTACTCGCGCGCGCTCCCCGACGCCCGCGACGGCCTGAAGCCGGTACAGCGGCGCATCCTGTACATGATGACCGACATGGGCCTGCGCCCCGACCGCGGCCACGTGAAGTCCGCCCGCGTCGTCGGGGAGGTCATGGGCAAGCTGCACCCGCACGGCGACGCCGCCATCTACGACGCGATGGTCCGCATGGCCCAGGACTTCTCCCTGCGCCTTCCCCTGATCGACGGCCACGGCAACTTCGGCTCCCTCGACGACGGTCCCGCCGCCCCCCGGTACACCGAGGCCAGGCTTGCCGCCCCGGCGCTGAGCCTCACCGACCATCTCGACGAGGACGTCGTCGACTTCGTGCCGAACTACGACAACCAGCTGATGCAGCCGGAGGTCCTGCCGGCGGCGTTCCCGAACCTGCTCGTCAACGGCGCCAGCGGCATCGCCGTCGGCATGGCCACCAACATGGCCCCGCACAACCTCGGCGAGGTCATCGCCGCGGCCCGCCACCTGATCGCCCACCCCGATGCCGGGCTCGACGACGTGATGCGCTTCATCCCCGGGCCCGACCTGCCGAGCGGGGGCAAGATCGTCGGCCTGGCCGGAGTCCGCGACGCGTACGCCACCGGGCGGGGCTCCTTCAAGACCCGGGCGAAGGTGGAGATCGAGCAGCTCTCGGCCCGCCGCACCGGCCTGGTCGTCACCGAACTTCCCTACACCGTGGGCCCCGAGAAGGTCATCGAGCGGATCAAGGACGCGGTGACGTCCAAGAAGCTCCAGGGCATCTCCGACATCGTCGACCTGACCGACCGCATGCACGGGCTGCGCCTGGTCATCGAGCTGAAGAACGGCTTCAATCCGAACGCCGTCCTCGCCCAGCTCTACCGGCACACCCCGATGGAGGATTCCTTCGGGATCAACAACGTGGCCCTGGTGGACGGCCAGCCCCGCACGCTGGGGCTGCTCGAACTCCTCCAGGTGTACGTCGACCACCGGATCCTCGTGGTCCGCCGGCGCACCGCGTACCGGCTTGGCCGCAAGAAGGACCGCCTGCACCTGGTCGAAGGGCTTTTGATCGCCATCGTCGACATCGACGAGGTCATCCAGATCATCCGGTCCTCCGACGAGGCCGCCGCGGCGCGGGAGCGCCTGATGTCCATCTACGACCTCTCCGAGATCCAGGCGAACCACATCCTCGAGCTGCGGCTGCGGCAGCTCACCAAGTACTCGCGCATCGAACTGGAGAAGGAGCAGGACCAGCTGCGCCGCGAGATTGAGGAACTCGAGCGGATCCTTGGGTCAGAGGAGCTCCTGCGCACCCTCGTCTCGGACGAGCTCGGCACCATCTCCGAAAAGTTCGCCACCCCGCGGCGGACCGTGCTCCTGGAGTCCGAGGCTGCGGCCCCCCTGAAGGGCTCGGCGCTGCCCGAGGCCGCGGGCAAGGGCGCCAAGGCCGTGCTGCCGCTGGAGATCTCCGACGACCCGGTCTGGGCGGTGCTCTCGGCGTCGGGCCAGATCGCGCGGACCGCCGACCGGGAACCGCTTCCTGACGGGCAGCGGATCAAGCACGACGCCTTCCGCTCGATCGTGCCCACGACGGCACGGGCAGAGATCGCTGCGGTGACCTCCAGCGGGCGCATGATCCGCCTGCAGGTCATGGACATGCCGGCCCTTCCGCCCAGCGCCGGCGTGCCGAACCTTGCCGGCGGGGTGCCCGCGAAGGAGTTCATCACCCTGGAGCGCGGCGAGACGCTCGTCGGCCTGGCGCCGCTGAACACCGTGCTGGCGCTTGGCACGGCCCAGGGTGTGGTGAAGCGGGTGACCCCCGAGTACCCGCTGAACCGGGACGACTGGGAGATCATCGCCCTGAAACCGAAGGACGCCGTAGTGGGCGTTGCCCCCGCCGGCGACGACGATCAGCTGGTCTTCATCACCCGGCAGGCCCAGCTGCTGCGCTTCGCCGGCTCGGCGGTGCGCCCGCAGGGCAGGACCGCCGGGGGCATGAGCGGCATCAAGCTCGCCGCGGGCGACTCGGTGCTGTCCTTCAGCGTGGTCGCTGCGGCGGACCCGACCGCCGTCGTCGTCACCGTCGCCATCTCAAGCGGCGCCCTCCCCGGCACCTCCCCCGGGTCGGTGAAGGTGACCGATTTCGCCGAGTATCCCGCCAAGGGCCGTTCGACCGGCGGCGTGCGGGCCCACCGCTTCCTCAGCGGCGAGGACGGCCTGGCGCTGGCGTGGGCCGGGCACGGTCCGGCGAAGGCTGCCTCCTCCACGGGTGTGGCCCGGGCCCTGCCGACCGAGCACGGCCGGCGTGACGGATCCGGGATCGCCCTGACCCAGCAGATCGACGTCATCGGTCCGGCGCTGTCCTGGCCGGCGGCGGAGGACGGCGTTTCGGCTCCGGAGTAGCACTTCCGGGGCGCCGGCTCCGGCAGGCTGTTCCTGCAGCGGTCAGCGGGCCCGTTAACGACGAACGCACTCAAGAGCGACAAACGCACCCGAGATTTCGGGTGCGTCTGTCGTTTCCGGGTGCAGCGCGAACCAGTATGCGACCAGCACACCCGAAAGCGACCGCCGAACCGGAAATATCAGGCACGCTCGTCGTTTTAGGGTCTGCAGGGCGCTATTGGGCGCGGTGCCCTGACCGGGTTCTCGGTGCCGTGGAGGATGCACCTACGTGCGACGGGCGAACCCGAATGCGACCAGCGTCCCCGAATGCGACTGCCGAACCGGAAATATCAGGCACGCTCGTCGTTTTAGGGTCTGCGGGGCACTATTGGGCGCGGTGCCCTGACCGGGTTCTCGGTGCCGTGGAGGATGCACCTACGTGCGACGGGCGAACCAGGATGCGACCAGCGTCCCCGAATGCGACTGCCGGACGGGATATATCAGGCGCGCATGTCGTTTTCGGGTACATGGACCGCTTTCAGCCGTGTGCGTCGCTTTCGGGTGGCCGGACCAATTTCGCGCGCAGCCTAGGCCACGCCGGCCGACGCCGGTCAGGTCACGGTGAGGTCGAACGCCAGCGAGCGCTGCGTGGGCACGTACCCCATCCGCTCATACAGGCCGAGGGCGCCCGAAGGGTTCTCCGTGTCGACGCCGAGTCCAGCGCTGTCCATGCCGCCCGCACGGAAGCGCCGCATGGCCTCCGCCAGCAGCGCCGGGGCCAGGCCGCGGCCCCGCCAGGCGCGGCGGACCCCCAGCAGGTCGGTGTACCCCTCGGCCCGGCCGAGAAGTTCCCGGGAAGCGGGATCGAAGCTGGCCATCTGGTAGGCGGCCACCGATCCGGTCTGCTTCTCCACGAGAGCAAGGCTCCAGTCGGCCCGGAACTCGGGATGGGCGGTGACGAAGCCCCAGGCTTCCTCGTCGCGCGGCTCGCTGCCCCAGTGGTCCGCGAATGCGTCGTTGTGCGCGAGTCGAACGTCGTCGGAAATCGCCTCATGGAAGGTCACGAGGTCAAGCTCCGCCGGCAAAGCGAGCTCGGGGATCGGCTCCGAGAGGGGGCGGGTCATCTCGGTGAAGTACCGCACGACGGTGCTCCCGGTGAGCTCGAGCAGCGCCACATGGGAGGGGTTCCGCTCCTCGACGTACGTCCGCACCACCCCGCCCTCGACACCGGCGCCCGCCAGGCGTTCCCGTGCCCGACGCTCCTGCCAGGAGAAGACCGCCCGCCCGATCCCGCGCCCCCGCCACGCCGGGTCAACGCCGCCGGCGCTGTGGGCCGTCACCGACTCGGGGTTCAACATGATCCGGCCGAAGGCGCGGGCGGTGCCGTCGGCGTCGACGCCGAACAGCGTGTCCTTGCGCGGATCGTTCTTTGACGACGCCAGCGCCTGCTCCAGGTCTGCGCGGTCCTCGATCCAGTCGGGCTTGTCCTCGGCTGCCATCCTCAGGATCAGCCCGTGCCACTCGTCGACGTCCTCCGCGGCGATGGGACGCCAGGTGAGGGACGCGGGCAGGGCGGAAGAATCAGACAGGCTCATACGCCCAGCGTAGGTCACCCCCGCCGGGGAAAACATCCCGGCTGGCATGCCGCCCGATCCGCACCTCCTCCTCGCACAGCGCGGCCTCATGGGAGTCATGGGTCACGAGCAGCACGGCCTTGTCGGTCAACCCCAGGCGGAGATCGCGCAGGAGGTCACGGGCGCCGGCCGGGTCGAGGTGTGCGGTGGGCTCGTCGAGCAGCAGGACATCGGCGTCGGTCAGGAGGGCCCGCGCGACGGCGAGCCGCTGCCGCTGTCCTCCGCTGAGCCGGGTGCCGCCCGCGCCGACCCGCGCGTCCAGCCCCTCCTCGAGCCCGTCGAGGAAGGAGCCGAGGCCGACGGTATGCAGCACCCGGATGAGCTCCGCCTCGGGAATGGGGGTGCCGTCACTGCCGGCGAGCTGCAGGTTGGCCCGGAGCGTCGAGTTGAACAGGTGGCTCTCCTGGGGACACCACGCGATCCGGCGCAGCATCGGATCCCCGGCGCCCACTCCGCTGCCGTTCACCAGGAGGCTCCCGGACCTCAGCGGCAGGAACCCGAGCAGGGCGCCGATCAGGGTCGACTTGCCGCTGCCCGAGGGCCCCGTCAGCGCCGTCCAGCGGCCAGGCTCCAGGGTGAGCGAGACGCCGGAGACCACCGGTTCGCCGCGGCCGTACGCGACCGCCGCGTCCTGCAGGGCCAGGGAGCGGATGGGTCCGGCGGGTCCCGCGGCAGCGGGCTGGGCGGGGTCGAGTGTGCCGGCACCTCGGCGGACTCCGGTGGAACGACGGCGGCCACGGGCGGCTGCTTCCGTCCGGGCGCGCCCCGCCCGGGCTCCGGAGAGGGCAGGGCCGTCCTGCCCGGCGGGTTCCGGTGCGAGGACCGGATGGAGGCGTGCGGCGACGGCGCGCAGCGGGCCCCAGTGCTGCACCGCGGCGGCGCCGGCCCCGAAGGGTTCGATCAGCGCGAGCTGCATCAGGGCGATGACGGCCGCGGTCTCGGCCGGAACACCGGCGGACACGGTCAGCACGCCGATCGCGCCGGCGGTGCAGGCGAGCACGACAAGGCCCTGGCCGGTGCCGGCCGCCCACGCCACCCGGCGCAGCCCCCGGGCGGCACTGCGGTCCAGCGCCTTCCAGCGGCTCAACGCGCGGCCGGCGGCGTCGTTAACCGCAAGGTCCGGGGCCGCACGCAGCAGCCGCGCCGTGTGCTCCAGGGATTCGGCGCGCCGCACCACATTGGCGGCACCGGCGGCCCGGTCGGCCAGGACCGCCGCGGCCGGTGCCGCCACCAGCGCCGCGGCGGTAACCGCGAGCTGCCAGCCGAGCGCCGCGGGGAGCAGCAGGGCCGTGGTCAGGATCGCAGCGGCCCCGGTCAGGAGCGCCGTCAGGGGCGGCAGGACCGCCCGGGGGGTCAGGTCGCGCAGTTCGTCGACATCCCCCACCAGGCTTTCGATGCCGCCGGAGCCGCGGGCGAGCGTCCGCCAGGATTCGGACCGGCCCAGCAGGCCCTCCCACACGCGCAGGCGCACCCGGTCGGCCCGGGCGAAGACGGCGCGGTGCAGGGCGAGCCGCTCGCAGTACCGCAGGAGGGAGCGCCCGATGCCGAAGAACCTCACCCCCACAATGGCCGTGAGCAGGTAAAGGATGGGCGGTTGCTCGGCAGCCCGCACGATCAGCCAGCCGGAAACGGCGGTCAGGGCGACAGCGAACAGGGAGGAGCCAAGGCCAAGGCCGGCGGCGCCGAGGAACCGCGCCTCCCACGGCCGGACCAGGGCCAGCACGGCCCGCAGACCCACAGCGGGGACTCCCGGGGCGGACGGCCCGGCGTCCGAGCCGGAGCCGGTGACGGGACAGCCGGGACGCCCGGAGCGGTCGGCATCGGAGGAGCCGGCGTCGTCGGCCGTCGTGCCCGCCCGGGTGCCGCCCGGCTGCCCGAAAGCAGCCGGCTGCGCGGTGGTGGCCGGTCCCTCGGAAGCATTCAGCGCGCCGGGCCCGGCCGCGGCGCGGGACACGGCGGACGGGAGGCCGTCCGGTACGGCAGCGGATCCGCCGAGGACGACGGTGGCATCGGCGAGCGCGGCGGTCCGCTCGTCGTGGGCGATCAGCAGCACCGTGAGGCTTCCGCGGAGCCGGCGCAGGACGCCGCGGATGGCTTCGGTGGAGGCTGCATCGACGTGGGCAGTCGGTTCATCGAGCAGCAGCAGGCGCACCCCGGGCTGGTGCCGGGCGCGCAGCAGGGCGCGGGCGACGGCGACCCGGCGTGCCTCACCGGGGCTCAGTTCGCCAGTCCGCCGGACGAGCAGTCCCCGCCCGCCGACCGCGGCGAGACCGTCGGCGAGCGCCGGGTCACCTGCGGGCAGCCCGGCGTACAGGGCGAGTTCCTCCCCGACGGTGGCGGAGAGGAATTCCGGGTGCTGGGGCACCCAGGCCACCGAGCCCGGGACGGCACCGGACACCGTGCCGGTAATTTCCAGCCCGGGTACGGCCGGCGTGCCCGCGAGCAGGGCCATCAGGGTGGACTTGCCGCTGCCGCTTGGACCGGTCAGGGCCGTGATGCGTCCCTCGGCAAGGCGAAAGGTGAGCCCGGCGAACAGCGGGCCGCCGGCCCCCGCGAAGCGTGCGGTGAGGTCGGAGACCGCGATGGCGTCCCGGTCCGTCCGTGCCGTGCGCCGGGGCCGTGGAGCCTCAAGGATGGCGCGGACGCGCCCGCCGGCCTCCCTGCCGTCCTCGCTGGCGTGGTGGGCGGCCCCTACCTCGCGCAGGGGCGTGTAGCACTCGGGGGCAAGCATCAGGGCGAGGAGGGCGGTTTCCAGCCCGAGGTCACCATGGATCAGGCGCACCCCGGCGAAGACCGCCACGACCGCCACCGAGATGGTGCTGATGAGTTCGAGGGCCAGGGAGGACAGGAACGCGGTGCGCAGGGTGGCCATGGTGCGTGCGGAGGACCGGTCGGCGATCTCCGCCAGGGCCCGGGTCTGCTGCGCCGCCCGGCCCAGGCCCACGAGCACCGGCAGGCCCCGGGCCAGTTCCACCAGGTGGTCCGACAGCCGCGCGAGGGCGGCCGCGGCGTCCCGGGTGCGCTCCTCGGTGTGAAGGCCGATCAGGATCATGAACACCGGCACCAGCGGGACGGTCAGCAGGATCACGACGGCGCTGATCCAATCCGCGGCGAGGATCCTCACCCCGACCAGCAGTGGGACAACGGCGCAGGTGACCAGCGCGGGCAGGTACTGGGTGTAGTACTTATCGAGCCCGTCGAGGCCGCGGGTCAGCAGCACACTCAGCGCCCCGGTACCCGCGGCGGCCGGGGTGCCGGAACCGGCGTCCCCACCGGTACCCGCCGACAGGACTGCACTGCCGCCGTCGCCGACGACGCGTTCCAGGGCGGCATGCCGCACCCGCTCCTTCACCCCGACGACGAGCCGCGCGGCGGTGACGTCCTGCCCCCAGGCCGCCAGGGTGCGCAGCACGACGCCGGCGGCACCCGAGATCAGCAGCGGCCCGGGCTCGAGCCCATCATCGGCGAGGGAGGCGATCCCAGCGGCGAGAGCCGAGGCCACCAGCACCAGACCGGCGGCCTTCGCCGCCGCAAGGACCGCGAGCAGGTACACCGCAGGCGTCGAGCCGACCGGACCGGCCGGGGACTCCGGCCCCCTCCGGGGGCGTCGTTCCGTGGCTCGCCCTCCGGTGGCGCTCACAGCGGGGTCACGGCGTGGGCCGCAGGGATGCTCCGCTCGGAGATCCGGCGCCGGAACACCCAGTAGGTCCAGCCCTGGTAGGCCAGGATGAGCGGCAGCCCAAACGCGGCCACAATGCTCATCAGGCCCAGCGTGTATGGGGAGGAGGACGCGCTGTCCACGGTCAGGTCGAACAGCGGATCCAGCGTCGAAGGAAGCACCACGGGGAAGGCTGCGGCGAAGATCGAGCCCACCATCAGCACCATCGCCGCACCCAGCGCCGCGAAGGCGCGACCGTCGCGGTTCCGACGCGCAGAGCGCCAGGACGCGACGGCGCAGCCGGCGGCAAGGACCAGCGCCAGGCCGGTGAGCATCGTTCCGCCGCTGACCTGCACTGCGAGCGCCCAGGCAAGCATCGGCAGCAGCGCGAAGGGCAGGAACCGCCGCACCACCCGCAGCGCCGAGGCCCGCACACCGCCCTCCGTCTTCAGCGCCAGGAACGCGGCGGCGTGGACCACGCAGAACAGCACCACGGCCGCGGCGCCAAGCAGCGCGTAGCCGTTGAACCAGGCGAAGGGGCCGCCTTCACGGTCGCCGTTGGCGTTGATCGGCAGGCCGGTGGTGGTTAGAGCCAGCGCCGCACCGATGCCGGCAGCGGCCGTCAGGGACCCGAGGACAATCGCCCAGTCCCAGCGGTTCCGCCACGCGGGGCTGTCGACCTTGCCGCGCCACTCAAAGGCCACGGCCCGGAAGATCAGGCCGAGCAGGACGGCGGTGAAGGGCAGGTAGAGCGTCGACAGCAGGGACGCGTACCAGGCCGGGAACGCGGCGAAGGTGGCGCCGATGGCGGTGATCAGCCACACCTCGTTGCCGTCCCAGACCGGCCCCACGGTGTTCAGGAGCACCCTGCGCTGGGAGTCGGTGCGGTAGACGAGCTTCATCAGCATGCCCACCCCAAGGTCGAAGCCCTCGAGGAAGAGGTAGCCGGCCCAGAGGACGGCGATGAGGACGAACCAGAGGGTGGGAAGAGCCTCGGTCATGCGGGGGTACCTTTTTCTGTCTCGGCCGCGGGGCGCGGCTCTTAGTAGGCGAAGGAGAGGACGTCGGCGTCGTCGGCGCGGTGCCCGGACCCGCCGTCGTGGTCCGCAGGGGTGGAGGCGAGTTCGGGCATGGCCGACGCCACGCCGCCGCGGACGTAGGTGAAGAGCAGGCGGACCTCGATGACCAGCAGCACCGCGTACACCGAGGCGAGCGCCACCAGGGAGGTGAGCAGTTCGGCCACGGTGACCCCCGGGGAGACGGCGGCGGCGGTGAACATGAACACGCTGTCGATGCCGGCGAACTCGGGGTTCGGCGCGACGACGAAGGGCTGGCGGCCCATCTCGGTGAAGATCCAGCCGGCGGCGTTCGCACCGAACGGGGCGAGGATGCCGAAGACCGCAAGGCGCATGAGCCACCGGGACTCGGGCACGGTGCCCTTGCGCAGCACCCAGAACGCGATGCCTGCGGCGAGGGCGGCGATGGCGCCGAAGCCGATCATGATGCGGAAACCCCAGTAGGTGACCTCGAGGACGGGGAGGTAGTCGATCTCGGTCCCGGCGCGGTCGCCGTAGATGGGGTTGTCGGGCAGGTGGGTCCCGTACTTCTCCTGGTATTCAGGGACCAGCGTGTTCACGCCCTTGACCTCGGTGGTGAAGTCGCCGTTGGCCAGGAAGGAAAGGACGCCGGGGACTTCGATGAGGGCCACGATGTCGTCGCAGCTCTGGGAGCCGAGGTTGCCGACGGAGAGCACGGAGAAGCCGGTGCCGTCGTGGCAGGCGGCCTCCGCGGCGGCCATCTTGATGGGCTGCTGCTCGAACATGAGCTTGCCTTGGAAGTCGCCGGAGACGGCGGTGCCGGCGAAGGCGATCATGGCGACGACGGCGCCGAGCCTGGCCGAGCGCAGCCAGACCCGGTGGTCGGTGGCGTCCCGCGCCGGAGCGGCCGCGGCGCCGATCTGGACCCGGCCGGACGCGTCGACTGTGTCGATCCCGTCGTGGCGGCGCTTCCAGAGGTGGTACCAGCTGATGCCGAGCAGGAACGCCCCGGCGACGGCGAGGGCACCGAAGACCGTGTGGGGGAAGGCCACCAGTGCGGTGTTGTTGGTCAGCACCGCCCAGATGTCGTTCAGCACCGGTCGGCCGTCGACAACCTCGTACCCGACCGGGTGCTGCATCCAGGAGTTGGCCACGAGGATGAAGTAGGCGGAGAGCACCGAGGCGAGCACCGCGGCCCACAGGCAGAGCAGGTGGACCAGCTTGGGCAGCCGCTGCCACCCGAAGATCCAGAGGCCGAGGAAGGTCGACTCCACGAAGAAGGCCAGCAGGGCCTCAAGCGCCAGGGGCGCGCCGAACACGTCACCGACGAACCGGCTGTATTCACTCCAGGCCAGGCCGAACTGGAACTCCTGCACCAGCCCGGTGGCCACGCCCATGATGAAGTTGATCAGGAAGAGCTTGCCCCAGAACCGCGTCATCCGCAGATACGAGGCCTCGCCCGTGCGGTACCAAAGGGTCTGCATGACCGCCACGAGCAGGCCGAGGCCGATGGTCAGCGGAACCATCAGGAAGTGGTAGACGGTGGTGATGCCGAACTGCCACCGGGCAATTTCCAAGGCTTCCATGAAACCCTTTCGCGTACACCGCGGGCTGCGCGGCCGTTGTTCTACGTCGTGTAGAAATGTTCTTCTACATAGCGTAGAACAAATTTCGGGAGGCTTCTACATGGCGTAGAAACCGGCGGCGAAACGCGGTATCCTTTAACAACCAGAGCTGTATCCTGTACCTGCCCCACCGGCAGCAACGGCACCAAACGCACTATCGGATTTCGCAGAAGGAAGAACATGGCAACCCTCGGAGACCTCGAACGCACAGTGATGGACCTGCTGTGGTCAACACCCGGGGCACTCACGGCCAACGAGCTGCGCGATTCGATCGCCGTCGTCCCGGCCGGCGCCGAAACCGGGCGCGAGCTTGCCGTGACCACTGTGCTGACCGTTCTGTCCCGGCTCGAGAAGAAGGGGCTGGTGCAGCGCGAGCGCGACAGCCGGCCTCACCGCTACAAGGCGGTCACCAGCCGCGCCGACCACACCGCCGAGCTGATGCACGAAGTGTTCGCCAAGGCGCCCGACCGCGAGGCGGTGCTTGCGCGTTTCATCGGCAGCGTCTCGGAGTCGGAGGCGCAGACCCTGCGCAGGCTGCTCGGCGCCTAGGCCCCAGTGCTCTGGGCGTCATACTTTCTGGCGGCCCTCGCGGTGTTCCTCGCGTGGCCGGCGCCCATTGCGCTCTCCCGCGCCCGCTGGCCCGCGCGCTCCCCCTTCACGGCCATGGTCCTGTGGCAGTCGATCGCCCTCGCCGGCGGGCTCTCCATGATCGGCGCCATGCTCGTCTGGGGCCTGGCCCCGCTCGGTGACAACCTCGTGTCGGCCTCCATCGGGCTGTGGAACGTGCTGATGGAGCAGAAGCCGGCCGAGACCCTTGGAATCATCCACGTCTTCGCCCTGAGTGCGGCGACCCTGCTGGGCGCCCACCTGGTCTTCACGCTGATGCTGACCTTCATCCGCATCCAGCGCCAGCGCCGGCGCCACCGCAGCATGCTGCGGCTGCTCAGCTCGCCGGTGAAGGACTCCCCCGCGACCCTGGTGATCAACCACCCCACGCCCGTCGCCTACTGCCTGCCCGGCGGGGCACGCTCGGTGACCGTCCTGTCTGACGGCCTCCTCGAGATGCTCAGCCAGGAGGAACTCAATGCCGTCCTGACCCATGAGAACGCCCACCTCCAGCAGCGCCACCACCTGCTCCTGTGGGCGTTTGCCGCCTGGCGTTCGGCCCTGCCCTGGCTGCCCACCTCGCAGCTCGCGCAGGTCGCGGTGACGGAGCTGATCGAGATGCTGGCCGACGACCAGGCCCTCAAGCACGTCGACGAAGGCACCCTCGTGCGGGCCATCGCGATCGTCGCGGCCGGATCCCCCGCCGTGGCGGACACCGCCCCATCCGCGGAGACCCGGCTGGAACTGCCGGCGCCGGACCGCGGAACCATGGCCGAGGACTGGAGCACCTCGGTCCAGCGCCTGCGCCGGCTGCTGACCCCCCTGCGGCCCCTGACGGCGCTGCAGCGTGCCGTGGCCCTGGGCTCCGCCGGTCTGCTGCTGGTGTTCCCTCCCTTGCTGCTGATCGCCCCCGCCCTGCCCGGGTGAGGCCGCCCGTCGGGACCGCTCTGGGCGTCGGGGCCGCACCCGTTCACGACACACCCGTCCGAAAGCGACGTGCGGACCGGCAATATCCGGCGCAAAGGACGCTTTCAGGCGCGCCCGTCGCAATGGGGTGCGGAATCCGGCCTCCGGCATCCTGTCCCCGGCGTCGACTTGCGGCGGTGGGCGGGCAGGCGGCTGCTGCTCCCGTGCACGATTCACCGGGGTAAGGCCCCGCGGGCGACTCCGATGGCCCCAATTGCGACGCCTGCATGCAGAAACGACGTCCGCACCGGAAAAATCCGGCGCGGACGTCGCTTTCGGGTCGGAACGTCGCTTTAGGACGCGTCGGCCGGGCGCTAGGCGTCGATGCGGTCGCGGTCCAGCGTCGCGGCGCCGGCGACGATGAAGTCCTTGCGGGGGGCGACGTCGCTGCCCATCAGCAGGTCGAAGACCCGCTCGGCCGACTCGGCCTCGGAGATCCGCACCCGGCGCAGCGTCCGGTGGCGCGGGTCCATGGTGGTCTCGGCAAGCTGCGCCGCATCCATCTCCCCCAGGCCTTTGTAGCGCTGGATGGGCTCCTTGAAGCGCTTGCCGGACTTCTCCATGGCCGCCAGGAGCCGGTGAAGCTCGTTCTCGGAGTACGTATATACCATCTCGTTCGGCTTGGAGCCTGGATTGATGACCTCCACCCGGTGCAGGGGCGGCACCGCGGCGTACACCCGGCCCGCCTCCACGAGCGGGCGCATGTACCTGAAGAACAGGGTCAGCAGCAGGGTGCGGATGTGGGCGCCGTCGACGTCGGCGTCCGTCATGAGGATCACCTTGCCGTAGCGCCGGGCATCGAGCTGGAAGCTGCGCCCGGAACCGGCCCCGACCACCTGGATCAGCGCCGCGCACTCGGCGTTGGAGAGCATGTCGCCCACCGAGGCCTTCTGCACATTGAGGATCTTGCCCCGGATGGGCAGCAGCGCCTGGTAGTCCGAGGACCGGGCGAGCTTGGCCGTTCCGAGGGCGCTGTCGCCCTCGACGATGAACAGCTCGGAGCGTTCGGGGTCGTCGATGCGGCAGTCGGCGAGCTTGCTGGGCATTGAGGAGGTTTCCAGGGCGTTCTTGCGGCGCTGGGTCTCCTTGTGCACGCGGGCCGAGATGCGCGACTTCATCTCCGCGACGACCTTCTCCAGCAGCAGCGCGGACTGGGCCTTGTCGGCGCGCGCGGTGGAGTTCAGCCGGGCGGTGATCTCCTTCTCCACGACCTTCGCCACGATGGCCTTCACCGCGGAGGTGCCGAGGATCTCCTTGGTCTGCCCCTCGAACTGCGGTTCGGCCAGGCGGACGGTGAGGACGGCGGTGAGGCCGGCGAACACGTCGTCCTTCTCGATCTTGTCGTTGCCCGCCTTGAGCTTGCGGGCGTTGGCTTCGATCACCTTGCGGAAGGTCTTCAGCAGGGCCTGCTCGAACCCGCTCTGGTGCGTGCCGCCCTTGGGGGTGGCGATGATGTTCACATAGCTGCGCATGGTGGTCTCATAGCCGATGCCCCAGCGCAGCGCGATGTCGACCTCACAGTCCCGTTCGACCTCCGCCATCTGGCTGTGGCCGCGCTCATCGAGGACGGGAACGGATTCCTTGAACCGGCCCGAGCCGTGGATGCGCCAGACGTCGGTCACTGCGGCGTCGACGGCGAGGAACTCGGCGAACTCGGAGATGCCGCCGTCGTGCTGGAAGACCTGTTCGACCGGCCCGGCCTCGCCGGGGGTGCCCGGGATGCGGCGCTCGTCGCGCAGGGTGATCCGCAGGCCCGGGACCAGGAAGGAGGTCTGCCGGGCGCGGGTCTCGAGCTCCTCGTAGGAGAACTTCGCGTCGGGGGTGAAGATCTGCCGGTCGGCCCAGTAGCGGATCCGGGTGCCGGTGACGCCGCGCTTGGTGGTGCCTACGACGTCGAGCCGGGAACTGTCGAGGAAGGGCTCGAACTCCGCGGTGGGCGAGATCGTCTTCCCGTCCAGGAAGCGGCCGGGCTCGCCGCGGCGGAAGGACATCTTGTAGGTCTTGCTTCCGCGGTCGACGTAGACGTCGAGCCGGGCCGAGAGTGCGTTGACCACGCTGGCGCCGACGCCGTGGAGGCCGCCGGAGGCGGTGTAGGAGCCGCCGCCGAACTTGCCGCCGGCGTGGAGCTTGGTGAAGACGACCTCGACGCCGCTGAGCCCGGTCTTGGGCTCGGCGTCCACCGGGATGCCGCGGCCGTCGTCGTGGATCTCGACCGACCCGTCGGCGTGAAGGATCACGGTGATGCTCTGGCCGAACCCGGCCAGGGCCTCGTCGACCGAGTTGTCGATGATCTCCCACAGGCAGTGCATCAGCCCGCGGGAGTCCGTCGAGCCGATGTACATCCCCGGCCGCTTGCGGACGGCCTCAAGGCCCTCGAGGACCGAGAGATGGCGTGCGGTGTAGTCGGAACTGAGTGGGGTCACGTTGGGGTGATCTCCTTGACGCGTGGCTGGAGTGAGGGACCCTACGCCCGGAATGGGCGGCTGGACACCAGGGTCAAGCTTATTACCCGGCACCGACATCGCCGTGCAGGCCGGCCGGGCCCGCGGCTCCGGTTGTGATCCCGGGCACCTCCGGCAGTGTCAAGGCGGGCCCTCCGTACGCCGGGAGCGAAAGAAAACCCACCCTGCGAAGAAACGGCAACGAATAATGGTTATATGAATACACGATCCACATGAGGAGGCATTCATGAGTACTGCAGTTGCAACCCGAGAACTTACCGCCCAGCACCGCTGCGACCGCTGCGGAGCCCAGGCCTACGTGCGCGCAGTCCTTTCAACCTCCGGTGGAGAGCTTCTCTTCTGCGGACACCATGCACGGTCCGTCGAAGCGAACCTGCGGCCGCTCACTTCCGAGTGGCAGGACGAGACCGAGCGGCTCCGCGAGAAGCCGGTCGTTTCCGAAGACTGATGTGCCCGCGGCCCGTCCGCCGCGTGCAGCGTGGCCGGTACGCCGGTCACCCGTCCCAATAAGTACAGTCTCGATAAGCACAGAGGAAAGGCCCCCTCTCCGGAGGGGGCCTTTCCTATGTCTGCTCTTACGCCTGGCATGCGGCGGGCCGGGGACGGCCCGCCGCCCGGGTGCTAGTCGAGGTAGTCCCGCAGCACCTGTGAGCGCGACGGGTGGCGCAGCTTGGACATCGTCTTCGATTCGATCTGGCGGATCCGCTCGCGGGTCACACCGTAGACCTTGCCGATTTCGTCTAAAGTCTTTGGCTGCCCGTCGGTGAGGCCGAACCGCATGGCGACGACGCCGGCCTCGCGCTCGGAGAGCGTGTCGAGCACGGAGTGGAGCTGTTCCTGGAGCAGCGTGAAGCTGACGGCGTCGGCGGGAACTACGGCCTCGGAGTCCTCGATCAGGTCACCGAACTCCGAGTCGCCATCCTCGCCAAGCGGGGTGTGGAGCGAGATGGGCTCGCGGCCGTACTTCTGGACCTCGACGACCTTCTCAGGGGTCATGTCGAGCTCGAGTGCCAGCTCCTCGGGGGTGGGCTCGCGGCCCAGGTCCTGGAGCATCTGGCGCTGCACGCGGGCGAGCTTGTTGATGACCTCGACCATGTGGACCGGAATACGGATGGTGCGGGCCTGGTCGGCCATGGCGCGGGTGATCGCCTGGCGGATCCACCAGGTGGCGTAGGTGGAGAACTTGAAGCCCTTGGTGTAGTCGAACTTCTCGACGGCACGGATCAGGCCCAGGTTTCCTTCCTGGATGAGGTCGAGGAAGAGCATTCCGCGGCCCGTGTAACGCTTGGCCAGGGAGACCACGAGCCGGAGGTTGGCCTCGAGCAGGTGGTTCTTGGCGCGCTTTCCGTCATGGATGACCCATTCAAGTTCACGGCGCAGCTTCGGATCCATGTCCGGGTCCGCGGCGATCTTCTCTTCTGCGAACAATCCGGCCTCGATCCGCAGCGCGAGGTCAACTTCCTGCTCGGCATTGAGCAGCGCAACCTTGCCGATCTGCTTGAGGTAGTCCTTGACCGGATCCGCAGTCGCGCCGGCGGACACGACCTGCTGGGCAGGTGCGTCGTCGTCGTCGGCATCGGAGTAGACGAAACCGGTGCTCGTTCCGACCTCCGCCTCGGCGGGGTCGGGCTTGATTTCGTCGGCGTCCGGTTCCACCGCGGCATCCACGATGGACTCCACGGGCTCGTCGATCGCGTCGACGGCCACTGCGGCATCCGTTGATGCTTTCGCCGGAGTCTTGGCTGCTGCAGCCTTTGAGGCAGCCTTTTTGGGTGCGGCTCTGCGCTTGGTGGTGGTGGTGCCGGCTTCCGCTGAAACCGGGGCTGCTGTCTTCTTAACCGACACAGAGAACCTTTCATACGCGGTTTGCGGTGCCATCAAGGGGACAACACCACTATGACCCTGTCAAGTCCGCGCCTTGGTTCAGACGAAGACCGAGGGCCAGCTCCTTACAGGAACTTCCTCCGGGTGCGGGACTATTCCGGACCTGCCGTGTTCGGCAGGCACCGGAGCCCCGCAGGCCTCCATGTGATGCGCGGACCCCACCGGGTCTCATCGTTCATTGTCTCACGCTTTGGGGTGGGCGTGAATTTCCGGGCCCCTTGGACGGTGTCCAATCACCCCGGCCGCCCGCGCCGGCCGCTCCACGCCGTATCCGCGCTGCACGCCCATTCCGGGAGTCCGCCGCGGAGGACGAGTTCCTTAAGGAGCCCTGCCAGCCGGTAGCCGGGGCAGGCGCGTTCGGCGCGCTCGAGATATACATAGGCGAGGGATCCACGGCCACGGGCGAACTCGATCCAGCCAAGCATTGAATGCACCGCCGCCTGGGACTCGCCCGCGGAGAGGGCGGCGAGGCGGAGGAGGAGATCGTGCGCGGCGTCGAGGGTGTCCCACCGCGGCGCCTCGGAGGAACGCCCCACCAGGAAGTCGGTGTAGCGCCGGCAGGCTCCCGCCCGCTCCCCCGCCGGTAGCGGAACATTACCAATGAAACCGATCGATTCACGGCCCAGGCTGCCGTCCGGGTTACCGCCTCGACCCGCGCGCGGACCACCATCCGGACCGCCACCCGGATCGCCGCCGGGGGCAGCGTACGCGCTGCCCCGACGAGCGCGCTGGGCGCCGTCCGGGCTGCCGCCCGGCCCGCGTCCCCCGGGTGCCTCCAGTGCCAGGGGCCCTCCGGCGTCGGCACTGGGCACCACCGGCACCATCTCCGGAAGGCCCGGACCCCCCACGGCTCCGCAGGCGCGTGCTCCCCCTTCGGCTGCTTCCAGGCCGCATCCCGCAAGCACCAGCACCGAATCGCGGATGGCCTTGCACGAGAGCCCCGCCAGCAGGAAGGCCGCCGTCTCGTGCTCCTGCCGGCCCAGCGGCGGCCGCCGGCCGCTCAGCAGATGGTCCCAGACGAGCAGGGTGGCCCGGAACTGGGAGGCGGTGGTCCAAGTGCGCGCGCACCGGCGGCGGTAGGAGGCCGCGAGCGCCTCGACGGACGGCTCCCCCGCCACCGCAGGCCCCGGCGGCAGCGCGGCGGCCGTCTCCACCGATGGTGAGAAGGAGCTTCCCCGCAGCACCAGTTCGGCGCTGGCGGTGCTGTCGCTGATCTCCGTAAGCGGCCGCCCCGGCCAGGGGCAGCACCGGGTGTCGGCACAGAAGTATTCACGCCAGGCCGTTCCCGAGACGACCCAGCCGTCGCGCAGCGGGGTTCCCGCCGCCCTCAGGGTCCGCTCGAGCTCGCGCACCATCCGGCCGTAGGGTGGCCGCCCAGGTTCGGACCACCGGGTATCCGTGTAGAGGATCATCACCGCCCCGTCGGCCGCCGTGTCGGACGCCAGGATGGCCGCCACTCCCTCGGCGTAGCTGCCTGCCTCGGCGCCGGCGCCCGGCAGGTCGACCCGCAGGGTGGCGCCGACCCGGCCGCCCGACAGCATCAGCACCACCAGGCTCTCGACCGGAAGGAATCCAATGGCATGCGGGATGTAGGACAGGAGGTCGGCTGCGGTGCCGAGGTGCAGCCGTTCCGGGTCGCTGGTCATGGTGCCAGCCTGCGCCGCCTCCTTGCTGCCCGTCCGCATGGGTCCGGTTAAGTGGACAACTCCTGCGCGGTTTCCGCCCTGCCCAGCGCGGCCCGGGCCCCTGCAGGTCCGGGAGGGAAAAACCGGAGCCCATTCACCTGAGGGAAAGGGGTGGTCCGGTGGTATTACTGGGTGGGTGAACAGGAAGCTCCCCCAGCGGGGACAACGGCGTCCAGAGTCCGCCGGCACGGCCGCGCAGCCGGCAGACGGCATCGGGGCGGGGACCGCAGACGGTACCGGGGCGGGGACCGCAGGCGGCACCGCAGCGGAGACGGCCGACGGCGTCACCAATGCGGAGCCGGCCGACGGCGCCACCAACGCGGAGCCGGCAGGCGGCAAGGATGCCCGCGACCAGCGCCGGGTGGTGCGGGTGCTGGCCGGCGCCCAGGTCCTCGGCGGCATCGGTATGGGCGCCACCCTGTCCCTCGGCGCGCTGCTGGCCGCCGAGCTCTCCGGGTCGAGCTCCTGGTCCGGGATGGCAGCGACCATGAGCACCCTCGGCGCGGCGGTCCTCGCCGTTCCCCTGGCCCGGCTGGCCCAGCGGTCCGGCCGCAGGATCTCCCTGTCGTCCGGCGCCCTGATCGCGGGGGCCGGAGCGGTGCTGGCCATCACCGCGGCGGCGGTATCCCAGTTCCCCCTGCTCCTGCTCGCCCTGCTGCTGCTGGGCGCCGGCTCCGCGACGAACCTCCAGGCGCGGTTCGCCGCGACGGACCTCGCCTCCGACGCCACCCGCGGCCGCGACCTCTCCCTCGTCGTCTGGTTCACGACCATCGGAGCGGTCCTGGGCCCCAACCTGTTCGAACCCGGCGAAGCGCTCGGCGCCCTCCTCGGCCTGCCTCCGCTCTCCGGAGCCTTCGTGTTCTCGGCGGTCGCCCAGGCGGCCGCCGCCGCCGTCTACGCAGTCTGCCTCCGGCCGGACCCGCTGCAGAGCTCCCTCGCCCTGCGCGGCACGACGCCGGGTCCCGTGCGCCGCAGGGGCGGCCTTGCCGCCCTCCGCGGCAACCCCCTGGCCCGCTACGCCGTCCTCGCCATCGCCTGCAGCCACGCCGCGATGGTGGCCCTGATGTCAATGACCCCGGTGCACCTGCGCGACCACGGGGCGAGCCTGGCCATCGTGGGGCTGACCATCAGCCTCCATGTCGCCGGCATGTTTGCCTTCTCTCCAGTGTTCGGCTGGCTGGCCGACCGCGCCGGACGGATCGCCGGAATTCTCGTGGGCCAGGCCCTGCTGCTCGGCGCCCTGATCCTCGCCTGGACCGGCGCCGAATCCGCGGCAGCGGTCACTGTCAGCCTCATCCTGCTCGGTCTGGGCTGGTCGGCCGCCGTGGTCTCCGGCTCGGCCCTCGTCGCCGAGTCGGTGACCGTCCCGGACCGGGCCGCCGTCCAGGGGGTCTCCGATCTATCGATGAATGCGGCCGGAGCGCTGGGTGGGGCGCTCGCGGGCCCCCTCCTGACCGCGCTTGGCTATTCCGGACTCGGGCTCACCGTGACCGGGCTGGTGGGCGTGGTGGTTGTCTGGACCGGCGTCCGGGCACTCAAGGGGAGAACCCTGACGGGACGGGTGCCGGCGGGGAGCGCCCTCGCACCCGCCGACGCGCCGCGGGCCGGCAGGTCCTGACGCGTCAAAGTCACCCCGCTCCGGAGCAGCTACCCGTCGATACCATCGAGCACCACGGGCAGCCCGAGGAACCCCGAATAGCGGTCCGCCGCGGCGCGCACGGCCACTGCTCCGGCCGCGCCGGGGAGCGCCTCCCCGGGAAAGGGCGCAACCCTGAGGCGGACCGAGCCGCCGCGGATCTCCTGCTCCCAGGTTCCGCGGATCCTGCCCGAAACCGCCAGTCCCGGGCGGAACAGCCCGTTCACCGCCGGGCCGACGGCGCTGCGGTGGCGCTCCTCAAGCACGAGCGTCCGGTCCGCGTACCCGATGGTGTACTCATCGAAGCCGGGAAGCAGGTGCGCCGTCGGCGGCCCTCCGGAGCGGGCGTCGGGCACCGCCGGTTCGACATAGGACGGGTCGACATACAACGGGTCTACAGAGGACTGCTTTCCGTCTGCAGGCAGGACCGCCAGGTCCGGTGCGGCGAGATGGAGGGCGAGCCGTGAGTCGGCAAGGGTCAGTCCGCTCCACCAGGCGAGGTCGCGGGCCGTGGCAGGCCCGTGGCCGGAAATGTAGCGCAACGCCAGCCGGGCCAGCGCCTCCTCCCGCCCGGGCGGCTCCACCGCCGGAATCCGGTCCCGGAACAACGCGAAGGTCTGGGTGCGGCGCTGCGGCGGACCGATGATGACCACCTGCGTCTCGGCGAGGTAGCGCAGAATGTGGGAACCCCGCTGGCCGCCGGTCGAAATGCCGGCGTCCTCGAGCAGGCGCAGGACAGTGCTTCGCGGCAGCGCCGTTCCCTCGAGCGCCGTACCGAGCACGTCCGCGGCCTTCGCGAACACCGCTTCGGTGAGGCCGGTATCCCGCCAGAGCTTCCCCCGGCCGCTCCAGGCGCGCGGGCCGAGCAGTGACAGCAGCCAGGGCGCGTCCGCCGGTGCGGTGAGGTGGAGGGTTCCGCGCATCGTCCAGGTCTGCACGATCGTCCCCTGACGGAGGGAGTCGGCGAGCGCCGCGTCGGTCAGGCCCGGGGTGCGCAGGCCCAGGCTCCACCGGACCCCCGAGAGGTTCTGTGCCTGGACGGCGAGCATCCGGCGCACGGTTTCGGGGGCGCCGCCGGAGGCGCTCCCGTCGAGCCGGTGCGAGCGCAGCCGAAGCTGCCGGAGATCGTCCCCCGTTCGGGCCGCCACTGAGGTTCCCGTCAGGCGTGCTGGACCAGGCGCTGGCGCACGGCCATGTCCCGGTACAGCGCGCTGCTTTCAACGAGGGTCGCGTGGGTGCCCGAGGCCACCACCCGCCCGCGGTCCATCACCAGGATCCGGTCGAAGTCGGCGATGGTCGAGAGGCGGTGGGCGACGACGACGACAGTCCGGCTCCGCGCGGCCTCGCTGAGGGTCCGCTGCAGCAGCTGCTCCGTGCGTGAGTCAACGGCGGAGGTGGGTTCATCCATCAGCAGGACCGGCCGGTCCGCCAGAAGCACCCGCGCCCAGGCAAGGCGCTGGCGCTGTCCGCCGGAGAGCCGGACGCCGTCCTCGCCGAGGTTGAGCCCCAGGCCCGTCTCCGACCGCTCCACCAGCTCGCCCAGTCCCACCGATTCCAGCGCGGAGACCATCCCGGCCGCGGTGGCGTCGGGGGCGCTGATCCGCAGGTTGTCGGCGAGCGTGCCGCTGAGCACGGGCGCCTCCTGCTCGACGAGGCCGAGGCGGGAGCGCAGCTCCCTGCGCGGGATGGCCGCCAGGGGCACGCCGTCATAGGTGATCGTTCCCCCGGTGGGTTCGTAGAAGCGCTCGAGGAGCCCGAGCACGGTCGACTTTCCGGCGCCCGAGGGTCCGACGATCGCGGTCCGGCTGCCTGCGGGGACCGAGAAGCTGAGGTCCGTGAGGACCGGTTCGCCGCCGTCGTCGTCGTACCCGAAGGACACCGCGTCGAACCGGACCTCAGGCGCAGTGGATGCGGTGCGTCCGGGCGCGAGGCCGTCCTCATCGCCGGCTTCGGGCTCCAGCCGGGCGACCTCCTGGATCCGGTCGAGGGCCGCCAGGCCCGCCTGGATCTGGACGAAGGCGCCCAGTGCGGATCCGATGGGCAGCACCAGCAGGAACAGGTAGAGGATGAACGCCAGCAGGTCGCCGAGGGCCAGGGACCCGTCGGCCACCCGGACGCCGCCCACCGTGAGGACCACGATGAACGCGCCCTGGATACAGATCGACATGATCGGCTCGACGACGGCCTGCAGTTTTGCCGCCGCCACCCCGGCGCGGTAGGCGCCTACGGCCTCCCGGTCGATCAGAGCCGCCTCGCGGTCCTCGGCCACCGCGGCCTTAATGGTGCGGATGCCGGAAAGGCCGCGCTCCACGGCGGCCGCCATGGCGCCCACCGCCTCCTGCACCTGACGGCTCCGCCTGCGGATCAGCGATCCCAGCAGCACGACGCACGCGGCGCCGCCCAGCACCGCGGTGACCGTGATCCCGAAGAGCAGGGGGTCGAGACGGATCATCAGCACCACCGCGGCGGCGAACATGAGCACCGAGGACACGATCTCGAAGAGGCCCGAGGTGATGACGCTGCGCAGCAGCGTGGTGTCCGATCCGACCCGGGACATCAGGTCCCCCACGCGCCGTGCGTCGAACTCACGGACCGGCAGGCGCAGCAGCTGGCCGACGAGGGAGCGGCGGACGCCGAGCACGACGGATTCGGCGGTGCGCTGCAGGAGGTAGGACTGGCCGGCGCTGAAGACCGCCTGCCCGAGGGTGATCGCCACGAGCAGCCACAGGAACGCGGTCCAGTCGGTGCCGGCGCCGACGGCGTTGATGAGCTGCTGGACCATGAGCGGCTGCAGCAGGGCAAGGGCGGTGGCGACCAGGGAAACCGCTCCGGCGGCCACGAGCAGGCCCACGTGTCCGCGCAGGTAGGGCAGGAACTCGGCGAAGGAGGCCCGCCGCTCCGGGACTTCGGTGCTCACTGCCGGCGCCCCAGCAGCCCCCGCCCGCCGTACTTGCGGTGCACAGCCTGCCGGGTCACGCCAAGGGGCCCGGCAATCTGTTCCCAGGTCAGCCCGCGGGCCCGGGCGCGCCGGACCTGGACTGCCTCGACGCGTTCGAGTTCCTGCCGAAGCCTTGCCGCGGCCGCGAGGCCCGATCGCGGATCGTCATCCGCCGCGGCGGTCCTTACAAGGTCCATCATGTCCTCCACTCTCATGATGTCAACATAGATTGACTCAGAGCATCGTGTCAAGGGATGTTGACACGCAAAGGGAGGTCCGAAGGGGTAGCGGCCGGGTTCAGGGGCGCCCGGCCGCAGCGGTCCACGAGGCGTAGGTGGAGCCGAGCACCAGCGGGTCGGACGGAATGTTGATCCCCTGCCGGAAGGCCTTACCTGCGGCCCCGGGGAGCGGCAGCGGGAGCGCCAGGCCCCGGCGGCCGGGAACCCGCAGGTAGTCGGCGGCATACTCGCGGGCCGTGCGGACCTCGGGCCCGGCCACCTCACGCGCCTGCCCGGTCGTAGCCGCCGGCACGAGTTCAACGAGCCGGCGGGCGACGGCGTCGGGATCGATGGTCTGAAAGCGGGTGCCGGAGAAGTACGGGCAGAGCCTTACCCGCCGCAGGGAGGAGTGAAGGGCCTCGACGAAGCTATGGAACTGGGTGGCACGCAGGATGCAGGTGTCGAGTCCCGCGCCGAGGTAGGCCTTTTCCTGGGCGAGCTTGGCCTGATAGTAGGCCAGCGGAGATTTGTCGATCCCGACGATCGAGAGCAGAACCGCCCGGCCCACCCCTTCGGCGGCGGCGGCCTCCAGCAGTCTCGCCGCGCCGCCCACGAAGGTTCCCTGCTGGGCGGCACGGAGCTTCGCGTTCGTCACGTCGATCAGCGCCTCAGACCCGCGCAGCGCCTCCTGCAGGCCCTCCCCCGTCGACACATCGGCCCGGCGGTACTGCGGCCCCTCGGGAGAGTCCGGCCGCCTGCCGGAACGGGAGAGCACAACGACCTCGTGCCCCTCCTCGAGAAGGTGCCGCGTGACCAGGGACCCGACGGCTCCCGTTCCACCCACAACCGCTACCCTGCGCACCGCGCCCCCTTGCCGCTTGGAACTCCGGGCCCCTGCGGCCGGATGACGCCACTCTAGACGCCGCTGCGGGCAGAACACAGGACCGGAACACAGCGTTATCTCAGCGGAGAGTTAACGCAGAGGGCGCCGGGTCCTTCCGGACCCGGCGCCCTCTGATTCTGTACGTGATGGCGACGCTATATTGAAGCGCCTGCTCAGCCGCTCAGCGCTTGCCGGAGGGATCGGTGGCATCGCCCTGATCCTCGTCGTGGTCCAGCGCGCCGCCGAGCAGCAGGCTTGACTCCTCTTCGGCCTGCGGGCTGGCCAGGTAGGCCTCGACCTCGGCGCCGAGTTCGTCGGCGCTTACCAGTTCGCTGTTCTCCTTCACCAGCAGAGAGCGGCGCTCGACGCTGGCGGTGCGCTCGTCGTAGTTCTCCTCGAGGGAGTTCACGACCGACTGCACCTCGGCCGACCCGCTCACCTGGCGGGCGATCTGCCGCTCAACGACCCGGCCGGTCTCCCGCAGCCGGTCGGTGGGGAGCATCAGCTCCGCCGTGGCACCCAGGTGTTCGAGGGCGGCGACAGCAGCGGGCGGGTATTCGGCCTCGGCAAGGTAATGCGGCACATGGACCACGAGCCCGACGACGTCGACGCCGGCTTCCATCAGCCGCATCTCCATCAGGGAGCCCACCGAGGCGTCGACCTGAACCGTCGGCCGCCAGGCGTTCATCCCGGCGGTCAGGTCCGGACGGTTCCCGTGGGCGGTCACTCCGATGGGCCGGGTGTGGGGCACCGCCATGGGGGCCGAGTGGATCCAGGCGACGAGCGAGACGTCGAAGTCCTCGATGAGGAGCTGCACGGCGCTGACGAAGCGTTCCCACTGCAGGTCAGGCTCGAGTCCCGCCAGCAGCAGGAACGGCTCGCCGAGCCCGTCATGAAGCAGGTGCAGCTCAAGCCGCGGCGCCTGGTAGTCGGTGAAGTGGTCCTCCTCGAAGAGGATCCGGGGACGTCGGCTGCGGTAGTCGATGAGCTGGTCGGTGTCGAACACGGCGACGAGCTCCGAATCGAGGGTCTCCAGCAGCTCCTCGCTAACCTGCGAGATGACCTGCCCTGCGTCGAGGAAGCCGTTCAGGCCCGCCAACAGGGGCAGCCCGTGCAGCCGCTCGGGGTCGACGGTGGTACTGAGGCTGAACAGTGTCCGTGGATCAAGCATCATTTCCTCCTGCATTTCCCGAGGCAGCCGGCGCGGGCGCGCCATCGGGGTTCCAACTACTCTGCTGATTCTCTCAACACCGTGGGCGCATCCAACATTCCGCACCGCCGACACAGGGGAATCTGACAGGCTCCGGGTAAGGCCCGGAAGGGCCCCGGGCGGCGGGACGTCCGGCGGACGGCCACCGGCGGGCTGCGGCGCGACGGCGAACCCCGGCGGCTCGGCGGGCCGCGGCCGCTCCCGGTCCGGGTGGGCGCCGGCCAAGGGGATACGATCGAAGGACGGACACCGGCCTGCCCGCAGCCCGGCGCCGGGTGCTGCACAGGCGGCCCGGAGCCCGATTCCCCATCTCGGAAAGAGGAAACACCTTAGTGATGAAGCCAAGCGAGCCCACTCTGACAGCGGTTGCCAAAGACCTCAAGAAAATCCCAAGCGACGCCCTGGTGATCGGCGTGGGCAAGGGCCAGGACGGCCCGGTCCTGCTCGACAGTCCCCTGCCGGCGAAGGCCGCCCGCGCCCTGGGCGATTCGCTCCAGGTCCTCGGCGTGACCGGCGCCGCTGACGACGTCCGCCGGCTGGCCGCACTGCCCGACACCGGCTCGGAGTCCCTCGTGCTGGTCGGCGTGGGCCCGGTCACCGCCGGAAGCGCCCTGCCGGCCGAGACCCTGCGGCGCGCTGCCGGAGCAGCGGTCCGCCAGCTCAAGGGCCTCGAGACCGTGGTGCTCGCCCTGCCGGCACCGGGCGCGGCCGAAGCCACGGCAATCGCCGAGGGTGCCGCACTGGGCGCCTACGCCTACGACGGATACCGTTCCAGGCTCGGCGCCGACGGCAAGCCCGCCCCCCGCAAGGATGACGGGCCGGTGCGCACCATCCTCGTACACACCGCCGCCGCGCAGGACGCCGCCCTGACGGCCGGGCTGGCCCGCGCCGCCGTCCTGGCGAAGAACGTGAACCTCACCCGCTCGCTGGTCAACCAGCCGCCGAGCCACCTCTACCCCGAGAGCTTCGCGCAGGCAGCGCGGGACCTCTCGAAGGGCCTGCCCGTCAAGGTGACGGTGATGGATGAGAAGAAGCTCGAACGCGACGGCTACGGCGGCATCCTCGGGGTCGGCAAGGGCTCCTCCCGGCCGCCGCGCCTGGTGAAGGTCGAGTACGCGCCCGCGAAATCGAAGGTGCACCTGGCCCTGGTGGGCAAGGGCATCACCTTCGACTCCGGCGGACTGTCCCTGAAGCCCGCCGCCGGTATGCAGACGATGAAGCTGGACATGGCCGGCGCCGCCGTCGTGCTCAACACCGTCCTCGCCGTGGCCGAACTGGGCCTGGCCGCCAAGGTGACCGCCTGGCTGTGCCTTGCAGAGAACATGCCCTCGGGCACCGCCCAGCGTCCCGAGGATGTCCTGACCACCTACGGCGGACGCACCGTCGAGGTCCTCAACACCGACGCCGAGGGCCGTCTGGTCCTCGCCGACGGCCTCGCCGCCGCCAGCGAGGAGCACCCCGACGCCATCATCGACATCGCCACCCTCACCGGCGCCCAGATGATCGCCCTCGGCAACCGCACCTCCGGTGTGATGGGCGACGACGGCGTGCGCGACGCGGTCAAGGCCGCGGCCGACCGCGCAGGCGAGCCGTTCTGGCCCATGCCGCTGCCCGAGGAACTGCGCCCGAGCCTTGACTCCCAGGTGGCCGACATCGCCAACATCGGCGAGCGGTTCGGCGGCATGATGACGGCGGCCGTCTTCCTGCGGGAGTTCGTCGGCTCGACCGACGGAGAGAAGATCCCGTGGGCGCACCTCGACATCGCCGGACCGGCCTTCAACGAAGGCTCCGCCTATGGATACACGCCCAAGGCGGGCACCGGCGTCGGCGTCCGCACGCTCCTGGCCTACGTCGAGGACGTGCTCGAGCGGGCCTCCTAGGTCAGTACGAAGGCCCGCCCGGCACACCGCCCGGCGGGCCTTCGTGAGACTGCCCACACGTGCCCGGAATGGGCGGTTCCCATGTGGCCGCGGGCAGCATCTGGCGATAGGGTAAAGCCTGATCACCAAGCAATTTGGCACAATCAATCACCGACGCGTCGCGGCGCGTCATTGCTTACGCGAGGGAGCGTCAAAGTGGCCGATACGGCAGCTGCGCAAGAATTCGACATCCTGATCCTCGGCGCGGGAAGCGGTGGCTATGCCGCCGCCCTCCGGGCCGTTCAGCTGGGTTTGACCGTAGGTCTCGTGGAGAAGGGCAAGCTGGGCGGCACCTGCCTCCACAACGGCTGCATCCCCACCAAGGCGCTCCTGCACACGGCGGAGGTCGCGGACAGCGCCCGCTCGGCAGGCAAGTACGGCGTGAACGCGACCTTCGAGTCGATCGACATGGGCGCGGTGAACGCCTACAAGGAAGGCATCGTCGCCAGCAAGTTCAAGGGGCTGACGGGCCTGATCAAGTCCCGTGGCATCACCGTAATCGAGGGCGCCGGCCGGCTGACCTCCCCGAACACCGTCGAGGTCGACGGGACCTCCTACACGGGCAAGAACATCGTCCTTGCCACCGGCTCCTACTCGCGGACCCTGCCTGGCCTTGAGATCGGCGGCAAGGTCATCACCTCCGACCAGGCTTTGCAGATGGACAGCGTCCCCAAGAGCGCCATCATCCTCGGCGGCGGCGTCATCGGCTGCGAGTTCGCCTCCGTCTGGGAGTCCTTCGGCGTCGACGTCACCATCATCGAAGCCCTCCCCTCCCTGGTGCCCAACGAGGACGCCACCATCGTCAAGGCCTTCGAGCGTGCATTCAAGAAGCGCGGCATCAAGTTCAACACCGGCACCCGCTTCCAGGGCGTCGAGCAGAACGACGACGGCGTCACCGCCACCCTCGAGGACGGCAAGACCTTCAAGGCCGACCTCATGCTCGTGGCCGTGGGCCGCGGACCGGCCACCGCGAACCTCGGCTTTGAAGAGGCGGGCCTCACGATGGACCGCGGCTTCGTCATCACCAACGAGCGCCTCCACACCGGCGTCGGCAACATCTACGCCGTCGGCGACATCGTCCCCGGCCTGCAGCTGGCCCACCGCGGCTTCCAGCAGGGCATCTTCGTCGCCGAAGAGATCGCCGGCCTCAAGCCCGTCGTCGTCGAGGACCTCAACATCCCCAAGGTCACCTACAGCGAGCCCGAGATCGCTTCGGTCGGTTACACCGAGAAGGCCGCCAAGGAGAAGCTGGGCGAGGACAAGGTCCTGACCCAGGAGTACAACCTGGCCGGCAACGGCAAGAGCTCCATCATCGGCACCGGCGGGCTGGTGAAGCTCGTCCGCGAGAAGGACGGCCCCATCATCGGTGTCCACATGATCGGCAGCCGCATGGGCGAGCAGATCGGCGAGGCGCAGCTGATCGTCAACTGGGAGGCCTACCCCGAGGACGTCGCCCAGCTGGTCCACGCCCACCCGACGCAGAACGAAGCCCTCGGCGAAGCCGCCCTGGCCTTCGCCGGCAAGCCCCTGCACAGCTGAGCTCCGCCCGCACCCCCAAGTGCGGGCCCGGTGCACCCCAAACGGGGTGCACTAAGCTCGCAATAAGCCATCCAAGCATTTCCGGCTGACCCTGCACCACGGGGGCCAAGCCGCCAGGAACGAACCAACAAGGAGAAACGGGGACACTATGTCTGAATCCGTGAACTTACCCGCTCTCGGTGAAAGCGTCACCGAGGGCACCGTCACCCGCTGGCTGAAGCAGGTAGGCGACCGTGTCGAAGTTGACGAGCCGCTCCTTGAGGTCTCGACCGATAAGGTCGACACCGAGATTCCCTCGCCGATCGCGGGCGTCATCGAAGAGATCCTCGTCGCCGAGGACGAGACGGCCGACGTCGGCGCCCCCCTGGTGCGCATCGGCGACGGCTCGGGAGGCGGCTCGGCCGACTCCAACGGCAGCGCGGCTCCCGCCGCCGAAGCCGCCCCGGAGCCCGCGGCCGAGGCAGCACCCGAACCGGCGCAGGAAGCGGCCCCTGAGCCCGCCCATGAGGCTGCCGCACCGGCCGCGACCGGTGGATCGGACAGCGGTTCGGACAATGGTTCGGACAGCGGATCCGGCGAAGGCACGGAAGTGACCCTGCCGGCCCTCGGCGAGAGCGTCACCGAAGGCACGATCACCCGCTGGCTCAAGGCCGTCGGTGACGAGGTCGCCGTCGACGAACCGCTCCTCGAGGTCTCCACCGACAAGGTCGACACCGAGATCCCCTCCCCCGTGGCCGGAACCCTCCAGGAGATCCGCGTCGCCGAGGACGAAACGGCCGAGGTCGGCTCCGTCCTCGCGGTCATCGGAACCGGCGCCGGCGCGCCGGCCAAGGCCGAGGCGCCCCAGGGTGAGCCGCTCGCCGCCGGCGAAGCGGAGACCCGCGAAGCCCCGGTTGCGGCACCCAAGGCCGAAGAGGCTCCGAAGCCCGCCGAGAAGACCTCGGAGCCCGAGCAGGAAGCAGCGCCCGCCCCCGCACCGAAGGAAGCGCCCGCTCCTGCCCCTGCCGCCGAGAAGGCAGCTCCCGCCGAGTCCGAGCCGGCCGGGGACGCCTACGTGACCCCGCTGGTGCGCCGCCTGGCGAACCAGAACGGCGTCGACCTCTCCTCCCTCCGGGGCACCGGCGTCGGTGGACGGATCCGCAAGCAGGACGTCCTCGAGGCAGCGGAGGCGGCCAAGGCCGCGGCCGCCGCTCCGGCTCCCGCCGCGGCACCGGCGTCCGCGCCGGCCCGCGCCACCGCTCCCGCAGTGGAGCCCTCGAAGCTGCGCGGCACGGTCGAGAAGGCCCCGAGGATCCGCCAGACCATCGCGAAGCGGATGCGCGAGTCCCTCCAGGTCTCCGCCCAGCTCACCCAGGTCATCGAGGTCGACATGAGCCGCATCGCGCGGCTGCGGAACACGGCGAAGAACAGCTTCCAGGCCCAGAACGGCGCCAAGCTGACCTTCCTGCCCTTCATCTCGAAGGCCGTGATCGAAGCGCTGAAGCAGCACCCGAAGCTCAACGCGTCCTTCGACGAGGAAGCCAAGGAGATCACCTACCACGACGCCGAGCACCTGGCGATCGCGGTGGACACCGAGAAGGGCCTGCTGGTCCCGGTCATCCGCGATGCGGGCAACCTGAATCTGGGCGGCCTGGCGAAGAAGATCGCCGACGTCGGAGCGCGTACGAAGAACAACAAGATCGGACCGGACGAGCTCGCGGGCGGAACCTTCACGATCACGAACTTCGGCTCGGTCGGGGCACTGTTCGACACCCCGATCATCAACCAGCCCCAGGTCGCCATCCTCGGCACCGGGACGATCGTCAAGCGCCCGATCGTCGTTACCGATGCCGACGGCGAGGACACCATCGCCATCCGTTCGATGATGTACCTGAGCCTGACCTACGATCACCGCCTGGTCGACGGCGCGGATGCCGGCCGGTTCCTGCAGACCCTCAAGGCACGCCTTGAGGATGGAGCCTTCGAAGCCGAGCTCGGCCTCTAGGCTCTCCGATTCACCGCAAAGGGCGGCGTTCCCCACGGGGAACGCCGCCCTTTGCTGTTGGCCGCCGATTGCCGCCGGCCGCCGGCCGCTCGACGCCGCCGGCCCGCGCCTGCGCCACACAGCCAGGGACCGGGCGGGCACGCAGCGCGGCAGGCCGGCCCGGATGCCGACCCGCCGCGACCGATCAGCAGGGAACGATCAGCAGGGAACGATCAGCCGGGCCCGGTCAGCCCGGCCCGGTCAGCTGCCCGGGCGTGCCGGCAGCGGCGCCGGCCGCAGGGAACGGTAGCCCTCCCGCGCCGGGGGGAGATCCGTGGGCAGCTCGGTGAGCATCTCCTTGAGGGTGGCCACCCCGTGCTCGAGCTGTGGGTCCTCCCCCGCGGCGTAGGCGTGCGGTGGGAAGGGCACCTCGATGTCGGGGTCGACGCCGTAGTTCTCAACTCCCCAGCCGGGCCCGCCGGTCATCCAGAAGGAATACCTCGGCTGGGTGACGCCGGTGCCGTCGGCGAGGCGGAACCTTCCGTCGATTCCCACCACGCCGCCCCAGGTCCGGGCCCCGATGACCGGGCCGATCCCGCGCAGCTTCGCGACCTGCGTGATGATGTCTCCGTCCGAGCCGGCGAACTCGTCGGTAAGGATGACCACGGGCCCGCGCGGGGCGTGTGCCGGGTAGGTTCCGGGCTGCTCGCCGCGGGGGAAGGACCAGGCCGTAACCTTCCGGCCGATCAGCTCCGCCACCAGCTGCGAGGTGTGGCCGCCCCGGTTACGCCGCACGTCGACGATCAGGGCGTCGCGGCCCGTTTCGCGGTCGAGGTCCCGGTGCAGCTGGGCCCAGCCGTTGGCCACCATGTCCGGGATGTGGAGGTAGCCGAAGCGCCCGGCGGAGGCCGCGTGCACGATCGTGCGGTTGGCGTTCACCCAGTTCTGGTAGCGCAGCCGTTCCTCGCTGCGCAGGGGCACCACAGCCACACGCCGGGTGGTGGAAGCGCCGTCGCCGTCCCGGCGGGTCACGGTCAGCTCGACGGTCCGGCCGGCCGAAGCGGTGAGCAGGACCGACGGCCCGAAACCGGCAGGGACCGGCACGCCGTCGACGGCGTCGATGGTGTCCCCTTCGGCGACGGCCACCCCGGGGGCGCTCAGCGGGGAGGAGGCCTGCGGGTCGGAGGATTCGCCGGCGAAGATCCGCTTCACCGTCCATCCGGCCTCCGTGGGCTCAAGCTCGGCGCCGAGGAAGCCCTGCGCACCACCCGGTTCCGCGTTCAGGGCCGGGGTGACGTAGGCGTGGGAGGTTCCCAGTTCGCCGTGGAGCTCCCAGAGGACGTCGATCAGGTCGTCGTGCGAGCCGATCCGGTCGAGGAGCGGACGGTACTTGGCACCGACCGCTTCCCAGTCGATGCCGCCGAGGTCGGGGGTCCAGAAGAAGTCGCGCTGGAGCCGCCAGGTTTCCTGGTAGGCCTGCTTCCAGACGGCGACCGGGTCGAGCAGCACCCGCACGCGCTCGAGTCCCACCTCGATCCGCTCGGGTGACTCCGGCTCGACCTTGCCTGAGGTGGGGACCGCGGTGATGGCGCCCTGGCGGACAACCACGGCGGTCGAACCATCCCCGCTGACCCGGTAGGAGTCTGCCTCGCCGACGAGGACCTCGACGGTGCGCCGCTGCAGGTCGAACCGTTCCAGCCGGCGCGCCGGCTCCTGGTCGGAGGGAGTGGCCCGGCCGTCGCCGGTCAGTCCCCCGACGTCCCCTGCCGTCCACAACAGGGCACCCTCGACCGCGGAGAGGGATTCGTAGCGGCCCTGGGCGACAGGTACGGCGATGATCCGTTCCCCGATGCGGTCGGCGTCGACGGTGACCGCATTGGGCGCACCTTCAGCACCGTCGTCTTTCCCCGCGCCGTCCGGGCGGGCGAAATGCGCGGCCGGACCGAAGGGCGAGGGTGTATCGGCGGCGAGCGGCACCAGGAAGGGCTTGGTGGAGGCGGGGAAGCTGAGGTCGAAGCGGTGCGTGTCGTATACCGGATCGAAGCTGCGGTCCGAGAGGAACGCCAGGTACTTCCCGTCGCGGGTGAACACGGGCGTTGAGTCGCGGAAACGACCGTCGGTGAGGTCGTGGACTTCGGCCCCCTTTTCGGCCCGGGCGATGCGGATCCGGGTCCGTGCGCCCTCCGTCGTCACCGGCTCCGCCCAGGCGACCCAGCGCGAGTCGCCCGAGAAGGCGACGTCATTGATGGCGCCGTGCTCGGGCGCGGCAAGCGGGAAGAACGTCCCCGAGGCCACCTCGAGCACCAGCAGCCCGCCGAGTTCACCGGCGACGGCGACGCGTGCCCCGTCAGGGCTCACCGCGAGTTCGCTTGCGCGGAACGGGCCGTCGAAGGCGAAGGTGCGCAGCAGCCGGGCCTCCGGTGCGTCCTGGGCGGCGAGCGCGGTAGAGCCCGGGTCGCCGGCGTCTCCGGCTGGAGCCTGTGCCGCAGGTGCCCTCTGGACCGCCGGCACGGGGGCCGGCAGGGCGGGGCCGCTGTTCCGCTCCGGGTCCTGGGCGGTGCCCGGCTGCGGTGCGGTGCCGGCCGGCCGGGCGGCGCCGAAGACGTCGCGGATGTAGAGGGATTCTTCGCCGCCGTGGTCGGCGACGTAGACGACGCCGCCCGAACCAAGGGGCCGTCCCAGCCGGGCCCGCACTCCGGCGGTGCCCTCGATCACGCGCGAGGGGCCGTCCCGGTGGGTCAGCCAGTGGAGGGTTCCGTGGGTTTCGACGACGCTGGCATCGCCTGCGGGGACCGGGACGGCGTCGGCGAGGTGGCGGGCGGCGTCGAGCAGGACCGGCCGGCGCGCGGTCGAGGCCGATCCGAGTTCGATGTCCAGCCGTTCCGGCGCCGTGTCCGGTTCGAGCGAGCCCAGCAGCCACAGCTGTCCGGCCGATTCATAGACGATCCGCTCCCCGTCGGTGGAGGCGTGGCGCACGTAGAAGTTTTCATTGTCGGTGTGCCGGCGCAGGTCCCCGCCCTGCCGGTCCACGGAGTACAGGTTGCCGTAGCCCTCGTGGTCCGAGAGGAACGCCACACGCCCTCCCACCCACATGGGATCAGTGAGGTTTCCGTCCAGCTCGGGCACGAAGCGGGAAAAGCTTCCCCCGCCGTCGGCGTCGATCCACAGCTTTCCGGCCGTTCCGCCGCGGTAGCGCTTCCACCACGCCTGCTCGCGCGTCATCACGCTGCCGATGATCACCGGGCGCTCGTCGCCGAGCGCTTCCCCGTGCACGATGGTGTCAACCGGCCCGTACGGGAGCACCGTCTGGGCGGAACCGTCGAGCGGCACCCGGTAGGCCCAGGCCAGCCGGGGGTCCTCATGCCGGTAGGCGCTGGTGGCGATGACGTCGCCCTCTTCGGTGAACCCCTTGACCCGGGTGTTCTGGTGCCCCCAGAAGGTGAGGCGCCGGTAGCCGCCGCCGTCGGCGTTCGCCGCCACCACCTCGGGCGCACCGGCCTGCACCACGGTCCAGGCGATCACCTTCCCGTCCGGGGAGAACCGGGGGTTACGGGCGGGCAGCTGCATCGCCGAAATGCGCCACGCCCTTCCACCCGAAATTGGCGCCACCCAGACGTCGTTTTCGGCGACGAACGTGACGGAATCTCCGGAGAGATGCGGATAGCGTAAGTAGTCTGAGGAACCCATTGCCCGATCATAACCACAGCCCCCGCCGCAACCGCTGAGGCCGCCGTGTTCCCCCGGGACGTCGTGGATGGTTCGATGGGGGCATGCATATTCTCATCGCCGGCGCTTCCGGCCTGATCGGCAAGGCTCTCCAGAACCGGCTGCGGGACAACCACACGGTCACCCGGCTTGTCCGGCGTGCTCCCGCAGGTCCGGATGAGGTGGCGTGGGATCCGGCCCGGGGCGAGCTCGACCCGTCGGTGATGGACCGGGCCGACGCCGTCATCAATCTTTCGGGCACGTCCATCGCCGGCGGCCTGTGGACCCGCAGCCATAAGGAATCCCTCTACTCCTCGCGCATCCGCTCCACCCGCACCCTGGTCGAGGCGATGCGGCGGGCCGGCAGCCCACCGGCCGTCTTCCTCAGCCAGTCGGCCTCCGGGTACTACGGGAACCGGGGCGAGGAGGTGCTCATCGAAGCCTCGGGCTCCGGGGACCTGCTCCTGTCCGACGTGTGCCGCCGATGGGAGGCCGAGGCGGCGAGGGCCCCCGAGGGCGTGCGCACCGTGCTGACCCGCACGGGCATCGTCATGAGCCGGAAGGGAGGCGCTCTGCCGAAGCTGCTGCTGCCGATGCGTCTTTACGCCGGCGGCCCCCTGGGAAGCGGACAGCAGTGGTGGCCGTGGATCACCATGACCGACGAGGTCCGCGCCATGGAGCACCTGCTCACCGCGGAGGTGGAAGGGCCGGTGAACCTCTGCGCGCCGCAGCCGGAGAGGCTGCAGACGCTCCTCCAGGAGCTCGGCAGGGCGCTGCACCGCCCCACCCGCTTCCGCGTCCCGCAGAAGGTCCTGACGGTGGCGATGGGCCAGCTCGCGGACGAGCTCCTCCTGGTGAGTGCACGGATGGATCCGAAGGTCCTCACCGCCTCGGGTTTCCGATTCGACGCCGTGACCGCCGCCGATCTCGCCGAGCAGGTCCGGGACCGGCGCGTCTGACTCACGGGCCCTGCGCGGCCGCATACACAGCGTGAATCTTCCAGCCGCCCTCCTCCCAAAGGACGAAGACGAGTTCCTGCCGGCGCGGAGGAACCTCCGCGGACACGGCGGCTCCCGACTTGTCGAGTTCGGTGTGGGCCGAGACTTCCACCGTGGCGCTCACCGCTGCGGTCCGGGACGCGCCGCTGTCGGCGGGCGGGTTAGAACCCGGGGGTTTTGCGGCAGGGGGTTTTGCGGCCGGGGTTTCGACGATCTGCGCCTCGATCACGGTCAGCCGCAGCCCGGCCAGGCGTCGGCCGGCTTCCGCAAGAGCAGTGACTTCCTGATGGTCAGATGCCATCGCCGGAGACCCCCGGGTGTTGACCTCGTCGAGCACGGCCGGATCCGCCCGGGCAAAAGCGTCGGCGCGCCGCAGCGCGAGCTGAGGCAGGGCCTTGAGCGGGTCACCTGCTGAAGTCGGCTCGGGCGCCGGAGACCCCGACGGCGTCGGGACGTCCGGCGCCGGTTGTGTCGCCGGAGCGGCCGGGGTGACCGATTGACGGTGTGCCTCCGCCCGGCCTGGCGCACCAAGGGACTCGAGGGCCTCCGGTGATTCCGGAACGTCCAGGGGTGCCGGTTCCTCCCCGGAAACCGGTTCCTCCCCGGAAACCGGTTCCTCCCCGGGAACCGGTTCCTCCCCGGGAACCGGTTCCTCCCCGGCAGTCGGTCCCTCCCGGGCCGCCGATTCCTCCCGGGGCACCGGTCCCTCCCGGGGAACCGGCTCCTCCCCGGAACCGGGCGCGGGGTCCGTCGCCGGCGGCAGCTGCCCCGGTCCGGCCTCCGGAAAGTCCGGCCCCCGCTGCGCGACGGCCTCCGGCGGCCGCTCGGGCAGCCGGAGGCGCCCGCCCTCCATCTGCGCCCAGACCGCGCCGGCCGCAAGCAGGACCGCGAGGGCGGCCGCCGCGATCCACCGCGGAATCGAGCGGGGAATCGAGCCCGGTACCGGGCCGGGTCCCCGCCGTGCGGCCGACCTTCGGCCCGTTCCTGCTGCCGCAGCGCGCCGGCGCGGTTCCGCGGGCCGGGAGCCCGTCCTGCTCCCCCGGGCCCGGACCCGCGGCCCGGATGTCCCCTTCCCGCTCCCGAGCGCTGTTCCCGCACCGGACCCACCGGACTCACCGAACTCACCGGACTTCCGTCCGCCCGAACCGATGCGGGCCAGCAGACCCCGAGGCATGGCGTTCGATGCGGCGTCGCGCCGGGTAAGGAGGCGTGGGCGGACATCCTCCCCCACCGCCTCGACCAACCCGACCGGCACTGCCGTACCCGCCCTCAGGCTCCCCCGCGCAAAGGAGACGGCATCAGGGCGCTGCGTCGGGTCCTCGGACAACGCCTCCTCGATCAGGGCAAGGAACCGGGGCGGAATCTCGGGTACCAGCATCGACAGGGGTGGGCGCTGGGCGGACGGCCCGGGGACCCGGCCGGTCAGGGCGAACCACGCCACCGCCCCGAGGGCGAAGACGTCGGCCTCGGTGTTGAGGCGCTCCGGTTCGGATGGGCGGGGATCCCTGAAGCCAGGCGTTCCGGCCGTGCGCCGCAGCCCCTCGCCGAGACGCCGCCCCAGTTCGAAGTCGCTCAACAGCGGCTTGCCTTCCTCGGTGAAGAGGATGTTCGAGGGAGTGACGTCACCGTGGGACACACCCTGCCTGTGGAGGTAGGCGATCGCCTGCGCGATGGGCACCAGGACCGTGACGGCCTCGCCGATCGGCAGCGGACCCCGCACCGCCACCAGGTTCTGGAGGGAACCTCCGGGGGCGTAGTCCATGAGCGCACCGGGGCCGCAGTCCGTCGCCACGATCCCGTGGATGCTCACGAGGTGTTCGTGGCGCAGCCCGCCCATCACGTTCGCCTCCCGGTGGATCATTCCTTCCGCAAAGACCGGATCGGTTCCGTCCGGATCCGCGCCGGAAAGTCCCCCGGGGCCGACCTTCAGCGCGAACACACCGCCTCCGTCGTGCGCCGTGACGAGCCAGACGGAGGAACTGCCGCCCGTTCCGAGCAGGCGTCCCGTCTCGAACCCCTGAACCGAGGGCGGGGATCCGCCATCACCATATCGACCGTCCGGCACAGGGGCGGGCCCACCGTCGGGCAAAGGGGCAGCGCCGCCGTCGCTCCCGCCTCCGGTGGGGTCGGGGAAACCGGGTCCATCGCTGGCGGAGGTGTCCATCCTTAAGTTGTAGCCCCCGAAAGCCCCCCTGATGCCCTTATCCACAGGGCAGGGGTACCTCTTTCCGGTGCAGATTTTTCCGGGCCTTTTTGCAGGTGGCGGGCATTACCCTTAACCCATGACTCTCGAGTTCGCCAGGATCGGCCTCCATCCCGACTACGTCGACTACACGAGCGCCTGGGACTTCCAGCGCAGCCTGCATGACGCAGTCGCCGAGGGGCGCTCGCCGAGCACCGTGCTCCTGCTTGAGCACGAGGCCGTCTATACGGCGGGAAAACGCACCGAGGACCACGAGCGGCCCTTCGACGGCACGCCCGTGGTGGCGGTGGACCGGGGCGGGAAACTGACCTGGCACGGCCCCGGCCAACTCGTCGGGTACCCGATCCTCGCCCTGCCCGAACCCACTCGGGTGACCGACTACGTGGGGATCCTTGAGGACATCATCATCGCCGTGCTGAAGGACTACGGCCTTGAGGGCATCCGCATCGACGGACGGTCGGGGGTGTGGATTGCCGCCGGAGGAGGACTGCCTGACCGCAAGATCGCCGCCATCGGAATCCGCATCAACCGGCGGGTGACAATGCACGGATTCGCGGTGAACTGCAGCAACAGCCTCGCACCCTTCGAGCAGATCGTTCCCTGCGGCATCACCGACGCGGGCGTCACCAGCATCTCGGCCGAGACCGGCCGCACCGTTACCCCATCGGACATCGTGTCGCGCATCGAGGAAGAACTGCGCAAGAATGAGTCAGCATTGGTACTCGACGACGCGGCCGCAACGCTTCCCGATGGACCGACCGACGACGCTGGCGCCGACCAGCCCAAAGGAGCTTTACTGTGAGCCTGGCCCCCGAAGGACGCCGCATGCTGCGCATCGAAGCGCGCAACGCCGAGACGCCCGTGGAGCGCAAGCCGGACTGGATGAAGGCCAAGGTCAATATCGGCCCCGAGTTCGTCTCCATGAAGAACCTTGTTAAGAAGGAAGGCCTTCACACGGTCTGTGAAGAGGCCGGCTGCCCCAATATCTTCGAATGCTGGGAGGACCGCGAGGCGACCTTCCTCATCGGCGGATCCGAATGCACCCGCCGCTGCGACTTCTGCCAGATCGACACCGGCAAGCCCCAGCCCCTGGACCGCAGCGAGCCCTTCAAGGTGGCCCAGTCGGTTCAATCGATGAACCTCCGCTACGCCACGGTGACCGGCGTCGCCCGCGACGACCTGCCCGACGAGGGGGTCTGGCTCTACGCCGAGACGATCCGCCAGATCCACAGCATGAACCCCGGCACCGGCGTCGAAATCCTCATCCCCGACTTTTCCGGGCGGCCCGAACATATCGCGGCCATCTGTGACGCGGTTCCCGAGGTGTTCGCGCACAACGTCGAAACCGTCCCGCGCATCTTCAAGCGGATCCGGCCAGCCTTCCGGTACGAGCGGTCCCTCGATGTGATCTCCCAGGGCCGGGCGCGCGGCATGGTCACCAAGTCAAACCTGATCCTCGGGATGGGCGAGACGCGGGAGGAAATCTCCGAAGCGCTCCGCGACCTTCACTCCGCCGGGTGCGACCTGATCACCATCACCCAGTACCTCCGGCCGAGTGAACGGCACCTGCCGGTGGACCGGTGGGTCAAGCCCGGCGAGTTCGTCGAACTCCGCGAGGAAGCCGAGGAGATCGGGTTCCTCGGGGTCATGAGCGGGCCGCTGGTGCGCTCCTCCTACCGGGCCGGCCGGCTGTGGGCGCGTGCCATGCGGCGGAAGGGACTCGAGCTCCCGCTGGAGCTTGCACACCTCGACGACTCCGGCCCCTCACTCCGGGAAGCCTCCGATCTGAAGGCCGGTTAACGGCCCGCAGGCACCTCAGCACTTCCGGCCTCAATCGGCCGCTTCGGCGCGGCCTGAGCGCGGCTGCCATCACGTAGAATTGAGCCACTATGTCGCACAGCATCAATCCTGAGGGATCCCCCGCGCCCAAACGGCGCCTTTTCTCCCGCAAGCCCAAGGCTGCCAAGCCGGCGAAAAAGACCGGCAGGACCAAGCAGATCCTCGAAGTCTTCAAGATGACGAGGCGCAACGACCCGAACGTGGTCTGGCTGATGCTCCTTGCCTTCCTGGGCATCATTGCTGTGGGGCTGATCATCGGGCTGCTCATCCAGAACGTCGTGACGCTGATGCTGATATCGGTGCCGCTGGCCTTCCTGGCCGCAGTGTTCATCCTGTCGCGCCGCGCCGAACGGGCGGCCTTCTCGCAGATCGAGGGCAAGCCGGGCGCCGCCGGAGCCGCGCTGAGCGTGCTGCGCAGGGGATGGATCCTTGAAGAGCAGCCCGTAGCCATGAACCCGCGCTCCCAGGACGCCGTGTTCCGCGCCATCGGCCGCCCCGGCATCGTACTCGTCACCGAAGGCCCGTCCGGGCGCGTGAAGCGCCTCGTCGACGACGAGCGCCGGAAGATGGCCCGCATCGTGCCGAACGTGCCCGTCCACGTGATTCAGGCCGGCCGCGGCGAGGGCCAGGTGCCCCTGGCGAAGGTGGCCAAGACCGCCCAGAAGCTCAAGAAGTCCCTCACCAAGCAGGAGGTCCACGCCGTCGACAAGCGGCTGCGCGCACTCGGCACCCGCCTGCCGATCCCCAAGGGCGTCGATCCGTACAAGGCCCGCCCGGACCGCAAGGCCATGAAGGGCCGCTAGGCCTGCAGACTCCTCTGTGGCAGGAAGCTCCCGGTGTTCCGGGGTTTCCTGCCACAGTTCTTTAAGGACCAGTTCGCTAAGGACCAGCGCGTTGAGGGACAGCGCGTTGAGGGACAGCGCGTTGAGGGACAGTGCGTTGGGGACCGGTGCCGCGGGCCTGGGCGCCAAAGGACTGGGCACCGAGGGTCGGGCCTCCGGAGGCCGGACTAGATCCGGACGAGGACGGTGCCGCGGGCCCGATCGTGGAGGCCGCGCTGGTCGGGGTCGAAGATGAGTGCGGGGATCACCAGGCAGATCAGCACGGAGCGGATGGCGGCGGTCAGGAACCCCGCCGGACGCCCGTCGAGGGTCTGCACCTGCATCCTCAGGACCCGGTGGCCGATGCTGTAGCCGAAGAAGCCGACAAAGAGGATCTGTTCCAGCAGGAACAGGTACGTCGTGGCGAACCCGTCCCAGCCGAAGAAGGCCTGCGAGATGAGGGTGCACAGCGTCCAGTCGATCAACAGCGCCACCACCCGCGGCCCAACCCGCGCGATGGAACCGGGGCCGCTCTTCGGACGTCCCAGTCGCTGTCCGGGCCAGTCCTGCGCTCCGGAGGGAGGAGGTCCGTTGAGCCAGGATCCGACGTCGTTTCGATTCACCACAGTCCCAGTTTACCGGCGGACGCCCGCCGGTTTTTCGCGCCCGGCGGGGGCCGCCGCCTTGTCGGACGACACCGGCACGGCCCGTCGGTCCCCCGCAGGCACGCTAGGCTGAAAGCACTGCCCATTAAGTAACGTGCCGGAAACAATGGTGACACCCGAGGGAAACTGCGCGCTTCTACAGTTGTAACTTGTCGGCTGCAGCAAGGCACTGCCCGTGTGTCCGCTTTCTGTTGACGCGGACACCCGATGACGCCGGGCCGTTACCCAAGCTATGCGTAAGGAGCATCAATCCATGTTCAAGAATGCGGACGAAGTCCTCAAGTACATTGCTGACGAAGGGGTGAAGTTCGTCGATGTCCGGTTTACCGACCTGCCCGGAGTGCAGCAGCACTTCAATGTGCCGGCGAAATCGGTGGACGCCGACTTCTTCATCCACGGCCAGCTGTTCGACGGCTCGTCCATCCGCGGCTTCCAGGGCATCGCGGAATCGGACATGCAGCTGATCCCCGACGTCACCACCGCCTTCATCGACCCGTTCCGGGTCGAAAAGACGCTGGCCCTGAACTTCTCGATCGTGAACCCCCGCACGGGTGACCCGTACCACCGCGACCCGCGCGGCGTCGCCGAGCGCGCCGAGGCCTACCTCGCCTCCACCGGCATCGCCGACACTGCGTTTTTCGCTCCCGAGGCCGAGTTCTTCATCTTCGACAACGTCCAGTACGAATCTTCCCCGCAGGGAAGCTTCTACAAGGTCGACTCCATCGAGGCCCCGTGGAACAGCGGCCGCGAGGAAGTCGGGGGGAACCTCGGCAACAAGACCCCGTTCAAGGGCGGCTACTTCCCCGTCTCCCCCGTCGACAAGCAGGCCGATCTCCGCGACGCCATCTGCGTCGAGCTGGACCGGGCCGGCCTTGAGGTCGAGCGGTCCCACCACGAGGTCGGCGGCGCCGGCCAGGCGGAGATCAACTACAAGTTCACGACGATGACCCACGCCGCAGACGACCTGCAGAAGTTCAAGTACATCGTGAAGAACGTGGCCAACGCCTGGGGCAAGTCGGCGACCTTCATGCCCAAGCCGGTCTTCAACGACAACGGCTCGGGCATGCACTGCCACCAGTCGCTGTGGAACGGCAGTGAGCCGCTGTTCTACGACGAGCGCGGCTACGCGGGACTGTCCGACACCGCCCGCTGGTACATCGGCGGCCTGCTCAAGCACGCCTCCGCCGTCCTGGCGTTCACCAACCCGACGGTGAACTCCTACCGCCGCCTGGTGAAGGGCTTCGAGGCCCCGGTCAACATGGTGTACTCGCAGGGCAACCGCTCGGCCGGCATCCGGATCCCCATCACGGGCTCCAACCCCAAGGCCAAGCGCATCGAGTTCCGCGCGCCGGACCCCTCGTCCAACCCCTACCTGGCATTTGCGGCACAGCTGATGGCGGGCCTCGACGGGATCAAGAACCGGATCGAACCGGCCGACCCCATCGACAAGGACCTCTACGAGCTGCCCGCCGAGGAAGCCAAGGACATCCAGAAGGCCCCCGGCTCCCTCGAGGAGGCGCTGCTCGCCCTCGAGGCGGACAACGAGTTCCTGCAGGCCGGCGGGGTCTTCACCCAGGACCTCATCGAGACCTGGATCGCCTACAAGCGCGAGGTGGAGATCTTCCCGCTGTCGCTGCGCCCGAACCCCTACGAGTTCGAGCTCTACTACGGCGTCTAGCCCGGCCCCAGGGGCGCCGCGGGTGTTCACCCGCACACCGCCCCGACGGCTCGGCACCAGCGCCTGACGTTAGCGCCACGCAGGCCCCTCCACCCATTCCGGGAGGAGGGGCCTTTCGCGTCCGCCGCGTTTCCCGCCGAAACTGCACCTCACCACGCTTCGCCGCGTGCAGAACGTGGTGAGCTGCAGTCTCGACGGGACGCGAGGGCTGCTCGGAGGGATCGACCGGATCGGTTTGGACCTGTTCAAACTTCCGGTTCGGCGCGACAATCGACCATGGAGAAAACTTACGAGGTCGAAGTTGAGCTGGATGCCGGCGCACATGTTGAGGACAGCAAGGTCCTCGCGGTGGGGGCGGCGCAGATCCAGACCCTCGCCGCTGCCGACGGCCACTCCTTGACCGACCAGGAGGTCCTTCAGGGCCTCCACGTGGAGCGGGTCACCGACAGCAACAAGTGCAGGGTTTCGAAAACCATCCAGATCTGACTCCTTACCCCCGCCTCTGACTCTGTCCCCCGCCGCAACCCTGGTCGGTCCACAGGGTAGACGGCGCAGCGGGCCGGACCCCTCTGACTGCCGGGAGCGAGCCCCGCACCGGGCACGGACGCACATGCGCGCAGGGCACAGGCGTGCGGCGGCACCGGACGATGGCGCTGGCGTGCGGCAGCACGAGCACGACGGCGCTGGCGTGCTGCGGCACCAGCACGATGATGCACGCGTGTGGCGTCTGGCGGCACATGCCACCGGGACGCGCCGGTACTAAATGACACGGCTGAATGACGTGGCTGAATGACACGGCCCGGCGGACGCACCTCCACAGCGCCACGGGCGCCCGGACGGGCCGGGATCGAGGCGGCTCCGCGACGCGAAGATCCAGCGCTGCAGCCGCGCCCTGACACAGCGCGGCCGGGACCGCCACCGAAAACTAGGGCACCACCGCCCGGTCCGCCGATGGAAAAATGGACCAATGCCGGTCGGCCGGACAGTGGATGTGCCGGTGTTACCGAATTGGGGAAAATCCTCAGCCCCCTTAGAATTTCCCGAGCGCCGAAAACGAACAGTTCGACGGATCGAGGTGTCGAAAAATGAGCAACGCCGTGCGCACCATGGCGCCCCCTCGCGGCGCCACTACGCCGGCCAAAGAGGTCCGCAGGGATGTGCAGGGCCTCCGGGCCATTGCAGTGCTGCTCGTGGTGATCGCCCACCTCTGGCCGGCATGGCTGCCCGGTGGATATGTCGGAGTCGACGTGTTTTTCGTCATCTCCGGCTTCCTGATGACCAAGCACCTGCTCTCGGAGCTGGGGCGCACCGGCGGCGTCCGGCTTGGCGCCTTCTACCTCCGCCGCATTAAGCGGCTCCTGCCCGCTGCGCTCACGGTTGCGCTGGTTTCCCTGGCCGCCGCGTGGGTTTTCCTGCCCTTCCCGAGGTGGGCCTCCCTCGCCTGGGAGACCATCGCCGCCACCGTCTATATCGAAAACTGGGTCCTCGCGGACAAGTCCCTCGACTACTCGGCGGACAACGCCGCTCCGTCGACGGTGCAGCACTACTGGTCCCTGTCGGTCGAGGAACAGTTCTACCTCGTCTGGCCGCTGTTCCTGCTGGGGCTCTTCCTCCTCGCCGCCCGGTGGAGGCTCCCCTCCGTACGGGTGGTCCGCGGCGGCCTGGCCGCCGTCGGGGTGCTCTCCCTGATCGTCTGCATCCACCTGACCTACACCAGCCCCAGCGAAGCCTATTTCGTCACACAGACTCGAGTCTGGGAATTTGCCGCCGGTGGACTGGTGGCGACCGTCCTCACGCTCCCCCGCTCCCGCACCGGGGCAGGGCTGCTGATCAGCGGTGCCGCGCAGTGGGCCGGACTCGGCCTGATCCTCTTTGCGGCGGTCAGATTCAACGACGACACTCTCTTCCCCGGCGCCGCCGCGCTCGTGCCCGTGATGGGCACCCTGCTCGTCCTGGTGTCGGGTCCGCACTCCCCCGGATGGTCCCCGAATACGCTCCTGGCGGCACCGCCGGCCCAGTTCATCGGGGACATCTCCTACTCCCTCTACCTCTGGCACTGGCCGCTGATCGTCCTGGCTCCCAGCGTTCTAAACCGCGACCCTGCTCTCGGCGACCAGGTGCTGCTGCTCGCCGTCGCGGTGGCCCTGGCCGCGCTCACCAAGTCCCTGGTTGAAGATCCGGGGCGCTCGGTCCTGTTGGCCGGTGCTTCATTCGGCCGGGTCCTCGGCGCAACGGCTGCCTCGATGGCCGTGGTCACCGTGGTGGCCGCTGCAATGATCGTCAGCGTCGACAGCGCCGAGCGGAACCACAGCGCCGTCCTCAAGGATGCTTCGCGCAGCTCCTGCTTCGGCGCCGGCAGCCTCCAGCCCGACCGGCTCTGCCCGGAGCCCCTTGGGCCGCCCGCAACGGAGGTGGTGACCGCCGCCGAATCCTATGAGAAGTCCCCTTCCGAATGCGGGCGCGCCGCCGACCCCCTCTGGATCAAGAAGGCCAACCGGCTGATCGAATGCGACTTCGCGGGCGGTGCCGATCCGGCCGCCACCGTATGGCTGGTCGGTGATTCCCACGCCGAGCAGTGGCAGGCGGCGATCTTCGAACTTGCCCGGCAGAACCGCTGGATGGTCAAGAAGAGCGTCGTGGATGGCTGTCCGGTCGTCGACGTGCCCCGGGTGGCGTTCAAGGGCAAGCCGACCACCAGCGAGGCGTACCGGAAGAAGTGTCTAAAATGGAGCGGCGCCGTCTCCGAGCGGATCACCGCCGAGAAACCCGAACTCGTTTTTGTCTCCTCCTTCGGCGTGGTGGAGAAGATCGACGACGGAAGCGGCCGCTCACAGCCCGAGCAGTACAGCGACGGATTCGCCCGTCGGGCCCTGCCCTGGGCCGAGGCAGGCAGCGAGGTATTCGTCCTGCGCGACACGCCCCTGACCCTCGACCGCACCACGACCGAGTGCCTGGCGCAGAACCCCACCGCCCCGCGCGCCTGTTCCAACGACGGCGCTGACGCCCTCCCCGCCGACCCCCTCGCCGAAGCCGCGAAGGCGGCGGGGTCGGACCGGATCAAGGTCCTTGACCTGTCGGACCAGTTCTGCCCGGACGGGCGGTGCTACGCCTCCATCGGCGGAGCGCATGTCTACTACGACGACAACCATGTGACCTCCACCTACATGCGCTCCCTCGCCCCGGCCCTGGCGGCGGACCTCAAGGCCAGCCGCGCCGGCTGATACCTCCACGCAGGATCCGGCGGACAGGCCCAGCTGCCGGGAAGTAGTCCTGTGCCAGCACGAAAAGGCTGCCGCCCACCGGGAACGGTGGGCGGCAGCCTTTGGATGCCCTGAGCCGGATTAGCAGCGGTTGCGCCGCTGTTCGGCCGTCGCGGGATTCTTGTAGCAGGTCTGGCCTGTGGTGCGGGTGTCGGTTTCGACGATCGGTGCACCCGGAGCCTCCGTCTCGACGACGAGAGGATCAATCTCCTCGCGGGTCACCGTGACGGTGGGCTCAGCGGGGATCGTCGCCGTCGTCACGTCCTCCCTGGTTTCACCGTCTTCGCTTGTGATTACCGGGGCGGCCGGTGAGCAGACCACATCCGATTCCGGCTCGCCGGGCCTGGTTCCGGTGGTGACGACCGGAGTACCCGCAACGTCCGCCGTGGTAATGACTGGATCACCATCGGCGGTGGAGGTCGTTACCACCGGCGTGCCGCTGGGGGTGGGTACGTCGGTACCGCGCGGGAAGTTGAACGTTGTCGTCGTCCTGGTGGTTAGGCGGGTCGTCGGCTGGGTGGTCGTCGCCGTGCGTTCGGTCTGCTGCGTCGTCGCCGTCGCGATCTGCGTCTGGAAGGTCGTGGTGGTACACGATTCACGCGGCTGCGTGGTGGTGAACACCTCGGTGACCGGCGTGGTCGTGGTGATAAGCGTCTCCCGAGGCTGCGTGGCGGTGGTGACCCGCTCCTGAGGGGTGGTCGTCGTGGTCACGATCGTGGTGGGTGTCGTCCTGGTGGTCAGGACGGCGCGGTCGCACTTCTCGACGGGCCTCGCGGACCGGTCGTCGTTGACCCTGCGGCAGTTGGTGGTGGTCGGCTGCTGGGTGGTCGTGGTGGTCCCGCGCTCGGTCCGGGTGGTGGATGTCGGGGTGCCTGCGACGACGACGTCCTCACTGGTGGCCTCACCGGCGTCACGCTCCTCTTCCGTGATAACCGGGGTGCCGGTGCGCTCGGTTTCGACGACGGTCGCGTCGCCGGCATCGCGTTCTTCGGTCGACACCTCGGGGTCGGCCTGGCGCACCGGCTGGGACGTGTCCACGGTGACCGAATCGCCCACCGGGCGGTCCTCACTGAAGGTGGTCGTCGGGCTGCCGCTTGGAGCGTCGGGGCTGACGACCACCGTGGTGACGGTGCAGACCTGGTTGTTGCCGCTTCCGCTCAGCGTTCCGCCCAGCGCGGTGCAGTTGGCCTGCCGTTCGGCGGGCCCGGCCAGCCCCGGGGCGGCTGGTGCCAGTGCGACGACAAGTCCGAGCGTCGTCGCGGCTACCAATGAAGAAAAACGCATAATGAACTCTCTGGTCGGGGTGTACCCGCGCGTGCGGGATGCCCCGACCGTAAGGCTGCTGATCAATTGGCGGCAATGAAACCGGGCCCGATTTGGGAGGGTCGGGTAGGGTACGGGCGATAAACAGGTAATTGCCTTGAGCACCGAGTGCCGAAGGGTGCGGTCCGGCAGGCAGCCGGGCCCGCGGATGGGAGTAGCTGCCCCTGTCTCCGTACCGTGCCCGCAGAAGCAGGGCGGACCCTCAGGTTCCGTAGAAGTTGCGCTCGAAGATGGCCCGGCTCCGGCGGGTCAGACGGAGATAGTCTTCCTCCAGCTCGGCACCCTTCCCGGGCCCGTAGCCGCACCAGCGGGCCACCGCCTCAAGGTCGCGGCGGGAAGACGGCAGCAGGTCGGAGCTGCGCCCGCTCCAGATGATGTTGGCCGCACGCAGCCTGCTGGTCAGCAGCCAGCTGCGCCGCAGGGTCTCAACTTCGGGTGCCGGGAGCAGCCCGGCGGCCTCCACGGCGTCCATCGCCTCTAGGGTGGAGGCGGTGCGAAGTTCGGGCACCCGGGCGGCGTGGCGGAGCTGCAGCAGCTGGATCAGCCATTCGATGTCGCTGAGGGCGCCGCGGCCCAGCTTGAGGTGCCGGGAGGGGTCGGCCCCGCGCGGGAGGCGCTCGGCCTCCATCCGTGCCTTGATCCGGCGGATCTCCCGCTCGTCGGTGTCCGACAGTGAGGACGGGTATCGGATGGGGTCGATGAGCTTGAGGAAGTCGGCCGTCAGGGCGTCGCTGCCCGCCATCGGCCGCGCCCTCAGCAGCGCCTGAGCCTCCCAAATCAGTGACCACCGCTTGTAGTACTCCCGGAATGAGTCAAGGGAGCGAACCAACGGCCCCTGCCGGCCCTCCGGACGCAGGGCGGCGTCGATTTCAAGGACCCGCTCCGCCCGGACCGGCGGCTTGGAGGGCTGGGTGAGGTTCGCGGCGAGCTGCGACACCACCTTTTCCGCCTGCCGCTGGGCGGCAGCCGGATCGGCTCCGGGCAGTGGCCGGTGGACGTAGAGCACATCGGCGTCGGAGCCGTAGGTGATCTCCCGGCCGCCCTGGCGACCCATTGCGATGACGACGACGTCGGTGATGCGCGGCTCGGATGCGTGGATTGAATTTTCCGCAACGTGGAGGGCGCCGAGCACGGCGGCCCGGTCGGCGTCGGCGAGCGCGTTGCCCACCGCGGCCTGCGTGAGGAGTCCGGCGCTGTCGGCGATCGCGATGCGGAGCAGTTCCCGGCGGCGGATCAGGCGGATCAGCCGCATCGCGTCCTGCGGCTGCGGGTGGCGCGACATCTTCGACCGGATTTCCTGCCACTGCGACTCAAAGGTGTCGGGAACCAGCTCGGGGTCGGAACCCAGCCACTTCGTCGACTCCGGCGACACCTCGAGCAGATCGGTGATGAACCGGCTCGAGGAGAGCACGTTGCACAGCCGTTCCGCCGCGGCCTTCGAGTCCCGCAGCATCCCGAGGTACCAGTGGCTCTCCCCCAGCGACTCGCTGAGCCGGCGGAAGCCCAGCAGCCCGGCATCGGGATCCACTCCGTCAGCGAACCACGCCAGCAGGATCGGAAGGAGCTGGCGCTGCAGCACGGCCCGGCGCCGGATGCCGCCGGTGAGTGCCTCGATGTGGCGCATCGCGCCTTTAGGGTCGGAGTAGCCAAGGGCCGCCAACCGCGCCTGGGCGGCCTCCGGGGTGAGCTTGGCGTCCTCGAGGCTGAGGTTCGCCGCGGTGTTGAGCAGCGGCCGGTAGAAGATCGTCTCATGGAGGCGCTCCACCAGCCGGCGGGTCCGCTGCCATTTCTCGACCATGCTCCGCGCGGTGGGGCGAACGCTGACCATCGCGCCCTCGGTGGAGCGTGCCAGCGCGTGGCGGGCGGCGTCGCCGTCGGGCATCAGGTGGGTGCGGCGCAGCTGCGTCAGCTGGATGCGGTGCTCAAGGAGGCGCAGGTAGCGGTAGGCGTTGTCGAGGTCCGCGGCGTCGGTCCGGCCGATGTACCCGGCGGCGCTGAGGGCCGCGATCGCCGTGACGGTGTCCCGGACCCTCAGGCTTTCATCGGCCCGCCCGTGCACCAGCTGCAGCAGCTGCACCGTGAACTCGACGTCGCGCAGGCCGCCGCTGCCGAGCTTGAGCTGTTTCGGCCCCTCGTGCCGGGGGATGTTCTCCGTGACCCTCCGGCGCATCGCCCGGACGGACTCCACGAAGCCCTCCCGCTCCGACGAGGTCCACACCAGCGGCGCCACCGCCTCCTCGTAGCGGCGGCCCAGCTCCGGGTCCCCGGCCACCGCCCGCGCCTTCAGCAGCGCCTGGAACTCCCAAGTGGAGGCCCACCGGGAGTAGTAGGTCAGGTGGGATTCGAGCGTGCGCACCAGCGGACCGTCGCGGCCCTCCGGCCGAAGGTTGGCGTCGACCTCCCAGAGCGCCGGTTCGGGCCCCGGGGAGTAGACCCCGCGGGAGATGCCGGTGGCCAGGGCGGTGCCGATGCGGCTCGCGAGGGCCTCGTCGAGGGTGGGGGCATCGATCACGTAGATGACGTCGACGTCGGAGATGTAGTTGAGTTCCCTCGCTCCGCACTTGCCCATCCCGATGACGGCGAGCCGGACGGCGGCGATGTCGTCGGCGGAATAGCTTTCGGCGAGGTCCGCACGGGCAACGGCGAGGGAGGCCTCGAGTGCGGCCGCGGCCAGGTCGGCCAGTTCGCGGGCCGCGGTGGGCAGATAGTCGATAGGAGAAGGGTGGGAGAGGTCGCGCACCGCCAGTTCGGTCAGGTGGCGGCGGTAGGCCGCACGCAGGCACTGATGGGCACCCGTCCCGGTCTTCCCGGCGACGGGGTTCTCCACTGCGGGATCGGCGTCCACCGCGGCCAGCAGGGAGGCCCGGAGCTGCTCCGGTGGAACGGCGGGTTCAACCCGCGCCGGGCGCCGGACCGCGTCGAGGTGCCCGGGGTGGCGCATGAGGAACTCCCCCAGGGCCTCGGAGGCACCCAGCAGGCGGAAGAGTGCCGTGGCCCGTTCCGGCTCCCGGGTGAACAGGTCCGCCACCGCCGGTTCGACGGCCAGCAGGCGCACGTACGACTGGAGGGCGAGGTCGGGGCTGGCGGCGTGGCCCAGCGCGGCGAAGAGCAGCTCCGCGTCGATACCCGCCAGTTCCGGAGCCTCAAGGAACCGGGTGCTCTTCTCCAGGTCGGTGAAACCGGCGCTGATGAGCCGTCCGGCCAGGCTCATCGGGCACCAGCGGCCCGGCGGGTGCGGTTACAGGATGCCCAGGTTGCGGCGCAGCTCATAGGGGGTGACCTCGATACGGTAGTCGTGCCATTCGGCGCGCTTGTTGCGCAGGAAGTTCTCGAAGACCTGCTCGCCGAGGATCTCGGCGACGAGTTCGGAGTCCTCCATGGCGCGCACCGCATCGTGGAGGCTCGCCGGGAGCGGATCGTGGCCCATCGCGCGCCGCTCGGCCGCGGTGAGGCTCCAGACGTCGTCCTCGGCGCCAAGGGGCAGTTCGTAGCCCTCCTCGATGCCCTTCAGCCCGGCTCCGAGGAGGACGGCGTAGGCGAGGTAGGGGTTCGCGGCGGAGTCGATGCCCCGGTATTCGATCCGGGCGGACTGGCCCTTGTTCGGCTTGTACAGGGGGATGCGCACCAGCGCGGAGCGGTTGTTGTGGCCCCAGGAAATGTAGCTGGGCGCCTCGCCCCCGCCCCAGAGCCGCTTGTAGGAGTTCACGAACTGGTTGGTCACCGCGGTGAACTCGGGGGCGTGGCGCAGGATGCCGGCGATGAACTGGCGGGCGGTCTTGGAGAGCTGGAATTCGGCGCCCGCTTCGAAGAACGCATTCGAGTCACCCTCGAAGAGCGAGAAGTGGGTGTGCATGCCCGAGCCGGGGTGGTCGGAGAACGGCTTGGGCATGAAGGTTGCGTAGCTGTCCTGGGTGAGCGCCACCTCCTTGATGACGGTCCGGAAAGTCATGATGTTGTCGGCGGTCTGCAGCGCGTCGGCGTAGCGCAGGTCGATTTCGTTCTGCCCGGGCCCGCCCTCGTGGTGGCTGAACTCGACGCTGATGCCCACCGACTCGAGCATGGCGACGGCGGTCCGCCGGAAGTCCTGGGCGACGCCGCCGGGCACGTGGTCGAAATAGCCGGCCTGGTCCACAGGGACCGGGCGGCCGTCGGCGCCGAGGTCGGCGGACTTCAGCAGGTAGAACTCGATCTCGGGGTGCGTGTAGCAGGTGAAGCCCATGTCAGCAGCCTTGGCGAGCGTCCGCTTCAGTACGCTGCGCGGATCGGCGGCCGAGGGCTGCCCGTCCGGGGTGAGGATGTCGCAGAACATCCGTGAGGTCTGCTCCTTGTCCCCGCGCCATGGCAGGATCTGGAACGTCGACGGGTCGGGCTGGGCGAGCATGTCGGATTCGAAGACGCGGGCCAGGCCCTCGATGGAGGAGCCGTCGAACCCCAGGCCCTCCTCGAAGGCCCCCTCGACCTCGGCCGGGGCCAGGGCGACGGACTTGAGCGAGCCGACGACGTCGGTGAACCACAGCCGGACGAAACGAACGTCACGCTCCTCGATCGTCCGCAGTACGAATTCCTGCTGCCGGTTCATCCCTACCCTCTTTCCTGCCGCGTCTGCGCTGCGCCGAGCCGTTCCCTGCCCGCGCCGGTTGGCCGGCCGAGCCGGAATCTCTCCATACTCTACTGACCCGGACGCCGGAATCGCGTCCGCCGGTGCCTGCCCAGTATGGCGCGGCGATGTTACAGGCCGGTTACCGGGCGGCGGGGGCGGGGCTCAGGGATGCCCGGGGCCGTGAAGTAGGCTCGGTTTCATGACTTCCGCCGAAATGCCCGCCCCGTACGGCACCGGAGCTTCGACCCCAGAAGAACCCCGCCAGGCCCCGCGCCCGGCTCGGATCCGGACCCACCACCTGCAGCAGGCCAAGGCGGAGGGCCGGCGCTTCGCCATGCTGACGGCCTACGACCAGTACACGGCGCAGATCTTCGACGAGGCCGGCATCGAGGTGCTCCTGGTCGGCGACTCCGCCGCCAACAACGTGCTCGGACACGCCACCACCCTGCCCATCACGCTCAATGAAATGGTGCTGTTCACCCGTGCCGTGAGCAGCACGGCCCGCCGTCCGCTCATTGTCGCCGACCTGCCCTTCGGCAGCTACGAGGTGTCGACCGCCAAGGCCGTTGAGTCCTCGGTGCGCCTGCTGAAGGAGGGCGGGGCGCACGCGGTGAAGCTCGAAGGCGGCGCGCAGTTCGCCGACACCGTACGCGCGCTGGTGCGGGCCGGGATCCCGGTGATGGCGCATGTCGGCTTCACCCCGCAGAGCGAACACGCCCTCGGCGGTTACCGGGTGCAGGGCCGTGGGGACACCGGCCGGAGGGTCATCGACGACGCCCTGGCCCTCGAGGCGGCGGGGGCGTTCTGCGTCCTGATGGAGATGGTGCCGGCCGAGGTCGCGGCCAAGGTGGATGCCGCGGTGCAGGTGCCGACCATCGGCATCGGCGCCGGTGCCTCGACGACGGGCCAGGTGCTCGTCTGGCAGGACATGGCCGGCCTGCGCGGCGGGAAGCAGCCGAAGTTCGTCAAGCAGTTCGCCGAGGTCCGCTCCGTGCTGGCCGACGCCGCCACCCGCTACGCCGAGGAGGTCCGCAGCGGAAGCTTCCCCGGCCCGGAGCACTCCTTCTAGCCGGGTAGCCGGCGTTCAGTCCTCGTCCTCGGCGTCCCACGCCTTGTTGCGCTGCTGAACCTTCTCGAGGGCCCGTTCGGCCTCCGCGCGGGTCTCGTAGGGACCGATGAGCTGCTTCCAGTCGGACTGCGCGTCAACCTCGACCTCATGGGTCCTCACGTTGTACCAGTACTGCGGCATCGTCTTCTCCTCCTGCGTCGTCGATGGCGGCCGCCACCGGTGCCGGGCCTCCGGCAGCCTCCCGCGGCCTGACAGGCGGCGCTTTCAGCTCTGAACCCCGCCGCCTATAAGATCAAGGGTATGCCCCACAATCCTGGCACCGCACCCGTTGGAACGCTCCAGCGCGGCATGGTCAGTCCCCGGCTCCCCGTCCCGTCCGGAATCGCCCGCCCGGAATACGTTGGCCGCAAGGCCCCGGCGCCCTTCACCGGTTCGGAGGTGAAGACCGCCGAAACCATCGAGAAGATCCGCAAGGCCTCCAGACTGGCCGCCCGGGCCGTCGAGGAGGTGGGACGCCACGCCCAGCCCGGCGTCACGACCGACGCCCTCGACCGGATCGGCCACGAATTCCTCATCGACCACGGCGCCTACCCGTCGACGCTCGGCTACCGCGGCTTTCCCAAATCGATCTGCTCCTCAATCAATGAGGTGATCTGCCACGGCATCCCGGACAGCACCCCCCTGCAGGACGGGGACATCCTCAACATCGACATCACCGCCTACCTCGACGGCGTCCACGGCGACACGAACTCCACCTTCCTCGTGGGTGACGTCGACGAGGAATCCCGGCTGCTCGTGGAGCGGACGAAGGAGGCGCTGAACCGGGCGATCCGGGCCGTGGCACCGGGCCGGGAGATCAATGTGATCGGCCGCGCCATCGAGTCTTACGCGCGCCGTTTCGGCTACGGTGTGGTGCGCGACTTCACCGGCCACGGCGTGGGCGAGGCGTTCCACACCGGCCTGATCATCCCGCACTACGACGCCGCCCCCGCCTACAACCGGGTGATTGAAACCGGAATGGTCTTCACCATCGAACCGATGCTGACCCTTGGCACCATCGAGTGGGACATGTGGGCCGACGACTGGACCGTTGTGACCCGGGACGCCAAACGCACCGCGCAGTTCGAACACACCCTGCTCGTCACCGACACCGGCGCCGAGATCCTCACCCTGCCCTGACCCGCCGCCGGCGGTTCGAGCACACCGACCAATCCACGAAACGGCTCGGGACGGGCGAACCGCCCACCCGGCCACGAAACTCACCTGGAGAATCATGCCCAAGGACATCGACAAGAAGAAGCCCGGCCGGAAGCTGCCCGCCACCGTCATCGGTGTCGATATCGGCGGCACCGGGATCAAGGGCGGCATTGTCGACCTGGCCAAGGGCGAAATCGTCGGTGAGCGCTACCGGATTCCGACCCCCCAGCCCGCCACCCCGGAGGCGGTCGCCGGCGTCGTTGCCGAGATCGTCACCGAGCTCTCTTCACGCCCGGGCGGCCCGGCCGCCGATGTGCCGGTGGGTGTGACCTTCCCGGCCATCATCCAGCATGGCGTCGCCCGCTCGGCGGCGAATGTCGACAAGAGCTGGGTCGACACCGACGTCGACGCCCTCTTCACGCGGGTGCTCGGCCGGAGCGTCCATGTCATCAACGACGCCGACGCCGCCGGCCTGGCCGAGGTGCGCTACGGCGCCGGCAAGGGCGTTGCCGGGACTGTCCTGGTGATCACCCTGGGCACCGGCATCGGATCGGCGTTCATCTTCAACGGGCAGCTGGTGCCCAACGCGGAACTGGGCCATCTCGAGATCGACGGGCACGACGCCGAGTCCAAGGCGTCGGCCGTGGCACGTGAACGGGACGGGATCGACTGGGACGAGTACGCGGTGCGGCTCCAGCGGTACTTCTCCCACGTCGAGTTCCTCTTCTCCCCCGAACTGTTCATCGTCGGCGGCGGGATCTCCAAGCGCAGCGCCGAATATCTTCCCTCGCTGGACCTGCGCACCCGGATCGTCCCGGCCCAGCTGAAGAACCAGGCCGGCATCGTGGGCGGGGCGCTGCAGGCGGCGCTCCTGCTGTCCCCCTCAAGCACCAAGTAGCGCAAGCTCGAGGCAGCAGCGCTCAAAGTGACCCGTGCCTTCCGGCAACGCCGGAAGGCACGGGTCTCTTCGTTTCGGGACAGGCGGGGAACGTGGACGTCGGGCCTCCGCCCGGACGTTTCGATCCGGACGTTTCGATCCGGACGTTCGATCCGGTGGGACGTGGTGCCGGTGGTGGCGCCGGCTTCCCCTCCGCCGCCACCACCGGGGTTCAATGGCGCACTAGTGCGCGGTCAGGGGCCGCTGCGCCCCCGAGGGTACCTTCGCGTTGTCGGATGCCTGGAGCCGAAGGGTGGCGATTGCCTCTTCAAAGTCCTCAAGGGATTCAAAGCCCTGGTACACGCTGGCGAAGCGCAGGTAGGCGATCTGGTCGAGCTTCCGCAGGGGGCCCAGGATCGCGAGCCCCACCTCGTGGGCGTCGATCTCAGCGACGCCGCTGGCGCGCACCGATTCTTCAACTTCCTGGGCCAGGAGGGCGAGGTCGTCCTCGGTGACCGGCCGGCCCTGGCAGGCCTTCCGCACGCCGTTGATTACCTTGCCGCGGCTGAAGGGCTCACCGGCACCCGAGCGCTTGATGACGCTGAGGCTTGTCGTCTCCACCGTGGTGAACCTGCGCCCGCACGCGTGGCACTGCCGGCGCCGGCGGATTGCCGAACCGTCGTCGGCCAGCCGGCTGTCTACGACCCGGGAGTCGGAGTTGCGGCAGTAGGGGCAATGCACTGCGTACTCCTGTCTCCGCTCGGGCCGGATGGGCGGGTACCGGACCGCTGGGCGCTCCGGTTGGTTCAAGTGTAGAACCAGATGTAGGGAAACTACAAGCGTGCAATTACCACATCTAGTGGTTACTGCCGGGGAAGCGCGCCCGTACGGCGTCGCCGTGGGCGGGCAGGTTCTCGGCCTCCGACAGCGCCAGAATGGGCGCGCTCACCTCCGAAAGCGCACTCCGTGAGTACTCAACCACCTGCTGCGCCCGCAGGAAGGTCGTCGTGTTGAGCCCGGACGCGAAGGAGGCGGTCCCCCCGGTGGGCAGGACGTGGTTGGAGCCGGCGCAGTAGTCGCCGAGGCTGACGGGGCTGTACGGTCCGACGAACACCGCGCCCGCGTTGCGTACCCGGGCGGCGGCGGCCGCGGCGTCGGCGGTGTGGATCTCGAGGTGCTCGGCGGCGTAGGCGTTGCAGACCTCAAGGCCGGAGTCGAGGTCGTCGACCAGGATCACCCCCGACTGCGGACCGGACAGGGCCGTGAGCACCCGTTCGCGGTGCCGGGTAGCGTCCGCCTGCCGGCCGAGTTCGATGCGCACCGCGTCGGCGAGGGCGGCGGAATCGGTAATGAGCACCGAGGCTGCCTGCGGGTCGTGTTCGGCCTGGCTGACCAGGTCCGCGGCGACGAGGACGGGGTCGGCGCCGGCGTCGGCCAGCACCGCGATCTCGGTGGTGCCCGCCTCCGAGTCGATGCCGACGACGCCGCGGACGAGCCGCTTGGCCGTGGCCACGAAGACATTGCCGGGCCCGGTGACGACGTCGACCGGCTCAAGGGACGGGTGGCTGTCGGCCTCCTCGAGGCCGTAGGCGAAGGCCGCCACCGCCTGGGCGCCGCCGATCGCATACACCTCGGTGATTCCGAGCAGGGCCGCCGCCGCCAGGATGACCGGGTGCGGCCAGCCGCCCCACTCCTTCTGCGGCGGGGATGCGAGGGCGATCGAGGGGACACCGGCCGCCTGCGCGGGAACGACATTCATCACCACCGACGAGGGGTAGACCGCCAGGCCGCCGGGCACGTAGAGGCCCACCCGGTCGACGGGAACCCAGCGGGACACGAGCCGCGCCCCCGGGGCCGGGCTCACCTCCACCTCGGCCGGCACCTGCGCCGCGGCGAACAGCCGGGCGCGGGTGATCGCCTCGTCCAGGGCCGCACGGACCTGCGGATCGAGGTTCTCCAGGGCGCTGCGCAGGACGTCGGCGGGCACCCGGGGGTGGTCCTGCTCCACGCCGTCGAAGCGGCGGGCGAGCTCCCTCAGGGCCGGGAGGCCCCGGTTCCGGACGTCCTCAAGGATCCGGCCGACCGCCTCTTCGGGCGGATGCTCCCCCACCACCGGCCGGGGCAGCGCACGCTTCAGCTCACGCCGGCTGAGGGAGAGACCCCGAAGGTCGATGGTTCGGAAGCCCTCGCGGGCCGGGGCGGCAGCTGGATTTTCCACTCGGCCAGTCTACCGGCGCCCGGGACGCCGGCCCGCTGTCAGGGACGGCCGCGCTGCAGCCAGTCGAACAGGGCGGCGGCGAACACGATGAGGGCTGCGGCCGCCGGCCAGATGGCTGCGGCGCCCGGCGAGTGGAGCCCGAAGCCCGACCCGGGGATCTCGGGACTGCCCTGCGGGCCGATCCAGGCACCGAGCGCTGTGCCAACCAGGACGGCGAGCAGTGACCCGAGGATGGAGCCGCCGACCGCGGCCAGGAGCCGCCTCAGCCCGCCGGGCCGCCCGAGGCGCCGTGCCAGCACCGTTCCCACGGCTACGCCCGCGACGAGTTCAAGCCCCGCGAGGGTCAGGTCGCGCAGCAGCCAGGTGCCGGGGAGGCGTCCGTCGCCGTAGAGGATCCCGCCCGGGGCGCCGAGCCACCAGAACACGCCCAGGACGATACCGAGCACCGCCGTGGAGCCCGCCCACCACAGCAGGCCCACGGGAGGGGCCGCCGTGCGGTTCGGGGCCGGGGCGTACACCGGGGGCGGGTAGGAGCCGGCGTCGTGCGGGCGGGAGGGGTGCATGACTTCTACATTAACAAAAGCACGCCCCCGCCGCCCGGCTCGCCTAGGGTTGAGGGATTGCCGGAGCCGCCGGCGTCCGTCCCCGCACGCGGGGTGCGGATCGCAATTGTTGAAGGAGGAGCCATGGAAGGAAACCTGGTGAAGGACAGTCCTGCCGCCGCCGATCCGGGCCCCGGATCGGCATTCCGTGGAGTTTTCCGCCGCCATGCGGCCGGGGTCGCCATCATTACCGCGTCCTACAACGGACAGCCCTTCGGGTTCACGGCGACGTCCGTGGCGTCCCTGTCGGCCAACCCGGCCCGTTTCACCTTCAATATGTCGCGGGGGTCCTCCTCCTGGCCCGCCGTCGCCAACACCAGTTACGTCGGCGTCCACATGCTGGGCCTGAACAACCAGGCCCTCGCGGACCGGTTCGCCCGCACCTCGGACCGCTTCGGCGGGGACCACTGGAGCCCGGGCTCCCACGGGGTCCCGCTGCTGCACGGGGTGGCCGGCTGGCTGATCGGGCGCATCACTCTGAGGCTGTCCTTCGAGAACAATGCGGTGGTGGTCGCCGAGGTGACCGAGGGAGGCACCGGGGCCGACGGCGCGCCGCTGCTGTACCACGGGGGCGGCTACGCCGCGCCCACCGACTACATCATCTGAGGCATCGGCCGGGGAGTGCTGCCCAGGCGGCCAGCAGCCTCAGGCGCTCGGTTCGATCAGGCGTCCAGGCAGGCGGGGCCGAGCAGCACCTTGAGATCCCCGAACAGCGACGGGGTGGGATTCACCCGCAGGTCCACTCCGAGCTTCATCACCTCGACCTTGCGGTTGCCGTTGAGCCGGATCTGGACCTCGCTGGTGCCCGGATGGGTGCGCAGCACCTCCCCCAGGGCCGTCACCGCCGCCTCGGTGGCCTTGTGCTGGGACATCGAGATGACGACGGGCCCGGAGTGGCCCTCGCTGAGGTCGGGCACCGAGAGTTCCTGCGCGTTCAGCATCACCGCGCCGTCGTCCCGGCGCTGCAGCCGGCCGCGCACCACCACGATGAGGTCCTCGGCGAGCACGCCCGAGATCGGCCCGTACACCTGCCCGAAGAACATGACCTCCATCGACCCGGCAAGGTCCTCGATCTCCGCGCGGGCGTAGGCATTGCCGCTGTTCTTGGCGATCCGCCGCTGCAGCGAGGTGATCATGCCCGCGATGGTGACGATGGCGCCGTCGGCCGGGCCCTCGTCGCTGATCACCGAGGGGATCGTCAGGTCGGCGTGCTGGCTGAGAATCCCCTCGAGGCCCTGCAGCGGGTGGTCCGAGACGTAGAGGCCGAGCATGTCGCGTTCGAAGGAGAGCTTGTCCTTCTTTTCCCATTCGGGCAGGTCGGGTACCTCGACCGAGAGGCTGCTGCCGGCGCCCGGGTCGTCGAAGGCGCTGAACAGGTCGAACTGGTTCGCGGCCTCGTTGCGCTTGAGCACGATGACCGAGTCGACGGCCTCCTCGTGGATCATCGCCAGCGCCCGGCGGGGGTGCTTGAGCGAGTCGAAGGCCCCGGCCTTGATCAGGGATTCGATGGTGCGCTTGTTGCAGACCACGGCGGGGACCTTCTGCAGGAAGTCGCTGAAGGAGGTGAAGTCGCCCTTTTCCTCCCGGGCCGTGACCATCGCCCCGACGACGTTCGCGCCGACGTTGCGGATGGCGCCCATGCCGAAGCGGATGTCGTTGCCGACCGGGGTGAAGTTCACGCTCGACTCATTGACGTCCGGAGGCAGGACGGTGATGCCCATCCTGCGGCACTCATTGAGGTAGATGGCCAGCTTGTCCTTGTCGTCGCCGACGCTGGTGAGCAGGGCGGCCATGTATTCGGCCGGGTAGTGGGCCTTGAGGTAGGCCGTCCAGTAGGAGATCAGCCCGTACGCGGCGGTGTGGGCCTTGTTGAACGCGTAGTCCGAGAAGGATTCGAGGACGGTCCACAGCTTGTCCATGGCGGCCTGGGAGTAGCCGTTTTCCTTCATGCCGGCGAAGAAGTCGGCCTGCTGCTTGTCCAGCTCCGACTTCTTCTTCTTGCCCATGGCGCGCCGGAGCATGTCCGCCTGGCCCAGGGTGAAGTTCGCCAGCTTCTGGGCCGCGGACATCACCTGCTCCTGGTAGACGATCAGGCCGTAGGTGCCGCCCAGGATCTCTTCGAGCGGGCCCTCGAGCTCGGGGTGGATCGGCTCGATCTCCTGGAGCCCGTTCTTACGCAGGGCGTAGTTCGTGTGGGAGTTGACGCCCATCGGCCCGGGACGGTAGAGCGCCAGCACCGCGGAGATGTCTTCGAAGTTGTCGGGGCGCATCAGCTTGAGCAGTGAGCGCATGGGCCCGCCGTCGAGCTGGAACACGCCCAGGGTGTCGCCGCGGGCCAGCAGCTCGTAGGAGGCCTTGTCGTCGAGCTCGAGGTCCTCGAGGACCAGGTCGGTGCCCTTGTTCGCCGTGATGTTCTCCACGGCGTCGGTGATGATCGTGAGGTTCCGCAGCCCCAGGAAGTCCATCTTGATCAGTCCGAGCCCCTCGCAGGTGGGGTAGTCGAACTGGGTGATGATCTGGCCGTCCTGGTCGCGGCGCATGATCGGGATGATGTCGATCAGCGGGTCCGAGGACATGATGACTCCGGCGGCGTGGACGCCCCACTGGCGCTTCAGCCCCTCGAGGCCCAGTGCCGTCTCGAACACTTTGGCGGAGTCGGGGTCGGTCTTGAGCAGCTCGCGCAGTTCGTCGGCCTCGGAGTAGCGCTTGGCGTCCTTGTTGTGCACGTCGGCCAGGGCCAGGCCCTTGCCCATGACGTCCGGCGGCATGGCTTTGGTGAGCCGCTCCCCCGTGGAGAACGGGTAGCCCATGACGCGCGAGGAGTCCTTCAGGGCCTGCTTGGCCTTGATGGTGCCGTAGGTGACGATCATGGCGACGCGCTCGTCGCCGTACTTCTCGGTGACGTAGCGGATCACCTCGGAGCGGCGCCGATCATCGAAGTCGACGTCGAAGTCGGGCATGGAGACGCGCTCGGGGTTCAGGAAGCGCTCGAAGATCAGCCCGTGCTTGAGCGGGTCGAGGTCGGTGATGCGCATGGCGTAGGCCACCATGGAGCCGGCGCCGGAGCCGCGGCCGGGACCGACCCGGATGCCGTTGTTCTTGGCCCAGTTGATGAAGTCGGCCACCACGAGGAAGTATCCGGGGAAGCCCATCTGGGTGATGACGCCGACCTCGAACTCGGCCTGCTTGCGCACGTCGTCGGGCACGCCGCCGGGGTAGCGGTAGGCGAGGCCGGTCTCGACCTCCTTGACGAACCAGGACTGCTCGTTCTCCCCCTCCGGCACCGGGAAGCGGGGCATGTAGTTGGCCTTGGTGTTGAATTCGACGTCGCACCGCTCGGCGATGAGCAGCGTGTTGTCGCAGGCCTCGGGGTAGTCGCGGAAGATGGCCCTCATCTCGGCGGGCGACTTGAGGTAGAACTCGTCGGCGTCGAACTTGAAGCGCTTGGGGTCTGCCAGGGTGGACCCGGACTGGACGCACAGCAGGGCCGCGTGCGCCTTGGAGTCCTCGGCGTGGGTGTAGTGAAGGTCGTTGGTGGCGACCAGCGGCAGCCCCAGTTCGCGGGCCAGCTTGATCAGGTCGGCCTGGACGTTGCGTTCGATGTCGAGCCCGTGGTCCATCAGCTCGCAGAAGTAGTTTTCGGCGCCGAAGATGTCGCGGAAGTCCGAGGCCGCCTGCTTTGCCTCCTGGTAGAGCCCCAGCCGCAGCTTGGTCTGCACCTCGCCCGAGGGGCAGCCGGTGCTGGCGATCAGGCCCTTGCCGTAGGTCTGCAGCAGGTCCCGGTCCATGCGGGGTTTGTAGAGGTACCCCTCGAGGGAGGCCAGCGAGGACATCCGGAACAGGTTGTGCATGCCCTCGGTGGACTCCGACCAGAGGGTCATGTGGGTGTAGGCGCCGGCGCCGGAGACGTCGTCGCGCCCTCCCCCGCCCCACTGGACGCGGGTGCGGTCGGAGCGGGCGGTGCCCGGGGTCAGGTACGCCTCCACCCCGATGATCGGTTTGATGCCGGCGCTGCGGGCCTTGCTCCAGAAGTCGAAGGCCCCGAACACGAACCCGTGGTCGGTGGTGGCCAGCGCGTTCATGCCGAGCTCTTCGGTGTGGCTGAAGAGGTCGGTCAGCTTCGCGGCCCCGTCGAGCATCGAGTACTCGGTGTGATTGTGAAGGTGGACGAAGGACTCACGGGACGCTGCTGTTGAAACCACTCGACCATTCTAGGCCCGCCGTTCCATCCCCGGATCCAACCCCTAGGAACCGCAGCGGATTAGGCGCGGTCCCCCGACAGGGCGCCCAGGGCGTACTCGAGGTCCAGCGGGTAGGGACTCACGGCCAGAACCGGCTCGCCGGTGCGCGGATTCTCGAAGCCCAGGCGGTGCGCGTGGAGCCACTGCCGGGTAAGGCCAAGCTCCGCCGCAAGCCGCGGGTCGGCGCCGTAGGTGAGATCGCCCACGCACGGGTGGCGCAGCGCCGAGAAGTGGACCCGGATCTGGTGGGTGCGGCCGGTCTCGAGGTGGACCTCGACGAGGCTGGCCCGGCCGAAGGCCTCGAGCACCTCGTAATGGGTGATTGAGGGCCGCCCGTCCTCGAGCACGGCGAACCGCCAGTCGTGGGCCGGGTGGCGCCCGATGGGCGCGTCGATGGTTCCCTCAAGCGGGTCGGGCAGGCCCTGCACGACGGCGTGGTACACCTTGTCCACGGTGCGCTCCTTGAAGGCCCGCTTCAGGGCCGTGTAGGCCCTTTCGGTCTTGGCGACCACCATGGCCCCGGAGGTGCCGACGTCGAGCCGGTGCACGATGCCGGCCCGTTCGGGGGCGCCGGAGGTGGAGATCCGGAAGCCGGCCGCGGCCAGGGCACCCACCACGGTGGGGCCCACCCAGCCCGGGGAGGGGTGGGCGGCGACGCCGACGGGCTTGTCGATGACCACGAAGTCCTCGTCGTCGACGAGGATGCCCATGCCTTCGACGGCCTCCGGGATCACCCGCAGCGGGTCGGCGGCATCGGGGACCACCACGAGCAGTTCGGTGCCCGCCTGCACACGGTCGGCCTTGGCCAGGACCGTGCCCCCGCGGCTGACCCTGCCGTCGGCGCACCAGGCGGCGGCAACCGACCGGGAGACCCCGGCCAGCTGCGCCAAGGCGGCGTCGGCGCGGGACCCGCCGAGGTCCTCGGGCACGGTGAAGGCGGTCGGGGTGCCCACGTCGGAGGTCCCGCTCACGAAGCGTTGCCGTCCGGCCGGGGCGTGTCCGGGCCGGTTCCGGCGGCTCTTTCCCCGGCAGGGCGGTCCCCTGCAGGTCCCTCCCCGTCGGCGTCCTCTCCTGCAGGGCTCTCGCTGCTGCGCCGCCCGTCCATGCCGATGCCGCGCAGGGTCATCAGGCACACCAGGATGACGCCGCTGACGACGGCGGAGTCTGCGATGTTGAAGATCGCGAAGTTGGGCAGGGCGATGAAGTCGACGACGTGCCCCTGCCCGAAGGACGGTTCACGGAAGAGGCGGTCGGTGAGGTTGCCCAGCGCGCCGCCGAGCACCAGCCCGAGGGCGGCAGCCCAGCCCCAGGAGGCGACCTTGCGGATCTGCGTCAGGATGGCCACGGAGACCAGGGCCTGGATGATGGTGAAGATCCACGTGACATTGGTGCCGATCGAGAAGGCCGCCCCGGGGTTCCGGATGAAGTGCCAGTTCAGCAGCGGGGGCAGCACCGGCGTGATCGAGCCCTCGGTCATGGTGGAGACCACCCAGACCTTGGTGACCTGGTCAAGGACGTAGGCGGCGAGCATGCAAACCAGCAGCAGGACGGCGTACCGGGCACGGACCCGCTTGCTGTGACCGGGCCCATCGGTCCGTTTCGTGTCCGCGGGGGTTTGCTCTGCCGGTGGATTCTCGCTCATAACGCTTTCATGCCGGGTGCATACGCTTCCGCACGGCGGCAGAGGTATGGAACAGGTGGATCGGACTGTCGTGGGACGACTCCTCAAGGGTACGGCAAAGGCCGGCCCCTTTTCCGGGGCCGGCCTCAATCCGGTACTGCGCTGCGGCGCCCTGCGGACACCTCCGCGCGGTGCGCCCGAGGGGCTTTTAGGCGTCGGCCGTCTCCGATGCCACCGAGCCACGGGAGTCGAGGTCGCGCAGCTGGCCCTCGATGTAGGCCTTGAGGCGTGAGCGGTAGTCGCGCTCGAAGCTGCGGAGCTGTTCGACCTTGCGCTCCAGCACGCTCTTCTGCTGCTCGAGGGCGCCGAGGACCTTGCGGCTCTTGTCCTGGGCATCGTTGACGAGGCTGCTTGCCTCGATCTGCGCTTCGGCGATGATCTTGTCGCGCTGCTCCACGCCCGCGTTGACGTATTCGTCGTGAAGCTTCTGGGCCATCGCGAGGACGCCGGCGGCGGACTCGGCGCTGGCAGCCGCGGGAACAGCGGCAGGAACAGCAGCGGGCGAGACGGTCTCGATGCGGGTCTCGGGCTTTGAGGGCTCGGGACGCTTCTCCTCCTCGCGGACCTCTTCGGTCTTGGTGCTGGCGGCAACCGGGGCGGGGACCGTCCCCGTCGAGGCGGTGCCGGCGGGAGCGTCCGAGAGCCGGCGGCGCAGCTCGTCGTTCTCCTGGTTCAGACGGCGCAGTTCGACGACGATCTCGTCGAGGAAGTCATCCACCTCGTCCTGGTCGTAGCCCTCGCGGAACTTCGTCGGTTGGAACCTCTTATTGACAACATCTTCTGGCGTCAGGGCCATCTGGTCACCTCGTAGTGTTAAAGACCTGCCTGCCCGGGGGCGGACCTGCCTGCGGTACCGAATTGTGGACGTGAAGAACTGGATTCACATCAGAGTGGAATTCAGCTTATATCTATTGGGACTCGAAAACTAAACCGGGCCTAAGCCGTGGCGAAACCCCGTGACACACCCATTAGGATCACCACGGCGAAAAACAACACAAGAAAAGCCAGGTCGAGGGAAACTCCCCCAATTCGCAGCGGCGGAATCACGCGACGCAAAGCTTTGATCGGCGGATCGGTCACTGCATAAATACCGGAAGCAACGACCAGCGCGATTTTCTGGGGACGCCAGCTACGGGCGAAAATCTGGACGGCGTCGTAAATGATCCTGATGATCAGCGCAAGCTGGAACAACATCAGAACGAGGTAAATCAGGGCAAATACCAAACTCACGGAGCGCTTCCAGTCCTTAGGGCCTTACGGGGGCAGCAGGCACGGACAGCCGGCCGGCTTCAGCTCTGGTTGAAGAAGCTGGTCTGAGCTTCGCTGGCCTTCTGGTCCTCACCCAGAACTTCAATATACGACGGCGAGAGCAGGAACACCTTATTGGTGACCCTTTCGATGCTTCCGTGCAGGCCGAATACCAGGCCCGCGGAGAAGTCGACGAGGCGCTTGGCATCGGATTCGCCCATATCGGTGACGTTCATGATGACCGGAATGCCGTCGCGGAAACTCTCGCCGATCAGCTTCGCATCATTGTAGGAGCGGGGGTGGACGGTGGTGATCTGCCGCAGGGCGGAGTCGTCACGGGTCGACTGGACGCGCTTGATCGGTGTCACCGGGGCCCGGTACTCCTCGCTGGGGACGCTTCGTGGGACGGGGGCGGGTTCGGGACGGCGTTCGTCACGGTCATAATCCACTGCGTAATCCTCGTTCCTGCTGTGGGCGCTCTTCGCCTCGGGCTCGTAGTGCTCGTCACCATCGGCGAGCCCAAGGTAAATCATTGTCTTGCGCAGTGCGCCAGCCATGGTAACTCCTGTCATTGAGAGAGTGGATAATTTGCTTCGTCCCGGTGCCGAAACCGCGCCCTGCGGATCTCACTGCCGTCCCGGTGCAGACGCTACCGCAACGGTGGGCGGGGACCGAGTACATCTGAGCCAATCCGCAGGTGTGTCGCGCCCGCCTGGATGGCGGCCTCGAGGTCGCCGCTCATGCCGGCCGAGATGGCCGCCGCGCCGGGGTGGTCCGCCCGCAGGTCCGCGGAGATGCCGGCCAGGCGCTGGAAGGCGGTCAGCGGGTCGGCGCCCAGCGGCGCCACCGCCATGACGCCCTCGAGGTGCAGCCCCTGCGCCCCGGCGAGCCGGGCGGCGATCTCCGGGACCTCCGATGCCGCCGCCCCTCCCCGTCCACCGGCGCGGGCGTCCGGGTCGAGGCTGACCTGGATGAAGCAGCCAAGGTCGGGCCGGAGCGGAAGGCCGGCACCGGAGCGGCGTTCGGCCTCCGTGCCGGCGGCCTTCGCCAGCGCCTCCGCCACCGAGGGCCGGTCCACGGAGTGCACTGCGGCGGCGTAGCGGACCACCGAGCGGGCCTTGTTGCTCTGCAGCTGGCCGATGAAGTGCCAGCGCAGGTGGAGGTCGGCGGTCTCGGCAGCCTTTGCGGCGGCCTCCTGGTCCCGGTTCTCGCCGAGGTCCCGCACGCCGAGGCCGGAGAGCAGCCGCACGTCCGCGGCGGGGAAGAACTTCGTCACCACGATCAGCCCGGGCGGGTCGGTCCGTCCCGCGGCGGCGCAGGCCGCCGCGATCCTTCCCCGTACCGCTCCCAGCCGTTCGGCGAGTTCCTGCCGGCGCGCGGAGGCCTCCGCAGTCGCGTCCGTGCCGCTCACGTGCGCCAGACCAGGCCGGCGAGCCGGCCGGCACCGGGCTCCCTGCGGTGGGAGAACAGCCGCGGGTTCTCCAAGGTGCAGGATCCCGCCGGCACCGCCGCCACGTCGACTCCGGCATCGAGCAACTGCTGCCGCACGGCGGCCGGCAGGTCCAGCGCCGGGGTGCCGTGCAGTGTCTGCGCATAGGAGGCCGGTACGGCGGCCGCAACCTCGTCCCTCATGTTGGCCGGCACCTCGTAGCAGCGCCCGCATACCGAGGGGCCGATCCAGGCGGTAAGCTCCCGGGCGCCGTGGGCGCGCAGGCCCGCGACGGCGTTGGGCACGATGCCGGTCAGTACACCCCGGCGTCCGGCATGGACGACGCCGGTCGCCGGACCCGAGCGGTCGGCCAGGACAACGGGGACACAGTCCGCCACGAGCACGGCCAGCGCCTGGCTTCCGTCGGGGCTGAGCAGGGCGTCGGCCTCCGGCGGGCTCCAGTTCCCGGACCCGGCCGGCACCTCAGCCACCGTACTGGAATGCACCTGGGTCATGAACCGCAGGGAACCCGGGGCCACGCCCATCGCCGTCTCCACCCGCGCCCGGTTGCCGGCCGCCGTCGAGGGCCGCCCAAGGTTGAGTGCGAGGTTGCCGGCGGCGGAATCGGTGAAGGCGGCGTGCAGCCCGGGCTGCACGCCGCCTTGCCAAAAGAACATCCGCAGGAGATCCCGGTTACTTCAGGAAGTCGGGCACGTCGAGGTCGTCCGAGCGGCCCGAGGAGAGGTCCGGCTCCACCACGGCGGGCAGGTCGACGTCGAAGCCGGCATCGGCAGGCACCGTGTTGGACTGGGAGAAGCGCTGCTGGGACCACGCACCGAGGCCCGCGGAGGCCGGAGCGGCGGTACGGGCGGTGTCGCCGGCGCCGACCGTCGGGGCCGCGGCGGGCTTGACAGCGGGCACTGCGGGCTGGGAGGTCGCATCGACCTGGTCGAACCCGGCGGCGATCACGGTGACGCGGGCCTCGTCGCCGAGGGCGTCGTCGATCACCGCACCGAAGATGATGTTGGCCTCCGGGTGGGCGACCTCCTGCACCAGCCGGGCCGCCTCGTTGATTTCGAAGAGGCCGAGGTCGGAGCCGCCCTGGATGGACAGCAGAACGCCGTGCGCGCCGTCGATCGAGGCCTCGAGCAGCGGCGAGGCGATCGCGAGTTCGGCGGCCTTCACGGCCCGGTCCTCTCCACGCGCCGAGCCGATGCCCATGAGGGCCGAGCCCGCACCCTGCATGACCGACTTGACGTCGGCGAAGTCGAGGTTGATCAGGCCGGGGGTGGTGATCAGGTCGGTGATGCCCTGCACGCCGGAGAGCAGCACCTGGTCCGCGGACCGGAAGGCGTCGAGCATCGACACATTGCGGTCGCTGATCGAGAGCAGGCGGTCGTTCGGGATGACGATGAGGGTGTCGACCTCGTCGCGCAGGGTGTCGATGCCCGACTCGGCCTGGTTGGACCGGCGGCGGCCCTCGAAGGTGAACGGCCGGGTGACGACGCCGATGGTCAGCGCGCCGAGCGAGCGGGCGATGCGTGCCACGACGGGTGCGCCGCCGGTGCCCGTGCCGCCGCCCTCACCGGCGGTGACGAAGACCATGTCGGCCCCGCGCAGCACCTCTTCGATCTCCTCGGAGTGGTCCTCGGCCGCCCTGCGGCCGACCTCCGGGTCCGCGCCGGCGCCGAGCCCGCGCGTCAGTTCCCGTCCGACGTCGAGCTTCACGTCGGCGTCGCTCATCAGCAGCGCCTGCGCGTCGGTGTTGATGGCGATGAACTCCACCCCACGGAGTCCCACCTCGATCATCCGGTTGATGGCGTTTACGCCGCCCCCGCCGATGCCGACGACCTTGATGACGGCCAAGTAATTCTGCGGTGCTGCCACGTCCTGTGTCCCTTGTTCGAATCTGTGCGCTGTTGTCTGGGGTTACACCCGGCCGGAACCGGCTTCAACCTTCACCCGGCATAACGTTAACTCTCAGGTTGAGGGTTAATGTTATGTCAAGTAACTTCTATCTGAGACGCTATGGGCACCGGGAGTCTTCTGCAATGACCGGTGCCGCGTGTCGCCTTGTTTCTTTGAAATCCCGCTCACCGGGTAACCGGACGGTCGGGGGTGCTGACGTCATATTCCTTCACCGGTGGGTCCGATGCGGGGACCTTCAGCAGGGCCGAGAGGACCCTCGCCTTGGCGGTGTTGCGCTCGGCACTCCCCCAGAAGATTTTCTGGTTTCCGGTCAGCGAAAGCGAAACCGAGTCCACGCTTCGGGCGGAGGCGTGGTTGAGGCGGGACAGGATGTCCGGGGGCAGGTCGGCCAGCACCGCGGTGATCGAGCGGAAGACCTCCGAGTTGACCGCCTCCGTGCCGCCGTCGATCAGTGGAAGCTTCACCGCCTTCCGGTCCGCGACGGTCTTGAGCTGCCGGCCCTCCGAGTCGATCAGGATGAACTGCTTGTCCTTCTGCACGATGGCCACCGGCACCCGTTCGCGGATGGTGACCACGAGGGTCGACGGCGGCTCGGCCGCCACGCGCACCGACTCGATGGGTGCCTTGTCCCGCAGGAGGCCTTCGACCTTCTCGTCCGGGAGCCGGGCGAGCGAGGTGCCAAGGAGCGGCTTGAGTGCCGTGGTGACCTCCTCGGTGGAGACGAGCGTGTTGCCCTCGACCCGCAGGTGCTTCAGCGCCAGGACCGGAGAGAAGATCAGGTACGCGAGCAGGCCGCCCACGACCAGGACCAGACCCAGGAGGGTCCACAGCATCACCCGCCGCCGGCGCCGGGCCGGCGGTTCAGGGAACTCAAGGACCGTCGCTCCGACCGGCTCCGCAGCCGGCTCCGCGTCCTCCCGGGGCAGCACTGAGACCTTGCCCGAGTTGGCCCGCGCACCGGCGGCGGCACCGGCGGCGCCGGCCTGGGCGCCGGCCGGTCCGGATGGCTTCCTAGGCTTCATTGTCCGCCGTTCCGGAGCCTTCCCGGGCGCGGAGGGCCTCAACCAGCCCTGAGGCAAGGTGCGTGACGTCTCCGGCGCCTACGGTGAGGATGATGTCGCCGGCGGAGGCGCGGGCGGCCACCTCACGGACGGCGGCCTGCGAATCCTGGACGTATCCCCCGGGCCGGGTGAGCCTGGCGGCGATGAGGTCGCTGGTGACGCCCGGGATCGGATCCTCGCGGGCGGGGTAGATGGGCAGCAGCGTCGCCGAGTCCGCCGAACCGAGGGCGGCGGCGAACCCGTCGGCGAACTCCCGCGTGCGGGAGAACAGGTGGGGCTGGAACAGCACGTGCACCGCATGCCCAGCGGCGACGGTGCGGGCGGCCGCCAGGGCCGCAGCGACTTCCGTGGGGTGGTGGGCGTAATCGTCGAAGACCCGCACGCCGGCGCCCTCGCCGCGTGCCTCGAAGCGCCGGGCCGCCCCGGAGAACGAGGCGAGGCCCTCGGCGGCGACCGCCGGGTCCACGCCGAGTTCGAGGCCGACGGTGAACGCGGCCGCGGCGTTGAGGATGTTGTGCGTCCCCGGCACGCTCAGCTGGAGTTCCTGCTGGGCGTCGAGTCCGTCGACGGCGAAGGAGAGCACGCTGTTGGAGGTGCTGCCCAGCGCGCGGGTGGAGCCCAGCTGGATGTCGGCGGTCGGCGAGTACCCGTAGGTGCGCACCCGGTGGGTGGCGGCGGCAGCGGCGGCCAGTGCGGCCGCTCCGGGATCGTCGGCGCAGGCGACGAGCACGCCGTCCTCGGGCAGGAGCCCGACGAACTGTTCGAACACCGCGGTGACGGCGGCCGCCGTGCCGTAATGGTCGAGGTGGTCTGCTTCGACGTTGGTCACCACGGCGATCTGCGGGCTGTAGTTCAGGAATGAACCGTCCGATTCGTCGGCTTCCGCAACGAACACGTCCCCACCGGACCAGCGGGCGTTGACACCGAGGGCCGCGACGTCGCCGCCGATGGCGAAGGAGGGCTCGCGCCCGGCCGCCTGCAGCAGAACGGTGATCATCGCCGTCGTCGTGGTCTTTCCGTGGGTTCCGGCGACGGCGATGACCAGCTGGCCGGCCATGGCCGCGGCGAGGGCCTCGGAGCGGTGCTGGATGGTGATGCCGCGGTGGCGTGCCTCGAGCAGTTCGGGGTTGTCGGGCCGGATGGCCGAGGAGATGACCACCTGGCCGGCGCCGGTGACGTTTTCGGCGCGGTGGCCGACGTGGACCTCGGCGCCGAGGGCGGCAAGGGCCTTCAGGGCCTTGGAGTCAGCGGCGTCGGAGCCGGAGACGGGGATGCCCTGGCCGAGCAGGACCCGGGCGACGGCCGACATGCCGGCGCCGCCGAGGCCGATGAAGTGGACGCGCCCGGCGGTTGGGCCGGCCGGCTGCCCCCCGGGGGCGGATTCCTGCGGGATGCCGGTCATGAGGAGGCTCCTGCCGCGTCGAGGACGAGTTTGGCCATGGTCCGGTCGGCATCACGGATGCCCTGCGCTGCCGCGGCGGCGGCCATCCGCTCAAGGGCCCCGGGGTCCTTCAGCAGGGCGAGGGCCTCCGAGCGCAGCCGCGCCGGGGTGAGGTCGGAATCGGAGATCAGCACCGCTCCCCCATCGGCGGTCAGGGCTGCGGCGTTCAGGGCCTGCTCGCCGTTGCCGTGGGCGAGCGGAACGAGGATCGAGGGCAGCCCGACGGCGCTGATCTCGCAGACGGTGGCGGCACCGGCACGGGCCACGAGCAGGTCGGCTGCGGCGTACACGGCCTCCATGTCGTCGACGTACTCGAGCTGGTGGTAGCCGGGCAGCGTGAGCGGGGAACCGTCGCCGGCGGTAATGGTTTTGCCCCGGCCGGTGATGTGGAGGATCTGGATCCCCTCGGCGCACAGGCCGGGGGCGGCCGCGGCGGCGGCTCGGTTGATGCTCAGGGCCCCGGAGGAGCCGCCCGTGATGATGAGGGTCGGGCGTGCCGGGTCGAGCCCCAGCGCGCGCCGGGCGGACTCGCGTGCGGTTGCCCGGTCGAGTCCGGCAATGGCGCGGCGCATGGGCATGCCCACCCACTGGGCCTTGGGCAGCCGGGTGTCCCGGAACGCCACGCCGACGGTCCCGGCGATGCGGGAGCCGAGCCGGTTGGCGATGCCGGGGCGGGCGTTGGCCTCGTGGATGACCAGGGGCACGCGCCGCAGGAACGCCGCGAGGTACAGCGGCGCGGCGACGTAGCCGCCCACGCCGACGACCACCGAGGGCCGAACCGTGTCAAGAATGCGCAGCGCCTGCCGGACGGCGGCGGCGAGGCGGTAGGGCAGTTTCACCAGGTCGGTGGAGGGCCGGCGGGGCAGCGGCACCCGGTCGATGGTCTCCAGGTCATAGCCGGCGGCCGGCACGAGCCGGGTCTCCATTCCGGACTCGGTCCCGACGGCGGTGATCCGGGCGCCGGGGGCGAGGTCGGTGATGGCGTCGGCGATGGCCAGCAGGGGGCTGATGTGGCCGGCGGTGCCGCCGCCGGCCAGGACGACGGACACGGGTGTCGGGGGGTTCATGTCGCTGCGGTTTCGCTTTCGGTCTTGATGAAGGTCGCGGGCATCCGCCGGGCGAAGGAGAGCAGGACGCCCACCGCGGCGAGGGTGAAGGTCAGCGCCGACCCGCCGTAGGAGATGAAGGGCAGGGGGACGCCGATCACCGGCAGCAGGCCGGTCACCATGCCGATGTTGACGAAGGCCTGGCCGATCAGCCACACCAGGATTGACCCCATCAGGATACGCACGAAGGGGTCGCTGTAGCGCATGGCGACCTGGATGGTGGCCACCGCGAGGATTCCGAACAGGGCGACGACCACGATCGCGCCGACGAGGCCGAACTCCTCGCCGATGATGGCGAAGATGAAGTCGTTGTGCGCCTCGGGGATCCAGTTCCATTTCTGGCGGCTCTGGCCGATGCCCACGCCGAACCATCCGCCCGATGCCATGGCGAACAGGCCGTTGTCGGACTGCAGGCACAGGTCGGCGCCGTCCTCGCAGTTCAGCCGCAGCCAGGCGCTGATGCGCCCGCCGCGGTTGGCGCTGGTGGCCACCATGAGGGTTCCGATGAGCGCTATGCCGACGCCGGCGAGGAGGAACATCTTCAGCGGTGCCCCGGCGAAGAACAGGGCAGCGGCGGCGATCATCATCAGGATCATGCCGGTGCCGAGGTCACCGCCGAGCAGCACCAGGCCGATGGGCAGCCCGCCCAGGGGCAGGGCGGGAATCAGGGCGTGCTTCCAGTCCCGGATCAGGCCCTTCTTGCGCTCGAGGACCGTGGCGAACCACAGGGCAAGGGCGAGTTTGGCCGGCTCGGAGGGCTGGAAGGACTGGCTGCCGATCATGATCCAGTTCTTGTTGCCGTTGATGCTGACGCCGATGACGAGCACCAGGATCAACAGCACCACCGCAACGCCCAGGCCGGGCCAGGCCAGGGCCTTGTAGAGCCGGGGCCCGAAGCGGGAAAGGATGAACATCAGCACCACCCCGGCGCCGGCCCACACCGCCTGCTTCAGGAAGAGGTCGAACTCCTCCTTGCCCTCGGAGATCGCCTCGACCGAGGACGCCGAGAGCACCATGAGCAGGCCGATCGCCGTCAGGGCGAGGGCTGCGCCGAGGATCAGATAGTAGCTCGAGCCGCTGGGCCTGCGGTCGGTTCCCTCGAGGAACCGCCAGCCCCGCGCCGCCGCTGCCCGGATCCCGCGGCGCGGTGCCGGGGCGGGGGAGCCCTTGGCCGGCGTCGTGCCGGTGCTGCGGCCGGCCGGTGCTCCGGCGGCACGCCCGGCCGCTGCTCCGGCGGTACGGGCGGCCGCGGGCCTGCGCCCGGGGTGCCGGGTGGGGGTGGTAACCATCTAGAGCTCCTTCGCGGTTGGTGCCTGCCCCTCCACCAGCGCTCGAACCGCCGTGGCAAAGGCATCACCCCGGTGGGCGTATGAGGAGAACTGATCCATTGAGGCGGCGGCCGGTGCGAGCAGGACAGTGTCGCCCTCCCCGGCGAGGCGGGCCGCCTCGGAGACCGCCCATTCCATCACCTGCGCACCCTCTCCCCCGCCCTCGGGGTGTCCGTTTCCAGTGTGACTGGTGTGCCAGCTGATGATGGGCACATCGGGAGCGTGTCGGTGCAGGGCCTCCTGCAGTGCCGTGCTGCCGGTCCCGATCAGCACCACGGCCCGCAGGCGGGCGGCGTGGGTGCGGACGAGGTCGTCGTAGGCGACGCCCTTGGAGAGGCCCCCGGCGATCCAGACCACCGAGGTGAAGGCGGCCAGGGAGGCCGAGGCGGCGTGCGGATTGGTGGCCTTGGAGTCGTTGATCCACAGCACGCCCCCGGCGGAGGCGATGGCCTCAATGCGGTGCGCGCCCGGGGAGTAGGTGCGGATCCCCTCCCGGACGGCGGCCGGAGAGATGCCCGCGGCCCGCACCAGGGCGGCGGCCGCCAGCGCGTTGGCCACGAGGTGGCGCGGCACGACGTCCCCAAGTTCACGGACCGACGCCAGTTCGGCGGCCGAGTCCCTGCGCTGTTCGATGAAGGCCCGGTCGACGAGGAGGTCCTCGACGACGCCCATCATGCTCACCGCGGGCGTGCCGGTGGTGAAGCCGACCGCCCGGCAGCCTTCGATCACGTCGGCTTCCTCGACCATCACCTCGGTCTCGTGCTGCTCGGCGTTGTAAATGCAGGCGATGCGGGTGCGGTCGTAGATCTTGGCCTTCGCCGCGGCGTAGGCCTCGTAGCTGCCGTGCCAGTCGACGTGGTCCTCGGCGATATTGAGGCACACGCTGGCCAGCGCCGAAATGGACTCGCTCCAGTGGAGCTGGAAGCTGGAGAGCTCCACGGCGAGGAAGTCGAATCCCTGCGGGTCGCGGATCACATCGAGGATGGGTGTGCCGACGTTCCCGGCGGCCACGGCGCGCTTCCCCGCGGCCAGCAGCATCGACTCGGTCAGGCCGACCGTGGTCGTCTTGCCGTTCGTGCCGGTGATGGTGAGCCATTCAGCGGTGGGCCGGCCCTCGCGGATCCGCACCCGCCAGGCCAGCTCGACGTCGCCCCAGATGGGGATGCCCGCACCGGCGGCGGCCGCCAGCAGGGGCTGGGCCGGGCTCCACCCGGGCGAGGCGATGATCAGCTCGGGCGCCTGCCCGTCGACCAGCGGGACACCGATGGTGGAGTCGGCGCCGAGGAGAACCTCGCGGACGCCGACGATCCGCAGCGTGTCGGCCTTGGCCAGGTTGTCCTCCGAGTCGGAGCCGTCGACGACGACGACGACCGCGCCGAGCTCCACAAGGGTGTCGGCGGCGGAGAAGCCCGAGGCGCCGATGCCGGCGACGACGACGCGCAGCCCCCGCCAGTCGGCGTCCCAGCTCGTGAGCCCCGCCAGCCGTCCTGCCGCATCCGATTCCGAAATGTCCGTCAACCCACTACCCAATCCGCATAGAAAATACCGAGTGCCACGGCCACGAAGAGGCCGCCGAGGATCCAGAACCGCACCACGACCGTGACCTCCTGCCAGCCCTTCAGCTCGAAGTGGTGCTGCAGCGGCGCCATCTTGAAAACGCGCTTTCCGCCGGTCGCCTTGAAGTAGCCGACCTGGATGATCACCGAGAGGGTGATCATCACGAACAGGCCCGCCATGACCACGAGCAGGAGCTGGGTCCGGGAGAGGATCGCGAAGCCGGCGATCGCGCCGCCGATCGCGAGGGAGCCGGTGTCGCCCATGAAGATCTTCGCCGGCGAGGTGTTCCACCAGAGGAAGCCCACCAGCGCGCCGGCCATCGATCCGGCGATGAGCGCCAGGTCCAGCGGGTCGCGCACCTCGTAGCAGACGTTCACGGGGACCTGCAGGGAGCCGCAGCTCTGGTTGGACTGCCAGATGCCCATCAGCATGTACGCGGCGAAGACGAGGATGGAGGCCCCCGCGGCGAGCCCGTCGAGCCCGTCTGCGAGGTTCACCCCGTTGGTGGCGGCAGTCATGATCAGGTTCGACCACAGGACGAACAGGATCGCCCCGACCAGCGTGCCCGCGAAGGCGAGGTCCACCGAGGTGTCCCGCAGGAAGGAGATGGCCGTCGAGGCCGGCGTGCGGCCCTGCTCGTCCGGGAACTGGAGGGCCAGCACCGCGAAGAGGATGCCGACGAAACTCTGCCCGGCGATCTTCGCGCCGGCGCTGAGCCCGAGGCTGCGCTGCTTGGAGATCTTGATGTAGTCGTCGAAGAAACCGACAGCGCCCATCCCGGCCGTCACCAGCAGCAGGAGCAGTCCCGAGACGCTCGGCCCGGTCGAGGCGCCGAGCAGAGCCATCACGCCGTGGGTGAGGAAGTAGGCGAGCAGCACCGAGCCGACGATCACCGCGCCGCCCATGGTGGGGGTGCCGCGCTTGGTGTGGTGCGCCGTCGGGCCGTCGTCGCGGATGAACTGGCCGTAGCTCTTCCGGACCAGGAGCTTGATGAACAGTGGAGTGCCGACAAGTGCGAAGAACAGCGCCGACGCCGAACCGATCAGGAGGGCGATCACGGCTGCGGGCTCCTTCGTGGGGCAGTGCCGTCCGGGCTGGCGGCCGGAGGCTGGATGGGTTGCGGGTGCACTGGATCCGGCGAGCCGGCAGCATCAGGGAGCAATGCTATCCGATCCCCCAGGAACCTCAGGCCCGCCCCGTTGGAGGACTTGAACAGCACGATGTCACCGGGCCGCAGCTCGGCCCGCAGCAGCGCCTCGGCCGCCTCGGCATCGGGCACCTGCTGGATCTCATCGCCCCAGGAGCCTTCGAGCAGGGCGCCGTTGAACAGGGCGCGGACGTTGTCGCCGCCGACGACGACGAGCTTGGAGATGTTCAGCCGTACGACGACCCGGCCGAGGAGGTCGTGCTCCTCGATCGAGGACTCCCCCAGTTCGAGCATCTCGCCCAGTACGGCCCAGGTGCGGCGCCGGCCGGCTCCGAGTTCGGCCAGGGTGCGCAGGGCAGCCCGCATCGACTCCGGGTTGGCGTTGTAGGCGTCGTTGATCACGGTGACCCCGTCGGCCCGCTCGGTGAGTTCCATCCGCCAGCGGCTCTTCGCGGCCTGGGTGCGCAGCGCGGAGGCGATGCGCTCCCCGGGCACGCCGAGGGCCCAGCCCACGGAGGCGGCCGCGAGCAGGTTGGCCGTGTGGTGGAGGCCCAGCAGCGGGGACACCACGGGGTGGGAGGTCCCGTCGGGGAGCACGAGGTCGAAGGCGGGGTGGCCCTCGGACGTCGTGGTGCTGCCGGCCGCGGTCAGGATGTCGCCGTCGGCGGCCTCGAAGTCCCCGGAGGAGGTGAAGTAGACGCGCCGGGCGCTGGTGCGCGAGCGCATGGCCAGCACGCGCTCGTCGTCGGCGTTGATCACGGCCGTCGCCCCGGGACCCAGGGCGGCGAACAGCTCGCCCTTGGCGCGGGCGATGGCCTCCACCCCGCCGAACTCGCCCACGTGGGCGGACCCGACGCCGAGCACGACGCCGATGTCCGGCTGAACCATGTCCGCAAGGTAGGTGATGTTGCCGGCCTTCGTGGCACCCATTTCGATAATGAGGTAGCGCGTTCCGTAGTCGGCGCGGAACACCGTCAGCGGCACCCCGACCTCGCCGTTGTAGGACCCGGTTGGCGCCACGGTGGTGCCTTCGGCGCCCAGCAGGCCGGCCAGAAGGTCCTTGGTGGTGGTCTTCCCTGCCGATCCGGTGATGCCCACGACGGTCAGCGGCCCGCTGGCGCGGAGCCGGCGCACGGACTCGGCGGCGAGGACCCCCATGGCGAGCACGGCGTCGGGCACGATCACGGCGGGCAGGTCGGATCCGTCGGTTCCGCTGACCGGGCGCTCGGCGAGGGCCAGGACGGCGCCCGCGGCGAAGGCCTGGGCCGCGTAGTCGTGGCCGTCGGTGACCTCGCCGGGTTTGGCGATGAACAGGCCCCCCGGGAGGACCTCGCGCGAGTCGGTGGCCGCGGAGGTGACGGTGAGGGTGGGGTTTCGGCTGGCGCCCTGTGAGAGGTGGCCCCCGGTGAGTGCCGCGATGTCGGCTGCGCTGAATTCAATCATGACGGTCTAGGACTCTATCGCCACAGGCGTGCGCACAGAGAATCCGTGCCTTGTCAACGAGGCGGCGAGCTCCACGCGGTCGTCGAGGGCGTGGTTGACGCCCTTGATCTCCTGCCAGACCTCGTGGCCGCGGCCCGCGACCAGGACGGTGTCCTGCTCCCCCGCCATCGCCACGGCTGCCTCGATGGCCTCCGCCCGGGGGAACACCTCGAGCACCTCGCAGGCAAGGTTTTCGGCCCGCACCGCGGCCAGCGCGCCGTCGAGGACCCCGCGCCGGATCTGCGCCTCGTCCTCGTCGTGCGGGTCGTCGTCGGTGACGATGACCACGTCGGCGAGCCGCGCCGCGGCCGCCCCCATGATGGGCCGCTTCGTCTCATCGCGCTGTCCGGTGGCGCCGAAGACGATGATGACCCGGGAGCCGGGATCGGGGCGCCGCACCGCGGCGAGGGTCCGCACCAGGGCGTCGGGGTTGTGGGCGAAGTCCACAATGCCTGTCGGGGCGTCGCTGATGAGCTGCATCCGCCCGGGCACCTGCACCGTGAAGGGATCGTGTGCGGCGGCGGCCCGCTGCAGGTCCTCCGGGTCCACCCCGGAGGCGAGCACCATCACCGCGGCGAGGGCCGCGTTGGAGACATTGAACGTGCCTGGAAGGCCCGTGGACAGCGCCAGGGCCGTCCCGCCGGGCCCGCGCAGGGTGAACCGGTGGCCCAGGCCCGCCGGTTCGGTCGCCTCGACCGTCCAGTCAGCCGGCGCACCAACCGGTGCGTCCGGGTCGGTGCGCAGGGTCACCACCGGCCCGGTGGCGGCCGCGGCCATCTGCGTGCCCCACTCGTCATCGACGGTGACCACGCCGACGCGGGAGCGTGCGGCGCCGAAGAGGGAGGCCTTGACGGCGAAGTAGGACTCCATGTCGCCGTGCAGGTCGAGGTGGTCCTGGGTGAGGTTGGTGAAACCGGCGACGTCGAACACCACGCCGTCGACCCGGCCGTATTCGAGGGCGTGGGAAGAGACCTCCATGGCGGCCGCGCCGAGTCCCCGCTCGCGCATCAGGGCCAGGAGGGAGTGGACCTGCGGCGATTCGGGGGTGGTGAGGGTGCTCGGGATGGCTTCGGCTCCGGCGAGGATCTCGATGGTGCCGATCAGCCCCGTGGTGCGGCCCAGGGCCCGCAGGAGGGCGTTGATGAAGTAGGTGGTGGTGGTCTTGCCGTTGGTGCCGGTCACTCCGAAGAGCACCGGCCGGGCGGCGTCGGCGGGCTGGCTGGCGAACACGGCGGCCGACAGCGGGCCGACGAGCAGCCGGGGACGTTCCGCCACGAGGACGGGGAGCGCGGAGGGGACGGGTCCCGACCCGATCAGGGCGGCGCCCTCGGCGTCCGTCAGCACGGCGACGGCCCCGCCGGCGGCGGCCTGCGCGGTGAACTCGGCCCCGTGGCGCTGTGCGCCGGGCACGGCGATGTAGAGGTCGCCGGGCGCGGCGGCCCGGGAGTCCACGGCCACTCCGGTCACCCGCAGGGAGGCCAGCGCCGAATCCCGCACCGGCGCCCCGTCCACGGTGATGGCGGGCAGGGCGGCGTCGAGCCCGCCCAGGGCAGCGGCAAGGGACACCGGCTGGACATGCCGGGGCCTCATTCCAAGGCCTGCGGCGCTTGGAGGGGTGTTGATTGACACGGAGCTTTTACTTTCGGATCAGTACTCGACGGGGTAGGCCTCGGGCTTACCCGCCGACGGTGGAACGTTCGATGCGTTGAGGACCTGCTTCATCACCTTTTGGAATGACTCGCCCGGCACCAGGTAGTAGAGGTCGCCCTGCGGACGCTGCAGGGTCACCACCACAACGTATTCGGGGTCCTCGATCGGGGCGATCCCGGCATACGACAGAGTGTAGCCGTCGTATCCGCCGTTGGGCCCGGGCGCTTCGGCCGTGCCGGTCTTGGAACCCACCCGGTACTGCTCGAGCGCGCCGGACTTGCCCGAGCCTTCGACCGTGACGGTCTCGAGGAGCTTCTGCAGCTTCTTGGCCGTCGGTTCCGAGACGACCTCGGTGCCCTCGCCCTGGGGCACCTTGTGCTCGGTGCCGTCCGGGTCGATGTAGGAGTCGATCAGGCGGGGTGGAAGCCGGACGCCGTCATTGGCGACCGTCTGGAACACCATGGCGGTGTGGAGGGCAGTCTGGGCCAGGCCCTGTCCGAAGAGGACCGTGTACTGCTGGCGGTCGTCCCAGGTTTCCGGCTTGGGCAGGAGGCCGCGGGTCTCGCCGTTGAGCCCCGTGTTCAGCTCCTCGCCGATCCCGAACTTCTTCAGCCAGTCGTAGCGCTGCTGCTTGGTGAGCTGCTCGCCGATCTTGACTGTGCCCGTGTTGAGCGACTTGGCGAAGATGCCGGCCACCGTGCGGCGCTCCTCGCCGTGCGCGTACGCGTCCTTGAACGTCTGGTTCCCCACGGTGTACAGCGGGGGGATCTCGAACCGGGTGGTCGGCTCGATGATCCCCTCCTCGAGGCCGGCGGCAAGGGTGATCAGCTTGGTGGTCGAGCCCGGCTCGAAGGCCGCGGTCACCGACAGCGGGTTGCGGAACTCCGGCGGGGTGGCCCCCGGATTGTTGGGGTCCGGCGTCGTGGATTCGGCGAGGGCCCGAATAGCTCCGGTCTTGGCCTCGACGACGACGATATTGCCCCACTCGGCGTTGTAGTCCTTCACCTGCGAGGCGATGGTCTGCTGCGCGAACCACTGGAGGTCCTGGTCGATGGTGAGCTTCACGGACTGGCCGTCCTTCGCGGGCACGTCCTCGTTGGTGGCGTAGGGGATGCGGATCCCGTCGCCGCCGATCTCATAGGTCTTGCTGCCGGCCTTGCCGGTGAGCTTGTCGGTCAGGGACAGCTCCAGGCCCTCGCGCGGCTCCCCGTCTGGGCCGACGTAGCCGATGATCGACCCGGCCACCGAGCCGGCCGGGTAGGTGCGCACGCTGGTCTTGTCCGCGTACACGCCCGGCAGGCCGACGGCCAGGGCGCGGTTCTTGACCTCGGGGGTGACGGTGCGTGCCACGTAGTTGAAGCTCTTGTCCCCCTGAATGGAGGCGCGCAGGGTTTCGGCGTCGATGCCCAGCACGGCGGAGAGTTCCTGGAAGCCCTGCTCGATCGGCAGGTCGAGCTCCCGCTCGCCCAGCTCCTCGTTGTACCGGTCGAAGGTTTCGCCGCCGCTGAGCCGCTGGTCGACGACGATGTCGAAGCGTTCGACGCTGCGGGCGAAGTACTTCCCGTTGGCGTCGACGATGGACCCGCGCACCGGCTGCACCGCGGTGGTGGTGAGCCGCTTGGACAGCCCGGCCTGGGCCAGCCCGTTCAGGTCGAGGGCCTGCAGCTGGAACAGCCGGACGCCAAGGACCAGCAGCAGGACCAGGACGAAGGCAAGCCCGACGCGCAGGCGCCGTGATCCGAGCGCGACGCGGAGGGCGTCCTGGCTGCCGGGTTTGGGGTGTGCCACGTGGGGTCCTTGGTGGTCGCGGGAAGTTTTTGGGCGGGGGCCCGGCGGGGCCGGGGTTCCTAGCGGGAGCTGGGGAGCTGTGCGGGGCCGGGGATGGTACCGCCGGCGGGGCGCTCGGGTGCGGCAGCCTGACCGGGCGCATTGCGTGCCTGCTCCGGCAGCTCGACGGCCGGCCCCCGGGGCGCCGGAGCTTCTGCGGCCTGCCCTTCGGCGGCGTCGGCCGGCGCCGGGGCGGGCGCGGCCTCGGCAGCTGCCGGGGCGGGCTCCGGCTCCGCAGCGGCCTCCGGTGCCGCCGGCGGGGCGGGAACGGGGGCGTCGGAAGCCGTGACGACCTCGGGTGCGGCAATGAGCGCCTCGGGGGCGCTGCCTTCCTTGGCCGGTTCGGGGGTGCCGGTGACCTTTCCGGTTTCAACGTCGACGGAGCCGAACGTCGGGGAGGACACCATGCCGAGCTTGGTCGCCGCGGCCGCCAGATTCTGGGGCGCGCCGCGGTCTTCGAGGCGCTGGACGAGGGCTTCGTTCTCCTGGCTCAGCGCCACCTGCTGCCCGCGGAGCTGAACCAGCTCGTACTGAGTGCTCGAGACGGAGATGTTGAGGATCAGCACGGCCACCAGCGCGGCGACCAGCAGTGCGCAGCTGAACACGGCGAAGGGCACGCGGCGGCGCGAGGCGCGCGCCGGAACCACCGAGAGCGGTGTCCGGGGACGCTGGGGCGCTCCGGGCGAGGGCCTTCCACGACGGACGGGATGAGAGGCAAGGGCGCTGCTGCCGGAAGTCGCGGGTGGCCGGGTGTGCGCACTCAATGCCTGGCTCATGTTGTTTTCCTGTCCTTGGGACCTCGTGTGATTTTTTCGACAGCCCTGAGCTTCGCCGACGCCGCCCTGGGGTTTTCCTGTATCTCCTGCTCCGTCGGAGCCTCGGTGCCCCGGGTGAGGAGTCGGAGATATGGCTTGTGCTCCTCGAGTTCAACGGGGAACCCGACCGGAGCCGAAGACTTGCTTCCGGCAGCGAAGGCGCTTTTCACGATCCGGTCCTCGAGGGAGTGGTAGGACAGCGCAACGATCCGGCCACCGACATTCAGGGCGTCGATCGCGGCCGGCACGGCCCGTTCGAGCACCGTCAGCTCTTCATTGACCTCGATTCGCAGCGCCTGGAAGGTGCGCTTCGCGGGGTGGCCGCCGGTGCGGGCGGCCGAGGCCGGCACGACCGAGCGGATGACTTCGACGAGCCGGCCCGTGGTCGTGATGGGAGCGGCAGCGCGCGCCTCGACGATGGCGGAGGAGATCCGTCCGGCGAACTTCTCCTCGCCCCAGCTGCGGATGATCCGCAGGAGGTCCTCGCGGGAGTAGGTGTTGACGATTGTGGCGGCGGTGGCCCCGCGGCTGGTGTCCATCCGCATGTCGAGCGGCGCGTCGTAGGAGTAGGCGAATCCCCGCTCGCGTTCGTCGAGCTGCAGCGAGGAGACCCCGAGGTCGAAGAGGACGGCGTCGACGCCGGGAATCCCGAGATCGGCAAGGGCCTCACCGATCTCGTCGTAGATTGCGTGGACGAGGTCGAGCCGGTCGTCGAACCGGCTGAGGCGGGCACCGGCGAGGCTCAGGGCCTGGGGGTCACGGTCGATGCCCACGAGGTGCGCCGTGGGGAAGGCCTCGAGCATGGTTTCGGAGTGCCCGCCCATCCCGAGGGTCGCATCGACGATGACGGGCCGGCGGCCTGCCTCGACGGCGGCCTCGACGGCGGGGGCCAGGAGGGTGACGGAGCGTTCGCGCAGAACCGGGATGTGCCGATCGCCGGTCGGGCGCTCATCGCTCATGCACTGACTCCTTCCTGAGTGTGGCTGTCCACCCGCACCACCTAGGCGGTGTTGGTGCGGTCGGTTGGTACGAATGGTCCACGCGTCGGGAGGTGTCCTTGAATCAGATCCCCATCCGGCCGGCCGTCCGTCCGCCTGGCTCCGGGGAAGTGAAGCCAGGTGAATCAAGGCGTCCGGCGGCTGGAGATCTCATCCAAGAAATTCACGCCGCAATGGTTTTGTGCAGTTGTTCCGGACCTGGCGGTCTGGTCTTTTCGGTGGTTCCGGCCGGGGAGCCGGTGCCGCCTAGAAGATTCCCGGCAGTCCCTCGTCATCCGTTTCGGAGAAAACTGTTTCCTTCTCCTCCAGATAGCTGTTCCAGGCTTCCGCGTCCCAGATCTCGGCCCGGCTTCCCGCGCCGATCACTGCGAGCTCTCGGTCCAATCCGGCATACGAGCGAAGCGCGGGCGGAATGGTTATCCGGCCCTGCTTATCCGGCACTTCATCTGAAGCTCCGGAGAGGAAAACCCGAATGTAATCCCGTGCCTGACGGGAAGAAATCGGAGCCGACCTCATTTGCTCGTGAACCTTTTCGAATCCGCTCTGGCTAAAAACGTAAATGCAACGTTCCTGCCCTCTGGTCAGCACCAAACCGGCCGAAAGTTCCTCCCGGAACTTCGCCGGCAGGATCAACCTGCCCTTCTCATCGAGACGGGGGGTATGGGTCCCGAGGAACATCCCCCACCGCCTGTTCTGACTCGGGCGAAGGCCGGTTCGTTACCGATTCGCTCTTATATTCCCCACTTTACTCCACAACGCTCCACAGTCAATCCACCGACACCACCAGTCCCTCCACTTTTATTTCGGGCACGCCGGAACCATTTTTGGTACGCATGTGAAAGCGCCGCAGCACCCTGGCGGGGTGGGGCGGAAGGTCGGAAAGCCCCGGGGTGCGGGGTGGGGACGCACGCCGGCCGGGGCCTTAAATCACGAAAGACCCGCAGGTGCGGGTCTTTCGGAAAGTTCAGTTTGGGGCTGGTCCGCTCACCGGGGGCGGGCCGTCAAGGGCGGGCTCAGGGTTGATCCCGCTTCCGCTCCTCCCACTTATCTTCGAGGCTGCTCATAAAGCCGCTCCTGCCGGCGGAGGCAGGTTTGGAGGGAAGCCCCGCGGTGTGCCCTGTCTCGACGGTCTTGGCCTTCGTCGTCGCGAAGTAGACGCCGGCGCCCATGATGATGAAGCCGGCCACCCCCACCACGATGAGCTGGGATCCGATGCCCGCAAGCAGGACCAGGATTCCAGCGATAGTGACAAGCGAGCCGATGACGAGCCTTCGGGTCGACATCGACCGGCGTGTACTTGACGCCATCGAGTGTGCGAATTTCGGATCGTCGGCGTGAAGCTGCTGTTCGAGCTGATCGAGCAACCTCTGCTCGTGTTCCGAGAGTGCCATCACGGCCTCCTTGATGTAAGTGCCAACGTTCCTTCATCCAACCAACGAGTCCGGCCCCGGGATGGTTCCCGGCTGGGCCCGCCGTTCCGGTCCGCGCCGCGCGGCCGGAGGGGCTGCGTGGCGCGGATGCCGGAGATCGATTGACCTACACCAAGACTAGTTCTCACCACGGTAACTTGAAAGTCACAATGTAGCGTTACCGGGCGGATTTCCGCGCCGGGCCGTGCGGGGCGCCGGGGGGCCCAGCAGACCCGCCGGCCGCACCCCGGCGGCGCCGAATTTCCGGTTCACCGCATCGAGGGCAACCTCGGCCGTCCGCCAGTTGTCATCCTGTCTGTCGATCGTCAGCTGGTGGGCCCCCGCTCCCCCGGATCCAAGCTGTTCGGCCCGCAGCCCGATCAGCCGCACGGCCAGGGGACGCTCGCCGAGCGCGGTCAGCAGGGCCGTCGCCGCGCCGTAGATCGCGTGGGCGCTGTCGACGGGCTCGGCCAGTTTTTTCGAGCGGGTCAGGGTTGAGAAGTCGGCATAGCGGAGCTTGAGGGAAACGCCCTGCGTCGACAGGCCCGCCGCGCGCAGCCGGGTGGCTGTGCGGTGGGCGAGCCGCAGGAGTTCCCGGTGCAGGACGGCGGTGTCGGTAACATCCTGCGCGAAGGTCTCCTCCGCTCCGATGCTCTTCTCTGCGCGGGAGACGACGACCTTCCGCGGGTCCCTCCCCCAGGCCAGTTCGTGGACGTGCCGGCCGGAGGTGCCGAGGAGCTTGGTGAGCGCCGAGACCGGGGTTGAGGCGAGGTCCTCCACCGTCCGGATGCCCAGGCGGGCAAGGGTCTCCTGGGTCTTGGCGCCCACTCCCCACAGCACGGAGACCGGCTGGGCGTGGAGGAAGGCGACGGTGTCGCTGCCCGGCACCAGCAGGAGCCCGTCGGGCTTGGACTGGGTCGAGGCGATCTTCGCGACGAATTTGGTGGTGGCCGCCCCCACGCTCGCCGTGATGCCGAGGCTCCTGCTGATCTCCGCGCGGATTTGCTCCCCGATCTCCCGGGGATGGCCCAGCCGGCGGGTGGCTCCGGCGACGTCGAGGAAGGCCTCATCGACGCTGAGCTGTTCAACCAGCGGGGTGACCGATCGGAAGATCTCCATCACCGCGGCCGACACCTCCGCATAGCGGTGGTGGTGGGGTTCGAGGATCACCGCTCCGGGGCAGCGCCGCATCGCCACGGCCATCGGCATGGCGGAGCGGACCCCGAACCGGCGGGCTTCGTAGGAGGCGGACAGGACGACCGAACGGCCCGACGGGCTGCCGACGATGACCGGCACGCCCCGGAGTTCGGGCCGGCTCATCAGTTCGACCGATACATAGAAGGCGTCCATGTCGATATGCAGGATGGTGCACTCCGCGCCGACCGGCAGCTGGTCCCGAGTCCCGTTCACCACGGAGCCATCGTATCCGAGGTCCCCGACACCGCAGGCCGGGCCCTGCCCGGCTGGGGGGCCCGGCCGAGGGGGTTTAGAGTTGGATCCGTTCACGCCTGCCTAGCCGTACGGGGAATCCATGCAGTCCGCCACCCGACCCGCCGACCCGGACAACCGCCTCACTGACTCGGTCCGCCGGGACCAGGGCGCCTTCCTCTCGTCCATGTCCGAGGAAACCGGTGCGTTCCTCGCAGCGCAGGAGCAAATCCTCGCGGACATCTCCCCCGAGTCTCTGTCACTGCTGTCCGCCATCCGCGGGCTGACATCCGGGGGGAAACGGATCCGCGCCCTGCTCTGCTTCTGGGGCTGGCGTGCCGCCGGCGGAACGGGCGACCTGCAGCCGGTGGCAAAGGCGGGAGCGGCGCTCGAGTTCTTCCAGGCCGCGGCCCTGATGCACGACGACGTCATCGACCGGTCGGAGACGCGCCGCGGGGCCCCCAGCATCCACCGGCAGTTCCGGCAGCAGCATCTGGACGCCGGATGGCACCTCGACGCCGACCGTTTCGGTACGTCGTCGGCGATCCTCGCCGGAGATCTGTGCCTTGCCTTCAGCGAAGAGCTGTTCACCGGGGCGTGCGTCGGGGCCGGGGCGTCCTCCGCGCGGGCCATCTTCAACCGGATGCGCACCGAGGTGATGGCCGGCCAGTACCTCGACCTCCTCGAGGAGGCCGTGGGGCCGGACCTGCCGCCGGCCACCGCGGCCGATCGTGCCCTCAACATCCTCAGGTACAAATCGGCGAAGTATTCGATCGAGCGCCCAGTGATGCTCGGCGGCGCGCTGGCCGGGGCGGACGCGGCCACGCTGGCGCGGTTCTCCGCCTTTGCGCTGCCGCTCGGCGAGGCCTTCCAGCTGCGCGACGATGTCCTCGGCGTCTTCGGCGACCCGGCGGTGACCGGGAAGCCTGCCGGAGACGACCTCCGGGAAGGCAAGCGGACCTACCTCATTGCCCGCGCGCTGGCCGGCAGCGGCCCGCATGACCAGGGCGTGCTCAACTCGCTGCTGGGCGATCCGGCGCTGGACGACGAAGGGGTCTCCCGGCTGCGCGAACTCATCACCGCCAGCGGCGCCCTGCGGGATACCGAGAAGCTGATTCAGGACCGTTCGGCCGAAGCCTTCGCCGCCCTAGGCGTCCTTGAGACCGATGAGGTGTCGGCGGCGGCCCTGGGACTCCTTGCGGAAGCGGCAGTGACCCGGACCTTCTGACCGTCCGCCACCACCGGCCCGTTCGCCGGGCGGACACTGCAGGCGCACGGCGTATACGCCGGCCGGCGCCCGGAGGACGGCTGTCTACCCGGCGCCCGCAGGATGATTGTTACCCCGCGCCATCGACGAGGCGCTGGCGGCCGGGCGGTATCTACCAGCCGCTGCCTACCAGGCTGCGGCTTGGGCCCGGCGCCGAATCTCGGTCTTGCGGCCTTCGCGGAGGGCGTCGATGGGTCGGCCCGGCAGCGAGTCGTCCTCGGTGTAGAGCCAGCGGATGATTTCCTCATCCTCGAACCCGGAGTCCGAGAGGACCACGACGGTGCCCTTGAGGCTGTCGAGGACCGCCCCGTCGACAAGGAATTCCTCAGGGACGCTCCGGATCCTCCGGTCGGTGATCCTCAGGGCGACCAGTGCGCGCTCATCGAGCAGCGCATGGACCTTCGTGATGGGGACGCCAAGCAGTTCGGCGACCTCCGGGAGATTTCTCCAGTGGGGCACAAGTTCTTCGATTTCAGTCACCTTCTAAGGGTGCCACGACCCGGCACACGCGCTCTACCCGCCACCTGCAGGGGAACCGACACGCCGTACGGGCTCCTGATGTGGAGTTCCCACCTGTTGTGATACGCCCGCCATCGTGTACATTCACTACAGTCACACATGTAACTGGAGTCACAAAAGACCCATTGCTTAACATTTGCACCTTGGCTTGCCGGGACAGGAGAACGATTGCTCCCGGCGGTCCGACGACCGTGCGGCTCCGGCCGCCCATAGATGAGGAACTGCCCATGACTGCCCAGCCACCGTCTACACCCCTGAGCGGAGCCTCCCGGCGCGCCGCAGGCACCTCTTCCTCCCGGCGGCGGAACCTGGCCGTTTCCACGGCCGCCATCCCGGCCGTCATCCTGTCCTCGGTGGCGCTGGCGGAATCAGCAGCGGCCCACCAGCCCTCCACCTCGGTGCGGCACCAGGTTCCCGCGGTGCAGGCCTCCCCTGCCCGCGCCCTCATTCCGGCCGCCGAGGTTGCCGCCCAGGTTCCCGCCCTGAAGGTTCCTGCCGTGACAACGCCGGCGGCTTACACGATCAAGGCCGGCGACACCATGGGTGCCATCGCCCGCAAGCACGGAATCGAGCTCGGCGCCCTGCTCAAGCTCAACCGGATGAGCTCCACCACCGTGATCTACCCGGGGCAGAAGATCCGGCTGGTAGCCGGGTCGACCCCTGCGCCCGCCGCTCCTGCGGCGGTCCGCACCCAGACCACCGGCAGCTACGTCGTCAAGCCCGGTGACACCCTCGGCGCCATCGCCGCCCGCCACGGCGTCAGTCTCGACAGCGTGCTCAAGGCCAATAACCTCTCGGTGACCTCGATCATCTACCCGGGCCAGAAGATCGCCGTCGGCGGACCGGCGGCAGTCAAGCCATCGGCACCCGCTCCGGTCAAGCCCGCTCCCGCCGCCCCGGCCGCGCCGGCCGCCCCGGCTGGCAGCTACGTCGTCAAGCCCGGTGACACCCTCGGCGCCATCGCAGCCCGCCACGGCGTCAGCCTCGACAGCGTACTCAAGGCCAACAACCTCTCTCTGAGCTCGGTCATCTACCCGGGCCAGAAACTGGTCCTCGGTGGAAAGCCGGCCGCCCCTGCGGCTCCGTCCACGCCCGCCGCACCGTCCGCACCCACCGCGCCCGCCGCTCCGGCCGGAAGCTACACGATCAAGGCCGGAGACACCCTGGGTGCCATCGCAGCCCGCCACGGCGTCAGCCTTGCCGCGCTGCTCCAGGCGAACAACCTGCAGGCCTCGACGGTGATCTACCCCGGCAAGAAGCTCACGATTCCCACCGGCAACGGCGGCTCACCCACGACGCCGCCCCCGACGAACCTCGTCCCCTCGACCTTCCTCGGGGTCACCTACCCCCAGGCCGTCGTCGCGGATGCGAACCGCAACAAGCAGATCCTCAACTCGCTGCCGGTCCCGGGCCCGGCCGAGATGCGCACGATCGTGGCGAATACCGCACGGTCGATGGGCGTCGATCCCAGCCTCGCGATGGCCTTCGCCTACCAGGAATCGGGCTTCAACCAGCGCGCGGTCTCCCCCGCCAACGCCATCGGCACCATGCAGGTCATCCCGATGTCCGGGCAGTGGGCCAGCGATCTGGTCGGACGCAAGCTCAACCTCCTCAACCCGCAGGACAACGTGACGGCCGGCGTGGCGATCATCCGCTCGCTGCTCGCCACGAGTTCCTCGCAGGACATCGCGATCGCGTCCTACTACCAGGGCGCGTATTCCGTGAAGACCCACGGCATGTTCAGCGACACCAAGAACTATGTCGCCTCCATCAAGGCCCACCAGAAGAACTTCCGGTAGGAACGGTGGAGGGCGGGGTCGGGTGTTGATCCTGCCCTCCACCGCAGCCAGGACTTAGTATCAATAGGTGGACCAACGGCTGAACGACCCCCTGATCGGCGAACTTGTCGATGGGCGCTACCTCGTGGAGTCGCGCATCGCGCGCGGTGGAATGTCCACGGTCTACCTAGCGCTCGACCGCAGGCTGGACCGCAGGGTGGCGTTGAAAGTCCTGTTCACGCACCTCGCCGAAGACCGCACCTTTCTGGACCGGTTCGAGCAGGAAGCGAAGTCGGCCGCCCGTCTCTCCCACCCGCACGTCGTGGGTGTCCTTGACCAGGGCGTCGACGAGACGGCCGAACGCAGTACCGCCTATCTCGTGATGGAGTACGTTCCCGGACGAACCCTGCGGGATCTGATCCGCGAACGCGGACGGCTCACCCCGCGGTTGGCCCTTGCCCTGATCGACCCCGTCATCGAGGGCCTAGCCGCTGCCCATGAGGCGGGCCTGGTGCACCGTGACGTCAAGCCCGAAAATGTGCTCCTGTCCAGCAACGGGCAGATCAAGATCGCCGACTTCGGGCTCGCGCGCGCCGTCAGCGCGAGCACCGGCACCGCGACGCTCGTCGGCACCGCGGCCTACCTCCCGCCCGAACTTGTCACCGGATCGCCGGCCGACGCCCGCAGCGACGTATACTCCGCGGGCATCATGCTCTTTGAAATCCTGACGGGACGGCAGCCCTTCACCGGCGACGCTCCGGTCCAGATCGCCTTCCAGCACGCCTACGAGCATGTGCCGGCGGCATCGAAGTTCCTGCCGGGGCTGGCCGAGGACATCGACGAGCTGGTGCAGTGGTGCACCTCGCGGGATCCCGAGGACAGGCCTGTCGACGCCACCGCCCTGCTCGGCGAGCTCCGCCATGTCCGCACGACGCTCACGGGCGCCGACCTCGACTACTGCCCGCCGTCGCCGGTTCGGCGCGTCGACCGCGGAGCCGCGAACGCCGGCTCACCGGGGACCGGCGGCATGCCCGACGGCGGCGGTACGACGGTGGTGCTCGGCGCCGGCGCAGGCAGCCCCACCGAAGTAATCGGCACCGGCAGTCCCACCGATGGAATCAGCCCCGGCAGCCCTACCGAAGTAATGCGCATCGGGAACCCTACTGAAGTATTGGGCGTCGGGAACCCTACTGAAGTATTGGGCATTGGCAGCCCCACCGAAGTAATCGGCACCGGCACCCACGTTGGCAGCCCCACCGAAGTAATCGGTCACGGGCGCTCCGGGGCGACCGGAGTTCCATTCGAACCGGCGGACTCTCAAACGGCGGTCCTGCCAACCTCTCCGGGCAGCCGGAACGCCACGACCCGAATTTTTCCGCCGGAGCCCCAGGTGCGGCCGGCCGGTCCGGGCGGCGGCGCCAACGCCACCCGCGTCCTCGGCGAGACGCACCGGCCGGGCGCCGCGCCGCCTCCAGCCGTCCAGCCCCGCGTACAGCCTCATCCCGCCCAGGTCCATTCGCCGCAGTCCCAGCCCCCGCAGCGGGATCGCGCGCAGCCCGCCTCGAAAGTGAGCCGGTCCCAGCAGCGCAGCCAGGCGCGCGCCGCGCAGCGGCCGGTGAAGCGGCTGCGCAGCCGGCGCGCGGCGCAGTGGCAGGCCGTGCTGGTTCTGCTGCTGGTCCTGCTGGCCTTCCTGGCCGCGGCCGCGGGCTGGCTGCTGGGGATCAGCCAGCCCGGCGGCGGCGTTCCCGTGGGGTCCGGGCTGCCCAGTCCCGCGGCGTCCGGCTGCGAAGCGAATCAGTTCTTGGAGAGCGCTCCAGCGACGAGGAAGGCCATCTCGAGCGACTGCATGTGATTCAGCCGCGGGTCGCACACGGATTCGTAGCGCTCGAGGAAGGATTCCTGGTCCACCGGGTCAGCTCCGCCGAGGCACTCCGCGACGTCATCGCCCGTCATCTCGACATGCAGTCCACCGGGGAACGTCCCCAGGTCCTTGTGGACCTCAAAGAAGCCGCGGACCTCATCCATGACGTCGTCGAAGTTCCGGGTCTTGTACCCGTTCGGCGAGGTCACCGTGTTCCCGTGCATCGGGTCCGTCACCCACAGGACCTGCGCGCCGGAGGCCGTGACCTTTTCGACGAGCTGGGGCAGCTTCTCGCGGATGTTCCGGGCGCCCATCCGGGTGATGAACGTCAGGCGGCCGGGCTCGCGGTTGGGATCGAGCTTGTCGATGAGGGCAAGCGCGTCGTCACCGGAGGTGGTGGGACCAAGCTTCACCCCGATGGGATTGCGGACCCGGGAGAGGAAGTCGACATGGGCGCCGGCGAGGTCGCGCGTCCGCTCCCCGATCCAGAGGAAGTGCGCCGAGGTGTCGTAGGGCAGGTTGGTGCGTGAGTCGATGCGGGTGAGCGCCCGCTCGTAGTCGAGCAGGAGCGCCTCGTGGCTGGCGAAGAACTCGACCCGCTTCAGCGCTTCGAAGTCGGCACCGCAGGCGTCCATGAAGCGCACCGCTCTGTCGATCTCCCGGGCGAGCGACTCGTAGCGCGAGTGCGCCGGGTTGGCGGTGAAGCCCTTGTTCCAGTGGTGCACCAGGCGCAGGTCGGCGAACCCGCCCTGGGTGAACGCCCGGATCAGGTTCAGGGTTGAGGCGGAGGTGTGGTACGCCTTGACCATGCGGGAGGCGTCGTGGCCGCGGCTCTCGGGGGTGAAGTCGTAGCCGTTGACCATGTCGCCGCGGTACGCGGGAAGGGTGACGCCGTCGCGGGTCTCGTCGTTCGAGGAGCGGGGCTTGGCGAACTGGCCGGCCATCCGCCCCATCTTGATCACCGGCAGGGACGCACCATAGGTGAGGACCACGGCCATCTGGAGGATCGTCTTGACCCGGGCGCTGATCCGGTCGGCGGTCGCGCCCTCGAAGGTTTCGGCGCAGTCGCCGCCCTGGAGCAGGAACGCCTTGCCCTGGGCCGCCGCGGCAAGCCGTTCCCTCAGGACATCCACTTCACCGGCAAATACCAGCGGGGGCAGCGACGAGAGCTCCTTGAGTGAGGAGGTGTGGACCGCAGGGTCCTGCCACTGGGGCTGCTGCGAAATGGGAAGGCTCCGCCAGTGGTCGAGCCCTGCTGTACCGGCGGCGGGGAGCGGAAAAGGAGGCAATAACGCTGAGGCTGCAGTATCGGTCACCCCTCAAGCCTAATGGCTTCGACGCCGCGGTTTGTCGCCGCCCGTCACGTAACCGCCCGGCAGTGTCACATAGGCCACTTTCGGCCCACTGCCCTGCCGGTGGGCGGGAAAAGCGCCTCAGGCCGTGTCCTTTTTCCGCCCCTTGGGCGGCTGGGCCTTCCCCACTTCGGTCACGGCCCCGGGTGCCGGTGCCTGCGGAGCCTCCGGCGGCGGCATGCGCACCGCGGCCCGGCGGGTGTCGGCACCCGGGCGGTGGTGCTTCCTGCCGGCGGCCTTCTCCGCTGCCAGCTTCTCCTTGACGCTGCTGGCGTAGGCGTCGACATACTCCTGACCCGAGAGGCGCATCAGTTCGTACATGATCTCGTCGGTGACCGAGCGCTGGATGAACCGGTCATCGGCCATGCCGTGGTACCGGCTGAAGTCGAGGGGCTCCCCCACGATGATGCCGACCCTGCGGATGTTCGGGATCCGCCGCCCGATGGGCTGGACCTTGTCGGTGCCGATCATGGCGACGGGAATGACGGGAACCCCGGTGGCCAGGACCAGCTTGGCGACGCCGGTCTTGCCGCGGTAGAGGCGACCGTCGGGGCTGCGGGTGCCCTCGGGGTAGATGCCTAGGAGGCCTCCGCCGTTGAGGATGTCCATGCCGGCCGTCAGCGAGGAGGAGGACGCGGCGCCGCCGGAGCGGTCCATCGGCAGCTGGTTCGAGAGCCGGAAGAACATGGCGGTCAGCCTGCCCTTGAGGCCCTTGCCGTTGAAGTATTCCGATTTCGCCAGGAACACCACGGGCCGGGGCGCCGCCACCGGGAGGAAGATCGAGTCCGAGAAGGAAAGGTGGTTGCTGACGAGGACGGCCGGCCCCTCCGCGGGAATGTTGTCAAGGCCCTTGACCCAGGGCCGGAAGAGCACTCTCAGAATCGGACCGACGATGATCCTCTTCATGACCCAATAGAACACGCTGCCAGCCTTCCCTGCAGGGACCGTCCGGCTCCCGCCGGACGGCACGCTTTTTCCTTTTGTGACATTACTCTAAGGATCCCGTCGGCTGGTACGGCGCGGTGAACGGGTGCGACCATTGACCCATGACATCGATTCCCGGCGCGGTTGCCTACTCCCAGGACGGCACCGGAGAGACGGCCCGGACCGGAGTGCTGCTCAGCCATGGCTTCACCGGATCGCCGGTGAGCGTCCGCGCGTGGGCGGAACACCTTGCGGGGCAGGGCTTCTCGGTTCGGCTGCCGCTGCTGCCCGGGCACGGCACCTCCTGGGAGGAACTGGCACGCACGCCCTGGCGGGCCTGGTACGGCGAGTACGAAGAGGCCTATGAGGACCTGGCCCGAAGTACCGACAGGATTGTCGCCGCAGGACTCTCCATGGGAGGTGCGCTGGCCCTGCGCCTCGCCGCCCAGCACGACGTCGCGGGGGTGGTCGTCGTCAATCCCGGGCTGACCTTCGCGGATCCGCGCGCCCGGTACGCGGGGCTCCTCAAGTACGTGATGCGCTCGGTTCCTGCGATCGGCAACAGCATCCGGCTCGACGGCCAGGACGAGGGCGCCTACCTGCGGACCCCGGTCGCCGCCGTGCACCAGCTGGCCGGGCTGTTCCGCGATACGACGGCCCTGCTGCCGAAGGTCACGGCACCGACCCTCGTGTTCCGTTCAGACGTCGACCCGGTGGTTCCCGAAACCAGCATCGAGGTGCTGCGGCGGCACCTGGGCAGCGCCAACCTTGAGATTATCCGGTTGACGAACAGCTACCATGTGGCCACGATGGACCATGATGCACCCTTCATCTTTGACCGGTCCGCGGACTTCATCAGGCACGTGAGCGCAGGTACCAGCGTATGACCCCCCGAGAGCCGAATGAGTCCACCGACGACGCCGTCTGGCGGGACCTCGTGGCACGGTTGGAAAGCACCCCCGGTAACCCTGAGACCGAGGAATCCGACGACCCTGAGCCCAGCGACCGGGACCGCGTCGAGGCGATTTTCAGGAACCAGCCGCTGCGTCCGGCCGGCCCGAGGGACTACGAGGAACCCGAGGACGACGAGGGCGACGGCGGGGCCGGATACGAGCCCCCTGAACCTCCTCCGCTCGGCATGGGCGACCCCCTGGTGGTGCTGGCCTGGCTCGGCGCGGCGGGCGGGCCCGTCCTGCTGCTGCTCTTCGCCATGTTCTGGCGGGACGCGCCGACGGCGGTGACCCTGGGCGTGCTCGCCGGGTTCCTGGCCGGCGTGGTGTTCCTGGTCCTGCGCCTGCCGCGTCAGCGCGACTACGACGACGACGGCGCGGAAGTCTGATCCTGCTCCCCCGCCGCGGGAGGGTTCCTAGCGGCCGCGGGCCAGCGAGCGGGAGAGGTCCGCGGCCCCGATCAGGCCGGCCGACGGCCCCAGGGCGGCCGCCTCGATGGCGGCGGCGGGCCGGAAGCCCCGCCCGGTGAGGTTGCGGGCGAAGGCCCGGCGGGCCGGTTCGAGGAGGAGACCGCCGGCGTCGCTGAGTCCGCCGCCGATGACGAAGGTGCCCGGGTCCAGGGCCGCCGCGAGGTTGGCGAGTCCCAGCCCGAGCCACTGTCCCACCTCCTCGACCAGCTCCTGGCAGGCAGGATCCCCGTCGAGGGCAAGCCGGGTCACCAGTGCTCCGGTGATTGCCTGGACATCCCCGTCGACAGCCGCGAGGAGCGACTGCGCCACGGGCGAGTTTGCCGCCGCCAGTTCCCGTGCCTCCCGGCCCAGTGCATTGCCCGACGCGTACTGCTCCCAGCACCCCCGGTTGCCGCACTCGCAGCGGTGGCCGCCCGGCACGATGACCTGGTGCCCGAACTCCCCGGCCACCCCGTAGCGGCCGCGCTCCACCCGCCCGTCGAGGATCATCGCCCCGCCGATGCCGGTCCCCAGGGTCACGCACACCAGCCGGGGCTCACCGCGGCCGGCGCCGAACCGCCACTCCGCCCAGGCGGCCGCGTCGGCGTCGTTAACGACGGTCACCCGCCGCCGCAGCAGCTTCTCGAGGTTGCTGCGCAGCGGCTCGTTCCGCCACGCCAGATGGGGGCTGAAAAGCACCGTCCCGTTTGAGAGGTCCATCCAGCCGGCGGCGCCGATGCCGATGGAGCGGATCCGGTGTCCCCGGCCCAGTTCGGCCACGAGGTCGACGATGACGGCCTCGACCTCCCGGGCATCGCTGCCCGGGGTGGACCGGCGGGCCTGCGCGAGGAGGCGGCCGGCGCCGTCGACGACGCCCGCGGCGACCTTGGTCCCGCCGATGTCAATGCCGATGGCCAGTCCACGCCGGGCCGGGGGGAGCTTGGCGCGTCCGGCACGGCCGGGCAGCCCGGCCCGGCGGGCAGCCCGCGGCTGCCCTGCCGCCCAGGGCGGTGCGCCGCGGCGCCGCGGGTACGACGAAGCCGGCTCCGCTCCAGCTGCCATCTCGTCCTCCTCCAGAATCCTGCGGCGGGAGCCGGTGCGCATTTTCCTCCACCGTTATCAATTCGTATATTACTGGACAGTAACGAGGGCTGCGGCACCCTATAGTCTATGAAAATGCCTGTAGTCGTCGGCGATATCAAAGGAGCTATTGTGCGCGAAATCAGCGTTCCCGTCCTAGTGGACGTCCCCCGCAACAGCAACACTACCGACCTCGTGGTGCGGCAGGCGGAAAAGGCGTCAAACCCGGCCCTGTTCTCCGTCCAGGACGCAGCAGGCCAGTGGCGGGACATTCGCGCCACCGAGTTCCGTGAGCAGGTCGAGGCGGTCGCCAAGGGCCTGATCGCCTCAAACGTCAACCCGGGCGACCGGGTGGCGATCATGGCCCGCACCCGCTACGAGTGGGCCCTTGCCGACTTCGCCATCTGGTTTGCCGGCGCCGTCCCGGTTCCCGTCTACGAAACCTCCTCACCGGCGCAGGTCGCATGGATCCTCACCGACTCCGGGGCCGTGGCGGCCTTCGTCGAGTCGGCTCGGCACGAGAACGTCGTCCGTGAAGCCGCCGCAGGCGAGAGCGCATCCGCCCTGACCCACGTGTGGCAGTTCGACGGTAACGGACTCGAGACCCTCCGGACCGCGGGGACCCTGATCGAGGACTCGACCCTCGCGGACCGCCGGTCGCTGGCGAACCTCGACGACATCGCCACAATCATCTACACCTCCGGCACCACAGGGCGCCCCAAGGGGTGCGAGCTCACCCACGCCAACTTCGTCGAGCTCTCCGAAAACGCGGCCGCGGCACTGTCCGAGGTCGCCCACGAGGGTGCGCGCACCATCATGTTCCTGCCGCTCGCGCATGTCTTCGCCCGGTTTATCTCGGTGCTGTGCGTCGCCGCTGGAGCGACGGTAGCCCACACCGCGGACGTCAAGAACCTGCTGCCGGACCTGCAGAGCTACTCGCCGAGCTTTATCCTGGCCGTTCCCCGGGTCTTCGAGAAGGTGTACAACAACTCGATGCTTAAGGCCGAGGACGGGGGCAAGGGCAAGATCTTCCACGCCGGCGCCGACGTCGCCATCGCCTGGTCGAAGGCCGACCAGGCCGGGAAGGTCCCGCTGGCCCTGCGCGCCAAGCATGCCCTGTTCGACCGCCTGCTCTACCGCAAGATCCGCGCCGCCATGGGCGGGAAGGTCGAGTACGCGGTCTCGGGCGGGGCGCCGCTGGGCGACCGGCTGGGCCACTTCTTCCACGGCATCGGCCTGCTGGTCCTCGAGGGCTACGGGCTCACCGAGACCACGGCGCCGCTCACGGTGAACACCCCGCGCAAGGTCAAGATCGGCACGGTCGGCGCCCCGCTGCCGGGCAACGCCGTCAAGATCGCCGACGACGGCGAGATCCTCGCGAAGGGCGTCGCGGTGCTGCGGGGCTACTTCAACCGGCCGGACCTCACGGAAGAAAACTTTGTCGACGGCTGGTTCCGCACCGGTGACATCGGCGAGCTCGACGCCGACGGGTACCTCCGCATCACGGGCCGCAAGAAGGAAATCATCGTCACGGCCGGCGGCAAGAACGTGGTGCCCGCGATGCTTGAGGACACCATCCGCGCCAATGCCATCGTGTCGCAGTGCGTGGTGGTCGGCGACCAGCGCCCGTTCATCTCGGCCCTGATCACCCTCGACGAGGAGGCCCTGCCGGGCTGGCTCGAGCGCCACCAGCTGCCGGCCGGCACCACCATGGAGGAGGCCGTCAGCCACCCGGCGGTGCTGGCCGAGATCCAGACCATTGTCGACGAGGCGAACAAGACGGTCTCCCAGGCCGAGGCGATCAAGGTGTTCCGGATCGTCCCCTCCGACTTCACGGAGACCAGCGGCCACCTCACGCCGTCCCTGAAAATCAAGCGCGCCCAGGTCCTCACCGATTACTCCGACATCGTCGAGGGGATCTACGCCACCCCCCGCGTGTAGGGAGCCCGGCACGTCGAAAACGACCGGCGCACCTCAAAATGACGAACGCACCCGAAATATCGGGTGCGTTCGTCGTTTTCGGGTGCGTGCGTCGTTATTCGGCGCGGCGGCGGCAGGCGTCAGTCGTGCAGTTCGTCGACGACGAGCGCGGCCAGCTCGATCACCGCGTTGCGCGTGGCCGGCTGCAGCTTCGCCAGGTCGATGCGTGAGCCCTCGGCCAGGTGCCGGTCGTATGGGATGCGCACCACCGTGCCGACCCGGGAGAGGAAGTGCTCCTCGATCTCCCCGACCTTGACCTGGGTGCCGTTGCCCGAGGACAGGTTGATGACAACGATGGCCTTGGCCACCAGGTCCTGCCGGCCGTGGGCCTCGAGCCAGGACAGGGTCTCCGAGGCAAGCCTCGCCTCGTCGACGCTTCCGCCGGAGACGAGCACCACGGTGTCCGCCTTCTCAAGGGTTCCCTTCATCACCGAGTGCACCATGCCCGTGCCGGAATCGGTGAGCACGATGGAGTAGTACCGGCTGAGGATGTCGGTGACGGCACGGTAGTCGGCATCGTCGAAGGCCTGCGCCACCGCGGGGTCGGTGTCCGAGGCCAGGACGTGCAGCCGGGAACCGTCGCGGGTGACGTAGTGGGCCAGCTGAGCGAAGGAGTCGACCATGAACCGGTTCTGCACCAGCTGGCGGGCGGTGAAATCGGCGCGTCCCGGGGACCGGTCGGACAGCGTTCCCCGGTCGGGGTTGGCGTCCATCGCGATGATGCGGTCCTCGCGCATGTCGGCGAGCGCCATGCCGAGGAGCGTGGTGACGGTGGTCTTGCCCACGCCGCCCTTCCGGGAGAGGACCGGCACATACCGGGTGTGCCCGCCAAGGCGGACGGCGATCCGATGTTCGGTCGCCCTGCGGATCCGCACCGCGTCGGAGTCGCCAAGGTTCACATAGCCCAGCGTCGCGGAGTAGAGCCAGCGCCGCCAGCCGCCGGAGGGCGGCCGTTCGGTCCCGGTCAGCAGGCGGTCGGCGGTCAGCGCGGACGCCGGTTCCGGCCCGGTTTCGCGCACCCGGCGGGCGCTGGGCGGCTCCTCGGCTGCGGAATCTCCGGTCCCGGGAACGGTACCGCCAGCCGGCTCCTCCGCGGAGGGCTCTGCGGATCCGCTCGGGCGCCACCCGGTGGGCTCGGTGCTTCCAGCCGGATCCCCCGCGGCAGGCGCGGCGGATCCGCTCGGGCGCCACCCGGTGGGCCCGGCGGGCACCGGGATGGAGAGGAGGTTCGGTGCGGAGGTGGCTCCGATCTCCGGGATGAGCGTGGGCGGCAGCGGTGCCTGGATGACCGGGACCGGGCCGACCTGCACCCCGCCGTTCCATAGGCCTGCGGCCGAGGGCTGCGGCGGCGCGGCCGGGGCAGCGCCCGGGGAGGGCGCTCCGACGGCGGCGGGGTTCTGGCTCGAGGCAGGTGCCTCGTCAGCAGGGGCCTCGTCAGTGGAGGGCACGTCGGTGGACGGCACAGCGCCGACGGCGGGTTCCCCGCCGGAGGTGGCGTCCGCGCCTGCCGAAGACTCCGCAGCGGGAGTCCTCACCGTGTCCGAGGCCTTCGCCGCATCCGAGGCTTTCGCCATATTCGAAGTCCTGCCGGTCGGGGCCGGACCGGTGGCCCCCCGGACAGCCGTCCCGGATCCCGTCGCCTCCCCTGCGCCCTGCCCCGGCTCGGCGGCGGCTTCCGGTTGTGCCGGGTCGGGTTGTGTGGGACTTGAGGGGGATTTCGAGACCATGGTTCCTCACGGGGTTGGGTACGCGCCGGACGGCGCAGGGCATCAACGATGAACTCTAGCGCAGCGCCTCCGGACCGGGATGGAGTCCATCCCGGTCCGGAGGCTGAAGGCTCAGGCCGGGCTGATAACGACGAGCAGGTCGCCGCCCTGGACCTGCTGGGCGCCGTCGGCAGTGATGCGCTGCACGGTGCCGGCCGTCGGGGTGGTGATGTTCGCTTCCATCTTCATCGCCTCGATGGTGGCGACGGTGTCGCCGGCGCTCACCGTGGCGCCCTCCGCAACGGTCACCGTGACGGCGCCCGCGAAGGGTGCCGCGATATGGCCGGCGTTGGACGGGTCGGCCTTCTCCGCGGCCTTGACGTCGCTCGTGACGCTGCGGTCGCGCACCGAGACGGGCCGCATCTGGCCGTTGAGGGTGCACATCACCGTGCGCAGTCCCTTCTCGTCGGCGTCCGAGACGGCCTCGAGGGTCGCGATCAGTCGCACGCCCTTCTCGAGTTCGATGACGTGCTCGCCGCCCTGCTGCAGTCCGTACAGGTAGTCGGCGGTGTTCAGCACCGAGACGTCGCCGTAGGTCTCCCGCGTCCGGGCGAAGTCCGCGGCCGGCCCCGAGAACAGCAGCCGGTTCAGCGTGGTCCGCCGCTGGGCGGAATCCCCGGCCAGGGCCTGCTCGTCGGCGGACTCCAGGTCAACGATGCGTGGCTTCACGGCCCGGCCCTGAAGCGCCTTGGAACGGAACGGTTCCGGCCAGCCGCCCGGCGGGTCGCCGAGTTCGCCGTTGAGGAACCCGATCACCGAGTCGGGGATGTCGTAGTTCTGCGGGTTCTCCTGGAAGTCGGCCGGATCGGCGTTCGCGCCGACCAGCTGAAGCGCCAGGTCGCCGACCACCTTGGAGGACGGAGTGACCTTGACCAGCCGGCCGAGGATCCGGTCGGCCGCGGTGTACATGTCCTCGATCGCCTCGAACCGTTCCCCGAGGCCCAGGGCGATGGCCTGCTGCTTGAGGTTCGACAGCTGTCCGCCCGGGATCTCGTGGCGGTACACCCGGCCGGTCGGGCCCGGCAGCCCGGACTCGAACGGCGAGTACGTCCGCCGCACGGCCTCCCAGTAGGGTTCCAGGGAGCTGACCGCGTCGAGGTCGATCCCCGTATCCCGCGGAGTGTGGGCAAGGGCTGCCACCAGGGCCGACGCTGAGGGCTGGCTGGTGGTGCCGGCCAGCGGGGCGCTGGCGGTGTCGACGGCGTCCACCCCGGCGTCGACGGCGGCAAGGAGCGTCGCGAGCTGCCCGCCGGCGGTGTCGTGGGTGTGAAGGTGGACCGGCAGGTCGAAACGCTCCCGGAGGGCGGTCACGAGCTTCGCGGCCGCGGCGGGTCGGAGCAGCCCCGCCATGTCCTTGATGGCGAGGATGTGCGCGCCCGCGGCGACCATCCGCTCGGCCAGCCCCAGGTAGTAATCGAGGGTGTAGAGGGTTTCCTTCGGGTCGAGCATGTCCGCTGTGTAGCACAGGGCGACCTCGGCCACCGCCGTGCCGGTGGCCCGGACCGCGCGGATCGCCGGTTCCATCTGGGACACGTCGTTCAGGGCGTCGAAGATCCTAAAGATGTCGATGCCCGAGGCGGCGGCCTCCTTCACGAAGGCCTCGGTCACGGCCTCCGGGTACGGGGTGTAGCCGACGGTGTTGCGCCCGCGAAGGAGCATCTGCAGGCAGATGTTCGGGATCTCCCGCCGCAGCGTATCGAGCCGGTCCCACGGGTCCTCCCCGAGGAAGCGCAGGCCGACGTCGTAGGTGGCACCGCCCCAGGCCTCAACCGACAGCAGCTGCGGGGTCAGGTGTGAGACGGACCCGCCGGCGGCCGCGAGGTCGCGGGTGCGCACCCGCGTGGCGAGCAGGGACTGGTGGGCGTCCCGGAAGGTGGTGTCGGTGACGGCGACGGCCTCCTGGGCGCGCAGCCGTGCGGCGAATCCCTCCGGGCCGAGCTCCTGCAGCAGCTGGCGGGACCCGGGCGGCAGATCCTGCCCGCCCTCGGGTGCCACGGGCAGCTTCTCCCGCGGGTCGAGGTGGGCCGGCCGGTCTCCGTTGGGTTTGTTGACCGTGACGTCGGCCAGCCAGGTCAGCAGCTTGGTCCCCCGGTCCGCCGGGACCCTCGCGGTGAGCAGCTCGGGGCGTTCGTCGATGAAGGAGGTGGCGACGTTCCCGGCGATGAAGTCCGGGTCGTCGAGCACGGCCTGCAGGAAGGAGATGTTCGTTGAGACCCCGCGCACCCGGAACTCCGCCAGCGCCCGGCGGGCACGGGTGACCGCCGTAGGGTAGTCCCTGCCCCGGCAGGTCAGCTTAACGAGCATGGAGTCGAAGTGCGGGCTGATCTCGGCCCCCGCGTATACGGTGCCGCCGTCGAGGCGTACCCCGGCGCCGCCGGCCGAACGGTAGGCGGTGATCCTTCCGACGTCGGGGCGGAACCCGTTGGCCGGATCCTCGGTGGTGATCCGGCTCTGCAGCGCGGCCCCGCGGAGCTGGACCGTCTCCTGGCTCAGGCCGAGGTCGGCCAGGGTCTCCCCTGCCGCGATCCGCAGCTGGGACTGGACGAGGTCGACGTCGGTGACCTCCTCGGTCACCGTGTGCTCGACCTGGATGCGGGGGTTCATCTCGATGAACACGTGCTGGCCCGCGCGCTCACCCACGGTGTCGACGAGGAATTCGACCGTGCCGGCGTTGACGTACTTCAGGGCCTTGGCGAACGCGACGGCGTCGCGGTACAGCGCCTGGCGGATGGAGTCGTCAAGGTTCGGCGCCGGTGCGATCTCGATGACCTTCTGGTGGCGGCGCTGCAGCGAGCAATCGCGCTCGAACAGGTGCATCACATTGCCCTCGGCGTCCGCCAGGATCTGCACCTCGATGTGGCGGGGGCGCAGCACCGCCTGCTCGAGGAACATCGTCGGATCGCCGAAGGCCGATTCGGCCTCGCGCATCGCCGCCTCAAGCGCTCCCGGGAGGGCCTCGCGGGTGTCGACCCTGCGCATCCCGCGACCGCCGCCGCCGGCGACGGCCTTGGCGAACACCGGGAAGCCGATCTCGTCCGCCGCCGCGATCAGCTCATCGAGGTCCGCGCTCGGCCTGGAGGACTTCAGGACCGGGACGCCGGCCTCCCGGGCTGCGTCGAGGGCCTTGACCTTGTTGCCCGCGAGTTCGAGCACGTCGGCGGGCGGCCCGACGAAGGTGATGCCCGCCTCGGCTGCGGCCCGCGCGAGGTCCGGGTTCTCGGAGAGGAAACCGTAGCCGGGGTAGATGGCGTCGCATCCGGATTCCTTCGCGACGCGGACCACCTCCGCGACGTCGAGGTAGGCGCGCACCGGGTGGCCCTGCTCTCCGATCAGGTAGGCCTCATCGGCCTTCTGCCGGTGGATCGAGTTGCGGTCCTCGTACGGGAACACGGCAACGGTCTTGGCTCCCGCCTCATGCCCTGCCCGGAAGGCCCGAATGGCGATTTCGCCGCGGTTTGCTACAAGAATCTTGGAGAACATGCCGCTCCTGCTTATTTACGGTGAATATGCTGGGGAATGTGCCGATAATTCGGTGGTACGCCGTGCGGCGAAGGATTGCGAGGTTTCAGCACGAGCCTACAGTCGGTTGACCACGCCCGCTCAAATTACGTCCGAATACTGGCCGTGGGACGCCGTGCGGCATGCCGCACGGAATTACCTCCCGCGGGACCATACAATAGGGAAGCGCATCAGTGCCGCCGTGCCCGCAGCCGGAATTCCCGCGATTTAAGGTAGAGGTCCAACCAGTGCAAGTAGTGAGTATCAGCAGCCTCAAAGGCGGCGTGGGGAAAACCTCCGTGACCCTGGGGCTGGCATCGGCGGCACTCGCAGCTGGCATCCCGACCCTCGTGGTCGACCTTGACCCGCATGCCGATGCGACGACGGGCCTCGGCGTCCGCGCCGGCGGGCAGCTGGACATCGGCCGGCTTCTGAAGAACGCCCGCCGCGCCGACCTCGCGGACAACACCGTACCCAGTGGCTGGGTCGAGACGGCAATCGAGCAGAACCTCGCCGGATCCGGCGCGAAGCCGGTCCTCGACGTCGCCATGGGCTCGGCCTTCTCGGGCATCTACGACCGCCCGGACCTTGGGCGCCGCGACCTGCGCCGCCTCTCGACGCTGCTCTCCCGGGTGACCGGCTATGGCCTGGTCCTCATCGACTGCCCGCCCTCACTCAACGGACTCACCCGGATGGCCTGGACGGCGAGCAACAGGGTGCTGCTGGTGGCCGAGCCGGGACTGTTCTCGGTGGCCGGCACCGAACGCACGATGCGCGCGATCGAACTGTTCAAGGCTGAATACGCACCGGGCCTTCAGACCGCCGGGATCGTGGCGAACCGGGTGCGTTCCTCCTCGAACGAGCACACCTTCCGTCTGGCGGAAATGAAGCAGATGTTCAATGAACTGCTGCTCAGCCCCACGATTGCAGAACAGGCCAACTGGCAGCAGATCCAGGGCGCCGCGCACGCGGTCCATCACTGGCCCGGCGAATCGGCCCGACAGGCATCGGAATACTTCGACGAACTGCTGCGCTCCCTGGTGGGCGCCGGCCGCCTGCGCAGCCGCGTCGCCCGCCGCTGACCAGCACCGAACGGGCCGCGGGGTCCGTGGGACGGCACGTCCCAGCCGCCGCAACGACTGCGGCAGGCACTGGGCTGAGTCAAACACTGGGCTGACGCCTGCGGATGACCGCGCCCGGCGATGCGCCGGCCATTGTGCGGAGCAACTCTCCGCGTGACGGCCGAGCCCGCCGTACTCCACTGAACCGTGCGATGCCTGCTCCCCGATGCGGGCCGGTTGGGGAAGAAGCTGCTGCCGGTGCGGGCCCACCGATGCGCGGGCCTAACTCATCAAAGGATGCAATCCGGCGAAGGCCGGGAAATGCGGGCAGCCCGAGGAGGGCCGGCGCCCCTAGCCGATGCGGCGGGCCGTGCGGCGCTTGCTGAGCTCGTCGTCAGGGAAATCCTGGTCGGCCGCGTGTTCGCTCGGGAGCGCGGCGAGGCTTCCTTCGACCTCACGCCATACCCGGCCGACGGCGATGCCGAAGACGCCCTGTCCGCCCTGCACCAGGTCGATGACCTCGTCGGCGGAGGTGCACTCGTAGACGCTGGCACCGTCGCTCATGAGGGTGATCTGGGCGAGGTCCTCAACGCCGCGTTCGCGCAGGTGTTCGACGGCGGTGCGGATCTGCTGGAGTGAAACGCCGGTGTCGAGGAGCCGCTTGACGACCTTGAGGACGAGAATGTCGCGGAAACCGTAGAGCCGCTGCGTGCCGGATCCCGACGCTCCGCGGACGGCCGGTTCGACGAGCCCGGTGCGGGCCCAGTAGTCGAGCTGGCGGTAGGTGATGCCTGCGGCCTTGCACGCGGTGGGGCCGCGGTATCCGGCGTCTTCGTCGAGCACGGGGAGATCTTCGGTGAATAGGAGGCCCTGGGCGCTCGAGGGTATGCCAGTGCCCGCCGCTGCCGGGCTTTTCAGCTTACCGGCGTCACCCTTCGGACTCACGCGTGCCTCCTCATTGGGTTCCCGGGGAAGTAGCCTCTGGAGGCCGGATCTCAGGGCTCTGTTACAGTGTGCCCCGAGTTCCTCTCCGTTGCAATGGGAACCGTATGCTTTGACGTTAGATCCCCCCGGACACAAGGTCAAAGATGCTGGCCTCGAAGATTTGCGTGTCGGGCGGTCAGGGCTCGAAATCTTCGGGCTCGACGTCGGCGAGGAATTCGCGGAACTGCTTGAGTTCCTTCTCGGCCGTTTCCTGGTCGCCGGCTTCCTCGTCGTCGGCCTCGGGGTCGGCGATCTCGACACCGGCGGCGTCGAGGACCTGCTCCGCGCAGTAGATGCTGCAGGGGACGCGCAGGGCCACGGCCAGGGCGTCGGAGGCGCGGGAGCTGACCCGCGTACCGTCGTCGAGGACGAGTTCCGCGTGGAAGACGGTGTCCTGCACAGCGACGATGCGGACCTCGGTGATGGCGCGTCCCGCGGCGGCGACAACGCTGACGAGAAGGTCGTGGGTCATCGGGCGGGGCGGGACGATGCCCTGCTGGACGAACGCAATGGCACTGGCCTCCGGTGCCCCGATCCAGATGGGGATGTGCCGCTCCCCCACCAGTTCCTTCAGCAGCACAAGGGGCTGGTTGGAGGGCAGCTCAATTCGAACTCCGACAACTTCGACTTCGATCATGGCCGGCCTAACTGTCCATTCTGGCTATCTGAGAGTAAACCAGGGCGCTGTGAAGGTTAAGGCACAATTCACTGATCTCGCGGGCGGTCTCGGCTGCCCGGGCCTTCGAGGCCACGTCGCGCCGCGAGGCCACCGGGGCGACGACGCGTTCGACCAGTCCGAGCTCGCGGTCGGCCGCGGCCCGGAAGGGGCGCAGGTGGCGGGGTTCGATGCCGTGGCTCTCAAGCTGGACGCAGGCCTGCGTGACCTTCAGGGCATGCTCATCGAACCGGCCCTCCACCGGGGCGATCAGGCCGAAGCTGATCAGGTCGTCGACCAGGCGGCGGGGGGCCTTGGCCTCGGCCGCGAGGGTCTCCGCGGTGAGCCTGCGGGCGTGGGAGCTGAGCTCGCGGGCCAGCTGGTCCGAGACCATCCGCGGGGACAGACTCATCCCCCCGGGCAGCGACTCGGGCCGTTCACCGCGGTCGATGGCGTCAACGTAGTCCTTGATCACCTTCAGCGGCAGGTACTGATCGCGCTGAAGGGCTAGGACGAACCGCAGGCGCTCGACGTCGGTCGGGGCGTACTTGCGGTACCCCGCACGGGTGCGCTGAGGGCTGATCAGTCCCTTTTCCTCAAGGAACCGGATCTTGGACGCCGTGACCTGCGGAAACTCCGCCGCCAGCTCCCGCAGCACTTCCCCGATATTGAGGACTCCGGGGCTGGGGTGGGCCGGGGCGATGCCGACGCTGCGCCGGCTGGGCTGGGGTGTCGGCATGAAGTGGATCAGGCCTGTGCCGCTGGCTGGGAGGGCGTCTGGCCGGCCGTGGTGGCACGGGCGGCGTAGAAGGTGAGCCGGAACTTGCCGATCTGGACCTCGTTGCCGCTGCGCAGCACCACGCTGTCCACGCGGTCGTTGTTCACGTAGGTGCCGTTGAGGCTCCGGGTGTCGACAACCATGAACCCGTTGGGGGTGCGGCGGAACTCGGCGTGCTGCCGGGAGACGGTGACGTCGTCAAGGAAGATGTCGGCGTTGGGGTGGCGCCCGGCCTTGGTGACGTCCTCGTCCAGGAGAAACCGCGCTCCGGCGTTGGGGCCTGAATGGGCCACAAGGAGGGCGGAGCCTGCAGGCAGCGCTGCCACCGAGGCCTGTTCCTCCTTGGTGAGATGCCGCTCAACCTCCGCGAAGGCTGCCTGCGGAGGCAGGCCGATCGTCGTAGTTTCCGGGGACTCCACGTGGTGCCCTCCTTCGTTTACGGCTGCGCTGTCGTCGCCAACCATTGGTGTTTCCTCCCACATTAGGCGGCCAACCGGACAATGCCGGTTGGCCGTGAAGTACTGCCAGAGCCGGTGTGTCTAGCCTACCTGCTGTGAGTATTCCGTTGAACTCAGCAGGTCCTCGACAACCGACGCACTCTCAACCTTGATCTCCATCAGCCAGCCCTCGCCGTAAGGATCGGAGTTGATGAGGGCGGGATCGTCGTCGAGCCCCTCATTGCGTGAAACAACCTCACCGGTGACGGGAGCGTAGATATCGCTGACACTCTTCGTCGACTCGACCTCCCCCACAACGTCCGCACCGGTCACCGAAGTGCCGACCTCGGGCATCTGGACGTACACCACGTCGCCGAGGGCGTCCTGGGCGAAGTCAGTGATTCCCACCCGGACGATGCCGGCAGCATTGGGCTCGGTGACCCACTCGTGCTCGGCGGTGTAGTAGAGGCCTTCGGGGACGTTGCTCATGATTGCCTTTCGTCGTTCTTTCAGGGGGAGGAGAGGGCCAGCGCTGCCCGAGCCGATCCTGATCGAGTATAGGCATAAATCATCGGTGGGTAGCGTGCCGGGGCATTCGCATGAAGGCCTTATACGCCCCCCGGCCGACCTGCGGAAGTTATCTGTGAGGCGCCGGAATTATTGCCCGCACGATTTCTCCCTGCCTAGGGTTAACCGCGCGATCAAGGCGGGAGGTGATCAAAATGATCTCCACGAAATTGAAGACTCTCCCGGCGGTGCTGGGTGTGAGCGCGCTGCTCCTTGTTGGGTGCAGCGATGGGCTCGGGGGCCCAGGCCCGGAAAACCCGGTCGAGGAGGTGACCCAGGACCCGACGGCCCCGGCTGCTGAGTCCGCGACGGCCGAGGCGTCCTGCGAGCCGCGCGGCGGCGAAGGAGGAGGGACCGGCGGAACCGGGACCGAAACCGAAGGCACCGGGGCGACCGATTCCGAGAGCGTTCAACCGTCGATCGGAGCCACCGGCCCCGGTGGAACCGAAACCGACGCGGCCGGCGGGGGTGAGACCGGAGCAACGGGCACCGGAGCCACCGGCACTGCGGCCACCGGCACTGATGGCACCGAAACCGGCGGCACGGACACCGATGGCACGGAAACCGGCGGCACGGGCACCGAAACCGGGGCGGCCGGTGGAACCGGCACGGGCCGGGGTGCCGACGCCTGTGAGCCGACAGCCGGGGCGACGGACGCCGGCGCAACCGACAACACCGGCGGCGGGGGTACCGGCACCGAAGGCGAAGGGACCGGGCCGGAAACCGCGGGACCCGATGGCGAGGAGGAGGGCACCGGCGGCGGTTAGCCGCGGTGCCGATTCCGGTCGGCGGTCAGCGCAGGGCGCGGAACGGTCGGCGGGCATCAGCGCGCGGGTGAACGCAGCGCCGATTGAAGCAGCGCTGATTAACGAAGCAGGGGCCGTTTCCGGTTGTTCCGGAAACGGCCCCTGGCCTGTGCTTTCTCTGTCGGGATGACAGGATTTGAACCTGCGACCCCTTGACCCCCAGTCAAGTGCGCTACCAAGCTGCGCCACATCCCGATCGGTTCAACCAGCCGGTCAAACCACCTCAATTACTGTACAGCATTTTCCGGGAGGCTCCGGACAATGGTCAGCGTTTGCGTCCCCGCTTTTCCCTCACGCGCATGCTGACTTCGATGGGTGTCCCCTCGAACCCAAAGGTTTCGCGCAGGCGGCGGGTGATGAAGCGCCGGTACCCCGGGTCGAGGAAGCCTGTGGTGAAGAGCACGAACTTGGGCGGCCGGCTCGAGGCCTGCGTGCCGAAGAGGATACGCGGCTGCTTGCCCCCGCGCACCGGGTGCGGGTGGGCGGCCACGAGCTCGCCCAGGAACGCATTGAGCCGCCCTGTGGGGATGCGGCGGTCCCAGGACTCCAGCGCGGTGTCAAGGGCCGGTACCAGGCGGTCCTTATGCCAGCCGGTCAGTGCGGAGATGTTCACCCGCGGCGCCCAGTCGACGTGCGCGAGGTCCTGCTCGATCTCGCGCTCGAGGTAGCGGCGGCGCTCGTCGTCGAGCAGGTCCCACTTGTTGAAGGCAAGGACGAGTGAGCGCCCGGATTCGATGGTCATATTGATCACCCGGACGTCCTGCTCGCTGAGGACCTCGTCAACGGCCAGCAGCACGACGGCGACCTCGGCCTTCTCCAGCGCCGACTGCGTCCGCAGGGAGGCGTAGAAGTCGGCACCCTGCTGCATGTGCACGCGGCGCCGGATGCCTGCGGTGTCGACGAAGCGCCAGGTGCGCCCGCCGAGTTCGATCATCTCGTCGACCGGGTCGCGGGTGGTGCCGGCCAGCGGGTCGACAACGACGCGGTCCGTGCCGGCGAGCTTGTTCAGGAGGGATGACTTGCCGACGTTGGGCCGGCCGATCAGGGCCACCCTGCGGGGGCCGCCGGTGCGTTCGATGCCGCCGTGTTCGGAGAACTCGGGCAGGATCTCGATGACCTGGTCGAGCATGTCGGCCGTGCCCCTGCCGTGCAGGGCCGAGACCGGCCAGGGCTGACCGAAGCCGAGGCCCCACAGGAAGGAGGCGTCCGCCTCGTTCTGGATGTCGTCGACCTTGTTGGCGACGAGGATGACCGGCTTCTTCTTCCGGCGGAGCATCTTCACGACCGCCTCGTCGGTGGCCGTGGCGCCCACGGTGGCGTCGACGACGAGCAGCACGGCGTCGGCCATGTCGACGGCGATCTCAGCCTGGTCGGCGACGCGCGCCGCGATGCCCTTGGCGTCGACCTCCCACCCGCCGGTGTCGACGAGGGTGAAGTTCCGTCCGTTCCACTGGGCCGGGTAGGACACCCGGTCGCGGGTCACCCCGGGGGTGTCCTCAACGACCGCCTCGCGGCGGCCGAGGATGCGGTTGACCAGCGTGGACTTGCCGACGTTGGGCCGGCCGACGATCGCGAGCACCGGGTTAAGGCGCTGTTCGGCGTCGTCGTCGTACTCCTCGTCCCCCTGGGCGAGCAGCGCGGCGTCCTCTTCGTCGAGCTCGTAATCGGCCAGCCCGGCGCGCAGCGAGGCCGCGCGCACCTCGGCTTCGGCGTCATCGAGCGCGTCGAGGTGTTCGGCGATCTGGTCGTCGCCGGTCGGTTCAAAATCAGTGTCGGGCCCGGTGGGGTCCTGGGGCGAGAGGTTCCCGCTCATGAGTGTTTTCCTTAATTCAGACGAAACTGCTAGTGGGCGACGGTGTGGACGACGTCCAGGACGGCTTCGACCGTCTGCTCGAAGTCGAGCTCGGACGAGTCGACGGTTACGACCCCGTCGGCGGCCTGCTGGAAATTGACGACTGTCGAATCCTTGGCGTCCCGTTCGAGCACCTGCTGCTGCAGCTGTGACGAGGACTGGGTTCCGCCGAGCTGGTCACCGCGCCGCCGCAGGCGCGCCGATTCGCTGGCGGTGAGCAGGATCCGGACCTCGGCGTCGGGGGCGACGACGGTGGTGATGTCCCTGCCCTCGGCGACGATCCGGTGCCCGGCACCGGCGATCAGCGCCCGCTGGCGGCGGATCAGTTCGGCCCGTGCGCCGAGGGTCGTCGCCACGGCGCTGACGGCCCCGGAGACCCGGGGTTCGCGGATCGCCGTGGTGACATCCACGCCGCCCAGGGTGACCAGCTCGCGGTCGGGGCTGGTGCTGATGTACAGCTCGATGGCCCGTGCTGCGTGCTCGACCGCGGCGGCGTCCTTGAGGTCGATCCCGGTGGACAGGCAGTGAAGCGTCACCGCGCGGTACATGGCCCCGGTGTCGAGGTAGGCGGCGTGGAGCCGGCGAGCAGCCTCACGGCTGACGCTCGACTTGCCCGAACCGGACGGTCCGTCGATGGCCACCACCAGCGACTTCCCGAGCCGGAAGTGGGAGTGGATCGTGGATTCGCTCATTGGACGACCTTCCAGCCGCGGCCGGTCAGTGACTCCGCCAGCTCGTTTCGACGGCCGGGGACAACCCAGACCTCTGCCATGCCGACCTGGCGGCCCGGTGAGTGCTCAAGGCGCAGGTCCTCGATGTTGACGCCAATGTCGCCGATTTCGGTGAGGAGACGGGCGATCTGGCCCGGCACGTCCTCGACGAGCACCGTAAGCCGGGCGAAGGAGCCCGGCGGCGTGCCGTGCTTGCCCGGAATGCGTGCCTGGCCGGCGTTGCCTTCGGCCATGAGCTGCGCCATGTCGAGGCGCGCGCCGGCGGCCACGGGGTTCTCAAGGGTGCCGATCAGCCGGTTGAGGTCCTCCCGCACGCCATACAGGATCCGCACGAGCTTCTCGGCGTTCGCCGAGAGGATCTGCACCCACAGGCGGGGGTCGCTGGCGGCGATGCGGGTCACGTCCCGGAGCCCGTTGCCCGCGAGGGCAAGGGAATGTGCGGGGGTGTCGGCGAGCCGGCTGGCGACGAGGGAGGAGAGTACCTGCGGAAGGTGGGAAATCAGGGCGACCGTCTCGTCGTGCTCCTCCGGGGACATGCGCGCCGGCACGGCTCCGAGGTCCACGGCGAGGGCTTCGGCGCAGCGCACCGCGGCGGGCGAACTGGCCGGCCCCGGACACAGGACCCAGGGCATGCCGGTGAACAGTTCGGCGGTGGCAGCCACGGGGCCGGACCGCTCCCGGCCGGCCATGGGATGGGTGCCGACGTAGCGCTCAAGGAACGCGGGATCGCCCACCGCTGCCTCGATCCCCTGCAGGACGGCCGACTTGACGCTCGCGATATCGACGACGACGGCGCCGGGGTAGTCGGCGAGGGCCGAGGCGGCGAGCACCGCGGCCACGTCGGGCGGGGCCGCTACGACGACGAGTTCGGGCGCGAGCCCGGGGGAGTCTCCGAGGGCACGCCCGGCGCCGATATCAACGGCGACTGCCTGGGTGGACGGCGAGATGTCCGAGAGCGCGACCTCGACCCCGCGGGCGCGGAGCCCGAGGCCGATGCTGGCACCGAGCAGTCCCGTGCCGATCACCAGCACCGGACCGGCAAGATGCGTTCCGTTGTCCCTTGCAGGTTCCATCCGCTAGAGGCCTACCGATGCAAGGAGGTGGCCGACCTCCTGGCGGCCGAGAACACGGATGCTTCCCTGCCGCTGGTCGTTCAGGCGGATCGGGCCGATCTGGGTGCGGACGAGACGCTCTACGGGGTGCCCGACTGCGTCGAACAGGCGGCGTACCACGCGGTTCTTCCCCGAGTGCAGCACCACCTCGACGAGGATGTGTCCGGGCGTGGAGTCGATGAGCTTGAAGGAGTCGACCTTGGAGATGCCGTCCTCAAGCTCGATGCCTTCCTTCATCTGGGCGCCGATGCCCGGGCCCATCGGGCCGCGGACCTGCACGTAGTACGTCTTGGGCACTTCGTAGGACGGGTGGGTGAGCCGGTTGGTGAGCTCGCCGTCGTTGGTGAGGAGCAGGAGTCCCTCGGTTTCGGCGTCGAGCCGGCCGACGTGGAACAGCCGCTCGTTCTTGTTCTTGTTCTTTAGGAAGTTCCCGATGCTCGTGCGTCCCTCGGGGTCCTCCATGGTGGAGATGACGCCGCGCGGCTTGTTGAAGACGTAGTACTTCAGGTCCTCGTTGAGCTGCAGGCGCATGCCGTCAACGTGGATCGACACCTCGGACGGGACCACCCGGACACCGAGTTCGCGCACGATGGTGCCGTCGACCTCGACCCTGCCGTCGAGGATCATTTCCTCGCAGACGCGGCGGGAGGCGACCCCTGCCGAGGCCATGACCTTCTGGAGCCGCACGCCGTCGGGATTGTGCATGTCGAGTTCGTCGGCGGGACGCGTGGTGCGGGCGGCCTTGGGACGGCGTACCGGCCCAAGATCCTTGCCGAAGCGCTCTCCACCGAACGCGCGGGGGCCCGATGGCTTCTGTCGAGGCTTTCCGGCGCCCGACTTCTTGGCCGCGTACCGGTCGGCGGCGGGGTTCCCGGTGCCCCGGTAGCCGGACTCGCGCCGTGCCTCCCCCGGACGGCCCGCACCGCGTGCGTCACCGGTGGGACGGCCCGAACGCTCGCCCGTGGGACGGCCCGCACCACGTGCGTCACCGGTGGGACGGCCCGAACGCTCGCCCGTAGGACGGCCCTGGGCGGGACGCCCTGCTGCGTGGCGGCCCTCGGTGGAGCGCCCACCCCCGGCTCCCGCCCCCGCGCGCTGGGGACGGTCGTCGCGCTGGGGGCGCTCGGCGCGCTCGTCACGCTGGGGGCGGTCGTCACGCTGGGGGCGGTCGTCACGCTGGGGGCGGCCGGCGCCTCCGGAGCGCTCGTAACCGCCGCCGGTGCGTCCGCGGCCCGTACCGCCGGTTGGCCTACCAGTGGACCTGCCGCCACGTCGAGCGTCGTTCCGTCCGGAGCCGGATCCTGGCGCCTGTGTCATTAAAAGTCCTTCTGGTCAGCGTTTTCAGTAAGTTGTATCTTCATAGTCCCCAAGGTTTTCGAGGCCGGGCAGGTGGGGCGAAAGCCGCGGCAGCTCGGCTACGCTGCCGAGTCCTAATCTTTCCAGAAAATGCGGGGTGGTCCCATAGAGGACTGCCCCGGTCTCCGGGTCGGTTCCGACGGCGGCGATCAACGCCCGCTGGGTCAACGTGCGCACCACCGAATCGACGTTCACCGCACGGATCGCCGAAACCCGTGCCCGAGATACGGGCTGGCGGTAGGCAATGACCGCCAGGGTCTCCAGCGCGGCCTGGGAAAGCCGTGATGACTGGCCGCCCAGAACGAAGGCCGAAACCACCGGAGCGAACCAGCTCCGGGAGTAGATGCGCCACCCGCCGCCGACATTGCGCAGCTCAAAACCACGGGGTTGAGGATCATCGGCACTCTTCGGGCCCTTCCCAGTATAACCGTCGTACTCCTGCTGGAGGTTCACGAGCATCGCCTGAACCTCCTCGACGCCCACGGCGAGCGCCTGGGCGAGTTCCTGTTCGGTCACGGGATTCTCAACAACCATGAGCACCGCCTCGAGGGCGGCCTTCAGCCCACCGGGCTGTTCGGCGGCCGAAAAGGCCTCCGCCGCAGCGGCTTCTGCTCCGGTGGGTGCGGCCTCGTCGAGATCGGTACCGGTCACTGGACGTCCTTTCGTGTTGTGCTCTCCCCCCGCGTTGGCCGGCGGCGGAGCCGCCCGGGCGCCGGATGCGATGGCGCCCCCGGCCCGCGGCCGGTGGCCGGTGGCCACCAGGACTGGTGCCACCAGGACTGGTGCCTCCGGGTCTGCTGACTCCACGTCTGCTGGCTTCTGGCCCAGGGGCCTCTGCACCCTTGCGGGCGCTCGACTCACTGCAGCGTCAAATCCACGGTACCGGGCCCCACTGACTCCGGCCCGTAGCCCGCACCGAAGTCAGCACCGTAGTCAGCCCCGATGCTGTCAGCTGGGAAAGGCTCATCGCCGCCCGACCAGCGGATGCGCAACTCCCCCAGCGGCTCGTCCTGGTCGAAGGAAACCACCCCGTCGCGGAACATCTCAAGGAGGGCGAGGAACCGCACCACGACCACGAGGGTCTCCGCGGCGTCGGCGGTGAGCTCCCCGAAGGACAGCGATCCGGCGTTCCGCAGGTGTGCCTCGAGCAGACCTGCCTGCTCCCGGATGCTGACGGCCGATCCGTGGAGGTGGTCTACCCGCACACCCTCCGGAACGGTCTCCCGGGGCTGCAGCGCAGCGGCAGCCAGCGCCGCGAGGTCCTCCGCCGTGGTGGTCCAGATCAGGTCGGGAAGCAGCGCCGTAAAGGCCGGCTCCAGCGGGGTGTCCCGGGGGTACCTGTCCCCTTCCACCTCGAACCGCTCGGCGAGCTGGCGCGAAATCTCCTTGAACGCCCGGTACTGGAGCAGGCGCGCGAACAGCAGGTCGCGGGCCTCAAGCAGCGCAATGTCCTCGGCATCCTCCACCTCGCCGCGCGGCAGGAGCCGTGCCGCCTTGAGGTCGAGGAGCGTCGCGGCGACAACGAGGAACTCGCTGGCCTCGTCGAGCGCCCAGGAACCGTGCTCGGCCTGCATCCTGCGGATATGGGAGATGAACTCGTCGGTGACCTCGGCGAGGGCGATCTCCGTAATGTCGAGCTCCCGTTTGCTGATCAGACCCAGCAGGAGGTCGAAGGGGCCGGAGAAGTTGGTCAGGCGGACCTCGAAGACCGCTTTTCCTGCCGCTGGCAGATTCTCCGGGGTCCCCGCCGTCAGCGGCGGAGGGTGCACGCCCTCAGCCGTGCTGCCCATGGCGGGGAATCATCAGGGCGCGCCGCCCCTGGCGATCAGTTCCTTGGCGAGCCTGCGGTAGGCATCGGCCCCCGGGTGGTTGCCTGCGTAGGTGGTGATCGGCTCGGCGGCCACCGTGGCATCGGCGAACTTGATGGTGCGCTTGATCACGGTCTCGAAGACCTTCTCGCCGAAGGCCTCCACGAGCCGCGCAATGACCTCCCGGCTGTGGAGGGTCCGCGCGTCGTACATGGTCGCGAGCACCCCGTCGACCTGCAGCCGCGGGTTGAGCCGGTCCTGGACCTTCTCGATGGTCTCAACGAGCAGCGCGACAGCGCGCAGTGCGAAGAATTCGCAGATCAGCGGAATGATGACGCCGTGGGCGGCGGTCAGCGCATTGACCGTGAGCAGTCCCAGGGAGGGCTGGCAGTCGATCAGGATGACGTCGTAATCGTCGGAGACCTTGCGCAGGGCCCGGTCGAGCACCTGTTCGCGGGCGACCTCGTTGACCAGCTGGACCTCGGCCGCGGACAGGTCGATGTTCGCCGGCAGCAGGTCGACGTTGTCGAAGGCGGTCGTGTGGATGGCGTCCCGGATGTCGACCTTGCGGTCCATGAGGACGTTGTACACCGTGACGTCGAGTTCATGCGGGTTGGTGCCGAGCCCTGCGGACAGCGCGCCCTGCGGGTCGAAGTCGACGAGGAGCACGCGCCGGCCGGCCTCGGCGAGCGCGGCACCGAGGTTGATGGTGGACGTCGTCTTGCCGACACCGCCCTTCTGGTTCACCATGGCGATGATGCGGGCCGGGCCGTGGGAATCGAGGACCGCCGGCTCGGGAAATAAGGTCACCGGACGTCCGGTCGGCCCTAGTTCAGGGGTGGCGTTCTGCAGAGTTGTGGAACCCTGTTCGCTACTCACGTATTTCTCCACGCTTCCGTTTGTATCTCTACGTTTGCTTTTGAGCTAATCCTTTGGTCAACGTTACAACCGGCCGGCACGCCCCCGGTGCACGAGGACCCCGGCGGGGCGCGAGCCTTGAGGTTCAACCTGAGGTCGAAAGTTGCCGGTGTCGGGTCTCCTCCGAACGGCAGGCAGGCCCGCCCCGGAGGGAAGGACCTGCCTGCTGTTGGTCGACAACTCAACCGCCGGCGGGCGGCGCGGTGGTACCGCTCCGTGCTGCCTGCCGGTCCTACCTGCCGGTCCTACCTGCCGGTGGAGGCCGGGGAGCCGGCGGCTGCCTGCGCGGTCACGGCGGCCACGCCGTCCTCGACGTCGTCCCCGTCATCGAAGGCGTGGGGGTTGGCGTTCATCGTCGCCTCATCGAAGGGCAGCCGCTTCTCGAGCACCTCATCGACCCGGGTGCGGTTGATCTCCCGGGTCCAGGTCCCGATGAGCACTGTGGCCACTGCATTGCCGGTGAAGTTCGTGAGGGCGCGCGCCTCCGACATGAAGCGGTCGATGCCGACAATCAGCCCGACGCCGTCAACCAGCTGGGGTGCGTGCGACTGGAGCCCGCCGGCGAGGGTTGCGAGGCCCGCACCGGTGACGCCGGCGGCGCCCTTGGAGGCGATGATCATGAAGATCAGCAGGGATATCTGCTCACCCAGGGCCAGAGGCATGCCCAGGGCCTCGGCGACGAAAAGCGACGCCATGGTGAGGTAGATCGCGGTGCCGTCGAGGTTGAAGGAGTAGCCGGTCGGCACGGTCACCCCGACCACGGGCCGGGACACGCCGAGGTGTTCCATCTTGGCGATCAGGCGGGGCAGGGCGGCCTCCGAGGACGAGGTCGAGAAGATCAGCAGGTACTCGCGGCCGAGGTAGCGCATGAGCTTGAAGATGTTCACTCCGGTGGCCACCTTGAGCAGGCCGCCGAGGATAATGACGATGAACAGGATGCAGGTGATGTAGAAGGCGATCATGAGGGTGAACATGCTGACAATCGCCTGGACGCCGGTCTCGCCGACGACCGCCGCGATGGCGCCGAAGGCCCCGATGGGTGCGAGCCACATGATCATGATGAGGATCCGGAACACCAGGGCCTGGATGTGGCCGATGCCCCGCAGCACCGGCTTGCCGGCGGCACCCATCTTCTGCAGGGCAAAGCCCACGAGGAGCGCGACGAACAGGGTCTGCAGGATGCTCTCGCCGGTGAGAGAGGCGAGCAGCGTCGGAGGGATGATTCCCAGCAGGAAGCCAACGGTTCCGGAGTCTTCCTCAGCCGCCGGTGCGCCCTCATAGGAGGCGCCGGAGAGGTCGAGCCCGTCGCCCGGATCGATGAGGTTGCCCACGACCAGGCCGATCGCCAGGGCGAAGGTCGACATCAGCAGGAAGTACCCGAGCGCAAGGCCGCCCACCTTGCCGACCGTGGCCGCCTTGGCGATGGAGCCGATGCCCAGCACGATGGTGCAGAAGATGATCGGGGCGATCATCATTTTGATCAGCGCGATAAAGCCGGTGCCCAGGGGCTTCAGCTGGACCGCGAACTCGGGGGCCGCGAGGCCGATGATCGCGCCGAGGACCACCGCCGCGATGACGGCGATGTAGAGGAAATGGGTCTTGTCGACCGGCTTGCGCGGCGCCGCTGATTCGCCGCTTGGACTTGATGTCGCCGTTGCCATGAGGTTCTCCTGGTTCGGTCCGGCGCCCCGCCGCTACCGTCCGGGGAGGCCATTCTCCGCCGTCGGGTTGTCGGGCCGGGTGGCCGTCGATGGAAATCTGTCCACCCCAGCCTGGGTCACGACGTGACAGGCGTCACTCTTGCGTTCATACTGGTCGCGGCCTCCGGCACTAGACTCGGACGATGCCTGGAAGGAGTCTGGTTCCGCAGTGAAGCGATGGAGTCTCGCACGGCAGCTTTTCGTCGGCCAGCTTGTGTTCATTGCCATCCTGACGACGTGCCTTTCCTTCGTGCTCTACATGGATGCCGCACGCGATGCCCACGACTCCGCGGCGGAGCGCATGCTGGCCGTGGCCTCGACCCTCGCCCAGGACCCGGCAGTGCTCGACGGCGTCGGCCGGCCGGACCCCACCGAGGTCCTCCAGCCCTACGCCGTCTCGCTCATGGATGAGCTGCGCATCGACTTCATCACGATCATGGCGCCGGACCGCACCCGGTTCACCCACCGAAACCCCGCACAGATCGGCCAGCGCTACATCGGGTCGGTGGACCAGGCGCTGGCGGGCCGCAGCCATACCGAAACCTCGACGGGAACCCTTGGGCCCTCCGTGCGGGCCATCGCCCCGGTGCAGGACCCCGGCGGCACGGTGGTGGCGATGGTCGCGGCGGGAGTCACCCTCGACCGGGTGGCGATCGCCCGGAATGCCCAGCTACCGCTGGTCGGGCTGATCGCGCTCGCCTCCCTCCTCTTCGGCTCTGGAGTGTCCTACCTGCTCAGCCAGCGGCTCCGGAAGGCGACGCTGGGGCTGGGCACCGACGAGCTCGCCCGCATGTTCGTGTTTTACGACTCGGTGCTCCACTCGGTGCGCGAGGGGCTGCTGCTGACCGACGGCCGGGGCCGGCTCGTGCTCTACAACGACCAGGCAGCACACCTGCTGCACCTTCCCGAACCCCGGCCGCAGGCACCGGTGCCGGCGGCGCAGCTCGGGGTGCCCGGGTCGCTGCGCGACCTGCTGGCCAGCGGCCGGCAGGCCATCGACGAGGTCCACGTCACCGACAATCGGGTGCTTGTGGTCAACCAGGAGCCTGCGGTGCCGCCCACCAGCAGGGACACGGCGGGCACCCAGCCCCTGGGCACCGTCACCACGCTGCGCGACCACACCGAGATTGAGTCCCTGACCGGTGAGCTGCAGACCATGCGCACGCTGACCGACGCCCTGCGGGCCCAGAGCCACGAGCACTCCAATCGGCTGCACACCATCGTGTCCCTCATCGAACTCGACCGGCAGGCGGAGGCCCTCGAGTTCGCCACCCGCGACCTCCAGCAGTCGCAGCAGCTCACCGATTCCGTCGTCGGGGCCGTCGACGAGCCGTTCATCGCCGCCCTCCTTGTCGGCAAGGCGGCGCAGGCCAATGAGCGCGGCGTGGAACTGAGCCTGAGCGTCGACGGGCCGGTGGACTCGCAGGGCATCGATCCGGGGGACCTGATCACGATCATCGGGAACCTGCTCGACAATGCCTTCGATGCGGCCGCACCCTCCGAACGCCGCCGGGTCCGCCTCACCCTCAGCCACCCCGGGGCGGGCCGCGCCGGCGTCGGGATCGTGGTCCAGGACAGCGGCCCGGGCCTCACCGACGCCGAGCGCTCCCGCATCTTCGAGCTGGGCTTCAGCACCAAGGACCCGGCGGCCCGCAGCCGCGGCATCGGCCTGGCCCTCGTGCGCCAGGCCGTGCTGCGCCTCGGCGGAACCCTCGAGGTGGACAACGACGCGGACCACGACGGCGGGGCCCGGTTCTCGGTCTTCCTCCCGGCGGTCCCGACCGGGGCCTCCGCTTCCGCTGATCGGGCCGGCACCTGATGGAACCGATCCGCGTCCTCGTGGTCGAGGATGACCCCATTGCCGCCGACGCCCACGCCGAGTATGTCCGGCGCCTCGACGGCTTCGCCCTGGCCGGCGTGGCCCGTTCGGGCGCCGAAGCCATGGCGCTGCTCTCAGCCGCCTCCGCCGGAGGCGCCGGAGCCCAGGCGGGTCCGCCGGGCATCGACCTGATCCTGCTCGACATGAACCTGCCCGATGCCCATGGGCTTGACCTCCTCCGCCGCGTGCGCGGGCTGGGCCTGCCGGCCGACGTCATCGCGATCACCGCGGTGCGGGAGCTGCAGGTGGTCCGCTCGGCCATCTCGGCGGGGATCGTCCAGTACCTCATCAAACCGTTCACCTACTCGGCGTTCTCCGACAAGCTCGGGGCCTACCGGGAGTTCCGCCTCAACCTCATCGGTCAGGCGGCCTCCACCACCCAGTCGGAGGTCGACCAGGCCTTCGCCTCCCTGCGCCCGGCGGCCCCGGCCAGCCTGCCCAAGGGCCTCTCGGAGGACACCCTGCGGGCAATCATCGGGCAGCTGAAAACGCTCGAGGAACCGGTCTCCGCCGCCGAGGTGGCCTCCACCCTCGATCTGTCGAGGGTGACGGCCCGCCGGTACCTCGAGTACCTCGCCGACGGCCGGTCCGTCCGGCGCAGCTCCCGGTACGGCACCCGGGGGCGGCCGGAATTCGAATACCGGTGGGCCCAGTAGGCGGGGTTCTGTATACAGGAAAGCCTGATCTTTCCGACCAACCGCCGGCTTTCTTGCGGATCACCACCTCCGCTGTATACATTGAGCGCAGGGTTGCAACCAGCACCCCCGCCTTCCGGAAGGATTCCGATGCGCGCAAGTGACAGGGCATACGGGTCGCTGCGCGCGGACATCCTCGAGTGGCGCCTTCCCCCCGGCACCCTGCTGGCCGAGGTGGAACAGGCCAGCCGGCTGGGCATTTCTCGCACCCCGCTCCGTGAGGCCCTCTCCCGGCTCGTGGCCGAAGGGCTGGCGGCCGCACACTCCGGGCGGGGCGTGGTCGTGACCGCGGTGTCCCTGGCCGGCGTCGTCGATCTTTTCGAGGTCCGCCTTCCCCTTGAATGTGCAGCGGCCCGCCTCGCCGCGGCCCGGCGCGACCCGGCGGCGTTCGATGCCCTGGCCGAACGCTTCGAGGCCGCGGGCGCCCTGATCTCCTCCGGCGGCACCGACCAGCACGCCTACTACGGCCTGGTCGCCGAGCTTGACGCCGCCATCGACGAAGCCGCCGCCAACCCGTACCTGGTGCAGGCCCAGCGCCAGCTCCGGACCCACCTCGTGCGCGCCCGCCGCCTGGCCCGCGACAATCCGGGCCGGCTGCTCGCTTCCGCCGGCGAACACCGCCAGATCGCCGAGGCGGTCGCCCGGGGCAATCCCGAACTCGCCGCGGCCGCCGTGACCATCCACCTTTCCAACAGCCTCCACCACCTCCAGGCCTCGGTCCCCGGACCGCTCGACGCCTGAACCCCGAAAGGAAGCACCATGGAGCTCCACCCCGTTCGAGTCCACCGCAGCGAGGAAAACCTGCCCCGGGAGGACCAGCTGGCCTACCGGATCGCACAGGTCGCGGCCGATCCGGTCGCCGTCACTCCTGAGGCCGCCGACATGGTGATCAACCGGATCATCGACAACGCCTCGGTGGCACTCGCCTCCCTCACCCGGGCGCCGGTGAGCGCTGCCCGCGCGCAGGCGGCGAGCCACAGCGCTCCAACATCGGGCCGAGGGTCCTCGGTCTTCGGGGTCGACGCCCTCACCTCCCCCGAGTGGGCCGCCTGGGCCAACGGAGTGGCGGTGCGCGAGCTCGACTACCACGACACGTTCCTCGCCGCCGATTACTCCCACCCCGGCGACAACATCCCTCCGCTGCTGGCCGCCGCTCAGCACACCGGGGCCTCCGGGGAGACGCTCCTGCGAGGCATCGTCACCGGCTACGAGATCCAGGTCGACCTCGTGAAGGCCATCAGCCTGCACCGGCACAAGATCGACCACGTCGCCCACCTTGGCCCCTCGGCCGCCGCGGGGCTCGGCACCCTGCTCGGCCTCGACCCGGACACCATCTTCCACGCCGTCGGGCAGGCCCTTCACACCACCACCGCCACCCGTCAGTCCCGCAAGGGCGAGATCTCGACCTGGAAGGCCTACGCACCGGCGTTCGCCGGGAAGATGGCCATCGAGGCCGTCGACCGTGCCATGCGCGGCCAGACCTCCCCCACCCCCATCTACGAGGGCGAGGACGGCTTGATCGCCTGGCTCCTCGACGGGCCCGAGGCCCGCTACGAGGTGCCCCTGCCCGCCCCCGGCGAGCCGAAGCGGGCCATCCTCGACACCTACACCAAGGAACATTCGGCCGAATACCAGGCACAGGCCTGGATCGACCTGGCACGGCGCCTGCACGCGGCCCACCCGGAGCTGCGGGACCCCGCGAACGTCCACGGGATCCTGCTCTCCACCTCCCACCACACCCATTACGTCATCGGGTCGGGGGCCAACGACCCGCAGAAGTACGACCCCTCGGCCTCCCGGGAGACCCTCGATCACTCCATCCCGTACATCTTCGCCGTGGCACTGCAGGACGGCGCCTGGCACCACGAGCACTCCTACGCCCCGGAGCGCGCCAAGCGTCCCGACACCGTCGAGCTGTGGCGGAAGGTCGAGACGACCGAAGACCCCGAGTGGACCCGCCGCTACCACTCCCTCGACATCACGGAGAAGGCCTTCGGCGGACGCGTCGACATCACGCTGGCCGACGGGCGGGTGATCACCGACGAGATCGCCGTCGCCGATGCCCACCCGCTCGGCGCCCGCCCGTTCGGCCGGGCGCAGTACATCGAAAAGTTCCGCACCCTGGCGGCCGGCGTGGCCGAGGACGCCGAGGTCGAGCGGTTCCTGGACGTCGTCGGGCGCCTGCCCGAGCTTCCCGCCGGCTCCCTTTCCACGCTGAACCTCCGGGCCCGCCCCGGCCTGATCGACACCGCCGCCGTCCGCGGCGGCCTGTTCTAGGAGGACACCATGCTGTATTCAGCCACCACCCCCGAATCGAAGCGGGCCGCGCTGCGTGCCGGGCTCGCCTCCGGCGCCCTGCAGCAGTTCCCCGGTGCCTTCAACCCGCTCTCGGCCCGCCTGATCGAGGACAAGGGGTTCGACGGCGTCTATATCTCCGGGGCGGTGCTCGCCGCCGACCTTGGCCTGCCCGATATCGGCCTCACCACCCTGACCGAGGTGGCGCAGCGGGCCGGGCAGGTCGCCCGGATGACCAACCTCCCCTCGATCGTCGACGCCGACACCGGCTTCGGGGAGCCGATGAACGTCGCACGCACGGTGCAGGAACTCGAGAACGCCGGCCTGGCCGGCTGCCACATCGAGGACCAGTTCAACCCCAAGCGGTGCGGGCATCTCGACGGGAAGCAGGTCGTGGATCTCGACACCGCCGCAAAGCGGATCCGCGCGGCGGTCGACGCACGCCGCGACCCGAACTTCCTGGTCATGGCCCGCACCGACATCCGCGGCACCGACTCGCTGCGCGCCGCCCAGGACCGTGCCCGGGCGCTCGTCGACGCCGGCGCGGACGCGATCTTCCCGGAGGCCATGCGCGACCTCGAGGAGTTTCGAGCCATCCGGGAGGCAGTGGATGTGCCGATCCTGGCCAACATGACCGAGTTCGGCAAGAGCGAGCTGTTCACCACCGACCAACTCCACGACGCCGGGGTCAATATTGTTATCTATCCAGTCACCTTGCTGCGCAGTGCCATGGGCGCCGCGGAGCGTACGCTGGACTCCATCCGGGCCAACGGCACCCAGCAGCAGGCGGTCCCGGAGATGCAGACCCGGGCCCGCCTGTACGAACTGGTGGACTACGAGGGCTACAACAGGTTCGATACGTCAGTCTTCAATTTCCAGGTTCCCGACGGGCGCTAGCGGACCTTCCGCCGGCACCGTGTTTCCACCGAAGGAGTTCGATTTGACCAGCACCCAGCCAGCTCCCCCGGCCGCACCCGAGATCCACAAGGGCCTGGCCGGGGTGACTGTCGACTACACCTCCGTCTCGAAGGTGAACCCGGAGACCAACTCCCTGCTGTACCGCGGGTATCCGGTCCAGGAGCTCGCCGCTCGATGCTCCTTCGAGGAGGTGGCGTGGCTGCTGTGGCACGGCGAACTGCCCGGCGCGGAGGAACTGGCCGAATTCACGGCGCTTGAGCGTGCCGGCCGGGCCCTGCCCGGAAACGTCCGTCAGGTTATCGACCTGCTGCCCCTGACGAGCCACCCGATGGATGTCGGGCGGACCGCGGTGTCGGTGCTCGGCGCCGGGCACCCGCTGGCCGGGGACAACTCCCGCCCGGCGAACCTCGAGAAGGCGGCCGCGCTGTTCGCCGCCTTCCCCGCCGTCGTCGCCTATGACCAGCGGCGCCGCCGCGGCCTCGACGTGGTGGAGCCGCGGGAGGATCTCGGGTACGCCGCGAACTTCCTGTGGATGACCTTCGGCGAGGAGGCACCGCCGGAGGTCGTCGAGGCCTTCAACATCTCGATGGTCCTCTACGCCGAGCACTCCTTCAACGCCTCGACGTTCACGGCCCGGGTCATCACCTCGACCCTGTCCGACCTGCACTCCGCGGTCACCGGGGCGATCGGCGCCCTGAAGGGCCCGCTGCACGGCGGTGCGAACGAGGCGGTCATGCACACCTTCGAGGAGATCGGGATCCGCAAGGACGAGCCGGCGGAGGAGGCCGCGGCCCGGGCCAAGGCCTGGATGGAGGACGCGCTGGCCCAGAAGAAGAAGGTCATGGGCTTCGGACACCGCGTCTACAAGAACGGCGACTCACGCGTCCCCACCATGAAGGCGGCGCTGGATGCCATGATCCGCTACTACGGCCGGGACGAGATTTTGGGCCTCTACAGCGGGCTTGAGACCGCGATGGAGGAAGCCAAGGGGATCAAGCCGAACCTCGACTACCCGGCCGGGCCCACGTACCACCTGATGGGATTCGACACGGAGATGTTCACTCCCCTGTTCATCGCCGCGAGGATCACGGGATGGACCGCCCACATCATGGAGCAGCTCGAGTCCAACTCACTGATCCGGCCGCTGAGCGCCTACAACGGGCCTGAGGAACGTCACGTCCCCTGAGTGAGGGGCCGCTCCGGAATCCCGTCGGTCCCGCCCTCCTGTGTTGGACCAACGGAGGCGGGACCGACGGAGGCGGGTCGAACGGACGCGGAAGCCACGCCGACGCTGTGGGCGTCAAGCACGATGTCGGCTCGAAAGGGCTCACGCGCGAGCACGCGCGGCAGCCAGTAGGCGGCGTCCTCCCACATGCCGTCCCAGGGCGGCGCTGTCACCGGGAACCACTCCGGGGTGATCTCGTCGCTGGGGCCGGCGTCCCCGGTGAAACGGTCGGCCGCGAAGATCCAGGCCCTCATGTTCCAGGCCGGGTTGGCCGGAAAGTCCCAGGTCACTTCGCCGAGGAACCCCAGGTCGGACTCCTCCACGAGGAGTCCGGACTCCTCGGCCACCTCGCGTACGGCGGCCTGGGCGGGGGTCTCCCCCGGTTCGAGCTTCCCGCCGAGGGCGACGATCCGCCCGGTGCCGAAGCCCTCGTGCTTGAGGCCCAGCAGCACCTCCCGGCGACCCGCCTCGGAACGGAACAGGAAACACAGCACCACCGGACGGAACGCCCCTGCGGGCAGCGGCTCACCGGGCACCGGCACCTCGGGGACGGCCGCGGCTCGCGGGAGGTCGGATCGAAGGCTGTCGGGTGGCAGGGCGGCGGAGCCGCCGTTCGAAGGCATCAGCTGCCCGCTCAGCCGAAGGCCCGGGGATGGGAGGCCGCATACACTTCGCGCAGCGTCTCAGCCGTCACCAGTGTGTAGACCTGCGTGGTGGTCACCGAGGCGTGTCCGAGCAGTTCCTGGACGACGCGGACGTCGGCGCCGCCTTCGAGCAGGTGGGTGGCGAAGGAGTGCCTCAGGGTGTGCGGTGAGACCTCCCGGGTGACCTGCGCCTTTTCGGCCGCGGCCTTCAGGATGGTCCAGGCGCTCTGGCGGCTCAGCCGCCCGCCGCGCATGTTGAGGAACAGGCCCGGCCCGCCCTTGCCCTTGCCGGACAGGGCTGGCCGGCCGCGCACCAGGTAGGAGTCGATGGCCTTCGCGGCGTAGGAGCCCAGCGGCACGAGCCGTTCCTTGGAGCCCTTGCCGAACAGCCGGACGACGGCGGGGCCGCTGAGTGCCTCGTCCACGGACACGTCGTCGACGTCGAGCCCGACGGCCTCGCTGATCCGCGCCCCGGTTGAGTAGAGGAATTCGAGCAGGGCGCGGTCCCGCTGGCCGGAGGGGGTCGAGGTGTCGACGGCTTCGAGGATGCGGAAGACCTCGTCGACGGAGATCGCCTTGGGCAGGCGCTGCCCGGCGGCGGGCGGATGGACGTCCCGGGCCGGGTCGGCCTCGCTCATCCCCTCAAGAGCCCAGAAGCGGTGGAGCCCACGCACGGCGACCACGGTACGGGCCGCCGACCTCGGGCTCAGCGGGGACTGCCCGTCCGAGCCGGTCGCGACGGCCTGCGCGAAGCCGGTCACGTCACGACGGGTGATCCTTGAGATGTCTTCGATGCCGCTGGCCTGCAGGAAGCGGTGGTAGCGCAGCAGGTCGCGCCGGTAGGCGGCAAGGGTATTCGCGGACAGGCCGCGTTCCACGGCCATGTGCTGGAGGTATTCATTGATCAGCCGGCCCGGCCGGGTGGCCTGGAACTCGTCCCCTGCGGTTTTTTCCGCTGCTGCCGGCACTGTCAGTCCCGCAGGACCGCGCCGTGCGGCCAGGTGCCGTGCTGGCTTGGGTGTTCCGGCCAGGGCGCGTCAGCGGGGCGCAGGCGCGCATAGCTGTCAACGCGGGCGGCATGCGCCGCGAGGACGGCCGCCGCTGCCGACGGGCTGTGAATCCGGCCCTCGAGGACCGCCGTCACGGCCTCATCCAGGGGCACCCACAGCAGTTCGATCTCCGCCTCCTCGTGGGTGCGGGTGTGCAGGTCGGCCTCGGGCACCGAGCCGATACCGCGGGCCAGGTAGATCCGCAGGGCCTCGCTGGAGGACCCCGGGGAGAGGAACAGGTCGGCCAGGACGTGCCACTCCCCCGCGGTCAGGTCGGCTTCCTCGGCCAGTTCGCGGGCCGCCGCCTCCACGAAGTCCTCGCCGGGCTCGTCGAGCAGCCCGGCCGGGATCTCCCAGAGCACCATCCGGGCCGGGTGGCGGTACTGGCGGATGAGCAGGATCCGGTCCTGCTCATCCATCGCCAGCACTGCCACCGCGCCCGGGTGGTCGATGTACTCCCGGGTGATTTCCTCCCCGCCCTCGTTCAGGCTGAAGGTCTCCTCGACGACGTCCCACACGTACCCGCGGTGGATCACCGCAGAACGGTGGAGCCTGCGCGGGCTCTGTTCATCGGAGAAGCGGTCGGCCGCGGGAGTCTCGCTCATCTCAGACCTTGGCGCCCCGAAGATCAAGGGCGGCCTTCACGAGTCCCGCGAAGAGCGGGTGCGGACGCGTGGGCCGCGAACTCAGTTCGGGGTGGGCCTGGGTGGAGACGTAGTACGGGTGGACGTCCCGAGGGAGCTCTGCGAACTCCACCAGCTTGCCGTCCGGCGAGGTGCCTGAGAACACGAGCCCGGCCTCGGCGATCTGGGCGCGGTACTCGTTGTTCACCTCGTAGCGGTGGCGGTGTCGCTCGGTGACGGTGGTCTTGCCGTAGGTGCCGGCGACGACGGAGCCCTCATCGAGGCGCGCCTCCCACAGGCCGAGGCGCATGGTGCCGCCCATGTCACCCTCGCCGGCGACGATGGAAAGCTGCTCGGCCATCGTTGCGATCACGGGGAACTTGGTGTCGGGTTCGAATTCGCTTGAGGACGCGTTCTCGAGGCCGACAACGTTCCGGGCGTATTCGATGACCATGCACTGCAGCCCGAGGCAGAGGCCCAGCGTAGGGATCTTGTTCTCGCGGGCGTACAGCAGGGCGCCCAGCTTGCCTTCGAGCCCGCGGATGCCGAAGCCGCCCGGAACGCAGATGGCGTCAACGCCCGCGAGGGCCTTTCGGGCACCCTCCGGGGTGTCGCATTCGTCCGAGGGCACCCAGCGGATGTTGACCTTGGCCTTGTTGGCGAAACCGCCGGCACGCAGCGCCTCGGTGACCGAGAGGTAGGCGTCGGGCAGGTCGATGTACTTACCGACCAGGGCCACCTCAACCTGGTGCTTCGGGTTGTGCACCGCATCGAGGAGCTTGTTCCACTTGGTCCAGTTGACGTCCTTGAACTTCAGGTCGAGGGACTGGACGATGTACGCATCGAGGCCCTGCTTGTGAAGGGTCTTGGGGATGTCGTAGATGCTCGGGGCGTCGGCCGCGTTGACGACGGCGTCGATGTCGACGTCGCACATGCGTCCGATCTTCTCGCGCATCGCCAGGGGGACCTCGCGGTCGGAGCGGATCACGATGGCGTCGGGCTGGATGCCGATGGAGCGGAGCATCGCGACCGAGTGCTGCGTCGGCTTGGTCTTCAGTTCCTGGGAGGGGCCGATGTAGGGAACCAGCGACACGTGGAGGAAGAAGACGTTGTTGCGGCCGATGTCCTGGCGGACCTGGCGGGCCGACTCGAGGAACGGCTGGGACTCGATGTCGCCGACGGTTCCACCGATTTCGGTGATGATGACGTCGGGGACCTTCTTCAGGGCCACCGGTTCGGCCGGCAGGCGCATGCGCCGTTTGATCTCGTCGGTGATGTGCGGGATGACCTGTACGGTGTCGCCGAGGTATTCCCCACGGCGCTCCTTGGCGATGACGGTCGAGTAGACCTGGCCGGTCGTCACGTTCGCCGAGCCGTCGAGGTTCTCGTCGAGGAACCGCTCGTAATGGCCGATGTCGAGGTCAGTTTCGGCGCCGTCCTCGGTGACGAAGACCTCACCGTGCTGGAACGGGTTCATCGTGCCGGGATCGACATTGAGGTAGGGATCAAGCTTCTGCATGGTGACCGAGAGTCCCCGTGCCCGAAGCAGGTGACCGAGGCTTGACGCCGTCAATCCCTTGCCGAGGGAGGAGGCCACGCCACCAGTCACGAAGATGTGCTTGGTCGTCTTTGCGGACTTTGGGAACCGGGAGTTTGTTTGCTGCACCACGGAGTTCGAGCCTATCATCTGGAAGTGGTCCGCGCCGCATCCGCGAGGAGTTCCTCGGCATGGGCGCGGGCGGAGGCTGAATCCTCCTGGCCCGCAAGCATTCGGGCAAGTTCTCGCACGCGCTCCGCCTCGGGCAGCACCTGCACATCACTGGCTGTGAATCCGCCGTCCTCCCCGTCCCCACCGGTCGAATGCACGTTCTTTGTGACCCGGACATGGCGCGCCGCGAAGGCCGCAACCTGGGGCAGGTGGGTCACCACGATGACCTGGACGTGCTGGGCGAGCATGGCCAGCCGCCGGCCGATTTCGACGGCGGCCTTTCCGCCCACGCCGGCGTCAACTTCGTCGAAGACGAACGTGGGAACCGGGTCGACGGCGGCGAGCACCACCTCGATGGCGAGCATCACGCGGGAGAGTTCACCGCCGGAGGCGCCCTTCCCGAGCGGCCTGGGAGCCGACCCGGGGTGCGGGCGCAGGTTGAAGGAAATGTCGTCGCCGCCGTGGATGGTCAGGGACTCCGCCGGAGCGACCTCGATGAGCAGCGTTGCGTCGGGCATGGCGAGGGCGCTCAGCTCGTCGCTGACCCGCTCGGCGAGGTGCCGGGCGGCCTCCTGCCGCAGGGCCGATACCGCGGCCGCACCGGCGCGCACGACGGCGTCGAGCTCTTCGATCTCCGCTTCGAGCTCCTCGACGCGGGAGGAGTCTCCGGTGAGCTCCTCGAGGCGGAGGGCGCTCTCCTCACGCCACTGCAGGACCTCGTCGATGCTGGGCGCGTATTTGCGTACCAGCACCGCCAGTGCCGCACGCCGGGCCTCGACCTCGGCCAGGCGGCCGGGGCCTTCGCCCTCCAGGGCCGTTCCGTATGCGGCGAGCTCTCCCGAGATGTCGGCGAGCAGGTAGCCCACCTCGGCCAGCCGGCCGGCAAGCGTCTCGAGCTCCAGGTCGTGCTCGGCCACGCCCTCGAGCTGCCGCTTGGCCTCGTCGACGAGGGAGACGGCGTCGACGGCGGCGCCGAAGTCCTCGGACACCAGTGCCGAATGGGCGGTCAGGGCCGCGGTCCGCAGCTCCTCGACGTTGCCGAGGCGCATCGAGTCGGCCTTCAGGGTGACGTCCTCCCCCGGCTGGGGATCGACCTCATCGATCTCCGCGAGGGCCGCCGTCAGGCTTTCGGCTTCCCGCGCCCGCTCCCTCGCCTCGCTTTGGAGCCGGTCGCGCTCGGCGATCGCGCCGCGCCACCGCTGGTAGTTGCCGGCGTACGCCTCGAGTTCGGCGGCGAGCTTCGGCCCCCCGAACTTGTCGAGGGCCCCGCGCTGGGCGGCGGCACCCTTGAGCCGCAGCTGGTCCGACTGCCCGTGGACGACGACGAGGTGCTCGCCGAGTTCCGAGAGCACCCCTACGGGCGCCGTCCTGCCGCCCACGTAGGCCCTGCTGCGGCCCTCGCTGGTGACGGTGCGCGCCAGGATCAGTTCGGCCGTGCCGTCGAACTCCTCGAGGACCGCACCGGCTTCCGCGGCACGCTCGGCGACGGCGCTGCCGTGCTCGAGGCGCACGATGGCCTCCGCCGAGGCCGACTTCGCCCCAAGGCGGACCGAACCGGCGTCCGACCGCGCGCCGAGCAGGAGGCCGAGGGCGGTGATGACCATGGTCTTTCCAGCACCGGTTTCGCCGGTGACGACGGTCAGGCCAGGGCCCAGGGTGAGGGTTGCGTCGCTGATGACGCCGAGGTCGCGGATCCGCATCTCCTCGATCATCGGAGGTGCCTTCCGGTGGAGGCGACCGGTCCGCGCCAGCCCTGGACGGGAAGCTGGAACTTCTGGACGAGCCGCTCGGAGAAGGGAGTCTGTCGGGTCCGCGCCAACCGGACCGGGTTATCGGAACGCCGGACCTCCACCCGGGCGCCGGGCGGAAGGTCGATGCTGCGGCGCCCATCGCACCACAGCACCCCCCAGGCGTCGGTGCGGGTGAGGATCTCCACGGCCAGCACGGAGGTCGGAGCCACAACGAGCGGCTTCGCGAAGAGCGCGTGGGCGCTGATCGGTGCCATCAGCAGGGCTTCCACCTCCGGCCAGACAATGGGGCCGCCGGAGGAAAAGGCGTAGGCGGTGGACCCGGTGGGGGTCGCAAGCACGATGCCGTCGCATCCGAAGGAGCTGACGGGCAGGCCGTCGACCTCGATGACCACTTCGATCATCCGCTCCCGGTTGGCCTTTTCGATGGCCGCCTCGTTGAGTGCCCACGTTTCCCCGAGCAGGGTATCGCCCTGCCAGGCGGAGACCTCGATGGTCATGCGTTCCTCGACGCTGTAGTCACGTTCGGCGACCCACCGGACTGCCTCGTCGAGGTCGGCGCGTTCGCTTTCGGCAAGGAATCCGACGTGGCCGAGGTTCACCCCGAGGAGCGGAATCTCGCGGCTGCGCACCAGCTCCGCGGCACGGAGGATGGTGCCGTCGCCGCCGAGGACCATGACCAGTTCGATGCCGTCGAGGGTGACCTCCTTCCCCAGCGTTTCGGTCGGTGCTGCGGCGGTGCCGTACGCCGTCCGGAGCCCGGAGGCCTCCTCCGGCCGCATGACGGGCGTGAGCCCGAGGGCGGAGAGCCGCATACACGCCTGCTGGGCGGCCGCAATCGCGTCCTGCCTGCCGGTGTGCGCAAGCACCAGAATTTTCCTAGTCATTCAGCTCCGTCGTTGTCTTTCGTCCGGCCGCCGAATGCGGCGCTCGTGGAGAGCAGCCCATCGGTCAGGCGGTCCAGGTCCTCTTCGATCCTAGGGTCCATTGTCCGATGCGGCACCCTCACCCACAGGAAGTACTCAAGATTTCCGTCCTGGCCGGGCAGGGAGCTCTGCTCCAGGCCCCGCACCTCCAGCCCAGCCGCCAGTGCCTCCCGGATCACCCCGTGCACGCCCCGCCTGCGGGCAGCCTCGGAGGTCACGACGCCCTGGCCGTTGAGGGCACCGCGTCCCACCTCGAACTGGGGCTTGATCATCAGCACGAGGTCCCCGCCCGGAACCGTCGCCGCGGCGAGGGACCGGATCACGAGCGTCAGGGAGATGAAGGACAGGTCGGCCACGGTCAGCTCGGCGGGTCCCCCGATCTCGCCCGGGTCGAGGTAGCGCACGTTGAGCCCCTCGAAGACGTGGACGCGGGGATCCTCCCTGAGCACCTGCACCAGCTGTCCGTGTCCGACGTCCACCGCCGCCACCTCGCGGGCGCCCGCCCGCAGCAGCACATCGGTGAATCCGCCGGTGGAGGCCCCGGCGTCAAGGCAGCGCCGCCCGGCGACCGCGACGCCGAGAAAGGCGGAGAGCGCGCCGGCGAGCTTGTGTCCGGCCCTGCTCACGAACTCGGGCCCGGCATCGGCGACCGCCAGCTCCTGGTCGCCGCTGACCGGTGCTGAAGCCTTGAGCATCACCTCGCCGGCGCGGAACACCCGCCGGGCCGCGATGAGCTGGGCCGCATGGGACCGCGAGCGTGCCAGGCCACGGGAGACCAGTTCCTGGTCCAGGCGCGCCATGGGTCAGCCCTCCGCGTTGAGTTCGGTGAGCAGGGCGTCGTGGAGTGCCGTATAGAACTCCGCGTGCTCGCCCACCGGCTGTCCGCCGAGGTCCGCGAGCCTCCCGAGGACGGTGTCGACGGAGGAATCCCCGGTGGGCGGCACCTCGCTGGGCCCGAAGGACTCCCCGGCGGCACCGGATTCGCCGTTGGGGTCCCGGACTCCGCCGTCCCGGGCAGCCTCGGAATTGTCAGCGGGAACGCCGCCGTCGTCGTCGCGCACACCTTCCCCCTTCGTCGGTTCTGACAGTGTCACAGCGTCCCGGGTTCAGGCCGCTGCGCCGGTGAAGCGGAGATCCGGCATCCGCGCCGTCTCCAGCCCGGGCGCAGCCGCCCACCAGGCAGCGCAGGCCGCCCGCCAGGCGTTGAGGCTGCTTTCGCTCCCCTCGACCCGAACGGCTCCTGCCTCGACCCGGGCCGAGTCGGCTCCGCAACGGTATGCGCCGTCGACAGCGGTCACCGGCGGGTAGGACTCGTACAGGCCCCCCAGGTCCGGGAGCAGGTAGGTGGGACGCTCGGCGGCCACCGCAGCAAGTGCGGCGCGCACCGTGTCGACCCCGGTCAAGATCAGCGCGGTGTCCATGCCGGCCCGGTTTCCGCCGAGAATATCGGTGTCGAGGCGGTCCCCGACAACAAGCGGGCGTTCCGACCCCAGATGGCGCGCCGCAGTGGTGAACAGCGAGGCCTCCGGCTTCCCGGCGACCACCGGGCGGATCCCGGTGGCGGCCGCGACGGCCGCCACGAGCGACCCGTTGCCTGGGGCGATCCCGCGTGCCTGCGGGATCGACATGTCGGTGTTCGTGGCAACCCAGACGGCTCCGGCCGCAATCGCATAGGACGCCTCGGCGAGGTCCTTCCAGCCGAGCTCGGGCGAGAAGCCCTGAATGACGGCGTCGGGGCCGTCCTCGGCCGAGTCGACCGGGACGAGCTGCTGGCTCCGCACCGCGTCGGCCAGGGTGCTGCTTCCGGTCACCAGCACCTTGGAGCCGGCCGGAACCAACCCGGCCAGGAGTTCCGCACCGGCGAGGGCGGATCCGAAGACCTGATCCCCCCGGGCCGGCGCGCCAAGGCTCCTAAGGTGCGCCGCGACCTCGTCGGCCGAGCGCGACGCGTTGTTGGTGATGTAAGCCAGCTTCACCCCCACCTCCGCGAGCTTCATCAGCGCCTCGACGGCCCCCGCAATGGCGTGCGGGCCGGCATAGACGACGCCGTCGAGGTCCGAAAGGACCGCGTCATAGGCGCCGATCAGGGCCCCCTCAGCCTCCAACGGAATCCTCGGCCGTCTTGGGAGGTGCCACAGCGCCGGGTGCGGTCCTGGAAGGGGCGTCCTCATCCCCTGCGCCGGGGGTGCTGTCCGTGTCGTTATCCGCGGCCGGAAGGACGGTCCCTTCCGCGCTGTCGGTCCCGGCGCCGTCCTCGACATCAGCGCTCTCACCATCGGCACTATCACCATCGGTGTCGGCCCCGGCCCCTTCAGACCCGGCACCTTCAGACTCGTCAGGAGCACCATCGGCGTCAACGACGGAGGCACGCGCCTCGGCCGTCCCGTCCGCTGCGGCATCCTTCTTCGTCCCGCCCAGGACCTCGGTCACCGTCGGTACCGGACGCGCCGCGCCTTCCTCGTCATCACCCAAAAGGTCGATGATGTCGGGCTCGGCGGGGTCCTCCACCCCCAGGGCGGACTCGGCAACCTTGGCCTGCTTGCGCCACTTCTCCGACTCCCCGGTGCGTCCGGCGGCATCGAGTGCATCCGCGTAGGCCCGGAACAGCCTGGGGCTGAACGAGAAGGCGCGGTGCAGATCCAGCTGCGGGATCTCGAGGGCGGCCACGGCGGCCTCAAGCTGGCCGAGGTCGGCCCGTGCGCCGGAGACGACCATGGCGAGCTCGGCCTTGCCTGCGGCGTCGAGGGTCTCGGCCTCCTCGCTGCGGGCGAGGTCGAGCGCCCGGTCGGGCCGCCCCAGTCCGCGTTCGCAGTCGGCCATGACCGGCAGGTGTGCATTGGAGCCACTGATCCGGCGGAACGTCCTGAACTCCCGCAGGGCCTCGCCGTAGTGGCCGGCGGCATACGCCGTCAGGCCGACCGCTTCGCGGACGGCAGCGAGCCGTCCGCCGCGCCTGCTCGCGGCGAGGGCATGCTGGAATGCAAGCTCCGGATCGTCCTCAAGGAGGCGTCCGGCCATCACGAGGTGACGCGACACCCACAGTGCGCTGCGCTCCTCGAGGTTGCGGATCTGGGCACGTGTGACCCGGTCCAGTTCGTCGCCCTTCACGTCCTCGTCGATCTCCGGCGACCGTTCCCGGTCCGGCCGGTTGGAGCTGCGCAGGTCGCGCGCGTTGTGCTGGCGGGGCGCGGCCGGCGGGCCGCTCCGGGGACCGTCCCCGGCCCCGAAGCTGCGCCGCGGCGCGGTGCTGCGCTCCCCTGCGCCCCGGCCACTGGCACGGGAACCTCCGCCGCGTTCGTCGCGGCGGCCATCACGCCGGTCATCAAATCGGGGGCCGGTCCGGCCCTCACCGCGCGGGTGCTCCCCCGGTCCGCCGGGACGCCGGTCGGCGCCCTGATCCGGGCGCTTGGCCCAGGCGGGCCGGTCAGCCGCGCCGCCGCTGCGTCCTCCGGCGCCGCCGGAGCGGGGACGGTCGGAAGCGTTACCCGAGAACGAACCGCCCCTCGAGGCGGAGCCCCTCAGCTGGGCGCCACGGGAATCGCCGCCCCGGTAGCCCCCTCCGGAGCGCTGATCGGCTGCGCCGCGCCCTCCTGCTCTGCGGTCGGAAGAGGTGCGGTCCTCATTGCCGCGCCCTTCACCGGCGCGGTCCGGGCGAAGCCCCGGGCGGTCCGCATAGCGGCCACCGGCAGGCGGGGCACCCGCATCCCGACCGGAACCCGATCCACCCCGGCCCTGATAGGCGCCGCGCCCGTCGGAACTGCGCTGTCCATCGCGGGCACCATCGCGACCCCGGGAGGCGCCGCCGAAACGGTTGCCCGATGTACCCGATGAGGAGACCGGTCCCCGCCGCTGCGGCGCAGCACCGCGGGCGTCCGCGGCCGCATCATCACGGTCGCCGGATTCTGCGGCCGACCGCGGCGCCGCCCCCTTCGATCCCCACGAGTGCCGCTTCCCGGCGGCCTGGGTTCGATCCGAGTTTCCTCCGCCTGCCGGCTTTCCGTTGTCCGGGGAGTCCCCGTGCGTGCGTTCCTGCTCAGCCATGGCGGCGAAGTTCCTCTCATTTACAGCAGCCGCATCTCGCGTTCCGCTGTTCTCTATTGTTCTATAAGTCGCTTGCATCAATGCAATCACGTCCTGCCCCGGACGCGCGATCCGATGCGGTGTGGCGCCTGCCGGCCACGCCGGCCAGCCCTACTGGATCAGCACGGAGGGACCGCACCAAACGCCTGCCGTCCTACTGAGACTTACCGTCGCTTCGAATGCGGGCCGCGGCCGCCCGCAGCGGCCCCTGCGCGCCACGTGGGGGCCAGGTGAGGGCCGGCGGGCCGGCGGGCCTGCGGTAGTGCCGACCGGCGATCGAGCCCAGGGTTCGTGTCGGCGCAGCTGGTCACGAACCGGTCGAAGGCCGCGGACCGGAGCAGCTGGCCACCCGTGCCACTCCTGCCTTGGTGCCGGCGGGCGGTGTGCCCGGTGGTGGAGTGGTGGTGGAGTGGTGGAGTGGTGGTTAAAGGGGTGCAGGCCCCACCGGTGGTGGGGCCTGCAGCCTAAGGGTGGTCCGGCGGTGTCCTACTCTCCCACACTCTCTCGGGTGCAGTACCATCGGCGCTGTGGGTCTTAGCTTCCGGGTTCGGAATGGGACCGGGCGTTTCCCCCACGCTATGACCGCCGTAACTCGTTGTACCCGGGTCCCGGTTCTCCCGTGATGGGTTCCTGGGGTGGGTAAGTCTGTTACGTCTTCGTCGTGCTGGACGTGTGTGTATTTTGTTGTGGTGGTTCCTGTTGTTGGTTGGGAACC